>NZ_JABUBU010000009.1 GCF_019834675.1 Rhodococcoides corynebacterioides | reverse complement strand
CCACAGGCCCAGCACGGGGAGACCGACGAGCAGCGAGCCGAGGACCACCCGCGGGCGGTCGTCGGGCTTCGGTTCGGTCCGCATGAGCGCGACGTCGAGCGGATCGCCGTACCCGGGCTCCGCGGCGTACGGGTCGAGGTCGTCACCGTCGGCGTAGTCGGTCCCGTAGGCGTCGTGGTAACCGTCGGCCGTGTAGTCGTCGTACTCGTCGCCGCCGCTGGCGGTGCCGAAGAGCGACCGCAGCCGATCCGGGACGTCGCGCACCGTCGTCCCGGTGAGCAGCAGAACGCCGAACAGGATGGCGAGCAGGAGCAACGGAACCGCCAACCACACGGTCACACCGCCGGCCAGAGGACCACCGACGACGAATCCCAGGACGCCGCCACCCGTGGCGCGACCGTCCGCGTCGGTCGGCGAGCCCGCGCCCAGATGCCACAGGCCCAGCACGGGGAGACCGACGAGCAGCGAGCCGAGGACCACCCGCGGGCGGTCGTCGGGCTTCGGTTCGGTCCGCATGAGCGCGACGGCGAGCGCGACGCCGAGCAGCGGCAACACCATGGCCGCGCTGCCGACCATCGCGCGGAGCCCGATCTCGATCCACTCCCCCACCGGGCCGCCGGCGGAGAACCACAGCCCGGCCGCGACGACGACGCTGATCGCCAGCGCGCCCAGCGCGAGTCCGTCGCGCCGGTGACCGTGCTCGATGTCGCCGGCCCGACCGACGGTGCGGGTGGTCGCGCCGACACCTCTCGCGGCGAGGGCCCACCCCGACGCGATACCGCGGCCGACGGCGCGGACGGCATTGCCACCGGCCGACGGGCCGGACGTGGTCCTGCGGGCGGGTGCGCGGCCCGTCCCGCCACGGGACGCGGCGGGCTTGCGTGAAGCCGCCGCCCTGCTCGATCCGGCGGCCTTGCTCGACCCGGCGGTCTTCCGGGGAGCGGTCGGCTTGCGGGGGGTGGTGACGGTGCGGCCGCCCGACCCGCCGCGCGCGGCGGTCGACCGGGACGATCCGGTCGTACCGGATCGGGACGCGCGCGTACTCGCCTTGCCTGCCATACCGCTCAGGTTAGTCGGTCGAACCTCACGAGGACCATCCGCAACACGAGCACCACGCCGTCAGAACGACCGGTCGAGCGCCTTCACCGCGGCGACGTCGGCCTCGTCCCCGTCGAACTCCAGCGCGACGGCGTCGCGCCCGAAGGCGTGCAGCGCCAACTCCGACGCCGGTCCCCGCAGGACGACACGCCGGGAACCGGACCCGAAGGACCGCGTCCCGAACTCCGGCGCCTCCCACACCACGGTCACCGGGGACGACCGGTACGCCTTGCGTCCCATCAGGCCGCCGAGACCCCAGAGCGCCTTCTCGAGACCGCGATCGAGGTCGCGGGGCTCGACGACACCGCGCCCGCGCCGTACGTCCTCGTGATGGACGAACATCTCGCCGATGTTCGCCACGGCGTCGAGCAGCTTGAACGGCGACCAGATCGGCGGACCCGACCGCACGTCGGCGAGCAACCGGTCGAACGGCCGCCGCGCGACGCCGTCCTGCACCGACTGCGTGTAGCCGGCCAGGGGCGGGAGCAGGATCCCGACGGACGCATCGGGGCGCCGTTCGCGGACGACGAGATGGGCGGCGAGATCGCGCACCGTCCACTCCCCGCACAGGGTCGGGGCGTCGGGGCCGGCCGAGCTCATGGTGTCGACCAGGCGGAGGCGTTCGTCGTGGGCAAGGCTCATGCGAGACGAATCTAGCCGTGTCGTAGCGTCCCAGTCGTGCCGGTCACCGAAATCGTCCTGATCCTGCTCGCGGGCTTCGCGGCCGGCGCGATCAACGCCATCGTGGGGTCCGGAACGCTGGTCACCTTCCCCACCCTCATCGCGTTCGGCTACCCCCCGGTGACCGCGACCATGAGCAACGCCATCGGCCTCGTCGCGGGATCGGCCTCCGGTACCTGGGGCTACCGCGAGGAACTGAAGGGCCAGTGGGGACGGCTGAAGTGGCAGTTGCCCGGGTCGCTCCTCGGCGGAATCCTGGGCGCCTGGTTGCTGCGCCACCTGCCCGAGAAGACCTTCACCGCCGTCGTTCCGGTGCTGCTGATCCTGGCGCTGGTGCTCGTGCTGGCCGGCCCCCGCATCCAGCGGTGGGCCCAGCAGCGGTCCGAGCGCAGCGCCGAGTCCGGCCTCGGCCGGGGACGGTTCGCGCTGCTGATAGTCGGCACCTTCGCCGTCGGCGTCTACGGGGGCTACTTCACCGCCGCGCAGGGCATTCTGCTGATGGGCGTGATGGGCGCCCTGCTCCCGGAGAGCATGCAGCGGATGAACGCCGCGAAGAACCTGCTCTCGCTGGTGGTCAACATCGTCGCCGCGCTGTCCTTCACGCTGCTCGCGTTCGATCGGATCAGTTGGGCCGCTGCGGGACTGATCGCCGTCAGTTCCCTGGTCGGTGGGGTGGTCGGCGCGAAGTACGGCCGACGCCTGTCCCCCACCGCCCTGCGACTGTGCATCGTGGCGATCGGGTTGGTGGGACTCTGGCGGCTCCTCGCGTCCTGAGAGGACGCCGGAGCCCCACCCAACCCGACTGCGTCAGTCGGTGTTCACCTCGAGCACCGTCGGCACGATCATCGGGCGACGACGGTACTTGTCCGCCACCCACCGACCGACGACGCGCCGCACGGCCTGCGCGATGCGGTGCGTGTCCTTGACGCCCTCGCCCGCGAGGCGCACCATTTCGCTCTCGACCAGCTTCGCCGCCTCGCCGAGCGCGTCGGGATCGTCGGAGAAGCCGCGACCGGAGACCTCGGGCGTCCCGACGGAGCGCCCCGTGGCGGCGTCGACGGCCATGGTGATGGCGATGAACCCGCCCTCGCCCAGTACCAGTCGATCGGACAGGGTCGAGTCGCCGACGTCGCCCACCGAGAGGCCGTCGACGTACACGTGGCCGACCGGGACCTGACCGACCACCTTCGCCAGACCGTCGACCATGTCGACGACGACGCCGTCCTCCGCGAGAACGATGCGCTCCTCCGGCACACCGGTGGCGGCGGCGAGAGCCGCGTTGGCCCGCAGGTGCCGCCACTCGCCGTGCACCGGCATGGCGTTGGTCGGGCGCACCGCGTTGTAGAGGTAGAGCAACTCGCCGGCCGACGCGTGGCCGGAGACGTGCACCTTGGCGCTCTGCTGGGTGATGACCTTGGCGCCGCGCTTGGCTAGCCCGTTGACGACGGCGAACACGGAGTTCTCGTTGCCGGGGATCAACGACGACGCCAGGACGACGAGGTCGTCGGCACGCACGTTGATCTGGCGGTGCTCGCCGCGCGCCATCCGCGACAGCGCCGACAGCGGCTCGCCCTGCGAGCCGGTGGAGATGAGGACGAGCCGGTCGTCGGGCAGCTTGGTGGCGGTGTCCATGTCGACCTCGACGCCGTCGGGCACCGTGAGGTAGCCGAGTTCCTGCGCGATCGCCATGTTGCGCACCATCGAGCGACCCACGAACGCCACCTTGCGGCCGTACCGGGCCGCCACGTCGATGACCTGCTGGATGCGGTGCACGTGCGAGGCGAACGACGCGACGATGACGCGGTTCCTCGCCTTGCCGATGACCGTGTCCAGCACGCCGCCGATCTCGCGCTCGGGGGTGACGAACCCCGGCACCTCGGCGTTGGTGGAGTCGACCAGGAACAGGTCCACGCCCTCGTCGCCGAGGCGGGCGAAGCCGCCGAGGTCGGTCAGGCGACCGTCGAGCGGCAGCTGGTCGAGCTTGATGTCACCGGTGTGGAGCGCCACGCCCGCGTCGGTGCGGATGGCGATGGCCAGCGCGTCGGGAATCGAGTGGTTGACCGCGAAGTACTCGAGGTCGAACGGGCCGTGCTGGGTGGAGTCGCCCTCGCGGACCTCCACGAGGTTGGGCCGCTGCCGGTGCTCGCGGCACTTCGCGGCGAGCAGGGCCAGGGTGAACTTCGCGCCGATCACCGGGATGTCGGGGCGCAGGCGCAGCAGGAACGGCACGGCGCCGATGTGGTCCTCGTGCCCGTGGGTGAGCACCAGGGCGACCACGTCGTCCATCCGGTTCTCGATGTGGCGGAAGTCCGGAAGGATCAGGTCGACGCCGGGCTGCTGGTCCTCGGGGAACAGCACGCCGCAGTCGACGATGAGCAACTTGCCCTGGTGCTCGAACACCGTCATGTTGCGGCCGATCTCGCCGATGCCGCCGAGAGCGACGACGCGCAACCCCTTCTTCGGGGCCTTGGGCGGGGTGCCGAGACGACCGCTGTGGTCGACCGTGCTGCGGGTGTCCGGCCGCTGCGTCGCGGCAGCTCGCGAATCCGGCCGCTGCGTCGCGGCAGCTCGCGAATCCGGCCGCTGCGTCGCGGCAGCGCGCGAATCCGGCCGCTGCGTGGCGGCCGAATTTTGCGGCACGCGCGGCGCGGACGCCGCCGGCCGGGATGCGGAGGGTGCCGTCGGCGGCGCCGGCGGGCCGGCGCGTCGAGAGGCGGATCGCCGCCGGGGCGGTCGGGTCATGTGAGAACTCCTGCGTGGTGGAGATCGACGGCGAGTGCGTCGATCTGTTCGGTGGTCGGCGCGACCTGCGGCAGGCGCGGGTCACCGACGTCGATACCGACCAGGCGAAGCCCGGCCTTCGATGCCGTGACGCCGCCGAGACGCGCGACCGATCGGACGATGGGGAGCAGTCGGACGTTTATCCGCTGCGCGGTGGCCACGTCGCCGGCGGACCAGGCGGCGTGCAGCTCACGCAGCGGTCCGGGCACGAGATGGCCGATGACACTGACGAACCCGACGGCTCCGACACTGAGCCACGGGAGATTCAACGGGTCGTCACCCGAGAAGTACTGCAGGCCGGTCTCGGCGATGATCTCGGCGCCGGAGGCCAGGTCGCCCTTGGCGTCCTTGACGGCCACGATGTTGGGGTGGTCCGCGAGGCGCCGGAGCGTGTCGCTCTCGATGGGCACCACCGAGCGCGGCGGGATGTCGTAGAGCATCACGGGCAGGTCCGTCGCGTCGGCGACCGTCGCGAAGTGCGCGAGCAGGCCCGCCTGGGGCGGCCGGGAGTAGTACGGGGTGACGACCAGCAGACCGTGGGCGCCCGCCGCCGCGGCGGTGCGCGCCAACTCGACGCTGTGGGCGGTGTCGTTGGTGCCGGCGCCCGCGACGACGCGGGCGCGGTCGCCCACGGCGTCGACGACGGCGCGGAGCAGGTCCGCCTTCTCGCGGTCCGTGGTGGTGGGCGATTCACCGGTGGTGCCGGAGACGACGAGGCCGTCGCAGCCGGAGTCGACCAGGTGCGCGGCCAGCGACACCGCGGCGTCGACGTCGAGTGCCCCGGCGGAGGTGAACGGCGTCACCATGGCGACGGACACCGTGCCGAACGGCGACTTCGGGCCCACGGTGGCGGTCGCGTGGTCGGGGCGCACAATTCCCACATGCGTGGTGGGGTCACCGGTGATCATGGTCCGGAAGATTACCCGCCGTCAGGGGTGGATCCGTCGCTCACTCCCCCGGGTACGACGAGCGCGCCACCTCGGTTCCGTCCGGGAGCGTGCGGATCTCGAAGTCGCCGAAGACGGCGGGCGCCACCTCTGCGAGTCGTCGCAGGCAGGCCACGGCGAGTCGGCGGATTTCCAGATCGGCGTGCTCGGTCGCGCGCATGGTGACGAAGTGGCGCCACGAGCGGAAGTTGCCGGTCACCACGAGCCGCGTCTCGACGGCGTTGGGCAGGACCGACCGCGCGGCCTGGCGGGCCTGCTTGCCGGCGACGACGGCGGGAGCGTCCGGCCCGGCGGCGGCCTCGAGGGCGGTCAGCAGGCGGTCGTAGGCCGCCCGGGACTCGTCCGTCGCCTCGCGGAAGAGGTCGCGGAGGGTCTCGTCGGCGTCGATGGCCGGCGGGACGACCATGCGCGCGTCGCGTTCGCTGACCGATCTCTGGGACAACTGCGAGAACGAGAAGTGCCGGTGCCGGATGAGCTCGTGACTGCAGGAGCGGGAGATGCCCGTGACGTAGAAGCTCGCGGTCGCGTGTTCGAGCACGGAGAAGTTGCCCACCGCGAGAAGGTGGCGCAGATATCCGGCGTTGGTGGCGGTGCGCGGGTTCGGCTTGTCCCAACTCTGGTAGCAGGCCCGCCCGGCGAATTCGACCAGCGCCTCGCCGCCCTCCGCGTCGGTCTCCCACGGCACGTCGTCCGGCCGCTGGAAGTCGGTGAGCGCGATCAGGGAGACGGACAGCGGAGCGGTGTGCACCCGGGAAGCCTAGGAGACGGCGGCCCGCAGGTCGGCGGCCAGGTCGCCGCGCTCACCCACGGCGACGTCGACGTCCAGCCACGCGGCCATCGCCCGCACCGAGCCCGCCAGGGCGGCCGCGACCTCGGCGCGGCGACCCCGCGCGTCGACCGAGTCCTCGGTGAACGCCCCCGGCACGGTCAGGACCCCGGCGGCACGGTCCACCCGCAGGTCGACGCGCGCGACCAGCTCGTCGTTCAGCAGGAACGGGAAGACGTAGTAGCCGTAGCGTCGCTGCGCTTCGGGCGTGTAGATCTCGATCCGGTAGTGGAAGTCGAAGACGCGCTCGGTGCGGGCCCGGCCGAAGACGAGCGGGTCGAACGGGCAGAGCAACGCGGCCGTGTCGACGGCGCGGGGCCGGCGGGCATCGGCGTGCAGGTAGGCCGGGTCCTTCCATCCGGCGACCGTCGTCGGCACGACGCGTCCCTCGTCGACGAGGTCGGTGAGGGCAGCGGCGGTCTGCGCCGCGGAGAGCCGGTAGTAGTCGCGCAGGTCGGTCGCGGTCGCGATGCCCATCGCGGCGGCCGAGTGGTCGACGAGACGGCGCACCGCGTCGTCCTCGGGGATGCGCCGCGCCGCGACGTCCGGGGGCAGAACCCGGTCGGTGAGGTCGTAGACCCGCACGAAATTGGTCCGTCGCGGCACCGTCAGCACGCCGCTCGCGAAGAGTTGCTCGCAGACCACCTTGACGTCGCTGTGGTCCCACCAGGGCCCCTTGGGCCCGGGGCGCCGACGATCGAGCGCCACCTCGAGGTCCCGTGCGGTCGCGGGGCCGCCGTCGCGGATCGCGTCCAGGACGTCGTCGACCAGGCGGGGGTGGCGTTCGGCGACGCGCTGCGCGCCGCCCCACCGGCCGTGCACGTAGCGGTCCATGCGCCACCGCAGCAAGGGCCAGTCCTCGACGGGGACGAACGCGGCCTCGTGCGCCCAGTACTCGACCATCAGGCGTGGGGATCGGGCCGTGTTCGACCACGCGGCGGTGTCCAGCGCGGCACGGTCGTAGGGACCGACGCGGCTGAACACGGGCGCGTAGTGGGCGCGGACGGCGGCGGCCACGGAATCGATCTGCAGCAGACGGGTCGTCGCGAGCACCGACGACACGGCGCGCCGACCGGACGACGTGGGCCGCAGCCGGCCGAAGCCCTGGGCGGCCACCGCGATCCGCCGCGCCGCGGCGGCCGAGACCTCACGCACGGACGGTCCGCGGACGACTCGTGTCGACCACCGCCACCAGCAACAACGCGGCTCCGACGAGACCGACGAGCGTCAGCCGCTCGCCCAGCACGATCATGGCCAGCACCGTACCCGTGAGCGGTTCCAGCAACCCGATCACCGTCGCCGTGGACGCCGGTGCCGTGCGGAGTCCGCGGAACCAGAACGTGTAGGCGGCCGCGGTCGGGATCACCGCCAGTGCCAGCAGCAGGACCACTGCCGTCGCCGTCACCGTCGGCGCGCGGAGTCCGCCCGTCGGCCCCAGCACCGCCACGAGGATCGCGCCGCCCAGGAGGAAGGACCACCCCGTCATCGCCGATTCCGACAGTCCCGCGACCGGACGTCGTCCCACCAACGTGATGGCGGCGAACGACGTGCCGGAGAGCAGCGCCGTCGCCGCGCCCACCACCGCGGTCGTCGTCGGCACGTCCGCGGGCGCGCCCACCAGGAACACCAGTCCGATCACCCCCACCGCCACCGTGCGGACGGCGACGGGATCGGGGCGTCGTCGATCGGTGAACGATTCGACGGCCACGCAGACCACCGGAGCCGACCCGATGGCCACCAGCGTCGCCGCGGCCACGCCCAGCAGCGAGGTGGCGGCGAAGTACGCGCCCTGGAATACCGCGGCCAGCGCCCCGATGATCGCGATGCGGCGGTACGCGGCCGTGCCGTGCGGTCGCCCGAGTCCACCGGCGACGGCGTACAGGACCAGCAGGACGCCCCCGCCCCCGAGCCGACAGGCCGCGACCGCCGTGGACGGCAGGTCCGCCGCCGCGCCGAAGGCGGTGCCGAGCACTCCCCCCGTGCCCCACATCAGTCCGGCCGTCACCAAGGCCGGAACACCGGGCGTCGTCACCGAACGGACCCTCCTCGGGCATGTATTGCAGTACGGTCGTACTGTAAGGCTGAGCAGACCACGGAGGCGCCCATGTGGAACCCGTCGCAGTATCTGCGGTACGCCGACCATCGTCATCGACCGTTCGTCGAGCTGATCGCCCGGGTGGACCTCGACGCGCCTCGGCGCATCGTCGACCTCGGATGCGGGCCCGGTAACTCCACCCGGCTGCTCGCCGACCGGTGGCCCGACGCCGCTCTCGACGCCCTCGACTCGTCCGCCGAGATGGTGGCCGCAGCGCGCCGCACCGGGCTCGCGGCCGAGCAGGGCGACGTGCGCGACTGGACGCCCACCGAGGACACCGACCTGGTGGTGTCCAACGCTCTCCTGCAGTGGGTTCCGGAACACCGCGAGCTGCTGGGCGCGTGGGCCCGCGCACTACCCCGCGGCGCCGTGATCGCGGTGCAGATGCCGGGCAATTTCGGGGCACCGTCGCACCGTGCCCTGCGGGAGGTCGCGGAGTCGGCCGGGTGGTCCGATCGACTTCCCGCGGGACTGCTGCGCCACGACGACGCCGTGGACGATCCCGCCGACTACGCCGCGCTTCTCACCGAGCACGGCTGCGCGGTCGACGCGTGGGAGACCACCTACGTCCAGCAGCTCTCGGGACCCGACCCCGTACTGGAGTGGATGCGAGGCACGGCCCTGACCCCGGTGTTCGACGTGCTCGACGACGACGGCCGACGGGAGTTCGAGGCCGAACTGGCGGAGCGGCTGCGCCGGGAGTACCCGGCTCGGGCGGACGGAACGACGTTCTTCCCGTTCCGCCGGGTCTTCTGCGTCGCGACGGTCGGGTCGGGCCTGGCAGGGTGAGCGGCATGACACGCGCCGCACTGCTGCTCGCCGCCGTCCTGATCGCGACGACGGCCTGCAGCACCGAGGTGGCCGGGCGCGCCGTGCCCGACGCGTGGGTGCCCACCGCCGACAATCCCGATCCGTCCCTGGCGTTGCCGGGGATCGAGGTGGTGGAGTACCCACCCGCCTATCACGTGTTGCCGGACTACCGTGTGTCGTACCGCTATTCGCCGCCGATGGGCGGACGGCACGACGGTGCGTGGGCCACCTGCACGGGCGTCGTCTACCCGGTGCCGGTGCGCACCGAGAACATGGTGCATTCGCTCGAGCACGGGGCGGTGTGGATCGCGTACGACCCCGACTCCCTCGACGACGACGCCGTGGCCGACCTGGCTCGGCGCGTCGACGGGGTGCCGTACACGATGATGTCGCCCTACCCCGGGTTGGAGCGACCCATCTCCCTGCAGTCCTGGGGTCACCGGCTCCAGGTGGACGACGCCGACGACGAGCGCATCGATCGGTTCGTCACCGCACTGCGCCTGAACCCCAACACCTTTCCCGAACCCGGCGCCACCTGTGCCACCCTCCCGAGCTCCTTCGACCCGACCGATCCGCCGCCCTTCGTGGCGGAACCGGCCGACCCGGACTCGCCCTTGACCGTGCCGGAGTAGCCCGACCACGCGGCCCGCGTCGTCTGTCGGACCCCTGTGTCATGGTGTCGGTGACACGAGATCGGGGGGATTCACGTGGACGACGGATCATGTGGTGACGGGTTGTCGCCGAACGACATTCGACGGTTCCTGAGCCGCATCGCTGCCATCGCGGTGAGCGGTGCCGAGTCCGAGGGCGGGATCGACGACGCCGCTGCGGCGGTCGAGACCATCACCGCGCTCGAGGAGCTGAAAGCCGCCGCCGCGGGGGCGCAAGCGGTCCTCACCACTCAGGTGGCCGACACCATCCGACGCGGGCGGCGCGACGCTGGGCGACCCGCCGCCCGGTGGAACACCGGCATCGCCACCCAGATCGGACTCGCCCGGAAGGACTCACCACACCGCGGCACCACCCACCTCGGCCTCGCCCGCGCCCTCACCGCCGACATGCCCCACACGTTGGGACAACTGCGCCGCGGGGACCTCTCCGAATGGCGAGCGACGATCCTGGTCCGCGAAACCGCCTGCCTGACCGCCGACGACCGCCGGATCGTCGACGAACGGCTCTGCGCCGACCCCACCGTCCTCACCGGCAAGGGCGACAGCACCGTCGCGGCGATGGCCGCACGCCTGGCCGCCGAACTCGACGCCGCCGCCGTCGCCCGCCGCAAAGCCCGCGGCGTTCAGCACCGCCGCGTGAGTGTCCGCCCCGCGCCGGACTTCATGGGCCACCTCGGCGCCCTGCTGCCGATGGACCGCGCCGTCTGCGTCTGGGCCACCCTGCGGCGGGACGCCGACACCCTCATCGCCACCGGCGACGCCGACGGCCGCACCCGCGACCAGGTCATGGCGGACCTGCTCGTCGAGCGGACCATCGGACTCGCCCACCCCCTGAGCCCGCCGGTGGCGGTGCAGGTCGTGATCTCCGACCAGAGTCTTTTCGGCGGCAGCGACATCCCCGCCGAGGTCCCCGGGCACGGGCCGATCCCCGCCGCGGCAGCACGGGAGTGGATTCACGACGCCGTGGACTCCGACACCGCGGTGACGCTGCGGAAGCTCTACGCCCGCCCCACCGACGGGCAGCTCACCGCCGTGGAGTCCGTCGCCCGGTGCTTCCCCACCGGCTTGGCCCGGTTGATCGACCTGCGGGACCGCACCTGCCGCACCCCGTGGTGCGACGCCCCGATCCGGCATCACGACCACATCACCCCGCACGAGGACGGCGGACCCACCACCGCCGACAACGGCCTCGGACTGTGCGCGGCGTGCAACCTCGCCAAGCAGGGCGACGGCTGGGCCACCACCAGAACCGACGACACCGACGGCACCGGCGCCCACGCAGACGTCCACACCGTGGAGTTCCGCACCCCCACCGGCCACACCTACCGGTCGAGACCCCCGGCGCAACCGCTCCCCATGCGACACCGGAAGGCGGGGTGACGCGGCGGTCAGTCCATCAGCGAGGCGGCCACGGTCGCGCCCAACTCCCAGCACGCCTCGAGGTCCTGCGCGGTGGGCTTGTTCGAGATCGCGACGTAGTCGGCGGCCTTGGTCCACCCGAGTCCGGTGGTGATGGAGTCGATCGCGCGTTCGGCGCCCTCCACTCCCTCGTTGCCGTGGAGGTAGAGCCCGAACGGTCGGCCTCGGGTGGAGTCGAGAATCTGGTAGTAGGACCCGTCGAAGGCGTGCTTCAGAGCGCCGGAGATCGAACCGAGGTTCGCGGGGCTCCCCAGCACGTAGCCGTCCGCCGCGAGGAAGTCGCTGGCGGAGACCGACAGCGCGGCGCGGCGGACCACCTCGACCCCCTGGATCTCGGGATCGGTGGCGCCGCGCAGCACGGCCTCGAACATGGCCTGGCAGTGCGGTGACGGCGTGTGGTGCACCACCAGGAGGGTGCTCACGCGCCCTCGGCTCGCTCGAGTTCCACGGCGCGCCGCATGATGTCGCGGGCTCGCGACCGGTCGCCGGCGTAGTCGTACGCCCGCGCGAGGCGGTAGTTGGTGATCCAGTCGTCCGGCGCCGCTTCGTATTCCGCCTTGACGCGCGCGAACAACTCGTCGGCGGCATCGCGCTGGATCCGCCCGGAGGGCATGCGCGGCAGATCGTCGACGTCGAGTTCGCGGCCCTCGTCGCGCGCGCGCTGCGCCAGGTGCTGGTGCCGGAAACCGGCGACCAGCGTGGCGCCGACGATCCACAACCCGATCAGGGGCAACAGCAGAACCCCGATACCGAGCCCGATCCCCACCGGAGTGCCGAGCCGGATCAGTTCGAAGCCCCGCCCGCCGAGAAGAACGAAGTAGACGCCGAGGACGACGACGAGCACCGCGATGACGGTGACGACGCGGGTGTTCCGGCTCATCGCAGGTCCATGAGCGGCTCGATGCCCAACGTCAGACCGGGGCGCGACGCGATGCTCCGCACGCCGAGCAGCACGCCCGGGGTGAACGAGGTGCGGTCGAGCGAATCGTGGCGGATCGTGAGGGTCTCACCTTGCGTTCCCAGCAACACCTCCTGGTGCGCCACCAGTCCGGCGAGACGCACGGAGTGCACGCGAACGCCGTCGACGTCCGCACCGCGCGCTCCGTCGAACTCGGTGCTGGTGGCGTCCGGGCTCGGCCCCACGCCGGCGGCGGCGCGCGCCTCGGCGATCAGGGCAGCGGTGCGGTACGCCGTTCCCGACGGGGCGTCGGCCTTGTTCGGGTGATGCAGTTCGACCACCTCGACGGAGTCGAAGAAGCGCGCGGCCTGCTGCGCGAAGGCCATGCACAGGACGGCGCCGATGGCGAAGTTCGGCGCGATCAGCGCGCCGGTGCCGGGGGACGCCTCGAGCCAGCCCCGCACGCGATCGAGGCGCTCCTCGTCGAACCCGGTGGTGCCGACGACGGCGTGGATGCCCGCACCGATGAGGTACTCGAGGTTGTCCATGACCACGTCGGGATGGGTGAAGTCGACGACCACCGACGCGCCCTGTTCGGCGAACGTCTCGATGCGGTCGCCCTTGTCGACCCGGGCGACCAGGGTGGTGTCCGGGGCCGCGTCGACGGCCTCGCACACCGCGGCCCCCACCTTTCCGGCTGCTCCCAGAACTCCGACGGCGATGGTGTCAGCCACGTGGTATCGATCCCTTGTGTTGGTGAACGGTCGTCGGCCAGCCTAGTGGCCGTCGACCGCCGGGAATTCGATGACCTGACGGATCGCGCGTCCCTCGGCCAGCTGGTCCATCCCCTCGTTGATCTCGTCGAGGGTGATGCGCGACGAGACGAGCTTCTCCACCGGCAGACGCCCCTCACGCCACATCCGTTCGTACAGCGGGATGTCGCGTTCCGGCACCGCCGAGCCGAGGTAGCTGCCGACGATGGTGCGCGCCTCGGCCACCATGGTCAGCGGGGAGAGCGACGACCGCGCGTCGGGTGACGGCAGCCCCACGGTCACGGTGGTGCCACCGGGAGCCGTCGCGGCGAACGCCGTCTCGAACGCCCGAGCGTTGCCCGCGGCCTCGATGACGATGTCGGCGCGGATCCCGGCCTCCGCCAAGCGATCCGGGGTGTAGACGGCCGTCGCGCCGAGCTCCGTGGCGATGTCGAGCTTGTCCTCCATCGCGTCCACCCCGATGACCTCGCCGTGGCCGAGCGACGCGGCCGTCAGCACGGCGGCCATCCCGACCCCGCCCAGTCCGACCACCATGATCGACTTCCCCGGCGCCGGGTCGGCCGCGTTCAGGACGGCGCCGCCGCCGGTGAGGACGGCGCAGCCGAGCACCGCGGCGACGGCGGGTGGGACGTCGTCACCCACCGGCACCACCGACCGACGGTCCACGACGGCGTGCGTCGCGAATCCCGACACTCCGAGATGGTGGGCGACGGTCTCGCCGTCGCGGCGCAGCCGGACGTCGCCCCCGAGCAGCGTCCCGGCGTTGTTCGCGGCGCTGCCGGGGATGCACGGGGTGCGTCCCTCGGACCGACAGCCGGCGCAGTCACCGCACCGCGGCAGGAAGGTCATCACCACGCGGGTACCGACGGGCAGGTCGACGCCGTCGCCGACCTCCTCGACGATGCCCGCGGCCTCGTGCCCGAGCAGCATCGGCACCGGGCGCACCCGGTTGCCGTCGACCACGGAGAGGTCGGAGTGGCACAGCCCCGCCGCCTCGATGCGGACCAGGATCTCGCCCGCACCGGGCGGGTCGAGCTCGAGGGTCGACACGGTCAGCGGGCGGGAGTCGGCGAACGGTCGACTCCGGCCGATCTGCTCGAGGACGGCACCGTGGATCTGCATGGGGCCACCGTAATACGCGTCGCGGACAGGTCAGCCGGAACCGGTGGGCGGGGTGGGAACGCGGGGGTTCAGCAGGTGGGCCACCAGCGCCGTCCACCCGGTCTGATGACTGGCGCCCAGTCCCTCACCGGTGTCGCCGTCGAAGAACTCGTTGAAGGTCGGGTGGCTCGCCCACAGCGGATCGATCGAGGCCTCGATGCGCTCGCCGTCCGCAGGACGACGCCCGTCGACGGGTCGGAACAGATCGGCCAGCCCCGTCTCGATGACCGTGGCCGCCTCGGCCAGCGTGTGCGCCCGCCCGGAGCCGGTGGGAATCTCGACGGTGAAGCTGTCGCCGAAGTAGCGGCCGTAGGCGCGCAGCTTGTCCGCGAGCAGAACGTTGACCGGGAACCACACGGGCCCACGCCAATTGGAGTTGCCGCCGAACATCTCGGTGCGCGACTCCCCCGGTTCGTATTCGATGGACAACGCCCGCCCGTCCACGTCCATCGACAACCCGTCGCGATACGACGCCGAGAGCGACCGGATGCCGTGCGGGGACAGGAACTCCGCGGGGTCGAACATCCGCTCGAGCATGCGACGCAGCCGCACCGGGTCCACGAGGGCGAGCAGCATCCGCCACGTTCCGGACTCGTCCCGCCGACTCATCATCGCGCTGGTCAGCCCGGGCCGCCGGTGCTGCAGCCACCGCAGACGCGCCGCGAGGTCGGGGCACTCGCGTCCGACCCAGTCGGGCACCTCGGTCGCGCCGAGGATCGGCAGCAGCCCCACCATCGACCGCACCCGCAGCGGGACGGGCTCGCCGTTGGGCGGCGCCAGCACGTCGTAGAAGAACCCGTCCTCCTCGTGCCACAACGACAGTCGCGCGGACCCGAACGTCCGCACCGCGTCCGCGATGGACAGGAAGTGGGCGAAGAACTTGGTGGCGGCGTCGTCCCACGCGGAGTCGTACCGTGCGAGTTCGACGGCGATCTTGAACATCTGCTGGCAGTAGAACGCCATCCAGCTGGTGGCGTCGGACTGTTCGAGCCGGAACCCGGGCGGCAGCGGTTCGGACCGGTTGAACAGCCCGATGTTGTCCATCCCGAGGAAGCCGCCCTCGAAGATGTTGGAGCCGTCGGCGTCCTTCCGGTTGACCCACCACGAGAAGTTCAGCAACAGCTTGGTGAAGACCCGCACCAGGAACTCCCGGTCGCGGTGGCCGTCGATCCGGTAGACCTGCCACACCGCCCACGCGTGCACGGGCGGGTTGACGTCGCCGAATGCCCATTCGTAGGCCGGGAGCTGCCCGTTGGGGTGCATCGCCCATTCGCGGCACATCAGCACCAGCTGCTCCTTGGCGAAGTCCGGGTCGACGTGCGCCAGCGGAATGGTGTGGAACGCCAGATCCCACGCCGCGAACCACGGGTACTCCCACTCGTCGGGCATCGAGACGACGTCCGCGAGCGAGAAATGCGACCACGCCGCGTTCCGCGCGGTCGCCGACCGACGCGACTCCGGCGCCGGCGATCCCACCGGATCGCCCTCCGCCCAGTCGGCCACGTCGTAGCGGTAGAGCTGCTTGCACCAGAGCAGCCCGGCGTAGGCACGGCGCGCGACGTGGCGGTCCGCGTCCGAGAGCGACGGCCCGATCACGTGGTCGTAGAACCGATCCGCCTCCGCACGGCGATCGGTGCGCACCACCTCGAACGACGGGCCGAACGTGGCGGCGTCGGGCATGGACGTCGTCAGGCGCAGGGACACCCGACGCGTCTCCCCCGGCGCGACGTCCTCCATCGGGTAGTGGAACGCGCACTTCGTGCCCACCCCGTCCGGATTGACCGCGTCGTCCTCACCGCGCACGATCGCCCGGTCGATGCCGTCTTTCGTCCACCGCGAGCGGTTGCTCTCGGCCCCGAACAGCCCCACCGCGTCGGTCTCGTTGTCGCAGAACAACACTCGCGGTGACCCCTCCGCCGCGAGGTAGTACCGGCCGAGGAACTCGTGGTCCACGCGCACCGCGGACAGCGCCCCCGGCAGGACGTCGTCGGTGGCGTCGACGATGGACGCGGTGCGCTCGTCGCGGCCCCACGCCCAGGTGTTGCGCAGCCACAACTGCGGCACCACGTCGACCGACGCGGCCTCCGGGCCGTGGTTGGTCACCGCGATCACGATGCACACGTCGTCGGGCGAGGCCTTGGCGTACTCCACCGTGACGTCGAAGAAGCGGTTGTCGTCGAGGACCCCGGTGTCGGCCAACTCGTACTCGCGCTCCATGCGCGATCGGCCGGCGTTGACGCTGCGCAGCTGCTCGTACGGGTACTCGGCCTGCGGATACCGGTAGAGCCACGACATCCAGCTGTGCGTGGGCGTGCCGTCGATCGCCCACCAGTACTCCTTGGCGTCCTCCCCGTGGTTGCCCTCACCGTTGGTCAGACCGAACAGCCGCTCCTTGAGAATCGGGTCACGCCGATTCCACAGCGCCACGGCGAAATTGAGAAACCCGAAGCGATCGCAGATACCCCCGAGCCCGTCTTCGCCCCACCGATAGGCCCGCGACCGAGCGTGATCGAACGGAAACGAGTTCCACGCGTCGCCGTCCGCCGAGTAGTCCTCGCGCACGGTCCCCCACTGGCGCCCGGCGAGATACGGGCCCCAGGTGCGCCACGCACCGCGGTCCCCCGGCGACTCCGCGAGGCGCGCGTGCTCGGCGGTGGGATGCGTCTCGGGCGTCACGCGACACAGTGTGCCCGCCGACCCCGCCGATTGTCAGCGCGCCGGGACCGTGACGTCGGTAACCGGGGCGCCGGCGAGCGCACGCTCGATCTCGTTCGCCACCGACTCCACGTGCGGGTCGCGCAGCAGGTCGGTGTGCGATCCGGGGACGTCGGCCACGCGGATGCGCCCGGTCACCACTCGGCTCCACACCCGCGCGTCCTGCTCGTTCCCGGCGGTGCGCAGCAGCGTCATCGACCCGGCCCAGGGTCGCGGCGTGTGCCGCGCCAACATGCGCAACCCCTTGTTGTAGAACAGCATCCACTGGGTGATGGGGGCGAACGTGACGTACCCGGCCACCATCATCTGCAGTCGGATCCGCAGGAGCGCCGGTAGCGACAGACGCAGCTTCTCGTACACCGCGTCGGGGTCCACACCGGCGGCGGTCGCGTCGGCGTTCCGGTCGACGGCCTCCGCGGCACCGACCCCGTCGAGCAGCGTGGTGGTCAGTCGACTGTCGATCACGATCACGTCGACCACGTCCTCACCCGCGTCACGGAGCAGGGACGCCATCTCGAGGGCGACGATGCCGCCCATGGAGTGTCCGGCCAGGGCGTACGGGCCGGCGGCACGGACCTCCCGCAGACGGTCGACGTAGCGCTGCGCGGCGGCCCGCACGGTGCGGTCCGGCCGCCCCCGCGACTCGAGTCCGTGCGCCTGCACGCCGTAGACGGGGCGATCGGGATCGAGCCGGCGCACCAGCGGGATCAGGGAGACGGCGGGCGCGCCCGCGCCGGTGACCACGACCAGCGGCACCCCGGAGCCGGTCTCGCGCAGGGGAACCAGGACACCGGTGCCGCGTCGACTGCGCGACCCCGCCCGCGTGGTCTCGTCGATCAGATCCGCGATCGCGCGGATCGTCGGCTCCGCCGCGACGCGCGCCGGGTCGAGCTCGACGTGGAACCGCTCGCGCACCATCGTGGCCATCCGGACGAAGGACAGGGAGTCCGCGCCCGCGGCCACCAGGTCGTCGTCGAGATCGACGCCGACGCCGAGCGACGTGCCGACCAGTTCGGCGGTGGCCACGACCGTGAGCGACGACGACGTCCGGGTGCGTGGCGACGACGACGCCACCGCCGGTGCCGGAAGCGCGGCGCGGTCGACCTTGCCGCGGGAGGTGCGGGGGATGCGATCGAGGGGAACGACGAACCGGGGGTGCATCCACGGCGGCAGCCGATCACCGGCCGCCGTCCGGACCGCGCGCACCACCTGCTCGGCGTCCCGGCCGCTCGCGCACGCGACGTAGGCCACGAGCTCGGTGCGGTCGTCGACCTGCGTCGACACGACGACGACGTCGGCGACACCGTCCACCGTGGACACCGCTGCGGCCACCTCCCCCGGCTCCACCAGGTACCCGCGGATCTTCACCGCGTCGTCGAGGCGACCGAGCAGGTGCAGCTCACCGTCGTCACCCACCCGGCCGCGGTCTCCGGTGCGGAAGAAGGGCACACCCTCGGCGTCGACGCCGAACCGCTCGGAGTCGCGACCGAGGTAGCCGACGGCGGGCCGACCGCCGCGGACGATCACCTCACCCGGGTCCCCGGTGGGCACGGATCGACCGACCTCGTCCACGATGTCGAGCCACCGGCCCGGCACGGCCCGACCGGCGAGGACCCGACCCTCGGGCACCGGATCGGTCGGCGCGAGCCGTGCGTACGCCACCACGCCGCACTCGGTGACGGCGTACCAGTTCAGCATCTCCGCGGCCGGGGCGAGCGCTCGCCGGCACCGGTCCACGTCCACCCCGAGCAGCGGCTCACCGTAGGTCACCACGGTGCGGACGCCGTCCGGACGGGTGGACGCGTCGTCCCCATCGGGGTCGGCCCCGGCGGACAGCGACCGCACCAACGCCACCGAGGCGTGGAGGGTGGTGGCGCCGACCTCACGCAGCCACGCCCCGAGCCGGTCCGGGTCGGACACCCGCGGATCGACCACCGCGACCGTGGCGCCGGCGAGCAGCCCCGCGAGGACCGCTGTGATCCCCGCGCCGAAGGACACGGGGAGAAGGCAACCCACCACGTCGGCCGGGGTCAGCTCCACCGCGGCACGAAGGTCGTCGGCCTTGCTCGCGACCCCGCCGTGGTCGAGGACGACACCCTTGGGATCGCCGGTCGAGCCGGAGGTGAAGCACAACATCGCGGCCTGGCCACGCTCGACGCGCCCGACCACCGGCCCCTCGGTGGCGCCCTCGATCTCGTCGGACCGCACGACGACGGCACCGGCGGACCGCACGACGGCGGCGCGCTTCGCAGGCGGCAGCCGGTCGTCGAGGAGGACCAGCGGATGGCCGGAGGCCAGGACGCCGCACGCCGCGATCAGCGTCTCCACGGTGGACTCCGCCACCGTCGCGATCGGAACGGACTCCGCCCCGCCGACGCCGTGGGCGGCCGTCAGGCCTGCCGCGCCCCGGCGCGCCGCGGCCGTGAGCTCACCGTAGGTGATGGACCGGCCGGGCGTCGTGATCGCGACGGCCGCGGGATCACGACGCGCCACGCGGGCGATACGGGCGAACACGGCGGGGTCCGTCGTCGCGTCGTCGGGCGCAGGAGTCGCAGACATCGGCGCGGAGATCGTCGCCGAGATCCGACGACGCGGCTCGACGTGCGACACGACGCGGACATTGTCGAGACTCATGAGGACCACCGATCATGTTTCGTCTGTTCGACTCGTATGACCGTTTTATCGTACCGAAAGTCGGTTTGTCACAGCCCGAGGTTTCGGAGATCCGGTTTCACGGGGTCGATCGAACCGGAACGCGGTCCGGTGTCAGCGGGGGTCGGGGTGCCCGACCACGGTGGCGCCGGCGGTCAGACCCGCCAGCAGCGCCACCAGTCCGGTGAGCGTCGCGACGGACGCCGGGAGGTCGAACACCGTTCCCGGCCCCAGTCCCGCCCGTCGCGCGAGGTCGCACGCGGCCACGTGCACTTCCTCGTGCGTGTGGATCGCGCCGTGCCCCGCACCGCCGACCACCACCGCGGTACGCCACCAGTCCAGTGCCGTCGGGGCTCCCGCGGACTCGTCGTCGCCGTGCCAGAGCGCCTCGTCCCACCACACGACGGAGCCGTCGACGTCCTCGTCGGGGGCCGCGGTCTGCCCCAGCGCGACCGCGCCGTGCGCGGTCGACACCGCCTCGCGGGCCGCCGGGGGCCACCGCGCGTCGAGGACGAGTGCGACGTGTCCGGCGGACAGCACGGCGAGCAGGTCGGCCACCGCGTCGACCGACGAGTCGGCGATCAGTGCCAGCGGTGCCGCAGGGTGGGCGCCGTGTCGGCGGCGTACGGCCGCGGCGCGGCGACGCACGACCGCGAAGAGTTCCCCGTACGTGACGGCGTCGCCGTCGACCAGGTAGGCGGTCGACCGGACGTGCCGCCGCGACGCGGTGTCGAGGGCGACCGTCGACGCGCCGACCCGTCGATGCGCTGCCGCACGTGCGATGCCGTTGGTGCCGATGGACATGCGAAGCCACTCTCGTCGATCCCGTTCACCGTCCGGAGGACGGTTCTGTGATCGGCGAGTGTACTCACGGTTTGTTTTGCTCGTCGAGACTCTTCTCGAGACCCACCTCGGAGCCCTGCTCGTCGGACCCGCGACCGAACCACCCGGCCGGCGGCGCCGCGGAGTGGGTCCAGACGTGCTTGAGCTGCTGGTATTCGTGCAGACCGGACGGGCCCAGTTCACGGCCGTGACCGGACCGGCCGAAGCCGCCCCACTCGGCCGCGGGGGTGTAGGGCCCGAAGTCGTTCACCCACACCGTTCCGTGTCGCAGACCGCGCGCCATACGCTCCGCGCGCGACGGGTCCGCCGCCGCCACGCCGGCGGCCAGACCGTACCGAGTGTCGTTGGCCAGGCGCAGCGCCTCGGCCTCGTCGACGAACCGCTCCACCGTGAGCACCGGGCCGAAGGTCTCCTCTCGCACCACGGTCATCTCGCGATCGCAGCGGTCGAGGACGGTCGGACGGTAGAACGAGCCGGCGACGAGGCGAGGGTCGGTGGGCGCCTCGCCCCCGCACCGCAGCACCGCACCCTCGGCGATCGCGCCGTCGACGTACCGCTGCACGGCCTCGCGGTGCGCGGTCGACACCAACGGCCCGGCCTCGCTCGACGGCTCGAGGCCCGGACCGAGCACGATCGCCTCCGCGCGGCGCACCACCTCGTCGACCACCCGATCGGCCACCGACTCCTCGACGATCAGCCGCGTCCCCGCGGAGCAGACCTGGCCGGAGTGCAGGAAGACGCCGGTGAGCACGCGGTCGACGGTCGCATCGAGACGGTCGGGGCCCGCGGCGTCGGCGAAGACCACGTGCGGATTCTTACCCCCGAGCTCCAGCGCGACCCGCGTCAGCAGCGGAGCCGTCGCTTGCAGGATCGTCGTACCGGTCGCCGCGCCGCCGGTGAAGGACACCAGGTCGACGTCCGGATCCGCGGTCAGGGCCGCCCCCACCTCCGCGCCGGACCCGTGCACCAGGTTGACGACGCCCGCCGGCGCCCCCGCTTCCTGCAGTGCCCGCGCGAAGAGCACCGTCGACAGGGGCGTGACCTCGCTCGGCTTGAGCACCGTGGTGCAGCCCGCCGCCAGGGCCGGAGCCACTTTCCACGACATCTGGAGCAGCGGGTAGTTCCACGGAGCGATCGCGACGCAGACCCCGGCGGGCTCCCGGACCACCCGCGAGAGCACCGCCGGATCACCGACGTCGACCACGCGATCGCCGGGTCGCTCGGCCAGGTCCGCGTAGTAGCGCAGCACCGCGACGACGTCGGCGACGTCGATCCGAGCCTCGGCGAGCGTCTTGCCGGTGTCGAGCGTCTCCACCTCGGCGATCGTCTCGCGGTCACGCAGCAGGACGTCGGCCGTGCGGCGCAGCACCGCGCACCGCTCGGCCTGCGCGGACACCGCGGACCAGGTCCCGTCGTCGAACGCGCGACGCGCCGCTCGGACCGCCGCCCGCGCGTCGTTCGTCGACGCGTCGTCGAGGACGACGAGGGTCTGCCCGGTGGCCGGGTCGATCACCGGGCGCGATCGGCCGGATTCGCCGGTCCGCCAGAGGCCGTCGATCAGGACCGGTCGGGCGAACTCGGCGTGGTCCAGTCGGCGCGCGGCGGCGGTGTGCAGTGGGGTGCGCTGCAGAGGGTCGATCTCGGGGGTCACCGGCCCACTCTGGCAGCCGACGCCCGCGACGCGGAAATCGGGGAACGTCCCCGTTTCGTCGCCGTTGACAAACCGTGAGTTCTCGCGCTGTGAATCCGGTGAACAACCGTCGAGGTGGTCGAACCGGCGTCGACAGTCTCGGTACGTTCGCGACCATGACCGCCGAGACCCTGGCCGACGCACCGGCTACGCAGGAGAACGACCCCGCGCAGCACGCGATGGACATGGTCGGGTACCACTACCGCGCCGACGACCACTACGAGGTGGGCCGCGAGAAGGTGCGGGAGTACGCCAAGGCCGTGCGCGACTTCCACCCGGTGCACTGGACCGAGGAGGGGGCCGCCGACCGCGGATACCCCGCGCTGATGGCGCCGCCGACGTTCTTCTCGCTGGTCGGCATCCTGGCGCAGCAGAAGCTGCTCGGCCGCATCGCCGCCGGATACGACCTCACCCGCATGCTGCAGACGGACCAGTACGTCGAGTACTACGGCCCGGTGCTCGCGGGCGACCGCCTGACGTGCGACGTGTCCCTCGACTCGTTCCGCAAGGTCGCCGGTCGCGGCTCGATGGTGACCAAGACGGTCCTGACGAACCAGCGCAACGAGCTCGCGCAGGTCACCTACACCACGCTGCTCATCGATCGGCCGACAGACGGCGACCGCGCGATCGAGGACGCCGCGCGCGGCATGGTCATGGCGGGCATGTTCGGCCCCGACCTCGCGTCCGGCGACGAGCCGACCACCAACCCCGACGGCGACGACCTCGAGGCGTCCTACGACCCGCCCGTTCGGGTCCCCTTCCGCGGGTCCCCCACCCGTCGGTTCGAGGACGTGTCCGTCGGCGACGTGCTGCCCCGACGGACGGTGTCCCTCACGCGCGGCGACCTGATCAACTACGCCGGTGTGGTGGGTGACAACAATCCCGTGCACTGGAGCGACTCGTTCGCCGCCATGCTCGGCCTCGAGACCGTGGTCGCGCACGGCATGCTGACGATGGGTCTCGGCACGGGCTTCGTCTCGGAATGGGTGGGCGATCCCGGCGCGCTGAAGGACAGCACCGTGCGCTTCACCAGCCCGGTCCTGGTGCCGCCCGTGGGCCACACCGAGGTGACCATCGACGGCACCGTCAAATCCCTCGACGCCGAGACCCGCACCGCCGTCGTGTCCATCGACGCCCGGTGCGCGGGCAAGCGCATCCTCGGCCACAAGGCCACCGCCACCGTTCACCTGGCCTGACGGCCGGGTGCGCTACCGGCGCACCGCGCCCCGCACCGCGCGGGGCAGCTCCGACACCCGGTCGTAGGGGCCGACGACGGCGGCCGCCATGGGGCGTCGCAGCAGGTCCTCGGCGACTGCACGGACGTCGTCGAGGGTGACGTCGTCGATGCGGCGGAGTGTCTCCTCGACCGAGCGGTGGTTGCCGTAGTTGAGCTCGCTGCGACCGATGCGGTTCATCCGGGACCCCGAATCCTCCAGTCCCAGAACCAGACTCCCCCGCATCGACCCCTTCGCCCGCGCACACTCGGCGTCGGTGATGCCGTGCGCGGCCACGTCGGCGAGCACGTGGCGCACCGTGTCGGCGACCTCGGCGAGGTTCTCGGGCTGGCACCCGGCGTACACCGAGAACGCGCCCGTGTCGGCGAAGGTGTCCACCGACGAGTAGACGGAGTACGCCAGACCGCGCTCCTCGCGGATGCTCTGGAAGAGCCGCGAACTCAGGCCGCCACCGATCGCGGTGTTGAGCACGGACAGGGCCCAGCGGTGGCCCTCGTACCGGCCGTAGGCCTGCATCCCCAGGCAGAGGTGCGCCTGCTCGCTGTCGCGGGTGGTGAGGCTCAGCGTCGGACTCGCGAGGACGGGTCGGCGCGCGTCCCGGCGCGGGGCGGGGTCGGCGGACACGTCGAGTCGGTCGCCGAACGCACGGCGAACACCCGACACGACGTCCTCGTGGTCGACGTTGCCGGCCACGGCGACCACCATGCGGTCCGGGGTGTACCGACGAGTGTGGAACGAGTGGAGTTGTCGACGGGTCATCGATTCGATCGAGTCGCTCGAGCCGATCACGGGACGACCCACCGGATGGTCACCGAACAGGGCGGTGAGGAACGCATCGCCCAGCAGATCCTCCGGGTCGTCGTCGCGCATGGCGATCTCCTCGAGCACCACCTGCCGCTCGACGTCCACGTCCGCCGATCGACACAGTCCCCGCAGCACCACGTCGGCGACGAGGTCCAGTCCGAGGTGCAGGTCCTCGTCGAGCACGTGCGCGTAGAAGCAGGTGTTCTCCTTGGAGGTGAACGCGTTCAGTTCACCGCCGACGCCGTCCATGACCTGTGCGATGTCGAGCGCGGTCCGGGTGGGCGTCGCCTTGAACAACAGGTGCTCGAGGAAGTGGGCGGCGCCGGCGACGGTGCGCCCCTCGTCGCGTGATCCGACCGCGACCCACACCCCGACCGAGGCGGAGCGCACGCCGGGGACGAACTCGGTGACCACCCGGACGCCGCCGGGCAGCACCGTGCGCTGGACGCCGAGCGGCGGTGCGACCGCAGAACGGCGGCGCGGCACGGAGCCCGAGAGCTCCGCCGACCGCGCCGCCGTGTTCGCGTACTTCTTACTCAGCGCCGACCTCGGTGATCGCCGCAGCCTCGGCCGAGTCGGCGGCCGGAGCGGCCGCAGCCGCCTCGTCCTCGACCGGCACCAGGCTGATCTTGCCGCGGTTGTCGATGTCGGCGATCTCCACGCGGAGCTTGGAGCCGACGTTCACGACGTCCTCGACCTTGTTGATGCGCTTGCCGCTGCCCAGCTTGGAGATGTGCACCAGGCCGTCGCGTCCCGGCAGCAGCGAGACGAAGGCGCCGAACGCCGTCGTCTTCACCACGGTGCCGAGGAAACGCTCGCCGACCTTGGGCAGCTGCGGGTTCGCGATCGCGTTGATGCGATCGATCGCCGCCTGTGCGGACGGGCCGTCCGCGGCACCGACGTAGACCGTGCCGTCGTCCTCGATCGAGATGTTGGCGCCGGTCTCCTCGGTGATCGAGTTGATCATCTTGCCCTTGGGCCCGATGACCTCGCCGATCTTGTCGACGGGCACCTTGATGGCCGTCACGCGCGGGGCGTAGGGGCTCATCTCGTCCGGGGCGTCGATGGCCTCGGCCATGACGTCGAGGATGGTGACGCGCGCGTCCTTGGCCTGCGACAGCGCGCCCGCCAGGACCTGCGACGGGATGCCGTCGAGCTTGGTGTCGAGCTGCAGGGCGGTGACGAACTCGCGGGTGCCGGCGACCTTGAAGTCCATGTCGCCGAACGCGTCCTCCGCACCGAGGATGTCGGTGAGAGCGACGTAGCGGGTCTCGCCGTCGACCTCGTCGGAGACCAGGCCCATGGCGATGCCGGCGACCGGAGCCTTCAGCGGCACACCGGCGTTCAGCATGCCCAGCGTCGAGGCACAGACCGAGCCCATGGACGTCGAGCCGTTGGAGCTCAGTGCCTCCGAGACCTGACGGATGGCGTAGGGGAACTCCTCCTGGCTGGGCAGCACGGGGAGCAGCGCACGCTCGGCCAGCGCGCCGTGGCCGATCTCGCGACGCTTCGGCGACCCGACGCGACCGGTCTCACCGGTGGAGTACGGCGGGAAGTTGTAGTGGTGCATGTACCGCTTGCTGGTCTCGGGGCCCAGCGAGTCGATCTGCTGCGCCATCTTGACCATGTCGAGGGTGGTCACGCCCAGGATCTGGGTCTCGCCACGCTCGAACAACGCGGAGCCGTGCGCACGCGGCACCACGGCCACCTCGGCGGACAGCTCACGGATGTCGGTGATGCCGCGGCCGTCGATGCGGAACTGGTCACGCAGGATGCGCTGACGCACCGAGCGCTTGGTCAGCGAGCGGAACGCCGCGCCGATCTCCTTCTCGCGTCCGGCGAAACGATCGCCGACGATGGTGAGAACCTGGTCCTTGACCTCGTCGAGCTTGGCCTCGCGCTCCGCCTTGCCGGCGATGGTGAGAGCCTCGGTCAGCGGGATCTGCGCCGCACCCTCGACCGCCTCGAAGACGTCCGACTGGTACGGGGGGAAGAGCGGGAAGTCACCGGTCGGCTTGGCGGCCGCCTCGGCGAGCTGCTTCTGCGCCTCGCACAAGGACGCGATGAACGGCTTGGCCGCCTCGAGACCCTCGGCGACGATCGCCTCGGTGGGAGCCTGGGCGCCACCGTCGATCAGGGACAGCACGTTCTCCGTGGCCTCGGCCTCGACCATCATGATCGCGACGTCGGCATCCGCGCCGGAACCGGAGACGATGCGACCGGCGACGACCATGTTGAACACGGCCTGCTCGAGCTGCTCGTTGGTGGGGAACGCCACCCACTGCTTGTCGATCAGGGCCACCCGGACGCCGCCGACGGGCCCGGTGAAGGGCAGACCGGCGAGCTGGGTGGAGGCCGACGCCGCGTTGATGGCGACGACGTCGTAGAGGTCCTTGGGATCGAGGCTCATCACGGTGATGACGACCTGGATCTCGTTGCGCAGTCCGTCGACGAACGTCGGACGCAGCGGCCGGTCGATCAGGCGGCAGGTCAGGATCGCGTCGGTGCTGGGGCGTCCCTCACGGCGGAAGAACGAGCCGGGGATGCGACCCGCGGCGTACATGCGCTCCTCGACGTCCACCGTCAGGGGGAAGAAGTCGAAGTGGTCCTTGGGGTGCTTCGACGCGCTGGTCGCCGAGAGCAGCATGGTCTCGTCGTCGAGGTACGCGACGACCGAGCCGGCGGACTGCTTGGCCAGGCGACCGGTCTCGAAGCGGATGGTGCGGGTGCCGAACGACCCGTTGTCGATGACGGCGGTGGTCTCGAAGACGCCCTCGTCGACCTCGGTCGCGGCGTCGGTGGTGGTGGTATCGGTCATGTCTGTCTTCATCGTCCTCTCGTCTTCGCCGTGCCCACCCGGGCGCGCCGGTGAACCCGCTGGTTCACCCGCGGCGTCGTCCGGTCGGCGCATCTGAGGCGGCCCACGATCGAAGCTCGCCGGCGTACGACATCCGACGAACCACTACCGAAGACCGACCCGACCGTCCGACCGGACGGCACACGGCTGCTTCTTCTCGCCCGCGTTCGGGCGACAAGTGGAAACCCTACCGTTTCGGCCACGAACGACCGAACCGCCGAACGGCCGACGAGGATCAGCCCATCGGGGCTGCCTCGCCGGCTCGTTCGCGACGTACGACGGGAAACTTATCGACGCAGGCCCAGACGCTCGATGAGCGAGCGGTAGCGCGCGACGTCGACCTTCTGCACGTACTTCAGCAGGCGACGACGACGTCCCACGAGCAGCAGCAGGCCGCGGCGGGAGTGGTGGTCGTGCTTGTGCTGCTTCAGGTGCTCGGTGAGGTCCGTGATGCGCTTGGTGAGCATGGCCACCTGCGCCTCGGGCGAACCGGTGTCGGTCTCGTGGAGGCCGTACTCGCCGAGAATCTGCTTCTTCTGTTCGGTGGTCAATGCCACTGAGGTCACTCCTGGAATCACTGTCCGCGCGTGGATGGTGCCGAACGACCGAGGTCGATCGGTGTCGCCGCCGCCGCGAACCGCAGCAGACAACAGTCGACCAGGTTACCAGGCCCGCCGGGTCGCTATCCCGCGGCGAGGACCTCACGCGTGCGCACGACGTCCAGGTCCATCTGCGCGATCAGCTCGTCGACGGAGGAGAACGTCTCCATCCCGCGCACCCGTTCGACGAAGTCCACGGCCACGTGCTGGCCGTAGAGGTCGGCGTCCCCGTCGAGCACGAAGGCCTCGACGGTGCGGGTGCGTCCGGAGAACGTCGGATTGGTCCCCACCGAGATCGCGGCGCGGCAGCGTTCTCCCGGGGTCACCGTGCCCGTCACGGGTCCGGCGCCGAGCACGGTGAACCAGCCCGCGTAGACGCCGTCGGCCGGAATCGCCGCGTGCATGGGCGGTTTGACGTTGGCGGTCGGGTAGCCGATGGTGCGCCCGCGACCGTCGCCGTGCACGACGACGCCCTCGACACGGTGCGGTCGACCCAGCGCGGCGGTGGCCGCGGCGACGTCGCCCGCGTCGACGCAGGCACGAATGTAGGTGGAGGAGAACGTGACCGCGTCCTCGGCGAGCAGGCTCAGGCCCTCGACGCCGAACCCGAACTTGCGACTGGCCTCCCGCAGCAGATCGACGGTGCCGAGGGCCTTCTTGCCGAACGTGAAGTTCTCCCCCACCACCACGTCGACCACGTGGAACCGCCCGACGAGGATGTCGTGGATGTAGCTCTCCGGCGTCACCTTCATGAACTCGCGCGTGAAGGGCATGACGCAGAACACGTCGATGCCGAGTTCCTCGGCCAGTTCCGCCCTCCGGGTGAGAGTGGTCAGCTGCGCGGGGTGACTGCCCGGACGCACGACCTCCATCGGGTGGGGATCGAAGGTCATCAGGACCGCCGGGACGCCCCGCTGCGCGGCGAGTTCGACCGCGCGACCGATGAGTTGCGCGTGACCGCGATGCACTCCGTCGAATACGCCGATGGTGAGAACACATCGGCCCCAGTCGGCCGGTACGTCTTCCAGACCACGCCATCTCTCCACGAGGCCCAAGCCTACGGCCCCGCGTGGGGGCGCGTCCCGGTGTGGCCCCGGCGCTAAGCTGTGCCGCGTGTCCGCCCCCGCCTTGTCCACGGTCGCGCAGGACTATCTCAAGACCATCTGGACCGCCAGCGAGTACTCCGCGGAACCGGTCAGCACCAAGCTGCTCGCGACGCGCCTGAACGTCTCCCCGTCCACCGTCTCCGAGGCGGTGCGCAAACTGGCCGATCAGGGGCTGGTCGACCACGCCCGGTACGGCGCGATCACCCTCACCGAGGACGGCCGTCGCGCGGCCGTCGCGATGGTGCGCCGTCACCGCCTCATCGAGACGTGGCTCGTCGACGAGATGGGCTACGGCTGGGACGAGGTGCACGACGAGGCCGAGGTGCTCGAGCACGCCGTGTCCGATCTGCTGATCGACCGCATCGACGCGAAGCTCGGACATCCCTCCCGCGATCCACACGGCGATCCCATCCCCACGGTGGACGGCACCATCCCGGCGCCGCCGGCGGTCCCGCTCGCGGAGTTCGCCGCGGGCCACCGGGGTCACGTCGCGCGCATCTCCGATGCGGACCCCGAGATGCTGCGCTACTTCGACAGCATCGGCATCACGCTCGACCTGGTGATCACCATGGTCGAGCGTCGGGACTACGCCGGCACGGTGTCGGTGTCGCTGGGCGACAGCGACACCACCGTCGACCTGGGAACCGTGGCGGCCGAAGCGATCTGGATGACCGAGGACCCGGACCACGGCTGAGTGTCGGGGGCCGAGCGTGGCCGAATGTCAGGGGCCGAGCGTGGCCGGATCTCAGGGACCGAGCGTGGCCGGCCGCACCACCATCACCGAGCCCGCGCGCTTGCCCCGCTCCTGTACCAACGCGACCGTGCGCCCGTCCGGTCCGACCGCCGCATAGACGCCGGGAATCCCCACCGGATCGAGCCACCGGCCCTGGCTGAGCGATTCCGCCTCGGCGGCCGAGACGTCGCGGCGAGGAAAGGCCGTGGCCACCGCGGCATCGATGTCGAGGCTCACCCGCGGGTCCGCCCGGAGTTCGTCGAGAGTCCGCGCGTGCTCGAGCGTGAAGGGCCCGACGCGGGTCCGCCGGAGCGCGGTCAGGTGGCCGCCGGTGTCCAGTGCGGCACCCAGGTCGCGGGCGAGCGCCCGCACGTAGGTTCCCGACGAACACTCGACGTGGACGTCGAGGTCGATCGCGTCCGCGGACCGGCGCCGCTGCAGAACCTCGAACCGGGAGACGGTGACGGGTCGCGGCGGGATCACCACCGTCTCGCCCTCCCGGACCAGCGCGTGCGCGCGGCGCCCGTCGATCTTGATGGCGCTGACGCTCGACGGCACCTGCTCGATGTCACCGGTCAGCGCGGCCACGCCGTCGTCGATCGCCGAATCGGGCACACCCGAGACGTCGCCACGCGAGACGACGTCGCCCTCGGCGTCGTCGGTGGTGGTCGCGGCGCCGAGACGGATGGTCGCCGTGTATTCCTTCGTGGTGAGCGAGAGCAGGCCCAGGATCTTGGTCGCGCGCTCCACCCCGAGCACCAGCACCCCCGTCGCCATCGGGTCGAGGGTGCCCGCGTGTCCGACGCGACGCGTACGCAACGCTTTTCGGCAGGCCGACACGACGTCGTGACTGGTGACGCCACCGGCCTTGTCGACGACGAGCAGACCGGCCCCGTCGAGTCCGGACGGCGGTGGAGTGTGGTCGGGCACGAGCGGTCAGTCTGCCAGACGGGTCTCTCAGCTCACGCTGACCGCGGTGAGGACCAGGCCGTCGGCGACGATCCACCGGCCGTGCAGCGCCGTCAGCGGTGCCCCGGCGGTGGTGTGCCCGGGCACGAGCAGCTCGGACCGGAAGGATCCGGTGGGCGCACCGTCCCCGGCCTGCCGCTCGAAGGTGATGTGCGCGTCCTCGAAGCCGAGCCACCGACCGGTCAGCGGGTACCAGGCCTTGTACGTGGCTTCCTTCGCGCAGAACAGCAGCTTGTCCCAGTGCACGTCACCGCCCGCGCGGGTGGCGAGCACCTCGCGCTCGGCGGGAATGCTCACCGCGTCGAGCACCCCGTCGGGCAGGGGCTCGTGCGGTTCGGCGTCGATGCCGACCGACCGCAACCGGAGAGCGTAGGAGACCGCGGCCGCGCGGTAGCCGTCACAGTGGGTCAGGCTGCCCACCACGCCGTTCGGCCAGACGGGAGACCCCATCTCGCCGCGCAGGATCGGCGCCGGGTCCAGGCCCAGCCGACCCATGGCGAGCCGCGCGCAGTGCCGCGCCGATGTGAACTCCCGCTTGCGCTTGTCCACGGCCTTCGCGATCAGATGCGCCTCGCGCGGATGCGGCTCGAGACCGGGCGGGTCCTCGAACAACTCCTCCGCGACGACGCCGGTCGGCAGGATGGCGCTCAGCACCGCGTCGGTCATCGCCGCCTCCGCTCGGTCATCTTCTCCACCTCGGCTTCCATTTCCGGCGTCACCGTGAAGTGACCGCCCCACTTGTTCAGGCTGCCCGGCGGGTACTCGGGCACCGGCAGGATCTGTCGCAGCGGGTTGTCCGGCAGGCCCCGGCGCTTCCACTCGCGCGGGTAGCCGACCGACACCTCCTCGAAGCGCACCCCGTCGTAGTACGTGGTCCGGGGGATGTGCAGATGCCCGTACACCGAGCACACCGCGTGGTACCGCAGATGCCAGTCGGCGGTCTCGGTCGTGCCGCACCACAGGGCGAACTCGGGGTAGAACAGCACGTCGGTGGGCTGGCGGACCAGTGGCCAGTGGTTGATCAGCACGGTCGGCGTGCCCGGTTCGAGGTCGGCGAGCCGGCCTCGGGTGTAGTCCAGCCGCGCCGCGCACCAGGCGTCCAGGGATGCGTACGGGGTGGGCGTGATGAGGAACTCGTCCGTCGCCACGACGTTGCGTTCGCGGGCCAGCGCCAGGCCGTCCTTCTTGGAGGTCGTGCCCTCCGGCAGGAACGAGTAGTCGTAGAGCAGGAACATCGGCACCAGCGTGACGGGGCCGTCGGGCCCGGGCCACTGCGGGAACGGATCCTCCGGGGTGAGGACGCCCAACGATCGACACAGGGAGACCAGGTAGTCGTAGCGCGCCTCGCCGTGCATCTGCACGGGATCCTTGACCGTCGTCCAGAGCTCGTGGTTGCCCGGCACCCAGATCACCGTGTGGAAGCGGCTCGCGAGCAGTGACAGGGCCCACTCGATGTCGTCGGTCTTCTCCGAGACGTCGCCCGCGACGATCAACCAGTCGTCGGGCGAGGTGGGCACGATCGACTCCGTGACCGGTCGGTTGCCCGAGTGCCCCACGTGGATGTCGCTGACCGCCCAGAGTGTCGGCGTCCGGACGTTCTCCTGCTGCGGCACCCGATCACGGCCCTTCGCTCGTCGTACGGTCGGCGCCGGGGACGGTCCACCGACCGGACAGGGTCCGGTGGACCACCGCGGCGGCTCTCAGGGTAACGAACACGGCCAGGCCCACCCAGATTCCCGGCAGCCCCCAGTCGAGGGCGAGGGCCAGCCAGATCATCGGCAAGAATCCGACCAGTGCGCTGAGCAGGGTGGCGGTCCGGAGATACGCCGCGTCGCCGGCGCCGAGCAGCACACCGTCGAGGGCGAACACCACCCCGGCGACGGGCACGATCACCACGAAGATCCACCACACTGAGTCGATCGCCGTCAGCACCGACTCGCCGGTGCTGAACAGTCGCGGCAGCGGTCCGGCGAGTCCGGCGAACACCGCCGCGAGCACGACGGCGAATCCCACCGACCACGCCGTCACGTCGCGGGCCACCCGCACCGCCGCCGAGCGTCGCGCCGCGCCCAGAGCGGCTCCCACCAGGGACTGGGCGGCGATGGCCAGGGAGTCGAGCATGAGCGCGGTGAGGTTCCACAGCTGCAGGACCACCTGGTGTGCGCCGACCGCGCCCGCACCGAACCGGGACGCCACCGCCACCGCGGACAGGAAACACGCCTGGAAGGCCATCGAGCGCAGGATCAGATCGCGGCCCAGCACCAGTTGCTTCCGCACGATCGTGACGTCGGGCCGGAGGGAGCGTGTGCGCGGACCCCGCACCAGCGCCCTCACGAACGCCGCCGCCGACACGCTCTGTCCCACGACGTTGGCGACGGCCGAGCCCTCGAGGCCCAGCGGCGGACCGACCACGCCGTGCACCAGCACGGGGCAGAGCACCGCCGACAGACCGAGGCCCAGCACGACGTACCGCAGCGGGCGCACCGTGTCCTGCACCCCGCGCATCCACCCGTTCCCCGCCATCGTGATGAGGATGCACGGCACCCCGACCACCGCGATGCGGAGCCAGGATTCCGCGCGGTCGGCGATCTCGCCGCCGCCCCCGAGCACCGACGTGATCGGCCCCGCCAGCACCTGCACGATCGCCACCAGCACCAGCCCGATGACGACGGCCAGCCAGGTGGCCTGCACGCCCTCGTTCTTCGCGTCGTCGTCGCGTCCGGCGCCGTGCAGGCGGGCAGCGCGGGCGGTGGTGCCGTACGACAGGAACGTCAGCTGGGTGCTCACCTGCGCCAGGACGAGACCGCCCACGGCGAGACCGGCCAGCGGCACCGACCCCAGCCGACCGACGATCGCCGTGTCCAGCAGCAGGTACAGCGGCTCGGCGATGAGCACCCCCAGCGCGGGGAACGCGAGCCCGAACAGCGTGCGCGCCGAGACCTGCCCGTCCGGTCGGGTCACTCCAGCGCGGCCACGAGCGCGGCCACGGCGTCCTCGACGTCTCCGGTGACGGTGTATCCCGCCGAGAAGCGATGGCCCCCACCGCCGAGCCTCGTCGCGGTCGTCGAGACGTCCACGACGGACTTCGCCCGGAGGGACACCGACCACCCGTGGTCGTTCTCCTTGAAGACCGCAGCGACCTCGGCCTCTGCCGTGGTCCGCACGATGTCGACGACGCTCTCGATCTCCTCCGACCGCAGTCCGCCGACGTCGGCGCGGCGAACCACCGCGTACACCAGGCCGCGAGCGCCCGCCGCGTCCGGCACCAACCGTGCCGACCCGAGCACGCGGCCCAGCATGGGGAGCCACCCGAAGGGATGCGTGTCGAGCAGCGAGCGGGTGATGGCGGCAGCGTCGATACCGGTGGCGAGCAACCGCTCCGCCAGCAGGTGCGTTCCGGGCCGGACCCACCGGAACGATCCGGTGTCGGTCACCAGCCCGGCGAACAGGCAGTGCGCCAGATCCCGATCGACGACGACGTTGCCGGCGTCGAACAGAGCCGCGAGCACTGCGGTGGTCGACTCCGCCGCCGGGTCGATCAGATGGTGGGTGCCGTACCGCGTGTTGGAGCGATGGTGGTCGATCACCAGGGACACCGCGCCGTCCAGTCGGTCCCCGAGGGCGCCGAGACGTTCGCGGCTGCCCGCGTCGACCGTGACGACGAGGTCCACGTCGGTCCGCACCTCGTCGGGCGCCGTGAGGAACTCGGTGCCGGGCAGCCCGACCATCGAGTCCGGCAGGCGCGCCGGCGTCGCGAACGACACCTGCACCGACGTGCCCGCCCGATCGAGCGCGATGGCCAACGCCAGTCCGCTGCCGATGGTGTCCGCGTCCGGCTGGACGTGGCAGAGCACCGTCACCGTCGACGCGGCGTCGAGCAGGTCGAGGGCCGTGCGGACGTCCGCGGCCGAGGAGTCGGTCACTGCTCGTCGGCGGCCGACGCCTCGTCGGTCCGCGGTGCCTTGTACGGATCGGCGTCACCGGCCGGCGTCGCGCCGGCGGCCGCCGCGGCCACCTCGCTGTCACTGCGGCGCGCGCGCTCGAGCAGTTCCTCGAGGTGCCGTGCGGCGTCGGGAACGGTGTCCGCGACGAACGTCAACGTCGGGGTGAAGCGCACCCCGGTGCCCGCCCCGACCTTCGTGCGCAGCGCACCCTTGGCCTTCTCGAGACCGGCCGCCGCCGACGCGAAATCGGGTTCGGCGTCCAGGGTTTCACCGCGCACGGTGTAGTACACGGTGGCGTCGTGCAGATCCGGAGTGACCTTGGTGTCGGTGACGGTCACGAAGGCGAGGCGAGGGTCCTTGATCTCGTGATCGATGGCCGTCGCCACGATGGCGCCGATGCGCTTGGCCAACTTTCGAGCGCGGGCTTGGTCAACCACGACGCGTCTCCCTCTCGGTCAGTCCTCCGGCCCGAACACGCGGCGCCGGACGGCGAGTAGTTGCAGCTCGGGCCGGCCGGCCACGTGCCGTTCGCAGGTGTCGAGCACCTGATGCAGATGGGAGACGTCGGCCGTCGCGACGGCCACGCCCACCATGGATCGACGGTAACGCTCCTGCTCCCCCGTCTCCGCGGCCGACACTCCGTAGCGCTGCAGGGCGGCGACGACCGGCTTGATCACCGACCGCTTCTCCTTCAGCGAGTGCACGTCGCCGAGCAGGATGTCGAGCTCGAGAGCTCCCAGGAACATCGCTCATCACCTCGTGTGTGCGGGACGGGCGTGGCCCGCGGTGTGCACCGCGGGCCACGCCCGTATCCGTCGATCGATCAGTCGCGAGGCTTCTCCCGCAACTCGTACGCCTCGATGATGTCGCCGACCTTGATGTCGGAGTACGTCACCGTCAGACCGCACTCGTACCCGTCGCGCACCTCGACCACGTCGTCCTTCTCCCGCCGCAGCGAGGAGATGGTGACGGTCTCCGCCACCACGACGTTGTCGCGCAGCAGGCGGGCCTTCGCGTTGCGACGCACCACACCGGACGTGACGAGGCAGCCGGCGATGTTGCCCACCTTCGAGGACCGGAACATCGCGCGGATCTCCGCCCGACCGAGGTCGACCTCCTCGTAGACCGGCTTGAGCAGGCCCTTGAGTGCCTTCTCGATCTCGTCGATCGCCTGGTAGATGACCGAGTAGTACCGGATGTCGACGCCCTCGCGGTTGGCCAGCTCGGTGGCCTTGCCCTCCGCGCGGACGTTGAACCCGATGATGATCGCGTTGGACGCCGACGCCAGGTTGACGTTGGTCTCGGTGACACCACCGACACCGCGGTCGATGACGCGCAGCTCCACCTCGTCGTCGATCTGGATCTGCAGCAGCGCCTCTTCCAGGGCCTCCACCGTGCCGGAGTTGTCGCCCTTGAGGATCAGGTTGAGCTGCGACGTCTCCTTCAGCGCGGCATCGAGATCGTCCAGGCTGATCCGCTTGCGGCTGCGCGCGGCCATCGCGTTGCGCTTGCGCGCATTGCGGCGGTCGGCGATCTGACGGGCGATGCGGTCCTCGTCGACCACGAGGAGGTTGTCACCGGCGCCCGGCACGGAGGTGAAGCCCACCACCTGCACCGGCCGCGACGGCATCGCCTCGGCGACGTCGTCGCCGTGCTCGTCGACCATGCGACGGACGCGTCCGTACGCATCGCCGGCGACGATCGAGTCGCCGACCCGCAGCGTTCCGCGCTGGATGAGCACGGTGGCCACCGGGCCGCGGCCGCGGTCGAGGTGCGCCTCGATGGCGACACCCTGCGCGTCCATGTCCGGGTTGGCCCGCAGGTCCAGCGACGCGTCGGCCGTCAGCAGCACGGCCTCGAGCAGCGCGTCGATGTTGGTGCCCTGCTTCGCCGAGATGTCGACGAACATGGTCTCGCCGCCGTACTCCTCGGCCACCAGTCCGTACTCGGTCAGCTGGCCACGGATCTTGGCCGGATCCGCACCTTCCTTGTCGATCTTGTTGACCGCCACCACGATCGGCACGTCCGCGGCCTGCGCGTGGTTGATGGCCTCCACCGTCTGCGGCATGACGCCGTCGTCGGCCGCGACCACGAGGATCGCGATGTCGGTGGCCTTCGCACCACGGGCACGCATGGCGGTGAACGCCTCGTGACCCGGAGTGTCGATGAACGTCACCAGACGCTCGTTGCCCTCGAGCTCGGTCAGCACCTGGTACGCACCGATGTGCTGCGTGATGCCGCCGGCCTCGCCCTCGCGGACGTTCTCCTTGCGGATGGTGTCCAGCAGTCGGGTCTTGCCGTGGTCGACGTGACCCATGACCGTGACCACCGGCGGGCGGGACGCGAGGTCCTCCTCGCCGCCCTCGTCCTCGCCGTAGGTGAGGTCGAACGAGTCGAGCAGCTCGCGGTCCTCGTCCTCCGGGCTCACGACCTGGACGACGTAGTTCATCTCGCTGCCCAGCAGCTCCAGCGTCTCGTCGTTGACCGACTGCGTCGCCGTCACCATCTCGCCGAGGTTGAACAGCGCCTGGACCAGGGCGGCCGGGTTGGCGTCGATCTTGTCCGCGAAGTCGGACAGCGACGCGCCGCGGGCGAGCCGGATGGTCTCACCGTTGCCACGGGGCAACCGCACGCCACCGACGGCCGGTGCCTGCATCGATTCGTACTCGGCGCGCTTCGCCCGCTTCGACTTGCGTCCACGACGCGGAGCGCCGCCGGGACGACCGAACGCGCCGGCCGCGGCACCGCGCTGACCCGGGCGGCCACCGCCGCCGGGACGACCGCGGAAACCACCGGCCGCGGGGGCACCGGCACCGGGAGCGCCGGGAGCGCCGCCGCCGCGGTACCCGCCACCACCGGGACGACCGCCCGGAGCACCGGGACGACCGCCGGGACGGCCGGCACCGGGTGCCGGACGAGCCGCGCGGGACGGCATGGCACCCGGGTTCGGGCGCGGGGGCATGGAGCCGGGGTTGGGACGCGGACCACCGGGACGGGGGCCACCCTGCCCGGCGGGCGGACGACCGGCGCCGCCCTGCGGTGCGGCACCGCCGGCCGGTCGCGGACCACCCTGACCGGGAGCCGGACGCGGAGCGCCGGGACGCGGGCCGGCCTGGCCCGGAGCCGGGCGCGGCGCGGGCCGCTCGGTCGGCGCGGACGAGTACGGGTTGTTCCCGACGCGCGGAGCCTTCGGACCGGGCTTGGGACCCGGAGCCGCCGGTCGTGCGGGGGCGTCGGCACGCGCCGCGGGTGCGGCGGGCGCCTCCGGAGCGGCCGGGGCCGCGGGACGCGCCTCGGTGGGAGCAGCCGGAGCCGCCGGGGCGGCCGGACGCTGCGGAGCCGGGGCGGGAGCCGCCGCGGCCGGGGCCTGCGGAGCCGGGGTGGGCTCCGGCGCGGGGGCCGGTGCCTGCGGAGCCGGCTTGGGGCCGGGACGCGGGGCGCCCGGCTTGGGTGCGGAGGCGCCGTTCCCGGTCGAGGTGCCGGTGCCGCCCGTCGCGGGCGCTGCACCGCCGCCGTTCGCGGCGGGGAACGATTCACGGAGACGTCGGGCCACGGGTGCTTCCACCGTGGACGACGCCGACTTCACGAACTCGCCCTGCTCTTTCAAGCGCGCGAGTAGATCCTTACTGGTGACACCGAGCTCTTTCGCCAGCTCGTGCACGCGGGCCTTGCCTGCCACTGCTCTCCTCACTGAGAGGTCGAGCGCGGCTCCGACCAGGAGCGCCCGCACGACCTCGGGTTATCTCGACACGATGTTCATCGTCGGTGCTTCACGGTGTGCTCATGAATTCGTGAACCTGTTCTCCTCGTGGCGCGGCGATGTGCCGCGGCCGGTCGGCCGGTCGATCGTCGTCCGATCGCACCCGAGTGCGGAGCGATCCAACGGACCGTTCACGCGCAGTGCGCGACCGAGCGCTCGGCGCTTCTCCGCCAGCTGGAAGCACTCCGGACCGGGATGCAACCACGCACCCCGACCGGGCAACCTCCGACGATGATCGACCACGGCCCGCGCACCGCCGTCCTCGTCGAGGACGACCGCGATACGGACCAGGGCGGACAGCGAGTCGCGCCGTTTGCATCCTACGCACGTGCGAACCGGTCCCGACGGGACCGAGGAACGAGCGTCGGACGCGGCGGAACCCACCGTGCGTCGAGCCGTGTCACAGTCTAACGCGGATTCGGGGTCGGTATTCCCACCACCCGCGAGCGGGTCGTTCCCACCGCCGGTCACGGTGCGTCGTCCACCGCCGCGTCGCTGCGGATGTCGATGCGCCAGCCGGTCAACCGCGCCGCGAGCCGGGCGTTCTGCCCCTCCTTGCCGATGGCGAGGGACAGCTGGTAGTCCGGCACGACGACACGCGCGGCGCGGGCGGCCGCGTCGACCACCGTGACCGAGACGACCTTCGACGGCGACAACGCGTTCCCCACGAACGTCGCGGGGTCGTCGTCGTAGTCGATGATGTCGATCTTCTCGCCGGCGAGCTCGCTCATCACGTTGCGCACGCGCTGCCCCATCGGACCGATGCACGCGCCCTTGGCGTTGAGTCCGGCGACGGTGGTCCGCACGGCGATCTTCGACCGGTGTCCGGACTCGCGCGCGACCGACACGATCTCGACGGACCCGTCGGCGATCTCCGGGACCTCGAGGGCGAACACCTTCCGGACCAGGTTCGGGTGCGTCCGCGACAGCGTCACCTGCGGGCCGCGCTGTCCACGCGCGACGCCGACGACGTAGCACTTGATGCGGTCCCCGTGCTCGTACGTCTCCCCCGGCACCTGCTCGGCCGGCGGGAGGACGGCGTCGAGACCGCCCGAGTCGCTGCCCACCCGCACCACGACGGTGCCGCGGGCGTTGAGACGCGCGTCCGCCTGCACCTGGCCGCCGACGATCTCCCCCTCGTGGGTGGAGAACTCGCCGAAGGACTTCTCGTTCTCGGCGTCACGCAGGCGCTGCAGGATGACCTGCCGCGCGGTGGTCGCGGCGATGCGCCCGAAGCCCTCCGGCGTGTCGTCGACCTCGGCGACGTAGTTGCCGTCCTCGTCGGTCTCGCGCACCATCACCCGCACCTGACCCGAACGGCGGTCGACGTCGATCCGCGCGTCGGACCGGTGGCCGGCGGTGTGCTTGTAGGCGGTGAGCAGAGCGGTCTGCAGCGTCTCGATGACCGCGTCGGTGGTGATGCCCTTCTCGGCTTCGATCGCGCGGAGGGCCGTCATGTCGATGTTCACTGGTGTCGGCTTTCGCTGGACTGGTCGGTGTGCACGGTGTCCTGGTCCGAGTCGTCGTCGGAGTCGTCGTCGGAGGCGTCGAGGTCGGTCGGCTCGTCCGGAGGATCGAGCGGGTCGTAGCGGCCGGGAACGACGCCGCCCGCAAGGTCGAGCTCCGCCGGGCTCGGCGGCGAGAACTCCACCCGCACCACGGCACGCTCGACCTCCGCCCACGGCACCGTGCGCACCTGCGGGCCGGACCGCGACTTGATGACCAGGTCGATCTCCCCCGCCTCCGGGCGCAGCTCGCCGACGCGGCCGTCGACGGTCTCGCCGCCGATCGTCACCGACACGGCGCGCCCGCGCGCACGACGCCAGTGGCGCTCGTCCGTCAGCGGGCGATCGATACCGGGGGTGGTCACCTCGAGGGTGTAGGGGCTGTCGCCGAACTCGGTCGCGGCGTCGAGCACCTCGGAGACCTGACGACTGATCGCGGCGAGCACGTCGAGTTCGAACCCGGCGTCGCGGTCCACGACCACCTTCACGACGCTGCGGCTGCCCGCCTTGGACACCGAGACCTCCTCGACGTCGAACTCCCCCTCGGCGAACCCCGGGTTCGCGGCGTGAGCGGAGATCAGCTCGACGACCCTGTCTCTGGACGGCACCGGCATCGCGCGCAGGACTCCTCGTGAAGTTGTGGGTGTTCGCACGGACCGTCGTCGGACCGTGTCACGGCAGGTGACCACGATACCGTGTCCCGAGCGGTGCCGACGACGCTCCGGTTCCCGGCAGATCCCCCCGCGTGCCTCTGGCACAGAACCCCGCCGCGTGCCTCTGGCACGATGTGCGACGTGTCCACGCTCCACCGCCCGCCCGCCGCCCTCACCCGCCGTACTGTGTTGCGGACGTCGGCGTCGCTCGGCGTGGTGCTGGCACTGACCGCGACCACCGGATGCGCCGGCGCCGACGACGACGCGGTCACGGCCGAACCCGATCCGTTGCTCGCCGAGGCCCGGCGGGCACGAGCGGACGCCGCGGCGGCCCGCGCGGTCCTCGCCGACCGCCCCGACCTGGTCGACACCATGACCGTGATCGCGGACCAGCGCACCGCCCACGCGGACGCCCTCGAGGCCGAGATCCTGCGCGCCACCCCGACCACGACGACCGCGACACCGACCACGACGACCGCGGTCCCCGCGACGGCGGTCCCCACCCCCGCAGAACTGCGGGACGACCTGACGGAGTCGGCGCAGCGCGCCGCCACCCTCGCTCGCTCGACGCAGGGCTACCGCGGTGGCCTGCTCGGATCGATCAGCGCGTCCTGCACCCTCGTCGCCGCGGCCGTCCAGGGCTGACCGGGTCGACCGAGACGCGGAACGAGAAAGGGGAGACACAGTGACGGACCTCGGACCCGAACAGCAAGCCCTGGTCGACGCCCTGGCGGCCGAACATGCCGCCGTCTTCGCCTACGGCGTGGTCGCGGCGTTCTCCAACCCGACCCGCGATCCGCTCGTCGCGCAGTACGCCGCCGACCACCGGGCCCGCCGCGACGCGACCATCGACGCGCTGACCGCCGCGGACGTCGAGGCTCCGCCGGCCGCCGCCGGATACTCCGTGCCGTTCCCCGTCACCGACGCCGTCGCGGCGGCGCGCCTGGCGCAGCAGGTCGAGGAGGACACCGCCGTCGCGTGGCGCTCGGTGATCGAACGGGCGCGATCCGCGCCGACGCGGGAAGCCGCCGTCGTCGCCCTCACCGACGCCGCACGTCGGGCCGCGTCGTGGCGGGCCATCCTCGGCATCTTCCCGTCGACGGTCGCGTTTCCGGGCACCCCCGCCTGACGCTCAGTCGGTGACGACGGCGAGCAGCAGTCCGTCCCGGCCGTGCACACCCACGGTCTGCACCGCGGTGCCGTCCAGTCGCGGGTGCGCCGCGACCAGGGTCAGCATCGTGCGCAGCGTGTCTCCCGCCGGTCCATCGGTGTCGACGGCGCCGTCGCCGACCACCCCGTCCGCGATGAGGACGGTGCCCGGCCGGCCGAGCACCAGGGCCCATTCGACGTACTGCGCGCCCGCGTCGACCGGTCCGTCCCGAGCGATGCGCCGCAGGTGGAGGTCGATGACCCCGAACAGCGAGTCGTCGTCGGCGCGAATGCGGGCGAGCGTGGTCAGCGGTTCGCCTACCATGAGGTCGACCCGCGACGCCAGGTCGTCGTCCAGCGACGCCCGCACCGTCTCCGCCGCCGACTCGGTGGCCACCAGGGTCACCACTCGTCCTCGCGGGCCGACGGCGCGTACCGCGTGGGCGGTGGACTCGCCGTCGAGGGGATCGACGATGAGGACCCGCTTCGCGCCGACGGTTCGGGCCATCACCGACGCCAACTTGTCGCCGGCCGACCGCTCGTCGAAGGTGCCGGAGAGTCGACGCTCGGTGGCCGAGATCCGACCGCCGGGGTCCGTCACCGGGCGCCGCGTCCGGTCGCCGCGAGGATCTCGTTCACGGCGTCGTCGGCGGCCACCTCGCGGGTGGACCCGTCGAACCGGTTCTTGATCTCCACGGTGCCGTCCGCCCATCCGCGACCGACCACGAGGGTGAGCGGCACGCCGATCAGCTCGGAGTCCTTGAACTTCACGCCCGGCGACACCTTCGGCCGGTCGTCGAGCAGGACGTCGAGCCCGCGGGCGTCGAGGTCGGCGGCGAGCGATTCCGCGCCGTCGCGCGCGCCCTCGTCCTTGTTGGCGATGACGACGTGCACGTCCGCGGGACTCACCGAGGCCGGCCACCGCAGTCCCTTGTCGTCGTGCATCTGCTCGGCGATCACCGCCACCAGGCGCGAGACGCCGACGCCGTAGGACCCCTGGATCAGGCGAACCGGCTTGCCGTTCTCGCCCAGGACGTCGACGGCGAAGGCGTCGGTGTACTTGGTGCCGAGCTGGAAGATGTGCCCGATCTCGATGCCGCGGGCGGAGACCAGGGTGCCGCGACCGTCGGGAGCGAGATCGCCGTCGCGCACCTCGGCGGCCTCGATGGTGCCGTCCGGGGTGAAGTCGCGGCCGACCACGAGGTCGACCACGTGCTTGCCCTGCTCGTCCGCGCCCGTGATCCACGCGGTGCCGGTGACCACACGGGGGTCGACGAGGTAGCGAACACCGTTCTCCAGCAATGCCTTCGGCCCGATGTACCCGCGCACCAGGAAGGGGTGGGCGGCGAAGTCCGCGTCCCCCAGCAGCTCGAACTCCGCGGGCGCCAACGACGCTTCGAGGCGCTTGGTGTCCACCTCGCGGTCGCCGGGCACGCCGATGGCCAGCAGCTCCCACTCGCCACCGGGGATGCGGGTCTTGACCAGCACGTTCTTCAGGGTGTCCGCCGCCGTCACGGTGCGCCCCAGATCGGCGCCGTTGGCCCAGTCGACCAGCGTCGCGATGGTCGGGGTGGACCCCGTCTCGTGGACCACGGCCTCGGGAAGACCCTCGATCGACCGCGACGGCGGTGCCGGGGTGACGACGGCCTCGACGTTGGCGGCGTACCCGCTCTCCGGGCTGCGGACGAACGTGTCCTCGCCGATCTCGGACTCGGCCAGGAACTCCTCGGACGCGCTGCCTCCCATGGCGCCCGACGTCGCCGCGACGACGACGTAGGAGATGCCGAGCCGGTCGAAGATGCGCTGGTAGGCCTCGCGGTGTGCGTGGTACGACGCCTTCGCGCCGGCCTCGTCGAGATCGAACGAGTAGGAGTCCTTCATCACGAACTCGCGGCCGCGCAGGATTCCGGCGCGCGGACGCTCCTCGTCGCGGTACTTCGTCTGGATCTGGTAGAGCGTGACCGGCAGGTCCTTGTAGGACGAGTACTCGCCCTTGACCGTCAGGGCGAACAGTTCCTCGTGCGTCGGGCCGAGCAGCATGTCGGCACCCTTGCGGTCCTTCAGCCGGAACAACCCGTCCCCGTACTCGGTCCACCGGTTGGTCACCTCGTAGGGCTCCCGCGGCAACAGCGCGGGCAGCGAGATCTCCTGCGCGCCGATGGCGTTCATCTCCTCGCGCACCACCTGCTCCACCCGGCGCAGCACGGTCAGGCCGAGCGGGAGCCACGAGTAGACACCCGGGGCGACCCGGCGGACGTACCCCGCGCGCACGAGCAGCTTGTGGCTGGGCACCTCGGCGTCGGCGGGGTCGTCACGGAGCGTGCGCAGGAACAGATGGGACAGACGGGTGATCACAGCCGACGAGCCTAGTGGGTGAGGGCGGGTTTCCCGCTCGGTAGGGTTGCCGACCGTGCTGATCCTGCTGCCCCCGTCCGAGACGAAGTCCGACGGCGGCACCGGCGGCGCGCTCGACCTCGCCGCCCTCGCGCTACCGGACCTGACCCCCGCGCGGGACGCCGTGATCGACGCCCTCGTCGACCTCGCCGACGATCCCGACGCTCCCCGCGTGCTGGGCCTCGGCACCACGCAGAGCGCCGACGCCGCCCGCAACGCCGAGATCCGCACCTCCCCGACCGCGCCGGCGCTCGAGCGGTACACCGGCGTGCTCTACGACGCGTTCGACGCCCCCTCGCTCACCCGCGCCGGGCGCGCCCGGGCGGCCGAACGGCTCTGGATCGGATCCGCCCTCTTCGGCGCCGTCCGCGCGACCGACCCCGTGCCCTGGTACCGCCTGTCCGGCGGCACCACCCTGCCCGGCCTCGGCACCCTGCGCTCGCACTGGAAGCCGCACCTGGGCGATGCGATCGCCGGCGCCGCGGACGGCGTCGTGGTGGACCTCCGATCCGGGGCCTACCAGGACCTCGGACCGGTCCCCGGCGCCGTGACCGCCACCGTCGTCACCGAGAAACCCGACGGCTCCCGCGCCGTCGTCAGCCACTTCAACAAGCACCACAAGGGACTGCTGGCCCGCGCACTCACCACCACCCGCGCCGAGCCGAGCGACGTGCGCGGACTCGCCCGCGTGGCCCGCACCGCCGGGCTGCGGGTGGAGGTCACCTCGCCGACCCTGTTGACCGTCGTGACCTGACTCGTCCGCAGGCGGCTACCTGAGACACGCGTCAGCCGCGAGCGGCCTCCTGTGCCGCCTTGGCGGAGGCCACGTCGTCCGCGCTGTACCGAATGAACAGGGCGGACACCGCCGCGACGGCCGCCAGTCCGGCACACCCGAGAAGGCCGAAGGTGTAGCCCTCACCCAGGATGCGCACCTGATCCTCGGTCATCGACACCGCCGATCCCGTCACCCCACCGAGCGACAGGGTCTTCGCCGCGGCCATGGCCGACACCACGGCCAGCCCCAGCGGACCACCGAGGTTCTGCGCGACCAACGAGATGGCCGTGAGCGGACCGATGTTCTCCGCCCGCACCTGCGCGATCGCGCAGAGCGGCAGAGCGATCACCGCCAGTCCGACGCCGAAGCCGATACCCCCGATCGGGAGGAACAGGTCCGACCAGTACGACGCGCCCACGTCGATGCGCGACGCGAAGGTCAGGTAGCCGACGGTGAGGACGGCCCCGGTGAAGACGATCCACCGCGGCGCGAGTCGCGGCGCGAGCCACGACGACACGACGGCCGCCAGTGCCATACCGCCACCGAACGGAATGAAGGAGATGCCGGCCCGCAACGGGCTGTAGTCGAGCACGTCTTGGACGAACACCGCGACGATCACCGTCATCGCGAACAGAGCGCCGCCGGAGAAGAAGATGGCCGCGAACGTGGCGACACGATCGCGGTCACGGAACAGGTCGAACGGCAGCAGCGGATTCGCGGCGCGGCGCTCGACCATCAGGAACGCGGCGAGCAGCGCCAGCCCGATCACGATGGACGCGACGGTGATCGTGTCGGTCCACCCACGCTCCGGTCCCTCGACGATGCCGAAGACCACTCCCGTGGAGCCCAGGGTCGCGAGAATCGCTCCCGGGACGTCCAGCGCCGTCCGCTCGGCGGCCGTCTCCACCAGCGACCGCGCGCCCAGCGCGAGGATGGCCACACCGATGGGCACGTTGATCAGGAAGATCCAGCGCCAGGACACCTCGGTGAGCGCACCGCCGATGATGAGGCCCGAGAACGATCCCACCCCGGTCATGGCGGCATAGATCGCGATGGCCTGATTACGGACCGGGCCGGGCGCGAACGTCGTCGCCACCAGGGCGAACGCCGTCGGCGACGCCACCGCGGCGCCCGCGCCCTGCACGATGCGCGCCCCGACCAGCATCGCCTCGTTCTGGGCGAGTCCGCACACCGCGGAGGCCACGGTGAACAGGGCGACACCCGTGAGGAACATCCGCTTGCGGCCGAACGAGTCGCCCATCCGCCCGCCGAGCAGCATCAACCCGCCGAAGGCGAGCACGTACGACGAGACCACCCAGTTGCGCCCGGCGTCGGAGAGGTTCAACTCCGCCTGCAGCGGCGCGAGCGCGAGGTTGACGACGGTGCCGTCCAGCACGGCCATCAGTTGCATCCCGCTGAGCGCGATGATCGCCAGACCGAACGCGCGGCTGGTCACCGGGTAACTGGTCGGCGCGACGGACCGGGAAGCGGACATGGTCGGCCACTCTACTGCCCGGGAACGAGATCCCCGATCCGCGCCGGGAAACCCGCAACGGGTCCGACGACGATGATCGCGGGGGGCCGAATGTTCTCCTCGCGGACCCGGTCGGCGATCGTGGCGAGGTCGGCGTGCACCACCCGTTGCGACCGCGTGGTGCCCTCCTGGATCGCGACGACCGGGGTGTCGGCAGGCCGACCGTGGGCGGTCAGGACCGCGGCGAACGCGTCGATCCGCTCGACGGCCATGAGCAGGACCAGGGTGCCGCGCAGCCGGGCGAGCGCGGGCCAGTCGATCAGCGACTCGGGATGGTCGGGGCGCAGGTGCCCGCTGACGACGACGAACTCGTGGGTGACACCGCGGTGGGTCACGGGCACCCCCGCCGCCGACGGCACCGAGATGGCGCTGGTGATGCCGGGAACGACGGTCACCGGCACGCCGGCCGCGGTGCACGCCTCGAGCTCCTCGTACCCCCGCCCGAAGACGTACGGGTCACCGCCCTTGAGCCGCACGACGAACCTGCCGGCCTTCGCGTGGGTGATCAGGGCGTCGTTGATCGCCTCCTGCGCCATGAATCGCCCGTACGGGATCTTGGAGGCGTCGATCACCAGCACGTGCGGGCCGAGTTCGGCGAGCAACTCGGGCGGCGCGAGCCGGTCCGCGACCACGACGTCGGCGCGGGCGAGCAACCGTCGTCCGCGGACGGTGATCAGGTCCGGGTCGCCCGGACCGCCCCCGACCAGGGCCACTCCGGCGACCTCCGGCTCCGCCGCGTCGGCGATCGCGCCGGACTGCAACCCGTCGAGCACGGCGTTGCGGACCGCGGCCGACCGCCGGTGCTCGCCGCCGGCCAGCACTCCCACGGTGAGACCGTCGTACTCGGCGCTGGCGGGGGTGACGGCGGTGCCGTCGCGCGCGACGTCCGCGCGGACGCAGAAGATGCGGTCCCGCTCGGCCTCCGCGACGATCGCGGCGTTGGTCTCGGGCTCGTCCGTGCACGCGATGGCGTACCAGGCGTCGGCGAGGTCGCCCTCACGGTAGTCGCGCACCTCGAGCACGATCTGGCCGAAGTCGGCGAGAGCGTCGACGGCAGGCGTCGCCTCTCGCGCGATCACGGTCACGCGGGCACCGCACGAGATCAACAGGGGCAGCCGGCGCTGCGCGACACTGCCGCCGCCGACGACGACCACGCGGCGACCGGCCAGGTTCAACCCCACGAGGTAGGGGGAATCGGTCGCATCCACGGGGCGAAACCCTACTGCAGCAACGGGTGACCGGCCGGGCGCCGGGGACCGACGACGGCGCCCCGCGGTCGGCTCCGGCCCGCGTGTGTCACTCCGGGCGGCGGCGTGCTCCCGACGGCGTGAGGTCGAATTCCGCCGTGGTGCGCAGGGTCTGTCGTCCGTCGGCGACCGCCGCGTGGTCGACCCGCAGGTGCAGCGCCTGCGAGTCGGTGGTGAGCGACATCACGCCGTTGTCGAACCACGGACCCGCCTCGGTCCCCCACTCCGCGTGCACCGGCTCGACCTTGGCCCGGCGTGCGAGCCGCTCGAGGGCCCGCGCCACGGGCCGACGGATGGCCAGCCGGTTCACGGCCCGGATGGGGAGGTCCAGCGGATTGCGGAACGGGGACATCGTCAGTTGGTAGAGGGCGGTGGACGTCGGCACGCGGGTCTCCGCGCGCGCGACGTAGGAGCAGTGGACGTCGCCCGACAGCCACACCAGAGAGCGCGGCGCCTGCGGTCCGGTGACCACCTCGTCCACCAGATCGACCATGTCCGCGAAGGACTTGCCGAACGCCGCCCAGTGCTCGAGGTCGAGCGCGATCCGCAGCTTCTCCCCCACCTTCGCCGCGCGACGACCCCACGCGCCCTGCGCGACGGCCTCGTTCCACTGCTCGATGTTGTGCAGCCCCGGCAGCATGAGGAACGGCAGCGACGAGCCGAGGAGCACGTGCTCGGTGCCCGCCGAGAGCGCCTTCTCCCGCACCCAGGCCCACTCGGTGTCGTCGACCATCGCGCGACGCTCCGGCGTCAGGTCCCGCGAGCACCGCGAATCGATCATGATCAGACGGGTGTTGCCGATGTCGCGGTGGTAGCTCCACCGCGCCGACGACGGCTCGCTGTCGGCCCGCAGCGCGAACTCCGCGAGCAGCTTCTCGCGCTCGGCGTCCGACGTCGCCGAGCGCACCGCGGCGTACATCTCGTCCTGCTCGAGTTCCTGCGGCGAGAGGTTGCCCAGATGTTGGTAGACCCAGTACGACGAGAACGCGCCGATCACGCGGTCCTGCCACCACGGGGCGCGGGTGACCTCGGCGCGCCAGTCGGCCGAGGAGTTCCAGTCGTCCCGCAGATCGTGGTCGTCGAGGATCATGCACGTCGGCACCGTCGCGAGGAGTTCCCGGACGCGGATGTCGCCCCACGACTCCTGGTAGAGCCAGGTGTACTCCTCTAAGTCGCAGATCTCGTCCTCGACGTCCTCGGACCGGGCGCCCGCGGCGCGCTCACCGGCGGCCCGGCGGGCGTGGAGCCGGTCCACGATCTCCGGCGACGGATCGTCGGCGTACACCTGGTCCCCGAGGAAGACGAGCAGGTCCGGCCACAGAGCGGAGTCCTGGTCCCGCACCCGATCGGCCAGCCCCACCAGGGCGTCCGCGCCGATGCGGGTCAGCGCCTCGTCGCTGTAGGTGTCGCCGCGGCGGCAGGACCCGAAGGCCACGGTGATCGGGCCGTCGGACCGTTGCGTGTGCACGACGGCGCGACGCCCGGCCGCGGGCCACACCTGGTCACCGTCGATCGAGACCGTGTAGTCGACCACGGTGTCCGGCGGCAGTCCCTCGACGGCGACGAGGGCGTAGTGGTGGCCGTGCAGACCCCAGGTGGGTTCCTCGACACGCCGCGTCTCGCCGGAGTCGGACCGCGTCTGCACCGTCACCGTGCAGGCGCGGTCGGTCTCGACCCAGAACGTGGCGCGGTCGCAGTCGACGTACCGCACCAGGGGGCCGAGGAGAAGTCGGCCGTCGATGTCCGTCATTCCGTCCAGAGTGCCACCTCCGGCGGCGAGGGCGGGCGAGCACGCGAAAACGGACGGATCTACCCGAAGCGGACGGACCGACAGGCCGCCACGAAGCGCACCAGCGCGCCCGCCGTCGCCACGGGGTGCGTGTGCAGGTACGACGCGTGGACGCGGCCCGACGCGCCGACCGCGCCTTCTCGGACGGTCTCGCCGTCGCGTCGCCACGCCCAGGCCGTCGGGTGATCGCCGGCGCGGACGACACGCGTGCGGTGGAACTCGTGGCCGGTCACGCGGGTGCCGGCGTCGAACAGGACGGAGTCGGTGGTCGCGACGGCGTCGCGGTACCCGAGGGTGAGACCGGACCCGAACTCCGCGTCGAGGTCCAGCACCCCGGCCATGGTGTGCCCGTCCAGGGCGGTGGCGAGGTAGAGCAGTCCGGCGCACTCGCCGTGGATGGGGGCGGCGCGGTCGGCGAGGGCCCGGACGTCGGCCAGGAGATCGTGGTTGGCGGCCAGGTCCTCCGCGTGCAGTTCGGGGAACCCGCCCGGCACCACCAGGCCCGCGGCGTCGTCGGGCAGGCGGTCGACGCGGGGGTCGACCGTCACCACCTCCGCGCCGGCGGCGGCGAGGATCTCGGCGTGCTCGGTGTAGCCGAAGGTGAACGCGGGACCGCCCGCGACCGCCACCACCGGTCGCGGACCGGCCGGCATCTCGCCCACGGCGGCGTCGGGAGTCCACGCCGTCGCCGCCGGAACCCGCGCGGTGCGCGCCAGCCGGACCACCGCCTCGAGGTCGACGTGCCGGGCCACCAGGGCCGCCATCGCCTCCACGGCCGCCACCGCTGCGTCGCCGTGCTCGGTGGCGGTGACCAGGCCGAGGTGGCGTGACGGGACGTCGAGCGCGCCGGACCGCGGGATCGCGCCCAGCACGGGCACCCCGACCCGCTCGCACGACTGCCGCAGCACCGCCTCGTGGCGCGCACTGCCCACCTTGTTGAGGATCACCCCGCCGAGACGAACGCGCGGGTCGTGCGTCGCGAACCCGTGCACCACGGCGCCGACGCTCTGGCTCTGGCCGCGCGCGTCGATCACGAGGATCACCGGCGCACCGACCGTCGTCGCGACGGCGGCCGTCGATCCCTCGGCGGCGGGATCGGCGGAGTCCCCGGTCTCGATGCGACCGTCGAACAGGCCCATCACACCTTCGATCACGGCGATGTCGCTGCCCCGGGCACCCCACCGCACCAGCGGCACGAGGGCGTCGGAGCCGATCATCACGGCGTCGAGATTGCGGCCGGGCCGTCCCGCGGCCACCGTGTGGTAGCCGGGATCGATGTAGTCCGGTCCCACCTTGAACGGGGCGACTCGATGCCCCGCCGCGCGCAGCGCGCCCATGATGCCGGTGGCGATCGTGGTCTTGCCGCTGCCCGACGACGGGGCGGCCACGACGACGGCCGGCAGGGAGTCCGTCACCACTCGATCCCGCGTTGACCCTTGCGGCCGGCGTCCATGGGGTGCTTGACCTTCGCCATCTCGGTCACCAGATCGGCGGCGTCCATCAGCGCAGCCGGTGCGTTGCGGCCGGTGATCACGACGTGCTGCTGTCCCGGCCGGGAGGTGAGCGTCTCGACCACCTCGTCGACGTCGATCCAGCCCCAGTGCAGCGGGTAGGTGAACTCGTCGAGGACGTAGAACCGGTGCCGCTCCGCCGCGATCCGCGACGCGATCTCCCGCCATCCCTCGCGGGCGTCCTCGGCGTGGTCCACCTCGTCGCCCTGCTTGCGCGACCAGGACCAGCCGGACCCCATCTTGTGCCACTCGACCGCGCCGCCGACTCCGGTCTCCGTGTGCAGGTCGCCGAGGGTCCGGAAGACCGACTCCTCGCCGACCTTCCACTTCGCGCTCTTGACGAACTGGAACACCGCGACGTCGAAACCCTGGTTCCACGCCCGGAGCGCCATCCCGAACGCCGCGGTCGACTTGCCCTTGCCGGCGCCGGTGTGGACCGCGAGCACGGGCTGATTGCGACGCTGCCGGGTGGTCAGACCGTCGTCGGGAACGCTGCCGGGCAGCGGAACACCTCGGGGCACAGGACTTCTCTCGTCAGGCCGCGGCGGCGCGGACGACGCCCGCGACACTCGCCGAGGACAGTTCGGGCAGGGTGACGTGGGTGCCGCGGAGCGCCCGCGCCAGGTCGCGGGCCAGACCGAGTCGCACCATGCCGGTCTCGCAGTCGACCACGACGGACGCCACCGAGTCCGAGGCCAGGGCCGCGGCGGCGCGTCGAGCCCGGTCGACGGGATCGGGGCCACCGGTGGCGCGGCCGTCGGTGACGGTGACGACGAGAGCTCGGCGGCCGGGCTCGCGCACCCGTTCGCGCGCCACGAGCTCGCGCGCGGTGAGGAACCCCGACGCCAGCGGTGTGCGCCCGCCGGTTCGCGCGCGACGCAGCCGGGTCACGGCGACGTCCACCGAGCGCGTGGGCGGCACCAGGATCTCGGCGTCGGTGCCGCGCACGGAGACGACGGCGACGCGATCGCGCCGCTGGTAGGCGTCGCGCAGCAGGGAGACGACGGCCCCGGTCACGGCCTCGAGCCGATCCCGCGCCGCCATGGACCCGGAGGCGTCGACGACGAACACGATGGTGTTGCCCTCGCGGCCCTCGCGCTCGGCGCCCCGCAGGTCCGCACCGGCGATGGACAGTCGACCCGACGCCGTCGGGTCGCGGCGCTCGGCCGCCCGCAGCAGCGTGCCCACCAGATGCAGGCTGCCGCCGGCGAAGTCGGTGGCGCGCACGACGCGCCCGCTGGTGGTGCGTGCCCGCGATCGTCGTCCCGGCGATCCCTCGCCCACCCCGTCGATCTGCAGCAGCCGGGTGTCGTAACTCGCGCCGATCGACGCCGGGTTCGTGCCGCTGGGGGCGCGGCGATCGGACGCCTCGTCGGACTGCTCGGGCGCCGCGGACGGCGGATCCGGCGCGTCCGGTGCGTCGGTCGGCTCGGGGGCGCCGCCGCCGTCGTCGGGCCCGTCGCCGTCGGGGTCGGGGTCGGGATCCGGCTCGTGCTCGGCCACGGACTCCGCCGCCTTGTCCATGGCGTCGTCGACGGCGCCGTCGTCGAGTCCGGGGGCGTCGAAGGGGTCGCGTCGACGGCGGTGCGGCAGGGCGAGTTCGACGGCCACGCGGACGTCGTCCTCGGTGACCTCGTCGGCGCCGCGCCAGGCGGCGTGGGCGACGGCCGTGCGGGCGACCACGAGGTCGCCGCGCATGCCGTCGACGTCGAAGGCCGCGCAGACCGCGGCGATCCGGCGCAGTTCCGCGTCGGGCAACACGACGGAGTCGAGACGGGCCCGCGCGGCGGCGATGCGTTCGGCGACGGCGGTGTCCGCGTCGGCGTACCGCTGACCGAAGGCGACGGGATCGAACTCGAAGTCCAGACGTCGGCGCACGACGTCCATGCGGGTGTCGACGTCACGGGACGCGGCCACGTCGACGGCCAGCCCGAACCGGTCGAGCAACTGCGGGCGGAGTTCGCCCTCCTCCGGATTCATGGTGCCGACCAGGACGAACCGCGACGGGTAGGAGCGAGAGATGCCGTCGCGCTCGACGTGGACCCGGCCCATCGCCGCGGCGTCGAGCAGGAGGTCGACCAGATGGTCGTGGAGCAGGTTGACCTCGTCGACGTAGAGGATCCCACGGTCCGCCGACGCCAGGAGGCCCGGGGTGAATGCGCGCGTGCCGTCCTGCACGATGCGCTCGAAGTCGATCGAGCCGATCACCCGGTCCTCGGTGGCCCCGACGGGGAGTTCGACGAGACGCGCCGGGCGTTCGCCGTCGTCGTCACGCACCGGCGGGAGCAGTGCTGCCAACGCGCGCACGGCCGTCGATTTCGCCGTGCCCTTCTCGCCGCGCACGACCACTCCCCCGATGCCGGGGTGTACCGCGCAGAGAGTGAGAGCGAGCAGCAGACGATCCTGGCCGACGACGGCCGAGAAGGGATAGCCGACGGTCACTTGTCCTGCCACGGGCTCCCGCCGCCACGGCGCATGGGGGTGTGCGGGATGCCGTCCTCGAGCACCTCTTCGCCGTCGGGGACGAAGCCGTGCTTGGCGTACATCTCCACGAGGTAACTCTGCGCGTTGATACGGCAGGGCGCCGAGCCGACCTCGGCCAACGCCGCGCGCAGCAGCCGGGTGGTGTGGCCCTGACCGCGCGAGGACCGGTGCGTGCAGAGGCGTCCGATGCGGAAGGACGTCTCGCCGTTGTCGTGCTCCTCGAGCAGACGGAGGGTGCAGACCACCTCGCCGTCCCGCTCGAGCCAGAAGTGCCGCGTGTCGGCCAGCAGGTCCTTGCCGTCGAGCTCGGGGTAGGCGCAGGCCTGCTCCACCACGAACACCTCGACGCGCAGCTTGAGGAGCTCGTAGAGGGTTTCGTTCGACAGATCCTGGGCCCAGGAACGCTTGAGTGCTGCCGTCGCTGTCGTCATGTCAGAGTGCTACCACACCGTCGGCGGCGGAAGCGACTCCGCGCTCGGCGGCGCTGCGGTCCAGATGCAGCACGCGTGTGGTGTGGGCCCAGACCTCGTCGAACAGGCGGGGGTTGTCGGCGAGCTTGGTGCCGAGTGAGGGCACCATGTCCGTCAGCGTCGGCTTCCAGGACTCGTAGCGGTCGGCGAAGCACCGCTGCATCACCTCGAGCATGGCGGGCACCGCGGTGGACGCACCCGGCGACGCGCCGAGCAGACCGGCGATGGTGCCGTCTCCGGCGTTCACGACGGCCGTACCGAACTCGAGCACGCCGCCCTTGCCCTTGCGGCGGATGACCTGCACGCGCTGACCCGCGGTGACGAGCTCGAAGTCCTCGCCCTTCGCCTGCGGCATGAATTCGCGCAGGGTGTCGACGCGGTCGTCCTCGGACTGCAGGAGCTCACCGATGAGGTACTTGGTGAGGGCCATCTCGGTCATACCGACGCCGAGCATGGAGAACAGGTTGTTCGGCTTGACCGAGCCGATGAGATCGGTCATCTTGCCGTTCTTGAGGAACTTGGGCGACCATCCGGCGTAGGGCCCGAACAGCAGTCCCGGCTTGCCGCCGATGACGCGGGTGTCGAGGTGCGGGACGGACATCGGCGGGGCGCCCACGGACGCCTTGCCGTAGACCTTGGCCGAATGCTGCTGCACCAGTGCGGGATTGGTGCACCGCAGCCACTCGCCGCTGACCGGGAAACCGCCGAAGCCCTTGGCCTCGGAGATGCCGGACTTCTGCAGCAGCGGCAGAGCGCCGCCGCCGGCGCCGACGAAGACGAACTTGGCGACGATCTTGCGCGTCGCACCGGTGCGGCCGTTGTACACCTTGACCGTCCACGAGCCGTCGGAGTTCTTCGACAGATCGCGGATCTCGTGCCCGAAGTTCACGGACGCCCCGACCGCGGACAGGTTGTTGAGCAGCTGCTTGGTCAACGCACCGAAGTCGACGTCGGTACCGCCGTCGGACCAGTTCAGGGCGATCGGGTCGGTGAAGTCGCGGCCGGCGGCCATGAGCGGGAGACGACGGGCGAACTCGTCGGCGTCGTCGATGTACTCCATGCCGGGGAACAGCGGGTTGGTCGAGAGAGCGTCGTACCGGGCGCGCAGGTACTTCACGTTGTCCGCGCCGTGGACGAAGCTCACGTGCGGAATGGGATTGATGAAATTCTCCGGATCGGACAGCACGCCGGTCTCGACGGCGTGGGACCACCACTGCCGGGACACCTGGAACTGCTCGTTGACGGTGAGCGCCTTGGTGATGTCGACCGTGCCGTCCTTCTGCTGCGGCGTGTAGTTCAGCTCGCAGAGGGCCGAGTGGCCGGTGCCGGCGTTGTTCCACGGATCCGAGCTCTCGGCGGCGGCGGCATCGAGCCGCTCGAACAGACCGATCGACCAGGTGGGCTCCACCTGGTGCAGGAGGGTGCCGAGCGTGGCGCTCATGATGCCGGCGCCGATGAGCACCACGTCGAGCTTCTCCGACGACGCGGACTGCTGGTTCTGCTTGTGTTCGGCCACGGCTGGATCGACTTCCTTCGCCTCGAGTTCTGTCCACGGCAGGTGCCGCGCTCCCGCGTCACGCCACCGGAGGTGTACCCGATTGTGCCCCTCGCGACCCCGCTCTCACGCCATCTACTGTGTGAGGGTGACTACATGGGCGCCGGACGTACTCGGCGACGACTACGAGCAACTGACCATACCGCTCGGCCTCGACCCCGACGGCGAGGGACAGGTGCGGGCCACCCTGGTGCGGTCCCGGCGCGCCCCGGCGACGCCGCGCGGAGCGGTTCTCTACGTCCACGGGTTCACGGACTACTTCTTCCAGCGCCACCTCGCCGAGCACTTCGTCGACCGGGGCTACGCGTTCCACGCACTCGACCTGCGCAAGTGCGGGCGCTCCCTCGACGAGGGCCAGTCGCCGCACTTCGTCTCCGACCTCGAGCTCTACGACGAGGAGTTGAACCGCGCCCTGGCCGTCGTGCGCGAGGAGACCGGCGCCCCGGTCCTGGTGGCCGCCCACTCCACCGGCGGGTTGATCGTCCCGCTGTGGCTCGACCGTCTCGAACACGCCGGCGGCAGCGCCGCGGCCGGGGTCGCCGGGCTGATCCTCAACAGCCCGTGGTTCGACCTGCAGGGCCCGCCCCTGGTCCGCAGTGTCGGCACCGTGGCGCTCGGCGTTCTGGGCAAGGTGGCACCGAAGCGCGATCTGCCGGGCATGGGGCTCGACACGTACGGCTCGTCCATCAGCGCGCAGGCACGCGGCGACTGGAGCTACGACCTGTCCTGGAAGCCGCTCGCCGGTTTCCCCATCAAGCTGGGGTGGATCCGCGCCGTGCGCCGGGGACACGCGCGTCTCCATCGGGGCCTGGACGTCGGCGTTCCGTCGTTGATCCTGCGGTCCAAGGTCACCCGCTTCTCCAAGCAGTACATTCCCGAGGTCGACGCCGCGGACGCGGTGCTCGACGTCCGACAGATCGCCCGCTGGGCCGGCTGCCTCGGCAACCGCACCACCGTCGTGCCCGTCGAGGGCGCGCGGCACGACGTCTTCCTCTCCACCGACGAGCCCCTCGCGCGGGCGTTCCACGAACTCGACGCGTGGCTCGACGATCACGAGGCGCGGGCCGCCGCGACCGTCGGCGGTGACGCCGCGACCGGCGGCGACCACGCCGAGATGGCGACCGGCGCATGAGCACGAGGGAGCAGCACGTCGACGTCGCGATCATCGGGTCCGGCTCCGCCAACACCATCCTCGACGAGCGGTTCGACGGGTTGTCCGTCGCCATGTTCGAGGAGTCGATCTTCGGCGGCACCTGCATCAACGTGGGCTGCATCCCCACCAAGATGTTCGTCTACGCCGCCGAGGTCGCCAACACCGTGCGCCGCGCCGAGCGCTACGGCATCGACGCCCGCCTCGAGCGGGTCCGGTGGCAGGACATCGTCGACCGCGTCTTCGGTCGTATCGACCCCATCGCCGAGGGCGGCGAGAACTATCGGCGCGGCGACGGCTCCCCCAACGTCACGCTGTACTCCTCGCACGCGACGTTCGTCGGGCCGCGTCGGATCGACACCGGCGACGGTCGCATCGTCACGGCCGACCGCGTCGTCGTCGGCGCGGGGTCCCGCCCGGTGATCCCCGAAGCCATCGCCACCAGCGGCGTCCGATACCACACCAACGACGACATCATGCGGCTGAAGGACCTACCGGAACACCTGATCGTGGTCGGGTCGGGGTACATCGCCGCGGAGTTCGCGCACGTCTTCTCCGCCCTCGGCTCCCGCGTCACCGTGCTCGTCCGCAAGGACCGCATGCTGCGCAAGTCCGACGAGGAGCTCTCCGCCCACTTCACCGATCTCGCCGCGGCCAAGTGGGACGTGCGGCGCGGAGTCGAGGCCGTCGGCGCCCGCGAGGACGGCTCCACCGTCGTCGTCACGCTGTCCGACGGCTCCGAGGTCACCGGCGACGCTCTCCTCGTCGCGGCGGGTCGCGTGCCCAACGGCGACCGCATCGGCGCCGAGGCCGCCGGCATCGAGCTGCGCGACGACGGCGGCATCCGGGTCGACGAGTTCGGCCGCACCACCGCCGAAGGCGTCTTCGCCCTGGGTGACGTGTCCTCGCCGTACCAGCTCAAGCACGTCGCCAACGCCGAGGCGCGCGTGGTGCAGGACAACGTGCTGCGGCCCGACTGGACCGACACCACCGGATGGGCGACGTTCGACCACCGCTACGTCCCGTCGGCGATCTTCACCGACCCGATGATTGCCGAGGTCGGCCTCACCGAGCGCGAGGCCCGCGACCAGGGGTACGACGTCGCCGTCAAGGTGCAGAAGTACGCCGACGTCGCCTACGGCTGGGCCATGGAGGACCACGAGGGGCTGTGCAAGGTCGTCGCCGACCGCGCCACCGGGCGTCTGCTCGGTGCGCACATCATCGGCGAGCAGGCTCCGACGGTGATCCAGCCGCTCATCCAGGCCATCACCTTCGGGCAGACCGTCCGGGAGATCGCCCGCGGCCAGTACTGGATCCACCCCGCCCTCCCCGAGGTGGTCGAGAACGCGCTCCTGGGCCTCGACCTCTAGCGGTCGGCCGATCCGCGCCGGTTCCAGCACTCCGCGTCGCCTGCAGCAGCAGCGGATCACTGGAACTCGCGCGGATCGCGGCGCCTGCGGGCCCTACCAGGCGCTGGTACGCATCACGACCTCCGTGGCCAGGGCAGCGGCCGCGGCGGCGGGGTCCCCGGTGTCGAGCGGCATCACCCGATAGTCGCCGTAGACGTAGCGGCTGCTCGCCGAAGCGGCCTCCTGCGCCGACGGGTCGGTGACCACCATCGTGGTGCGCAGTTCCACTGCGGGACAGGACGTGTCGCCGTGGACGGCGGGGTGTCCGCGGTCGATCACCACCAGGCTGGACACGCGACCGAAGGTGCGGGCGGCCAGTGACCAGGCGCGGTCGGCGCCGTCTCCGCGGCCGACCAGGTTGACCCAGGGCAGTTTCAGGGCGTCGAGCAGCGCGATCAGATCGTTGTCGCCGAGGCCCACGCCTGGCTCGACCACGACGGTGCGGAGGTCGGACGTCGTGAGCCGGGATGCGGTGTCGTCGAACGAGTCCGGCGCCGCGGACGTGTCCGGAAGCAGCAGGACGGCGTGACCGGCGTCGGGTCCGTCGACTCGCACCACGACGTTTCCTGCGGGGACCGACACGGTCTGCGTCTGCATGGTCAGCGACGCTACCCGAGCGGAGTCTTGCGCCGCCGTCGTCGAGCTTCTATGGTTAATTACATGAGTAATGAACCACCCAACCAATGCACCTGGTGGTCCTCGTGATCGACGACGGTCGGCCGATCTTCCTGCAGATCGCCGAGATGATCGAGAACTCCATCATCGACGGGTCGCTCGCCGAAGAGGCGCAGGTGCCGTCGACCAACGAGTTGGCCGCGTTCCACCGCATCAACCCCGCCACCGCCGGCAAGGGCCTCGGGCACCTCGTCGCGGACGGCATCCTCTACAAGAAGCGAGGTATCGGAATGTTCGTCACCACGGGCGCCCGCGACGCGTTGCGCTTCCGGCGCCGCGAGCGCTTCGCCGAGCAGTACGTCACACCCCTGGTGGCCGAGGCCCGCAAGCTCGGCCTCGGACCCGACGAGATCATGGGCATGATCTCCGACCGCGCGGCCGCGCCGGCCCCGGCGTCACGGGAGGGGGCACGATGACCGCGCCGGTGGTCTCGGTGCGCAACGTGCGCAAGAGCTTCCGCGACGTGGACGCCCTCGTCGACGTCTCCTTCGACGTGCACGAGCACGCGATCCACGGTCTGCTCGGCCGCAACGGCGCCGGCAAGACGACGCTGCTGCAGATCCTCACGGGACAGCAGTGGGCGGACGGCGGCGAGGTGTCGGTGTTCGGCGGGAGCCCGTTCGAGAACGACGCGGTACTGCGGGACGTCTGCTTCGTCAAGGAGAGCCAGCGGTACCCGGACGACTTCCGCGTGGGACAGGTGCTCGACGCCGCCGCCGCGATCCTGCCGCGCTGGGACGAGACCTTCGCCCGAGACCTGATGGCGGACTTCGACCTTCCCCGTCGACGCAAGGTCAAGAAGCTCTCCCGCGGGATGACGTCGGCGCTGGGCGTGGTGGTCGGACTCGCCTCGCGCGCACCGCTCACCCTGTTCGACGAGCCGTACCTCGGCCTCGACGCGGTCTCCCGCCAGCTGTTCTACGACCGTCTGCTCGCCGATTACGCCGAGCATCCGCGCACGGTGGTGCTGTCGACGCACCTGATCGACGAGGTGGCCGATCTGGTGGACCGCGTGGTGGTGGTCGACGGCGGACGCATCGTGGTCGACGACGACGCCGAGGGCCTGCGCGGTCGAGCCGTCACGATCAGCGGGCGCGCCGACAGCGTGGCCGACGTGACCACCGGCCTGTCGGTGCTGCACCACGAGTCGATGGGGTCGATGGCGCGCAGCACCGTCGACGGCCCCCTCGCCGACGCGGCACTCGCCGCCGCCCGCGCCGCCGGCCTGAGTGTCGAACCGGTGTCCCTCCAGCAGTTCGTGGTCGCCAGCACCACCCGTCGAAAGGTGTCCTCGTGAGTACGGTTCTCGCTCCTCCGTCCGCCGCGGCCCCCGCCCGGTCACGCCTCACGGCCGTCGCCCGCGTGCATGCGCAGAACTGGCAGATCGCGTTCCTGTGGCCCATCGGGATCCTGGCGGTCATCGCCGGCATCACGTGGACCGTGCTCGCGCTGGTCCCCCGCGGCAGCGCGGAGGTCAACACCGGCGGCGCGTCGTTCGTGTTCTTCTTCGGCCTCGTCCTGTTCGCGCAGTCGGTCAACCAGTTCTTCCCGTTCGTCTCCGGTCTGGGCGTCACCCGCTGGGAGTTCTTCCGGGCCACCACCGCCGTCGTCGTGATCCACGCGCTGCTGTTCGGGACGCTGATGATCGCGCTGTCGGCTGTCGAACGCGTCACCGACGGATTCGGCGTCGGCATGCGACTGTTCTCGCTCAGCGCCCCCGTCGCCGGCTCCGTCGTCACGGAGTTCGCGTTCTTCGTGACGGTGATCGCGCTCGCGAACACCGTCGGCGTCCTGGCCGGCGCGATCTACCTTCGGTGGCGCGCGGTGGGAATGTGGGCCACCGGTCTGCTGGCCACCCTGGCCCTCGGCGTGGTCGTGGTCGTCTTCACGTGGCAGAGCTGGTGGGTGCCGGTGGGCACGGCGATCGCCGACGCTCCCCGGTCGGTGACGATGGTGCTGCTTCCGCTGGCGCTGACCGCGCTGGCCACCCCCGGGGTGTGGGCGGTGCTACGCCGCACCACGGTCTGACTCACCGCACGGTGAGCACCGGCAGGTCCGCGGGAACTCCCTCGGCGAGGAGCGTCGTCACGGCGTCCACGTCGAGGGAGTTCTCCACGAGATCCGCCAGCAGGTCCACCTGGGCCGTGCGCAGCGCGTCCACGTCGGTATCGGGCGCGACGACGAACCCGCGCCGACCCGCCCGGTCGGCGACGTCGGTCAGCCACGCCCGCCGGAACGCGTCGTTCTCGAGCAGTCCGTGCCAGTGCGTGCCCCACACGGCCGACCGCGCGCTGCCCTCCCCGGCGCCGTCCGCGCCGTCGAACCACGCCGGATCGGCCGAATGCACGACGCGTCCGTGATGAATCTCGTACCCGCGCAACCCGTTCGGCGACTCCACCCGACGCAGCACCTTGTCCGGCCGGAAGTCGATCTCGAGGTCGAGCACGCCGAGCCCGGCCACGACACCCGCGCCCGACTCCACCTCGTCGGCGATGCGTCGACCCAGCATCTGGTATCCCCCGCAGATGCCCAGGACCGGACCGCCGCGCTCGACCCGCCGCGTGATCTCGTCGGCGATGCCGGTGCGGCGCAACCACTCCAGGTCGTGCACGGTGGCCTTGGAGCCGGGCAGCACCACCAGGTCGGCGTCGACCAACCGTGACGGCTCGGTGGCCCAATGCACGCTGACCCCCGGTTCGCACGCCAGCGCCTCGACGTCGGTGGAGTTCGACACACGCGGCAGGCGGATCGCGGCGACCCGCAACCACTGGGTCCCGACGGGTGGACGGGGCCGTCCCACCGGAGCGTCGGCCGTCGTCCCCAACGAATCCTCCGCGTCCAGCCACAGGCCCTCGTCGAAGGGCATCACGCCGTAGGTGGGCCGGCCTGTGCGCTCGCGCAGCGTGTCGAGGCCGGGCTGCAGCAACGCCGGATCGCCCCGGAACTTGTTGACGACGAACCCCGCGATCAGCGCCTGGTCCGCCGGATCGAGGATGCCCAGGGTGCCGAAGAAGTGCGCCAGCACTCCCCCACGGTCGATGTCGCCCACCACGAGCACCGGCAGGTCCGCCGCCCGCGCGAGGCCCAGATTGGCCAGGTCCGTGGCGCGCAGGTTGATCTCGGCCGGTGACCCTGCGCCCTCGCAGAGGACGACGTCGAACTCGGCGCGGAGCGACGCCAGATCCTCCGCGACGACGGCGCGCAGCGCCTCGCGATGGGCCACGTAGTCGCGCGCGCCGACCGATCCGGTGGCCCGACCCCGGACCACCAGTTGCGACGTCCGGTCGCCACCGGGCTTGAGCAGCACCGGATTGAACCGCACGCTGGGTTCGAGGCCGCACGCCCGCGCCTGCAGCGCCTGGGCGCGGCCGATCTCTCCGCCGTCGAGCGTCACCACCGAGTTGTTGGACATGTTCTGCGCCTTGAACGGCGCGACGCGCACGCCCCGCCGCGCGAGCAGCCGACACAGCCCGGCGACCAGCACGCTCTTCCCCGCGTCCGACGTGGTTCCCGCCACGAGCAGTGCGCCGGCGAGCGGCGACGGGGTCACGGCAGGGTGAGGATCTCGGCGCCGGATTCGGTGACGACGAGGGTGTGCTCGAACTGCGCAGTCCACGACCGGTCCTTGGTGACGACAGTCCACCCGTCGTTCCACTGCTCCCAGTCGATGCCGCCGAGGTTGATCATCGGCTCGATCGTGAACGTCATGCCCGGTTCGATGACGGTGTCAACGGTCGGCTCGTCGTAGTGCAGCACCACCAGGCCGTTGTGGAACGTCGTGCCCACCCCGTGGCCGGTGAAGTCCCGCACCACGCCGTACCCGAACCGGTTCGCGTACGACTCGATGACCCGGCCCACGACGTTGAGCGCTCGGCCCGGCTTGACGGCCTTGATGGCCCGCATCGTGGCCTCGTGCGTCCGCTCGACCAGCAGCCGCGCCTCCTCGGAGACGTCCCCGGCGAGGAAGGTCGCGTTGGTGTCCCCGTGGACGCCGTCGATGTACGCGGTGACGTCGATGTTGACGATGTCGCCGTCCTGGATCACCGTCGAGTCGGGGATGCCGTGGCAGATCACCTCGTTGAGCGAGGTGCAGCAGGACTTGGGAAAACCCTTGTAGCCCAACGTCGACGGGTACGCACCGTGGTCGATCATGTACTCGTGGGCGATGCGATCGAGCGCGTCGGTGGTCACGCCCGGAGCCACGGCGTTGCCCGCCTCCCGCAGTGCCTGCGCGGCGATGCGCGACGCCACCCGCATCTTCTCGATGGTCTCCGGCGTCTGCACCCAGGGCTCCGAACCCTCGCGGGCGGTCTTCTTCCAGGCGTACTCCGGCCGCTCGATGTGCTTGGGGACGGGGAGCACGTCGGAGACGGTGCCGGGTTCGAGGACGGTGCGGACAGCCATGCCCCGAGCGTAGTCCGCGGTCAGTAGCCCTCGGGCAGCGCCGTGATCATGTCTCGCGTCACGGCGACGGCGTTGTCGGAACTGCCGCCGCGCACGACGAGCGTGGCGAACGCCAGGTCGCCGCGATACCCGACGAACCACGCGTGCGATCCGCCGTCGACCTCCGCTTCGCCGGTCTTGCCGTAGACCTCGCCCTGATCGGCGATCCGGTCGGCCGTGCCGCTGGTGACCACCGACCGCATCATGCCGCGCAACCCGTCGACGACGGCCGGATCGACCGCCGGCCGCTCCCCCTCGATCGTCGTGTCCTCGCCCTGGATCAGCCGCGGCACCGGCGTACTGCCGTGCGCCACGGTCGCCGCGGCGAGCGCCATGCCGAACGTGGACACGAGCACCTTGCCCTGGCCGAATCCGTCCTCGGTGCGCTGCACCAGATCCGGCGCGGGCGGAACCGAACCGGATTCGGTGGGTAGGCCCGTCACCGTGTACTCGGGGCCGATGCCGAACATGGCTGCCGCGCTGGTCAGGTCGTCGGGCCCCATCTCGCTGGCGAGTTTGGCGAACGAGGTGTTGCACGATCGCGTGAACGCCGTGCTCATCGAGACGTCGCCGAGCGAGAACTCGTTGTAGTTGGGCACGCTGCGCTCACCGATCACGATGCGACCGGGGCACGGCACGGTGGTGGACGGAGTCGCGAGACCCTCCGCGATGGCCGCGCCCGCCGTGACGATCTTGAACGTCGACCCCGGCGGATACAGGCCCATGGACGCGACCGGGCCGTCGCGATCGGCGGCCTCGTTCTGCGCCACGGCCAGGATGTCGCCGGTCGACGGCTGCATCACCACCATCATCGCCTGGTCGCGGGAGACGTTCACCGCGTTCTGCGCGGCCACCTGAACCGGCCGATCGAGGCTGATGCTGATGGACGGCACCGGTTCCGGCGCGGTCTCGGTGAGGACGCCGACGTCGGCGCCGTTGGCGTTGACGGCGACGACGCTCCACCCCGCCGCGCCGTCGACGCGGTCCATGACGGTCTTCTTGACCTGGCTCACCAGGTCCGGCGCGAAGGTCCGGTCCGTCGACACGAGGTCCGACTCCTCGGTGACGGCGATCCCGGGCAGGGCGCCCAGCTCGGCCGACACGGCGTCGTAGTCCTCCTCGCGCAGCGTCACCACGCGGTACGCACCGCGCGCGGCGGTCGCGGACTCGACCGTCGACTGGGCGGTGATGGACTCGTCGAACGGTCGCAGCAGTCGCTCGAGCGCACGCGCCGTCGACACCACCCGGTCCGACGCGAGCCCGTCGACGGTCCACGACACGCCGAACACGGTGCCGGGAACCAGGACGTCCGAGCCCGCGTGTTCGTTGACCCGCGCCCGCGGGGCGGCGGTGGACCGGAGCACCATCGTCTGCGTGTCGCCCAGCGACGGGTGCAGGTCGGTGGAGTTCCACCGGACCACCCAGTCACCCCCGCGGCGTCCCATCCGCAGCACCCCGTCGTAGGTCCAGGTGCGATCCCGCGGCAGGTGCCAGGTGTAGGTGTAGTCGACGGTCGCGGTGTCGCCGCTCACGGTCACCGCGCCGGTGCTCGCTTCGAGCGACTCCGCCTGCAGTCCGTCCCAGGCGGTGTCGATCGCGCCGGCCGCGAGGTCCGGTCGGTCCGTCCCGGCGGCCGCGGCCGCGCTGTCCCGCTCCGCCAGCGCGGCGACGAACGTATCGGCCGCGGACTCGGGACCCTGCGGTTTCGGGGTGCACGCACCCAGGGCCACGGCGAGCAGAACCGCGAGCATCGCGGCGACGGAACGGGAGATCATCGGGTCTCATCGTAGGACCGCGTGCCTGCCCGCCGGGCCCGACACGCAGGAGGCGGGGCTGGGCGCCGCTCAGTCCAGCAGCACGGTCGCGAAGGTTCCCACCTGCCGGAACCCCACCCGCTCGTACGCCCGCCGCGCGGGCACGTTGAAGCTGTTGACGTAGAGGCTCGCCGTGCGGCCCCCGGCGACGACGGCGGCGGCCACCGCCGCGGTGCCGATCGACCCCAGACCGCGGCCACGCCACAGTGGATGCACCCAGACCCCCTGGATCTGCCCGACGTCGCGGGAGAGGGAGCCGACCTCCGCCTTGAACACCACCTGGCCGTCCTCGAACCGCGCCCACGCACGACCGGCGGCGATCAGGTCGGCGATGCGGCGACGGTATCCCCGTCCGCCGTCACCGGCACGCGGGTCGACGCCGACCTCCTCGATGAACATCGCGACGGCCGCGGTGAGATAGACGTCGATCTCGTCGGCCGTGACGCGACGCACCTGCGGATCCCGGAGGACCGGCGGCGCGGACAGGGCGAGGAGCGGCTGCTCCGCCCGTACTTCCCGCGCCGCACCCCAGTCCGGCTCGAGCATCGACCAGATGGGCAACGTGAGCTCGGCTCGGCCGACCAGCGACGAGCACATCCGCGGCCCGCGCAGGGCGCGGTCGGCGAAACTGCGCAGATCGTCGCCCTCGCCCCGCAACGGCACCAGATTGGCGCCGGAGAAGCAGAGCGACGACGCCGGACCGCCACGCGACCAGAGTTCGCCGTGGTTGACCCTCGGCTCGATGCCGGACTCCTCGATGCGTGCCGCGACCATGCACGACGCGACGGGGTCCGACCGCAGGACGCGCAGGACCTCCTCGGTGTCGCGTCGTGTCAGCGCCTTCGCGCCGAGAAGCTTGAGCATCGGCGTCTCGCCGGGAGTCGGCCGTCGGCGTCAGCCGACGGACACCACCGGGGACGACCCCGCGTCGGCGTCGCCCTCGAAGGTCTCCGCGATCCGCATGGCCTCCTCGATCAGCGTCTCGACGATCTGCGCCTCCGGCACGGTCTTGATGACCTCGCCCTTGACGAAGATCTGCCCCTTGCCGTTGCCCGACGCGACTCCGAGGTCCGCGTCCCGCGCCTCGCCGGGACCGTTGACGACGCAGCCCATGACGGCCACGCGCAGCGGGATCTCCATTCCCTCGAGTCCCGCGGTGACCTGATCGGCCAGCGTGTAGACGTCGACCTGCGCGCGTCCGCAGGACGGGCAGGACACGATCTCGAGCTTGCGCGGCCGGAGGTTCAGCGACTGCAGGATCTGCGTGCCGACCTTGATCTCCTCGTTCGGCGGCGCCGAGAGGGAGACGCGAATGGTGTCACCGATGCCGTCGGCGAGCAGCGAACCGAAGGCGACGGCCGACTTGATGGTGCCCTGGAACGCGGGCCCGGCCTCGGTCACGCCGAGGTGCAGCGGGAAGTCGCACTGCGCCGCGAGCTGGCGGTACGCCTCCACCATGATCACGGGATCGTTGTGCTTGACCGAGATCTTGATGTCGCCGAAGCCGTGCTCCTCGAACAGCGACGCCTCCCACAGCGCCGACTCCACGAGCGCTTCCGGGGTGGCCTTGCCGTACTTCTGCATCAGGCGCGGATCCAGCGATCCGGCGTTGACGCCGATGCGGATGGGGATGCCGGCGTCCCCGGCCGCCTTCGCGACCTCCTTGACCCGGCCGTCGAATTCCTTGATGTTGCCGGGGTTCACCCGGACCGCGGCGCACCCGGCGTCGATGGCCGCGAAGATGTAGCGCGGCTGGAAGTGGATGTCGGCGATGACGGGGATCTGCGACTTGCGCGCGATCGTCGCGAGGGCGTCGGCGTCCTCCTGCCGAGGGCACGCGACGCGCACGATGTCGCAGCCCGACGCGGTCAGTTCCGCGATCTGCTGCAGGGTCGAGTTGATGTCGTGCGTCTTGGTGGTGCACATCGACTGCACGGAGATGGGGTGATCGCTGCCGACCCCCACGCTGCCCACCTGGAGCTGGCGGGTCTTCCGTCGCGGTGCGAGCACCGGGGGCGGTCCGGCCGGTATGCCCAGTCCTACGGTCACGTCTGTCCTTTCGTCGCCCGCCGGTGGCCACCGGCCGACTGCACAGCGGCCACCGGCCGACTGCACACCAGTCTAGTTACGGGAAGAGGTCGATGGGATTGACGATGTCTGCCGTGAGCGTCAACAGCATGAACGCCCCGCCGATCGCGATCACCACGTACGTCAACGGCATCAGCTTGAGGTAGTTCACCGGCGCCCCGCGACCGAGACCTCGCAACGCGCGAATGCGGTTGCGCACGCCCTCGTAGATCGTCACGGCGATGTGCCCGCCGTCCAGCGGCAGCAGCGGCAACAGGTTGAACACGCCGAGGAAGAAGTTCAGCGTCGCGAGCAGTCCGACGAACAGCTCCCACAGTCCGCGCTCGGCGGCCTGACCGCCGATGACGCTGGCCCCGACCACGGAGATCGGCGTGTCCGCCGAGCGCTCGCCACCGGTGACCGACGTCCACAGCGCGCCGACCTTCTGCGGGAGGTCGACGATCGCCTTGACCGTCTCCACGCCGGTGTACCCGGCGAACGAGATCGCGCCCGGCACGGCCGACAGGGCGTCGTACTGGATGGTCAGTGGGGTGCGCGCGACCCCGATCGCGCCGGTGGTCCGCAGCTCGGTCGCGTCGGGATCGTCCGCCGTCGCGGTGGAGAACAGGCGCTCGGTCCGCTGCACCTCGACGGGCACAGTCAGGGTGTCGCCGCCGCGGTCCACGGTCACGTCCACCGTGCCCTCGGCGTTCTGGACCGCCGCGACGACGTCCGCGAAGGTCGCCGTGGGCGTGCCGTTCACCGCGGTGACGACATCGCCGGCACGAATGCCCGCCGCGCCCGCCGGCCCCGGACCGGTGCACGGCGCGATCTCGCCCTCGGCGTCCTGCGGTGCGACGCACTGGGTGCCGGCCACGGTCGCCGAGGTGTCACGGTTCGGCAGCCCCCACCCGAGGGCCAGGGTGTAGAGCAGGGCGAAACCGAGCACGAAGTTCATGGCGATCCCGCCGAACATCACGGCCAGGCGCTTCCACGTCTTCTGCTTGTACATCGCGCGATCGACTTCGTCGGGCGCGAGTTCGTCGACCGCCGTCATCCCGGCGATGTCGCAGAATCCGCCCGCCGGGATCGCCTTCAGCCCGTACTCGGTCTCCCCGCGACGCCAGGAGAGGATCTTCGGACCGAAGCCGATGTAGTACCGGCGGACCTTCATGCCGGTGGCCTTGGCCACCCACATGTGCCCGCATTCGTGCAGTGCGATCGAGATGCCGATGCACACCGCGAACGCGACGACGCCGAGAACGAACATCATCGTCAGGAACGGCCTTTCTGTGCTGCGAGAGTGCGCGCGCGGTCACGGGCCCACGCGTCGCCCTCCAGGACGTCGTCGACGCCGGCCGGAGGTGCCGACCAGCGGTCCGCGCCGTCCTCCACGACATCGGCGACGACGTCCACGATACGAGGGAAGGACAGGGCGCCGGCGAGGAACGCCTCGGCTGCGACCTCGTTGGCGGCGTTGTACACCGCGGTGAGACAGCCGCCGAGCTCCCCGGCCCGGCGGGCGAGGGCGACGGCCGGGAAGACGGCGTCGTCCAGCGGCTCGAACTCCCAGGTGTGAGCCGACCGGAAATCCAGCGCGGGCGCGGCGTCCGCGACTCGGTCCGGCCACCCGAGGGCCAGCGCGATCGGCAGCAGCATCGACGGCGGACTGGCCTGCGCGAGGGTCGATCCGTCGGTGAAGGTGACCATCGAGTGCACGATCGACTGCGGATGCACCGTCACGTCGATGCGGTCGTACGGAATGCCGAACAGCAGGTGTGCCTCGATCACCTCGAGGCCCTTGTTCACCAGCGTGGCGGAGTTCAGCGTGTTCATCGGGCCCATGGACCACGTGGGGTGCTGGCCCGCCTGCTCGGGAGTCACCGACTCGAGACCCGCGCGGTCGCGGCCGCGGAACGGTCCGCCCGAGGCCGTCACCACCAGGCGGGCCACCTCCTCGCCGCGGCCCCCGCGCAGGCACTGGGCGAGCGCCGAGTGCTCGGAGTCGACCGGGACGATCTGGCCGGGCGCCGCCGCGTCGGTGACCAGGGACCCACCCGCGACCAGGGATTCCTTGTTGGCCAGCGCCAACCGGGCACCGGATTCGAGCGCGGCCAGCGTGGGCGCCAGCCCGAGCGATCCCACCAACCCGTTGAGAACGACGTCCGCCTCGGTCTCGCGCACCAGTCGCGTCGCCGCGTCCGGCCCCGTACGCACTCCGGGGACGTCGAGTCGCGACGCGGCGTCCGCATCGGCCACCGCCACGTCCGTCACGCCGGTCTCCGCGATCTGGCGCGCGAGCAGGTCGATCGAGCCGCCTCCCGCGGCGAGGCCGACCACGGTGAACCGATCGGGGCGCGCTGCCATCACCTCGAGCGCCTGCGTCCCGATCGACCCGGTGCTGCCGAGGACCAGCACCCGCGTCGGGCCATCGCCGCTCGCCGAACCATCGCCGCTCGCCGAACCGTCACTGTGCGTCGTCACCCGGACAGTGTGGCCGACGCACCTGACAGCCGCGTGTGAGGATGACGACGTGCCCTTCCGCGCGTCCGCCGATCCCGCCTCGTACCGCACCGCACCGTTGACGTACCCGGAGGTCGGGGGCACGGCGACGCTGCCGATGCCGCCCGGCTACCACCATCTCGAGCAGTCGCGGCACCTCGGCAGCGGTGAGCGGGTGTTCGACGACGCCGCCCGGCGCATCCTGCGCTGGGACATGCATCGCGGCGCCGGCCTCACGGTGCGCGCCACGTCCACGGAGGCGGAACCCGGGGCGATCGTCGTGCTCGGGCTCGGCCCGATCCGGATCCCCTGCCGTGTGGTCGACGTCGTGGACGCCCGGCCGGACGACGGCACTCGCGAACGCGGCTTCGCCTACGGAACGCTCCCCGGCCACCCGGAGCGCGGCGAGGAGCGGTTCGTCGTGCGGTTCGACGAGCGCACCGGCGCGGTCACGGCGCACATCCGGGCGTTCTCCACGGCGGGGAACGCGGTGGTCGCCCTCGGCGGTCCGCTGAACCGGCTGGTGCAAGGTGTGGCCACTCGGCGCTATCTGGCCGCGCTGGTCACGGGCGACTCGGCGCCCTGAGCGAGCCGCTACGACGACCGGTCGTACGCCGCGATACGATCACCGCACGTCTCGCCCCGGGAGTCGCGGGCCACCCGCCGACCCCGACGAACATCAGGAGGAACGGTCGTGACCGGAAGCATCGAGCCGCGCTCGGACGTCGAACGCGTCCCCGCCACGAACGTCCACGTCGCCGAGGTTCCGTCCGCCGCGTGGGGATGGAGCGGTGAGGCTCCGAAGACCTTCCGCATCGCCGGCTGGGTCGTCTCGGTGTTCCTGCTGGTCATGATCATCGGCAATCACACGGGCCGGGTCGAGGACCTCTGGCTCGTCGGGTTCGCCGTACTGCTGTGGATCGTCCTGATCCGCGACGCCCTGCTGCGCCGCAAGCCGCGCCGCGGCTGACCCTTCCGGCTCAGTTCTCCGCGGCCAGCTGGCCGCACGCCGCCGCGATCTCCTGTCCGCGCGTGTCCCGCACGGTGCAGGAGACGCCGCCGGCGCGGACGCGGCGCACGAACTCCTCCTCCACGGGCTTGGGGCTCGCGTCCCACTCGCTGCCCGGCGTCGGGTTCAGCGGGATCAGGTTCACGTGGACCAACGCGCCCAACGCCTTCTTCAGCTTCTTCGCGAGCAGGTCCGCTCGCCACGGCTGATCGTTGACGTCACGGATCAGCGCGTACTCGATGGACACGCGTCGTCCCGTCGCGTCGGCGTAGTACCGCGCGGCGTCCAGCACCTCGGCGATCGACCACCGGTTGTTGACCGGCACCAGGGTGTCGCGCAGCTCGTCGTCCGGGCAGTGCAGGGACACCGCGAGCGTCACCGTCAGCCCCTCGTCGGCGAGCTTGCGGATCGCCGGCGCCAGCCCCACGGTCGACACCGTCACCGAGCGCTGCGAGAGGCCGAGGCCCTCGGGTGCCGGTGAGACGATGCGCTTGACGGCCGCCACGACCCGCTTGTAGTTGGCCAGCGGCTCCCCCATCCCCATGAACACCACGTTCGACAGGCGGCCCTCGCCTCCCTCGACCACACCGTCGCGCAGATCCGCCGCCGCCGAGCGCACCTGATCGACGATCTCCGCGGTGGAGAGGTTGCGCTGGAGGCCGCCCTGCCCGGTCGCGCAGAACGGGCACGCCATGCCGCACCCCGCCTGACTGGAGATGCACAGGGTGGCGCGATCCGGGTAGCGCATCAGCACCGATTCGAGGAGGGTGCCGTCCCCCGCGCGCCACAACGTCTTGCGCGTGTCCCCGCCGTCGCAGGCCACGTGCTTGACCGGGCTCAGCAACGTCGGGAACAGCGCGGCACCGACCTTCTCCCGCACCGACGCGGGCAGATCGGTCATCTTGTCGGCGTCGGCCTGCAGTCGCCCGTAGTACTGCCGGGCGAGCTGATCGGCCCGGAAGGCCGGGAGACCGAGCTCGACGACGGCGGCGCGACGCTGCTCGGCGTCGAGGTCGGCGAGGTGCGTCGCGGGCATGCCGCGGCGGGGGGCGTCGAAGACGAGGGGAAGAGCGGTGGGTGCCATAGTGCCTCCAGTGTCTCACTGCGGAGTGACGAGCACGGACGGCTCGCATCGCGCGGATCGCTCGGTCGCATCGCAACCGGGCTTGGTACCCCCGGCTCGGTAGGGTGCAAACACCCCCGGCCCGGGTAATCATTCCCTCATGTCACGCACCTCGCCCGGCGCCGCCGATTCCGCCGCGTCCGACCCCGTCGATTCCCCGTCGTCCGCGCTGCCCGGTACCGGGCCTGCCGGTGGAGCCGATCTCGCCACCACCGACACCCGTCCGCCGGTCGGGAAGACTCCCGACGGCGTCAAGCACACCCGAGCGGCCGCGCTGTACACGGGACTGGTGGTCGGCGCGATCGTGCTGGTCGTGCTGATGGTGTTCATCCTGCAGAACCTCGACAGCGTGCCCATCCACCTGTTCGGCTGGACCTTCGACCTGCCGGTCGGCATCGGCATGCTGCTGGCCGCGGTGGCCGGCGCTCTCGTCATGGCCGCCGCCGGCGGCGTGCGGATCCTGCAGGTGCGTCGGGCGGCGAAGCGTAAGTAGCGTCACACGGCGTGGTGAATGTTCGGTGCCACACGTGAACACTATTGACGCAACCTTCCCCGATCGGCTGCGGCGATGCACAGTGGAATGGTGACGACCTTCCTGGAGAACCCTGTGTCATCAGTCGCTGCGGACCGGGCTCGGTCGTGGCTGCTCGTCCCCGGAAGCAAGCCCGAGCTGTTCGGTCCGGCCGTGGAGTCCGAGGTCGACGCCGTCATCCTCGACATCGAGGACGCGGTCTCGCCCGCCGGTAAGCCCGCCGCCCGCGATGCCGTCGTCGCCTGGCTGCGCAGCGGTCGCCGCGCCTGGGTCCGCGTGAACGACGCCACCACCCCGTTCTGGGCCGACGACCTCGACGCCCTGCGCGGCATCGACACCCTCGAGGGTGTCATGTTGGCCAAGACGGAGAGCGGGAGCCAGGTCGAGGCCACCGCCGCACGCCTCGGCGACGGGGCACGCGTGGTGGCGCTGATCGAGTCGGCGATGGGCCTCGAGGCCGCGCCGGAGATCGCCCGCGCGGACGCCACGTTCCGTCTCGCGTTCGGCAGCGGCGACTTCCGCCGCGACACGGGCATGAGCGCCGAGCCCATGGCCATGGCCTACCCCCGTGCGCGCCTCGTCGTCGCGAGCCGCGCGGCGCGGCTCGCCGGGCCGATCGACGGCCCGACGCTCACGGTCGACGACGAGCATCTCGCGCGCGACAGCCGTGTCACCGTGTCGATGGGCATGACCGGCCGCCTCTGCATGCACGCCGGCCAGGCACCCGTCGTCAACCGGGAACTCGCACCGTCCGTCGACGACGTCGCCTGGGCGCGCGAGACGATCGCCAGCCTCGGCGTCGACGGCGAGAACGTCCGCGACGGCAGCGATCTCCCCCGCCTCGCGCGCGCCAAGAAGATCACCGATCAGGCCCGGGCCTTCTCCATCGGCTGACCGTCACGGCCGGACGTACTCGGCCAGGTGCCGACCGGTCAGGGTGGACCGGTCGGCGACCAGCGCGGCGGGCGTGCCCTCGAACACCACCTGCCCGCCGTCGTGACCGGCGCCGGGCCCGAGGTCGACGATCCAGTCCGCGTGCGCCATCACCGCCTGGTGGTGTTCGATGACCACCAGCGACGTCCCGGCGTCGATCATGCGGTCCAGGAGCGCCAGGAGTTGCTCGACGTCGGCGAGGTGCAGACCGGTCGTCGGCTCGTCGAGAACGAGAACTCCGCCCTTCTCCCCCATGTGCGTGGCCATCTTCAGCCGTTGACGCTCGCCGCCGGAGAGGGTGGTCAGCGGCTGACCCAGCGCCACGTACCCGAGCCCGACGTCCGACAGGCGCGTCAGAATCCGGTGAGCGGCGGGCAGGGCCGCGTCGCCCTCCCCGAAGAACGACGACGCGTCCGCGACGGACATCCCCAGCACCTCGGCGATGTCCCGTCCGCCGAGCCGGTAGTCGAGCACCGAGGCCTGGAATCGGCGGCCCTCGCACAGCTCGCACGGTGTGGCCGTCCCGGCCATGATGCCGAGATCGGTGTAGATCACGCCGGCGCCGGTGCAGGCCGGACACGCGCCCTCCGAGTTGGGGCTGAACAACGCCGGCTTGACGCCGTTCGCTTTCGCGAAGGCCTTCCGGATCGGCTCGAGCAGTCCGGTGTAGGTGGCGGGGTTGCTGCGACGGGACCCCCGGATGGGGCTCTGGTCGACGGTCACGACGCCGTCCCGCCCGGCCAGCGAGCCGTGGATCAGCGAGCTCTTGCCGGATCCGGCCACTCCCGTGATCACCGTCAGCACTCCGGTGGGGATGTCGACGTCGACGCCGCGCAGATTGTGCGCGGTCGCGCCGCGGATCTCGAACGCACCCGTGGGCGTCCGGACTGTGTCCTTCAGCGCGACACGATCGTCGAAGTGCCGGCCGGTCACGGTGTCACTGGCGCGCAGGCCCGCCACGTCGCCCTCGAAACACACCGTGCCGCCGGCGGTTCCGGCGCCCGGACCGAGGTCGACGACGTGGTCCGCGACGGCGATCGTCTCGGGCTTGTGCTCGACCACCAGGACGGTGTTGCCCTTGTCCCGCAGCGAGAGCAGCAAGTTGTTCATCCGCTCGATGTCGTGCGGGTGCAGCCCGGTGGTCGGCTCGTCGAAGACGTAGGTCACGTCCGTCAGGGACGATCCCAGGTGGCGGATCATCTTCACGCGCTGCGCCTCGCCGCCGGAGAGCGTGCCGGCGGGACGGTCCAACGAGACGTATCCCAGGCCGATGTCGACGAACGAGTCCAGCGTCCGCCGCAGGGTGGTGAGCAGCGGCGCGACCGACGGCTGCTCGAGGTCGGCCACCCACCGGGCGAGGTCGGTGATCTGCATGGCGCAGGCGTCCGCGATGGACACCCCGCCGATTCGAGACGACCGGGCCGCCTGGGTCAGACGGGTGCCGTCGCAGTCCGGACACGTCGCGAAGGTCACCGCACGCTCGACGAACGCCCGGATGTGCGGCTGCATGGACTCCACGTCCTTGGCCAGGAACGACTTCCGGATCTGCGGGATCAGCCCCGAGTACGTGAGATTGATGCCGTCGACCTTGATCTTGGTCGGCTCGCGATGGAGCAGGTCGTCGAGCTGCCTCTTCGTGAACTTCGCGATCGGCTTGTCGGGGTCGAACCAGCCGCAACCACGGAAGATGCGGCCGTACCACCCGTCCATGCTGTAGCCGGGGATCGTGATGGCGCCCTCGTTCAACGACTTCGACGCGTCGTACAGCGCGGTGAGGTCGATGTCGGACACCGACCCTCTCCCCTCGCACCGCGGGCACATGCCGCCCGTGATCTCGAAGCTGCGACGCTCCCGGGTCTCGCGCCCGCCCTTCGAGACGGTCACCGCGCCCGCTCCCGAGATCGACGCGACGTTGAAGGAGAACGCCTGCGGGGATCCGATGTGCGGATCGCCCAGCCGACTGAACAGGATGCGCAGCAGGGCGTTGGCGTCCGTGACGGTGCCGACCGTCGACCGGGGATCGGAGCCCAGGCGGGACTGATCGACGACGATGGCCGTGGTCAACCCGTCGAGGACGTCGACGTCCGGTCGGGCCAGGGTGGGCATGAACCCCTGGACGAAGGCGCTGTAGGTCTCGTTGATCATGCGTTGCGACTCGGCCGCGACCGTGCCGAACACCAGCGAACTCTTCCCCGAGCCCGACACGCCGGTGAAGACGGTCAACCGGCGTTTGGGAATGCGCACACTGACGTCGCGCAGGTTGTTGACGCGAGCGCCCTGGACCGTGATGACGTCGTGGACGTCGGCGGGGTGGGTGTCGCGGGAGGGCGTGTCGGTCCGACTCATCGATGCTCCTCGCTGCAGTGATCGACCAGCAACAGACCGTAGCGCGTCAGCGGAGGTCGAGCGACGTCCGTCGTCGGACGTGGATGCGGTACCCGACCTCGAGGGTGCATCCGGAGACCTCGCGCCGGGCGCGGTCCGCCGTCGCGCGGGAGAATTCGATGCCGAGCACCGCGTCGAGCGTCCGACGGTCGTCGAAGACCCACCAGGTGCGGACGCGCCGATCGTCGAAACCCTGCGCGGCGAAGAAGCGCTCGACCGCGACCGGGTCGTACCGCGGCAGGTCCCGACGCATCCAGTCGCCGTACGGGGGCACGGTGGCGTCCAGATCGACGATCACCAACGCGCCGCCGGGCCGCAGCACGCGCAGGGCCTCGGCGATTCCCGGCCCGCAGCCCGGGCCGAAGAAGTAGGCGGTCCGCGCATGGACCAGATCGACCGACGCGTCGGCGAGGGGCAGCGCGTCGGCGCGGCCCTCGGCCACCCGCACGTGCCGCGCCCGGGCGGTGCGGCGACGAGCGCGCTCGACCAGCGGCGGATGCGGCTCGACGCCGACGACGCTCCGGGCACCCGCCGCGAACATCGGCAGGTGGAAGCCGGCTCCGCACCCGACGTCGACGACGTCCCGTCCGTCCCACGGAACGACGCTCCGCAGCACGCTCTCGACGAGCCCGTCGGGATCCTGGGCACGGTTCTCGGCCTCGTAGACCTCCGGCCAGTGCCAGATGTTGGGGCTCGGCACCACGCCCGAGCGATGCTCAGACGAACGCGGCAAGAACCAACCAGGTGACCAGGATCGACGGCAGCACCGAGTCCAGGCGGTCCATCAGCCCACCGTGGCCGGGGAGCATGGTGCCCATGTCCTTGATGCCCAGCTCGCGCTTGACCTGGGACTCGACCAGATCACCGAGCGTCGCGGAGAACACCACCAGAACACCGAGCAGCACGCCGATCAACGGGTTCGCATCCAGCAGGAAGGCCACGGTGCAGGCGGACCCGATCACGCACAGCAGCAGCGAGCCGCCCAGTCCCTCCCAGGACTTCTTCGGACTGATCGCCGGCGCCATCGGGTGCCGGCCGAACAACACGCCGGCCGCGTACCCGCCGACGTCGGAGCACACCACCGCGATCATCAGCACCAGGACACGGGCGCCGCCGTCGTCGTCGATGCACAGCAGCGCCGCGAACGCGCCGAACATCGGCAACCACGACAGCACGAAGAGCGACACGGCGCAGTCACGCAGGTAGTTGCGGGGCGCCTCGTGCAGCCCACCGGACAGCAGACGCCACACCATGGTCACCAGCACCGACGACGCGAACGCGGCGAACGCGCCCGTGGCCCCGAGAGGCAGGGTCAGCCAGATCATCACCTGACCGCCGACGATCAACGGGATGCGCGGCACCAGGATGTCGGCCTCGCGGAGCCGCTTGGTGACCTCCCACGACGCCACCGCGACCGCGACGGCGGCCACGCCGACGAAGGCGATGGGGACGAAGACGAGGACGACGATGAGCATGACGCCCAGTGCTCCGCCGACCGCGATCGCCGCGGGCAGATCGCGACCGGCCCGCGATGTGGACTTCGCCGTGGTCGTCCGGGCCGCCGGATCGCCCTGCTCGGGTTCGCTCACGGAGGTCATACCTCCATCAGTTCCGCTTCCTTGTTCTTCACGATCTCCTCGACCTGCGCGACGTACTTCGACGTCGTCTTGTCGAGTTCCGCTTCCGCGCGGGTCACGTCGTCCTCGCCGGCTTCGCCGTCCTTCTGGATGCGCTTGAGCTCGTCCATCGCCTTGCGGCGGACGTTGCGGATGGACACCTTGGCGTCCTCGCCCTTGCCCTTGGCCTGCTTGACGAACTCGCGGCGACGCTCCTCGGTGAGTTGTGGCACCGAGATGCGGATGATGTGGCCGTCGTTCGTCGGGTTGACCCCGAGGTCCGAATTGCGGATCGCCGTCTCGATGGGACCGAGCTGACTCTGCTCGTACGGCTTGACGATCACCATGCGCGCTTCCGGCACGTTGATGCCCGCGAGCTGCGTGATGGGGGTCAAGGCCCCGTAGTACTCCACCATGACCTTGGCGAACATGCCCGGGTTGGCGCGGCCGGTCCGGATCGAGGCCAGGTCGCCCTGCGCGACCGAGACGGCCTTCTCCATTCGCTCCTCGGCATCGAAGAGTGCTTCGTCGATCACGACCGTTCCTTCCGATAGTTCGCTCGCCCGGTCACTGACCGGGGCCGGATGACTACTTGACCAACGTGCCGATCTTCTCACCGGCCACCGCACGTGCGATGTTCCCCTCGGTGAGCAGATTGAACACCATGATCGGCATTCCATTGTCCATGCAGAGGCTGAACGCGGTGGCGTCCGCGACCTTCAGACCCTTCTCGATCACCTCGCGGTGGGTGATCTCGGTGAACATCGTGGCGTCGGGGTCCACCTTCGGGTCGGCCGAGTACACGCCGTCGACCGCCTTGGCCATGAGAACCACCTCGGCACCGATCTCGAGGGCGCGCTGCGCGGCCGTGGTGTCGGTGGAGAAGTAGGGCATGCCCATGCCGGCGCCGAAGATGACGACGCGCCCCTTCTCGAGGTGACGTTCCGCGCGCAGCGGGATGTACGGCTCGGCGACCTGGCCCATGGTGATGGCGGTCTGCACGCGCGTCGTGATGCCCTGCTTCTCGAGGAAGTCCTGGAGTGCGAGGCAGTTCATGACGGTGCCGAGCATGCCCATGTAGTCCGAGCGCGAGCGGTCCATCCCGCGTACCTGCAACTCGGCGCCGCGGAAGAAGTTGCCCCCACCGATGACCACGGCGACCTGGGCGCCGGACCGCACGACCTCCGCGATCTCCTCGGCCACCTTCTGCACGACGTCGGGGTCGAGACCGACCTGCCCGCCGCCGAACATCTCACCGCCGAGTTTGAGCAACACTCGTCGGAAACCGGGTCGCGCCGTCTCGTCGGTCACGATACCTCTCCTGTCCGTCGTGGAATCGGGTGCCTGCAGGGCATCTTGCCCCATGGTCCGGTGGGTCGGCGGCGCCGCCCGCACTCCACAGCGGACGGTGCCGCCCACTCGAGGTGAGTGGACGGCACCGTCGACGCCGATCGTGGCGGTTCGGCTACGACCGTCGGCTCAGTTGGAGCCGACCTCGAAGCGCACGAAGCGGGTGATGGTGACCCCGGCGTCCGCCAACATCGCCTTGACCGACTTCTTGCTGTCCTGCACGGACGACTGCTCGGTGAGCACGACGTCCTTGTAGTACCCGTTGACGCGACCCTCGACGATCTTGGGCAGCGCCGCCTCGGGCTTGCCCTCCTCGCGCGCGGTCTGCTCGGCGATGCGACGCTCGCCCTCGACGACGTCCTCGGGGACCTCGTCGCGCGTGACGTACTTGGCCTTGAGTGCGGCCACCTGCATCGCGGCGCCGCGAGCGGCCTCCGCGGCGGCGTCGCCCTCACCGGTGTACTCGACGAGCACGCCGACGGCGGGGGGCAGGTCCGCGCTGCGCTTGTGCAGGTAGGTCGCGACCGGGCCGTCGAAGGAGACGACGCGACGGATCTCGAGCTTCTCGCCGATCTTGGCCGAGAGCTCCTGCAGTGCGGTGTCGACGGTCTTGCCGTTCAGGTCGAGCGCCTTCAGCGCGTCGACGTCGGCCGGCTTGCCCTGCGCCGCGACGTCCGCCACGGACTGCGCGAACGCCTGGAACTCCTCGTTCTTGGCGACGAAGTCGGTCTCGGAGTTGATCTCGACCAGGACACCGTCCTTGGCCACGACCAGTCCCTCGGCGGTGGACCGCTCGGCACGCTTGCCGACGTCCTTCGCGCCCTTGATGCGCAGCTGCTCGACGGCCTTGTCGAAGTCGCCGTCGTTGTCGGCGAGCGCGTTCTTGCAGTCCAGCATCCCGGAGCCGGTGAGCTCACGGAGCCGCTTGACGTCGGCGGCGGTGTAGTTCGCCATCTGGTCCAGCCTCCCAGTAGAAGTTCGAGTGAAAGATCGATCAAGAGCCCGTCCCGGTGTCTCACACCGGGGTGAACGCGGGGTGACACAGAACGAGACCCGGCGTACCGCGAGGGGTGCGCCGGGTCTCGTCTGGCATCAGCTCTGGGCGTTCGACGCGTCCGCGGCGGGAGCCTCGGCGGCCGGAGCGTCCGTGACCGGAGCGTCCGTCGCGGCGGGGGTCTCCGCAGCGGCCTGCTGCGTGGCCTCGGCGGCCGGGGACGCCTGTGCGAGCTGCTCGAGCTCCCACTCGGCGAGGGGCTCGCCGGCGCCGACCTCGGGCTTGTCGTCCGCGCCGGAGTTGCGGCCGGCACGGGCCTGCACACCCTCGGCCACGGCGGACGCCACGACCTTGGTCAGCAGTGCGGCGGACCGGATCGCGTCGTCGTTGCCCGGAATCGGGTAGTCGACCACGTCGGGATCGCAGTTGGTGTCCAGGATCGCGATGACCGGGATGTTCAGCTTGCGAGCCTCGCCGACGGCGATGTGCTCCTTGTTGGTGTCGACGACCCACACGGCCGACGGCACCTTGCCCATGTCGCGGATACCGCCGAGGGTGCGGTCCAGCTTGGTCATCTCACGCGTGAGCATGAGGATTTCCTTCTTGGTGCGACCCTCGAAGCCACCGGTCTGCTCCATGGCCTCGAGCTCCTTGAGGCGCTGGAGGCGCTTGTGCACGGTGGAGAAGTTGGTGAGCATGCCGCCGAGCCAGCGCTGGTTCACGTAGGGCATGCCCACGCGGGTGGCCTCGGCCGCGATCGATTCCTGCGCCTGCTTCTTGGTGCCGACGAAGAGGACGGTGCCACCGTGGGCGACGGTCTCCCTGACGAACTCGTACGCCTTGTCGATGTACGTCAGCGTCTGCTGCAGGTCGATGATGTAGATGCCGTTGCGGTCGGTGAAGATGAATCGCTTCATCTTCGGGTTCCAACGGCGGGTCTGATGCCCGAAGTGCGCGCCGCTGTCGAGCAGCTGCTTCATGGTCACAACAGCCATGGCTGTGCGTCTCTCTTTCTCTGCCGGTTGATGCACGGTGTTCGACCCCGCGAGGGGTCGAGGTAATCCGTGCCCTGGCACTCGCCGTTCGCCGGAACCCGTGGAAGACGGGACCAGCCGACGAACACGTACCCGAGCGATGGCCGGGTGCGACGAGCGCGCGAAGTCGACCTGTACGGACAGGTCGCATCGATCAGTGTACGACGCGTCCGCCGCAGGTCATAACCGGCCGTCCACAGCCCGCCCGCGCCGGACCGCGCCGTCCCCGGGACGCCCCGCGCGGCGGCGGCGGGCCCGCGGCGACGGGCAGGGTCGTGCCATGCCGATTCTCGCGCACACCCGCGTCCGGTCCGCCGGTCGTTCCGGGGCGGTCGTCCTGCTCGTCCTGCTGGTCCTGCTAGTGCTCGGCTCCCTGTCCGCGGGTGCCTCCGCCGCGGATCCCCGGCCGTTCCGGTGGCCGCTGGATCCGCGGCCCGTCGTCGTCACGGCGTTCGCACCGCCGCCGGAACGGTGGCTGCCCGGCCACCGCGGACTCGATCTCGACGGCGGTCCGACGCCGGAGCCGACGGTGCTCGCGGCGGGCGACGGAGTGGTCGTGTTCGCCGGCGTCGTGGCCGGTCGCGGTGTCGTCTCGCTCGACCACGGCGACGTGCGCACGACGTACGAACCCGTCCGACCCCTCGTCTCCCGGGGCGCCCGGGTCCGCGGGGGACAGCCGATCGCCGTGCTCGAGGACGGCCACGCGTCGTGCCCCGTGGCACGGTGCCTGCACTGGGGCGCCCGACGCGGCGACACCTACGTGGACCCGGCGTCGCTCCTGCGGGCCGGTCCGATACGGCTGAAGCCGACGGCGCGGCGGTGGGTCACCAGGCGCGCAGGGCGTCCGGGGCGGCCGGGACCGCGTGCCGGCCACCGGCGGCCGGGAAGTCGTCGGCCATCATCGCCGCGAGTTCGACGAAGGCGTCCCGGGTGCGTGGGCGCAGCCGGTCCAGCTCGACCACCGACCCCTCCGCGAGATGCTCGTCGAACGGGATGACCACGACGGCGCGGCACCGCGCCAGGAAATGACGCTTCAGTTCGTCCATGTCGATGCTCGCTGCACCCGGCCGGTTCGCGCTGACGACCACCACCGTGCGCTCGACGAGGTGCGCGTAGCCGTGCAGACCGAGCCAGTCGAGGGTGGCGGCGGCGCTACGGGCCCCGTCCACCGCGGGCGAACTGACGAGGACCAACGCGTGGGCGAGGGACAGCACCCCGTCCATGGCGGAATGCATGATGCCCGTTCCGCAGTCGGTGAGCACGATGCCGTAGTGCGTGCACAGCGTCTCCACCACCGCGCGGTAGTCGCGGTCGGTGAACGCCTCCGAGGCGGCGGGGTCACGCTCCCCCGCCACGACCTCGAGCCGGGACGACGACTGCGAGGTGTGCAGGCGGATGTCGGCGTAACTGCGGATCCACGGACGCGCGGCCAGCAGGTCGCGCACCGTCGACGTGGTCTGACGCGGGACTCGCTCGCCGAGCGTGCCGAAATCCGGGTTGGCGTCGACGGCCACGACGTTGTCGCCGCGCATGGACGCCAGCACCGACCCCAGTCCGACGGTGACGGTGGTCTTGCCGACGCCGCCCTTGAGCGACAGCAGCGCGATCCGATAGTCACCGGACACGGGCTGGGTGATGCGCTCGCGCAGGTTCCGGCGCCGCACCTCGGCGGCCGACGCGCGTCGGCCCAGCATCGTGTCGACGGCCCGACGCCATCCGGTGGGCGCCGACGGCGACCCGCTCGGCACGGGACCGGGTCGAGGTCCCGTGCCCTGCGACCCGATGCCCGCGGAGCCGTGGGACCGGGTGTGCCCGGGGCCCGGGTGTGCGGGGTCCTGGTATCCGTAACCCTGGTAACCGGCACCCTGATAGCCGGGGTTCTGGTGTGCGGGGCCCGGCGCCGGGTGAGGGCTGGGCTGGGGCGCGGGTTCGGGCGTGGATTCGGGCGGCAGCCACGCCCCGTCCGTCTCGTCGAATCGGGCCGGGTCGAATCGGGTCATCACGCCTCCCCTCGTGGGTCCCGGCGCGGCCTCCCCCGTGCGCGCGCCCGTCGGGACGAAACGCTACCAAAGGGCCCCCGGGCACCGGGTTCGACAGGGAACCGGGTCGACGCGAGGCCGCCGCTCCGTCTCTCGGCGTCTACGCGCGCGGGTGCGCCCGGTCGTGCACGGCGCGCAGTCGATCCACCGACACGTGCGTGTAGAGCTGGGTGGTGGCCAACGACGCGTGACCGAGCAGTTCCTGCACCACGCGCAGATCCGCCCCGCCCTCGAGCAGGTGCGTCGCGGCCGAGTGACGCAAGCCGTGGGGTCCCAGATCGGGGGCTCCGGGCACCGCCTCGAGAACCCGGTGGACGACGGTCCGGGCCTGACGCTGGTCCAACCGGCCGCCGCGCGTCCCGAGCAGCAGCGCGCTGCCCGAGCGCGGCACCCACAGCGCCGGGCGCCCCACGTCGAGCCAGGTGCCGAGCGCCCGGTCCGCCGGCAGCCCGAACGGCACGACGCGCTCACGGTCGCCCTTGCCCAGGACCCGGATCACCCGGCGATCGCGATCGACGTCGTCGACGTCGAGCCCGCACAGTTCACCGACACGGATACCCGTCGCGTACAGCAGTTCCACGATCAGGTGGTCCCGCAGCGCGAGCGGGTCGTGTTGTTCGGCGCCGAGCGCGGCGGCGGCGAGCGCGTCCGAGGCCTCGCCCGCCCGCAACACGCCGGGCAGGGTTCGGTGCGCCGCCGGGGCCACGAGCGAGGAGCCGGCGTCGGCGGCGGTCAGCTCGGCGTCGGCGAGCCACGCGGTGAACGTGCGTATCGAACTCACCCGGCGGGCGACGGTGGTCCGCGCGGACCGTCGGGAGACGTCGGCGAGCCAGGCGCGCAGCGCGCGTCGGGTCAGCACGTCGTCGAGACGCACGGCGGGGTCGTCCGGGTCGACGTCCAGGAACGCGAACAGCGAACCGACGTCGGACAGATACGCCCGCACCGTGTGCGCCGAGCGCCCCCGCCGGTAGGTCAGGTGGTCGGCGAACCGCGCGAGAAGAGCCGAGTCAGGCTTCGGCGGCCGCGAGTTCCCGCTTCCACGTACGGAATCCCTCTTCGCTCCGGCCACGACGCCAGTATCCCGAAATCGAGGCCCACTCGGCCGGAACGCCACGCTCGCGCCGCAGATACGGGCGCAGATGATGCATGACGGTCTCCGCCTCGCCGTGGACGAAGACCTGTACCGGACCGGGCCGCCAGTCGATCGCGCGCACCGCGGTCACCAGCGGAGCGTCTCCGCCGACGACGTCGGCGGGCGCCACGTCGGCCGTGGCACCCCGATGCACCCATTGCACGTCGATTCCGACCGGCGCCGCGATCGGCACCTCCTCGCCGGGACCGGCCACCTCGATCACGGCCACACCGCGGGCGTCGCCGGGCATCGCGCGCAGCGCGGCGGCCAGGGCGGGCAGGCCGGTCTCGTCCGCGGCCAGCAGATGCCACTCGGCGTCCGCGCGGGGGGCGTAGGCACCGGCGGGTCCGAAGAACGAGAGCTGCTGTCCCGCCGCAGCGCTCGACGCCCAGGGTCCGGCCACGCCGGTGTCGCCGTGCACCACGAAGTCGATGGCGATCTCCCGCGCGACGGGGTCCACGACACTCACCGTGTAGGTCCGCAGGACGGTCTCACCGGCCACGTCGAAGTGCAGCTTGACGTATCCGTCGGTGAACTCGACGGGCTCGAAGTCGTCGAAACCGGGGTCGCCGAGGACCACCCGGACGAGGTGGTCCGTCAGTCGCTCGGTCCGCCGGACCGTCAGGGTGGTGATGCGTCGTGCCACGAAGTCTCCGATCGCGCGCCGTGCGCGCCGTCGAGTAAGTCTTACCTAAGTCTCACTCGAGGGTAACGCACGGTCGCGTCGACCGGGGTCCGTCAGTGAGCGGCGTCGTACGCGTCCTGGATCTCCTGGCTGATGCGACCGCGCGTGGAGACCTCGAAGCCGTTCTCCTTGGCCCAGGCCCGCACGTCGCTCAGGTTCTGCCGGCTCTTGCTCCCGCCGCCCGATCCGGAGGCGCGACGGGTCTTCCGGCCGCCGACCTTCTCGGCGTGTTCGATCCAGAAGGCGAATTGGTCGTACAGCTCGTTAGCGTGCTTGTGATTGAGATCGATGGAGTAGGAGACCCCACCGACGGAGAACTCGACCGTTTCGCCCTGTCCGTCCTTGATCAACGATCCGTCGACATCGTCGATCATTTGCACCGTCGTCCGCCGCGCCATTTCTCGCTCCTTCGTCAGCCCCCGTGAATTGTTTCGAAGATAACAGATCGCCGGGGTCGATCCGGGCGCGGACTCGGCATCGGTCGGGCGGTTTCGTCGAAAATCACGCAACGGCCGTTGCATTTCGCCGCACGCGATTCGCGAAACCCCGGCCGACCGCGGCGACGCAGCGCACGATCGGTGCCCGGTAAACTCGCCGGACGACACTCCCGTCGAGGTCGTCGACGGCGAGCCGGGGAAAGGACCGAGTCCATGGCGCAGAACGGAATTGCGCCGACCGGTCGTTACGATTCGCCCGGTCGGTTCACCTTCCTGGACCTGTTCAGCGGTTCGGGTGGCATGAGTTGCGGTTTTCACCGGCACGGCGCGTTCGAGGTCGTGGGCGCCGTGGACGCGCAACTCGGAAAACCGTCCAGTCCGCGCGGGTCGCTCGAATGCAATTCCTCCTACGCCGCGAATATCGGCCGCGCGCCCCACGAAGTGGATCTGGGCATCGTTTCGGCGCGAGAGTTGTCCGCGCTGATCGCCCCGGCGCTGGCCGGACGGCCCCTCGACGTCCTCAGCGCCTGCCCACCCTGCACCGGGTTCTCCCGCGCCAATCCGACGAATCACGCTCGCGACGATCCCCGAAATTCGTTGGTGGCCCGCGTCGCCGACATCGTTCGGGAGTTCCGGCCCGCGGTCGTCGTGATGGAGAACGCGCGCGAATTGGTCGGGGGCAATTTTCGCGGTCACCTCGAGGCGCTGCGCCGGAGCCTGGAGGCGGACGGATACGTCGTGGACGCCACCGTGCACATGTTGTCCGACCTTGGATTGCCGCAGAAGCGGGAGCGCTCGGTGATCGTCGCGGTGCGCGGCGACCGCCCGGCGATCACCCTCGGCGATCTCTGGGCCGGGTGGAGCGTCCGGCCGGAGGCGGTGACCGTGCGGCGCGCGATCGGCGACCTCCCGCCCGTGGAGGCCGGTGTCGCCCACCCCGACGACCCCCTGCACGTCTCCCCCAGCATCGGTCGCGAGTCCACCCGCCGCCGCCTGCGCGCGATCCCGCACGACGGGGGGTCGTGGCTCGATCTGGGATCGACACCCGGCGGCGAGGCCCACCTCACGCCGGCGATGCGGCGGTCCATCGCCGCAGGCCGGCTCGGATCGCACCCCGACGTCTACGGGCGTCTGTGGTGGGACCGCCCGGCCCCCACCGTCAAACGCGAGTGCGGCCACTTCGGCAACGGGCGCTACACGCATCCGGAGCAGGACCGACTCTGCACGGTGCGAGAACTGGCTCTGCTGAACGGCTTTCCGGCGGACTACCGGTTCCGGGCACGCTCGCTGTCCAACCTGTACCGCCACATCGGTGACGCCGTGCCGCCGCTGATCTCGGCGCAGCTGGCGACGATCGCCGCGTGGATGCTCGGCGACGACCACACGCGCGTGCCCACCCCGCACGACGCCGTGCTGGCGGGCACGTCGCTGCGCATGGCGGACATCGTGAGCGACCCCGCGCTCGACGCGGCCCCGGTGTCACCCGCTCACTCGGACCCACCCGGTTCTGCCCCGACGGACGTACCCCTCGACCTCGAGGACCACCAACGCCGACCGCACCGCGGCCACCGGCACGCCGGAGGCGAGTGAGATCTCCTCCGGCCCGGCCGGCCCCGCCGTCGGCAGTGCCTCCAGGGTCAGCGCCGCCGTCTCCGGGAGCGCGTCGAGCCGCCGACCGAACAGCGAGTCCCGCTCGTCCGACTCCGACGCTCCCGATCCCACCGGACCGATCTCGGAAACCACCTCCTGCGCCCCGGTCACCAGGATCGCTTCCCCCTCCCGCACCATGCGATGACATCCGGCCGAGGAGGCGGACGTCACCGGACCGGGTACCGCCACCACCGGCCGCCCCACCGCCCGCGCCCACGACGCGGTGTTCCGCGCGCCGCTCCGCCACCCGGCCTCGACCACCACCACACCGTCCGACAACGCGGCGACCAGACGATTGCGGGCGAGGAACCGATACTTCGCCGGGGTGGTCCCGGGCGGGTACTCGCTGACCACCGCGCCCTGGTCGGCGATGCGGTCCAGCAGACGAGCATGGCCGGACGGGTAGGCCCGGTCCACCCCGCACGCCAGGACGGCCACCGTTGTCCCTCCCACCCCGAGGGCCGCGCGATGCGCCGCACCGTCGATGCCGTACGCGGCACCCGAGATCACCGTCCACCCGTCCACCGCGAGGTCCCCCGCGATCTCCGCCGTCACGTGATCGCCGTACGACGTCGCGGCGCGGGTCCCGACGATCGCCACCGCCCGTTCGGTACACGTCGCGAGGTTCGCCGACCCGAGCACCCACAACGCCAGGGGCGCGGCGGCATCGCGCCGCGCCACCGCATCGAGTCGATCGAGGCCGGTGACGCGCCACGCCGGCCATTCCGGATCGGTCCGCACCACCAGTCGCCCACCGAGCCGGGTCAGCGTCGCGAGCGCCTCGGCGGGGTCGACACCCGCCCGCGCGGCCACGCGGTCGCGCAGCGCGCCCGGGACGTCACCCGACCGCACCGCGGACGCGGCGTCGACCACACCCCGCCGGGCGACGAGCCGGTCGAGGTCGGGTGAGGGACCGAGCGCCACCATCGACAGGTACGCCCACGCCGTCCGCTCCTGCTCCGTCGTCACGTGCGTGCTCCCGTCGTGTCGGCCGGACTCTGCTCGCGGAAGGACATCGCCGCGAGCACGCAGTCGACCTGCGGCACGGGCGCGCCCTGGAGGTCCGCGAGGGTCCACGCCACGCGCAGGATGCGGTCGGCACCGCGTGCGGTGATCGCGCCGCGCCGCAGCGCCCGTTCGATCGGGGTCAGGGCGTCGCGGGACAGCCGGAACCGTTGTCGCAGAGCCGCTCCCGGCACCTCCGCGTTGGTGTGCCAGCCGTGCTCGCGCCACCGCTCGCGCGCCGCCGCCCGCGCTGCGGCGACCCGGTCGCGCACGTCGGCCGAACTCTCCCCCGGCCCGTCGGCCAGCAGACCCCCCGCGTCCCCGTGCATGGCGAGACGCAGGTCCACCCGATCCAGCAGCGGGCCGGACAGCTTGCCCAGATACCGGCGCCGCGCCGCCGGAGCACACACGCACGCCGCGGCGCGCGGGGCGGCGCACGGGCACGGATTCGCCGCGAGCACCAGTTGGAAGCGGGCGGGATACCGCGCGACGCCGTCCCGTCGGGCGATGCGGACCTCGCCGTCCTCGAGCGGGGTCCGCAGCGCCTCGAGGACGCGCACCGACATCTCCGCACATTCGTCGAGGAACAACACGCCGTGGTGCGCGCGACTGACCGCACCGGGTCTCGCCACTCCGCTGCCGCCGCCGACGAGCGAGGCCACGGTGCTGGTGTGGTGCGGCGCGACGAACGGCGCCGCGGTGATCAGGGGGCGCTCCGGCGTGAGCGTCCCCGCCACGGAGTGCACGGCGGTCACCTCGAGCGCCTGTTCCTCGGTCAGCGGGGGCAGCAATCCCGGCAGTCGTCCGGCGAGCATGGTCTTCCCGATGCCGGGCGGCCCGGTCAGCATGAGGTGGTGGGCACCGGCGGCCGCCACCTCCACCGCCCAGCGCGCGTCCGCCTGACCGGCGACGTCGGCCAGGTCCTCGTAGCGGTCGGCTCCGACCTCGGTCGCCGATTCGGGAACGGCGAGATCGCCGCGGCCCCGCATCCAGTCGACCACCTCGCGCAGATGCGACGCACCGCGTACCTCGATGCCGCTCACCAACCCGGCCTCGGCCAGACTGCCGGTGGGCACGATCACCCGGGTCCGCTCGGCCCGGCGCGCGGCCAGCACCGCGGGCAGGATGCCGCGTACCGTCCGCACCCGCCCGTCCAGAGCCAGCTCCCCCAGCAACACCGTGGTGAGCAGCGGGTCCGCGGGAACCACCCGCGCGGCACCGAGCACCGCGCAGGCCATCGCCAGGTCGTAGACGGACCCCACCTTCGGCAGCGTCGCCGGCGACAGCGCGAGCACCACCTTGGACACCGGCCAGTCCTGACCCGAATTGGTCACCGCGGCCCGCACCCGATCGCGGGACTCCTGCAGCGCGGTGTCGGGCAGGCCGACGACGTGCACCCCGGGCAGCCCGCGACCCACGTCGGCCTCGATCTCCACCAGAACGCCGTCGATCCCGGTGACCGCCACGGAGAACGCGCGCCCGAGCGCCATCAGAACGCCCCCGGCAGGTGCGTGATGCGCGGGTCGGCGCCGTCGGTCACGATGACCTCGACGATGTCGAACCGCACCGGAACCCAGGGACCCGCTCGCTCGGCGAGCCACAGTCCCGCCAGACGGTGCAGCCGCGCCGCCTTGGCCGGCGTGACGGCTTCCGCCGGGGTACCGAACGCCGTGCCCGACCGCGTCTTCACCTCCACGAACACCACGGTGTCGCCGTCCGCGGCCACGATGTCGATCTCGCCGTGCCGACTCCGCCAGTTGCGGGTCACCACGTCCAGGCCCACCGCCGTCAGGAACGTCGCCGCGGCGTCCTCCCCGAGCCGCCCCACGTCCTGCGCGGCCGATCGAGCGGCCCCCTGCTGCGACCGCCGATCACGTCCGGCCGTACTCGTGTCCCTGCCCACGTGTGTCCACCCCTCGCCCCGCGCACCGACCGTCGATGCGGGGACTCACTGTGGCGGAGATCGACGACGACGAACCGGCGTCGAGCAGGGTCGATGATCGACCTGTGGAGAACGCGCGCCCCGGGGACACCCGAGACCGCGGGTGGCGAGTTCTACTCGGGCAGACGCAGATCGGGCTTGTCGAGCTCCTCGATGTTCACGTCCTTGAACGTGATGACGCGGACGTGCTTGACGAACCGTGCGGGTCGGTACATGTCCCACACCCAGGCGTCCGACATCCGCACCTCGAAGTAGATCTCCCCGTCGGCGTTCCGCGGAATCATCTCCACCGAGTTGGCGAGGTAGAAGCGTCGCTCGGTCTCCACCACGTAGGTGAACTGGCCGACGATGTCGCGATATTCGCGGTACAGCGACAACTCCATCTCGGTTTCGTACTTCTCGAGATCCTCGGCACTCATGCTCACATCATCCCGCATCGACCGCGGTCGGTCGTACCCGCCCCGCTGTGTCTCCGGCACCGGCGTTCTCGAGGCAGGCGACGTTGGCCCACGACCGGCGATGGTGGTCGCACGGGCCGAGCCGCGCGAGGGCGTCGGTGTGGGCGGTGGTGTTGTAGCCCTTGTGCACCGCGAACCCGTAGCCGGGGCGCTCGACGTCCAGTCGCCGCATGATGCGGTCGCGGTGGACCTTGGCCAGCACGCTCGCCGCCGCGATACACGCCGCCGTGGCGTCGCCCCCGATCACCGGCAGCGACGGCACGGGCAGGCCGGGCACCCGGAATCCGTCGGTGAGGACGTAGCCGGGGTCGACGGACAGTCCGGCGACCGCCCGGCGCATGCCCTCGATGTTGGCGACGTGGATACCGATGCGGTCGATCTCCTCGGCCGGCACGGTGACGATGGAGTAGGCGGTGGCCCAGCGAATCACCTGCGGGAACAACGCTTCTCGGGTCGGCTCGGTGAGCTTCTTGGAATCGTCGATAGCCTCGAGCGCCGTCCGTGCGCGATCGCCGAGAATGCAGGCCGCCACCACCAGGGGGCCGGCGCACGCCCCGCGGCCGGCCTCGTCGACTCCCGCGACCGGTCCGAGCCCGCTGCGCAGCAGCGCCGATTCCATCGTGCGCAGTCCGCCGGCGCGTCGGATCACCGTCCGAGGCGGCCACGACGTACGCGAGAGTCGGACGAGCGTGGTCACCGCTGCTGGATGTCCGGATCGTCGATGAGACCCCAGCGTCCCGGCGGCAGGACGATCGCCTGCGCCTTGCCGATGACGTTGTCGAGCGGGACGGTGCCCTGCAGCTCGTCGGCCACGTGGTAGCGGGAGTCGGCGGAGTTGCTGCGGTTGTCCCCCATCACCCAGACGTTGCCTTCGGGCACGGTGACCGGGCCGAAGCATCGGCCCGAGCGGATGGGGGTGTCGCACGTGGACGAGCCGGGAACGAAGTCGAAGTCCATGGTGACGTAGGGCTCCTCGAGCGGCTGACCGTCGACCAGCACGCGGCCCTGCTCGTCGCAGCACTCCACGGTCTGACCGCCCGTCGCGATGACGCGCTTGACCAGGTCGTTCTCGTCGGGCGCGACCAGCCCCACCAGCGAGCCCAGTTCCTGGGCGCCGCGCACCACGACGTTGGACGACCGGGTGGAGACGTAGTCCCCGTCCCACGAGGGCGGCCCGCGGAAGACGACGACGTCACCCGGCCGGGGATCGCCGAACCGGTAGGACATCTTCTCGACCACGATGCGGTCGCCGGTGCAACCGTTGCACCCGTGCAGAGTGGGTTCCATCGACTCGGACGGAATGAGATAAACCCGCGCGACGAACGTCTGCAGCAGGAAGCTCAGGACCAGGGCGACCAGGATCAAAATGGGAAGTTCGCGCCAGAACGACCGCTGCTTCCCGGACTCCCGCCGGGCTCGCCGGCCGTTCTCGTCGTCTCCGGTCACCGGGGTCTGCGAGTCCGTCACGCGTACACACTAGCGGGCCCGCGAACGACGACGGCCGGGCCTCGGGAGTACGTTCCCGAGAACCCGGCCGGTCGATGCAGCGGTCGGCGCGACGAGGTCAGCGCTTTTCCTTGATCTTCGCGGCCTTGCCACGGAGCTCGCGGAGGTAGTACAGCTTGGCGCGACGCACGTCGCCGCGAGTCAGCACCTCGATCTGGGCGATGTTGGGCGTGTGGACGGGGAACGTGCGCTCCACGCCGACGCCGAAGGACACCTTGCGGACCGTGAAGGTCTCGCGGATGCCGCCACCCTGACGTCGAATCACGACGCCCTTGAAGATCTGCACGCGCTCCTTGGAGCCCTCGATGACCTTCACGTGCACGTTCAGAGTGTCGCCGGGGCGGAACTCGGGGACGTCGCTCCGCAGCGACTGCTTGTCCAGGAAGTCCAGGGTGTTCATGTCTCATCCTTGCTGTGACGTTCGCCGAGCAGAGGACCCGAGCGGCGACCGCCGATCGCGAGATCGACGGCGCTCGACTGGTTCGTGCTCCGAATGGGTGTCCCCCGCCGTCCGAGCACGCCGCAGCGCACCCGTCCTCGGGCAACCCCACAATTGTGCCAGAGGAGGCGGCGACTGCGGAAATCGCGGCCGCTCACCCGGCGGCGACGCTCTCCCGGTCGGAGTCGGTGGCCCTCTCGGCGTGCGGGGGCGGAGCCGGGACGACGATGCGGTCGAGCACGTCCTCGGCCGCGGTCCGGACGTGCTCCGCGTCGGGTCGTCCCGCGATGAGATCCTGCGTCCAGATCTTGGCTCGCACGACGGGTCGGCGGACGTTCCGCTCGCGCCGCACGGCCCGCGCCATGCGCTTGGGTCGGCGGGTGTAGCGCCACCGGGCCCACGGCGATCCCGGCCGACCGAGCCGGAGGGCCCCGATCAGCAGCAACGGCAGGAAGAACAGTCCCACGAGGCCGGTCCAGATCTTGCCCTTGGCGAGCACGATGGCGGCCAGCAGGAGATTCAGCGCGGCCAACGCGACGATGAGCGCGCGCACGACCGGATTCGGATCGTCCCGGAACCCCGCGACGTCGAAGAACTCGAGCGGCTTGAGGCCGAACAGCAGCATGATCGTGACCGCCACGGCCACGAAGACGGCGTCCACCGAGGTCCGTCCCTGCTCCGCCCAGTACACGTCCTCGAGGTAGAAGATGAGGGCGAACTCGTCGAGCACCAGGGCGGCGCCGATGCCGAAGAACGTCGCCAGCACCGCGCCGGTGGTCTGTGTCCCGTCGGTGTACACCGCGATGAGCGCGACGCCGGAGACGAGCATGCACACGGTGCCGAAGACGACGTGGTGCACGTGGTGTCCGCCGGGCGTGACGTTGCCCGGCCACCACCGCACCTGTGCCCGGATCATGCGCACGCTGAAGCGGATGAACGCGAAGCCGACGACGAAGCCGGCGAGGAAGAACAGCAGTGGAATGCGGCCCTCGGCCGACACGTGATCGATCCACCGCGTGATCATCCTCGGCCACCTCCCACCGATCACCCCTCACCGCCGACGGGTGCCGGCAGTCTACCGCCGCGCACCCGCCGCAGGTGGAAGTCCGATCAGCCGAGACCCGCGCGACGCAACGCGTCGGCCATCGACCCGGTCGACGCCGGAGCCGACTCGCGGCGACCACCGCGGGAGCGGCCCTGGTCACCGCCGCGGGAGCGGCTCTGATCACCGCGGGAGCGGCCCTGGTCACCACGGGAGCGGCCCTGATCACCGCGGGTGCCCGGCTCGCCACCGCGCGGCCGGCCCCGATCGGGAGTCGAGGAGGCGCCGGGCTCGTCGTCGAGCCGGAGGGAGAGTCCGATGCGCTGCCGGGGGACGTCGACCTCCATCACCTTCACCTTCACGACCTGTCCGGACTTGACGACGTCGCGGGGGTCCGAGACGAAGGAGCGGGACATCGCGGAGACGTGGACCAGCCCGTCCTGGTGGACGCCGACGTCGACGAACGCCCCGAACGCGGCCACGTTGGTCACGACGCCCTCGAGCACCATGCCGGGGGTCAGGTCGGCGACCTTCTCGACGCCGGCGGCGAAGGTCGCGGTGGTGAACTCCGGCCGGGGGTCGCGGCCGGGCTTCTCGAGCTCGCCGAGGATGTCGGTGACGGTGGGCAGACCGAACCGGTCGTCGACGAAGTCCTGCGGTCGCAGTGACCTCAGGACCGACGCGTTGCCGACGACGTCCCGCACGCCCACCCCGGCCGCGCCCGCGATGCGGCGGACCACCGGATAGGCCTCGGGGTGCACGCTGGACCGGTCCAGGGGGTCGTCCCCGTCGGTGATGCGCAGGAAGCCCGCGCACTGCTCGAACGCCTTCGGGCCGAGGCGGGGCACGTCCTTCAGCGCGGCGCGGGACCGGAACGGCCCGTGCGTGTCCCGGTGTCCGACGATGGCCTCCGCCAACCCCGGCGCGACACCGGAGACCCGCGCCAGCAGGGGCACGGAGGCGGTGTTGACGTCGACGCCGACGGCGTTCACGGCGTCCTCGACCACGGCCCCGAGCGAGCGCGCGAGCATCGTCTCGGACACGTCGTGCTGGTACTGGCCGACTCCGATCGACTTCGGGTCGATCTTCACCAGTTCGGCGAGCGGGTCCTGCAGGCGCCGGGCGATGGACACGGCGCCGCGAATGGACACGTCGAGGTGCGGGAGTTCCCGCGAGCCGTACTCCGAGGCCGAGTACACCGACGCCCCGGCCTCGGACACCACGGCCTTGGTGAGTCCGGCGTCGGGCAGCGCGGCGACGAGTTCGGCGGCCAGCGCGTCCGTCTCGCGCGAGGCGGTGCCGTTGCCGATCGCGATCAGGTCGACGCCGTGCCGCGACACCAGTCCGGCGAGGGTCGCGAGCGACTCCGCCCACTTGCCCTGGGGCTTGTGCGGGTAGACGGTCTCGTGGGCGACGACCTTTCCGGTGGCGTCGACCACGGCCACCTTGGTGCCGGTGCGGTACCCGGGGTCGAGCCCCATCGTGGTCCGGGCTCCCGCGGGCGCGGCGAGCAGCAGGTCCTTGAGGTTGGAGGCGAACACCTCGACGGCACGTTCCTCGGCGGCCTGGCGCAGGCGCTGGCGGGCGTCGAGTCCGAGCCCGACGAGGATCTTGGTGCGCCAGGCCCACCGCACCGTGTCGAGGAGCCAGCGGTCGGCCGCACGGCCCCGGTCGGCCACGCCGAACCGAGCGGCGATGCGCGTCTCGTAGACGGTCGGGGTGCCGCGGGGGATCTCGTCGTCGTTCGGCTCGGGGTGCATCGTCAGCGACAACACCTCCTCCTTCTCGCCGCGCAGCACGGCGAGAACGCGGTGGGACGGCACCGTGGTGAACGCTTCGGAGAAGGCGAAGTAATCGGAGAACTTGGCGCCCTCCGCCTCCTTGCCCTCCCGCACGGTCGCGGTCAGCCGCCCGCGCGTCCACAGCAGCTCGCGCAACTCGCCCACCAGATCGGCATCCTCGGCGAACTGTTCCACCAGGATGGCCCGGGCGCCGGCCAGTTGCTCGTCGTCGAACGTCGCCGGGTCGGTGGTCGGGTCCCCCAGCAGAGCGTCGGCGACGGGCTGGTGCCCGGCCTCGCGGGCGATCTGGGCCTTGGTGCGGCGCTTCTGCTTGAAGGGCAGGTAGATGTCCTCGAGGCGCGCCTTGGTGTCGGCCTCGGCGATGGTGGCCGCGAGATCGTCGGTGAGCTTGCCCTGGCTGCGGATCGCCTCGAGCACGGCCCGTCGCCGCTCGTCGAGTTCGCGGAGGTAGCGCAGCCGCTCCTCGATCGTTCGCAGCTGCGTGTCGTCGAGAGTGCCCGTCGCTTCCTTGCGGTAGCGCGCGATGAACGGGACCGTGGCGCCCCCGTCGAGCAGATCGACGGCCGCGCGTACGCGCTCCTCGGCCACGTCGAGCTCGTCGGCGATCCTGCGGTTCACTGATGTCGGGGCGGTCGTCACGGCGATGGACCCTACCGCGCCCGGTATCGTCGTCCGTAGTCCCGCACGTGCGGGCGGGAGGTTCGGGAGTTCGGTGAATTCGGCGTCGTCGTACGGTTTCGGCCGGTCCCGGGAGCGACGGCTCCCCCTCGGCCGGGTGGCGCGGTGGGCCGTGGTCCCGGTCGCCGCGATGGCCGTGGCGTGCGGCACCCCCTCGGGCGCGATGGTGACCGACGCGCCACCGGCGCCCCCGTTCCCCGCGCCGGAGATGAGCATGGCCCCGGATCCGGCGGACCGTCTGCAACAGGCGGTCGACGGCGCGGCCGAGCGGGGCGCCACCGTGTCCATCGCCTACCTCGACCGGCAGACCGACACCTACCGCGGCATCGGCGACGACGATCCGGTCGAGACCGCGTCGGTGGTCAAGCTCTTCGTCGCCGACGACCTGTTGATGCGGTCCTCCCGCGGCGAGATCGACCTGCCGGCCGAGGTGCGGGACCGGATCGCGCCGATGCTGTCGTCGTCGGACGACGATGCGGCACAGGTGCTTTGGGACTACGCCGGAGGCAGCGACCTGGTGGGCCGGGTGGCCGAGCGCTACGGCTTGACGGCCACCACCGCGTCGGACGACGGAATCTGGTGGAACACCCGCACCACCGCCCGCGACCTGATCGGCTACTACGACGGGCTGCTCGACGGCCGCGGTGGGCTCTCCCCCACCGACCGCGACACCGTGACGACCGACCTCGAGCGCTACACCCCGTTGGGCGCCGACGGCTACCCGCAGACGTTCGGCATCCCCCGCGCCCTGTCCGGTGAGACGACGCGCGGCGTGAAGCAGGGCTGGATGTGTTGCGTGGACGGTCGGTGGATCCACCTGAGCACGGGCTTCGTCGGCGCCGACCGGCGTTACGTGCTGGCCGTGCTCTCGCGCGAGGATCCCTGGTACGGCGCCGCGGGCGGTCGGGAGGACACCACGGACACCGACGTCGTCGACGACGACGGCGCCAAGCACGCCCGCATCACCGTGACCGGCGCGGTGACGATCCTGTTCCCCGATGGGGTGATCGACTAGAGCAGGTCCGGCCGACGCTCGCGGGTGCGTTCCCGCGACTGCTCCCGGCGCCACGCCTCGATCCGAGCGTGGTTGCCGGACAACAGCACCGGAGGAACCTCGAGGTCGCGCCAGACGGCGGGACGGGTGTAGCCCGGTCCCTCCAGCAGACCGTCGGAGAACGAATCCTGTTGGTGCGACTGCTGATTGCCGAGCACACCGGGGATCAGCCGGGTCACGGCCTCGGCCATGACGAGGACCGCGGCCTCCCCGCCGATGAGGACGTAGTCGCCGATGCTGACCTCTTCGACCCGCATCCGCCGGGCGGCGTCGTCGAACACGCGCTGATCGATTCCCTCGTAGCGACCGCAGGCGAACACCAGATGCCGCTCCCGCGACCATCGTTCGGCGGTGCGCTGGGTGAACGGCACCCCGGCCGGGGTCGGCACCACCAGAATCGGATCGTCCGCGTCCGCCGTCACCGCGTCGAGCGCGTCGCCCCACACGGTCGGCTTCATGACCATGCCGGGACCACCGCCGTACGGCGAGTCGTCGACGGCCTTGTGGACGTCGTGCGTCCAATCCCGTAGATCGTGCACGCCCAGGGACACCAGCCCGCGCTCGATGGCCTTGCCCAGCAACGCCGTTCGCAGGGGTTCGAGGTACTCGGGGAAGATGGTGACCACGTCGAGCCGCAGCGCGGCCCCGCTCGGGTCGGTCACGTGTCGCTCAGCAGGCCGTCCGGCGGGTCCACCTCGACGACGCGCTCGTCACGCGAGACCCGCGGCACCATCGCCGCAACGAACGGAATGAGCACCTCACCGCGATCGGACCCGGCGGGACGCACGGACAGCAGTTCGCCGGCGGCGGAATGCAACACCTCGCGCACGGTGCCGATCACCTCGCCGGCGCGCGGACGACCGTCCGCGTACCGCACCGTCATGCCCTCGAGTTCGTGGTCGTAGAACTCGTCGGGGTCCGACGACTCCGGCAGGTCCGCGGTGTCGACCACGAAGAGGGTGCCGCGCAGCGCATCCGCCGACGCCCGGTCGGACACCCCGGCCAGACGCAGCAGAAGCCGCCCGGAATGATCCCGGGCGGCTTCCACCACGTGCTCGGACGTCGTCGCGACACCGCGCGAGCGACCGCGGAGGACGGTGCCCGGAGCGAACCGCTGGTCGGGCTCGTCCGTCCGCACCTCCACGACCACCTCGCCGCGTACACCGTGCGACTTGGCCACTCGGCCGATCACCAGTTCCACGGGCGGGAACTCAGCGATCGGTGTCGATGACGTCGACACGAATGCCGCGCCCACCGATGCCGGTGACCAGGGTGCGAATGGCCGTGGCGGTACGACCGCCGCGACCGATGACCTTGCCGAGGTCGTCCGGGTGGACGTGGACCTCGACGGTCCGCCCGCGACGTCCGGTGATCATCTCGACCCGGACGTCGTCGGGATTGGAGACGATGCCGCGCACGAGGTGCTCGACGGCGTCGGCGACCATCGCGCTCACTTGTCGGCGGACTCGTCGGTCGCGTCGGTGGCCTCGGCCGAGGTGGCCTCGGCGTCGTCGGCCTTGGCCGCCTTCTTCTTCTTCGGCGTGGTGGCCTCGGCGACCGGCTCGTTGTCGGCCGCGGCGAGGGCGGCGTTGAACAGGTCCAGCTTGGACGGGCCCTGCTCCTTCACCTTGAGGGTGCCCTCGGCGCCCGGCAGGCCCCTGAACTTCTGCCAGTCACCGGTGATCTTGAGGATGGCCTCGACGGGCTCGGTCGGCTGAGCGCCGACGCCCAGCCAGTACTGCGCGCGCTCGGTGTCGACCTCGATCAGGGAGGGCTCTTCCTTCGGGTGGTACTTGCCGATCGTCTCGATCGCGCGGCCACCACGACGGGTACGCGCATCGGCGACGACGATGCGGTACTGCGGGTTGCGGATCTTGCCGAGACGGGTGAGCTTGATCTTGACTGCCATGGAGAACAGAGCCTCTTTCGTGGTGGTCGCCGGGGCGACCGGAGTTGGTCACGGCGCAATTCAGCGGTGCACACGGCGCGTGCACCCGGTTTTGCGATGAAGGGGTGTCGTGACCGCCGCGCGGTACGTAACCGGAGACGGGCGGACAGCGGTCCATTCTGCCAGACCACTGCCCGCCCGTACCAATCCGACCGGCCTCCGGCCTGCCCGCCCGTACCAATCCGGTCGTTTACTCCGCCGGCTTCACCGCCAGCACCGGCTTGTCGCACTGCAGCAACAGTCGCTGGGCCGTGCTGCCCATGAGCAGCTTGCCCACCGGCGAGCGGTGCCGGATGCCGATGACGAGCAGGTCGGCGTCCTCGCGGTCCATCGCGCCCAGCAGGGCCTCCACCGGGTCGACGGACACGTCGCTCTCGATCTCGTGCTCGACGCCCGACGCCGCGAGGGTCGATTCGAGTGCGTCGACGTCGCTGTCCCCGGCGAACTTGGTGTCGACCAGGGCGTCGCCCCGCGTCGCGTTCACCACGCGCAGCCCGGTGTTCCGGACGCGGGCCTCGGCGATGCCGTGGTCCAGCGCGGCGGACCCGTAGCGATCCGGGGTGTAGCCGACGACGATCATGCGTTCTCCTTCTCTCGGGTGGTCTCCGTGACGGGGGTGCCGACGCGGCCGCGGACGAGGCGACCGAGGTACGGCGCGACGAGCAGGACGGCGATGACGACGTACACGGCGACCGCGATGGGCTCGGTGAACACACCGCTCCAGTTGCCTTCGTTGAGCTGCAGCGTCTGACGGAGCTGACGCTCGATGCGCGGTCCGAGGATGACGCCGATGATGAGCGGCAGCACGGGCAGGCCGAACCGTCGCATCATCAGTCCGAGCAGACCGAACACCAGCAGCAGGGCCAGGTCGAGCCACTGGAGGTTGACCGCGTAGGCGCCGAGCACGGCGAAGAACAGGATGCCGGCGTAGAGGTACGGACGCGGCGTGCGCAGCAGCTTCGCCCAGAGCGGGGCCAGCGGCAGGTTCAACGCCAGCAGCAGGAAGTTGCCGATGAACAGGCTGGCGATCAGCGTCCAGACCAGCAGCGGTTCCTTGTCGAAGAGCGTGGGCCCGGGCTGGATGCCGTAGGACACGAACGCGGTGAGCATGACGGCCGCGGTGGCGTTGGTGGGCAGACCCAGCGACAACATCGGCACCAGCGTGCCCGCGGCAGACGCGTTGTTCGCGGCCTCCGGTCCGGCCACGCCCTCGATGGCGCCCTTGCCGAACTGCTCGGGGTGCTTGGTCAGCTTCTTCTCGGTGATGTACGACAGGAAGGTCGGCAGCTCGGCGCCGCCGGCGGGCAGGGCGCCGAACGGGAATCCGAAGGCGGTGCCGCGCAGCCACGGCTTCCAGGACCGCTTCCAGTCGCTCTTGCCCATCCACGGGCGGCCGACCGGGATGACCTCGGCGGGCTTGCGACGCAGGTGCGCGGCGACCCACAGTGCCTCGCCGAGGGCGAAGACCGCGACCGCGATGACGACGATGTCGATGCCGTCCGAGAGCAGCGGGATACCGAACGTCGCGCGGGGCTGACCGGTGAGGAAGTCGATTCCGACCAGACCGATCGACAGACCCAGCAGGAGCGAGATGCACCCGCGCAGCTTCGACGAGCCGAGGACGGCCGTGACCGCCACCAGAGCCAGCAACATGATCGCGAGATACGACGGCGCACCGAGCGAGACGGCGAAGCGCGAGACGATCGGGGCGAAGAGCACCAGCAGGAGCGTGCCGATGGTGCCGGCGACGAAGGATCCGATGGCCGCGGTGGCGAGCGCTTGCGCGGCTCGCCCGGCCTTGGCCATCTTGTTGCCTTCGAGGGCGGTGATGACCGACGACGATTCACCGGGCGTGTTCAACAGGATCGACGTCGTCGATCCGCCGTACATTCCGCCGTAGTAGATGCCGGCGAACATGATGAACGCCGCACTGGGACTGACGTTGTACGTGATGGGGAGCAGCAGGGCGACGGTCATGGCCGGCCCGATGCCGGGCAGGACGCCCACGGCGGTGCCGAGCAGGACGCCGATGCAGGCGTACAGCAGGTTCATCGGCGTCGCCGCCTGGGACAGGCCCTCCAGGAGCCAGTTCAGATTGTCCATCAGAGAATTCCGTCCAGAATGCCTGCGGACAGCGGGATTCCGAGTCCGACGTAGAACGCGTAGAAGCTCACCAGCGAGAGCACCAGGCCGATCGCGAGGTTCCGGATCCAGTGCCGGTTGCCGAGAATCGTTGCGGCACCACCGAACAGCAGCGCACCCATGATCACCCAGCCGAGCACGTCGACCAGTGCGATCGTGGCCACGAAGAGCGCGACGAGCAGTCCGACCGTCTTCCAGTCGGCGGGCGACGAGGTGTCGACGTCCTCACCGCTCTCCGGCTCGGCCTGCGACCCGCGCAGCGTCGCGATGCCGAGGGCGACGGCGCAGACCAGCAGCCCGATGCCGATCACCATCGGGAAGAGCTTGGGGCCGACGGGGTCGACCTTCGCGAACTCCGCCGTGAGGTTGGTGGCGTCGACGAGGAGGAACACCCCGACCACCACCAGGACGGCGCAGACGCCGAACTGGGCGAGGTCGCGAGGTCGACGGGCGGGCGTGTCACCGGACTCGGGTGGCCGGTTCACCGTGGCGGTCACACCAGCCCCAGCTCGGTCAGGGTCGACTCGACCCGGCGATCCTGCTCCTGCAGGAACGTCTCGAACGCCGGTCCGGTCTCGAACGCGTCGGTCCATCCGTTGGACACCAGTGCTTCCTTCCATGCATCCGTGCCGTGGAGGTCGGTGAGCGCCTCGACCATCTCGGCGCGCACCTCCTCGGACAGCCCGGGAGGCGCGAGAATGCCGCGCCAGTTGGTGAATTCGAGGTCGATGCCGGCCTCGCGCAGCGTCGGCGCGTCGACCCCCGGGACGCGCTCGGAGCCGGACACGGCGAGCACGCGCACCTGGCCGGACTCGATCTGGTCGACGTACTCGCCCAGGCCGGAGGTTCCGGCGGCGATCTTGTTCCCCAGCAACGCCGTCAGCAGGTCGCCGCCGCCGTCGTAGGAGATGTAGTTCACCGCGGTGGGGTCGATGCCCACCGTCTGCGCGACCTCCATCGGGAACAGGTGGTCGGGGCCGCCGGGCGACGAGCCGCCGCCGACGGTGATCGATCCGGGGTTCGCCGACCAGGCGGCGACCAGATCGCCGACGGTGCGGAACGGCGAGTCGGCCGGGACCAGGATGCCTTCCTGCTCCTCGATCATCTTGGCCAGCGGCGTCGCGTCCGAGACGCGCGCGGCGGATCCGTTGGTGTAGACGGCACCGACGACGCCGAGGCCCATCATCATCATGAGGTCCTCGTTGCCGGTCTCGTTCATCAGACGCGCCATGGCCACGGTGCCGCCGGCACCGATGACGTTGAACACTTCGACGCGACCCGTGATGTCCTCGTCCTCCATGATCTTCACGGCGGTGCGCGCGGTCAGGTCGTACCCGCCGCCGGGACTGTTGGGCACCATCATGCGCAGGCGGTGCAGGCCTTCACCCTCGTCGCCGCGGGTCACTCCGCAGGACGCCACCAGGAGCAGCAGCGCCAGGGCGGCGATCAGCCTTCTCGGCATCGATCCTCGATTCGTCTCGTTCGTGCATGTCAGACTGTGATCGAGAGCAATCATGTGATGCCGCGTGATCCGGGTCACCTATTCGGTAGCAACGAAAGTAGTGTTCTTTGTGGTCGCCATCCCGTCGCGTCGTGCGGCCTGCCCGCGTTCGGCTGCGCCGTCGCCGTCGCACCCTGGCCGGCCAGGTGCTGATCCTGCAGCTGGCCGTCGTGGCCGTCGTGCTCGGCGCCGTCGCGGCCGTGTCGGTCCACCAGTCCACCCGGGAGTTCCGTGACCTGCAGGGCGGTCGGATGCTGTCCGTCGCCGAGTCGCTCGCCTCGACCCCGATCGTGCGCGAGCAACTCGACGCTCCCCTGGTCGAACAGGTGCTCGCGCCGGACGTCGACCGCGCCGCCGCTCTCTCCGGGGCGACGGTGGCCGAGATCGTCGCCCCCGACGGTCGGGTCCTGGTGTCCACCGATCCCACCCGCGTCCGCGGTGTGGCCGACCTCGGCGACAGCGACGCCGTCCGCGGCCGGGGATGGTACGGCGACGTGACCGTCGACGGCCGGACCTCGATCGCGGGGCACGTCCCGGTTCTCGACACGGACGGTCGTGTGCTGGCCGTGGTCACGGTGTCGGAGAACTACCCGTCGACGTGGATGCTGTTGTCCGGCTCCGGCGCTCGGTTGCTGATCTACCTCGGCATCGGCGCCGGCCTGGGCGCGGTCGGGTCCGTCCTGCTGTCCCGCCGCGTCCGCCGACACACGCTGGGCCTCGAGACCGCCGAGATCGCGACTCTCGCCGATCATCGAGAAGCATTGCTGCACAGCATCCGTGAGGGCGTCATCGCCGTCGACACCGACGGTCGCATCACCATGATCAACGACAGCGCCGTCGCGTTGCTCGGTGTGGAGCCGGGCGTCGTCGGCCGTCCGGTGGACGAGGTCGGCATCGACCCGGGTCTCGCCGCGGTGTTGCTCGGACAAGGCGAGGTCGAGGACCTGGTGATCACCACCGCGACCCGCGTCCTGGCCGTCAACCGCCGCAGCGCCACCATCCGCGCGACCGGCCGCGGCGCCGGGCGGGGCGGACAGAGCATCGGTACCGTCACCACCATGCGTGACAGCACCGAGCTCGCGTCGATGCAGAGCCAGCTGACCTCGCACAAGTCGGTCACCGACACCCTGCGCGCCCAGACCCACGAGTTCGCCAATCAGCTGCACACCATCTCCGGTCTGGCCCAGCTCGGCAGCTACGACGAGGTGACGGCGCTGGTGGGCACCCTCACTCGCCGTCGCGCCGAGATCAGCGAGTCCATCACCGCCCACGTCCACGACCCGGCCGTGGCCGCGCTGTTGATCGCCAAGACGTCGCTGGCCGCGGAGGTCGGGGTGCGGCTCGACCTCGACCCCGCCTCGCACCTGCGCGCGCTGGACCCGGCGCTGTCCACCGACGTCATCACCGTGGTCGGCAACCTGGTGGACAACGCGCTGGACGTCTCGCGCGATTCGGGGGCGGAACGCATCGTCGTCCGGCTGCAGGACCGGCCGGACCTGCTGGTCGAGGTCACCGACTCCGGCCCGGGTGTGCCGCCGGAGATGCGGGACGTGGTGTTCTCACGCGGCGTGACGAGCAAGCCGGACACCCCCGGCGGTCGGGGCATCGGGCTCGCCCTGGTCAGATTGGTCAGCGTGCAGCACGGCGGCACCGCCGTGGTCGACGACGCCGACACCGGTGGCGCCCGCTTCCGCGTCCGCATCCCGCTCGGCTGACCCCCCGTTCCCGGGAAGAGAGGACCCCCCGTGCCGACCGTTCTCGTGGTCGACGACGACTTCATGGTCGCCGACATCCACCGTCGGTTCGTCGATCACACCGACGGATTCACCGCCGTCGGGGTCGCGCACACCGCTGCCGCCGCGCTGACGGCCGTCGCCCAACTCGATCCCGATCTCATCCTGCTCGACGTGCATCTGCCGGACACGTCCGGACTCGACGTGCTGCGCCGTCTCCGCGCCGAGAAGAACCCGGTGGGCGTCATCATGATCACGGCCGCACGGGAACTCGACACCGTGGCCGACGCCCTCAGCGGTGGTGCGGCGGACTACCTCATCAAGCCCTTCGAGTATCCGCAGCTGCGGGACAAGCTGGAGTCCTTCCGCGCGCGGACCGAAGCGCTCGAATCCGGTGCAGCGGACCAGGATCTGGTCGATTCCCTCTTCGGCGGCGCCGCGGCCGACCCACGCCCGGAGGCGCGCCCGCTACCGTTGCCGAAGGGCCTCTCGGCGGAGACGGGACGGCTGGTGTTGGACGCCGTGGCCGCGGCCGCCGAACTGTCCGCCACCGAATGCGCCGAGGCCGTGGGCATTTCGCGGGTCAGTGCCCGCCGCTACCTCGAGCACTACCTGGCGAGCGGCGCCCTGACGGTGCGTCTGCAGTACGGGCGGGCCGGCCGCCCGGAACGCCGCTATCGCTCCGGTCGGTAGCAATCGAGACAGCTACCGCTCCGGCCGGTAGCACTGAGTAGAACCGGCGTCACCACACGCGGCCGCGCAGCACCACCACGTCGGGAGCGGAGAGCACCTCGGGACCGAGCCGTGGGTCCTCCGCGAACCCGATCAGATCGGCCGGGGCGCCGTGCTCGACGGAGGCGTGGCCGAGCCACCGCCGCGCCGCCCAGCTCGCGGCGCCGAGCGCCTCGGTCGGCGTCATGCCGACTCCCACGAGCGCCGCGACCTCGTCGGCGACGCGGCCGTGTTCGATGCCGCCGCCGGCGTCGGTTCCGGCGTAGATCGGCACTCCGGCGTCGTGGGCGCGTCCGACGGTGTCGGCCACGCGGGCGTGCAGGTCGCGCATGTGGCGGGCGTAGACGGGGTACTTGCCCGCACTGTCGGCGATCGACGGGAACGTCTCGATGTTGATGAGCGTGGGCACCAGCGCCGTGCCGTGCTCGACCATCGCGGCGATGGTGTCGTCGGTCAGCCCGGTGCCGTGCTCGATGCAGTCGATGCCCGCCGCGATCAGCCCGGGCAGGGCGTCCTCGCCGAAGACGTGCGCGGTGACGCGCGCGCCCTCTCGGTGCGCCGCGTCGATCGCCTGCCGCAGGATGTCGTCGCTCCACAGCGGGGCCAGGTCGCCGACACCGCGGTCGATCCAGTCGCCGACGAGCTTGACCCACCCGTCCCCCAGGCGGGCCTGCTGGGCCACCGCCTCCGGCAGCTGCGACTCGTCCTCGAGGTCGACGGGCAGACCGGGGATGTAGCGCTTCGGCATCGCGATGTGCCGGCCCGCCCGGATGATTCGCGGCAGGTCCTCGTGGTCGTCGAGCTCGCGGGTGTCGACCGGCGAGCCGGCGTCGCGCAGCAGCAGAGCGCCCACCTCGCGCTCACGGGTGGCCTGCGCGATCGTTCCCGGTGGGTCCTCGTGGCCGCCGCCGTACCGGATGCCGACGTGGCAGTGCGCGTCGACCAGACCGGGCACGATCCACCCGCCGTCGGCGACGGTGACGGCGCCGGGAACGGGGTCGAGGGAGATCAGCCCGTCCCGCACCCACACGTCGGTCGGCTCGGCCGACTCCTCGTCACCGCCGAGCAGGACTCCGCGCAGGTGCAGGTTCGGACCGATCCGCACGGCCGACTACTTCTTCGGCAGCTTCAGCTGCGAGAGGTCGAGGCCCTCGAGTCCCGGCGGCAACTGGTCGAGACCCTTGGGCATCGAGGACAGGTCGGGCATCCCGGCGGGCAGGCCACCGGGGAACCCGCCCCGCACCTTCGGCGGAGTCGGACCGCGGCCACCCTTCTTGCCCTTCTTGCCCTTCTTCGACCGCTGGACCTGCTTGCGCGCCCCCGGCATGCCCATCCGGCCCGCCATCGACGCCATCATCTTGCGGGCCTCGAAGAACCGATCGACCAGCTGGTTCACGTCCGACACCTTGACGCCCGAGCCGTTCGCGATGCGGAGGCGACGGGAGGCGTTGATGATCTTCGGATCCGCACGCTCGGCCGGCGTCATGCCGCGGATGATGGCCTGCACGCGGTCGAGTTGCTTGTCGTCGACGGACGCCAACGCGTCCTTCATCTGACCGGCGCCGGGCAGCATGCCGAGCAGGTTGCCGATCGGGCCCATCTTGCGGATGGCCATCATCTGCTCGAGGAAGTCCTCGAGGGTGAGCTGGCCGGAGCCGATCTTCGCCGCGGTGTCCTCGGCCTGCTTCGCGTCGAATACGGTCTCGGCCTGCTCGATCAGGCTGAGCAGGTCACCCATGCCGAGAATGCGGCTCGCCATGCGGTCCGGGTGGAAGACGTCGAAGTCCTCGAGCTTCTCGCCGGTCGAGGCGAACATGATCGGTCGGCCGGTGACCTCGCGCACGGACAGGGCCGCGCCGCCGCGCGCGTCGCCGTCGAGCTTGGTCAGGACGACGCCGGTGAAGCCGACCCCGTCCTGGAACGCCTCCGCGGTGCTGACTGCGTCCTGACCGATCATCGCGTCGAGCACGAACAGCACTTCGTCCGGCTCGGTCGCGTCGCGGATGCCCGCGGCCTGGCCCATCAGTTCCGCGTCGATGCCCAGGCGACCCGCGGTGTCGATGATGACCACGTCGTGCTGCTTGGCGCGGGCCTCGGCGACACCGGCGCGGGCGACCTCCACCGGGTCGGCCGCGGACACGCCGAGCGCGTTCGCACCGCCGCCGATCGAGGTGCCGGGGTGTGGAGCGAACACGGCGGCGCCGGCCCGCTCGCCGACGATCTGCAGCTGCGAGACGGCGCCGGGACGCTGGAGGTCGCACGCCACCAGCAGGGGCGTGTGGTTCTGCGTCTTCAGCCAGCGGGCGAGCTTGCCCGCCAGGGTGGTCTTACCGGAACCCTGCAGGCCGGCCAGCATGATGACGGTCGGCGGGTTCTTCGCGAACGTCAGCCGCCGGGTCTCGCCGCCCAGGATGGCGACGAGCTCGTCGTTGACGATCTTGACGACCTGCTGCGCCGGGTTCAGCGCGGCCGAGACCTCCGCACCCTTCGCGCGCTCCTTGATGCGAGCGATGAACGCTCGCACCACGGGCAGCGCGACGTCGGCGTCGAGCAGGGCCAGTCGGATCTCCCGGCACACCGCATCGATGTCGGACGCCGTCAGCCGACCTTTGCCTCGCAGATCCTTGAGGCTTCCGGTCAATCTGTCGGACAGTGATTCGAACACCGATGACGCTCCTGAATTTCCGCGGACGACGTGCCCGCCCAGCCTAACGGTCCGCGCCGACGGCCGTGGCGACCAGGTGCTAGGGCCGGTCGTCGTCCTCCGTGGGCGGAGCGGGGGCGGGAACGACGGCGAGCAGCCCCCGTTCGATCTCGGCGCGCAGGACCGGCGCGGGTTCCCCGGCGGCGGACAGATCCACCCCGAAGGCGTCGATCACCGACGTGCCCCGGGTGGCCACCTTGGCCCACCGGACGTCGGTGCCGTGCGTCTCGAAGACCGCGGCCAGCCGGCACAGCAGCCCCGGACGATCCTCCGCCCGCACCTCGACGACTGCGTGGCCGGGCTCGTCCCCCTCGAACCAGAGGATGCGCGGCGGCGCCTGGGCGTGCAGCGGCATCCCGCCGACGGCGCGGGTCCCGTCGGCCGGGTCGGGCAGGAGCCCCGGCGTCGCGGCCGACCGCGCGTCGGCCTCCTTGGCGTCGAGCCGTTCCAGCAACGGCAGGTCGCCGTCCAACGATCGGATGAGTTCCTGCCGCAGCAGGCCCGGTTCGGGCGGGCTGCCGAAGGCGGGCGTGACGACGAAGCGGTTCACCGCGTGGCCCTGCGCACTCGTCACCGACGCGGACAGCACCCGCAGCGACGCGAGGGCCAGCACCCCGGCCGCGTTGGAGAGCAGGCCGCGCCGGTCGGGGGCGACGACGGTGACGTCGAACGTGTGCGGGGAGTCGGTCGGGGCCAGGTCGACCACGACGCCCTCGTCGGCTCGGCCCAGCAGCTCGGGATCAACGGGATCGGGCTCGGGCAGCTCCTCCCCCGCCACCACCAGCCGGCAGCGGTGCACCAGGTCCCCGATGAGCGACGCCTTCCACTCGCCCCAGACGCCGGGTCCCGTGGCGAGCGAATCGGCCTCGGCGAGGGCGTGCAGCAGTTCGAGCAGCCGGGCGTCGCCGCCGAGCGTGTCGACGACGCGCGCGACGGTGGCGGGATCGTCGAGGTCGCGACGGGTCGCCGTGTCCGGCAGGAGCAGGTGGTGTCGCACCATCGCCACCACGACGGCGAGGTCCGACGGCCACAGCCCGAGACGGCGACCGATCTGTGCGGCGATGTCCGCCCCGACCACGCTGTGGTCGCCGCCCCGGCCCTTGCCGATGTCGTGCAGCAGCGCGCCGAGGACCAGCAGGTCCGGGCGGGCCACCCGGGTGGTCAGGCCCGACGCCACGGCGGCCGTCTCGACCAGGTGCCGGTCGACGGTCCAGGTGTGGACGGCGTCGCGCGGCGGAAGATCGCGCACCGCACCCCATTCCGGCATCAGCCGGCCCCACAGCCCCGTCCGGTCGAGCGCTTCGATCACCGCGACGGCCCGCTGACCCGATCCGAGCACCACCAGCAGGTCGTCCAGCGCTTCCTTCGGCCACGGCTCACGCAGTTCCGGTGCGCTGTCGGACAATCGACGCAGTGTCGACGCGGACATGGGCAGTCCGGTCACCGCGGCCGCCGCGGCGACCCGCATGATCAGTCCGGGGTCCTTGGTCGGGCGCGCGTCCCGAGCGAGGACCACCTCCCCCGCGTGTTCCACGACGCCCTCGTCCAGAGGCCGACGCACCGTGACCAGTCGCAGCCGTGAGAGTCCGCGCCGCGGAAGCGCGTTCGCCGCGGTGCGAAGCCCGACGTCGACGGAGTACCCGATGGTGCGGGCGGCGTCGGTGAGCACGCGGGCCAGATCGAACCGGTCGCCGAGGCGCAGCGCGGCCGCGATCTCGTCGGCGTCCTGGGCCCGCAGGTGGTCACGTCCGCGGCCGGCGACCCGGTGCAGTTCCGTGCGGACGTCGAGAATGCGCCGATGTGCTTCGCGCACACCGCCACTCGCCGCGTCCGTCCCGATCGAGCCCGGTCCCGGCATCGCGTCGGTCACCTGTGCCAGGGACAGCGCGTCGAGCAGTTGCACGTCACGCAGGCCACCGCGACCGCTCTTGAGGTCGGGTTCGGCACGGTGCGCGATGTCGCCGCTGCGGCTCCACCGCGCGCGGGCCGCCTCCTCGAGCGACGGGAACCGTTCGCGAATCCCGGTGCGCCACTGGCGGGTGATGCCCGAGATCACCGCGGTGCTCAGTTCCCGATCCCCGACGACGTGCCGAGCGTCGAGCAGGCCGAGCGCGGCCGTCAGGTCCGTCGCCGCCACGTCGAGCGCCTGGCCGGGCGTACGCACGCTGTGGTCGAGTCCGATGTGGGCGTCCCACAACGGATACCAGAGCTTGTCGGCGACGTCGGAGACCAGCGCGGGGTCCATGTCGTCGTGCAGCAGCACCAGATCGAGGTCCGAGTACGGCAGCATCTCGCGGCGCGCGAGCCCGCCCACCGCGAGGACGGCGAAACCGCTGTCCGGCGAGATGCCGACCTCGGACGCCGTGGTGGTGAGCCACAGTTCGAACAGATCGGTCAGCGCCTCGCGCAGCGCCGGCGCGGCGAGGCGGCTGCGGCCCCGCCCCTCGAGGAGCTTGGCCCGCGCTCGCACCAGGTCGGTCGCCCCGGTGGTGGTCCCACCCGTTCGGTCCGTCGACATCTCGTGTCCTCTCGCTTCGCCTGATGAACGGTCGCCTCACGAGACCGGCCGTGACCCCACCTCGTCGTCGAGTGGGATCACGGCCGGTCCGAGCGTGATGTGCGGTCGATCAGAGCGCGTCGGTGCCGCGCTCCCCCGTGCGGACGCGGACGACGGCCTCGACCGGGGACACCCAGACCTTGCCGTCACCGATCTTGCCGGTGCGTGCCGCCTCGACGATCACCTCGACCACCTTGTCCACGGCCGCGTCGTCGACGACGACCTCCACCCGCACCTTCGGGACGAAGTCGACCGAGTACTCCGCGCCGCGGTAGACCTCGGTGTGGCCCTTCTGCCGGCCGTAGCCCTGGACCTCGCTGACCGTCATGCCGAGGATTCCGGCCTGCTCGAGTCCGGTCTTGACGTCCTCGAGGGTGAACGGCTTGACGATTGCGGTGATCAACTTCATCTCACGCCTCCTTGGCGGGCACGCGGCCCATGGAAGATCCGCCGAGGGCTGCGAAGTCGTAGCCCGTCTCGGCATGTTCGGATTCATCGGCTCCGAGCGACTCGCCCTCGTCGTCGATACGCAGGCCCACGGTGTACTTGACGATGAGCGCCACGATGGTCGTTCCCACCAGAGAGTAGAGCAGGACCGCACCGGCACCGATGATCTGTGCCCACAGCTGGGACGCGCCGCCGCCGTAGAACAGTCCGGCGACACCGGCCGGGGCCTCCTCGGTGGCGACGAAGCCGACCAGGATCGTGCCGACCAGACCGCCGACCAAGTGGACGCCGACCACGTCGAGCGAATCGTCGTAACCGAAGCGGAACTTCAGCCCGACGGCGAGGGCGCAGAGCACACCCGAGACCACGCCGATGACGAGCGCACCGAGGATGTTGACCGAGCTGCAGGCGGGGGTGATGGCGACCAGGCCGGCGACGATGCCCGACGCGCCACCGAGCGAGGTGGCGTGCCCGTCGCGGATGCGTTCGGTGAGCAACCAGGCGAGCATGGCGGCCGCGGTGGCGGCGATGGTGGTGACGAAGGTGGCGCCAGCGACACCGTTCGACCCGACGGCGGAACCGGCGTTGAAGCCGAACCAGCCGAACCACAGCAGGCCGGCACCGAGCATGACGAACGGAAGATTGTGCGGGCGGAACGGCGTCTTCGGCCATCCCTTGCGCTTGCCGAGGATCAGCGCGAGCACCAGACCGGCCGCGCCGGCGTTGATGTGCACCGCGGTGCCACCGGCGAAGTCGATGGCCTCGACCTTGTTGGCGATCCACCCGCCGGTCTGCGTGGTGACCTCGTCGAAGGAGAACACCCAGTGCGCGACGGGGAAGTAGACCAGCGTGGCCCACAGGGCGGAGAAGAGCATCCACGGTCCGAAGCGGAGGCGGTCCGCGACCGCACCGGAGATCAGGGCCACCGTCAGGATCGCGAACATGGCCTGGAAGGAGACGAACACCGTGGCGGGGATGGTGCCCACCAGCGGGATCGCGGCGTCCACCACGGCGCCGGCCTCGTCCTCGCCGGCGAGGTAGGTTCCGCCGAACAGCCCCTTCAGCCCGAAGAACTGGGTGGGGTCACCGACGATGCCGGCTTTGTCCTCGCCGAAGACCATCGAGTAGCCGTACAGCACCCACAGCACACCCACGACCCCCATCGCGGACACGCTCATCATGATCATGTTCAGCACGCTCTTCGCACGGACCATGCCGCCGTAGAAGAACGCCAGTCCCGGAACCATGAGCAACACGAACGCTGCGCTGGTCAGCATCCATGCGGTGTCACCGGTGTCGGGTGCACCGATTACGGGGAAATCCACCTCGAGCCTCCTCTAGTACCTCGGCCCAGCCGACGGTGGCTGAATACCTGAGGGAAAGAGTGCTCAGTGGCTGTTTCGGCGGCGACACCACGGAGTTTCGGCCGTGTGAACGCCGCGCCCGATCATGTTGCGAACGTGTTGCGCGGGAGTGCCGAGCCGGACCCGAGCCGGACCCGAGCCGGATCAGCCCAGCAGCGCGTCCACGAAGGCGGCCGGATCGAAGGGCGCCAGGTCGTCCGCGCCCTCGCCGAGGCCGACCAGCTTGACGGGTACACCGAGCTCGCGCTGCACCTGAAAGACGATGCCGCCCTTGGCGGTTCCGTCCAGCTTGGTCAGCACCACACCGGTGATGTCGACCACCTGGGCGAACACGCGGGCCTGCGCCAGACCGTTCTGACCGATGGTCGCGTCGAGGACCAGCAGGACGTCGTCGACCGGGGCCTTCTTCTCGATGACGCGCTTGACCTTGCCGAGCTCGTCCATGAGACCGGTCTTGGTGTGCAGGCGGCCCGCGGTGTCGACGAGCACGCAGTCGACGCCGTCGGCGATGCCACGGCTGACCGCGTCGAATGCGACCGCGGCCGGATCCGCCCCTTCCTTGCCGCGGACCACGTCGGCGCCGACACGCTCCGCCCACGTCTGCAGCTGGTCGGCCGCCGCGGCGCGGAAGGTGTCGGCCGCGCCGAGAACGACGCGTCGACCGTCGGCCACCAGGACGCGGGCGAGCTTGCCGGTGGTGGTGGTCTTGCCGGTGCCGTTGACGCCGACGACCAGGAGCACCGACGGACGGTCACCGTGCGGGAGGGCCCGGATGGATCGGTCGAACGACGGCGTGAGCTGATCGATCAGCACCTCGCGGAGCAGCGCGCGCGCCTCGCTCTCGCTGCGGACGTTCCGCACGGCCATCTGCTCACGCAGCGTGGCGACGATCTCGCCGGTCGCCGCGCTGCCGAGGTCCGCGACGAGAAGCGTGTCCTCGACCTCCTCCCACGAATCCTCGTCGAGGTCGCCGCCGCCGAGCAGGCCCAGCAGCGAGCGACCGACCGCGTTCTGGGACCGGGACAGACGCCCGCGCAACCGGTGCAGACGACCCTCGGTGGGGTCGATGTCGTCGATCGCGGGCGTCTGTCCCGGTCCCAGAACGCGGTCGGTCGCTCGCTGCTGGGCCTGCTC
>NZ_JABUBU010000008.1 GCF_019834675.1 Rhodococcoides corynebacterioides | reverse complement strand
GTTCCCGCCACTCCCCCGTTCCCGCCACTCCCCCGTTCCCGCGCTGCCGGTGCGCACGCGCGCTGACCGTGTGCAGCGCGCGTGACCGGCCGCAGCGCGGGAAGGCGGGACGTACAACGCCGGGCCGCGGCGCCCGGGTCAGCGGGCGACCAGCAGCGCCGTTCCCGTGGCGCGGTCGTGCATGCCGCGGCTGTCGATGTCGGAGATGACCGCCGGCACCACCGTGGTGAGGAACACCTGGCGCACCAGGGCACGCACGACGCCGACGCGACCGGGGCCGTCGATCCGTGCGACCTGGATACCCATGATCAGCTGGCCGGGCGTGAACGAGAACAGGCTGACGCCCACCACACCGAGCACGAACCACACTCCGAGCGTCGCCGTGGACAGGTGACCCCCGTCGAGCGCGGCACCGAGGAACAGCGCGGACACCCCCATCGACATGAGCCAGTCGATCGTCAGGGCCGCGACCCGGCGCGGGGTGGCGGCCAGCGACCCCGGACCGGTCTTGGGCAGCCCGAGGTATTCACCCTGGTAGGCCTGCTTGTCGTGGTCACCGCCGGGGTGCGCGGCCGCCGGGCCGGACAGCCACGATCCTGTCGCGCGCGCCATCAGCGAGCACCGCCCGTGTACACGTGGTAAGCCATGACTCCAGAATAGGCGGTGCTCCGTCGTCGCCTCGGCGTCGTGGTCCGGCGCTCGTCCCCGCGGGCCGTAACACCGACGAAACACGGGCTTGACGGTCAGGCAACACCGCTTCCCTAGCGTCGTCCCTCGACGGAGCTGCCGCGCACCGGTGACGGATCGACGCGGATCGGCACTCGACACAGAAGGAGCACAAGCGTGGCTTTCACCACGGCCGAAGAGGTCATCAAGTTCATCGCGGACGAAGACATCGAATACGTCGACATCCGCTTCACGGACCTCCCGGGCATTCAGCAGCACTTCTCGATCGCAGCGAAGGCGTTCACCAAGGACACCCTGGAGGACGGCCTCGCGTTCGACGGTTCGTCGGTCCGCGGCTTCCAGTCCATCCACGAGTCGGACATGATGCTGCTCCCCGATTACGGAACGGTGCAGATCGACCCGTTCCGCCGGGCGAAGACGCTGAACATGGACTTCTTCGTCCACGACCCGTACACCCGTGAGTCCTACAGCCGCGACCCCCGCAACGTGGCGCGCAAGGCCGAGGAGTACCTGGTCTCGACGGGCATCGCCGACACCGCGTACTTCGGCCCCGAGGCGGAGTTCTACATCTTCGACTCGGTGCGCTACGACTCGCAGATGAACGGTGCGTTCTACGAGCTCGACTCGAGCTCGGGCGCCTGGAACACCGGCGCCGAGGCCGAGATCGACGGCTCCCCCAACCTGGGCTACAAGGTTCGCCCCAAGGGCGGGTACTTCCCGGTCGCTCCGTACGACCACTACGTCGACCTGCGCGACGCGATCTCCACCAACCTGCAGAACGCGGGCTTCGAGCTCGAGCGCGGCCACCACGAGGTGGGCACCGGCGGTCAGCAGGAGATCAACTACAAGTTCAACACCATGCTGCGCGCGGCCGACGATCTACAGCTGTTCAAGTACATCGTCAAGAACACCGCCTGGCAGCACGGCAAGTCGGCCACCTTCATGCCCAAGCCGCTCTTCGGCGACAACGGCTCCGGTATGCACGTGCACCAGTCGCTCTGGAAGGACGGCAAGCCGCTCTTCTACGACGAGAAGGGCTACGCCGGCCTGTCGGACCTGGCTCGTCACTACATCGGCGGCATCCTGCACCACGCCCCGTCGCTGCTGGCGTTCACCAACCCGACGATCAACTCGTACCACCGTCTGGTGCCGGGCTACGAGGCCCCCATCAACCTGGTGTACTCGGGCCGCAACCGCTCTGCCGCGGTGCGTATCCCGACGACGGGCAACAACCCGAAGGCCAAGCGCCTCGAGTTCCGCGCTCCCGACGCGTCCGGTAACCCTTACCTGTCGTTCGCCGCGCAGATGATGGCCGGCCTCGACGGCATCAAGAACAAGATCGAGCCGCTCGCGCCGGTGGACAAGGACCTCTACGAGCTCCCGCCGGAGGAGGCCAAGAACATCCCGCAGGCACCGACCTCGCTGCCGGCCGTGATCGACCGCCTCGAGCAGGATCACGAGTACCTGACGGCCGGTGGCGTGTTCACCACCGACCTGATCGAGACCTGGATCTCGCTCAAGCGCGAGTCGGAGATCGCCCCGGTGAACCTCCGTCCGCACCCGTACGAGTTCCAGCTGTACTACGACTGCTGATCACCCGATCGCACCCCGAACGCCCGGCCCGGATCCTTCCGGCCGGGCGTTCGGCGTTTCTCCGGCCGGTCTCGATCGACCGTCGATATCGCCGTTTCCGGTTTCCCGGCAGGCCGATCGGGGTAAGAGTGGACACGTCCCGATGGGCCGTGGGTGCCGATCCACCCGCAGATCCGGACGGTGCAGTGCTCACGTGTCACTGCGCCCCACCGTTGTCGAACAAAGGATCTGCGCTCGATGGATGCCCTGTGGGACTTCGTGGTCGGGCGGCGCAAGCAGCTCGCGATCGATTCCTATCTGCACGTTTCCGCTGTGATCCAATGCGTGCTCATCGCCACCCTGCTCGGCGTCCTCATCGGCATCCTCGTCTACCGCAGTCCTGCGGGCTCCGCCGTGGCCACCGCGCTTGCCAGCACCGTTCTGACCATTCCGTCGTTCGCCCTCCTGGGCCTGCTGATTCCCATCCTGGGCCTCGGCGTCGGCCCCACGGTGACGGCGCTGGTGCTGTACTCCCTGCTCCCCATCATCCGGAACACGGTGGTGGGCCTCGCCGCGGTCGACCCCGCGGTCAGCGACGCGGCCCGCGGCATCGGCATGAGCCGCGTCGCGGTGCTGCGCCGCATCGAGATCCCGCTCGCGTGGCCGTCCATCCTCACCGGCATGCGCGTGAGCACGCAGATGGCGATGGGCATCCTGGCCATCGCCGCGTACGCCAAGGGCCCCGGCCTGGGCAACCTCCTCTTCTCCGGCCTCGCCCGCGTCGGCAGTCCCACCGCTGTTCCTCAGGCCCTCACCGGCACCGTTCTCATCGTCGTTCTGGCGTTGATTCTCGACGGCATCTTCGTGCTCGTCGGCAAGCTCACCACCTCGAGGGGTATCCGTGACTGACAGCAATCGCACCACCACCGGCGCGGAGATCGTGCTCGAGGACGTCACCAAGTCCTACCCGGGTCAGAAGAACGCCGCCGTCGACCACGTGTCGATGACCATTCCCGCCGGTGAGGTGGTCGTCCTGGTCGGCCCGTCCGGCTGCGGCAAGACCACCACCATGCGCATGATCAACCGGCTGATCGAGCCGACGTCCGGCCGCATCACCATCGGCGGCAAGGACGCGCTGTCGATCGACCCGAACGAGCTGCGCCGCACCATCGGCTACTCCATCCAGCAGGCGGGGCTGTTCCCGCACATGACCATCGCGCAGAACGTCGGCATCGTGCCGGGGCTCATCGGGTGGGACAAGAAGAAGATCGAGAGTCGCACCGACGAGATGCTCGACCTCGTCGGTCTCGACCCGGCCCAGTACCGCGGCCGCTACCCGCGGCAGCTCTCCGGTGGTCAGCAGCAACGCGTCGGCGTGGCACGAGCCCTCGCCGCCGATCCTCCGGTGCTGCTCATGGACGAGCCCTTCGGAGCCGTCGACCCCATCACTCGTGGTCTGCTGCAGGACGAACTCATGCGCCTGCAGTCGGAACTCGGCAAGACCATCGTCTTCGTCACCCACGACTTCGACGAGGCGGTCAAACTCGGTGATCGTATTGCCGTGCTGGGCAACCAGTCTCGGATCCTCCAATACGACACACCGGAGGCCGTCCTCGCCAACCCCGCCGACGACACCGTGGCCGGCTTCGTCGGCGCCGGCGCCGCACTCAAGCAGCTCACCCTCATGCGCGTGCGCGACATCGAACTGTCCGACGTGCCCGCGTTCGGCGAGAACGAGCCCGTCGAATCGATGAACGCCGCCCTCGGTTCCGACCCACAGGCCTGGGGTCTGATTCTCGACGAGCGGCGTCGCCCGGTGCGATGGACCGACCGACGCCATCTGCGAGATGTCGGCAGCCTTCGCGACGTCGGCGTCCCGATCGGAGAACTGGTCTCGACTCAGTCGACGCTCCAGGACGCGCTCGAAGCCCTTCTCGCCGAGGGCAATGCGACGGCCACCGTGACCGGCAACCGCGGCGAGTACGTCGGCACCATCACCATCGAGCAGTTGATCGACACCATCAAGACCATCCGCTCGGCGCACGCCGACGACCACGTCGATCAGGATCCGGCCGCGTCGCCGGCCGCGGCGGGAGCGTCCTCGTGACCACCGCGTCGGAGGCGCCTGCCCTCGGCGGTGACGTCGACCCGGCCGCCGACGCGGAGTCCGCGGCCCGCGCCGTGCGGCGCGCGGAACGAATCCGCCTGCTCATCCAGCCGCTGATCGTCGTCGTCATGGTCGCCGTCCTGCTGACCTACGCCCTCACCCGGGAGCTGACGGCCACCCAGGCCGAGACCATCAACATCGGCACGATCTCCGAGACGGTGCTGCAGCACGTCCTCATCACCTTCGTGGTGACCGCCCTCGTGGTCCTGGTGGCCGTCCCGCTGGGAATCCTGTTGACCCGCAACGGGTACCGCAGACTCGCGCCGCTCTTCATCGGGATCGCCAACATCGGACAGGCCGCTCCGGCGGTCGGTCTGCTGGTCCTGCTGTTCCTGCTGACCAGCACCACCGGCTTCTGGATCGGCGTGCTGCCCATCGCCTTCTACTCGCTGCTGCCGGTGCTGCGGAACACCATGCTCGGGTTCCAGCAGGTCGACCCCAGCTACATCGACGCCGCCCGCGGGCAGGGTATGTCCAGCGGTGGAGTGTTGCGCCGCATCGAGTTTCCGCTCGCCGTGCCGTACATCCTCGCGGGTCTGCGCACCTCGCTCGTGCTCGCCGTCGGCACCGCCACGCTGAGCTTCCTGGTCGGCGCCGGTGGCCTGGGTGTGCTCATCGACACCGGCTACAAGCTCAATCAGCCGCTCATCCTCGTCGTCGGTGCCGTGCTTGCCGTCGCACTCGCCCTGCTCGTCGACTGGCTCGGCGCGCTCGCCGAGGCCTATCTCGGACCGAAGGGACTTCGCTAGATGCGCCGCACCACCAGGTTGTTCGCGGCGCTCGGCGCCTCCTCACTCCTCCTCGCCGGCTGCGGATTGCAGTCCGGTAGCGCGGTCCCCCTCGACGTCGGCCCGGGCAGCATCACCGCCCAGCCCGGACTCGAGGGCGCCGAGCTGACGGTGGGGTCGAAGGACTTCACCGAGCAGATCGTGCTCGGCTACATCCTCGAGTTCGCGCTCGAGGCGGCGGGCGCGAACGTGCGCGACCTGACCAACATCTCGGGGTCGAACAGCACCCGGCAGGCCATGATCAGCGGGCAGGTGGACCTGGCCTACGAGTACACCGGGACCGGCTGGATCAACTACCTGGGCAACGAGACTCCCATCGCCGACGCCACCGAGCAGTACGACGCCGTGCGGGACGCCGACAAGGAGAACGGCATCGTCTGGATCAATCCGGCGCCGATGGACAACACCTACGCGCTCGCGATGAACCAGCAGACGGCGGAGGCGACGGGTGTGAAGACCTTGTCCGACTACGCCGCACTCGCGAACACCGACCCCGCCGCGGCGTCGGTGTGCGTGGAGACCGAGTTCAACTCACGCCAGGACGGCTTCCCCGGCCTGGCGGCCACCTACGGGTTCGACGCCAACGCCGTGCCGCGGCAGATTCTGCAGACCGGCGTGATCTACCAGGCGACCGCCGAGGGCTCGCAGTGCAAGTTCGGTGAGGTCTTCACCACCGACGGCCGCATCAAGGGCCTGAACCTGGTGGTGGTCGAGGACGACAAGGCGTTCTTCCCCCGCTACAACGCCACCGTCACCATGCGCCAGGAGGTGGCGGACCGGTACCCGGAGATCGCCGAGATCACCGCTCCCGTCTCGGCCGCGTTGACCAACGACGCCATCACCGAGCTCAACAAGCAGGTCGACGTGGACGGTCGGGAACCGGCCGAGGTGGCGCGGGACTGGATGGTGGAGCAGGGGTTCGTGACCGCGGGGACCGACTGATCCGTCAGGATCCGAACGCCCGCTCGACGACGTTCTTCGCCCGGCGGGTGACGCGCAGGTAGTTGTCCAGGAAGGACCCGGCGTCACCGCCCGGCCAGCCGGCCACCTGCGCGACCGCGGAGAGCACCTTGCCGGGAGCGGGTAGCTGGTCGGTGGGCTTGCCGCGCACCAGGACCAGGGCGTTGCGTGCCTCGGTGGCGGTGAGCCACGCCTGGCGCAGCAGATCGACGTCGCCCGGACTCATCAGCTCGGCCGCGCCGATGGCGTCGAGCGCCTGCAGCGTCGAGGTGTTGTGCAGCGCGGGCACGCGGTGGGCGTGACGCAGCTGCAGCAGCTGCACGGTCCACTCGACGTCGGCCAGTCCCCCGCGACCGAGTTTGGTGTGGGTGGTGGGGTCGGCGCCCTTGGGCAGCCGTTCCGCGTCGACACGGGCCTTGATGCGGCGGATCTCGCGGACGGCCTCCTCGGAGACTCCGCCCTCGGGATAGCGGACGGCGTCCGCCATGAGCAGGAACCGGACGCCGAGGTCCTGGTCCCCGGCGACCTGGTGCGCCCGCAGGAGCGCCTGGATCTCCCAGGCCTGCGCCCACTGCGTGTAGTACGCCTCGTACGCCGACAACGTCCGCACGACGGGCCCGTTGCGGCCTTCCGGCCGCAGTCCGGTGTCCACTTCCAGCGGCGGGTCCTGGCTGGGTGAGCCGAGCAGCGTGCGGACGCGGTCGGCGATGGCGTTGGCCCACTTCACGGCGTCGGCGTCGTCGGCTCCCTCGACCGGCTCGCAGACGAACAGGACGTCGGCGTCCGAGCCGTAACCCAGTTCGCCGCCGCCGAGGCGGCCCATGCCGATGATCGCGATGGTGGCCGGGGCGGGCTCGCCGCGATCGGCGACGGACGCGCGCACCGCGGCGTCGAGCGCGGCGTTGATGACGGCAGCCCACACCGACGACAGGGCGCGGCACACCTCGGGCACGTCGAGGAGCCCGAGGATGTCGGCGGAGGCGACGCGGGCGAGTTCGTAGCGTCGGAGGGAGCGGGCGGCCGCGACGGCGCGCACCGGATCCTCGTACCGCGCGGACGATTTGAGGATGGCGCCGTACGTTTCGGTGGGGTCGACGTCGAGGAGTTTCGGCCCGGACGCGCCGTCGCCGTAGAGGCGAATGACCTCGGGGGCGTTGACCAACACGCTGCGCAGGTATTCCGACGAGCCGAGTACCCGCATCAGACGCTGGGCCACCGGGCCCTCGTCGCGGACCAGGCGGAGGAACCAGGACTGTTCCGCGACCTCCTCGCACAGCCGTCGGTAGGCCAGCAGTCCGGCGTCGGGATCCGGTGTGTCACCGAGCCATTCGAGCAGCGTCGGCAGGAGCATCGCCTGGATACGCCCCTTGCGCGCACCCATGCCGACCAGGGCGCCGAGGTGCCCGAGCGCGTTCTGCGGCGCGGAGTACCCCAGGGCCGAGAGCTGCCGCTTGGCCGAGTCGGTGCTCAGCCGCAGCGCGTCGCTGTCGAGCCGGGCGACCGACTCGAGCAGCGGCCGGTAGAACAGCCGCGCGTGCAGTCGACGGATGCGTTGGGCATTGCGGCGGATCTCCTGACGCAGGACACCCAGCGCGTCGTTGTTGCCGTCGGGACGCATGTGGGCGGCGCGCGCGAGCCACCGCAGCGCCTCGTCGTCGTCGAACGGCGGAAGCGTGTGCGTCCGTTGCAGTTTCTGCAGTTGCAACCGGTGTTCGATCAACCGGAGGAACTCGTAGGACGCCGTCAGGTTGGCGGCGTCGTCGCGCCCGACGTATCCCCCGTCCGCCAGGGCGGACAGCGCGGACACGGTGCTCTGCACGTGCAGCGACTCGTCGCCGCGGCCGTGCACCATCTGCAGCAGCTGCACGGCGAATTCGACGTCGCGCAGGCTGCCGCGGCCGAGTTTGATCTCCCGCTCGCGCAGCTCCGGCGGCACCATCTCCTCGACCCGTCGGCGCATGGCCTGCACCTCGGGGACGAAGTCCTCGCGTTCGCTGGCGTTCCACACCAGCGGCGTGACCGCCTCGACGTAGGCACGGCCCAGATCGGCGTCGCCGGTCATCGCACGAGCCTTCAGCAGCGCCTGGAACTCCCACGTCTTGGCCCACCGCTGGTAGTAGGCCAGGTGCGAGTCGAGGGTGCGGACCAGCTCACCCTGCTTGCCCTCGGGCCGCAGGGCCGCGTCGACCTCGAAGAAGGCCGACGATCCCACGCGCATGAGCTCCCCGGCGAGCCGGGTGGCGGCCGTCGTGGCGGGTTCGGCGACGAAGACCACGTCGACGTCGGAGACGTAGTTCAGTTCGCGCGCACCGCATTTGCCCATGGCGATCACCGCGAGCCGCACGGTGCACGGCTCGTCCGGGAACGTGGTGGCGACGGCCACGGCGAGGGCGGCGGTGAGCGCCGCGTCGGCCAGATCGGACAGATGACGGGCGACGGTCTCGTAGGGGACGACGGGTTCGTTCTCCACCGTCGCCGCGAGGTCCGCGGCGGCCAGAATCATGAGGTGGTCGCGGTAGACGGTGCGCAGCGCCAGGACGGCCTTCGGGCCCGTCACCGAGGCACGGAACAGCCCGTCGGACGCGCACTCCCCCGCTTCGGGGGCGGCCTCGACGGCGTCGAGCAGGTCGGCACGCACCTCGTCGGACGTCGGGAGCGCGGTGCGGTGCTCGGCGAGCAGTCGCCACTTCTCGGGTTGCCCCACCAGGTGATCGCCGAGCTCGCTCGACGATCCCACCAGCGCGAACAGCCGCCCCCGCACCAGCGGATCGCGGCGCAGGACACCGTCGAGCTCGGTCCAGTCGTCACCGAGTGCATCCGCGAGACGGACGACCGTGCGCAGGGCGAGGTCCGCGTCCGGCGACCTCGACAGCGACCACAGCAGGTCCACGTCGGTGTCGGTGGTCCATCCGAGGCGCCCCAGATCGGCCGCGGCGGTGCTCGCGACCAACCCCAGGCGCCCCGGACTGGGCAGAGTCGATCGGCCGGGTGGAGGGGTCATCGCGCACTCTCTCGGATCGAACGGACTCGCGACTCGGGCGACACGCTGCCGGCGGCGCTAGGGCTCACAGTCCGAGGTAGGTCTCGAGCTCGAACGGCGTGACGCGCGACCGGTAGGACTCCCACTCCCGACGCTTGTTGCGCAGGAAGTAGTCGAACACGTGCTCGCCGAGCGTCTCGGCCACCAACTCGGACTTCTCCATGGCGGCGAGGGCCTCGTTGAGGCTGCTCGGCAGCTCGCGGTACCCCATGGCGCGCCGTTCGGCGGAGGTGAGCGACCAGACGTCCTCCTCCGCCTCCGGCGGCAGCTCGTAGCCCTGCTCGATACCGCGCAGTCCGGCGGCCAGGAGCACGGCGAAGGTGAGGTACGGGTTGCAGGCCGAGTCGGGGCTGCGGATCTCGACGCGGCGCGACGACGCCTTGTTGGGCGTGTACATCGGCACGCGGATCAACGCGGAGCGATTGGACGGGCCCCACGACGCCGCGGTCGGCGCCTCGCCGCCGTGGATGAGTCGCTTGTAGGAGTTGACCCACTGGTTGGTGACGGCGCTGATCTCGTTGGCGTGCTCGAGAATGCCGGCGATGAACGCCTTGCCGGTGTCCGAGAGCTGCATCGGATCGTCGGGGTTGTGGAAGGCGTTGGTCTCGCCCTCGAACAGGCTCATGTGGGTGTGCATCGCCGAGCCGGCCTGGTCACTGAACGGCTTGGGCATGAACGTCGCGCGCACACCCTCCTCGATCGCGACCTCCTTGACCAGGTAGCGGAAGGTCATCACGTTGTCCGCCATCGACAGCGCGTCGGCGTAGCGCAGGTCGATCTCCTGCTGCCCGGGCGCGGCCTCGTGATGGCTGAACTCGACGGAGATGCCCATCGACTCGAGCGCGTCGATCGCGTGCCGACGGAAGTTCGGCGCGGCGTCGTGGACGGCCTGGTCGAAGTACCCGCCGTTGTCGGCCGGGGTCGGGGGACGGCCGTCGTCGGGCATCTCGCTGCAGAGGAAGAACTCGATCTCGGGGTGGACGTAGCAGCTGAAGCCGAGATCGCTCGCCTTGCTCAACTGACGCCGCAGCACATGGCGCGAGTCGGCCCACGAGGGCGACCCGTCCGGCATCGCGATGTCGCAGAACATGCGGGCTGAGTGCTGCTCGCCCTTGCTGGTGGTCCACGGCAGGATCTGGAACGTCGTGGGGTCCGGCTTGGCCACCGTGTCCGCCTCGGAGACCCGCGAGAAGCCCTCGATGGCGGACCCGTCGAAGCCGATCCCCTCCTCGAAGGCGCCCTCGAGCTCCGCGGGCGCGATCGCCACCGACTTGAGGTATCCGAGCACGTCCGTGAACCAGAGGCGCACGAATCGAATGTCGCGCTCCTCCAGCGTGCGCAGCACGAATTCCTTTTGGCGATCCATGACCGTCAGGCTAGGCACGCCGCATTAAATCCGTGTTACATCGGGGCGCGGCGGGTCGGGTGCGGTCACGGACAGCGCAGACCGGGCGGCGGCACGGTGAGGTCGACGAGGTAGTCCGTCACCGCGTCGTCGACGCACGCCACCCCGGCGAACGACGCCGTGTGCTGGTCCCCCTCGAACGTCACCAGCGCCGCGCCGAGTTGGCGGGCGAGGGCGACGCCCGCCTCGTACGGCGTCGCCGGGTCGGCGGTCGTGGAGACGACGACGGTGGGCGGCAGTCCCGTGATCTGCAGCGGCCCCGGATCGGCGCGCGTCGGGACCGGCCAGAAGGCGCACGAGTCCAGCGGGGCGTCGCCGGCGCCGCGCCCGTCGTCGAGGAACGGTGCGGCGGCCCGGAACTCACGGTCCACCGCGCCGGTCCGCGCCCGGTCGAGGATCCGCGGATCGTCGACGCACCGCACGGCGGTGAAGGCGTCGTTGCTGTTGGTGTAGGTGCCGTCGGGCTGCCGCTGGTTGTAGAAGTCGGCCAGCGCGAGCAGCTCGGTCCCCCGGCCGGAGGCGAGTTCGGTGAGGCCGCGCCGCAGCGGCTCCCACAACTGCTCCGTGTAGAGCGCCTGTTGCACCCCGGTGATCGCATCGTCGTAACTCAGCGTGCGATCGTCGTCGGCCGGCACGGGCGCCCCGATCAGCGGATCGACCAGCGCGCGGAAGCGCGCCACCGCGTCGTCCGGCACGGTCCCGAGCGGGCAGTCCGACCGCGCGGCGCAGTCGCGCGCGAACGCGTCGAACACGGTCTGGAACCCGGCTCCCTGCGCGACGGTCTCCGCGGAGACGTCCGCGGCGGGGTCGAGGGCGCCGTCGAGCACCATCGCCCGCACCCGATCCGGGAACAGCTCGGCGTAGGTGTACCCGAGCCGCGTGCCGTACGAGAACCCCAGATAGGTCAGCGCGGGGTCACCGAGCGCAGTGCGCATCAGGTCCATGTCGCGGGCGACGTCTTCGCTGCTCATGTGCGCGAGAAGGACGGGGTCGTTGCGATCGGCGCAGCGCTGGGCGTAGGCCTTGTTCTCCGACTCGGTCTCCGCGATCCCCGCGGGCGAGGTGTCGACGTCGTCGTCCGCACGCTCGGCGTCGAACTCCGCGGCCGTGTCGCAGCGAACCGCCGGCACCGAGGCGCCGATCCCGCGCGGGTCGAAACCGATCACGTCGAGCCGGTCGGCCACCGCGGTGCCGCGGGCGACCGTCGCCGTGGAGAGCCCGGACGCGCCCGGGCCACCCGGGTTGACCAGCATCGACCCGATCGCCGGACCCGACGCCGGCGACCGCGAGAGCGCCAGCGACGCGAGCGGTCCCGCCGGATCGCCGTAGTCGAGCGGCACCAGGACACGACCGCACTGCAGGGCGGTGTCGAGGGCGCTGCCGTCCGTGGCGAACCCGTCGCACGACCCCCATTGCACGCGCTGCGCCTCGAACTCCACCAGAGTGCGGGGACGCGCGTCGTCCGGACCCGGCAGCACGTCCGGACCGGGCGGCGCGGCAGTCGGGGCGGACTCCGTTCCGGTGACACCCGATGCGGGATCGCTCGGCGTGGCGCATCCGGCGATCGACGTCACCGTGAGCAGCACGACGGCGACCGACGGGAGGAAGCGGCGACGGCCGCGCGGAAGGACCACGCGTCGATGGTGGCACGACCCGCCGACATCTCGTCCCGGGCGCCGGGGGGTGACCGATGCCACACCGGCGCCGACCGGCGTCGGTGGCAGACTTGCCTGGTCAGCATTCACCCGGGGACCCGCACGGCGGGCCTCGAGGACGAAAGGGACCCACGTGTCCGCTCCCGTGCCCGGCACCGACTCCACCGACCGCACCGACCACGACAGCGCTGCCGAGACTCCGCTCTACGGCGCACCGACCGGTCGGAAGACCCGCGTCCATCACCTCCAGGCCATGAAGGCGTCCGGTGACCGGTGGGCCATGCTCACCGCCTACGACTACTCCAGCGCCCGCATCTTCGAGGACGCCGGCATCCCCGTGCTGCTCGTGGGCGATTCCGCTGCCAACGTCGTCTACGGCTACGACACCACGGTGCCCGTCACGGTCGACGAGTTGATGCCGCTCGTGCGCGGCGTGGTGCGGGGCGCACCGAACGCTCTCGTCGTCGCCGACCTGCCGTTCGGCACCTACGAGACCTCCCCGCAGCAGGCCGTGGAGACCGCCGTCCGGTTCATGAAGGAGGGCCAGGCGCACGCGGTCAAGCTCGAGGGCGGCGAGCGCGTGGCCGAGCAGATCGCGGCGATCACCGCCGCGGGCATCCCGGTCATGGCCCACATCGGGTTCACCCCGCAGAGCGTCAACGGGCTCGGCGGATTCCGCGTGCAGGGCCGCGGCGACGCGTCCGAGCGTCTCGTGGCCGACGCCGTCGCCGTGCAGGAGGCCGGCGCGTTCTCGGTGGTCATGGAGATGGTCCCGGCCGAGCTCGCGGGCCAGGTGACCCGCAAGCTGGTCATCCCCACGGTCGGCATCGGGGCCGGTCCCGACTGCGACGCCCAGGTGCTCGTCTGGCAGGACATGGCCGGCTACACCAGCGGCCGCACCGCGAAGTTCGTCAAGCGGTTCGGGGCGGTGGGCGACGAGTTGCGCCGGGCCGCGGCCGAGTACGCCCGCGAGGTGCGCGCCGGTTCCTTCCCCGGAGCCGAGCACAGCTTCTGACACACTCGCAGACATGATTCGCCGAACCGTGTCTCGTTCCGCAGTCCCCACCCGCGTCGGTCTCGCCCTCGCGGCCACCTCTCTGTGCGTGGCCGCGTGCGGGTCCGGCGGGTCGGACCCCGCGCCCGCCGACTCGTCGACCACGGCGCCGTCGTCCACGACGTCGACGGCGGCGACCGCGACGACGACCGTGACCTCCGATCAGGCCGAGACACTGTGCCGCGATCTCGAGGCCCAGCTCTCGGACTGGCGGACGCAGGGCCCCACGCTCGGACGTGGCGGCCTGAACATCCTCGTGCAGACGTGGGCCGCGCAGTACGGGCTCAACGCCGCCGTCGTCCAGAACCGGGCGATCGTCGACGACGCGACCGAGGAGACGTGCGGCGACGTCCGCTCGCAGGCGATCGACCTGCTCGAGATCCCCGATCTGGCGACGGGACTGGTGGGCCTGTGACCGTCGACGACGCGCGTCGCACCTTCTACCCGCCGATCGACCCGCACGCGACGGGCCTCCTCGACGTCGGCGACGGTCAGCGCCTCGCCTGGGAGGTCAGCGGCACGGACGCCGGAACCCCGGTGGTGTTCGTGCACGGCGGGCCCGGCGGCGGAACCAATCCCGACCAGCGCCGCTACTTCGACCCCGAGCACTACCGGATCGTGCTGTTCGACCAACGGGGCTGCGGCGCGTCCACGCCCCATGTCGCCGACGGCGCCGATCTCTCCGTCAACACCACACCCGCGCTGATTGCCGACATGGAGCGGCTGCGCGAGCACCTCGGCATCGAGTCGTGGATCGTGTTCGGCGGCTCGTGGGGATCGACGCTCGCGCTGGCCTACGCCCAGGCGCATCCGGACCGCGTCCGGGCCCTGGTCCTGCGCGGGATCTTCCTGCTCCGCGACGCCGAGATCGACTGGTACTACCGCGGCGGCGCGGGCCACCTGTTCCCCGAGAAGTGGGAGGAGTTCCTTGCTCCCATCCCGGCCGAGCGCCGGGACGAGGACACGGTGGCGGTCTACCACGACCTGCTGCACTCCCCCGATCAGGACGTCGCCGTGCGCGCCGCGGTGGCGTGGTCCACGTGGGAGGGTGCGACCAGTTCCCTGCTGCCGTCGCCGAGCCGTCTCGACCAGACCGCGGACCCGCGATTCGCCCTCGCCTTCGCGCGCATCGAGAACCACTACTTCGTCCATCGCGGCTTCCTCGAGCCGGGTCAGTTGCTGCGGGACATCGGCCGCATCGCCGACATCCCCGGCGTGATCGTCCAGGGGCGGTACGACGTGGTGACCCCGGCCCGCAGCGCGCTCGATCTGCACCGGGCGTGGCCGTCGTCGACCCTGCACGTGGTGGACGACGCGGGTCACTCGGCGGCCGAGCCGGGCATCGTGCATCACCTCGTCGAGGCCATGGACGCGCTGCGTCGGTAGCTGCGGACGCGCTGCGTCGGTGACAGCGGACGCACTGCGTCGGTAGTGGCGGACGCGCTGCGTCGGTGACGGCGGACGCGCTGCGTCGGTGAACGACCGGTGCGTTCATCCTCGGCTGGTAAAGATGTGGTCATGACGAGGAAGCCCGAGGCGCACACCGAGATCGAAGTGAAGTTCGACGTCGGGATGGACACTCCCGTCCCGGATCTCGCGGGTGCGCCGTCGGTCACGGCCGCGTCGGCGCCGGAGCTGACGCATCCGGTCTCCACCTACTTCGACACCGCCGACCTGGCTCTGGCCCGCGCCCGCATCACGCTGCGGCGGCGGACGGGCAGCGCCGATGCGGGGTGGCACGTCAAGCTGCCCGTGTCGTCGGACGAGCGCCTCGAGGTGCGCAGCCCGCTCTCCGCGGGCGGGAACACCACGCGCGTGCCCGACGAGGTCGCCCTGGTGGTGCGCGCCCACACGCGCGGCCGGCCTCTCGTGCCGGTGGCGAGCATCGAGACCCGACGGGTGATCACCACGGTGTCGACGGCGAAGGCCGATCGTGCGACCGAGCTCTGCGACGACACGGTGACGGCGCGAAACCTGCTCGACGACATCACTGTTCGCTGGCGGGAGTGGGAGCTGGAACTGGTCGACGGCACGCGGTCGACGCTCCGCCACCTCGGGACGTTCCTCCTCGACCACGGCGCGAAGCCGGGCTCGTCGCCGTCCAAGCTGGCGCGCGCACTCGGGTCGCGGCTGGAGGCCGCCCGGGACAGTACGTCTCCGCAGCCCGACGGCACGGCGGGCGCCGCGCTCCGCGTCGCCCTCGCGGCGGACGTGTCCGCGCTGATCGCCGCGGATCCCCGCGTGCGGCGCGACGAGGACGATTCCGTGCACGCGATGCGCGTCGCCACGCGGCGGCTGCGCAGCGTCCTCCGGTCCTACCGCACACTCCTCGACCGCGCGGAGGTCGACGCCGTTCGGGGCGAATTGGCGTGGCTCGCGGGCATTCTCGGGACGGCGCGCGATGCGGAGGTGCTGGCCGCGCGATACCGCGACGCCCTGGCCGCTCTTCCGGCCGACGCCGTGCGCGGCGACGTGGCCGACTCGCTGGTCGGCACCCAGGAGCGGCTCTTCTCCCTCGCCCACGCCGAGGTGGTGCGCGAACTCGACGGCGAGCGGTACTTCGCCCTCCTCGATGCCCTCGAGGCGCTGCTCGCGTCGTCACCGAGCGGGAAGAAGGCGGGCAAGCCGGCCGCCCGAGTCTTCGATCGCGTGCTGCGCGCGCAGTACGCCCGCGTGGACGAGGCGCACCGTCGCACTCTCGCGCTGCGCGAGCGCGGTGCCGAGGACGAGCACGAGGACGCGATGCACGACGTGCGCAAGCTGGCGAAGAAGCTGCGCTACGCCGCCGAGGCGGCCGGGGTGGTCGACTCCCCGAAACGTTTCGCGCGCACGGCGGCACGGGCGGCGAAGTCCGCGAAGAAGGTGCAGTCGGTGCTCGGCGACCACCAGGACAGCGCGGTCGCGCGGCGCACCCTGCTCGTGGAGGCCGACTCGGCCCATGCGCGTGGCGCGGACACCTTCACCCACGGCGTGCTGTACGCCGCGGAGACGCGCGCCGGAGCGGACGCACTGGAGCCCTTCCCATCCGCGTGGAAGACGCTGCGGCGCACCGCCGATCGCGCAGGCTGGACCGACCGTTAGGTCAGCGCGTCAGGACCACTCGCGGTCCGCGTCGTCCGCGGCCTTGTTCCGCTCCGCCGCGATCTCGAGCGCACGCTCGGCGGTCTCGCGGTCCGGATAGGGACCCATGCGGTCCATGGCGCCCGCGTCCTTGCCCTGCACCACGGCCTTGTCGCTGATGCGGAAGTACCACTGCTCGTCGTCGCTCATGGGCACAGTGTGCCCCGTCCGAGCGACCCGTACGCGGCACTCGGTGGGTGCACGCGCCGGGGCAAGTGACGCGCGCGCAATCGTGGGGTTACAGGGATACACTTCCCGGGAACCCCCTGCGCACGCCACCGTCACCACGGTGCATCACGACGAAGGAGTAGGACATGTCAGTCATCATCTTCGACCACCTCTTGCCGCTGGTCGGACCCGACGCCGCGACCTACTGGGCGACCCTCCTGGCGGTCAACCCCATCTGATCGACCGCGTGACGTACGAACGGCCCCCGTCCTCGGACGGGGGCCGTTCGTCGTCGTGGACGGGCGGACGAGTCGACCTGTAAGCCGGATCCTGTTCCCGGACGCGAACGTCCGGGCGGCGACCATCCATCTGGGCACACCGTCACCGGGTACCTCGAGCGATCCACCCGCAGGCTCGGGCGAGCAGCCCTCGGGCACCTGCGCAGCCGCACCACCGCGAACGACGGTGAGACCTTCGATCTTGCTCCGGGCGGGGTTTACCGAGCCACCCCGGTCACCCGGGGTGCTGGTGCGCTCTTACCGCACCGTTTCACCCTCACCGACACGTCACGAGGACGATCGGCGGTCTGTTCTCTGTGGCACTGTCCCGCGAGTCACCTCGGGTTGCTGTTGGCAACCGCCCTGCTCTGTGGAGTCCGGACTTTCCTCGGCGCGAGGCCTGACGACACCGGTCGCCGGTTCCTCCCGCCGCGGCCGCCCGGTCGACTCGTCCGCACGGCAGATGCTACTCGGCGGATCGCCGTGTCGGGCCGTCGCCCTAGAGTCGTCGCATGCGATTCGTCGTCCTGCTCCGCGGCGTCAACGTCGGTGGGGTGCGCCTGGTCATGAGCGACCTGCGGTCCGCCCTCACCGCCGCCGGATACGCCGACGTCACCACCGTGCTCGCGTCCGGCAACGTCCTGCTCACGTCGGACGGCGACGAGGCGTCGGTGCGGTCGGACGTCGAGGCCGTGCTGCGCCGGGAGTTCGGCTACGACGCGTGGGTGGTGGTGCTGACCTCGGACCGGCTCGCGGAGGTGGTCGAGTCCTATCCGTGGGACACCGACGAGGACGTGCGCCACCCGTACGTGATCTTCTCCTCGGACGGCCGCTCGACCGCCGAGTTGGGCGCTCTGGACGGTCTGGACCCGACGGTCGAACGGACCGCGCCGGGCCCGCATCACGTCCTGTACTGGGAAGTCGTTCGCGGCGACACGCTCGGCAGCGTCGTGGGCAAGGCGAGCGCGAAGGCGGCGTACAAGTCGACGACGACCACCCGCAATCTCCGCACGCTGCGTCGCCTGCTCGCGTGAGAGACGTCGTTCTTCCCGTCCTGCTGGTCGGAGCGGTGCTGGCGTTCGCCATCGTGCGTCCGCGCGGACTGCCCGAGGCGGTGTTGGCGGTGCCCGCCGCCGGTCTGGCGTTGCTCCTCGGTGTGGTCGGCCTCGACGGGGCCCTGCGGGAGGTCCGTGATCTGGCACCGACCGTCGCGTTCCTCGCGGCCATCCTCGCGCTCGCCCATCTCGCGGACCGTCGTGGCGTGTTCCGCTGGATCGCCGGTGTTCTGCACCGACGCTCGGCATCGTCCCCGGTGCGCCTGCTGGCAGCCGTGTTCGTCACCGCGGCACTGACCACCGCCGTCCTGAGCCTCGACGCGACCGTCGTGCTGCTCACCCCGGTGGTGATCGCCGCGGCCCGCCGGGCCGGCTTCTCCGCTCGGCCGACGTCCTACGCGGTGGCGCACCTGTCCAACTCGGCGTCGACGCTGCTGCCGGTCTCGAACCTCACCAATCTGCTGGTGTTCTCGGCGACGGGCCTGTCCTTCCTGCACTTCTCCGCACTCATGGCGGGGCCGTGGGTGGTGGCGATCGTGGTCGAGTTCCTCGTCTTCCGCTGGTTCTTCCGCAACGACCTCCGGGGCGGCGAGTCCTCTCCGGAACCGGCCGACCTCCACGCCGGAGACACCCCCGACGACGACACCCCTGCACCCGTGTTCGCGCTCGGGGTGATCGCCTGCGCCCTGGTCGGTTTCGCCGTGAGCGGGGCCGTCGGGATCGAACCGGTCTGGGTGGCGGCCGCCGCGGCCGTCGTCCTCGCCGTCCCGGCCGTCCGCGCCGGCGACACCGGCCCGACGGCCATCGTGCGGGCGCTCGACCTGTGGTTCTGCGTCTTCGTGTTCGCCCTGGGCATCGTCGTCGCGGGCCTGGCCGACGGGCCCGTCGGCTCGTGGGTGGCCGACCTGCTGCCCGCGTCGACGTCGCTGCCGTCCCTACTGCTGATCGCCGCGATCGCGGCCGTCGCCTCCAACGTGCTCAACAACCTGCCCGCGACCCTGCTGTTGCTCGCCGCTCTCACCGGCTCCGGCGCCGCCTCGGTCCCCGCGCTGCTGGCCCTGCTGATCGGGGTCAACCTCGGGCCGAACCTCACCTACGTGGGGTCGCTGGCGATCATGCTGTGGCGCCGAGTCGCCCGAGCCGAGCGGGAACCGGTGAGCCTGCGGACCTTCACCGTGCTCGGGGTGCTCACCACCCCGGTGACGCTGGTGGCCGCCACACTCGCCCTCTGGGCCGCCCTTAGGGTCTGACGAGCGGGTCGCGCCGAGTGTCCTCGGCGGCCGTTCTACCCGCCGAGGAACGACGTGTCGTTCACCAGCCGCACCGACGCCGCGTCGTCGTCGTAGAAATCCACGACGCTGACGGACGCGAGATCGAGATGCAGGCGGTAGAGGATCGACGGGCCCACGTCGAGCCCGAGCTGCAGGAGAGTCTTGATCGGGGTCACGTGCGAGACCACCACTACCGTCCGCCCGGCGTGCTCGCGGCGCACCGTGGCCAGCGCCCGCTCGACGCGGGCGCGCACGGCGTCGAAGCTCTCGCCCTCGGGGGGCGCGATCGACGTGTCGCCCATCCACCGGCGGTGCGCGTCGCCGTCGCGGGCGGACACCTCGGCGAAGGTAAGCCCTTCCCACGTCCCGAAGTCGGTCTCGGTCAGATCGTCGAGCACCTGCACCGACACCCCGACCCGCGCGGCGACCGCCTCGGCGGTGTCGCGGGCGCGGGCGAGCGGTGAGGAGACGATCGCGTCGATCGGTCCGAGCCGTGCCACGCGCTCGGCGGCGGCCGCGGCCTGCGCTCGCCCGACGTCGGTCAGATCGGGGTTGCCGCGGCCGGAGTACCGCTTCTCCACCGACAGCGGAGTCTGCCCGTGCCGCAACAGGATCAGCCGGGTCGCCGCCCCGGACACGGACTGCCACGCGGGACGGTCGGTCGTCGCCGGCTCGCTCGCCGGCCCACTCGTCGACCCACTCGTCGACCCACTCGTCGACCCACTCGTCGACCCACTCGTCGACTCGGACAGGGCCGCACCGGTCAGCAGCGCCGGTTCCCCGTCCATCGCCTCGTTGGCCAACCGGTCGGCCCGAGCGTTCTCGGCACGGGGAATCCAGGTCCAGCTCACCGAGTCGAAGCTGCGCGCCACCTCCGCCGCCCGCCGCTGCAGCGGAATCATGTCCGGGTGCTTGACCTTCCAGCGGCCGGACATCTGCTCGACCACCAGTTTCGAGTCCATCCGGACCGCCACCTCGGCCGCGCCGAGCTCGCGCGCGGCTTCGAGGCCCGCGATGAGTCCGCGGTACTCCGCGACGTTGTTGGTCGCGGTACCGATCGACTCACGGCGCTCCGCGAGGACCGACCCGGCGTCGTCGAGCACCACCGCGCCGTACCCGGCCGGGCCGGGATTGCCGCGCGATCCGCCGTCGGCCTCGACCGTCACCCGACCGCCGCGACCGGTCGTCACAGACCGGATTCCTTGGTCCGCACCAGGATCGCGTTGCATTCCGAACAGCGGACGACGGCGTCGGCCGGCGTCGCGGCGATACGCGCGATCTCACCGCGATCGAGCTCGATGCGACAGGCACCGCAGCGGCGGCCGCGCAGCAGAGCCGCGCCGACACCGGACCGTTCGCGTTGCTTCTCGTAGACCGAGATCACCTCGTCCGGCAACGACGACGCCAGCTCGGCGCGTTGTCCGGTCCGCGTCTGCACGAGGCGGTCGACGTCGGCGAGGGCGTCGTCACGTCGTCGGGTCACGTCGACCAGGTCGTCCTCCGCCTTGGAGAGCCGTGCCCCCGCGTGATCGTGGTCCGCGGCGAGGGCCTCGCGCTGCTCCATCACCTCGAGCAGCTCGTCCTCGAGGATGCTGCGGCGCCGTTCGAGGCTGCCCAGCTCGTGCTGCAGTTCGGTGAGCTGCTTCGCGGGCGCGGCGCCGGACTCGAGCGCGGCGCGGTCCTTGTCCTCGCGCTTGCGGACGGCGTCGATCTCGCCTTCGAGCTTGCGGATGTCGCGGTCGATGTCGTCGAGCTGGATCTCCACGCCGACGGCGGCGTCCTTGCGCGCCACCCGCTCGGTCTCGAGCGCGTCGAGTTCCGCCTGCTCCGGCAACGTCCGTCGACGGTGAGCGAGCTGGGCGAGTTCGGTGTCCATGGCAGCCAGGTCGAGCAACCGCTCCTGGATCTTCGGGTCGACGTTCACCGGTGTCACGCTACCGTCAGCGGCCGGTGTCGACGGCACCGATCGTCCAGGGATCGGTCCGCTCCCCCAGGACCGCACTCGACCACCCGGGCCGCTCGCCGAAGGCACGGTCGAGCACGCCCCGGGCCTGAGCGCACCACGGGAACTCCCCGGCCCAGTGCGCCACGTCGATCAGAGCGGGACCGCCGCCGCGCAGGTGCTCGTCGGCCACGTGGTGGCGCAGGTCGGACGTGACGTAGACGTCGGCGCCGGCCGCGCGGGCCGCGCCGAGGTACGAGTCGCCCGATCCCCCGCACACGGCGACCCGCTCGACGCGCAGGTCAGGATCGCCCGCGGCGCGCACGCCCCACGCCGTCGCGGGCAGGCGCTCGGCGACCCGAGCGGTGAACTCCCGCAACGTGACCGGCGCCTCGAGCCGACCCACCCGTCCGAGGCCCAGCGGCCCGGGCAGACCCACCTGGGCGAACACGTCGAACGCCGGCTCCTCGTAGGGATGCGCGGCCCGCAGGGCCGCCAGGACGGCGGACCGCGCCGAGCGCGGCGCGACGGTCTCCACCCGGTGCTCGTCGACGTGCTCCAGCGACCCGACCGACCCGAGCGTGGGATTCGCGCCGTCGACGGGTCGGAACTGCCCCACGCCCGTCGTCGCCCAGCTGCACTCTCGATAGTCGCCCAACGCCCCGGCGCCGGCGGCGAACAACGCCTCCCGTACCGCAGCGGCGTCGGCATCGGGCACGAACACCACCCACTTGTCCAGCGCCGCAGCATCTTTCGGATCCAGCGGTGCGGTGTCGACCAGACCCAGGGCGTCGGCCAGCGCGTCGGACACGCCGGGACGCGCGGAGTCGGCGTTGGTGTGGGCGGTGAACAACGCGCACCCGGCGCGCACGAGCCGATGGATCAGAGCGCCCTTGGGGGTGTGCGCCCCCACCGTGTCCACCCCACGCAGCAGCAGCGGGTGATGGACCACCAGCAACTCGGCGCCGTCCGCGATCGCCCGATCGACCACCGCCTCGGTGGCGTCCACGGCGAATCGCACGGTGCGCACCTCGTCCGTCGGATCCCCGGCCACCAGCCCCACCGAGTCCCAATCCTCGGCCAGCGCAGGCGGATACACGCGATCGAGCTCGGCGATCACGTCGGACAGGAGCGCGGGCCGAGGGGAGGTCATGGCCCCAGGGTAACGGCGTGCCACGCGGTCACAGGAGCGCGTGCCACGCCGTCACAGGAGCGCGTGCCACGCCGTCACCAGCCGGTCCACGGCCGCGCCGTCCCGCACGGCCAACCGCAGCTGATCGCCGAGTCCGGGGAACGTGTCACACCGCCGGACCGCAACACCCCGAGCGCGCAGCCCCTGCCGGACGCGCTCGGCGTCGGGTACGTCGACGAGGACGAACGACGACGACGGCGACGCGGCCGGCCGCACCCCGACGGTCGCGAGCCGGTCGATCAGGTACGCGCGCTCGTCCGCGATCACCGCGGCGTCGCGCTCGACCCAGCGCACCGCCTCCGGGCTGCTGCACGCGGCGATCGCGTCGAGTTGCAGCGTGCCCAGCGGCCAATGAGCCCGGCCGCGCGTCAGACGGGCGAGCACGTCGGGATGTCCCAGGGCGTAGCCACACCGCAGACCGGCGAGGGCGAAGGACTTGGTGAGACTCCGCAGGACCAGCACGTCGGGCAGCGACTCACCGGCGAGCGACTCCGGCTCCCCCGGCGTCGTGTCCGCGAACGCCTCGTCGACCACCAGCAGGCGCCCGGGGCGACGCATCGCCAGGACGTCGCGACGCGGGTGCAGCACCGACGTCGGATTGGTGGGGTTGCCCACGACCACCACGTCGGCGTCCTCCGGAACGGTCCCCGTGGCCAGGGCGTACGGCGTCGACAGGATCACCCGCGCCGTCGGCACACCGGCCTCGCGGAACGCGAACTCGGGCTCGGTGAAGGACGGGTGGATCACGGCGGCCCGCCGACCGACCAGCCGCGGCAGCATCGCGAACCCCTCCGCGGCGCCGGCGAGCAGCAGCACCTCGTCGGGGTGTCGTCCGTGCCGGGCGGCGACGATCTCCCGCACCGCGCGGTCGTGCTCGGCCGACGGATAGGACCCCACGCGCTCCAGGGAGTCGACCAGGATCGCGCGCAGCCACTCCGGCGGCCGCGTGCCGCGGACGTTGACGGCGAAGTCCTCCATCCCCGCACCGGCGTCGACGTCGCCGTGATGACGGAGGTCGTGGTCGTGCGGGTCGGTCACGGGAACGAGACTGTCACGGGCCCGACTTCACTGTCGGACCCCGCCCGTAAACTGGGCGCATCATGCCTGCTACCGCACCCGACCCCGCCGACCGCGAGCCCGCCGATCTGATCCTGTTCGACCTCGACGGCACGCTCACCGATTCCGCGCCCGGCATCCTGGCCGGGTTCGACCGCGCGCTCACCGCGGTAGGGGTGCCGCTGCCGGGTGACGACGTCCGCTCGCACGTGGTGGGTCCGCCGATGATCGACACCTTCCGGTCCCTCGGCATGACGCCGGACCAGGTCGACCGGGCGCGGGCGGCGTACTCGGAGTACTACGAGGACTCGGGGTGGGCCGAGAACCGGGTGTACGACGGCGTCGTCGACGTCCTCGAGGCCGTGGCCGCGGCGGGTGTGCCGATGGCCGTCGCCACCAGCAAGAACGAGCGGGTCGCCACCCGCATTCTCGAGCACTTCGACCTCGCCCGGTTCTTCGGCGCGATCGCCGGCGCGAGCGACGACGGCTCCCGGCGTGCCAAGTCCGACGTCGTGGCCCGCGCGCTGGGTCTGATGGGCCGCGAGGCGCGCCCCACCGCGGACGGCGGCACACCCGCGGTGGTGATGGTCGGCGATCGCGACCACGACGTGTTCGGCGCCGGGCACTGGGGCATTCCCGTCGCGTTGGTCGAGTGGGGGTACGGACTCCCGACGGAGCACGCCGCGGCGTCGTGGTCCGTGGCGACGCCGCAGGCACTGACCGACCTGTTGGCCGCGCGCACGGTGGCCGCGTGAGCGTCCACGTCACCTTCGTCTGCACGGGCAACATCTGCCGCTCGCCGATGGCGGAGAAGATCGCCGCCCGGGCGCTCGAGCGCGACGGACTGTCGGACCGGGTCCGACTGACCAGCGCGGGCACCGGCAGTTGGCACGTCGGCGACCCGATGGACCCGCGGGCGGCCGCCGAGCTCGGCGCGCACGGGTACTCCGAGCAGCACCGCGCCCGCACCGTCGACGAGGACATCCTCGGCGCCGATCTGGTCGTGGCCCTCGACGACTCGCACCGGCGCGCGCTCGTCCGGCTGGGCGTACCGGCCGACCGGCTCGTGCTGCTGCGGTCCTTCGACCCCGCGGCCGAACCCGACGCCGAGGTCGCCGACCCGTACTACGGTCCGGACTCCGGGTTCACCGAGGTCCGCTCGCAGATCGAAGCCGCCGTTCCCGGTCTGGTCGACCGCGTCCGGACCCTGCTGTCCGAGTCCGACGACTACGCTGTGTAGTTGTGCGTCGCCTGTCGTTCCTCCTGCGCCCCGGGTGGCTGGCGCTCATGGCCGTCGTGCTGCTGTTCGCCTACCTGTGCTTCTCGGTCCTCGCGCCCTGGCAGCTGGGCAAGAACTCGACCACCTCGGCGCGCAACGACCAGATCTCCCGGTCCTTCGACGCCGACCCGGTGGACGCGTCGGCCCTGATCGGCGACGGCGTCGTGACCGCCGACGACGAGTGGCGCCGCGTGGGCACCTCGGGCTCCTACGTGGCGGACAGCGACGTCGTCGTCCGGCTGCGCAGCGTCGGTGACACGCCCGCCTTCGAGGTGCTCACCCCGTTCCGCACCGACGAGGGCGCCACGCTCATGGTGAACCGCGGCTACGTGTTGCCGACGCAGGGCGTCGAGGTCCCGGACATCACACCGGCACCGTCCGGTCCCGTCTCGCTCGACGGGCGTCTGCGCGTCGCCGAACCGCCCGTCGACGGCAAGCCCCCCGTGACCGGCCCCGGGTTGCCGCAGGTCTACACCATCACCCCCGGCCAGGTCGGTGAGCTCACCGGCACCCGGCCGATCGACGGCTACCTCCAGTTGGCCGAGGATCAGCCCGGCGGTCTCGGCGTGATCGCGCTCCCCCAGCTCGACGCCGGGCCCTACCTGTCCTACGGCTTGCAGTGGCTGGCGTTCGGCCTCATGGCGCCGCTCGGGCTGGCGTACTTCGTGCGCGCCGAGATCAAGGAACGACGACGCGTGCGTGGCGAGACGGACGAGACGACGGATTCCGCATCCGACGAGCCCGTCGGCCCCGCCGATCGGGAGCCGACACCCGAGTACGACGACGGCCTGGACGCCCTGCTCACCCCGCGCCGAAAGCGCCGCAAGGCCGGTTCCGCGGGGTCCGGGGCGTCGGCGGTGACCGACGACCGTCTGGCCGACCGCTACGGCCGTCGCCGCTGACCGACCCTGCCCGCCGCGCCCGCGGTTATCTGCGCCGCCGCGCCGGCCGTGACCAGCGCAGCCACCGCCTGAACCGCCGCGGAGAGTCGTACCGCGCGGCGTAGGTCGTCGGTCGTCGGAGCCGGACCGCGACCGAGCCGAGGCCGCTGCTCCACCCCGTGTCGGTAGGCCGTCTCGCCGCCCAGACCCACCCCGAGCGCGCCCGCGGCCGTGGCCTCGGCGACACCGGCGTTGGGACTCGGGTGCGCCGCGGCGTCGTTCCGCCAGGCCCGCAGCGCCACGGCCGGTGAACCGCCGACAGTCGGGGCGAGGGCCACCGTGAGCAGCCCGGTCAGGCGGGCCGGGATCACGTTGACCACGTCGTCGAGACGGGCGGCGAACCACCCGAACCGCCGGTAGCGGTCGTTCCGGTAGCCGATCATCGCGTCGAGCGTGTTCACGGTGCGGTAGCCCACCGCCCCGGGCAGGCCGGCGACGGCGGCCCAGACCAGCACCCCCACGGTGGCGTCCGAGGTGTTCTCCGCGACCGATTCCACCGCCGCGCGCACCACTCCGGCCTCGTCGAGCAGCGCGGGGTCGCGTCCGCAGAGCGACGGCACGATGGCCCGCGCGGCGTAGAGGTCGCCGGCGGCGACCGCGTCGGCCATCGCCGCCCCGGTGCGGCCGAGAGTCGTGCCGCCCAGGCACGCCCAGATGCCCGCGGCGGTGACCGCGGTGTGCAGAACGGGGCGTCGGCGCAGAGCACGGTCGGCGAGGGCGGCCGCGCCCACCGCGGCGGACACGACGATCACGGTGTGGCCGGCGCCCGCGGCGCGGCTGTCCCGGTAGGTCAGGGTCTCGAGTCGCGCGGCAGCGGACCCCAGCGCCGCCACGGGATGCCCGCGGCGCGGGTCACCGAGGGCGACGTCGGCGAGCCACGAGAGGAGCAGGGCGGAGGACCGAGTGCGCACCGCGCGAGCCTACGGACCGATCGCAAGGTTGGACGTCCACGTATCGGTTACCCTGGCCGCATGACGGAGCTGCGCACCGCGGACTGGCACTTCGGCGCCGACGGCGAGACCTATCCTCCCGAACCCTGGTACCTCGGCGGCACCCTCCTCGTCTCGACGTTCCTGGTCCCCCGGCGGGACCTGCCGTCGCACGTCGTCGACACCGTGCGCGAGGCCGCCGTCCGGCCCGTCACCGTCGGGGGACGTGCCGTCGTCGCCGCGGCGTTCGTCCGCTACACCTCGGGCGGGGTGCTGTCCTACGACGAACTGATCGGCTCGGTGCTCGTCCGACGGGGAGGATCACCGATGGTCACCATCCCCGACATCTGGGTCGACAGCGCCCAGTCCCGCACCGGCGGACGAGAACTGTGGTCCATCCCCAAGCACCTCGGACAGTTCCGGCGCGAGACGTCCGGTCGCCGCGTCACCGCCGCGATGACCGAGGACGGCGCGCCCGTCGCGTCGCTCGACGCGACGACCGGCCGGGCGAGCCTCCCCGGCTCGATCGGCATCCCCCTCACCACGGCGCAAGGCCTGGACGGTCGCCGGGTGGTGTCGCGCAATCGGATCTTCCCGCGTGTCCGCACCCTCGACGCGGCCTGGACCTTCGCGCCCGACGGGCCGCTCGGATACCTCGCCGGGCGGCGTCCCGCACTCTCCCTGGCGCTCACGGACGCGTCGATCGTCTTCGGCTCGCACGTCACGCGCAGCGCCTGACGCCACCGCGCGGCTAGAACTCCCAGCCGCGGAACAGGTACGACAGACGGATCAACAGATCGACGATCGTGTGCCCCACCGACATCGGACGTCCCCTTCGGTCACCGGTTCGAACTGTGACCGCACACTAGGCCCTCGGGGGCCGCGATGGGTGCGCTACCGCTCGACGAGGCTCGGCCACGGCGCGGCCTGCTCGACCTCGAAGGCCAATTCGAGCAGCGTCCGATCGTCGCCGCGGCGCGCCGAGACCATCACCCCGAGCGGCGCGGGGGACGGCGGGCCCAGCGGCAGACTGATCGCCGGGGCACCCACCACGTTGTGGAGCGGAGTGAACACCGCGAAGTCGGTCAGCCGTTCCAGGAACAGATCGAACGGCACCCGCGGCGACAGGTAACCCAGCGGCGGCGTCGCGCGTCCCACCACCGGGGAGAGCACCACGTCCACGGACGCGAACAGGGCCTCGTAGTCGGACGCGGCCTTTCGCAGTCGGCGGATCACCGCGGGCAGGCGCCACCCGTCGCGGCGGAAGCGGTCGGCCAGGCCCACGGTCAAGGGGTCGAAGTCGCGCAGGCCCGCACCCGGCCGGCGGGGCGTCGTCGTCTGCAGCACGAAGGCCAGGAACGCCCAGTAGCGCACGAAGTCGTCCGGGAATCCGGGGTCGATCGGGAGTCGCTCGATCGGCTCCACCCGGTGACCCAGCGACTCCAGCAGCGTCGCCGCGTCCTCGGTCGCGCGCCGCGTGGCGTCGTCGATCCCGCTGCCGGCGAGGGACGACGTGATCAGCCCGACGCGCAGCCGACGCGCCGACGGCCCGGTCACCGACCCGATCGGCCGGAGCGCGCGCGAGGACCGGCGGTCCGCCTCGGCCCAGAACCGCGCGGTGTCCCGGACGCTGCGGGTCACCACGCCCTCCGACACGATGGGCACCGGCAGCAACTTCTCCACGGCCGGCAGCACGAACCGTCCCCGCGACGGCTTCAGACCCACCAGACCGCAGCAGGCGGCCGGGATGCGGATGGACCCGCCACCGTCGTTCGCGTGGGCCAGGGGCACCGCCCCCGCCGCCACCAACGCGGCCGACCCGCCCGACGACGCCCCGGCGGAGAACTCGGTGTCCCACGGATTGCGGGTGGGTGCTCGCGTCGGGAACTCGGTGGACGCGCTGAGCCCGAATTCCGGGAGCGCGGACTTGGCCGTGATCGTCAGTCCCATGCGCAGCAACTCGCGAGCCACCGGGCCGTGCGACGACGCCGGAGACATCCGAACGATCTCGGACCCCTGACCCGTCGGAACGCCGGCGAGGTCGCTGTTGTCCTTGAGCAACGTCGGCACCCCTGCCAGCGGACCGGACGCGCTGCCGACGACGGGCGAGTCGAACACCGCACCCACGACGGCGTTCAGTTCGGCCGCCGCGGCCAGCCGATCCCGCGTCGCGGTGAGCACCTCGTCGCGCGAGACGTCACCGCGCCGGATCGCCTCCGCGAGGCCGACCGCATCGTGGCGACCCAGGGCGTCGTCGGTGAACACCGACACCTGCCGGGCGCCGTCGTTCTCCGGGTGTTCCGCTCGCTCCGACCGCATCGCTCCCCTGCCCGTTGCCACGTCCATGCTGCCCGCGTCCGTTCTGTCCGGTGTTCCCGCAGCGTACGACGTGGGTACTCGGCTCCGTCACGCGATGCGATGCGCATCGGTGACGCGGCTGCGGTCCTGTGTCGGGCGGTGCGCCGAATAGGCTAGGCAAGTTGTTCCCTGTGCGAAAGGTTTCGAGCGTGTCCACCAGTTCCTCCGCGTCCCCGTCCACCGCGGACGCGTCCGCCCCCGCCGTCTCGCGGCGCGCGTGGCAGTCCCTGATGGTGCTGCTCATGGGCATGTTCATCGCCCTGCTGGACACGACGATCGTCAACGTCGCGCTGCCCACCATCCGCACCTCGCTCGACGCCGGCGAGGCGACGCTGTCGTGGATCATCTCCGGCTACGCGCTCGCGTTCGGCCTCGCCCTGATCCCGGCCGGTCGAGTGGGCGACCGGATCGGCCACAAGTGGATCTTCGTGACCGGCCTCGCGATCTTCACGGTCGCCAGCCTCGCGTGCGGCCTCGCGCAGAACGACGTCCAACTCGTCGCGGCGCGCATCGTCCAGGGACTGGCCGGCGGCATCTTCGTCCCCGCCGTCACGGCCTTCATCCAACTGCTCTTCCCGCCGCAACTGCGCGGCAAGGCGTTCGCCATCATGGGCGCGGTCATCGGCGTCTCCAGCGCCCTCGGCCCCATCGTCGGCGGACTGATCATCGAGGCCGTCGGACCCGACAGCGGGTGGCGGCTGGTCTTCCTGGTCAACCTGCCGTTCGGCGTCGTCGGCGTCCTGCTCGCCGCGAAGATCCTCCCGACGCACGAGGAGATCGGTACCGACACTCCCGACCGGGGCATCGACTGGGTGGGATTGATCCTCGTGACCGCCGGCCTCGTCGCTCTCCTCGTCCCGTTGATCGAAGGCCAGGACACCGGCTGGCCGGCGTGGACCGTCGTCACCCTCGTCCTCGGCGGACTGTTGCTCGCGGCCTTCGGTGCCTGGGAGGTGCGCTACACCCGCCGCGGCCGCACTCCCCTGGTTCCGCCGCGCCTGTTCACCCGCCCGGCGTTCACCGGCGGCGTCATCCTCGCCCTGGTCTACTTCGCCGCGTTCACGTCGATCTTCTTCACCATCTCGATTCTCTGGCAGACCGGTCTGGGCAACACCGCCCTGGCGTCGGGTGTGGTGTCCATTCCGTTCGCGATCGGCAGCATCATCTCCTCGTCGCAGTCCAACCGTCTCGCGGAGCGACTGGGCCGCCGGGTGCTGCTGCTCGGGGCCGGACTCGTGAGCGTCGGTCTCATCGCGGCCTGGCTGATCCTGCTGACCACCGAGGCGGCCAACCTCACCAACTGGAAGCTGCTGGTCCCGCTCTTCGTCGCCGGGCTCGGCAACGGTGCCTTCATCGCGCCCAACGCCCAGTTCATCGTCGCCACCGTCGATCGCCCGGACGCCGGTGCGGCCAGCGGGGTCATCTCGACGATGCAGCGCATCGGCAGTGCCGTCGGCATCGCGATCATCGGCAGCGTGCTGTTCGGCTCGCTGACCGTCGCCGGGCCGGGGCAGGACGCCCTGGCGACCGGCTTCACCGACGCCGCAGCCCACGCGATGGGCGTCAGCGCCGCGTTCGCCGTGGCGGCGTTTCTGCTGGTGTTCGCCCTCCCGAAACGGGCACACTGAGCCGTATGGCGACCTCGATCTCGTTTCCCCGATTTCTCCGTCTCGGCTCGGGAGCGCTGGACGATCTCGGCCAGGTTCTGGGCGACCTCGGGGTGCGGCGGCCGCTCGTCGTCACCGACGCGTTCATGGTGAAGACGGGTGCGGCGGAACGGATGATGTCCATCATCGCCGCCGCGGGCAAGGACGGCGCCCTGTTCTCGGACACGGTGCCGGACCCCACCACCGACTCGCTGACGGCCGGGGTCGAGGCGGCCGCCGCGCACGACGCCGACGTGGTGATCGGCTTCGGCGGTGGCAGCCCGATGGACACCGCCAAGGCCATCTCGGTGCTGTACCGGGGCGGGGGCCGGATGAACGACTACCGGGCCCCCGGCCCCTACACCGGCCCCGCGCTGCCCATCGTCGCGGTGCCCACCACGGCCGGATCCGGTTCGGAGGCAACGCAGTTCACGGTCATCACCGACAGCGCGACGGACGAGAAGATGCTCTGTCCCGGCCTGTCGTTCCTGCCGATCGCCGCCATCGTCGACCCCGACCTCACCGTGTCGATGCCGGCGCGGCTGTCCGCGGACACCGGCGTCGACGCCCTCACCCACGCCATCGAGGCGTACGTGTCCGCGAAGAACAACCCCATCGCGGATGCGTTGGCGCTGAACGCCATGCGCACCATCGGCACCCACCTGCTCCGGGTCTACCGGGACGGCGAGGACCGCGAGGCACGCGGCGCGATGATGGCCGCCGCCACCCAGGCCGGCATGGCCTTCTCCAACTCCAGCGTCTGTCTGGTGCACGGCATGAGCCGCCCCATCGGAGGCAACTTCCATGTGGCACACGGGCTCTCGAACGCGATGCTGCTGCCGGCCGTCACCCGCTTCTCCGTGTCCGGCGCCGAGGCCCGGTACGCCGAGTGCGCCCGTCAGCTCGGAGCCGCCGCCGCGGGTGACGCCGACGCCGCGGCCGCCGCCCAGCTGGTCACCTACCTCGAGCAGCTCTGCGCCGACGTCGAGGTGCCCACGCCGTCGAGCTACGGGATCGATCGCGCCGAGTGGGACCGTCTGACCCCCACCATGGCGGAGCAGGCCCTGGCGTCGGGATCGCCGAACAACAACCCCGTCGTCCCCACCGCCGAGCAGATCGAAGATCTGTACCGCGAGGTGTTCTGAGGTCGAACGGCTCCCCGGTTACGCCGGGGCGCCCCCGATCGGGGGCGCCGCTTCGCAATCGGGGCGCTCCCCGTCTCCCCCGCCTGCGGTCACGGTCAGCAGCGCACCGTGTACGTCCACTGAGTGCCGTTCGGTCCGCTGACCCGCACGAGCACCGTCGTCGCCGCACCCGGCGGCAGACTCACGACGGCGGATCCGGTTCCCTCGTTCAGGTCGTCACCGATGTACCCGGACTCGTACACCTTCCCGCCCTGGTAGAACACCTCGATGTTGTCCGGGACGTTCTCGGTCTCGTAGACGAGCTCGAACGACGTCGGGCCCGGACGGCCCAGCTGGTGGTTGGTGTCCGTGACACCGGCGCCGCCGGACACCGTTTCCTCGTTGCAGTTCTGCGTCGGCGCGCCGTTCCCGCTGCTTCCGGCGCCACTGCTGCCGGCACCACCGATCACCTCGCTGAGAATGCGCACACCGCCGGTGATGGTGCCGATCGGATCGTCGATCAGTCCGCTCCCGGTGCTACTGCCGAACGTCGGCTCCGCCGATGCTGCGACGGGCGCACCGATCCCCACTGCCGCGACCATCACGGCCACCACGGCCACTCGTCGATGGCCACGTCCGAAAGCATTGCGATTCATCAGATTTCCTCACCGTACCGGGCGGTCCATCCGCCGATCGTCATGATGTCAGCGCGGTAATCACGAGGTTGTCATTCGATCGGACGAAATGCCCGTTTATCAGCGCCACACGGGCGACGAGCACGGCGCCCACGGACACCGTCGGCGGATCGGGACCGGCGAGACGAGGTGAGCGGGGCCGGGACAGAGGAAGGAGTGGGCGCAGAGGGGTTCGAACCCCCGACCGCTGGTGTGTAAAACCAGAGCTCTACCGCTGAGCTATACGCCCCTCACGTGCCGGCGCAGGAACCCCCGGCGAACGCGGTCAAGACCCTAACGCGGCGAGCGCGTTCTCCCAAGCGCCCTGGTCACGGGCTTCACCCGGTCCCATCATCTCCGCGAACCGGATGACGCCCTCGGTGTCGACGAGGAAGGTTCCGCGGTTGGCGAAGCCGAGCTTGTCGTTGAACACCCCGTAGCGCTGCGCGACCTCGCCGTGCGGCCAGAAGTCGGACAGCAAGGGAAAGAGATAGCCCTGCTCGGCGGCCCAGATCTTGTGGGTGGGCGGCGGACCGACGGAGATGGCGACGACAGCGGTGTCGTCGTTCTCGAACTTGGGGAGCTCGTCGCGCACGCGGCACAGCTCACCCTGGCAGGTGCCGGTGAACGCGAGCGGGAAGAAGATCAGCAGCACGTTCTTGCGCCCGCGGTAGTCCGACAGCGAGACCGGCTGGTTGTTCTGATCCTTGAGCGTGAACTCGGGTGCCTGCGCACCCACCTCGAGCGGCATCAGCGCTTGGCGGGGCGGGCCTTGGGCTGCACCAGCCGGCTGCCGATCCAGGACCCGAGGTTGGTCGACGACGTCTGCGTCAGACCGGCCGTGGGCGCGGACTCGGCGATCTCGCTGGGCTCGACGTGGCCGGACTGGCCGGTCTTGGGCGTGAGCACCCAGACGAACCCGTCGTCGGACAGCGGCGTGATGGCGTCCATGAGTGCGTCGACCAGATCGCCGTCGCCGTCACGCCACCACAGCAGCACGACGTCGACCACCTCGTCGGAATCCTCGTCGACGGTCTCGCCGCCGATGGTCTCTTCGACGGAGGCCCGCAGGTCTTCGTCGGTGTCCTCGTCCCAACCCAATTCCTGCACGACCATGTCGTGGGTGATTCCGAGCTTGTGGGCGTAGTTCCGATCGTCCGCCGCGGCGACCACGGTCGTGTCCTCCTCATGGGTGGGGTGTGAAGCGGGTCCGAGCAGGTCCGAGTTCGCCTCGGTCCGTGGTGAAAGTGTGCAGTAGACAAAGCGAACATGCTCGGGCGCCCCGGCGCAAGCCGACGCACCCGCGAGTCGTTGCATTGATTTCACGGGTACCCAATACCCGACCACCTGCACCGAACGGCACCCGATGGGGCAGGATTGACCTTGATCACCATGAGACCGAAAGGCGAGTCGGCGTCACAGGACCGGCCCGCGATGGAACGGGGCACCACCACGCACCCGCCAGATCGAGGAGAGACGTTGTCGGAAGCGACCAAGGAAGGGCGCGACGGGGCTGCGGCCGACGTCGGCGCAGTGGCTCGGAGTGCGAACTCGGACGGCCGAGTGCGAGTGATTCGCGAGGGGGTGGCCTCCTACCTCCCGGACATCGACTCCGAGGAAACCGGTGAGTGGATGGAGTCGTTCGACCAGCTCCTCGAGCGTTCCGGTCCGCAGCGTGCCCGGTATCTGATGTTGCGGATGCTCGAGCGGGCCGGGGAGAAGCGGGTGGCGATTCCGTCGCTGACCTCCACCGACTACGTCAACACCATCCCCACCGAGAACGAGCCGTGGTTCCCCGGCGACGAGTCGATGGAGCGTCGGTACCGCGCGTGGATCCGGTGGAACGCGGCGATCATGGTGCACCGGGCGCAGCGCCCCGGCGTCGGCGTCGGCGGCCACATCTCGACCTACGCGTCGTCGGCGGCGTTGTACGAGGTGGGCTTCAACCACTTCTTCCGCGGCAAGGATCACCCCGGTGGCGGCGATCACATCTTCATCCAGGGTCACGCCTCCCCCGGCATCTACGCCCGCGCGTTCCTCGAGGGTCGTATCCCGGCGGAGCGGATGGACGGTTTCCGGCAGGAGTACAGCCACGCCGATTCGGGCGGCGGTCTGCCGTCGTACCCGCATCCGCGGTTGATGCAGGACTTCTGGGAGTTCCCGACGGTGTCGATGGGCCTGGGCCCGATGAACGCGATCTACCAGGCGCGGTTCAATCACTACCTCGACGACCGCGGCATCAAGGACACCTCCGATCAGCACGTGTGGGCGTTCCTCGGCGACGGCGAGATGGACGAGCCGGAGTCGCGCGGTCTGGCGCACGTGGCGGCCACCGAGGGTCTGGACAACCTGACCTTCGTCATCAACTGCAACCTCCAGCGCCTCGACGGCCCGGTGCGCGGCAACGGCAAGATCATCCAGGAGCTGGAGTCGTTCTTCCGCGGCGCCGGCTGGAACGTCATCAAGGTGATCTGGGGCCGCGAGTGGGACGCGCTGCTGCACGCGGACCGCGACGGTGCGCTGGTGAACCTGATGAACACCACCCCCGACGGTGATTTCCAGACGTACAAGGCCAACGACGGCGGCTACGTCCGCGATCACTTCTTCGGCCGCGATCCGCGGACGAAGGAGTTGGTCAAGGACCTCTCCGACAGCGACATCTGGAACCTCAAGCGCGGTGGGCACGACTACCGCAAGGTGCACGCCGCCTACGCCGCGGCGATGGCGCACAAGGGTCAGCCGACGGTGATCCTGGCCCACACCATCAAGGGCTACACCCTGGGCAAGCACTTCGAGGGCCGCAACGCCACGCACCAGATGAAGAAGCTGACCCTCGACGACCTCAAGGCGTTCCGCGACATCCAGCACATCCCGATCTCCGACGAGGAGCTCGAGAAGGATCCGTACCTGCCCCCGTACTACCACCCGGGGCCGGACGCGCCGGAGATCCAGTACATGCTCGATCGCCGCAAGGCGCTCGGCGGGTTCGTCCCCGAGCGGCGCACGTCGGCCAAGCCCCTGCCGATGCCGCCGGACTCGACGTACAAGTCGATCATGAAGGGATCGGGCAAGCAGGAAGTCGCGACCACCATGGCGTTGGTGCGCGTGATGAAGGAACTGCTGCGCGACAAGGAGATCGGGCACCGCGTGGTGCCGATCATCCCCGACGAGGCCCGCACCTTCGGGATGGACTCGTGGTTCCCGTCGCTGAAGATCTACAACCGCAACGGCCAGCTCTACACCTCGGTCGACGCGGAGCTGATGCTCGCCTACAAGGAGAACTCCACCGGGCAGATCCTGCACGAGGGCATCAACGAGGCCGGGTCGACGTCGTCGTTCACCGCCGTCGGCACCTCCTACGCCACCCACGGCGAGCCGATGATCCCGCTGTACATCTTCTACTCGATGTTCGGCTTCCAGCGCACCGGCGACGGCCTGTGGGCGGCGGCGGACCAGATGGCCCGCGGCTTCGTCCTCGGCGCCACCGCCGGCCGCACCACCCTCACCGGTGAGGGTCTCCAGCACGCCGACGGGCACTCGCTGCTCCTCGCGGCCACCAACCCGGCCGCCGTCGCGTACGACCCGGCGTTCTCGTTCGAGATCGCGCACATCGTCAAGGACGGGTTGCGGCGGATGTACGGCGGCACCGAGGGTGTCGAGGGGTTCGGTGGGGAGAACATCTTCTACTACATCACCCTCTACAACGAGCCCTACCGTCAGCCGGCCGAGCCGGAGAACCTCGACGTCGAGGGCCTGCTCAAGGGCATCTATCTGTTCCAGAAGGGACAGGCGGACGGCCCGAAGGCGCAGATCCTGGTCTCCGGCGTCGGGATGCCGTCGGGCCTGCGGGCGCAGGAGTTGCTCGCCGAGGACTACGGCGTGTCCGCCGACGTCTGGTCGGTCACCAGCTGGGGCGAGCTGCGCCGCGACGGTGTCGACGCCGAGACCGAGGCGCTGCGCAACCCGGGCGACACCCCGCGGGTGCCGTACGTGACGCAGAAGCTGCAGGACGCGCAGGGACCGTTCGTCGCCGCCTCCGACTGGATGCGGGCGGTGCCCGATCAGATCCGTCAGTGGGTTCCGGGTGACTACGTCACGCTCGGCACCGACGGGTTCGGGTTCTCCGACACCCGCACCGCCGCGCGTCGGCACTTCAACGTCGACGCCGAGTCCATCGTCGTCGCCGTCCTCTCCGCCCTCGCCAAGGCCGGACAGGTCGACTCGGACAAGGCCGTCGAAGCTGCCGAGCGGTACCAGATCGACGACGTCCTCGCCGCACCGATCTCGACGTCCGACCCCGGCGTCGCCTGACCGGTGCTCCGCGGGGCGGGGCGTAGGTTCGTCCCATGACCGACGCCTCCCCCGCACCCGATGGGTCGGTCCCGTCCACGGACGGGTCGGATCACACGCGGGACACCGAGCGCATTCGCGAACGTCGTGAGATCCGCAGGGCCGCGGCCGAGGTGGGAACACCCGGCGCGGCCCTGCGGCGTTCGCGGCAGGAGCGCGTCCCGCTGCCCGACGCGCTGCTGCGTCGGGTCAAGCAGTTCTCGTCGCGTCTGTCCACGGAGGCGTTGACGCAGATGGAGGGTCAGTTGCCCTTCGTCCGCGACCTGGATGCGTCGCAGCGAGCCAGCGTGCAGCTGTTGGTGCAGACGGCCGTCGTGAACTTCCTCGAGTGGCTGCAGAACCCGGAGAGCGACATCCGGTTCAGCCTCGACGCGTTCCAGGTGATCCCGCAGGATCTCGCGCGGCGGCTGACGCTCCGGCAGACGGTCGACATGGTCCGGGTGGCCATGGAGTTCTTCGAGCAGTGGCTACCGGCGCTGGCGCGCAACGACGAACAGTTGGTGGCGCTCACCGAGGCGGTGCTGCGGTACGGGCGTGAGCTGGGCTTCGCGGCGGCGTCGGTGTACGCGAGTGCCGCGGAGTCGCGCGGCGCCTGGGACACCCGGCTCGAGGCGCTCGTGGTCGACGCGGTGGTGCGAGGAGACACCGGGTCCGACATGCTCTCGCGTGCGGCGACGCTCAACTGGGACGCCACGGCGCCGGCCACGGTCCTGGTGGGATCGCCGCCGCCCGATCAGGGCGTGTCGGTGGTCGGCACGGTGCACGCGGTGGCCAGCCGCCACGGCCGCGCCGCCCTGGCCGTCGTGCAGGGCACCCGGTTGGTGATGGTGGTCAGCGGGGCGATGTCCGGCACTCCCGCCTCGGCGGCGTTCCTGGACGACCTGATGGCGAACTTCTCGGACGACCCGGTGGTCGTCGGTCCCACCACCCGCACGCTCGGCGCCGCGCACTCGAGTGCCGTGGAGGCGTTCGCCGGCATGCAGGCGGTGGTCGGCTGGCGCGGTGCGCCCAGGCCGGTCCACGCGAGCGAGCTGCTGCCCGAGCGCGCGCTGCTGGGTGATCCGGCGGCGGTCGGCACGCTGAACGACGCCATCGTGACCCCGCTCGCGGCGGCGGGCGGGGGCCTGTCGGACACGCTCGACGCGTACCTCGACTGCGGTGGGGCTGTCGAGACTTGTGCAAGATCACTGTTTGTTCATCCAAATACTGTCCGCTACCGACTGAAGCGCATCGCCGACGTCACCGGCCGCGATCCCACCAATGCGCGCGACGCGTACGTGCTTCGTATCGCTGCAACAGTGGGAAGACTGGCGCAATCGCATAACGAAAGCCCATCACCGATAACAAGCGTCACAGCCGGAACATTTGGAAACCTCATACGGTAACGAATCTTGCGCTTCGGACGATGTGGCGCTCTCGTCAGGCCGTTTGTAGGGTTCCGACAAATCGAGGTCGTGAGGTTCATCGCAGACGACATCTCCTCGAGACGGGTTCACAGTGTTCTCTTATCACCGTGATTGCGTTGCTCTCGCCCGGACAGGGCTCTCAGAAACCCGGCATGCTGACGCCGTGGCTCGATCTCCCCGGAGCCGCCGACCGTCTCGCCGTGTGGTCGCAGGCTTCCGGACTCGACCTCGTTCGCCTCGGCACCACGGCCGATGCGGACGAGATCACCGACACCGCGGTGACGCAGCCGCTGGTCGTCGCGGCAGCCCTGCTCGCGTTCGAGGAGTTCGATCGCACCCACGGCCTCCCCGAGAACCTGGTCGTCGCCGGCCACTCGGTCGGTGAACTCGCCGCCGCTGCCGTCGCCGGTGTCATCACCGCCGACGAGGCCGTGCGCCTGGCGGCCGTCCGCGGCGCGGCCATGGCCGAGGCTTGCGCGCAGAACCCGACCGGCATGTCCGCCGTCCTGGGCGGCGACGAGGACGCCGTCCTCGAGCGCCTCACCGAGCTGGGCCTCGAGGCCGCCAACCGGAACGCCGCGGGCCAGATCGTCGCCGCAGGCCTGCTGACCGGCCTCGCCGAGCTCGCCGAGAACCCGCCGGAGAAGGCGCGGATCCGTCCGCTGCCGGTCGCCGGCGCGTTCCACACCCGGTTCATGGCACCCGCTCGCGACGCCGTCGACACCGCGGCCGCCTCGATCCGCCCGAACGACCCCACGCGCCGTCTGCTGTCGAACTACGACGGCCGCGAGGTGACGTCCGGCGCGGACGCGCTGACCAAGCTCGCCGCGCAGGTCACCCGACCCGTCCGGTGGGATCTGTGCACGGCGGCGCTGAAGTCGGCCGAGGTGTCGCACCTGGTCGAACTCCCGCCCGCGGGCACCCTGGTCGGCATCGCCAAGCGCGAGATGCGCGGCACGCCCACCACGGCTCTCCAGACTCCGGAGGACATCTCCGGCCTCACCCTGCCGGTCTCGGTCGGCTAGGTTACTGCGCGCGGTGAACCCTGCCGCGCGTCCCGGTTCGCCGGGGCCCACCCGGTCGACGTCCGTCGGCCGGAACCCGGTCGGCACGTGCCGCCGGGACGACATCTGCTTCCGATCGGCCGTTCGCGGCCGGCCGGGGAACGACGCAGTCACAACCAGAAGGGAGCCACCTAAGTGGCCACGCAGGAAGAACTCATCGCCGGACTCGCCGAGATCATCGAAGAGGTCACCGGCATCGAGCCGTCCGAGGTGACCGTCGAGAAGTCCTTCGTCGACGACCTGGACATCGACTCGCTGTCGATGGTCGAGATCGCCGTGCAGACCGAGGACAAGTACGGCGTCAAGATCCCGGACGAGGACCTCGCGAGTCTGCGCACCGTCGGTGACGCCGTGTCCTACATCCAGAAGCTCGAGTCCGAGAACCCCGAGGCGGCCGAGGCCATCAAGGCGAAGTTCGAGGGCCAGAGCGGCACCGCAGGCGAGTGAGCCAGGCCGTGACCACGCCCAACACAGCCAACGGGGGCTTCCGCAACGTCGTCGTGACCTCGCTCGCGGCCACCACCTCGATCGCCGGTGACGTCGACGCCACGTGGAAGGGTCTGCTGAACGGCGAGAGCGGTATCGACGTTCTCGAGGACGATTTCGTCACCGAGTACGATCTTCCGGTTCGCATCGGCGGTCACCTCGCGGTGAACCCGTCGTCGCTGCTGTCCCGTGTGGAACAGCGACGGATGAGCTACGTCGAGCAGATGGCGTTCGTTCTGGGCAAGGAAGTCTGGAAGAACGCCGGCAGTCCCGAGGTCGATCCGGAGCGCCTCGGCGTCTCGATCGGTACCGGCCTCGGTGGCGGCGACGCCCTGCTCGATGCGGACAAGAAGATGCGCGAGGGCGGGTACCGCAAGGTGTCCCCGCTCTCGGTCCAGATGATCATGCCCAACGGCCCGTCGGCCGTCGTCGGACTCGAACTCGGCGCGCGCGCCGGGGTGATCACGCCCGTGTCGGCGTGTTCGTCGGGCTCCGAGGCCATCGCGCACGCGTGGCGCATGATCGTCATGGGCGATGCGGACGTCGTGGTCACGGGTGGAGTCGAGGGACACATCGACGCGGTGCCGATCGCGAGCTTCTCGATGATGCGTGCGATGAGCACGCGCAACGACGACCCGAAGGCCGCCTCGCGTCCCTTCGACGTCGATCGGGACGGCTTCGTGTTCGGTGAGGCCGGCGCGCTCATGGTCATCGAGTCCGAGGAGCACGCCAAGGCTCGTGGCGCGACCATCCACGCGCGACTGCTCGGTGCCGGAATCACGTCGGACGGCTACCACCTGGTGGCCCCCGATCCGGCCGGTACCGGAGCGGCGCGTGCGATGCGTCGCGCCATCGAGACCGCGGGCCTCACCGCGGCGGACATCACGCACGTCAACGCTCACGCCACGGCCACCCCCATCGGGGACACGGCCGAGGCGGCGGCGATCGGTGCCGCCGTCGGCAAGCACGCGTCGGTGTACGCGCCGAAGTCGGCACTGGGCCACTCGATCGGCGCCGTAGGTGCCCTCGAGGCGGTCCTGACCGTCCTCAGCGTCCGGGACGGCATCGTCCCGCCGACGCTGAACCTGGACAACCAGGATCCGGAGATCGATCTCGACGTCGTCAAGGGCGAAGCCCGACGCGGCGAGATCGGCTACGCGCTGAACAACTCGTTCGGCTTCGGAGGGCACAACGTCGCCCTCGCCATCGGTCGCGCCTGACCGACGGCGAGAACAGCTCGACCCCCGGGTGGGGCGGGGCGCACGGTGAGCGATCACCGTCGCGCTCCGCCCCGACCCACCACTCCCGGCCCGGATCGCCTCGCGGACCGACGGCAGAAGGAGAAGTTCCGTGACCGTTCTCGCTCCCCACGCGCGCGGCGCGGCCGACGTCGATCCCCGCGATCCGCTGGCCCGTCTCGAACGACTCTTCGACTCCGCCTCCATCGCCCTCCTCCACCCCCGTGACAGATCCGGGGTCGTGGCCGCACGCGGGAAGATCGACGGAGTCCCCACCATCGCCTATTGCTCCGACGCCACCGTCATGGGCGGCGCCATGGGTGTGGACGGCTGCAAGCACATCGTCTCGGCCATCGACACCGCACTCGACGAGAACGCGCCGATCGTCGGGATCTGGCACTCCGGCGGAGCCCGCCTCGCCGAGGGCGTCGAGGCCCTCCACGCCGTCGGTCTCGTGTTCGAGGCCATGGTGCGCGCGTCCGGCCGCATTCCGCAGATCTCCGTCGTCCTCGGCTTCGCCGCCGGCGGGGCGGCGTACGGCCCGGCCCTGACCGACGTGGTGGTCATGGCCCCCGAGGGCCGCGTGTTCGTCACCGGCCCCGACGTGGTCCGCAGCGTCACCGGCGAACAGGTCGACATGGCGTCGTTGGGCGGCCCCGACACCCACTACAAGAAGTCCGGCGTGTGCCACATCGTGGCCCGCGACGAGCTGGACGCGCTGGCCCGCGGCCGTCGCCTGGTCTCGATGTTCTGCGATCAGGGCACGTTCGATCTCGGTGCGGCCCAGCACGGCGACACCGACCTCCGCGCCCTGCTGCCGGATTCCAACCGCCGCGCGTACGACGTGCATCCGGTGATCCACGAACTGCTCGACAACGTCGAGGGCGAGTCGTCCTTCGAGGAGTTCCAGGGCGGCTGGGCGCGCAGCATCGTGACCGGCCTCGGTCGCCTCGGCGGCCGCACCGTCGGCGTGATCGCCAACAACCCGATTCGACTCGGCGGCTGTCTGAACTCCGAGTCCGCGGAGAAGGCCGCACGGTTCGTCCGGCTCTGCGACGCGTTCGGCATCCCGCTCGTCGTGGTCGTCGACGTGCCGGGGTACCTCCCCGGCGTCAGCATGGAGTGGGAGGGCGTGGTCCGCCGCGGAGCGAAGCTGCTCCACGCGTTCGCCGAGGCCACGGTCCCGCGCGTCACGCTGGTCACCCGCAAGATCTACGGCGGCGCGTACATCGCGATGAACTCCCGCGCGCTGGGCGCCACCGCGGTGTTCGCCTGGCCCGAGTCCGAGGTGGCCGTCATGGGCGCGAAAGCCGCCGTGGGCATCCTGCACAAGAAGGCTCTCGCCGCGGCACCCGAGCACGAGCGCGAGGCGCTGCACGACCGTCTGACGGCCGAGCACGAGGCCATCGCCGGCGGAGTGGACCGTGCGGTGAGCATCGGTGTGGTCGACGCGGTGATCGATCCGGGCACCACCCGCAGCACGCTCACCCGCGCCCTGGCCGACGCCACCGCGCGGCGCGGCCGGCACAACAACATCCCGCTGTAGCGGCCCGCCGGGAGCCGACTCGGCCCGGCGAGCCGAGCCGGGTCAGCTCGCGAGCCAGGTCACCTCGGCGCCGGTACCGCCCAGCCGGAACTGCTCGAGCTCGTCGTCCCAGGCCGTGCCGAGGGCGTGATCGAGGTCGGCGGCGAGGTCCGCGCCACCGCCGGCGAGGATCGCTTTGAGGCGCTGCTCCCCCACGACGACGTCGCCGTTCGCGGCGGTGATGCCGTGCCACAGGCCGAGTCCCGGGACGTGGGCGAAGCGTTCGCCGTCGACGCCCTCACTGGGGTCCTCGGTGACTTCGAAGCGCAGCATGCGCCACGAGCGCAGGACCGCGGCCAGGCGCGAGCCGGTGCCGACGGGCCCCACCCACTCGGTGGTGGCCCGCAGCTGACCGGACTGCGCGGGCTGCGCGGTCCACTTCAGGTTGGCGCGCGCGTCCAGCGCGTCCGACAGTGCCCATTCCACATGCGGGCACAGCGCAGCCGGAGACGAGTGGATCCAGACCACACCCGTCGTCGCGTCCGCGAACTGATTTCGTGCGTTCACCGTTGCCTCCAGCCTCGACGAGGGACGTCTTCCCCAACGGCCCGACGAGTCGACTGCGCAATGGCTGCATACCAGTGTGCCTCGAGTTACCGCTGTTACACCAGTCGTCCGGAGTGTCGCGGCCGATCAGGCGGCGAGTCGGCGCAGAACCCGGTCGGAGAGCTCGGTCCACACCGGCTTGGCCCAGTCCCCGAACGCGCGGTCCGCGAGCACGACGACGGCCAGGTCCGCGCCGGGATCGACCCAGCAGAACGTGCCCGCCTGACCGAAGTGCCCCACGGTGCGCGGGGAGTTGCCGGTGCCGGTCCAGTGCGGCGACTTGCCGTCACGGATCTCGAACCCGAGGCCCCAGTCGTTGGGCCGCTGCGATCCGTATCCCGGCAGGATCCCGGCCAGGCCGGGGAACTGCACACCGGTCGCCTCGCGCACCGTCTCCGGCGCGAGCAGGGTCGGCACGAGCAGCTCGGCCGCGAACGCGGTCATGTCTGCCGCACTCGAGCGGGCGCCGTGTCCCGCGGACCCGACCAGCTCGGTCGCCGTCATCCCCAGCGGCGCGAGCACCGCGTCCGTCAGGTACTCCGGGAAGTCGATGCCCGTGCGCTCGGTGACGTGCTCGGCCAGCAGTTCGAAGCCGGCGCTGGAGTAGATCCGCTTCGTCCCCGGCTCCGCACTCGGCGTCCGGTCGTCGAAACCGACGCCCGACGCGTGGGCCAACAGGTGCCGCACGGTCGACCCGGGTGGTCCGGCGGGCTCGTCGAGGGCGATGGCTTCCTCCTCGACCGCGACGAGGGCCGCGTAGGCGACGAGCAGCTTGGTGACCGAGGCGAGCTCCTGCACCCGATCCGCGTCGCCGTGGCGGGCGACCACCGCGGCACCGTCGTCGGAGCGCCGCAGCACGGCCGCGGAGACGGCCGGAACGGGCCAGTCGCCCAGGGGGGCCAGCAGGTCGTCGTCACCGTCGTGAGGAGTCACGAGGCGACCCTAGACGACGGGCCGGTCCGCCCGTCGGGGCGTGCGGATCGCGTCCGCGGACTAGCGTCGTGGCTCATGACGACCGACGCCGCCGCCACGCGTACCGCGTACGGCACCTGCGCCCTGTGCGAAGCCATGTGCGGACTGGAGTACACGGTGGGACCGGCGGGCGTCGAGTCCGTGCGAGGCGACAAGAAGGATCCGCTCTCGCGCGGTCACCTCTGCCCGAAGGCGACCGCCCTGGTCGACATCGCGAACGATCCGGACCGCCTGCGCCGACCCGTCCGCCGGACCGACGACGGCTGGACGGAGATGGAGTGGGACGAGGCGATCGACCTCGTGGCACGACGGCTGTCGGAGATCAGGGACACCCACGGCCGCAACGCGGTGGGCGTCTACGCCGGCAACCCCAACGTGCACAGCCTCGGCGCCATGACGCACGGCATCCCGTTCCTGTCGATGCTGCGTACCCGCAACCGCTACTCGGCGACGTCGCTCGACCAGCTGCCCCACCAGCTGACCAACATGCTGCTGTTCGGTCATCAGCTGCGGCAACCGATCACCGACATCGATCACACGCAGTTCTTCCTGGTTCTCGGCGCCAATCCGATGGCGTCCAACGGCTCGATGATGACGGTGCCCGATTTCGGACGCCGGGTGAAGGACCTGCGGGCGCGGGGCGGGCGGATGGTGGTGATCGATCCGCGGCGCACGGAGACCGCGGCCGTGGCGGACGAGCACCTCTTCGTCCGCCCCGGCTCCGACGCGTACCTGCTGCTCGCCCTGATCCACGTGATTCTCGCCGACGGCGCCGAGCGGCCCGCCCTGTACGTCGACGGCGTGGCCGAGGTGCGTGCCGCGGTGGCCGCGTTCACTCCCGAGGCGGTCGCGGACGTCACCGGCATCGACGCGGACACCGTGCGGCGGCTCGCCCGCGAGCTGGTGGCCGCGGACGCGGCGGCGGTCTACGGGCGCATGGGCGTGTCGACGCAACGGTTCGGCACGGTGTGTCAGTGGGCCGTTCACGTCCTGGACATCCTCACCGGCAACCTCGACCGGGTGGGCGGCAAGCTCTTCACCGAGCCCGCGGTCGACCTGATCCGCCAGAAGATCACGGGCCGAGGGCATTTCGGGCTCTGGCGCAGCCGCGTCCGGGACCTGCCCGAATTCTCCGGCGAGTTGCCGACGTCCACCCTGGTGGACGAGATGACCACCCCGGGTGAGGACCGTATCCGCGCGATGGTGGTCGCCTCGGGCAATCCGGTGCTGTCCGCACCCGGGGGACGTCGCCTGGACGACGCCTTCGCCGATCTCGACTTCATGGTGTCCTTCGACATCTACGTCAACGAGACCTCTCGCCATGCCGACGTGATCCTGCCGTCGACCACCGCCCTCGAACGCGATCACTACGACCTGATCTTCTCCTCGTTCGCGGTGCGGAACGTCGCCAAGTTCTCCCCCGCCGTCCTCCCGAAGCCCGACGGGATGCGGCACGAGTGGGAGATCTTCCGCGACCTGGCGCTGCGCTACGCCGCCCTGCGTCGCCGCTCCCCGCGGGAGCGGTTCACCCGGGCGTCGCTGGTGCGGGAGGTGCGATTCCGCCTGTCACCCACCCGCACCCTCGACCTCCTCCTGCGCCGGGGGCGTCGCGGACTGTCGATCCGGTCGCTGCGGCGCACTCCCCACGGAGTCGATCTCGGCCCGCTCCGGCCGCGCCTGCCCGACGCCCTGTCGACTCCCGACCGCCGCATCGACCTCGCCCAGCCCCTCGTGCTGGACGACGTCGCGCGGATCCGCGCCGCGCTCACGGGCGCACCCGCCGCCGACGGCGGACTCACCCTCGTCGGGCGACGACACCTGCGCAGCAACAACTCCTGGATGCACAACGCGCCGCGGCTGGTGAAGGGCAAGCCGCGTCACGCGGTGCTGATGCACCCCGACGACCTCGCGACGCACCGGCTCGCGGACGGCGACGCCGTCGAGGTCCGATCCAACGCCGGCGCCGTCCGTACCGTGGTGGCCGCCTCGACCGACGTCATGCGCGGGGTGGTGAGCATGCCCCACGGGTTCGGTCACGAGCGAGACGGTGTTCGACTCTCCGTGGCGCGCACCGTGGTCGGGCCCAGCGTGAACGATCTGACCGACCCCGACCGGGTCGAGTCCGTGGCCGGCAACGCCGTCCTCAACGGCGTGCCCGTCACCGTGGTCCCCGCGCCGGATCAGGGCGTGGGACCCGAGCCGTCCGAGCCGAGCAACTCGGCCGTGTCCTCCTCGTCGCCCCACGGCCCGACCGCGGCGCCGCGGGCCGACACGTAGCCGAGGCTCCGCAGGGCGCGGGCGGCGTCCGCGGAGTCGACGCCCGCGGCGACGACGTCCAGCGACATCTCCCGAGCGATGACCGCCACCGCGGCCAGCACCGCGCGGTCGCCCGCGTCGTCCACGGCGCCCCGCGCGAACCGGGCGTCGACGGTGAGCACGTCGAGCGGGAGTCGCTTGACGTGCAGCAGGGATCCGAACCCGCTGCCGACGTGGTCGAGACCGACGCGGACGCCGAGGTCGCGGATCGATCCGAGGGCGGTCGCGGTGCGCGCCACCGAGTCGACCACGCCCGTCTCGGACACGCCGATGCGCAGCAGCCCGGGGTCGATGCCGTGCCGGTCCACCGCCGCGGCGACGTCGTCGGCGAAGGAAGCGGCGCAGACGAAGACCGGCGACAGGGTCACGTGGACGTGCAGATCCGTGCGCCCGGTCCGCGCGAGGCGGGCGGCGTGTGCGCGGCACGCCCGGTCGACGATCCACCGGCCCAGATCCGGTGCCAGCGTGGACATGTCGGCCACCGGCACCAGATCGGCGGGACCCAGCAGACCGCGGGTGGGATGCGGCCAGCGGACCGACGACTCGACGGCCGTGACCCGTCCGGTGCGCAGATCGACCTCGGGTCGGTGGTGCAGGATCAGAGCGTCGGAGGCCACGGCGTCGCCGAGGGTCAGTTCGAGGCCGCTGCGCGAGAGCGAGTCGTCCGCGGACCCGCCGGTGTACTCGACCACCGTGTTGCCGCCGGACGCCTTGGCCTGCAGCGCCGCCCGGTCGGCCCGCCGCAGCATCTCGTACGGCGTGCCCGTCCCCACGGTCACCCCGACGCTGGCCGTGCGCGTCACCCGATCGTCGCCGATGGACAGGGGTTCGGCGACGGTGCGCCGAACACGCTCGCCCAGCGCCGCGCCGTCGGCCGCGGACTCGACGCCGGCGACCACGACGAACTCGTCGCCGCCGAGTCGCGCGATCGCGGCGTCCGGTAAGCCTGCCGACAGTCGGTCGGCGACGGTGCGCAGGAATCGGTCCCCCATGCCCTGCCCGAGGAAGTCGTTGAGCGCGGACAGCCGGTCGACGTCGGCGAAGAGCACCGCGACCGGCTCGTCCTCCCGCAGCCTCGTGCGGAGTTCCTCCGTCAGGCCCCGTCGGCCCAGGAGCCCCGTCAGCTCGTCGTGCAGCGCGCGGCGCCGCAGCTCGTTCTCCGCCGCGACCCGGCGATGCACCTGGGCCAGCATCGCGCCGACCGCGGTGACGGCCTCGATCTCCTCGGTGGTCCACACCTGATCCCGGAAGGTGACGAACCCGAGCACGCCGAGCGTGCGGTCCTCGCCCACCAGCGGCACCGAGACCATCGTCGTCGACGGCTCGCCGGACGCGGTGGCCACGCGCTCGCGGTACGGGCGCGGCTGGTCGCTGGGTCGGTAGATCATCACGGTCGTCTGATCGCGCGTCGACGCGAATACGGGATCGGCGTCGGCGAACGGGACGACGCCGATCGGATCCGGATCGGGAACTCCGGTCCGCGGCGGCCACTCCGCGACGAGGACGGACGCGTCGAGCCGGGCGTCGTTGTGTCGCAGGAAGCAGGTGTCCGCGCCGAAGTCGGCGGCCAGGTCACGCAACAGCGAGCGGTAGACCTCGGTGACGTTGTGCGCGTCGGCGTCGATGAGGCCGGTGGCGAGCTCGACGACGAGCGCGTCCAGCGGACGCCGACGCGGTACCTGCTCGTCGCCCATGAAATGTCACCGAATCCTCCCCGGCCCACCACACCCGCTGGACCCTGACCTGCGTCGACGCGTGGCACCCTGTGAAACCTGTCGATCCGTCTGTGACAGCCGACAATAGCGTGCTGTCGGTCCGATCCGGGTGATGTCGCCGTCCCCGCGCATCGTATCCGCCTGTGCCACGATCGAGCCATGGCTGCGATCCCACCCACCGACCCCGAGGGCAGCGCCGACGCCGGGAGTCGCGCGGCGTCGGACCGGGGGGATCTCCCGTCCCTCTACTACGGCATCGCCCGCTCCGCCGACGCCACGACGGTCCACGACGAGTCCGGGGCCCTCACCTTCTTCAACGCGGCCTGCTCGCGGCTGCTGGGGTACGACGCGGACGAGCTGGCCTCGCTGACCGGACACGGCATCGTGCATCCCGACGATGCGGGTCTGCTGGCCGAGGCCACCGAGCGCGCCACCGACTCGCCCGTGGGCGCGGCCGACACCGAACTCCGGCTCGTCCGCAAGGACGGGTCGGCCGTGCGGGTGACTCTCGGCCTCTCCCGAGTCGAGGTCTCGGGGCGTCGCTACCTCGTCGTCGAATCCGTCCCGGCCTGACGGCCGCAGGCCGACCCGCACCGATGTCCACGCTCGACGCGTGCCGGAACCGGTCCGCGCTCCCCCCGGCGCGGTCCGATCGCCCGTTCGGCTACTACGTCGACGACGTCTTCGGCTGCGCGGTGACCGTCGGCACGCCCCGGGTCGACCCCCTGCTCTGGCAGCGCTTCCTCGAGGGGGCGCGCGCGAGCTACACCCGACACGGCGTCGCCGCGGCGCTCGAGTTCGACCGCATCGCCGACGGACGGTCCACGACGCTGTTCTTCTGCGCCGTCGACGAGGCGGGGCGCGTCCTGGCCGGAGCCCGCGTCCAGGGCCCGTACGACCGCCCGGACGAGACCCACGCCGACGAGGAATGGCGGACGCTCCCGGCCGGACGCGCCGTCCTGCGGCGTCTGGTGGCCGCGCGTCTCCCGGACGGGGTGGCCGAGTTGAAGACGGGGTGGGTCGACCCGACCGTCCCGCGCGAGCGCCGCCTGGCGGACATGATCGGGTTCGCCGGGCCGCTCGCCGCCACCGTGCTCGGCGTGCGCCACACCCTGGTCACCGCGGGCGACCACGCCCTCGCACTGTGGGAGCACGCGGGCGCCGTCGTCGCCGACGAGGTGCCCCCCACCCCCTATCCGACGGCTCGGTACCGCACCCGCCCCCTCTTCTGGGACCTCGAGACGTTCGCCGACCGCGCCCTGCCCGGTCACCGGCGCCGCATCGAGCAGGCCGCGGATCACCTGCGTCGTACGGCGACTCGATCCCCCGCGCGCGCCCGGGCCGTCTCCACCGGCGCCCGATCCGAACGGAGAACCTGAGTGAGCACTCCCCCGACGCCCGACGACGGCGCCGCGACCGTCCTCGATCCCCGCGACCCCCTCGATCTCCGGGCGCTGCACCGACTCTCGCGGACACCCGGCATCCGCGTGCTCGACACGCTGGCCCGGCAACGCTCCGCTCTCGCCGAGGTGGTGCCGACGCCGGACCCCGAGATCCTCGCCGAGGCGCCTCGGTGGGTCCACTACCCGTGGCGCCACTCGCTCGTGCACCTGCTCGGGCCGCGCGGCTTCCGGCTGCTCCGGCTCGACCGCAACCGGAACAAGATCACGACGGCGGAACAGGAGCGACTGCGGAGCGTGCGGATCGGCGTCGTCGGGCTCAGCGTGGGCCATGCGGTGGCGCACACCCTCGCTCTCGAAGGCCTGTGCGGCGAACTGCATCTCGCGGACTTCGACACCCTCGACCTGTCGAACCTCAACCGCATTCCCGCCGGCGTCCTCGACCTCGGCGTGCCCAAGACCGACGTCGCGGCCCGGCGTATCGCCGAACTCGATCCCTACCTCGACGTCCGCTGCCGACCCGAGGGCATCGCTCCGGAGTCCGTCGACGACTTCGTCGCCGGCGTCGACCTGGTGATCGAGGAGTGCGACTCCCTCGACGTCAAGGTGTTGGTCCGGGAAGCCGCACGGCGACAGCGTGTTCCAGTGATCATGGAGACCTCCGACCGGGGCCTGCTGGACGTCGAACGGTTCGACCTCGAACCCGACCGCCCGCTCTTCCACGGCTCGGCGGGCGTGGTCACCTCCGACCGAGTGGCCGGGCTGAGCACGCACGACAAGGTGCCGTACGTCATGGCCATCCTCGGAGCCGATCAGGTGTCCGCGCGCTTCGCCGCCTCCATGGTGGAAGTCGATCGCACGGTGTCGACGTGGCCCCAGCTCGGCGGCGACGTCGCCCTGGGCGGAGCGACCGTCGCCGCGGCGGTGCGGCGCTGGGCCCGGGGCGACGCACTGCCCTCGGGCCGCGTCCGCATCGACGTCGACGCGGTCCTGGACCGGCTCGGCGACAGCGTGATTCGCACTGCGGAGCCGGCGGCCCCGGTCCCGGCCCGCCGCGCGCCGGACGACGCCGGAACCACCCTCGCCGACCGCCTCGCGTACTACACGCGGCGCGCTCCGTCCGGTGGCAACGTCCAGCCCTGGATCGTCGAGACCACCGACCGGTCCGTGACCGTCACCCTCGATCCGCGGCGAACGTCGGGACTGGACGTGCGTCGGCGCGGCAGCGCGGTCGCCGTGGGCGCGGCGGTGCTGAACGCGCGCATCACCGCCGCCGCGGAAGGGTTCTCGACGACCGAGACGGTGACCGATCTCGGGGACGACGTGGTCCGGGCGGAGGTGACGGTGGGGTCGGGCGCGATGTGCCGGGCGGACGCGGAGCTGTTCCCCGCGATGACCACGCGGGCGACCAACCGGCACCACGGCACGCCGCACCCGGTCGACGCCGCGACGGCGGGCGCTCTCGCCGACGCCGCGGCCGCGGAGGGATGCCGGTTCGTGCTCACCGGCGACCGGGTCGCATTGACCGAGATCGGCGAGATCCTCGCGGAATCGGACCGGGTTCGCTACCTGACCCCGCACCTGCACGCGGAGATGATGTCGGAGCTGCGGTGGCCGGGAGATGCGGACCCCGACACCGGAATCGACGTCGACACCCTCGCCATGGACCGCACCGACCTGGTCAAGCTCGACGTGGCGCGGCGACCCGAGGTCATGGCCCATCTCGCGAACTGGGACACCGGATCCGCCCTGGGTGACGACGCGCGGGATCGTCTCGCCGCGACGTCGGCCGTCGGGGTGGTGGTCGTCGACGGCGACGGGCCCACCGATTTCGTCCGCGGCGGGCGGGCCGTGCAACGCGTCTGGATCACCGCCGAGCGCTGGGGCCTCGCGGTGCACCCGGTGTCCCCGGTGTTCCTGTACGCGCGAACCGACTCGGAGTTCCGGGAACTCGCGCCGCGTCACGCCGACGTCCTGGCCGCACTGCGGTCGCGTCTCCTGGGTCTGTTCGGCGTCGATCCGACGGCGTCGATCGGGTTGGTGATGCGCCTGTCCCACGGGGCGGCGCCGGCCCCGCCGAGCCGTCGCAGGCGGGGGTGACGCGCGACCGGTCACGGACGGGTGCGACGCGCCCGTGCGCGGTATTGTCGCGCCGGGATCCGAACAGTGCGATTCCCGAACGCGCCGAAGCGGATGCGTTCGCCGGCGCGGGCGAGGAGGCACCGACGGTGGAGTGCTCACCGAGCCTCGACGTACTGGTCACCCGCGTCGCGACACACCTGATCGGCGCCGACGCCCTCACCGCCACCACCGCGTACCGCGCCGGTCTCCGCGACCTGCAGGCCTGGTTCGGCGTCGACACGGTGTTCCTCCGTCACCACGACTCCCACCATCGGTCGACCACGCTGATCGCCGAATGGCCGCCGCGCGAGCACGTTCCGGATCCGGACCCGCTCGGCGTCGTCGAGTTCGCCGACGCCGACCCGGTCTTCGCCGCCACCGAACATCTCCGGGAACCCCTGGTGTTCCGGCCCGGCTCCCCCGCCCGCGAGTACGCCGAACGGGTGGAATCGGCGTCGGGCATGAGTGCGGTGTCCATGGTGGCGGTGCCGCTGCGGTCGGGTCCGGCCACCACCGGGGTGTTGGGATTGGTGGCGCAGGGCGACCGCCAGTGGACCGACGACGAACTGAGTGCACTCAAGGCCACCGCCTCGCTGTTTTCCCAGGTCCAGGCACGGGTTCTCGCCGAGGACCGACTGCGCTGGGCCGCCCGGCACGACGCCCTCACCGGGTTGCTCAACCGCCGGGGCATGACCGACGAGCTGACCGCGCGGCTGGCGGCGGGTCGGCCCCGGTTCGCGGTGCTCTACTTCGATCTGGACCGCCTCGAGGCCCTGAACGACGTGCTCGGGCACACCGCGGGCGACGAGTTCCTGCGCACCGTCGCGGACCGACTGCGCCGGTTCTCGGACGACGATCTGCTGCTGTGCCGGTGGGGCGGAGACGAGTTCGTCCTGGTCCTCCCCGACGCCGACACCGAGGACGAGGCCTACGTCGAGGCGTGCCGTCTGCTGATGTCGGTCACCGCGCGTGTCGAACTGGCGGGGGACGTGGTCTCCCGGACCGCGAGCATCGGGGTGGCCGTGGCCCGGCCGGGCCTCGACACCGTCGACTCCGTCATCGCCGGCGCCGACCAGGCCGCGCTGGCCGCCAAGACCGCCGGCGGCAACGCCGTCTCGCTCTTCACCGACGAGATCCGCCGACGCACGGCGCTGCGCAACGACATCGAGCTGCATCTGCGTGCGGCCATCGAGAACGACGCGCTGCTGTTGCACTTCCAGCCGGAGATCGACCTGCCCACCGGCCGCATCACGGCCGTCGAGGCTCTGGTCCGATGGATGCACCCGACGCGCGGGATGATTCCGCCGGTCGAGTTCGTCGGCATCGCGGAGTCGGTCAACCTGGCCACCGAACTCGGCCGCTGGGTGCTGAACGACGCCTGCCGGACCTTCGCCTCCTGGCGTCGTCGGCTCGGCGCTCTCTCGATCACGCTGCGGGTCAACGTCTCTCCGGCGCAACTGGTCTCGCGGGACTTCGTCGGCGTCGTGGCGGCCACGCTGGAGCGCCACGGACTCGCGCCCGGCGACCTGTGCATCGAGATCACCGAGGTCGCCGTCGTCCACGACGTCACACTGGCCGCCCGCGCCCTCGCGGCGGTTCGGGACCTGGGCGTCCGCGTCGCCATCGACGACTTCGGTACCGGATACAGCTCGCTCTCGCACCTGAAGACGCTGCCGGTGGACGCCGTGAAGATCGACCGCGAGTTCGTCGCCCACCTCGACACCGACGCCGACGACCACGCCATCGTCGGCGCCGTCGTCACCCTCGCGACGGCGTACCGGTTGGACCTGATCGCCGAGGGGCTCGAGACGGTGGCGGCGCGGGAGGCGCTGCTCGAACTCGGCTGCACCCGCGCGCAGGGATACCTCTACGCCCGCCCGGAGCCCGCCGACACCGTCTACGACATGCTGCGGGTCGGCGTCCTCACCCCGTCCTGACCCGGCTCACTCGCCCTCCGCCTGGTCCGGCTGCGTCCCGGCGGCATCCTCGAGCTCGTCCGGATCCGCGTCCGGATCGCGGGTCGAGTCGTAGGGCCGCTCGGAGGTGTGCGACGGATCCTCCGACACGGGGGACTCGCTCTGGCGTTCGTTCTCGGACTCGCTCATGGCCGTCGCGTACCCCGACATCACCGCGGCAACCGCGGCCGACCGACCGGGTAACGTATGGCCCGCGCCGCCGCGGGTCACCGCCGGGCGCGACGGGGCGGTAGCTCAGTCGGTCAGAGCCGTGGACTCATAATCCATTGGTCGCGGGTTCGAGCCCCGCCCGCCCCACCCTCGTTCCCCCTCACGCCCGGCGTCGCCGTGGTGCGGCCACCCCCCTGCTCGGGCAACCTCGCGCGACCTCGTCGATCGGTCGGATCGTCTCGGTTTCTGCTACATTTTGAACTTCCAGTTTGTTTCGTCGGCTGTTCGCCGTCTCGTGGCCTCGTTACGGCGGGCGGCGAGACGCGGGCACCGCAGTACCGGAGGGCGCAGGACGGTCAGTGGCGGCGATCGAGCAGGAACCGGAGGACGGGCCCACCGCGCTGGTCCGCGCCGTCGGCGCGGCGGTGGATCGCTCCCCCGCCCCTGTTCTGCTCGTGCGCGCGGACGGACGCGTCGTGCGCGCCAACCGCGCGGCACGTCTGCGCCTCGCGGACCATGCGGCGTCCGCCGAGTCCTGGACGCTCGAGGTGCCCGCGGCCGGGATTCCGGGTTCACCGGGCACGGTTCGGGCGGGTGATACGTGGTTCGGCCGCGCCGAGGTGGCGTTGTCGTCCGGAGAGAGGGTGCCTGTGTCGACCTCGGCGTTCGCTGTTCACGATCGGGACGACGACCCGTTGATCGTCGCCACCCTGCGCACCCCGGCCCCCACGCTCGACGGGCCGGAAGGTGCGGACGACCCGCTGCAGGCCGTCCTGCGGGCGTCGCGCGACGCCGTCGAGCGCCACGACCTGCTGGCCGAGCTGTCCCGCCTCGCGCTGCGCGGTCGGATGGACGATCTGCTGGCCGCCGCCGCGGACACGGTCGCCTACCTGCTCGGCGCCCGCCTCGCGACGGTGTCGCGGGTGCACGCGGACCCCGCCACCGTCGAGACGGTCGCCGTCACCGGCGACGCCGATGCCGCCGCGGCGCGCAGCGGTGACTCCGTTCCGGCCCTCGTCGGGGAAACCGGCGCGCCGATCCTGTGGCGCGGTGACCCGGGGGACGACCGGGTCGACGCCGACGCCATGCTGGGCGCGGGACTCGGGAACGCCGTCGCGGTCCCCATCGACGGTGCGGGTCGTCCGTGGGGCGTGCTCGCGGTGTTCGGCCTGAACGTCACCGGTGTCGGGGCCGCGCCCGGTCCGCTCGTGGCCCCGGCGCGCTCGTCGGACGTCGTGCCGGAGCCGTCCATCCTCGACGAGGTGGCCGACGTGCTGGCGGCGGCGGTGCACCGTGTCGGAGTGGAGCGCGAGCTGCGGTACCGCAGCCTGCGTGATCCGCTCACCGGCCTTCCCAACCGCGCGCTCGCCCACGACCGCATCGGATCCGCGGTGCAGCGCGGCGTGACCGCGGGTACCTGCACCGCCGTCATGCTCATCGACCTCGACGACTTCAAGTCGATCAACGACGGGTTGGGCCACGAGGCCGGCGACACCGCGTTGATCCAGGTGTCCGCGCGGCTGGCCCGAGCGTCGCGGCCGGGTGACACCGTGGCCCGGCTCGGCGGCGACGAGTTCGTCGTGGTGTGCGAGAACCTGCGGGACGAGGACGACGCGGTGGCCGCGGCCGCGAACTATGCCGACGCCGTCCGCGCCCCGGTCTCGGTGGACGGGAACGATCTGGTCATCACGGCCAGCATCGGGGTCGCGGTCACCACGACGGACGTCCCGGTCAACGAGCTGGTCCGCCGCGCCGACGTCGCGATGTACCGCGCGAAGGACACCGGCCGGGGCCATCTCGCCCTGTTCGATCGGGACGATCGCGAGCACCGACGCCTGCAGTTGGCGTTGTCGGCGGACCTGCGGGCCGCGCTGGAGAGCCGGTACCTGACGCTGGCGTACCAGCCCATCTTCGACATCGACACCGGGCGGATCGCGGCGGTGGAGGCGCTCGCGCGGTGGGACCACCCGACGCTCGGGTCGGTGAGTCCGGAGACGTTCGTGGCCATCGCCGAGCGCACCGGCCAGATCGACCGACTGGGCCTGTGGGCGCTGCACTCCGCGTGCCGGCAGGCCGCCGAGTGGCAGGCCATCGCCGACATCGGTGTGCGGGTGAACGTCTCGGCGCTGCAGTTGCGGCAGCCCGGCTTCGTCTCGGCCGTCGCCCGGGTGCTCGCGGACACCGGCCTGCCGGTCGGGCGCCTCGGGCTCGAGATCACCGAGACCGTGTGGCTCGCCGACACCGCCCAGGTGCGCGACGCCCTCACCGAGCTGCACCGCATGGGGGTGTCGATCCTGCTGGACGATCTGGGCAGCGGACACAGCTCGGTCACCTACCTCAACCGCTATCCGGTGATTCAGGCGTTCAAGATCGACCAGAGCTACATCCAGGCCATGCCCGGCAAGCGACCCGAGGCCATCGTGTCGGCGATCGTGTCGCTGGCCCATGCGTTCGACGTCACCGTCGTGGGCGAGGGAGTGGAGACGGAGGCGCAGTTCGAGCGGCTGCGTGAGAGCGGATGCGATCTGGCTCAGGGCTTCTGGCTCGCCGAACCCACCGACGCCGAGACCATGACGGACATGCTCCGGACCCGACGCGCGGGCTAGGACCCGGTCACTCGGCGGAGTGGTCTCGCGCCGACGTCGACCGGACGAATTCCGCCGCGACGTCGCGGACGCGCATGCCCCGGCGCTGCGCCTCGGCGGTGAGCGTCGCGAACGCGGCCTCGGCGTCGACGCCGTCCATCGCCATCATGATGCCGCGGGCCTGTTCGATGGGCGCTCGCTGCTCCATGGCCTCACGCAGTCCGCGCACGGCCGACGTCGCGTCGCTGTAGCGCGCGTGCTCACCGATGGCGCGACCCACCGTCGTCGTGATGCCCTCGAGGACGTCGGTGTCGAGATCGTCGAAGGCGCGTTCGGCGAGGCCGTAGAGATTGAAGGAGCCGATCACCCCGTCCAGGGTCCGGATGGGTGAGGCGAGCACCGAGAGCACACCTTCCGCGCGGGCGGCGTCGGTGAACTCGGGCCACCGCTCGTCCTGCTCGGTGCAGTTCACCACCACGCTCTCGCCGGTGCGCGAGGCGTGCAGGCACGGGCCCTCACCGGCCTCGTACTGGTGACGGTCGACCGTCAGCGTCAGCTCGTCGGTGTACGTCGCGGTGTAGGTGGCGCCGTCGAAATCGATTGTCACGCCGCAACTGTCGGCACCGGGGATGATGTCGTGGGCGAGGTCGACGGCGCGCTGCAGCAGTTCGACCACCTGATCGGTGTCCTCGATGCGACTGCCCAGCGCCCCGAGAATTTCCCCGAGCCGCGCGGGCGTCAGGCTCGATCGGGCCTGCCCCTCGGTGTCCATGGTGATATTCGATCACACGGGGCGCGAACCGGCCGGAACAGACGGGATCCGGCTGCGTAGGCTCGCCCGAGGGCGCTACTCGTTTCGGCGAGCACGGCGTCGGGTAGACGCCCGACGGTGCCGGGATGTCCCCGACCCGGCCGTCCGTGTGCTCACGCGGGAACAGTCGTATCCGAGCGATCAGGCGAAAGCGGAGGAACTGTGGATCCGGAAGTGCAGCACGAGCCCAGCGAGATCACGTACGACGAGAGCTTCTATCCGGCTCGACCTCGTCCGCTCAAGCCCTCGGTGCGACGTGCCTACCGGACGGCGGGCGACGTCCCGCGCAGCGACGCCGCGGCGGACAACCCCGAGTACGTGTCCTGGCTGGTGCAGCGGTCCATGCTGCAGGACGCGAAGCTGATCGCCGAGCAGCTGTCCGGCAAGGGCAGCATGTGGCAGAACCCGTACGCCTCGCCCGATCCGCGCGGCGCCGTCGAGCGCGCCCCGGTCTGGTTCACCGCCTACCCCATCTCGCTCATCGCCTCGCCGGGCCAGAGCTTCCTGGCCACGCTCGGCGACGAGTCGCTGTGGCAGCTGTTCTCGGACATCGGCATCACCGCGGTGCACACCGGTCCGGTGAAGGAGGCCGGCGGGCTGCACGGCTGGCACGCCACCCCGTCCGTCGACGGGCACTTCGACCGGGTGAGCATGCAGATCGACCCGGCGTTCGGGTCCGAGGAGGAGTTCCGTCGCCTCTGCGTGGTCGCCTCGGCGTACGAGGGCATCGTCATCGACGACATCGTGCCGGGCCACACCGGCAAGGGTGCCGACTTCCGGCTCGCCGAGATGGCCTACTCCGACTACCCCGGCATCTACCACATGGTGGAGATCGAGCCGCAGGACTGGCATCTGTTGCCCAAGGTCGGGGCGGGCCGGGACTCGGTGAACATCGACGCGGACGCCGAGGCCGAACTGGCCAGGGCCGGCTACATCGTCGGTCAACTGCAGCGCGTCATCTTCTACGAGATGGGCGTCAAGGAGACCAACTGGAGCGCCACCCCCATCATCCGGGGTGTCGACGGCGTGGAGCGGCGCTGGGTCTACCTCCACTACTTCAAGGCGGGGCAGCCGTCGATCAACTGGCTGGACCCGTCGTTCGCCGGGATGCGGCTGGTCATCGGCGACGCGTGCCACTCCATCGCCGACCTCGGCGCGGGCGCCCTCCGTCTGGACGCCAACGGCTTCCTCGGCGTCGAGCGTCGCACCGAGGGGCCCGGCTGGTCGGAGGGCCATCCGCTGTCGGAGGCCGCGAACCACCTCATCGCGAGTGTGGTGCGCAAGATGGGCGGCTTCACCTTCCAGGAACTCAACCTCACCATCGACGACATCAAGGCGATGGGCGGCAGCGGCGCGGACCTGTCGTACGACTTCATCAACCGCCCGGCGTACCACCACGCGTTGGTCATGGGGAACACCGAGTTCCTGCGGTTGACGATGAACCTCGCGCGCGATCACGGCGTCGACACCGGCTCGCTGGTGCACGCGCTGCAGAACCACGACGAGATGACGTTCGAGCTGGTGCACTTCGCGACGCTGCACAAGGAGGACGAGTTCTCCTACGGCGGTGACGTGATCACGGGCGGCGATCTGGGTGATCAGATCCGCGCCGAACTGTGCGAGCGACTCACCGGCCGGTGGGCGCCGTACAACCGCACGTTCACCAACAACGGCATCGCCTGCACCACGGCGTCGGTCATCACCGCGTCGTTGGGCATCCGCGACCTCGACCGCATGGACGACCGCGACATCGAGACGGTCAAGCAGGCGCACCTGCTGCTCGCGATGTACAACGCGCTGCAGCCGGGCGTGTTCGCGCTGTCCGGATGGGACCTGTGCGGCGTGCTGCCCGTGCCGGCCGAGGAGGTGGCCGACCTGATCGCGGAGGGCGACACCCGCTGGATCAACCGCGGCGCGCACGATCTGATGAACTACGCGCCCGAGGCGACGAGGTCCGAGTCCGGCATTCCGCGCGGGCGCAGTCTCTACGGCTCGCTGCCGGAACAGATGGCGGACGCGCAGTCGTTCGTCCGACAGCTCTCCCGTGTGCTCGACGTGCGGAACCGCTACGGCATCGCCACCGCCACGCAGCTCGACGTGCCGTCGGTGTCGCACAAGGGGCTGCTGGTGATGGTGCACCAGCTGGCCAACGGGGCGATCTCGGCCACGGTCCTGAACTTCACGGGTGACGAGATCGTGGCGACCGTGCAGTCGAAGCACCTGCCCGGCGGCGCGACGGTGATCGACCTGTTCACCGATCACGAGATCGGGACGGTCGACGAGCTCGGCAGTTTCCCCATGACGCTCGCCCCGTACCAGGGGGTTCCGGTGATGCTCCGGGGCTGACCACCCGGCGTCGCACGCGAGGAAGGTTAGGCTAATCTATCCCGCATGCGCGTTGCGATGTTCGGGTATCAGACCTGGGGTCACCGCACCCTGCAGGCCCTCCTCGACTCCCCGCACGAGGTGGTCCTCGTGGTCACGCACCCCCCGAGCGAGCACTCCTACGAGACGATCTGGGCGGACTCCGTGGAGGACCTCGCGCGGGCGCACGGCATCCCGGTACACCTGGCGCAGCGTCCCGACGACGAACTCGAGGCGCGCCTGCGCGACGCCGCACCGGACATCGCGATCGCCAACAACTGGCGCACCAAGCTGCCGCGCCACATCTTCGACGCGCCCCCGCACGGCACGCTGAACCTGCACGACTCGTTGTTGCCCCGCTTCACCGGCTTCTCCCCCGTCATCTGGTCGCTGATCAGCGGCGCCGCGGAGACCGGGTTGACCGCGCACCGCATGGACGACGAACTCGACACCGGCGACGTCGTGATCCAGCGCGCGGTCCCCATCGGCCCGCGGGACACCGCGACCGAGCTGGTCCAGGCCACCATCGACCTCATTCCGGAGGTCCTGACCGAGGCACTCGCCGCCATCGAGAACGGCACGGCCGTCTGGACGCCGCAGGATCTGACGCAGCGCACGTTCTTCCACAAGCGATCGGACCTCGACAGCCGCATCGACTGGACCTGGCCGGCCGAGGAGATCGACCGGCTGATCCGTGCGCAGTCGGATCCCTACCCCGGCGCCTGGACCCACCACCGCGGGCAGCGCATCGACATCACCCGCGCCCACGTGTCCACCTGCCTCTACGGCGGCACCCCCGGACGGGTGTTCATCCACGAGGGCGACGGCATGGCCGTCGTCGCCGGCCCCTCGGCCCACCTCGGCCGCAACCGGGCACTCGTGATCGACGAGGTGCGCACGGCGGACGGCCGGACCGTCCCCGCGGCGGAGTTCTTCCCGCACGGCGGCGGGTACCTCACCGACCGGCCCTGATCGGGTCGTTTCCACCCCACCGCCGCGGGTATCGCAGGCCGGTGAGCAACCCCACCAGTGCACCCGGCCTGACCGTCGCCGTCACCGGCGCCACCGGCAACCTCGGCACCGCCGTCGTCGACGCCCTCGCCGCCGACGACCGCGTCGGCGCGATCCTCGCGATCGCCCGCCGCGCACCCGATCCCGACGCCTGGTCGCCCCCGAAGACGCGGGTCGCGGCCGCCGACATCGCCCGCGACGACCTGGCGCCGTTGTTCGAGGGAGTCGACGTCGTCGTCCACCTGGCCTGGCAGTTCCAACCGACCCGCGATCCCATCGCGACGTGGAACGCCAACGTGGTGGGCGCCATGAACGTGTTCGACGCCGTGGCCGCGGCGCGCGTCCCCGCCCTGGTCCACGCGTCGTCGGTCGGCGCGTACGCACCCGGCCCGAAGGACCGCCCGGTCGACGAGTCCTGGCCCACCCACGGGTGGCAGGGCGCGGCGTACACCCGCGAGAAGTCGTACCTCGAACGCGTCCTGGACGGATTCGAGGCCGCGCACCCCTCGGTTCGTGTCGTCCGGATGCGGCCCGGCTTCGTCTTCCGCGAGGAAGCCGCCACCGAGCAGCGCAAGTTGTTCGGCGGGCCGCTCGTTCCCGCGCGACTGGTCCGCCCCGGCTTGATCCCCCTCTTTCCCGACGTGCCCGGGCTGGTGCTGCAGGGCGTGCACACCGAGGACGTCGGACGCGCGTTCGCGGCAGCGGCCACCACCGAGGTGGCGGGGCCGTTCAACGTCGCCGCCGATCCCGTCATCGCTCCGAGGACCTTCGCGGACGTGCTGGGAGCGCGGTTGTTCCCGGTTCCCGCCGGGGCGGTGCGGCTCGCGCTCGATGCCCTGTTCACGGCCCGCCTGGTCCCCACCGACCCCGGCCTGTTCGACGCGGTCCTGCGCCTGCCGGTCATGAACACCGACCGTGCGCGCACCGAACTGGGGTGGACTCCGCGGTACACGGCCCGCGACGCCCTGGCCGAGTTCGTCCGCGGCGTGCACACCGTCGCCGACGCCCCCACGCCGCCGCTGTCCGACCACACCTGAGGGCACGTCCACGGTTTCCCCCGCCCGACGCAGGGGAAGACGGTCGGTATGACCACCACGCGACCGACCGCCGCCGACCCGTCGACGTCGCACGATCCGGACGACGACCGCAAACCCGACTCGCCGACCGATCTGACCAAGCCGTCGTTCTTCTACGTGGTGCGCAAGACGGCGCGCGAATTCTCCAAGGACCAGTGCACGGACCTCGCCGCCGCCCTCACCTACTACGCGGTGCTGTCGATCTTCCCGGCGCTGCTCGCGATGGTGTCGCTGCTGGGCGTCTTCGGGCAGGGCGAGCGCACGGTGAACGCGGTGCTCGACATCGTCTCCGACCTCGGGCCGTCCTCGGCCGTCGACTCGCTGCGCGAGCCCATCGCCCAGTTGGTGGCGACGCCCACCGCCGGGCTCGCGCTGATCATCGGTCTCGCGGGCGCTATCTGGTCCGCCTCCGGGTACGTCGGCGCGTTCGGTCGCGCGATGAACCGGATGTACGAGGTCGACGAGGGACGGCCGGTGTGGAAGCTGCGCCCGGTCATGCTGCTGGTGACCCTGATCGGCCTGATCTGCCTCGCCGCGGGCGCCCTGATGCTCGCCGTCAGCGGACCGGTGGCGAAGGCGATCGGCGACGCCGTGGGCCTCGGCGACACCACCCTGATGGTCTGGAACATCGCGCGCTGGCCCATCATCCTGATCCTGGTGATCGTCGCGGTGGCGGTGCTCTACTACGCCACACCCAACGTCAAGCAGCCGAAGTTCCGGTGGGTCAGCACGGGGGCCGCGCTGGCCATCGTCACCTGGATCGTCGCCTCGGCGCTGTTCGGGTTCTACGTCGCCAACTTCTCGAGCTACAACGCGACGTACGGATCGCTGGCCGGCGTCGTCGTCTTCCTGCTCTGGCTCTGGATCACCAACCTCGCGCTGCTGTTCGGCGCCGAACTCGACTCCGAGCTCGAGCGGGGACGCGAACTGCAGGCCGGCCTGCGGGCCGAGGAGCACCTGCAGCTGCCGGAGCGGGACACCCGCGTCTCGGAGAAGAACGCGGAGAAGGACGCCGAGCACGTCGAGCGGGGTCGCTCGCTGCGACTCTCCCGCGGCAAGGACGACTCCACCTCGCGGTAGCGAGGACGTCCGCGGGGCGCAGCGGCCCCGAACCCTTCACATCACCCGCGGCACCTGCGATCGCGGTTCCCGGCGTCCAACCCTCGGCGCCTCGTTCGATTCCATCTCGGTGCGCGTCCTGCGCACGTCTGCGAGGCATCATGTCGTCCACCAGTTCGTCCCGTCACGACCGGCCCGGTCCCGGCACCGCCCTGATCACCGGAGCATCCAGCGGCATCGGCCGCGCCACCGCTCACCTCTACGCCGAACGGGGATGGTCGCTCGTCCTGTGCGCACGGGGGCGCGACGGTCTCGAGGACGTCGCGGACGAGTGCCGTCGTCGCGGCGCCGGTGAGGTCTCGGTCAAGCCCGTCGACGTCGCCGACGGCGACGAGGTCCAGAAGGTCGTCACCGAGTGCATCGAGCAATTCGGGCGCCTCGACGTGTGCGTCCACAGCGCCGCGGTCATGTCCTACGGCACGTTCCTCGACACCCCCGCAGAGGTCTTCGACCACGCGATCTCCGTCGATCTGATCGGGGCCGCCAACGTCGCGCGCTCGGTCCTGACCGTCTACCGCGACCAGGGCCACGGGCACCTCGTCATCATCGGGTCGCTCCTCGGCCGCATCGCCGTGCCCTGGATGGGCACCTACGTGACGGCCAAGTGGGGCCTGCGCGGCCTCACCCGCACGCTGCAGCAGGAGATGCAGAAGTACCCCGGCATCCACGTCAGCTCGGTGGCGCCCGGTGCCGTCCGCACCCCGATCTACGAGCAGGCCGCCACCGTGGTCGGCCGCGCCGGCTCGCCCCCGCCGCCGGTGACCACGCCCGAGGTCATCGCCCGCGCCGTCGACCGTGTGGTGCGCAAGCCCCAGCGCGAGCGCGATGCCGACGCGGTGTTCGGCTACGTCAACAAGGCCGCGGCCGCCGGCTACACCCTGGTCCCCGCGGTGTTCGATCGCCTCGTGGGTCCGCTGATGTGGCGCTTCGGCATCTCGCGGGAACCCAAAGACGATGCGGAGGGCAATGTATTTCGCTCCCGGAGCCCCTATCGACAGTGATTACCCCTCACCGGACCGATCCTGAGTCAGACTGACGGGCATGTCTTCCCGACGCCTCGCCCCCCAGCACCTCGGATCGCTGATCGGTGCGGCGTTCGGCCTGGTGTTCGTGCTCGTCAACTCCGCGAGCTCCCCAACCGTCGTCCGGGCCGCGCTCGTGGTTGTCGCCGTGGCGGCCACGGCGGCGGTCCTGGTAGGCATCGCGCGCGGCCCCGAGCCGGCCACCCCGCCGTCGGTGCGGCCGTTCGGGCGCGGCTACTGGGCCGTCGTCGCGGCCGAGGTGGTGGCCATCGTGATCGGCGTGCGCGTCGTCGCGGCGGCCGGGCACCCGCAGGCCGGTGTCGCGTGGGTGGCCACCGTCGTCGGCATCCACTTCGTCGTGCTCGCGGTGCTGTGGCGGCTGCGGCTGTTCCACGTGCTCGGCGGGGCTCTCACCGCCCTCGGTGTGGCGGGGCTGGCGCTCGCGTTCGCGGGCGCGCCCGCCGTCGCCACGGACCTGACGGCGGGCGTCGGATCGGGTGTGGTGCTGCTGATCTTCGCCCTGCTCGGGGTGTGGGGAACGGGTGGTACCAGGCGATTTGGCAGTGCACGGGTGCTATGAGTTAGAGTCTCATCTCGGCCGGTCACGCACCGGCTGCTGCATTCCCCCATAGCTCAATTGGCAGAGCATTCGACTGTTAATCGAAGGGTTTCTGGTTCAAGTCCAGATGGGGGAGCTCGGAAACAGCCCCGGATCGCGCGTCGTCGATCCGGGGCTTTCTCGTGTCCGGGCGTCGGGCGAGGGGTGGGGTGCACGCGCCGGGGTATGCCATCGGGCAGGATGGACACCCCGTCATCCGACCACCGAGAGGACCGCTGCACTCATGATGCGTTTGTTGGTCGGCGTCGCAGCCGGATACGTGCTCGGCACCAAGGCCGGCCGCGGTCGCTACGAGCAGATCTCCCGCGCGACCAAGGCTGTCGCGTCGAGCCCGGCCACCAAGAAGATCGTCACCGCGAGCCGGCAGAAGCTGTCCGATTCGCTGAGCACCCAGCCGAAGCTCGAGCCCATGAAGCAGTACGACGACACCCAGGTGTTCGTTCCGCGCGACCAGCTCTAGATCGCGGGGAACTCCGCGTCGGTGGTGCTGCCGACGGCTTGCTCGAGCAGGCTGCGGCGGTACTGCTCGAGCGCGATGAGGTCGCCGAAGAGCGCGTTGTAGTCGTCCGGCTTCTCCACCGGCGACATGCGCTGGAGCTTGGACTTCAGCTCGGCGACCTGACGGCCCACCCAGACTTCCTGCAGCCGGGCCAGCACGCCCGAGATGTAGCGCGGGGTCGCCTCCTCCGAGATGGGCATCGGCTCGACCGCCAGCTCGGTCACCAGGGACCGTAGGCCCTTCGTCTCGGCCTTCTTGCCGACGGCATCGAGCCACTCCCCTCCCCCGAGTCCCGCCGCGGTGCCGCCGGCTTCGCGCACCGCGTCCGAGACCGCGGCGTACGCGGGGTGGCCGAAGGTCTCCGGGGGCAGCGAGTCGAACACCGAGCCCGCGATGCCCGGGTGCTGCATCACCGCCTTGAGCGCTTCGCGCTGCGGCCACAGCGTGGGGTCGTCCCGACGCGGGTGGGCGGGGCCTGCCGGTGCCGCGGAGTCCTCGCTGGACTTGGACGGTCGACGCAGCGGGGCGGGCGCCGCGCCCTTGGCGATCTTCGCGGCCTCCTCGCGGACCCGGCCGACCACCATGCGCTCGTCGATCCACCCCACCCAGCCGGACAGGCGCGCCGCGTAGTTGTCCCGCAGCGCGCGGTCCTTCATCTGCGCGACCATCGGGACGGTCCGGCGCAGCGCCTCCACCTGACCCTCGGCGGTGTCGAGGTTGCACTCGGCGAGGGCGCCGCGAATGGCGAACTCGAACAACGGAGTACGACGTGCGACGAGGTCGCGCACCGCGGCGTCGCCCTGGCGCAGTCGCAGATCGCACGGGTCCATTCCCTCGGGCGCGACGGCGATGAACGTCTGGCCGGCGAGCTTCTGATCGCCCGAGAACGCCTTCATCGCCGCGGCCTGCCCGGCCTCGTCGCCGTCGAAGGTGTAGATGATCTCGCCGCGCCAGAACTTGTCGTCCATGAGCAGCCGACGCAGCAGCGCGAGATGGTCGTCACCGAACGCGGTGCCGCACGAGGCGACGGCGGTGGTCACGCCGGCCAGGTGCATCGCCATGACGTCGGTGTACCCCTCGACGACGACGGCCTGGTGGCCCTTCGCGATGTCCTTCTTGGCCAGATCGAGACCGAAGAGCACCTGGGACTTCTTGTACAGCAACGTCTCCGGCGTGTTGACGTACTTGCCGGGCATGGTGTCGTCGTCGAAGATCTTGCGGGCGCCGAAGCCGATGACGTCGCCGGCGAGGTTGCGGATGGGCCACAGGAGTCGGCGGTGGAACCGGTCCATCGGACCCCGCTTGCCCTGCCGCGCCAGCCCCGCGGCTTCTAGCTCGGCGAACTCGAACCCCTTCTTCAGCAGGTGTTTGGTCAGCGTGTCCCACCCGCTGGGAGCGAATCCGCAGCCGAACTGCCGCGCGGCGGCCGCGTCGAAGTTGCGCTCGGTCAGGTAGTCCCGCGCGGCCTGCGCCTCGGGCGACCCGAGCTGCTCGGCGTAGAACTGTTGCGCCGCAGCGTTGGCCGCGACCAGACGCGCGCGCGTGCCGCGGTCCCGCTGGACGGAGGTGCCGCCGCCCTCGTAGTCGATGCGGTAGTTCAGCCGGTCGGCGAGCTGCTCGACCGACTCGACGAAGCTGATGTGCTCCATCTTCTGCAGGAACGTATAGACGTCCCCACCCTCACCGCACCCGAAGCAGTGGAACGTGCCGTGATTGGGCCGCACGTGGAACGACGGCGTCTTCTCGTCGTGGAACGGGCACAGGCCCATCATGGAATCGCCGCGCGGCGCCTTCAGGGCGACGTACTCGCCGACGATGTCCTCGATGCGCGTCCGTTCACGAACGGCCGCGATGTCTCGTTCGGGTATTCGGCCGGCCACCGGGACAGTCTAGGCGTCCGGTCCGACGGCCCCGCAGGGGCGAGCGGGCCGCTCTAACCCCACGACGCCTGCGCGCCGAGGCTGGCGGCGTCGATGCGTTCCAGCCGGGACTCGGTGCAGGAGGCGATCTGGTCGACGACGACGCGGGTGCGGGCGGCGTCGTCACCGGCGGCGGACCAGGCCGGCAGGAACATCGGGTCGAGCGAGGCGGGTGCGGAGTGCAGCAGCCACGCGGCGACGCGGTGGATGCGGTCGCGTTGGCGGTCCTGGCGGCGGCGGTGGCCGTCGTCGGACATGACGTACCGCAGCGCCATGGTCTTGAGCAGCGCCACCTCGGCGCGGACCAGATCGGGAACGGACAGGTCGGCGTCGTAGCGCCGCACCGCGCGTCCGTCGGCGGCCTCCCGGGTGGACGAGACGGCGGCCGTGGTGAAGCGCCCGACCAATTCGCTCGTCATGCGTTTGAGGGCGACGGAGCGGACCAGGGTGCCGTCGTACCCGGCGGCGTCGGCGACCACGGGCAGCTCGGAGAGCCGTTGCGCCGCGTCGCACATGAGGTCGCGGTCCAGGCCGCGGAATTCGCGGATCGCGAGGTCGGCCAACCCGTCCTGTTCCGCGGGGTCGGCGAGCGAACGTAGGTCGATACGCCCGGCAATGACGCCGTCCTCGACGTCGTGCACGGAGTACGCGACGTCGTCGGCCCAGTCCATGGCCTGCGCTTCGAGGCACTGCCGCCGCTCCGGCGCCCCGGCGCGCACCCAGGCCAGGGTGGCGGCGTCGTCGTCGTAGGCGCCGAACTTGGCCCCCGGCGACGGCCTGGTCCACGGGTACTTGATCGCCGCGTCCAACGACGCGCGGGTGAGGTTGAGTCCGGCGCTGCGCCCGTCGTCGCCCAACACCTTCGGTTCCAGCGCGGTGAGGATGCGCAGGTTCTGCGCGTTGCCCTCGAAGCCTCCGCAGGACGCGGCGACCTCGTCGAGCGCGCGCTCCCCGTTGTGGCCGTAGGGCGGATGACCGATGTCGTGGGCGAGCCCGGCGAGCTCGACCAGGTCGGGGTCGCACCCGATGCCGTCGGCGATGCTGCGCCCGATCTGCGCCACCTCGAGCGAGTGGGTCAGCCGCGTGCGCGGCGTGTCCCCTTCCCGCGGACCGGTCACCTGGGTCTTGTCCGCGAGGCGGCGCAGCGCCGCCGAGTGCAGCACCCGTGCGCGGTCGCGGGCGAACGCGCCGCGCGACTCGGCGGCCGCCTCCGGCGCGAGGCCGGCGGACTTCGGCGCCTCGGACACGCGACGGTCGACGTCGGCGTCGGTGTAGGCCTCGGCGGCGGGCCCGTCGGCGACCATCACTGTCCCGCCGTGTAGGCGAAGTCCGCCGAGTGATGGGTCAGCTGGTACCACAGCAGAGCGCCTGTCTCCCGGCCGATTCCGTGGATCTGCGATTCTCGCGTGTAGACGGCGGGGCCCTGCCGGGTGGGCGAGGTCCACGCGTCCAGGCCGGCGTCCTGCGCCATGGTGCGCGTCCGCAGCGAGTGCCACGGATCGCTCACCAGGGTCACCCGGTTCAGTCCGCGGTTCTGCAACTCCGCCGCCACCGCCTCGATGCTGCGCAGCGTGTCCGAGCCTTCCTCGACGGCGACGACGTCGTCCGCCGGGACCCCCTGGTCGATCAGGTAGGTGCGGCCCGATGCGGCTTCGGTGTAGTTGTCCCCCACCTGCTTGCCGCCCACGGTGACCACCAGCGGCGCGATGCCCGCCTGGTACAGCGCCGACGCCTGCGCCAGCCGGGCTTCGAACACCGAGGACGGCACGCCGTCGTACTGCGCCGCCCCGAGGACCACGATGGCGTCGGACGGCGTGTGGTCGTCGATCCGCGCCACCTGCCAGACCCGCACGGCCGTGCCCACCACCACCAGCAGTCCGACCAGGACGACGCCCGCGATCAGCCGACGGATCCACCGCGCCAGCGTGCCCCCGAAGCCCAACCGGGGTGGGCGGGTCGAGGTGCCGCGGTACCCGTCGCGGTCGTCGTAGTAGTCCGTACTCATCGCGGACCAGTTTGCCAGCCGCGCCTGTGACGGTCGTGTGCGGCGCGCGAGGCGGTCAGAGCCACCCGTTGTCGAGCGCCACCCGCACGGCCTCGGCCCGGGTGGCGGCCCCGGTCTTGCCGATCGCGGCCGAGAGGTGGTTGCGCACGGTGCCTTCCGACAGGTGCAGCTCCCGCGCGATCGCCGACGCCGTGCCGCCCGAGCGCGCCGCGATCAACACGTCCCGCTCGCGTGCCGTCAGGGGCGACGTCCCGGCCGTCAGCGTCTCGGTGGCGAGCGTGGGGTCGACGACGCGCAGACCCGCGTGCACCCGGCGCACCGCGTCCGCGAGGGCGCGCGCCGGAGTGTCCTTGACGACGAAGCCACTCGCGCCCGCGTCGAGCGCGCGACGGACGTAGCCGGGCCGGCCGAAGGTGGTCACCACCAACACTCGGCAGTCGGGCACTGCGGCGCGCAGAGCGGCGGTGGTCTCGATGCCGTCGCCGCCGGGCATCTCGACGTCCAGAAGCGCGACGTGGGGGCGGTGCTGCCGCGCGGCCGGGATCACCTCGTCGCCGCGACCGACCTCGGCGACCACCTCGAGGTCGTGCTCGAGTCCCAGGAGGGCGGCGACCGCGCCGCGGACGAGGGACTGATCGTCCGCGAGGAGCAGCCTGATGGAGTCGGTCATGCGCGCACCTCCGCCGTCACCCGGAACCCGCCGCGGGTGCCGCGGGCGATGGTCAGTGTCCCGCCGGCGTCGCGCACCAGGTCGGCCAACCCGCTCAGGCCGGACCCGGTGGCACCCTGTCCCCCGGCGCCGGGCCCGACTCCGTCGTCCTCGACGGTGATGCGCTCTCGTCCCAGGTCCACCGTGCAGGTCGAGGCGCCGCTGTGGCGGACGACGTTGGTCACCGCCTCGCGGAGTACGCGGGCGAACAGTTCACGTCGGTCCTCCGGGACGTCGTCGACGTTTCCGTGGCGGCGCAGCTCGATCGCCGCCGCGTCGAGCGCGCTGCGCGCCCCGAGCAACTCCTCGTCGAGCCGCAGGTGCCGGAACCCGCCGACCGTCGACCGGACGTCGGCGAGGGCTTGCCGGGCGAGAGCCTCGATGTCGGCGATCTCCGCGCTGGCACGACGCGGGTCGTGCTCGATCAGGCGCCCCGCCAGCTCGGCCTTCACGGTGACGACGGTGAGCGAGTGGCCGAGGATGTCGTGCACGTCGCGGGCGAGGCGTTCCCGTTCCTCGACGACGGCGAGGTCGGCGAGGCGCCGCCGCACCTCGAGCAGTTGGGCGTTGCGCTGGATCAGCGTCTTCACGCCCCAGGCGGCCATGGCCGCGGCGACCACCGTGATGGCGGCGGAGTTGTCGGGGGTCCACCCGTCGACCACCCGCGGAAGGATCTCCACGGCGGCCGCGACGACGGCGACCACCGCGACACCCGTGCGACCCGGCAGGGTGATGATGCCGAACACCGCGAGGTACACCGACCCGGTGAGCACGGAATCCCCGGCGGCCGGAACCACGGGGACCAGCAGAGCGGTGAGCAGGACCAGCGTGGCCCACGCGCGCCGGGTCTGCTCGGGCCGCCGGTCGTCGTCGTGCAGGCGGCGACGGAACTCGCGGAAGCCCACGAGGAAGGCCACGGCGAACAGCGCCAGCGACACGCATCCGGCGACCGTCCACGACCACGGCCCCGGGTACTGCAGGATCCGCCCCAGCGGGTAGACGAGGAACGCCAGCCAGATGGCGCCGAACAGCCACCCCCGGCGCTGCCGCTGCTCGACCTCGCGGCCCGTGAGCGTGGCGACGATGTCCGTCATCGTCGCCACGCTAGACGTGTCCCGTCGGTCACGCGGGGTCAACCGCGGGCGGTGTCGCGGCGGAACATCGCCCGGGCGCCGAGGACGAACACCGCCGTCCACACGAGCACGTTGACGATCGCCTCGCCGAGACTCGCGGCCGTCACGTCGCCGATCGGAGCGCGGGCGATGGTGGCGACGCCCCAGGTGGGCACGACCTTCGCCACGTCGGCGAACCACCCGCCGGCGGGGACGAACAGGCCGCCGGCGAAGGCGAGCAGCGCCAGACCGGGCCCCAGAATCTGCATGACGTTCTCCGAAGGCAGCACGTAACCCATGAAGAGGCCGAACGCGGCGAAGACGACGGAGGTCACCCAGGCCAGCACGAAGCACGTCACCCAGGCGACGGCGGTGAGATGGGCTCCGGTGAGGGCGCCGACCGCGAACACGGTGGTCACCGACACCAGCCCCAGGGCCATGGCGACGGCCACCTTGGTGGCGACGTACGCGACGGGGTCGAGCGGGGTGAGCCGCAGTTGCCGACTCCACCCCACGCCGCGCTCGATCGAGACCATGGCGCCGCCGCTGGTGGTCGCGAGCATCGCGCCGTAGAGCGCCATGCTCACCATGACGTAGCCGGTGACGTTGGCCGAGCCGACCGTCTCCGTGCGGAGGTCGCCGGAGAGTCCGAAGACGGCGAAGAAGACCGGCGGAATCACGAGGGTGAAGACGAGGGTGCGGCGGTTGCGCAGCAGGCGGCGCAGCTCGAGACCCAGGAAGAGCAGGCTGAAGCCGCCGTGGGCGGGCACGGCGCGCGGACGGTCGACGGTGGTGGTCATGCGGGACTCCCGGTGGTGGTGAGGGACTCGGTGGTGTCGGTGGTCGGCCTGTCGGTGGACGGGCTGTCGGTGGTGAGGCTCAGGAAGGCGTCCTCCAGGCTGCGCGGAACGATCTCGAGATCGCGCGCGTCGGTGGTCGTCAGCAGGTAGCGCGCCACCAGGTCCGACCGCGTGCTGTGGACGACGATGCGGTCGCCCTGGCTCTGCACGTCGTCGACCCCCGGAATGCGCAGCAGCGCAGCGCGATCGACGTCCGAGACGACGGCGGTGACGCGTCGCCCCGCCGCGAGGTTCTTCACCTCGGCGGCCGTGCCGTCGGCGACGATCCGGCCCGCGCGCACCAGCACGATGCGGTCGGCGTAGGCGTCGGCTTCCTCGAGGTAGTGGGTGGCGAACAGGACGGTCCGCCCGCGCGCGGAGTCCGCCCGCATCGCGGCCCAGAAGTCGCGACGACCGAGCGTGTCCATGCCGGTGGTCGGCTCGTCGAGCACCACCAGGTCGGGATCCGGCAGCAGCGCCAGCGCGAACCGAAGCCGCTGCTGCTGACCGCCGGAGCACTTCCCCACCACGCGGTCGGCGATGTCGGCGATGCCGGCGCGCTGCAGGACCTCGTCGACGGGTCGGGTACTCGAGTGCAGAGCCGCGACGAGTCGCACGGTCTCGACGACGGTGACGTCGCGCAGCAGGCCCCCCGACTGCAGAACGGCAGAGATCCGACCCGACGCCACCGCCTCGCGCGGCGCCCCGCCGAAAACGCGGACCGTGCCGCGGTCCGGCCGGGTCAGCCCGAGCAGCATGTCGAGGGTGGTGGTCTTCCCGGCGCCGTTGGGGCCGAGGAAGGCGACGATCTCACCGGGACGGACGGTCAGGGACAGACCGTCGACCGCGGTGACGGAGCCGAAGCTCTTGTGCAGACCGTCGAGTTCGACGGCCGGTGTGGTGTGTGGGTTCGCTGTCATGGGAACGACGATGCTCGCGGCGCGCCTCCGGTTCCCGGGCCGTGCGTCACGACGTCTCCATGACGACTGTCACGGGTTCGCGCGCGGTAGGTTCGCCCCATGACTCCGGCCTCCACGCGAACGGCCCGCGGTGTGCTCGCCGCACTGATCCTGCTCGCCACCCTGCTGGGCGGCGGCGTCGCGAACGCCGAGCAGCCGCTCCGCGTCCCGGAGCAGGTCACGGACCTGTCCGGGGTTCTCGACGACGGTGACCGCGCCGAGGTGCAGGCCGCCGTCGACCGGCTCTACACCGACCAGGGGCTGCGCATGTGGGTGGTGCTGGTCGACGACTTCTCCGGCGTCCCCTACGCGCAGTGGGGTGAACGGACCGCCGTCGCCAGCGATTTCGGTGACCGCGACATCCTGCTCGCGGTGGCCACCGAGGCGCGGTCCTACACGCTGAACGTTCCCCAGGCCCAGACCGCGATCTCCGACGCCGAGATCGCGAACCTCGAGCAGAGCTCCATCGAACCGGCGCTGCGGGGCGAGCAGTGGGCCGGGGCCGCCACCGCCGCCGCCACGGGACTGGCCGCGGCCGTCTCCTCCACCGGTTCCGGATCCGCCGGCCTGTGGGTCGCCGTGGCCGTGCTGATCCTGGTGGTCGTCGGCGCCATCGCCTTCGGACGCATCCGGACCGCGCGTCGTCGTCACGCGGCGGTGGAGGCAGCCCGATCGGTGGACGGCAGCGATCCGGCCGCCCTGGCCGCCCTGCCCGCGGACGTGCTCGACGAGCGGGCGCGCGAAATCCTCACCGAGACGGACGAGGCCGTGCGCGCCAGCGCCGAGGAATTGGCCGCGGCGACGGACGAACTCGGCGAGGCGGGTGCGCGCCCCTTCACGACGGCGTTGGCCGACGCCCGACGCGCTCTCGCCGAGGCCCACGAGCTGCGCCAACGCCTCGACGACGCGATCCCGGAGTCACCGGACGAGCGTCGCCGCATGGTCGAGCGGATCATCACCTCGTGCGCCGAGGCGGACCGCGTGCTGGACGAGAAGGTCGCCGAGTTCGACGAGATCCGCAACCTGCTGATCGACGCCGGCGCGCGGCTCGACGCGTTGACGCAGCGGCAGGTCGAGCAGACGGCGCGCCTGGACGGCTGCGCGGCCACGCTGGAGTCGTTGCGGTCCCGGTACGACGCGTCGGTGCTCGCCCCCGTGGCCGACAACGTCACGCTCGCGACGGAGCAACTCGCACTCGCGGAGTCGGCGATCGACGACGGTCGGGACGCGGCCGCGCAGCCGGTCGGTCAGCAGGGGCCGGTGGTCGCCGCCGTGCGCACCGCCGAGAGTGCGCTCACCCGCGCCCGCACCCTGCTCGACGCGGTCGATCACGCGGACGAGGACATCGTCGCGGCCGTCGACCAGTTGCCCGCCGCGATCGCCGACGCTCGCGCGGACGTGGCGACGGCGGACCGGCTGGCGACGCACGGCGGCGAGGCGTTGGCGTCGGCGCGCGCGGCGACCGTCGCCGCGCTCGACCGTGCCGAACGTTCCGGCACCACCGACCCCCTGGGAGCGATGCACGCGCTCGTCGCCGCCGACGCGGCGCTCGACGACGCGCTCGCCGCGGCGACGGAGGCGCAGCAGCGCGACGAGCACGCCCGCGCACGCCTGGCCCGCGATCTCGCGGCGGCGTCCGCGCAGGTCCGGGCGGCGAACGAGTTCGTCGCGTCGCGCAGCGGCGCCGTGAAGGTGCAGGCCCGCACCCGGCTGGCGGAGGCGGAACGGCACCTGCAGGCGGCGCAGCACTTCGCCGAGTCCGACGCGCCGCGCGCCCTGCAGCACGCCGCGGCCGCCCTGTCGCTGTCCGCGCAGGCGTCGCACGCGGCGCAGGCCGACGTCGCCGACTGGGAGGCGACGCAGCGGCCGCGCCACTCCGGCGGCTACGGCGGTGGGTCCACGGCCGGGGGCGTGCTCACCGGAGTGCTGATCGACAGCGTGCTGCGCGGCGGCTTCGGCGGCGGGCGCTCCTACGGAAACCGCCGCAGCGGAGGCTACGGCGGTTTCGGTGGCGGACCCCGGTCGTTCGGTGGGTCGGGGTCCTCGGGGCGGATAGGCCGGAGTTCCGGAGGCCGGTTCTGAACGGTCCGGAGCTCCGGAGGCCGGTTCTGAACGGTCCGGAGCTCCGGAGGCCGGTTCTGAACGGTCAGGAGCTCCGGAGGCCGGTTCTAGCTCCCGATCAGCCGGGCGGCGAGGTAGCCCTCGACCTGGTCGAGGGCGATCCGCTCCTGCGCCATGGAATCGCGTTCGCGGATGGTCACGGCGTGGTCGTCGAGGGTGTCGAAGTCGACGGTGATGCAGAACGGCGTGCCGATCTCGTCCTGGCGACGGTAGCGGCGACCGATGGCGCCGGCGTCGTCGAATTCGACGTTCCAGTGCTGACGCAGCGCGGCCGCGAGGTCCTTCGCCTTGGGCGTGAGGTCGGCGTTGCGGCTGAGCGGGAGCACGGCGGCCTTGACGGGTGCGAGGCGTCGGTCGAGTCGCAGCACGGTGCGCTTGTCCACGCCGCCCTTGGCGTTGGGGGCCTCGTCCTCGTGGTAAGCGTCGACGAGGAACGCCATGAGCGAACGGGTCAGCCCCGCTGCGGGTTCGATGACGTAGGGGGTGTAGCGCTCGTCGGCGGCCTGGTCGTAGAAGCTGAGGTCCTGGCCGGAGTGCTTGGCGTGCGTCGAGAGGTCGAAGTCGGTGCGGTTGGCGATGCCCTCGAGCTCACCCCACGCGCTGCCCTGGAACTCGAAGCGGTACTCGATGTCGACGGTGCGCTTGGAGTAGTGCGAGAGCTTCTCCTGGGCGTGTTCGTAGAGGCGCAGGTTCTCCGGGTCGATGCCGAGGTCGGTGTACCACTTCATGCGGTAGTCGATCCAGTACTGGTGCCACTGCTCGTCCTCGCCGGGCTTGACGAAGAACTCCATCTCCATCTGCTCGAACTCGCGGGTACGGAAGATGAAATTGCCGGGCGTGATCTCGTTGCGGAAGCTCTTGCCGATCTGGCCGATGCCGAACGGCGGCTTCTTGCGCGACGTGGTGAGCACGTTGGCGAAGTTGACGAAGATGCCCTGCGCGGTCTCGGGGCGGAGGTAGTGCAGGCCGGCCTCGTCGTCCACGGGGCCGAGGAAGGTCTTGAGCAGTCCGGAGAACGCGCGCGGCTCGGTCCACGAGCCGGGCTCGCCGGTCTCGGGGTCGCGGATGTCGGCGAGGCCGTTCTCCGGCGGGTGGCCGTGCTTCTCCTCGTAGGCCTCGAGGAGGTGGTCGGCGCGGTAGCGCTTGTGGGTGTGGAGCGATTCGACCAGGGGGTCGGAGAAGGTCTCGACGTGGCCGGACGCTTCCCAGACCTCGCGCGGGAGGATGACCGAGGAGTCGAGGCCGACGGTGTCCTCGCGACTGGTGACCATGTTGCGCCACCACTGCTTCTTGATGTTGTCCTTGAGCTCGACGCCGAGGGGGCCGTAGTCCCACGCGGACTTGGTACCGCCGTAGATCTCGCCGCACTGGTAGACGAGTCCCCGGCGTTTGGCCAGGTTGGCGACGGTATCGATCTTGGACTTCGGAGCCACGGGGCCTGTTCTCCATCTCGGGTCGTGAGTCGGTGGTCGCGCGGCGGAACGTGGTGTGTCCCGGCCGCGACACATCAGACTATCCGTCCGACCGGGGCTCTCGCGTCACGGCGTCCGCCGAGCGAGGCGGTTGACATGCGCCATCGCGCATATCATAATGATTACGATTTCCAATAACGACGACTGGACGACGGGGTGTTCTCTCGATGAGCGTGCCGCACGCGGTGCCGGATTCCGGCTCGACCCTTCCCCACCCGGCGACGGATCTGCCGGCCAAGGAGGTGCTGACCGGCGCCGGGGATCTGCTGCGCGCGCTCGCCGCGCCGGTGCGGATCGCGATCGTGCTGCAGCTGCGCGAGTCGGCGCGGTGCGTGCACGAGTTGGTCGGCGCGCTCGGCGTCACCCAGCCGTTGATCAGCCAGCACCTGCGCGTGCTCAAGGCGGCCGGGGTGGTGCGCGGTGAGCGGTCCGGCCGGGAGGTGCTCTACCGGCTGGTGGACGATCACCTGGCGCACATCGTCGTCGATGCCGTGGAGCATGCGACGGAGGGTGCTGCGCACGGTGGCGATCGATGACCGCGGCGAAGACCGTCGGTCTCCGGTCGACCAAGCAGCGCAGCGCGATCTCGGAGCTGCTGGACACGGTCGACGAGTTCCGCTCGGCGCAGGACCTGCACGACGAGTTGCGGCGGCGCGGCGACGGCATCGGCCTGACCACGGTCTATCGCACGCTGCAGGCGATGGCCGACGCGGGCACCGTCGACGTGCTGCGGACCGATTCGGGCGAGTCGGTGTATCGCCGCTGCTCCGACGGTCATCACCATCACCTGGTGTGTCGCACCTGTGGGTTCACCGTGGAGGTCGAGGGCGCCGCGGTGGAGCGGTGGACCAAGTCGGTGGCCGGCGAGCACGGATTCACCGACGTCAGTCACACGGCGGAGATCTTCGGCCTGTGCAGCGAGTGCGCGGCGAAGGCCTGATCGCGACGGTCGTCGGTCAGGGCACGAGGCCCACGCGCGCCTTCTCGACGCCGGACAGCACCAGGACCAGCATGGTCATGAGCGGCTCGTCGTCGAGTCCGGTGGCCGGGAAGGTGTAGCGCAGGATCACGTCGGCCTGCGATCCGTGCCCCACCACCGAGATCGACCCGAACTGGGACTCGGCGTTGCGTGCGGCCACCTTGGCGCGCAACCCGCCGGACGACGGCCGATCCCACGCGAGGACCGACGTCAACGCGAGCACCTCGAGACCCGGCCCCAGCGCGACGGCCCGCAGCGAGCACAGGGCGCCGGCATACGTGAAGCCGAGCGAGCCGTCGTCGGCCACGGAGACGTCGGCGAACTGGCCGAGAACCACCCGTGCCCGGTCCTGCAGCGCCGCGACCACGTCGTGCTCGCTCATTTCACTCCCCCGAACCGTCGGTCCCGCGAGGCGAATTCGACGCACGCGGTCCAGAGGTCGCGGCGGTCGAAATCCGGGAACAGTTTCTCCTGGAACACCATCTCGGCGTAGGCCGACTGCCAGAGCAGGAAGTTCGACGTGCGTTGCTCGCCGGACGGGCGCAGGAACAGGTCGACGTCGGGCATGTCGGCCTCGTCGAGGTAGCGGGCGAACGACGTCTCGGAGATCTTCTCCGGGTCCAGCTGCCCGGCCGCGGCGCGTCGCGCGATCTCGCGGGCGGCGTCGACGATCTCCGCCCGGCCGCCGTAGTTGACGCACATCGTGAGCGTCATGACGGTGTTGTCCTTCGTCAGTTCCTCGGCGATCTCGAGTTCGCGGATCACGCTGCGCCACAGCCGCGGTCGACGTCCCGCCCACCGCACCCGGACGCCCATCTCGTGCATCTCGTCGCGACGTCGACGGATGACGTCGCGGTTGAAGCCCATGAGGAACTTGACCTCGTCGGGACTGCGTCGCCAGTTCTCGGTGGAGAACGCGTAGGCCGACAGCCAGCGCACGCCCACCTCGATGCAGCCTTCGACGGTGTCCATGAGCACCGCCTCGCCGCGTTCGTGGCCGGCCGTGCGGGGCAGGCCGCGGTCCTGCGCCCACCGCCCGTTGCCGTCCATGACCAACGCCACGTGCCGCGGGATAAGCTCCGGCTGCAGGATCGGCGCCCGCGCCCCCGACGGATGCGGAGTCGGGGGGCGCACGACGCGACTATCGGACGGGGTCGGCTGCTCGCGGCGACGGATCACGCGTCTCATCCTGCCCGACAGCCGCGTGATCGGACGCGCGGCGCTCGACCAGGGGCAACGTCCGCAACTGTCGTTCCAGGTGCCACTGCAGATGCGCGGCGACCAGGCCGCTGGCCTGCGAGCGCACCGACTCGGTCGTCGCGACGGCCGACGGCCAGTCCCCGCTCTGCAACGCGGCCATCAGATCGAGGACGCCCACCGCCGGGGTGGAGGACCCGGCGGGCCGGCACTGCGTGCACACCGCACCGCCCGCCACGACGTGGAAGGCCCGCAGCGGGCCGGGCGCGGCGCAGGTGGCGCACTCGGTCAGCGACGGCGCCCACCCCGCGAAGTTCATGGCGCGCAACAGGAACGCGTCGAGAATCAGCTCGGGCGGACGCTCCCCGGAGCCCAGCGTGCGCAGCGCACCGACGGTCAGCGAGTGCAGCCGAGGCGCGGGGGCGTGCTCCTCTCCGGCGAGCCGCTCCGCGGTCTCGAGGATCGCGCAGCCGGTGGTGTAGCGGCCGTAGTCGGCGACGATGTCGGCGCCGAACGCGTTCACCGTCTGCACCTGGGTCACGATGTCGAGGTTCCGCCCCGGATACAGCTGGACGTCGATGTGCGCGAACGGGCCCAGCCGAGCACCGAATTTCGACGTGGTGCGCCGCACGCCCTTCGCGACCGCGCGGACCAGACCGTGGTCGCGGGTCAACAACGTCACGATGCGGTCGGCCTCGCCGAGCTTGTGCTCACGAAGGACGACGGCGTGGTCCCGATAGGACCTCACGACTCACCCACGTGGTCCAGTGTGGCACGTCGGCGTGTCCTGTCGGCGAGGGCTCAGGGCGCGCCGAGATCACGCTGCAGCGACGCGAGCGTGCGGGCGATGTTGCGGCGTTGGAAGTCGGCGAACAGGCTGCCGCGCGTCGCCACCTTGTCGAAGGCGGCGGCCAGCGCATCCGGCCACGGACGGTCGTCGGTCCAGGTCTCGGTGACCCGCGTCCCGCCGTCGACGGGCTCGAATCGGTACTCCCACGACGCGATCGGCGTCGGGAGGATCGGCCGGCCCACCCCGATCGCCCGGACGGCGAACGCGAAGCGTCGGCCCGGCTCCGCCGCCGTGACGACGCACCGCGTCGACCACCGCGCTCCCCCACGCCGGTTGGTGCCGACGAACGTCATCCCGACGTAGGTTCCGCCGCGTTTCGGGTCGGCGACGACGGCGCCGGTGTTCTCGGGACTCCACTGAGCCATGCGGGTGGGGTCGGCGAGAGCGGCGTAGACCTCGTCGGGCGACGCGGCGACGTCGATGGAATCGGACACGGTTCGCAGGCGCACGCCGCCCACGGTATCCCGCGCCGCGCCGGGGTACTCGTGCGGTGAACGCCCCCGGTCCCCGATGCGTCTCGCCGGGTCAGGGTTACTGTCGAGAGCAGTCCGATGCGGGGGGACGAGCCGAAGAGAGAGTGTGGCCATGAGCACACGCGGAGTGCGTGATTACGACGAGGCGGACCTGTCCGTCGAGAAGCCCAAGACCCACGCCGCCGGGCCCACCGCCGTCGCGGTGTCGATGTATCGCTCGCTCGATCGGATGGGACCGATCCGCACCGCGAAGACGCTGCTCGACCTCAACCAGGCCGAGGGCTTCGACTGCATGAGCTGCGCCTGGCCCGACCCCGATCCCGGCCACCGGCACACCGCGGAGTTCTGCGAGAACGGCGCCAAAGCCGTCGCCGAGGAGGCCGACACCCGTCGCGCCACCCCCGACTTCTTCGCCCGCCACTCCATCGCCGAGCTCGACTCGCACACCGAGCACTGGCTCGGGCAGCAGGGTCGCATCACGCACCCGATGGTCAAGCGCCCCGGCGGCACGCACTACGAGGAGATCGACTGGGACGAGGCCTTCGACCTCATCGGCGCCCAGCTGCGCGCACTCGACCCGGACGAGGCGGTCTTCTACACCTCGGGCCGCGCGTCCAACGAGTCCGCGTTCGTCTACCAGCTCTTCGTGCGCGCCTACGGCACCAACAACCTGCCGGACTGTTCCAACATGTGCCACGAGTCCACCTCGATCGCGCTGCAGGAGTCGATCGGCATCGGCAAGGCCAGCGTCACGCTCGACGACGTCTACAACGCCGAGCTGATCGTCCTCGCCGGCCAGAACCCGGGCACCAACCATCCGCGCATGCTCTCCGCCCTCGAGAAGGCGAAGAAGAACGGCGCGAAGATCCTGGCGATCAACCCGCTGCGCGAAGCCGGGCTGATCAACTTCAAGAACCCGCAGACCCCGCGCGGCATGGTCGGCCCCGGAACCGACCTCGAGGACATGCACCTGCCGGTCCGCATCAACGGTGACCTGGCGCTGTTCCAGGCCTTCGGTCATCTGTTGCTCGAGTGGGGCGCGGTGGACCACGAATTCGTGCGCGAGCACACCACCGGTTTCGACCTGTGGACGCAGCACATTCAGAAGCTGGATTGGGCCGAGGTGGAGGCGACCACCGGGCTGTCCCGCGCCGTCATCACCGACGCCGCGCGGATGCTGCGCGATTCCTCCGCCACCGTCTTCTGCTGGGCCATGGGCATCACGCAGCACCACAATGCGGTGAACACCGTCAAGGAGATCACCAACCTCGCCTTCCTGCAGGGGAACATCGGCAAGCCGGGCGCCGGACTGCTCCCGGTGCGCGGGCACTCCAACGTCCAGGGCGACCGCACCATGGGCATCTGGGAGCGCGCGCCTCAGCACTTCCTCGACGCGATCCAGAAGGAGTTCGGCTTCGACCCGCCGCGGGAGAACGGCCTGGACACCGTCGACTCCATCCGAGCCATGCGCGACGGCAAGGCGCACTTCTTCCTGGGACTCGGCGGCAACTTCGCCCAGGCCGCACCGGATTCCGACGTGACGTTCCAGGCGCTGCGCAACACGAAGATGACGGTGCACATCTCCACCAAGATCAACCGGTCGCACCTGGTGTGCGGGGACACGGCGTTGATCCTGCCGACCAAGGGCCGCACCGAGAAGGACATCCAGGCCAGCGGTCCGCAGTGGATCTCGGTGGAGGACTCCACCTGCTCGGTGCACTCCTCGCGCGGCCCGCTCGAGCCGGCCAGCCCGTACCTCAAGTCCGAGGTGGAGATCCTCACCCGCATCGCGGAGGCCACCATCGGTGACCGCTACGGATTGGACTGGAAGGGCTTCCGCGACGACTACCGGAACATCCGCGAGCACATCTCGCGCGTCGTTCCGGGGTGCGCGGGATACGAGGTGAACGTGCGTCGCCCCGGCGGCTTCGTTCTCCCACACCCGCCTCGCGATTCGCGGACGTTCCAGACCGAATCGGGCCTGGGCCAGTTCGCGGTCTCGCCCATCGAGGCGCTGCAGGTGCCGCCGAAACACCTGCTGCTGCAGACGTTCCGGAGCCACGACCAGTTCAACACCACCATCTACGGACTGTCCGACCGCTACCGCGGCATCGAGGGTGGACGCCGCGTGATCTTCATGCACCGCGGCGACATCGCCGAACTCGGCTTCCGGGACGGCGACCTCGTCGACATCACCACCCGCTGGGACGGCGACGACCGCGTGCGCTGCGCGGAGAACTTCCGCATCGTCGAGTACAAGACCCCGAAGGGCTCGGCCGCGGCCTACTACCCCGAGACCAACCCCCTGGTGCCGCTCGATTCGACTGCGGCGGAAAGCAACTGCCCCACGTCCAAGGGCATCGTCGTCTCGTTGACCCCGGCCTCGGCGCACCACGCGGCCTCGGGTGACGGGCAGGATCAGGTCCGGTCGGACGAGGGGCACAAGTCCCACCCGCAGCCCGAACACCTGTCCTGATCCCCGCGGTTCGGGTGCACCGGTTGCAGCCACCCGGCCTGCAACCGGTGCACCCGACCGGAACCCGCGCACCCCGGCACCTGCTCAGGCTCCAACCACCCGCACGGGTTGCAACCGGTGCACCTGACCAGAACCCGCGCAGGTACCGCCGTCAGAACCCGAGCTTGCCCATCTGCTTGGGGTCGCGCTGCCAGTCCTTGGCCACCTTGACGTGCAGGTCGAGGTAGACGCGGGTTCCCAGCAGCTTCTCGATCTGCGTCCGCGCGGCGGTGCCGACCTCGCGGAGCCGCGCACCGCCCTTGCCGATGACGATGGCCTTCTGCGACTGCCGCTCGACGTACAGGATGGCGTGGACGTCGAGCATGTTCTCGTGGCCCTCGCGGGGCAGGACTTCCTCGATGACCACGGCGAGGGAGTGCGGCAGCTCGTCGTGCACGCCTTCCAGCGCGGCCTCGCGGATGAGCTCGGCCATCATGGTGTCCTCGGGCTCGTCGGTGAGCTCGCCGTCGGGGTAGAACGCCGGGCCGGGCGGCAGGACGGACGCGAAGACGTCGACCACCACCTCGACCTGCTCCCCCGACGCCGCGGACACGGGCACCACCTCGGCGTCGCCGCCGAGCAGTGTCGAGACGGCCACCAGCTGCTCCATGAGCCGCTGCTTGGACACCTTGTCGATCTTGGTGACCAGCCCCACCACCGGGGTGCGCGGCGCGTTGGCGCGGACCTGCTCGAGGATGAACCGGTCGCCGGGGCCGATCTTCTCGTCGGCGGGGATGCAGAAGCCGATGGCGTCGACCTCGGAGTAAGTGTCGCGCACCAGGTCGTTGAGCCGCTGCCCCAGCAAGGTCCGGGGACGGTGCAGCCCGGGCGTGTCCACGAGGATCAGCTGGGCGTGGTCCCGGTGGACGATCCCGCGGATGGTGTGGCGGGTGGTCTGCGGGCGCGACGACGTGATGGCGATCTTGCTGCCCACCAACGCGTTGGTCAGGGTGGACTTGCCGGTGTTCGGCCGTCCCACGAAGCAGACGAATCCGGACCGGAAGTCCGACTCCTCGCCCTGGTCGGTTCCGGTCATCTCCGATGCTCCTCACGCTGCGTCTCGGCACCGTCGGCCGATCCGGGGTTACCTCTGTCTCGACCCGACGCGCGGTCGGTGGTGTCCTCGTCGTCGCGGTCGAGCTTCTCGGCCAGCACCGTGTGCACCCGCACGCGCCCGCGGGTGTCGCGTCCGCCCTCGGCGAGCAGTCGCAGACCGTGCGCCTCGACGACCGATCCGGGAAGCGGAACACGGCCGATCTCGTAGGACAGCAGACCGCCCACGGTGTCGACCTCGTCGTTGTCGATCTCGATGTCGAACAGCTCGCCGAGGTCCTCGAGCGGCAGACGCGACGACACCCGGATGCGGCCGTCCCCCAACGGATCGACGGGTGCGACCTCGTCGGTGTCGTACTCGTCCGCGATCTCGCCGACGATCTCCTCGAGCACGTCCTCGATGGTCACCAGACCGGCGGTGCCGCCGTACTCGTCGACGAGCACCGCCATGTGGTTGCGGTCCCGCTGCATGTCCGCGAGCAGTCCGTCGAGCGGCTTGGAGTCGGGCACGAACACGGCCGGTCGCATGATGTCGTCGACTCGCACGCTCCGTCCACCGTCCGACGACGTGTAGGTCCGCTCGACCAGGTCCTTGAGATAGACCACACCGAGGACGTCGTCGACGTTCTCTCCGATGACCGGGATGCGGGAGTGGCCGCTGCGCACGGCGAGGGAGGTGGCCTGTCCGGCCGACTTGCCGCGCTCGATCCACACCATTTCCGTGCGCGGCACCATGACCTCGCGCGCGGACGTGTCGCCGAGTTCGAACACCGACTGGATCATCTGCCGTTCCTCGGCCGCCACGACGCCGCGTTCCTGCGCCAGATCGACCAGTTCGCGCAGTTCGATCTCGGAGGCGAAGGGGCCGTTGCGGAAACCGCGGCCGGGGGTGATCGCGTTGCCCACGAGGATCAGCAGCCGGCTGATCGGTCCCAGCAGCACCCCGAGCGCCCGCAGGGGATACGCCGCACCGAGCGAGATGGAGTAGGCGTGCTGGCGACCGAGCGTGCGGGGCCCGACACCGATGACGACGTAGTCGATCACCACCATCACCGCGGCGGCGACACCGAGGGCCACGGCGGGTTCGAGCAGGTCCAGCAGGGCGCCCGCGAAGACGACGGTCGAGCCGATCTCGCACAGGATGCGCAACAGCACCATGAGGTTGACGTACCGCGGTCGGTCCCCGAGCACGCGGAGCAGTTCGACGGCGCCGCCGCGCTGGTCCTTGACCATCTCCTCGACCCGCGCCGAGGACACCGTGTTGATCGCCGAGTCGACGGCGGCGAACAGTCCCCCCAGCGGCACCAGCAGTACCGCCAGCACGAACAGGGCCGGAGCGTCGGTCACCGGGCGGACTCACCGCCGGGCGAGGTGAAGCCGGTCTTGCCCAGCAGCCGCGCGTCGCGCTCGGCCGCCGCGGCCTCGAGCTCGCTGCGGCGCAGGCTCTCGTACCACTCCTCGAGGAGGCTGTTCTGCAGACCGAACATCTCCTTCTCCTCGTCCGGCTCGGCGTGGTCGTACCCCAGCAGGTGGAGCACCCCGTGCACGGTGAGCAGGGCCAACTCGTGCTCGAGCGAGTGGCCGGCCTTCTCCGCCTGATCGGCCGCGAACGACGGGCAGAGCACGATGTCGCCGAGCATCGACGGGCCGGGCTCGGGGGCATCCGGCCGCCCGCCCGGTTCCAGCTCGTCCATCGGGAAGGACATCACGTCCGTCGGACCGGGCAGGTCCATCCACCGCAGGTGCAGGTCGGCCATGGTGGGCGAATCGACGAGCACCATCGACAGCTCCGCGGCCGGGTGGACGTCCATGCGCTCGATCGCGAACCGCGCGACCGAGATCAGGTTCTCCTCGCCGACGTCCATTCCGGATTCGTTGGAGACCTCGATGCTCATGCGATCACCGTAATCGACGTCGACCGCCCGACCGGAATCACCGGCGGCGAGCGGCGCGATTCGGTCCGGCGCCCTCACGGGCCGCGTCGTGGCGGTCGTAGGCGTCGACGATGCTCGAGACGAGCCGGTGACGTACGACGTCCGACGAGTCGAGCCGGGCGAAGTGGATGTCGTCGATGTCGGTGAGGATCTCCGTCGCCGCGCGCAGCCCCGACGTCGAGCCACCGGGCAGGTCCACCTGGGTGATGTCGCCGGTGACGACGATCTTGGAGTTGAACCCCAGACGAGTGAGGAACATCTTCATCTGCTCGGCGGTGGTGTTCTGCGCCTCGTCGAGAATGATGAACGCGTCGTTGAGCGTGCGGCCGCGCATGTAGGCCAGCGGAGCCACCTCGATGATCCCGGCCTGCATCAGCTTGGGAATCGCCTCGACGTCCATCATGTCGTGCAGCGCGTCGTGCAGCGGGCGCAGGTACGGATCGATCTTGTCGTGCAGGGTGCCGGGCAGGAACCCCAACCGCTCCCCCGCCTCGACCGCCGGCCGGGTCAGGATGATGCGCGAGATCTGCTTGGCCTGCAGCGCCTGCACCGCCTTCGCCATGGCGAGGTAGGTCTTGCCGGTGCCGGCCGGACCGACCCCGAAGACGATGGTGTTGGCGTCGATCGCGTCGACGTAGCGCTTCTGGTTCAGCGTCTTGGGCCGAATGGTCTTGCCGCGCCGGGACAGGATGTCGAGGCTGAGCACCTCCGCGGGCGTCTCGCTGACCCCACCGTGCAGCATCGCGACGGTGCGCCGCACCGCGTCCGGCGTGACCGGACCGCCGGCCGCGACCACCCCGGCGAGTTCGGTCAGCACCCGCTTGCCGACGGCGATGTCCGACGGCACACCGTCGAGCGTCACGACGTTGCCGCGCACGTGGACGTCGGCGGACAGCACCTGTTCGAGAGCGCGGAGGTTCTCGTCGGCCGATCCGAGCAGCGGGAACATGACGGCCGGGTCGAGTTCGAACGACTCTGACGTAGAGGACACCGCGGGCACTGCGGCTTCGCTCAGCAGCGGGCGGGCGGAGACCCGAGCAGACCGGGCGGCCGAGGAACGAGAAACGTTGTCTGTCACGTGTGCGGTATGGCCTGCTTTCGGTGCTCGTGAACTGCGGTCCGCGTGAACTGCGGTGCTCTGATCCCTCGAGTCTAACCGCGCCCACCGACACGGCATTCCGATCACTCCGTGGGGTGCTTCGAGGGCGGAACCGCGAGGGGCGACCCGCCCGACCACCGGTCGGTCAGCACCCCGATCGCCCCCAACGCCACCGACGCCGCCGTGGACGTCCGCAGCACCGTCGGCCCCAGGACCGTCGGCCGGGCGCCCGCCGCCGTCAGCGCCGCGAGTTCCTCGTCGGACAACCCGCCCTCGGGCCCGACGATCAGCACGATGCGGGACGCCGACCGCAACCCGGCGTCCGCCAGCGGCTCCCGCGCCGACTCGTGCAGCGCCAACGCCACCCCGCCGTCGTGGACACACCCGGCGACGAGGTCGAGGACGTCGGCCGTCGAGGCGAGGTCGGTGACCTCGGGGAACCGGGCGCGGCGCGACTGTTTGGCGGCGGCGAGGGCCGCGTGCCGCCACTTGGCGACACCCTTGTCCGCCTTGGGGCCGGACCACCGTGAGACGCACCGCGACGCCTGCCACGGCACGACGACGTCGACACCCGCTTCGGTGGCCGTCTCCACGGCGAGCTCGGCGCGGTCGGATTTCGGCAACGCCTGCACCACGGTCACCGGCGGCGTCGGCTCGGGCACCGTCCGCACGTCGTCGACGACGAAGTCCAGAGCGTCGCGCGCGGTCCCGGTCACCTCGACGGTGGCCAGGGCGCCCCGGCCGTCGGACAGCACGATGCGGTCACCGACGGCGGTGCGGCGCACCATCACCGCGTGCCGGCCCTCGGGTCCGTCCAGCACCCCGCGCGACCCGACGGGCGGAACCGGCGCGAGGTGAAAGACGCTGGCGACCACGACTCAGCGGGAGAAAGCGTCGCGCAGACGCGAGAACAGCCCACCCGTGTGCTGGGAGGACGTGGTCACCACCTCGGCGTGGTCACGCTCGCGGTGCTTGCGCAGCTGCTTGAGCAGCTTGGTCTCGGTGGAGTCGAGGCGGGCGGGAATCACCACGTCGAGGTGCGCGTGGAGATCGCCGCGGACGCCGCTGCGCAGCTTCGGCATGCCGTGCCCGCGCAGAACCTGCACCGCACCCGGCTGGGTGCCGGGCTCGATGGAGATCTCGGTGGGTCCGCCGAGGATGCCCTCGACGGTCACCTGCGTGCCCAGGGCCGCCTCGGCCATCGGCACGCGAATGGTGCAGTGCAGATCGTCGCCGTCGCGCACGAACGTCGAGTGGGTCTTCTCGACCACCTCGGCGTAGACGTCGCCCGCGGGCCCGCCGCCGGGGCCGACCTCGCCCTGGCCCGCGAGGCGGATCCGCATACCGCTGCCGACACCCGCGGGCACCTTGACGGCCAGGTCCCGCCGGGACCGGACGCGTCCGTCGCCCGCGCACTTGCGGCAGGGGTCGGGGATGGTCTCGCCGGCGCCGCGGCACGTGGGGCACGGACGCGCGGTCATCACCTGACCGAGGAACGAGCGCTGCACCGACTGCACCTCGCCGGCGCCGCCGCAGGTCTCGCAGCGCACGGGCTTCGAGTCGCCGTTGGTACCCGATCCGGTGCAGACGTCGCACAGGATCGCCGTGTCGACGGCGATGTGCTTGGTCACGCCGGTGGCGCACTCCTCGAGGGTCAGCGTGGTGCGCAGCAGCGAGTCCGAGCCGGGCTGGACGCGCCCGCGCGGCCCACGCGTGCCCCCGCCGCCACCGCCGAAGAACGCCTCGAAGACGTCGCCGAGACCACCGCCGAAGCCCGCGCCGCCGAAGCCGCCCGCTCCCCCGCCGCCGCCCCCGGCCAGCGGGTCACCGCCGAGGTCGACGATGCGCCGCTTCTCCGGATCGGACAGCACCTCGTACGCGGCGCTGATGTCCTTGAACTTGGCCTGGGCGGCCTCGTCGGGGTTGACGTCCGGGTGGTACTCCCGCGCGAGCTTGCGGTAGGCGCGTTTGATCTCCTGGTCGCTGGCCTTGCTGTCGACGCCCAGGGTGCCGTAGTAGTCGCGTGCCACGTGAGTGCTCATGTCCTCTGTGTCGTCCATCGGGTACAGGTCGGGTTCGTGCGGGTCGGGTTCGTACAGGTCTGGTTCGTACAGGTCGGGGCCGTCGCGGCCGGGAGCGTCACCGTTCGGCGAGCACTTCCCCGATGTAGCGGGCCACCGCCGCCACGGAAGCGATGGTGCCGGGATAGTCCATGCGTGTCGGTCCCAGAACGCCGAGACCGCCGAGAATGTTTCCGGCGGAGCCGTAGCCGGTGGACACCACGGAGGCCCCGCGCATCTCCTCCACCTTGGTCTCCTCGCCGATCTGCACCGTCACCCGCCCCGTCTCCTGGGTGGCGGCGAGCAGCTTGAGCACCACCACCTGCTCCTCGAGTGCTTCGAGCACCGAGCGGAGCGAGCCGGGGAAGCCGCTCAGGGCCGCGAAGTCCGCGGCATTGCGCGTGAGGTTGGCCGTACCGCCGAGCACCAGGCGCTCCTCGGGGTGCTCGACCAGCGTCTCGACCAGCACGGTGGCGGACCGCACCACCGCGTCGCGCAGATCGTCGGGGGCGTTGTCCGCCAGCTCCGACACGGCGATCGACGCCTGCGCCAACCGCTTGCCCTCCAGCGCGCCGCCGAGCAGCGCCCGCAGCCGGGACAGATCCTCGTCGCCGATGACGTCGCCGAGTTCGACGATGCGCTGGTCCACCCGGCCGGAGTCGGTGATGAGCACCAGCAGCAACCGCGCCGGCGTCAGCGCCACCACCTCGAGATGCCGCACCGACGACGCCGACAGCGTGGGGTACTGGACGACGGCGACCTGCCGGGTGAGCTGCGCGAGCAGCCGCACCCCGCGGCGCAGCACGTCGTCGAGGTCGACGCCGGAGTCGAGGAACTGCAGGATGGCCCGCCGCTCGGCGGCGGACAGCGGCTTGATGTCGGCGATGCGGTCGACGAACTGTCGGTACCCCTTGTCGGTGGGGATCCGGCCGGAGCTGGTGTGCGGCTGGGTGATGTACCCCTCCGCCTCGAGCACGGCCATGTCGTTGCGCACGGTCGCGCTGGACACACCCAGGTTGTGGCGCTCGACCAACGCCTTCGATCCGATCGGCTCCTGCGTCGCGACGTAATCGGCCACCAGAGCACGGAGGACCTGGAAACGTCGATCCTCGGTCGTCGACACTCGTTCCTCCCTCACGCTCGTCCTGCCCGACCAGCCGATTCTAGTCGCCGTCCGACGGCCCTACCCCGTGTGGCCGACCACCTCTACTGTGACGTGAGTGATCTTCAAGGGAGTGCGCGACGGCAAGCCGTATCCCGAGCACGGTCTGTCCCTGCGGGATTGGTCGAAGATCCCGCCGCGGCAGCTGCGGCTCGACGAGATCGTGACCACCACCAAGGTGCTCGAGCTCGACCGCCTGCTGTCGGAGGACAGCACGTTCTACGGCGATCTGTTCCCGCACGCGGTGCAGTTTCGCGGCGTCGTGTACCTCGAGGACGGCCTGCACCGCGCCGTCCGGGCTGCTCTGCGCAACCGGACCGTGCTGCACGCCCGGGTCTTCGACTACGACGCCATCGTGCGATAGATCGGCGACACCCGCTCAGTCGAGCACGTCGCGGACGACGCCGTCGGCGAGGAGCCGACCGCGGTCGGTGAGCACGTACCGGCCCCCGGTTCGCACCAGCAGGCCGGTCGCGACGGCGTCGTCGGCCCGCGCCCGCTCGGCCGGGCGCAGATCGCTCGCCGCGACCCCGGTGCGCAGCCGCACGGTCAACATCACCCGTTCGAGGTGGCGTTCGTCGTCGGTGAGCACCTCGCTGTCGGCGACGGGCAGGGTCCCGTCGGACAGCGTCCGTGCGTAGCGCGCGGGGTGCTTGACGTTCCAGAACCGCGTACCCCCGACGTGGCTGTGCGCGCCGGGCCCGATCCCCCACCAGTCCCCGCCGTCCCAGTAGCCCAGGTTGTGTCGGCACGCGGCGTCGTCGCCACGGGCGAAGTTGGACACCTCGTACCAGTCGAACCCGGCGGCGCCGAGGGTGGCGTCGATCCGCTCGTAGCGGGCGGCCAGGACGTCGTCGTCGGGCATGGGGAGTTCGCCGCGACGCACCCGCCGCGCGAGCGCCGTGCCGTCCTCGACGATGAGCGCGTAGGCGGACACGTGGTCGACCCCCGCGTCGATCACCGCGGCCAGGGACGCGTCGAGGTCGCCGTCCTCCTCGCCCGGCGTGCCGTAGATGAGGTCGAGGTTGACGTGCGCGAACCCCGCCGCCGTGGCCTCGCGCGCCGCCGCGACCGGGCGTCCGGGGGTGTGGACGCGGTCGAGCGCGGCGAGCACGTGCGGTGCCGCCGACTGCATGCCCAGCGAGACGCGCGTGTAGCCCGCCGCACGAATGCCGTCGAAGAAGGCCGGCGACGTCGATTCCGGGTTGGACTCGGTGGTCACCTCGGCGTCCGGGGCGAGGTCGAAGGCCGCCCGGGCGGCGTCCAGCAGGTCCGTCAGACCGTCCGCCCCGAGCAACGACGGCGTGCCGCCACCGACGAAGACGGTGTCCACCGTGGGGACGGATCCGGCCTCGCGGTCGAAGGTCGCCGCCGCCAGCTCCAGTTCGCGGCGCACCCCGTCCGACCACGACTGCGGCGACGCGGAGCTGCCGAGTTCCCCGGCCGTATAGGTGTTGAAGTCGCAGTACCCGCACCGCGTCGCGCAGAACGGAACGTGCAGATAGAGGCCGAACGGCTGCGCGGGCCGCGCGAAGGCCGCGCCGGGCAGCGCGTGCGTCGCCGTCTCGGCGAGCGGAAGAGAGGTCACCGCGTCCAGTGTCCTCCCCGTCGGTGCGCCCTCTCCGACGGTGTCGCCCGAGAGGGCGGCGGGCGGGAGTGTCGGTGGCCCGTGGCAGAATGAGCCCATGACCGTCGTCGAGATCATGCTCGTGGCCCGCCGCCACGTCGATCTCGCGCGCGTCTGCAGCTGTCTGGGGCCCATCGTCTGACCTTCCCGCCAGCCCGCACATTCCCGGCCGGTCGGGGACGAGGTGTGCGGACCTGCCCGGACCCTCTCGCTCCCGCCCGCGCCCCGAGATTTCTGGAGCGCGAACTTCGTGACGACACCTGAGACTGCACCTCCCGCACCCCAACCTCCCGCACCCCGTGCGCGGTCGCCGCGGCCGGCCAAGCGCCGGTCCGAGGGACAGTGGGCACTGGGCTACCGGGAGCCGCTGAACCCCAACGAGCAGAACAAGAAGGACGACAACCCGCTCAACGTGCGGGCCCGCATCGAGAACATCTACTCCAAGCAGGGCTTCGACAGCATCGACAAGAGCGACCTGCGCGGCCGGTTCCGCTGGTGGGGCCTCTACACCCAGCGCGAGCAGGGGTACGACGGCACGTTCACCGGCGACGAGAACATCGACCTCCTCGAGGCGAAGTACTTCATGATGCGCATCCGCTGCGACGCGGGCGCCCTCACCGCACAGCAGCTGCGCACCCTCGGCGAGATCTCCACGGAGTTCGGCCGCGACACCGCCGATCTCTCCGATCGCGAGAACGTCCAGTACCACTGGATCCGCGTCGAGGACGTGCCCGAGATCTGGCGTCGCATCGAGGCGGTCGGATTGAAGACCACCGAGGCGTGCGGCGACTGCCCCCGTGTCGTGCTGGGCTCCCCCCTCGCCGGCGAGTCGCTCGACGAGGTGCTCGATCCCACCCCGGCCATCGACGCGATCGTCGAGCGCTACATCGGCAAGCCCGAGTACTCGAACCTGCCGCGCAAGTTCAAGACCGCCATCTCCGGTCAGCAGGACGTGGTGCACGAGGTGAACGACGTCGCGTTCATCGGCGTGAACCACCCCGAGCACGGCCCGGGCCTCGACCTCTGGGTCGGCGGCGGGCTGTCCACCAACCCCATGCTGGCGCAGCGGCTCGGCGTGTGGGTGCCGCTCGACGAGGTGCCCGACGTGTGGGAGGGCGTGGTCTCGATCTTCCGTGACTACGGCTACCGCCGCCTGCGCAACAAGGCGCGGCTGAAGTTCCTGGTCAAGGACTGGGGCGTCGAGAAGTTCCGGGAGGTTCTCGAGACCGAGTACCTGAAGCGGCCCCTGCTCGACGGGCCTGCGCCGGAGAAGCCGACGCGCCCCGTCGACCACGTCGGTGTGCAGAAGCTGAAGAACGGGCTCAACGCGGTGGGGCTCGCCCCGATCGCCGGTCGTGTCTCCGGCACCGTGCTGCAGAAGGTGGCGGACGCCGCCGAGCGCGCGGGCTCGGACCGCATGCGGTTCACCCCGTACCAGAAACTGATCGTCCTCGACATCGCCGACGAGAAGCTCGAGCAGTTCATCGCCGAGATGGACGCGCTGGGACTGCCCGCGCGACCGTCCGCGTGGCGCCGAAACCTGATGGCGTGCAGTGGAATCGAGTTCTGCAAACTCTCCTTCGCCGAGACCCGGAAGCGGTCGCAGGTGCTGGTGCCGGAGCTCGAGGAGCGGCTGGCGGACATCAACGCGCAGCTCGACGTGCCGATCACCGTGAACATCAACGGCTGCCCCAACAGCTGCGCGCGCTCGCAGGTCGCCGACATCGGGTTCAAGGGCCAGCTGGTCGACGACGGGCAGGGCGGACAGGTGGAGGGGTTCCAGGTCCACCTCGGCGGCAGCCTCGGCTTCGACAGCGCGTTCGGCCGAAAGTTGCGGCAGCACAAGGTCACCAGCGCCGAGCTCGGCGACTACATCGATCGGGTGGTGCGCAATTTCGTCAAGCACCGCACGGAGGGCGAGCGCTTCGCCCAGTGGGCCGTGCGCGCGGACGACGCGGATCTGCAGTGACGCGCGTCGGGATGCACCACTCCACCACCTCCTCGCGAAAGGGTGTGTCATGAGCGTGGCCACGCACCGCCATCTGTCCGAGCAGCAACTCCGGGAGATCGCCGAGCGCGGCGCCCGCGATCTGGTCGACGCCTCGGCCGAGGATCTGCTCCGGTGGACCGAGGACACGTTCGGCGACGACTACATCGTCGCCTCCAACATGCAGGACGCGGTGCTGGTGCACCTCGCCGCGCAGATCCATCCCGGCGTGGACGTGCTGTTCCTCGAGACCGGCTACCACTTCCCCGAGACCATCGGGACCCGTGACGCGGTCGAGCAGGTCTACGGCGTCAACGTGATCGACGCGGCCACCACCGTGTCGGTCGCCGAGCAGGACCGTCTCGAGGGCAAGGACCTCTTCGCGCGCGACCCGGCCCGCTGCTGCGCACTGCGCAAGGTGGTGCCCCTGAAGCGCGAGCTGGCCAACTACAGCGCCTGGGTCACCGGAATCCGGCGGGTCGAGGCGCCCACGCGCGCCAACGCGCCGCTGGTGTCCTTCGACGAGGCGTTCGGTCTGGTCAAGATCAACCCCATCGCGGCGTGGTCGGACGACGACATGCAGGACTACGTCGACCGCCACGGCATTCTCGTCAATCCCCTGGTGGCGGAGGGCTACCCGTCCATCGGGTGCGCGCCGTGCACCGCCAAGCCCGCGCCGGGCGCGGACCCACGCAGCGGCCGCTGGGCGGGAAGCACCAAGACCGAGTGCGGCCTGCACTCCACCGAGGAAGGAACGCGATGACCGCGGCAGCCGAACGGGTCGTCGACGTCACCCACGTCGACGAGCTCCGCGCTCTCGAAGCGGAGTCCGTCCACATCATCCGCGAGGTCGTCGCCGAGCTCGAACGCCCCGTGCTGCTCTTCTCGGCCGGCAAGGATTCGATCGTGCTGCTCCGCCTGGCGGAGAAGGCGTTCCGGCCGTCGCCGGTGCCGTTCCCGGTCATGCACGTCGACACGGGCCACAACTTCCCGGAGGTCATCGAGTTCCGCGACCGGCGGCTCGCCGAGGCCGGCCATCGTCTGGTGGTCGCGTCGGTGCAGGAGTCCATCGACTCCGGGCGTGTGCGCGAGGTGGGCGGTCCCAGCGGCTCGCGCAACCGCCTGCAGACCCGCACGTTGCTGGATGCGTTGGAAGCCAACAAGTTCGACGCCGCGTTCGGTGGCGCCCGCCGCGACGAGGAGCGCGCTCGTGCCAAGGAACGCGTCCTGAGTTTCCGCGACGAGTTCGGCCAGTGGGACCCCCGCGCCCAGCGGCCGGAACCGTGGTCGCTCTACAACGGCCGCATCAAGCGCGGCGAGCAGGTGCGGGTGTTCCCGCTGAGCAACTGGACCGAACTCGACATCTGGCGCTACATCGAGCTCGAGCAGTTGGAACTGCCGTCCATCTACTTCGCGCACGAGCGCGAGGTCTTCGAGCGCGACGGCATCCTGCTCGCCACCTCGGAGTTCACCTCCCCCACCGAGCACGAGCAGGCTCGCGTCGAGACCGTGCGCTACCGCACGGTGGGCGACCTGACCATCACCGGCGCCGTGCGGTCGCAGGCCACCGACATCGCCGGCGTGATCCGGGAGATCTCCGCCGCCACCGTCTCCGAGCGCGGGGAGACCCGCGCCGACGACCGCACGTCCAGCGCCGCCATGGAAGATCGCAAACGCGAGGGGTACTTCTGATGACCGTCACCGACGTCCGGCCCGGTGCCGACGCCTCCCCCGACTCCGGCGCCGTCGCGCCCCGTCAGCTGCTGCGCATCGCCACCGCGGGCTCCGTCGACGACGGCAAGTCCACGCTGATCGGTCGGTTGCTGCACGACACCGACAGCCTCCCGCTCGATCACCTCGAGTCCGTCACGGACGACGACGGGGTCGCCGACCTCGCCGCGCTGTCGGACGGCCTGCGCGCGGAGCGGGAACAGGGCATCACCATCGATGTCGCGTACCGCTTCTTCTCCACGCCCACCCGCAGCTACGTCCTCGCGGACACGCCGGGCCACGAGCGGTACACCCGCAACATGTTCACCGGCGCCTCCAACGCCAACGTCGCCATCCTGCTGGTCGACGCCCGCGCGGGAGTGCTCCGCCAGACCCGGCGCCACGCCCGCATCGCGACGCTCGTCGGCGTGGACCGGCTCGTGGCCACGGTGAACAAGATGGACATCGTCGACTACGACGAGTCCCGCTTCCGTGCCGTCGAGGCGGAACTGGTCGCTCTCGGCGCCCGTCTGGGTACCGAGATCCTGGTCATCCCCATCGCCGCGAAGCCGGGCGACAACGTCGTCCACCGCTCGGCGGCGATGCCCTGGTACGACGGGCCGACCCTGCTCGAGCATCTCGAGGGCATCGACCTGGTGGCGCCGGCGCCGGTGGCCACCGAGCTGCGCCTGCCTGTGCAGTGGGTCTCGCGGCCCACGGCCGGCGAGCGCCGCCGCTACACCGGCCGCCTGTCCGCCGGCACCCTGCAGGTGGGTGACCCCGTCGTCGCGCTCCCCTCGGGATCGCGCAGCGTCGTCACCGCCCTCGACACCCTCGACGCGGACCGTGACGTGGCGGTCGCGCCGCTCAGCGTCTCGGTCGAACTGGCCGACGACATCGACGTGGCGCGCGGCGACGTGCTGGTCAGCGGACGCGACGGCGCCCACCTGCCCGTGCTCGCTCGCGAGATCGACGCCACGGTCTGTTGGCTCGGCGAGCAGCCCGTCACCGTCGGCGACCGCGTCGCCCTCAAGCACACCACCACCACGGTGCGGGCCACGGTGCAGCGCATCCACTCGCGCCTCGACCCGGAGACCCTCGACGAGTCCCCGAGCCCGACTGCGTTGTCGCTCAACGACATCGCGCGCGTGACCCTGCGGACCAGCGCCGTGGTGGTCACCGACGACTACGTCGACAACCGCGATGCCGGCGCGTTCATCCTGGTCGACGAGCACACCAACGACACGGTCGCGGCCGGCATCGTCGAGGGTGCGCGGGACAGCGCCGGACGCGACGACTCGGGTGCGTGGACCCCGTCCGTGCTGACCGCGGACGATCGTGCCGCCCGCACGGGCCAGCGCGGCGCCGTGCTGCTGGTGGTCGATCCGGTCGACGCCGTCGCCGTCTCCGTGGCCGTCGAGGACGCCCTGACCTCGCGTGGCCGCAATGCGTACGTCCTCGACGGGGCGGCCCTGCGCGGCGCACTCGATCTGCCCCCGGACGACCGCTCCGCCGCCGTGCACCTCGCTCGCGTCGCCCGCCTCGTGGCGGACGCCGGGGTGGTCGCCGTCGTGCCCGTGGGCGCGGCCGACGCGGGCGTGCTCGACGCGGTGCGCGCGGAGATCGACGCCGCGGGGATCGCGCGCCACGAGGTCGCCGACACCGACGCCGCGATCGCGGCTCTGCCGCCCGCATAAGGATGCGGGGCCCGGCCGTCAGGACCGCGTCAGTGCGGTGACGGTCGGGCCCACCGGGCGGGCAGTCTCGGGGAGTGACCTTGCGTGAGACGCTCCCCTCGCTTCTGTCGGACACCGCGGATCGCCGGTGGCCCACCGACGTCCACTACCGACACGGTGCGCTCGTCGCCCGCGGGTCGGACGGCGACCACCTCCTGACGGACCTCTGCGATCGCGCGGGTGATGCCGTCGTCGTCACGACGGTGTCCGGTGCCGTCGTCGCGGTGGTCCGCGTGACGGACGTCGAGCACGACCACGGCCTGCTCCGGGTCGTCACCACCGGCACGCCCAGCGGCGCGCGACCCACCCGTGCGCGCATCGCTTCCCGCCACGCCCTCGCCCGCGCGGTTCCGATGCGCCTCTGCACCGCCGGGGTGTGCCTGTGCCCGGCCGTGGACCTGGCGGCCGACGTCCGCGCCGGCGACGTCCTGGCGCTCGTCTCCACCGCCGGCACCACCGGCACCGCCGGCACCGCCCCGATCGTGGGACCGGCGATCGACCTGAGTGGTCAGGCGGGTTCCGTGCTGCCGGTGGAACCGGCGATGGTAGGGACGCGGGTCGCGCGCACGTACACCGTCTCCCCACTGGTCAGACCCAGCGCCTCGTTGTCGCCGCGAGTGATCTGAGCGAAGAACAGCTCACCCGTCGCGGCGTTGCGCAGCTCCACGCGCACCTCGAAGCCCAGGTGGACGACGCGTTCGACCGTGGCGCGCAACACTCCGGCGCTCTCGGCGGTGCCTTCCGCCTGGGCCCGCGCGAGATCCGGGGTCCGACCGACCCGGATGTCGTGCGGCCGCACCATCTGGCCGTTCACGCGGGAGACGTCCCCGAGGAAGGACATCACGAAGTCGTTGGCCGGGCGGTCGTACAGATCGCGCGGGGTGCCGACCTGCTCGATGCGGCCCGCGTTCATCACGGCGATGCGGTCGGCGACGTCGAGGGCTTCCTGTTGATCGTGGGTGACCAGGACCGTCGTGACATGGACGTCGTCGTGCAGGCGGCGTAGCCACGTCCGCAGATCGGCGCGAACCTTGGCGTCGAGGGCGCCGAAGGGCTCGTCGAGCAGCAACACCCGCGGATCGACGGCCAGCGCGCGGGCGAGCGCCATCCGCTGGCGCTGGCCGCCCGACAGCTGCGCCGGGAAGCGTGTCTGGAAGCCCGTCAGACCGACGATGTCGAGCAGTTGGTCGACCCGGTCGTCGATCTCGGACTTCGGGCGTTTGCGGATCTCCAGACCGAAGGCGACGTTCTTGCGCACGGTGAGGTGCTTGAACGCGGCGTAGTGCTGGAAGACGAACCCGATGTCGCGCTTCTGCGGACTGACGCGGGTCACGTCGTCGCCGGCGATCAGCACCGCGCCGCCGTCGAGTTCCTCGAGCCCGGCGATCGAGCGCAGCAGCGTCGACTTGCCGGACCCCGACGGGCCGAGGAGCGCCGTCAGCGAGCCGGACGGGATGTCCAGGGAGACGTCGTCGAGCGCGACGAAGTCCCCGTACTGCTTGCGGGCGCCTCGAACGGAGATCTCGAGGGCCGGGGAAGGCGGGGCGGCCGCAGAGGCCGGGGACGCCGCGGTGGCCGTGTTCTCCGGGATCGGCGCTGCCGAGTCTGTGCTCACGGTGCTCACTCCTTGGTTCGCTTCCGGTCCAGGACCGTCATCAGCAGCAGGACGACGACGGCGACGGCCATCAGCAGGGTCGACGCGGCGTAGGCGCCGGCCTGGTTGAAGTCCTCGTAACGGGCGTTGACCAGCAGGGTCAACGTCTGCGAGATGCCGGGGAGGTTGGTCGAGACGATGATGACGGCGCCGAACTCGCCGAGGGCGCGGGCCACCGTGAGCACCACGCCGTAGGTCAGGCCCCACCGGATGGCCGGCAGGGTGATGCGCCAGAACGTCTGCCACGACGTCGCGCCGAGTGTGGCGGCGGCCTCTTCCTGCTCCTGCCCGATCTCGTGCAGGACCGGCTCCACCTCGCGGACGACGAACGGCAGGGTCACGAAGATCGTGGCGAGCACCATGCCCGGGAGCGCGAAGATGATCGTGATGCCCCAGCCCGCCAGCGCCCCGAACCAGCCGCCCGCGCCCCACAGCAGGATGAGGGCGACACCGACGATGACCGGCGACACCGCGAACGGCAGATCCACCACGGCGTGCAGGAGCCCCTTGCCGCGGAAGTTGCCGCGGGCCAGGGCGAGCGCGGTGACGATGCCGAACACGACGTTGAGCGGCACGACGATCGCCACGATGAGCAGCGACAGCTGCAGCGCCGACTGCGCCGCGGGCGTGGTGATCAACTGGAAGAACGCGACGACGCCGTTCTCGAACGTGCGGTAGAGAATCGCGGCGAGCGGAAAGACGACGAGGATGCCGAGGTAGAGCAGGGCGACGGTCCGCAGTCCGAGTCGCGTTCCGGTGGCGAGCTTCATCGCGTCGCCTCCCGTCGGGCGAGCCGGTTACCGGACACGCGCAGCACGAAGAGCACCACGAACGCGACGGCGAGCAGCACCACGGAGATGGCGGCCGCGTCCACGGGTTGATCCGTCTCGATCTGCTCGCGGATGAGCTGCGAGGCGATCTGCGTGTCGCCGGGGATGTTGCCGCCGATGAGCACCACCGAGCCGAACTCCCCGAGCGCACGGGAGAACGCCAGCCCCGCCCCCGAGAGCACCGACGGCAGCAGCACGGGAAGCACGACCCGCCGGAAGATCACGAGGTTGCTCGCGCCGAGCGACGCCGCGGCCTCCTCCACCTCCCGGTCCAGTTCGATCAGCACCGGCTGCACCGCCCGCACCACGAAGGGCAGGGTGACGAACGCGAGGGCCACGATCACGCCCCACTTGGTGGCGTTCAGCGTGATGCCGACCGGGCTCATCGGCCCGTACAGGGACAGCAGCACCAGCGACGCCACGATGGTCGGCAGCGCGAACGGCAGGTCGATGAGGGCGTTGACGATGCTCTTTCCGGGGAAGTCGTCGCGGACGAGCACCCAGGCGATGAGCGTTCCCATCACGACGTTGACCACCGTCGCGGCGACCGACACCTGCACCGTGACCCGCAGGGTCGCCAGGGCACGAGGGTCGGTCACCGCGTCCAGGAACGCACCCGGCCCGTCGGACAGCGACCGGCTGAGCACCGCCGCCAACGGGAGCAGAACGATGACGGAGAGCCAGAGCAGGACGGTGCCCAGGGTGAGGCTGCCGCCAGGCAGGCCGGAGGCCGGCCTGCGCGTGGGTCGTGTCGTCGTCGACGGCTCGATGGTGCTCATCGTCAGTTCGAGGCCTTGTAGATCGCGTTGATGGCGCCGTTGTCGCCGAACAGGTCGGCGTCGACGGCGGCCCATCCCCCGAGCTGGTCGATGGTGTACAGCGTGGCGGGCGTCGGGAACTCGTCGGCGAATTCCGCGGCGACGCCGGGGTCGACGGGCCGGAAGCCGGACTCGCCCCAGATGCGCTGTCCCTCCTCGGTGTACAGGAACTCGTTGAGGGCGTTGGCCTGCTCGAGGTTGCTGCTGCCCTCGACGACGGCGACGGGGTTGTCGATGCGGAACGTCTGCTCGGGCACGAAGTGCTCGACGGCCTGACCCTGGCTCTCGAGGAGGAGTGCCTCGTTCTCGTAGCTCAGCAGCACGTCACCCTGACCCTGCAGGAACGCCTCCGAGGCCGAGCGGCCCGAGTCCGGCTGCACGGGGAACCGCTCGACGAGTTGCGTGATGTAGTCGAGTCCCGCCTGACGGTCCTGCCCACCGTTGCTGACCGCCGCGTAGGGCGCGAGCAGGTTCCACTTGGCCGAGCCGGAGCTCAGCGGGCTGGGACTGATGACCTGCACGTCGGGCCGGATCAGGTCCTGCCAGGTACGGATGTTCTTGGGGTTGCCCGGCCGCACGACCATCGAGACGACCGATCCGAACGGCACGCCGCGCGTCGCACCGGCGTTCCAGTCCTCGCTCACCTTGCCCGCCTTGACCAGCCGGGTGACGTCGGGCTCGACGGAGAAGTTGACGATGTCGGCGGGGGCGCCGTCGGCGACCTTGCGCGACTGATTGCCCGACGCGCCGTAGTCGGCGTTGATGGTGACGTTCTCGCCGGACTCGGTGGCGCGGAACGCTTCTCCGATGGCATCCCACCCGTTCTTCGGGACGGCGTAGCCGACGAGGGTCAACGACGGTCCGGAGGTGGTGGCGGCGGATTCGCCCACCGTGTCGGACGAACCGGAGGAGCAGGCGGTGAGCGTGAGGGCCGCCACGGCGGCGGAGACGGTGAACAGACGGACGCGACGAGATCGGAACACGGAAGGGCCTCTCGGGAGCGACACGGTCGGCGCGCCGCACGGCGCGCCCGTGCGATGTGACGGGGAGGGAAGCGGATCGACCGGTGAACGCGCGGGGGCCACGACGGGCCGAGCGCGAATGGTGTCAGCGACAGTCGACGTCGGCGACGGCGAGCATGCCGACAGCGATCAGCGCCAACTCGTGGCGGATCGGTGCGGGCGCGGCGTCGAACACAGCCGGAAATCTAGCAGAGAGGCCCGACACCGCCGCGGTCGACGTGACACAGGCCACGGCGCGCTCCTACCGCGTCAGGAACCACGCCACCACGACGAGCAGCACCAGCACGATCAACGTCAATGTCACACGGGAGCGGGGCACGCTTCTCACTCTCGACTCTCGGCGGAAACCGGCACGGGGGTACTGGGGCGGTCCTTGCCGACGAGGCGGCGGCGCGCGTCGAAGAGCGCCGACAGGACCACGTCCGCGACGACGGCGACCACCGCGGCAGCCGGCACCACCACCGCCAACACCACGGCGACCTGCGGAACGAACGGAAGGCCGGCGATCCAGAGCTCCACTCCGTCCCACCACGAGGCCACCGCGTTCATGACTCGAGCCTAGCCCCGCCCTGCGCGTCTTCTGGACGCCCGGCCCCCTCGCACCGATGATGTGCTGATGAGCCCGTTCGACGAACAGTCCGCCGTTCCGCGCGTCGCGACGGCCGGGGAGGCGGTGTTCGGCCCGGCGAGTCCGGACGGCGGCGACGAGGGCGGCGCGCTCGACGCGGTCCCGCAGACCACGGCGGGGTGGGCGCCGCACCGGTCGGCGTTCCCCCCGATCGACGACTACGCCTTCCTCTCCGACTGCGAGACGACGTGTCTGATCGCCCGCAACGGATCGGTCGAGTGGATGTGTGTGCCACGGCCGGACTCCCCCAGTGTGTTCGGGGCGATCCTGGACCGCGGGGCGGGGCACTTCCGGATCGGGCCCTACGGCCAGAACGTGCCCGCCGCCCGTCGCTACCTGCCGGGGGGCCTGATCGTCGAGACCACCTGGCAGACCGAGACGGGGTGGCTGATCGTCCGGGACGCGTTGCTGATGGGCCCGTGGCACAACACCGAGGAACGGTCACGCACCCACAAGCGTGCGCCGTCGGACTGGGACGCCGAGCACTGCCTGCTGCGCAGCGTCAAATGCGTGAGCGGCACGGTCGAACTCGAGATGAGCTGCGAGCCCGCCTTCGACTACCACCGCAAGCAGACCGTCTGGGAGTACACCGGCGACGTCTACGAGGAGGCCACCGCCACCGCCCGGCCGGAGGACAGCGATCAGCCGATCCTCAAGCTGACGTCGAATCTGCGCATCGGGATCGAGGGCCGTGAGGCACGCGCGCGGACCCGGATGAGCGAGGGGGACAACGTGTTCGTGGCGCTGTCCTGGTCGACGCTCGAGCCGCCGCGCACCTTCGACGAGGCCGCCGACAAGATGTGGCAGACCGCGGAGTGCTGGCGACAGTGGATCACCATCGGCCGCTTCCCGGACCACCCGTGGCGCGGCTTCCTCCAGCGCAGCGCACTCACCCTCAAGGGCCTGGCGTACGCCCCGACCGGCGCGCTGCTGGCCGCCAGCACCACCTCGCTGCCGGAAACGCCCGGCGGCGCGCGCAACTGGGATTACCGCTACGCGTGGGTCCGCGACTCCACCTTCGCGCTGTGGGGGCTCTACACACTCGGCCTCGACCGAGAGGCGAACGACTTCTTCTCCTTCATCTCCGACGTCACCGGCAACGCCGACGGCGAACCCGTTCCGCTGCAGGTGATGTACGGCATCGGCGGCGAGCGCACCCTGGAGGAGGAGGAACTCCACCACCTCTCGGGATACGACGGCGCCACCCCCGTCCGCATCGGCAACGGCGCGTACAACCAACGCCAACACGACATCTGGGGCACCATGCTCGACTCGGTGTACCTGCACGTGCGCTCACGCGAGCACGTGCCCGAGTCGCTGTGGCCACTGCTGAAACGTCAGGTCGAGGAGGCGAAGAAGCACTGGCGCGAACCCGACCGCGGCATCTGGGAGGTCCGGGGCGAACCCCAGCACTTCACGTCGTCGAAGGTCATGTGCTGGGTCGCCCTCGACCGCGGCGCGAAACTCGCTCTCCTGCACGGGGAACGGGCCTACGCCGAGGAATGGACCGCCGTCGCCGACGAGATCAAGGCCGACATCCTCGAGCACGGCATCGACGACCGCGGCGTCTTCACCCAGCGCTACGGCGACGACTCGCTGGACGCGTCGCTGCTCCTCGTCGTGCTGCTGCGGTTCCTCCCCGCCGACGACGAGCGGGTCCGCAAGACCGTCCTCGCCATCGCCGACGAACTCACCCAGGACGGACTGGTCCTGCGTTACCGCGTCGACACCACCGACGACGGCCTGTCCGGCGAGGAAGGCACCTTCACCATCTGCTCGTTCTGGCTGGTCTCGGCGTTGGTCGAGATCGGAGAACTCCCCCGCGCCAAGCGTCTGTGCGAGCGGCTGCTGGGCTACGCGAGCCCGCTGAAGCTCTACGCCGAGGAGATCGACGCCTCCAGCGGCCGCCACCTGGGCAACTTCCCGCAGGCCTTCACCCACCTCGCCCTCATCAACGCCGTCGTGCACGTCATCCGCGCCGAGGAGGCCGCGCAGTCGGGGCAGTTCCAACCCGCCCACGGCCACTCCTAGCCGGCCTTCCCGCCGTTTCCGACCGGCCTCCGGCCTTCCCGCTGACCCCTCCGACGTTCACGGACGGTGCACCGTCCGTGAACGTCGGAACCGCCCGCGGGAACGGGTGGGGACAGCGCCGGCGACTGTGGACAACCGCGGCTCGACGGCCCGACCGGGTCCCAGCGCAGGCGAAGATCGTGCCGTGACCCTCTACCACCGCCGCACCGGCGACCACACCGATCGGCAGCTGCACGGACTCGTCCGCGACGGCTCGCTGGCGCGGGTGCGGCGCGGCAGCTACACCGACGGCGAACTCTGGCGCAGCGCGTCCGCGGCGGACCGCTACCGCCTCGCGGTCCACGCCGCGATGACCGGCCGCGCACGGGCCGTCGCCAGCCACGACAGCGCGGCCGCACTACTGCGCCTGCCGGTGCTCGGTCCCCGCCGCGATCGGGTGCACGTCACCGTCGACGGCCGTGGCGGCGGGAAGACCACGGCGGCGACGGTCGAACACCGGGTGCCGTTGTCCGAGGTCGACGTGACCGTGGTCGACGGCGTCCGCGTGACCACGCCGGCCCGCACCGCCCTGGACCTCGCGTGTGTCCGACCGGCCGTGCACGGACTGTGCGCTGTCGAGTCGGCGCTCCGGCTCGGCGCCGAGGACGTACCGGGTGTTCTCGAGCGGATGGGTCGCCGCCACGGGATCGAGCTCGCACGCCGCGCGCTGACGCGGGCCAGTCCGCTCACCGAGAGCCTCGGCGAGTCGTTCTCCCGCGCCCTGATCCTCGGCTGGCCCGACATTCCGGAGCCCCGGCTGCAACACACGTTCCACGACGAGCACGGACGGTTCGTGGCCCGCACCGACTTCGACTGGGACGGACGCGTCGTCGGCGAGTTCGACGGTGCCGTGAAGTACGAGAGCGGCGGCCTGACCGTGGTCCAGGAGAAGATCCGGGAGGACGAGCTACGGCGCCTCGGCATTCACGTGGTCCGTTGGACCTGGCCGGACCTGCTGCACCCCGAGCGCCTGCACGCCTTGCTCCTCAAAGCCCTCCGGCCTTCCCGCTGACCCCTCCCGCCTTCACGGACGGTGCACCACCCGCACACGCAGGAACCGCCCGCGGGAAGCTGAATTACTTCTTCGGCTTGTCCGACGCCGCGTCCGAGGACAGCGCGGCCACGAACGCTTCCTGGGGGACGTCCACGCGACCGATGGTCTTCATGCGCTTCTTGCCCTCCTTCTGCTTCTCGAGCAGCTTGCGCTTGCGGCTGATGTCGCCGCCGTAGCACTTGGCCAGCACGTCCTTGCGGATGGCGCGGATGTTCTCGCGGGAGATGATCTTCGACCCGATGGCCGCCTGGATGGGCACCTCGAACTGCTGGCGCGGAATGAGGTCCTTGAGCTTGCCGGTCATCTTGTTGCCGTAGGCCCCGGCGGCATCCTTGTGCACGATGGCACTGAACGCGTCGACGGCCTCGCCCTGCAGCAGGATGTCCACCTTGACCAGGGCCGCGGCCTGCTCGCCGGACTCCTCGTAGTCGAGCGAGGCGTAGCCGCGGGTGCGGGACTTCAGCGAGTCGAAGAAGTCGAAGATGATCTCCGCCATCGGCATCGTGTACCTCATCTCGACGCGGGTCTCGGACAGGTAGTCCATGCCGCCGAGCTCACCGCGGCGGCTCTGGCAGAGCTCCATGATCGACCCGATGAACTCACTGGGCGAGATGATCGTGCACTTGACGATCGGCTCGAAGATGTTGCGCGCCTTGCCTTCCGGCCAGTACGACGGATTGGTGACGACGTGCTCGCTGCCGTCCTCGAGCTCCACGCGGTAGACCACGTTGGGCGAGGTGGAGATCAGGTCGAGACCGAACTCGCGCTCGAGCCGCTCACGCGTGATCTCCATGTGCAGCAGACCCAGGAAGCCGCAGCGGAAGCCGAAGCCGAGCGCCACCGACGTCTCGGGCTCGTAGGTCAGGGCGGCGTCGTTGAGCTGCAGCTTGTCCAGCGCGTCCCGCAGGTTGGGGTAGTCGGACCCGTCCACCGGGTAGAGCCCGGAGTAGACCATCGGACGCGGTTCGCGGTACCCGGTCAGCGGGTCGGTCGCGCCGTGCCGGGCGGTGGTGACGGTGTCACCGACCTTCGACATGCGCACGTCCTTGACGCCCGTGATGAGGTAGCCCACCTCACCGACGCCGAGGCCCGTCGTCGCCTTCGGCTCGGGCGAGACGATGCCCACCTCGAGCAGCTCGTGCGTCGACCCCGTCGACATCATCTTGACCTTCTCGCGGGGCACCACGCGGCCGTCGACGACGCGCACGTAGGTGACGACGCCGCGGTACGTGTCGTAGACGGAGTCGAAGATCATGGCGCGGGCCGGTCCGTCGGCGTCGCCCACCGGGGCGGGCACGCGCTGGACGACGCGGTCGAGCAGCGCCTCGACGCCCTCGCCGGTCTTGCCGGAGACGCGCAGCACGTCGTCGGCCTCGCAGCCGACGATGTGCGCGATCTCGGCGGCGTAGCGGTCCGGGTCGGCGGCGGGCAGGTCGATCTTGTTGAGGACCGGGATGATCTCCAGGTCCTTGTCCAGCGCCAGGTACAGGTTGGCCAGGGTCTGCGCCTCGATGCCCTGCGCGGCGTCGACCAGCAGAACCGCACCCTCGCACGCCTCGAGCGCACGCGAGACCTCGTACGTGAAGTCGACGTGGCCGGGCGTGTCGATGAGGTGCAGCACGTGCTCGGTGTCGCCCACCTTCCACGGCAGACGCACGTTCTGCGCCTTGATGGTGATGCCGCGTTCGCGCTCGATGTCCATGCGGTCGAGGTACTGGGCACGCATGGACCGGTCGTCGATCACGCCCGTGAGCTGCAGCATCCGGTCCGCCAACGTCGACTTGCCGTGGTCGATGTGGGCGATGATGCAGAAGTTACGGATGCGGGCGGGATCCGTGAACGTCGTGTCGGCGAAACTGGCGATGGGAAACTCCTAAGACGAGCGTGATCCGCAGGTGGCGGACGGCGCACTGCCCAGAATATCCGCAGTACGCCCCGCGGCGGACGTCGGTGGTCACCGATGCCCGCCGCGAGCCGACCCGGGCCGGCACGATCAGCGCGACGGCCACGATCATTCGAGGTGAGGGTCCGCATCCCACCGCGCACGGGAGAGTCACCACCGAGGGACTCGGTAATCTGAATCCCATGCCAACGCTGGGACAGATCGGGAAGAAGCTGGGCCGCCTCGCCGTCGCGGAGGGGCCGCGCCTGTTCCGTCAGTTGCAGCGGTCCGGCGCACTCGATCGCGTGCAGGAGCAGATCGCCGCACGACGCGCGGGCACGTCGACGCCCGCTGCTCCGTCCGGGCGACCGGTGACCACCACGTCGGCCCCCACGGCGGCACGGGCGCGGCGAATCGAGTACGCGCCCGCTCTCGACGGCGCCGCCGATCCCGGCGAGATCGTCTGGACGTGGGTCGCCTACGAGGAGGACCCGTCGCAGGGCAAGGACCGGCCGGTCCTCGTCGTCGGTCGAGACGGCGGGACGCTGCTCGGCCTCATGCTCTCGAGCAAGAACCACGACGGCGACCGTGACTGGCTCGCCGTCGGCTCCGGCCCCTGGGACGGGCAGGGCCGACCCAGCTGGCTGCGTCTGGACCGCGTGCTCGACGTGCCCGAGGCCGGCATCCGCCGCGAGGGTGCGATCTTCCCGCGCGAGAAGTTCGACACCGTCGCGGCCCGGTTGAAGTCGGACTTCTCCTGGCACTGACTCCGGTCAGGCGAGCCGGGTGATCTCCACGACCACGTCCAACTCCGTGGAACCGCCCCCGGAGAAGATGCCCTTGAGCGGCGGCACGTCGGCGTAGTCGCGGCCGATGCCCACGGACACGTGTTGTTCGCGCACCGGCACGGCGTTGGTGGGGTCGTAGCCCCACCACGATCCGGTCCAGGCCTCCACCCACGCGTGGGACTGTCCCTCGACGGACTCCCCTACCACCGCGTCGGCCGTGGGATGCAGGTAGCCGGACACGTAGCGCGCCGGGATACCGACGCTCCGGAGCATCAGCAGGGTCAGGTGGGCGTAGTCCTGGCAGACGCCCTTCTTCTCCGCGTACGCCTCGACGGCGGAGGTGTGCACGCCGGTGGTTCCCGGCACGTAGGCCATCTCGGCGTGCACCCACTCGGCGACGGCGGTCACCGCCTCGTAGGGCGTGCGGTCCTTGGCCAATTTCTTCGCGACGGACGCCAACTGGCGGTTGGCGGGCACGTAGGTGCTGGTGCCGAGCAGCTCGTCGAACCGGTCGGTCACCGCGTCCGCGTGGAGGTCTCCCCACTCCGACGGTTCGGCGGGCGGGGTGAAGGCGTCGGTCTCGACCACCGAGGAGCCCACCACCTCGAGCGACGTGTGCGGGGCGTGGAGGTCGAACGCCGTGACCGCGGTGCCCCAGTAGTCCGTGTAGCGGTAGGAGCGCGTCGCCGGATCCGTTTCGACGCGGTTCAGGATGACGTTCTGCCGATTGTCGCTCCGAGGGGTCAACCGCGCCTCGTTGTACGACGACGTCACCGGCGCGTCGTAGTTGTAGCCCGTGGTGTGCACCACGCGCAGTCGCCAGCTCACAGCTCTCCCTCCACCTGCGCGACGTCCGTTCGCGCTCCGGCATCCGTCCACGCCACCCAGGGCGCTGCGTGGAAGTACTGCGTGGAGATCGCGTCACCCACCTCGCTGCACACGGCCTGCAGCGCCATCAGACGATCCTGCAGGTCCTCGAGCAACGCTCCCGGTTGCAGGAACTCGAGTTCGCTCCGCGCCCGGCCGAGCAATCGCTGCGCCTCCGCGGTCGACCCCACGCGGCTGTCCGGGCGGTGGTCGAGCTCGTCGAGCGACGCCTCGGCCTGGCTGAGCGCGTAGAAGATCGAGCGCGGGAACAGTCGGTCGAGCACCATGAACTCCAGCACCCGCTGCGCGTCCAGGGCGCCCCGATAGGTCCGCAGGTAGGTGTCGTGCGCTCCGGCCGACCGCAGCACCGTGACCCACGCCGGCGACGACGGCCGGTCGCCGGCCCGCGCCAGCAGGAGCCGCACGGTCATGTCGACCCGTTCGACGGACCTCCCCAGCAGGAGGAAGCGGTAGCCGTCGTCGCGGCTGAGCGTGGAGTCCGCCAGACCGGCGAACATCGCGGCCCGCTCCTCGATGAAGCTGAAGAACTCGTGCGGCCCGAGTCGCTTCGACGCGCGGATGCGATCGTTCAGGGCGTTGTACGTGGTGTTCAGACACTCCCACATCTCGCTGGACGTGACTTCCCGTGCGCCGCGCGCGTTCTCGCGGGCGCTCGACAGCGAGTCGACGATGGACCCCGTGCCGTTCCGGGAGAACGCGACCAGTTCCGTCAACGACCAGACGTCGAGCCGCTCGGCGGGAAGCTCGAACCCGAGGACGCGCAACAGCACTCGCGACGCGTGGTCGGGATCGACGGTGGCGTCCTCGAGCAGCTGGTGCACCGTGACGTCGAGAATGCGGGCGGTGTCGTCCGCGCGCTCGACGTAGCGCCCGATCCAGTACAGCGATTCCGCGTTGCGTGCCAACATCACTCGGCCCCCGTTCCGGTGTCGGCGATGCGCGCCTGCTGTTGCTGCTGGATCTGCGACGACGTCAGCTCGGGTCCCTGCGGCGCGGTCGGTGACGACGGCGGCTCGCTCACGATCTCCTGCCCGCCGAGTTCCCGCTCTTCCGACGAGGTCCGGCTCGCCAGCACCCAGGTGTCCTTGCTGCCGCCGCCCTGGCTGGAGTTGACCACCAGCGAACCCTCGGGCAGCGCGACGCGGGTCAGACCGCCCGGCAGCACCCAGACGTCGTCGCCGTCGTTCACCGCGAACGGACGCAGGTCGACGTGCCGCGGCGCCAGCTGATCGCCGATCTTGGTGGGCACCGTCGACAGCTGCACCACCGGTTGCGCGATCCACCCGCGCGGGTCGGCCTTGATCTTGCGCGTGATCGTGTTGAGTTCCTTCGCAGTGGCGTCGGGACCGAAGACGATGCCGTACCCACCCGAGCCCTCGACCGGCTTGATGACCAGCTCGTTCACCCGGTCGAGCACTTCCTCGCACTCCTCGGGCAGCCAGCAGCGATAGGTGTCGACGTTCGCCAGCAGCGGCTTCTCGCCCAGGTAGTACTCGATGATGGTCGGCACGTAGGTGTAGGTCAGCTTGTCGTCGCCGACGCCGTTGCCCACCGCACTCGAGATGACGACGTTGCCGGCGCGCGCGGCGTTGACCAGCCCGGCCACCCCCAGCACCGAGTCGGGCCGGAACTGCATCGGGTCCAGGTAGTCGTCGTCGATCCGTCGGTAGATGACGTCGACCTGCCGCTCGCCCTCCGTGGTGCGCATGTAGACGACGTTGTCGCGGCAGAACAGGTCGCGACCCTCGACGAGCTCGACGCCCATCAACCGGGCGAGCAGCGAGTGCTCGAAGTACGCGGAATTGGCGACGCCGGGAGTCAGGACGACGACGGTCGGATCGGCCTCGTTGATCGCCGCCGCCGCGCGCAGGGCGCGGAGCAGGTGGGTCGCGTAGTCACCCACCGCGCGGACGCGGTGGCTCGCGAACAGGTCCGGGAAGACCCGCGCCATGGTGCGGCGGTTCTCCATCACGTAGCTGACGCCCGACGGCGAGCGGAGGTTGTCCTCCAGCACCCGGAACGTGCCCTCGGCGTCGCGCACCAGGTCGATACCGGCGACGTGGATGCGCACGCCGTTGGGCGGCACGATGCCGAACGCCTCGCGGTGGAAGTGCTCGCACGAGGTCACCAGCCGCTTGGGCACCACACCGTCACGCAGGATCTCCTGGTCGCCGTAGATGTCCGCGAGGAACATCTCGAGCGCCTTGACCCGCTGGGTGATGCCGCGCTCGAGCTTGTTCCACTCCGCCGCGGCGATGACACGGGGTACCAGGTCCAACGGGAACGGCCGTTCCTGCCCGGACAGCGAGAACGTGATGCCCTGGTCGACGAAGGCGCGGCCCAGCGCGTCCGAGCGGGCCTCGAGTTCCGCGACGTCCGACGGAGCCAACGCCTTGTGGATGCCCTTGTACGGCCCGCGCAGACCGCCGTCACCATCGAACATCTCGTCGAACGCGAGCCCGTAGCGACCCACGTCGCTGTACCCGCCGAACACCCCGTCCGTCGTCGACGTGCGCGCGGTCGACCGGGACGACCGCGTGGCCGTCTTCTGCGACTGTGACGACTGCGCCGGCTTCGGCGACTGCGGCGACTGCGTGGACTGCGCCGATTTCGGCGACTGCGCCGCCTTCTGCGCGGACTTCGCCGGTTTGTCCGTCGCGGTGGACCGTGGGCTCATGGCGTCATGGTGCCTCGAGAAGTGTGTCCCGGCACGGGGGACACGATGATTGCCCTCCGTCACAGCCGTCTCGGTGGCCACACGCCCCGACGGATTGGGTTCTCCGCGCCGCCGCTGGTAGTCTCGATCGTCGGGCGTGGGCACGTCATTGGTGCCCGCCGCATGCTTAGCACGAGCACAGCACGTCACGGCCGGAGTTGTTCCCCGGAGCCAGCCGTCCCGGACCGAGAAGAAGCGAAGGATATTCCAGCGTGGCCAACATCAAGTCCCAGGTGAAGCGCATTGCGACCAACGAGCGTCAGCGTCTGCGCAACCAGTCGGTGAAGTCGTCGCTGCGCACCGCCGTGCGGTCGTTCCGCGAGGCCGCTGCGGCCGGCGACAAGACCAAGGCCGAGACCCTGCTGCAGTCGACCAGCCGTCAGCTCGACAAGGCGGCCAGCAAGGGCGTCATCCACAAGAACCAGGCCGCCAACAAGAAGTCGGCGCTGTCCCTGGCGTTCAACAAGCTCTGATCCACACCACGGTCCGCTCCCCGCGCGGGGAGTGACGCGCCGCGGTCGTGCCACGCCGATCACCCCGGTTGCCTCTGGGCGACCGGGGTGTCGTGCGTTCTACCGAGCTCCGGCCAGTCCGGCGACGACGCTCACCGCGCGCTCGACCGCGTAGTCCGCATCGGCGGCCTGGCCCTTGACGTCCGCGTTCAGGGTGGCCACCACCTGCAGCGCGGCCGCGATACGTTCCGGGTCCCAGTGCCGTGCCTGCGCCTGGGCCTTCTTCACCTTCCACGGCGGCATGCCGAGTTCCGGTGCCAGGCGGAACGGGTCGCCGCGGCCGGCGGAGCCCACCCGCGCGACCGTGTGCACGGCGTCGGCCAACGCATCGGCGAGCAACACGTGCGGGGCGCCGCCCAGCATGGCCCAGCGCAGCGCCTCGAGCGCCGCGGCCTTCTCCCCCGCCACCGCCTTGTCCGCGATGTCGAAGCCGGTGACCTCCGCGCGGCCCGAGTAGTACCGCTTCACGGCGGCCACGTCGACCTTGCCGCCGGTGTCCGACACCAGCTGCGAACAGGCGGCGGCGAGCTCGCGCAGATCCGAACCGACGGCGTCGACCAGGGCCGCGATCGCGTCCGGCGCCACTCGCACGTCGTGACGGCGGAACTCCCCGCGGACGAAGTCGACGCGGTCCGACGCCTTGGTGAGCTTGGCGCACTCGTGCACCACGGCGCCCGCCTTCTGCAGCACGCCGACCATCGACTTCGCCCGTCCCCCACCGGAATGCAGCACGATCAGCACCACCCCGTCCACGGGCGACGACGCCGCGTCCTGCACCAGCGTGACGGCGTCCTTGCCCGCCTCGGCCGCGGCCTCGAAGATCACGGCCCGGTCCTCGGCGAACAGCGACGGGCTGAGCAGTTCGGCCAGCTCGGCCGTGGTGGTGTCACCCGCCCGGATGGTGTCGACGGGCACGTCCGCGGCCTCTCCGGCCGACCGCCGCAAGGCCGACACGATGGACGAGACCGCCCGCTCGACGAGCAGTTCCTCGTCACCCAGGACGAGATGAAGGGGCTCGGGGCGGGTCGCTGCGGTCACCGGACGATCGTGCCACGGGCGACCGACAGCCCCGACCCCGCGCATCCTGCCGACGCCGGAGCCACCACCACACGGCGATCGCACCGACGGCGGCCGCACCCACCACCAGCGCCCCGACGGTCCCGTCGGACGTGGGAATCACCGCGCCGGGGGCGGATGCACCGACCCGTGCCACCGTGACGAGCCAGGTGAGGGGAAGCCGCGTCACCCCCGCCACCAGGGCGCCGACGTCGACGTCGATCACGGCCAGCAGGGCCGCCGCCGCGCCCACCACCGTGATCGGTCCGACCACGGGTGCCGCGAGCAGGTTCGCCGGCACCGCGTAGAGGCTCGTTCGGCCCGCCATGGCCGCGACGAGCGGAGCGGTCACCAGATGGGCGGCGACCGCGACCACGACGGCGCCCCGCACCGGTGACCGCGTCGGCCGACCGTCCGGGGAGTCGGGGTCGCCGACCCACCAGCGCAGGAGAACGGGTGCCAGCAGCACCAGCGCCGCGGTCGCCGTGACCGACAACGCGAACCCCCACGACACCGCCAGCGCGGGGTCCACCGCCAGCAGCACGATCACGGCGGTGGCGAGCGCCGGCATCGCGTGGCGACGACGTCCCGTCAGCAGCGCGAGCAGGCCGAGCACTCCCATGACCGCCGCCCGCAGCACGCTCGGCGACGGACGGGCGATCACCACGAACGCCACCAGCGCGAGCCCGGCCAGCAGCACCGTCGCCCGCGGACCCAGCGTGCACGCCCGCGCCAGCAGCACCACCGCACCCACGAAGAACGCGAAGTTGGCGCCAGACACCGCCGTCAGATGCGACATCCCGGCCTCGGTGAAATCCTCCTCGACCTCCGGCAGGAGGCCCGAGCGGTCCCCCACCACGATGCCCGGCAGCAGGCCTGCGGCATCCGGTGGCAGTGCCGCGTCCGACGCCGCGTCCAGCGCGCTGCGCACGGCCGTGGCGGCGCGGCCCCACCAGGGCGCCGGCCCGACGGTCGGCGGACCGGTCGGTCGCGCCACCACGGCGACGAGGCCCGGTCGGTCCGGCACGGCCAGGCGAGCGCGGAACGTCACCGGTGTCCCGAACGGCACCCCCGTCCAGTCGGACGCGGCGGCGAACACCGTCAGGGTCGTCGGCCCCACCACGGCGTCGCGGCCCGACGCCAGCCGACTCGCGCGCACCGTCAGGACGACGAGATCCCCACCGACCGAGTCGAGTCGGCGCGGATCCTCGGTGACGACACCGTCGACGGTGACGAACCGCCCGGCCTCGGCGGCGGCGCGGGCGGGCCCGGACGCCACGGCGTCGACCCGGAGTGCCGTCACTCCCGCGAACGCCGCGGTCACCACGAGCGCGGCCACCACCACCGTCCCGACCCCCCGCAGCGAGCCCGCGCGCCGAATCCACAGCCCGCCCCCCAGCACGAGAACGAGGCACCCGACCGCCACGGCCGTGCGCAGCGCGCTGGACGCGGCGTCGGACGCGGCACTGCCACCGGATGCCGCAGGCCTGCTGCCGGGCATCGTGGTGGGGGACCGCTCGGGCCT
>NZ_JABUBU010000007.1 GCF_019834675.1 Rhodococcoides corynebacterioides | reverse complement strand
GTCGAGCTGGCCTTCCGCCTCGTCCCCGCCCGTCGGCGGGCAGCCGCCCGGTGGCGCGGTCGACTCCGGCGCGGGCGCGGGGGTGCATCCGCCGACGGGCGGGGACGAGGCGGAAGGCCAGCTCGACGGCGCGGCAGACCCGGCGGAACCAGCGCTCGTCGGCCTCGGACCAGCCGTAGCCCAACAACTCTCGGACCGGCGGATCGTAGAGCCCGACGGTGAGGCGCACGGCGGACCGCGCGACGGCCGGCCGCAGCAGCGCCCACACGCGGGCCGGCAGCCAGGGCAGGAACGGAGGGCGCGGGAGCTCGGAGAGGTCCAGCACCACGCGGGCGGCGGGGGTGTCCTCGAGAACCTCGCGGCACATGTGGTCCCAGTAGCGCTGGAAGTCCGCGCGGGTGGCGGGGACGGGACGCATGCTCATGCCGTACAGCGCGTACCACTGACGGTGTTCGGCGAAGAGCTGCTCGTGCTGCGCCTCGGTGAGCCCACCCATGAAGCACTCCGCGGTGCGCAGCGTGCCGACGTAGAAGGTCGCGTGGGCCCAGTAGAAGGTGTCGGGATCGAGGGCGTGGTAGCGGCGGCCCTGTGCGTCGACACCCCCGATGTCGTTGTGATACCGACGGATTCGAGCTGCGGTGTCGGCCGCGCGCGCACCGTCGAAGACCACGCCGCCGATGGGGTAGAGCGAGCGCATGACCCGCTGCCACCGTTCAAGCTCGAAGTTGGAGTGCTCGGTGACCGCGGCGCCGAGGCCGGGGTGCATGTTCTGCATCGACCCGGCCCAGGGTCCCTGCAGCATCCCGCGCCAGTCGCCGAAGTACCGCCACGTGAGCGAGTCCGGCCCGAGCGGCTGACTACACATGTTGTCACCGTAGAGTCGGTGCGCACGGCCGTCAACGGTGAGGACGAGAGTGGACCTGGAGGCGAGACGCGCGCACCGGCGCGAGGCGTTGCTGGCCGCGGGCGTGGACCTGCTCGGCGCGGCCGAGGGACCGGCGGTGAGCGTGCGTGCCGTGTGTTCGCGCGCGGGCCTCACCGAGCGGTACTTCTACGAGAACTTCGCCGACCGCGACGCCTTCGTGCGGGAGGTCTACGCCCTGGTGGCCGACCGGGCCCAGCAGGCCCTGGTCGCCGCGGTCGGTCGGGCGCGGCGGCCGTCGGAGCGGGCACGCCGGGCGGTGCACGCCTTCACAGACCTGGTGTTGGACCGCCCCGAGTACGGCCGCGTGTTGCTGTCCGCCCCGTTCGGCGACAGCGCGCTCGGCCGCATCGGCACGCGCACCGTGCCGCACTTCGTGGCCCTCGTGGAGGCGCAGCTGCCCACCGAGACGGACGCCGCGACCCGGACGCTCATCGCCACCGCCGTGGTGGGGGCGCTGACCACACTGTTCACCGCGTTTCTCGACGGCGACCTGCCCGTCGACCGCGACCGCTTCACCGAGCACTGCGTCGCCGTGGTTGCCGCGGCCGGTCGCAGGGAATGGTGACGAGCATGGTGGTGGCCGGAGTTCTCGACGTCGCGATCGACCGGTACGGCGATCCGTCGGGTCGGCCCGTGGTCCTGCTGCACGGCTTCCCCTACGACACCCACTCGTACGACGACGTGGCCCGCCTCCTCGCCGACGCCGGCCACGACGTCGTGGTGCCGTCCCTGCGCGGATTCGGCGCCACCCGGTTCCTCGACGACGCCACCCCGCGCTCCGGGGAGCAGGCCGCCCTGGCCCACGACCTGCGGGAGCTGATCGGCGCCCTCGGCCTCGACCGCCCGATCGTGGCGGGCTACGACTGGGGCGGCCGCGCCGCGTGCGCGGTGGCCGCGCTGTGGCCCGACGAGGTGGCGGGTCTGGTCAGCGTGTCGGGCTACCTGGTCCAGGCGGGTGGGCTCGCGACGCCCGCACCGCCGCACCTGGAGAAGCGGTACTGGTACCAGTACTACTTCCACTCCGAGCGCGGCCGGGCGGGACTGGCCGCGTACCGGGCCGAGATCGCGCAAACTCTGTGGACGGACTGGTCGCCCACCTGGCGGTTCGGTGACTCCGAATTCGCCGCCACCGCAGCGTCGTTCGACAATCCGGACTTCGTGGACGTCGTCGTGCACAGCTACCGGCACCGGCACGGTCTCGCCGCGGGCGACCCGGCCTACGCGGCCACGCAGGAGCGCCTGGCGGCGGGTCCGCCGATCACCGTGCCGACGGTGGTGCTCGATCCCACGGAGGACACCGTCGCCGCCCTGTACGGGACGCCCGACCACGCCCGGCACTTCACCCGCCTGGTCGACGTGCGCGAACTCGACTGCGGCCACAACCCGCCGCAGGAGTTGCCCGGACGGTTCGCCGACGCGGTCCGTGCTCTCGGCGAGTCGCTGGCCTAGGCTCGGACGATGGCGGCGTCTCCGGCGATCGAACTCGAGGTGGGCGGCCGCACCGTGCGGGTGTCCAACCCCGATCGCGTGTACTTCCCGGCCAGCGGGGCCACCAAGCGTGACCTCGTGGAGTACTACCTGTCGGTGGGCGAGGGCATCGTGACCGCACTGCGGGAGCGCCCCTGCATGCTGCACCGGTTCCCGGACGGTCTCGCGGGCGAGAAGGTGCACCAGAAGCGGCTGCCCCGCGGCGCTCCCGACTGGATGGAGACCGTGCGGGTGACGTTCCCGCGCTACGACCGGACCGCGGACGAGCTCTGCGTGACCGAACTCGCGCACGTGATCTGGGCGGTGCAGATGTCCACCGTCGAGTTCCACCCGTGGAACAGCCGCCGGGCCGACGTCGAGAGTCCCGACGAGTGGCGCATCGATCTCGACCCCATGCCCGAGTGCTCGTTCGATCGGGTGCGGCGGGTGGCCGGGGTGGTGCACGAGGTGCTGGACGAGCTCGGCGCCGTCGGCTGGCCGAAGACCTCCGGTGGCCACGGACTGCACGTCTACGTGCGTATTCGGCCGGACTGGGGATTCGGCGACGTGCGTCGGGCCGCGTTGGCCTTCGCCCGCGAGGTGGAACGACGTGCGCCCGACGACGTGACGACGACGTGGTGGCGCAAGGATCGCGACCCGTCGAAGGTGTTCGTGGACTTCAACCAGAACGCCCGCGATCACACGATCGCGTGTGCGTACTCGGTGCGCGGGACGGAGCGGGCGACGGTGTCGACGCCGGTGCGGTGGGACGAGATTCCCGACGTCGCCCCCGACGACTTCACGATGCACACCGTGCCGGCGCGGTTCGCCGAGCTCGGTGATCTCCACGCCGGGATCGACGACGCGGTGTACGACCTGCGGCCGCTGATCGAGTGGGCGGAACGGGACGAACAAGCGGGACTGCACACCCCCGACGAGTGAGATCCGCCGGTCCCGGCCGGATTTCTTTCATGACCTCTCACCAGCACGTTCGGTCTGTTCTCGTCATCCGTTCGGACGGTTCCGGGGCCGGAAACCGGGCGCTGGTCTGGTTTTTGTGACACAATGCGTACAAATCGTACAAACACAGTCAGATGGTTCGTGACGGCGTCGGGGGATGCGGACGAATCCGGTCGTCGTACCGGAACACCACGTGTCGTGAGAAGCCACCGACTGTCGTTCCCAAGGAGTGTCGAATGCAGCGCCGTTCCCGTCGCCTCGATCGCCTCTGTCGACTCTGTGGGTCGAGCGTTCTCGAGAGCGTCCTCGATCTGGGTGCCACCCCGCCGTGCGAATCGTTCCTCACCGCGGACGGTCTGGACGAGCCCGAGCCAACCTACCCCCTGCACGTGCGCGTGTGTCGCGAGTGCCTGCTGCTGCAGATCCCGGCTCTCGTCAGTCCGGACGAGACGTTCACCGAGTACGCGTACTTCTCGTCCTTCTCGTCGTCGTGGGTCGAGCACGCCCGTCGGTTCGTCGCCGAGGCCGATCGACGGCTGACGCTGCAGGACAGGGACGACGCGTTCGTGGTGGAGGTCGCGAGCAACGACGGGTATCTGCTCCGCCACGTCGTCGACCGTGGGATCCGTTGTCTCGGAATCGAACCGAGTGTCAACGTGGGCGCCGCTGCGCGGGCGGCGGGCGTGCCCACCGAGACGGCGTTCCTGAATCCGGAGACCGCCGCGCGGGTGCGGGCCGAACACGGTCCGGCCGCCCTGGTGGTCGCCAACAACGTCTACGCCCACATTCCCGACGTCCTCGGGTTCACCGAGGGTCTGCGCACTCTGGTCGCGGACGACGGACTGGTGTCCATCGAGGTCCACCACGCGCTGAAGTTGGTGGCGGAGGCGCAGTTCGACACCGTCTACCACGAGCACTTCCAGTACTGGACCGTGCTGACCGCGATGCGAGCGCTCGAGAAGGGCGATCTGACGGTCGTCGACGTCGAGGCGCTGCCGACGCACGGTGGCTCGATTCGCCTGTGGGCCACTCCGTCCGGGAATGCGGGACCGCCCAGCGAGCGCACCCTGGATCTGCTGGAGGCGGAGCGCCGTGCGGGTCTGCACACGGTGGCGGGATACCGCGGCCTGGAGTCCGCCGCTCGCGAGGCTCGCGCCGCCGTGCTGGAGTTCCTGCTCGACTGTCGACGGCGCGGTGAGCGGGTGGTCGGGTACGGCGCGCCCGGCAAGGGCAACACCCTGCTGAACTACTGCGGCATCCGGCCGGACCTGCTCGAGTACACGGTGGACCGGAACCCGTACAAGCACGGTCGGTTCACCCCCGGTACGCGCATCCCGATCCATCACCCGGATCGCATCGCCGTCGATCGTCCCGACGTCGTGATGGTGCTGCCCTGGAACCTCGAGGACGAACTCACCGCACAACTGCAGTACGTGGCGGACTGGGGTGGACGGGTGGTCTTCCCGCTGCCGTCCCTGCACACCGCCGATCTCTCCCACGTCACCCCGAGCACCGACGAGCCTGCGGAGGCACTGTCATGAAGGTCGTTCTGTTCTGCGGCGGGTACGGCATGCGGATGCGCAACGGGGACGGCGACACCATCCCCAAGCCGCTCCAGATGGTCGGCCCCCGTCCCCTGCTCTGGCACATCATGAAGTACTACGCGCACTACGGGCACACGGAGTTCGTCCTGTGCCTGGGGTACGGCGCGGCGGCCATCAAGCAGTTCTTCCTCGACTACCACGAGGAGGAGTCCAACGATTTCGTCCTGCGCGACGGCAAGGTCGAGCTGCTGGCCACCGACATGAGCGACTGGTCGATCACGTTCGTGGACACGGGCGTCGAGTCGCCCATCGGCGAACGCCTGCGCCGGGTGCGCGAGCACCTCGGCGACGACGAGTACTTCCTGGCCAACTACTCGGACGTGCTGACCGACGCCCCGCTGGACACGATGATCGAGAAGTACCACGCGTCGGGCGCGGTGGCCTCGATGCTCGTGGTGCCGCCGCAGTCGAGCTTCCACTGCGTCGACGTCTCCGAGGGCGGGGAGATCAAGGAGATCGTGCCGGTCAGCCGGTTCCCCATCTGGGAGAACGGCGGATACTTCGTCCTCAGTCAGGCGGTGTTCGACCACATCCCGCCGGGGGGCGACCTGGTGGGCGACGCGTGCATGGCGCTCGCCGGCCGCGGCGAGCTGTTCGGCTACCGCCACGACGGGTTCTGGAAGCCGGCCGACACGTTCAAGGAGCGCGCGGAACTCGACCTCGACTACGGACGCGGTGTGCGCCCGTGGGCGGTGTGGGAGCAGGCACGGCCCACCGCCGGCGTCGCATGATCGGGCTGTCGCCGGGGCCGGTGCACTCGGTGGCCGTGGTGGGCGCGCATCCCGACGACATCGCGATCGGGGCGGGCGGCACCCTGCTGTCGCTGTGCGCGGCCGACGTGACGGACGTGCACGCGCTGGTGCTCACCGGCGGCGGCACCGCACGCGAGGACGAGGAGCGGGCCGCGTTGGCGGACTTCTGTTCCGGCGCCGCGGTGCACCTGACGGTGCTCGACGTTCCCGACGGGCGGTCGCCGCAGCACTGGAACACGGTCAAGGAGGGACTCGAGGAGTTCCGCCGCACGTGCGAGCCGGACGTCGTGCTGGCCCCGCAACGCGCGGACGCGCACCAGGACCACCGGTTGCTGGCGAAGTTGGTGCCCACCACCTTTCGCGATCATCTGGTGCTGGGTTACGAGATCGTCAAGTGGGAATCGGACCTGCCGCGCACGACGGTGCTGATTCCGCTGCCGGACGAGGTGGCGCGGCGCAAGGCGGCACTGCTGTCGACGCACTACCGCTCGCAGCACGGCCACGACTGGTACGACGACGAGACCTTCCTGGGCCTGGCGCGACTGCGCGGTGTGCAGTGCCGCAGCCGGTACGCGGAGGGATTCGTCGTGGAGAAGATGCTGCTGACCGTCGGCGGCGCAGGACATTTCGAGAGGGAGCCGTAATGCACGTTCTCGTCACCGGACACCAGGGTTACCTCGGCACCGTCATGGTGCCGTTGCTCGTCGAACGCGGCCACACCGTGGTCGGGCTGGACACCGGGTGGTTCGCCGACTGCCTGCTCGGCCCCGCCCCGGCCGAGCCCGACGCGCTGCGGATCGACCTGCGGGACGTCACCGCGGACCGTCTGCGCGGATTCGACGCGGTGATCCATCTGGCCGCGCTCTCCAACGACCCGCTGGGCACGCTGGCGCCGGACGTCACGCACGAGATCAACCATCACGCGTCGGTCCGCTTGGCCCGCGCGGCGAAAGAGGCCGGGGTACACCGCTTCCTGTACGCGTCGACGTGCTCGGTGTACGGCGCGGCCGGCGCCGACGCCGTCACCGAGGACGCGCCGCTGCGACCGCTCACGCCGTACGCGGTGAGCAAGGTGCGGGTGGAGGACGACGTCGCCGCCCTGGCCGACGACGACTTCGTGCCGGTGTTCCTGCGCAACGCCACGGCATTCGGGTTCTCGCCGCGGCTGCGCGCCGACATCGTCGTCAACGACCTCACCGCGTCGGCGGTGTTGACCGGGCGGGTGGTGGTGAAGTCCGACGGCACCCCGTGGCGCCCGTTGGTGCACGCTCGCGACATCGCGGCGGCCTTCGTCGCGGCGCTCGAGGCACCGGAGGTGCGGGTGCGCGGTCGGGCCCTGAACGTCGGGACCGAGGCCAACAACGTGACGGTCGCGCAGGTCGCCGAGACGGTGGCCGAGGTGACCGGCGCCGAGGTGGTGATCACCGGCGAGTACGGAGCCGACCCGCGTTCCTACCGCGTCGACTTCTCGGAGGCACGACGGGTGCTGCCGGAGTTCGTGCCGCACTGGGGCATTCGCGACGGGGTGGTGGAGCTGGCCGAGGCGTACGACCGGCACGGGCTGACGGCCGATGCCCTGGCGCAGCGCTTCACCCGGCTCGCGCGCATCACCGCGCTCCAGCGCGCGGGGGAGTTGAGCGAGACGCTGCAGTCGGTTCCCGCCGCGGCGGTACACCGTGCCTGAGCGGCGGCGCTCGGGGTGCTCGGGCCCCGCCGGTGTCGCCGCGTTACGACGAGGTCAGATCGGCCCACGAGCCGGCGGCCGCGTCACGGGCGCTCACCGTCTCGGGGGCGTGCTGCCAGCCGACGGCGAGCGCGGGATCGTCCCACCGCACCCCGACGTCCTCGGTGGGGTCGTGCGGGCGGTCGATGCGGTAGCAGACGTCGGCCGTCTCGCTGAGGGTGAGGAAGCCGTGCAGGAAGCCGGGCGGCACCAGCAGGTGCGCGAAGTCGACGTCGTCGAGCAGCACGGCATGCCACCGGCCGAAGGCGGGCGAGGTGGGTCGCGCGTCGACCACGACGTCCTGCACGGCGCCCCGCGCGCAGCGCACGAGCTTGGTCTCGCCGCGACCGCCGCGCCCGTGGAGACCGCGCAGAACACCGGCGCTGGAACGGGATTGGGAATCCTGGCGGAAGTCCGCGGCGCGGACGTCGAGCGCGGTGTGCTCCGCGACGGCGGCGTCGAAGATCTCCGTGTCGAACGTCCGGGTGAAGAACCCGCGGTCGTCCCGATGGGGCGTGGGCAGGAACACCAGAACGTCCGGCAGGGGCGTGGTGAGAGCGCGCATGAGTCCAGTGTGACCGACACCGACCCGGCGGTCTCGTCGTGAGTGCGTCGTGCCGCGTCTGCGGGGCCGCCGATCCGGTGACCGTGCTCGACCTCGGGGCGGTTCCGGCGGCGGATCACTTCCCCCCGGTCGAGTCCGACCCGGCCGCCGATCCCCGCCACGTGCTGCGCCTCGCGCTGTGTGCGGCCTGTGGCCTGGCGCAGCTGCCCGGCGACGACACCATCGCCGACGAGCCGCGCGGGGTGGAGCCGGAAGCGGTGCGCCTCGCGGGCGAGCGCGCGATCGAGGAGATCGCGGCGCGGGGATGGGTCGGCGAGGCGACGGTGGTGCGGGAGTTCGGCAGTCCGCACGGCGGGTCCTGGATCCCCGGGTTCGTGGCCCGCGGCGTGCGCGACGCCCGACCGGCGATCGACGACGACGCCCCGGCGGACCTGATCGTCGACGGTCTCGGTCTCATGCACGAGCCGAATCAGGCTGCGGCGCTGCGTGATCGCGCCCGTCGACTGACCCCCGACGGCGTGCTGGTGCTGCAGATTCATTCGCTGGCCACCATCGTGCGCCGTCGCCAGTGGACGTCGGTGCGGCACGGGCACTTCGCGTACTGGTCGCTCACCGCGCTGGAGCGGGCGCTGTCCGCCGCCGGTCTGGTGCCCACGGGATGCTGGGAGTCCGACCTCTACGGGGGCACGCTGCTGGTCACGGCGCGGCCCACCGCCTCCGCCGCGCGCGCGGTGCCCACGGACCTCGCCCGCGCGCGGGACGTGCTGGCGGACGAACGGGCGCTCGGGGTCACCGATCCCGCCGTGGTGTCCGAGCTGGGGTCGGCCGTGACCGCCGAGGTGCAGGCGCTGCGGCGCGTGCTGACCGACGCTGCGGCGGAGGGCATCTCGACGGCCGCCTACGGCGCCGCGTCGCGTGCGGTGGCCCTGTTCGCCCTGGCCGGCGTCGACGCCGCGTCGATGCCGGCGGTGGTGGACGCCTCGCCCGCCAAGTGGGGTCGACGCATGCCGGGCACCACCGTGCCCATCGTCGGTCCCGACTGGTTGGCGGCGTCGCGGCCCGACCGCGTCGTCGTCACCGTGCCGGACCTGCTCACCGAGGTCGCGGCCGCCCACCCGGGCGTCGAGTTCCACGACCTCGCTCTGCTCACGGAAGGACCGCGCCGATGACCGCGCCCGCCCCCCTGTCGGTCTGCATCCCCGCCTACGAGGCGGGCCGCACCCTCGAGACCACCCTGCGCTCGGTGCTCGACCAGGACGTCGAGATGGAGGTGCTGGTGCTCGACAACGCCAGCACCGACGAGACGGGCGCGATCGCGCGCTCCTTCGACGACCCGCGGGTGCGAGTGGAGCGCAACCGGCAGGTGCTGCCGATCGGCGACAACTGGAACGCCGCGGTCCGACGCTCGACGGGCCGGCTGGTCAAGGTGGTGTGCGCCGACGACGTGATCCGCCCCGGTGCGCTCGCCGGGCAGCAGGAGGTGCTCGCGGACCCGGCGGTGTCGGTGGTGTCGTCGCGGTTCGAGGTGATCGACGAGGACGGCGCGGTCAAGGAGACGGGCCTGGGTCTGCCGGGGCTGCTCGGCCGCCGGGCCGGCAAGGACCTCGCCGGGGTGATCGTGCGCCGGGGCCCCGCCGAGTTCGGACCCACCGCCGCCACGATGTTCCGCCGCGACCTCTACGACCGCGTCGGCGGGTTCCGCGGGGATCTGGTCTTCCCGATGGACGTCGACCTCTTCGCCCGCATGGGCGTACACGGTGACTTCCACGGCGTCGAGAGCGTCGACGCGGCGTGGCGCGACTCGACGTTCAACCTGTGCAGCCGCACGTCGAGCTACAGCAAGCTCAGCGAATCGGTGCGCCTGCACCATCGCCTGGCCCGGGAGATGCCCGGCTTCGTCAGCCTCCGCGACGTGGTGGCCGGGGATCGCCGCATCCTCGACGCGGTGCTGATCCGACTGCAGGTGCGGGCGGGCGCGATGATGCGCGGGCTGCGGCGGCGCTGACGGTGCGGCTGCTGCGCGACGTTCTGCTCGTGGGGTTCGGAACCTACGGGCAGTTCCTCGTCACCCTGATCACCCTGCCGCTCACGGCGCGACTGCTGGGCACCGAGGGAGTCGGACTGGTCGCCGTCGGGATGTCGGCGTACTTCCTCGGGTCGGTGCTCGTCGATCTCGGTGCCACCCAGTACTTCTCGGCGCGGGTGCACGACGACGACGTCCACCGCGTCCGGGGCGCCTACGCCGTGGTGCGGCTGACGATCTTCGCCGCGCTGGTGTTCGCCCTCGCCGCCGGCTGGGCCGCCGGACTGCACGACGCCCCGCGCATGCTGCTGGTGGGCGCCGTGGCCGGCGGCGTCTGGTCGCTCTCGGAGGACTGGGTGCTGATCGGCCACGGCCGGTTCGGTGCGTCGACGGCCTATCAGGCGGCCGGCCGGGTGGTGTACCTGGTGATCCTGGTCGTCGCACTCCCTCGTTTCCCGACGCCCGAGGTCGCGCTCGCCTGCCTCGGCGCGTCGTCGTTGGTCACCGTCGCCGCGACCTGGATCGACACCGACCGGCGGCTGGGCCGGGTGCAGTTCACCACGGCCGTCGGGCCGATCCTGCGCACGGCCGCACCGGTACTCGCGTCGCGCCTGCTGCTCACCGGCTATGGCCAGGGCGGCGCGGCCGCCTACTCGGCGGTGCTGAACGCGGCGTCGCTCGGCGTGTACTCCGCGGCGGACCGATTGGTGCGGGCCGGGCAATCGGTGCTCGATCCGATCGGGTTCGCGCTCCTGCCCCGCATGGTGCGGCGCAGCGCGGACGCCGACTTCGACCGACGCGTCTCCCGCGGGGCGCTCGGCTGCGTCGCGGTGGCCGTCGTCGCGGCCGCGGCGATCACGGTGGCCGCGCCCCTCGCCGTGCGCGTCGTCTACGGCACCGAGTTCGACGACGCCGTGAATCTGCTGCGCATCATGGCCTGGATCCTGCCCGCCACCACGCTGACGTCGTACGTCACGACGGCCGTCCTTCCGGCCCGTCGTCGGACGTCGACGGTGCTGACGGGGGCGATCGTGGGCGTGGCCACGGCGGGCGTCGCCCTCGCGATCACCGCGGTCACCGGATCCGTGCTCACCATGGTGATCGGCGTGGTGGTGTCCGAGTGGGCCGTCGCCACCTGGTTCGTCCTCACCGCCCTTCGCGCGCCCGCCGATCGTTCCGGGAACGCGACCACCCCGACCACCCGGAAGGTCTCCCCATGACCCTGCCGCGATCCACTGCTCTGCAGGACCGGTTGCACCGACTCGTGCCCGGCGGCGCCCACACCTACGCCCGCGGGTCGGACCAGTACCCCGAGGATCTCGCGCCGGTGTTGACCCGCGGGGCGGGTGCGCGGGTGTGGGACGTGGACGAGAACTGCTACGTCGAGTACGGCATGGGACTGCGCTCGGTGACCCTCGGTCACGGCCACCCGGGAGTGGTGGCCGCGGTGACCGAGGCGGTCGCGTCGGGCACCAACTTCTCCCGCCCGACCTCGCTCGAAGTGGCGGCGGCCGAGGACTTCCTGCGGACGGTTCCGACGGCCGAGATGGTGAAGTTCGCGAAGAACGGGTCGGACACCACCACCGCGGCCGTACGGCTGGCGCGTGCCGCCACCGGGCGGACGGACGTCGCGGTGTGTCGGCAGCCGTTCTTCTCGGTGGACGACTGGTTCATCGGCACCACCGAGATGAACGCCGGAATCCCGGCGAGCGTGGTGCACCGGTTCCCCTACAACGACGCCGACGCGCTGGGTCGTCTGCTCTCGGAGCACGACGTCGCGTGCGTGGTGATGGAGGCGGCGGGTGCGCTGGCCGAACCCGAGCTCGGTTTCCTCGCGGCCGTGCGTGCGCTGTGCGACCGGCACGGGGTGGTGTTGGTGTTCGACGAGATGATCACCGGCTTCCGCTGGTCGGCGGCCGGCGCCCAGTCCGTGTACGGGGTCACCCCGGACCTGTCCTGCTGGGGCAAGGCGATGGGCAACGGTGTGCCGATCTCCGCGTTGGCCGGACGACGGGACCTCATGCAGCTCGGCGGTCTGGACACCGACGCCGACCGGGTCTTCCTCCTCTCCACCACCCACGGTCCGGAGACGTTGGGGCTGGCTGCCTTTCGCGCCGTCGTCCACGCGTACGAGACGGAGGATCCGGTGGGTGCGATGGAGCGCGCCGGTACCCGCCTGACCGACGCGGTGACGCAGGTGTGCATCGAGGCCGGTATCGGCGATCACGTCCGGGTACTGGGACGACCGAGTTGCGCGATCTTCACCACGCTGGACGCGAACGGCGCTCCGTCGCAGGCGTTCCGCACGCTCTTCCTGCAGGAGCTGATTCTGCGGGGAGTGCTCGGGCAGTCGTTCGTGACTTCCGCGGCGCACACCGACGCGGACGTCGACCACACGGTCGACGCGGTGCGCGGCGCCGCCGCGGTCTACCGCCGGGCGCTCGAGGCGGGATCGGTCGACGGACTGCTGCGGGGCCGCCCGGTGGCGCCGGCGATCCGGCGGACCGCGGCGCCGCGGCGCCTGCTCGCCCGCTAGGTCCGTCCGATCCCGGCCACCGCCGCGCGGCCGGCACGCACGGCGCCGTCGAGGTAGCCCGGCCAGCGGTCGGCCACATCGGTTCCGGCCCAGCGGATCACGTCGGTGTTGAGGTCCGTCGCGCGGAACCGCCCACCCGCCGGTGGCAGTGCCGTGGGCGCACCGCGCAGCCACGGCTCGTCGGTCCACGTGCTGTCGTCCATCGCGCGGGGACGCGCCGCGGCGTCGCCGAAGAGTCGGACGAGTTCGCGGCGCACGACGTCGTGGCGGTCGGGCCGGCCGAACAGGTCCACCGCGGCGCGCCCGCCGCTGAACGCCACCAGCACACCGACGTCCGTGCGGTCGGGGTGTCCGTCGACCACCATCTGCAGCGGGCCCGCGGTCAGCAGCGCCGTCCCGCTGAGTCCGGCGTCGCGCCACCACGGGCGGTCGTAGACCGCCACGGTCTTGGCGTACTCGCCCATGCGACTGTGGACGAGCCGCCGCCGAATCGGCTCCGGCAGAGGCGGATCGAACTCGACCGCGGGAACCTCGGGCAGCGGAAGTGCGAGCACCACGTGCGACCCGCGCACCGCGTGCCCGTCTGCGTGGACGATGACTCCCGACGCGTCGTGGGCGATCCGGCGGGCGGGGGCGCCCGTGATCACCTCGCCCCGCACGTCGGCGGCGACCGCGTCGACGAGGGCCTCGGTTCCGGCGACGAAAAACCGTTCCTGTGCCCCGTTCCGCACCGAGGCGATGGACCGCAACCCGTCCGCGGCGGCGAGGTACTCGAGTGCCGCCTGCGCCGGTACCTCGTCCGGGTCGGCCCCGAAGATCAAGCGGAAGAACGTGATCGCGACACCGCGGGCCACCGGGGTGCGGAACCAGGGGTCGGTGAGCACCTCGGCGGTCGCGAGCGGGCTCGGACCACCGCGCCGCACCGCCAGCGCGAGACGGGCGACGCCGACGCCCACGGCCAACAGGTCGCGCGGCGGCAGGATCGGCAGCTCGGCGGCGTGCCGGACGACCCGGTCCGCGGTGGCGAACACCTGCCGGGCCCGCCGGCTCGGGAGCGGCTCCGCGGCCGTCGCGATGCCGAGCTCCGCGGCGAGCGCGAGAACGGCGTCCTGCGAGCCGCCGATCCAGTGCGCGCCGAGGTCGACCGTCGCGCCGCCGACGTCCCGACTCAGCACCTTGCCGCCGAGCCGGTCGGCCGCCTCCAGCACCGTCACGCCGACACCCCGTCGGCTCAGCTCGCGCGCCGCCGTCAGTCCCGACAGGCCGGCCCCCACCACCACGACGTGCGTCCCCATGGCCGGACCCTACCGCACCCGTCGGCGGTTGCGTCCGTGTCGCGGAAACCCGAATGTGCATGCATGTCATTGTCCGACAGCATCTTTCGTTCGTAGCGTCGAGTTCGCCGGGCGCACCACCGCGCCGGCCGAGATCACGACGACAGGAGGAACGATGCAGGCACGACGACGATCGACGATCGGCGGTGGTCTCACCGTCGCCGTTCTGGCCCTCGGCGCCTGGAGTTCGGTCGCCGCGGGCACGGCGTCCGCCGAGACGCCCACTCCGCCGGTGATCGCACAGGTCTTCCCGGCGGAGCACGCGGCGGGATGCCTCGTGAGCAACGACGACGGCGGCTGCGTCGGATCGGGCGTGTACTCCCAGATCACCAGCGGCGGATCGAAAGGCGCCGCGGCCGGCGCGGTGGGAGGATGCGTGACCGGTGCCGCGGCAGCCGGCGCCGGGTGCGGGCCGGGCGCCCTCACCGGGGCGACGGGTGGTCTGGTCGCCGGAGCTGTCGGCGGAGTACTGGGACGGCTGTTCTGATGGAGATCGTGCTGACCGTGGTGGTTCCGTTCGTGGTGGGTGCGCTGGGCGCACGCCTCGACCAGCGTCGCCGCGGGACGAGCTTCTGAGCGCCGCGCAGGTGGACTGCGACCCCGTCACCTGGTCGGTCCGCGGCAGCATCGACGACGTCGCCGATCGTCTGGCCGCGCTGGCCCGCGGGCGCCGTCCCGCGATTCGGGACGGCGTGATCGAGCTGCGTCTCGGCAGCGTCGCGCTGTACCGATTGCTCGGCGTCCGCCTCGTCGCGTCGTCGTTCCCGATCGGGGTGACGGCGAGAGCCGGGACCGACGGGACCGACGGGGTCACCGTCACCGTGCACTGCCGCGATCCCTGGACCCCGTACCGGACGGATCGGGAGCGGCGCGCCTACGCGGACCGCGTGGCGGCGGTCCGGGCCGCCGTGAGCGAGGTGAGCCGATGACGGCACCCCGATCGGCGCCCACGCTGCTCGCGGTCCGGGATCTGGACCTGCGCATCGGTCCGCGCACGCTGGTCCGCGGACTCGACCTGACGGTGCGATCCGGCGACGTCGTCGCCGTCACCGGGCCGAACGGGGCCGGGAAGTCCACGCTGCTCCGGACCGTGGCGGGCCTGCGGCGGTCCGACCCGGGCGCCGTCGTGTACGGGCCCGCCGTCACCGAGGTGCCGGGCGGTCCGCGCAACGGAGTCGGGTACGCCGCAGCGACACTCGCGGCTCCCGGTGCCCTGACCGTGACGGAGTTCCTGCACCTGCTGGCTCGTCTGCGCGGGTCCGTCCGGATGGCGCCGGACGTGCTCGGCCTCGGGCCGTGCGCCGCCACGCCGATCGCGGCCCTCTCGACGGGGGAGCGCAAGAAGGTGGGCGTGGCGGCCGCCGTGCAGCATCGCCCCGCCCTCGTGGTGCTGGACGAGCCGTTCGAGGCGCTCGACGACGACTCGATGGACCTCGTCACCGGGGAGATCGAGAGAGTGCGGCGGCGGGGCGGCGCGGTGGTGCTCTGTACGCACCGCGCCGACCGCACCGCCGACCTCGCGACGACGGTCGTACGCCTCGGCGCGTCGGCGACGCGTCGCGGGTCGGGTACACCGGACACGCCGCACCCGACGGACGCGACATGACGGTCGCGACGGGAACCGCCGCCGCGGCGATGGTGTCCGCCCACCGCGTCCCGACGGGGCGGATGCGGGCGGTCGCGATCGGCTGCGCGGCGGTGGTCGCGCTGGCGACGGCCCTGACGACCGTCCCCGCGGGCCTGCTCGGTCCGGCCCTCGTGGCGGTGGCGAGTTGGCCGTGGTGGTCGGGCCTCGCCGCGTCCTCGCTTCCGCCCTCGTCGAACGTGGTTCTGCCCCAGCATCTTCGCGGTGTCCCGATCTCCGGCGGAGCGTACGTCGTGGGCTCGGCGGCGGCGCGACTGTGCGCCGGCGTGGGTATCGGGCCGGCGGCGGTGCTGGGTGCGGGCGTCGGGACCTCGGTGTCCCTCGGGTCGCCGCTCCCCGCGCTGGTCGCGGGCACGGCGTTCGCCATCCGACCGGTCACGGCGGTCGCGGCCGTGCTTCCCGGCCGGGCGACGCGCGTCGTCCTGGCGGTCGGTGCCGGAGTCGTCACCGCCGCGGCGGGGGTCGAGCCGACGGTCGCGATCGCGGTCTCGGGGGTCGCGGCGGCCCTCGCGGCCGTCGTCGCGGTGCGCCGGACCGACGCGGTGCTCGGCGGTGTGAGCGACGAGGAGACCGGCCCGCCCACCGAGGTGCGGTGGGGGCGCATGCCCGTGACGCACGCCGCCGTGATCGAGCTGGTCCGGTCCCGGCAGTGGGGCGAGGTGTTTCCGCCCGCCGTGGCCGCGGCGGGCGTCGTGGCGGCCGCCCTCACCGGGACCGACCTGGTCTCGGTGCTGGCCGTCCCGGCGGTGCTCGCGACCACGGGCCTCGCCCACTGCCTGTGGACGCACCCCGACACCGTCGGCGCGCTCGTCGCCGCGCCGGACGGTCTGCGGCGCTACCTGACGGCCCGCGCGGCCGTGGCGGTCACGCTCGCCGCGCCGTGCGCGCTGGCCGCCGCCATCACGATCGGGCGCACCGACGGCGTGCCCAGCGGCGTCGTCGTGATCGCGGTCTTCCTCGGATGTGCCGTGCGTGCCGGATGGCGCGCGCCGACCACGTGGGGGCCGGCGGCGCGCCCGATCCTCGTGGATCTGATCGTCACGGCGGTGGTGTCGTCGGTCCTGCTCGGACCGACGGCGTCGGCACCCGCCGCGACGGGATGGTCGATCGCCGCGACCGCGTGCGTGGCGGTGGCAACGGCGACGGTGGCCCTCGCGCGTCGTCTGCGGGACGGGGGTGCGGCCTGGCACGCGGCGGTCGCCTGAGCCGCACCCCCCGAGCCGATCAGAGCGTGCGCGTCAACCGATCCGCGAGGAGCTTGGCGAACGACGCCGGATCCTCGAGCTCGCCGCCCTCGGCGAGAAGCGCTGTGCCGTACAGCAACCGAGCGGTCTCGGTGAGCTGATCGGTGTCCTTCCTCTCCGCGTGCGCCTTCTCGAGTGCGGTGATGAGCGCATGGTCGGGGTTGATCTCGAGGATGCGCTTGGTCTTCGGCACCGGCTGGCCCGACGCGCGGTACATCTTCTCCAGGGTGGGGCTGAGGGAGAAGTCGTCACCGACGATGCAGGCCGGCGACGTGGTCAGGCGCGTCGAGAGACGGACCTCCTTGACGTCGTCGGAGAGGGCCTCGGCCATCCACGAGGTGAGGTCCGCGAACTGCTCCTTCTTCGCGTCCTGCTCCTCGGACTTCTCGTCGTCGCCGAGATCGACGGCGCCCTTCGCGATGGAGCGGAAGGCCTTGCCGTCGAACTCCGGCACCGAGCCGGTCCACATCTCGTCGACCGGGTCGGTGAGGATCAGCACCTCGAGACCCTTGGCGGCGAACGCCTCCATGTGCGGGGAGTTCTCCACCTGCTGACGGGTCTCGCCCGTCATGTAGTAGATGGTGTCCTGGCCGTCCTTCATGCGAGAGACGTAGTCCGCCAACGTCGTCGGCGTCTCGTCGCTGTGGGTCGAGGCGAAGGACGACAGGCCCAGGATGGTCTGCACGTTGTCCGGATCGGAGAGCAGGCCCTCCTTGAGCGCGCGACCGAACTCCGACCACAGCGTCGCGTACTTCTCGGGCTCGTTGGCCTGCAGGTCGGAGATCGTCGACAGGACCTTCTTGGTGAGACGACGACGAATCGCGCGAATCTGCCTGTCCTGCTGCAGGATCTCGCGGGAGACGTTGAGCGACAGGTCGGCCGCGTCGACCACACCCTTGACGAAGCGCAGGTACTCGGGGACCAGTTCCTCGCAGTCGTCCATGATGAAGACGCGCTTGACGTAGAGCTGGATGCCGATCTTCGACTCGCGCATGAACAGGTCGAACGGCGCCCGCGTCGGGATGAACAGCAGGGCCTGGTATTCGAACGTGCCCTCCGCCTTCATCGGGATCACCTCGAGCGGCTCGTCCCAGGCGTGGCTGACGTGGCGGTAGAACTCGGTGTACTCCTCGGCGGAGACATCGTCCTTCGAGCGCGTCCACAGCGCCTTCATGGAGTTGATCGTCTCGTCCTCGAGGGTGGTGGTCTTCTCGTCACCCTCGCCGGTGGTCTTCTCGACCTGCATGCGAATCGGCCACGCGATGAAGTCGGAGTACCGCTTGACCAGCTCGCGGATCTTCCACTCGGACGTGTAGTCGTGGAGGTGGTCCTCCTCGTCCGCCGGCTTGAGGGCGAGCGTCACCGACGTGCCCTGCGGGGCATCCTCGACCTCCTCGATGGTGTACGTGCCGGCGCCCGACGACTCCCACTTGGTGGCCGTCGTCTCGCCCGCCTTGCGCGTGACGAGGGTGACGGTGTCGGCGACCATGAACGTCGAGTAGAAGCCGATGCCGAACTGGCCGATCAGCTCCTCCGACGCGGCGGCGTCCTTGGCTTCCTTCAGCTTGGCGCGGACCTCGGCGGTGCCGGACTTGGCGAGCGTGCCGATGAGGTCGACCACCTCGTCCCGGCTCATGCCGATGCCGTTGTCCCGCACGGTCAGCGTGCGGGCGTCCTTGTCGATCTCGAGGTCGATGTGCAGATCCGAGGTGTCGACCCCGAGGTCCTTGTCGCGGAACGCCTCGATCCGCAGCTTGTCCAACGCGTCGGACGAGTTGGACACCAGCTCACGGAGGAACGAATCCTTGTTGGAGTAGACCGAATGGATCATCAGGTCCAACAGCTGCCGGGTCTCGGCCTGGAACTGCAGTTCTTCGACGTGCGCGGTCACGGATCTTCTCCTGATCGAATGCCGGGTGGACGGGGTCTGACCGGCACATTCTAGTGCGCCCGGTCGGATGCCTTCCGGCGCGCCGGGCGTGGTTGCCCACAGGTCGCCCGTGCGGACGGGATCCCGTCGATTCGAGCGAGTTGTGGGCATCCGCGCCCGCCCGGTCGGGCCCGGCGGGTTCGCTCAGCGCACCACGACGGTGGTGCGCACGGCCGTCACCCCGGGGGCCGCGGGAGTCGACCCGAAGCCGAAGCGCACGGGCGGCTCGACGCGGGTGAGGCCGCCCAGGTCGTCCCCGCGCCAGGAGGCGGACGCCGACACGATGCGGTGCTGACCGCGTGCCCCGTAGTACTCGCGCCGTCCGCCGCCGGCGGTGCCGCGGGTGCGAACGCCGGACAGCAGGACGCGGGCGATCGGGTCGCTGATCGTGCAGAACCACGGTGCGGTGACGACGGCGTCGGGCATCACGGCGAGCAGCCGACCCAGCAGGGTCACCGAGCCCACGGTGAACTCCAGCGCGAGCTCGCCGGCCTCGACGCTCACCCGATCGCCGACCCGCCGGTGCACCACGTCGACGATCTCGTGACGATCGAACGTGTAGGTGGCCGTGACGAAGTCGCGAACCTCGGTGGACGGGGCGAGCAGCAGTCGCTCGCCGTCGGCGAACTCGACCATGACGTCGGTGAACTCGCCGAGCGGCGACGCCGTCCAGTGCCCCACCACGATGCGGGTGCCGCTCTGCGTGCCGAAGCCCGAGATGTCGCCGTCGAAGACGTGTCTGCTCACCGCAGCGAGGGTATCGGCCACACGCAGGTTCGGTTTCCGGCGGAACCGGGCATCCCCCGCGCATGGCTGACTCCGGTGCGACCACCCCGACCGTCTTCGTTCTCTTCGGCGCCACGGGCGACCTCGCCAAACGCATGGTGCTGCCCGCCTTCTACGAGCTGGCGCAGGAGGGGTTGCTGCCGGAGGACTGGGCGCTGATCGGCAACGGGCGTGGCCGCAAGACCGACGACGAGTTCCGCACCCACGTCCGCGGCGCGCTCGAGGAGTTCGGTCCGGGGGAGGGCGTCGACCGGATCGACGAGTCGGTGTGGTCGGACTTCGCGGAGCGCGTGCGCTTCGCCGGGCGCGGTTTCTCCGTGGACGACGCCGGCGATCTGCCGTCGGTGGTGTCCGACGTGACGGACGAACTGGGCGGCGACGTGCAACTGGTCCATTACATCGCGCTGCCGCCGTCGACCTTTCTGGATTACACCGCGGCGCTGGGCGAGCACGGTCTGGCCGAGGGTGCGCGGGTGGTCTACGAGAAGCCGTTCGGTACCTCGCAGGAGAATTTCGAGAAACTCGACGCCGCGGTGCACGACGTGCTGGACGAGAAGCAGGTCTATCGGATCGACCATTTCCTGGGCAAGGAGAACACCCAGAATCTGCACATTCTGCGATTCGCCAACGGCATGGTCGAGGGCATCTGGAATCGCGAACACGTCGAGCAGGTGCAGATCGACGTCCCCGAGACGCTGGACATCGACGACCGCGCCGAGTTCTACGACGCCACCGGCGCCGTCCTCGACATGCTGGTGACCCACCTGTTCCAGGTGGCGGCCGAGGTGGCGATGGAGCCGCCGCTCAGCCTCGGCGCCGAGGATCTGCAGACCGCGCGCGAGTCGGTGATCGCCGCGTTCCGTCCGCTGGATCCGGCCGAGGTGGTGCTCGGGCAGTACCGCGGCTACACCGATGTCGAGGGCATCGCGGACGATTCGACCACCGACACCTACGTCGCGGCCCGGCTGTGGGTGGACACCGACCGGTGGCGGGACGTGCCGTTCGTCCTCCGTACCGGAAAGATGTTGGGCACCAGCACACAACGCGTGTCGCTGGTGTTCCGCCGTCCCGACGGACCGGTGAAGCACCTCCCCGAGGACGGCGCGGTGCTGTCGTTCGACCTCTCCGGCGACGGCCGCGTCGACATCGCGATGACGGTGAAGGAGCCGGGCCCCGGCGAGGACCTGGGCATCGGACGCATGTCGCTCGACCTGTCCACGGTGTCGGACGCGGAACCGCTCTCCCCGTACTCGCGGCTCATCCTCGACGTGCTCGACGGCGACCGGTCGCTGTTCACCCGTCCCGACGGCCTGGCGAGCGTGTGGGACGTCGCCGCCCCGCTGCTGAACGCCCGACCGGACGTTCGCCCGTACGAGCCGGGTTCGATGGGCCCCGATGAGGCGAAGGACCTGGCGACCCCGTGCGGCTGGCTGGTCGACGAGACGAGCTGATCGCCGAACCCGATCGAGCCCGAAAAACGGTGAGATCGACCGGGACGAGGCGCACACCGAGAATGGTGACTTTTCGGACGAAAGGGCATCCGCCGGCCGGGTGATCGTGATTGATTCGGAGAGTGTTCACAGGTTGCCCGCATCCGGCGCGGTGATCGCCTCCGAGAAAGGAACGAACGGCAGATGGAATTCCTCGACACTCTTCTCGAGACCCTGTCCGGCGGATTCGACGCGATCTTCGAGAGTTTCCTCGACAGCATCGGTGACCTGTTCTCCGGCCTGTTCGACGGCGCCGGCACCGGCAGCGGAAGCAGCGAGGCCGACCCGACCTGACCCCGACCGCGTCGGAACGTCCGACCGAGCCCCGCCCCGTGACGGGCGGGGCTCACGTCGTTCACGCGGACGTCACCGGCCGGTTCCCGACGGCTCGTACGGTGCCGGGCGTGACCGATCGCCCGGCGTTCCCCCCTGCTCTCGCCCCGTCCGCCACGCCGGACGGGTCCGGCTGGTCCGTCTCGGACGACGACGACGACGATCCGGTGCTGGTGGCCCCGGACGGCCGCGCCGTCGACACGTGGCGCGAGGGGTACCCCTACGACCATCGGTTCCCCCGCAGCGAATACGACGGGACGAAGCGTCTGCTGCAGATCGAGCTGCTCAAGCTGCAGAACTGGATCAAGGCCACCGGGGGTCGGCACGTCATCGTCTTCGAGGGCCGCGACGCCGCCGGCAAGGGCGGCACCATCAAGCGGTTCACCGAGCACCTCAACCCGCGCGGATCGCGGGTGGTCGCGCTGGAGAAGCCGTCGACGCGCGAGTCGACGCAGTGGTACTTCCAGCGTTACGTCGCGCACCTGCCCGCCGCCGGCGAGCTGGTGCTGTTCGACCGCTCCTGGTACAACCGCGCCGGCGTCGAGCGCGTGATGGGGTTCTGCACCGACGACGAGTACCACCGCTTCCTCGCGCAGGTGCCGCTGTTCGAGAAGATGCTGGTCGACGACGGCATCCACCTCACCAAGTTCTGGTTCTCCGTCTCGCAGTCCGAGCAGCGCACCCGCTTCGCGATCCGCCAGGTGGACCCGGTGCGGCAGTGGAAGCTCTCCCCGATGGATCTGGCGTCGCTGGACAAGTGGGAGGCGTACACGCAGGCGAAGGAGGACATGTTCCGCCTGACGCACACCGACCACGCACCGTGGATCACGGTGAAGAGCAACGACAAGAAGCGCGCCCGGCTCGAGTCGATGCGCCACGTCCTGGCCCGATTCGACTACGCGAACAAGGATCACGACGTGGTGGGTCGGCCGGACCCGTCGATCGTGGGCCCGGCCGATCCCGACGCCGACTGACTGGGTTCGGCACGGGGATACAGCGGACCGATCAGGTCAACATCCGCCACAGGAAGGTGAAGGCGAGGGCCGAGGTGAAGGCGACCTGCTTGTTGTCGGCAGCGCCGCCGTGGCCGCCTTCGATGTTCTCGTAGTACGACACGTCGTGGCCGTACTCCTCGAGCCGCGCCGCCATCTTGCGCGCGTGACCGGGGTGCACGCGGTCGTCCCGCGTGGACGTGGTGATGAGCACCGGCGGGTACTGCGGGCCGGATTCGCCGGGGCGCCTGACGTTCTGGTACGGCGAGTACTCGGAGATGACGGCCCAGTCGTCGGGATCATCGGGGTCGCCGTACTCGGCCATCCACGACGCGCCCGCCAGCAGCAGGTGGTAGCGCTTCATGTCCAGCAGCGGGACCTGACAGACGATGGCGCCGAACAACTCCGGGTACTTCGTCAGCGCGATGCCCATGAGCAGTCCGCCGTTGCTGCCGCCGCGCGCCCCCAACCGGTCCGCGGTGGTGATGCCCCGGTCGACGAGATCCCGTGCGACGGCGGCGAAGTCCTCGTGCACCTTGTGCCGACCGGCGACCCGGACGTCGGTGTGCCAGGCCGGCCCGTACTCGCCGCCGCCGCGGAGATTGGCGACGACGTAGGTGCCGCCACGTTCGAGCCAGGCGGCGCCGACGATGCCGCTGTACGACGGCGTGAGCGAGACCTCGAAGCCGCCGTACGCGTAGAGGAGCGTCGGGCCGGGCTGGTCCGCATCCCCGTCCGTGGACCGTGCCCGGTGCACGACGAAGTACGGAATGCGGGTGCCGTCCTCGGACGTCGCGAAGAACTGATCGACGGTGAGGCCGTCCGCGTCGAAGAAGGCGGGGGAGCGGCGCAGCACCTCGAGCGGTCCCCCCACCGTCCCGCGGAGCAGCGTCGACGGGGTCACGTAGTTGCCCACGTCGAGGAAGAACTCGTCGCCGCCGTCGTCGGGATCGGTGCCGACGATGCTCACCGACGCGTTCTCGGGGAGTCCGGTGAGGCGCTCGGTGCGCACCTCCTCGCCTCCGGCACCGTCCCCGCCGAGCGTGACGACGACGACCGCCGAGCGCACGTCCTCGAGCACGACCAGCAGCAGGTGGTTCTCGGTCCAGGCCACCTGGTGGAGCGAGGTGTGCGCGTCGGGCCGGAACACGGTGCGCACCCGTCGATCTCCCGCGATCCAGTCGTCCACCCGCGCGACGAGGAGCGTGCCGGCGGCGTGCTCGACCCCGTCCAGGGTCCACGCGGTGGTGGTGCGGATCAGCAGCCATTCCCGGTGCAGGGAGATCGACGCGTCGGTGGGGGCGTCGATCCGGATCGGCCGGTCGTCGGGTCCGAGGACGGAGACCTCGCTGTCGAAGAACCCGGTCGCGCGCGTGACGACGCTGCGGGAGTAGCCCTCGGTGGGGTCGAATCCCACCGACACGGCGACGTCGGCGGGGTCACCCTCGACCACGACGGGCGCGTCGTGCAGCGGGGTGCCGCGCCGCCACCGCTGGGCCCGGCGCGGATAACCGGAGGTGGTGAGGCTGCCCGGCCCCGTGTCGGTGCCGACGTAGACGGTGTCGGTGTCGATCCACCCGATGTCCGTCTTGGCCTCGGGGACGATGAACCCCCCGCTGGACGGATCGACGAACGTCCGTGTGGTCAGGTCGAATTCGCGGATCACCGTGGCGTCCGCGCCGCCGCGGGACAGGGAGACGAGGGCGCGGTCGAAGCCGGGCCGGAGGACCTGCGCGCCGGACCACACCCAGTTCTCGTCCTCGGCGGCGGCGAGCGCGTCGAGATCCAGCAGGACGTCCCAGTCCGGATCGTCCGTCCGGTACTGCTCGAGGGTGGTGCGCCGCCACACCCCGCGCGGGTGCGCCGCGTCCTTCCAGAAGTTGTAGAGGGAGCGGCCCCGGCGCCGGACGTACGGGATGCGCGCGTCGGTGTCGAGAATGTCGCGCAGGCGCTGCTCGAGGTGGGTGAACTCGGCGTCGTCGGCGAACTCGGCGAGGGTCCGGCGGTTGCGCGAGGTCACGTGCTCGAGCGCATCGGCGCCGGTCACGTCCTCGAGCCAGAGGTAGGGGTCCGTCACCGGCCCCATTGTGCCCCGCTGTGTCCCGCCACCGTCGTCGACGAGAACCGTCCGTTGATCGAACAATGGCGCCCAAAACGGGGAAATGGTAGGTTTGCGGTGTAGGAACAGTAGTAGCCCGCCGAACCACCGGGACGGGCCGACCGAAGGTGATCGTATGTCCGTATCGCACGAGACCGAGCACGAGACCGCTCGTCCCCGGCCGTTCGGGATGACCACCCGGCCCCTGGCGGCCGACCCCGCGACCGCCGGCACGCTGGTCTGCGTCGCCGCGGACCGCGCCGGCTCCCAGGCCGTCCAGGACGCCGTCCGCACCGTCCTCCCGGCGGCGACGGTGCGTCCCGTCACCGGCGCGACCACCGTCGAGGTGCTCGGGTTCGACCGCATCGTCGTCGTCGACGATCCCGGCGCCGATCGCCACTGGCGCGCCGCGGACATCGCCCGCCTGCTCGCCACCGCCGACGGTGTCGGGGTGGGCATGGTCGTCGGCACCCGCCGCGGTCGCCGCGGCCTGCGTCTGCTCGCCGACCGCGTGGCGGCGTCCGTCCTGCGGTCGCCCGTCGCGGATCCGGGGTCCGGTCTGCGCATCTACTCCGGTGACGCCGTCCGCTCCACCGGCGCCACCGCCGTGCCGGTCGGCGACCTGCGCGGACGGCTCCGGCTGGCCCGCGCGATCCACGCCCGCCACTGGATGGTGCACGGCCTGGCCGTCACCACCGCGTCGGTGGAACGGCCCGCACCCGTCGAGCTGATCCGGGCCGCCCTGAGCGCCGACAAGGACCACCGCCGCTGACGCGGAGGGCGGCACCGCCGCTGACGCGCAGGGCGGCACCGCCGCTGACGCGCCCAGCGGCACCGCCCTGTCGCGTGACATGCTGACCCACCATGCGCCTGTGGGAACAGCACACCTGCCTGCCGCTCGACCCCGAGGCGGAGATCGCTCCGCTCACGCGGTACGGCACCGGCGCGTACTTGTCCGTGAACGTCGGGTACTCGCCCCAGGATCGTGTGGCGAGCACCGCCCTGATCGAGCGGTGGTCGGCCCGCGCGGACGATGACCCGCGATTCCGCCTCGTCCGGACGGTCGACGACGTGGACGCGGCCTGGGCCGACGGAATGCTGGGCCTGGCGTTCGACCTCGAGGACTCGGCCCCGCTGGACGGTGACCCGGGCAACGTCGCGTACTTCGTGGGCCTCGGCGTGCGGTCGATGCTGCCGACCTACAACCACGAGAACGCCGCGGGCTGTGGCTGTCTCGACGCGACCGACACCGGATTGACCGCCTACGGACGCGACCTGGTGCGCGCGATGAACGCGGCCGGCATGGCCGCCGACGGGTCCCACTGCTCCCGCCGCACCGGCCTGGACATCGCCGCGGTCACCGAGCGACCCATGATCTACAGCCACTCCAATTTCGCTGCGCTGTGGGAACATCCGCGCAACATCACCGACGAGCAGGCTCGCGCGTGCGCCGAGACCGGAGGCGTCGTCGGCATCAACGGCGTCGGAATCTTCCTCGGCGTCAACGGGATCGACGACGGCGCCGCGCGGGTCGAGGCGATGGCGGACCACGTCGAGTACGGGGTGGACCTGCTCGGCATCGACCACGTGGGCCTCGGTTCGGACTTCTCGTTCGACCACGAGGACTTCGTCGCGGAGGTGACAGCGCACCCGGACGCCTTCGGACCCGAGTACACCGCCTACGGTCCGCTGCAGTGGGTTCCGCCGGAGGACACCCGGACGATCCCGGACGTCCTGCGCGCCCGCGGGTGGGACGACGACGCCGTCCACGCGGTGACGGGCGGCAACTTCCGGCGCGTGGCGGGCGAGGTCTGGGTCTAGCCGTCAGGACGCCGGCGTCAGTCGGAAGATCGGGAACCGCCGACCCTCCGCGGTGGTCAGGTAGTCGAGGAATCCGCTCGACGCGGCCGTGAAGCGGTCCCACCGCGCCGACCACGCCGCCGGGTCCGACTCGTCCGCGTCGATCTCGGTGACGTCGACCTCGACGGTCCGCACGCTCCCGTCCTCCGGTACCTCCATCTCGATGCGCGGATGCGCGCGGAGGTTGTGCACCCACGCCGGATCCTTGGGAGAGCCCGCGGCCGAGCCCACCACCAGCCACCCGTCGTCCTCGCGGAGGGCGAACAGGGGGTTCAGTCGCACCTCGCCGCTGCGGGCGCCGATCGAGTGGAGCACCACCAGGTTGTCCCCGAATCCGGCGGTGGACACCCGGCCGCCGTTCTCGCGGAACTCGCGGATGATCTGCTCGTTGAAGTCCGTCATCGCCCCATCATCGCGTCTCGGGCCGGGGCGCGGGCGTGATCGGGAGGGCAACGGGGTACCCGCGGAGTACCGCAAGTCGAGACGAGGAGTTTCCACGATCATGAGTGCAGTCCCCACCGTGTCCCTGAACGACGGCCGCAGCATCCCGCAGCTGGGCTTCGGGGTCTTCCAGATCGAACCCGAGAAGACGGCCGACGCCGTCCGCACCGCCATCGAGGTCGGCTACCGGCACCTCGACACCGCCCAGATGTACGGCAACGAGGCCGAGACCGGCCAGGGCGTGCGCGATTCCGGCGTCGACCGCGACCAGGTGTGGATCACCAGCAAGCTGAACAACGGCTTCCACCGGCCCGACGACGCGCGGCGTTCCTTCGACGAGACGCTCGAGAAGCTCGGCACCGACTACGTCGACCTGTTCCTCATCCACTGGCCGCTGCCCACCCGCTACGACGGCGACTACGTCTCCACGTGGAAGGTGCTCGAGGAGTTCCAGCGCGACGGCCGGGCCCGCAGCATCGGCGTCTCCAACTTCCAGGTGCCCCACCTCGAGAAGCTGGCCGCCGAGACCGACACCGTGCCGGCCGTCAACCAGATCGAGGTGCACCCGTACTTCGTCAACGAGCAGGTGCGCGCCTACGGCTCCGAGCACGGCATCGCCACCGAGGCGTGGTCGCCGATCGCGCAGGGCAAGGTGCTCGACGACCCCGAGCTCGAGCGCATCGCGCAGGACGTCGGCAAGTCCACCGCCCAGGTCACGCTGCGCTGGCACATCCAGCGCGGGGACATCGTCTTCCCCAAGTCGGTCACCCGCGAGCGGGTCGAGGCCAACTTCGACATCTTCGACTTCACCCTCGACGACCGGCAGATGCAGGACATCACCGCGCTCGACAAGGGCGAGGACGGCCGCACCGGCCCCAACCCCGACACGTTCGACATGATCCCGGACTGAGCGACACCGACACGACCGGCCTGGCCGGAACGAACACTAAGCACGAAAAGCCCGGTTCACGGACCGCGCCTCGTGTGGCGGAGGCAACGGGACTAAGGTGAGGCACCGTGACCTCACACTATGACGTCGTCGTCCTCGGAGCCGGTCCCGGTGGATACGTCGCTGCCATCCGCGCGGCGCAGCTGGGCCTGAAAACCGCCATCGTCGAGCAGAAGTACTGGGGCGGGGTGTGCCTCAACGTGGGATGCATCCCGTCCAAGGCTCTGCTGCGCAACGCCGAACTGGCGCACCTGTTCACCAAGGAGGCCAAGCAGTTCGGCATCTCCGGTGACGTGTCGTTCGACTTCGGCGCTGCCTACGATCGCAGCCGCAAGGTCGCGGACGGCCGCGTCAAGGGCATTCACTTCCTGATGAAGAAGAACAAGATCGACCAGTTCGACGGGAAGGGCTCGTTCACCGACGCCAACACCATCTCGGTCGAGATGAGCAAGGGCGGCACCGAGACGGTCACGTTCGACAACGCGATCATCTCCACCGGCAGCACCACCAAGCTGCTGCCCGGCACCTCGCTGAGCGAGAACGTCGTCACCTACGAAGAGCAGATCATGACCAAGGATCTGCCCGGGTCGATCCTCATCGTGGGCGCCGGCGCCATCGGCATGGAGTTCGGCTACGTCCTGAAGAACTACGGCGTGGACGTCACCATCGTCGAGTTCCTCGACCGCGCTCTCCCCAACGAGGACGAGGACGTCTCGAAGGAGATCGCCAAGCAGTACAAGAAGCTCGGCGTGAAGATCATGACCGGCGCCGCCGTGCAGAGCATCGACGACGACGGCAGCAAGGTCACCGTCGCGATCAAGAACAACAAGTCCGGCGAGACCGAGACGGTCACCGTGGACAAGGTCATGCAGTCCGTGGGCTTCGCTCCCCGCGTCGAGGGCTTCGGGCTCGACAAGACCGGCGTCGAGCTCACCGACCGCGGCGCCATCGCGATCGACTCGGTGATGCGCACCAACGTCCCGCACATCTACGCGATCGGTGACGTCACCGCCAAGCTGCAGTTGGCGCACGTCGCCGAGGCGCAGGGCGTCGTCGCCGCCGAGACCATCGGCGGAGCCGAGACGCTGCCGATCGACGACTACCGCTTCATGCCGCGCGCGACGTTCTGCCAGCCGCAGGTGGCCAGCTTCGGTCTGACCGAGGCTCAGGCCAAGGACGCGGGCCACGACATCAAGGTCGCCACGTTCCCCATGACGGCCAACGGCAAGGCGCACGGCCTCGGCGACCCGACGGGCTTCGTCAAGCTCATCGCGGACACGCAGCACGGCGAACTGCTCGGCGGCCACCTCATCGGCCCCGACGTCTCCGAGCTGCTGCCCGAGCTCACCCTCGCGCAGAAGTGGGACCTCACCGCCACCGAGCTGGCCCGCAACGTGCACACGCACCCGACGCTCAGCGAAGCCCTGCAGGAGGCCATCCACGGTCTCGCCGGGCACATGATCAACTTCTGATCCGTCGATGAGAACATCCCGGCCGCTCACGAGCGGCCGGGGTGTTCTCGTTTCTGCTACGCGTAGTCGCGGGGGATGCGCAGGGTGCCGATCGTCGTGGCCAGGCCGTCGTACTGCGTCACGAGCAGCACGAACTCGATGCGCTGACGGTCGGTCAGGTGCTCCCCGAGTTGCGTCCACGTGGCGTCGGTGAGGTCTCGATCGGCCAGCAGCTCGTCGACGGCGGCCACGAGGTCCCGTGCTCGCGCGTCGAGGTCCTCCTGTGGTCCGGCGCCGGTGTCCTCGAGCGCCGCGACCTCCGCGGCGGTGAGGCCGGCCCGCCGCCCGAGCCGGCGGTGATGGTCCTGCTCGTACCCGCACTCGCGGACGGCGGCCACCCGGAGGATCACCGTCTCCGCGTCACGCCGCGCGAGCGTGCCGAAGGGCATCAGCCGGGCGCTGTAGAGCAGCCACGCCCGGAACAGTCCGCGGGTCTGCCCGAGCGTGGAGAACAGATGCATGTCCGGCGCCCCCACCACGCGACTCGCGATGCGCGCGACGACGTAGTTGATCGGGCGGAGCGAGGACAGGGTGCCAGCGGGGATGCGACCGGTCATGGGCGAACCGTAACGGACCGCGCGCGTCACCGGTCCCGGAGAACGTACGGGGACACCGAACTGCGGTGGGCGTCGATGTCGAGCGCCTTGCCCAGCGGCGGGAACGCGCGTTGCGGACAGTGCGCGCGTTCGCACACCCGGCAGCCCGCGCCGATCGGGGTGGCGCCGCGCGCGGTGTCGAGATCGAGGCCCTCCGCGTAGACCAGTCGCGACGCGTGCCGCAGCTCGCAGCCGAGGCCGATCGCGAAGGTCTTGCCGGGCTCGCCGTACCGCGCCGCGCGCCGTTCCACCGTGCGGGCGATCCACAGGTAACGACGCCCGTCGGGCATCTCGGCGATCTGCGTCATGATGCGGCCGGGGTAGGCGAAGGTCTCGTAGACGTTCCACAGCGGGCACGTGCCGCCGCTCGAGGAGAAATGGAACCCGGTGGCGGACTGGCGTTTCGACATGTTGCCGGCCCGGTCGACGCGGACGAAGGAGAACGGCACGCCGCGCAGCGACGGGCGCTGCAACGTCGACAGTCGGTGGCACACCGTCTCGTAGCTCACCGCGTAGTAGGCCGACAGCCGCTCGATGTCGTACCGGAAGTCCTCGGCCACCTCGTGGAACCTGGTGTAGGGCAACACCGTCGCCGCGGCGAAGTAGTTGGCCAGGCCCAGGCTGGCGAGCGCGCGGGACTCCTCGCCGGAGAAGTTGCCCTCGTCGACCAGCCGCCGAATCAGATCGCCGTTCTCGAGGTAGGCGAGCTCGGCGGCGAAGCGAAAGACCTTCTGCCCGCCGGACAATCGCGGCGAGATCTGGAGCAGGCGGGTGCGGGGATCGAAGCGGTGCAGCACGCCCTCGCCGAGGTCGATGCGCTCGACGATGTGGACGTCGTACAAATTCCGCAGCCGCTTGGCGATCTCGGCGGCGATGTCGGCGCGGTGGAAGCGCAGACGGTTGGCCAGGTCCTCGGCGGCCGTGTCGAGCTCGTCGAGATAGTTCTGCCGCCGGTAGAAATAGTCCCGCACCTCCTCGTGCGGCTTGGAGATCGCGCCGCTGCCGCTGCCGTCGGCGAAGCGGTCCTCGGTGGCGGCGGCCAGCTGCGCCGAGGTGTTGCGGTAGCGGCTGTGCATGTCCACCATCGCCCGCGCGAGGCCGGGGTGCGCGGAGACGAACGCCGCCAACTCGTCGACGTCCGTCGGGACCGCCACGTCCTGATCGAGCGTGACCTCGCGCAGCTCGGCGATCAGCCGGGTGTCGTCCTGGGTGGAGAAGAACGTGGTGTCGACGCCGAATGCCGTCGTGATGCGGGTGAGGACGGCGGCGGACAGGGGACGGACGTCGTGCTCGATCTGGTTGAGGTAGCTCGCGGAGATGTCGAGGCGCGCGGCGAGGGCGGACTGGGACAGTCCGCGCTCGAGGCGAAGCTGGCGCAACCGCGCGCCGACGTACGTCCGGGCCATGGACCGAGCCTAGAAGCCGCGCCGACGCGGACAAACAGTACGAACGTACGGTGACGTCGGTCACAGTGCGCGGTGCCGTCGGGTGCGTTCTCGGCGGCGGCGCGCGGCACCGCGGCGCCTCGTGGACTTTCGTGCATTTCGTTCCCGACGTGCGGCGATGCGGTTACCGACGAGTAGGGCGCGGCAGGGTTCGCCGTCCCGATCTTCGCAACATTCGCAGTATGCGCGTACTGCTTAACCGAACTTTACAGTCGCAGCAGGTAGACACCGTTTTTCGGCTGTGCCATCGTGGTCGAGTACATCCGATCCGCCTGACAAGCCTGCGAAGACCCCCGGGTCCGAGGCACGTGCCGTCGGCGGACGAAACCGAAGAGACGGAGCAGTCGATGTCGACCACCGGTACCCCCAGGACCACCGAAGAGATCCAGAAGGATTGGGACACCAACCCCCGCTGGAAGGGTGTGGAGCGCAACTACACCGCCCAGCAGGTCAGCGACCTCCAGGGATCGGTCGTCGAGGAGGCGACCCTCGCGCGTCGCGGCTCGGAAATCCTCTGGGACCTCGTGAACAACGAGGACTACATCAACTCCCTCGGCGCCCTCACCGGCAACATGGCCGTGCAGCAGGTGCGCGCCGGCCTCAAGGCCATCTACCTCTCCGGCTGGCAGGTCGCCGGTGACGCCAACCTCTCCGGCCACACCTACCCGGACCAAAGCCTCTACCCGGCCAACTCCGTGCCGTCCGTCGTGCGCCGCATCAACAACGCGCTGCTCCGCGCCGACGAGATCGCCAAGATCGAGGGCGACACCTCGGTGAGCAACTGGCTCGCCCCCATCGTCGCCGACGCCGAGGCCGGCTTCGGTGGCGCGCTCAACGCCTACGAGCTGCAGAAGGCCATGATCGCCGCCGGCGCCGCCGGCGTGCACTGGGAGGACCAGCTCGCCTCGGAGAAGAAGTGCGGCCACCTCGGTGGCAAGGTGCTCATCCCGACGCAGCAGCACATCCGCACCCTGACCTCGGCGCGCCTCGCGTCCGACGTCGCGGACGTCCCCTCGGTCATCATCGCCCGCACCGACGCCGAGGCCGCCACGCTCATCACCTCCGACGTCGACGAGCGCGACCGCGAGTTCCTCGACGGCACCCGCACGGCCGAGGGCTTCTTCGGCGTCAAGAACGGCATCGAGCCCTGCATCGCCCGCGCCAAGGCCTACGCCCCCTTCGCCGACCTCATCTGGATGGAGACCGGCGTGCCGGACCTCGAGGTCGCCAAGAAGTTCGCCGAGTCGGTGCGCGCCGAGTTCCCGGACCAGCTCCTCGCCTACAACTGCTCGCCCTCCTTCAACTGGAAGGCGCACCTGGACGACGCGACCATCGCCAAGTTCCAGCGTGAGCTCGGCGCCATGGGCTTCAAGTTCCAGTTCATCACCCTCGCCGGCTTCCACTCGCTCAACTACGGCATGTTCGACCTGGCCCACGGCTACGCCCGCGAGGGCATGACCGCCTTCGTCGACCTGCAGGAGCGCGAGTTCAAGGCCGCCGCCGAGCGTGGCTTCACCGCCATCAAGCACCAGCGCGAGGTCGGTGCGGGCTACTTCGACCGCATCGCCACCACGGTCGACCCCAACACCTCCACCGCCGCCCTCAAGGGCAGCACCGAAGAGGGCCAGTTCCACTAGGAGCAGCCCCGCCTCTCCGAGGTTTCTTCACACCAGTCAGGCGGTCCGCGACATCCGTTGCGGGCCGCCTGTCTCGTACCCGTGGGCTTCGCCCGTTCCCGACCAGAGTCACCCCCACCTCGCCGTCGCGCGGGGACCGTGCACCGTGAAGGAGATTTCGTGTCCAGCGAGAAGATCGAGCGCGTCGGCATCGTCGGCGCCGGGCAGATGGGCGCCGGTATCGCCGAGGTGTGTGCTCGCGCCCGCGTCGACGTCCTCGTGTTCGAGAAGACCGCCGAGCTCGCCGACGCCGGCCGAGCCCGCATCCGCAAGTCCCTCGACCGCGGCGTCTCCAGCGGCAAGATCACCGAGCGCGAACGCGACCAGGCCGCCGACTGCCTGCGCTTCACCACCGACCTCGCCGACTTCGCCGACCGGCAGATCGTCGTCGAGGCCGTCCTCGAGAACGAGCGCATCAAGACCGAGATCTTCGCCGAACTCGACCGCGTCGTCACCGACGACGACGCCGTGCTGGCCTCCAACACGTCGTCGCTGCCCATCACGCGAATCGCCACGGCCACCACCCGGCCCGAGCGGGTCGTCGGCCTGCACTTCTTCAATCCCGTGCCGGTGCTGCCGCTGGTCGAGCTGATCCCGTCGCTCCGCACGTCGGACGCGGTGATCGAGCGCGCCGAACGCTTCGCGGCCGACGTCCTGGGCAAGCAGGTGGTCCGCGCGTCGGACCGATCGGGCTTCGTCGTCAACGCCCTGCTGGTGCCGTACCTACTGTCCGCCGTCCGCATGGTGGAGTCCGGGTTCGCCACCACCGAGGACATCGACAAGGCGACCGTCCTCGGCCTGGCCCACCCCATGGGACCGCTGGCGCTGTCCGACCTCATCGGGCTCGACACGGTCAAGTCCATCGCCGACTCGATGTACGAGGAGTACAAGGAGCCGCTGTACGCGGCGCCGCCGTTGCTCCTGCGCATGGTCGAGGGCGGTCTGTTGGGCAAGAAGAGCGGTCAGGGCTTCTACACGTACGAGAACGGACGCATCGTGTCCTGACCGGCCGCGATCGGCCCCTCGACGCGCGTCCCGACGGCCCGACACCCCGACCTTCACCGACTCGGTGGGATGTCCCGGGGGGTCGGGCCGTCGGCTGTATCCCGTCACCGAACCGTTCCGAAACCGACCTCGATCCTGTTTCGTCCGGCTAGTTTTCTCCCGTTCACACAGCCGCGGGGGAGCGGAACGAGCAACGGGGGGTCGTCATCGTCGGCAGCAACGCACGCTCGCGCTCGCGCGTCGCGACGAGCATGCGCACGTTCGGACGGTTCGCCGACCTCACGGCCGCGGCGTTCGGCTACCTCGCGCGTGATCTGGTCGCGCTGCGGTTCGCGTGGCGGGAAGCGCTGGACCAGGCGTGGTTCATGGTCACCGTGACCGTGCTCCCCGCCGTCCTGGTGTCCATCCCGTTCGGCGTCATCGTCTCCGTCCAGGTCGGCAGCCTCACCTCGCAGATCGGAGCCACCTCCATCTCGGGCGCGGCCGGGGGTCTCGGCGTCATCCGCCAGGGCGCCCCGATCGTCACCGCGCTGCTCCTCGGCGGCGCCGCCGGATCCGCCATCGCCGCCGACCTCGGCGCCCGCACGGTGCGCGAGGAGATCGACGCCATGCGGGTCATGGGCATCGACCCCGTTCGCCGTCTCGCCAGTCCCCGGCTGGCCGCGATGATCGTGGTCGCGCCCCTGCTGTGCTCGCTGGTGATCTTCATGGGCCTCGTGTCCGGCTACGTGGTCAACGTCGGGTTCCAGGGCGGCACGCCGGGCAGCTACCTCGCCTCGTTCGCGTCCTTCGCATCCGCCACCGACCTCGTCGTCGCCCTGGTGAAGGCGGAGATCTTCGGCGTCATCGTGGTCCTCGTCGCCTGCCAACGTGGCTTCGAGGCCACCGCCGGTCCCCGCGGCGTCGCCAACGCGGTCAATGCGTCCGTCGTCGTCGGTGTCATCGCGGCCTTCGTCGTCAACGTCCTGGCCACGCAGTTGGTGTCCATGTTCCTTCCGCAGCGGCTGGGGTGAGCACGTGACCGTCGCACGCTATTCGCCGCCGGGCACCGCCGGCCTCGCCCGCGCGGGTCGGCGCCTGGGGCGTCTGCCGCTCTCCGCCGCCGAGCACCTCGGCCACCAGCTCACCTTCGTGCTGCAGGTGCTCGCCGCGGTGCCGCACACCCTGCGCGCGTACCGCCGTCAGACCATGCTCGTGCTCACCGACATCACCTGGGGCAGCGGCAACCTGGTGGTCGGCGGCGGCACGGTCTCGGTGCTGGTCATCCTCGGCATCGCCGTCGGATCGTCCATCGGCATCGAGGGGTACAACGCGCTGAACCTCGTCGGCATGGGCCCGCTCACCGGCTTCATCTCCGCGTACGCCAGCACCCGCGAGCTGGCGCCCATGATCGCCGCCATCGGCTTCGCCTCGCAGGCCGGGTGCCGCATGACCGCCGAGATCGGCGCCATGCGCATCTCGGAGGAGATCGACGCGCTCGAGGTGGTCGGCATCCGGTCGATCCCGTTCGTGGTGACCACTCGCGTCATCGCCGGCGTGCTGACCATCGTGCCGCTCTACCTGCTCACCCTGGTGCTCGGCTACGTCTCGTGCGCCCTGGTCGTGGGGCTGTTCGGCAATCAGTCGTCCGGGACGTACGACCACTACTTCTCGACGTTCCTCAGCCTGTCCGACCTCGGCTGGTCCCTGCTCAAGGCCACCGTGTTCGTCGCCGCGGTGATCCTGATCCACGGTTACCAGGGCTACTACGCCACCGGCGGTCCCGAGGGCGTCGGGCGAGCATCGGGACGGGCCATTCGTGCCTCGCTCATCGTCATCGTCGTGCTCGACATGATCATGACGGTGGTCATCTGGGGCGCCGACGTCGGCATCAGGATCTCGGGGTAGCGCCATGGCAGTCTTCGACGATCTCTCCAAGCGGTCCGCCGGACCCCGCACGCTCCGCATACGCGGCCTCGCCGTGGCGGTGGTGTTGCTCCTGGTCGGCGTGGTGCTGACGTCCTACGCCCGCGGCGAGTTCGAGTCGCGGTTCGACGTGACCTTCGACAGCGCGAGCGTCGGCGACGGTCTCGCCGTCGGCTCCGACGTCAAGTACCGCGGCCTGCCCGTCGGTCGCGTCGACGAGATCGAGCCGGTCGGCTTCGGTCGACAGCGCGTGCACGCCCACCTCGAGCCGGCCGTCGCGGAGGTGCTCACCGACGACATCACCGCACGGTTCTCCTCGGCCACCGTGTTCGGCGCGACGGTGATCGAGCTGTTCTCCGAGGGGCGCGGCGCGCCCCTCGAAGAGGACGCCACCGTCGAACTCGGCGACGACAGCGAGACCGCCACCGTCACCGGCGTGTTCCGGCGGCTCGCCGACCTGACCGACGTGCTCGATGCCGACAACACCGACCGCGTGCTCGACCTGATGTCGCGGGTGTCCACCAACTTCGGTGACGGGTTGAAGCCCTTCTTCGACACCGCGCAGATGATGGCCGAGACGCAGCGCGCACCGCTGTCCTGGAAGCTCGTCCGCGGCGCCGAGCTCGGCGACGGTCTGCGCGAGTCCATCGGCCCCATCGTCGACGTGGTGTCCCAGGTGGTGGCGTCCAGCGAGTACTTCGAGGACCCGGCCAACCGGGACCGCGCGATCAAGGCGATGTCCGGACTCGGGTCCGGGCTGAGCGTTCCCCTGGGAGATCTGTTGCGAGACAACAATCCGCACCTGAAACCGCTGCTGGACACCACTCTCGACGTGCTGATCCCGGTCGCGCTGTCCGCGGGCACACTCGCGCCCGCCTACCAGCGTGTGCCGAACGTCCTGCAGGGCATCGAGGACGCGTTCCCGACGGTCGACGGACGGACCCAGCTGCAACTGCAGGTGATCGTGACCTCCATGCCGGCCATGGCCGGTCCGGTGGAGGCGTTCCTCCAGCGCGCGGGAGGCACCCCGTGAGCCGGTCCTCCGCCGTGGGATTTCCCGTCGCGACCGTGGTCAAGCTGGCCGTGTTCGCCGTGGTGGCGATTCTCTGCCTGGTGCTCATCGGGAACGCTCTGGTGGCCGGCGGCGGCGACGACCGAGCGCGCTTCGACGCCCGCTTCGACGACGTGTCCGGTCTCTACACCGGGGACGACGTGCGCCTGTCCGGCGTGCTGGTCGGCACGGTGACCGGGATCGACCTCGACGGCGACCGCGCGAAGGTGACGTTCGAGGTGGACGGCGACCGCCCCGTCACCACCACCACGAAGGCCGCGGTGCGCTACCAGAATCTCCTCGGTCAGCGGTACCTCGAGCTGATCCAGGACGAGGCCGCGGGCACGCCGCTGACGTCGGGATCCTCGTTCGCCGACGAGCGCACGGTGCCGTCGTTCGACATCACCACGCTCTTCGACGGGTTCCAGCCGATCTTCGAGACCATCGACACCGAGCAGGTCAACCGCTTCACCCAGAACGTGCTCGATCTGGTGCAGGGCGACGGCGCCGGCCTCGGTCCCGTCCTGCGCGACCTCGACGGTCTGACCACCTACGCCCAGCAGCGCGAACAGATCATCGTGCTGCTGATCCGCAACCTCGGCGCCATCTCCGGGGTGGTCGGCCAGCGGTCCGAGCAGCTCGGCCGACTGTTCGCCGAACTCGATCGCGTGGTGTCCACCTTCGGCAACCAGGCGGACGAGCTGATCGCCAACCTCGACGACATCAACGCCGGTCAGGGCCCGTTCCTGAACCTCGGCGAGGCCCTGCGCGACACCTACGACTCCGAGTACGGCCCCGTGGACGCCGCGTTCAAGCGACTCGTTCCCGGCGCCCAGCAGATCGTGGACCTGCTCGCGATGGTCCCCAGCCTGCTGCGCGGCGTCGACCGGTCGCTGCAGTCCGGCGGCCAGGAGGGCCAGGCGTCCGGCGGCGCGGGCGAGGTGTACGCGTGCTCGTCGGGTCGGTCCGACATCCCGGGCATCGGGTCGGTCGTGCTCGGCAACCAGCGATTGGTGGTGTGCAGATGAGCTCGGTCCGTGCGGGCACCCAGACCGTCTGGGGCATCGTCGGCGTCGTGGTGGTGGTGCTCGCCGTGGCGGCGGCCGTCGTCCTCTACGTCCTGCCGCTGGGCCACCGGACGTACACCGCGGCGTTCGAGAACACCGGCGGCGCGCACGCCGGTGACGACGTGCGGATCGCCGGCATCTCCGTCGGCACCGTCACCGGCATGCAGTTGCGCGACGACCACGTCGAGGTCGCCTTCGAGGTGCGCGAGGACATCGAGCTCGGCGACGCGACGTCGATGGGCGTTCGGCTGCTCACCCCGGTCGGCGGACACTACTTCGCGCTGCGTCCCGGCGGAACGGGCGAGCTGCCGGAAGGGCGAATCCCGGTCGAGCACACCACCGTGCCCTTCTCGCTCTCCGACACGGTGGAGGCCGCCACTCCCATCCTGCGCGATCTGAACGGAAAGACGTTGCGGGAGAACGTGGTCGAGCTGGACCGCGCCGTGCAGTCGCAGCCCGAGTCGATCCGTCGGATCACCGACAACCTCACCTCGCTGACCGCGGCCGTCGCGGACCGCCAGGACGATCTGGACCGCAGCCTGAACGTCGCCGACGAGTACCTCGGCGCGCTGGCGACCGACCGCGAGGTGCTGCTCGGACTGCTGCAGCAGATCGGCATCATCACCTCGAAGCTCGGCGCCAAGCGGGCCGACGTCGCCGCCGCGGCCGACAAGCTCTACCGCCTGTTCAACCTGCTGCACCGGCCGATCGTCGCGCTCGAGGAAGGCCTCGGGCCCACCATCGAGGAACTCGAATCGCTCGCCGCCACCCTGCGCGAGCAGACCGTCACGCTCGACGACGCCATCGTCGCCGGCCGGGAGTTCTCCGACTCCATGGCGGAGATCTTCGCGACCGGCGCCGGCGCCGTCGTCGATCGCGGGGACGACGTCGTCACCGGCACCGCCCTGTGCGTGCCCGTTCCGGGAAGGAGCTGCTGAGGTGGCAGCACCACGCAAGGCCGTCGTCGTCGGTCTGGCGGCCGTCCTGGTCGTCGGCGCCGGCACCGCCGCGTCGTCCGCCGCGAAGCTCGTGTCGACCTCGCGCACCGAGATGTGCGCGGACATGGCCGACTCGGTGGGTCTCTACGAGGGCAACAACGTGACGCTGCTCGGGATCCCGGTCGGCGAGGTGAGCCGCATCGAACCGCGCGGCGACCACGTCCGCGTCACCATGGCGGTCGACGAGACGCTCGCGCTGCCCGCGGACGTCGGCGCGGTGACGCTGTCGGACTCGATCGTCACCGACCGCCGGCTCGAACTGACGACGCCCTACCGCGACGGCGTTCGCTTCGACCGCGGCGAGTGCATCCCGCTGGAGCGGACCCGCACTCCGCTGGGGATCAGCGACACGCTCACCGCGGTGAACGACCTGGGTGCCGAGCTGCTCGGGACCACGTCCACCACCGATCCGGTCTCGCCCCGCCCGCCGGAGGAACAGCTGCTCGGCGACACGCTCCGGTCCCTCGACGCCGCGCTCGACGGCAGCGGCGACGAGCTGGGGACGGCGCTGTCGCAGATCTCCGCGCTCGTCGGCAATCCGGCGAACAAGGACACCCAGGTGCGGCGGATGATGGACAACATCGACCTGCTGACCACCACGTTGGTCGACCGGTGGCCCGAGATCACCAGGCTCGTGGAGAACCTGAAGCAGGGACTCGGCGCCGCCGGCGAGTTCTCGGAGCGGTTCGCGCAGGGCATCGACCTCACCGTCGAGTTCCTGCCGATCCTCGAACGCACACTGCCGAAGTTCGCGCCCAAGCTCTACCAGGTTCTCGACGTGCTCGTTCCGATCGTCGCGATCGTGGTGAGCAAGGTCGGCGACATCGCGAGCATCCTCTCGCGCGTGCCCAAGGCCGCCGAGCAGACCGCGTCGCTCACCGATCCGGCGACCGGCGCCGCGCGGCTGACGTACGTTCCGCCGAAGGTCGAGCCGGCCGGGGGCAACTCCGTCGCCGTCGATCTGGTCCCGATGGTCCTCGGTACGGCGGGCACCCGATGAGGCGGCACACGACCCGACCGTGGATGCGCGCGCTCGCCGCCGCGGTCGCCGCGGCGACGGCGGTCTCCGTCGCCGGGTGCGGCGCGTCGATCGCCGACCTGCCGCTGCCCGGGAGCTACGTCCCCGGCCCGACGTACCGGGTGAACATCGAGTTCTCCTCGGTTCTCAATCTGCCCGACCGTGCCAAGGTGGTGCTCGACGGGGTGGACGTCGGGTTGCTGGACTCGGTGACGCTCGTCGGCACCACGGCCGTCGCCGCCGTCGACATCGACCGGACCGTCGAGCTGCCCGCGGCGACCCGCGCCGAGCTGCGGCAGGGGACCATCCTCGGCGAGATCTACGTCTCGCTGCAGCGGCCCGCGCCGGACGCACCGCAGGGCGGGGCCCTGCAGGACGGGGACACCATCCCGCTCGAGCGGACGGACCCGGCGGACAACGTCGAGGACGTCCTGCGCGGCCTGTCCGAGGTGGTGGCCGGCGGACACATCGTCGACTTCCAGCGCTCGATCGACCGGTTCAACCGCGCGATCCCCGCGCCCGAGACGGTCGATCTGATCAACGAGAAGGCCCGGCAGGCGCTGACCGACCTGGCCACGAACGACGACGAGCTCGACCGCATCCTCGGCGCCGCGGAAGCGGTGTTCGGCTCGTTCGCCGCCCGCACCGACACGCTCGACACGGTGCTGACCACCGGCCCCGAACGCGTCGGCGGCCTCGCCGACGCCCTGTTGGTCGTCGTCGACGCCCTGATCGACCTCGGGTACATGTCCCGGAACATCGGCGACGTCATCAACCCGGTGTACGGCGACCTGCGGGACGTCGTCGCCACGCTGCAGCCGATGGTGCGCACGCTCGCCACGGCCGACCTGACGGCGCCGATGCTGGCGTCGCGAATGGACGCGCTGCTGCGGGATCGTCTGGTGCCGTTCTTCTCCACGACGCCCGACGTCCGGGTCACGTCGGTGTCCGGCCCGCCCGCACCCGGACAGGCACCGGTGGACCGGGCGAACGAGATGATCGCGGTGCTCCGCGGGATCGGATTCGTGCGATGAAGACACTCCTGTCCGTGGGCGCGCTGGTGGTGGTGGCCGTGCTGGGCGTGGCCTACCTCGCGCTCGGCGTGCTGGACATGGATCCGCGGCGCGACCACCTGACCCTCACCGTCCCGCTCACCACCTCCGGCGGGTTGATCGACACGTCGCAGGTGACCCTGCGGGGCGCCGAGATCGGGCGGGTCGAGCGCATCGACGTCGGGCGGGACGGGCTCGAGGCGGTGGTCCGGGTGGACGCCGCCGACCCGATCCCGCGGGACACCGAGGTGCGGGTTTCCAACCTCTCCGCCGCCGGCGAGCAGTTCCTCGACTTCCGGCCGCGCACCGCGTCGGGGCCGTTCCTGTCCGACGGCGACACGGTCGACTCCGACAACGTGGTGGTGTCCCCGAGCGTGAGCGACACCCTCGCGGTGGCCGAGGCGCTGACCGCGGAGATCGACACGCGGGCCCTCGGCGGCATCGTCGACACCGTCGACACCGCGACCCGAGGCCGCGAACCGGAGATCGACAACGTCGTCGAGGTGTTGCGCCTGCTGTCGCTGACCCTCCAGGACAAGAAGGATGTGGTCCGCCAGCTCTACTACAACCTGCAGGTGCTCGGCGAGAACGCGTACGCCGACTCCCTCGGCCCGCGGCTCGCGGACACCGTGCCGGAGCTGCGCCTGTCCGGCAACGCCCTCGAACATCTCATCGGGTCCTACCAGGACTACTCGTACGTCGGCGAGACGGTGTGGGACGGCGAACTCGGCCGGCTCGTACCCAAGATCGACGAGTACCTCAGCCAGGTGTCCCCGGACCTCGGGTTCATCGCGACGGTCCTGCGCCCGGTGACCCGCCCTATCCGCCCGCTGCGGGTCGACGCGGGTGCCCTCGTGACCATGCTCGAGCAGGTCTTCCCCCGTGGTGGACCCGCTCGCGTCTCCGTCACCCTGCCGCCGAACTGACCGACCCCGCCCCGATCAGCTCCGGGCCGATTCCGCCCGGACCGAAAGGACGTTCATGAGTACCGAGCTCGACAAGAACCACACCGATTCCGGCCGCCCCGAGTCGGACCTCGACGAATTCGACTTCGTCGACCAGGGCGCGACGACCACGACGGGCACGGCCGCGACCGACGCCCCCGCCGCATCCGACGCGCCGGCCGACGGGAACGCCGACCGGGGCGGGACCGCTCGCTCCGGCCGCCGGACGACGGTTCTCCTCGCCGTCGTCGCCGTGCTGGCCGTGCTCGCGGCCGGGCTCGCGGTGTGGCAGTGGCGCTCCGCGGCGGGGGCATTGGACGCGGAGCGGGCGGCCGACGCCGACCGCGCGGCAGCGGTGGACGTCGCCCGCGGATACACCGAGCGGTCCCTGACCTACGACCACACGAACATCGACGGCTTCTTCGCGGGCGTCGAGGAGGGCACCACGGACGCACTGCGCGAGCGGTTCGACGGGGTGCGCGAGGTGCTGACGCAGATCATGACGGACTCGCAGGTGGTGGCCTCGGGCGCCGTGAACGCGGCGACGGTGACGGCGCAGGACGGTGGCGTCTACACGGTCAAGGTGTTCGCCACGCAGACCACGCAGAACCTGCAGCAGCCGGAGCCCGGCGCCGTGCCCACCCTGCTGACCGTGACCGTCGAGAAGGACGGGGATCGGTGGTTGGTGTCGGACTACGGCGCGGATACCGGAGCGGCGTAGCCGCGGATCGTCAGACTTTCCTGCCGGTCACGAACTGCGCCGCGCCGTGAATGCGCTGCTCGACGAACGCGAAGCCGGCGCGGTCGAGCGCGTCGGTGAAGGTGTCCGGGTCGAAGACCTCGAGTCCGCTGGGGCGGACGGCGGCGGCCATGACGCTGCCGACCGGGTCGGGGCCGCGGCGCACGGTGGTCATCAGAGCGATGCGTCCGCCGGGGCGCAGCACCCGCACGAGCTCGGCGAGCACGCGCAGCGGTTCCGGGACGAGGTACAGCGCGGCGTAGCAGCAGACGGCGTCGACGGAGCCGTCCTCGAACGGCAGGTCGCGCGCGTCGCCGAGGACGTACGCGACGTGGTCGGGCCGGTCGGTGTCGGCGGCGGCGCGGGCGAGCATGGGCTCGGAGGCGTCGAGTCCGATGACCAGGGCGTCGTCCCGGCCGGCGTCGACGAGCGCGTCGGCGAGGTACCGGGTGAAACCGCCGGGTCCGCAGGCGACGTCGAGCACCACCCGGGTGTCCGGGTCGACCAGGCCGAGGTCGCGGACGGCGAGAGTGCGTTCGGTCTCGACGGTCGGTCCGCCGAGGCCCATCCAGAGGCGGAACAGGGGACGCCACGCCCGCTCGTAGATCGTCGCGAGCGGGCCGAAGCGCATGAGCCGCTGGGCCGCGCGGGACGGCGCCGGACCGGGGTCGGGTCGGCGAACGTCGAGAACGCCGTCGTCACGAAGGGTGCTCGGGGTGCCGGGACGGAGGAGTGATCGGGTGCGGTCCACAGCGCGCGCGTCGGCCATGGGACCACGGTAGGTCGGGTACTACAGTTCGGCCATGGCATCCATCACCGTTCCCACTGTCGCCGGCGTCGTGCTGGCGGCGACGGGCGCAGCGCACTTCGTCGCCCCCGACGCGTTCCGGCCCATCACCGAGCCGGTCTTCCCCGACGACACGCGGACGTGGACGTACCGCAACGGCGCGTCGGAGCTGGCGATCGGGACGGCGATCGCGATCCCGGCGACGCGGAAGATCGGGTTGGTGGGCCTCGCCGCGTACGTCGGCTTCCTGGGGTACCGCGCCGTCACCGGCTGAGGCCCCTCACCGACACCGCGGACGCTCACCCGAGTCCGCGGCGACACGCGGGAGCTTTCGGACGACACGGACATCGTGGTGTGGCCCGGGTCGGATGTTGTTTACCAGTCAACGATGCACGGGTACGCATGACGACATGTCCACAGCTACCGCATATCAGGCCACCGCTCCCGACGCGCCGCTCGAGAAGACCACGATCGAGCGTCGCGAACTCGGCCCGCACGACGTCCTGATCGACGTCAAATTCGCCGGCATCTGCCACTCCGACATCCACACCGCGCGCAACGAGTGGGGCGGCACCACGTATCCCGTCGTGCCGGGCCACGAGATCGCCGGCATCGTCGCCGAGGTCGGCTCCGAGGTCACCACCCGCAAGGTCGGCGACCGCGTCGGCGTCGGCTGCTTCGTCGATTCCTGCGGCGAGTGCGAGGCGTGCCGGGACGGCGACGAGCAGTACTGCACCAAGGGCGTCGTCCAGACCTACAACTCGGAGACCTACGAGGGCGAGTTCACCCACGGCGGCTACTCCACGCAGATCGTCGTGACCGAGCGCTTCGTCCTCGGGATCCCCGAGGGCGTGGACCTCGACGTCGCCGCGCCGCTGCTGTGCGCCGGCATCACCCTGTACTCCCCGCTCAAGCACTGGGGTGCGGGGCCGGACAAGAAGGTCGCCATCATCGGCATGGGCGGCCTGGGCCACATCGGCGTCAAGATCGCCCACGCCCTCGGCGCCCACGTCACCGTGCTCAGCCAGACGCTGAGCAAGGAGGAGGACGGCAAGCGCCTCGGGGCCGACGAGTACTACGCCACCAAGGACACCACCGCGCTGAAGGACCTGCGCGGGAAGTTCGACCTGATCCTCAACACCGTGTCGGCCAACCTGCCGATGGGCGACTACCTCGGGCTGCTCGCCCGCAACGGCACCCTCGTCGAGCTCGGTGTGCCGGAGAAGCCCCTCGAGGTGCCGGCGTTCAACCTGCTGGCCAACCGTCGCTCGTTCGCCGGGTCGATGGTCGGCGGCATCGCCGAGACCCAGGAGATGCTCGACTTCTGCGCCGAGCACCACATCGGCGCCGAGATCGAGGTCATCCCGGCCGAGAAGATCAACGAGGCGTACGACCGCGTCGTGAAGTCGGACGTGCGCTACCGCTTCGTCATCGACACCGCGACTCTCTGATCGCCGTCGACACCGCGACTCTCTGATCCAGACTCCGTCGAGCAGCGCCGTCAGCTCTCCTGCAGCCGGCGGCGCTGCTCCTCGACGTCGAAATCCGCTGCGGGCCAGTCCAGCTCGAACCCGTGCAGGGCTTCGACGAGCAGCTCGGTGATCGCGACCCGGCTGTACCACTTACGGTCGCACGGCACCACGTGCCACGGCGCGTACTCCGTCGAGGTCCGCTGGAGGACCGCGTCGTAGGCCGCCATGTAGTCGTTCCACCAGCCCCGCTCGGTGACGTCCGACGGGTCGAACTTCCAGTACTTGTCCGGCCGCCGGAGCCGCCGGGCGAGTCGGTCCCGCTGCTCGTCCTTCGACAGCGCCAGCGCGACCTTGATCAGCGTGGTGCCGGACTCCACCACGCGCTTCTCGAAGGCGTTGATCTCGTCGTAGCGGGCTTCCCACACCTCGCGCGGCACCATGTCGTGCACCCGGACGATCAGCACGTCCTCGTAGTGCGAGCGGTCGAACACGCCGATCTGTCCCGCGCGCGGCAGCGCCTTCTCGACGCGCCACAGGAACGGATGCGCCCGCTCCTCCTCGGTGGGGGCGGCGAACGAGGTGTGGTCGACGCCCTGCGGTTCCACCTGTCCCAGAACGTGTTTGACGATGCCGCCCTTGCCGGACGTGTCCATTCCCTGCAGCACGAGCAGCACCGATCGCCGGTCGCCGGAGCGTCCGTTGGCGTACAGCTTCTCCTGCAGCTCCAGCAGGTCGGCGGCGCGCGCGTCGAGCCACGCCTTGCCGTCCGACTTCGAGCCGTCGAACCCCGGCTTGGCGTAGGTGTCGACGTCGCCGAACGAGACGTCGGGATCGACCCGCAGGATCTCCGTCGCCGACCCCGACCACCCGCTGCGCGAACTCATGGCCAGAACTGTAGGGCCCGGATACCGGGCTAGTGCAGCTCTTCGCGCAGTTGCGCCAGCGTGCGCGCCAGCAACCGCGACACGTGCATCTGCGAGATGCCCATCTTGTCCGCGATCTGCGTCTGCGTCATGTTGCCGAAGAAGCGGAGCAGCAACACGTTTCGCTCGCGCTCGGGGAGCTTCTCGAGCAGGGGACGGAGCGCCTCGTGGTTCTCGACGTTCTCCATCTCCTTGTCGTAGTCACCCAGGGTGTCCGCGAGGGAGAGTCCTTCGGAGTCGCTGCCGCTCGACGCGCTGTCCACCGACAGGGTCTGGTAAGCGTTGCCGGCGGTGAGGCCCATCGCGACCTCGTCTCGGTCCAGATCCAGGTACTCGGCGAGTTCGGAGACGGTCGGGGACCGACCCTGCGTCTGGGACAGATCCGCCACGGCACGCGAGAGCTGCAGATGCAGCTCCTTCATCCGGCGGGGCACCCGCACGGCCCACCCGGCGTCGCGGAAGTGGCGGCGGACCTCACCCATGATGGTGGGAACCGCGAAGGAGACGAAGTCCGAGCCGCGCTCCACGTCGAACCGGTCGACGGCGTTGACGAGCCCGACGCGCGCGACCTGCACCAGGTCGTCGTGCGCCTCGCCGCGGCCGTCGAAGCGGCGGGCGATGTGCTCGGCGAGCGGCAGGCAGCGCGTGACGAGCTGATCCCGCAGGACCCGCCGCTGCGGGTCGCCCTCCGGCAGTTCTCCGATAGCCGTGAACTTCGCCGCGACGTCGGCGTACTCGTCGGCCGACCGCCGGGACTTGCTCTTGCGTTCGCTGGTCGTCACTCGTCCAGGCCGTGCTTGCGCTTGGTGAATTCGATGGTGGTGGAGACGACGCCGTCGTGCTCGGTCTGCGAGGTGGACACGGTATCGGTCAACGCGTTCAGCACGTGCCACCCGAAACCGCTGGCGTCGAGGTCGGCGCCGGGCTCGGTGGTGGTGGTGACGGCGACCTCGAGGACGTCGGGTCCGGGCGTGAACGCGCAGACCAGGCGAGCGCCCGGGGTGGCGCGCACGATGAGCCGACTGCACGACTCGTCGATCGCCAGCCGGATGTCCGCGATGCTGTCGAGGTCGAAGTCCTCCTGCGCCGCGAGAGCGGCGGCGACGGCACGGGTGACGGACAGCTGGCCGGGGTCGGCGAGGACGCCGAGCTCGATGGTCGATGCCGACCCGGCGGAGTCGGGGTCCGTGGTGATGGCCCGTGTCATGGGGTTTCCCGCTTTCTGGTCCTCGGCGCTTCCGGTCGGCGTCGGACGCTCGCCTGCAAACGTATCGCTGAGCGGCCGACGGCACGTCAGCGGGTGTCACCGGACGCCGCGCGACGTACGCGCGGCTCCGATCGATCGCGAGAGGCTACCCGCGAGGCGGGCCGGGGAAACCCGTCGCGCCCGATCGGCCGAGACTGGATCGGGTCCGACGAACCGGTTGGCAACCGGTCCGCAACGGCGTAGGTTCGAACGCAGGTTGAGTCAGCAGCCGACGTACGAAGCACCGTCGATGGTTGCCGTATCCCCGTTCTTCTCCGTCCCCCCGCCATCTCTCGCGGCCGGACGTTCCCGCCGGAACCGCGTACCTGCTCGATCCATACAGCGCACGCAGTTCACTCCGGGCGGCACCCGCAGACCAGTGCTCAGCAGCTCGATCGGCACTTGGAGTCACTCATGACCGTTTCGACCCTGGCAACAGACACCACCTCGAGCACCACCTCGAGCACCACACTCGTCACCGACGACGGCGGCATCACCGTCCACGTTGCGGGCGACATCACCACCTGCACGGTCGCCGGCAGTATCGATCTGTCGAACGCGGACGTGTTCCGCGAGGCCCTCGGCCGCGGCCGGACGGGCGACGTCGTCCTCGATCTCACCGGTGTCGAGTTCTTCGGCACCGCCGCTCTGACCGTCGTCGCCGCCCTCGACGCCGCCTGCGCCGAGCGCGGGTCCGTCCTCACCGTCCGAATCGGTGACGCGGTCGCCCGCGTCATGGTGGCGGCACGGTGGCAGCCGACCGCGCGCGTCGTGGACGTGCGCGGGTAGCACCCGCCGTGACCGGCCCTCACGACGTGAGACGCCCGTGCCCCGACCGACACGTTCGGTCGGGGCACGGGCGTATTCTCGGCCGATCATGACTCCGGATCCGGTTGCGGCGCTGCGGGAAGTGGCGTTCTGGCTCGAACGTGCGCGCGCCGAGACCCGGCGGGTCAAGGCCTACCGGAACGCCGCCGACGTCCTCGCGGCGTTGAGCGTCGAGCGACGCGCCGACCTCGCCCGACGCGGGGACTGGACGTCGTTGCGCGGGATCGGCCCCAAGACCGCCGCCGTGGCGGCGGAGGCCGCCGCCGGCGAGGTCCCGGCCTACCTCGCCCAGCTGCGCGCCGACGCCGAGCCCATCGGTCCGCACTCCGGGGGCGAGTTCTCCGCGGCGGCCGTCGAGCTCGCCGACGCGGTCCGCGGTGACCTGCACACCCATTCGGACTGGTCGGACGGCGGCAGTCCACCCGCCGAGATGGCCGCCACCGCGCGCCGTCTGGGCCGGGAGTACTGGGCGCTGACCGACCACTCGCCCCGTCTGACCGTCGCCAACGGGCTCTCGCCGGAGCGGCTGCGGGACCAGCTCGACCTGCTCGCGGACCTCGCGGACGAGTTCGCGGCCGACGGCGGGCCGGCCCTGCGCATCCTCACGGGCATCGAGGTCGACATCCTGGCCGACGGCGGGCTCGACCAGGAGCGGGACCTGCTGGACAGCCTCGACGTCGTGGTGGCCAGCGTGCATTCCCAGCTCCGCGCGGACAGCGCCACCATGACCGCCCGCATGATCGCGGCGGTGACGGACCCGGCGGTCGACGTCCTCGGGCACTGCACGGGACGGCTGGTCGAGGGTGGGCGCGGCACCCGCCCCGAATCGACGTTCGACGCGCGGGCGGTGTTCGAGGCGTGCCGGGACTCCGGTACCGCGGTGGAGATCAACAGTCGGCCCGAACGGCAGGATCCGCCGGATCGACTCATGGCACTCGCCCTCGAGATCGGCTGCCTCTTCGCGATCGACACCGACGCGCACGCACCCGGCCAACTCGACTGGCTCGGGCTCGGCTGCGCCCGCGCCGCGGCCGTCGGGATTCCCCCGGACCGCATCGTCACCACCTGGCCGGTGGATCGTCTGCTCGCCTGGACCGCGGAACCGTCGTGATCAGGGTTTCCTCCGCCGATACCGCACGCGCGGTCCGGTGGGAGTGAGAGTATCGGGTGATCGGATCGCGGTCGGGTCGGAGGTGGGGTGATGGGTCCGTCCGACACCGCCGCGCTCGTCGCCGCCGTGGCCGCCGTCGCCGACGGGGTCGCCAACGGCGTGATGCTGGTGGAGAACGGGACCCTGCGCTACGCGAACCTCTCCGCACGCGAATCCCTCGCGGCCGCGGCCGACGTCGTGCCGCCCGTCCTCGCCGGCATCGTCGACGCGGTACGCCGGACGGGATTCTGGTCCGGCGCCGTCAGCGACCCGGACGAGGTGGCGGGGGAGCTGGTGGCGTCGGCCTGGATGGTCGACGCCGGACCCGGATCGGACGTCGCGATGGTCGTGGTGTCCCGCCGTCCGGCGCCGCCCCCGAGTCCGCCCGACGACGTCGACCTGCGTGACGTTCCCGTCGACGTGCGCCGGCGCACCGACCGGCATCAGGTGATGTCCGCGCTGCACCGCATCGCCGTCACCGGCAGTGCGGACCACCTGGCCAACGCGATTCTCGAGACCGTGCCGCCGCTCTTCGACGCCGAGCACGTGCTGATCCTGCGGCCGACCCCGGACGGCCGGTCGATGTCGGTGCTGGGCGCGACCGGGCGGACCAGCGGCGAACTCGAGGGCGTCCAGGTCCGGTCCAGTGGGATCGCCGGGTACGCGATGCGCGAGGGCGGTCCCGTCGTCTGCGTCGACAGCCGGCGCGAGACGCGGTTCGACACCTCGGAGATGCAGCAGTTCGGGCTGCTCAGCGCGGCCGCGGTCCCGGTGCCCGGGACACCCGACGACTGGGGTGTGCTGGCCGTGTACCGCGAGTCGGTGGGCGTGGTGACGCCGGACGCGCTGACGGCGTTGATCCTGCTCGCCGACGTGCTCGGCGCGGCCGTGCACCGCACCGACCTCGAGCACCGGCTGCGCCATCGCAGCCTGGTCGACCCCGTCACGTCGCTGGACAACCGCACGTCCGCGTATCGGCGACTCGACGACGCCCTGGCCGCGGGGCGCGTGGACGGCCGCCTGACCGCGGTGGTCCTGATCGACCTCGACGGGTTCCGGACCGTCAACGAGACGTTCGGCTTCGGGACGGGCGACGCCCTGCTGGCGGCCGTGGCACCCGTCCTCAGCGGCGTCGCGCGACGCGGCGACGTGGTGGCCCGGCTGGGGGCCGACGAGTTCGCCGTCGTCCGCGCCGGCCTGACCAGCACCTTCGAGGCGACGGAACTGGCGGCGACCATCCTCGCCGCCTTCGCGGCGCCGATCCGGGTGGAGGGACGGGACACCGTCGTCACCGCCTGCGCGGGGGTGGCGGTGGGGCACGGCCACCGCACCGCGGCCGACCTGGTCCGGGAGGCGGACGTCGCGGTCCGGGCCGCGAAGCGCGGCGGACCCGGCCGCCTCGAGGTCTTCGATTCGGCGGCCGGCGGCGCCCTGCGGCGGCGGTGGGCGATCGCGACCGAACTGCGGACCGCCATCGACTCGGACGCCCTGACGGTGGTCTACCAACCGGTCTTCGACATCGAGGCCGGTGTGCTGGTGGGGGTGGAGGCGCTGGCGCGCTGGACGTCCCCGACGCTCGGGCCGCTGGGCCCCGACGAGTTCGTCCCGGCCGCGGAACAGGCCGGGCTGATCGCCGCGCTGGGCGAGCGGGTGCTGCGGCGCGCGTGCCTCGACGCCGCGCAGTGGCAAAGCCTGCTCGCGCGGACCGGGCTCGACACACCCCCGTCGATCGATCTGCGGGTGAACGTCAGCCCCCTTCAGCTGCGGATGCCGGGGTTCCTCGCGACGGTGGACGACGCGCTGGCCGACGCCGGGCTCGCCCCGGCCACGTTCGGGATCGAGATCACCGAGTCCGTCTGGCTCGAGGACAGCGACACCGTCCGGTCGACGCTGCTGGGACTGCACGAGCGCGGCATCCGCATCCTGCTGGACGACTTCGGCGTCGGGCAGTCGTCGCTGGGCTCGGTCACCCGCTTCCCGCTGCTCGACGGCGTGAAGATCGACCGCTCGTTCGTCGCCGGTCTGCCGGAACACCGGTCCGAGGCGGTCATCGGTGCGGTGGTGTCCGTCGCCGACGCGTTCGGTCTCGACGTGATCGGGGAGGGCGTGGAGACGCCGGAGCAGATGGCCAGGTTGCTGCGCTGCGGATGCCGACGCGCGCAGGGGTTCCTGCTCGGCCGACCGACCGACGCGAGCGCCGTCGCCGACCTGGTGGAGCGCGGCGGACGGCTCGCCCCGCCGGCCGCGCCCCCTCTAAGCTCGGAGCATGGCACGTAAGTACGCGACCGCCGAGCGCGTCGACCTCGAGACCCTGCATCGGTTCGTGGCCGAGCGGCATCGGGCCACCCTGGTGACCCACCGTCGGTCCGGCGGCCTGCAGATCTCCCCGGTCACCTGCGGTCTCGACGACGCCGGCCGCATCGTGATCTCCACGTACCCCCAGCGGGCGAAGACGGTGAACATCCGCCACACGTCGCGGGTGACGCTGTGCGTGCACTCCGACGACTGGGACGGCCCCTACGTGCAGATCGACGGCACCGCCGAGGTGCTCGACCTGCCCGATTCGGTGGAGCCGCTGGTCGACTACTACCGGTCCATCGCCGGGGAGCATCCCGACTGGGACGAGTACCGCGAGGCGATGCGGACGCAGGGCAAGTCGATCCTGCGCATCTCCATCGATACCTGGGGCCCGGTGGCGACCGGGGGTTTCCCGGCCCCCACCGAGGAGTCCTGACCTACGCGCCGGTCGGCCGGGCCTCCGCCTCGGCCACCGCGGTGACCAGGGCCTTCCCGAACGCCGGCAGATCGCCCGGGTTCCGGCTGGAGATGAGGTTGCCGTCCACCACGACCTCCTCGTCGACGACGGTGCCGCCGGCGTTGCGGATGTCGGTGCGCACGCTCGGGTAGGACGTCAGGGTGCGGCCCCGGACGACGTCGGCCTCGACGAGCGTCCACGGCCCGTGGCAGATCACGCCGACCGGCCGGCCGCTGGTGACGAAGTCCCGGACGAACGCGACGGCGTCGGCGTCGGTCCGCAGGGCGTCGGGATTGGTGGTGCCGCCCGGCAGGACCAGGGCGTCGTAGTCGTCGATCGAGGCGTCGGCGACCACCGCGTCGACGGCGAAGGTGTCCGCGGGGTTCACGTCGGACTCGTACGCCTGGATCTCGCCGTGGGTCAGCGAGATCAACACGGTGGTGGCGCCGGCGTCCTCGAGCGCCGTCCGCGGATCGGTGAGTTCGGCCTGCTCCACGCCGTCGGTGGCGAGGAAGGCGACGGTGCGGCCGGTGAGGGAAGGGGATTCGGTCATGGCCGGAGAACTACCCAGCCGACCCGGGGCAGAAACGGCGACGGTGACCGACGCCACCTCCCCGTCGCGCTCCACGCGGGCCGTGTCCGGGTTGAGTCGCGCCGGGGTCGGGTACGGAGAACACGAACGTCGATCGTGAGTGAGGACAACGCATGACCACAGTGCCCCCGACGGTAGAATCGTCGGCCCGAGCGACGAGTTCGGAGACGGCCGAGACCCTCTGCCTGTTCGAGCACGCCGGCGCCGGCCTCGTGGTGCTGCTGGCGCTGTGCGGCGGCATGGCGATGTTCGTCGCGGCCGCCCTGAGTTCGCTCGCGCTCGGGGCACTCGTGGGAGTGCTCATGATCGGCACGGCCGGCGTCGTCGCCGTCACCGTGCCGACCGACCGGACCGGATCAGGGAGAGGAGCGAGACGATGACCCAGCCCGCCGAGACCCAGCCCACCGAGACCCAGCCCACCGATCGCACCGAACTGCCCCTCGAGGACGCTCTCGAGCAGCAGCGTGACCTGACCGTCGACGACGACACCGACGACACCGTCGTCCCGGCGTCGTTGCCCGGTCTCGACGTCCCGGACGCCGACTACGTCGAGCAGCAGCGCGACGTGCCGCTGGACGACGACGGCTACGAGCGGGACTGACGTACCTCAGGTCCCGTCGACCAGCGGGTGGTCGACCGAATTGAAGCGGGCGGGTGATCCGCCGGCCTCGGCGACGCCGTGGATGCCGCCCCACACCATCATCGTCAGATAGTCGATGAGATCCGTCGCGGACATCGAGCGGTTCGAGATCCACCAGTGCGTCGCCAGCTGCACGCCACCGACGATGCCGTACGCCCAGGGGAGCGACCCGCCGGAATCCATGTCCATCCGGCGCAGTCGCTCCCCGAGCACGGTGGAGAGCAACTCGGCGATCATCCGCTCGGACTCGGCCACCACGTCCCGGTTGGGGCCCGAGCTGGTGCTCATCGCGTACAGGTAGACCTCGGGATCCTCGGCGACGGTCTCGACGTACGCCGTGACGACGCGTCGGGTCAGGTTGTACTCGTCCACGTCGACGGCGATGGCCTCGTAGATGCGCGGGGCGAGCGTGGTCTCGACGTACCGCTCGAGGGTGGCGTTGGTCAGGTCGTTCTTGTCGGTGAAGTACCGGTACAGCACGGTTTTCGAGATGCCGATCTCCGTGGCGATCTCGTCCATGCCGATCGACCGCCCCCGCGCCCGGATGGCGGCCAGCGTGCCGTCGACCAGCTCCTCGCGTCGGGCGATCTTGTGTTCGCGCCAGCGCCGCTTCCGGCCGTCGGGCTTGCCGGCGCCGTCGACCGACGCGGTCTCGCCGCCGTCGTTCCGTTCACCGGCCGCGTTCCTCGGCCCCGATCTGCTCGCCACGCGTGATTGCTCCGTCCCGATCCGGCGCGCTGAGCGATCCGGTCGGGATCGGCGCACGTGCTCGACGCTCACGGCCCTGGTCGGGCTCGCCGGTCCAGTTTAGTGCCCGACCGACGGGCAGAATGGGCCGGTGCAACTGATGAGCTTCGACGAGGACGTCAAACGACGTGACCTCCGGAAGATGAAGGGCGTCGCCACCGGCTTCCTCGTCTTCGCCACGATCGTCTACCTCTGGTGCCGCTGGCAGGAGAGCCGCGGCGCCGGCGACTGGGTGGGATACGTCCGCGCCGCGTCGGAGGCCGGCATGGTGGGCGCCCTCGCGGACTGGTTCGCGGTGACCGCCCTGTTCCGCCACCCCCTCGCCCTGCCCATCCCGCACACCGCGATCATCAAGCGCAAGAAGGACCAGCTGGGCGCGAGCCTCGGCTCGTTCGTGGGCACCAACTTCCTCGCCGTCGACGTGGTCTCGCAGAAGGTGCAGGCCGCGCGGGTGCCGCTCCGACTCGGAACCTGGCTGGCGGAGCGCAGGAACGCCGACCGTGTCGCCGAGGAGACGGCCACCGTCCTGCGCGGCGTGCTCGACGTGCTCGACGACGAGGACATCCAGCAGGTCATCGACAACACCATCGTCAAGCGGCTCGGCGACCCCCAGTGGGGCCCGCCGATCGGTCGGGTCCTGACCTCGCTGCTCGAGGAGAACCGGCAGAAGCCGCTCATCGACCTGCTGGCCGAGCGTGCGCACGAGTGGGCGCAGAACAGCCTGCCGACGATCGACCGGATCGTCAGCCGGGACTCGCCGTCGTGGTCACCGAAGTTCGTCGACGTCCTGCTCGGCGAGCGCATCCACCGCGAGCTGGTCGACTTCACGTGGAAGGTGCGCTCGAACCCGCAGCACGAGCTGCGCCTCGCGGCGGACAAGTTCCTCGTCGACTTCGCGAACGACCTGCAGCACGACCCGGAGACCATCGCCAAGGCGGAGGCCGTGAAGTCCGAGATCATGGGCCGCGACGAGGTCACCGGGCTGGCGGCGGCGTCGTGGAAGGTGGCCAAGCGGCTCATCGTCGACTCCGTGGACGATCCGTCCAGCACGCTGCGGGCCACGATCGCGCAGAACGTGCAGAAGTTCGGACTGCGCCTGCGCGACGACACCGCCGTCCGGGAGAAGGTCGACGGCTGGTTGCTCGCGGGAGTCCGCTACATCGTCGAGAACTACACCGACGAGATCACGACGGTCATCACCGACACCGTCGCGCGGTGGGACGCGGACGAGGCGTCGCGCAAGATCGAACTGCAGGTGGGGCGCGATCTGCAGTTCATCCGCATCAACGGCACCGTCGTGGGGTCGCTCGCGGGGTTGGCTATCTACACGGTGTCGGATCTGCTGTTCGGACACTGACGCGCGCGGTGTGATCGGCGTCATGTTGTCACTGCTAGCAGAGTGCTTGCTCTTGCTAGCACGCGTCGTTATCGTGGTGTTCGCACGATCGAGAGCAGTCGAGCAGGGTTCCACAGGGGAGGTGGAGGCATGGCGGACACCGACTCGGAGCGCGACGCCGCGCAGTCGTCCCCCGGTGATCTGGCGGCCCGCGTCGTCAGCACCGCGACGTCGGACATCGGCAGCTTCATCCGGTCGCAGCGCGAGTCGGCACAGGTCTCCCTGCGTCAACTCGCCCAGACGGCCGGTGTGAGCAATCCGTATCTGAGCCAGATCGAACGCGGACTGCGCAAACCGTCCGCCGAGGTACTGGCCTCGATCGCGAAGGGTCTTCGGGTGTCATCGGAGGTCCTGTACGTGCGCGCCGGCCTGCTCGAGGAACGGCCGCACAGCCCCGTCGTCGACGCCGTTCACGGCGACGAATCCATCACCGAACGGCAGAAACATGTGCTGCTGGAGATCTACTACTCCTTCCGACGCGAGAACAGCGACAACGCCGCCGAAGGCGAGACGCCACAGCACGCCCCGACACCGAGCGACACGACACCGAAGTCCCCAACGACCACAGGAGAGTGACATGACCGATCCCAAGTTCGACAACGTCAAGACCCCGCTGTACGCCGCCGTCGGCGCCGGCGACGCCGTGGTGCAGGCCGTGGCCGACGTCGTGGCCCAGGTGCGCGACCGCGCCGAGAGCACGCAGGCCGACGTGAACGACCGCGTCGACACCGCCCGCGCCCGCCTCGCGGACCTGCAGGAGGACGTGACCGAGAGCGTCGAGACGCTGCGGAGCCGCCTCGAGACGCTGCCGCAGGAGCTGCCCGAGGAGATCGCCGAGCTGCGCGAGCGCTTCACCCCGGAGGAGCTGCGCAAGGTCGCGGAGGCCTACCTCAAGGTCGCGTCCGACCTCTACACCGCTCTCGCGGAGCGCGGCGAGGAGACCGTCGAGCGCATCCGCAAGAACCCGCACGTCGAGGAGGGTCTCGAGCGGGCCAACAAGGCCGCCAACGACGCCGTCGACCTCACCGAGGACACCCTCGGCACCGTCGCGTCGCAGACCCGCGCCGTGGGTGAGCGTGCCGCCTCGCTGGCCGGCCGCGCGTCGTCGCGCGTCCAGGAAGGTGCCGACGAGGCCGCAGAGGCCCTGAAGGAGGGCGCCGACGAGCTGAGCGAGAACCTCGACGAGGCCGGCGACAAGGCCAAGACGGCCGGCCAGAAGGCCTCGGACAAGGTCTCCGGCGCCGCCGGCACGGTCGAGGGCAAGACGCGCAACGACGCGAACTCGCCCATCAAGAAGACCCCGGCCAAGAAGACCACCCCGGCCGCGAAGTCGAGCACCCCGGCGAAGAAGACCCCCGCAAAGAAGGCCACCCCGGCCAAGAAGAGCACCAGCTGATCGGCTCGTCCGGTCCGTTCCGGCCCCCGCGCACCGTTGGTGCGCGGGGGCCGTGCTCGCTCTAGAATCGGACGTATGCCCCTCGCCACCAGCGCGACCAGCGCCATCGAGTACGTCCTGCAGCTCATCGCGCTGTTCGGTGTCGCGTTCTCGCTGTTCCACGCCGTCCGTCAGCGCGGGGACGCCTTCACCGCCGCGGACAAGCTGAGCAAGCAGGGGTGGATCGCGATCCTCGTCATCGCCCTGCTCGTGCTCCTGGTGGTCCCCGTCATCAACTTCATCGGCATCATCGCCGTCGTCGCGATGGGTGTGTACCTGGTGGACGTGCGGCCGAAGGTCGACGACATCCAGCGCGGCCCGCGCTGGTAGGTCAGGCTCGGCCGGTCACGGTCAACCACAGCAGCGCCACGTTGAGCGCCACGATCGCACTCGTGGCCAGCGTCGCCAGTGCCACCGTGGTGCGGGAGTTGACCCGCTCACCCATGACCGCGCGGTTCGACGTCAGTCGGACCAGCGGGATCAGGGCGAACGGGATGCACATGCTCAGCACCACCTGACTGAGCACCAGGGCGAGCGTGGGATCGACGCCCACCCCGAGCACGATCAGCGCCGGGATCAGCGTGATGACTCGGCGGAGCTGGATCGGGATGCGCTTGCGCAGCAGCCCCTTCATGATCTCCGCGCCGGCGGCGCACCCGACGGCCGTCGACGCCAGTCCGGACGCCAGCAGTCCCACGGCGAACACCGCGGCGACGCCGGTCCCGAGGGTGCTCTCGATCGCCGCGTGGGCGCCGTCGATGGTGTCCGTGCCCTCGCGACCGAGCAACGACGACGCCGCGAGCAGCAGCATGCCGATGTTGACCGTGCCCGCGACGAGGAGCGCGAACGTCACGTCGAACTTGGTCGCGCGCAGCAGGCGGTCCAGTTTCACCGGGTCCGTCTCGACGCCGTGGCGGTCGCGGGCCAGCGCCGAGTGCAGGTAGATCGCGTGCGGCATGACCGTCGCGCCCAGCATGCTCGCCGCGAGGAGGACCGAGTCGCTGCCGTCGAAGCCGGGGATCACGCCGCCCGCGATGCCGGCGGGATCGAGGTCGGTGAAGAACAGTCCGGTGAGGAAGCCGACGGTGATGACGGCCAGCATGCCGATCACCACGAACTCGAACGTCCGTTGGCCGCGGCGGGACTGCACGGCCAGCACGATCATCGACACCACGCCCGTGACGAGACCGCCGACGGGCAGCGGCAGCCCGAAGAGCAGGTTCAGGGCGATGGCGCCGCCGATCACCTCGGCGACGTCGGTGGCGACGGCGACGGCCTCGGCCTGCACCCAGAACGCGCGGCGGGTCGCGGGGCGCATACGGTCGCCGAGCACCTCGGGAAGGGACCGGCCCGAGACCAGGCCGAGCTTGGCCGAGAGGTACTGCACGAGCACCGCCATCGCGTTGGCCGCGACGAGCACCCACACCAGCAGGTAGCCGTAGCGCGCGCCGGCCGTGAGGTTGGCCGCGACGTTGCCCGGGTCGACGTAGGCGATCGCGGCGACGAACGCCGGACCGAGCAGCGCCACCGGGCGGGTGCGTCGGGGAACGGCGCGGAGCGCGACACGGTCGGTCATGGCGTCAGTGTAGGGGAGGCCGGACACCAGAGTTCGGTGACCCGAAGAATTTGGACTCAGGCTGATCTCAGGTGTGCGCAGGACACTGCGACCATGAGGCGGCGGTGGTGGTGGCCGGACACGGCCCGGTGGTCGCTGGTCCACCGACTGCGCGTGCAGATCGGGCTCACGACGATCGTGCTGCTCGCCGGCTTCTCGCTGTGTACCCACGTCGCCGCCGATCACCTCCTCACCTCCCGGGTCCAGACCGAACTGACGGCGCGCATCACCGGCATCGTCACCGCCTCCGCCACCGGACAGCGGGTGGCCGCGGCGACCACCCTCTTCCGACCGATGGACGGCAGCGTGCCCGTCGACGCCGTCTACACCGACGGCGCCCTGATCACCTCGTATCCGGTGGCCGGGCACGGCCCGTTCCTCGCCCCCGACGGCGGCCCGTCGGACCTGGCCCGCACCCTCGCCGCCCGCGCGACGGACACCGTCGGCTTCGTCGACGACGGCGGGTGGATCGTCGGCTACGTGACGGCGCGTGCCGATGGTGACGCCGACGGCGGTTCCGAGCAGGCCGAGAACAGCGTGGTCATGGTGGCCACCTCGCTCGACACGCTCCGCTCGCAACTGCGCCGACTCGACATCGCGCTCGTCGTCTTCACCGCGGCGGTGTGGCTGATCGCCTACGTGCTGACCGCCGCCGTCCTCACCACCGGGCTCCGGCCGGTACGACGGCTGCGACTGGCGTTCGAGCGGGTGGTGACCACGGCGGATCTCGCCCCGGTCGCCGTCGCGGGCGACCGCGAACTCGCCGCGCTGGCCGTGCGCTTCAACGCCATGATGGCGGCGGTCGACGCGTCGAACCGGGCGCAGAAGGACCTCGTCCTCGCGGCGGGCGAAGATCTGCGCCAACCCCTGGACGACCTGCGCGCGGATCTGGACCGGGCCGACCGCGCGCCGGACGCCACCGCGCTGCACCAGGACGCGGTGGCCCGGATCGACGAGCTGACGGCCACCGTCAACGCGCTGGTCGACAGCGCGCGGCGAGCCGCCGGACACGACGTGGGCGAGAACGAGCGAAAGACGTGACCTAGGGTTACAGCCATGACCACGGAGAAGAGGTCCGTTGCCCGGGTCGTGCCGGCTCTGGCGGTCGTCGCCGTCGGTGCGGCGGTGCTGCGCCGACGACGGACGTCGTCACCGGCGCTGCCGTCGGCCCGCCACGGCGAGACCGACCGGCTGCTGCGGACGCCCGACGCCGAGGCGCGCACGGTCGACGTCGTGACCGACGACGGCGCCCGACTCCGCGTGCTCGAGTACGGCGATCCCGACGCCACCCCCATCGTCCTCAGCCACGGGTGGACCTGCTCCGCGGACTTCTGGGCGCCGCAGATCAACGACCTGGCCGACCGGTACCGCGTCGTCGTCTACGACCAGCGTGGCCACGGGCGCAGCGAGGTCGGCTCCCGGCCGCTGCATCCCGACGTCCTGGGCGACGATCTCGCCGCGGTCCTCGCGGCGACGGTGCGTCCCGGCGCCCCCGCCGTCGTCGCCGGGCACAGCATGGGCGGCATCTCCGTCATGTCGTGGGCGTCCCGCTACCCCACCCAGGTGCGGGAGCGGGCCAAGGGAATCCTGTTGGCGGACACCGCGAGCGACTCGCTGGTCCGCGAGACCACCGTCGTTCCCCTGCCGCCCGGGGTCCCGCAGGTCCCCGCCCGCCTGGCCGCGTCCGTCATGGGGTCGGCCCTGCCGCTGCCGGCCACGCGCCTGTCGACGCGGGCACTGCGCTACGCCACGATGGGCGCGCGGTCCACCCCGGCGCAGGTCGCGTTCTGCGAACGCGTCGTGCGCGAGTGCGCGCCGCGGACGCGCGGCATGTGGGGAGCGGTCCTCACCACCGTCGAGATCCGGGACGCGGTGACCAACATCGACGTGCCCACCGTCGTCGTGGTGGGTACCGAGGACCGACTCACGCCGCCGGTCCACTCGCGACGCCTCGCCGAGCAACTCGACCGGGCGCACGTGCTGGACCAGCTGATCGAACTGCCCGGCGTCGGGCACATGGCGTCGGTCGAGGCGATCGCCGAGTTCGACGCCGCGCTGGCCCGGTTGGCCGACCGCTAGCTGAACACCACGGTCTTGCGGCCGTGCACCAGCACGCGATCCTCGAGGTGCCAGCGCAGCCCCCGCGCGAGCACCAGCTTCTCGATGTCCCGGCCCTGACGAACCATGTCCGACACGGCGTCGGCGTGGTCGACGCGGATGACGTCCTGCTCCACGATCGGGCCCGCGTCGAGTTCCGCCGTCACGTAGTGGCAGGTCGCGCCGATGAGCTTCACGCCGCGGGCGAACGCCTGGTGGTAGGGCCGCGCACCGACGAACGACGGCAGGAAGCTGTGGTGGATGTTCAGCGCCCGGCCCGCCCAGTGATCGCACAGCTCCTCCGGGAGGACCTGCATGAACCGCGCGAGCACCACGGCGTCGGGATCGTAGGAGTCCACCAGCTCGCGCAGCTGCGCGAACGACGGTCCGCGCTCGGCGGGATCGCTGGGGAACGGCACGTGGTGGAACGGCGTGCCGTGGGCGCGGGTCACGGCCTCGAGGTCCGGGTGATTACCGATCACCGCGTCGATGGTCGCGGGCAGCTCACCGCCGGCAGCGCGGCCGAGCAGATCGTGCAGGCAGTGGCCTTCCTTGCTCACCAGCAGCACCACGCGCTTGCGCACCGACGAGTCGTGCACCGCCCACTCGGTCTCCGGCCCGATCTCGGCGGCGACGGCGGCGAACCGCTCCCGCAGCTCGTCGACCCCGATGTCGATCGACGCGGCGTCCACGGCCTGCCGGGTGAAGAACCAGCCGCTGTCCGCGTCGGCGTGATACGCGGCCTCCACGATCGACCCGCCGAGGTCCGCGAGGAACGTCGCGATGCGCGCGACGATGCCGGTGCGATCGGGACAGCCGAGGGTGACGACGTAGCGGGGGGCGTGCGACATGCCCGACAGTCTCTCACCGGTGACGAGGGTGGCCGCGCACCGGTCACGTGCGAGCATGACGGGCATGGAGTTCACCCGCGACGCCGTCGCCCGCCTGGTCGATCACACCCTGCTCAAGCCCGAGGCCACCGACGCCGACGTGCGGGCGCTGGTGGCGGAGGCCACCGACCTCGGAGTGCTGGCGGTGTGCGTGTCCCCGTCGATGCTGCCCCTGCGGAACACCGGTGATCTGCTGGTCGCCGTCGTGGCGGGCTTCCCGTCCGGCAAGCACCACTCGCTGATCAAGGGGTCCGAGGCGCGGCTGGCGGTGCAGCAGGGCGCGGCCGAGGTGGACATGGTCATCGACGTCGGCGCCGCCGTCGCGGGTGACTGGAACGCCGTCCTCGCCGACGTGATCACCGTGCGCGAGGCCATGGGCGACACCGCCGTCCTCAAGGTCATCATCGAGTCGGCCGCGCTGCTCGCGTCGCCGCAGGGCGAGACCGCCGTCGTCGAATGCTGCCGCGCCGCCGAGCGGGGCGGCGCGAACTTCGTCAAGACCTCCACCGGCTTCCATCCGGCGGGCGGCGCGTCGGTGCGTGCGGTCGAACTCATGGCGCAGACCGTCGGAGGTCGGCTCGGTGTGAAGGCGTCCGGCGGGATCCGCGACGCGGACACCGCCCGCGCGATGATCGAGGCCGGGGCGACCCGGCTGGGTCTGTCCGGGACGCGCGCCGTGCTGGAGGGCTTTCCGATCAGCAGCTGAGCGCTTGCTCGCCGCTGTCCGCCTGCGCCGGCGGAATCTGGTACTGCCCGCCGGAGAGCGTCAGGTCGATCCCGCTGTCGGTGACGGTCAGGGTGTCCGGCGTCATGCCCAGCGGGAACGTGGTCAGGCTGTCGGTGAGCACCCCGACGACGCTGTCCGCGAGATCGGTCGGGATGCCGAACCCGAGGATCGAGGCGTCGACCGTGCGCACCTCGATCCGGTCCCCGGCGACCACCGGCTCGACGGTCAGCGCCGCGAGGCCCCCGACGATGTCGAATCGCAGCGTCCCGGCACCCGGATCGGCGGTGACCCCGGAGACCACGCCGCCGATGCCCTGCTGCTGCAGCGTGGCGAGGATGCCGTCCGTGGACCACGTGACGTCGGCATCGGACGAGCCGATGGTGCCGCCGGAGGTCTCGGACGTCTCGAGGTCCACGTCGTTCACGGTGGCGCGGACCTGCATGTCCTGCGCCGGTCCGAAGCGGCTGTCGTCGCTCGAGATGTCGACCGACGAGAAGGACTTGGTCACCAGCGAGAGCAGCACCGGCTGCCAGCCGAGGTCGACGTCCACCTTCGAGCCCAGATCGTTCTGGAACTGCGTCGCGAGGCACTGGCTCACGCGGTTGCGGGCGTAGACCTCGCCGCCGATCAGAGCGGCGACCAGGGCGATCACCACCACGGCGGCGATCAACGGAAGGCGGGACCGTCGCCGGGGCGCAGTAGTCGTCATGGCGACCATTGTGCGGGACATCTGTGAGGTAACTCTGTGGACCGAGTCCGGCGCCCGTCGGGGCGTGACACGGTCACATCGCGGCGGCCCCCGTACTGTGATTGGCGACACAGCACGGGTAGTCTGGTGTCATGTCCGGAGACGACGTGGTGGAGCGGCTCGACTGCCTCGTGACGGAGCAGGACGGGTACTTCACCCGCGCCCAGGCCCTCGACGCCGGATACCGCTCCACCGACATCGCCGCGCGCGTCGGCGACGGCCTCTGGACCGTCGTCGAAGCCGACCTGTTGCGGGTCGCGGACTGGCCGCGGCACGCCTTCGAGGAGTTCTCGAAGTGGTGCGCCTGGCTGGGCTCGACGGCCGTCATCTCCCACCAGAGCGCGTCCGAGCTGCACGGCATGGGCAGCCTGCACCCGCAGTTCGTCCACGTGCGCGTCGCGGGAACGGCGGGCCCGCACGATCAGCGACTGGCCCTGCACCGCGGGCGACTCCGCGGCGACGACATCGAGTTCACCGGCACCTTCCGCATGACCACCCCGACGCGCACCGTGCTGGACCTCGCGGCGGGCGGCATCTCCCAGTTCACGCTCGACGAGGTGGTCGCCGACGGACTGATGCTCGGCCGGCTCGATCCGGGGACCCTGCGCCGGCGGGCCGAGAGCGACGGCGACCGCGTGCGCGATCGGGTGGAGGCGTCGCTGCGGCGGTAGGGCCGGCGGCGTGTCCGGGTGTCGGCGTCACCTCGGTGCGACGGCCGACCAGGGGATCTCGAGCACGTTGTCCCGGAGCCGTCGGCGGATCGGCCGCACGGGCAGACCCTCCTGACGCAGCATGTCCGCGGCGTGACGCCACCGCACGCGCGGGCCGTACACGGCGAGGGGAGCCGCGACGTCCCACGCTCGGTCGGCCCGACGCAGCACGTCGTGGATGCGCTCACCGGACACGTTGCGGTGGATCAGGGCCTTCGGCAACCGCTCCGCGATGTCGGACGGGCGCGACAGGTCGAACGGGTCCCACGCGAGGGTCAGTGACCGTGGCCCCTCCGCGGAGACGGTCACCCACGTGGCGCGTCGGCCCAGCTCGTCGCACGTGCCGTCGATCAGGATCCCGCCCTCCGCCAGCGACGACGTCACCCGCGCCCAGGCGTCGGCCACCGCGTGTTCGGGGTACTGCCGCAGCACGTTGAACGCGCGGACCAGGTGCGGACGCAGGCCGGCGAGCTCGAAACCCCCGCGTCGAAAGCGCACGCCGTCACGGTCCGGCACCACCCGACCCGGATCGATTTCGAGCCCGACGACGTCCACGTCCGGCCGGACTGTGCGGACCCGTCGAGCGAGTTCGAGCGTGGTGACCGGACTGGCCCCGTAGCCCAGATCGACCACCAGCGGACGCTCGGCCGAGCGCAGCAGGGCCCTGACGTCGGGATGGTGGACCAGCCGGCGGTCGCTGCGCCGGAGCCGGTTGATGTTGGTGGTGCCGCGGGTGACGACACCCTCCGGACCCGACCCGGCAGCGGGCACGGGTCAGGCGTTCTTCTTCAGCCAGTCGTGCGTGACCTCGGCTTCGCCGCTCCACAGGTCCCGCAGGTTGACCAACATGAGCTGCTCGAGCTTGCCGCCGACGAACGGGATGTAGACCTTGGCCTCGCTGGTGGTGCGCAGGGTCGACCCGGTCTCCGTCGGGAACAGCTCGGTCACGCCGGTGAGCGACCCCGGCCCGGCGGGGATCGACGCGTCGTACTTCCCCGACGTGGTCTCGCCGTAGGCGTCGTGGTGGATGTTGCGCGTGATGACCATGTCCTTCTTCATCACAGTCTGCGCGACGTCCGGCAGCGTGTGGCGCGGAATGATGTGGCGCATCGTGACGTCGATGCCGGTGTCGGACACCGTGAACGCCGTCATCTCGTTCTCCGAGTACTTGCGCAACTCCTCGACGATCGCGTCCCAGTAGCTCCGCGTGGTCAACGCGCCGTACACCTGCTCGGTGGTGAACGGGAGACGTGCGGAGTAGTTCATGCGACGTGCCATGAGCGGCAAGGCTACCGGTGGCGCCCGGGCGCGGGAAATCAGTGCTGGTCATCCGGCTTTCCGATGCGGCATCGGCAGCGGTTGCGCCGGGGGTCTCGACCGGTAGGTGTGGCCGGTGGGGGTGCGGAACTCCACGGTGTGGACGTCTGCGTGGGCGCCGGTGTCGTCGGTGCGGGTGGTGGCCCAGCCGTCACCCTGCTTGGCGAGGTTGCAGGCGGCGCACAGTCCGAGGCCGTTGTCGGCGGTGGTGGGTCCGCCGTCCTCGTGCGGGGTGATGTGGTCGTGGTGGCGGATGGGGGCGTCGCACCAGGGGGTGCGGCAGGTGCGGTCGCGCAGGTCGATCAGCCGGGCCAGGCCGGTGGGGAAGCACCGGGCGACGGACTCCACGGCGGTGAGGTGTCCGTCGGTGGGTCGGGCGTAGAGCTTCCGGAGGGTCACCGCGGTGTCGGAGGTCACGGCGTCGTGGATCCACTGTCGTGCTGCGGCGGCGGGGATCGGCCCGTACCCGGGCACCTCGGCGGGGATGTCGCTGCCGGCGAGGAGACTCTGGTCGGAGATGACGACCTGCACCGCCACCGGCGGGCTCAGGGGGTGGGCGAGTCCGATGGTCCGCTCGACCAGCAGGTCCGCCATGATCTGATCGCGGGTGCGGCCGTCGGCGTCGCCGGTGGCGATGAGGGTGTCGGCGTCCCGGCGCAGGGTCGCCCAGACGCAGACGGCGCGGTCCATCGGCAGCAGGGCGCCGAGGTGGCCCATGAAGTCCGGGGCGGGGCGGACGGTGACGCGGCGGTGTTGGTCGGCGCGGGCCTTGCGGCGGGCGACGGCGGCGGCGTCGAGTTCGGCGGCCAGGCGTGCGGCCATCGCCGCGACGGTGCTGTCGCCTGTGCCGGTGAGGACAGCGGGGTCGGCGCAGAGGCGGTCGTCGACGAGGCGGCGGTCCTCGGCGGTGAGGCAGGCGGTTTCGCGCACCAGGATCGTTGCGCGCCACTCGGAGAGGTCCCCGCGGCGCAGCTGACCGAGGGTGTGGGGCATCTCGGCGGTGAGGGCGCGGGCGAGGCCGAGGTGGGTGTTGCCGCGGTGCGGTGAGTCCTTCCGGGCGAGCCCGATCTGGGTGGCGATGCCGGTGTTCCAGCGGGCGGCGGGTCGCCCGGCGTCGCGCCGCCTTCGTCGGATGGTGTCGGCCACCTGAGTGGTGAGGACTGCTTGCGCCCCCGCGGCGGCGGCTTTCAGCTCCTCCAACGCGGTGATGGTCTCGACCGCGACTGCTGCGGCGGCCCCGTCGTCGTCGACCCCGCCCTCGGCCTTCGTACTACTCACCGCGATGGCGGCGATGTGTGTCAGGAACCGTCGAATGTCGTTCGGCGACAACCCGTCACCGCATGATTCGTCGTCCACGTGAATCCCCCCGATCTCGTGTCACCGGCACCATGACACAGGGGTACGACAGAAAGCCCGGGCCGCGACGGCCCGACCGCTCAGGTGTGCTCGGGAGCCCAGGTGTCGGTGAACTCCTGCTCGGCGTCGATCAGCGCGAGGATGTGCTCGATCACCGCGGATTCGATCTTGCCGCCGATGAGGGGGACCTTGACCTCGGCGGCTCCCGTCGCGGTCATGGTGCATCCCGATCCCGTGGAGCGCAGCGTCAGAGTCCCAGTGATGGTCGCCGGGGCGCCCTCGACCTTGGCCTCGAATCGGCCCGCCGATCCCTGCGCGTCCAGCGATCCCCAGGACTCGACGCGGCGGATGACGAGGTCACCGGAACGGATGCTGGTGAGCGCGCTGGGAAGGAACTCCTCGGCGATGGCCTGCGTCATGGTGGCCTGCACGGTGCGCGTCTCGGGGGTGTCGCCGTTCACGACCACCTCGTCGAGCGTCGCCTTCGGCCCACCGATCGCGTCCAGCCGGGCCTGCCAGTACCCCTCGGTGGTCAGCGCGGCGTGCACCTGTGCGGCGGAGAGCGGGGACGGGACGGTGTGGTCGAACTTGCGTGGCATTCGGTGAGATTAGCGCGTGCCGGTCCGTCGGCGGCGCGGTCAGCCCGACCCGTGTGCGGCGATCACCGACCAGAGCGGGTCGTCGTATCCGATGTCGAAGGTGCACTCGGTCGGCCTGGGGTCGGGAACGAACGCCCACAGCAGGAATCCGGCCGAGCCGGCGTCGCGCTGACCGGTGACCTTGGCGTCGATGTCCGCGGCCCTGTCGGCCGGATCGAGGCAGGACCCCGCGGCCTGCCCGATCTCGGCCACCAGAAGGGGCTTCCCGGCCTGCGCCGCCTGCTCGAACCTTCGAGCCAGGCCGTTCCACCGATCCCCGGGCAACGCCACGCCGTCGGCGCCGTAGTCGTGATACTGCAGAACGTCGACGTAGGGGGACGCGGCGATCAGCCCGTATTCGTCTCCCTGCGTCCCGCACTGACCGCCACCGGTCAGGCCGGCGGTCACGAGCGTGCGGGCGTCCAGCGACCGCACCAGCGCACCGGTCGCGTCGGTGAACGCCCGCAGGACGGCTGCGGCGTCGGCGGGGCAGCTGCGGTCGAACCAGTCGCAGGTCGATCCGCACACCGACGTCTCGGGTTCGCCGACCGTCTCCCATGCGGCGAGGGCGGGTTCGTCCCGCCACCGCTCGACGGCGATCCGGATCCAGTCCTCGAACGAGACCACAGCCGCCGACGCCGCGACCGTGCGCCACCCGTCGACGTACCACTGGCGATCCTTGAACGCCTCGTCCTCGCAGGCGCCGTCCTGGGCGGTGAGGACCGGCACGACGAGCTGGTCGTGTGCGCGGGCCGCGTCGAAGACCGCGTCCACGGCGGCGAAGTTCAGCGTGCCGGTCGTGCGGTCGACGGCCAGCGACTGGAACGCGTCGAACCGGGTGAGGGAATGCGGCGGTAGGGACGAGAAGTACTCGTCGAGGTCCACCATGGCGCCGCAGCCGAGATTGACGGACCAGTCCGTGGCCAGCTGGTACGCGTTCACGCCCGTGGGGAACCAGGGTCGCCCGTCGAGGGTGAGCCCGGTCGCCGTGGCGTCGACTCGCGATGCGGCCGGGGCGGCTGCTGTCGTGGGCGCGTCGTGCATGCACCCGGCGACGACCAGGCCGACCGTGGCGAGCAGGGCGACGAGAATGTGACCGACCGGCCTCCGGCCTGCTGGTACCGCCCTCGTCCACGTCACGACGACTCAGTATTCCTCGACGGCGACGGCCGTGACGCCATTGTCGCGGGAATGGTCGACGACACCGAAACGGCTCGGCAAACGGTGTCGGCGACCGTTTCGGAAGGACGTTTCTTTCCGGATTCCGACGCTGGGAACGCGGGATTACCGACCGAGGTTGGTGTGACTACACAGTCCAACGAGGCCGCGGTCGTGACAAGGCACGCAGAAACGACCGTTTGCTTCTAGGATGTGCAGGCATTCGCGTCGTGCGGGGGCACCGTTCGCGGTCGTTGTCACAAGAAAGCAGAGGCGCACCGATGCGTGTGTCCGTACGTCCCCGCCGTAGCCCGGCCGTGAGTATGGCGACGGCCCTGGCGGCCGCGGTCGTGCCCCTCGCGGCGCTGACCGTCGTGCCCCCGACGGCCGCTGCCCAGGACTTCACCACGCAGGACTTCACCACGCAGGACTCCGCCGCACAGGACTCCACCGAACAGGACTCCACCGAACAGGAACCCGCCTCCGTTCCGCTCGCCTTCGGAGAGATGGGGCTCGGCGGGTCGGTGGCGCTGACGGGACAGCGCGGCCGGGCGTCGGTCACCCTGCCCGTTCCCGACGGGACCACGCCGGTCGCGCTGCGCGGCGCGCTCGAGGTGCCCGCCGGGATCGAGCGGGGCTGGTTGGACGTCACCCACGACGATCGGTTCGTCGGTCGCGTCGATCTCGGCGGGGGAGCACCGACCGTCCCGGTCGCCGTGCCCCTTACCGGTGTCCCCGTCACCGGGGAGTCGGTGACGCTGGAGCTGGCCACGACGATCGTGCCGACGACGGGCAGCTGTCTGAACTCGCGTGACTCCTCGACCGTCCGGCTGCAGGACCCCGTCGTGGACTACGCCGGCGCACCGGCGTCGCCGACGACGGTCGCCGACTTCCTCCCTCCCGTGCTGCGTACGGCGACGCTCGTCCTCCCGGACGAGCCGACGGCGGATCAGGCGACCGCCGCGCTGACGCTCGCGGCCGCGGTGGTCGACCGGTACGGCTCGCAACCCGTGCGCACCGTGGTCCGCCGCGCGAGCGACCGCGTCGGCGCGCCCTCGGACGGGCCGTTCGACCGCACCGTCGTCGTCGCCCCGGGCGCGGACGCCGGACTCCGCCTCGAACCGGCGTCGGACCCCGCCGTGCCGCCCGCCCTGGTCGTGTCCGGCGACGGGCCGGCGCTCCTCGACCAGATCGCTCTGGTCGGGGGCGAGGCCGCCGAGCTGGCCGTCGCCGATCGGGTCTCCGCGGACTCGCTGACCGTTCCCCCGGTGCTGACCGCCGACGCCATGACGCTGGGTGACATGGGGCTCGGCCCGGTGACCCAGCGCGGATCGGGTGAGGTCACGGTCACGATTCCGGTGGATCAGACCCGCCTCGGGCGTGCCGGGTCGGCCATGCGGGTCCACGTGCTCGGCACGTACACGCCGCTCTCGACGGGTGTCGCCGGCAGCATCCACGTCGCGGTGGGCGAGCGTGACCTGGACGTGCGCGCGGCGGACTCGTCGGGCGTCGTCGACACGTGGGTCGACGTCCCGGCCGACTCCGTCGAGCGGGTGACGTCGGTGGACGTCACCCTGCGCACCACGGGCAACGGCGACGCGTGCAGCACCGGCGGCGCGTTGACGCTCACGATCGACTCCGGGACGACGGTGACGACGTCGGGCGGCACGCCGGACACTCGGGGGTTCGCGTCCGTGCCGCAGTCGCTGATGCCGGCCGTGGACGTCGCCCTCGCGCAGCAGACGTTCGCGAACACGGCGCGCGCGATCACGGTGCTGACGGGTCTGCAGCGCCTGTCGGCGCGTCCCCTGATCCCCACGGTGGTGCCGTTCGACGACGTCGCTGGGTCCTCCGAACCGGCGGTGGTGGTGGCGCCCGACGGTCTGGCGGCGTTCGGTCCCGCGGCCGAGGATCTTCGACTCCCGCTGGGAACGACGGGCACGACGGTGCTGACGTTGTCGGGTGAGGACGGGGACGCGCGGGTGACCGTCGACAGCAGCGCGCCGTTCGCCTCGCTCCAGGCTCTGCGGCAGAACGATCGTTCGGTGGTGGTGGCGACGTCGACGGCGTCGACGCAGCTGGACGGCCTGCTCGCGTGGTTGACGGACGACGCACGACGGTGGGACGGCCTGCGCGGGGACGTGCTGTTCGGGACCGCGGCCCGCGAGCCGGTGTCGTTGTCGTCCGTGCGCGAGTCCGCAGCGCCGGCCGCCGTGGCGAGCGGCTCCACGGCCCCCACCGCCGTCTGGTCGGTCCTGGTGATCGGCGGGATCGCGCTGGTCGTCGGGCTGATCGCCGCGGCCCTGGTCTACGTCCGGAGCCACGGTCGACCGGACGACGCGCCGACCTCGACCGACGGGCCGTGAGCCCGGCGGTCCGCACCCTCGTCGGCCGGTGGGCGCTGCTGGTCGTCGCGGTGGTGGCGGCGTTCTGGCCGACGTGGTCACGGGTGGTGGAGGAGGCGCGCGGCGGCGCGGTGAGCGGCTACCTCGTCGTCGTCCCGGTGCTCGCCGTGGTCGCGGGTCAGGGCATCGCCCGACGACGGTCGGGTGAGCTGCCCATCCACGATCGGCAGACGGACGTCATCGTGGGCGGGCTGGCGGTCCTGGCCGCGCTGGCGGTCCAGGCGTTGTGGTTGCCGCGCTACGCGGACCAGTACGCCCTGCTGCACATCGACGTCGCCGCCGCGGGGATCTTCGCGGTCGGCGCGGCGATCCTGCTGTTCGGCCTGCGGCCCGTCGGGCGTTTCTGGCCGTTGCTGGTTCTGGTGGTCGCGCTCTCGCCCGTGCTGTACCGCACGATCGCCGTGGCGCTGGGTGGCAGCCGCTTCGCCTACGGCCTCGTGCTCGTGCTGGTCGCGGGGTCGGCCGGGGGCATCGCCGTCGGTCGGACCACGCGGCGAGGACTGGCCGGCGCCGTGGTGACGGTGTCCGTCGGCGCCGCCGTCCTGTGGGTCGTCCTGGCGGTCGATCCGACGATCCACATCGTCTGGCTGCAGGCGATCCCCACGGTGGGCGCCGCAGCCGTCACGGGCACCGTGTTCTACCTGCGTGCTCGGCGGGGCCGGTCCAAGCGCGTCCTGAGCCGGCCCGTGCAGCCTCCGTCGGCGAAGTCGGTGCGCGCAGCGGCCGCCCTCGTCGTGGTCGCCGCGGGTGTGCTGTTCGCACTGCCCCTGCCCGCCGTCGTCGGCCCGCCGACCACGCCGGGCCCGCCCGGTCGGACGGCGTCGCTCGCCGTGCCCGTCGGGTGGCGGGAGATCGAGTCCCGCTCCTATCCGTGGGTGCGGTCGTTCTTCGGTCAGGGCGCCACCCTCGTCCGGCAGGAGTGGCAGGCCGCCGTCGTCGACCCGGCGTGGGACGACAAGGGGCGTCCGCGGACCGTCGTCGTCGACACGCTCGGCACCACCAACGGCGCGAGCCTGGGTGTCTACCCCGAGCGCACGCTGTACCGCCTGTCCAGCACGCGCACCAGTCCGTCCCTCGCCGTCGATCTGGGCCGCGGCGTGACGGGCTCGCTGTACACGTCGGTCGACGACGGTCTGCTGCTCACCTGGACCAAGCTGGTCTTCGACTGGGTGCGCGACGGGATCTACCAACGCGTGACCGTCATCGCCGTCGACGACCACGAACCGACGGCGCGATTCCCCGAACCGGAACCGTCGATGGCGTCGAACATGTCGGCGCTGGTCGCGGTGTTCCTGCGCGGCAACACCGTGGTCGGCGACGATCGTCCGGACTACGACGACCGCGACCTGCTCGAGAGCGTGGGGCGGTCGCTGGTGGCCGCACAGTGGCCGCCCGTCGTCGGGGACGCCTCGTGAGCGGGACACCGCCGCGGGTGGGGACGGAGACGCCCGAGTTCCGTGCGGCCGCGCTGGCCGACGCGATCGACGGCCTGGCCCGACGCGACCCGCTCGCGTCCGCGGCGGTGGCGTTCGTCCCGTGGCAGCGCACGGTGCTGCTCGTGGTCGTCGCGGTGACGGCCGCGGCGCTGGTCCTGGCTCCGGTCGCGTCGCTCACGGTGATCACCGTCGTCTGCACGGTGGGCTACCTGGCGACGATGGCCGACCGGATCCTCCTGTTCTCGCGGGGGTTGGACGCGTCGGCGATCGTCACGGTCTCGGACGAGGACGCGCTCGCGGTGCCCGACGCCGACCTGCCCCCCTACACGATCCTGGTCCCGGCCTACGACGAGCCGGAAGTGGTCGGCGACCTCATCGCCGCCATGTCCGCGTTGCGGTATCCCGCCGACAAGCTGCAGGTGCTGCTGCTGCTCGAGGAGGACGACGACGTCACCATCGAGGCGGCACGGCGCGCCGGGCTGAGCGAGGTGGTCGAGGTGCTGCTGGTGCCGGCCGCGGACCCGCGGACCAAGCCGAAGGCGTGCAACTACGGCCTGCACTTCGCCACCGGCGACCTCGTGACGATCTACGACGCCGAGGACCAGCCGGATCCGCTGCAGCTGCGGCGAGTGGTCGTCGCGTTCTCCCGGCTGCCGTCGACGGTGGCGTGCGTGCAGGCGAAGTTGGCTTTCCACAACGGAGCCCAGAACCTGCTGACCGGGTGGTTCACGGCGGACTACGCGCTGTGGTTCGGCTATCTGCTGCCGGGACTGATGAAGAGCAGGTCGCCGATTCCGCTGGGCGGCACGTCGAACCACCTTCGCGCCGACGTCATCGCGGAGGTGGGCGCCTGGGACGGGTTCAACGTGACCGAGGACGCCGACCTGGGGGTGCGCATCGCCGCGTCCGGATACTCGACGGCGGTGCTCGACTCGACCACCCTCGAGGAGGCGAACAGCGACCCCATCAACTGGGTGCGCCAGCGTTCCCGGTGGTACAAGGGCTACCTGCAGACGTGGCTGGTGCACATGCGTCGGCCCGCCCGGACCTGGCGCGCGCTGGGCCCGGTGGGGACGTACCGGTTCACGTTGCTGCTCGCCGGCACTCCGATCACGGCGTGCATCAACATGGCGTTCTGGTCGCTGTCGGCGGCCTGGCTCCTCGGTCAGCCGTCGACGATCGCCGAGCTGTTCCCGCCGTACATCTACTACTTCTCGCTGGTGTCGATGATCGTCGGCAACGTCGCCACCGTGTACATGTACCTGGTCGCGTGCCGGGAGAGCGGCAACGCGTACCTGCTGGTCCCGAGCCTGACGATGCCGCTGTACTGGGTGATGATGAGCGTCGCAGCCCTCAAGGGATGCTGGCAGCTGCTGCGCAACCCGTCGTACTGGGAGAAGACCTTCCATGGCCTGTCGGCCCCGGTGGCCCCGACCTCGAACGGGGATCCGACGTGAGGTTGTTCGCCGCGCTGTCGGCGGCGTACCTCGCGGTGGGGGCGGTCCTGGCGGTGCGGTTCGGGTGGCTGATGGGCGACGCCCTCAGCCGCACCTACGCGGCGCAGGCCGTCCTGCACAGCCGCGATCCGCACGTCTCGGCCATCGGGTTCGTGTTCACCCCGCTCACCGCGTTGCTGCAGCTGCCGCTGGTGGCGTTCGCCGAGGTGGTCCCGGCCATCACCCGCTGGAACCTGTCGGCCGTCGTCGTCTCGGCCCTGTTCATGGCCGGTGCGGTGGTCCAGATTCGCGGCATCTGCCGCGATCGCGGACTCGGCCGGGTGCAGACCGCCGCGCTCACCGCGGTGTTCGCGATCAACCCGATGATCGTCCTCTACGCCGCCAACGGCATGAGCGAGGCGATCTTCCTGTTCTTCCTCGTCTGGACGGTGCGCCGTCTGGTGCGGTGGATCTCGACGGACGACGTGCACGATCTGCTGCTGGCCGGCATCGCACTCGCTTTCGCCTACCTGACCCGGTACGACGCCGTCGCGGCGGTCGCGGCGGCCGCCGGCCTGGTCTTCGGCGTCACCCTGCTGCGACGAGGGTGGGCGCACCGGGGGACAACGGTGCGCCGCGCCGTCCTCGACGCCGTCCTGGTCGCCGGGCCCGGCCTGATCGCGTTCCTGGTGTGGGCGGCGACGAGTTGGCTGATCACCGGCCAGGCGTTCGCCCAGTTCTCCTCCGCGTACGGCAACGCGGCGATTCTCGAGCAGTCCGGCGGACCCAGCGGCGACCCGCTGGGCAACACCGCCTACGTCCTGACCGCGGTGCTCGCCCTGGGCCCGGCGATTCCGTTGCTGGTTCCGAGCGTCGCGGGCCTGTCGTGGCGGCGCCGGGACGCCGAGTTCCTGGTGGGGCCGGCGCTGTTCGGGTCCGTCCTCGCCTTCCAGGCGATCACGTATGTCGCCGGATCGACGTTCGGGTTCCTGCGCTTCTTCGTCGCGGCGATCCCGCTGGCGACGGTGGCCTGCGCGCAGGTGCTCTCGGCCCGCGGCGCCGTCCCGACGCGACGGCCCGGGGCGTTCGCGCGCGACCGTATCGGACCCGCGTCACCCCGCGATCGCACCCGGTTCCGCCGCGTGGTCGCCGCCGGAACGGTGGCCCTGTCGGTGGCGTCGTTGCCGGTCACGACCGCGGTCCTGCTGCAGCCGTCCTTGTCGCCGCAGCAGTACGCCGTCGGGCATCTGCTCGACCGCGATCCGCCGGACGAGGCCGAGCGGATCATCGCGTCGTTCTCCACCGAACGCGCCCTCGCGGACTACCTCGACGCCCGCGACCTGCCCGACGGGTCCGTGCTCACCGACACCGTGTTCGGGTTCGCCGTGGTCGTGGCGTCGCAGCGGCCCCGGCAGTTCGTGGTGCCCTCGGACGAGGACTTCACCACGGTGCTCAACGATCCCGCCGAGGCAGGCGTGCAGTTGATGCTCACGGTCCCCAACACCGGGCGCGGCGAATCCGACGCCCTCAACCGGCGCTACCCGACGGTGTGGGAGAACGGCTCCGAGGTGGGGCGCCTCGAACTCGAGGTGCCCAACGACGGCGCCGATCAACCGACGTGGCGCGTGTACCGGGTGCTGTCGAACCAGCCCCCGCCGAACTAGTTCTGCTCGACCTTCCGCGACCGCAGCTCGTGACCCTTGGAGGTCAGGCACTTCCCCGTCTCGAGGTTCCAGTCCCAGCCGTGCAGGTTGCAGGTCAGGGTCTTGCCTCGCCCGTTGTCGCTGATCACGCCGAACTTGCCCAGATCCGCCTTGAGGTGCGGGCACCGACGCTGGATCTCCCAGCCGTCCTTGACGATGGTGGCCGAATCGTCGTGCGCCTCGGCGAACCAGCCGTCGGCGTAGGCGATGCGCTCGTCGGTGAGGCACTTGAAGAACGTGTAGAGGAACTCGTTGTAGCCGCCGACACGCTTGGCCTGGAACCGGGTGGACAGGAAGATCGAGTTGACCCAGTCCGGCTCGTCGTCGCGCACGACCGTGCGCACCAGTTCGGCGGGAATCTCGAAGGAGTAGCGGAACTTCTCGTTCTGGATGGGCTCGCGCACGATGCGCTTGGGGAAGTCGAGCACCACCCGGTCCGCACCCCGCAGATTCAGCTCCACGGGGTAGCCGATGCCGTCGCAGATCTGGTCGGTCTGGGCCATGATCGGCTCGAACAGCTCGCGCAGCGGGCCGAGCAGCGGCTCGCCCTCGGCGGGTGCCCAGGCGGCCTTTTCGGCGGCGATCACGTCGGCCTGACGCTGCGCGTAGGCCTCGATGTAGTCGGCCTTGCCGGTGGTGAAGATGGCCTCGACCTGGTCGGTGGGCAGCGGGTGGACCAGCTCGTTCAGCTCGGACCCGGTGAAGTCGGCGGTGGTGCCGGGCATCATCAGCAGGCCCTTCTCGTGTCCGTGCTTGCGCATCTGATCGAGGAAGACCATCTGGTCGGGGAAGATGTTGGCCGGGTCGTCGTAGACGTCGTTGAGGCCGCGCAGCTCGTCGTCGAGGAAGCAGGGCGGGCCGGCGGACGGGATGACCCAGGTGGCGCCGACCTGCTCGATGTACTGCCGACACCGGTCCATCTGCCGCTGCCGCTTCTGGGTGCCGAAGGCATCCTTGGCGCGCTGGGGCATGTCGTAGACCATCGGGTACCAGATGGCGCCGGAGTACTGCAGCATGTGGACGTCGACGTGGCCGAAGGCCTCGGTGATCATGTCCAGGTCCACCGGGCGCGCGTCGTTCATGTTGAACGCGACGGTCTCGCCGTCGCTCACGATGAGGCCGGAATCGCCGATGGGCCCGTCGGCGGGCGCCCGCAGCGCCACGATCATGACGTCGAGGTCACCCTTCGGCCCGGACACCGTCTGCTTCACCGAGTCGGTGGTCTCGACGAAGGTGTGGAAGCCGAGCTTCTCGAGTTCGGTCTTGAGGTCCGGCACCGGGTAGTCGGGGAGCAGGACCACGGCGTCCTTGTTCACGTGCGCCGCGAGATGCTTCGGATCGAAGTGGTCCTTGTGCAGGTGCGAGACGTAGAGGTAGTCGCAGTCGCCGAGGGTGTCCCAGTCGAGCTGCGAATTGTCCGGAAACGGGAACCACGACGTGAAGTAGGCAGGGTTCACCCACGGATCGCACAGAATGGTTCCGGCCGTTGTCGTGATGTGGAACCCGGCGTGTCCGACGCTGGTGACCTGCACGTGATCCTCCCGAAGAGCTGACGCTGAATCCCCTCCATGGTAGGCGCGACGGTGCGATGCTCCCGACCAGCCGGGTACCGTCTCACCGGTGACCAGCAGTACCGCACCCCTCGAGACGGGCCCGAGCACCGGAGACCCCGTGTGCTTCCGGGACCTCACCACCATTCGCGTCGGCGGCCCCATCGGGCACCTCGTGACCACCACCACGTCCGCCGACCTGGTGCGTGCGGTGCGGGAGGCCGACGCGGCGGGCACGCCGATGCTGCTGCTCGGCGGCGGGTCGAACCTGCTGGTCGGCGACGAGGGTTTCGACGGCACCGTCGTGCGGATCGCGACGACGGGCCTCGAGGTCGACGACACGCGGATTCGCGTCGACGCCGGGGTCGAGTGGGATCTGGTGGTCCGCACGGCCCTCGACCACGGTCTGGCCGGTCCCGAGGCACTGTCCGGCATTCCCGGCACGGCCGGCGGAACCCCGGTGCAGGACGTCGGCGCCTACGGAACGTCGACGTCGGAGTGGCTCGAGACGGTGACCGTCCTCGACCGGCAGACCGGCGAGGTCGAGGTCTGGGACAACGCACGCTGCGGCTTCGGATCGCACCGCTCGTCGGCCTTCAAGTACACCGACCGCTACGTCGTGGTGGATGTCACGTTCCGGTTCCGCCGCAGCGAGATGTCCGCGCCCGTGCGGTACGCGGCCCTCGCCGAGCGACTCGGCGTGCGGATCGGCGACAGCGTCTCCGCCAGCGAGGTCCGCGACGCCGTTCTGGCTCTGCGCACCGACCGCGGCATGGTCTGGAACGTCGCCGAGCAGGATTCCTGGAGCGTCGGATCCTTCTTCCTCAACCCCATCGTGGAGTCCGTCCCCGCCGAGGCGCTCGGATCGCCGCAGTTCACGGACCCGAAGGGCATCAAGCTGAGCGCGGCGTGGCTGATCGAGCACGCCGGGTTCCACCGGGGCTACGGCGCGGACTTCGGTCGCGGGACCGCGACGCTGTCCACCCGGCACGTCCTCGCGATCACCAATCGGGGCGACGCCACGGCCGCCGACGTCGTCGCGCTCGCCTCGCACGTGCGTGCCGGGGTGCGGGAGAAGTACGGCATCACGCTCACCCCGGAATGCCGTCTGGTCAACTGCTCGCTGGACTGAGCGTGTCGTACCCGGCGGTATCCTGGTCCGAGTGAACAGGATTCGTTTCTCGCTCGCTCTGGTGATCACGGCTCTGCTCGCCGTCGTCGCGCTGGTGGCGGGATGCACGGTGGGGGGATCGTCCGGCGGCGGACAGGCGGCGGCACCGACCACCGAGGCCGCTCCCGTCGCGCAGGTGACGTACACCCCCGGACCCGCCGCCACGGACGTCGCGCCGACGGCGCCGATCTCGGTGTCCGTCACGGACGGCACGCTGCAGGGCGTCGCCCTCACCACCGCCGACGGGCGCGCGGTGGCCGGCTCGCTCGATCCGTCGTCCACCACGTTCACCGTCGGGGAGCCCCTCGGCTACGGCGCGCGCTACACCTGGTCCGGCTCCGCCGTCGGGACCGACGGCAAGACGGTGCCGGTCGAGGGCACGGTGACCACCGTGGATCCGTCGTCGGTCACGTCCGTCGCCACCAACATCGGCGACGGTCAGACCGTCGGCGTCGCGGCGCCGATCATCCTGACGTTCGACGACGTCGTCACCGACAAGGCCGCCGTCGAGAAGGCGATCACGGTGACCACGACGCCGCCGACCGTCGGATCGTGGGCCTGGCTGCCGGACGAGCAGGGCTCGCGCCTGCACTGGCGCCCGCAGAACTACTGGGCGCCCGGCACCGCCGTGCACGTCGACGCCAAGCTGTACGGGCTGGCGTACGGCGACGGCGCCTACGGCGAGTCCGACGTCACGCTCGACTTCTCCATCGGCCGCAACCAGCGCGTCGTCGCCGACGCGACCAGCCACCGCATGCAGGTGGTCCGCGACGGCGAGACCGTCATGGACATCCCGGTGAGCTACGGCCAGGGCAACGAGGACCGCAACGTCACCCGCAGCGGCATCCACGTGGTCACCGAGAAGTACGAGGACTTCCTCATGTCCAACCCGCCGTACTACGAGAACGTGCGGGAACGCTGGGCCACCCGCATCTCCAACAACGGCGAGTTCATCCACGCGAACCCGCTGACCACCGGCGTGCAGGGCTCGTCGAACGTCACCAACGGCTGCATCAACCTCTCGACGGAGGACGCGCAGACGTACTTCCAGATGGCGATGTACGGCGACCCCGTGGAGGTCAGCGGCACGCGGATCGACCTGTCGGCGGCCGACGGCGACATCTACGATTGGGCGGTGGACTGGTCCACCTGGCAGTCGTGGAGCGCGCTGGCCTGACCGGTCTCAGGACTCCCGACGCGCGAAGCGCCCGCTCGACGCCTGGTCGCGCGGCCGCACGACGATCGTGTCGAGATCGACGTGCGACGGCCGCGACGCGACGAAGCCGATGATCTCGGCGATGTCCGCGGCGACCAGCGGGTCGATGCCCTCGTAGACCTTGGCGGCGCGCTCGGCGTCGCCGTCGAAGCGCACCAGCGAGAACTCCGTCTCGACGGCGCCCGGCGCGATCTCGGTCAGCCGTACCGGCTGCCCCAGCAATTCGCCGCGCAGAGTGCGGTGCAGCACGCCCTGGGCGTGCTTCGCGGAGGTGTAGCCGGCGCCGTTGTCGTAGGTCTCGAACGCCGCGATCGACGTGATCGAGACGATGAGCCCGTTGCCCGACTCGATCAGCTTCGGCAGCAGAGCGCGCGTCGTCCGGAGCGTGCCCAGCACGTTGGTCTCCCACATCCAGCGCCAGTCGTCGAGGTCCGCGTCGGCCACCGGCGCGAGGCCCTTGGCGCCGCCCGCGTTGTTGACCAGCACGTCGACGCGCGGCAGGACCGAGGCGAACGCGGCGACGGAATCGTCGTCGGTCACGTCCAACGCGAGGGCGGTGCCGCCGATCTCGCGCGCCAGCGTCTCGAGCCGATCGACGCGCCGGGCGCCGACGACGACGTGGTAGCCGTCCGCCGCGAGCTTGCGGGCCGTGGCCTCGCCGATGCCGGAACTGGCGCCGGTGACGACGGCGGTGGGGGTGGTCGAGTCGGGGGTGGTCGAGTCCGGTGCGGTCATGGATTCCAGCGTAGGACGGCTCAGCCGGCGAGCCGGTTCGGCCCCGGCAGGCTGCTGTAGGCCGACGCGTCGCCCGCAGCGACGCGGGAGTACTCGCCGTGCACCGACACCGGGACGTCGCCGGCGAGGGTGATGCGCTCGAGGCGGCGGTACCGGTCGTCGTAGTCCGCCACGGCGTAGTGCTGGGTGGAGCGGTTGTCCCAGATGGCGAGGTCGCCGAGCTCCCACGACCACCGCACGGTGTTCTCGAGCCGGGTGACGCGGTCCTGGAGCAGGTCGAACACGGCGTGGAATTCGTGCGAGGACAGCCCCTCGAAGGACTTGGCGAAGTGCCCGAGCACGATGGACCGCTTGCCGGTCTCGGGGTGCACGCGCACCACCGGGTGCGCGACCTCGAAGTACTCGCTGCGGAATTCCTGGCGGTACCGCGCGGCCTCGGCGGAGATCGCGTGCTCCGCGGCGGTGGCGGCGTAGTCGAAGACATTGGTGTGCACGGCCCACAGCGAGTCGGCCAGGGCCGCCAGCGCCGGCGGCAGCTGCTCGTAGGCCGCGGTGGTCGACGCCCACGTGGTGGTGCCGCCGTAGGGCGGGAGCGCGACCGGCCGCAGGATCGACGCCTTGGGGATCCGGTCGACGAAGGTCACGTCGGTGTGCCAGCTGTTCGCCTTGTCGTACGTGGAGTCGATGGCGAGGGTGCGCGTGCCGCGCGAGCGCACCGTCGGGTGGGGCGTCGTCGGCACGCCGAGGCGCTCGGCGAACGCGTACTGCACCTGCTCGGTGACGTGATGTTGGTCACGGAAGAACACGACCTCGTGCTCGAGCAGCGCGTCGTACACCGCGTCGACGACGTCGTCGGGCAGGTCGCCGGAGACGGTCACACCGTCGATACGTGCACCGATGTTCGCGCCGAGCTTCACGATCTCCATGGCGTGATGATCGGCGCGCACCGCGGGGCTGTCGACGGTTGGAATCACCTCGAGCGCAACCGCCCGTGCTGCAGGCCGCCGGTTCGGGTGCTACTTTCGGCCTCATGGCAGCCCCTCGGACCTCCGCTCCCCGGGTCACGTACGTGACCGCGGCGCTGGGCTCCCGTCTGCCCCTCGCTCGTGAACTGTGTTGTCGCGGCGGCTTCTCGGCCTGACCGCACGCCCCTCGCGTACGGATCGGCCATCGGTGGCCGGTCTCGGACCGGCCTGTCAGCCCGTCCGACTCCCGTATCGACGAGGAATACATGTCCGTTCCGACCGTGCACGCCCGTTCCACGGCGTCGCTCCGCACCCGTTCCGGCGCCGCCGTCGCCGCCCGCCCGCTGCGCCGCAGCCCGGCCCGCATCATCGCGCCCGAGATGCGCGTGTCCGACGCGCCGGCCGCCGTCGTCCTGCGATCCGTCGTCCGCCGTGGGCCGGTGGCCCGCGACGTCGTCGTCGGTGACACCGGCATCTCCACGGCCACCGTCAACCGCCACGTCACCGCCCTGATCGGGGCCGGTCTGCTCCGGGAGCGAGCGGACCTGTCCACCGCCGGTGCCGTCGGCCGCCCGCGCATCCCCGTCGAGGTCGACCACGAGGGCCAGTGCACTCTCGGCATCCACATCGGCGCCACGACCACCCGCATCGTCGCCGTCGACCTGCGCGGCGTGGTGCTCGGCGGGGTCGAGGTGCCGACGCCCACCGGCGCGGCCCCGGGCGCCCTGCGCTCGCTCGCCGACAGTGCCGCGGCGTTCGTCGGGCGGTGGCATCGTCGGCGCATCCTGCTCGTGGGCGTGGCGATCGGCGGCCGGGTGGACACACGGACCGGCACCGTCGACCACCCGCGGCTCGGCTGGACCGCGGCGCCCGTCGGCGCGGCCTTCGGCGAGCGGCTCGGCAGCGTCGTGTCCGTCGCCCCCCACGTCGAGGCCATGGCGGCGTCGGAGTTGCTGCTCGGCGGGGCGGCCGGCCCCGCCCGCAACAGCGGCACGTCCCTGTACTTCTACGCCCGCGAGACCAGCGGTCTCGCCATCAGCATCGACGGGCGGGTCCACACGCCGTCGGGCGGTCCGGGGTCGATCGCGCACCTGCCCACGGGCTCGTCGGCGGCGTGCGACTGCGGCCGCACGGGATGCCTCGACGCGACGGTCAGCGACCGCGCGGTCGTCGCCGCGGCCCACCGGGACGGCGTCCTCCCGCCGTCGGAACGGTCCATCGCCGCGGTCTACCTCGCGGCCCGCACCGGCGTGGCGGCGGCGCAGCAGCTGCTCGACGCGCGCGCCGACGCACTGGGCCGGGCGCTGGCCCTGGTGCACGACGTCCTCAACCCCGACAGCGTGCAGGTGGGCGGTCAGGCGTTCACGGCGTACCCGCCCGCGATGGAGCGGGTGGAGGCGTCGTTCGCTCGGCACAGCGCCCTGGTCACGCCGGGATCGACGACGGGGTCGACGGGCTCGATCCGGGTCACCGCTTTCGGCAAGCGCGTGCAGGACTACGCCGCCGCCGCGGTGTCGCTGGGGCCGATCTACGCCGATCCGGTGGGGACGATGCGCAAGATCGGGGCGGGCGCCTGACTCAGGCCCCGGCGGGCGGGAAGGCGCGCAGGTACTTCTCCCGCTTGCCGGGCTGGATGCTGGCCCGGGTGACGTCGCCGTCGTAGTGCGCCACCACCCGGCGGTCCATCAGCGCCCGCCACAGCGGCGGGAAGTACGCCACCAGGATCAGCGGCGCGTAGCCGGCCGGGAGCTGCGGGGACTCGGGCATGCTGCGCAGCACCTGGTAGCGGCGGGTGGGGTTGGCGTGGTGGTCGCTGTGGCGCTGCAGGTGGTAGAGGAAGATGTCCGAGACGGCGTAGTCGCTGTTCCAGCTGTGCTCCGGGGTGCACCGCTCGTAGCGGCCGTTCTCCTTGGTCCGGCGCAGCAACCCGTAGTGCTCGAGGTAGTTCACCGACTCGAGCAGCGAGATGCCGTACACCGCCTGCAGCACGAGGAACGGCAGCAGGTCGAGTCCGAAGATCGCGCACAGGGCCGCCCACAACGCCGCGCTCATGAGCCACGCGGTGAGGTTCTGATTCGACCACGAGATCGTGCGCGTGCCCTCCCGAGCGAGGCGCTCCTTCTCCAGCATCCACCCGGAGCGGAAGCCGCCGACGATCGAGCGCGGGTAGAAGCGCCACAGGGTCTCGCCGAGGCGCGACGACGCCGGATCCTCGGGCGTGGCCACCCGCACGTGGTGGCCGCGGTTGTGCTCGACGTAGAAGTGGCCGTAGAACGTCTGCGACAGGACGATGCGCGAGAGCCAACGCTCGTAGTCGACGCGCTTGTGCCCCAGCTCGTGGGCGGTGTTGATGCCGATGCCGCCGACCAGGCCGACCGTCAGGGCCAGGCCGATCTTCGACACCAGTGGCAGCCCGTCCTCGAGGCCGAGCCAGGTCAGGTTGTCCGCGGTGAGCAGGTAGCTCGAGAAGATCACCCCGAAGAACTGCATCGGGATGTAGGCGTAGACGCAGCCGCGGTACCAGAAGTCGGCCTCGAGCGACTCCACCAGATCCTCGGGCGGGTTCTCGTCGAACGGCACCACCAGGCGGTCCGCGATCGGCACGATCACGTACAGGAAGATCGGGCCGGACCACCACGCCGCCTGCGAGACGTCCGGCGCCCACCACTGCAGCCCGTAGACCAGGCCCACCGAGATGGCCGGCAGCATGGGGGCGATGAGCGCCCACGGCCAGTAGTACCGATTGAGATCGCGCCACTCGCCGGTCTTCGGTGAGATGGAACGCTGCACCTCGGTCATGGACGTCGGCCCCCCCTGCGGGTGTTCGTGTGCACGGATGGTCGTGTGCAGCAGGCGACGTTACGACGCGCCGGTCACCCGTCGACCCGCCCGGCCGGGCTTCCTGACATCCCACAATCGGCGGCCCCTAGGTTGGTGGCATGGCCATACGGGAAGCGTTCGGGCGCGACGGCACGTCGCTGGTGTATCGAGTGTCGGGGGATCCGACCGCACGGCCGCTGGTGCTGGTGCACGGGTGGGCGCAGAACTCCGCCTGCTGGGGTGACGAGCTCCTCGCCGACCTCGCCGCGCGCTACCGCGTGATCGCCGTCGACCTGCGCGGACACGGCTACTCCGGCGCCCCCGAGAGCGGATACGACGACAGCGCGCTGTGGGCCGGCGACCTGCACGCGGTCCTGCAGCAGGAGGGGGTCGTCTCCGGCGCGGTGCTGCTCGGGTGGTCCTACGGCGGACTCGTGCTGTGCGACTACCTCTCGGTCCACGGCACCGCCGCCGTCGCCGGCGTCGTGTTCGTCGGCGCCATCACCTCGATCGGCCGCGGCAAGCCGGGCGGCACGGTCGGGTCGGCCATGCGGGCCGCCATCCCCGGCGTCATGAGCGAGGACGCCCGCGTGGCCATCCGCGCCCTCGGCAGCTTCGGCACCGCCCTGACCGGTCCCGACGCGAGCGGCGTCGCCACCCAGGCCCTGTTCGGCACCTCGCTCGCCACCCGTCCGCGGGTCCGGTCCGCCGTGTTCGCGCGCGAGGTCGACCACGACGCCACCCTGCGCGCCCTCGACGTGCCGACGCTGGTGCTGCACGGCACGGCGGACACCGTCGTCGACGTCGCCGCGGGTCGACACACCGCGTCGCTCGTTCCAGACGCCACGACGTCGTGGTGGGAGGGCACCGACCACGGACCGTTCGTCGCGGACCCGGCCCGGTTCCTCGCCGAGACGACGGTGTTCACCGACGCGCTCGGCCGTCCCTAGGGAGCGTCGGCCGGGGAACGTCGGCGGGCCCCGCCCGAACCCGAGGCGCCCACCGGAACCGGACAGGGCACACTGGAACGGTGGTCCGCCGACGCAGTCCCGACCGGGTAGCCGTGCTGTCGCTGCACACGTCTCCCCTGGCGCAGCCGGGAACCGGGGACGCGGGCGGCATGAACGTCTACGTCCTGGCCACCGCGAAGGCGATGGCCGCGCGGGGCGTGGAGGTGGAGATCTTCACGCGGGCGACGTCGTCCCGCGACGAGCCGGTGGTCGAGGCGGCCGACGGCGTCCTGGTCCGCACCATCGCGGCGGGACCGTTCGAGGGCCTGGACAAGAACGACCTGCCGACGCAGCTGTGCGCGTTCGCCGCGGGCGTCCTGCGCGAGGAGGCGCGGCACGATCCGGGGTACTACGACATGATCCACTCCCACTACTGGCTGTCCGGTCAGGTGGGGTGGCTGGCGCGCGACCGCTGGCGAGTTCCGTTGGTGCACACCGCCCACACGCTCGCCGCGGTGAAGAACCGCTCGGTCGCGGCCGGGGACCGTCCCGAACCCGCGGCGCGCGAGATCGGCGAGCGGCAGGTGGTCGCCGAGGCGGATCGCCTGACCGCCAACACCGCCGACGAGAAGCAGGCACTGGTCGACGCCTACGGCGCGAGCGAGGACACCGTCGACATCGTCGCTCCCGGAGCCGATCTCACGATGTTCTCGCCCGGCGACCGCGGCTCCGCCCGCGCGAGCCTCGGGCTGGCGCAGGACGAGACCGTCGTGACGTTCGTCGGTCGCATCCAACCGCTCAAGGCGCCCGACGTCCTGGTCGCCGCCGCGGCCGTGCTCGCCGGCCGCGATCCGGGACGGCCGCTGCGCGTGCTCGTCGTCGGGGGACCGTCGGGAACCGGTCTGGAGCGGCCCGATTCGCTGATCGACCTCACCCGGTCCCTCGGCATCGCGCACCGCGTGACCTTCCTGCCGCCGCAGCCGCCCGAGCGTCTCGCCGACGTCTATCGCGCGTCGGATCTGGTTGCGGTGCCCAGCTATTCGGAGTCGTTCGGGCTCGTCGCGATCGAGGCGCAGGCGTGCGGAGTGCCCGTCGTCGCCGCGGACGTGGGCGGCCTGGGCACGGCCGTGCGGTCGGGGGAGACCGGGGTGCTGGTCGACGGACACGACCCCGAGCGGTGGGCGGACGCGCTGGACTCGGTCCTGCGCGACGACGATCTGCGGGGGCGGATGGCGTCGAATGCCTCACGGCACGCACGGAACTTCTCGTGGGACCACACCGCGGACGGGCTGCTCGAGACGTACGAGCGCGCGGCGTGGCGGTTCGGCCGCACCGGCGGCGTGGACCGGCCGACCGGAGAGTTCTCCCCCCGCCGCCCGCGCGGGTTGTGGAGGATGCGGCGAACGGGATCGGTGGGAGCGCGATGAGCGAGGACACGAGCGACCGGACCAACGGTATCGAGCGGACGGCGGCGCTGATCGCCGAGGTGCTCGCGGACCGCGAGTTGGAGCACAGCCGCGCGTCGTCGGGAGAGTTCGTCGTCGAGCTGCCCGGTGAGCGCAAGCTGAAGACGACGACGCTGCTGACCGTCGGCAATCACGGGGTGCGGATCGAGGCGTTCGTCTGCCGCAAGCCCGACGAGAACTTCGAGGGCGTGTACCGCTACCTGCTGCGGCGCAACCGGCGGCTGTACGGCGTGCACTACACGATCGACAAGATCGGCGACATCTACCTGGTGGGCCGCCTGTCCACGCACGCCGTGACGGGCGAGGAGATCGACCGCGTCCTCGGCCAGGTGCTCGAGGCCGCCGACGGCGACTTCAACGTCCTGCTCGAGCTCGGGTTCGCCGCGTCGATTCGCCGCGAATGGGAGTGGCGCGTCTCGCGGGGCGAGTCGCTGCGCAACCTCGAGGCGTTCCGTCACCTGGTGGAGCCGCCGGAATCGACCGGGGGCTGGCCGAGTCCGCGCTGACCGCGCACGGATCGCCGTCCGAATCGGACATGGCTCGGCTACTCTGCGGACGTGACACCAGTCACCGACACGGGTGCAATCCCGAGTTGGTGTGACCGGAGTACACAGTAAGCTGAGCTCCGCCCGTAGCCGCGCCGTTTCGAGGAGATCCATGAGTTTCCGCAGCCCGTATCCCGACGTCGAGATCCCCGAGAAGAGCGTCCACGAGTTCCTCTTCGGTGACCTGACCGAGGACGACCTGTCCCGTCCCGCGCTGATCGACGGACCGTCGGGCGCGGTCACCGACTACCGCACCCTCGTCACCCACATCGATCTCGTGGCCGGCGCCCTCGCCGCCCGCGGCGTGACCGTCGGGGACGTCGTCGCGCTGCACTCGCCCAACGTGCCCGCCTTCGCGTCGGTCTTCCACGGCATCCTGCGCGCCGGCGCCGTCGCCACCACGGTGAACGCGCTCTACACGGCCGACGACATCGCCAAGCAGCTCACCGACTCCGAGGCCACGATGCTGTTCACGGTCTCCCCGCTGCTGCCGCAGGCGAAGGCCGCCGCCGAGCAGGTCGGCCTCGCCGCCGACCGGATCGTCGTGCTCGACGGCGCCGAGGGTCACGAGTCGCTGAAAGACTTGCTGACCGAAGGCAACGCGGCCCCCGAGGTGAGCTTCGATCCCGCCACCCACCTGGCCGTGCTGCCGTACTCCTCGGGCACCACCGGACGGCCGAAGGGTGTGATGCTGACCCATCGCAACCTCGTCGCCAACGTCTCGCAGGTCCAGCCGCGCATGGGCGCCGGCCGCGACGACGTCCTGCTCGCCGTGCTGCCGTTCTTCCACATCTACGGCATGACGGTGCTGCTCAACCTCGGCCTGAAGGTCCGCGCGACGCTGGTCACCATGCCGAAGTTCGACCTCGAGATGTTCCTGCGCCTGACCACCGAGAAGAAGATCACCTTCCTCTTCATCGCCCCGCCGGTGGCCGTCGCGCTGGCGAAGCACCCGCTGGTGGAGCAGTACGACATCTCCAGCGTCCGCTGCGTCTTCTCCGGCGCCGCCGCCCTCGACGAGAACCTCGGCAACGCCGTCGCGCAGCGACTGCACACCAAGGTCCGCCAGGGCTACGGCATGAGCGAGCTCAGCCCCGTCTCGCACGCCATCCCGTTCGAGGGCGACGACGTCCCGCTGAGCAGTTGCGGTGCGGCCGTGGCCAACTCGGAGAACAAGATCGTCGATCCCGCCACCGGAGAGGAGGTCGCCTACCCGGCGGCCGGATCCTCCGAGGTGAGCGCGCCGGGCGAGCTGTGGATCAAGGGACCCAACGTCATGGTCGGCTACCTGCGCAACGAGCAGGCCACCGCCGACACCCTCGACTCCGACGGCTACCTGCACACGGGCGACATCGCCGTCGTGGACGGCAACGGCAACGTCAGCATCGTCGACCGCCTCAAGGAGCTCATCAAGTACAAGGGCTACCAGGTCCCCCCGGCCGAGCTCGAGTCGCTGCTGCTCACCCACCCCGACATCGCCGACGCCGCCGTCATCGGCGTGCTCGACGAGGAGGGTGAGGAGGTGCCCAAGGCGTTCGTCGTGCTGCAGCAGGGCGCGTCGCTCACCGAGGACGACGTCATCTCCTTCGTCGCCGAGAAGGTCGCGCCGCACAAGAAGGTTCGCCGCGTGCAGTTCATCGACACGGTGCCCAAGTCGGCCTCCGGCAAGATTCTGCGCAAGGACCTGCGGGCCGCCGAGACCGTCTGACGTTCGCCCCCGAGGTCGCCGGCGGCACGGTAGTAATGAGCCATGGACACGACCACGATCGACACACCCCAGGGCCAGGTGCGCGGACGCACCGAGAACGGTGTCACCGCGTTTCTCGGGGTGCCCTACGCGGCGGCGCCGTTCGGGCCGAACAGGTTCCGGGCTCCCACGGCGCCGCCGTCGTGGGACGGGGTGCGCGACGCGCTCGACCACGGCGCCACGGTGCCCAAGGTGGGGTATCGGCCGCCGACCAGCGAGATCCTCAGCGAGCCGGTGGTCGAGGGTGACGACTGTCTGAACGTCGCCGTGTACACCCCGGACGTCGCCGGGTCGGCGCCGGTGTACGTGTGGATCCACGGCGGGGCCTTCGTCAACGGCAGCAACGCCGTGCCGGCCTACGACGGGTCGGCGTTCGCCCGCGACGGGGTGGTGGCGGTGGTGATCAACTACCGCCTCGGTGTCGACGGGTTCGCGCGGATCGAGGGTGCACCGGCCAACCGTGGTCTGCTCGATCAGGTGGCGGCGCTCGAGTGGGTGCGCGACCACATCGCGGCGTACGGCGGCGACCCGGCTCAGGTGACGGTGGCGGGCGAGTCGGCGGGGGCGATGAGCGTCGCCACGCTGCTCGCGATGCCCCGCGCCGACGGCCTGTTCCGCCGGGCGATCCTGCAGAGCGGCGGCGGACACAACGTGATCGCCGAGGAGACCGCGACCCGGGTGGCGGCGGCGCTCGCGTCGTCGCTGTCGGTGGATCCCACGGTCGACGGGTTCGGGTCCGTCCCCGTGGACGCGCTGCTGGACGCGCAACGGTCGCTGTCGGACCGAGTGGCGGCGGAGGCGGCGTCGGGTGCGTGGGGCGAGCTGGCGCTGAAGATGATGGCGTTCCAGCCCTACGTCGACGGCGACGTGGTGCCGGCGGAGCCGTACTCGCGCATCGCGGACGGCGCCGGTGCGGACGTGGAGATCCTGATCGGCACCACCAGCGAGGAGCACGCGTTCTTCCTGGTGCCGGCGGGCATCGTCCCGCACATCACCGAGGACTACCTGGCGGCGATCCTCGCGGGGTACCGGCTCGATCCCGCGGCCCTGGACGTCTACCGCGCGCAGCTGCCCGACGCGTCGCCGGGTGAGCTGATGATCGCGATCATGACGGACTGGTTCTTTCGGATGCCGGCCGTGCGGATCGCGGAGGCCCACCCGGCGCACGTGTACGAGTTCACCTGGCGCTCACCGCTGTTCGACGGGAATCTCGGGGCCTGCCACGCGCTGGAGCTGCCTTTCGTGTTCGACGTGCTGGACAAGCCGGAGACCGCCCGCATCACCGGGCCCACGCCGCCGCAGGCGCTGGCCGACGAGATGCATCGCGCGTGGGTCGACTTCGTCCGTACCGGCAACCCCGGCTGGGGGCGCTACGGCGCGCAGCGGACGGTGCGGATGTTCCCCGGCACGACGGTCGACGATCCCCGCGCGGCGACGCGGGAGGTGTGGGACGGCGTCCGGTGACCGCTCCCGTGCGTACGACGTGGCGGCGCGGCGGTCGTGAGAAACTGACCCCATGAGCATCGGAACTCTGATCCTTCTGCGCCACGGCGAGAGCGAATGGAACGCGTCCAACCAGTTCACCGGGTGGCAGGACGTGCGCCTGACCGAGAAGGGCGAGGCCGAGGGGCGGCGAGCCGGCGAGCTGCTGAAGGACGCCGGGGTGCTGCCCGACGTGCTGTACACCTCGCTGCTGCGCCGTGCGATCAGCACCGCGAACCTCGCGCTCGACGCGGCGGATCGGCACTGGATTCCCGTGATCCGGGACTGGCGTCTCAACGAGCGCCACTACGGCGCGCTGCAGGGGCTGAACAAGGCGGAGACCAAAGAGAAGTTCGGCGACGAGCAGTTCATGCTGTGGCGCCGCAGCTACGACACCCCGCCCCCGCCCATCGAGGCCGGCAGCGAGTACAGCCAGGACGCCGATCCCCGCTACGCCGACCTCGAGACGGTGCCGCTCACGGAGTGCCTGAAGGACGTCGTCGACCGGTTCGTGCCGTACTACGAGGAGACCATCGTCCCCGAGCTGCGCGCGGGTCGCACGGTCATGGTTGCGGCGCACGGCAACTCGCTGCGCGCGTTGGTGAAGTACCTCGACGGGATCTCCGACGCCGACATCGCCGCGCTCAACATCCCCACCGGTATCCCGCTGCGATACGACCTCACCGAGTCCGGTGACAAGCTCGTCCCGACGACGCCCGGTGGCGTCTATCTCGACCCGGAGGCGGCCGCCGCCGGTGCGGCCGCGGTGGCGAACCAGGGCGGAAAGTAGCGCGGACGTGAACGGGGCGCGAACGGGTGTCGGACGCCGTGTGACGTCGGGAAAACCCGGCCCACCGTGCGACGACGCCCGTTCCGGCCGCCGTACGATTCGTCCGTGAACACCCCGACCGTCGTCGTCCTCGTCGCCGCGGCGGCGTTCGGTGGCTACCTGGTCGGTGGGGTGCTGCTGCCGTATCTCGCCTCCCTGCGGGCGCAGCGGCAGAAGCGCGACAACGGGCTCACGATGTCGCAGGTGCTGGACCTGATCGTGCTCGCCGCCCAGAGCGGCATCGCCGTGGTCGACCAGTTCCACGACGTCGTCCTGTTCAACCCGCGCGCCGAGGAGTTGGGTCTGGTGCGCGCCCGCGCGCTGGACGAGCGTGCGTGGAAGGCCGCGACCCGCGTTCTCGAGACGGGGGAGGACGTCGAGGTCGACCTCACGGTCCTCGACCAGCGGGGACGGCCGGGCATCGCGGTGCGCGGCACCGCTCAGCTGCTCAGCCGGGAGGACCGCCGGTTCGTCGTCCTGTTCGCCGACGACGATTCCGAGCAGGTCCGCATGGAGGCGACGCGCCGCGATTTCGTCGCCAACGTCAGTCACGAGCTCAAGACCCCCGTCGGCGCCATCGGTCTGCTGGCCGAGGCGCTGCTCGAATCGGCGGACGATCCGGCGTCGGTGCACCACTTCGGCGAACGGATGCTCGACGAGTCCACGCGCCTGGGCAACATGGTCAGCGAACTCATCTCGCTGTCCCGACTGCAGGGCGCGGAGAAACTGCCCGACCTCGACGTCGTCGACGTCGACACCGTCGTGCGCAACGCCCTCGCCCGGTCCGAGCTGAAGGCGCAGGCCGCCGGCATCACGGTCAGCACCGACCACCCCAGCGGACTCGAGGTCCTCGGCGACCAGACGCTGCTGGTGACGGCGCTGTCGAACCTGGTGGAGAACGCCATCGCCTACTCCCCGCAGGGCGCGCCGGTCACCGTCACCCGATCGCAACGCGACGTCGACGGGCAGCGCATGGTGGCGCTCGCCGTGACCGACCGCGGCATCGGCATCGCGAAGGAGCACCAGGAGCGCGTGTTCGAGCGCTTCTTCCGCGTCGACAAGGCCCGCTCGCGCGCGACCGGTGGCACCGGGTTGGGGCTCGCGATCGTCAAGCACGTCACCGCCAACCACAACGGCCGCATCGAGCTGTGGAGCAAGCCCGGCACCGGGTCCACCTTCACCCTGCTGATTCCCGCTCACATCGAAGACGACGGAGAACCGTCATGACCGCAAAGGACATCCCGTGACGAGTGTGCTGATCGTCGAGGACGAGGAATCGTTGGCCGACCCGTTGGCCTTCCTGCTGCGCAAGGAGGGTTTCGAGGCGACGGTGGTCGGCGACGGGCCGTCCGCGCTGGCCGAGTTCGACCGCTCCGGGGCGGACATCGTCCTGCTGGACCTCATGCTGCCGGGAATGAGCGGCACCGACGTCTGCAAGCACCTGCGCAGCCGCTCCGGCGTGCCGGTCATCATGGTCACCGCCCGCGACAGCGAGATCGACAAGGTGGTCGGCCTCGAGCTCGGCGCCGACGACTACGTCACCAAGCCGTACTCGTCCCGCGAGCTGATCGCGCGGATCCGGGCGGTGCTGCGCCGCGGCGCCGACACCGAGGACGTCGACGACACGTCGGTGCTCTCCGCCGGCCCGGTCCGGATGGACGTCGAGCGGCACGTGGTGATGGTGAACGGCGAGACCGTCACCCTGCCGCTCAAGGAATTCGACCTGCTCGAGTACCTGCTGCGCAACTCGGGCCGCGTGCTCACCCGCGGACAGTTGATCGACCGGGTGTGGGGCGCGGACTACGTCGGCGACACCAAGACGCTCGACGTGCACGTCAAGCGGCTGCGGTCGAAGATCGAGGCCGATCCGGCCAAGCCGGTGCACCTGGTCACCGTGCGCGGGCTGGGGTACAAGCTCGAGGAGTGAGGCGCCCGCAGCGTCAGGTGCGCGAGGCCTCGCGGGTCGCGGGGTGCACGGCGATCAGCCCCAGCCCCGCCCGCCGACGGCACAGCGCCGCGAGCTCGGTGTAGACGTCGATGCCGAGCAGCTCGGTGAGTTCCGGCGCGTAGGACTCCCACACGGGCCGCTCGCCGACGTGCGCGTCGGGCGATCCGGAGCAGTACCAGGACAGGTCGGCCCCGCCCTCGCCCCAGCCGCGCCGGTCGTACTCCCCGACCACGGTCTGCAGGATCTCGACGCCGTCGGGCCGGGTCACCCAGTCCTGGGTGCGCCGCACAGGCAGCTGCCAGCACACGTCGGGCTTGACGGTGAGCGGCTCGACGCCGGTCCGCAGGGCCATGCGGTGCAGGGCGCAGCCGATGCCGCCGGCGAACCCCGGCCGGTTGAGGAAGATGCACGCGTCCTTGTACTTCCGGGTGCGCACCGCCTGCTCGCCCTCGAGGTCGTCGACCTCGGTGTAGCCCTTCTTGCCGTGCCCTTTGTCGAAGAACTGCCAGTCGTCCGGCGTCAGCATCTCGACGGACCGATCCAGCTTGGCCCGGTCGTCGTCGTCGGAGAGGAACGCGCCGTGCGAGCAGCAGCCGTCGTCCGGCCGACCGGCCACCGTGCCCTGGCAGGCCGGAGTGCCGAACACGCAGGTCCAGCGCGAGAGCAGCCACGTCATGTCGACGCGCACCAGGTGGGCGGGGTCGGTCGGATCGGTGAACTCCACCCACTCGCGCGGGAAGTCCAGCGGGACCTCGGGTGCCGGGTCGAGTTTGGCCGTCGCCACCGGTTCCAGAACGTCCTTCGGAGCACGTGTCACAGGCCACGACGCTAGACCCAGTACGGTGTTCGATGTGCGGCTAGGGGTGCTCGACGTCGGAAGCAACACCGTTCATCTCCTCGTGGTCGACGCCCACCGCGGTGGTCACCCGACACCGATGAGCTCCACCAAGGCTGCGCTGCGCCTGGCGGAGAACACCGACGACGCCGGGGACATCACCGACGAGGGCGCCGACCGGCTCGTGCGCACCGTCGCGGACTTCGCCGGAATCGCCCGCTCGTCCGGCTGCGGCGAACTCATGGCCTTCGCGACGTCCGCGGTGCGCGACGCCCGCAACTCCGACGACGTCCTCGGTCGCGTGCGCGACGAGACCGGCGTGGACCTGCAGGTTCTCGCCGGGGAGGACGAGTCCCGGCTCACCTTCCTCGCGGTGCGCCGCTGGTTCGGGTGGTCGGCCGGCCGCATCCTCGACCTCGACATCGGCGGCGGCTCCCTCGAACTCAGCTCGGGGATCGACGAGAACCCCGACGTCGCGCTGTCCCTCCAACTCGGAGCCGGCCGCCTCACCCGCGACTGGCTGGACGAGGACCCGCCGGGCAAGCGGCGGGTGGCCGTGCTGCGCGACTGGCTCGACGCCGAACTGGTCGAACCGGCCCGCACCGTCCTCGCGCCGGGGCGACCGGACCGCGCCGTGGGAACGTCGAAGACCTTCCGTTCGTTGGCCAGGCTGACCGGAGCGGCGCCCTCGGCGGCCGGTCCGCGGGTCAAGCGCACGCTCACCGCGGACGGGTTGCGTCAGGTGATCTCCTTCATCTCGCGCATGACGGCCTCAGACCGCGCGGAGCTCGAAGGGGTCAGTGCCGACCGGTCGCGGCAGATGGTGGCGGGTGCGCTGGTGGCCGAGGCGGCCATGCGCGCCCTGTCCCTCGACACCCTCGAGATCTGCCCGTGGGCGCTGCGTGAGGGATTGATCCTGCGCAAGCTCGACACCGAGTCGTTCGGCGACGTCGTGCCGACCATCGCGACGTGACGGCGGACGTGATGCCGACCCGGCGACTCGACAGAATGGACGAGAGAACACGAGTGAGACAGGGCGCGAGATGACCGACGACAACACAGGCGGCACCACCGGCCAGGTGTCGGTGGCGGAACTGCTCGCCCGCAACGGCGCGACCGTCGGCACCGGCGGTCGACGCCGACGCGGCATGGCCGGCGGCATCTCGGTCGCCGAACTGACCGGCGAGATCCCGGTCATCCGCGACGAGACTCCGGCCGACGAGGACGGGGCTCCCGACGAGACGCCGGTGGCCGACGAGGCCGTGGCCGCCGACGAGGCCGTGGTTGCCGAGGAGACTCCGGCTGCCGCCGAGCCCGAGCCCGAGACCCGAACCCGGCGACGTCCCACCCCCGCCTTCGTCCCCCGCGAGGAGCCGGCGCTGTTCTCCGGTGCCCCCAGCGCCGCGCAGGACCGACTGCGTGAGTCGGTCGAGCGGCCCGAGACGGCCGAGCCCGACACGGCACCCGAGACTGCACCCGAGCCCGAGACGACCGAGCCGGAGAAGGCACCCGAGCCCGACGCGGCTGCCGAGCCCGAGACGACGGTGCTCGATCGCGTGGAGGTCGACGGCCGCACCGATACCGAGACCGACACCGATACCGATACCGACACCGAGGCCGAGACCGACACCCTCGAGGCCGCCCGACCCGAGTCCTCGCCGTCCGACGAGACCCCGGCCCCGGCGAGTTCCCGCGGCCCGGTGCGTCAGTGGCTGTCGCTGCTGGGGCAGGGCGTCGTCGCGATCGTGCTGGGCGCGCTGCTGTTCAAGGGCTTCGAGCGGCTGTGGGAGATGTTGCCGTGGGTCGCCCTGGTGCTGGCGTTCTTCGTGATCGTCGGCCTGGTGGCCGTGGTCCGCGTGCTGCGCCGCACCGACGACATCGTCTCGATCCTGCTGGCGGTGGTGGTGGGTGTGTTCGTGACGCTGGGGCCGCTGGCCTTCATGTTGTCCACATGACGGTGCCGACGGGTTCGCCGGCGGTGCCGGTCGGCCTCTCCACGGCGTCGGTCTATCCGCAGAACACGGAGTCCGCGTTCCGGTTCGCCGCCGAACTGGGGTACGACGGCGTCGAGTTGATGGTGTGGGCGGAGCCGATCAGTCAGGACCCGGCGGCGATCCGCCGGCTCTCGCGCACCTACGGCGTGCCGGTGCTGGCCGTGCATGCGCCGTGCCTGCTCATCACCCAGCGGGTGTGGGGCTCGGATCCGGTGGCGAAGCTCGCGAAGACCGTGCACGCCGCCGAGGCGCTGGGCGCTCGCACCGTGGTGGTCCACCCGCCGTTCCGGTGGCAGCGGGCCTACGTCGAGGGGTTCGCCGATCAGACGGCGGAACTCGAAGCGGCGTCCGACGGGGTGGTGGTGGCCGTGGAGAACATGTTCCCCCTGCGCGCCGACCGGCTCTTCGGCGCGGTGACCGGTTCGGCGCGGCGGCTCGAACGCCGCGGCGGTCGGCCGGGGCTCGGGCTGTCCGCCTTCGCGCCGTCGTACGACCCGACGGATGTCGGCTTCGCGCACTACACGCTGGACTTCTCGCACACCGCGACGTCGGGACTCGACGCCGTCGACCTCGCCGACCGCATGGGTCGCGGGCTCACCCACTTCCACCTCGCCGACGGCCGCGGTGCGTCCGTCGACGAGCACCTGGTGCCCGGCGACGGCACCCAGCCCGTCGCCCAGGTGCTGCGCCGCGTCGCCGAGCGCGGCTTCGACGGCCAGGCGGTGGTGGAGATCAACACCCAAAGCGCCCGCACCGCCGCCGAGCGCGCCACGGCGCTCCGGCGCTCGCTCGAGTTCGCCCGCACCCACCTCGCCCGCCCCGAGCGGCCCGCCCAGCCGAGGACCCCGTGACCTACCACCCCGTGACCTCCCACCCCGTGACCGACGCACCCTTCCGCGACCTCACCACGCTCGACCGCGTCGACACCGACGTGTTCACGGGGTCGATCGACCCGACGTGGACCATCGGCCCCAAGGTGCACGGCGGCGCGATGATGGCGATGTGCGGCGCCGCGGCGGCCCAGCGCCTCGCCGGCGACGACGATCCGGCCGTGCTCGCGCCGCTCGCGGTGAGCGCGAGCTACCTCGCCGCGCCCGATCCCGGCCCGGTGTCGGTGACGACGACGATCCGCAAACGCGGGCGGCGCGTCGTGCACGTCGACGCCGTCCTGAGCCAGGGGGACCGGCCCGCGGTGCGGAGCGTCGTCACCCTCGGCACGCCGGACACGGGCGCGCCCGTGCACCAGGAACACGACGGCGCCCTCGCGACGGTCCTCGACATGGCTCCGCTGCCGCCGGGCGGTGCCGCGCGGATCGTGCCCGGCCACCCCATGGCCGACGTGGTGCACGTCGCCACCGGGTGCGACATGCGCCTCGACCCGTCGGCCGCCCACTTCCTCACGGGCGCGCAGGGGTCCGCGGAGATCCGGATGTGGGTGCGGCCGCGGCCCGGCGACGAGAACGATCCCGCCACCGCCGCCCTCTTCGCGATCATGACCGGGGACATCTGCCCGCCGGTGACGATGAACCGCGGTTTCTTCGGCTGGGCGCCCACCGTGCAGTTGACGACGTATCTGCGCCGCACCCCGGTGCCGGGCTGGCTGCGCGTGAAGTCCACGTCGACCGTGTTGGGCGGGACATGGTTCGAGGAGGACCACACCGTCGTCGACGAGACCGGCGCCGTGGTCGTCCAGAGCCGCCAGCTGGCGATGGTGCCGCTGCCGCAGGGGTGATCGGCCCCGTGAGAACCTGTCACCCATGACGAGAATCGCGGTGATCGGTGGCGGCCGAATCGGTGAGGCGTTGATCGCCGGGCTGATCGAGGGAGGCTTGCCGACGGGATCGGTCGTGCTGGCCGAGAAGCATCCGGCCCGCGCGGAGGCGGTCGCCGCGCAGTTCGGCATTCGCGCCACCAGCGTCGTCGACGCGGTGGAGGGTGCCGACGTCATCGTCGTGGCCGTGAAGCCGGACGACGTGGACTCCGTCGTCACGCAGATGTCCAAGGCCGAGCTGAACGGCGAGCGCGAGCAGATCGTCGTGTCGATGGCCGCGGGAGTCCCGGCGTCGCGGTTCGAACCCAAGCTGCCCGCGGGCATCCCTATCGTGCGGGTCATGCCCAACACCCCCATGCTCGTCGGCGAGGCCATGAGCGTGCTGGCCCCGGGACGGCACGCGCGCTCCGAGCACATCGAGACCGTCCGCAAGCTGCTCGGCACCGTCGGCCGCACCGCCGTGGTCGCCGAGGACAAGATCGACGCGGTCACCGCGGTGTCCGGCTCCGGACCCGCCTACTTCTTCCTCATGGCCGAGGCCATGGTGGACGCGGCGGTCGGGCTGGGCCTGACACGCGAGACCGCCACGACGTTGGTGACGCAGACGATGGTGGGGTCGGCCGCGATGCTCGATCGGTCCGACGAGTCGGCGACCGAGCTGCGGGCCGGCGTCACCTCGCCGGGCGGGACGACGGCGGCCGCCCTCGCCGAACTGGAACGACGCGGGTTCCGCGCGGCGGTTCTCGACGCCGTGGAGGCGGCGAAGGCACGCAGCGTCGCGCTCGGAATCCCGGCGGACGGGACGCCGCTGATCGGGTGATCGAGTGACACCGGTCGCATGTTCGGACGAAATCCACCCCCACCCGTCGCAGAAGTCACAGGTGTCCCGCTAAGCTCGGTCGCAGCACGTGCGTGTCTGTTCCGCCGGAGGGGAAGCCGGCGGCGCGGACGTGCCGGAGGTATGTGAATTTCATGGAATCAGTGGACAAGCCGTCCGGGTCGGGTTCGAAGAACTCGTCGCACGACGGAGGACCGGCCGTGGCCGGCACGCAGTTCCTCACGGTGGCCGAAGTGGCATCGCTGATGAGGGTCTCCAAGATGACCGTGTACCGGTTGGTGCACGGTGGCGAGTTGCCGGCCGTTCGGGTGGGCCGCTCGTTCCGAGTGCACGCGAAGGCGGTGCACGACTACTTGGAGACCTCCTACTTCGACGCCGGCTAGCACGGCGTCGGCGGACCCGATGCGGTCTGTCGTCGCCGGCCGGTTTATGATGGGGCAGCACACGCGCGTGCGGATAGCCCCTGCGCCGTTGTGCGCACCCTTGCGGTGCGCCGCCCCGCCGTGCGCAGCAGCACACGCTGCCGACCGAAACGACCAGAAGAACGCGAGGACACCCGCATGGGTTCAGTGATCAAGAAGCGCCGCAAGCGCATGTCGAAGAAGAAGCACCGCAAGCTCCTGCGCCGCACGCGCGTTCAGCGCAGGAAACTCGGTAAGTGATTCTGCCGCGCTGATCGCCGCGCTGCTGCTGCCCGTGCACCTCACCGGTGCACGGGCAGTGTTGTCTCTGCGGCGGAGTGCAGGGCCGGGTCTCGGGCCGGTCCGGGGCCGGTCCGGGGCAGGTCTGTGGCCGAGTCCACAGCGCGGATCGGCGACCCGTGACACGATGGGTCGCGACGGTCGATGCGGTGGAACCAGGGAGTCGGGGTGAGGTGCGGTGAGCGATGACGTCCGCGCATCCGAGGCGCCGCGGGTCGTTCTCGTCACCGGAGCCAGCCGTTTCCTGGGCGGTTATCTGACGGCCCGGCTCGCCCAGAATCCGTCGGTCGAGCGGGTCATCGCGGTGGACGCGGTCGCGCCGACCAAGGACATGATCCGCCGGATGGGCCGCGCCGAGTTCGTGCGCGCCGACATCCGGAACCCGCTCATCGGCAAGGTGATCCGCAACAGCGAGGTCGACACCGTCGTGCACGCCTCGCTCATCTCCCGCCCGCCCGGCGGCGGTGGCCGCACGGTGATGAAGGACCTCAACGTCCTCGGTGCGATGCAGCTGTTCGCCGTGTGCCAGAAGTCGCCGTCGGTGCGGCACGTGGTGCTGCGCTCGTCCACCGCCGTGTACGGCTGCAGCGCCAAGGATCCCGCCCAGTTCACCGAGGAGATGGGGTCGAAGACGCGGTTGCGCGGCGGCTTCGCCCGCGACGCGGTGGAGACGGAGGGCTACGCCCGCGGCCTCGGTCGCCGTCGGCCCGACGTCGATGTGACCATTCTGCGCAACGCACCGATGATCGGCCCGCGACTCAACGGCGCCGTCTCGCGGTACCTGACCTCACCGCTCACCCCGTCCGTGTTGGGGCGGGACGCGCGGATGCAACTCCTCCACGAGGAGGACGCACTCGCGGCGCTCGAGCGGGCCACGATCTGCGGGCCGGCGGGCACGGTCAACGTGGCGGCCGACGGCATCGTCATGCTGTCGCAGGCCATCCGGCGCGCCGGGCGCATCGAGCTGCCCGTTCCGCCCGCCCTGTTCCGCACCACGGGCAAGGCGGTGATGGGGTCGCTGATGCGCGGCTTCTCGGAGGAACAACTGGACTACTTCAACTTCGGATGCGGGGTGGACACGACGCGCATGAAGACCGTGCTGGGCTTCACCCCGAGATGGACGACGATGCAGGCGTTCGACGACTTCGTGCGCGGGGTCGCGCTGACCCCGGTGGTGCGACGGGAATGGATCGACGCGGCCGAGGCGCGAGTGCTCGCGTTCCTCGGCGCCGACGCCGCGCGGCGGGAGCCGATGCGGTCCGTGGCGGCGGGGCGGTGAGCGGGGTGGCGAAGGTGATTCCGCTGCACGGGTCCGCGACGCGCCCCCGGCGCACCGCGTCGGGAAGCACGCCGGAGGACGTCCGTGGCCGGCACCCGTCGGCCTACACCGACACGCCCGTCGTCGGGCCGCGGGTGGACGTGCCGACTCCGTTGGTGCCCGCCGACCGGGTGCCGGACGCGGCGGTGGACCGGACGTCGTCCGCCCTCGACGCGCTGCGCCGCGCGGTGGCCGAGCGCGTGTCCGGCGGTGCCGACTTCCTGCGCACCCGGCTGTCCGGCGACTACGAGGTGGACGAGTTCGGCTACGACCCGCACTTCGCGGACAACGTGTGGCTGCCCGCGCTGCGCCCGCTGTTCGACAAGTGGTTCCGGGTCGAGGTCCGGGGGATCGAGAACGTGCCCGCGACGGGCGGTGCGTTGGTGGTGTCCAACCACGCCGGCGTCATCCCGATCGACGGCCTCATGGCGTCGGTGGCCATGCGCGACCACCATCCGCAGAAGCGTGCGCTGCGCATGTTGGCGGCGGATCTCGCGTTCGAGACGCCGCTGGTGGGCACCGTCGCGCGGCGTGCCGGGCACACCCTGGCCTGCCAGCCCGACGCCGAGCGTCTGCTGCGCGGCGGCGAGGTGGTCGCGGTGTTCCCGGAGGGGTTCAAGGGGATCGGCAAGCCGTTCAGCGAGCGGTACAAGTTGCAGCGCTTCGGCCGTGGGGGGTTCGTCTCGGCGGCCCTGCGGACGCAGACGCCGATCATCCCGTGTTCGATCGTGGGGTCGGAGGAGATCTATCCCAAGATCGGCGATCTCACGACGCTCGCGCGGGTGCTCGGGCTGCCGTACTTCCCGGTGACTCCGCTGTTCCCGCACTTCGGTCCGCTCGGGTTGATCCCGCTGCCGTCCAAGTGGCACATCGAGTTCGGCGAACCCATCCGCACCGACCGGTTCTCGCCGGCCGCGGCGGACGACCCGATGGAGCTGTTCGAGGTGACCGACCACGTGCGCGAGACCATCCAGCAGACGCTGTACCGGCTGCTGACCCGCCGGCGTGGGGTGTTCCTCGGATGAGGCCGACGTCGGTCTCCGATCCCGTTCCGCCGCAGGACCTCTCGGGTCTGGTCGGCCACCGGATGATCTACACGTACGCCAACGGCTGGCAGTACGAGATGTACGTCAAGAACGCGACCACCATCGACTACCGCATCCACTCCGGTCACGTCGGAGGTCGCTGGGTGCGGGACCAGGAGGTCGACCTGGTCGCCCTGGCGCCCGGCGTCTACAAGGTGTCGTGGACGGAGCCCACGGGAACCAGCGTCGTCGTCACCGTGATGCCCGAGCAGCGAGTGCTGCACGGCACGATCTTCTTCCCGCACTGGATCGAACTCGACGGGGACAAGACAGTCCTGTACCAGAACGACCACCTCGACGAGATGCGCCGCTACCGGGACGCCGGCCCCACCTACCCGATCTACGTGGTGCCCGAGTTCGCGCACATCACGCTGTTCGAGCACGTCGGCGAGAACGACGAGACCGTGATCGACACGGCCCCCGGCGATCTGCCCGCCGGCTTCGCCGACCGCACGAACTAGCCCGACCGCACCATCCGGTCGACGATCTCGGCCGACAGCGTCACCAACGGCAGTCCGCCGCCCGGGTGGGACGAGCCGCCCACCAGGAACAGGCCCGCCACGGGAGAGCGGTTGGCGGGCCGCAGGAATGCGGCGAGTGCGCCGTTGGACGACGTGCCGTAGATGGAGCCGCCGGGGGTCATGGTGCGTCGCTGGAGGTCCGCGGGGGAGACGATCTCCCGCCACACCACGCGGTCGCGCACGTCGACCCCGCGCGCCGCCATGATCGCCAGGATCCGGTCGGCGTAGCGGTCCGCGAGACCGGGCTCGTCCCAGTCGACCAGCGACCGGGATCCGCGGCCGTGGCGGGCCGCGTTGACCAGGACGAACCAGGCGTCGGAGTCGTCGTTCGGGCGCAGCGCCGGATCGTTCGGCGCGCTGACGTAGACGGTGGGGTCGGCAGCGGGATGCGCTGCGCGCGAACGGGTTCCGAACACCGCGTCGAACTCGTCGTCGTAGCGGTCCGGGAAGAGGATGCGGTGGTGCGGAGTGTCGGCGTCGCGGCCGCGCAGCGCGAGCAGCAGCACGAAGCCGGACAGGCTCGGGGTGGTGGCGGCGAGCCGGCGGCGCGTGACCGCGGTGCGCCGGGAGGCCGGGAGCAGATCGCGGTAGACCTGCTCGGCGTCCGCGTTGGCCACCACGACGTCCGCGTCCACGGTGCCGTCGGTGGTGTGGACCCCGCGCACCCGACCGTGCTCGGTGGCGATGCCGGTGACGGTGACGCCGGTCCGAATGTCGGTGCCGCACAGACGCGCTCGGTCGGCGAGCGCGTCGGCGATCCGGTGCAGTCCGCCGGGCACGTGCCAGGACCCCCACCGCTGCTCGACGTGCGGCACGGTGGCCAGCGCCGCGGGGGCGCGCCGCGGATCCGAGCCGGTGTAGGTGGCGTAGCGGTCCAGCATCATGGCGAGCCGCGGGTCGCTCAGGTACCGGGCGCCGAGTCCGCGCAGACTCGACCACGGGGCGATGGTGCGCAGGTCACCGACCCGTCGGCTCAACGTCAGGAGCTCCCGCGGGCCGATCGAGGACTCGAGGAACGCCGCGTGCGTCGCGTCCCAGATGCGTTCCGCCCGTGCGGAGAACGCGCTCCACTGCGCGCCCGCCCCCGCGCCGAGCGCGTCGTCCAGCGCGGCCGGGATCCGCTCGGCGTGGCCCGGCATGTCCAGCACCACGCCGTCGGGAAACCGATACCGGCACGCGACGGAGAGACGGTCGAGGGGGAGGTCGGCGGGGCCGCCGGTGTCGTCGAACACCGCGCGCAGCACGTGCGGCATGGTGACCAGCGACGGACCGGTGTCGAAAACGTATCCGTCGCGGGCGACGATGCCGAGCTTGCCGCCGAGGTCTTCGGACTGTTCCAGCACGGTGACGTCGTATCCACCGTGGGACAGGCGCGCCGCGGCGGCGAGACCGCCCACGCCCGCGCCGACGACGACGGCGCGCGTCACGACTGTTTGCGCCCCAGGACCGCCGCGACGCCCCCGCCCACCGCGCCCAGCGCGAGGGCCGTCGGCACGCCGATCTTGGCGGCCTTGCGTCCGGTGCGGAAGTCCCGCACCTCCCAGCCGCGGTTCTTCGCCAGCTCGCGCAGGTCGGCGTCGGGATTGACGGCAACGGCCGTGCCGACCAACGAGAGCATCGGCACGTCGTTGTGGGAATCGGAGTACGCGGTGCAGCGGCGCAGGTCCAGGCCCTCGCGGACGGCGAGGGTGCGCACGGCGTGGGCCTTGCCGCGGCCGTGCAGGATGTCGCCGACGAGGCGGCCGGTGAACACGCCGTTCTCGCTCTCGGCGACGGTGCCCAGGGCGCCGGTGAAGCCGAGGCGGGAGGCGATGATCGACGCCAGCTCCACCGGGGTGGCCGTCACCAGCCACACCTGCTGGCCGGCGTCGAGATGCATCTGCGCGAGCGCACGGGTTCCGGCCCAGATGCGGTCGGCGATGATCTCGTCGTAGATCTCCTCGCCGAGTCGCACGATCTCCGCGGTCGAGCGGCCCTCGACGAAGGACAGGGCCTTGGCGCGGCCGGTGTCGACGTCGCCCAGGTTCTCCTTGCCGCTCACCCGGAACTTCACCTGCTGCCAGGCGAACTGGGTGATGTCCTTGGTGGTGATGTACTTGCGGGCCGCGAGGCCGCGGGCGAAGTGGATGATCGACGCGCCCTGCACCATCGTGTTGTCGACGTCGAAGAAGGCCGCGGCGGTGAGGTCGCGCGGGACCGGGCTCGGATCGTCACCGCCCGTGTCCCCGTCGCGGGCGGCGGCGTCCTTCGCCTCGGCCTGCAGGGCGATGGCGGCGTCGGCACTGGCCTCGCCGGCGAGGGTGGCGCGGATCTGCGCGGCCGTCGGGCCGAAGGGATTGCGGATGCGGCGGGCCACCTGAGCGCGGGCGCTCGCCGGGTCGACCCGGCGACGGTCGCGGGACCCGTCGAGAATCTCGGGCTCGTCCTGATCGGCCATGCTCACCTCCCCCTCGTGGACCCCGTCCGCGGCCGACCACTGCCGGGACGTGACCAGCGTAGTCGCGGTGGACCCGCGCGCGAGAGAATGGGCCCATGACGAACGGTCGACGGACGGTGACATTGCTGACACGTGCGGGATGCGGCGCGTGCGACGGCGCGATGGCGGTGCTGCGGCCGCTCTGCGCCGAGTTCGCGGTAGCGCTGGACTCGGTGGACGTCGACGAGGTGGCCGCGCAGGACCCTGACCTGCGGGCGGAGTACGGAGACCGGCTGCCGGTGGTGCTTCTCGACGGGCGCGAACACAGTTACTGGGAGGTCGACGTCCCGCGCCTGCGGCGCGATCTGGCCGCCGATCCGGGCGCCTGACGCGGGTCGGAGCCCCCGAACGGCCGCCCGAGGGGGGGCGGCACCCTAGCACACGCGTCCGCGACTTTGTTCATACCTTCACGAGCGGTTACCGTGGATCACGAGTCAAGGGGTCGGTGACCTCTCGGCGCGAGCGGTGACCACGGGGATCGCTCGTGCCCACCGGCCTGCTCCAACACCGTGCGTGTGGATCGGTGCGCTCACGAGCGCGCGCGATCGGACGAGGAGTCATCGACGTGACCGCTGACCGCCGGAAGCCCGGCGCCGAGACCGCGCGGGTCACCGCGACCGGTGTCCGCCGTCAGCAGCACGACGCTCCCGCTGCCGGCCCGGTTCTCGAGGCTGCCGTCGTGACCGAGGCCCCGATGATTCCCAAGGCTACGGTCACCCGTCTGGCCGACTACCTCCGGGTGCTCGCGTCGGTCGCCGAACGCCGCATCCTGGTGGTCTCGAGCGAGGATCTCGCCGTCGCCTCCGGCGTCGGATCGGCCACGCTCCGCAAGGACCTCTCCTTCCTCGGCCCGATGGGCGTGCGCGGTGTCGGGTACGACGTCGCGCGGCTGCGGGCCCGCATCGAACTCGCGCTGGGCCTCGACCGCGGCCACCGCGTCGTGCTCGTCGGCCTGGGCAATCTGGGATCCGCCCTCGTCGGGTACGACGGGTTCGCGCGCCGCGGCTTCACGGTGGTCGGACTGTTCGACGTCGCTCCGGACCTCGTCGGCCGGACCGTCGCCGTCGGTACCGCCGCGGACGGGTACACCGACCTCACCGTGCGCCACGTCGACGAGCTCGTGTCCGCCGCCATCGACCTCGGCGCGACGGTCGGCGTCGTCGCCACGCCCGACGCGGCCGCTCAGTCGGCCGTCGACGCGCTCGTCGACGCCGGCATCGAGTGCATCCTGTCCTTCGCCTCGATCGACCCGGTGACCCCGCCGCACGTCGACCTGCGCCGCGTGGACCTCGCCGTCGAACTGCAGATCCTCTCGTTCGCCAACGCCCACAAGGCGCAGCGCGCTCGACCCGTCCGCGCCACCTGCCGGGACGCCTCGATCCTCACAGCCACCCCAGTCGATCCCGACCGAGTTCCGGTCGGGGCGCACAGCAGAACGGATCGGTGATCTTTCCGTGAGTGTTCTCCTTCTCGGGATCTCGCATCGCAGCGCTCCCGTGTCGGTGCTCGAACGTGTCGCCGTGGGCGACACCGACCGCCCGAAGCTCACCGATCGGATCATGGCCTCGTCGCACGTCTCCGAGGTCATGATCGTCTCGACCTGCAACCGCGTGGAGGTCTACGCGGTGGTCGACGCCTTCCACGGCGCGCTGACCGACCTCGGCGCCCTCCTGTCGGAGCACTCCGGCCTCGATCTCGCCGAGCTCACCAAGCACGCCTACGTCCGCTACAGCGAGGCCGCCGCCGAGCACCTGTTCGCCGTCGCCGGCGGGCTGGATTCCATGGTGGTCGGCGAGCAGCAGATCCTCGGTCAGATCCGCGCGGCCTACGCCGCGTCGGACGCGCAGCAGGCGTCGGGTCGCACGCTCCACGAACTCGCCCAGCAGGCCCTGCGCGTGGGCAAGAAGGTCCACTCGGAGACGGGCATCGACAAGGCCGGCGCGTCGGTGGTGTCGGTCGCGCTCGACCGCGCCGCCGACGTCTTCGGGTCCCTCGCCGGCCGCCGCGCCGTGGTGCTCGGGGCCGGGGCCATGGGCGGGTTGTCCGTCGCGCACCTGGTCCGCAGCGGTATCGGCGCCGTCACCGTGGCCAACCGCACCGCGGATCGCGGCGCCCGGCTGGCCGCCACGGCCGCCGAGGCCGGGGTCGAGGCGTCGGCGGTCACGCTCGACGACCTCGCCGAGGCCGTCGCCGACGCCGACGTGCTGGTCACCTGTACCGGCGCGGTGGGCGCCGTCGTCACCATCGCCGACGTGCACCATGCGCTCGCCCGCCGCGACACCGCCGCCCGCCCGCTGGTCGTCTGCGACCTCGGCCTGCCGCGCGACGTCGAGCCCGCCGTCGCCGGACTGCCCGGTGTGACCGTGCTGGACATGGCGACGCTGCAGCACGATCCCGCCGCCGGCGCCGCGGCGTCCGACGAGCGCGCCGCCCGCGACATCGTGGCGCGCGAACTCGCCGCCTACCTCTCCGGCCAGCGTCTCGCCGAGGTCACCCCCACGGTGACCGCGCTGCGGCAGCGTGCGGCCGAGGTGGTCGAAGCCGAACTCCTGCGCCTCGATTCGCGGCTGCCCGGTCTGGCCGACCCGCAGCGTGACGAGGTGGCGCGCACCGTCCGCCGGGTCGTCGACAAGCTGCTCCACGCGCCCACGGTGCGGGTCAAGCAGCTCGCGACCACGCCCGGCGGGGACTCCTACGCCGAGGCGCTGCGGGAGCTGTTCGAGCTCTCGCCGTCCACCGTCCAGGCCGTGGCGTCGCCGATGGAGGTCGCCGCCGTCGACACCGACAACCCCGGTGCCGCCCTGGCCGACGACTTCACCGTCTCCCGTGAGGTGACCGAATGACCGCCACCGCAGCCGCGCTGGACAAGCGCGTGATCCGCGTCGGGACGCGAGGCAGTCTGCTCGCCACCACGCAGGCGGAGACCGTGCGCGCCGCGATCACCGCGGCCGGCGTCGAGACCGAGCTGGTCGTGGTGGCCACCGCGGGCGACAAGTCGGCCGCACCGGTCCAGCAGATCGGCGTCGGCGTGTTCACCGCGGCGCTCCGAGAAGCGCTGGCCGACAACACCATCGACGTCGCCGTCCATTCGTACAAGGATCTGCCGACGGCGCAGGACCCGCGGTTCACCGTGGCCGCCATCCCCGCACGCGAGGATCCGCGCGATGCGCTCGTCGCCCGCGACGGCCTGGTGCTCGGCGCCCTGCCGCCCGGCGCCACCGTCGGTACGTCCGCCCCGCGCCGGATCGCCCAGTTGCGTGCTCTCGGACTGGGTCTCGACGTCCAGCCGTTGCGCGGCAACCTCGACACCCGCATCGGCAAGGTCGCTTCGGGCGAGCTCGACGCCGTCGTCGTCGCCCGCGCGGGACTGGCCCGGATCGACCGCCTGGACGTGGTCACCGAGGCACTCGAGCCCGTGCAGTTCCTGCCGGCACCCGCGCAGGGTGCGCTGGCGGTCGAATGTCGCAGCGACGACGCCGATCTCGCCGCCGTCCTCGCCGAACTCGACGACGCGACGGCCCGCGCCGCCGTGACGGCCGAACGCGCGCTGCTCGCCGAGCTCGAGGCCGGATGCACCGCGCCGGTCGGGGCGATCGCCGAGGTGGTCGACTCGCTCGACGACGACGGCCGGGTGATCGAGGAACTGTCGGTCCGTGGCTGCGCCGCGGCCGTCGACGGGTCGGACGTCGTCCGCGCGTCGGCCGTCGGCGCCGTGGCGGACGCCGAGGCCCTCGGGCGGTCCGTCGCCCGAGAGTTGTTGGACCTCGGCGCCCGCGACCTCGTCGAGGTCACCGAACCCGCATCGTCGCCGACCGCGGCGAGCACGACCACCGGGAGCGGCAATGCCTGATCCCCGCTACCGCAACAACGCACTGGAGAACCAACGATGAGCCGAGTCCGCAAGAACACCCCGGGTCGGATCCTGTTCGTGGGATCCGGGCCCGGCGACCCGGCACTGCTGACCGTGCGAGCCCGCGAGGCGCTCGCCGTGGCCGAGCTGGCGTTCACCGACCCCGACGTCGACAAGGGCGTCGTCGCGATGGTGGGGTCGGCCGTGCGTCGACCGGCCGACGAGAACGGCGACACCGGCGTGGACGTGCGTCCGGCGCTGGGCGAACCGGCCGAGGTCGCGAAAACCCTGGTGGCCGAGGCGAAGAACGGCCACGACGTGGTGCGGTTGGTCTCCGGTGATCCGCTGACGACCGACTCGGTCATCGCGGAGGTCACCGCCGTGGCGCGTACCTCGGTGCAGTTCGAGGTGGTCCCCGGCCTGCCCGCCGGCTCCGCCGTGCCGAGCTACGCGGGTATGGCGCTGGGCTCCGAACACACCGAGGCCGACGTGCGCGGCGACGTCAACTGGGCGTCGCTCGCGGCCGCGCCGGGTCCGCTGGTGCTCCACGCCACCGCCGGTCACCTCGCCGAGACCGCCAGTGCCCTGGTCGAACACGGCCTCGCGCCGCAGACTCCGGTGGCGATCACCGTGCGCGGCACGACCCGTCAGCAACGCACCGTCGAGGCGACCCTGGCCACCCTCAACGACGCCGGTTCCGAGCTGGTCGGCTCGCTGGTGGTCACGGTCGGCAAGGTGGTCTCGCAGCGGAACAAGATGTCCTGGTGGGAGTCTCGCGCCCTGTACGGCTGGACCGTGCTGGTGCCGCGCACCAAGGACCAGGCCGCGGAGATGAGCGATCGACTGGTCACCCACGGCGCCATCCCCATCGAGGTGCCGACCATCGCCGTCGAGCCGCCCCGCAGCCCGGCGCAGATGGAGCGCTCGGTCAAGGGCCTGGTCGACGGTCGCTACCAGTGGGTGGTGTTCACCTCCACCAACGCGGTGCGTGCCGTGTGGGAGAAGTTCGCCGAGTTCGGTCTGGACGCCCGCGCGTTCTCCGGCGTGAAGATCGCCTGCGTCGGCGAGGCCACGGCGGACAAGGTCCGCTCGTTCGGCATCAATCCCGAGCTGGTGCCCTCCGGTGAGCAGAGCTCGCTGGGGCTGCTCGAGGACTTCCCGCCGTACGACGAGGTGTTCGACCCGGTCAACCGAGTCCTGTTGCCGCGTGCGGACATCGCGACGGAGACGCTGGCGGAGGGGCTGCGCGAGCGCGGCTGGGAGATCGACGACGTCACCGCCTACCGCACCGTCCGCGCGGCACCGCCCGCCGCGGAGACCCGCGAGATGATCAAGACCGGCGGGTTCGACGCGGTCTGCTTCACGTCGAGCTCGACGGTGCGCAACCTCGTCGGCATCGCCGGCAAGCCGCACGCCCGCACGCTGGTCGCCTGCATCGGACCGAAGACCGCCGAGACGGCCGTCGAGTTCGGTCTGCGCGTCGACGTGCAGCCGGAGACGGCGCAGATCGGTCCGCTGGTCGAGGCGCTGGCCGAGCACGCGGCGCGGCTGCGCGCCGAGGGTGCGCTGCCTCCGCCGCGCAAGAAGTCGCGGCGGCGCTGAGCCGATGTTCCCCATCGATCGTCCCCGTCGCCTCCGCCGCACTCCCGCGGTGCGGCGGCTGGTGGCCGAGACCTCGCTCGAGCCACGGCATCTGGTGCTGCCGATGTTCGTCGCCGACGGTATCGACGCCCCGCGGGAGATCTCGTCGATGCCCGGCGTCCACCAGCACACGCTGGACTCGCTGGCCGAGGCCGGCGAGCGCGCGGTGCGGGCGGGCGTCGGCGGCCTGATGCTCTTCGGCGTGCCGAAGCCCGAGGACAAGGACGGCGAGGGCACGCAGGCCTCCGATCCCGACGGCATCCTCAACCGCGGATTGCGGCGCCTGCGTGACGAATTCGGGGACGGCACCGTGATCATGGCGGACACGTGCCTCGACGAGTTCACCGACCACGGACACTGCGGCGTCCTCGCCGCCGACGGCAGCGTCGACAACGACGCGACCCTGGTGCGGTACGTGGACATGGCGGTGGCACAGGCGGAGTCGGGCGCGCACGTGCTGGGACCGAGCGGGATGATGGACGGCCAGATCGGCGCGATCCGGCAAGGGCTCGACACCGCCGGGTTCGCCGACGTGAGCCAGCTGGCCTACACCGCCAAGTACGCCTCCGCCTTCTACGGCCCGTTCCGCGAGGCCGTCGGCTCCACGCTGCGCGGCGATCGCCGCACCTACCAGCAGGACGCGGCCAACCGCCGGGAGTCGTTGCGCGAGTTGGACCTCGACGTCGCCGAGGGCGCCGACATGGTGATGGTCAAACCCGCCATGAGCTACCTCGACGTGCTGCGCGAGGTCGCGGACGCCTCGCCGGTTCCCGTGGCGGCGTATCAGATCTCGGGGGAGTACGCGATGATCACCGCCGCCGCCGAGCGCGGCTGGATCGACCGGGAGGCCGCCATCGACGAGTCGATCCTGGGCATCCGCCGCGCGGGTGCCGACATCGTGCTCACCTACTGGGCCACCGAGGTCGCGGAACGGCTGGCGCGATGACCGACGATCCGCCGTTCGGCCCGCCGCCCTGGCATCCGGAAGGTCGGCCGCCGGGCGGGAACCCGCAGCCGCAGGGGAACTGGCACCCGGAGGGCCTGCCGCCGAGTGCGATGCAGCCCGCACCGCCCCCGCAGCACGACCCCGCTCCCGTCGACATCGAGACCTCCCGCCACCTGTGGATCGTGGTCATCGGTCTCGGGGTGGCGTCGATGCTCGTCGGACTGTGGTCCATCTGGTCCGACCGCGACGTGTTCGTCGACGCCCTGATGGCCGACGTCACCGCGCAGGACCCGTCGCTGGCCCTGCCGCCGGAGACCGCGGACACCGTGCTCACCGTGGCGATGGGATTCGCGCTGCTGTTCGCGGCGGCGATCACCGCGCTGGTCTGGCTGGTCGTGCGCAAGATGCGCGCCGGAAAGCTGTGGGCGCGAGCGGTGTTGACGGCGATCGGCGTGGTGGTCGTGGTGACCACGCTGCCGTCCCTGTTCGGCCTCGGCGGCGTCTCCGGCGCCACGGCCGTCGTGACGACGATCCTGGGCATCCTCCAGGCCGTCGCCGCCGCGGGTGCGGTGTACCTGATGCACCGGCGCGAGTCGACGGAGTACTTCCTGCGTCGACGCGCCTGACGACACGCCTGCAACGGATGTGACTCGAGTTACACCTGTGGCGTTACGCTGAGCTCGGGTCGGATCCGGCATCGGCGGAGGTAGTCATGGCACAACTCGAGTACGGGCGCGGGGAGCTCGGCCGGGGGTCCGGCGAGCGACGGCGCTGGGCGGCGGAGATCTTCGCGCTGCTGCTGCTCTCGTCCGCCGTGGTGGTGGTGATCCTGGTGGTGGCCAGCGGATTCGCCGCGGCCTGACGCACGCCGTTCGCGTCGTCTCGACCCCCGGAACCCGCCCCCGACCTGCGCCGACGCCGATTGTGCGACGCGCGGACCCGGGTGTACCGTGACAGGTGTCACACGCACGGTCGAGCCGGGGGAGGACGCACGTTGACCGCGAACATCGAGAACCGCCGCAGCGTGAGCTCCGGGCACTCGCACCCACACCACTCGCACCCACACCGCATGCACACCGTCCCCTGCCGCAGCGGGCGCCGTGAACTGTGGTTGCTCCTCGTGGTGGTGGTGACCGGCATCCTCATGGCCGCCTCCGTGTTCCTGCCTGCCGTCCTGGGGTGAGTCGCCGTTCGGCAGGATGGTGGGCGTGAGCACGCCTGCCGAACTCCCCGCCGCTCCGACCGGCCGCCCCACTCTCGTGACCGTGGCGCTCGTCGCCTGGGTCGTCGGCGCGGTCGCCGTCGTCCTGCTGGGCCTGCTCTCCCTGACGTTCCCCGTCTCGACCCTGCGCACGCAGATCCTCGACGGCGGCGGTGACGCGTCCGACGCCGACGGCGTGATCACGATCCTCCGCACGGTGGGTGCGTTGTTCGTGGCGGTCGGCGCCGGCGTCGGGTTCCTCGCCGGTCCCACCTGCCGCCGCGGCGACGCCCGCTTCCGCCGCGCCCTGATGGTGCTGTCGGCGCTCGCGGCGCTCTTCCTGCTCGGCTCGGTGCTCATCGGGTTCGCCGTCGTGCCGCTGCTCGCCACCGTCGGTGCCCTGACGTTCGTGGTCGGCTCCCTGCTGGTCTACCGGCCGTCCGTGGCGCCCTGGTTCACCCCTGCCGCGGGAGAGGACGACGCGCCGTGACCGCCCCCGAGGACGTGCTGTTCGTGGAGTGGGGCGCACGCTGGCGGGCCCTGGCCTGGGGGCCGATCTTCTGCGTGGTCGCCCTGATCGTGGAGCTGACCACGGGCCCGGTGGTGCACTGGGTCGCCCTCGCGGTGATCGCCGTCGTCCTCATGGGGTTCACGGCCGTGCAGATCGTCGCCGCCCGTCGCCACGTGACGGTGATCCTCACCGCCGACGAACTGACGCAGGGCACCGAGAACGTCGCCGTGGCGGACATCGCCGAGGTGTACCCGGAGCCGAACTACGCCGCCAACGGCAACACCCTCGAGAAGTGGCAGAGCGCACGCGTCCTGGGCGAGCTCAGCGGGGTGCCGCGGGGTCGCACGGCGGTGGGGCTGCGCCTGCGCGGTCAGGGAGTGGTGCAGGCGTGGGCGAAGGACGACGAGGCGTTGCGGGAGCACCTGCTGCGCGTGGTGCGGCCGTGACGCGCCGTGGCGGCAGTGCGGCCGTGACGCGCCGTGGCGGCAGTGCGGCCGTGACGCGCCGTGGAGGCAGTGCGGCCGTGACGCGCCGTGGCGGCAGTGCGGCCGTGCACGCGGCACTGGCTCTGGTCGCGTTCGTCGCGGCTCTCCTGCTGTGGCAGCGGGGCGTGACGTCGACTCCCACCTCGGAGGTCGTCACGCTTCCCGCCGAGGCGGGCGGGTCGACGACGTTCACGTGGACGCTGACGCAGTTCTCCGGCCCGTGGGTGGCCGGTGCGGTGATCGCCGCGGCCGTGGGGGTCCACCTGCTGCTGCGACTGCGACGCCGCGCGTAGCCCGACGCGGAAATACCCCCAGGGGGTACCCTCGTCGCATGAGCAGCTTCGACCAGGACGATCTTCTCAAGCGACTGCGCCGCATCGAGGGTCAGGTGGCGGGCATCTCGCGGATGGTGGCGGACGACCGCTACTGCATCGACGTGCTCACCCAGGTCTCCGCGGTGACCAAGGCGCTGCAGTCGGTCTCGCTGAAACTGCTCGACGCCCACCTCGCGGGCTGCGTGGTCGACGCAGCCCGCGAGGGTGGGCCCGAGGCGGAGGCCAAGGTCAAGGAAGCGTCCGATGCCATTGCGCGGCTCGTTCGCTCCTGACGATCAGGCCGGGAGGATCAGGCCGGGAAGATCAGGCCTTCACGGACTCCTTCACCTCACCCGGCTCGTCGTCGGCGAGCATGGCGGCGCCGAGCAGGTTCTCCGGGATGCCGAACCCGTCGATCAACGTCTGCGCGTGCGGACGCAGGGTGCGGCAGCGCTCGTTGATGCCGCGGGTGATGGCCTTCGACCGCTCGGTGGAGATGTACCGGTGCTCGATGAACCACGCCTTGTCGGCGTCGAGCACCGACAGCGCGTAGAGGTCGCACACCTGGCCGAGCAGCTCCTTGGCGTCGTCGTCCTCGCAGTTGTCGATTCCGGCGACGAACGCCTCGAGGATCACGCGATCGACGTGCGCCGTGGCCGCGTGGAGGATGTGGTCCTGCACCGTGTTGAACGCGTCGAACTGACTCATCTTCTTGGACAGGCCGTTCAGGCGGCGGGCCGCGGTGGAGATGAGGTACTCCTCGCGGTCCTCGAACATCGCGATCTGGGTGCCGCGGTTGAACAGCGAGCCCTCCTCCTCGTTGTCCTGCCGGCTGTCGACGAGGGTCTGGATGATCGGCGCGGCCGCGGTGCGCTTCTTCACCACGTCGCCGACGGTCTCGGCGGCGAACCGCACCCAGTCGGCCGCCCCGAAGGACCGCACCTCGTGGGCGTAGGCGGTGAGCAGCTCCTTGGCGACGAGCTGGGTCAGCACTACGTTGTCGCCCTCGAAGGTGGTGAACACGTCCGAGTCGGCCTTGAGCGCGATGAGGCGGTTCTCGGCGAGGTAGCCGGCGCCGCCGCAGGCCTCGCGCGACTCCTGGATGGCGCGGGTGGCGTGCCAGGTGTTGGCGGCCTTGAGGCCGGCGGCGCGGCCCTCGAGTTCGCGCTGCTCGTCGGCGTCGGGATCCTCGGCGCTCTGGATGTCGTGCATCTTCGACACCAGCTCGTTCTGCGCGAACTGCAGGGCGTAGGACTTGGCGATCAGCGGCAGCAGACGCCGCTGGTGCACCAGGTAGTCCATGATCGTGACTTCCTCGTCGGTGCCCGGCGCGCTGAACTGCTTGCGCTGCAACGCGTACTGCGTGGCGATGGTGAGCGCGACACGAGCGGCGGCACCCGCCGAACCGCCGACCGTGATGCGCCCGCGGATGAGGGTGCCGAGCATGGTGAAGAACCGCCGGTTGGGGTTGTCGATGTCCGAGGAGTAGCTGCCGTCCTCGGCGACGTCGGCGATCTTGTTCAGCATGGCCGTCCGGGGGATGCGGACGTGGTCGAACGCGATGCGTCCGTTGTCCACGCCGGGCAGGCCGCCCTTGTAGCCGATGTCGTACGTGGTGACGCCGGGCATGTCCTCGCCGAAGTTCTCGTCGCGGATCTGCACCACGAAGCAGTGCACGCCCTTGCTCTCCGGCTCCTCGCCGGGGCCGGCGGTGATCAGCTGAGCGAACACGGTGGCGTACTTGGCCGCCTCGGCCGCGCCGCCGATGTAGTCCTTGCGACAGGACTTGTCCGGGGTGTTGATCACGAATTCCTTCGTGTCCCGGTCGTACGTCGCGGTGGTGCCGATGGACTGGACGTCGCTGCCGTGCCCGGTCTCGGTCATGGCGAAGCAGCCGAACGTCTCGAGGTCGATCAGCGGCTTGATGAACTCGTCGTGATGGCGCTGCGTCCCGAGGTTCTCGATGGCGCCGCCGAACAGGCCCCACTGCACGCCCGCCTTGACCATCAGCGAGAGGTCCGACATCGCGAGCATCTCGATCATGGTGACCGCGGCGCCGATGTCGCCGGTGCCGCCGACGGATTTCGCGAACCCGGACTCCGCCGCACCCGCCGCCGCGAGGATGCGCAGCTGCTCGGTCGCCTTGGTGCGGGCGATCGCGGTGTTGGGCGTGTAGTGCGGCGCGAACTCGTGCCGGGAGAGCTGCTCACGCGTCTGCTCGCGCACATCGCGCCAGCGGCCGTCGAGCGTCCTACGCAGGTGCTTCGCCAGTGTGTCGGCGGATTCGGTGGTGGTCATACTCGACGGTAACCAAAACCTCGGCGCCCTGCGAGTGAGTCCGCGCACTAGCCTTCGCCGGGTGCTGATTCGTGACACCGTCCGGGCCGACCTTCCCGAGATCCTCTTCGTTCACAACGCCGCCATCGCGGACACGACGGCCATCTGGGACGAGGAGCTCGTCGACCTCGCCGAGCGGGAGGCGTGGCTCGCCGGGCGTCGCGACGCGGGGATGGCGGTGCTCACCGCCGAGATCGACGGCCGGGTCGCCGGCTACGCCTCCTACGGGCAGTACCGACCCAAGTCCGGCTACCGGCTCACCGTGGAGAACTCGGTGTACGTCGCGGACGGCTTCCTGCGCCGGGGCGTCGCGACCGCGTTGATGGCCGAATTGATCGCGCGCGCCCGTACCGACGGGCTGCACGCGATGGTCGCGGGAATCGAGTCGACCAACTCCACGTCGATCGCGCTGCACAAGAAGTTCGGCTTCGCTGTCGTGGGGGTGATGCCGCAGGTGGGGGTCAAGTTCGGCCGCTGGCTCGATCTGACGTGGATGCAACTACTACTGGAGTGAGTAGACCGCTCGTTCGGGCGGGGGAGCACTCCGTCTGCTGTGAAACACTGGAGTGGTGAGCACTTCGAGCGGATCCGACACCGACCCGTCCACCGCCCGCTCCGCCGCACTCTTCGCGCGCGCGTCCGCCGTGATTCCGGGTGGGGTGAACTCGCCCGTCCGGGCCTTCCACTCGGTCGGCGGAACCCCCCGCTTCATGGCCGAGGCCAGCGGATACACCCTCCGCGACGCCGACGGCACCGAGTACGTCGACCTCATCTCCTCCTGGGGTCCGATGATTCTGGGGCACGCACATCCGGCCGTCGTCGAGGCCGTGCAGAAGGCGGCGGCGACGGGCCTGTCGTTCGGTGCGCCGACCCTCGGTGAGATCGAGCTGGCCGAGGAGATCGTGCGCCGAGTCGACCCTGTGGACGAGGTCCGCCTGGTGAATTCGGGCACAGAGGCCACCATGAGCGCCGTGCGTCTGGCGCGCGGGTTCACCGGCCGCACCAAGATCGTGAAGTTCGCCGGGTGCTACCACGGGCACGTCGACGCGCTCCTCGCCGACGCCGGGTCGGGCGTCGCGACGCTCGGTCTGCCGACGACGCCCGGGGTGACCGGCGCGCAGGCGGCCGACACGATCGTCGTCCCCTACAACGACCTCTCCGCCGTCGAGCGCGTCTTCGCCGAGTACCCCGGCGAGATCGCCTGCGTCATCACCGAGGCCGCCGCGGGCAACATGGGCGCGATCGCGCCGCGGCCCGGGTTCAACGAGGGCCTGAAGCGAGTGACGACGGACGGCGGCGCGCTGCTGATCGTCGACGAGGTCATGACGGGCTTCCGCGTCAGCGCGTCGGGCTGGTTCGGCGTCGACGGCGTCGCCGGCGATCTCTACACGTTCGGGAAGGTCATGAGCGGCGGGCTGCCCGCCGCCGCGTTCGGTGGGCGCGCCGACGTCATGCGCTACCTCGCGCCGGCGGGCCCGGTCTACCAGGCCGGCACCCTGTCCGGAAATCCGGTCGCCGTCGCGGCGGGCCTGACGACGCTGCGGCACGCCGACGCGGGTGTCTACGCCGCCCTCGACGCCAACGCCACGCGACTCGGCACCATCCTCGGCGACGCGCTCACCGCGGAGGGCGTCCCGCACCGCGTGCAGTACGCCGCCAACATGGTCAGCGTCTTCTTCACCGAGGACGAGGTGATCGACTACGCGGGCGCCAAGGCCGCGCAGACCTGGCGGTTCCCGGCGTTCTTCCACGCGCTGCTCGCGCGCGGGGTGTACCCGCCGCCCAGCGCGTTCGAGGCGTGGTTCGTCTCGGCCGCCCTCGACGACCGCGCGTTCGACATCATCGCCGACGCCGCCCCGCACGCCGCGCGAGCGGCGGCCCACGCAACGGAGCCGACATCGTGACCGACCCCACCACTCCTGCCTCGAGCAACCCCGTCTCGAGCAACCCGGTCCCCGACACCGCCGGAGTCCACCCGCACGCCGACACGCGGACCATCGTCCACGTGCTGCGGCACGGCGAGGTCCACAACCCCGGCGGCATCCTCTACGGCCGCCTGCCGAACTTCCGGCTGTCGCAGAACGGGCAGGCCCAGGCCCGGAAGGTCGCCGACGCGCTCGCCGGTCACGACGTCACCCACGTGGTCGCGTCGCCGCTGCAGCGCGCGCAGGAGACGGCCGCGCCCCTCGCGTCGGCGTTCGGGCTCACCATCGAGACCGACGAGAACCTCATCGAGGCCGGGAACGAGTTCGAGGGACTGAAGGTGGCGGTCGGCGACGGCGCGCTGCGCCGCCCGCGGCACTGGTGGAAGCTGCGCGATCCGTTCACGCCGTCGTGGGGCGAGCCGTACCTGCAGATCGCGCATCGCATGCTGGCCGCCGTCAACGCGGCCCGCGTCGCCGCCGTCGGGCACGAGGCGGTGTGCGTGAGCCACCAGTTGCCCGTGTGGACGCTGCGCCGTTTCCTGCAGGGCGACCGGCTCTGGCACGACCCGCGCCACCGTCAGTGCGGCCTGGCCTCGCTCACCTCGCTCGTCTACGAGGGCGACACCCTCGTCGACATCGTCTACTCGGAGCCGGCGGGCGGGTCCGATCCTCGGCAGACCGGCGCATGAGAGCGGCCCGTGTTCTGGCGTCGGTGCTGACGGCCGGGTCGCTCGCGGTGGTCGCCACCGGCTGCGCCACGGGCAGCGACGCCGTGGCACAGGGCGGCACGTTCGAGTTCGTCTCGCCGGGCGGGCAGACCTCGATCTTCTACGACCCTCCGGCCGACCGCGGCACCGTCGGGGACCTGCAGGGCCCGGACCTCATGGAGGAGGGGAAGACCACCGCCCTCTCCGACTTCACCGACCAGGTGGTGGTGATCAACATCTGGGGGCAGTGGTGCGGTCCGTGCCGCGGCGAGGCCGACGACCTCGAACAGGTCTACGAGGCCACCCGCGATCAGGGCGTGCAGTTCCTCGGCATCAACGTCCGTGACCTGCAGAAGGACAAGGCGCAGGACTTCGTCGTCGACAACGGCGTCGGGTACCCGTCGATCTACGACCCCAGCTTCCGCAGCCTCCTTGCGCTCGGCGCGAACTACCCCACCACCGTCGTCCCCACCACGATCGTGCTCGACCGGGAGCACCGCGTCGCCGCCATCTTCCTCACCGAACTGCTCGCGGGTGACCTGCAGCCCGTCGTCGAGCGCATCGCCGCGGAACCGGCCGACGGGAGCGAGTGATGGGTGAGGCGTTCCAGTCCGCCGCGGCCTCCGGGCCGCTGCTGCTCGCGCTGGGAGCCTGCGTGCTCGCCGGGCTGGTGTCCTTCGCGTCGCCCTGTGTCGTCCCGCTCGTGCCCGGCTACCTCTCCTACCTCGCCGGCATCGTCGGCGCGGACGCCCCGGCCGTCACCGCGTCGGAGGCACGGTCGACGACGACGGCGGTCCGCAGCCGGGCACGCGTCGCCGGTGCGGCGGGCCTGTTCGTCCTCGGGTTCACCGTGGTGTTCGTCCTCGCCACCGCGTCGGTGTTCGGGTTGATCTCGGCCCTCGCGGTCAATCGTGAACTGCTGCAACGCATCGGCGGTGTCGTCACGATCGCGATGGGTCTGGTCTTCCTCGGGCTCGTCCCGGCCCTGCAGCGCGACACTCGCCTCGAGCCGCGCCGCATCGGCAGCATCGCCGGAGCGCCGCTGCTCGGTGGGGTCTTCGCGCTCGGGTGGACGCCGTGCCTCGGCCCGACGCTCGCCGGCGTCATCTCCCTCACCGCGGGCACCGAGGGGTCCACCGCTGCGCGCGGCGTCGTGTTGATCGTCGCGTACTGCCTGGGCCTGGGTCTGCCGTTCGTGATCCTCGCGTTCGGGTCGGTCAGCGCCCTGCGCGGCGTCGGCTGGCTGCGTCGGAACGCCCGCACGGTCCAGGTCATCGGCGGCGTCACGCTGGTCGCCGTCGGCGTCGCCCTGGTGACGGGGGCGTGGGACGTCTTCGTCAGCTGGGTTCGCGACGGCGTCGTCACCGGCACCACCCTGCCCATCTGAGCCCACCCACCCGATCCACCCACCACAGTCGAGAAGTCGAGATGAGTACAGACACCGAGTCCCGTCCCGCCGCCGAGCCGCGCCCGCCGCGGCAGTCCGTCGGCGGCCGTGCGGTGGCCGCGGTCCGCAACACCTGGCGCGGATTGACGTCCATGCGCACCGCGCTGGTGTTGCTGTTCCTCCTGGCGCTGGCCGCGATCCCCGGCGCCCTCCTGCCGCAGCGCAGCCTCAACGCCGGGAAGGTCGATCAGTACATCGCCGATCGCCCGACCCTCGGGCCGCTCATGGACCGGGTCGAGCTGTTCGACGTGTTCGGCAGCTTCTGGTTCACCGCGGTCTACGTCCTGCTGTTCGTCTCGCTGGTGGGCTGCATCCTGCCGCGCTGCGTCGAGCACGCCCGCGCGCTGCGCACCCCGCCCGTCGCCACGCCGCGCAACCTGGCGCGTCTGCCGCACCACCGCACCGTCGAGGTCGACGGCACCCCGGCCGAGGTGCTCGACCGCGTCGCCGAGCGCATGCGCGGCTGGCGCACGGCGCGGCGCGAGGAGGCAGCGGGACCGACGCGGCCGACGGGGGCGCTGACGCTGTCGACGGAGAAGGGGTACCTGCGGGAAGCGGGCAACCTGGTCTTCCACCTGTCGCTGGTCGGTCTGCTGGTGGCGATCGCGGCGGGCAAGTTGTTCAGCTACGAGGGCAACGTCGTCGTCATCGCCAACGACGGGCCCGGCATCTGCACCACCTCGCCCGCACAGTTCGACTCGTTCCGGGCCGGCAACCTCATCGACGGCACCGGACTGACCCCGCTATGCGTGCGAGTGAAGGACTTCCGCGCCGACTACCTCGAGAACGGCCAGGCCGAGCAGTTCACGTCCAACATCGAGTACCAGTCCGGCGCGGACCTGGTCACCGACACCTGGCGTGACGACGTGCTGCAGGTCAACCATCCGCTGCGCGTCGCGGGCGACCGGGTCTACCTGCAGGGCCACGGCTACGCCCCGACGTTCACCGTGACGTTCCCCAACGGCGAGACGCGCACCGAGACCGTGCAGTGGGAGCCGACCGACGCCACCACGTTCCTGTCGTCGGGTGTGCACCGCTTCGATCCGCCCGGCGGGCTCTACCCCGACAGCACCGAGCGGCGGAAGAACCAGATCGCCATCGAGGGGCTGTTCGCCCCCACGGCGTCGTTCCACGGCACGTTGCTGTCCTCGAGCTTCCCGGCGCCGAACGACCCGGCCGTGGCCGTCGACATCTACCAGGGCGACACCGGTCTCGACACCGGCAACCCGCAGTCGTTGTTCTCGCTCAGCCAGGTGCTGGTCGAGCAGGGACGGCTGGTCAAGCAGGACCGGGTGAACCTCACGCCGGGCGAGTCGACCACCCTCGCGGACGGCACGCAGGTGCGGTTCGACGGGGCCGAGGAGTTCGTCAACCTGCAGGTCAGCCACGACCCGGCGCAGACCTGGGTGCTGGTGACGGCGCTGACCATGATGGCCGGTCTGGTGGTCTCGCTGGTGATCAAGCGTCGCCGCATCTGGGTGCGTGTCTACCCGGCGGACGATCCACGACGTACCGTAGTAGAACTGGGTGGCCTGGCGCGTACCGATCAGGCCGGATGGGGTGACGAGTTCGACCGTCTCGCCGAGCGCCTGCTCGATGCCGATTCGCCCTCACCCACCGCGAAGAAGGAGTAGTCATGCCGATCGACGACACGCTGGCGCAGTTCAGCGACTGGTCGTTCCGGTCCGCGTTCGGAGTGTTCGTTCTCGCCTCGGTGTTCCTGATGGCGCAGTTCGCGACTCGGACCGTCGCCGCCGACGACCGCAAGCGCGAGCTGGTCGCGGCCGGTGACACCGCCCGTTCCGCCGCGCCCATCGCGGCGAACGTGCCCGGCCGCATCGCTCCGACCCCGTCGCGTCCGAAGTCGGAGAAGTACGGCGGCATGGGCCACGCCCTCGTCGTCCTCGGTCTGATCCTCACGGTCACCTCGATCGTGTTGCGCGGGCTGGCGACCGACCGATTCCCGCTGGGCAACATGTACGAGTTCGTCACCATGGCGTGCGCCGCCGCGGTCGCGACGGGCCTGATCGCCCTGCGCGGGCAGCGCCACACCCAGGTGTTCGTCGTCGTTCCGGTGATGGTCCTGATGTTCCTCGCGGCGACGGTGCTCTACGCGGACGCCGCGCCCGTGGTCCCGGCGCTGCGGTCCTACTGGCTGCCGATCCACGTCACCATCGTTTCCGTCGGCAGCGGCATCTTCCTGGTCGCCGGTGTGGCGTCGTTGCTGTTCCTGCTGAAGATGCGGTTCACCGGGACCGAGTCCGCCGGGAATTCCGGCGCGCTGGCACGGTTCGCGCGTCGTCTCCCCGCAGCGCAGACGCTCGACCGCCTGGCCTACAAGACCACCATCATCGGCTTCCCGCTGTTCGGCGCCGGCGTGATCCTCGGCGCCATCTGGGCCGAGGCGGCGTGGGGACGCTTCTGGGGGTGGGACCCCAAGGAGACAGTGTCCTTCATCGCCTGGGTCGTCTACGCCGCGTACCTGCACGCACGGGCCACGTCGGGGTGGCGCAACACCCGTGCCGCGTGGATCAACGTCGCCGGGTTCGTGGCCATGCTGTTCAATCTGTTCATCATCAACATGGTGGTGTCCGGCCTGCACTCGTACGCGGGCCTGACCTGAGGTGACCGGACCCGACCGCTCGGCGTGACGCCGGGACGGTCGGGATCGGCTGGGGGAGGAGCCGCGTGACCGACGGACCGACGGGCCAGGCCCACGAGCTGACGACGTCACGGTTGTTGCGCCCGGTCGCGCCGCCGCCCACCGGCGGGTGGCGTCGCACGCTGTTCGACGCGACGGGGGGTCGCGTCAACGTCGGCAACAGTGCGCGCGAACAGCGCCGGCTGGCCCTCGAACGGCAGGTCGACAGCACGCTGCGGGGCTGTCACCGGGTGGCGGTGCTCTCGCTGAAGGGTGGCGTCGGGAAGACGACGGTCTCGGCCGCCCTGGGGTCGACGTTCGCGTCGGTGCGGGGCGACCGGGTGATCGCGGTGGACGCGAACCCCGACAGCGGAACGCTGTCCACGCGGGTGCCGGTGGAGACCGACCGCACCGTGCGGGATCTGCTGCAGTACACGCATTCCATCGAGTCCTACAGCGGTGTGCGGGCGTTCACGTCCCAGAACGCGCACCGGCTCGAGGTGCTGGCGTCCTCCACGGATCCGACGCTGTCCGAGGCGTTCGACGCGCGGGACTACGAGAGCGTGCTCAGTGTGCTGGAGCGCTTCTACAACATCGTGGTCACCGACTGCGGAACGGGATTGCTGCACAGCGCGATGCGCGGAGTACTGCATCACGCGGATTCGATCGTGCTGGTGGCGTCGGGGTCGGTGGACGGTGCGCGCAGCGCCTCGGCAACCCTCGACTGGTTGGACGCCCACGGCTACGGGCCCCTGGTGGAACAAGCCGTCACCGTCGTGGACCTGGCGCGGCCGGAGAGCAAGACGGTGGACGTGTCGAGCATCGTCGATCACTTCGGGCAACGGTGCCGCGCGGTGCGCGTACTGCCCTACGACACGCACCTCGCCGAAGGGTCGGTGGTGAACCTCGACGTGCTGGCGCCGGCCACCCGCGTGGCTCTGCTCGAAACGGCTGCCGCGGTGGCCGCCGGCTTCCCGGCGGTCACGCGCTAGTCGGTCTCGGGGCTCAGTCGGTCTCGGGACGGTCGGTCCCGGTGGTCCCTGCCTCCGGGCGATCGGTGCCCCGGCGACGGTCGCGAGCGGCGTCGCGGCCCATGCGCCACAGGAATTCCGGGTCGTCGTCGGGTCCGGTCACGCGTCCTCTGGGTGCCCCGGTCTCGGGGCCGAACGATTTCCAGAGAAGCACGGCCACGACCACGAGTCCGATCAGAGCCAACACGTAGATCATCACGCACCTCCACGACCGAGAGTAGTCGCGTGACCGACAGGTGGCACCCGCGTGAACCTCTCGAGATGCTGAGAATTCACGCGGGGCGAGGGAACGACGCTCCGGTCAGGCGTGGGCCTCGGTGGTGAGCGAGGTGAGGAGGTTCATGACCTCGGACTCGCGGAAGCGACGGTGGCCGCCCGGCGTGCGGAGCGAGCCCAGTCGGCCGGCGTGCGCCCAGCGCGTGACGGTCTTGGGGTCGACGTGGAAGAGCGCCGCCACCTGACCCGGGGTCAGCAGGTTCTCCTGGGTGGGGAAGTAAGCCGGTGCGCTCATCGTGGTCGCTCCTTCGTGCGTCGCGTGCCGCGGGCGTCCGTGCCCGCGGTGTCGACGCCATGGTGACACCGGAACCCCCGGGTACTCGACTGTTCTCGTGTTGGTAAAGGGGAGGTAATGGACAAATCGGATCACTCGGGCACCCGCCCGGACCGGTAATCTGGGCACCATGACCGCGCCCGAACAGCCCGATTCGACTCCCCCCGCCGCGGGATCGCCGAAGAGCCGCCTGGCCCGTGACCTGGCGCTGTACACCGTCGCCCGGCTCGGACTCGTCGCGGTGGTCACGGCCGTGATCCTCGGGGTGGCCGCCCTGGTCGGTGTCGACTTCCCGCTCATCGTGGCGCTGGTGTTCGCGCTCGTCGTGGCGTTCCCGCTCTCGCTCGTCCTGTTCAAGAACCTGCGGCGCAAGGTCAACCTGGACATCGCGGCCGTCGACGACGACCGTCGTCGCGCCCGCGCCGACCTCCACGCTCGGCTCCGGGGCGAGCAGGGCTGATCGCCCCCGCTCGCCGCGGCGTCCGGCGCCTGTCAGAACGGCGGTGGAGTGTCCTCCGCCTTGGGTGGGGCGACGCCGTTCACGGCGTTGCGGAGTCGGTTGCGGTTGCGTTCCTGCCGTCGGCGGGCGTGTTTCTGCTCGGTGCGGGGGGCGGGGCGGGTG
>NZ_JABUBU010000006.1 GCF_019834675.1 Rhodococcoides corynebacterioides | reverse complement strand
TCCCGGCCCCGCTCCTGGCCCTCCTCCTGGCCCTCACCACCGTGCTGGTCACGGCCGGCCCCGCGGCCGCGCAACCGACCACGCCCCCCGACACCTCCGTCGACGGCACGTTCCTGCGCATCTCCGTCGACGAGGTCACCCCGACCACCGTCACCACCACCTCGCCGCCCGAGCTGACCGTCCGCGGCACCGTCGCCAACGTGGGCGACCGGCCCGTCTCCGACATCGGTGTCCGCCTGCAACGCGCGCCGGCCGTGCGGACGGAACCCGGACTGCGCACCTCCCTCGGCGACGATCAGGACGTCTACGACACCGTCGGGAACTTCGAGGCACTCGGCGACGGCGACCCCCTCGAGCGGGGACGGGAACTCCCCTTCGTGCTGTCCCTGCCGCTGCGCGCGGCGGACGGCACCCTCTCGCTCGGCATCGACCGGCCCGGCATCTACCCGATGCTGGTCAACGTCAACGGCACTCCCGATTACGGCCAGCAGGCCCGACTCGACGACGCCGCGTTCCTGCTGCCCGTCTCCGGCCTCCCGCGCGACCCCACGGTCGCCGACGTCCCGGCGCCGCCGGGTGCCGACGTCGGCCTCGCCCCGGGCGTGCCCCTGCCACCCGACACCGGGCGACCCGTCTCGACCACCGTGCTCTGGCCCCTGGCCGACCGGCCCCGGCTCGCCGCCGGTCTCCCGGGCACCGTGGACGAGAAGGTGCGGTTGGTGGACGACGACCTCGCGACGTCGTTGGCGTCCGGCGGGCGTCTGGACGGCCTGCTCACGGCCCTCGACTTCGCGCTCCAACCGTCGGTCGATCCCGACGGCGCCCTCGCCGCCTCGGTCTGCATCGCGGTCGATCCCGACCTTCTGGTGACGGTGTCCGCTATGACCCGCGGCTATCTCGTCGTGAACCCGGACGACCCGACGGGACCGGCACGGGACGGCGCGGGCACCGACGCCGCCGTCGCCTGGCTGGACCGCCTCCGCGCCCTGGTCGCGGGCCGCTGCGTCACCGCCGTGCCCTTCGCGCGAACCGATCTCTCCGCGGTGACCGCGACCGGCGACGCGGCGCTGATCGGCGCGGCGCTCGCCTCGCCGCCCGACGTGGTCGACTCCGTGCTGGGGGTCTCGTCACGGCGCGACATCGTGTGGCCCGCCGCCGGCAGCGTCGACACCGCGGCCGCCGACGCCGTCGCGGCCGTTCCCGCCGCCACCTCGGGTGGCACCGACTCCGGTCGCACCCTGCTTCTCGCACGATCCGCGGTGGAGACGGTCGACGGCACCACGTCGCCGGACACGGTGACCCTCGCCGGCACGTCCGGTCCGCAGCGCGCCGCGTTGCTCGACGACGAGGTGAGTTCCGCCCTGGCCGGGGTGGGTGCGGAGCCCGTGATCCCGTCGTTCACCCCCGCCGCCCAACGGATCGACCCGACCGACGACTCGCGGACGGCGCGGCTGCAGAACGCGCTCGGCGCGCTGCAGTACGAGGCCCTCCTGCCTTCGGGCACACCCGGAGCGACACCGCGGGTCGACCGCGGTCCGCGCTCGCTCGTCGTGGCCCCGCCGCAGACCTGGACGCCCGACCGGGACGAGGCGTCCGCCGTGCTCGGGACCGTCGCCGGACTGCTGCGCAGCGGTCTCGCCCGTCCTCGCTCGCTGGGCGATCTGCTCGCCGTCCCGCCGGCCGCCGATCCGGCGACGCTCGCACCCCCGGACGCGGGCACCACCGGCGCGTCACCCGACGACCCCGTCGACACCGTCGACCCCGTCGACCCCGTCGACACCGCTCTGATCGACACCGCACGGGAGCAGGGCGGCCGCATCACCGCCCTGCAGTCCGCGCTGGTGGAGGACCCGCGGTCGCCGCTCACCCCCGGCCTCTACGCGGCGCCGCTGCGCGAGGACCTGCTCCGGTCCCTGTCCGTCGCCGGGCGCGGCGGTGCGGACGCGGCCGCCGTCGCCGGGGCCGCCCGCACCCGCGCCGCCGACGTCGTCGCCGGCGTCGACCGGGCGTACGGCTCCGTCACCATCCTGGCGCCGGGAGGCGTCTTCACTCTCGCCTCGGAGGCGAGCCCGCTGCTGCTGGTCGCCCGGAACGACCTGCCCATCGGCATCGCCGTGAACCTGACCGTCGACGCCCCGCAGGCCATGGAGGTCGAGGACATCGGCCCCCAGCAGCTGCCGCCACGCGGGAGCCGCTCGCTGCAGGTGCCGGCGCGGGTGAGCGACTCGCGCAAGATGATCGTCGAGTTCTCGCTCAGTACGAGCGACGGAGTGGAGCTGGGGCAACCGGCCGAGGTGACCGTTCGGTCCAATGCGTACGGTCGTGCCTTGGCCCTGATCACAGCCGGTGCCGCGATACTGCTGTTGTTGCTGGTGGGCCGACGGCTGTGGCACCGGTTCCGCGGGCAACCCGACCCCGCCGACGAACAGTGAGGACGCGATGAGCGGCACCACGTCCGCCGAGCCGAGCACCGAGCGATCGGGAGGCGGCTCGCGGTTGCTGTCCGCCACCGGCGCGATCGCGTTCGCGACGCTCTGCAGCCGGATCACCGGCTTCGTCAAGCAGCTGCTCCTGGTGACCGTTCTCGGCGTCACCGTCGCGAGCTCGTACACCGTCGCCAGCCTGATCCCCAACATGATCGCCGAGCTGGTCCTCGGTGCGGTGCTGACCGCGATCGTCGTGCCGGTCCTGGTCCGCGCGGAGACGGAGGACGAGGACGGCGGACGCGCGTTCGTCCGGCGGCTGTTCACCGCCGCGCTGACCATGCTGGTGGTCGCCGCGGTGCTGGCCACGGCCGCCGCGCCGCTGCTCACCCGCTATGTGTTCCTCTCGGACGACGGCCAGGTGAACACCGCGCTCACCACCGCCCTGTTGTTCCTCCTGCTGCCCGCCATTCTGTTCTACGGCCTGTCCGCCCTGTTCACGGCGATCCTCAACACCCGGCAGAACTTCAAGCCCGGAGCCTGGGCACCGGTGCTGAACAACCTGGTGGTGCTGACCGTCCTCGGCGTGTACCTGCTGGTGCCCGGCGAGATCTCGCTCGATCCGGTCCGCATCGGCGACCCGAAACTGCTGGTCCTCGGGCTCGGCATCACCCTGGGCGTGGTGGTCCAGGCGGCCAGCCTGATCCCGGCGCTGCGCCGCAACCGCATCGACCTCCGACCGCTGTGGGGGCTCGACGATCGGCTGCGGCGGTTCGGCGGCATGGCCGTCGCGATCGTGCTCTACGTCGTCATCAGTCAGATCGGCATGATCGTCGCCACCCGCATCTCCTCGCACGTCGATCCCGCCGGACCGCTCATCTACAACCAGGCCTGGATCCTGCTCCAGCTGCCCTACGGCGTTCTCGGCGTCACGGTGCTCACGGCGATCATGCCCCGTCTCAGCCGCAACGCCGCCGCGCGCGACGTACCCGCCGTCGTCGACGATCTCTCGGTCGCCACCCGCCTCACCATGCTCGCGCTGGTTCCGGTCATCGGCTTCCTCACCGTCGCCGGACCGCAGGTCGGCGAGGCGCTCTACGGCTACGGCAACTTCGGCGCCGCCGACGCCGCCCGCCTCGGCGAGGCCGTCAGCTGGTCCGCGTTCACCCTGGTGCCGTACTCGCTGGTGCTGATCCATCTCCGCGTCTTCTACGCGCGGGAACAGGCCTGGACGCCCACGTGGATCGTGCTCGGCATCACCGCCGTGAAGGTCGGGCTGTCCGCCCTGGCCCCGCTGATCGCGACGTCCGACCGATCCGTTGTGCTCCTCCTCGGCGCGGCCAACGGCCTCGGCTACGTGACCGGCGCGATCATCGGCTGGATGTTGCTGCGCCGCAGCCTCGGCGACCTCCGGTTGGACGGCGTCCGCCGCACGGTCGGCGTCACCCTCCTCGCCACGGGCGTCGGGATGGTGGCGGTGGTCCTCACCGACACCCTCCTCGGCCTCGACCGGCTGACCGGCCCGGCGGCCCTGGTGCGCGTGCTCTTCGGCGGTGCCGTGATGCTGGTGGTCACGGGCCTGTGCCTCGTGCAGGCGCGCATTCCGGAGATCGACGCCGTCCTCGCCGCCGTCCGACGGCGACTCGGGCGCGGCACGGCGCCGGTCGACGACGCGACCCCGATGATGTTCGCCGACACCGAGCTCATCCCCGCCGTCGGCAGTCCCGATCTGCCACCCGTCGGGCGCCCCACCGGCGCGTTCCGTCCGACGACCGGGGGCCCCCGGCTCCCGTACCCTGTGGGTCGTGAGGGCCCCGAGGCGGCCGTGGGGCGCGGCTCGGTACGCCGGGTGCACGACGTGCCCGCGGACGAGTCCCGCACCACGATTCTCCCGGTGGTCACCACCGGTTCCACCAGACGTGACGAAGGAGTGTCCGTGACCGACGACGAGGCGACTCGGGGGCAAGCGACTCGGGGCACCGACCCCGACCGGCCCGACACCGACGGTGGCGTGCGCACCGACCGACGGGACACCCCGACGGACACCTCGCCGGGCGAGTCCCCCGACACCACCGACACCAGCGAGACCGGCGACCGCGCCGAGAACGCGACGGCCACGACGGCTACGACGGCTACGACGTCGACCGACGCCACCGAGCCGGCCACAGGCACGAGCGACACCGCGCCGGACACCGCCACGCCCGACGACGCCCCGACCGCGTTGGACCCGGCCGCCACGGGCGTCGTGCCCGTCGGCTCGCCGCCGCTCCCCCCGGCCGTGCCGCCCGCCGGCGCCCCCCGCGGCCCGCTGCGCGGACCGAAGCTGGTCCCGGGCGCCTCGGTGGCCGGTGGCCGCTACCGCCTGCTCGCTCCGCACGGTGGAGCCCGCGGTCTGAAGTTCTGGCAGGCACACGACGTCAAGCTCGACCGCGAGGTCGCGCTGACCTTCGTCGACTCGGAGCAGCGCGCCGACGGCGGGGCCGACGACACCCGCGGCGACGGGCCGCAGGCCGTGCTGTCCCGCACGCTGCGGCTGGGCCGCATCTCGTCGCCCGGACTCGCTCGGGTTCTCGACGTGGTCCGGGGCAGCTCCGGCGGCATCGTCGTCGCCGAGTGGACGCGCGGACGGTCCCTGCGGGAGATGGCCGACACCACGCCGTCGCCGCTGGGCGCCGCGAACGCGATCAAGTCCCTCGCCGCGGCCGCCGAACAGGCGCACCGCAGTGGTGGCGCGCTGTCCATCGACCACCCCGACCGCGTGCGGATCAGCGTGAAGGGCGACGCCGTGCTGGCGTTCCCGGCGACGTTCGCCGACGCCGATCCCAGTTCCGACGTGCGCGGACTCGGCGCGATGCTCTACGCGCTGGTGACGGCGCGGTGGCCGCTCGGTGATCCGCGGCAGAGCGGGTCCGTCGGCGGTATGGCGCTGGCCGACCGCACGTCGTCGGGCGCCCCCGTCGATCCGCGCGAGATCCGCTCCGACATTCCGTTCGAGGTGTCCGCCGTCGCCGTCCGGGCCCTCGAGCAGAACAGCGGCATCCGCACGGCCGCCACCGTGCAACACATTCTCGGGCAGGCGGCCGTGGTCAACGAGAAGACCGACTACATCCCCGCCCTGCGTCTCGGTCAACGACCGCCGGGCGCCACCGGCCACGCCCTCGCCGATCCGGACGAGCCGGACGCCACCAAGTCCAACCGCACGCTGATCGTGCTGGCGGGCCTCGGCGTCCTCACCGTCCTGGTCCTCGGACTGGTCGGCTGGTGGCTCGCGAACCTGCTGGCCGGCGGTGGATCGGACGAGCCGCTCACCGAGCAGAACTTCGGCCTGACCACGTCGGCCACCGCGCCCGCCGACCCCGGCTCCGCGGCGCCCGCGCCGCCCACCCCGGTCACGGTGTCGTCGGTCGAGGTCTACTCGCCCCAGGGCACCGCGGACAGCCCCGCCACCGTCGACAACGTGCTCGACAACGATCCGGCGACCGTGTGGCAGACGGACTCGTACTTCAACCCGTTCCCCTCGCTCAAGAGCGGCGTCGGGGTGCTGGCCACGCTGGACGGCGACGTCACCCCGTCCTCGGTGACCATCGAGTCACCGTCGCCGGGCACGGTGGTGGAGATCCGCAGCGCGACGTCGGCGTCGCCGACGCTGGACGAGACCCAGGTGATCGGCCAGGCCACGCTGGGCAACGGACGCACCGACATCGCCGTCACGCCCGACGGCCCCACGCAGTACCTGCTGGTGTGGATCACCGACCTCAGCACCGAGGGCGGCCGGAACCAGAGCTCGATCGCGGACATCACCGTCACCGCGAGCTGACCGTCCGACCATCGCGTCGTGGGTGGTCACAAGCATGTCGTCGTACCGCCAGGACGGTTCGATCCTCGGCTAGTCTCCGCGCGTGCGACTCATGGGGGGAGTCGCCGGGGGTGACGCCACGGATGGCGAGCTGCTGGCGGCACACATCGCGGGGGACGACTCGGCGTTCGCCGTCCTGGTACGACGGCATCAGGACCATCTCTGGCTGACGGCGCGGCGGGCGAGCTACTCCGCCGAGGATGCCGCCGACGCGCTGCAGGACGCGTTGCTCAACGCGCATCGCACGGCGCACTCGTTCCGCGCCGACGCCGCGGTGCGCAGTTGGCTGCACCGGATCGTGGTCAACGCACGTTCGACCAGTTCAGCCTGCTAATTGCCCCGAATCGTCCGCAGTCCGTCCGCAGGAGATTGCAGAGCCTCTGAGAACGCCCGCTCGGCCGCGGCACGGGTGCGGTCCTCCCCGCTCGGGAACAGGTGGCTGTATGTGTCGAGGGTGATCGACGCCGATGAGTGCCCCATCGCCCGCTGCACCATCACTACGTCGCAGCCGGCGGCGATCAGGCTCGATGCGAAGTAGTGGCGAAGCGAGTGCAGTTTGGTTGCAACGCCGGCCGCCGCGCGCGCCTTCCGCCAGCGCCCGAAGACCATGTTGCCGTTCAAGGGGTTCGCGCCGAGTCCGGGAAAGAGCCACCGCGAAGGGTCGTCGCCCGGAGTGTGCACTCGGAGGTGTTCCGACAGAATTTCGAGGAGGCCGGCCGACACAGGCACGTTTCGTTCCGACCCGTACTTCGGTGCGCGCACCTCGACGACACCGCTCGAGATGCCGATTGCTTGTCGGTTGACTGACACTCGCTTGCGGAGGAAGTCGATGTCCTGTGGTTGCAGTGCTGCCGCTTCGCTTCGGCGTAGTCCCGCGAAGGCGCAAACGGCGACGTAGGCAGCAAAAGATGGCTCGGCTGCAGTCACCAGCCGGCCGACCGCTGCAGGGTCCGGAATCTCCATCGCCATCTCGGCACGACGCACCCGGGGTAGCGGTACACCGTCGATGGGGTCGTCGATCATGCGCTTGTCTCGCCGCGCTGCCTTGAGCACCGTCTTGACGTTGTTGACACGCTGGTGGACGGTCCGTGGGGCCAGGGGCCGCTCGACCAGCTCTTTCACCCACGCCTCGATGTGACTACGTCGAAGGTCCGTGAGGGCGATGTCGGCGAACGGGACTTCCACAGCACCGGCGTCCATCGCTCGCCGGGTGTGATGCACCCAGTTCTGAAGCGACGACCACTCGCTGTAGAACTCCCGGTAGGTCATTCGTCCGCGGCGTGGGTCGACGTACGTTCCCTGCACCTGGGTCGAGATGATCGAGTCGAGCCAAGCTTGGGCTTCGACCTTGCGAGCGAAGCCCTTCGCAACTTCTCTGCCGTTGTCGTCGACGTACCGCGCCCGCCACCGCTTACCGACACCGTTGGCCGCAGAGGGTGTCCCGTCGGACTTTCGCCACCGGTCTTCGACGCCGGCACGCCGATTACGCCGCTGCATCAGAACGGAGCCCGGAGCCGGTCGATCAGATCTACCTCGGCCGGCTTGAGCCGGAATCGCAGGTTCGGAGTCGCTTCCAAGATCGAGTTCACTTCCCTCAAGCTTTGCGCGATGCGCTCCTCTGCTGAGTCCCTCTGTTGACTGGCGGTCTTCAATCGGTCCACCGCGGAGCGGAGGGCGAAGTAGGTGAGCGCGTCTTCCGACGGCGCAAGCAATGCCGTGCTGTCGATCTCGAAAACTGTTGCGAGAGCCGCGATCTCATCCACCGTAGTGGGCCGCTTACCGGATTCCATCCGCGTGATCGTCGTCGGGTCCATGCGGTCCTTCCCCATCGCTGCAGCGAGTCGGCTAGCCAGCTCCGCTTGAGAGATTCCTGCGAGCTCACGGTATGTCGCGACGTTCGCGCCAACGGTCTGTCGGACCGCTTGCACGGGGTCGCGCTCGACATCATCCTGCACAGGAAGCAGTGTGCCACTGCTGGACAAGCAGCACCAACAGGATTAACGTTTGCTGCGTGCAGTGCAGTTGGTTACTGCACCTGAAGCAGGAAGGACAGCAGATGACCAATACCGACTTCACGGCTTCGGCGGCCGAATCTGACGAGCTCTGGCAGGCGAGGCAGTGCGAGGAAGCTACGGGCGTACCTGCGGGCACGTGGCGCTACTGGGCAAGTACGGGCCAGGGGCCGCGGAATTTCAAGCTGGGCCGGCGGCGCGTCTGGCGCAAGAGCGTCATCTTGGCCTGGATCGCAGAGCGGGAGGCCGCAGCCTGATGCATCACGCATCGATCGGCACGCCGGCCGACGCCCGGTCCACCAACAGCAAACGCTGTAGCAACTTCTTCGAGACGAAGAAAACCCCCGACGCCGGCCAGGGCGTCGAGGGCAACCAGATCCCCTGCAAGGAGTACCTGTGAGCGCCAATTTACCACCGACGTCCAGCCTCAGACGAGCGACCGACCTGCGGCAGCACCTCAGCGAGATCTGCGGCCTTGATGCTGCTCTCGACGACTGCATCACCGCACTCACAGAGCACGACCAGGACATCGCGGACCTCGGAGAAGAGGTTGCGGACCGGCCCGCCACCGACCTCGGGCTCGTCGTCGACTCCGTCCTGACGAAGACGCTCTGCCGCATGGCGAACGCCGCCGACACCGACGACACACCCCCGCTCCCCGTCTTTGCGGGATCACCGCCTCCCATCTTCGACCGGAACGTGGTCGACGCGGCCTCGCGTTGCTGGGAACACGAGCTCCCCGCGGGGGTGTCCGTCGTGGTGATCGACCAGTGGTCACCCGAAGCCGGCTTCCAGCGACTCGACCCCGAGATCGTGCTCGACGGCGCGTACTCGGTCTTCACAGCAGCCGAGGCGTTCGAGCTGTCCTCCGCCCTCACCACGGCCGGCGCCATTCTCGGTGGCGCGCGATGACTAACTCGATGAACACCATCGCACCCGCACGGATTCGGTCCTACGCGGAGATGGACGAGATCCTGGAAGACAACCTCGGCCGCACCCTCGAACGCGGGCCCGCGGCGAAGCGAGTGTTCGACATCGCCCGAGCGAAGTACGGCACGACGGCTGAGCAGCACGCAGCAATCATCACGGCAGCTCAGCGTGAGTTCGCCGAGCGCCGCGAGTTCACCGCGACGGAACGCGACATCAACAGGTTCGCAGACGAACCCAAGCCAAGTCTGACCGTCGGCGCGGGCGCGCCGATGTGGCCCCTGGAGGGTAAGCGCCGCCCGCACTGGGCAGAACGCGGCGACGACGAACCCATACGTGAAGGCCGCAAGGTCACCTCACTCCGATCGATGTCCTGGGGATCCGCGTACGTCTCGGTGCCCGCTGCGCACTACAGCGCCCGCGTCAACTACGACGGAGGGCTCACCGGCGCCGATCTGCGTGTGTTCCTGCGGCAGGGCGTTCTCGAGGTCGAGCCGATGGTATGCATTTCACGTATGGGCTACAGCCCCGATGGAAAGTGGCTGCCCGACAACATGAGGCACGAGATGACTACCGCCGAGGCGGTGCTTCTCGCTCGTGCGCTCCTGTTGTACGTCGACCTCGCCACGGGTGTACCGGAGCAGTCGACCGCCGACACCGAGGGTGGTGAGTGAGCATGGCGTTCAGCCTGATGGAGGATTTCGCGACAGATCCCGTACGGGTGGCGAGCAACCGCGCTGGCACCGAACTCACTATTTCCTGGTCGGCCACGCATGTGCGTCTGTCTGTTCAGGAAGCCGTGGACCTGCTCGACGCAGTCGCCACCGTCCTCGCCGAGAAGAACAGCCTGCCGGCGCCGACAACCTCGACGACCTGCAGCAACCTGCACCGCGACGAGAACGCCGTCCGGGTCGCCGCGGAAGTTCGAGAGGCCCTGCAGTGACAGGCCTTGAGATAGCGCTCGTGTCCGTGCTTCTGGTCGAGAACTTGCTCGTGCTCGTCCTCGGCGGACTGGCCCACCACAGCGACACCCTCTGACTCGCACCCGCGCCGGCGGGGTTCACACGAGCCCCGCCGGCGCCCCCGAAAGGACCCGATTCATGGTTGATCCGAAGGACTCGGACGATCAATTCGACGACAAGGTCATCGACCCGGCTGACCGCCTCCTCGCCGCCGCCCTCCGTGGTGGCACGTACCGTCTCGCCTCCCGTTGCCACGCCTGCGGAGCGTGGCTCGTCGACCCCGTCTCCGTACGCCGCCACCTCGGACCTCGATGCGCAGCACGCGTCGGCAACCGGAAGGCCGCGTCGTGATCCCACAGGAGACCATCGCGATGCTGGACCGAGGGTTCGCTATCGGACCGTTGCAGGGGAAGCGGGCATTTCTGCCTGGCGGCTTCCACAGCTTCACCACGGACCGCGACGCCATTGCCGCTCAGGCGCGTCGATACCGAGACTGCAACTGGGGTGGCACCTGCGAGGGGGTTCTGCAGCTCGATGAGGATGTCCGCAACGGCGGTGATCTCGACGCCCTGAAGATCGGCGTCCGCACCCTCACCGTCCGAACCGGCACCGGCGGCAGGCACATGTATTTCGCCTACGCCGGGGCCGTCCGGGGCAAGGTCGCAGGCGTCCCCGGCATCGACATCAAGTCTTGGAGAACCGGCTACGTCGTGATGCCCGGTTCGCGGCATCCGGACACCGGCGAGCTGTACAAGATCGAGGTCGACGCCGACATCGCACCCCTGCCAGAGAAGCTGCTCCCGCTTGTGGCCGCACCCCGATATGAACCGCGGCCGACGGTTGCCAGCCCCGAGCGTCGCTCGAACGGTCTCGTCGACAAGGTGGCCGGTGCCACGGGGGGTGGCCGGAACGCAATTACTTTCTGGGCCTTCTGTCGCGCTTTCGAGCGCGGCGGGGAGCAGTCTCTCCTCGTCGCCATTCGCAGCGCAGCCCTCGGTACCGGGTTGCCTGAGCGTGAGGTGGAGACCTGCCTGCGGTCGGCCCGACGCACGGTTGGGAGCGCAGCGTGACCGACGACGAATTCTTCACCGCCACCGACCAGCTCCGCACCATCCGAGACTGGGCACACGCGAGATACGCCGCCGCCTGGGCCGTGTTCGGCGCGGTTCTCCTCCGAGTTGCCGCGACCACCGGTCCCGACGTCCAGCTTCCCGGTGTGATCGGTGGGCGCGCGTCGCTGAACCTGCTTGCGGCGTTCGTAGCACCCTCCGGTGGCGGCAAGGGGATTAGCGACAAGGTCGCCCGCCTCGCGTGGCCAGTCCCGATCATCGAGCGCCCCATCGGCTCTGGGGAAGGTATCGCCGCGACGTTCGTCCCACCTAAGAAGGAGGGCGTCGAACCGGTTACCAGGGCGATCATCTCCGTCCCCGAGGTGGACACCCTTGCCGGCATTGCCTCGAGACAGGGGTCGATCCTCCTCGCGCAGCTCAAGTCTGCGGCCATGGGCGAACAGCTCGGGCAGTCCAACAGCTCGGAAGCGACAACGCGCATCGTCCCGGCACACACGTACCGGCTGTGCCTGTCCGTCGGCGCGCAGCCCACGCACACCGGGGTGCTTTTCGACGACACCACCGGCGGCACCCCACAGCGGTTTTTGTGGTTCCCGACGACCGACCCGAACATGCCCGCCGACGTCCGACCCGACCCTGACCCTCTCGACACTCGCCTACCGATGTGGGGACCCGACCAGCACGGTGTCGTCGAGGTCGTCTACGGGCCGCAGGAGATCCCGCGGACCATCATCGACGCGCACATCGCCCGCCAGCGCGGCCAAGACGACGCCCTCGACGGCCACGCGATGCTCACCCGCTGCAAGGTCGCCTCGACGCTCGCGATCCTGCATCACCGCATTGTCGTCTCGGACTTGGACTGGGAGCTGTCCGGCGCCGTGATGAAACTGTCGAACCGCACCCGCGAGTGGGTCGTCGGCGAGAGCAAAAAGGCAGCACGGGCGAAGGTGCGAGAGAGGGCGATCAGCCGCGCCGTAGGCGAGGAGTTCATCGACGACCGACGCGGCGAGGTAGTCCGCCGACGAGTGCTAACGGTGCTCGGCTCCGGACCGTGCTCTCGATCGGACGCCCGGCGTCAGATGGGCAAAAAGGAGTACAGGGAGATCTTCGATTCAGTGGTTCCGGCGCTGATCGCGGACGGTCTGATCGTTGCTCGGTCCACCGACCGAGGGGAGCGCCTCGAGATCTCGGATGAGTTCACCGGTGAACCGGAGTTCACCCCACAAAACACCAGGTCAGATGGGGAGAACCATAGTTCACCGGTGAACTCGAACGAGAGCAATCATGCCATGCCTGACACCTCATCGACCGCTTCCCCACGCACTCTGCACGCGGTGTCCGATACCCCTACGGCACCCCGGCCAGGTACTGCCCGCGAGTGGGTCGACAGCCGCGCATCCGAGCTTCTCGCGAAGGGCATCGACACCGTCGAGTCCACCGACATTTACAGCGCCGGCACCGAAGCCGGGTACCAGATCGACGCGCTCCGCCAGGCGGTCAGGAAGTCGCCCCTGATCTCCGTCTCCGCGCGCCGCGGTTCGGTCACCGTGTGGACGCTCGGTACAGGCAGCGGCAACACCATCGTCACCTGTGAGAGCTGGTTGTCCGGGTGGCTCCGCGACCAGGAGCACCCCTGGGTGAAAGCAGCGGACGCCTACGCCGCTGGGCTCGAAGCCGGGTACGGCCGCGACGCGGTGAAAAGCGCTGCGCAGACGCTCGGCGTTCGCAAGCGTGGACAGTCCATCTCCACAGAGTGGGCCACCGCGCTCGCCGACAGCGGAAGGGACGTGTCGTGACCGCGTGGGGTGATCTTGCAGAAGCTCTGATGGCGGCTCCCGATCTACCAGAGGCTGCCTGCCGGGGACGGCACGAGCTGTTCGACGGGTACGAGCCCTCATCCGGCGAGACCCTCGACGACGTCGACTATCGCCACACCGCTGCGGTAGCCCTCTGCCGGAAGTGCCCCGAACTGCTCCCCTGCCGGGCCTACTCCAACGAAGCATTCCCGTATCCACTCACGCACGTGGTCGCCGCCCGACGACCGCAGTACCGCATTCGAAAAGAGGCATCATGAGCCACGATTACTCCAAAGTCTTCACCCGTGAGCTGTTCGATCTCATCGACGCAGGCGATCTCCGTCGAGCGTTCGCGGCGATCACGCACGCTGGCCGGCAGGACATCGCCGCCGTCATCTCGATCATCGACGAGGCGCACGAGCTGAATCGTGTGGGCGAAATGACGTTGGCCAGCGCGTACGCGGTGTTCGGCATTGTCAATGGCGAGGTGGACACCGAAGAGTTCGCGGAGAAGATGCAGGAAATCGTTGCGATCGCCGCGTCGGCGGAATACGGGGCGCCGAATGACTGAAGCCGGCCCTGATATACAGCGTTTCGGTAACGCGATCCTGTTGCAGGGAGCTGCGTTGCGCACCGTGCAGTTCTACTTCTTCATCGGCGTGAACAAGAAGAAGGTCGAACATCGGCAAGACCCGACGGCGTACGTGCACCGCATTCTCGAAGAATTGAACGAGGCGACACGGCAGGAACAGCGAGAACGACATAGCGACGTCGCCATTCGTACCATTCCGGAAGCATCACTAATTGACAGCAGTGAGGCCGCGGAAATACTCGGTTACACCCGCCGTCACGTTCAGCGGATCGCACGATCACTGGACGGGCAACGCACCGGATCTGGGGCCGGTGCGTGGCAGTTCGACCGCGACGTTGTGGTGGCCTATCGCCGGTTGTGCGAGGGGGGCGCCGCAGCCTGATCCCCCGGAGGTCCGGTGGCCGTTAGTTACTCGGTGAGCAGCGCGAAGCTCCCGATCGTCCCCGACCTGTCGAACTTCCATAAGCGACTGCGTGTGCAGTTGCGGGCGGACCCAGCACAGGCCCCCGTCACGATCGTCCCCAACTTCGACAAGTTCCGGCCCGACCTTGAACGCGGCCTGGGTCGATTCCGGGCTTCGATCAGCGTCGGCGTCCGGCCAGATTTTTCCGGGTTCAATCGCGAACTCCGTTCCTACACTGCAGCTCATACCGGCCACGGGGTCGAGCTTCCCGTCGATCTCGACCTGACCCGAGCTCGCGCCCAGTTGGCAGCGTTCCGCGCCGAAGCATCTCGCAACGTCCGCGTCCGGGTCGACGTCGACACCGGCCGGGCCATGGCACAGATCGCCGCCGTCCGAGCAGCCGCGGCCGGTATCGGCCGCCGCACGCCGAACCTGAACATCGGCGGAGCCGGTGGCGGCAGTTCGATCGCTGGCGGGTTCGGTCCGATTCCCGCCGCCGCCGGTGCCGCGAAAGCCGCCCTCGTCGGTCTCGCTGCGGTGAACCTGGTGCCCCTCGTCGGTCAGCTCGCCAAGGCCGCCGGAGTCATCTCGCTCATCCCAGCGGCAGCAGCCGCAGCTGCATCGTCCCTCGCCACCGTGGTCATTGGATCCTCCGGTATCGGGGACGCCTTCTCCGCCGGTGCCAAGGCCGCGGAGTCCGCCGCCACCGACGCCGCCGCTGCGTCGAAAGCACAAGCCGCAGCGCAGAAGCAGGTCGAGTCCGCAGCCCGCGGTGTCACCTCCGCGCAGGCCGGTGTCGTCCGTGCCGAGCGTGGGGTGGCCGATGCCCAGAAAGCATCCGAACGTGCCCAGGAATCGCTTACGCAGGCCCGTAAAGACGCCGCAGAGCAGATCGAGGACCTGAACCTTGCGCTCAAGGGATCCGCACTCGACGAGCGGGACGCCGAGCTCTCCCTCCGCCGAGCCCAGCAGCGTCTCGCCGAGCTCGGCAAGGACGGACAACCCGTCACCGCCCTCGATTTCGAGGAAGCCGTCCTCGGTGTGGATCAGGCGAAGCAGCGCATCGACGAGGTGCGTGAGCGGAACGCCGATCTGCGGACCCAAACCGACGCGGCGAACAAGGCCGGCGTCGATGGATCCGCTCAGGTGGTCCAAGCGCAGGAAGCCGTAGCCGACGCCGACCTCAAGGTCGCGGACGCCAGGCAGTCGGTGCTCGACTCCCAGCAAGCAGTGATCGAGGCTCAGACAGCACTCACCGACGCTCAGACCGCGGCAGCGACTGCCACCACTGGCGCCGCGACCGCAGCCGACAAGTATGCCGAGGCGCTGGCGAACCTCTCCCCGAACGCCCGCGACTTCGTCACTCAGACCCGCGACCTCGGTGACGCCTGGCGCGACCTCCGCCTCGTTGTGCAGGACAACCTCTTCGACGGCCTCGGGGACTCCATCACCGATCTCGCCGGCCGGTACTTCCCTGTCTTAACGGACGGTCTCGGCGGTATCGCGACGGAGATCAACGGCGGTCTGCGTCGTGCCCTGGAGGACCTCTCCAGCGAATCCTCCGCTCTGGACTGGACGAAGATCTTCGAGAACACCAAGCAGGCCATTGGCCCGCTCATCGACGGGCTCAACGACCTGTTCGGATCCCTCACCAACATCGCCGCCATCGGCTCGGAGTTCCTCCCCGGATTCGGTGACTCCTTCTCCAACGTGATGCAGGAGTTCCGCGAGTTCACGGAGTCCGAGTCCGGGCAGAACAAGATCCGCGAGTTCATGCGCGACTCCATCGAGGCGCTGAAGGACATCCTGGATCTGTTCGGTGCGATCGGTCGCGTTGTAGGCGGACTGTTTTCGACCTCCGATGCCACCGGGCAGTCGATGGTTTCCGGCTTGACCTCCGAGTTGAACAAGTTCGCGGACTGGCTCAATTCGCCTGATGGACAGGTTCGTATGTCCGAGTTCTGGGAGAGCGCCAAAGATGCCGCGACCCTCATGCTCACCCTCATCAAGGACGCGACCGTCTTCGCCGACAAGGTGCTCCGGATTGTCGGTACCGATGCGCCCGGTTCGAGCCGATCGGCGGGCGATCGAGTCAATGCGGCCGGGGACCTACTGCTCCCGAACAAAGCCGCCCCCAATGCGGGAAGTCCATTCCTCGGCGCGACCGACGAGAATGGCGTGTACCAACGAGACCCGGTCGGCAAGGCTTGGGACGGTCTCGACCGGCTGGGCGACTTCTTCGGCGGCGACGCCTGGTCGTTCCTGAACCCCGCCGAGGGTGAGTCGCCGTTCCAAGCCGCGATGCGCAACGCCTCCGTGTCGATGGACGGCCTCCGCATCATGGCCGGCAACCTCGCCCAGGGGTTCACTCAGGATCTCGGCGCCACCGCGTCGGGTGCGTGGCAGTCCCTGCAGGACAAAGTCTCCGCGGTCACCACCACCATCGGTGGGCTGATCGACGTCGGCAAGGCGAAGGTTTCCGACCTCAAGGACCGAGTCGGGGAGTGGCTCGGCAACATCGGTGGGTTCTGGTCGAACCTCGGCACCAGCATCTCCACCGTCGTCACCACCCTCACCGACGTCGTCTTCACGAAGCTCACCGGTGCCCTCGATAGTGTCAAGACGTTCTTCGGCACGGTTGTGGACGGCATCGGCAAGAAGTGGGACGAGCTCAAGGACCTCGCCGCACGGCCGATCAACTGGATCATCGACACCGTCATCAACGGCACCCTGAAGAACGCCTGGAACGCTGTCGCGGGCCTGCTGGGGCTGCCGGAGTGGAACGGTGTCGCCCGCATCGAAACCCCGCAGGGCAACATGGGTCGGGAGACCCGCGCCCCGGAGCCGATCCGCCGTGCGTCGGGTGGACCGGTGTTCGGTGCCGGCGGCCCGACGGACGACAAGATCCCCGCGATGCTCTCCAACGGCGAGTACGTCCTGCGGGCGTCCGCGGTGAAGAAGATCGGCGTCGACAACCTCAACCGTCTCAACACCAACCCCGTGCAGGCACGTGGGAAGGTGCTGGGGGAGGGCATGTTCGCCGGTGTCCGCATGGCTGTCGGCGGTTCCGTCGACGAAGCTGTCGAGCGGGCGAAGCGGTTCATGGCGGGGGAGCACGGCAAGCCGTACCAGTACGGCGGTGTCGGTGACCCGTCGTGGGACTGCTCCGGTCTGTGGTCGGGCATCGTCAACGTCATCAACGGTCGCCCCGCCACGTCGGGTCGACTGTTCAACACCGAGTCCGACTTCGAGTCGATGGGGTGGACGCCCGGCCTGGGTGGTCGCGTGACGATCGGCATCTCCCGCGGTGGTGGTGGGCCGAACTCGCACATGGGCGGCACCATCGACGGCACCAACGCCGAATCGTCCGGTGGCAACGGTGTGCAGTGGGGCGGCGCGGCTCGTGGGTCGGACACGTTCCCGTTGGCGTTCACGCTGCAGGAGTTGGCCGGTCAGTTCGTCTCCGGCGGACCCGGATCCGGCGGTGGTGGTGGGATCCTCGCGTCGATCCGTCAGCGCCTGGCGAACCAGGTGGCGTCCCTGTTCGAGGCACCGCTGAACGCTCTGGGGTCGCAGATCCCGGACTTCGGACCGTCGGCGGTGGGTCAGTTGCCGAGGCAGATGTACGACAAAATCAAGAACGCCGCGGTGGAATACGTGCGGTCGAAGATCGCCGGCGCGTCCGGTGGCGGGTCGGCCGACGCGGGGACGACACCGTTCAACATCGGTGCGGGTGCGGAGCAGTGGCGCCCCAACGTCATCGAAGCCCTCAAGCGTGAAGGGTTCCCGGTCACCGACGGCAACATCAACCTGACGTTGTCGCAGATCCAGTCGGAGTCGTCGGGCAACCCGAACGCCGTCCAGCAGGTGCAAGACGTCAACTCGGGCGGCAACGAAGCCGTCGGCTTGCTGCAGGTCATTCCGGGCACGTTTGCAACGCACCGCAACCCGGACCTACCGAACGACCGCACCAACCCGGATGCGTCGATCTCTGCGGCATTGCGGTACTACCGGGCTCGGTACGGGGCGGACCTGTCGCAGATGTGGGGTCAGGGCCACGGCTACGACTCCGGCGGCATCTTTCCGAACGGCACGATCGGGTGGAACACCTCCGGTAAGCCGGAAGCGGTGCTGACGAACACGCAGTGGCAGTTGTTCGACGGGTTCAACAAGAACCTGGCGCACTTCGCACAAGGCGGCTACGTCGATCCGAACGAGTACGCCCGGAAGCGGTTCGCGCAGTACGGGGAGCAGGTCGGCGGCATCGTGAAGTCCGCCATCCCGGAAATCCTCGGTATCTCGGGGACCCCGTTGGATCCGGCGTCGAACCGGTACGTGCAGGCGGCGATGGATCTGCAGAAGGCGTTCGCTTCCACCGCACCGTCGGCCAATCCGAGTTATGGGTCGGCCACCCCACCCTCGTCGAACACCGTCGTCGATCAGGCGCGCGGAGTCGTGGAGCAGCACACCCACTTCCACGTCTCGAGCATCGACGAGGCATTCCGCAAGCACCAACTCGAACAGCAGAAGGCCGCTATGGCGTTCGGCGGTCGCTGACCAATCACACGAAAGAGGTAAGCCCATGGCATCCACCAACATCAGCCCCACCCTCGAAGCCGCCATCACCGCCGGCCGAGAGCTCGCCGAACGACGCGAGCAGGCCGACCCCGACAAGGTCGAGACCGTGAACGTCAACGGCCGCAGCGTCGCCGTCGACAGCAAGGGCAAGCCCAGCAACGAGCGCGACGAGGCTTGGCTGCGAGCTCTCGCCGAGTCCACCGCTCAGCGGGACCTCGACACCACCATCCGCGTCGCCAACCGCAGCCGGGACATCACCGCCAAGCTCGAACCCCGACGGGTCACCGACAAGGAAGCCGACCGGGCCTACCGCACGCTCATCAAGGACGGGGCGTACCGAGCGCAGACCGGGCAGTCGCGGACCACCGTCCTCTCCGACGCCATCGAGGCCACCTTCGGACCGGACGACACGGAGCGTTTCCCCGAGCAACTCGCCTTGGCTGAGCAGCGGCATCACGCCGACGACCAGAGCGCGACCGGCGCCACCGCAGCAGCGAGTGTCGGCCGCGGCTACGCGCAAGGCCGCGTCGACACCCACGACGGCCTCGTCTACGACCGCCGCGCCAACGCCTTCCGAGCACCCGAACACGTCACCCCAGCAGCCGGCGCCGCCCGCATCCCCGGCTGACCACACTTCCCGGTCGGGGCGACTGCTCCCACGAATGGGCACGCGGGAGCAACCCAGAGGCAGCCTCTCCTCGAGACCCCCGACCGGGAACACCCCCCCGGACCCGCGGCGACCCTCCTCGGACACCGCGGGTCGGGGAACCCCACGCACCAACGGAGGACACCATGGACAACGCACAGGTACAACGAGACGCTCTCGACATAGCCGAGTGCATGTACATCGGTGACTGGGACCGCTACTGGGACGTCGTCGAGCGCTACACCCAACCCGAGACACCAGCAGCCGAACTCACCTTCGCCCTGTCGTTCCTCATCAAGCAAGCCACCTTCTCCAGCGCCGGCCTCTTCGACACCGCCCCCGACTTCTTCGCCCTCTGCCGCAACGAACTCCCTCCCCTGAAGCCGGCAGCATGACCTGGGACAGCAACAGCGACACCCGCCACGTCCCACACAGGCTCCAGCAACGGTGCTTCAAGAGGGACCACCACACCTGCCGGCAGTGCGGGTACATCGGCGGCGGACCGCACACGCTCTTCGCCGACCACATCCTCAACAAGGAGTCCGGCGGCTCGGACACCCTGGACAACTTGCAGACCCTCTGCCGCACCTGTCACTCGGCGAAGACCCGCGACGAGATCGCTGCTGGCCACGCCCGCCGACGCAACAGCCTCCGACTCCCCACGGAGTCGCATCCCGGACTGCAATCAGGGCGACGTAAGCCCGACCCGTGGGAGTGAAGGGTTACCGCGGGCTGGTGACCTCGACGATGTTGGCCCAAACGACAGCGGCCTGCGTCTCCTGCCCCAACCTGTTCTCGTACGACTGAACTCCGTCAAGCTCCACGTACAGAGTGACCAGATCGTCCTCGACCACGTCTCGCGCGACCGCCGCATCTCGCAACCGCACCAAGATCGAGTTGGTGTACCCGGCGTCCGAAGGTGCGCCGGCGACCTGAGCCATGAACAACTCCGGGCCTGTGATTGTGTCGAACTGCGTGACCTCGCCGTAGAGAACGACCCGCCGACCCTTCTCTGCCTCCGGGTCCCTCAGAACCATGGACAGCGACCGGTCATCAAGGTTCGCGTAGCTCGATCGATCCAAACGCGACTGGTCCACTGCGGCAGCAGCGCTTGAGTCAGACGCTGCAGCACCTGCCGAATCGTCGGGAGAGCTGGGCGAGAAGAAGCTGACAACCAAGCCGATCAACACCATCACCGCTACCACCGCTCCGCAGACGAGTAGAACGGAACGGCTCCACTGCTGCTTGTCCACCTGAGGCGAAGCAGAACCTGCGGTGTCACGGCCCGCGGACGTACCAGTAGTGCCCGGCAATGGAGAGGTTGCGTCCGACCACTGCCGGCCGTCCCACCACCGTTGACGACCACTGCCGTCCGGGTCAGGGAACCAGCCAGGCGCAGGAGCTTGAGTCACCGCACGATGATGGCAGACCACACGGTCCGCTGACAGTGACTTGAGCACCCACCCCTGGCGGGGGTCTCAAGCCTCCCTCATGCCCCGCCCCGGTACGCATAGCCCTCCCATGTCTACGTACCTAGTCCCTGTGATGTGCCCTTCGCGGTACGTGCGTTCTTAGCGCTTATTCGTCCTGCGGTGGGGCGGAGAAGCGCGAGTCGAGGCCGTTGCGCATCGATGCCCTGGTCGGCCGGCTCGGTCGCGCTGAGCGTCCTGCCGGACCATTTTGCCGGCGCCAGCAACTTCGCTGGTAGGAGACACGAGTCGTTACATCAGGGCTACTGCCGGCGTCGGCGATTAGACTAAACGGTATGCCCACATCGGAGCAGTGGCGGCGTACATCGGTCGAGTGCGTCCAGTGCGGCGAGCCGCTGTGGCAGGTGCATCGGACCTTCAGCACATGGAACACCACCATCCGCCGAGCGGGCGAGTACCGGTGTCAGTCTCGACCACAGTGCCTGGGTCAGGTGGCGCCAGAGTGAAGCGTTTCCTCCGCATCGGGACGTCATGTGACACAGATCACATTCCTGCACATACTGGTTCTTGACGTCGGTCGCAGGCCTAAGTAGAGGGGCCTAATAGAGGCCTCTCACGTCCAACATGCTGGATCTTTGGCCCAATCCTGTCGTGCCGGACCGGTGGGACCACAAGTGCTGCGTGACGTGCGATCTAGAAGTTTTGCCTGTTCAAGAGGTCGCGAGTCAGAGTTGACATCACTTGGGCAGCTGCCTAGTTTTGTTCTTACCCACCCAGCCCTCTCGTTAGGGCTGGGTCTTTTTTTATCTAGAGACAACTTCTCGCCGGTCGCCCGCGTACCTGAAGGTACGATCCGCCGGGTGAAGGTCGGTGTCTATGTCGATGCATACAACCTCTACTACGGAGGCCGGTCGTTCTGCGGTCGCGGAACTTCCGGGTGGCGGTGGCTCGATGTCCGAGCTCTGGCGGAGTCGCTGTGCGGTTGGCAGGGCGCGACTGTCGCAAGGGTTGTCTACTGCACCGCGCGGGTCGACCCAAACGACGATCAGAGCGCTTACACCGACCAGGACATCTACCTGAAGGCTCTCAAGGCGCACGGATCTATCGACGCACTTCAGCTCGGCCGCTACGTAGCGTGGCCCAAGCGCGCCCCGCTTGCGGTGAAGAAGCCAAACGGGAAAGCGGAGCTTCTAGTACCGGACGGCACCGAATCTTGGACGTCCTCGCTGCCGATCTCTCTTGAGCGGAATCCAAAGGTGCCCGCTGGCATGCTCTTGGCGACCGTGCGAATGAGGGAGGAGAAGGGCTCGGACGTCAATGTGGCGACCCACCTCCTCGCGGACGTCCTAACGAACCAGGTCGACGGTGCGATCGTGATCTCGAACGACTCCGACCTGGCCCTCCCGCTTGAGATCGCTCGGACTTTTGTGCCTGTTGGCACGGTCAACCCTGGCGATAAGCCCTTGGCCGGCGCCCTGAGGGGCCTGAAAACAGACGGACCAGGGCGGCACTTCTGGGCACAGTTGTCGCCGAAACACTATCAGGACAACCAACTGCCCGAGACGGTCGCGGCGCGATGGACCAAGCCCGCAGATTGGTAGCTCGCAGAGCGGGCCGGATGCTTCCCGGAGCCACAGCTCCCACCCGGCCCGCCAGCGCACGGTAGCAGGTCGATCGAACGTGTGAGCGAAGCATCTTTGACGAATCCGGTTGCCCCCAGTGTCACGCGCTTTCGTCAACGACGAGCAGGGCATGTTGTCCGCAGCCCGTCCGCAGCAGAGCAAGTAACAGCTGGATCTAACCAACGCCGCAAGCGGTGAAACGCCAGGTCGCCAACTTGATCAACGCTAGTTTGTGCCAACCAACGCTCGAAACACGGTTCGTGGTCAACGCGTGCCTCGACCGCATCCGCCGGAACCGGGTGCGCCCCACCGTCCCGCTGGACGACGACGTGCGCGAACCCCGCGATCCGTCCGATCGGTACGCCGATCTGGATCTGTCGATGGTGGTCGAGCGGGCGCTGTTCACCCTGCCGCCGGACCAGCGGGCCGCGATCGTCGCGGTGGACATGGAGGGGTACTCGGTGGCCGACGCCGCCGCCGCGCTGGGGGTGCCGCCCGGCACCGTCAAGAGCCGCTGCGCCCGTGGCCGGCAGAAGCTGGCCGATATTCTGCGGTCGGTTCGGATCGACGACGCGGGACCCGACGCGAGCGCGGCATCGGCCCCCGACACCCGCCGCCGAACGGTCTCGGCTTCCGGGACGTCCGGGTCGGCGCGCCGGACCGGCGCCCGCCCGGCACCGGGAACCGAATCGACCGGTGGCGCGTCCAAGAGGGCATGACCACTGACGGCGACCGGGCCGACGAGGCACGCGTCGGACCGCCCGCCTCCGCGCCCCGCGATGCCGTCGTCCCCCTCCACGAACTCGAGGACGTGCGGCGGCTCCTGCGGGCTCGCGGCGCCGATCTCAAGGCCGAGGCCCCGATTCCGCCCCACGTGGCGGCACGAGTGCACGCGGCGCTCGCGGCGGCCCCGGCGCACGGTTCGTCGTCGTGGGGGTCGTCTCGGCGGGGAGCACTCGGCGCGGTGGCCGCGGCGGCGGCGTTGGTGGTCGGAGTCGGGGCGGGGGTGACTCTGTGGCCCGCGTCCGACACCACGTCCGTCCCGGTGGCCGCCCCGCGCGCGGAGGTGATCCGCGCCGAGGTGTCCACGCTGATCGGTCGGCGGGACGACGGTCCGTTCGCGACCGCGTCGGCCCTGACGGCGTGTCTGGCCGCCAACGGTGTCGCGGCCGACACGCCGGTTCTGGGGTCGGGGCCCGTCACGCTCGACGGGCGGGAGGCGACTCTGGTGGTGCTGCCCGGTCGGACACCCGGCGCGCTGATCGCCCTCGCCGTCGGGCCGCGGTGCGGACCCGGCATCCCCGACACCGTCTCGCGGGCGGACATCGGCTGACGGGGAACAACTGCCGCTGACCTAGTGTTGAGGCGATCGACGGCGACACACGGTGTGTGCACCGCCGGCCGTGTGTTTCCCTGCACGGCACCCTCACCACGGAAGGCGAAGATGACGACCCCGGACATCCAGAGCACGGACATCCACGACTTGATCATCGTCGGATCCGGCCCTGCCGGATACACCGCAGCGGTGTACGCGGCGCGGGCGGAACTGAAGCCCCTGGTGTTCGAGGGCACCCAGTTCGGTGGCGCACTCATGACCACCACCGAGGTGGAGAACTTCCCCGGCTTCCGTGACGGCATCATGGGCCCGGACCTCATGGAGCAGATGCGCGAGCAGGCGCAGCGCTTCGGCGCCGACATCCGCACCGAGGACGTCGAGGCCCTGGATCTGACCGGCGACGTCAAGACGGTGACCGTCGACGGCACCGTGTACTCCGCCCGCGCCGTCATCCTGGCGATGGGCGCTGCGGCGCGCTACCTCGGCGTGCCCGGCGAGCAGGAGCTGCTCGGCCGCGGCGTCTCCGCGTGTGCCACCTGCGACGGCTTCTTCTTCCGTGACCAGGACATCGCCGTGATCGGCGGCGGCGACTCCGCGATGGAGGAGGCGACGTTCCTCACCCGGTTCGCGCGCTCGGTCACCATCGTGCACCGCCGGGAGGAGTTCCGTGCCTCCCGCATCATGCTGGAGCGGGCCAAGAGCAACGAGAAGATCTCCTTCGTCACCAACGCCGAGGTCCTCGAGATGCAGGGCGACACCGGAATCACGGGCCTGAAGATCAGGGACACCGTCACCGGCGAGGAGCGAGTCCTCGACGTCACCGGCATCTTCGTCGCCATCGGCCACGACCCCCGCTCGGAGCTGGTGCGCGGTCAGGTCGACCTCGACGACGACGGCTACGTGCAGGTCCAGGCGCCCACCACCGCCACCTCGATCGACGGCGTCTTCGCGGCCGGCGACCTGGTCGACCACGTCTACCAGCAGGCCATCACCGCCGCTGGCACCGGCTGCTCCGCCTCGATCGACGCCGAGCGGTGGCTCGCCGAGCAGGGCGAGATCACCGAGAACACGATCGAGAACGCCGACCGGGACGTCGACGCCGTCAGCGTCTGACCCCCCGTTCCCCGACCCCACCCACCACCCCTCGATGGAGAAGCGCATGTCCAACACCGTCACGATCAGCGACGACACCTTCGGCTCCGAGGTTCTCGAGAGCGACAAGCCCGTTCTCGTGGACTTCTGGGCCACCTGGTGCGGCCCCTGCAAGATGGTTGCCCCGGTTCTCGACGAGATCGCCGGCGAGCACAGCGACAAGCTGACCGTCGCGAAGCTGGACATCGACGCGAACCCCAAGGCTGCGCGTGACTTCAAGGTCATGTCGATCCCGACCATGATCCTGTTCAAAGGCGGGGAGCCCGTGAAGACCATCGTCGGCGCCAAGGGCAAGGCCGCCCTGCTCCGCGACCTGGAGGACGTGCTGTCCTGATCGTCCGTCTCGATCTGTTTCACGACGCCCGGTGTGCGCGACACGCCGGGCGTCGTGCCGTAGCGGGGCGCGACGATTGTCCGGCGCGCATCATCGTCTGAGACAATCGGACGGTTGCTCACGCGGGGCCGCCGGAACGGTCCGGCGTCCGGGGAGACGACGACCGACACGAAGGAAGGGCCGAACAGCATGAAACCACTCCGTCACGGCGACACCGGTCCGGCCGTCGCGGAGATCAGGGACATTCTGAGCACCCTCGGTTTCCTGGCTCCGCCGGACTCGGCCCAGGACCGGTCAGCTGCCTGGACCGAACCGAACGTGGCGTTCGATGTTCGTCTCGGTGAGGCCGTCCGCGCATTCCAGCAGCAGCGCGGTCTGCTGGTCACCGGCGAGGTCGACACCGCGACCTACCGTTCCATCAAGGAAGCCTCCTTCCGGCTCGGCGCGCGCACGCTGATCTACCAGCTGGCCGCCCCGCTGTACGGCGACGACGTCGCCACGCTGCAGCGCCGGTTACAGGACCTCGGCTTCTACGACGGCCGAGTCGACGGGTACTTCGGCGCCCAGACCCACGAGAGCCTGTCGTCGTTCCAGGGCGAGATCGGCCTGTCGCCCGACGGCATCTGCGGACCGGCGACGCTGCGCGCGCTCGATCTGCTGGGTACCCGCGTCACCGGTGGGTCGCCGCACGCCATCTCCGAGGAGGAGCTGGTGCGCAGCGCGGGGCCGCAACTGTCCGGCAAGCGCATCGTCATCGACCCCGGTCTCGGCGGTGACAACACCGGTGCGGTGGTCTCGGTCGACGGCAGCACCATCACCGAGGAAGCCATCCTGTGGGACCTGGCCGGTCGGCTCGAGGGCCGTATGGCGGCCACGGGTATGGAGACCTACCTCTCGCGCGCGCGGGGCACCGATCCCACCACCGCACAGCGGGCCGAGACGGCCAACAGCATCGGCGCGGATCTGATGATCTCGCTGCGCTGCAGCACCCATTCGAGCCCGTTGGCCGGCGGGGTGGCGAGCTTCCACTTCGGCAATTCGCACGGCTCGACCTCGCTCATCGGACAGGTGCTCACGAGCTACATCCAGCGTGAGATCGTGGCGCGAACGTCGTTGCAGGACTGCCGTTCTCACGGCCGTACGTGGGATCTCCTGCGCCTGACCAACATGCCGACGGTGCAGCTGGACCTCGGCTACCTGACCAACGAGCACGACGTCGCCGTGCTGGCCGATCCCCGTCAGCGCGACATCGTGGCCGAGGCCATCCTGGTGGCGGTCAAGCGGCTGTACCTGCTCGGCCAGGACGATCAGCCCACCGGCACCTTCACGTTCGCCGAGCTGCTCGCCTACGAGTTGGCCGCAGCCGAACGGTCCTGACCGCGGGACCCGACATCCGGTCCCGGCGCCGTCACCGAGCTCCGACGGCCACCCGAGCGTCCTGCTCGACCACGGTGAGTGCGGCCGCCTCGAGCAGACGGTCCAGTGCCGCCTCCACGTCTTCCTTCCACCCGTGGTCGCGGTCGAGCTCGAGCCGGAGGCGTGGGAACCGGTGATGGGGTGCGACCACCTCGAACCCGTACTTCTCGAGGTAGGCCGCGTCGGTCATGCACGTGGTGTCTCCGCACCGGCCCGACAGGCCACCGTCCCGTTCGGCGGCGATCTCGTCGTCCGTTCGCCGCACCCCGAACGACTCGAGGGCGCGCACGCCGCGATTGACCAGATCGCGTACCACCGCGCCGAGCAGTGCCTCCCGCACCTCGTCGGCCTGTCCCGAGTCGTCCACCGGCGGGGTCGAGAGCGACGTCAGCAACACGGCGTCCGGGCTGACGGGGGCGGTGGGAAAGTGCGACACCCGCGGAACGGAATCGGGGGGTGCGTAGAGCGCGCAGCCGATGGCGTCCGCGGACGCGGGGACCGCCGAGTCGGTCGCCCCGGTGGCCACCTGACCGCAGGGTCCCCACTGGAGCATCAGCATGGACAACCATGCTTCCTTCTCGAACTCGGGATCGACCGCGTCGACGACGGTGGGGCTCGCGGGGTCCATCGTCCAGAAGGCGCACCGACGATCGTGAGCGGGGAGGGCGTCGAACCCGCCGAGGGTGAGTGTGGAGACGACGATGGACACGCGCTGACTCATCCTCCGTACCCCGACGTGCGAAGGCGGGAGCTTCGCACCGCCCTGACGCCTTTCAGAATAGGCGATCGGGGCCGACCCGGACCGATCGGTGCGGTGACCGGTGGTCGGGCACCCGATACCGTTGTGTCACAACGACATTCGTCACCAGAGTCGCCGTATCGTCACAGTGACGAAACGTGGCGGTGTTCCCGGTACGGGGAAACCGGGGTCACGACGACTTCTGCCGCTCCATCATCTCGACGATCCGCTCGAGATCGTCGACCGAGCCGAACTCGACCACGATCTTGCCCTTGCGCTTGCCCAGACTGACCGTGACGCGGGTGTCGAAGGAGTTGGACAGCCGCTCCGCGACGTCCTGGAGGCCGGGCATCTGGATCGGCTTGCGACGAGGCGCCGGGGCGGGGCCGGCGGGACCCTCCCGGTTGGCCAGGGTCACGGCCTCCTCGGTGGCGCGAACCGACATGCCCTCCGCCACGATCCGAGCCGCGAGCTCCTCCTGCGCCGCGGCGCCCGCCTCGAGGGAGAGCAGAGCGCGGGCGTGCCCGGCGGAGAGCACGCCGGCGGCGACGCGGCGCTGTACCGCGATGGGGAGTCGCAACAGGCGGATCATGTTGGTGATGACCGGCCGCGAACGACCGAGCCGCGCCGCGAGCTGATCGTGGGTCACGTCGAACTCCTCGAGCAGCTGCTGGTAGGCCGCCGCCTCCTCGAGGGGATTCAGCTGCACTCGGTGGATGTTCTCGAGCAACGCGTCGCGCAACAGGGTGTCGTCGGCGGTCTCCCGCACGATGGCCGGAATGGCATCCAGCCCGGCCTCCTGGCTGGCCCGCCACCGGCGCTCGCCCATGACCAGCTGGTACCGATCCCGGCCGATCTGGCGCACGACGATCGGCTGCATCAGCCCGAACTCGCGGATGGAATGCACCAACTCGTCGAGCGCGTCCTGCTCGAAGACCGTCCGCGGCTGCTTCGGATTCGGCTCGATGGCGCCGGGCGGGATCTCGCGATAGGTCGCGCCGGCGGGCGCGAAGTCCTCCTCCGACGTCACCGCCGGGGGAGTGGGGGTGGGCGCCGTCGCCGCCGCGTCGCCACCGATCACGACGTCCGCCGCGGCGGCACCGAGTCCGGAACCCTGGCCGGGTCCGGTGGGGATGAGAGCGGCCAGTCCGCGGCCCAGACCGCCCTTGCGTGTCTGACTCATGCGCCCGAGACCTCCGTACCTGCCCGCTCGGATGCGTCACGGGCCGCCATCTCGCGGCCCGCATCGAGATAGGACATCGCTCCACGTGAACCCGGGTCGTAGTCGAGCACGGTCATGCCGTACCCCGGTGCCTCCGACACCTTCACGCTGCGCGGGATCACGGACTTGAGGACGGCGCCGCCGAAGTGGCTCCGCACCTCGTCCGCGACCTGATCCGCCAACTTGGTGCGTCCGTCGTACATCGTCAGGATCACGGTCGAGACGTGCAGGGCGGGATTGAGGTGCGCCTGGACCAGCTCGATGTTGCGGAGCAGCTGCCCCACGCCCTCGAGCGCGTAGTACTCGCACTGGATGGGGATCAGCACCTCCGACGCCGCCACCATCGCGTTGACGGTGAGCAGTCCCAGCGACGGCGGGCAGTCGATGAGGACGAAGTCGAGGTCCAACTCGTCGAGCGCACTGTCGGACAGAGCAGTCTTCAGGCGACCCTCCCGGGCGACCATCGACACCAGTTCGATCTCCGCGCCGGCCAGGTCGATGGTGGCGGGGATGCACATCAGTCGGGGGTTCTTCGGGTTCTTCTGGATGGCATCGACGGCCGCGATCTCACCGAGCAACAACTCGTAGCTCGACGGGGTCCCCGAGGTGTGCTCGGCGCCGAGAGCCGTCGACGCGTTGCCCTGCGGATCGAGATCCACCACGAGCACGGACAGGCCCTGGATCGCGAGTGCCGCGGCGAGGTTCACGGCGGTGGTGGTCTTGCCCACGCCGCCCTTCTGGTTGGCGATCGTCAGGACTCGGCGGTGCTTCGGCTTCGGCAGGGACACGCCACTCGGGTGGAGCACCTGACTCGCGCGCTGCGCGGCCGCCCCGATCGGAGTGTCGTCCGTCGTCATCGGCGAGTAGCCGTACGGGTCGGCCCCCCTGGTCGGTCCACCCGAACCCACACCGGTTTCACGTGAAACCGAGGCCGGTGTTTCACGTGAAACGTGATTGGTCGACTCACCCGACATGCAGGCTCCTTCAGGGTGTGGTGACTTCAGGTCTCGCGGTTCGGCCCGGACTCAGGAGCCGGCGGAGAAGCGTGAGGCGCGGTGGGTTCTATGCACCCGCTCCGCACGTACCACGATAGTGGGTTGCGGGACGACGTCCCGACCACACAGCACGACGTCGGGGCCGGAAGCGCCGAGGCGTGTCAGCGCAGCCCGGTCGCGCTCGATCTCGTCCTCCGCGGTGCTGCCTTTGAGGGCCAGCATGACGCCGCCTTCGTGCACGAGGGGGAGCGACCAGCGGGCCAGCTTCTCGAGCGGCGCCACGGCGCGGGAGGTCACCACGTCGGCGCCCCCGGCCTCCTTCACCACACCGGGCTGCTCGGCACGCCCGCGCACCACCGTGGCCGACAGTCCCAACGCGTCGACGATCTCGGCGAGGTACACCGACCGCCGCAGCAGCGGCTCCACGAGGAACACCGTCAGGTCCGGTCGCGCGATCGCCAGCGGGATACCCGGCAGCCCGGCTCCGCTGCCGACATCGACCACCGACGCGCCGTCGGGAATCAACTCGCCGACCACGGCACAGTTGAGCAGGTGGCGCTCCCACAGCCGGGGCACCTCGCGCGGACCGATCAGCCCGCGCTCGACGCCGTCGGTGCTCAGCGACGTCCAGTACTGCTGGGCCAGATCGGCGCGATCCCCGAACACCCGCTGCACCGCATCGGGCACCCAGTCGGCGGACTCGTCCGTGCTGTCGTGTTCCACGTGAAACATCCTCTCGTGTCGCCTCGCCGCGCTCGAAACCACACTCGTGTAATTCGGAAGGTCGTCTCGGAGCAGTCCGGGTCCGACCCGACGACGCACTCTAGCGCCCGACACCGACGTCCACCGGGGACACCGAGGGCCGAGCGTCGACCCCCACAGACGACGAACGGGGCGCGGCATCAGCCGCACCCCGTTCGGTGTCCCGGTGGAACCGGTCGCGTCACTCCTTGACGACGACCACCCGCCGGTTCGGCTCGGCGCCCTCGCTCTCGCTCGTCACGCCGTCGACCGTCGCGACGGCGTCGTGCACGATCTTGCGCTCGAACGGGGTCATCGGATCCAGCGCCTCACGTCCACCGTCGCGGGCGACCCGCTCGGCCGCCGCAGTGCCCAGCGACGTCAGTTCCTCGCGGCGGGCGGCGCGCCACCCGGCGATGTCGAGCATCAGCTTGCTGCGCTCGCCGGTGCTCTGCTGCACCGCCAGTCGCGTGAGCTCCTGCAGCGCGTCGAGGACCTCGCCGGTCCGCCCGACCAGCTTGGTCAGATCCTTGCCGCCGTCGATCGAGACGACCGCGCGGTCGCCCTCGACGTCGAGGTCGATGTCACCGTCGAAGTCCAGGACGTCGAGCAGCTGCTCGAGGTAGTCACCGGCGATCTCGCCTTCTTCGACGAGGTAGTCCTCGCCGTCCTCGGACTCGTCGTCCTCGGCCGTGGCCGGGTCGCTCTGCGCGTCGACAGTCGCGGCGGTTTGCTCGGGCGACGTCTCGGCGACGTCGGCGGTCGTGGCGGCATCGGCGTCGGCAGTCGTGGCGGCTGCGTCGGTGCGTGCGTCGGTGGTCACAGGTCCAGTGTCCGTTCGCGTCGTCCTCCGGTTCGCGGAGGGGGAGGGGAGGGAATGCGGAGAAGGTGGAGCAGAGAGCGCCGATCAGCGCCGGCGCTGACCCTTGGGTCGCACCCGACCCGGCGGGGTCTTCTTCTTCTTGGGCGTGGTCGGGCTGCCGGAACCGGCGGCTCCCGTGGCACTCGCGTCGTCGGTCGACGCCACGGGACGCTGCGGCTTGGCTCCGGGGGCCGGCTTCTTCTTGGCGAGGTCGGGGCGAGCGCCGGGCTTGGGCGCGTTGTCGTTGCGACGCTCGATGGCGGCTTCCTTGGCCGCGGCCTCTTCCTTGTCGATGCGGCCGAACACCAGGTGCTGCTGCGCGTAGGTCCACACGTTGTTGCTCACCCAGTAGAGAAGGATCGCGACGGGTAGGAACGGTCCACCGACGAGCACGCCCAGCGGGAAGACGTACAGCGCGAGCTTGTTCATGATCGCGGCCTGCGGGTTGGCGGCCGCCGCAGCGGACTGCCGGGCCACGGACGCGCGGGAGTTCAGGTGCGTCGCCACCGACGCGATGATCATCAGCGGCACGGACACCGCGACGATCGGCCACACGGACGGGATGCCGCCGAACGGCTCGAACGCGATGAGCACGGAGTCGGGCGAGGTGATCGCCGCCGAGATCGGCGCACCGAAGAGCCGGGCCGAGAGGAACGACTGCACGTCGTCGACGCTGAAGAAGTAGTTGGGGGTGTTCGCGTTGACCTCGGGGCTCAGGCCCAGCTGACCGAGCCCGGTTCCGGTGCGGTTGAACGAGCGCAGCACGTGGAACAGACCGATGAACACCGGCGCCTGGGCCAGCACGGGGAGGCAGCCCATGATCGGGTTGAACCCGTGTTCCTTCTGGAGCTTCTGCATCTCCAGGGCGAGCTTCTGGCGGTCCTTGCCGTACTTCTTCTGCAGCGCCTTGATCTGCGGCTGCAGTTCCTGCATCTGACGCGTGGTCCGCACCTGCTTGACGAAGGGCTTGTAGAGCAGCAGTCGCAGGGTGAACACCAGGAACACCACCGACAGGGCCCAGGCGAAGCCGGAGTCGGCGCCGAGGACGGCACCGAACACCTTGTGCCAGACCCAGAGGATTCCGGATACCGGGTAATAGATGAAGTCGAGCACGACTCTAGGTACTCCTTATGTTCGTTCCATCCAGGTGCGGATGATCGGGACCGGACTCGTCGTGGCGCCGGTCCGACACCGGAGGGGCACCGCGGCGGCGCCGTTCCGGCACCGGGTCCCATCCTCCAGGGTGCCAGGGCGCGCACTTCAGCAGACGCACGACGCTCAGAATCGTGCCGATCACCAGACCGCGCGTCCGCAGCGCCTCGACGGCGTACTCGCTGCAGGTCGGGGTGAACCGGCACGTCGGAAGACGCAACGGAGAGACGTAGGTTCGGTACAGCTCGATCAGGACGATCGCGCCGCGAGCGGGCCACGAGGCCACGGCCCGCAGGCCACGCGCGGGAGTGGTCACCGCGCGGCGGGGCTGCGACCGGGTGCGGGCGCAGCGCTCGGGGTCTCGGCGAACGCGCCGAGTCGACGCAGTCCGGACCGGAGCTGGCGGTCGAGTTCGGACGACGAGGCCGTCGCCGCCCCGGGCAGGGCTCGCACGACCACGTCGACGTCGTCCGCCAGGGCGGTCACGACCGGGACGCAGACATGACGAAGCCGGCGAGCGACTCGATGTCGAGTCACCGCCGGCCCCACTGCTTTGCTGACGACGAAGCCCACCCGCGCGACTCGCGGTCCGGCGACGGACGGATCACCGGCGCGACGGGTCGTCACGTGGACGACCAGGTCACGCCGGCCCACACGTCGGCCGCCGCGCGTCGTCGCTCGGAAATCCGCCGAGCGATGGAGGCGATGCCGATCGGGGAGCACCCGAGCCTCCGATCACCGCGCCGGACGGTTGGCTGTGCGTGCGCCGAGACGGATCAAGCCGTCAGGGACGCGCGACCCTTGTTGCGACGAGCCGACACGATGGCGCGGCCGGCGCGGGTCCGCATGCGCAGACGGAAGCCGTGCACGCGTGCACGACGACGGTTGTTCGGCTGGAACGTCCGCTTGCCCTTGGCCACGGTGTAACTCCTCGATACGTCGACGCCGCGACGGGCGCCGATGGTGTGCTGGTGGTCGCGAGTTCGGTGAACTCGAGTTCGGGTGGCCACCCGCGCGGCCGCCGCGGCGGATTCGCATACCGCACATGTGCGCAGCAGGTGACCGTTCGAGGGTACTGACGGCGGCGAACAGGGTCAAACTGCAGGCCGAGCACCCCGGGGAGCGAGCAATCCGACCGGACCGAACCGTTTGCCTTGTTGGGCGTCGCCCGGGGTGCTAATTTCTCCCGCGGGCGGATGCGGAATCGTCACCGCCGGGGGGACCGACCTACCTCAGCACCACCGCAGCCGACGTGCCGTCGAGCCGCCGCAGACCGCGTGTCGTCGACATCGATGCAGGTCGGAGGCCGTGTCGACCGCGCGGCCCGTGCTCTCCGCCGTCGGGACACCGTGATCCCGCCGGGCGCGCGGGCTACACCGGTGTCGTTCGTCCACAGCTGTGGATAATTATGTGGAAACACTGGTCGGGTGGCATATTCGCGAGTGCCGACGCCGGCTCGCACGGAGCTCGCGTCACATCGGCCGCGGGTGATTCCCGGCCCGACTGGGAGGACATCGTGCAGGACGATCCGGACGTTTTGGCCGGAGTGTGGCCCGATGTCGTCGCCGAACTCACCGACGGCTCGAACACCGGCGCGACACTCTCGCGCGCCCAGAAGGCCTGGCTGGCTCTGGTGCGCCCGATCACCCTCACGCAGGGGTTCGCCCTGCTGTCGGTGCCCTCGCCGCTGGCGCAGGAAGCCGTCGAGCGCGGGCTGCGCGAACCCATCCTCTCCGCCCTGGGCCGCCACCTCGCCGTTCCCGTGGAGGGGCTCGGTGTTCGCCTGGCTCCGCACGCGGACGAGGTGGAGGACGACGAGCCGGACCACAAGTACGAGCCGGCTCCGTCCGGACCGGTGTTCCGTCGACGCTTCCTCTCGGACTCGTCCACGGGCGAACCGTCGGACACCGAGAGCGGTGACCAGGAGGAGGTCGACGACGACCGCGACGCGCTGACCGCCGTCCAGAACTCGTGGCCCACGTCGTACACCGCGCCGCCGCGCGCCAGCACCTCCGCGCCGACCGGGACGAGCCTGAACTCGAAGTACACGTTCGACACCTTCGTGATCGGCGCGTCCAACCGATTCGCGCACGCGGCCGCCGTCGCCATCGCCGAGGCCCCCGCCCGCGCGTACAACCCGCTGTTCGTGTGGGGTTCCTCCGGCCTGGGCAAGACGCACCTGCTGCACGCGGCCGGCCACTACGCGCAGCGCCTCTTCCCCGGGATGCGCGTGAAGTACGTCTCGACCGAGGAGTTCACCAACGACTTCATCAACAGCCTCCGGGACGACCGCAAGGTGGCGTTCAAGCGCCGCTACCGGGAGACGGACGTGCTGCTGGTCGACGACATCCAGTTCATCGAGGGCAAGGAAGGTATCCAGGAGGAGTTCTTCCACACCTTCAACACGCTGCACAACGCGAACAAGCAGATCGTGGTGTCCTCCGACCGGCCGCCGAAGCAGCTGGCCACCCTCGAGGAGCGGCTCCGCACGCGGTTCGAGTGGGGTCTGATCACCGACGTCCAGCCGCCGGAGCTCGAGACGCGCATCGCGATTCTGAGCAAGAAGGCGCAGATGGACGGCCTCGACGTGCCGCACGACGTCCTCGAGTTGATCGCCAGTCGCATCGAGCGCAACATCCGCGAGCTCGAGGGCGCGTTGATCCGGGTGACCGCGTTCGCCTCGCTCAACGGCCACACCCTCGACACCAAGCTGGCCGAGGTGGTGCTGCACGACCTCATTCCCGACGCCCCCGGCGTGGAGATCAACGCCGCCACGATCATGGCGGTGACCGCGGAGTACTTCGACACCACCATCGAGGAGTTGTGCGGACCCGGGAAGGCCCGGGCGATCGCCCAGGCCCGTCAGATCGCCATGTACCTGTGCCGCGAGCTCACCGACCTGTCGTTGCCCAAGATCGGTCAGACCTTCGGCCGGGACCACACCACCGTCATGTACGCGGACAAAAAGATCCGCAAGGAGATGACCGAGCGGCATCGGACGTACAACCAGGTTCAGGAACTCACCGCGCGCATCAAACAACGTTCCAGTCGCTGACTCCCGGCCCCTCGTCATCACTCGAAGGGTCTCGACGGCCCCCGATCACCGCCCGCGCGGACCGATCGGGGGCCGTTCTGCGTCTCGACCTCACGTCGATACACACCTGTGGACAACTGTGTGGAAAACGGGGATTCCCCGGGGATGAAACGTGGAGTTCTCCGACGGGTCATCGGCCGTCCACACCCGGGCCGCCCGCGTCCCGAATCCACTCCCGGGTCGATCCTCGAGCCGCCACGCCGTGTCACCAGCGCCGGATGGGCTCGCTCCACAGGTTCCACAGGACCTATGACTGTTGCTTGTAGTTCTTTCCAAGAACACTCTTTTCGAAAGAGGTGTGGGGAGCGATCGGTCCACACCCGTTCGGCGGCCCGACCCGCCATCCGATCCGCCGCCGAGCGGTCCGTGGCCCCGACTTTCCAGCGAGCCGTCGAGCGCCTAGCGTGTGCTGTGCCCACCGCTTCGCGTGGTGCCGTACCGACCACGAGCCGCCGACCGAGAGGATCACCCGAGCGATGGAGCTGGGCACCGTGAAGTTTCGAGTCGCTCGAGACGACTTCTCCGATTCCGTCGCGTGGGTGGCTCGATCGCTTCCGTCTCGCCCGGCCGTTCCCGTCCTCGGCGGGGTCCTCCTCGCGGTCGACGACGCCGGGCTGACCGTCTCCGGATTCGACTACGAGGTCTCGGCGCAGGTGCGCGTTCCGGTCGAGGTGGCCGGCAGCGGCCAGGTGCTCGTGTCGGGCAAGCTGCTCGCCGACATCACCAAGTCGCTCCCCGCCAAGCCGGTCGACGTCACCGTCGACGGCACCAAGGTGCTCATCACCTGCGGCACCGCCAAGTTCTCGCTGCCGACGATGCCCGTGGAGGACTACCCGTCGCTGCCCGAGCTGCCGTCGCAGACCGGCACGCTGCCCGTCGACGTCTTCGCGCAGGCCATCTCGCAGGTCGCGGTCGCCGCCGGCAAGGACGACACCCTGCCGATGCTGACCGGCATCCGGATGGAGATCGACGGCGACGCCGTGGTCCTGGCCGCGACCGACCGTTTCCGTCTCGCGGTGCGTGAGCTCGAGTGGAGCCCCGCGGCCGCCGGGACCAGCGCCGCCGTGCTCATCCCGGCGAAGACGCTCTCGGATTCCGCGAAAAGCATCGGCGGAGGCGGTGATTCGGCCGTGCAGCTCGCGCTCGGATCCGCCTCGCACGTGGGCAACGACGGTCTGCTCGGCATCGTCGGCGACGGCCGTCGGACCACGACGCGGCTGCTCGACGCCGAGTTCCCCAAGTTCCGTCAGCTCCTGCCGGCGGAGCACACCGCCGTCGCCACCGTGCCGATCGCCCCGCTGCTCGACGCCATCAAGCGCGTCGCTCTGCTCGCCGAGCGGGGCGCCCAGGTGCGCCTCGAGTTCGCCGCGGACACCGTCACGCTGTCGGCCGGCGGGGACGACGCCGGTCGCGCCGAGGAGTCCATCGAAGCGCACTTCCAGGGCGAACCGCTCACCATCGCGTTCAACCCCGGGTACCTCACCGACGGTCTGAACTCGCTGCACGCGGAGCGCGTGTCGTTCGGATTCACCACCCCCAGCCGTCCGGCCGTGTTGCGGCCCGCCGGCGAGGAGGAGCTGACCGCCGACGAGAGCGGCACCTTCGCCGCTCCCCGCAGCGAGTACACGTATCTGCTGATGCCGGTACGCCTTCCGGGCTGAGTCGCCCCCGGTCGACAGCTCACCGCCATTTCGAGAGGACACCACGCATGAAGATCGGACTGATCGGACTCGGCAAGATGGGGTTCAACATGCGCGAGCGGCTGCGCCGCCACGACATCGAGGTCGTCGGGTACGACCCGCGGCCCGAGGTCACCGACGTGACGTCTCTCGCGGCCCTCGCCGAGGCGCTGCCGGCTCCGCGCATCGTGTGGGTCATGGTGCCTTCCGGCCCGGTCACGCGCGAGACCGTCACCGAGCTGGCCGACGTCCTGTCCGAGGGCGACCTGGTGATCGACGGCGGCAACTCTCGTTTCACCGACGACGCCGTGCACGGAAAGATGTTGTCCGAGAAGGGTATCGGTTACCTCGACGCCGGCGTCTCGGGCGGCGTGTGGGGTCTCGACAACGGCTACGGCCTCATGGTCGGCGGCGCCGCCGGCGACGTCGAGCGCGCCATGCCGATCTTCGACGCGCTGCGCCCCGAGGGCGAGCGCGCCGACGGCTTCGTCCACGCGGGCCCGGTCGGTGCCGGTCACTACGCGAAGATGGTGCACAACGGCATCGAGTACGGCCTGATGCACGCGTACGCCGAGGGCTACGAGCTGCTCGCGGCCGAGGATCTCATCGAGGACGTCACCGGCGTGGTGCGGGCCTGGACCAAGGGCACCGTCGTGCGGTCGTGGCTGCTCGACCTGTTGGTCAAGGCGCTCGAGGAGGACCCGGCGTTCAGCGAGATCTCCGGGTACACACAGGATTCCGGCGAGGGCAGGTGGACCGTCGAGGAAGCGATCCGCCACTCCGTGCCGGCTCCCGTGATCTCCGCGGCGCTCTTCGCGCGGTTCGCGTCGCGTCAGCAGGACTCCCCGGCGATGAAGGCGGTCTCGGCTCTGCGCAACCAGTTCGGTGGCCACGCGGTGCAGCGCGCCCCGAACACCGAGACCACCGGTGCGTAGGTGTTCGTTCGATCCACCACGCTGGTCGATTTCCGTTCCTGGGAACGGCTCGCGCTCGAGCTGACCCCCGGCGCCACCGTGTTGGTGGGGCCCAACGGTCACGGCAAGACCAATGTGCTCGAGGCGCTCGGGTACCTCGCGACCCTGTCCTCGCACCGGGTCGCGACGGATGCCCCGCTCGTCAGAACCGGCGCCGACCGGGCCCTCGTGCGCGCGACGGTGGTCAACCTCGGTCGTGAGCTGACCGTCGACGTCGATATCGCGGCGGGCCGACCGAACCGTGCGCGGCTGAACACCAGCCCCGTGCGTCGTCCGCGGGAGATCCTCGGGGTGCTGAACACGGTGCTGTTCGCGCCCGAGGATCTGGCGATGGTGCGCGGCGAGCCCACCGAGCGTCGTCGCTATCTCGACGAGTTGATCGTGGCCCGGTCGCCTCGAATGGCTGCTGTCCGAACGGAATACGACCGCGTGCTCCGTCAGCGGTCGACACTGCTCAAGTCCGGTGGCTACGCGCTGCGCCGCGGCACGACGTCGCAGGACGGCGCGTCGGCGCTGGCGACACTCGAGGTGTGGGACAGCCAGTTGGCCGCGTTCGGGGCCGAGATCGTCGCGCATCGACTGCGCGCGTGCCGCGACGTCGGACCCCATGTGTCGCAGGCGTATCGCGACATCGCGCCGGGGTCGCGACCCGCGCGGGTGGGTTACAAGTGTTCGATCGGCGACTCCGCCCCGCCCGAGCTGTTCGATCTCGACCGTGCCGAGGAGCCGGACGACGTCGATGTCCTGGAAGCGGCGTTCCTGCAGCAACTCTCGGTCGTGCGTACCCGGGAGATCGAGCGGGGCACCACGCTGGTCGGGCCGCACCGGGACGACCTCGAGCTCGTGCTGGGCACCGATCCCGCGAAGGGCTTCGCCAGTCACGGTGAGTCGTGGTCGTACGCCCTGGCTTTGCGGTTGGGTGCGTTCGCGCTTCTGCGCAGCGAGGGCAGCGATCCGGTGCTCCTGCTCGACGACGTGTTCGCCGAACTGGACCGTGCCCGCCGAACCGCCCTGGCGCGCGTGGCGGCGACCGCGGAGCAGGTTTTGGTGACGGCCGCGGTCGGTGAGGACGTGCCCGACGAGTTGTCGGCGGTGCGCGTCGACGTCCGGGCGCACGACACGGTGACCGCGGACGGGACACCGAGCCGCGCGTCCGTGGCGACGCACCACGTTCCCGAGTCGGGTGTCGGTGACCGGGTGCAGACTCGACAGGACACGGAGGAGGACGTATGAGCGAGACACCGGCGAGTTCCGGCGCGAACGAGTCCCCGTCGTCCGCTCCGCGGGGGTCGGACATCGCGCGGCAGGCCCTCGAGGCGGCGCGGGCCGCGGCCAAGGCGAACGGCAAGGCGGTGGGGCAGGGTCGCTCGCCGTACGTCCGCCGTCCCCGTCGGACGCGCACGTGGTCGTCCGCGCGCCCGGACGATCGTGATCCGCAGGCCCTCGGGGCGCTCGCCGCGTCGTTGGCGGCGTCGCGCGGGTGGTCGGCCAAGGTGGACGAGGGCACGGTCTTCGGCCGCTGGGAGTCGGTGGTCGGATCCGACATCGCCGCGCACGCGCAGCCGTCGACGTTGCGGGACGGCGTGCTGGCCGTGACGGCGGAATCGACGGCCTGGGCCACGCAGCTGCGGTTGATGCAGTCCCAGATCCTCGGCCGGATCGCCGCGGCGGTCGGCAGCGGCGTGGTCACGAGTCTGCGCATCACCGGGCCGGCCGCGCCGAGCTGGCGCAAGGGCGAGAGGCACGTCTCCGGCCGTGGTCCGCGCGACACGTACGGCTGACCGAACGCCGGTCCGCGGTCGACCGGTCGCCGACGGGTGACAACGTCCGCGCAGCGTCGTGCTGACAATTCTCAACAGTTGTTGATCCGTCGCGCGGGCCGTTCTACGGTCGGGACGAGGGGCAGGTCACGGACCGTTCGACGGCTCTACCCACTGTCGTACCCGTCCGGGCGTCGGCGTCGGACCGAATATCCGCACGAGCCCCGCCTACCGCTCACCAGGGCTGAGGAGGAACAATCGTGTCGGTGACCAACGACCCGGGACCTGTGACGCTGACCGCGCGGGACGTGGAGTTCCGCTGGGACGACATGCGCATGCACTACATGAACGACGACGTCGTCTCCACCCACCTGATGAACGTGATGCACCTGTTCCTCCCCGAGGGCGAGGAGTGGTTCGTGCGCGTGTTCACCGAGGCGCTGCCGATGATCCACGACGAGAAGCTCCGTCAGGACGTCATCGGCTTCATCGGCCAGGAGGCGATGCACGCCCAGGCGCACACCGGCGTGCACGACTGGTTGAAGAGTCGCGGCCTCGACCCGACCCCGTACGTGAGCCACATGGAATACCTGTTCCGGGTGGCGCTGGACAAGCGACCCACGGACACCAAGAACAGCCTGGTCGAACGCCTGTCGCTCATCGCGGCCATCGAGCACCTGACGTCGTTCCTCGGCCACTGGGTGCTCACCGAACCGGCACTCGACGAGGCCGACATCGATCCGACGATGCTCGACCTGGTGCGCTGGCACGGGGCCGAAGAGGTGGAGCACCGGGCGGTCGCGTTCGACGTGCTGCAGTACTTCGACACCAGCCGGTGGCGCCGCGTCCGGACCTACATCATGGTGACGCCGTCCATCGTCTCGATGTGGGGACGCGGACTGAAGTTCATGATGGAGAACGATCCGACGTTGCCGCCGTCGCAGCGCAAGGCGCGGTTGCGCGACGTTCGCCGGGTCATGAAGGCCGGCCTGTTCCCCTCGGCGAAGGACATCGCCAAGGCGTCGGTGCGGTATTTCGCCAAGGACTTCCACCCCTCGCAGGAGAGTTCCACCGCGCTGGCCGTGAACTACCTCGCGTCGTCGCCCGCGGCGCGGGCCGCCGCGACGTGAGCAGCCGACGGCGCAAAGCCGCCCGCGTCCTCGAGACGGTGCGCGGATACCGGGCCAGCCGCACCATTCCGACGGATCTGTTCGGCGGGCCGGAGCAGGACGAGGCGCTCGCCCAGATCACCGACGGGCTCGACAAGGTCTTCGCCATGCTCGATCTGTCGGAGTTCCGGGGGGTCGGGGCGCCGACCGTCGTCCGCCGGCTGGACATGACCCTCGTGGCGCGCCGGACGGTGTGCGTCGACGAGAACGTCGTGGAGTTCACCTTCCGCCGGGTCGACGGCGAGGACGTGCCCTCGTGGCATCCGGGCAGTCACGTCGACGTCGAACTCCCCTCGGGACGACGACGTCAGTACTCCCTGTGCGGTGATCCGCTCGAGTCGGACGCGTACACGATCGCGGTCCGGCTGATTCCCGACGGCGGCGGGGGTTCGCGGGAGATGCACGGCCTCGAGGTGGGCGACCGCATCGTGATCACGGGGCCGCGCAACGCTTTTCCGTTCGTGGCCGCCGGTTCCGCGCTGTTCGTCGCGGGTGGCATCGGGATCACCGCGATCCTGCCCATGGTGCGTCGTGCCCGCGCGGTGGGGATGGACTGGCACCTGGTGCACACCGGTCGCTCCCGCGCGGCGACGCCCTACCTCGACGAGATCTCCACGTGGGAGCCCGAGCGCGTCACGGTGCGCAGCGACGACGTCGACGGTCTGCCGACGGCGGCCGACCTCCTGCGGCACGCTCCCGACGGCGGCTCGGTCTACACCTGCGGTCCGCCCCCGATGATGGATCTGGTGCGCGGCGGCATCGAGCAGACCGGTGCGACGCGGCTGCACCTGGAGCGGTTCTCGCCGCCGCCGGTGGTGTCCGGGGAACCGTTCCGCATCACGCTCGCCCGGTCCGAGGAGACCGTGGAGGTGCCGTCCGACCGCACCGCCCTCGACGTCCTGCGCGAGGCCCGACCGGACATCGCCTACTCCTGCCGGCAGGGGTTCTGCGGAACGTGCCGGGTTCGCGTGCTGGACGGAACGCCGGACCACCGCGATCGGCGGCTGTCCCCGGCCGAGCGGGAGGACCACATGTTGGTGTGCGTCTCGCGGGCGGCCGGAGAGGATCTGGTTCTCGACCTCTGACCGCGTGGACGTTCCCGACCGCCCGGACCCATGATCGGACCCGCAGAAGGGCGCGAAAGTCCGTCTCTGTGGCACTGAGGCCGCGTTTCGCACGGCAAGGTGCGGCTCTCGCCGTCGGTTACCGGTACGATGGACCGGTACAGACCACCGAGCGCGGCCCCGTCGTGGCGCCGCGCGCATTCGGTCGAGGTCCTCTGCCGACGTCACCGGGGTCCCGGTGTGTGCGGGGGAGCGGACGAGGCGTGAAGGAGAACAGCTGATCGTGGCCGACCGGAATTCGGGGAAGAGCGACACACCCGGCGACAAGTCCAAGCAGTACGACGCGTCGTCGATCACCGTCCTCGAGGGACTCGAGGCGGTGCGCAAGCGCCCCGGTATGTACATCGGATCCACCGGTGAGCGCGGACTGCACCACCTGATCTGGGAGGTCGTCGACAACTCGGTCGACGAGGCGATGGCCGGCCACGCCACCACCGTCGAGGTCACCCTGCTCGCCGACGGCGGCGTCCGGGTGGTCGACGACGGCCGCGGTATCCCCACCGGCATGCACGCGTCGGGCATCCCCACCATCGAGGTGGTCATGACCCAGCTGCACGCCGGCGGCAAGTTCGACTCCGACTCCTACGCGGTGTCCGGCGGTCTGCACGGTGTCGGTATCTCCGTGGTCAACGCGCTGTCGACGACGCTGCTCGCCGAGGTGGACAACGCCGGCCACCACTGGACGCAGACCTACGACCGGTCCGTTCCGGGGCCGCTGAAGAAGGGCGAGCCGACGGACCGCACCGGGACGTCGATCTCCTTCTGGCCGGACCCGGACATCTTCGAGACCACGGTCTTCAAGTTCGAGACCGTCGCGCGGCGGCTGCAGGAGATGGCGTTCCTCAACAAGGGACTGACCATCGTGCTGACCGACGAGCGCGCGTCCGACGCGGAGCGGATCGCCGACGAGACGGCGGACAACGAGCTCGCCGAGATGCCGAAGGCCGAGGGCGACGCGGACACCAAGGTCAAGACCAAGACCTACCACTACCCCGGTGGTCTCGAGGACTACGTCCGCTACATCAACAAGTCGAAGACGGCGCAGCACCCGTCGGTGATCGGCTTCGGCGCCAAGGGAACCGGCCACGAGCTCGAGATCGCCATGCAGTGGAACCAGACGTACACCGAGTCGGTCCACACCTTCGCCAACACCATCAACACGCACGAGGGCGGCACCCACGAGGAAGGGTTCCGCACCGCGTTGACGACGGTGGTGAAGAAGTACGCCAAGGAGAAGAAGCTCGTCAAGGAGAAGGACGGCGATCTCAGCGGCGACGACATCCGCGAGGGTCTGGCCGCGATCATCTCCGTGAAGGTCGGCGAGCCGCAGTTCGAGGGACAGACCAAGACCAAGCTCGGCAACACCGAGGTGAAGTCCTTCGTGCAGAAGGCCGCCGGTGAGCACCTGACGCACTGGTTCGAGGCGAACCCCGCCGAGGCGAAGCTCATCGTCAGCAAGGCGGTGGCCTCGATGCAGGCGCGGACCGCGGCGCGACGGGCGCGAGATCTGGTGCGGCGCAAGAGCGCGACCGACATCGGCGGCCTGCCCGGCAAGCTGGCCGACTGCCGCTCCAACGATCCCAGCAAGTGCGAGATCTACATCGTGGAGGGCGATTCCGCCGGCGGTTCCGCCAAGTCGGGCCGCGATTCGATGTACCAGGCCATTCTTCCGTTGCGCGGCAAGATCATCAACGTGGAGAAGGCGCGCATCGACCGCGTGCTGAAGAACACCGAGGTCCAGTCGATCATCACGGCGTTCGGCACGGGCATCCACGACGAGTTCGACATCGCCAAGCTCCGGTACCACAAGATCGTGCTCATGGCCGACGCCGACGTGGACGGGCAGCACATCTCGACGCTGCTGCTGACCTTGCTGTTCCGCTTCATGCGCCCGCTCGTCGAGCACGGCTACGTCTACCTCGCGATGCCGCCGCTGTACAAGCTCAAGTGGCAGCGCGGCGCGGAACCGGAGTTCGCGTACTCCGACCGCGAGCGCGACGGTCTGCTCGAGGCGGGACTCGCCGCGGGCAAGAAGATCAACAAGGACGACGGCATCCAGCGCTACAAGGGTCTGGGCGAGATGAACGCCAAGGAGCTGTGGGAGACCACGATGGATCCGAGCGTGCGCGTGCTGCGGCAGGTCACCCTCGACGACGCCGCTGCCGCCGACGAGCTGTTCTCCATCCTCATGGGTGAGGACGTCGAGGCTCGCCGCAGTTTCATCACCCGTAATGCCAAGGACGTTCGCTTCCTCGACGTGTAGCGACCAGCCGCGCCCGCGCCCGGTGGCCGTCCCGACGGACGACCGATTGTGCGCGGGATGCGGTCTCGCACAAGGAGATCAGCATGACCGACACCACCCTCCCGCCGACCGGTGGGGACGGCCCCACCTCGGACCGCATCGAGCCTGTCGACATCCAGCAGGAGATGCAGAACAGCTACATCGACTACGCCATGAGCGTGATCGTCGGACGCGCGCTGCCCGAGGTGCGCGACGGCCTCAAGCCCGTGCACCGTCGCGTGCTCTACGCGATGTTCGACAACGGCTACCGCCCCGACCGCGGTTACGTGAAATCCGCACGGCCCGTGGCGGAGACGATGGGCAACTACCACCCCCACGGTGACAGCTCGATCTACGACACGCTGGTGCGCATGGCGCAGCCGTGGTCGATGCGCTACCCGCTGGTCGACGGCCAGGGCAACTTCGGATCGCGCGGCAACGACGGTCCGGCGGCCATGCGCTATACCGAATGTCGCCTCACGCCGCTCGCGATGCAGATGCTCGCGGACATCGAAGAGGAGACCGTCGACTTCGTCGCGAACTACGACGGTCGCACGCTCGAGCCGACGGTCCTGCCCAGCCGCTTCCCCAACCTGCTCGCCAACGGCAGCGGCGGTATCGCCGTCGGCATGGCGACCAACGTTCCGCCGCACAACCTTCGGGAACTCGCCGAGGGCGTGTACTGGACGCTCGACAACTACGACGCCCCCGAGGACGTGGCCCTCGAGGCCATGATCGAGCGGATCAAGGGCCCGGACTTCCCGACGCACGGACTGATCGTCGGCTCGCAGGGCATCGAGGACGCGTACCGCACCGGCCGCGGATCCATCCGCATGCGCGGTGTGGTCGACATCGAGGAGGGCGAGCGCGGTGGAACGCAGATCGTCATCACCGAGCTGCCCTACCAGGTCAACCCGGACAACATGATCGCCTCCATCGCCGAGCAGCTGAAAGACGGTCGTATCGCCGGCATCTCGGACATCGAGGACCAGTCCTCGGACCGCGTCGGCATGCGCATCGTCATCAAGCTGCGTCGTGACGCGGTGGCCAAGGTGGTGCTGAACAACCTCTACAAGCACAGCCAGCTGCAGACCAGCTTCGGCGCCAACATGCTCTCGATCGTCGACGGCGTGCCGCGCACCCTGCGCATCGACCAGATGATCCGGCTGTACGTCACCCACCAGCTCGACGTCATCGTCCGGCGCACGCGGTATCGGCTGCGCAAGGCCGAGGAACGCGCCCACATCCTGCGCGGACTGGTCAAGGCGCTCGACGCGCTCGACGAGGTCATCGCCCTCATCCGCCGGTCGGCCGACGCCGACGTCGCGCGCCAGGGCCTGATGGACCTGCTCGACGTCGACCAGATCCAGGCCGACGCGATCCTGGCGATGCAGCTGCGTCGTCTGGCCGCGCTCGAGCGTCAGAAGATCGTCGACGACCTCGCCGCCATCGAGCTCGAGATCGCCGACCTGAAGGACATCCTCGACCGGCCGGAGCGCCAGCGCGAGATCGTCCGCAGCGAACTCGCCGAGATCGTCGAGAAGCACGGTGACGATCGCCGGACCCGCATCATCGCCAGCGACGGCGACGTCAGCGACGAGGACCTCATCGCGCGGGAGAACGTCGTCGTCACCATCACCGAGACCGGCTACGCCAAGCGCACCCGCACCGACCTGTACCGCTCGCAGAAGCGCGGCGGCAAGGGCGTGCAGGGCGCCGGACTCAAGCAGGACGACATCGTCAGCAAGTTCTTCGTCTGCTCGACGCACGACTGGATCCTGTTCTTCACCACCAAGGGCCGGGTCTACCGGGCCAAGGCGTACGAGCTGCCCGAGGCCAATCGCACGGCGCGCGGCCAGCACGTCGCCAACCTGCTCGCGTTCCAGCCCGACGAGCGCATCGCGCAGATCATCCAGATCAAGACGTACGACGACGCCCCCTACCTGGTGCTCGCCACCAAGGCCGGCCTGGTGAAGAAGTCCAAGCTCTCGGACTTCGACTCCAACCGGTCCGGCGGCATCGTCGCCGTCAACCTGCGCGGCGACGACGAGCTGGTGGGCGCGGTCCTGTGCAGCGCCGACGACGACCTGCTGCTCGTCTCCGCCCAGGGTCAGTCGATCCGGTTCTCCGCCACCGACGAGGTCCTGCGGCCGATGGGCCGCGCCACCTCCGGCGTGCAGGGCATGCGCTTCAACGGCGAGGACCGACTGCTCTCGCTCAACGTGGTCAAGGAAGGCACGTACCTGCTGGTCGCGACCTCCGGCGGCTACGCCAAGCGCACCGCCATGGAGGACTACCCGCCCCAGGGACGCGGCGGCAAGGGCGTGCTGACCATCCAGTTCGACGCCCGTCGTGGCACGCTGGTGGGAGCGCTCATCGTGAACGACGACGACGAGCTCTACGCCATCACCTCGAGCGGCGGTGTCATCCGCACCGCGGCGAAGCAGGTTCGACGGGCCGGACGCCAGACCAAGGGCGTGCGTCTGATGAACCTCGGGGACGGCGACACCTTGTTGGCCATCGCACGCAACGCGGACGAGCCGGAGGATCTCCCGACGGGAGACACCGACGGATCGAAGGAGTCGTAAGCACCGTGACCAATCCCGACACGCCCGCAGCCGGTCGCCCCACCGGAGCCGACGGCGCGCCGACCGGTTCCGACGCCACACCCCCCACCGGGACCCCGCGGGCGGACGCCGCTCCGCCGCGGCCCGCCGGTCAGGGTCCGGCGCAGCAGGGTCCGGCCCGCCCGGCGCAGCAGGGTCCGCAGCAGGGCCCGGGCCAGCAGTCTCCAGGGCAGCAGGGTCGGGTGCAGCAGGGTCCGCAGCGTCAGCCGCAGACCAACCTGCAGCAGCGACCCGGCCAGGCGGGGTCCGCCTCGTCGGTGCAACCGGGGTCCGGACAGCAGGGGTCCGGCCCCGCGGCGCCGGCAGGGCCTCGACCCCCCGCCGGCCCCCGGCCTCCGGCCGGCCCGGGCGCTCCGGCGGGACCCGTCGGACCGAGCGGCTCCGGCGGCCCCAGCGGCCCCGCGGCGCAGGGCCGATCCGACGGCGGTGCGAAGGCGAGCAAGGCCGCTGTCATCGACGGACCCACGCGCAACATCGAGCGCAAGGATCTGCCGACGGACATGCCGGATCTGTCCACCGTGCGGCATCCGGGTCACGAGGAACCGCGCACCGAGCGGGCCCTCCCGGTCGCGACACCGCGTCCGTCGGCGCCCGGTGAGCCGTTGCGTGCCACCGTGCAGGTCCGGAAGCTCGACCCGTGGTCGATGCTGAAGCTGTCCCTGGTGATCTCGGTGTCGCTGTTCTTCGTGTGGATGGTGGCCGTCGGGCTGCTGTACCTCGTGCTCGACGGCATGGGGGTCTGGGATCGGCTGAACAACGCGTTCTCCGACATCGTGGCCTCGTCCGGCGACGCCGGTCTGGTGTCGGCGGGTCAGATCTTCGGCTACGCGGCCGTGATCGGTCTGATCAACGTGGTTCTCTTCACCGCGCTCACCACGGTCGGCTCCTTCGTCTACAACCTGTCCTCCGACCTGGTCGGTGGGCTGGAAGTGACTCTCGCGGACCGGGATTGACGGACCGCGCGGTCGGCGGCCGGCGGCGTTTTGGTCCTGGCCGCGCGGTGCGGTAATCTCGTGCCTCGGTTCGGAAAGCATCACGGTGCTGCCCGGATCGACGGTGCGGGCCTATAGCTCAGGCGGTTAGAGCGCTTCCCTGATAAGGAAGAGGTCGGAGGTTCAAGTCCTCCTAGGCCCACGATCGAGTGTGGAGGTCACCGATGAAGTTCGCCCTCTCACTCGTGGTGGTCGCCACGGCGGCCGCGATTCGCGCCATCGTGCGTGAGAGTCGCGTCTGGCACTCGCTGTCCGACACCGAGACGGGGCCTTAGCTCAGTTGGTAGAGCGCTGCCTTTGCAAGGCAGATGTCAGGAGTTCGAATCTCCTAGGCTCCACTCCCTCTCTTCTCTCGGGACGATCGTCCCCACACTTGCTCACCATTCACCACGGCAGCGGTGTCCCGTGATCGGCCGGCGTCCCCGATACTGGCTGACGTGAACACAGCCCGCCGCCTCGAGGCGTCCACCGCGCTGGTGGCGTATCTCGGCCTCACGTCGATTCTCTTCGTGGCCGGCGCCGTCGCGTTCTCCGGTACGACGTCGGGCACCGTCGTCATGATCGTCGTCGGTGTCGCGCAATCCGTGGCCGCGGCCCTGGTCCACTTCGGCCCGCACCCCACTCCCACCCGCACCCTGGGTATCGCCACGGGAGTCGCGGTGGGAGGCCTGTGGGCGGTGTTCCTGACGTCCGACGGCGCCGTCGCCTACCTGCTCCTGACCCAGGCGGCCATGCTCCTCGCGATGCAGCTGACCGGGTACTGGAGCGAGCGCGGCGGCTGGGTGTGGGTGGTCGTACTCCTCGCCGGATGCGTCGTCGCCGCCGCGTTGTCCCCGTCCACCATGCCCGCCGTCGCGTACCTGCTGACCGCGCTGGGCATCGTCGCCGCGGCGGAGTTCTTCGGCAATCACAGTCGGCGGATGCGGCATTCCGCGAACCGGGATCCCCTCACGGGCCTGCTCAACCGGCAGGGCCTCGAGGCGCGTGTGGAGAAGTTGCTGCCGACGTACGCCGCCCGGGGTCTGCCCGTCAGCATGGCCGTGCTCGACCTGGACAACTTCAAGACCGTCAACGATCGGTACGGGCACATCGCGGGCGACGTTCTCCTCGAGCGGGTGGCGGCGTCGTGGCGGGCGCGGCTGCGCAAGGGGGACGTCCTGGGCCGGCTCGGGGGCGACGAGTTCGTCCTCTTCATGCCGGGCACCACCGAGCACGACGCCGCCGTCCTGCTCGACGAACTACGCCGCGCGCACTCGGCGGAGTGGAGCGTGGGGCTGGTGTGCATGCCGACGGTGCGGCGCTGGTCGGAGATCTATCGCGCCGCCGATGCTGAGCTCTACCGCGCGAAGCGCGCCCGCGGGGCGGACCGGTTGGCGCGCCCGGTCCCCCGCGCGGTGGTCGAGGACGCGGGCGCGTCCGCCGACAGCCGGTGACGGCCGCGCCCGGGGACAACCGCGCACCCCGGGGATGAACGGCCCGAGCGGTCGGTGCGGTGCGGTCCACTGTGGGGGACGGACCGTCGCTGGAACGGCCCGTCACGAGTGGACGGGGCGGGACGTGTGGCAAGCACAGGACATGTGGCAGCGGGGGCGGATGCTCACGGTGGCGGTGACGGAACTCGAGTCGGTGCTCGACCGCGTCGCCGTCTGCCTCCGCCCGAGCGACTGGGACGGCCCCGCGGCCACCGCCGCTCGGACCGGGGTGCGCACCCTTCTCGCCGGCTTCGACGACGCGGTGTCGACGCTGCGACGGCTGGGCGCCGTCGCCGTCGACGCGGGGGACGAACGTGCGGCGCTGGAACGGTGGGGCGCGCCCGACGACGTCGTCTGCACCGAGCTGGACGCGCGGGTGGCGGCCGCGTTCACGACTTCGGGACACGGGGGTGACGCGGCCGGGGTCGACGCCGCGTCCGCCGCGGCCGGGGTCGACGCCGCGAGTGTGCTCGACGCGGTGCACCGGCCGCGGCTGCTCGCCGATCGAGAGGCATTGCGCCGCGTCGAACGCGACCTGGCCGCGGAGGTGGAGCGCTCGTTTCTCGGCGGCCTGACGACCGACGCCGACGCCGGTCTGGCCGAGACACGCGCCCGGCTGGCCGCGCTCGACTCGACTATTGCCGTGCTCGCGCAACCCGGCCGACGCCTCGTGCAGTACGACCAGGGCCCGCGCCGCACCACCGTCGCCGTCGCGGTCGGGCCGATCGACGGGGCGGATCGCGTGGCGGTGTTCGTCCCGGGCGCCGGGACCACGGTCGACGGCGATCTCGCCGCCCGCGACGAGGAGACCGCGCGCATCGTGGCCGACGCCGGGCGCCGCACGGACCAGGTGGTCGCGGGCATCACGTGGCTCGGCTACGAGGCGCCGGCCTGGAACGGCGAGCTCGTCGACCCGGCTCGATCGGTGGCCGGCCTCGGCCCGGCCCGTGCCGGCGCGGAGGCACTGGCCCACGCCCTGCGCGCGGTGGACATGCCCCGGCACCTGACCGACGACGCACCCCGCGTGGCCGTCGTCGCGCATTCCTACGGAACGGTCCTCGCGGCGGAGGCCCTCCGGGACGGCGGATCGGCGGACGCGGTGGTGCTCATGGGGTCGCCGGGGTGGAACGACCCGCCGCCCGACGCACCGGCGCCCTTCGTGCTCGAGGCGCCGACCGACCCGGTGGCCGATCTGGGCCGGTTCGGCACCGATCCCAGCGAGCTCCCCGGAGCAACGGTGCTGGCCGCGGACGGGGCCATGGGCCACTCGGCGTACCTCGACGCGGGCAGCGTGTCGGCGTCGAACGTCGCGGCCGTCGTGGCGGGCACCGAGGTGGTGCCCGGGTCACGCTCGATCGACGTCGCCGACGTTCTCCGGTTACTGCTGCGGTTGCGGTGACGTCCCGGTCACGGGCGTGTCGAGACGCGGCGGCTCGGCGGCCGGGGGCGGCAGCTCCGTGCGGCGCGATCGCGCCGCGGCGATCGCACCGGCGGCTGCGGCGGCAACCAGGCCGAGCAACCCCAGACGCAGGACGCGCGATCGACCCGACCGGCGCGTCGTACGCGGTGCACGCACGGGCGTCGACACCCCACCGTCCTCGCGGGCGCGGGCGCGACGTGCCCGCAGCACCTGCACACCCTTCCGGGTCACCACGAATCCCGTGGCCGCCGGGCCCTTCGCCAGGGTGGTCGCCGTCTCGCGGGCGATCCCCAGGGCCTTCTTCGCCGTCGCACGATCCGGTGCAGTCGTCATGCCTTCACCTTCGCACATCGGGCGCCTGGCACGATGGACGACGTGACCTCACCACTTCAGACCCAGACAGCGACGCTGCACACCAACCGCGGCGACATCCAGATCGCGCTCTTCGGCAACCACGCGCCGAAGACCGTCGAGAACTTCGTCGGTCTCGCGCAGGGCACCAAGGAGTACAGCACCAAGAACGCCGCCGGCACGTCGGAAGGCCCGTTCTACGACGGCGCCATCTTCCACCGCGTCATCGCCGGCTTCATGCTGCAGGGCGGTGACCCCACGGGCACCGGCACCGGCGGCCCCGGCTACAAGTTCGGCGACGAGTTCCACCCGGAACTGTCCTTCGACCGTCCGTACCTGCTCGCGATGGCCAACGCCGGCCCCGGCACCAACGGGTCGCAGTTCTTCATCACCGTCGGCCCGACCCCCCACTTGAACCGTCGTCACTCCATCTTCGGCGAGGTCGTCGACCCTGCGTCGCAGAAGGTCGTCGACGAGATCGCCACGACGCCCACCGGCCGCGGCGACCGTCCGGTCGAGGACGTCGTCATCGAGCGCGTCACCATCTCCTGATGAGCACACCTGGCTGGGGCGGCGCTCCGATGCCGCCCCAGCCGGGCTGCGTGCGCCATCCGACCGTTCCCACCGGGCTGTCCTGCACTCGATGCGGTCGGCCCGCCTGTCCGCAGTGCCTGCGCCCCGCGTCCGTGGGGCAGCACTGCGTCGACTGCGTGGCCGCCGCCGGAGGCTCGGTGCCGCAGGCCCGCACCGTTGCCGGTGGCACGCTTCGCACCGCCGTCGCGACGCCCGTCGTGACCTTCACGCTGATGGCGATCAACGTCGCCGTCTACGCCCTCACCGCCGCGCAGGCCGGCGGTGTCGGCAATCAGGCGAGCGCACTGTTCCGGTCGTTCGCCCTGGTCCCGATCCTGGTCGCCGACGGCGACTACGCCCGTGTCGTCGGCAGCGGCTTCCTGCACTCGGGCATCGTCCATCTCGCGGTCAACATGTTCGCGCTGTACGTCATCGGTCGGGACTGCGAGGCCGTACTCGGCCGCGCGCGCTACCTCGCCGTGTACGCCGTGTCCCTGCTCGGCGGCGCCGCCGCCGTGATGTGGCTGGCCTCGCCGGTGTCGGCGACCGTCGGGGCGTCCGGTGCGGTGTTCGGACTGCTCGGCGCCCAGGCCGTCGTCCTGGTTCGCCTGCGGCGCAGCCCGACGCCCGTGCTCGCGATCATCGGCCTCAACATCGTGCTGTCGATCGCCATCCCCGGCATCTCGCTGTGGGGGCATCTCGGTGGTCTCGCCGCCGGCGCCGCCGCCACCGCGGCCGTGCTCTTCCTGCGCGGCGGGGATCCCGCGCGCACGCGCCTGCTCGGCTGGGTCGGCGTCGCCGGGGTCGGCGTTCTCGCCCTGCTCGCCGTGGTGGTGCGGGCGGGCGTGCTGCTCGGCTGAGCGACTCCGCCGAACTCTCACCGCGGCCGAGCGGCTACCGCGACGAGAAGCCCTCGGGCACCCACCCGGCGGCGTCGAGCTCGTCGAACACCGTCCGCGGATCGGTACCCAGATCCCACCGGCCGAGGATGACGAGGCGCTCGGACGCGTCGGGTTCGCGCAGATCCATCTCGATCATGGGGACGCGCCGACCGAGTCGCGGGTACGGCACCAGACGAACGGTGTCGACGTCGCCCCGGGTGTAGCGACGCACGCCGCGGATTCCCTTGATATGGAGAGCGTCGTCGGTCAGCGTGAGCTGGGGGCGCCGCCGGGCACCGACCGCGGCCAGACCCAGTGCGCACAGCGCCGCCAGTCCGATCAGCAGCTGCCCGGCCGTATCGCCCCTGGTCAGCGCGGCGGCCACGAGCAGAACCACGCCGCCGATCACCAACACCGCGAGCAGCGCCGGAGGTGTCCCCCACGTGCGGGCCGAGCCCGGGGACGAGTTATCCACAGGAGTTATCCACACTGTTGATGAACAACACGCGTGTAATTCGCGCGCGCACGACGCCGCAACCGCCGGTCACCGCCACTTCATCGTCATGACGAGGCCGATGATCCAGAACCCGAAACCGATGAGCAGGTTCCAGGCTCCGAGGTTCGCCATCCACGCGATGTCGTCCTGGGCGAGGTAGTACACGATGAGATACACCAAACCGAGCAACATGAAACCGAACATCACCGACAGGTAGAGCGTGCTCGACGGCGCCGCCTTCACCTTGACGGGTGTGCGGTTGGTCGGGTCGAGCGTGTAGTCGGTCTTCTTCCGGACCTTCGACTTCGGCATCGGGCGTCCTCATTCCGGGGGCGGGGCATCTGGGCGGGGCGTGCGGTGCGTGCCCCGGCGTCGATCGACACTCTATCGTCGCCGCCCGTGCATACTGGGTCGGCTCGACTGACGGCTCGACCAGATCTGTTGACAATCGATAGATCGATGTCGATAGTCGGTGTATGTCCATCGAACGTCGAGTGGTTCCCCTCCTCCGTCTCGTCCTCACCGTCCTGTTCGCGGTGCTGGTCGTCCTCCAGGTGTTCTCGCTGCCGGGCCAGTTCGCCCACCTCGCCGAGGAGAGCCCCGAGGACGCCGGCCTGCGCTGGCCGTTGACCGCGGTGTCGATCTTCTGGGTGCTGTGCATCCAGGTCGTGGTGGTCGCGACCTGGAAACTGCTCACGCTCGTGCAGCGCAACCGCATCTTCACCGCGTCGTCGCGGCGGTGGGTCGACGTGATCCTCGGTGCCATCGTCGCCGCCTGGGCGGTGCTGGTGGTGGTCTTCCTCGCCGTGGGGTTCGCCGCGACCGATCCGGGACTGCCCCTGCTCCTCTTCCTCATGGTGGTCGTCATCGCCGTCGCCGCGCTGCTGATGGTGGTCATGCGGGCGCTCCTGCGCCAGGCGACCGACCTGCGGACCGACCTCGACGCGGTGATCTGATGCCGATCGTGGTGCGTCTCGACGTGGAGTTGGCCAAACGCAAGATCGGGGTCGGGGAATTCGCCGACCAGGTGGGACTCACGCCCGCCAACCTGGCCGTTCTCAAGAACGGGCGGGCGCGGGCCATCCGCTTCAGCACGCTCGAGGCGATCTGCCGGGTGCTGGAGTGTCAGCCCGGAGACCTGCTCGAGTGGGTGGAGGAGTGACGGCCGTGACGTGGGTCCGCTGGTCGCTCACGCTCGCCGGGATCGTCGTCGGTGTCGCCGCGGTCATCGCCGGCGGCGCCGACGACTCACCCGGCCTGCAGGGACTCGGTCTGCTGCTGGTGCTCGGAACGATCGCCGCCGCGGTGCGTGCCCGACGGCGTCGGTGGGGACCACACCACTCACGCGATTAGGCTGCTCGCATGCGCATTCTCGTCGTCGACAACTACGACAGTTTCGTGTTCAACCTGGTCCAGTACCTCGGCCAGCTGGGCACACGGCCGACCGTGCTGCGCAACGACGATCCCGAGCTGCTCGACGTCGACGCCGCCGTGGCCCGCGCCGACGGCGTTCTGCTCAGCCCCGGGCCCGGCACCCCGGACCGCGCGGGCGTCACCATGGACATGGTCCAGGCCTGCGCCCGCACCGCGACTCCCCTGCTGGGGGTGTGCCTGGGGCATCAGGCGATCGGAGCGTCGTTCGGCGGTGTCGTCGACCGGGCCCCGGAACTGCTGCACGGCAAGACCAGCCGGGTGCACCACACCGGGCAGGGTGTCCTCGCGGGCCTGCCGGATCCCTTCACCGCGACCCGCTACCACTCGCTGACGGTGCGCCCGGAGACGATTCCCGACGAGCTCGAGGTCACCGGCACCACCGAGACCGGCATCGTCATGGCGATGCGACACCGCGAACTTCCCGTGCACGGGGTGCAGTTCCACCCCGAGTCGGTCATGACCGACGGTGGGCACCGCATGCTGGCCAACTGGCTCGAGGTGTGCGGGGACGCGCCGTCCGAGACGCTGGTCCGCACCCTCGAGGGCGCGGCCCGGGTCTGACCGTCGCGGTCCGCGCGCGATCCTCGCGGTCCGCGTCCATCCTCGCGGCCGAGGTGGCGCGGGGGGTGCCCGTCAGAGGCCGAATTTGCCCACCGAGACGCCGATCCGCGCGGTCTTCGCCAGGGTCGTCCCCTCGGGCGTGGCCTGCTGCTGGATGCGATTGACCTGGCCGGTGTCCAGCGTCGGCACGTCCACCTGGTCGAGGTCGGCCACCGTGCCCTGCCACCCGGCGGCGCGGAGCGTGTCGACGGCCTGCACCGGTGTCTGGCCGGTGAGGTCGGGCAGCAGGAACTGCGCGCCGTTGGACACCTGCACCGTGACCGTGTCGCCCTCGCTCGCCGAGCCACCACCGGCCGGGGACGTCGAGACGACCTCGCCCGCGGGCCGGGTCGAGTCGACGCTGCGTCGGTCGACGACGAAGCCCGCCCCGGCGAGGTTCGGCTGCGCCACCTCGATGTTCTGCCCCACGACGTCGGGCACGCGGACCTGGCGCGGACCGGATCCGAGCGTGATGCGCACGGCCGAACCCTGCACCATCGTCGAGCCGCGCGCCGGCTCCTGGGAGACCACCTTGTCGACCTGGTCGCGCGCGGACGGCGCCCGGCCCACGGACCGGTCGAGGGTCAACCCGGCCTGATCGAGGGCGGCGGCCGCGGCGTCGCTGGTCAGCCCGGTCAACGCCGGGACCTGGATCTGTTCCGGTCCGGTCGAGAGTTCGAGCACGAGGGTGCTGTTCTCGTCGACCGTCGTACCGGCGACCGGCCGGGTACCGATGACGGCACCCTCGGGCACCGTCGCGTCGGTGCGCTGCTGCACGTCGACACGGAAGCCCGCGTTCTCGAGCGTGGTCCGGGCGTCGTCGGCCGAGAGGGCGGTGACGTCCGGAACGGACACCGACCGCGCCTCGGCGCCGGGCCCGAGATTCCACAGGAACGCCCCGACGATTCCGACCACGACGAGGGCGGCCAGGGCGGCGAGGGCGATCTTGCCGCGGCTGCGACGTCCGTCGTCGGGCACGGGCTCGGCGTGCCGACCGCTGGTGCGGGGCGGCACGTCCGTCGGTCCGCGATCCGGCACGCGAGGGCCGTCGGCACCACCGAAGATGGTGGTGCGATCGTCGTCGCTCATCACCATCGGGGCGCTGGGGCGCTGACCGCCGAGCACGCGGATCAGGTCCGACCGCATGTCCGCCGCGCTCTGGTAGCGGTTGGCCGGGTTCTTGCTCATCGCCTTGAGGATGATCGAGTCGAGCTCGCCCGGGATGTCCGCGTTGACGGACGAGGGCAACCGCGGATCCTCGCGCACGTGCTGGTAGGCGACGGCGACCGGAGAGTCACCCGTGAAGGGCGGCTCGCCGGTGAGGATCTCGAACAGCACGCAGCCGAGCGAGTACACGTCCGAGCGCGCGTCGACCTGCTCGCCGCGGGCCTGCTCCGGTGAGAGGTACTGGGCGGTGCCGATGACGGCAGCGGTCTGCGTCATGGGGCTCGAGCTGTCGGCGATGGCGCGGGCAATACCGAAGTCCATCACCTTGACCGCGCCGGCACGGTTGATCATGACGTTGGCGGGCTTGACGTCCCGGTGGACGATGCCGTTGCGGTGACTGAAGTCGAGCGCCGCGCACACGTCGGCGATGACCTCCATCGCCCGCTTGGGGGCCATCGGACCCTCGGCGCGCACGATGTCGCGCAGCGTCTCGCCGTCGACGTACTCCATGACGATGTACGGCAGCGGACCGGTCTCGGTCTCGGCCTCGCCCGTGTCGTACACCGCGACGATGGCCGGATGGTTCAGCGCGGCGGCGTTCTGCGCCTCGCGGCGGAACCGCAGGTAGAACGTGGGGTCACGGGCGAGGTCCTGACGGAGCACCTTGATCGCGACGTCGCGGTCCAGGCGACCGTCGCGGGCGAGGTGCACCTCCGACATGCCGCCGAAGCCCAGGATCTCGCCGAGGTCGTAGCGAGAGGACAGCTTGCGCGGTGTCGTCATCGCTGTCCTCCTCCCGGTCCGCCGTTACCCGGCCCGTTGCCCGGTCCATTGCCGTTCCCGTTGCCGTTGCCGCCCAGACCGGGGATGTCGAACAGACCGCCCGGGGTGGTCGTGGTGGTGCTCGGCGTCGTGGTGGTGGTCGTGGTGGTGGGCTCGGTGGTCGTCGTCGTGGTCGTGGTGGTGGTGGTCGTGGTCGTCGTGGTGGTCGTCGGCCGCGTCGTCGTCGTGGTGGGCTCGGTGGTGGTCGGCGTCGGCGTGGTGGTCGAGGTGACCGCCGGGACCGTCGGACCGCCGCCGCTCTCGGAGAACACGAACAGGCCGAACGCGACGATGCCGGCGAGCAGCAGCAACCCGGCCGCAGCCCACGCGAGGGCCTTCTGACCGGGACTCATGCCGCTCCGATCCGGCTCCGGCTCCCGCGGCGTCGCGGCGGCGTACCGGCCGGCCGCGGTGCCCATCATGCGGGTGCTCGCGGGACCGCCGGCGACCGGCGGCACCACTCGGGTGGTGCCCGTCGACGGACGGGGGGTGCCGGGGTGCGGCGGTCGACGACCGGCTCGGACCGCCGCGACGGCGTCGGCGAACTCCCCGCCGTTGGCGTAGCGGGCCGCGGGATCCTTGGTCATGGTGATCTCGACGAGCTCGCGCACCTGCGGGGGCAGGTCCGCCGGGAGCGGCGGGGCGGCGTCGCGCACGTGCTTCATGGCCACCGTGAGCGCACCGTCACCGACGAACGGCCGCTGGCCCGAGACGGCCTCGTACCCCACGACACCGAGGCTGTAGACGTCGGACGCCGACGTCGCGTCCTGTCCCAGCGCCTGCTCCGGCGCGATGTACTGAGCGGTCCCCATGACCATGCCCGTGCGGGTCACGGGCGAGGCGTCGACCGCCTTGGCGATACCGAAGTCGGTGATCTTCACCGTGCCGTCCGGCGTGATCATGATGTTGCCGGGCTTGACGTCCCGGTGGACGATGCCCGCGCGGTGCGCGGCCTGCAGCGCCCGACCGGTCTGCTCGAGCATGTCCAACGCGTGGACCAGCGGCAGCCGACCCATGCGGCCGAGCACGGCGTTGAGAGGTTCGCCGACGACCAGTTCCATCACCAGGTAGGCCAGCGACTGACCGCTCGGGTCACGCACCTCGCCGTAGTCGTAGATGTTGGCGATGCCGGGGTGGTTCAGCAGCGCGGTCGTGCGCGCCTCGATGCGGAAGCGCTCCACGAACTCCGGATCGTCGGAGAACTCGGGCTTGAGGATCTTCACCGCGACGCGGCGATCCAGCCGGTTGTCCGTCGCCTCCCACACCTGACCCATGCCGCCGGTGGCGATGAGCCGGATCAGCCGGTAGCGATCCGCCACGAGGGCACCGCTGTTCAGTCCACCGTTCATCCCGTGGCTCACCTCCCCTGCAATCCGGCGCCGAGTACGGCGCGTGCCACCGGCGCGGCCACCGATCCACCGGTCGCGGCCAGGGCGCGGTCACCGCCGTCCTCGACGATGACGGCGATCGCGATCTTCGGGTCCTCGGCCGGGGCGAACGCGATGTACCAGGCGTGCGGCGGCGTGTTGCGTGGGTCGCTGCCGTGCTCCGCGGTGCCCGTCTTGGACGCGATCTGCACCCCGGGGATGCGTCCCTCGGAGCCGGAGTTGTTCTCCGCGCCGATCATCAGGTCGGTGAGGGTGCCCGCGACCTCGGGGGACACGGCCTGACCCAGCGAGGTGGGCTCGGTGGTGTCCAGCGTCGACAGGTCGGGAGCCTGCAGCTGCGCCACCAGGTGCGGTGCCATGCGGACCCCACGGTTGGCGATGGTCGCGGCGATCTCGGCGTTCTGCAGCGGGGTCAGGGCGACGTCGCGCTGGCCGATGCTCGACTGACCGAGGGCGGCGTCGTCGGGAATGTCGCCGACCGTGCTGGGGGCGACCGGCAGCGGAACCGATTGCGATTCGCCGACGCCGAAGGCCGTGGCGGTGTCGGACACCGCGCCCGCGCCGGTGTCGATGCCGAGCTCGACGAACGCGGTGTTGCACGAGCGCGCGAAGGCCTCCCGCAACGACGCGGTGGCGCCGCCGCCGCACGTGGACCCGTTGTAGTTCTCGAGCGTGGTGGCCGTGTCCGGCAGGGTGATGGTGGGCGCCGCCGTCAACTGCGTGTCGGGGGACGCACCGGCCGCGAGAGCCGCGGCCGTCACGACGACCTTGAACGTCGATCCCGGCGGATAGGTCTGCGAGACGGCCCGGTTGACCAGCGGGTTGGTGGGGTCCTGGCTGAGCCGCTCCCAGGCGGCCGCCGTCTGTTCACCGTCGTGCGAGGCCAGCTCGTTGGGGTCGTAGCTGGGGGTGGACACCATCGTGAGGATCTTGCCGGTGGACGGCTCGATGGCGACGACGGATCCGGTGTATCCCTTGCTGGTGAGCTGGTCGTACGCGACCTGCTGCATCACCGGATCGATGGTGGTCACGACGTTGCCGCCGCGGGGGTCGCGGCCGGCGAGCAGGTCGAAGAACCGCTTGCCGAAGAGCCGGTTGTCCGACCCGTTCAGCACCGAGTCCTCCGCACGCTCGAGCCCGGTGCTCGAGTACAGCATCGAGTAGAAGCCGGTCACGGGCGCGTTGGCCAGAGCGCTGGACGGCGCGGCCGGGTTGGACGGGTAGGTCCGCAGGTACTTGTACCGATCGTCCGTGGCGATCGACGCGGCCAGCACCTGGCCGCCGCTCGAGATCTGACCGCGCTGGCGGGCGTACTCGTCGAGCAGCACTCGGGAGTTCCGCGGATCGGTCCGCAGATCGTCGGCCTTGATGACCTGGACGTACGTGGCGTTGGCGAGCAGCACGACGACCATCGCCATGATGCCGATCGCGACGCGGCGCAGGGGTGTGTTCACGAGCGCTTCACCACCTGGGTGGGTGCGTCGCCGATCTGCGGTCCGGCGGCCGCCCGCTTCTGCGGGACGACGGGTGCGCGCGCGGCGTCCGAGATCTTCATCAGCAGGGCCACGAGGACGTAGTTGGCGAGCAGGGACGACCCTCCGTACGACATGAAGGGGGTGGTCAGACCGGTCAGCGGGATCAGCTTGGTCACCCCGCCCACCACGACGAACAGCTGCACGGCGATGATCACCGACAGCCCGGCGGCGAGTAGTTTGCCGAAGCTGTCGCGCACGGCGAGTGCGGTCCGCACCCCGCGCAGCACGAACAGCAGGTACAGCATCAGGACCGCGGCGAGGCCGATGAGACCGAGCTCCTCGCCCACCGTCGCGACGATGAAGTCGGTGTTGGCGAAGGGCACCTGCGACGGGCGCCCGCTGCCGAGGCCGGTGCCGCCCATGCCGCCGGTCGCGAGTCCGAACAGCGACTGCGAGATCTGGTAGCCGGTGTCGTTGTAGTCCGCGAACGGGTCCAGCCAGGTGTCGGTGCGGATCTTGACGTGGCCGAAGCTGTTGTAGGCCAGCACGAATCCGGCGAGCAGCAGCGTCAGTCCGACGACGATCCACCCGACCCGCTCGGTGGCGATGTAGATCATCACCACCACCGTCGAGTAGATCAGCAGCGACGTGCCCAGGTCCTTCTCGAAGACGAGGACGCCGATGGAGACGATCCAGGCGACGACGACCGGTCCCAGGTCCCGCGCCCGCGGGAGATCCATGCCGAGCACGTGCTTGCCGGCGGTGGTGAACAGCTCGCGCTTGGCCACCAGGACCGAGGCGAAGAAGATCAGCAGGGCGATCTTGGCGAACTCACCGGGCTGGATGCTGAAGCCGGGCAACCGGATCCAGATCTTGGACCCGTTGACCTCCGACAGCGACGACGGCAGCACCGCGGGCAGGGCGAGGAACACCAGCCCGCCGAGACCGAGGGTGTACCCGTAGCGGGCGAGGGTTCGGTAGTCCCGCACGAGGATCAGGACGGCGACGAAGCACGCGATGCCGAGTGCGGTCCACAACACCTGCTGGTTGGCGTCCGGCGACGGCTCCTCCGTGCCCAGATAGCGCGCGGACTCCTGCGCCGCCAGGTCCAGTCGATGGATCAACACCAGCCCGAGACCGTTGAGGAGCGCCACGATGGGCAGCAGCAACGGATCGGCGTGCGTGGCGAACCGGCGCACCGCGGCGTGGGCCACGGCGAACATCGCGAGGTACGCCAGCCCGTACTTGGCCAGGTCCCACGTGACGGCCTGTTCCTGACTCGCCTCCACCAGCACGAACGACAGGGTGGTGATGAGCGTCGCGGCGGCCAGCAGCGCTGCTTCCACGCCGCGCCGGGTGGACTGCGGCGGCGCCGGGGCGAACCCGCCGGGCGGGCTGGGGAAGGACGCCGAGGACTGGGAGGGCGCCGTCATCGACTACCCACCCGGCACGTCTGACCGGCCACGGGGGCGGGCGTCGGCGTCGGCGTAGCGGTCTCCGTCACCGGTGCCGTCGGCGGCGCGGCGGGATCCGCGGGCGGCGCCGTCTCGGTCGGTGTGGTCGGGGCCGACGGTGTGGTCGGCGTCGTGGTCGACGTCTCCTCGCACACCGGCAGCAGATCGGTCGCCACCAGGCGCGACACCTGCGACCGGGCGTCGTCGAGGGTTCCCGACGGCAACCCGGACCGCACCTGCTCGCGAGCCGACGGCTGCAGATCGTCCACCCCGAGCACGCGGCAGTCACCGGCCTCGGACGGCGATCGGAGATCGACGGTGGCGGGCTCGGGTTCCGGCTCGGGTGCCGGAGTGGGTGCCTGCGTGGGTGCAGCTGTGGGGGACGCGGGATCCACCGGGGCATCGGGTGCCGCCGGTGCGGCGGACGCCTCGGTGGTCGGCGGGGCGGTGGTCGGCTGGGCGGTGGTCGTGGTGGGTGCCGTCGACGTACCCGGGGTGGTCGCGGCGGTCTCGCGGACACACCCGACCAGGTCGACGGTCTGCAGCGAGTACCCCAGGACCGAGCCGGGCACGCCGCGCATGACGACCACGCGGCCGTCGTCGGTGCCCACGTAGTAGTTCCGTTGCAGCAGAGACCATCCGACGATGGCGCCGGCCGCCAGCAACGCCACGAGCGCCACGGACACCAGCGTCCACCGCAGCTTGTGCGACGTCTTCTCCGGCGCCGGGGGAGGCGTCGGCGCGACCCGCTTCGGCGTCGAGCGGGGTGGCCGCATGGCCGCGGCCCGACCGGCCGCCGTGTTGGGCGGCGGGGTGTCCTCGTCGTCGTCCATCGACGCCGCGCCGGCGAGGATCGGATGCGACTGGCCGTAGTCGAGGTCGATGACGTCGGCGACGACGACGGTGACGTTGTCCGGCCCGCCGCTGCGCAACGCGAGTTCGATGAGGCGGTCGGCGCACTCGTCGTTCTCGCCCTCGCGCAGGGTGTCGGCGATGGTCTCGCTGCTCACGACGTCGGACAGACCGTCGGAGCACAGCAGGTAGCGGTCGCCGGCGCGGGCCTCGCGCACGGTGAGCGTGGGTTCGATCTCGTTGCCGGTCAGCGCGCGCATGATGAGCGACCGCTGCGGATGCGAGTGGGCCTGCTCGGCGGTGATGCGGCCCTCGTCCACGAGCGACTGCACGAAGGTGTCGTCGCGGGTGATCTGCGTCAGCTCGCCGTCCCGCAGCAGGTAGGCGCGGGAATCGCCGATGTGGACGAGGCCGATCTTGCGGCCGCCGAACAGAATGGCCGTCAGCGTGGTGCCCATCCCGTCGAGCTCGGGGTCCTCCTCGACCTGCTCGGCGATGGTGGCGTTGCCCTCGCGGGTGGCCCGCTCGAGTTTGCCGAGGAGATCGTCGCCCGGCTCGTCGTCGTCGAGATGCGCGAGCGCGGCGATCATCAACTGGGAGGCGACCTCGCCCGCCGCGTGGCCACCCATGCCGTCGGCGAGGGCGAGCAGACGGGCGCCCGCGTAGACGGAGTCCTCGTTGTTCGAGCGCACGAGGCCCCGGTCGCTGCGAGCGGCGTAGCGGAGAACGAGGGTCACGGGCGCAACTCGATCACGGTCTTGCCGACGCGGACGGGGGTGCCGAGCGGAACGCGCACGGCCGTGGTCACCTTCACGCGGTCGAGGTAGGTGCCGTTGGTGGACCCGAGGTCCTCGACGTACCAGTCACTGCCCCGCGGCGACAACCGCGCGTGACGGGTGGACGCGTAGTCGTCGGTGAGCACCAGGGTGGAATCGTCGGCTCGCCCCATGAGGACCGGTTGCGTCCCGAGGGTGATGCGGGTGCCGGCCAACGAGCCCTGGGTGACGACGAGGTACTTGGCCACCTTCTGCTTGCGGCCCGGCAGCGACACCGGTGTCTTGCGGGAGCGGGGTGGCACGCGGAGTCCGGAGGCGGCGTAGATGTCCGAGCGCAGAGTGCGCAGGACGGCCCACACGAACAGCCACAGCACCACCAGAAAGCCCGCGCGCGTGAGCTGCAGCACGAGTCCTTGCACAGCGATCACCTCCTCGTGGCACCGGTGGGTCGTCGACGGGGATCTCGACCGGGGTTCGACAGCGTCGACGGGGTGGTCGACGGGGTGGACAGCGTTGACGGGGTGGACAGGATCGAGCCGGCACACGGGTCACGTGTGCCGCCTCGCAGCATCATAGGGGCAGGGGGTGACAGCGGCGGTACACCGACGCCACGTCGGTGCGACCGCCCGCCGTCTGCGGATCAGACGATGCGCACCAGGATCTCGGAATGCCCGGCCCGCACCACGTCCCCGTCGGCCAGCTGCCAGTCCTGCACCGGTGACCCGTTGACCGTGGTGCCGTTGGTCGAGCCGAGATCGGACAACGTCGCCACGCGGCCGTCCCACCGCACCTCGAAGTGACGACGCGAGACGCCGGTGTCGGGGAGCCGGAAGTGGGCGTCCTGGCCGCGGCCGACGATGTTGGCGCCGTCGCGCAGCTGGAACTGGCGTCCGCTGCCGTCCTCGAGCGACAACGTCGCGGTGGTCGTCCCCACCGGAGCGTCGTGCAGGTCGGGAGCGCGGTAGCCCTGGGTGGACGGGCCGTCGTAGCCCGCGCCGCTGTCGTAGCCCGCGCCGCCGTCGTACCCGGCACCGCCGCCGTACGCGCGGGAGTCCGCGGCCGACGGGTCGTAGGGCGCCCGGCCGTAGGCCTGCTGCTCGTGACCCGGCTGGTCGTACGCCGGCTGGTCGTACGCCGGTCGTGCGTCGTGACCCGGCTGGTCGGGACGACCGTACGCACGCGGATCCGGACCCGGCCGCCCGTACCCGCCCTGGTCGTACGCGCCCTGGTCGTAGCCGCCACGGCCGTAGCCGCGGTCGTCGTACCCGCCCTGGCCGTAGCCGCGGTCGTCGTATCCGCTCTGGCCGTACCCGCCCTGCGGGTAGCCGCGCTGGTCCTGACCCGCCTGCTCGTAGCCCGGCTGATATCCGCCCTGGCCACCCTGGCCGTAGCCGCGCGGATCGTCCTGCGGGTAGCGACCCGGCGGGTATCCGCCCTGACCGTACCCACCCTGGTACCCGCCCTGGCCGTAGCCGCCCTGGCCGTAGCCGCGCTGGTCGTGGCCCGCCTGCTCGTAGCCCGGCTGGTACCCGCCACGGCCGTAGCCGCCCTGGCCGTACTGCGCGTCGTACTGGGGGTCGTACGGGGAGTCGTAGCCGCCCCGGCCCGCGCCGCGATCGTCCTGGCCGCGGTCGCCGCCGGGGCCGTCGGCACGGTCACCCTGGTCGGCGTTCGGCGCGCCGTAGGGCGCGACCGGGCCGCGCGACCGTGCGTCCGCCGCGGGACGCCCCGGGTACCCGGCGGGCGGCCGAACGCGGTTGCCCGACTCCGGGCCCGACGCGGTCTCGCCCGGGTAGGCGCTGCCGTTGCGTGGGCCGTGGGTGACGGATCCGGCGTCGCGATCGGGCTCGTCGCCCTCGGTGCGATTCCCGGGATTCTGAGTCATGGAGACGGCTCCTGATGTCGACGGGGTGGGACGGTGCGGACGGTCTCGAGTCTGACCGGCGGCGGGGACGCGGTCGCGGTCGGTCCCCGCGTCGGGGTCCACGCGGCCGGCCGTGCGGAACTGACCGGTGTGCAGCGACTGCGCGGCCTCGAACCGGACGACGACGCCGCCGTAGGTCTGCCATCCCTGCTCGGCGATGTAGTCCTGCAGGTGACGGGAGAACGCGCGGGTGGTCAGATCCTGGTCGGAGGCCAGCCGCTCGTGGTCGGCGGGGCTGATGGTGATGACGTAGTCGTTGGGCGCGAGGACGTGTCCGCCGTCGAGCGTGCGGATCCCGCCGAGGGCTTCCTGGCGCAGGGCTGCCTCGACCTCCGCCGGCACCACTCCGCCGCCGAACACCCGCGCGAAAGCGTCGCCGACGGCACTCTGCAGCTTGCGCTCGAACCGTTGAACGACTCCCACGTCACCCTCCCTCGACTGCGCTTCGGACACGACTGCGTGTCCCGGCGGTCCGGGAACGCTCATTCATGCTATACGGCCGAATCCGTCGCTCGGCTCGGCCGCGGCCCGCGAAAACCGGCGAACGGTCCGGACGGGTCGTCGAGGCGCCGACGATTTCGGCTCGGCGGAACCGTCGTGCTACCGTTCTCGGGTCGCTCGGGCGAGTGGCGGAATGGCAGACGCGCTGGCTTCAGGTGCCAGTGTCCTTCGGGACGTGGGGGTTCAAGTCCCCCTTCGCCCACCACGCTGGCCGTAGCTGATTCTCATCGCTACGGCCAGTAGTCGTTTCGGGACCTTCTCCGTTTCCTTGTACTGCCTGTGTCCCTGTACCGCCTGTGTCGTGCACGTCTCTGTTGCGGTTCGTGTCGGCCCGGTATCGTCGGCGTTGCGTGATCGTGTCCTCACCGATGCGGCGCGTCGACCGCCCCGGGTTCTCCCGATCGGTTCCGTCGACCGCCCGCCCGCGGACGGGCCCTCACGACGCCGGGCAGCGTCGCCCGGCGGCCCGCTTTCCGTCGTCGTCACCGACGTCGTCGCAGGTAGGGGCCGAGAAGGTTACCCTTGTTTGTGATGTTGTCGGGGTGCTGACCTATCGTTTTCCTCGCGGGGTGGACCCACAAGCACTCCCCCCTGCCCGGACAACACCCGGTTCGGCCGCCCGGCGCACCGCTCGAGCACCATCATCGAGCGGCGCGGCCATGGGTCCGACCGGTAGCCCGACCTGAGTGTGTGTTCAACGGCGAACCCGCTCTCGAACCGCCCCGCGGCGGCTCCTGATCGCCTCGCGCGCTCGATCTCGTCTCGGCGAGCGTGCCCGAGGAATCGGCCGACGCGGATTCTGGCTCGACTCGCAGTGAGGCAAGACACCATGCAGATTCCCGGTCACCGGTACCCAGCAGCACAGGGCCTCTACGACCCCGCCCACGAACACGATTCCTGTGGTGTCGCGTTCGTCGTCGACATGTACGGCCGTCGCAGCCGCGACATCGTCGACAAGGCGATCACCGCGCTGGTCAATCTCGAACACCGCGGCGCCGCCGGCGCCGAACCCAACACCGGTGACGGTGCGGGCATCCTCATCCAGGTGCCGGACGCGTTCTACCGCGCCGTCGTGGACTTCGAGCTTCCGGCCGAGGGTGCCTACGCCACCGGCATCGCCTTCCTCCCGCAGGCTCGCGCCGCGGTGCAGGAAGCCGTCGCCGGGGTCGAGCGCATCGTCGTCGAGGAGGGCCTCGAGGTTCTGGGCTGGCGCACCGTCGAGACCGACGACGCGTCCCTGGGCGCGTTGGCGCGCGACGCGATGCCGACGTTCCGCCAGCTGTTCGTCGCCGCTCCGGACCGGTCGCTCACCGGGCTGGACCTCGAGCGTCGGGCCTTCGTCGCGCGCAAGCGCGTCGAGCACGAGCTGGGCACCGAGGGTCCGGGCAAGGACGGCCCCGGCCGCGAGTCCGTGTACTTCCCGTCGCTGTCGCCGTCGACCATCGTCTACAAGGGCATGCTGACGACGCCGCAGCTGAAGGGCTTCTACCTCGACCTGCAGGACGAGCGCGTCGAGAGCGCTCTCGGTCTGGTGCACTCCCGCTTCTCCACCAACACGTTCCCGTCGTGGCCGCTGGCCCACCCGTTCCGGCGGGTCGCCCACAACGGGGAGATCAACACCGTCACCGGCAACGAGAACTGGATGCGCGCGCGGGAAGCGCTGATCGACTCCGACGCCTTCGGCGGCCGCGAGAAGCTCGACGCGATCTTCCCCGTGTGCACGCGCGGCGCCTCGGACACGGCACGCTTCGACGAGGTGCTCGAGTTCCTGCACCTCGGCGGCCGCAGCCTGCCGCACGCGGTCCTCATGATGATCCCGGAGGCCTGGGAGCACCACGAGACCATGGACCCCGCGCGCCGGGCGTTCTACCAGTACCACTCGACGCTGATGGAGCCGTGGGACGGCCCCGCGTCGGTGTGCTTCACCGACGGCACCGTCATCGGTGCGGTGCTCGACCGCAACGGTCTGCGTCCCTCGCGTCTGTGGGTCACCGACGACGGTCTGGTCGTCATGGCGTCCGAGGTCGGCGTTCTCGACATCGAGCCGTCGCGCATCGTCAAGAAGGTCCGCCTGCAGCCGGGCCGCATGTTCCTCGTGGACACCGCGCAGGGCCGCATCGTCAGCGACGACGAGATCAAGGACGAGCTCGCGGCCGAGCACCCCTACCAGGAATGGCTGGATCAGGGCCTGCTCAGCGTCGACCAGCTGCCGGAGCGGCCGCACGTGCACATGTCGCACGACCGCGTGCTCATCCGCCAGCAGATCTTCGGGTACACCACCGAGGAACTGAACGTCCTGCTCGCCCCCATGGCGAAGACCGGCGCCGAGGCCATCGGCTCGATGGGCACGGACACGCCCGTCGCGGTGCTCTCGGCCCGTCCGCGGATGCTCTTCGACTACTTCTCGCAGCTCTTCGCGCAGGTGACCAACCCGCCGCTCGACGCCATCCGCGAGGAAGTGGTGACCAGCCTCGGCGGCACCATCGGCCCGGAGCGGGATCTGTTGCAGCCCACCGCCGAGGCGTGCCGCCAGATCGTGCTGCACTCGCCGATTCTGCACAACGACGAGCTGGCCAAGCTCGTCCACATCAACGACGACGGCAACCTCGACGAGCTGCGCTCGGTGGTCGTCCGCGGCCTGTACCCGGTGGCGAAAAGCGGTGAGGGACTGCGTCGTTCGCTGGAGATCATCCGCAAGCAGGTGTCCGCGGCCATCGCCGGCGGCGCCCGCATCGTCATCCTGTCGGACCGGGAGTCCAACGAGAAGCTGGCGCCGATCCCGTCGCTGCTGCTCACCTCGGCGGTCCACCATCACCTGGTGCGGGAGAAGACGCGCACCAAGGTGGGTCTGATCGTGGAGGCCGGTGACGCCCGCGAGGTGCACCACATGGCCACGCTCGTGGGATTCGGTGCGGCCGCGGTCAATCCGTACATGGCCTTCGAGTCCATCGAGGACATGATCGAGCGCGGCAACCTGCAGGGCGTCGAGTACGACACCGCCGTGCGCAACTACATCAAGGCCGCCGGCAAGGGCGTGCTCAAGGTGATGTCCAAGATGGGCATCTCCACGCTGGCGTCGTACACCGGTGCCCAGCTGTTCCAGGTCATCGGTCTCTCGCAGGACCTGATCGACGAGTACTTCCACGGCGTCACCTCGCCGCTGGGCGGTATCGACCTCGACCAGATCGCTGCCGACGTGGCCGCGCGCCACGGAGTCGCCTACCTGGACAACAAGTTCGAGCGCGCACACCGGGAGCTCGAGACCGGTGGCGAGTACCAGTGGCGCCGCGAGGGCGAGTACCACCTGTTCAACCCGGACACGGTCTTCAAGCTGCAGCACGCCACGCGCACCGGCCAGTACCGGGTGTTCAAGGAGTACACGCAGATGGTGGACGACCAGTCGGAGCGGCTGGCGTCGCTGCGCGGGTTGTTCCGCTTCCGCACCGAGGGCCGGAGCCCGATCCCGATCGAGGAGGTCGAGTCGGCGCGCGAGATCGTCAAGCGCTTCTCCACCGGCGCGATGAGCTACGGCTCCATCTCCGCCGAGGCGCACGAGACGCTCGCCATCGCGATGAACCGCCTCGGCGGTCGCTCGAACTCCGGTGAGGGCGGCGAGGACGTCGCGCGCTTCACGCCGGACGAGAACGGCGATTCGCGTCGGTCGGCCATCAAGCAGGTCGCGTCGGGCCGCTTCGGCGTCACGTCGAACTACCTGACCAACTGCACCGACATCCAGATCAAGATGGCGCAGGGAGCCAAGCCCGGTGAGGGCGGCCAGCTTCCGGCGCACAAGGTGTACCCGTGGGTGGCCGAGGTTCGGCACTCCACGCCGGGCGTGGGTCTGATCTCGCCGCCCCCGCACCACGACATCTACTCGATCGAGGATCTCGCGCAGCTGATCCACGACCTGAAGAACGCGAACCCGTCGGCCCGCATCCACGTCAAGCTGGTCAGTGAGATCGGTGTGGGCACGGTCGCCGCCGGCGTCTCGAAGGCGCACGCGGACGTCGTCCTCATCTCGGGTCACGACGGCGGCACGGGCGCGACGCCGCTCACTTCCGTCAAGCACGCGGGTGCGCCGTGGGAGCTCGGCCTGGCCGAGACCCAGCAGACGTTGCTGCTCAACGGACTTCGCGATCGCATCGTGGTGCAGGTCGACGGTCAGCTCAAGACCGGCCGCGACGTCATGGTCGCCGCCCTGCTCGGCGGCGAGGAGTTCGGCTTCGCCACCGCACCGCTGGTGGTCTCCGGCTGCATCATGATGCGCGTCTGCCACCTGGACACCTGCCCGGTGGGCGTCGCGACGCAGAACCCGGTGCTGCGCAAGCGGTTCGCGGGTCAGCCGGAGTTCGTGGAGAACTTCTTCCTCTACATCGCCGAGGAGGTCCGGGAGTACCTGGCCGAGTTCGGTTTCCGCACGCTCGACGAGGCCGTCGGCCAGGTCGGCCTGCTCGACACCACCGCGGCCAAGGAGCACTGGAAGGCGTCGAAGCTCGACCTGTCGCCGATCCTGGACCAGCCCGAGTCGGCGTTCATGAACCAGGACCTGTACTGCACGGGCACCCAGGATCATTCGCTGGACAAGGCGCTGGATCAGCAGCTCATCACCCAGAGCCGTGAGGCGCTGGACTCGGGCGAGAAGGTGCAGTTCACCACCCGCATCACCAACGTGAACCGCACGGTGGGCACCATGCTCGGCCACGAGCTGACCAAGAAGTACGGTGCCGACGGCCTTCCCGACGACACCATCGACATCACCTTCACCGGGTCCGCCGGCAACAGCTTCGGCGCGTTCGTGCCCAAGGGCATGACGCTGCGGCTCGAGGGTGACGCCAACGACTTCGTCGGCAAGGGACTGTCCGGCGGTCGGATCGTCGTGCGCCCGTCGCGCGACGCCAACCCGGACTTCGTCGCCGAGAACAACATCATCGCCGGCAACGTCATCCTCTTCGGTGCCACCGAAGGAGAGGCGCTGATCCGCGGTGTCGTCGGCGAGCGGTTCGCGGTGCGCAACTCCGGCGCCACCGCCGTCGTCGAGGGTGTGGGCGACCACGGCTGCGAGTACATGACCGGTGGCAAGGTGGTCATTCTCGGCGAGACCGGACGCAACTTCGGTGCCGGCATGTCCGGCGGCGTGGCGTTCGTGTTCGATCCGAACTCGACGTTCGAGGCCAATCTCAACACCGAGCTGGTGGACATCGAAGCCCTCGAGGGCGACGAGTTCGCGTGGCTCAAGGACGCGGTCACCCGCCACCGCGACCAGACCGGATCCGAGGTCGCCGAGCGCATCCTCGCGGACTGGTCGCAGCAGGTGAATCACTTCGTGAAGGTGATGCCGCGGGATTACAAGAAGGTACTGCTCGCCATTTCCGAAGCCGAGAAGAACGGCGCCGACGTGGACGAGGCGATCATGGAGGCAGCTCGTGGGTGACCCGCAGGGATTTCTGAAGAACACGTCCAGGGAACTGCCGAAGCGCCGTCCCGTCGACCTGCGTCTGATGGACTGGAAAGAGGTCTACGAGGACTTCTCGACGGACACGCTGCGGACGCAGGCCAGCCGCTGCATGGACTGTGGTATCCCGTTCTGCCATAACGGATGTCCGTTGGGGAATCTCATTCCCGAGTGGAACGACCTGGTGTACAAGGACCGGTGGCGCGAGTCCATCGACCGGCTGCACGCCACCAACAACTTCCCGGAGTTCACCGGGCGGCTGTGCCCGGCGCCGTGCGAGGCGTCGTGCGTCCTGGGCATCAACCAGGATCCGGTGACCATCAAGCAGGTCGAGGTCGAGATCATCGACCGCGCCTTCGACGAGGGGTGGGTCCAGCCCGTCTACCCGACGTACCTCACCGGCAAGACGGTGGCGGTGGTCGGCTCGGGTCCGGCGGGACTCGCAGCGGCGCAGCAGCTCACGCGGGCCGGCCACACGGTCACGGTCTTCGAGCGCGCCGACCGCATCGGCGGTCTGCTCCGCTACGGCATCCCCGAGTTCAAGATGGAGAAGCGGCACATCGATCGCCGCATCGCGCAGATGGAGGCCGAGGGCACCATCTTCCGCACCGGCGTGAACGTCGGTGTCGACATCACGGCCGCGGACCTGCGGGCGCAGTTCGACGCCGTCGTTCTCTCCGGCGGTGCCACGAAGGCCCGCGATCTCGAGGTGCCGGGCCGCGAGTACGGCGGCATCCATCAGGCCATGGAGTTCCTGCCGTGGGCCAACCGGGTGCAGCTCGGCGACGACGTCACCGACGCCAACGGCCAGCCGCCGATCACCGCGCGGGGCAAGAAGGTCGTCATCATCGGCGGCGGCGACACCGGCGCGGACTGCCTGGGCACGTCGCACCGTCAGGGTGCGGCGAGCGTCCACCAGTTCGAGATCATGCCGCGCCCGCCCGAGGAGCGCGCCGACTCCACGCCGTGGCCGACGTACCCGCTGGTGTACCGCGTGTCGTCCGCACACGAGGAGGGCGGCGAGCGGGTGTTCTCGGTCAACACCGAGAAGTTCACCGGCGAGAACGGCATCGTCACCGGACTCGACGCGCACGAGGTCGAGTTCAAGGACGGCCGCTTCCACAAGGTGGAGGGCTCCGACTTCCACCTCGAGGCCGACCTCGTGCTGCTCGCCATGGGCTTCACCGGCCCGGAGAAGCCCGGCCTGCTCACCGACCTCGGTGTGAACCTCAACGAGCGCGGCAACGTCGCGCGCACGGACAAGTGGAACACCAACGTCGAGGGCGTGTTCGTGGCCGGAGACATGGGCCGCGGCCAGTCCCTGATCGTGTGGGCCATCGCCGAGGGCCGCTCCGCCGCCTCGGCCGTGGACAGCTTCCTCATGGGCAAGACCGCCCTGCCGGCACCGATCACGCCGACGCAGATGGCGCAGCGCTAACAGGAATCACCCCCGTCAGCACCCCCTCCCGTCATGGGAGGGGGTGCTGACGTGTATTCGGGGGTCTTCGGTGGAGGAAGTCGCGCGGGGTCAGGCGGCGCTCACGCGCTCCGGGTCGGGAGCAGCGGTCCGGGCCCGACGGAACAGGAAGGCCGACGCCAGCCCCGCCACCACGAGCATGCCCACCGTGGCGCCGGCGGCGGCGACCATGCCGTCCACGTAGGCGTCGCGAGCGCGGTCGGCCACGTCGGACCCGGTCGCGGGATCACCGAGCACGCCGGCGAGGGTGCTGTCGGGCGCGACGTCCCCGCCGAGTGCCAGGCGGTAGGTCGCGAGGTTGATCGAGCCGAGGACGGCGATGCCCAGGGCGCCGCCGAGTTCCGCCCCGGTCTCCGAGACGGCGCCGGCCGCACCGGCCTTCTCGGGTGCCGCGGTGGCGAGCACCCGATCGGAGCCGAGCGTCGTTCCGGTGCCGACGCCGAGGGACGCGATCACCATGCCGCACAACAGGATCGCGAGGGTGGTGCCGGTGGTGACGGATCCGGGGAGGCCGACCAGCCCGACCACGGCGGCGCCGATCGCGGCGACGCAGATCGACCCGAGCAGGAACACCGACGGCGCGCGGCGCTTCATCACGAACGGCGCGGTGAGGGACGCCGCGGCGGTGGCCACGGCCGGGATCAGCGACCACAGTCCGGCCTCGAGGGTGCTGTACCCCATGACCAGCTGCAGGAACTGCGAGAGCAGCAGGTTGAAGCCGGCGATGACGAAGACCGACACCATGATGACGACGACGGCCACCGAGAAGGCCGGGTTCCGGAACAGCGGGAAGTCGATGATGGGGTGGCTGCTGGCGCGCTGGCGACGGACGAACCAGGTTCCGACGGCGACGGCGATCAGCAGCGCGACACCGGCCTGCCAGTCGGCGCCGTCCTGGGCGGTGTGCTTGAGGGCGAAGACGAGGGAGAGCATCGTGACGATCGATGCCGCGACGGCGAGGAGATCGAAGCGGCCCGGGTCGGGGTTCTTCGCCTCGGGCAGCAGCAGGGGCGCCGCGACGAGCAGGACGGCCATGATGGGGAGGTTGATCAGGAAGACCGAGCCCCACCAGAAGTGCTCGAGCAGGAAGCCCGCCACGACGGGTCCGAACGAGCCGCCGCCGGCGAAGCCCGCGGTCCACACGCCCACCGCCAACCCGCGCTGGACGGGGTCGGCGAACAACTTGCGCAGGAGCGACAGGGTGGAGGGGGCGAGGGTCGCTCCACCGATGCCGAGCAGGACGCGCGAGGCGATGAGGGTCTCCGGGGTCTGCGAGAACGCCGCCAGGACGGACGCGGCGCCGAAGACCACCGAGCCGATCATCAGCAGGCGGCGGGTCCCGATGCGGTCGCCCAGCGAGCCCATGGTGACCAGCAATCCGGCGAGCATGAAGCCGTAGATGTCGAGAATCCACAGCTGTTCGGCGCTGCTGGGTTGCAGGTCCAGCGTGAGGGACGGCAGAGCGAGGTAGAGGACCGACATGTCCATCGACACCACGAGGATGGGCATCACCAGCACGGCCAGTCCCACCCACTCCCGGAGCCCGGCTCGGGGTGATGCGACGGCGTGGGGGCTGGTCATGACAGGTCCTTACTCGACGTAACGATTGGTTCCGACCCTCGATGGGAACACAGTCACCCGGACGGGACGAAATGCGTCGCCGTCATCGTGAGGGAGGTCGCACGTGCGAGTGGCAGTGATCGGAACCGGCACCATGGGCGCAGGCATGGCCGCATCGATCCTGCGGGCGGGCCACGACCTGTCCGTCTGGAACCGTACCGCGGACCGCACGGCCGCTCTCGTGGAGTCCGGAGCGCGGGCCGCGACCGACCCGGCGGACTGCGTGCGGGACGCCGACGTGGTCGTCACCATGCTCTACGACGAGACCGCCACGACCGAGGCCGCGACGACCTTCCTCCCGGCCGTGCGGGACGGCGCGGTGTGGATGCAGAGCGCGACGGTGGGTCCGGCCGGGGCGGGGCGGCTGGCGCAGCTCGCCGCGCAGCACGACGTCGCCACGCTCGACGCACCCGTCCTCGGGACCAAGGCGCCGGCCGAGCAGGGCACGCTCACCGCGCTGATCTCCGGTCCGGACTCGCTGCACGAGACGGTCCGGCCCGTCCTCGAGGCGATCGCGGTGAAGACGGTGGTGGCGGGCACGGAACCGGGCGCCGCCAGTGCGCTCAAGCTCGCCTGCAACGCCATGGTCGCCACGCTGACGGCGGCCACCGCGCAGTCGGTGGCCATCGCACGTCACCTCGGCGTCGACCCGTCGCTGTTCCTGCAGGCACTCGACGGCGGTCCCATCGGCGCCCCGTACACCCAGCTGAAGGGGACCGCGATGATCGACCGCGAGTTCACGCCGTCGTTCGGCGTGGACGGTGTGGTCAAGGACCTCGATCTCATGATCGACGCGACCGCCGACACCGCGGACACCGCCGGGCGCCTGCTCACCGCGGTGCGGTCGGCGTTCGCCGACGCGAGCACCCGCGGTCACGGCGCGGACGACATGGCGTCCGTGATCGACGCGTTCGCACCGCCCACCGGGTAACCCGGACGGAGCGAGCCCGGTCAGGCCCCGGCGTACGCCCGGTGGCCGGCGGTGTCGGTGGTATCTCCGGGATGCGACCGGGCGACCACCGAGTAGACGACGCCGGCGACCCCGAGCAGCGCCACCGTCACGACGACGGCCAGCCACCCGGTGGAATCCATCGCGTCGGCCCCGATGCGGTCGAGTCCGGTCGCCAGCCACCCGACGGGCGTGAAGGACGCCAACCGGCCGAAGACCGGGCTGTCGGGTGCCGCGACGAGTGCAGCGCCGGCGACGGCGAGCTGCACCAGCAGGAGCACCAGGTTGACCGACTGGCCGACCACGCGCCCGAATGCCATCTGCACCGCACCGGCGGCCGCGACGAACGCCGCCGAGGACAGCAGAAGGAACGCGACTCCGCCGACGAGAGTGCCCACGGTGCGGCCGTCACCGACCACCCAGTAGACGAGCGAGGCGGCCGCGGCGATGCCGACGACGGCCACGACGGGGACCACCCGCGCACCCGGGCGGAGACGACGGAGCAGGCTCACCGCGGCGACCGCGGCGACGCCGACCAGGGCGGCGATCGCGTAGTAGGTGGCGGTGTCGCGACTCGAGGCGACGACGGTGGTGGAGACGGTGCCGTCGTCGGACGTCGTGGTCGTGGCCGTGACGTTGGTGGCGCCGGGCAGCGACGACGAGGCGTTGCGGACACCGTTCTGCAGGCTGGTGACGACGCCCTCGATGGGCTCGATGCCCGACGAGAGCTGGTCGGTTCCCGCGCGAAGCTGCTTGCCGCCGTCGTCGAGCTGCACCAGGCCGTCGCGCAGCTGCGCCGAGCCGGTGGCCAGCTGGTTCGAGCCGTCGACCGCGGTGGCGACGCCGGTGACGAACTCGCTGGACGGGTCGCTGAGCTGGTAGGCGAGCAGGTCGGCGCCGTCGCGCAGCTGGTTGATCTGCGAGACCGTGTCCGGGCCGAGGCCCTGGGCGTTCAGGGTGTCGATCAGCTCGCGGAGCTGACGGGCCGCGTCGGTGGTGATCGGGTTGTTCAGGGTCTCGATGCGATTCGCGACGTCGGCGATGGCCGAGGTGGCGGAGGCCTGCTTCTCGCCGAGCGCGAGCAGCGGCGTCGTCAGCTGCTTCACGCCGCCGCTGATCTGCGTGGCGCCGTCGCCGAGCTGGGTGACACCGCCCTGCAGCTGTCCCAGGCCGCCGGCGAGCTGACCGTTGCCGTCGGCGAGCTGCTGCGCGCCGTCGCGGGCCTGCCCCAGCCCGTCCGAGAGTTGGTTCACGCCGCCGGAGAGCAGCGGGGCGCCGTCGGTCAGCTGGGTCAGTCCACCCGAGAGAAGGCTGAGCGGCAGCTGGGTCTGCGTGAGGGCCGAGCGCGTCTTGGCCAGCGGATCGGCGGTCGGCTGCCCGGGCTCGGTCTCGCCGCCCGCTCCCGCGTCCGTCGTGGAGGTGCTGGTGGAGGCAGTGGAGGCAACGGGGTCGACGTCGTGCCCGGTGGCCACGGCGTACCCGCCGACGACGAGCAGCGGGAGTGCGATCGCGAGAAGCGCCACGAGCGGCCGGGAGAGCACGGCGAGCGGGCCGGAGGACGCCGGCGCGGAGGGAGCAGACATAGTAGGGCTCAGGCTAACGGCCCCGACGGACCCCGCCGGACGCGCCGCGGTCCGTAACCGGCCGAAAACGGGCCCTGAGCAGGCTCATTGAGAAGTCGATGAGGATCGCATCCGGTAGCGGGGGAGCAGATCGAGCACGTGCTGCGTCTCGTTGACCGACGCCACGGTGCGATGGCCGCTGCGGGAGACGAGCACCCGCGTGATCGAACAGTAGTCGATCGGAAACGTCAGGGGCGCAACCGTGTTCAGCAGGCGGTGCAGCACCGCGTTGACGACGCCGCCGTGCGCGACGACGGCGACGGACGCGTCGGCGTCGGTCTCCGCGATCACCTGCGCGAGGGCGGCCTCGACGCGACCGACGAACGCGTCGAGGTCGACGTCGTCGGGCAGGTGACCGGCCTTGATGCGGGCGTACTGCTCGGGGAACTGCTCGCGCGCCTGCTCGATGGGCAGGTAGCCGGCGTGATCGCGGTCGTACTCCGCCAGTCCGTCCAGGATGTCGACGCCGAGTGCGCGCGCGTCCGCGAGCGGGCCGGCGGTCTCCACGGCACGCCGCTGCGGACTCGAGACGATCCGGACCACGCCGTGCGGCGCGAGGGCGTCGGGAAGACGTGCGGCCTGTTCGCGGCCGAGGTCGGCCAGGTGGGGGTCGGCGCCGTCGGTGGACGCGAGCGGAAGCGCGTGACGGATCAGGAGCAGCTGCACGGGATCGATGCTGTCACGAGCGGGCGTCGAGCTCCGCGACCAGGCGCGCCGTGGCCGTGCGTCGGTACGACATGTCGAGCAGTTCGCGCGCCTCGTCCCAGTCGGGGTCGCCGGCCGTGAGGTCGAGGCCGAGCCACCCGGCGGGACCCCAGTAGGCGGGAACGAAGAACCGCGCGTCGCCGAGCAGTGCCTCGTGTTCGTCCGCGTCGGGCAGGAACTGCAGCGACCGGGCCCATCGCGTCGAGTGGTGGTCGCCCTTCACCGTCGCGCCGTACACGGCGAACACCTTGGTGGTGACGAACTGCGGTCGGCCGTGGCTCACCTTCTCCGCGGCGCCCGGGAACGCCAGCGCCAGCTCCCGCACCTGCCGCAGCATCGGGTCGTCGTCGTCGAACCGCACGGGGTGGGTCATACCGGCAGAAGGTAGCCCCGCCGCGTCAGGAAATCGAGACTTCACGGGTGATGTCGTCGACGGGGAGGTCGCCGTCGACGATCGCGCCGACCTGCAACCGGTCCAGGGTGAGGTAGCCGTCGTGGTTGTCGAGGAAGGCGGTGTCCGCGGCGTCGCGACCGGTGGCGATGCGGACCAGCGACCCGCGCGGTGCCAGGCGGGTCGCGTCGACGACGCGCCACACCCCGTCGACGCAGGCCTCGGCGACGGCGTGGAAGTCCATCGGGTCGCAGCCGGGGGCGTAGACGGCGACGAGTCGGGCGGGAATCTGTCGGGCGCGGAGGAGGGCGACCACCAGGTGCGTGTAGTCCCGGCAGACCCCGGCGCCCGCGAGAAGGGTGTCCGACGCGCCGTCGATGGGGTCGCTGCTGCCGGGAACGTACTTCAACCGTCGCGCGACCCACCCGGTCACGGCGGCGAGCACCTCGGCGTCGGAGTCCAGGTGGCCGAATTCGGTGGCGGCGAAACCGGTCAGCGTGTCGGACTCCGCGTAGCGCGACGGGCGCAGGTACACCGACAGATCCCGATCGACGACGTCCGGGGGCTCGGCGTGCCCGTCGACGGTCGCGCGGTAGCGGACGACGAGTCGGCCGCGATCGCAGTCGAAGGTGTGGATGCGGCTGCCGTGCTCGGCGGTGATCTCGGCCGGGGCGAGTGCGCGTCCGTCGAGCTCGACGGTGAGGCGCTCGTCGATCACCAGGCCCGGCATGCGGGCGGCGGCGATCTGGAACTCGAGGGTGCTCGGGTCGCTGACGGTGACGTCGAGGTCGGCCGAGACGATGCGCTTCACCGACGCCATCGTGCCAGGGGGACGCGGCGGGGCGCGCGGGGACGCGGGTCAGCCGAAGACGGACCGCCGTTCGGTGTGGGTGAAGGTGAAGACGGTGGCGCCCAGGCTGACCAGGGCGGCGAGCAGGAGAACCTGCGGGCCCGTGATGAGCACGCCCATGGCCGCACCCACGGCGCCGCCCAGCGAGAAAGAGCCGAGCAGGAGGAGATAGCAGAGCCAGTCGTACTTGGTCCCGCCGCCGGTCAGGTGCCGTTCGATTCCCTGCCCGAGTTTCACGATGGTGCCGGTGACGTAACTGAGCGGAATGTACGTCTCCTCGTTCTTGGTGAATGCGGTGTTCAGCGCGCCGAGGGCGAACGCGACCAGAAGAATCGGATAGAAATTGACGTCGGCCGACGACCATCCGGACACACCGATATCGATGAATCCGGCCAGGCCGAGCGCGATCGTGGTGACGACGGTGGCGCCGTGCGGGTGATTGTCCCAGTAGTGGCGACGGCAGTACGACGCCAGCACGACGCCCGCGACGAAGGACGCGATGAGGGTGACGGCCACCAAAGGTGTTGCGCCAGGGGCGACTTCCTTGCCCTCGGGATGGCCGAACCAGCCGACGACCGCGCGCTCGGTGTTGCCGGTCATGAAGGTGACGAAGTATCCCGCCGAATGCAGGAAGGCGACCGCGCCGACCATGCCGGCGAGTCCGGAGAGAATCCAGGACAACCGGGCCTCGGATCCGACGGCGGTTTCTCGGCTGATCGACAGCGGGGACGTCATGCATTCGATCTTCCGGAGAACCACCGGTTGCGCAATATTTGGAGAAATCGATCACATACGGACGGTTCGGTCGGCGCGAACAGAATGCACGCAAATGCCGGCAGGTTCACAATATGTTTGCGTGTTGTTCATTCGGGATCGACGTTTCACCCGCATTGTCGTGGCGGCGTCGTTGTCGACCCCACCCGAGGGGCCCCCGTCCTGGACGGCGCACGAAAATGTCCGGTTTTCCCGGTTGCCGGACTATTTTCGCCGCCGGGCCTCCTCGAGGACCTCGTCGATCGCCTGCGCGACCACGACCGGCTGATCGATCATCACGTGGTGGTGCGAGGGGGCGATCACCGTGAACCGCCCCCCGAGGTACGACGCGAGCCGCTGCTGTTTGCGAATCCACCGGGCACCCCACGGGGTCGGGTGGGAGGTGTGGGCGGCCGCGACGACGACGGGAACGTCGGGGGTCGGCGTCCGTCGCCGGAGCCGGTTCAGCTCGACGGCGAGGTCGGCGTAGACGAAGTACTCGACCGTCGCCGCCTCGAGGTAGTCGGGTTCGCGGTAGAGGCGCCGGAGCTCGTCGATGCGTTCGGGCGGGTAGCCGTCGGGGGGGACCGCGCGGACCACCAGGTGGCGTACGGCGTCGGCGCCGATCGTCTGAAGTCCCACCGCCGAGGACGCGCGGGCAAGGATGCGCGCGGCCGGCATGCGGAGACGGCGGGGGATCAGGGCGCCGGGGGACTTCTCCACGCTGGAGTCGAGCAGGATCAGGCCGCCGACGCGCTCGGGGTCGAGCCGCGCGGCACCCTCCACGTAGAAGCCGGCCATCGAATGACCGACCAGGACGGCCGGCTCCTGCAGACCCAGGGCGTCGAGCACCGCGACGATGCGGCGGGCCTCCCCGGCGACGGTCGGCACCTCGCCCCGCCGTGGTTCGCTGTCACCGAAACCGGGCCGGTCCAGCGCGAACGCGGTGCGGCCGGCCTCGCCGAGCAGGGTCAGGACGTCCACCCAGTCGTGCCAGGAGCTGCCCAGTCCGCCGCACAGGACCACCGGCGCGGACCGACCGTGGACCCGCGCGACGTGCACCGCGCTGCCGAGCACCGTCACGGTTTCATGTGAAACAGTGCTCTCGCTCATTCTCCGCGCGGCTTCGCCAGCGGAAACGCCAAGGTCTCGCGGATGCTGCCGCCGGTGATGAGCATGACCACGCGGTCCACACCCATGCCGAGACCACCCGTCGGGGGCATGCCGTGCTCGAGGGCCTGGAGGAAGTCCTCGTCGAGTTCCATGGCCTCGGGGTCGCCGCCGGCCGCCAGCATCGACTGCTCGGTGAGGCGCCGACGCTGGTCCACGGGGTCGGTCAGTTCGCTGTACGCGGTCCCCAGCTCCACGCCCCACGCCACCAGGTCCCACTTCTCGGCCACGCCGGGGATCGACCGGTGCGGCCTTGTCAGCGGCGACATCGACGTCGGGAAGTCGGTGTAGAACGTCGGGAACTCGGTGAAGTCCTCGACCAGGTGCTCGTACATCTCCTGCGCGACGGCGCCGGCGTCCCAGGTGGACTGGTACGGCACGTCGTGCAGGTCGCAGAGCCGCTGCAGTTCCGCCAGGGGCGTCGCGGGGGAGACGTCCGCGCCGATCTTCTCGGCGACGGCGGCGTGCATGGTCTTGACCGGCCACTCGCCGGAGATGTCGATCTCGACGAGGGTGCCGTTCTCGTCCGGCCGGTGAATGATCTCGCGGCCGTGCGCGGCCACCGCGGCCTTCTGGATCAGCTCGCGGCACAGCACCATGCAGCGCTCGTAGTCGCTGTGCGCCTCGTAGGCCTCGAGAATCGTGAACTCCGGATTGTGCTTGAAGTCCGCCCCCTCGTTGCGGAACACCCGGCCGATCTCGAACACCTTCTCCATACCGCCGACGCACAGACGTTTGAGGTAGAGCTCCGGTGCGATGCGCAGATACAGGTCGAGGTCGTACGCGTTGATGTGGGTGAGGAACGGCGCCGCGTTGGCGCCGCCGTGCACCTGCTGCAGGATCGGCGTCTCCACCTCGAGGTACCCGCGCTCGCCGAGGGTGTCGCGCAGGGACTTCACCACCGCGCTGCGGGCCCGCATGAGCGCCCGCGCCTGCGGGTTGATCTCCATGTCGACGTAACGCTGGCGCACCCGCGCCTCGGGATCGGTGAGGCCCCGGTACTTGTCCGGCAGGGGGTGCAGCGACTTCGCGTTCAGCCGCCAGTCCGCCACCAGCAGCGCCTGCACCCCGGCACGGGATCGCCCCATCGGACCGCTGCACGACACCAGGTCACCGAGATCGACGTCGGTTCCGAAGCGGGACAGCGGGTCCCGGCCCACCCGATCCCGCTCGAGCAGGATCTGCAGGTCCCCGCTCCAGTCGCGGAGCAGGCAGAACACGACGCCGCCGTAGTCGCGTATCCGCAGGACGCGGCCGGACACGCGAACCGTCGTCCCGTCGGGCGACGCCGCCGCCTCGGCCACCGTGTGCGTCGGCGGGTGGGCGACGGGGTAGGGGTCCACGCCCTCGGCGGCCAGCCGGTCGAGCTTGGCCAGGCGAACGCGCACCTGCTCCGGTCGACGCACCGACGGCGCCGTCGAGGCGACGAGGTCGTCGGGCTCGCTCCCGTCGTCGTGCAGCAGACCGTGGGCGGCGACGGACGCCGGCACCGCGGTGTGCGTGCCGGTGTGACCGGTGACGGCCCGTCGGCCGGGCAGGGTCAGGAAGCCCTCCGCGATGGCCGAGGCGGCACCCACCTTCGGCAGCTCCCGTCCGTCGCCGAAGCACAGGTACCGCGGCACCCACTCGGGCTGGTACTTGAGGTTCGACCGATACAGCGCCTCGAGCTGCCACCACCGGGAGAAGAACACCAGCAGGGCCCGCCACAGTCGCAGCACCGGCCCGGCGCCGATCCGGCCGCCCTCCTCGAAGACGGATCGGAACACCGCGAAGTTCAGCGAGATCTTGGTGATGCCCACCGTGTCGGACCGGGCGGCCAGTTCGGAGACCATCAGTTCGACGGTGCCGTTCGGCGCGGTCCGTGCGCGGCGCATCAGGTCCAGCGACGCCGCCGCCGGTCCCCACGGCACCAGCGAGAGCATCCCGACCACGGTTCCGGTCTCGTCGTGAACCGCCTCGACCAGCAGGCAGTCGCCGTCCAACGGGTCGCCGAGTCGGCCCAGGGCCATCGAGAAACCGCGTTCGGTCTCGGTGTCCCGCCAGTCGTCGGCGCGCTTCTCCACGGCGGGCCACTCGTCGGCGCCGATGTCGCGGTGCCGACGGATCCGGACGGACAGCCCCTTGGCCTTCGCCCGGTTGACCGCCTGCCGAACCGGACGCATGTCCGGCCCGCCGAGTCCGAAGGACCGCGTCGGCAGCACGGCCTCGTCGCCGAGTTCGAGCACCCCGAGCCCCGCCGCGCGGTAGGCGGCGGCCCCGGCCTCGCTCGCCCCCATGACCGCCGGCGCCCAGCCGTAGCGCGACGCCATGTCGAGCCACGCCTCGATGGCCTGCGGCCACGCCGACCGCACCCCGACGGGATCGCCGCTGGCCAGGCACACCCCGATCTCGACGCGGTACGTCACCGCGGCCTTGCCCGACGGGGCGAAGACGACGGCCTTGTCGCGTCGCGTGGCGAAGTAGGCCAGCGAATCGTCGGGCGACGCCGCCACCAGGCCGCGGAGGGCGGACTCGTCGGTGCCGGTCAGGGCGTTGACGGCGCGCTGGGACCGGAACAGCGTGAACACCGCCGCGGCGAGTGCGAGGAAGGCGAACAGGCCCAGCAGGAAATTGACGAAGCCGTGGGGGCGGCCGTCGAACTGCTCGTTGTCGACGACGGCGAGGCCGGCGACGCGGTTGAGCGACCAGAAGACCGTCTCGCTGCGGTCCAACGTGCCGGGGAAGGCCTCGAGCAGACCCCACCCCGCGACGACGCCGACGGTGAGGCCGAGGAGCAGCACGCCGAGGGCCTTCCACACCGCGCCGGGCCGGACACGCGTGTCGAATTCCCGACGCGACCACAGCAGCAGGACCAGCACCGCGACCTGCAGGGCACCGCCGATCCACGACCCGACCGTGCCGGGATCGTCGACGAGGATCGCGGCGTTGACGACGATCGACGCCGCGACGTACAGCGTCGCGATCCACCACGCCACCCGTTTGCGGGTCGACAGCGCCGCCGCCAGCAACGCGACGACGAGCGCGAAGGACAGGCTGGTGTCGGGCGCGTCGAGGACGTAGTCGTCGATCCATTCCCGCGGATGGTGCGTGAGCGCACGCACGGCGGGGGAGAGCGACCACAGGAAGGCCAGCGCCGAGTAGATGCCGACCGCGAGGCCGAGATAGTGCGGAACCTCGTGGCGGAATCCCGTCGAGGCCGCGGATCGGCCCCCTGATCGGCCCCCGGGCGACGACGTGTCGGACGGCACCTCTCGCGTCACCGACGACGTCGTCGGGCGCCGGTGTTCCTGGATCGACATGGGAACACTATGCGCCGTCCACGCAGTTCGCGCGCGGATTGTGCGCGCGCCCGGGGGATCAGCGGACGGGGAGGGCGCGGTCCCGCGCACGCCGCCACCGCCACCACCCGGTCACGGCGATCGCGACGCCGACCACGGACAGCAGATCCGACTCGGTGATGCCGTGCTGGGGGGAGAACACGACCAGGACGCGCCCCTCGATCGGGCCGTTGAAGAACAGCCAACCCACCGACGCGACGGCGGTGGCGGCTGCGGACAGGCGCGTGGGGCGCGCGAGGCACCACGCCGACGCCGCGAAGAGCGAATTCATCGCGACGAGGCCATGGAACACGGAGGTCATGGGAATCGAGTGTGCCCGGTGTCCCGTCCGGGGGGCGGCGGCCCGTGCCTCCGTCAGACCCTCGTCGTGAGCACGCGGTCGCCGCCGGCGGCCTTCGCTCGATACATCATGGAGTCGGCCGCGCGGGTCGCGCGGGTGACCGCGGCCGGTCCGACCTGCCACGACGGGGAATCGGGCGTCATGACGGCGACGCCGACACTGGCCGTGACGGGCACGTCGTCGGCCGGGTCGTGAACCGTCGCGGTGACGCGACTCACGAGGTCGGGCAGGTCGCCGTCCGTGTCGACGACGACACCGACGAACTCCTCGCCGCCGGTGCGGGCCAGGATCCCGCGAGCACCGAGCACCGAGCAGCGCGTGAAGCCGGGAGGCGACGGTCCGGATCACGGCGTCGCCGCGGTCGTGGCCGAACCGATCGTTGACCGCCTTGAACCGGTCGATGTCGACCAGGAGGACCGCGACGGACACGCCGCGCGAGCGGGCGACGTCCCACAGCTCGTCGACCGCGTTCTGCAGGCCCCGGCGGTTCGCGACGCCGGTGAGTTCGTCGAACTCCGACGCCCGGGCGTCCGCTGAGACCAGGGACCAGGCGATGTGGGCGAAGACGGGGACGCCGCTGACCGATCCGCTCGCGACCAGCACGGCGGCCACCGCGTCGTTGATCCCCCAGAGCCCCTGCAGGTACGCCTGCAGGCCGATCCAGGCGATGACGACGTTCACGAAGGCGAGGTGCGCGAGCAGGATGCGCGCACTGAGGAAGAACGTGCAGAGGGCGCCGTTGAGCGCGAACAGGAACGTGCCGATCAGGGCGCTGGTCGGGGTGTCCAGCAGGATCACCGACGTGATGCCCAGATCGCCGAAGAGCAGCAGCCCCAGGAACTGCGCCTTCCTGGTGGGGGTGGGCGCGAAGGTGACCCACGCGATCACCGCGATCTGCGCGGCGAGCACAATCATCACCCAGGTGACCTCGGCGGTTCCCGACGGCCCGTAGGGCGAGCCGAGCATGAGCATCGACACGAGCGCGTTCAGTCCGACCCCGAACACCACCACGCCCTTGATCAGACCGTGCAGCGGCCGGGTGGAGCGGTGGACGAAGATCCAGTCGAAGTCGTGCGGAGTGGTCAGCCACCGCCGGAAGACGGCGACGGGTCCCGTCGCGATGCGGCCACCGAACGCCGGTACCCGGCGGCCGCGGCGAGCGGTCGCGATGCGCTGTTCCGGCGACGAATGGCGCCCCGGCCCGTCCGCCCGCCGATCACGATGGCTCCGGCCGTCGTGGAACGGTGTGGAGGACCGCTGCCGATGGTCGGATGGGCTCACGCGCGGAGAGCCCGACGCGAGACTTCGGGGTGATCGACGTGCATGGGTGCGCTCCAGGACTCGGTGTGCTCCGGGATTCGGCGTACGCCGTCGTCCCGTACGGCCCCGACGCCGTCGTGTACTCGTGTGCGCCCATGATAACCGGCTCTCGTGGTGTTTCGTCCCGAGTAACCGGACCTGTCGTCGGTTCCCGTCCCAGTGGGCGGGGCCGGTGTCGGCTGCGGCCGGTGATCTGCGCAGGTCGGGGTGGAACGTGCGCGGGAGCTGCGTCCGGCTGCGCAGCGCGCCTCGATCTGCTCTGCTTCCCGCCACCCGCGCGGGTTGCAACCGGTGAGGGTGACCGGAACCTGCGCAACTGCGAACCTGCTCCCCTTCCAGCAAGTTGCTCCTGTTACAGCCGGAGCAGGTTGCGGGAACCGAAGCAACTTCGGGCTGCGCCGCGCCCTGCGCAGGTTTCCGCCACCCGCGCGGGTTGCAACCGGTGAGGGTGACCGGAACCTGCGCAACTGCGAACCTGCTCCCCCTCCAGCAAGGTGCTCCTGTTACAGCCGGAGCAGGTTGCGGAAACGAGAGCAACTTCCGGCTGCGCAGCGCGCCTCGATCTGCGCAGGTTTCCGCCACCTGCGCGCGTTCCCGCCAGGTGCACGGGTTCCCGCCACCCGCACGGGTTGCAACCGGTGAGGGTGACCGGAACCTGCGCAACTGTGAACCTGCTCCTGTGACAACCGGACCCACTTGCACGACCGGTCGATACGCTCGGGTCATGGCCGTCTTCCCCGCCTCGCTCCCCGTCGTCTGCGCCCCGATGGCGGGCGGCCCGTCGACCCCCGCCCTGACCGCCGCGGTCAGCGAGGCCGGCGGGCTGGGCATGCTCGCCGGTGCCGTCTCCACTCGCGACGCGCTGGAGGCGAACCTCATCGAGGTCGAGCGCCGCACCGACCGGCCGTGGGGCGTGAACCTGTTCCTGCCGTCGGCGCGGATCGCGTCGGAGTCGGTCCTCGCCGACTACGCCCGCGACCTGGCGCCGCTCGCAGCGGAGCTCGGTGTGGACCTCGGCGATCCCGTCCACGGCGACGACGCGATCGAGCAGAAGGTCGAGATCGTCCTGCGACACCGTCCTGCTGCCGTGTCGGTGACCTTCGGCCGGCCGGGGCGGGAGCTGACCGACCGCGTCCACGACATCGGGGCCCTGATGATCGGCACCGTCACCTCGGTGGCCGAGGCCGAGATGGCAGCGGAGGACGGGGCCGACCTGCTGGTGGTCCAGGGCAGCGAAGCCGGCGGTCACCGCGGCGTCTTCGCCGACGATCCGGCGTCGCCCCGCGGCGGCGAGGCGATGTCCCTGCCGTCGCTGCTCGTGGCCGTCGGGCTCTCCGTCGACGTCCCGCTCATCGCCGCCGGCGGCATCATGGATGGCTCCGGGGTGGTCGCCGCGCTGGGGCTCGGCGCCGTCGCCGCGCAGATGGGGACCGCGTTCCTCTGCGCCGACGAGGCCGGCACGTCCGACGTGCACCGACGCGCGCTGCTCGACCGGACCTACACGCGAACCGTCGTCACGCGGTCCTTCTCCGGCCGTCCCGCGCGCGGCCTGGAGAACGAGTTCGCCGCGCAGCACACGGCGAGCGCACCGGCGGGGTATCCGGAGGTCAACGCGCTGACCGGGCCGCTGCGGGCCGCCGCCACGAGAGCCGGCCGCGCCGACGTCCCCAACCTGTGGGCCGGAACCGGCTGGCGGGCCGTCACCGCCGCCCCCGCCGGGGACATCGTGCGCCGCGTGGTGGCGGAGATGGAGACGGCCTGACGGCCCGACCGCTCGCTCAGCTCGGCAGTTCGCTGCCCGCGAGCAGGATCGACGCGATCAACGCGGGGTTGTCGGTCATCGGGACGTGGCCCACGCCGGGCACGGGGATCAGCGTGGCGTCCGGGAACACCGAGTGGACGCGTCGGGACTGGTAGTAGGGGAGGATCAGGTCCCGCGTTCCCCAGGCAACGGTCACCGGCACCCGCGGCTCGGTGGCCGGCGGGAAGGTGAAGTCGGCTTCGATGCCCGCGTCGATCATGGGGTTCGTGGTGAGCGAGTGCACGTCGTGCACCGCCGACTCGTACGCCACGTGCGAGGGGTGGGCGAAGAACGGCAGCAGTGACGGGTAGCGCACGGCGCGGTAGCGCATCGCGGCCGGGGCGCGATCACCGAAAGTGCGCGCGACCCGCCGGACCGCCTTGAAGGTGTTGATGGTGCGCGCCTGGTCGGTGCGGTTCAGGAAGAACCCGGCCGGGGAGAGCGCCGTGGCGGACGCCACCTCGCCTAGCGCCGCCAGCACCAACGACAGGTAGCCGCCCAGCGAGTTGCCCGCGATGTGCACCTGCTGCCCGGGCTCCTCGACCTCGCGGACGAAGGCGACGAGCTCGGACACCATGACCTCGATCGCGTCCCCGCCGTCCTCCGGCAGGGGATCCGACTCGCCGTGACCGGGCAGGTCGACGGTGATGACGCGTCGGTGCGGAGTCAGGCGGTCGAGAACCGCGTCCCACGCCTGGCGCCGGTGGACCACTCCGTGGACCAGAACCAAGGTGGGGCCGCGGCCGGCCACGTCGTACTTCAGCGTCATGGCTGGTGATGGTAGACGGACGCGAACAATTCCTGTGACGGGTGGTCACAGGATGTCGGGGTCACCCTCGGAGCAGCGGGTGTCGCGAGCACGCCGCCGTCCACCCCGTCGGGAAGACCTGCACCACCATGCGCCGACCGCACAGCGCGCAGAACCGCGGTGGCTCGTACCCGAGCGGCGCCCTCACCGTCTCTGCACCGACGGGTGCGCCGGTCCGGTGATCGAAGCAAGCGGTCTCAGATCGCGGCATCGAGCGCCTTCATCGGCATCGACAGGTCCTTCAGCATGTCGAGGTCCGACGCAACCGGTCGACCCAGCGTGGTCAGGTAGTTGCCGACGATGATCGCGTTGATTCCACCCAGAATGCCCTGTCGTGCACCGAGATCGCCCAGGGTGATCTCCCGACCGCCGGCGTAGCGGAGGACCGTGCGCGGCAGGGCGAAGCGGAAGGCGGCGATCGCGCGCAGGGCGTCCACCGCGGGCAGGACGTCGAGATGGGCGAACGGGGTGCCCGGACGGGGGTCGAAGAAGTTCAGCGGCACCTCGTGCGGCGCCACGGCGGCCAGTTCCACCGCGAATTCCGCTCGCTGGCGCAGACTTTCGCCCATCCCCAGAATGCCTCCGCAGCACACCTCCATGCCGAACTCGGAGACCAGCCGCAGAGTCTGCACCCGCTCCTCCCAGGTGTGCGTGGTGACCACCTGCGGAAAGTAGGACCGCGCCGTCTCGAGATTGTGGTTGTAGCGGTGCACGCCCCAGCCCGCCAACGTCGCCGCCTGGTCGCGAGTGAGCATGCCGAGGGAACAGGCGATGTCGATGTCGACCTCGGCGCGGATCGCGTCGATGCCGAGTCGGATCTGCTCCATCAGGCGCGCGTCGGGTCCGCGGACCGCGGCGACGATGCAGAACTCGCTCGCGCCGGAGCGGGCGGTGTCCTTGGCCGCTGCCACGAGCTGGGGAATGTCGAGGCGCGCCGCGCGTACCGGGGAGGCGAACAACCCGGACTGCGAGCAGAAGTGACAGTCCTCCGGGCAGCCACCGGTCTTGACGCTGATGATGCTCTCGACCTCGACTTCCTCGCCACACCAACGCAATCGGACGCGATGCGCGAGGTCGAGCGCGTCGGCCACGGCCTCGTCGGGGAGTTCGAGCACGGCCAGAACCTGCTCAGCGGTGAGTGGGTCACCGTTCTGCAGCACGATGCGGTCGACGTCGTCGAGGATGGTCACGAGGCACTCCTGAGGTCGGGGGTGGGATCGAGGGGCAGGAACGAGTGGTCGATCCAGTCGGGCGCACGGTCGACGAACATCGCGGCGTCGAGGGTGCCGGCACCGCACGGCACCGCGCCGATGATCGGCACGCCCGTGACCGCCGGTAGCTCCGTTCGATTGGTGGCGGCCGCGAGATCCGGCGCGTCGGGCCACGATCCGAGGACGAGACCGAGAACACGCGAATTCCGTTGCTGCAGAGCGTTGATGGTGAGCGCGGCGTGGTTCAGCGCACCCAGGCCGGGGTGGGTGACGACGACGACCGACGCCGTCAGCGCGGTCACGACGTCCAGCAGGGTGGTGCCGACGTCGTCGAACGGGACCGCCACTCCGCCCGCGCCTTCCACCAGCACGACGTCGGAGCGCGACCGGAGATCGTCGACCGCGTCCACGACCTCCGCGACGGTGACGGACGCCCGTCCGGAGCGACGGGCGGCGACCGACGGTGCCAGGGGGTCGGGGTAGCGGGCGCATTCTCGATACTCTCTGCGGCGCTGCGGGTCCGACAGTCGGGCGACGACGGCGAGATCGCCGTCCTCGTCGGCGGCCACCCCCGTCTGGGCCGGCTTGCACACCGCGACGCTCGCGCCCGCTCGCTCGTATCCGACGGCGAGGGCGGCGGTCACCACGGTCTTCCCCACGTCGGTCGAGGTGCCGGTCACCACGATGACGGTCATGCGGCCGCGATCGCCGACGTGACGACGTCCCCCACCGTGGCGATGTCGTCGTCCGTGAGGTCGGCGCGTGCGGTCAGGCGCAATCGCGACTCACCCCGCGGAACGGACGGCGGGCGGAAGCAGCCGACCAGCACTCCGTTCGCCCGGCAGCGCTCGGCCGCGCGCACGGCGGCATCGGGATCACCGAGCACGACGGGAACGACGGCGGACTCGGGCACCTCGCTCCGACCGAGGGCGCGGGCCAGACGGTCGGCGTGGCGCAGCACGGCGTGCGCCCGGTCGGGTTCCGCACGCAGGACGCGGAGGGCGGCGCGCGCGGCGCCGACGGCGGCGGGTGCCAGTGCGGTGTCGAAGACGAAGGTCCGCGCGGCGTGCAGAAGGTGCTCGCGCACAGCAGGTTCGGCGAGGACCACGCCGCCCTGGGAGCCCAGGGCCTTCGAGAGCGTCGCGGTCACCACCAGGTCGGAGGCGCCGGCCAGGCCGCATTCCTCGACGAGGCCGCGGCCGCCTCGGCCGCGAACCCCGAGGCCGTGCGCCTCGTCGACGAGGAGGACGGCGCCGAACCGTCGAGCGGCGGCGTACAACTCCCGCAGGGGGGCGAGGTCGCCGTCGGCGCTGAACACCGAATCGACGACCACGAGTGCCCTGGCTTCGCTCCTGCTCGCGAGCGCGTCGACCACCGCGGCGACGTCCCGGTGCGGAGCCACGCTGACCCGCGCGCGGGACAGCCGGGCGGCGTCGACGATCGAGGCGTGGACGAGGGCGTCCGAGACGATCAGCGACCCGGCGCCGGCCAGCGCGATCACCGCGCCGAGATTGGCCGTGTAACCGCTGGAGAACACCAACCCGGACCGGGCGCCGACGAACTCGGCGAGCTCGTCCTCGAGGGCCTCGTGATCGGTGGTCGTTCCCGTCACCAACCGTGAGCCCGTGCTTCCGCACCCCCACCCGTCGATCGCGGCATGGGCGCCGGCGCGCACCGCCGGGTGGTGGGCAAGCCCCAGATAGTCGTTCGACGCGACGTCGAGGAGCGCCGTGGTGTCCGTCCGCGGCCGGATCACGCGGTGCAGACCGACATCGCGTCGGCGCTGCGCGTCGTCGTCCAACCACGACAGCGCCGAGGAGGTGTGTACGGAAGCGGCCACGTCGACGCAGCTTACGCACCGACTTGAACAGTGTTCAAGTGCGCGTCCGGGTCAGCTCTCCGCAGCCTCCGATTCCACCGCCGCTGCCCGCACCATGGCGCCGGCGATCGCCCGGACCTCGGGGCGTGTGCAGACGTACGGCGGCATCGCGTACACCAGGTTGCGGAACGGCCGCAGCCACACCCCGTCCGCGGCAGCGGCCGCGGCAGCCCGCCCGACGTCGACGGCCGTCTCCATCTCGACGACCGCGATGGCACCCTGTACCCGGACGTCGCGCACCCCGGCGAGGGCGCGCGCGGGTTCGAGCCCGGTCCGCAGCTCGGACTCGACGAGCGCCACCTCCGACCGCCAGTCACGGCTCAGCAGCAGCTCGGTGGATGCGACCGCCACCGCGCACGCGAGCGGGTTGGCCATGAACGTCGGCCCGTGCATCAGGCCGCCGGCCGGGCCCGCGCTGATCGTCGTCGCCACCTCGGCGGTGCACAGCGTCGCGGCCAGGGACAGGTACCCGCCGGTGAGAGCCTTGCCGACGCACAGGACGTCGGGAGTCACGCCGGCCGCGTCGGCCGCGAACAGTGTCCCCGTCCGGCCGAATCCGGTGGCGATCTCGTCGAAGATCAGCAGGACGCCGGCGTCGTCGCAGGCCCGTCGGAGCGTGGCGAGGTACGACGGGTCGTGGAACCTCATGCCGCCCGCGCCCTGCACCACGGGTTCGACGATCACCGCGGCGATCTCGTCACGGTGGTCGTGGACGGCGCGAGTGAGAAGGTCGGCGTAGGTGTCGTCGCGGTGGGGTGGTGGAGCGTCGACGAAGATCTGCTCGGTCAGCACGCCCGACCACGCCGCGTGCATCCCACCCTCGGGATCGCACACGCTCATCGGGGTGAACGTGTCGCCGTGGTACCCACCCCGCCACGTCAACAGCCGCCGTTTCTCCGGCCGACCGCGGGCACGCCAGTACTGCAGGCACATCTTGACGGCCACCTCGACGGAGACGGAACCGGAGTCGCAGAAGAACACGCGGTCCAGGCCGTCGGGGGTGACGGTCACGAGGAGCTCGGCCAACCGTGCTGCGGGCTCGTGTGTCAGACCGCCGAACATCACGTGGCTCATGCGGCCGAGCTGGTCCGTGACCGCCGCATCCAGCACCGGGTGGCGGTAGCCGTGCACCGCCGCCCACCAGGAACTCATGCCGTCGATCAGGGAGCGGCCGTCGGCGAGATGGAGGCGGACGCCGGACGCTTCCCGCACGACCCACGGACGGGCGACGGGGCGGCCGGGCACGTCGAACCCGCTGTACGGGTGCCAGACGTGCCGGGCGTCGATGTCGGAGACGTGGTCGTCGGCGAGGGTGGGCGGCGTCGTCGTGGTGGGAGGCGCAGTGGGCGTCACCGGACCCACGGTCACACACCGACGCGCGTCCCGCACGGTCAGGGGTGCCGGGTGTGCTGCCCCGAGAGAACGCGGTCCAGGGCGTCGACGGCGCCGCGGAGTTCGCCCTCGGTGACGGTGAGGGCCGGGCGGAATCGAATGCTCCGCGAGCCGCATCCGAGCATGAGGACGTGCTCGCGCTCGCGCAGGTCGGTGAGCACGGCGTCCCTGGTCTCGCTGTCGGGCAACGAGATCGCCCGCATGAGGCCGCGACCGCGCACCTCGGACACCCCGGGATGATGCACGGCCAGTTCCGTGAGCGCATCGCCCAGGACCTCGCCCAGCTGCGCGGCACGCTCGACGAGGCCGTCCCGCTCGATCACCTCGAGGATGCGCCGCGCGCGCACCATGTCGGCCAACCCGCCGCCCCACGTCGAGTTGATGCGCGATCCGACCCGAAAGACGTTGTCGCGCACCAGGTCGACTCGACGTCCGGCCATGATGCCGCAGACCTGGGTCTTCTTGCCGAACGCCACGACGTCCGGCTCGAGGCCGAGTTGGGTGTGCGCCCAGGCGGTTCCGGTGATGCCGACGCCCGTCTGGACCTCGTCGACGACGAACAGGGCGTCGTACTCGTGACAGAGATCCTGCAGGGCACGGAGGTACGCCGGCCGGAAGTGGTGATCGCCGCCCTCGCCCTGGATCGGCTCGAGGACGAGGGCGGCGATGTCGTGGGGGTGACGGTCGAAGTGCTCGCGCGCGGCGGCGAGCGAGCGTCGCTCGAGGGCGTCCATGTCCGCGCCCTCCCGGACGTACGCCGACGGGATGCGCGGCCAGTCGAACGCGGGGTAGCGCGCCACCTTGATCGGGTCGGTGTTGGTCAGCGACATCGTGTAGCCGGATCGACCGTGGAAAGCGTGCTCCAGGTGCATGATTCGGGTGCCGAGCCGGGGATCGCGACCGGCGTCCTCGTTGCGCCGGCTCTTCCAGTCGAACGCCACCTTGAGCGCGTTCTCGACGGCGAGTGCGCCGCCCTCCACGAAGAACAGGTGCGGCAGTTCCGGGACGCCGAGCACGCGGGCGAAGGTGTCGACGAAGCGCGCCATCGGTTCGGTGTAGACGTCGGAGTTGCTCGGCTTGTGCAGGGCCGCGGTGAGGAGATCGTCGCGGAACTCGGCGTCCTCGACCAGGGCGGGGTGGTTCATGCCCAGGGCGTTGGAGGCGAAGAACGTGAACATGTCGAGATACGCGGTGCCGGTGCGGGCGTCGACGATCGTCGCGCCGGACGAGCGGTGGAGATCGAGCACGAGGTCGAACCCGTCGACGAGGAGATGGCGGGACAGGGACTCGTGCACGGTCGACGGGTCACCGGGTGGTGAAGAGATCGGCAGCACCTGGGTCATGAACGCGAGTCTATGCGATAAAATCCCGTAAACAACCGCTTGAGACGGAAAATATCCTGTCCGTGCCGTGAGGGAGACTCGACGTATGACCGCCACCGCCACCCTGGCCAGCCGCACCGCCGACCTGCTGCGCAGTCTCGGAGCCGCGCCGCTCGAGGCGGACGGTGACGGGCCGGCCACGCGGAGTCCCGTGACGGGCGAGACGCTGGGCCACCTCCCCACCACCGTCTCCGCAGCCGACGCCGTGACGGCCGCCGCCGCCGCGTTCACCGAGTGGTCGTCGGTCCCGGCCCCGGTGCGCGGCGCCGTGGTGCGGGAACTCGGAGAACTGTTGCGCGAGCACAAGTCCGCCCTCGGCGAGCTCGTCAGCATCGAGGCCGGCAAGATCGTCAGCGAGGGTCTCGGCGAGGTCCAGGAGATGATCGACATCTGCGACTTCGGCGTCGGACTGTCCCGTCAACTGCACGGAGCGACCATCGCCACCGAGCGACCCGGCCACCGAATGATGGAGCAGTGGCACCCGCTGGGCGTGGTCGCCGTGATCACGGCCTTCAACTTCCCGGTGGCCGTGTGGTCCTGGAACACCGTGCTGGCCCTGGTCGCGGGGGACACGGTGGTGTGGAAGCCGTCGGAGAAGACACCGGTCACGGCCATCGCCGTCCAGGCCCTGGCCGACGAGGCCGCCCGACGCGCCGGCGTCGACCTCCCCGTCACCCAGCTCGTCCTCGGTGAACGCGAGGCGGGCGAGGCGCTGGTCGACGATCCGCGAGTTGCGCTCGTCTCGGCCACCGGCTCCACCCGCATGGGCCGCGAGGTCGCGCCCCGCGTCGCCGCGCGATTCGGCCGCGTCCTGCTCGAGCTCGGCGGCAACAACGCCGCCATCGTCTGTCCCAGTGCGGATCTCGACCTGACGGTCCGCGGCATCGTGTTCTCCGCGGTCGGCACCGCGGGCCAGCGCTGCACCTCGCTGCGACGCGCGATCGTGCACGAGTCCGTGGCCGACGAGCTCGTCGACCGCCTCGCCGCCGCCTACGCGACGCTGCCCATCGGCTCCCCGCTCGACCCCGACACCCTCGTCGGACCCCTGATCGACGAGGACGCCTACACCGCGTTCGCCGCCGCCCTCGACGAGGCCCGCGCGGACGGCGGCGTCGTCGTCACGGGAGGCGAGCGCGTCGACGGTCCCGGCGGCAGCGCCGGCGGCGTCTACGTGCGCCCGGCCGTCGTCCGCATGCCGTCGCAGACCGCGGTGATGCGTCGGGAAACGTTCGGGCCCATCCTGTACGTCGTGACCTACACCGACCTCGGCGACGCCATCGCCGTCCACAACGACGTCCCGCAGGGCCTGTCGTCGTCGATCTTCACCACCAACCTGCGCGAAGCGGAACGCTTCCTCTCGCCGTCCGGATCGGACTGCGGCATCGCCAACGTCAACATCGGACCGTCCGGCGCCGAGATCGGCGGGGCGTTCGGCGGCGAGAAGGAGACCGGCGGCGGCCGCGAATCCGGCTCGGACGCCTGGAAGGCCTACATGCGCCGCACCACCAACACCGTCAACTACAGCTCCGAACTCCCCCTCGCGCAGGGGGTGACGTTCGGGTGATGGTCGTCCCGATCCGCGACGACGTCATCCGCCTCGGTCAGTTCCTCAAGCTCGCGAACCTCATCGACTCCGGCTCGGAGGCCAAGGCGGTGATCGCCGACGGGCTGGTGCAGGTCAACGGCGAGGTGGAGACCCGACGCGGACGCCAACTGCGCGCCGACGACGTCGTGACCGTCGGCGGGCAGTCGGCGCGCGTCACCGCGGAGGCGTAGTCACCCGCCGCGCGTCACCCGCGGTGTTCGTCAGTCCTGCGCCGGCAACGGCTCCGCGGTGACGACCACGCCGTCGTCGTCGCTGTAGACGAACTCGCCGGGCGTGAAGGTGACCCCGCCGATCTCGACGGGCACGTTCTTCTCGCCCGATCCCGTCTGCGTGCTCTTCCGGGGGTTGGTGCCGAGGGCCTTCACCCCGATGGACAGCGTGCGCAGGATGGCGGAGTCGCGGACCGCGCCGTGGACGATCACGCCGGCCCACCCGTTCTCGACGCCGCGGCCGGCGATGATGTCGCCGACCAGGGCCGTGTGGATCGACGCATCGCCGTCGACCACGAGGACGCCGCCGTGACCCGGTTCCGACAGGGTCTGCTTGACCAGCAGGTTGTCCTGGAAGCACCGGATCGTGGTGATCGGACCGCAGAACTCGGTGACGGCGCCGAGCTGGCGGAATTGGGTGTCGCAGCTGCGGATGTCCGGACCGATGGCGTCGGCCAGATCGGCCGTGGCGATGAAGGTGCTCATGGCTGCACAGGATAGGGCGGCCGGGTGTGGGCTCGGGTGTGAGACGTGTCGCTCGGTTGGACCTGCCGCAGCGGGGGAATACGTGACCGATGACAACGAGTCAGGAAAGCAGCGGCGACGACGGAACGCGCCGGCAGCCCGGAGGAGAATCACCGATGTCCGGCCAGAACCCCGATCCCACCGAAGTCGCAGGACTCGAGAAGGGCGGAGGAGTCGCTCCCGGCGACACCCCACCCGTCTCCACGTCGGCAGGCGGGCCGAATCACGAACCGCCGCAACGCACCCGCACACCGGCCGTGATCTTCCTGGCCGTCGTCGGCATCATCGTCGTGCTCGTGGCCCTCGGCCTGATCGGCCGGATCGCCGGATTCTTCGGGTAGTGCGGCGCGGGATTCCTGCTCCCCTCGCGCCGTCGAGGAGCAGGATCCCGCCCACCGAGAACGCGACAGGAGCAGAAATCCCAGCCGTTCACCCGCCGTGCTCGGCCGCGTTCGCCGCGATGACCTCCACCAACCACTGCGCCAGGCCCTCGGCCCGCGCGTCGTAGTGTGCGCGGAACCGCTCGTCGGCGACGTACATGCCCGACACGCACACCTGCATCGCGTGATCGCAGTCGTAGAACCGGTCGATGGACAGACGGTGCCGTTCGGCAAGTGCGTTCGCGGCGGGCTCGCCGGGTCGCACCCCGGCCGCCATTGCCGCGGCGCAGTCCGCCTCCAGCGCCTCGGTCTCGGCCTTGATCGTCGTCCAGTCGTCGGTGGTGAATCGCGCGGTGCGCTCGCGGCTCTGCGCCCACGCCTCCGTCTCACCCCACCGCTCGCGGGCCTCGTCCTCGTACTTCTCGCCCGTCCAGTCGTCGCCCCAGATCTCGCGTAGCTGTTCGGGTGTGGGCTGCTGTCCCATGGTTCTCTCCTCGATCAGAGTGTCGACGGCGGTCGCCATCGCCTGCAGGTGATCGATGCGGTCGGCGAGCGCGTCCCGTTGCCGCCGCAGGTGCGTCAGGGCGTCGGCGGCCGGATCGTCGAGAAGCGTCCGGATCTCGTCCAGCGGAAAGCCGAGTTCGCGGTAGGCGAGCACCGCGAACAGCCGCTCGACGTCGTCGTCGGAGTAGGTCCGGTACCCCGCGCCGGTGCGACCGGACGGCACCACCAGCCCCACCGCGTCGTAATGGTGGAGCGTGCGGACACTGACGTCGGCGAGTCGGGCGACCGCGCCGACGGTACGGAACTCTCGGGCGTCCGCACCGACGGAACGGAATCCGTGTGCATCGTTCACGCTGTTCACTGTGATTCCTCCCGTCGCGTGAGGGTCAAGCCCGAGCGCGTACGCGGGGGCTGTGACGTGACGCACTGGTGGAGTACCGTGGTCGGGTACTTGTCAACGCCCGTCACACACAGCTCCGGTCTCGGAGCCGTGCACCCAGTCTCCCGGGGAGTTCGATGTCTGCGCCGACCGCTGCCACCTTCGACCGTCTGGTCGCCCTCGCCTCCGTCGCCCCCGGGCGTGAGACCCGGCCCGTCGTCGAGGTCTTCACCGGCCGTGAGATGGCCACCGTGCCCGTCGGGACGCGGGACGACGTGCTGTCGGCCGTCGAGACCGTGCGCGCCGCGCAGAAGTCGTGGGCCGCGACGCCCGTCGCCGAGCGGGCCAAGATCTTCCACAAGTACCGCGACCTGGTGCTGAAGCATCGCGCGTCGCTCATCGACATGGCGCAGGCCGAGACGGGCAAGTCCCGGTCCGCGGCCCAGGAGGAAGTGCTCGACATCGCGATGACGTCGCGGCACTACGCCCGCACGGCGGGTGACCTGCTGAAGAGCAAGCGGGTTCCCGGCATGCTGCCGGTGCTGACCAAGACGCGCATCAACTATCAGCCCAAGGGCGTCATCGGCATCATCTCCCCGTGGAACTACCCGATGACGCTCGCCGTGTCGGACGCCATTCCCGCCCTGCTCGCCGGCAACGGCGTGGTGCTCAAGCCCGACAGCCAGACGCCGTACTGTGCCCTGGCCTGCGTGGAGTTGCTGTTCGAGGCCGGCCTGCCGCGCGACCTTTTCGCCGTCGTGCCCGGCCCCGGGTCCGTCGTCGGCACCGCGATCGTCGACACCACCGACTACCTCATGTTCACGGGCTCCACGGCCACGGGCCAGCTGCTCGCCGAGCAGACCGGCCGCCGGCTCATCGGGTTCTCCGCCGAGCTGGGCGGCAAGAACGCGATGGTGGTGACTAAGGGCGTCAAGATCCCCGAGGTGGTCGACGCCGCCGTGCGCGCGTGCTTCTCCAACTCGGGTCAGCTGTGCATCTCGATCGAGCGCATCTACGTCGAGAAGGCCATCGCCGAGAAGTTCTCCGCGGCGTTCGCCGAGCGCGTGAAGAAGATGACGCTGGCCGCCTCCTACGAGTTCGGCGTCGAGATGGGCAGCCTCATCTCCGAGGACCAGGTCAAGGCCATCTCCCGCCACGTCGACGACGCCAAGGTCAAGGGCGCGACCGTGCTCGCGGGTGGCCGGGCGCGGCCCGACATCGGCCCGATGTTCTACGAGCCCACCGTGCTCACCGGCGTCACCGAGGACATGGACTGCTGCGCCGCCGAGACCTTCGGCCCGCTGGTGTCGATCTACCCGGTGGACTCCGTGGACGAGGCCGTCGAGCGCGCGAACGCCACCGAATACGGCCTGAACGCCAGCGTGTGGGCCCGTACCAAGGCCGAGGGCGAGGCCATCGCGGCCCGCCTGCGCGCCGGCACGGTCAACGTCGACGAGGGCTACGCCCCGACCTGGGGCAGCACGGGCGCCCCGATGGGCGGCATGGGCGTCTCCGGCGTGGGCCGACGCCACGGTGTCGACGGCATCCTCAAGTTCACCGAATCGCAGACCGTGTCCACCACCCGGCTGATCAACCTCGGTGGTCGACGGCTGCCGCCGAAGCTGTGGGCGAAGGCCCTGCCGGTGTTCATCCGCGCCATGAAGTACTACCCCGGACGGTGACCGCACGGCGCGGAGTCGATCCGCGCCATGCAGTCCTGCCGTGGTGTCCGGTAGATTCGGGCGAAACACCCGAACCGACAGAGGACGAATGGACAGCGACAGACCCGGGCCGGTCACGGCTCCCCGCGTATCGACGGATGCGACCAGGGAGGTGACCGGCACATGATCGAAGCGTTCCTGACTCTGCTGCTGGGCATCGTCGTGGTCGTCGGCATCACTGCCGCCACCGGCTATTTCGTGGCGCAGGAATTCTCGTACATGACCGTGGACCGGTCACGGCTCGAGGCGCGCGCCAAGGCCGGTGACGCCACCGCGGAACGCACGCTCGGGGTGACCCGGCGGACGTCGTTCATGCTCTCGGGCGCGCAGCTCGGCATCACCGTCACCGCCCTGCTGGTCGGTAACTTCGCCGAGCCGCTGATCGGACAGTCCCTGGGCACGCTGCTCGGCGGCGTCGGTGTCCCCGGCGGAATCGGCATCGCCGTCGGCGCGATCACGGCCCTGGTGGTCTCGACGTTCGTGCAGATGCTCTTCGGCGAGCTGTTCCCCAAGAACTACTCCATCGCCCGTCCGGAACCGGTCGCGCGCCGGCTCTCGCTGTCGACCACGATCTACCTCAAGCTGTTCGGTTGGCTCATCCGCATCTTCGACGCGTCGTCGAACGCTCTCCTGCGCGCGCTGAAGATCGAGCCGGTCCACGACGTCGAGCACTCCGCCACGGCGCGCGACCTCGAGCACATCGTGGCCGAGAGCCGCGACACCGGCGACCTCCCCGAGGAGCTCTCCACCCTGCTCGACCGCATTCTCGACTTCCCCACGCGCACAGCGGGTCACGCGATGATCCCGCGGTCCCGCGTCGCCACCGTGCGGGACGACGCGACGATCGCCGAGGTGCGGGCGCTGATGAGCGTCGAGCACTCGCGGTACCCGGTCATGGCCGCGGACGATTCGATTCTCGGCATCGTCCACCTGCGCGACGTGATGCAGACCGACCTGCCGGGACACACCCCGGTGACCGACCTGGTGCGTCCCGCGCTGGTGCTGCCGGAATCGCAGCTCCTGCCCGACGCGATGGGTGAGCTGCGGACGTCGAAGAACCAGATGGCCTGCGTGGTGGACGAGTACGGCTCGTTCACCGGCGTCGTCACCATCGAGGACCTCGCCGAGGAACTCGTCGGCGAGATCACCGACGAGCACGACGACGAGCTGACGATCGACCCCGTCCAGGACGCCGACGGCGTGTGGACGGTGGCGGGCGACGTCCACCTCGACGAGGTGGAGCGCTCCCTGGGCCGGGATCTGCCGTCCGGTGACTACGAGACGGTCGCGGGCCTGGTCATCGCCGAGTTCGGGTCCCTGCCCGAGGTGGGCGACACCGTCGAGATCGACCTGCCCATGGACCACGGCGAGCTGGCGGGCGACGACGAGCCGCCCAGCCGCTACCTCGTGGCCACGGTGCGCGACATCGACAACCACGTGCCCTCGCAGGTGACGCTCGAACTCGGCGAGCGCAGCGCCGACGAGGTCGCGATCGAGGCCGCCGGAACGGAGCACAACCGATGAGCAATCCCTTGGTCTTCCTCGTGGTCACCACGGCGCTCGTCGCGCTCAGCGCGTTCTTCGTGGCCGTCGAGTTCGCGCTGTTGGCGGCCAAGCGTCACCGGCTCGAGGACGCGGCCGCCACCAGCCGCTCGGCCCGCGCCGCGCTGCGCAGCTCGGCGGAACTGACGGTGCTGCTGGCGGGTTCGCAGCTCGGTATCACGCTGTGCGCGTTGGCTCTCGGTGCGTTCTCCAAGCCGACGGTGCACTACTGGCTGCGGCCGCTTTTCACCTCGACCGGCCTGCCCTACTGGGCGGCGGACGTGCTGGGGTTCGTGTTCGCGCTGGTGATCATCACGTTCCTGCACCTCGTGGTGGGTGAGATGGCCCCGAAGTCCTGGGCCATCGCGCACCCCGAGCGGTCGGCCACGCTGTTGGCGGTGCCGATGCGCGTCTTCATGTGGTTCACCCGCCCGATTCTGGTGTCGCTGAACAACATGGCGAACTGGCTGCTGGTCAAGGCGGGCGTGGAGCCGGCCAACCAGGTGGTGTCGGGTCAGAACCCCGACGATCTGGCGCAGCTGGTGGCGCACTCCGTGAGCGTGGGGTCGCTGAACCGGGAGTACTCGGATCAGATCACCAGCGCCCTCGAGCTCGAGAGCCTGACGGTCGCGGACCTGCTGCGCGGCGGTGACCCCACCGCGGTGTCCGTCGGTGCCACGGTCGCGGACGTCCGTGCCGCGTCGCTCCGAACGGGTCACCTACGGATACTGGTGCGCGCGCAGGACGACGTCGTGGGCGTGGTGCACGTGCGAGACACGTTGCAGGCGGAGGACACTCGGCCGATCGACGAGTTCGTGCGCCCGGCATTCGAGCTCGCGGCCGATCGCACCGTCTACACGGCGCTCGCGGAGATGCGGTCGACGCGCAACCACCTCGCGGTGGTGCGCGGGTCGGCCGGGGCGGTGCTCGGCGTGATCACGCTGTCCGACGTGCTCGTGCGACTGCTGCCCAGCGCGGAGCCGTCTGTGGAACCCGCCCGCGCCTGACGCCCACCGGCACCCCGGATCCGTTCCTGCGCCCCCGATCGGGGGTGCCGTCGCGGAACCGGGGTGCCGTTCGGTGAGCCGGGTCTTCGGTCAGCCCGTGGTCGCCAGGGTCGAGGCGACCCCGAACGCGACGGCCATGAGCGCGCATTCGACGACCGCGCGGCCCACGGAGACCGACGCCGCCGTCCGGTGATCGCCGATGGTGGACACCCACGTGCGACGACGCCACCACCCGCCCGCGACCAGCAGGATCGCCAGCGCAGCCTTGGCCAGCACCAGCCGCCCGTAGCCGTCGTCGATCAGCGCGGAGACCGAGCCGAGTCGGCCGGTGGCGGCCACCACCCCGGTGATGACGACGACGCCCACGCACCATCCGGCGGCCCGTGAGTAGCGCGGCAGCATCTCCGCCCACCCGCCGCGGCTCCGCAGGGTCAGGGCGAGGGCGAGCAGGACGCCCAGCCAGACCGATGCGGCCAGGACGTGCAGGGCGATCGTCGGCGCCCCGAACGCCTGCTGCCCGAGGTGGCCCGTGATCGGGCGCATCACCACGGCGACCCCCACCGGCACCACCACCAGGACGCCCGAGACGTCGGCACCGGTCCGCACCACGACCACCGCCCCCACGGCGAGCAGACCCGCGATCAGGACGACGGCGACGCCGAGCCGGCCCCCGACGACGCCGCCGAGGTAGTCGGCGAACACCGTCGTCGTGAGGTCGTCGGCGGCGACGTTCCGCGACCGCGCCGCGCCGAACAGCAGCAACGCGATCTCGGCGAGGAACCACGTTCCCGCCGTGACCGCCACGGCGCGCCACGCGCGGGCGTCGTCGACGTGCCGGGAGGTGGCGCCGGCGAGCAGCACCACGCCGAGGCCCAGGGTGGTCGCGGCGGCCAGGTCGGCCACCGCGCGCACCGCGCTGTCCACGGAATCGGTGTCCCCGCCGGCGAGCAGCACGGCGACCAGGACCCCGAGTGCCGCAGCCGGAACGACGGCGAGGGGCGACCACCGCTCGCGGACGCCCTCCGTCGTCCCGGCTCCGGTCATGCTCGGGTCACCGCCGCGAGCGGAGCGAGAACCCGAGCGCGCCGACGAACACCACGCCCGCCGCGACGAGGAACGGCCACAACGGGATTCCGCCGCCGGACTCCGACGACGCCGACGCGTTCGCGGCCGGTCCGGGGGTGCCGGACCCCGCCGTCGTCGTCTCGAACGTGCGGGTGCCGCTCACCGGGTGGCCGTCGGCCGAGGTGACGCGGTACGCGATGGTGTACGTCCCGGCCGGACCGAGCTCGCGCAGGTCGACGGTCACCGTCGGCCCCTCGACGCGGGGATCGCCCTCGGACCACAGGTTGCCGTCCGGGCCCACCACCGTCAGCGAGGCGAACTGCTCCTGCACGGCCTCGTTGAACGTCACCGACGCCGTCGTCGGGGCGGTGTCGACGGTGCTGCCGTCCTCCGGGGAACTGCCGATCACCACGGAATGTGCCGAGGCCGTGGGCATTCCGACCAGAGCGATCGCGGCGAGGAGCAGGAGCACCGTGCGGAGCCGGCTCACGAGCGTCGACCCCGCAGCACGCTGCCGAGTCCCAGGGCCGCACCGAGCGCCCCGAGGACCAGCGCCACGCCGGCGACCCACAGCGCGGTGTCGTCGGAGGACTCCGACGCGGCCGCGGTGGTCGTCGCCGTCGTCGTGGTGTCGGACGCACCGGCCGCATGCCCGCCGTGACCGGCGTGCTCGTCGGCACTCGCCGCGGCGAGTTCCAGTGTGGGCGCGGGGTACTCGGGCTCGGCGCCGTCGGTGGTGGGTTGATCCCACGCGACGACCTTCCCGTCGCTGTAGGTCTGCCGTGCCGGGAAGGAGACGGTGTCCTCCTCGGGCAGCGGGCCGGCCGACAGGACGAACTGCTGGAACTGGCCCGGTCCCACACCGGGGTTGCCGGGGTCGGCCGTCCAGGTGACGCCGGTGGCCTTGTCGTCGGCGGAGCGCTCGACGGTGGCGGTCCAGCCGGGCATGGGCTCGGTGCGGGCGGAGGTGAGGTCGGGGAGGTCGACGGACACCGACGTCGTCGAGGCGGTGTCCGACTCCGTGGGGACCCGGACGGTGAGAACGGTGTACCCACCCTGCGCCGCGCCGGGGGCGACCACGGTGACGTGGGCGGACGCGACCCCCGCGGCGGCGATCAGGGCGGCGGCGGAGAGAACACCCGTGCCGAGGGCACGCGTGACAGTGCGATTCATGAGGTTGTCTTTCGAGACGAGGAGTGACGGGATGCCGGGAGCGGTCAGGCGCTCGGCGGTCCTCGCCTCGAGAGAGCGGGCAGCAGGGGCACCGGCACCACGGCGGAGAGGTGACCGGGGAGCGGTGGGCCGGCGGCCGGAGCCGGAATCCGCGGGACGAAGCGGACGGACCGCAGCACCGAGCCCACCACGGCGGCCAGGCGATCCGCCGCTGCGACGAGGACGGCACCGACCGCGACCGCGGCCGCGTGCGCCGTCAGCATGGGGGCACTCACCGGGTGGGCGTGCCCCGTGGCCAGGACCAGGACGAGGTGGGCGATCACCTGCCCGGCGGCGAGCCAGCCCGCGACCGGCATCCGGCCGTCGCGCCGGGTCCCGACGGTCGACGCCGTCAGCCCGAGCCCGACGGACACCAGGGCCACCAGCGTCAGCGACGTCGAGTCGGGGTCTTCGCCGTCCGCGGTGGCGTGGGCGGCGACGGCGAGCGCCCCGGTGAGAGCGCCGACGGCGGCCCCCCGGAACGCGCGTCGTCGCTCGGTCACGAGAGGTCCTAGCGGACGCCGAGGCGCGCGAGGATGTCGGCCTCGATGCCGTCGATCTCGTCGGAGATGGCGCCGTGGGCGAGGCTGCGCCGCTTCGGCGGCATCTGCTCGGCGGCGTGCACGGCGGTGGTGAGGTCGCCCAGCCGGGCGCGGGACGCCTCGACGAAGCGGCCGGTCTCCGTGTCGCGGTGGGTGGTCTCGAGTTCCTTCAGCGACTTCTCGGCGCCGACGATGCGGGCGCTCAGCTTCGCGCCGTGCCCGGTGTACCGGCCGAGCTCGGTGACGTCGACACCCAGGCGTGACGCCCGCGACTGGTCGAGCTGGCCGCGGATCGCCGTCGCCGCCCGGTACGCGATGGGGACCAGCACGGGCGCGAGGACGCGGCCGATACCGACCCACTTGCGCACCTTGGCCGCGTTCACCTTGCCCTCGCGGGCGCGCTGCTCGCGGGCGGCGAGGGCCTTGCGGTAGGCCTCGTCGGTCTTCTGCTGGCTGGCGAGGGCCTTGGCGTCGTTCTTCGCGAGCTTCTTCAGATGCTTGCGCTCGTTGCGGGCGGAGTACTTGGCCTCCAGCCCGGCCTTGTGCCGGAGAGCCTTGGCCTCCGCTTTGCGGGTGGCCTTCCGGGTGGCGCGTCGTGACTTTCCTGTCAGCAGACCCATGGTCGTTCCTGCTCCTTCGTCTCCGACGGCGCGCCGGGCGCCCACCTGCGGCGCCGCGACGGCGCCTCGTGCGCACCAGCCTATCGGTCGGGGTGGTCGTGTCGGCGGGTGGATCTACGCTGCGTGAGTGCCCACTTCCGCGATGATCGACGCCGCCACGCTCACGCGTTGTCGGCACCGGGTGTATCTCGACACCGCGTACCGGCCGTTGATCGCCGACGTTCCGGAGGACACGGGGGTGCAGATGCGGCGGGAGGCCGCGGCGGTGCACCGGCTGGTCGTCAAGGACATGCTCGTGGCGGCCGATCCGGAGGGCTGGGCCGTCGTGCCGGCGGACGTCTCGCACGCCGAGCGGGTGCGGCGGACCACTCGGGCGCTCACCGACGGTGCGCGGTACGTCTGGAACGCCACGTTCGCCGACGACGCCGCGGCCGGCCGTCGCGGGCGGTGCGATCTGTTGCTCGCCGACCCCAGCGGGGGCTACATCCCCGTGCTGGTGGTCAACCACAAGGTGACCGACCCCGGGTCCGGCGCCGTGACCAGTCCTTTCGGCCGGTGGGAGCCCGGCGTCGACGCGGCGCGCAAGGTCCGTCCGCAGCTGCGGGACCAGCTCGGCGCGGTCCACGTGCACCGCATGTTGGCCTCGCTCGGGCAGGACGGGCGGTCGGCGGTCGGCGGCGTCATAGGGTTCGGGGGAGACGTCGTCCTGGTGCACGATCTGCTCGCCGTCGGCCCGACGTACGACGCGCGGTTCGCCGACCGCGTCGCCGTCGCCCGGGGCGAGGCCGTCACCGCCCCCGTCAAGGTGTCGGAATGCCGGTCCTGTCCCTGGTGGTCGGAATGCGGGGAGACCCTCCGCCGCACCCGCGACGTCAGCCTCGTCGCCGCGGGGTCGCGCGCGGAGGCGTTGTACGCCGCGGGGATTCACACCATCGACGAACTCGCCGCGTGGACGTCCGACGCACCGCCCGAGGAGTGGCCGCACGGGGACTTCGCGGAAGCCGTCGTCGTCGCGCAGGCGTGGGTGGCGCAGGCCCCGCTGGTGCGCCGCACGGAGACCGTCGCGGTGCAGCGGGCCGACGTCGAGGTGGACGTCGACATGGAGAGCTTCCAGGAGCACGGCGCCTACATGTGGGGCACGTTGCTCGATCGGCGGGACGGGTCCGCCCCGCGGTACCGGGCGTTCACCACGTGGGAGCCGGTGCCGACCATGGACGAGGCCCGCTCGTTCGCCGAGTTCTGGACGTGGCTCATGGGCGTTCGGGCCGAGGCGCACGAGTCGGGCCGGACCTTCGCCGCCTACTGCTATTCCCGCGCCGCGGAGGACAAGTGGCTCATCGGGTCCGCGCGTCGGTTCGCCGGGATGGACGGCGTGCCCACCGAGGCGCAGGTGCGGGAGTTCATCGACGGCCCCGAGTGGGTCGACATGTACATCGCTGTGTCGCAGAACTTCGTGTGTCCGGATGGCAAGGGATTGAAGAAGGTCGCGCCCGTCGCCGGGTTCACCTGGCGTGACGACGAGGCGGGCGGCGAGGCGTCGATGGCCTGGTACCGCGCGGCCGTGGGGTACGACGACGCGCCCGGGTCCGAGGGCGGCGCCCCCACGGAGACCGACCTGTCCCAGCGCGAGCGGCTGCTCGAGTACAACGAGGACGACGTCCGCGCCACCCACGCTCTGCGGGTGTGGATGGACGGGGAGGACGTGCTCCGCCTCCCGACGGCGGCGGAGCTGGCCCGCACGTATCGCTGAGTGTCGGCACACGAGAGAGGCGTCCCCTCGCTGCGAGTCGGGGGTCGGCAGCGAGGGGACGCCTCAGGGTGTCTTCGGGCCTACTGCACCCGTGGATGGGTGGCGGCGAGAAAAAAGCTTTTCGGGAGGGTCAGCGCGGGGCCATGCGGAGCGCACCGTCCATGCGGATGGTCTCGCCGTTGAGGTAGTCGTGCTCGACGATCATCTGCGCGAGCTGTGCGTATTCGGCCGGCTGGGCCAGGCGCGACGGGAAGGGCACGCCGGCCTCGAGGCCGTGGCGGTACTCCTCGGTGACGCCGGCGAGCATCGGGGTGTCGACGATGCCGGGCGCGATGGTGTTCACGCGGATGCCCACCTGCGCGAGGTCACGCGCCGCGGGAACGGTCATGCCGTGCACGCCGCCCTTGGATGCCGAGTACGCGATCTGGCCGATCTGGCCCTCGAACGCCGCAACCGACGCGGTGTTGATGACCACGCCGCGCTGACCGGCGTCGTCGACGGTGGGGAGGGACTGCATGTGCTCGGCGGCCAGGCGCATGACGTTGAACGTGCCGAGCAGGTTGATGGTGATGACGGTGCGGAACAGCTCGAGGTCGTGCGCACCCTTCTTCGACAGGATGCGACCGGCCCAGCCCACACCGGCGCAGTTGACGACGATGCGCAGCGGCACCCCGGCCTCGCCGATGGTCTTCAGGGCCGCGCGAACCTCCTCGTCGCTGGTGACGTCGGCGGCGATCAGCGTGACGCCGTCGGGCACGGAGTCGCCGGCCTTGTCGATGGAGGACTGCAGGTCCAGACCGAAGACGGTGACCCCGTTCTCGGCGAAGCGCTTCGCGGTGGCGGCGCCCAGTCCCGATGCGCCGCCGGTGACCAGTGCTGCGGATCCTGCCATCTCCATGAGTCGATCCTCTCGTCGTGCAGCCGCCACCCGAGTTAGTGACGACTTACCGAAATGCACCCTAGTCGGTTGGGGCACACTCGGGTCATGACCCCGACTGCCGACGATCTGGTCCTCCTGCGCCGCTGCGTCGCCCTGGCCGAGGAGGCGCTCGAGGCGGGCGACGAGCCGTTCGGCTCCGTGCTGGTCGGCGCCGACGGCACCGTGCTGTTCGAGGACCGGAACCGGGTGAGCGGGGGCAACCGCACCCTGCATCCCGAGTTCACCATCACGCAGTGGGCGACGGAGCACCTGACGCCGGCCGAGCGCGCCGCCTCGACCGTCTACACCTCGGGGGAGCACTGCGCGATGTGTTCGGCCGCGCACGCCTGGGTGGGTCTGGGGCGCATCGTGTACGCCGTGTCGGGAGCGCAGCTCGGCGCCTGGCAGCGCGAGTGGGGTGTGCCCGCCGGGCCGGTGGCGCCGCTGTCGATCCAGCAGGTCGCCCCGGGCCTCGAGGTGGACGGTCCGGCCGACGAGCTGGTCCCGGTCATGCGGGAGCTGCACCGCCGGACCGGGTCCCGCTGACGGCTCCTGCGTGTGCCGACGGTGCACTGTCCGTGAGCGCGTGCAGCGTCAGCGGGAACGGGACTCCGCTGAGTCCGCCGTCTCGGCCGCGACCGGCGTGCGCATCCGCCAGGTGGTGAACGCGCTGCCCAGGGCCAGGACCACCACGGCGGCGACGATGCCGATGGACGACGTCGGGAAGACGCCCTCGAGGATCAGCCAGACACCGAAGACGAAGAATAGGGTGGCGGCGCCCAGCGTGATGAGCCGCTCCGGGAGGCGCTTGCCGAGCGTGGCGCCGACGACGATGGCCAGCGCGTCGGCGGCGACCATGCCGAGGGTCGAGCCGATCCAGACGCCCACCCAGTCGTTGTCCGCCGCGAGCGTGACCGTGGCGAGCATCGTCTTGTCGCCGAGCTCGGCCAGGAAGAACGCCGACGCGACGGCGATGAACGCGGACTTGGTGACGCGGTCGGCCTTGCCCTTCTCGTCCTCGTCGAGGCTGTCCCCGCGCAGGGTCCACAGGCCGAACACGAGGAACGCGACACCGCCGACGATGCCGATGAGGTGGGTGGGCAGCGCCACGCCGAGCGAGTGACCGACGGCCACCGACACCAGGTGCACGACCGTGGTGGCGAGGGTGATGCCGCCGACCACGACCCACCAGCGGTACTTGAGGGCGAACGTCATCGCCATCAGCTGGGACTTGTCACCGAGCTCGGCGACGAAGATGACGCCGAAGCTGAGCAGCAGGGCGGCGAGCACTGATACCTCCGTGGGCAGGCGCGTCGGCCTCCGCGAGGGGAGAGATCGGCCGGCGCTCGGTGCCGGGGTGCGGCACCGTACGGTCATCGGACCGAAGGTCTCGCCCACCCGCCGATCGGCCGGTTCGCCGAGCCGGGAGCGGCCCGTGCGGGCACCGCGCCAGTATGTCGACTCGACGATTGGGGGCTACTCCCCTTCGCTGCACACCACGCTAAAGTGCTGGTCAGGAGTGTGCAACTTCGGAAATCGCAGTTCGGGAGGCCGAAGAAACACGTGTCGGAACCCGCCCCGCAGTGCTCCGGGGGCCCGTCAGCGGAAGGCGTTCTGCCCGGTCATCGCCTGTCCCAGGATGAGGGTGTGCATCTCCACGGTGCCCTCGTAGGTGAGCACCGACTCGAGGTTGTTCATGTGCCGGATCACCGGATACTCGAGCGAGATTCCGTTGGCGCCCAGAATCGTGCGGGACGTGCGGCAGATGTCGAGCGCCTCACGGACGTTGTTGAGCTTGCCCAGGCTGATCTCCTCGGTGCGCAGGGTGCCCGCATCCTTGCGCCGGCCGAGGTGCAGCGCGAGCAGCAGGCCCTTGGTCAGCTCGAGGTTCATGTCCACCAACTTCTGCTGGGTCAGCTGGAACCCGGAAAGTGGTCGACCGAACTGGGTGCGCTCGGAGGCGTAGCTCAGCGCGGCCTGTAGGGAGGCCCGCGCGGCGCCCAGGGAACCCCAGACGATGCCGTACCGCGCTTCGTTCAGCGCGCCCAGCGGAGCCTTGAGCCCGCGCGCCTCGGGCAGCACGGCCGACGCCGGCAACCGCACTCCCTCGAGCACGAGTTCGCTGGTCACCGACGCGCGTAGCGACATCTTGTGTTCGATGCGCGGCGCGGAGAAGCCCGGTGTCGACGTCGGGACGACGAAGCCGTTCACCCCGTCCTCGGTCTTCGCCCACACCACGGCCACGTCGGCGACGCTGCCGTTGGTGATCCACATCTTGCGTCCGTCGAGAATCCAGTCGTCGCCGTCCCGACGCGCGCGGGTCAGCATCGACGACGGGTCCGATCCTGCGTCGGGCTCGGTGAGGCCGAAGCAGCCCAGGGCCTCGCCGGCGGCCATCCGCGGGAGCCACTCGGTCTTCTGCTCCTCGGAGCCGTACTTCCAGATCGAGTACATCGCGAGCGAGCCCTGGACCGAGACCAGCGACCGCAGCCCCGAGTCGGTCGCTTCCAGTTCGAGGCACGCCAGTCCGTACTCCGTCGCGCTCATGCCGGCGCAGCCGTACCCGGTGAGGTGCATGCCGAGAACGCCGAGCGCACCGAGTTCCTTCGCCAGTCCGCGGATGTCGTCGATCTCTCCGCGCTCGAACCAGTCGCCGACGTAGGGCTCGACCCGGCGTTCGCAGAGTGCGCGCACCGAGTCGCGCACCGCCTTCTCGTCGGCGGAGAGCAGGTCGTCGATCCCGGCGAGGTCGAGGGCGGAGCGGTTGTCGGTCATCGAGACGGATCCTTCCGGCGGAGGCGGGTGACCTCGACTGTATCCGTCGTCTCCGACCGGCTCAGGCGGCCAGCAACATCGCCAGGACGGCGGTGTCGGGATCGCTGCCCGGGTCCAGGCCCACTCGGCTGATCAACGACGTCACGGTGCCGTCGGCCTCCGCTTCGACCCACGCGGCGCGGTGGTCGAGGCCGAGGTGCGGCAGACCGGGCAGCAGCACGCACCCGGAGGCGGCGCCGGCGCATTCGGGCAGCGTGGGCATGGTTTCGGACGGCGGGTGCAGCATCATCAGCGCGGCCGGCGAATGGTGGGCGAAGCGTTCCGGGGTGACCGCGGCGTCACCGACCACCGGGCCCTCGGCGACGACCAGGCCCACCGTGCCCTCGGCGGGATCGTCGGGCAGCTCCTCCCGCACGCCGAAGACCGTGGTGGTACCGAGCAGTCCGGGCGTGGACGCCACCCGCACCGTGAACGCGAGCAGCTGCGCCCATTCCTTGGTGGTGTCGGGCCAGCGGCCCGAGACGACGAAGCCGCGCAGCGTGCCGCCCGCCTGGAACGGCGCGACGGCGATGGGCCCGCGATGTACGTCCATGACTGCACCTCCGGTCCGGGGAGGGAAGAACACCACGCGCCCCATCTGGCACACAAGAGGGACCGAGTGCCAGGCCCGGCGGTCGACCCTCGGACCGTCGACCCCCCCACGACGCGAGAACGCCGCCTCCGCGAGTGCGGAGACGGCGTTTCGAGTGACCCTCGACGGGGGGCGATCAGGGGAAGATCAGGCCCGAGGTCTGCGAGGTGGCGGCGGCGAAGCGCTGCTGGACATCGGCCCAGTTGACGACGTTCCAGAACGCCTTCACGTAGTCGGCCTTGACGTTCTTGTACTGCAGGTAGAAGGCGTGCTCCCACATGTCGACCTGCAGCAGCGGGATGATGCCGAGCGGCACGTTGGCCTGCTGGTCGTACAGCTGGAAGGTGAGCAGCTTCTTGCCCAGGGTGTCCCAGCCGAGAACGGCCCAGCCGGAGCCCTGCAGGCCGTTGGCGGCCGCGGTGAACTGCGCGCGGAACTTGTCGAACGACCCGAACTGGTCGTCGATGGCCGCGGCGAGCTCGCCCTCGGGCTTGTCGCCACCATTGGGGGAGAGGTTCTTCCACCAGATGGAGTGGTTCACGTGGCCGCCGAGGTGGAAGGCCAGGTTCTTCTCGAGCAGGAAGATCGAGCCGTGGTCGTCCTTGTCCCGCGCGTCGGCCAGCTTCTCGAGGGCGGTGTTCACCCCGGCGACGTAGGTGGCGTGGTGCTTCGAGTGATGCAGCTCGTTGATCTCACCCGAGATGTGGGGCTCGAGAGCGGCGTAGTCGTAGTCGAGGTCGGGCAATGTGTACTCGGACACGAATGTTCCCTTCTCCTGCTGTCCGTCGACTCGCACGTCGGAGCCGACGATGGGTTTCGGCCCGTCGGTCGGACGGACCCGTCGGGGTCTGGCCTACCCGGACCCCGTCATTCGTACACCTCGCCCCGGCTCGGGCGCCGAAGGGCCCGTTACCAGATGGCCGAGGGGCACGTCCGCGAATTCGACCCGCACGTGAACGGAACCTTACGATCGGGTGCTATGTCCCCGGCCCGCGACTCCGACGAGGTGACGGCGCCCGCCCGGCCGCCGCGCCTACGGAGCATTCGCTTCCCCGGTCTGGACGTGTTGCGCGCGGTCGCGGTCCTCGCCGTCGTGTACTCCCACATCTCGTACTACCTGGTCGACGACGTGGGCGGGACCTGGTGGGTGATCGACCTGGTGACCACGACACTCGTCGATCACGGTGGGCTCAACCACCACCTCTCGTTCGTCGGGGTGGCGTTCTTCATGATGCTGACCGGGCTGGTGTCGACGGCGTCGGTGGCGCGCCACTCGCCTCGCTCGTTCCTGGTCGGTCGCGCGGCGCGGCTGCTGCCGGTCTTCTGGCTCTCCATCTTCGCGGCCGTCGTGCTGGTTCGACTCGGTGTGAACGGCATGTTCTCCCAGACCGTCGGCATCAGCAACGCCGAGGCCGCGATGAGCTTCGTGCTCGGCGGGTTCTTCCTGCGACCCGAGGTGGTCGTCCTCGGGGTCACGTGGACGCTGATCGTGCAGTTCGTCTTCTACGGCTACGCCGTCGCGCTGCGGCGGGTGCTGACGACGCGTCCGGTCCTGGTCCCGACGATCGGCGCGGTTCTCTGCTGGCTGGTCCTGCTCTACACCGATCTGGTTCCGTACGACTGGACCGTGCCGATGCTGGACAAGATCGCCGCGACGTTGCCCACGGTGTTCCTGGGTCAGATCGCGTACTTCGCGTTCGCCCGTGCCGCGTCGTGGCGGGTCCTGGTGGCGGCGGCGTTGGCGCAGTTCGCCGTGATCCAGTTCGCGATGACGGTCGACGCGTTCCACGTCGGCCAGCGCGGCCACCTGTGGACGGTGCTGGTGCTCATCGTCGCGGTCGTCCTGATCGCACCCACCGACACCGCGTTCGGCCGCAGTCGCGTCGTGCACTGGTTGGCGACGCGCAGCTACACCATCTATCTGGTGCACACGCTGGTGCTCTACCGCATCTACGAGTGGGTGGAGCCGCACCTCGGCCCCACCGTCGCCGTCGCGGTCTTCGCACTCGTCGTCGGCATCCTGTCCGACCTGGTGTACCGCTACGTCGAGACGCCGGCGTCGGCGTGGATCGCCAAGCGATTCGCCGGCAGCGGGTCTCCCGGCGCCGACCCGAAGGTCACGCCACCTGCGGCATGACCTGCTCGGCCACCAGTGCCAGGTGGTCGAGGTCGTGCAGGTCGAGCACCTGCAGGTAGACACGCGTCGAGCCGAGTTCGGCGAACCGGCCGAGGGTGTCCACGACCTGGCTGGGCGATCCGGCCGCCCCGTTCCGTGTCACCTCGTCGACCTCGCGCCCGATCGCCCCGGCCCGTCGGGCCACCTCGGCATCGGACGACCCGCAGCACAGGACGAGGGCGTTGGAGAAGGTCATCGACGACGGGTCGCGCCCGGCCTCGGTGCAGGCCGCCCGGACGCGGTCGAACTGCGTCGCGGTGGTCTCGGCGTCGGCGAAGGGCAGGTTGAACTCGGTGGCGTACCGCGCGGCCAGCGCCGGCGTCCGCTTCTTCCCGCCGCCGCCGATGACGATGGGCACCGAGTCCTGCACGGGCTTCGGCAGACCGGGCGACCCGGTGACCGAGAAGTGGTGTCCCTGGTGATCGAAGGTCTCGCCCTCGGGCGTGGCCCACATGCCGGTCACGATGGCGAGGGTGTCCTCGAAGCGGTCGAACCGCTCGCCGACCGGCGGGAACGGGATGGCGCCCGCCGCATGCTCCTCCGCGTACCACCCGGCGCCGAGCCCGAGTTCGACGCGGCCACCGCTCATCGCGTCGACCTGGGCCACCGAGACCGCGAGGGGGCCGGGGTAGCGGAAGGTCGCCGAGGTGACCAGCGTTCCCAGGCGGATGGTCGACGTCTCGCGGGCCAGTCCGGCCAGGGTGACCCACGCGTCCGTGGGCCCGGGCCGGCCGTCCACGTTCATCGGGAGGTAGTGGTCGGAGCGGAAGAACGCGTCGAAACCCAGGTCTTCCGACGCACGGGCGACCCGGAGGAGGTCGTCGTACGTCGCGCCCTGCTGCGGTTCGGTGAAGATGCGAAGGTCCATGACTCGACTCTAGAGACGTCGGGGTTGGACGGCGCACGATGCCGGGGCGCGTTCTCCGGTCCGAAACCCGGACCGGAACGGGTTCGAGGCCGGTTTCTGTGGATTTTTCTGTGGACAATGTGGATAACTCGTCGGCCGGGTCGGTCGTGCGGTCGGAGGTACGACGGACCGTGGCACAGCCCTGCGCGGCGTGCGAGCGCGCCAATGAAGCAGGCCGCGCACCGACGGGCGGTGCCCCCGCCGGTGTCGGCGACGGTGCGCAGGTAGCGGCGTTCGCTTCGCTGGAGCGGTCCCATCGGGGGGAAGAAGCCGTCGTCGAGCGCGCGCCGACCTTCGTCGGTCGACGGCGATGTGGGCGTCCTCGTCGTCGAAGGGTGCTCTCGGGGCGACGCGAAACCTGCTTCGTTCGGTGGCGCTTCGATGCCGATCGCGAGCCACCCCTGACGCTCGGCGTGCTCGCCCAGACTGTTGAGCAGAGTGGTCTTGCCGACCCCGCGTAGCCCGGACAACACCATCCCTCGGTCGTGGATGCGGTTCATGCTGCGCGCGACGAGCAGATCGAACTCCTCGCGTTGCCGTGTGCGCCCCTCCAGGGCGGGTGGGCGGAGACCGGAGCGGGGCTTGAACGGGTTCAGGGCGGGGTCCTTATGGTCAGTTCAGGCGATTATCGGCCTCTATGGCAGAGATGCCATAGGTGAGGTAAAGGGCATTAGGTGCGCTACCGCAGGAGCAGCCCAGTGGCCTCCGAGGTCTGCCGCGCCACCCCCTTGCCCCCCGGACATTCGGGCCTCTGAAAAATAAAGCAATAGCTAACCGCACCTACCGCGCTCCGTCGGGGGAACTGAAGGACGGCACCTTCGTGCTCGACTTCGTCAAGGATCCCGCCGAGATACGCAAGGCGTTCTTGACGTACTTCCTCGAAGCACATGTCGAGACGACCACCGACCCAAACCTGGTACACCAACTCGCAACCAAGCTGGCCCACGCACGGCTCTTCACACCCAGAGATGTCGAGCACTACGCAAAGGCCTGGTGGACGCCGACACAGTCGCACGCGGCGCTGGCGGCTGCCGTGACCCCCGCCCGCGACGAGTTCGCCCAGCGCTGGGCCGAGGCCGAGGATCAGCAGGACAGCCAGACCCTTGATGAGCTGCGGGCCTTCCGCGAGGACTGTTGAACCTACGTACGCCTGTACGACTTCATGTCCGACGTCGTCGACTACGCCACCAGCGATTTGGAGAAGTTGGCGGAGTTCCTCCGTCAGCTCGTGCGACTCCTTCCTTCCGACCAGACGGGAGCGGACACCGAGATCTCGGGGCTCGAACTGCGCCGCGTTCGCCAGGTCGACCAGGGCAGCTCCGACATCGGCCTCCACGGCGATCAGGACACGCCGGGGTTGTCCGGCATTTCCGGCGTCGGGTCCGGCCCGCAACAGGCATTGCTGTCGGACGTCGTCGCGCGAATCAACTCGCTGTTCGGCGCAGAGTTCGCCACCCGCAGATCGCCGGCTTCGTCATTGCGGCCGCAGGCTTGGCCGAAGAGGATCAACGCATCGCCGACCAGATCGACCACAACGCCGTCGACCAGTTCTTGGCATCGCGGGAACTACGAGAGACCCTGACCGACGCCGCTGTGCTGGATGAGGGCGCATTCGGCAAACTCACCGGAGCACTGGCTGGCGAGAACGAACGGACCGACGACTTCATCCGGCTGATTGGGCAGTACCTCTATCAGTCGCGCAGGATGCGGACGGCGGATAAAGCCGCCTCCGACCACCCGGAGAATAACGTGTAGGACGTTGACGACGGTATGCGCTACGCATCAATGCCATGTACAAGATGGTCGAGAGCCGATGTGGCCGCGCGACCCAACCAGCTTGACCAGCACTTCTATGCCGTTCCAGGACGGCACGCACCTAAAGCGTTGATATACCATTAGAGGGTGGGTCTGACGCGAAAGAATATCGACGCTCTCGCCGAGTTGGGCGACCAGGTCGTCGAACTCGAAGAACGGCTGAGAGTTGCCCGGGTTGAGCGGGGGAAGGTTCTTGTTGCGTGCTACCTGGAAGGCTGGACCTGGGACGAGTTGACAAAGATCGGCCGGACCTCGCTCGCATCTGTGCGCAAGTACGTTCTGGAGGCGGGAGTTCTACGTCCTCCTCAGGGGCGCACCGAAGCAGGGAGAGCCCGGAAAGCTGCTCAACGCGCATCGAAGACGGACACGTGACTCACGAGGACTAAACCGGTGACGCCGGCCACGGTGCGCCATGCCGTTCGAGGCCGATACACCCACAGGTGGATAACGAAAATGTTGCCGATATTAGAGATTATGACATATCCACTGGTACACGACCAATTATTCCGGCTGAGCAACGCGCTTGTTTCGAACCGCGCGACAATTGGGGCACGGCCCCGACCGCAGGCATGCGACCTTCCCTCGTCCCCAGGAAGGCTGCACACGCACTACTCTTAGCCCCACCGTGCCTTCTTCCCGTACTCGTCCCAACGAGCGTTGAGGTTATTGCCTACCTCTCGGCCCGCCCTCGACCCATCGTGATCGACAAAGAAGTTGAACCGATCGGGCTCGGCGATCGCCTTCACGAGCATCCAGATAGCATTCGCGGTGTCGGCATATCGATCATCAGCATGGGCATCGGTGTCTTCGAACTCCAGCTCAATCTTGATCTCGCGTCGGATCATGGACGCCCCTCCCTTGCTAAACCAACTGCTGCGCTGTGACGTGTTCCGCCAGTAGAATCGAATGCATGAATCCCCCAAGGCGCACGACGCCGCACGCCTTGACGCCCGAGGTGTCGCGTGACAACTAGCATGACAGGTCGACTCGAGTGGGACGACGAAAATCTCACCCCTGGCAACAAGAAAGAGGGTGGATATCACAACAACCTCTACGACAGCGACGGCAGGCTCAAGGGAAGTGCCAGGTTCATCCCGGAGCATGAGCCCGAGCGTTCTGCTGCCGATGAGCCAGCCGAAACAAGCGGCAAGGACCGCCAGCAGTGGGAAGCCCCCCAGAAGCTGCGAACCGGCATCCAAGCAGAAGCCACCATGCTCCTAGCTGAAATAGTGAAAGGCGTAGCCAAGGACTTGATGGTGGAGGCGAGGCCTCATGCAGAGAGGCTGTGGAAAGAAAAGGGTCGACAAGCCCTTGAGAGTAAACGCGCAGAGGCAATGCGCGACGCCGGACTGTTGTGGGAACGGAAGGCTCGACCCCTAATTAGTCGACAGCGTGAAAAGTTAATGACCCGAAACAGCGAAACCGGACGCCAAAGGTAAGCCCAACATCCCTGCGCATGGCACCGACGTGATTACGTTCTCTTTTTCGACGTACACGAGCCAGACAAGCCGGATTTTGAGTCGCGCTGGAGAAAGCAGCCGACGTCCGTGGTTCGTCGGTTTTTAGCAATTTTGATTGCAATTTTGCTTTGGTACGAGATTTTGGGCAGACATGAAGAATATTCTCTCTGGCTGCGAAGATTGGTCTACGCAACCTGCGCCCGTGGCCTATACGGTGCCCCCGTACCGTCGGCGGGGCGAACTGGCGGTGTTCGTGGCGTGGCCGACAACGGACTAGTGCAGCAAGCGTTGGTCAAACGCCCGTATAGGTCATATCCGCCAGCGCATCGAAGGGACCAGGATTAGCAGACCTGGCTACCTCTAACATCGCACTAAAATCTTCAATCGCTTTTCTGACCCGATCCTGGGACTTTAAACCACGGTCTGTTGCCGGCGACAACATTGACGATAAAGCTGTTGCCAACTCCACGACGGGCTGCCAGGCCTTAGTCGCATCCGCCGGCGACAGATTCTTCTTGAAACTCAGTGCGTATCGATCTGCGATGGCCACACCGAGAACCGTTTCGATGCACGAACCAAGCGCCGCCATTAACAAGTAGTTCGAACCCCGGGCGCTAAAATAAGCAGCGTGCTGTTTCTGAGCGCGCGTTCGGGAATTTTCCGGGATGGCAAGCATGTCTTTCTTTGTCTTTTCGATCGCCTTTAGTAGACCGTAAGCGTAGACGATGTGAGACGCGGTGACTGTATCGCGAAAGACAGACGAATACACGGCGTCATTGTCCCAGATACTCCGCGTTTCGTTATAAGCAAGGTTGGGCTCGCCGTGGAAGGCCGCAAGAGACTGGGCCACGGACGAGTCCGGAACGAGCGTCTTCATGCGGAGGATAGCGTCGGTCGTGCCTCCTCGACGGCCACCTCGGTAGTCGGCTTCAGGTATCCGCGAGAACTCCTTTCGCAGCCTATCCTGCACGGCATCTTTGCTACGAAAGTCAGTCGCTTCTACTTTGTTCTGCGTGTTGTTGTATTTGACAATGTCTCCCAGCACGGACTCATTCGTGCATTTGACAAAACGGGCCATCACCCTGGCCCCATGGGCTGTTCCGGCTTCCGTTGCATCTAGGCTTCCCAAAGCCCCAGTGGTTTGACCCCCGTTCACAATCCCCACACCCTTTACTCGAAGAGTGTGCTTGCCGTCGTCGTCGACGACGTGCACGTAATCATTCACCAACACGGTGATGCCGTTGTTATAAATCGCAAAGTTGTCTGGCTGCCCTTTTGCCGTCTCTTTGATTCCAAAATTTATATTTCCACTCGACCGGACCACGCCCAAATAGTCTCGAAGGTTCGGTGACATGAGGCTAGCCTTGTGGTCGGCCCAGAGGGCTCGCAAGTCAGCAACTGCTACTGCGGTCGAAAATGCGCTCCAATCCTGAGCGGACAATTCAAAACCGCCAGGGACCTTGAAGGTGTATTCTTCGGAAACGAGGATGGGTGCCTGCATGCGTGCGTACTCATCCTCTAATGCGCTTCGACCGATTTCAGTTGCCGATACGTCGATGTCGAGGTCCGGGAACGTCGCTTTGATAACCCTGTTGGCCGTCTTTATCGCCTGCGCCAATTCTGTACCGACGTTGCTGGATTCGACGCAGTTGTGCACGTACCATAGCTGAAGTTCGCGGATTTCTCCACCGTGCAGCGCGTCTCGAACTTCCTCCGCCGCACCGCGCAACGTTTCCGGAAGCTTGTCGAGGTCGCCATCCAGCAGCCAACTAACTCCCGTGTTCAAGTCGCTAGCTTTGTTCGCAGGCGCCGCTCCTAGCGGGACCTTAGAAGTCATGTAGCCCTGAGCAAGAACAATGCGCTGTTTGTCGGCGGAGACGGCGACGAGGTCACACTTCTTGTCGTTGTTGCCGTCCGTCAAGCTATTCGACGCAAAAGTGTCTACGTCGTCGAAACCGAGTCGCATCTGAGCCACGAAGAGCAGAAGTGCGTTGTCGCCGTAAGCCTGCAGGTCGTCGCGGCTTTCGAAGGCTGCGTATCCAGCTGTACTTTGCGTTGAGCCGCCCTGCGCCGCCATAGCGTTCCCTCCTGGTTACCTGCCCGTCAACGCATTATGCCTGACAGCACAGGCCCAGCGACCTTAGCCGGGCACGGCGCGGATGCGTCAGCACGGCAAACCGCATTCGTTCCGCCTCGGGAGACAGACATCCGTAGTCGTAAGTTTCTCGTCCCGTCAGGTGTAGGACTCGGCGGCGGGCGTGGGCTCTCATGCGACCAACCCAGTGCCCCCCCATTGCTGGTGCTGCTTCTCTCAAGGAGTCGGATGCTCACTCTCAGCGGATGGTTGCACACGGTAAACTCGAAGTTCAGGACACTTGAGCAGGAGCGTCTGAGTGGCAACGAGTCGGCCGGGCGTGTGGATCACGCCGCTGAACGACGGGCGTTCACGCTTGTCTGTAGTGCTCGCGAAGCCGATCGAAATATTGGTCGTACAGGCCCAATGCGGCACAGTAGGTGACGACGAAGTCTTCGTCGAGACCAGCCTGCTTGATTCGCGCGAGAGGTCTCTGCACGAGGTGCCTCTGCCGTCCACGTCTCGCACCCTCCCCGATCTCTCTTTTCCACATCAGCATGGACGTGAAGGTTTCCCGCAATTCCTCGTCAAGCAATGGTGTAGTCTCCCCGGTCCGCAAGTCGTAGGCGCCCGTCGCCGCCATCCGACCGTCGATCGCGGGTGGGGCACCGTACTCGAACACCACCACTGTTCCGCCTGGTTGCAGGCCGCGGGAGACTTCCGAGAGGCGTGCAATTCTTGGGAACGCCAACACGACACATCCTTCGCGATGGCCGAGTGACATCCCCTTCCTCATTACCTCCGAGCGGCCGCCGGCCGACAGGGACTTGAGCAGGCCCACAGCACCGGTGATGGTCGCGTCGTCCTCGTGAATGACCCACAGAGGGCCCTCCCCGACGTTGCGTTTCCGTAGCAAAGTCAGGAGGGCGCCGTCCGCACCCGTGAAGGCGGTGCCGTTCTGTGGGGACCAACGAATTACTGCTGCGGCGAAGTCGATCGCGCGTGACTGCATGGACTGCTGCCTCTCAAACGTTCGGTGTGTGCTCCTGTCGAGGTGGACGGCGGAGCCTGCAGGCAGTGTCCCGGGCGCGCCCGGGAAGACTCACGGTCCAAGAAGCACAGTGCTTAGGGTCCATGCGCCTAGTCGAGCTCGATGGGACACCACCTACACCGCCGACGTCACCCTCATCCGTAAGGACAGAACCGACAACCAAATCACTGTGACCTCGGTCATACTCGGGTCACCGGCTGCTGCTCCCGTGGACATAAGAACGAACGGCGTTACGATGTGATCGTTCGACCGTCGATGAGGGTCACGGTCGAGCGTCCACCCAGCAGCGATCACCGTCGCCGCCCACGGGGTTCATCGTGGGCTGCGCGTGCAGTGTGGTGTCGCGGGCTGGCCGACGCTCCCAGACAAGGCCCTCCGTCCCATGAAGCTCCCCTTTCTCGACCGTCCTTCGTCCTCGTCCCGCTTGTCGGCGGCGCAGCGCCACACCCTGACTCGGGTCGGCTACCGCATCGGTGTGCAGGCTGCGATCGACGCACTGACACGCCGCGACATCGGTGACCGCCTCGCACAGGCCCGCGCCGCCGAGACCGACCGCGATGCCGCACACCGCACCGAACGTCCCGCTGCCGCCTACCGACGCGCTCGTCGAGACGTGGCTCGCGAGAGCGACCTTGATTCGGATCGTCTGCTGCATGCCGCGATCCGGGCCGGCATCGCCAGCGAGGTGTCCGCCGCCGCCACAGCCCACTACAACGCGGAGGGCACCGGCGAGGCCATGCACGCCTGGACCACCGCGATCGCGCACGCCGATGCCTGGAACTCGGTTCTTGAGGACGCCGGCATCGACCTCGACGAGCTGCAGGAGGAACTCGACCTCGAGACCGTCGACGATCCCGGCGTCGATGCATTCGTCTCCGACCCCGCCGTCGACGCCGAGCAGGAAGCGGCAGTGATGGCCGACGCCCAAGCCGACACCGTCGCCGGAGTGCGTCCCGGTACCGACGTCACCACCGCCGAGCTCGCATCCCCCGGGCCGGTCGCCCTCTCCGCACCCGCGGTGGACGCGGACTACGGCCCGTCCCGCCCTGCCCCGGCGCTCGCACAGGCCACCACCCTCGACCAGGAGGTGTCGCTGTGAGCGCCACCCGCACCCCCACCTCGAAGGGTGCCGGAACCTCCGGCGGTGCGTCGGCGATCCAGTTGGCCCTCGTCCTCGGCTTCATCGCTCTGGTCGCCGCCGCCTACGGCGCATTGCGCGCCGGTCACGCCCTCACCGGCACCGGTGCATCGACCCCCGGCAACCCGTTCCAGGCGCTTATCGAGGTCGCTACCGGGAAACTGGTGTGGCCGACCGTGTCCACAGTGCTGCTGGTTCTCGGCGCTCTGGCCGTCCTCGCTCTGGTGTTCCTCGTCGGGTACCTGCGGCGGCAGCGGCGCGGGCCGAGCGCGTCGATCGACGCCCGAGCCAAGCTGATGGCCTCGCCCTCGCAGTTGACAGGGGTGACCGGCAAACAGGCCCGCGACAAGGCGCGGCGGCTGCGGCCCGAGCTGGCCGAGGTCACCGACCGAAATTTCGAGACTCGCGACATCGGAGTCGTGGTGGGGCGCACGGTCGTCGGCCGCAAGGACGTGTTCATGTCCTGGGAGGACGTCCTGCTCGCCGTCGCCGGCCCTAGCTTGGGTAAGACGGCGGCGTTGGCGACTAACGCCCTGTCTCGGCCCCCGGGCCTGCTCTCTTCACCTCGAACAAACGCGACGGCCACGACCTCGCCCGCGGCGTGCGGTGGGTCGGCCGAGCGCAACGTTACGACTTGCAGACCATCGCCGACAGTGACCGGGCGGCCGGGGACCGCTTCCGGCGGAAGACGCTGCACGGCATCGACCACATCATCACCACCCTTGAGCTCACCGCGTACGCCGCAGCGGCCGGCCCTACGACGGACCGTGGCACAGCCCAGCGCGGCGTGACAGGATCGACGGTGTGAGCCAGGGGTTCGGTCCGTCCATTCCGTCCGTGTCGGTCGCCGAGGTGCCCGAGCGTGCCGAGGCCACGTTGCTCGACGTCCGTGAGGACGACGAGTGGCAGCAGGGCCACGCCCCCGGCGCCGTCCACGTTCCGATGGGTGACGTCCCGTCGCGACTCGCCGAGATCAGCGTCGACGGCGAGTTGTACGTCGTGTGCCGCCAGGGCGGGCGTTCGGCGCGCGTCGTCGAGTACCTGCAGCGCGCGGGGATCGACGCGGTGAACGTCGACGGCGGCATGGTGGCCTGGCAGCAGGCTAAGCTTCCGGTGGTCGACGACGCCGGCCGACCCGCCACCGTCTACTGACCCGCGACCGGTCGTCCCGATGATCTACTCCCAGATCTGCGCGCGCTGTCGGCACCGCATCGACGTCGGACCTCGACCGTTGCAGTGGTGCCCGCGGTGCCGGGGCGTCCTGCTGTCCCCGGTGCCCGTGGGCGCGCAGCCCGGGTCGGTGCGTCGGAACTTCCGCTGGGTCGCCACCTCGCCGGGGGGCCGTCGACCGGCGCGCCGCGTCGCCGCGGGACCGACTCCGTCCTACGCCGAGATGCCGCGCTGGGGTCTGCCCACGGTCGTCGCGTCCCCGACGCCGGTGGTCGGACGCGCAGACCGCTGGGCCGATCGCGCGCCACGCCTGCTCGGCCTCGCCGTCGTCGTTCTGCTCGCCGCCGCACTGGCCGAGCTGGGGCGCTATGCCGTGCTGCTCGTCAACCGCCAACGCCTCGTCGAGCCCGTGGTGCTCGCACTGTCCGACGCCGCCGTGTGGTGTTTCGGGGCCCTCGCCGTCGGTTTCGGGGTCGCGGCCGCCGTCGCGTCGGTCGCGTGGCTGTGTCGGGCGCGGTCCGAGGCCTACGCCGCGGTCGGGGCCACCGACCCCCGCCGGTCCCGGACCCTGTACCTGGGATCGCTCGTGCCGATCGTGAACCTCGTGATGCCGGGGGTGTTCCTCACCGAGCTGGCCCGCGTCTCCCGGCACGGCACGCGGATGAGTCCGGTCCTCCCGTGGTGGTGGGCGCTGTGGGTGATCAACTGGGCGATGCTGGCGATCGCCACCGCTTTCCGCTTCGGCGACGGGATCCAGGCGCAGGCCAACGGCGTCGTCGCCGCGATGGTGACCGACGTCGTCGGGGCCGCGCTGGCGGCGACGACCGTGGTCCTGCTGCGCCGTGCGGAGGACCGCACCGCCGGCGGCGAGCACCGCGTCCCCACCCGGTGGGTCGTCGCGCCGCCCCGGTCCGAGAGGGCCGACCCGACCGAACAGGCCGACCGGGCCGAGCAGACCGACCCGACCGAGACGACGGAGAAAGCGGAGGCGGTGGGATGAGCCTGGCACCGCTGGTGGTGGCGCATCGGGGGGCGTCGGGCATGCGGCCGGAACATACCCTCGTCGCCTACGAGCAGGCCCTGCGCGAGGGTGCCGACGGCGTGGAATGCGACGTCCGCCTGACGCGCGACGGCCGGGTGGTGTGCGTGCACGACCGCCGCATCGATCGCACGTCGAGCGGCTCGGGGATCGTCAGCACCCTGACCTACGAGGCGATGGCGGGCCACGACTACGGCACGGCCGACGACCCGGCGAACGTCCTGCTGTTCTCCGATCTGGTGGATCTGGTGCTGCAGTGGAAGGCCAAGCCGGCGCGGATCTTCGTCGAGACGAAGCACCCGGTGCGCTACGGCGGACTCATCGAGAACGCGGTGTTGGCAGAACTGCACCGGTTCGGCATCGGCCGGCCGCCGTCGGCGTCGCTGTCGCGGGCGGTGGTCATGTCCTTCGCGCCGACGGCGGTGTGGCGGGTTCGCCGAGCGGCGCCGATGCTGCCGACGGTGTTGTTGGGCAACGCTTCTCGGTACATTGGCGGCGGTGCGGCGACCACCGTGGGGGCGACGGCGATCGGCCCGTCGATCCGCACCCTCCGCGAGCGGCCCGCCATGGTCGACCGCGCGGCCGCGGCGGGTCGGGCCACGTACTGCTGGACGGTCAACACCGCCGAGGACGCGCACCTGTGCCAGGACCTGGGGGTGCGGTGGATCGCGACCGATCATCCCGGCCAGGTGCTGGCCTGGCTCGACGAGAGCCCGGTGCCTGGCCTCCGGTGACCCGGAGACACGGTAGGTTCTGCGGCTGTGGGCAAGAGCAAGAGGAACAGTGGACCGAAGCCGAACAGCCGCCGCGCGGAACTGACGGCGCAGCGCCAGGCCGAGCGGGAGGCGCTGGCGGCGACGCCGACGCGGCCGTTCGAGGGCGTGGCGTTCGAGTGCGATCTGGTGGCGATGCGCGAGTTCGTCGCGTCGGCCACCGCGCCGCTGCCGCTGACCGACGGCGACCGGCCCACCACGATCGCCACCGTCCTGCCGGGCGCCGTCGGTGCGCTCGTCCGGGACGACGAGGCGCGCCACGCGTTCGTCGCGATGCAGGTGCAGACGTTCTCCGCCGATCTGTCCGCGGACCTCGCGGCGTCTGTGGAGTGGACCCGCACGGCCGAGCCGGGCACGTCGCTGCAGGCGTCGTCGCCGAGCGAGGAGACTCCGGCTCTGCGCGACCTCGTCGCCGACCGGCCCCTCGAGATCACCGTCCACAAGGATTTCTCCTGGTGGGTTCCCGAGGGTGTCGAGCCCGACGCCGAGGTGGCCGCCACCATCGAGCGCGCGAACGGCGCGATCCTGCCGTCGGCGCGGCTGGCGGCCGACGGCGTGTCCGCCGCCTGGTGGGTCGACGCGGGCGACAAGGCCCACATCCGCTGGGTCCGCCCAGAAGACGAGGACGCCCTGATGATCGCCCTCGCGCGGTTGTCGGCGCGCGGGGACCTGCACGTCGGTGAGGGCTCGCGGTTCGCCGGATCGTTCCGCACCCACGGCCTGCTGGTGCCCGTGTTCGACCTCGATCCGGAGCGTCATCCCGACGAGTGGGCCGAGGCCACTGCCGAGCTCGGCCGCCGTCTCGACGAGACTCTTGCCGACACCTCCGACCTCACGCCCGATCAGCGACGCGCCCGCGACGGACTGCGCAGCCGGCAGGTCACCCTCCGCTGAGCAGGTCCGGGGGCAGCGGCTGATCCTGCGCGACCAGGTCGAAGAACCGGCTCGCCCGCTCGCGGTCGGTGAGCACCACGTTCCCCGAGCCGTCGACGTCCTCGAACCCGGCGATGGGAATCGTCGTGGTCACCGTCTCGCCGCGCAGCGCCCAGCCCAGCGACGCGAGGTTCCAGATGTGGTCGCCCTCGTCCACCTGCAGCGACGAGACCAGCGCCCGCGTCAGCGGTACCAGGCGGAACGGGTTGAGGAACGTCGTCGGGCTCGTCGCCTTCGACAGCAGCGACGACAGGAACAGTCGCTGGTTGTTCATCCGGTCGAGGTCGCCGAGCGGGGTGGCGCGGGTGCGCACGAAGCCGAGGGCCTGCGACCCGGTCAGCTCCTGACAGCCCGCGGAGACGGTGAGCCCCGCCAGGGGATCGTCGATGTCGTACGGCACGCACAGGTCGACGCCGCCCAGGCCGTCGACCATGTCGGCGAACCCGCCGAAGCCGACCTCGGCGTAGTGGTCGATGCGCAGGCCCGTGACCTCCTCGACCGTGCGCGTCAGCAATGGTGCGCCGCCGAGGGAGAACGACGCGTTCAGCTTGTCGCTGCCGTAGCCGGGGATCGGCACGTACCAGTCGCGGGGCAGCGAGACCATGGTGGTCGGTCCCGACGACGGCACGTGGATCAGAAGGATCGTGTCGGTGCGGCCGGTCCCGATGTCACCGCCGGTGGCCAGCTGCGCCTCCTGCTCCGGCGTGAGGCCGGTGCGGCTGTCCGAACCCACCAGCAGCCAGGTGGTGCCGGGCGTCGCGGCCGGACGGCCGTCGTAGTTCGCGAGGGCGGGCACCCGATTCAGCGACGTGTCGGCCCAGATCAGGCCGCCGAGCAGCAGCACCACGACGAGTCCCAGCGCCAGGCCGATGCGTCGTCCCCAGCGGGGGCGACGTCGCGCGCGGGGCGGGGGACCGACCGAGGCCGGCGGAGCGGGGCGGCGAGGGGGA
>NZ_JABUBU010000005.1 GCF_019834675.1 Rhodococcoides corynebacterioides | reverse complement strand
ACCCCGCACCATCGGCGGTGTGACCTCGCCCCGACCCACCCCGCCGGCCGACCCCGCCGTGACCGTCGTCGTCGACGACCGCGCTGTGACCGTCGTCGTCGACGACCCCGCCCTGTCCGATCGTGTCCGACGCGTGGTCGCCGCCGCCGGCCGAGCGGTCGACCTGCAGACGTCGGTGCCCGATCGCGCCCGCTGGCTCGCCGCGGACGTCGTCGTGCTGTCGGAGTCCGCCGCCGCCGAGGCGGTCCGGCGGCGCGCCCCGAGTCGACCGGGCGTCGTCGTCGTGACGGCCGGGGACGCGACCATGACGGCCTGGCAGAGCGCAGCTTCGCTCGGGACCCCGCACGTGCTCGATCTGCCGGCGCGGGAGGCGGACCTCATGGCGCTGGTCGCGGCGTCGCCCGCGACTGAGGACGACGGCGCGGTGGTGACCGTGGTCGGGGGCTGCGGCGGCGCCGGCGCGTCGGTGTTCGCCACGGCTCTCGCCCTGACGTCGGCGCGCTCGGTGCCGACGATTCTGGTGGACGCGGACCCGGTGGGTGGTGGACTCGATCTCGCTGCGGGCGTGGACGATCGGCCGGGTCTGCGCTGGCCGGATCTGGTGGTGGGCGGCCGCGTGGACTCCCACGCCCTGCACGACGCGTTGCCGTCGCGGAACCGCCTGGCGGTGCTGTCGACGGCACGTTCGGGGTCGGCCGAGGTGGACCCGGCCGCCGTCACCGCGGTGCTGGCCTCCGGCCGTCGCGGCGGCGAGCTCGTCGTGTGCGACGCGCCCCGTGCTCCCGGTCCGCAGCAGCACGCCGCCGTCGACGCCGCGGATCTGGTGGTGGTCGTCGTGCCCGCGACGGTGCGGGCATCGTGGGCGGCGCGGGCCGTCGTCGCGACCGTGGCGAGCCGGGCGGCGAACGTCGGTCTGGTGGTGCGCGGTCCCGCCCCCGGCGGGCTTCGCGCGGACGACGTCGAGCGCACCGCCGGCGCTCCCGTGCTGGCGAGCATGCGGCCCGAGCGGCGTCTGGCCGCCGCGCTGGACCACGGTGGACTCGACCTGCGGGCACGGTCGCCGCTCGCGTCGGCCGCCGCGGCAGTGCTCGCCGTCCTGGGGACGACGTCGTGACGGGCTGGGTGACCGGTGACCTGTTGACCCGCGTGCGGGACCGGCTCACCACGGCCGGCTCGGAGCCGACCCCGGCGGCCATCGCCGACGCCGTGCGCGCGGAGGCGGGCGGAGTCGTCGGCGACGCGGAACTCCTGCGTGTGCTGCACGTCCTCGACACCGAGTTCCGTGGGGCGGGCGTGCTCGACGGCCTGCTGCGCGAACCCGGGGTGACGGACGTCCTCGTCTCCGGCCCCGACGAGGTCTGGGTGGACCGCGGCCGCGGGCTGGAGCGGGCGTCGGTGCGGTTCGACGACGACGCGGCCGTGCGTCGGCTCGCCGGGCGGTTGGCCGTGGCCGCCGGACGCCGGCTCGACGACGCCCAGCCGTGGGTGGACGGGCGCCTGCCGGGGGTCGACGCGGCGTCGTTCGGGGTGCGGCTGCACGCCGTGCTCGCGCCGGTGGCCCGGGGCGGGACGTGTCTGTCGCTCCGCGTCCTGCGGCCCGCGTCGCAGGGGCTGTCCGCCCTCGCCGCGGCCGGGACCTTCGCGCCCGAGGCCGAGAATCTGGTGCGGCGCATCGTGTCCCGGCGCGTTGCCTTCCTCGTGGTGGGCGGCACCGGAACCGGGAAGACCACGTTGCTCGCCGCCCTGCTCGGCGCCGTGGACGCCGCCGAGCGCATCGTCTGCGTCGAGGACGCGGCCGAGCTCGCCCCGGCGCATCCGCACGTGGTCACCCTCGTCGCCCGGCCGGCCAACGTCGAGGGTGTGGGCGAGGTGACGGTGCGTGACCTCGTGCGTCAGGCGCTGCGGATGCGGCCGGACCGGATCGTGGTGGGCGAGGTCCGCGGGCCGGAGGTGGTCGACCTGTTGACGGCTCTCAACACCGGGCACGACGGCGGCGCTGGGACGGTGCACGCCAACTCGCCCGAGGAGGTGCCCGCGCGTCTCGAGGCCCTGGCCGCGCTCGGCGGTCTGTCCCGAGCAGCCCTGCACAGCCAGCTCGCGGCCGCGGTGCACGTGGTGCTGCACACCGCCCGGCTGAGCGACGGCCGCCGGGTTCTCGCCTCCATCGGCGTCGTGACGCCCGGCGACGACGGTGTCTGCCGGGTGGTGCCGGCGTGGTCGCGGGAGGTTCCGCGCGGTCCGGGTCACGACCGTCTGCACCACGTCCTGTCCCTCCGAGGCCCGCGATGAGCCTGATCGGTCTGGCCGCCGCGATCCTCCTGTGGCCGCGGCCGGACGCGCGTCGTCGCGTCGGGGGACGGCCGCGCCGGGCCGTCCGCATCGAGCAGGGCCCGATGGTGGCGGCTGCTGCCGTCCTGGTCGTGCTGCTCGTCGCGGCGACGCTCGGCCCGTTCCCGGCGGTGGCGGCGACCGTCGCGATCGCCACCGCGGTGGGGCGACGTCGGGCGGCGGCGCGTCGCCGGGCGGACCTCGCGGTCGCCGGAGCGCTGGCCGGCGGGATGGACACGATGGTGGCGGAACTCGCCGTGGGCATCGACCCGGCGCAGGCGTGTCGCTCGGTCGCGCGTGACCACCCGGGTGAGGTGGGAAGCCGGTTCGCCTCGGCGGCAGCACGATCCGAGCTCGGCGGATCGCTGTCGGCGGGGCTGCTCGCGGCGGGGGCGCCGTCGGCCGACGCCTCCGGCACGCGGGCGGAATGGGCGCGCGCGGCCTCGGCGTGGGCGATCTGCGAGCGGCACGGTCTCGCGCCCGCCGTCGTTCTGCGCGCCGTGCGGGACGACCTCGACTCGCGGGTGCGCTTCGTTCGCCGCACCGAGGCGTCGTCCGCCGGGGCGCGAGCGACCGCCACCGTGCTGTCGGGGCTGCCGTTGCTCGGGATCGCGCTGGGGCACGCGATGGGGGCGGCGCCGCTGGCCGTGCTCACCGGCGACGGCGCGGGCGGGGTGCTCGGGATCGTCGGCGTCGGGCTGGTGTGCGCCGGGTTGCTGTGGACGGATCGCATCGTCGCCGGGGTGGCGTCGTGACCTGGGCGGCGGTGCTGCTCGCGCTCGGGCTGGTCGTCGTCCCCGCTCGCCCGGTGCAGCGGCGCGGTTCGGCGCCGTCCGCGACGTCGACCCCGGCCGAGGCCGCGGCGTGCGATCCGCATGCGATCGCCGGGATTCTCGATCTGCTGGCCGCCTGCGTGCGGGGCGGCGCCACGGTGACGGCGGCGGCGCATGCGGTCGCCGCGGTCGCCCCCGAGCCGGTGGCGTCGTCGCTGACCCGCGCGGGCGCGCTGCTCGCGCTGGGCGCCGACCCGGACGCGGCGTGGGCTCCGCTGGCCGAGCATCCGGCCACGGAATCCGTCGCGCGCGTGCTGCGTCGGTCGGCACGCTCGGGGACCTCGGTGGCGGACGCGCTGACGGACGCCGCTGCGGCGCAACGCAGCCGGGCCGAGGACGAGGCCGTCGCTCGGGCGGATCGGGCAGGGGTGTTGATCACCGGTCCGCTGGGGTTGTGCTTCCTGCCCGCCTTCGTCTGCCTGGGCATCGTGCCCGTGGTCGTCGGCCTGGCCGGATCGGTGCTGCAGAACGGCGGTGTGCCGTGAGCGGGCCGCAGAAACGTCGTCGGAGACTGGCTCCGGCGAATCACGAAGGGGGAGAACATGTCCGTACTGCAGAAGGTGCAGAACCGGCTGATGGAGGTCCTGGCGGAGGACGACGGGATGTCGACGGCGGAGTACGCCATCGGCACCATCGCCGCGGCGGCGTTCGGGGCGGTGCTCTACACGGTGGTGACGGGCGATTCCATCGTCGCCGCGCTCACCGGGATCATCGACCGGGCGTTGCAGACCGCGGTCTGACCGGGGATGCGGGAGCGGTGACCGTCGAGGCGGCACTGGCCATCGCGTCGATCGTGGCGGTGGTGGTGCTGTGCGTGGGGGCTCTGACGACGATCACCGATCACATCCGCTGCGTCGACGCCGCACGGGAGGGGGCACGGCTGAGCGCGCTGGGGGATCCCGACGCCGTCGGCGCCGCCCGTCGGGTTGCGCCGGACGCCGCCGCGGTGACGGTGGCGCGGGACGGGGACTGGGTGACGGTGCGGGTCGAGGCGTCGTCGCCGCTGCCCGGGGTGGAGGTGGGCGCCGAGGCCGTCGCGGCCGTCGAGCCCGAGGCGGACCCGCGGTGACGGAGGGGGATCGCGGGTCCGCGTCGGTGGTGGGGGCGTTCGTGGTGCTGGCGCTGGTGGTGGTGACCGCGATGGTGGTGGCGGTCGGGGCGGCGGTGTCGGCGCGGCACCGCGTGCAGGCAGCGGCCGACCTCGCCGCGCTGGCCGGGGCCGCGGCTCTGGTCGAGGGGGACGCGGCGGGGTGCGTGGCGGCGCGGGCGGTGGGCGATCGCATGGCAGCGGAACTGGTCGAGTGCGTGCCCGACGGCTGGGACCTCGAGGTGCGACTGCGCGCGGAGGTGCGGTTGGGCCGGTTCGGGGTGCGGGAGGTGGTCGGGGTCGCGCGGGCGGGGCCGGTGGAGTGAGTGCCGGAGGCCGGTCGGGAGTCAGCGGGAAGGCCGGAGGCCGGTCGGGGGTCAGCGGGAAGGCCGGAGGCCGGGTCGCAGGCCACGCAGCAGCAACACCCCCATGCCGATGGTCCAGACGTTGAGGCTGTCCAGCGCCACCCGCTCGGACAGCCCGGCCCCGAGCCCCCATGTGCCGGGGGTGAGGAAGGCGGCGCCGCCGATCACCGCGGCGGCGGTGCAGGCGACGGTCAGGGCTCGTGCTCGCCGGTCCCGCCCGACGACCCCCGCGCACAGGGTGACCATGCCCGCGACCTGCAGTGCCCAGTGCGTCTGCGCGGCGAGGTTGTGGGCGGCGGGGCTGACGTCCATCGGCAGGAACCCGACGGCGCTGGTGCACAGTCCGGACACCGCGACGAGGACCCATCCGGCGCGGTCCCGCCCGCTGGTCTGCGGGACCAGGACGGCCGCTCCGGCGGCGGTGAGGGCGCCGACCGCGACGAAGGTGGCGTTCATAAGGGCGTGGTCGGGGGAGCAGTACTCCGTGCACGTCGTGGCGCCGAGCGCGCTGATGACGTCACCGCGCCAGCTGTACGGAGTGGGCCAGGACCGGGACACCAGAAGCTGGGCCGGCCAGTAGAGGACGGTGGCCACCCAGAGAGCGGCGACGGTGCGGCGGAGACCCATGGCCTGGACGGTAGACAGCCCTTCCGGAACTGCGCATAGTGAGGGGCAGGGATCGTGCGACGGGGACGCGCGACGAGACGACGGGGGCGGATCATGGGACGTGGCGGAGGACTGGTCGAGAGCGCGCGAGCGAGGGTGCGGTGGGCCGCGGTGCACGGGGTGGTGCGGTTCTTCGCGCAGCGGGGGATCAAGCTGGGTGACCCGCAGGCCAAGCTGATCGCCGATCCGGCCACGCGCGCCGACCCGGGCGTGGTCTACCAGGAGATTCGTGAGCGCGGCCCATTGGTCAAGGGTCGGGTGGCCTACCTGACCGTCGACCACGGCCTGATCTTCGACCTCCTGCGATCCGACGACTTTCGCACCGTCGTCGTGGGTGGCAACCTGCCGGGGCCGCTGAAGGTGATCGAGCGGCACACCCGCTCCGGTGCGCTGCACCCGCTGGCGCCGCCGTCGCTGCTGTCGGTCGAGCCGCCGTCGCACACCCGGTACCGCAAGCTCGTGTCGTCGGTCTTCACGGCGCGAGCGGTCAACACGATGCGGGACGACGTCCAGCGCGTCGCGGACACCCTGCTCGACGAGTTGGTGGCGAGTGGAGCCACCACCGTGGACATCGTGCCCGCGTACTGCGCCAAACTGCCGGTCGCCGTCATCAGCGACATCCTCGGGGTGCCGGAGAGCGAGCAGAAGCGGGTACTCGAGTTCGGCGAGTTGGCCGCACCGAGCCTCGACGTGGGTCTGACCTGGCCGCAGTTCCGCGAGGTCGAGACAGGTCTACAGGGCTTCGACGCGTGGCTGTCCGACCACATCGCCGAGCTGCGGAAGAACCCCGGCGACGATCTGATGAGCCAGCTCATCTCGGCATCCGAGGACGGCGTCTTCCTGAACGACCGCGAGCTCCGGGCGACGGCCGGTCTGGTGCTCGCCGCCGGGTTCGAGACCACGGTCAATCTGCTCGGCAGCGGCATCGACCTCCTGGTCCGCCACCCCGATCAGCTGGCGCGGTTGCAGAACGATCCGTCGCTGTGGAGCACCGCGGTTGACGAGATGCTGCGCCTGGAGTCCCCGGTGCAGATGACCGCGCGGGTCGCGCGCAAGGACCTCGAACTGGCCGGCAAGCACCTCGAACCGGGGAGTCTCGTGGTGTGCGTGCTCGCGGGCGGCAACCGCGATCCGAAGGTGTTCGAGAACCCCGATCGCTTCGACGTGGGCCGCGCGAACGCGGGCAAGCACCTGTCGTTCTCCGGTGGTCGACACTTCTGCCTCGGCGCGGCGCTGGCGCGGGCGGAGAGCGAGGTGGCGCTGCGCACCCTGTTCGACCGGTTCCCGCACCTCACCACCGTCGGCACCGGTACCCGGCGCGACACCCGTGTGCTGCACGGCTATTCGTCGCTGCCCGTCTCGCTCGGCGAGCCCGCGACGGTGGACGCCTAGGTTCCGATCTCGGCGAGGACGGCGTCGAGCACGCGGACGGCGCCGTCCTTGTCCAGGGGATCGTTGCCGTTGCCGCACTTGGGCGACTGCACGCACGACGGGCAGCCGGACTGGCATTCGCAGGAGGCGATGGCCTCCCGCGTCGCCGCCAGCCAGGTTCCGAGCACCGCGTGCCCGCGGTCGGCGAACCCGGCGCCGCCGTCGTACCCGTCGTAGACGAAGACCGTCGGCAGCCCGGTGTCGCCGTGCAGCGCCGTGGACACACCGCCGATGTCCCACCGGTCGCAGGTCGCGACCAGCGGGAGCAGGCCGATGGCCGCGTGCTCGGCCGCGTGCAGAGAACCCGGCACGCGTTCCGGCCCGATTCCCGCACGCGCCAACAATTCCGGGGTGATCGTGTACATCACCGCGCGGGTGTGCAGGGTCTGCACGGGCATGTCGAGTTCGATCGAGTCGAGGATCTCCCCGGACGGCAGTCGCCGCAGGTAGCCGACCACCTGGTGGCTGACCTGCACGCGGGTGAGCGCGACGTCGACCTCGCCGTGCCGACGATGCTCGAGGTAGTCCTCGACGAGGATCTCGGTGACCTCGCGTGCCGACGTCGTCCAGTCCGGTTCCTCCGGATGCACGACGGCGACGTGGTCGTCGAAGTCGAGCGTGTCGACGACGAACGACTCGCCCTGGTGGATGTGGACCGCTCCGGGATGCGCGGTGGCGGGGGCGCGGCCGGCGTCGACAGTGCCGAGCATGCGGCCGGTGGTGCCGTCGACGATCGCGATCTGCGAGCCGATGCCGCCGCGGATGTCGATCTCGCCGTGCGGCGGGGTGTCGGAGGTGACGTACCACCCGTGCGGTCGGCGTCGGAGGTCTCCGTCCTCGGCCAGGCGGTGGGCGACGTCCTCGGCGTTCCACTCGGCGATCTCGTCGTCGGACAGCGGCAGTTCCGAGGCGGCGCAGAGCAATTGGGGCCCCAACACGTAGGGGTTGGTGGGATCGGTGACGGTGGCCTCGATCGGCTTGTCCAGCAGCGCCGACGGGTGGTGGACCAGATAGGTGTCGAGCGGATCGTCCCGCCCGACCAGCACCACCAGCGATCCCTGACCCCGGCGACCGGAGCGACCGGCCTGCTGCCAGAACGACGCCACGGTACCGGGGAAGCCGGCGACGACGACGGCGTCGAGGCCGGCGATGTCGACGCCCAGTTCCAGCGCGTTGGTGGTCGCGACGCCGAGGAGAGTCCCGTCGGTCAGGGCGCGCTCGAGGGCGCGGCGGTCCTCGGCGAGGTACCCGGCCCGGTAGGCCGCGATGCGCCCCGGGAGGTCCGGGTCGACGTCGGCGAGCAGCCGCGACGTCCCGAGGGCGGTGAGTTCCGCGCCGCGCCGCGATCGGACGAAGGTGAGCGTGCGGGCGCCCTCGACGACGAGGTCGGCCATGATGCGCGCGGCCTCGGACCCGGCGGCGCGGCGCACCGGGGCGCCGTTCTCGCCCGTGACGTCCAGCAGCGGCGGCTCCCACAGCGCGACGGTGCGCGGACCGTGCGGCGACCCGTCCTCGGTGATCTCGACGCAGGGCGCACCGATCAACCGGCTCGCCGCGGCACCGGGCGCCGAGGCGGTGGCGCTGGCCAGGACGAACGTCGGGTTCGCGCCGTACCGGGCGGCGATTCGCCGCAGTCGACGCATCACCAGCGCGACGTGCGAGCCGAAGACGCCCCGGTAGGAATGGCACTCGTCGACCACGACGTAGGCCAGATTGCGGAAGAAGTGCGCCCACCGACGATGGCCCTGCAGCAGCGACAGGTGCAGCATGTCCGGGTTGGTGAAGATCCAGCGGGAATGCGCGCGCGCCCACCGGCGGACCTCGACGGGGGTGTCGCCGTCGTAATCGCTCGGCGCGATGTCGGGCAGACCGGCCTGCGCGAGCGTGTCCGTCATGTCCACCGCCGCGCGGAGCTGATCCGACCCGAGCGCCTTGGTCGGCGCGAGGTAGAGCGCCGTGGCGCGGGGGTTCTCCGACAGCGTGGAGAGAATGGGCATGCGATACCCGAGCGATTTGCCCGACGCGGTCCCGGTGGAGACGACGACGTGTCGGCCGGACTGCGCGAGCGTCGCCGCGTCGGCTTGGTGGGACCACGGTGCGGGAATGCCGCAGTCGACGAACGTGCGCACGATGCGGGGGTCCAGCCAGTCGGGCCAGGACGACGTCCGGGCCTCGCGACCGGGGAGTTCGGCCGCGAAGGTGAGCGGCGATTCGTCCGACGGAGTGCCGGCCAGCGCGCGTTCCAGCAGCACACCACCGAAGGAGGTGGCGGGGGTCTCGACGCTGACGCTCACGGGTCCTCTCCTGTGCGGCGGGCTGCCGCTCGAATGGTAGGTCGTGGCCCCGACACGGGGCCGACGCAAGGTTTACGAACTTGTTGCGCGCGACTGTCGCGCACCGACGCGCGACGTGGTTCACTGTTCTCGGTCGCAGCTTCTGTGTTCGTGTTCACGCTCGCAGGATCTATTGTTGCGAGCGCGGTGCGTGAAGCTCCACCCTTTCCGGGGGAATCACTACGGCGGTCGGAACCGGCCCGGTGAACTGTAAGTGCGGTTCACCGCATCCGGTGGTCAAGAAGAAGGATAGACAAGCATGGCACAGGGAACTGTGAAGTGGTTCAACGCCGAAAAGGGCTTCGGCTTCATCGCACCCGAGGACGGCTCCGCTGACGTCTTCGTCCACTACTCCGAGATCCAGGGCAGCGGCTTCCGCACCCTCGAGGAGAACCAGCGCGTGGAGTTCGAGGTCGGCCAGGGCACCAAGGGCCCCCAGGCCACGGGCGTCCGCGCAGTCTGATCCTCGGATCGGATCCACGCACGACACGCGAATCCCCCGTCACCCGTCCAGGGTGGCGGGGGATTCGTCCGTCTGCGGTTTGCTCGTCGTCCCGCGGCCACGGCGTCGGTGACCTACTGTCGCGCAGGTGAGCCAGTTGTCCTTCTTCTCCGCCGAGTCGACGCCGCCCGCGGTGGACGATCTGGCCGGGATGCTGGCTGCCCCGGGGCAGGTGGTGATCGTCGCGGGCGGCGCGCGGGTGTCCGTCGTCGTCGACCGTCCCTGGCGGGCGCAGGCGCTGGCCGACCTGATCGCCGAGTGCGGCATCGCCGCGGAGATCGGGGACACCGACGAGGGCAATCCGCTGGTGCGGTCCGCGCCGGTGCCCGAGTTGCTGCCGCTCGCGCGAGCGTGGACCCGCGGCGCGGTCAAGACCGTTCCGCCCGACTGGGTGCCCGGTCCGCGGGCGTTGCGCGCCTGGGCGCTGGCGTCGGGCCGGTTGTCCGCCGATGGATCGCGGTTCGCGTTCGGCCTGGACCCGCACGCGCCGGACACCCATCCGCTGCTGGTTCAGGCGTTGATGCGGGTCGGCATCGCGCCGACCCTCGCCGGCGCCCGCGGATCCACTCCCGAACTGCGCATCACGGGGCGACGCCGGCTCGGGCGTCTGGTCGACACGGTGGGCGAGGCGCCGCCCGGTGTGGTGGAGTGGCCGACGGCGCAGTGACGTCGGACGTTCGCCGTCACCACGGGATCGGCGTCGAAACGGCGATTCGGTGCACGTGTGTCACTCTGTATGGTGTCGACCTCGAGTGGTTCGAGGTGTCGACCGCAGATGGAAGGGGTCTCGTCCGGCGAGGCCAGGAAGGTTCGGCAGCACGTGGCAGCAGGGGACAAGTCGGCGGGGTCGTCGTCCGGCGGCGTCCGTCGTCTGGTGATCGTCGAGTCGCCCACGAAGGCCAAGAAGATCGCGCCCTACCTGGGCAAGGACTACGTGGTCGAGGCATCCGTGGGTCACATTCGCGACCTCCCGCGCGGTGCCGCGGACGTGCCCGCCAAGTACAAGGGCGAGTCCTGGGCCCGCCTCGGCGTCGACGTCGATCACGACTTCGAGCCCCTCTACGTGGTCAGCCCCGAGAAGAAGGGGAAGGTCAGCGAGCTCAAGTCGCTCCTGAAGGACGCCGACGAGCTCTACCTCGCCACCGACCCCGACCGTGAGGGCGAGGCCATCGCCTGGCACCTCCTCGAGACGCTCAAGCCCAAGGTGCCCGTCCGTCGGATGGTCTTCCACGAGATCACCAAGCCGGCCATCCTGGCCGCGGCCGACGACACCCGCGAACTCGACACCGACCTCGTCGACGCGCAGGAGACCCGCCGCATCCTCGACCGCCTCTACGGGTACGAGGTCTCGCCGGTCCTGTGGAAGAAGGTCATGCCGAAGCTGTCGGCGGGCCGCGTGCAGTCGGTCGCGACGCGCGTCATCGTGCAGCGCGAGCGCGAGCGCATGGCGTTCCGCTCGGCCGAGTACTGGGACATCTCGGCGCAACTCGACGCCGGGGCGGACGCGTCGCCGCGTGCCTTCGGGGCGCGCCTGGTGTCCGTCGACGGCGCCCGCGTGGCGACGGGACGCGACTTCGGTGCCGACGGCAAGCTGAAGTCCGACGGGGTCACGGTGCTCGACGAGGCGCACGCTCGTCGTCTCGCGGAGGCGCTCGACGGCGTGGACCTCGCCGTCGCGTCGGCCGAGTCCAAGCCGTACACCCGCCGTCCGTACCCGCCGTTCATGACGTCGACCCTGCAGCAGGAGGCCGGCCGCAAGCTGCGCATGTCCTCCGAGCGCACCATGCGGATCGCGCAGCGGCTGTACGAGAACGGCTACATCACCTACATGCGTACCGACTCGACGAACCTGTCGGCGTCGGCGATCGACGCGGCGCGTCGGCAGGCCACCGAGCTCTACGGCCCCGAGTACGTCCACGACACCCCGCGTCAGTACACCCGCAAGGTGAAGAACGCGCAGGAAGCGCACGAGGCCATCCGCCCCGCCGGTGACACCTTCGCGACGCCGGGCCAGCTGCACAGCTCGCTCGACACGGACGAGTTCCGGCTCTACGAGCTGATCTGGCAGCGCACCGTCGCGTCGCAGATGTCGGACGCGCGCGGAACCACACTGTCGCTGCGCATCTCGGGAACCGCCGGTACCGGCGAGGACTGCACCTTCAGTGCGTCGGGGCGGACGATCACGTTCCCGGGCTTCCTCAAGGCCTACGTCGAGAGTGTCGACGATCAGGCCGGCGGTCAGTCCGACGACGCCGAATCCCGGTTGCCCGCACTGGAGAAGGGGCAGGCGGTCACGGCCACCGGCCTCGATCCCGACGGGCACACCACCAACCCGCCCGCCCGCTTCACCGAGGCGTCGCTCATCAAGACGCTCGAGGAGCTGGGAATCGGTCGCCCGTCGACGTATTCGTCGATCATCAAGACCATCCTCGACCGTGGGTACGTCTACAAGCGCGGCAGTGCGCTGGTCCCGTCCTGGGTGGCGTTCGCCGTGATCGGGTTGCTGGAGGCGCATTTCGGCCGCCTGGTGGACTTCGACTTCACCGCCGGCATGGAGGACGATCTCGACGCGATCGCCGACGGCCGGGAGCGGCGCGGAAACTGGTTGACCGCGTTCTACTTCGGTGGCGACACCGGTGCCGAGGGATCGGTGGCGCGCTCGGGTGGCCTGAAGAAGATGGTGGGCACCAACCTCGAGGACATCGACGCCCGCGAGATCAACTCCATCCGGCTGTTCGACGACGCCGAGGGACGCGAGATCCACGTGCGCGTGGGCCGGTACGGGCCCTACCTCGAGCGAATGGTGCAGAACCCCGACGATCCCGACGGTGACCCGATCTCCCAGCGCGCCAACCTGCCCGACGATCTGCCGCCGGACGAGCTGACCGTGGAGTACGCCGAGAAGCTGTTCTCGACGCCGCAGGAGGGTCGCAAGCTGGGCGTCGATCCGGCGAGCGGACACGAGATCGTCGCCAAGGAGGGACGTTTCGGTCCGTACGTCACCGAGATCATCCCCGAGGGGCCCGAGCCCGTCCCGGACATCGTTCCGGTGGAACGTGGTTCGGACGGTGGCGGCGGGACCGCCGTGGCCACCAAGGCGAAGGCGCCGGCCAAGAAGGCCGCGAAGAAGGCGGCGGCCGTCAAGCCGCGCACCGGTTCGCTCCTGAAGTCGATGGACCTCGCGACCGTCACGCTCGAGGACGCGCTGAAACTGCTGTCGCTACCGCGCGTGGTGGGTGTCGATCCCGAGTCCAAGGAGGAGATAACCGCCCAGAACGGCCGCTACGGCCCGTACCTCAAGAAGGGCACGGACTCGCGTTCGCTGGCGACCGAGGAGCAGATCTTCACCGTCACGCTCGACGAGGCGCTGAAGATCTACGCCGAGCCGAAGCGTCGTGGACGACAGGGTGCGGCGACGCCGCCGCTGCGCGAACTCGGGGTGGACACGGTGAGCGAGAAGCCGATGGTGATCAAGGACGGTCGCTTCGGCCCGTACGTCACCGACGGCGAGACCAACGCGAGCCTGCGCAAGGGTGACGAGGTCGCCACGATCACGGACGAGCGGGCGATGGAGTTGCTCGCCGATCGTCGTGCGCGCGGTCCGGTGAAGAAGAAGGCCACCAAGAAGGCAGCGACGAAGACCGCGGCCAAGAAGACGGCCACCAAGACCGCGGCGAAGAAGGCTCCGGCGAAGAAGGCGGCCGCGAAGAAGGCGGCCGCCAAGAAGACCACCGCCAAGAAGGTGCCGGCCAAGAAGACCGCCGCGGCGAAGTCCACGGCGGCGAAGTCCACGGCGTCGGAGGCCACGGACGGCTGATCGGCCGACCCGAGTACGGCGTAAGGTCGGCCCATGGCCGGAGGACTGGTTGCCCTGCTCGACGACGTCGCCGCGCTCGCGCGCCTGGCCGCGGCGTCCATCGACGACGTCGGTGCCGCCACCGGCAAGGCCACGGCGAAGGCCGCGGGTGTCGTCATCGACGACACCGCGGTCACTCCCCAGTACGTCCGCGGACTGGCGGCGGAGCGGGAACTGCCGATCGTCAAGCGCATCGCGATCGGCTCGCTGCGCAACAAGCTGATCATCATCCTGCCGATCGCGCTGCTGCTCAGTCAGTTCCTGCCGTGGCTGCTCACGCCGATCCTCATGGTCGGCGGCGCGTACCTGAGTTACGAAGCGGTGCACAAGATCTGGGGTGCGCTCAGCGGTCACGGCGCGCACGACCACGAGGAGGACGGGCCGCGGGACGAGGACACCGTCGTCGCCGGCGCGGTCCGCACCGACCTCATCCTCTCGGCCGAGATCATGGTCATCGCCCTCGACACCATCGCCTCCGAGGGCTTCTGGTCCCGGTTGATCATTCTCGCCGTCGTCGCCGTCGTGATCACCGTGGTGGTCTACGGCGTCGTCGGGCTGATCGTGAAGATGGACGACATCGGTCTTCGTCTCGCCGACACGTCGTCGGGCATCGCGCAGACCGTCGGACGCGGTCTGGTCCGCGGGATGCCGAAGGTCATGAGCGTGCTCTCCGTGGTCGGCACCGCCGCGATGCTGTGGGTCGGCGGCCACATCCTGCTGGTCGGCATCGACGAGCTCGGCTTCCACCCGCTGTACGAGCTGGTGCATCACGCCGAGGAGGCGGTGCACGGCGTCGGCGGGATCGGCGGAGTCCTCGCCTGGATCGTCAACACCCTGTTCTCGGCGCTGCTGGGGCTGATCGTCGGGTCGATCGTGGTGGCCGTCCTGGCCGGTATCGCGCGCCTGCGCGGCCGCCGGTCGGGCACTGTCGGAGCGCAGCACTAGGCTCGCCGTCATGGCGGGAGTGTTCGATCGGCTGGTCGGCCAGCACGAGGTGGTGGCCGAACTGACCGACGCGGCGCACGCTGCCCGTGAGGGTGACATCGGGTCGCGCATGACCCATTCGTGGCTGTTCACCGGACCGCCGGGCTCGGGCCGCTCCATCGCCGCGGTGTGCTTCGCCGCCGCGCTGCAGTGCACCGATCCGGACGTCGTCGGCTGCGGCCGTTGCCACGCCTGCACCACCACCCTGCACGGGACGCACGGCGACGTCCGACGCATCGTGCCGCAGGGACTGTCCATCTCGGTCAAGGAGATGCGCGACGTCGTGCAGATGGCCGCGCGTCGTCCGTCGACCGGGCTGTGGCAGATCGTCGTGATCGAGGACGCGGACCGGCTCGGCGAGCGGGCGTACAACGCTCTGCTGAAAGCGGTCGAGGAACCGCCCGCGCGGACCATCTTCCTGCTGTGCGCGCCGTCGGTGGATCCGGAGGACATCGCCGTCACCATTCGCTCGCGGTGTCGCCACGTCGCGCTGGTCACCCCCAGGCCCGACGACATCGCCCGCGTCCTGCGCGAGAACGACGGGTTGGACGAGAAGACGGCCGCGTGGGCGGCGTCCGTCGGCGGCGGGCACGTCGGCCGGGCGCGGCGATTGGCGACGGACGCCGACGCACGCGACCGGCGCCAGCGGGCCCTGGGTATCGCCAAGGCCGCGCTGCGGCCGGCCACGCAGTACGCCGTCGTCGAGGAACTGGTGAAGGCCGCCGAACTCGACGCGGTCGAGCTCAACTCGGCACGGGACGAGCAGGAGACCGAGGAGCTGCGCACGGCCCTCGGCGCGGGCGGTACCGGCAAGGGTGCGGCGGGTGCGCTGCGGGGCTCGGCGGGTGTGCTCAAGGAGCTCGAGGCGCGGCAGAAGTCGCGCCGGACCCGCACCGGCCGTGACGCGTTGGACCGGGCGCTCATCGACCTCGCGGGGCTGTATCGGGACGCGCTGGCCCAGTCCTTCGGCGCCGAATCCACGCTCACCCACCCCGACATGGTCGATCAGGCGCGCGGGCTGGCGTCGGTGTGCTCGGCGGAGTCGCTGCTGACCTGTATCGAAGCGATCCTCCGGTGCCGGGAGGCGCTCGAGATGAACGTCAAGCCCAAGTTCGCCGTCGACGCGATGGTGGCCACGCTGGGTGCGGCGGCCAGGTAGGGGCCCGTTTTGGTGGTGGCCGGGGCGAGTGGTTAGACTCGTCCCGGCTCCTCGCGGGGCCGCGCCGCCTTAGCTCAGTCGGTAGAGCATTTCACTCGTAATGAAAAGGTCTGGGGTTCGATTCCCCAAGGCGGCTCCATCTACATCCTGTACCTGACCAGCCACGATGCTGGTCAGGTACTTCTGTGTTGGGGACCTCGAGGGCGTCCGGGTGACACAGAATGACACATCCCGAACCGAACTGGTCCTTGCGTACCGCCTTGGCAACTCTGTATGACCTTGGACGAAGCCCTGCGCGAGCGTGACGTGGGTGCTCACTCCTGGGACGGAGGTTGCGGATCCCTGTTCGAGTCGGCTGCAGTCCCGGCTGTCATCATCGTCTGCAGTACGTCGGCGCCGTCCAGCATTGCATCGCCCTGAGCATGGACGTAAGTGCGCATGGTGAACGCGTTGTCGCTGTGCCCCAGCCAGGCTGCGATCACTGCTATCGGAACACCTTGAAGGTGCATCAGAGTTCCGCACGAGTGTCGACAATCATGCAACCTCAGAGGTCGTACCTTTGCGCGGAGGGTGAACCTTTCCCATAGGCCGGAAATGCTGTCCGGGTGGTAGGCGCGGCCCAACTCGTCGCAGACGACGTGGCTGCCCTCCTGGTAGTCGCGACCGGCTGCTGTCGACTCGCCCGCTTGCGTTTCCCTCGCGCTGAGCAGGCTTCTCCGGAGTGCGTCGGTCAAGGGGAGCGTCCGCCGTGAGCTTCGTGATTTGGGTGCTCCGTCCGAGGCTCGACCGTTGACACTGACTCGGTTGTTGGCAATCGTGATCGTGCCCAGCTCGAGATCCACGTCCCGCCACCGGAGCCCGCAGATCTCACCTCGTCGAAGACCGTAGAGCGCCAGCACCCAAGCGTGCCCGACGCGCGAGCTGGACGCGGCCTTCAAGATCAGCACGACTTCGTCCTGGGTGTACGTCTCGCTTTTGTGGTGTTCACGGGGCAATCGGTCGACCAGGGCAGCGACGTCGCGCACCAATCGCCCTTGTTTGACCTCTTGGGTGAGCACCATGGACACGACGTTCAACATGTGGTTCACCGAGATGGCTTTCCACGGCTTCCGGCGGCCAGCGCTCTTCGGCATCGAACCGGAGAGAAGGTCACGAACGAGCGTGTCGAGATGCTGTTTGGTCAGTTTCTGTATAGGGGTGTCCCCGTGTACGAGCCGGATGGGCTTGAGAGCTTGCGTGTAGGAGACGAGAGTCGTTGGCTTCAGATTGTGTCGACCGGAAAGGTAAGCCGAGCAGGCTTCGTCGACCGTTACGGTGGACGGCGCGACGTACATGGGGTCGTTGCGGTCATCGAAAGCACGATTGAGCGCGGCGCGCGCTTCCCTCTCGGTGGCGAATCGTCGTCGACTTTGCGAACGACGGGGTGGAGTAAGGGTTCCATCCGAGGACGCGTACGTGGCTGCGGGGTTGGGCGTATCAACGCGAACCTCGTACCGGATCACCGTTGCACCAGTGCGCTTGTCGCGGACTGAGATCTTCTTGATCTGCGGTGGCAGTTGCTGCCTAGCCACGACGATGGACCGGTCTCGGAGATGGCGGGTTCTCACCGACTCGCGCCAGCGGGAACGTCGGCGCCCGGTTCCCGGCGATCCGAAGTAACGACAAGTCAGACACGGGGATCGCCCTCCCTGACGTCCATGCCGAGCTCAGTCATCTGCCTGACCAGCTTTTCAGCGCGATCTCGTGCGTCGTCGTACAGATCTTCCAAAGTGCTGATCTGTTCCCGCGGTTCCTCGGATGCGAGAGCTCGCGTGATCTGCGATTGCGCCCCCCTCATCGAGGCGATTGCCCTGAGCCACTGTCGCGTAACGGTGATGCGGTCGATCTCCGGCGCCAGCTCTTCCCGAGTCCAAACCTTTGCAGACTCGCCGGTTCCGGTTTCCCAATCACCCGACGAGGCGAACAGGCCGGTCTCGCCGGCAAACCATCGCACCGCGTCGTGGGACTCGTGCGGTCGCCCGGGCAGGACGTCCACAGATCCGCGCGGGAGTTCGGGAAACAGCAGTTGCACGGGGGAAATTCGCAGCGCGGCCGCCAACACAATGAGGTCGGCAACGTCGAGACCGCGACGCCGACCTGTCTCCAAGTCGGATATCACGGCGCGCGAGATCGGGTGGCCCAGCTCCGCCGTACGGTCTGAGAGTGCCTGCCCTGACAGGGGCGGAGAGGAGGCGGTTCGCGCACGGCGTACCTCTCTCCCCACCCTATCGACCAGCTGTTGGGTCCACTCCTGCGTCATGCATACGCATCTTACTGGACAAAACACCACGTATTGCGGTGAATCCACGAGCAGGCTATGTTGCGGTGGAACCACTCGAGACCAACCGTAAGAGCGGGAAGCCGGTGGTGATTCACGACAGGAGGATGTGATGAGCAGGCAGCTCTTCTCGGTGCAGGAAGGCATGTCCCGCACCGGGCTCGGTCGATCCAGCTTCTTCAACAAGATCGCGTCTGGCGAGATCCGGAGCGTCAAGGTCGGCAAGCGCCGCCTGATACCGGACACGGCCATTGACGAGTACATCGAACGCCTGGAGTCTCAGAGCGCTGGCGGTGCGGGCGTTGCCTGAGCGGCGCTGACGTCGGCCCCTGTCGAAACGAAGGTGCCCTCGGCTGAACCCGGTGTGTCGAGCACCGGAGCCGAGGGCACTAGGCCTACCACCTGCAAGGAAGAAGGCTTCAGAAGAATACTTTAGATCAGCGAGCGATTTCCATCAAGGCATTTGTTGCCATTCCTGGAATAGCCCCTCCGAGGCGGTGACTCGTCCCGCTACCACTCACTCACAGCCGATCGACGTGCCCGCATCAGCACAGGACATGATGCAGGCATTTCGGCGGCGCGTCGTTTTCAGGCAGAGCCCGACGATAACCAGCCTGCCGCCGTTGACTGTGCACCCTTTAGCGATCCTCGTCGACCGGCCGCGAGGCACCACTTCCGCGAACTGATCATTCACGGGGTGGCGATACCGATCAGCCACGCGTCGTCACGACGCGGGGCCAGAGGGCGTGGAGCGGACAACGTGGGTGCGGACGATGGGGTTCACCCCTGGGGGGTCCGGGTGAAGCAGTACGAAGTTCGACGCAGTAGACGGGACCAACCTTGATGTTCACAATTTCGATCCTCGGTGCTCGCGGAACGCGCAGCAGTTCCAGCTTAAGACCGACTTCGGTGTGGGTTCGATGACCTCCCACGAATTATCAGCATTGCTGTGTTGGAGGTGTTCGCAGCATTGACTGCTGTTCCCGCAACGTTGGCATTTCGGGTAATTAGTCCCGTGCGGGTAACGCATCCCAATCGGTACCTACCGGTATCGGGCGTGGCTGGGATGGCGTGTATGGATTGCGATGCTGCCCAGACATCCAATGCAGCCATCCCTTGCCAAAACTCCTTCACCCGTATTGCAGGTATCACGCGTAAGGCAACCCAGCGCCGAAGAATCATTCACCAGTGAGAGGACACACGCATGTCACACAACGTGATTGCTTTCTGTAATCAGAAGGGTGGAGTAGGTAAGACGACAACCACCTTTCACATCGTCGATGCCGCCCGCCGCGCCGGCCACCGAGTTCTGGCGCTCGACATGGACCCGCAAGGGAACCTGAGCACTGTGCTCAGCTCCGGTGGGTCATCCCCTGGCGACGCGGTAATGGCGGATGCACTGTCAGGCAGGTCGGCCGCAACCCTTGCGGACGTGGTGGCACCGTCCATCTGGGGCGGCGTCGATCTAGTCGCCACCGATCCAAACTCGGAATCCCTTGCTTTCGTACGGGACGAGTTGATCTTGGGTGGCGCTGGACGCGAGCGACGGCTCCGCGATGCGCTCGAGCTGATAGCTCCGAGCTACGAGCTGGTGGTCATCGACTGCCCGCCAAGCTTGGACCTGTTGACGATCAACGCGCTGGTCGCGGCCCGGCAAGCCCTCGTGGTGAGTCAGTCAGCACTCTTCTCTGCAAACGGACTGGCGCGGCTACGACGAACCATCGACGTGGTTCGCCGCAGCTACAACCCGACGTTGGAGCTGATGGGCGCGATCATCAACCTCCACGAACGCAACACCATTGCTGGTCGCGAGCAGCTGGCGGAAATCGCTGATTGCATCACGATCATCGGAGACCCTGTTCCTAAGCGAGTGGTATTGAAGGACTCCGCTGAGGCGCAGACCAGTCTCCTCGACTGGGGTACGACGGATGCCCGCAATTTAGCCAGCATCTACCGCCGTACGTCGGGACTGCTCATGGAGGGAGTCGGCTATGGCACGCCCTGAACGCCTGAAAAGTGCCCTGGGCAATTCGAGCCCCCTCGATCCATTGCCCGAGCCAGTAGCAAATTTAGAGGCGAGTGCACCGAAGCCGTCAGCGACGGACAGGCCTACCAAGACCAAAAGGACCTTCTACTTCTACGTCGAGACCAGTGAACGATTGCTGAACGCGGCCGAAGCGTTGATGGCCACACCCGGGGCACCTCGGGGCCCGTCCGACCTCGCCGCAGAGGCGGTGGAGCGATACATCGACTACCTGGAGTTGACCCACAACGAAGGACGGCCCTTTCCGCAACGGAGTGGGCCGCTGCAGAGGGGGCCACGCATCCGGTAGTTCGGCGCGACACGACAGGAGCGGCCCCGATAATTTCACTTAACGCGCCGTAAGCCGCGAAATGCCAGCTCAACACAGTTTCGGCACGCTACCGTGTCAGATGCGGGGTCTAGGCTGCGGATGTGAACTTCCGACTGCACGAAACGGTCCCGATGACCCCTCCTGTGACCGCTCCGGGACTCTCAGACCGTGCGTCGGTACCGGCGATCCCTGATGCGGTGGCCATGAAGATCGCCGGGGCGGTGGAGTCGTCCCGCTCGGCCGGCACCCGCCGCGCCTACGCCTCGGGGTGGCGCCGCTATTCCGAGTGGTGCACCCGCCACGGGCACGACGCGCTGCCGGCGCACCCTGTCACGGTCGCCGCCTACCTGGTTGATGCCGCCGACACCGTCACCGCGGCGGGGGAGAAGGCCTACGCCGCCAGTACCCTGTCCGCCTGGGTGGCGGCCATCAACCACTACCACCGCACCGCAGGACACCCCCAGCCGTCTGCCAACTGATGGAAATCTCCGGGCTCAGTCGGTCCGCGATGTATGCCACACTCGCGAGGGCCCGAGAAGAGCAGGGCTAGACGAAGCGAAGAAGCATTTGCTGGTCTCGCCTGATCTACCGGGCGCAGAGTCAGAGACGTCGGACAAGATGACCTGATGGGCGGTCGACGGGCCTTGCGACGATATGCTCTGGCAATGGTCCAGGCAGCCCCGGCGGGCAACGAGTGTCGAGATGGCTGACGATTCGAACGTTCTTGATCAACTCGTGGCTCGCGTCGAGGACAACACCTTACGAACCAGGCTTGCCTACGAGATCGAACTCCTCCGCGGGTCACGCCACTTCGGGCTCGTGTTCGACCGCCATCTACCCGAGTCCGTTCGGCTACCCGATCATCCCGTCCGGAAGGGCATCCGGGTTGCACTACGTGACGAAACATCCGCCAGAACTTGGATTGTCGACCGGTTCGCCGACCGCGCTCGCGAGACTGCGGTCCTCAGTGGGGACGGTGGTGTACGACCCGTTGCCGAACTTGTCGTGGTCCGCGAGTTCGACGAACCCATCTACCCAGGCCTGCGTACGGTCGAACGAATTGAGAATGGCCCTTCCGACGCGCCCTGGCATGTCGTCATCAACGGCGAGAATTTCCATGCACTCCAAGCGCTGCGCTCAACGCACCGCAATAAAATCGACCTGATCTATGTCGACCCGCCTTACAACACGGGCAACGACGGTTGGATTTACAACGACCGTTATGTCGACCAAAATGATCGTGCTAAATCCTCAAAATGGTTATCTTTCATGGAACGGCGACTTTTGATCGCCCGCGACCTCCTGAAACCGACTGGTGTCATCATCGCTGCAATTGGTGACGATGAACATCACAGGCTGCGGATGCTGCTCGATCAGCTTTTCGGACCGGCTAATTTCATAATGAACGCCGTTTGGCAAGGGGGTGGCTCGGCGCTTGCCCGACATCACGCTGGCGGCGTTGACTACATGTTGGTCTATGGACGTAACGCCGAACAAGTCGGGCGCTTCATGGATCCAAAGCCCTTTGTTCCTGAGATGTTGCGCCTCGTGGATGCTGCGTTGTCGAGCGGCAAAAGCCCCGAAGAGGCGCAAGAAAGCCTCCGCGAGTTCATCAAGACGAATCAACGGCATATGCCGGAGGGTGTAACGCGCTTCAATAACGTCGATCAAAACGGGATGATTTTCGAGACATCGGATCTGACAAACAGGCTGCCGCGCCCCAACCTGCGGTATGTCGTTACTGACCCCAATTCCGGAAAACAGTACGAGCCTCCAGAGAACGGCTGGACGGTCCAAAAATCGCTTATGGATGAATGGATCGCGGCAGGCTTGGTGGCCTTTGGTAGACGACCCAGGAAGAAGAAGTCGCTAGTAGATTACGCGCAAAATATGCCGGTACCTGCGTTCACTCATTCTCGCAATGCAGCGAACACGCACCTTCAGGGTCTCCTCACGGAGAAGCGTTTTCCGTTCCCCAAAGATCACGAGGTGCTGGCGCGGTGGTTCCGGATGGCGGCGCCGCGAGATGCTGTGATTCTGGATTTTTTCGGTGGGTCCGGCAGTACCACCGAGGCTGTGATGCAGCTCAATGCAGCGGACGGGGGAACCAGGCAGTCCATTCTTGTGACCAACAATGAGGTTGGAGCAAGCGAAGCTAAGAAGCTGCGAACTCTGGGCCTGCGTCCTGGGGACGCAGATTGGGAGGCGCGAGGTGTCTTTGAGTTCGTTTGCCGGCCGCGAATCTCCACGGTCGCCACAGGCAAACGCGAGAACGGTTCTAAGTACTCAGACGGGCTCGCTGTGAATGTGGAAATGTTGGACTTGACTTACCTCGACCCCGGTATGGTCCGCCGCGGTCACGAGTTCGAGGCCGTCGCCCCACTGATGTGGCTCGAAGCCGGCGCGCGAGGCCAGCGAGTTGATCGCATTCCCGACGACGGGTGGGCACTGACAAAGGCCTACGGCGTCCTGTTTGATATCGACGCGCTGGCCATATTCGCCGGGGCAGTCACCGACGCGTCTGTAACCGGCGCTTCGCCTCAGGTGGTGTTCGTCATCACAGATTCCGATGCGGAGTATCAGCGTGCGGTCGAGCGCCTGCCGGTCGGCGTCGACACGGTGCAGCTTTACGAGGACTATTTGTCGAACTACACGATCAACATCGCTGGCGGCCCGCGGTGAAGTTCACACTGGAGCCGTATCAGGCGGTTGCGGTCGAGTCCGTGCTCACCAACCTCGGCAAGGCCCGCGCCGGGTACCTCGACGACGGTGAACGCACCGCGGTCGGCCTGACCGCCCCCACCGGGGCAGGCAAGACCGTCATTGCCACAGCAGTGCTCGAAGGGATCTTCAAGGGCACACCGACGAGGGCCGCCAACCCGAACATGACGGTCCTGTGGATCACCGACGACCGCGCCCTCAACGCGCAGACGATCGCGAAGATCACCCAAGCTTCCGGGGGCGGAATCGACATCAACTGCATCCGCTTCCTCGGCGAGAACGACCACCGCACCCTGCAACCGGGGCACATCTACTTCGTCCACATCCAAGCTATGCAGAAGAACTCGACACTGCACGCAGTCCGCGCCGACGGCACCCGCAACGACAGGCGAACCCACGGCGCGTGGGACATGATCGCCAACACCGTTCGCGACCGCGGTGCGGATTTTCTGGTGATCTGGGACGAGGCGCACCGCGGCTCGGGCACGAAGAACACCGATCGCAAGTCGATCGCGGGAACCATCGTCGATGGTGGCACCACCAATATCGGAACCCATCAGCCGGCCGCACCGGTCGTGCTCGGTATTTCGGCCACCCCCGACCGCTTCCTTGCTGCCATGAACGCCGCCAACAGGACACCTCGCCTGGTGGAGGTCAAAGCCGGCGACGTCCGCGAATCCGGACTGCTCAAAGACCGTATTCTGCTGCGCAGCTTGGGGGAGTCGCAGTCGGCGGACAACACCATGCTCGCCCTCGCCGTGGAGGATCTCGAATCGTCCGACGCATCCTGGCGGGCGCACCACGAGGCCACCGGGGACCGGCTGGTCGAGCCACTGCTCGTCGTCCAGGTCGAGCAAGGACTTTCACCCGCCAGGGAAGAAGCGCGGCTCGCAGAAATTCTCGCGGTGCTGGAATCGACGTGGCCTCAACTGTCCGGCTATGCAGTCGCGCACGCGTTCGGCGACCACGGCCAGTACAAGGTCGGCGACAAGACCATCCGCTACCTGCCACCGGAAGCCATCTCCGGTGACGACCAGGCGCGGGTGGTCTTGTTCAAGTCGGCTTTGACCACGGGATGGGACTGCCCGCGAGCCGAGGTGATGATCTCGTTCCAGAACAGGGACAGCTACACCGAGATCGCCCAACTCATCGGCCGACTGGTCCGAACGCCGCTGGCCAAGCGTATCGACGGGGGAGACGAGCGACTGGGGGAGGTCGCGGCGTACCTGCCGGGGTTCCGAACCGAGCACGTGGCGCGGGTGGTGAAGGCACTGACCGAAGACGAGAGTGTCGAGGTCGACGTCGTCGTCGCCCCCGTCGTCTGCGAGAAGTCGACAGAAGTTCCCGCTGCCGTGTTCGAGCTGCTCGACACCCTTCCCTCGTACACCCGGCAGAGGACGTCCTTCGGCTCACGCACCGCACAGTTGCTGCGCCTGGCCGCGACGCTGACCGAGCACGGTCTGATCGAACAAGGCTCAGCGAAGGCGAAGCGGTGGATCGTCGATCAGATGACCGCAGCTGACAGTCAACGCCGCAACGAGATCGACGCCAAGGTCGACGACATCATGTCGCTGACCATCAGCACAACCATGGTCTCCTACGGTGAGGCGATCATGCAGAGCGTCGGCAAGACCGACACCCCCACCAACGAACGCGACCTCGAAGGCTACTTCCAACGAGCCAAACGACTGCTCCCCGACGGATCTGCCAACTGGTACTTTAACGAACTCTGCGACCGCGGCGAAGACGAGATCGACGCATCTGCACGCCTGGTCGCGATGGCCGACCTCGGGTTCGCCACAGTCGTGGAACATCAGGCCACGGCCCTGATCACCACATGGCGGCAACAGCATGCGGCCAAGGTGTCCGCGAAACCGCGCCACGTTCGAGAGCAGACCGAACCGCTCTGGTATCTCGGCGCAGAACCCATGCTCCCCACGACCGTCGAGACACGCGCGGCCTATCCCGCCGCCACCGAGAAGATCCGCGGCGACACCGTTGCACCGATCGAGACGTACCCGGCGCACCTGTTCGTCATCCCCGACGGCAAACCCAACGCCGGCCGATTCCCCGTCGACACCTCCCGGTCGTCCTGGGAGGCAGACGTACTCACAGCAGAGCTGGCCGTCGAGAGCCTCGTCGGGTGGTACCGCAACCCCTCGTCAGGCCGCCACGCGCTCGCGATCCCGTACAAGTTCGGTGACGAGCAGCGCTTGATGCACCCCGACTTCCTGTTCTGGCACGACGACGGCGACGGAAAGTACGCCATGGACATCGTCGACCCGCACCGGTCCGACCTCGCCGACACCTCCTCCAAGTGGTCGGCGCTCTCTCGCTACGCTCAAGACCACTCCGATCGCGTCCGACGTTGCCTCGCCGTCGCCGAGGTAGGCGGTAACCTCCAAGCACTGGACCTCACCGCAGTGGGAATCGACGCGCGAGTTCGCGCGGCCACCAACCAGAACCTCATTCGAGACCTGTTCGACGCGGAGGGAATGGCCTACCCCTGAGACCACAAACATCGAGGACCGTGACGCACCGAGAGCAGAACATCGGCAGGGTTCCCGGCGGCCGAACACACCTGTGCAGTTGGTGTCTTGATGCTGCCGTCGAACCGGCGGCCTCACCGGGAAGTGTCCCAGGTCGGCGGCGGCGACTCACGACACGAGATTGACGACCACTGCACTTTCCGCGACCCGAGCCCGTGGTCTCACTTCGTCTGCCATCTCATCCGGCTTTGCGATCAATACTTAATCGGACGACCATCTCCGTGGTAGTCCTCGTGGGAGTCGAAGATGTTATCTCGCGAGATGCTGTTCTTGTGTCCGCAGTTGTCGCACACACAGGTGTAGTTGTTGTCGTTGAAGCCGGGTTGTGAGCTCAGATGGTTGTTGCAACGGTCGCAAAACCAGTCCACATCGGGAAATCGGCTCACGGATACTCCTGGACGGTAGTGCGGCTACTAGTTATCGGGACCGTACCAACACCTGGCTCTGTGCCAAGCCCATCCGCTGTTGACGTGACCTTCTCTCCGTGGTTTCGAGTACGCGCTCCACCCGTTGCTGCGGCATCTGGAGCCGGGAAGCTTTGACATCAGCGCCCAGCGTGGGGGCCCGTCCATCTCGTCGATGAGGCGGTCCGCCAGCTCCTGCGCGACTCCGATTGCGATCCACCGGACGAACGACCGCGAACAGCATCACCAGAGGCGGAGAAGCATCGAGCAGCTCGTAACCTCCCCGTGGCTCACCGAAACTTTCTCACTCAGCGAAGGAGGCTCGGAGGCAATGTATTCGAGCCGGCTCCCCTCTTGCCAGTTTACAGCGTAACGCTGTAAACTGAGCGACGAACGCGCCCGCTCTCCGCCACCTTCGGCGGAGACCACCTGGCGGCGCTCGTGCTCATCGTCGGCGGCCGACAATCATCGACTTTCGAGGGGAACCCCATGATCACAGTCCGCGCCGCAGACGACGCCATGCTCCACGCCGCCGACAACCTCCAGTCGCTTTTCGAGCTCGTGACGTGGGTCGGCTCGGCCGCCGGAGTTGTCGCGATCTTCGTTGGAGGGGCGGTCGCCGCGCGTGCCCACACGACCGGACTCGGTTCGGTCTCGCGAGGAGTGACACTCGTTGCCGCCGGACTGCTCATGATGGTCAGTCCCGCATTCCTGCGATTCCTTCTGGGCGAGCCCGAAGCGCCGACGGCCGATCGGCCGCAACCCGTGTCGACGCCGGCCCCGGTTCCGACCGACACCGAACCTGCGGGTCGTACCGACATTTCCTGGGACATCATCGGTCTGGTCCTGCTAGCCCTCGCAGTGCTCGCTGCGGCCGGTGTCGGCGTCGCGGCGCTGCGCAGAAAGCGCCTTGCCCGCCTCGCGGCAGCCAGGCAGAACGCCGTGGACCACACCGCCGCCCTCGCCCAGTACAACGACGTCGCCTCGGCCTACGCCGCCCATGTGACCGACCCGCACTCGTTCTTCGAGCGACCGTTGCTCGACGACGTCCGCGACCCGCACACGGCAGCGTTCGTGGAGGCGTTCGACGCCGCCACCTACCTGCGAACCGACACCGTCCCCACCGACCCCCGACGCATCCGCGAGTTCGCGGCCGCAGCCGCTCTTGCCCACCGAACCTGGCGCGCAGCGTACGAGCACGCCACCGCCGTCGGCTTCACCGATCCGGTGTTCGACACCCGCACCGTCGAGCGCATCACCGCATCGCTCACCGTCGCCCGCGACGACGGCGCGACCGCCGACGAACGCCGCGCCGCGCTCGACGCCGTTGCGCGACTGACCGCCGGCACCCAGCCGGTTCCCGACCGCGTGACCGCAAGACTGCGCGCCGCGATCGAGTCCGCAGCGCGCCGTGAACTCACCACCGGTGGAGCCACCCTCTGACCGGTACACGGTGCACCCACCGCTCACCCGCCGTCCGCGACACCGCCGACGCCGGGTGAGCGGGCGTCAGATGGTTCGTGACCATTCACGACACGAGTGCCCCGCATCGACGGCCGGCCCCGGCTCCCGGCCCCGCTGAGCGCCACCCGTGTCGTACCGCTGCGGCACACTGACCACCACCACGAAGAAACCAGCACCCAGGGGGGACCATGCTGACTTACCTCGGCCTCGCACTGATTGTCGCCGCCGCCTACGCCACCACCAGGATCACCGCGCCTCGGCACCGCGCCGCCGCGTTCGCAGCGATCGTCGTCGGCGTCGTCCTCGGCGCCGCGGGCCTTCTCGCCCGCTTCGACGACCCGCACAACCCCGCCCACTGGATCATCGGCGGCACCGCCACCGTCCTCGCCGCGATCGTCGCCCTCGCCGGCACCCGCGTCGCGATCCACCTCGCCCGCACCACGCCCAGCGACCGGGCGTGACCGACCACCCGGGGGCGCCGGACTACGACGTCGACACCGACGCCCGCTACGCCCTCATCGGCGACGGCCACGACCCCGACGATCCTCAGCTGCGCCGCGAGCACGCCGACATCGCCGCCCTCCTGCGCGAACACCGGCATCTGACCAGCGGAGACGGGCCCCTCGCCGCCTGGCGCCGGACCACACCTCTGCGCTGACCGCGCCCATTGATTCCGCGAGGGCGGACCAATGCTCCTGACCGTGGCCGGCAGCTGCCCGGGGCCGGCATCCTCGCCCCATTCCGCTGACTATCTGACAAGTGTTGTAGATCACACCGCATTGACCCTGTCCAGCAGCCAAGTTCCCGGCCCCAATCTGTAGGAGCAGGAACTGTCCAGCTCCTTCGAGCAGGAGGGGTACTCAACATGGCGAAAGTCGATTGGTCTGCCGTCTCGACCGCACTGCGCGTGCTGATTCTCATCACCGACGTCACCGGCTTCGGAGGTCCGTACGTGACCGCAGCCTTCGCCGGCGTCGGCATCGTCGTGGACTACGTGGCGAGGCGGGCGGCACGTCGAGAGCAGGGCGACGATTCGGAGGAGTAGCGGTTTGGTGCCGACTACGAGGCGGGCGTCAGGACCGAGAGCGGAACGCGGAACGGGTACGCTCCCGTTGCGGTGGCGGCGTCTCCGGCCGGGGCTATGGTCGCGTGGTCGGTGTCGACCTCGACGACGGTGAAGACGTGCACGGCCCCGCTGTGCAGTCGGGCCAGGTCTCCGGGGTTCACGGCAACGGACCGTAGCGCGTCGCACCGACACCGCCGGCGGGCTCACCGAGCATGCTCATCGCGGTTGCACGTCTCGTGGGGTGATCGACGCGGATGGGCACCACTGCCGCACGCGCATCGCGCCGTTGCCGTTTCCGGTGTGCAAGTCCATCTCGCACAACGCGATCCAGTCTCCGGCCGTTGTTCTCACCCACGCATGGAGGAGGCCCGGCACGGAGTCGGAGAGGTGCAGCGCTTCGGCCTTGACGCGCAACGCCAGTCCCAGCCGAGCCGAGCGGGGAGTGCGGGCGAAGGCGCGGCCGAGGTCGACGGTGACCGGAATCGGTGGGTCGCACAGTCGCCGCGGCGCGGGGGAGTACTTCACCGGCCAGTCCTCGAACACAGCACGCCCGCATCACAGCACGCCCGCATCACTGCGCGGCGGCGTCGAATGCAGTGGTCATCGTCTCTCCGCAGGGCAGTCGAGTGGGTGCGTGTGTGCGGGGCCGGACGCTTCCCGAGACCGCAGCCTCCGCCCAGCCCCGCACCGTCGACCATATCAGCCGATCGAACGTATGTACTAACGACTGGTGGGGAATGGCAGCGGCAGTGCCCGAGCGGCCGGGGCGCGCAACGTATGGGCTCGGAGAAGCTACGGCCTGCGTGCTCGGCGTGCCAGTCCAGTCCGACCCGGTTCTCATCCTCGCGTTCCGGCACGGACAGCGCGTGGCGAGCCCTCGGGGCAGCTACTGGGCGGCCCAGACGTATCCGGAATCAGGGAGACCTGGCTGATAGGGGACGCAGTAGACGCGCAAGCCACTCGAGTCATAGCCGGTTGACCCTTTGATGCACGTCGACCCGACCTGTGCGTTTTCCACCCCGTATTCCGACGGAAGGGGTTGGTTCCCGCTCGTCGGTGTGGGGTACGGCGTCCAGGACGGTGTAGGCAGCGGCGGCAGAGGCGTCGGCTCCGGCCACGCCAATCCCGGCGCCTCCGGCTGAAGCGCGTCGTAGTCGTCAGTGTCGACCTGCGGCGGAACCGAGTAATTCGGCGACACGGGCGGTTCGCTGTAGTCCGGTCGCGTCACCGCAGTCGTCGGTTCCTCCGGTGTAGTCGTCCGTTCCAACGAAGGCATCGCATCTGTGGCGGTGTTAGTAGCCGTGGTGGTAGTCGAGCGAGACGAGGTGGAGGCAGCCGCAGAATCGGGTTCGGAGCTGCAACTGGACAGAATCGCTATTGTTCCGAGCGCGACCACCACCGCGCTCGTAATACGCCGTCGATCGAATCCAGGTTCCATGCGGACCGTCTTTCTCGTGTCGTTCGATAGGGCAACTCGAATGGGAGCGAGCAGGCCTGCAGTGCTCCCAGCTAGCAAGTGGTTCTGATCCTTCGTTCTTGGGTTACCCGACCGACGCGGCGATGGTGACATCGGCACTCGTTGCGGTGTCGGGCGCGAAACCGGTGATGAACGGCGCCTCATTGAGTACACGACCTGGCTGGATCGAGCTCGACGTGAACGCAGTCGTCCCCCCGACGATGTCACCACCTTCGTCTCGAAAAACGAAGAAGATGCGCGCAGGCGATTCGACGGGTTCGGAGCTGTTCGACCGCGCGGCGAGGGCGATGCGAGGAGAATAGCCGGTTCCTTGGATCGTGGCCTCAGCGGTTATGGCCACCGGTGGCGCGTCCGTGAACGGCTTCTGGCCTGCTTCCGTTGTGATTTGAAGATTCGCGATGTCGCTGGAATCGATGAATGTCCCACCTATATAGGCATCGGTACCAGCCATGAAGAAACCCAGCTTTTCTTGCTTGGTTTCGAGCGGTGCACCGCTGGCATCAATCGCAGTGACGGTGATTGAAGGCAGTGCAGAAGTAGGTCCATCGTTCCTCACGCGCACACCGAACGAGACGAACTCCCCGTCAGGGGACAAACTCCATCCGTCTTCGACCACAACAGGCGGGGTGAGCTGTCCGGCAGGCGTGGATCGGGGAGCTGCGCTGCTCGTTCGGGCGGGCGCAGAAGCGGTGCTCGTTGCCGTGGTGGACTTCGAATCGGCCTGAGCCGTGACTACGGGCGGCGGAGTCTCCGTTGCGGCACCCGCTGAACACCCTGCAACGATGAGGGCTGTGGCGCACAAAACCGCAACGTTCGTCCAGAGATGACGTGCCACGAAGGCTCCTTCGCTAATGGACGCTCGGTCGAGCAGCCACCTCACTGTCGGTAGACAAGGCCGGATCGTTACCGCCCCCTGTCGCCCATCGGGTCTCGTACGCAGAACCTCGATAACGCCCCGAGAACTGCTCCGCGGTGAAGCGTGCAGGACGAGGCTCCCGGGTCTGCTCGGTCAGCGACTGTGACCGCCTTTGGACGCCAACGAATTCCGTTGTCCCGCTTGCTATTACAGCGCAACGCTGTATTATTGAGGTATGAGCGAAACGCCCACGAATCTGACCGCCACCACCTCCGAGAGCGGACACGACCGGCACGGTCTCGGCATCGCCCTGGCCGCAACCGCGGGCCCGTTCGAGTACCTGGTCGCGGACCTGGAAGCTCTGCCCGCACTGGACTGGACCACCGACATGGCCACCGAGCTGCTGCGCCACCACGGCTACGAGCTGGTGGGGGAGTGGACGGTCACCGGGGCCGACGAATGGGGCCGCACCTGGACCGCGCCGATCACCGCGATCGGGCTCAGCGCCTAGCGCGACCCGGCCCAGCCGCGCGGGGCGAGCGCCGCGCACCGACCGAGAACGCGAAACACCGGACAGCCCTTAACTGCCCGGTGTCTCACCACCACACACTAGTTGGGAGACACCCCGCCATGACCACCACCGCATCGACCCCGTCCCTGGTCCTCGCCGACCCCACCGAGCTGGTGATCGGTGAGAACATCCGCACCGACGTCGTCATCACCGACGACCCCGAGTTCGTCCGGTCGATTGCCGAGCGCGGCGTTCTGACCGCCATCAGCGCCACCCGCCGAGCCGACGGCACCCTGCGCATCATCGACGGCCAACGCCGCATCCTCGCCGCCCGTGAGGCCGGCCTGAGCGCGGTGCCGGTCCTGGTCGACGCTGAATCCGACGACGAGCGGCAAGCCCAGATCGACCGCGTCACCGGCCAGCTCCACACCAACGAACAGCGCGCCCCGATCACCACCCGCCACAAGGTCGGTGCGGTCACCGAGTTGCTCGACCTCGGCCTCGACGTCGAGCGCGTCGCCAAGATCACCCAGCTCGGCGAGAAGTTCACCCGCACCGCCGCGACCGCCGGACGCTCGGCGAAGGTGGACGACCACCTGGCCGATCGGCGTCTGACCCTCGACGACGCCGCGATCCTCGCCGAGCTCGAGACCGCCGCCGACCGGTACCCCGCGATCCCGGACCGCATCGAGCGGATCCTCGGCGGCTACGGCATCAGCTACCACCTGGCGCATCTGCGCGAAGACGTCGCCGCGATGGACGCCGCTACCGCCGCGGCCACCGAACACGCCCAGCGCGGGTTCACCGTGATCCACAACGAACCCAGCACCACCGGCGGCGACTGGTTCACCCCAGCCGACCTGCGCACCCCCGACGGGAAGCCGATCCCCGACGATGCCCCACACAGCGCACCGCACCTGTGGCACGTGCACCCCAGCGAGGCCGGTGTCGTCTGGGTCGACGCCGACGGCCACGAAGTCGACGACACGCTCATCGACTGGGACACCCGAGACGACCCCGACCTCGAGGCCATCGACGGCCTGATCCGCGCCGACGCCGTCACCAAGACCACGTCGTGGTCGTTCGAGTTCTACCTCCACCATTCCCGCCGCGCCGACGCCGGCTTCGCACTCGCGCCGGAGCTCGCCGCGGCGGGCGGTGACGCGGGGGACGCCGAGGACGGACTCTCACCGTCCCAGCGGGCCGCAGCTCGCGCGGAAGCCGAACGCAAGGACGCCGACCGCGCCCAGCGGCGCCGCACCATCGCCCTCAACCGGGCCGGCGGTGTCGCCACCGAGATGCGCCGCGCGTTCCTCACCGGCCTGCTCAGCGCCAAGAGCGCCCCGAAGAACACCACCCGGTGGGTCGTCGGAGTCCTTGCCCGGCACCCCTCGCTGCTCACGGAGTTCAAGGCCGGCGAGCTGTACGGGTCCATCACCGGCACCGACCCCACCACCGCCGCCGCGAAAGTGGCGAAGGCCACCGCCGGGCAGTGCGAGGTGTTACTCCTTGCCCGCGTCCTGACCGCCTTCGAGGCGCGCCTGACCGGCACCCAGGACAGCAAGGACTACTGGCGCTACAGCGAGAAGAGCTACCGAGGACTCCAGGGCATCGACACCTACCTGACGTTTCTCGCCGACGCCGGACACACCCTCAGCCCCGTCGAGCAAGCCGCCATCGGCAACACCACCGTCGACGCCGCCTACGCCACCCTCGACGACGACTGAGCCCAGCAGTTCCCCTGTCGCAACGCCCGATGCCCCGACCGCACACAGCGGATCGGGGCATCAGGCGTTCGTGTGACGTGCGGGGGGCCGCAGATGCGGAACGACGCCGGGCGGTCTACCGGTCCGTGTCGCCGGTGCGCCAGTTGCCTCGGCCGGGACGGTTGTCGATCCAGGCGTCGATGTCGTCGGGGGAGAAGAAGGGGAGCCGGCCCACCCGCCGGACGGGCCCCGGAGCCTGCTCGCGGGCGACGTAGGACCGCCACGTCGACGCCCCGATCACCCGGCCACTGCGTTCCTTGATGCGCTCGAGCACAGCGTCGAGCGTGAGCAGCTCGTCGAGCGGTGGTTCGGTCGGCATCGAAAATCCTTGGTCGGTCGTCGTGTACCGGCAGTCCCGGTCACCCTGACAATACAGCGACGCGCTGCGTCGGCCGGAGCGTCAGAAGAAGCGGTACTGAGCGGGGTCAATGGTGAAACCGTGCCCGGATGCGTCGTGACGGCAGCTCGCACCGCCGGTGGAGCCTCGGAACGCACACGTCATTCCGTAAGCGGTGACGGTGTTGCCGTATGGCAGGGTGAACTCGCTCATCGTCCCGCGGTCCTCCGTGTGCGAGTTCCCGCCCGCATCGGTGAGGAACTTCGTTTCTCCGTCCGCGCCGACCGAGATCAGACGCGCGTCCACCCCGGCCGTCAGGGGTTCTCCCAGCGGAGGGGAGCAGAATGCGCCGACGCGCGAGATCGTGCAGTAGTAATTGCCGCTAGGCGCCGAGAGTTGGCATATACCTCCATCGGCGCAACTGCCGGGGTCGGCGGGCATCCCGGCGAACAGATCGCCTACCTCGGATTCTGCGGATTCCGACGACCTCTCGGTTTGCGGGGGAGCGGCCGGCGGTGATGTGGTCGCGGAGGTGGGTGGCGCCGCGAGCTCGGTGGCAGAGGTGGTGTTCGCAGTCCGGTCGATGCAGTCCTGACGTTGGTACTGGATGAGGCCACCGCCGGTGTAGGGGTCGGGGTATCCATTCGTGATGGGGTAGACGCTGAGGTCTACAGGTTGCTTCCACGCCGCCGCGACCGGTGGGAACCGAGACAGGTCGATGGTGAGGGCGATGGTGTTCCCGGCGAGCGCCACCTCGTCGACAGTCGTTGTGATGCCCTCAGCGGGACTGTCGTCGGTGAACGTGGAGTCTCCGGTGACCATCCATTGCCCTTGCACGAACTCGTCGGCGGTGAGGTCCTCCCTATAGATCGTGAGGTTGTAGCTGTTGTCGTTCGCGGCGGGTCCGCCGGGAAAGAGCACGAGGGAGAAGTCGGAACTGCCCGGCTCCGCGAACTGCTGGTCGCCGTAACCCGGGATCGGCACCTGCCTCGGGGCCGGCGGCGGTGTGCCTGCGAATCGAACGGTGATCTTCAAGTGTTGATCCGAAGGGTGCTCCATGAGGACCGATCGCGCGAGCACTTGGTCCGGCGCGGGACTCTGCACCACCGATGGGATGTCGCGGCTCTCGCTGCCGTGTGGCACCGATTCGCAGCCCAAGGCACGGGGGAACCCGGTCCAATCCAACTGGACATCATCGTCGTCCGACGACCGCGTGAAGACGGCAACAGCAGCGACGACGACCAGAACTCCGACGATGCCAGCGGCCACGACGAGTGATCGGCGGTCTCGTCGCGACGCATCCTTCTTCGTAGTGGGCGCAGTCATGCTCGTAGCTTCCCATCCGCTCACAATGACCAGCCGCAGGTCGACCACTTCAGGAACCCGGATACAGGGACGCCGAACGCGCCCAGCAGCCGCCGCACGATCGCCGTCGACCGAGCCGGCGGTGTCGCAGCCGAGGTGCGCCGGGCGTTCCTCACTGGTCTGCTGACTGCCACAAGCGCCCCGAGGAACAAATCACTCGCACGCCTGCTCCAGGTAATAATCGACGTCCGCATATTGGTTGGTCCGATTGAGGGTGTCGACGTACACAACTGGGTCGAGTCGTTTGGGTAGGGCGGGGAGTCTGTCCAACTCGAGAATCAGATCTACAGTGTCGGGTCCGACCGTGATGTTCGGGAGGTCGTCAAGGACGATGCCCTCGTATGAACCATCGGAGAAATCGACGATGCTCCAACCATCGGTCCCGCGTATGACTGCGTACGGGTGGGTTTCCGGACGGTCCAGGTTTACGATGAAGCTATAGTTCAACCCGACTGTAACTGGGTTCTTGGCGGTGCCGGAGCTCGTCGGCAGGGGCGGTAGTGGACCGGTGAACTCCAGCTTCAGGAGCAGCTGGTTCTCGTCGATCAATTCCGCCGTGCCCCCTTTGGCCAGTATCGACGGCGGAACACCGTTGACGGTCGCGCGCTTGCTCAAGGGCTCGGACGTCGACTGGATCCGGCAACTCAGAACAGAGGGCAGGGCGCTGGTGTCCATAGCGTCACGTGAGCTTCGGACGAACACCACGAGTACAGCAATCACGGCGAGAACCACCAAGGCAGCGGCCCCCGTGATCCACCACATGTGCGCAGGCCGCCCGCGTCGAGGATTGGGTGTGACGCCAGAATCGACGGACCGGGCGAGATTGCTCGTCGAGTGTGCCTCCGGCGTCTGAGGAGGGCCGGTGTTTCCGACGGGTGGCCGAGGTGTCGGGACGGACGCGGTCGGTTTGCGCAGACCCATCGATTGCCGGCCGGGGGCTTTGGGTGCGGCAGGTGAGGTGGTCACCGGAGGGTCGACTCGATCGGTCCACTCTTGTCCATCCCACCAGCGCAACCGCGGTGACCGCGGAAGCTGCGACCCTGGTGGTTCCGGATCCGGGTACCAGCCGGCGGGGGGAGACCCATTTGAGAACGTCACAACGCGACCGTATCGCCCATCCGGGGGCATGGGCATGCAAGTCGCCAATTCCGTTTGCCGCGGTCTTGACGCGCGGAAAAGGACCGCCGCGTCACTACGCATTTCCGATAATCGTGATTGGCCGGTAGGGTAAACCGCTAACGTGCGGTATCGCCGCGACTTTTCCGCGCGAGTCCGCAAACGCGATCTGGTGAGAAGTATTGCGAACCAACGGTATGCGCAACAAAATCGTTACCGTGAAAAGGCCTCACATTATTGCTCGATAGAGAAATGGGGGATAGGATAGAAGTAATCTCAGTGAATACCGAAAGGGCCCGAGCTATGTCTGCGGTGACCGTCTACACCAAGCCGAATTGCTACCAATGCAAGGCCACCTTCCGTGCATTGGACAAGGCCGGCATCGACTACACCGCCGTCGACATCAGCCTCGACGCCGACGCCCGCGACTACGTGATGGCCCTCGGTTACCTCGCCGCCCCCGTCGTCGTGGTCGACGAGAGCACCCACTGGTCCGGATACCGCGACGGCCGCATCGCCGAACTCGCCGCCGCTTGACCACCACACGAGAGCAGGTGAGAGCCGTGAGCGCACTCCGAGCCGTCCCCACCGAAGGCCCCGACGACGATGCGGCCGGCCACGACGCTGCGGTCCGCGACCTCGCGCCCGACACTGCGCCCGTCGCCGCATCGGCCGGTGACACCACCGTCGACGAGCAGGGCGAACTGGACCCGCGGACCGACCCGGAATCGCTCACCCTCTGCGCCCTCATGTGGTCCACCGAGCCCGCCGACACGACCCGCGTCGCCACCGCGCTCACCCCCGGCGACTTCGAGAACCCGACGCACGCCGAACTGTTCACCGTCGTCGCCGCCCTCGTCACCGAGGACCGGCCGCACGACCCCGCCTCCGTCGCCGCGGTGATCCATCGCGCCGGGGGAGGGCAGAAGGACGCCCCGCTGCGGCGGGTGCTCGCCGACGTCGTCACCGCCGACGCCCCCGCCGTCTCCGCCGTGCACTACGCCGACATCGTGCTCTCCCAGTCCTACCGGCGGTCGTTCCACATCGCCGGACAGCGGATCACCCAGGCCGCCGAACAGGGACCGGAGGAGGAGTTGTTCGACTACATGGTTCAGCTCGGCCGCGAGCAGCGCGCCGCGTGGAACCGCCTGAATGCCTTTCGATCAGGAGGAATGCAGTGATGACGCAGCACCAGGACGCGGCCGTCGCGGATCCAGATCGGTACCTCACCGCCGACGGGACGCTCACCGCAGACGGAGTCGACGCCGGCCGCTGGCTCGGCACCGAACTCGCCCGCAACGCCGACTGGGCCACGCTCGCCGACGACCTCGGTGTGCACTCCCGCGTCGCCCGGCACCTGCATTCCCTGTGGTGCGCCGACCGCGACCGAGCCGCCGCCGACGCACAACACGTCCTGTTCTGACGTCGCCTGCATTCGTCTAGCGCGATTGACTAGAAACAGTCCAGTAGGCTAGACTAGAATCATGGTCGCGGATCAGCCCACTCGCAAAGTGCAGAAGGAACTCCGCGGCGCAGGGTTCTCCCCGCTCCGCACGGTCGGCTCGCACACGATGTGGGTGTCCGCCGACGGGTCGGTGAAGATCACCGTTCCGGATGGGCACCGCACCATCTCGCCGGGTGTGTACCGCAACATCGTCAAGGCCATGAAGGAGGCGCGAGAGCAGTGAGCACGACCTACACGGTGTCGGTGACCCGCGACGGCAAGTGGTGGATGGTCGCCGTGCCCGAACTGGACGCCCTCACCCAAGCCCGCCGACTCGGCGACGTCGACACCGCCGCCCGTGAACTGGTGGCCCTCGAGACCGGCACTGCGCTCGACGAGGTGAGTATCGACGTGCACGTCGAACTCGCCGCCGGGGACGGTGACCTCACCGCCCGCGTGGCCGACATTCGCGCCCGCCGCGATCGCCTCGAAGCCGAGGAGGCGAAGGTCCGCGCCGACACCGCCGCGTTCGCCCGCGAACTCGCCGCCGCCCAGGTCCCCGTCCGCGACATCGGAACCCTGCTCGGGGTGACCTTCCAACGCGTCAGCCAGCTCGTCAACACCTGACCAGCGCAGTTCTCCACCCCGACGGGCGACGTGCGCCGCCCACCGGCTGACGGCTTCGTGTTGGTGCCCCCTGGCGCCGTCCGACCCACCAGACAAAAGAGGTCCTTCCCTGTGCCCGACTTCCGTAAGGCCACCAGTTCGATGCCGCTGCTGACCAAGCTGACCCTCGCCCTGCTCGTCCTGGTGATCGCGATGTGCTCGGTAATGCTGATCGGTAACGCGACCGCCGACCGCGGATTCGCATCGGGGGGGAACCTCACCGCCGCCGACGGCGGACTGATGCTGACCGTGGTGTTCGCCCTCATCGCGATGACCATGCTGATCCGCGGACACAGCCAGTCGCAGCGACCAGCGGCCACCGACCGGCCGGAACAGTCGCAGCAACCGTGGTCGCTCACCACCGCCGTCGCCGACGACGACCGCGCCGACCGCCCCTGGACGACCGACCCCCGCTGAACCACACCGCGCACACACGCCGGCCGTCCCGGCCGACGACACCGGAATACCTTTGCCGCCCCCGTCGTTGGACAGGCCGACGGTGTTCGGTCCCAATGCCCCGGGTACCACCCCTTTCGCCGCTACGAGCGGCCACCTGCCGAGAGGCGCACTGGCGGGCACCGTCCCTTGCACGTCGAGAGCCGCAGACCACTGGTCTGCGGCTCTCGTCGTCTGACGGCCGCGGCACCAGAACCGGCAACTCACGACCGCAGCCTCGGTCCGTCACGCTCACGTCGTCGTCCACCCGAGAAGAGATGCGCGGAGACGGTCGAAATCGAGCAGACAAACCGCTTCGCAGGTACGTCGCCGCCGGGGTCACCGGCCGACGCGGTCCCGATACGAACGGTGTGCGGTGCGTTCGGCGTCAACGAACGCCTCGACGTCGGGCATCCCGCTGGTGTCGCGGTGCGGGTAGGTGGTGGGGGTGTACCCGCACCCCGGCAACGCGACGGTGGCGAAGGCGTAGTCGTAGAGCGGTTCGAGATGGGTGCGGACATGGAATGTGGCCTTTTGAGACGGTCGGTCCCGGTGAGTCACCGCACCCGGTTGCACGCTGACGCGGCACCGTTGCTCGACTCACCTGTGGAGTGCTGGGAACGACCGAGGCGACCCGCACGGCGTCTCGATCCGCTTGCGAATGTAGAAGACGCCTGCGGCAGCCGTCCAGCCCGAAACCGGGCGCGGTCTTACTGATTAGTTGTCAGTCTTCGGTTCGGTTGCTCCACGTGCAGCAGCGTCTCGCGCATCGCTCTTGGCAGCGCCGTCTGTCTCGGCGGGAATCGGCGGCGGCCACCCGGAGTCCATGAACGATGGCACTTCACCGTCTTCTGACCAAGGAAGGGTCGGCGGCACATCCCAGCTCTTCGGTGTGCGAAAGCTGAGCGTGCTGACCTCGGCAAAACTCGCCAGTGACAGCTCGACCGCGCCTTCGAACGTTCCGGACGTGAACCGAACTGCCCCCGCGAAGTCGGCCGCATTAAACGTTGTCCCGCTCCCGGTTTCGAAGGTCATCTCGTGGAAATTGGTCCGTAGACCACGGAACGAGGCCAGGTCGAATCTGAGCGTGCCCCGGTTCGTAGCCCGAGCGAAGTCCACGCTCACAAAGAACCTTGCCCACTCGAAGTCCGCCTCGGTGAACAGACAGTCCTGGAAGCGAACGGTAGTCGGCGAACCCTCTTGTTCGGAACCGAACCTCGCGTCTACGAACGAGACACGCTCGAAAACGCAACTGCTGAAATCTGCGCCAGAGATGAAGTGCGCACCCGACAGATCGAGAGCCCCGAGAAACTGGCAGTGACTCCAGTCTATGTTGGTCAGTCGAGCTCCCCTGAGGTCGAAGTCGCAGTTTTTCCACGGCGCTTTCAGCACTTGGGCTGTACGAGCTCCGACGCGGCGGGCATCGCGAGTGTGGTCGGCGATGACACGCACGATGGTTGATCGCACCTGCTCTTCTTGAGCATTCAGCCCGGCGGATGTGCCTGAATCTGCGTCAGTGGCTGACGCGAGATCCCTCCCCCCCCCGGTCGGTGTGCGGAGATACGCGCACAGCACGTCGATACAAACTTGTCTTTCCGAGGTGTTGCCGGCCTCCGCCCAGTCGTCGGCGAGGGATGCGAAGGCGTAGACACCGGCGAGCCGGATGGCGAACGAATCTGACCCTAGTTGCTCAGCTGCCGAGGTGTAGCGCTCTCGGAGTATGCGTACTTCATCGTGTGTGAACTGTTGGCGGCTGAGTGTCACTGCCTGACTGCTGAGCGCTGTGCTTCGCTCGGTTGTGCGCTGGCGGCGGTAGGCGAGCAGTGCCGCGCCGCCGAGTCCGATGACGCCAACGAGAGCGACCGTAGTGCGAGCCGAATCGAAAATTTGCTGACCAGTTGTCTCGCGTAGCGACCAGTTCCACACGTGACCGCCTTGCTGCCACGCGAACAGGTAGAAGAGCGCCGCGCCGATAACCGTGGTTGCGATGGTGCCGGCGATGACCCACCGCCATAAGTGTTCTGGTTTCGGTTCATCGACCGGTGCGTCGCCGCTGTTCATCCTGCTATTGCAGCAGTCCGCGGCGACCGGAGGCGGGAGGCTCACCAGACGGCTGCCCCCAGCCGTGGACCGACCGTGTTCCTCGTGTGGATGCCCAAGATTTCCCGGCCGCTGCGCTCGATCTCAGGCACCCACAACCGGGGTCGGACCCACCACCGGGGACAACCGCCGGCCGCGCAGCTCACGCGGCCGAACTCACCCCGAGCAGGCCCACCAGCAGCTCACCGCCGACACCGCCGAGGAGTAGCACCCCCTCACCCGGTGCGGGTGCCCCCACAACAGGGGGCGCCCGCACCACCCGAGGTGCACCGCACCGGAGGGCCGCACCAGTGGGGAGCCGTCCCCGACCGGGCCGAGGGGGAGGTCCCCCGTTATCTTCTTCGACCACGTCACCCACCCCGGTGACCTGGTCGTCTTCGGTCGGTATGGCTCCGAGTCCCCTGGCGTTTCTCACGTCTCCCCGAGTGTCGCCGCCGACAGGAGAAGGCGTCGGATCACCGCTGATAGAGGCATGGCCGAGCGCGACACCCGCCACGTCACCGCCGACGGCCGCGTCTTCAACGGTCATACCGGAACGTGGACACAGGTAGAACTGCACCCGGTGAGGCAAGATCGGGGTGGCAGGTGACTACTCGGCTGCATAAACCGAGGTCAGAGGCCTTGCGTCTAATGTGTTGCTCTTGTAAGCGGGGTGTGCGTAAAATCCTCTGATCGAGAGGCGAATAGTGCCCTGAGCACTTATGTTTCTCGTATAGGTCAGCCGCGAGGCGATCTATATATAAACGGTTCCTTGCCTGGGAGCCCATTGGGTGCGCGGTGTTGGCGCGCCACGTACTCCGCCACTGGCCGGACCCCACAGGGGCCCGGCTTTTGGTGACTCTCAACTATTGACGGCCCAGTCGGTCTGTATTAACTTCCCTTGTTACTGAATCGTTCAGGCCCCCTCCGCATCGGCGCCAACCGGCGCGGGAACCAGGGGGCGCTGTCGAGGAAGTCATCCCGCGAGTCAGATGCTCGCGAAGATGGGATCTCCCAGGCAAGTCCGCGGAAGCCAATCTCTCCGGTTCGATACCGGTGGCTTCCGCGGACATGAGGGCACAACGCCCTCGACGAACCGGAGGAACAGATGTCTCTCTTCGCTCTGAAACGAGCCGTCGGCACCGTTCTGGCGACACTCGCCATGGTCGCCGCAGGACTCACCGTCATCGCTCCCGCCGCCTCTGCCGGCCCTGTCCACAACGGCGGAGTAATCGAGTACTACCAGTACTGTTACGACCGCACTCCGGCCCAGCAGATGACTAGCCCGAGGGGTGCGTCGCCGAAGCACTACTACAAGACCGCTGTCGACAGGAAGAACGGCGTCGACTGCAAGTACCTCTACGCGGCGGGCAACATCAAGCCGACGGAGAAGACGATCTACCACTCGTACTCGCAGGTCTGCAAGAACATCGGGTTCAAGTCCGGCAAGTGGTACCGGACGCCCACGGGTCTCGCTGCTTGCCGCTGACGAGCCCCGCGCGAGGGCCCCACCCTGAGGGTGGGGCCCTCGTCGCGTTAGAAGGGGTTCCGAGGACGACGCTTCTGGATTGAGGGGGGTTCGCCTGCAGCACGCTCAACACCGGATTCGCGTCGACTGTGCTTGTTGCGAGCGCTGGCGGCGCGATCTCGATACGAGCGGCTTGCGGTGCGTTCGGCGTCGACGAACGCCTCGACGTCCGGCATCCCGCTGGCGTCGCGGTGCGGGTACGTGGTCGGGGTGTACCCGCACCCCGGCAACGCGACGGTAGCGAAGGCGTAGTCGTAGAGCGGTTCGAGATCCCCGTCGTCGTAACTCTCGGTGGCATCGGTCGACAGCAGCACCGGCACATCGTCGGGCAACCCGAGGTCGCGGGCCCGCGACGTCGCCGCCGCGATCCACGTCGCCACGTACGTCTCCACGTCTGCCTCGCAGAGCGTCTGCACCGCCGCCAGCTCCGCATCCAACTCCTCCCGCGGCGCACCGTCACGGTCGGCGGGCGCAGCTCCGCCCTAATCGCGACGGTGTCCCGCGTGCACAGTTCGCGGATGCCGTAGTCGTCGAGCTGTTGGTCGCGCGTTTCGGAATAGAGCACCACCGGTTCGGTGCGCCGCAGTAGCGGCAGTTCCGGATCGGTGCCCAGGCCGGCCAACGCGGACACGTGGTGCGCCGCCACTGATTCCGGTGAGGCTGCGAGCAGTAGGTCGGCGCCGCCGACGTTCGCCGCCGCGGTTGCCGCCGCCCGTTCGAGGACGGCGGCGACGTCGACGCGGCGACTGCGGGCGGCGCGGGTCAGTGTTGCGGCGAGGTCCCGTTCGACGGCCGGGGGAGTGTCGAACTCGGCCGCGACGGTGGCCACCGCGCCGAAGACGTCATGCAGCGGCCGCGCGGTGTCGTCTCCGCCGAGCGCGGTCAGGCTCACGTGCACGTCGGTGACCCCGCGAGCGGGGAGGGCGACGAGCTGGTTCCGCACGAAGCAGGTCGCTGCGGATTCGTCCGGGAACACCCCGTGTGTGTGCACACTGCGTGGGCCGCTGCCGTCGCCCCGCCGGTCGGTGATCACCGCCTCCACGACCGTCACTGGTGGACCTCCGCACCGCCCGCGGCGCGAGCGTCGACGGCGCCAGTCGAGCCGTCCCCGTCGCCGACCGCGGTGTCGGCGGGTGTATCGATGGCGGGGCGGATGCGTCGACCCGACGCGCGCCGCGACGGCTTACGCGGGGAGGCCGGTGCGGGCAGGCCGGCGGACTTCAGTTCGGCCGGCGTCCAGCCGGCGTCGACGGCGTCCTTGTACGCCTTCGCCAGTGCGGTGTCGGCGTCCGCCGCCGCACTGCGGGCGGCTTCGGCCGCGGTGTGTGCGGCGGAGGCGGCGGCTGCGGCGTCGAAAAGAAATTCGACGTAGCGGGTGCGGGTGTCGATCGCGGCGCGAGCGCGCGCGAGAACGGTGTCCTTGTCGAGCGTGGTGATCGAAGACATGAGGGCCTCTCGTGGGAGCGTCGACGGCCGCACAACAGGTACGCGAAAGGTGCACCCCCGCAGCAGCGGTGGTGTGCACACGCGGTGTGTGACGACCGGTGATGGACGCTCGACCGTGACCCTCATCGACGGTCGAACACCGACGACTGTAAAACACGACACCGACACACGCATCACCGACGACACCGCTCGGCGACGTGGGAGGCTCGAGGCGTGCCCGACCCCGACGACCCTCGCTATCGACGCACCGGGCTGAGCTGGCGGGTGCAGGCGATGCTCTGGCCGGCGCTCTGCACCATCGCCACCTGGGTCGTCGTAGTAGTCATTGACATCTCCCAGGATGGCCTCAACCTCTTGGGCCTCGTGGCGTGGATTCTCATCGGGGTTCCGATCACCGTGGTCGTGGTGTGCACGTTGCTCGGGGGAACGGCGGTTCTCGTGGCCCTGGCGGTGCGGGCGGTGATGCGTGTCCTGGCCCCGATCGCGCCGGGGTGGGTGCGGGCCGTGGTGGTGGCTGTCCCGACCGGGGCCGGTGTCGCGGCCACTTTCCTGACGTTCATGGCGTGGGTCGGTGTCGAGGAAACGGCGGTGGCCGACTACTGGCGGTTCGCCGCGGGTATCGGTGCGGTCGCGGTGATTGCATCCGCGATCTACTCATGGGACCTGTTCGACAAACGCCACCTGGTGGGGTGGCGGCGCGAGGGTCAGTAGTAGCGGCGCGGGTAGGTGCTCTTGCTGCCGTTGCCGACCGACCCGCCGAGCAACGCGAGCGGAATGGCGAACAGACACACGGCCGCGATCAACGCGAGCACGGCCGCGCCCGCGACGAGTGCGCCGATGACGACAGCACCGACGGCGAGCGCGCCGATCACGACGAGCGCGTTGGCGACGAACCCGACGACACCGCGGCGGGTATCGGCGAGATGGCGGACGAGGAGGATCAGCAGTCCTCCGCCGGCGATGGCGAGTGGAGTGAGCACGAGCGGTCTCCCGTCGGTCAGGTGATGCACCACGAACGGCGGATCAGCGCGGCGCCCACGAGGTGTGTGCCCGCTGTTTACACCGGGGGTACGACACGCGACCGTCGCGGCGCCGCAGCATGGTCGCACGTGTGGGTCGCTGGATTGTCGGCGTCGTGTGGGAGCCTCCCGCGATGGCAGATGACAGCGCATCAATCGAGCCGCGGATTCGGGTCCACGATGTGATCGACGGGAAAGCCGAGAACGGAACCCATGCCGTGTTGGTCGGGTCCTTTGTCGAGGTGATGGTCAGGCGGCACGAGCAGTCGGGACCGTGGGCGCGTGGACTGTTCGTCGACGCCACCGGTTCGATCCCGTTCTGGCTCTTTCCGCGTGCGTTCGCGCGCACCGACCGCGCCTGCCTCGACGGGGCGACACCGGTCGTCGTGAACGCCTGCGTGACGGTCTCGGAGTCGTTGACCGCGCTGGTGGTCAACGAAGTTTCGCGTTCCGAGTCCGCGCACGACCTGACAGAATTCGCATCGTGAGTGTCACCCTCCCACCACCTCTCACAGCCCCGACCGACGACGACGCGGTAGCGCTTCTGCGTGAGTATTACGGTCAGACGTACCTCGACAGCGGGTGCTACACCGGCGCATTCTTCGACAGCTGGGCGCCGCAGAATCGCCAGGCCGATGCAGATCGGTTCACCGCAGACGACCTCGTCGCGGTCACCTTCCTCTCGGTCGACATCGGTGCACGAGCTGCACGCGAGCTGCTCGTCACCCGTGCCGACGAGTTCGCGGAGCTGCTTGACGCTGTCGGTCCCGATCACGACCTCGTCGACGATGCCGACGCTCTGAACCGCGACTCGCCGCTGTGGCGTCTCGAGACGGAACTGTTGAGCATCAAAGACATCGGCCGGACCAAGGCGACGAAACTGATGGCCCGCAAACGTCCTCGCCTGGTTCCGATCTACGACGTCGTCGTCGGTGAGATTCTGGGTACGACGCTCTCGCATCACAACCCCATTCGCGAGGCGCTCCGCGCCGACGGCGGCGCTCTCGATGCCCGGCTGCGTTCGATCAGAACGCTGGCGGATCTACCCGACGACATCAGTGCGCTGCGCGTCCTCGACGTCATCAGCTGGATGTGGGGCAAATCCAACTGAAAGCGCCGGCGGCACGCCTCGTCAGATGCGCGGCGGCGCGGTCCAATCATGGTCGAACACGCGGCGCACTTCCGTATGCCATTCGACACCCACACCGTCGGTCCATCCGGAGCCCGGTCGACCGGTCTGGCCGTTGACGACCAGTGCGGCGAGCGACGGTTCATCCTCGCTGCGATTCTGCTCGGAGAGATGGTCGAGTATGTGGCGCGCCTGATTGCGAAGGTCGACACCCCGGACACCGATAGCGGCACCGAGCTCCCCGTAAGTCAGCAATGACTTGCGCAGTGCCGCCACCACCAACGCTGCACGTGCACGCGATACGTCCGGACCCCAGTCTTTGGCCATGCGAAGAACGCTAACGTTCAGAACAGCGTCGGGGCGGCAATCGCGTTCGCGTCGGTTCCACTGAGGGCGGCGCGTAGTCGGCCGGGGTCGTACCCATCGAGCAACGCGTCGCGGATGGCGACGGCACGCCCGTACCGGCCACGCGGGTCGCGATAGGCAGGGGTCGGTCCGAGGTGCCTGCCAATGGCGACGGCGTGCGCGAGGTTCGCCGCTTGGGTGCCGAGTTTGAGGTGCCCGTCGCCGACGCGCACGCACAATGACTCGTCGCAATCGTGCTCGCCGATGACACCGTCACCGAGGTCTCCATGCACGATAACCAACGCCACCCGATGCGCGGACAGCGTGCGAGGGGTGCCACCGTCGGTGAAGGTGAAGCGGCCGTAGCCGTCGGGGTAACTGACCGAGCCGCGCCAGAGGTGACACGTCGGCGTGACAACCACTTTCGCCCAGAACCGCGCTACGGTTCTCGCCGGCAGCGGTTCTCGCAGCGGCCGCCAGGCCCGTGTGGACGCGGGGACGGCGGTGTCATCACCGAACAACGCCAGTTGCGATATTTCGCTCACCTCGCCGTGCCTACAGGCCGTTTTCGTTCGTGCCGGTGCACTGTCGTTCACGCGCTCGGCGGAATGTGTGACCCGTCAGGCCACGTCGTCGTTTCGTCGTAGCGGGGGTCGAACGAGAGGTCACTCAAGTCGAGTGCAGCCCGAGTGAGATCAGAGCCGGTGAAGTCGGCGTACGTGATTTCGGCATCGGTCAGATCAGCTCGCCTCAATGTTGCGTCGCTGAAGTCTGCACGGGTGAGATCCGCACGGGTCAGGTCGGCGCCAGTGAGATCGGCGTCGGCGAGGCACGCGTCGGTGAGATCGGCACCGGTGAGGTCGGCGCCAGCGAGACGCGCGTCGGTGAGATCGGCGTCGGCGAGGCACGCGTCGGTGAGGTCGGCACCGACGAGAGTTGCCCGAAGGAGATCAGCCGCGAAGAGGCCGGCGCCGGCGAGATCGACACCGGTGAGGTCGGCGTCGGTGAGATCGGAATCGGAGAGGTCGCTGAGGCTGAGGTCGGAGTCGGCCAGGCTAGCGCCGGTGAGCCGGGCTCTCGTGAGATCGGCGCTGGCGAAGCACACGCCGGTGAGGTCGGCTCCGGTGAGGTACGCGCCAACGAGGTCGGCGCTGGTGAGGTCTGCGCCGGTGAGGTCGGCGTCGATGAGGTACGCGCCGTTGAGGGTGGCGTCCTGCAAGTTGGCGTCAGTGAGGTCGGCGCCGATCAAATCTGCACCTGAGAGATCAGAGCCGCTCAGATCGGTGTCCTTCAGCTCCGCGCCTCTGAGGTAGGCGCCGCGAAGGTCCGCGTCGACGAGGTTGTCGTCTTGATCATCCTCGCCTTCGAGAGCAGCGCTGGCGAGCAGCTCGACGAGCCAGTCGTCTTGTGCTCGATCGGTGTAGTGGTCATCGGCCGACGAATCGATCGACCGTGAGTCAGTTGACATATGCCGCTGCGTCGGAATCGTGGTTTCGAAAGCTCGTGTCTGGATCGGCGGAGAGCAGGGCGACAAGCTTGCGTGCTTCCCCGAGGGGGATCCCAGTCAGCGTCGCGGCCGCGGAGAGTGTTCCCTCTCGTGCGCGGATCTCGTCGAGCGCCCGGGCCATCGTCAGACGGGCCGCGTCGATTTGTTCGGCAGCAGCGAAGAACGTGGTCAACGTGACGATATTCGCCTCGTCTCGCCGCTTGCGATCCGCCAAGACCTTCTGTTGCGCCGCGCGCGCCCGGGCGCGCGCGGTCATCCGGGCCTGAGTCGCTGCCATGCCGACACCCTAGCCCCACGACCCGACAATCTCGCCATTCCTGACACAACCTCCTCCCACATCGCCGATCCGCCACCGTTACCCAGCCCAGCCGACCAACGTTTGTCCGTCGCCCCGAATCAGCCCAACCGCAGGCCCAAAATCCCACACACCTCATGCATTTAAGTCACCTGCGGTACGGTTCGGTCTGTGATGGGTCTGCACAAGCTCACTGCCGGGGACGGGTACACGTACCTGACCAGGCACGTTGCAGCAGCAGATTCCACCGAGCGAGGCGCCGCCACACTGTCGGAGTACTACTCGGAGAAGGGTGAATCGCCCGGCCGGTGGACCGGCACCGGTCTGGCCGAGCTGGGCTCGATCGCCGAGGGCTCCCGGGTGTCGGAGGCGCACATGAAGGCGCTGTTCGGCGACGGCCTGCACCCCGAGGCCGACACGATGTACGCCGAGACGTTCGCCGCCGAACTGACCGCGGGCGCATCGGCGAAGACCGCTGCGCGCACCGCGGCGGCGTCGATCCGGTTGGGGCGGGCGTTCAAGATCGACAACGGAGCCTCGGACTACCGCATCGCCTGCGCGAAGGCGTTCGTCGAGCACAACCTCGCCGGCGGCGAGAAGTGGAACGCCCCCATCGACGCGGACGAGCGCGCCACCATCCGCACCCGGGTGGCGACGGAGATGTTCGCCCGCGAGTACGGACGCGCACCCGCCGACGAGCGTGAACTGTCCGGGTGGGTCGCGAAGTCCGGCCGGCAGAACACCAAAGCCGTCGCCGGATTCGACCTGACCTTCACCCCCGTCAAGAGTGTGTCGGCGCTGTGGGCGGTCGCACCGCGAGAAGTGGCCGAGCAGATCGAAGCCGCCCACGACGCGGCGATCGGTGCGGCGCTCGAGTACCTCGAAGAGCACGCCTGCTTCACCCGGCTCGGCAACGGCGGTGTCGCCCAGGTCGACGCGAACGGCTTGATCGCGGCCGCGTTCACGCACCGCGACTCGCGTGCGGGGGATCCGAACCTGCACACCCACGTCGCGATCAGCAACAAGGTCTCCACCACGCTGCCGGACGGCACCGTCAAGTGGCTCGCACTCGACGGCGCGGCGCTCTACCGCAACAACGTGCCCGCCTCCGAGGTCTACAACACCGCACTCGAAGCGCACCTGCGTGAGCGCATCGGCGTCGAGTTCGCCGACCGCCCCAGCGAGGACCGCAGCAAACGTCCCGTGCGCGAGATCGTCGGGATGGACGACCGCCTCACCGAGCGGTGGTCCTCGCGGACCGCTGCGATCACCGCGCGCACCGCGGAGCTGTCGCGGCAGTTCCAGCTCGACCATCACCGCGAACCGACGGCCATCGAAGCGATCGGCCTCGCGCAGCGCGCCACCCTCGAAACCCGCGAGGCCAAGCACGAACCGCGCAGTCACGCCGAGCAGCGCGGTGGGTGGCGCGCCGAGGCGATCGAGGTCCTCGGGTCACCGGAGTCGCTGTCGGAGATGGTCGCCGGCGTCACCGGCCGCACCCGCACCTCGGCGAGCGTGGACGTCGACGATCCGCGGTGGGTCGAGCAGTGCGCCGCCGAGGTCGTCGAGGTCGTCTCCCGCGCACGCTCGCGGTACCGGCGGCACAACATCCGCGCCGAAGCGATCCGCCGTGTCCGGTCGGTGAACCCGCCGGCCGAGCGCATCACCGAACTCGTCGAGGCGGTCACCGACCGCGCGTGCAGTACCGATCTCGCGGTGTCGTTGGGGGAGGAGGTCGGCGACGACGTCGCCGCCGACCTCGCCCCTGCGGTGATGCGTCGCCGCGACGGACTCGACGTGCACACCCGCCACGAAGCGACGTTGTTCACCACCACCGACGTCCTCGACGCGGAAGCACGCATCGTCTCCCTCGCCGCACGCACCGACGGCGTCGCCATCGCCGACGAGCACGTGGAGATCGCGCTGCTCGAATCCGTCGCCAACGGCCGCGACCTCAACGCCGGACAACGCTCCCTGGTGCGCGCGATGGCCACCTCGGGGGCGAAGGTGCAACTCGCCCTCGCACCCGCCGGCACCGGCAAGACCACCGCGATGACAGCGCTGACGCGGTCGTGGCAGAACGCGGGCGGCCGCGTCGTCGGGTTCGCCCCGACCGCCGCCGCCGCCGCGGTGCTGCGCCAGGACATCGCCACCACGACGGACACGGTGGCGAAGTTCGTCGACATCACCCGACGCCTGCGCGACGGTGCACCGGTGTCGGTGCCGCAGTGGTACACCGACATCGGACCGGACAGCCTCATCATCGTCGACGAGGCCGGCATGACCGGCACCCGCGACCTCGACGAAGCGGTGTCCGCACTCGCCGCGCGCGGTGCGACGGTGCGGCTGATCGGCGACGACCAACAACTCGCCGCCGTCGCCTCCGGCGGTGTGCTCCGCGACATCGCCGACCGCGTCGGCGCGCTGACCCTCTCGCAGGTGGTGCGCTTCCGCGACCCGGTCACCGGCGCCGCCGAAGGCGCAGCCTCGCTGGCGTTGCGCGACGGCGACGACGCCGCGATCGGCTTCTACATCGACCACTCCCGGCTGCACGTCGGCTCCATCGCCGCCGTCACCGACGACGCCTACACCGCCTGGAGCGCCGACCGCGCCGCCGGCAAGGACGCACTCCTGCTCGCCCCGACACGCGAGTTGGTGGCCGAGCTGAACACCCGCGCCCGCACCGACCGCCTCAACGCCGCGGGCGGCCCCGTCGGACGCGAAGCGTTGCTGTCCGACGGACTGTTCGCCAGCGTCGGCGACGTCGTACGCACCCGCTCGAACGACCGCCGCAACCCGCTCTCGCAGACCGACTGGGTCCGCAACGGCGACCGCTGGCAGGTCGAGGACGTCACCGCCGCCGGTGACCTGGTGGTGCGGCACCTCGAACTCGGCCGCACCGTCACCCTCACCGCCGACTACGCCCGCCGCGCCACCGAACTCGGCTACGCCGGAACGGTGCACTCCGCGCAGGGCTCGACCGCCGACACCTGCCACGTCGTCGCCACCGGCGAGGAAACCCGCCAGCTCGCCTACGTCGCGCTCACCCGCGGCCGATTCGCCAACCACATGTACCTCGCGACAACGTCGGACGGTGACCTGCACACCGCGATGACCGAACGCGGCATGCTGCCCCCCACCGCCGTCGACGACTTCCGCGCCATCCTCCGCCGCGACGGCGCACAGATCTCCGCGCACTCCACCCTCGCCGCCGCCGCCGACCCGCACCGCGCACTCGCACCTGCCGCCGCCGCTTACGACCACTCCGTGGCCACCGCCTGCGAAGCACTCGCCGGACCGACGGTCATGGCCGAGATCGACGCCGCCGCTTTCGCCGCGGTCGACGGCCTCACCGACGACGCCGCCTGGCCCGTTCTGCGGGGGCACCTCGCGGTCCTCGCCGCCCGCGGCGACGATCCCGTCGCTGCGCTGAACGCCGCTGCCGCCGGCCGCGACCTCAGTGCCGCCGCCGACCGAGCCGCCGTACTCGACTGGCGACTCGACGCCACCGGACGCCACCACGGCGGCCGCGGACCGCTGCCCTGGTTGCCGTCGATCCCCGACGCGCTGGCCCGCGAACCGGAGTGGGCGAGCTACCTCGACGCCCGCGCGGCCGCGGTCACCGCGCACCGCGACGCCATCGCCGCCGACGTCGCCACCTGGACACCGACCACCGCACCGGTGTGGGCGCGCCCGTTCCTGAGCGCCGACGACACCGCCGAGCTGCTGACCGACCTCGCGGTGTTCCGCGCCGCCCACGAGGTCGACCCCGCCGACCGCCGTCCCACCGGTCCCGATCAGTACGCCGCCACCTCCGCCGCCGCCCAGCGCCGCCTGGACACCCGCGCCGACGCCGTGCTCGGCAGCGCCAACGACGCCGTGACACGGTGGCGTCCGTTCGTCGACGAGCTCGACCGCCACATCGCCCGCGACCCGTACTTCCCGGTCCTCGCCGATCGCCTCTCCGCCGCCGCCCGCGCCGGCATCGACGTGCACGCCCTGGTGCGGGACACCCTCACCCGGGCGCCGCTGCCGGACGAGTTGCCCGCCGCCGCACTGTGGTGGCGACTGTCGGGTGAGCTGTCGGCCGCTGCCCTCGACGCGGCCGACACGAGCGGTGACCTGACCCCGGTGTGGGCACCGCTGCTGGCCGAGCTGGTCGGCGAGAGCACCGCGCGGCGCATCGTCGCCGACGCGGCGTGGCCGGCGTTGGTGGCGACCGTCGACGCCGCCGACCCGAGCATGTGGACCCCCGGTGAGCTGCTCGGTACCGCCTACGAGTGCCTTCACGGCGGCATCGACCCGGTCGAGCACGGCCTCACCGTCCCCGCGCACGAGCTGACCCGAGCCTTGACGTGGCGCGCCGAGATGCTGGTACGCGAGAACCACCTCGCCCGCACCTATATCGGCCCCGACGTCGAACCCCTCTCCGTCGAGGACGAGGAAGCACTCGCCCCCGTCGACGACGCGGTCGGTGACCGCGCCGGTGATGTCCTGCCGTCCGAGTTCGCCGACCCCGACCGGCTCCCACCGCCGGTCGGCCCGCCCGCGGCCGCAGCGCAGACAGACGCCCGTGTTGCGGCGGTTCCTATCGAGCTGGACGCCGACTACCTCGCCTCCCTCGACGCGCTGGACGCGCCGGCCGAGTACGACGACGCACCGCCGCCCCCGGAGTACGACCACGGTGGCGACGACGTCGAGCACCGGGCCGAGCCGGATGCCGCGCAGAACGGCGACGACACCGCAGCCGGGGACGACGAGATCGACCCGTTCGAGGCGATGCTCACCGCCGCCGACCGCATCGCCCTGCCGTATCCGACGGTCACCCGCGACGAACGCGTCCGACTCCTGCGCGCCGACCTCGACGCTGCGCGCGCCCGTCGCCGCGAGCTGCGCGCCGCGATCACCGCCGGCACCAGCCCCGCGCTCTCCGCCGCCGCACCGATGATCGCCGAGATGAGTGTGCGCGCGGACCGGCAGAAGCCGGCGTTGGTGGCGATGCTCGACGCCCGCCAGGACTGGACCGACGCCGCCCTCGCCGCCGAAACGCAGTGGCACCACATCGACACCGTCCTGCGCCCCGCCGCCGCATCCGCAGCGGCAGCCGCCGAGGCGGGGGAGGACGACACCGTCGTCGACGCGCGCCGCGAGTTGGACTGGGCGATCTGGCAGGTCGGGTTCGCCGACGAGGCAGCGGATCGGGCGCGGGCTCGCGCTCACGACGCAGCACGGGCCTACGAGGACACCGTCGCCGCCGACGGGGGAGCTGTCACCCGCACCGACGTCGACGCCGCCCGCCTGGCAGCGGAAGAACTCGACACCGCGGCATGGTTCGAGCAGGACGCACTGTGCCGCACCCTCGACGGGCAACTCGTCCGCGCGGAGAACGCCGTCCGCCGCGCCGCCCTCACCACCGACACCCCCGCACCCACCGCAGCGACAGACGTGGACTCGGGCGACGTCGAGGCGGTGCCGACCGGCGTTGCCCCCGAGAACGCCGTGGGCATACCGGAGCACACCCTGTATCCCGCCGACCCGACGGAGACGGCCCAGTCGGTCGAGCCGCGGGTGTCGGCATCGCCGCCGGCCGATCCGGCGGCGACCGGCGACGTCGATGCCGAACTACGTGCGGCAATGCGCCGAGACTCGATTCGCCTACTTCCCGACGCGGATCTCCTCATGCTGGTCACTCGCGCCGGAAGCCGCACGGAACCCACCGTTGTCGCGGACACCGAGGCACTACACGCGCGTCTGCACGAGCAGGCCTCCGCGATAGCCGCCTGGCGCGACGTCGACAACGAACGTCGCCGCCTCGACACCGAACTCATTGACGCCCGGACTGATTTCGCTTCGCTCACCGCGCGCCTTGGTGGAGCCAAACGGCGAGATCGCAAACCCCTCGAAGTGGCTATCGCCGCCGCACGAGCGCGCACCGAGCAGCTTGCTCAGCAACTAGACGGCGCGCGCCGCGCCGCCGACGCAGCCGCCGGTCGAGTGCGCGCCGATCGCGCCGACTGGGCGAAGATCATCGACCGTGTCGCGGAGGGGCGCCGAACGAGCGACCTCACTACCGCCGCGATATTCGACGACGTCATCGCCGAACACGGCCGCCGGCGGCGCCTGATGCTGCTGCACCCCGAACGCGCGAGTGCCGAGCAGCGAGTCAGAGCGAGCGAGACCCGTATCTCCACGGTGAACGTGTCCTCGGTCGCAGGGGTCACCGACCTGAACCCCACCCGTACACCGGATACCGACGTGAAAGAGCGCGAGCGGATCCAGTCGGTCACTGGAGCCGGGGGCGCGACACCCAGCGGCGCGACCGAACACGGGCAGGAAACGAGTCGCCCATATGGGGTGCAGGCGGACTTCGACCGGGCACCTGACCAGGGCATCGACCCAACTAGCTGACGGCTGCTCTACTCCAAGACCGACTCGACTGTCGATACGCTGCCGCTATGGGTTCCGGCTTCTTCGATCAGTTCCAACCGACGGACCACCGCAGGCTGATCATGCGAATAGGTCGGGCCGGAATGTTCGAGTACTCCATGTTCTTCCGCGAGGCCGCTAATCGACTGGCTGCGTCGTTCACGGGTGTCCCGTTCGATGACACCATCCTGATTCCGTGGCTCTACCTGCATCGACACGCGGCGGAGCTGACGCTGAAAAGTGCCATCGTCGAAGCGACCCGACTGAGGCGCGCAGGGGGCGACCACGACCCATCGCTGTCGGCGGACGAGACGAAGGACCGACTCAGGAAGACGCTGGGCCACAAGTTGGTGCCACTACTCGATGAACTGGACGACCATCTTCTTGCCCTTGATCTCACCGTCACTGACGCCAAGACACGAAAGGCTCTCGCGCGCCTCGCGCAGCTCGACCCGGCAGGGGAATCATTTCGCTACGCCGGCACGCTCAGCGAAAGGGACGACCGCGCCGATTTCCTTGCCCTCGACGCGGCCATGCGCGAGATGTCTGACTTGCTGGCCGCGACGATGGACGTACTCGATCACTATGCGGACATGCAGCGAGACATGGCTGAGTTCTACTACGACTACAACGCTGATCTAGCCCCCGATCTCGCCGACTACATGGACCTGTAGGACCTCATCAGGGGCCCTTTCCGTCCTCACTCCACCTCCGGTCCGTTGTCGAGGTCCGGTCCGCTGGGGGCGTCGGGTCGAGATCGCGGTGGCTCTCGGTCTGATCTGCTGTCGGGGGCGGTGTCGGTCGGGGTCGGCGCGTGGTGACGGTACGTACTGCCAGCGCCGCTGTCAGGGTCGGTTCCGGGGGAGGCGCTGATACCGGTGAGTGCGTTTCGTTCCAGCTCGCGCATCATTGCTCGGACGGCGTCGGCACTGCCCAGGCCGGTTTCTTCGACTTTGGCCGGGGTCGGGTTGAGCAGCAGTGACCATCCGGGTTCGCGGCCTTTCGCGGCGGCTCGTTCGGCGCGGGCGTCGTTGCGTGCCAGCGCCTCCGGGCTCGTTTCGGCTTCTTTGATCTCCCGCCGGAGTTGCGAGACTTGGTCGGACAGGTCGGACAGTTGCGCGGCTTTCGGGAAGTCGGACAGTTCGGTCGCCTCCAGGGTTTCGAGTCGGTGTTCGTCGCGGTCGAGGGAGCTTTGGGCGCGGGCGAGGTCGGTGTCGACGGTGAGGGCCATGTTCTCGATGCGGGTGAGTAGTCCGAGTGCGTGCTGGGTGCGGTCGCCGTCGCCGATGCGCGGGTAGAGCGTGTGCGCGTCGAGGGCTTTGGTCGATGAACCCAACCCGGAGAAGGACAGGTAGAGCGCACTGTCGGACGCCGGTCTCGCCGCTTCGATGGTGAATCCGCTCATCTCGACCACGGTCAGTGTCTTGGTCAGCCCCGCCCCCTTGAGGGACTGGTAGGCGTTCTGCAGGGCCGCGGCGAGTGCGGGTCCGGCCTCGGCGCGGGTGGGGTGGAACTGGCCCCGCACGGTGATGCCGGGCCAGGTTTCCTGTTCGCGCCGTTGCCGCAGGACGGGTGCGGCGGCCGCGAGGGCCGCGATCCGAGCTCTCGTCAGGGGCACTTCTCGCCGTAGGCGGTCTCGGTCGCGTTCGATGGAGCGTTGCTCGGCGAAGTGCGAGTCGGCTTCCGATTGCAGCTCTTGCAGTTGCGCGTCGAGCTCGATCTGGCGGATGTACCGGTCGTCGCCCGTGGCGAGCGCTTTGGTCATCGCCGAGTTCTCCGCGAGGGAGTCCGAGTCGAGGTCGACGACCCGGCGCATGGAGCGGTCGGCTTTCTTGAGCTGTTCGATGAAGTGCGCTTTGCGGTGCACCGTCTGCCACATGACGGTGTCGAAGGTCCTCTCCGCGACGTAGTTGAACACCTGGACGCGGGCATTCTGGTTGCCCTGACGGATGATGCGACCTTCTCGTTGTTCGAGGTCGGCCGGTCGCCACGGCACGTCGACGTGGTGCAGGGCGATCGCCCGGTCCTGGATGTTGGTGCCGGTGCCCATCTTCTCGGTGGACCCGAAGATCACCGACACCCGTCCGGTGCGGCACCGCTCGAACAGTCGCGCCTTCTCCGACGGTTTCGGGTAGTCGTGGACGTAGGCGATGCGGGAGGGGTCCATTCCGCCGTCGATCAGCTCGTCGCGGATGCCGTCGTAGATCGACCAGGAGCCGTCGGTCTTCGGGGTGGAGCGGTCGCAGAACACGATCTGCAACGCCCCTGGTGTCGGATGCGGTTGACCGGCCGAGTCGAGGTAGACGGTGTCTCGGGATGCGCGGTGCACCGCGAGGATGCGGTCGGCGACGATGTGGGCGCGGGAGTGCTGCGGCGGCGCGGGGTCGAGGTGCGCCGCCCGCGGGTCGAGGGTGGCGTTGCGACCATCGCCGGCGATCTTGAGTGCGTTGTCGAGGTCCGCCCGGTCGCGTCGGAGGTTGTCGGCCCGGTACCCGAGGTCGGCGATGAAGTCCTGCACTTCCACGGCGGGGGTGAACAGGACGTCGGTGTTGCGTCCACCGTCTTTGACGGGCAGGTTCGCCGGCACCTGGTCACGGGTGACGGCGTCGGTGAAGACGCTGGTCATGCCGATCAGGTCGCCGACGTTGGTGAACTCTCCGACGCGGCTGACCGCTCGCAGACGCGAGCCGGAGGAGTTGAGTTCGACCCGTTCGACGGTGTCGGTGAACGTGGCGCCCCAGTCGTTGATCGACGCCACTCCGGCGTCGTCGAGCAGGTCCGGTCGCAGGTAGTGCTGCATCACCCACAGTTCGGCGAGCGAGTTCGCCACCGGGGTGCCGGTGGCGAACGTGGCCACCCGCTCGATGTAGTCGTCGGCGGGGATGCCGTTGGTGACGGCGTCCTCTCGGCGCATCGAGCGCAGGTAGGCCAGTTTGAGGTCCATGTCGCTGGCGCGGTTCGAGCCCAGGTTGGACAGCTCGACGATGCCCGAGGTGCGGGCGAGGTTCTTGAACTCGTGTGCTTCGTCGACGAACAGGTAGTCGCATCCGGACGCTTCGAAGGTCAGCCCGAGGTCTTTTCCGGCCTGATCGAGCGCGGCGTTCAGTTTTTCCTCGAGTCGCGCTTTTGCGGCCTCGATGCGCTTGCGGGTCGCGTCGCCTTCGACGGTGCTCAGTGCGGTGTCGAGTTCGGCTACCTGGTCGCGCATGTACTCGGCTTTGGTGCCGGGGTCGACGCCGATGGCGGAGAACGCCGATCGGGGGACGATGACCATGTCCCAGTCCTGCGAGGCGGATTGGGCGATGAGCAACCGCCGGCCCTCGGCGTCGGTGGCGGCGGATCCGGAGAGGATGCGCGCGGCCGGGTACCACTGCCCGGCCTCGCGGACGACCTGGTCGATGATGTGGTTGGGCACCACGATCCACGGTTTGGTGGCCAGTCCGAGCCGGCGCAGCTCCATCGCCCCCATGAGGATGGTGCCGGTCTTCCCGGCGCCGACGACGTGGTCGAGCAGCACCGTCGGCTCGGAGACGATGCGGGCTGCGGCGTTGCGCTGGTACGGGTACGGGGCGTACTTCTCCCCGAGGCCGGGGAAGCTCATGTGCGCCCCCGAATGCGTCGGCGCGACGAGGGAGTTGAACCGGTCGTTGTAGATGTCGAGCAACTGCTCCCGACGAGTTTCGTCGGCGTGCAGGGCCCACTGGGAGAACTCCTGCCCGAGCCGCCGCGCCTTCGACTGAGCGGCGCGGGTGGCGGCGTCGTGAATCGGTGGGGCACCGGCGGTATCGCGGAACTCCTTCGAGGTGGCGATTTCGATGGGGTCATGGTTGAGCAGGTCGGTCAGCAGGTCCTGCCAGTCGTAGTTGCCGGCGCGGACGCCGGCGTTGGAGATGCCGCGATCCTCGGCGGGGCGGTGCTCGAAGTTGTAGGACGTCGACCACGACCCCCGTTTGGGAACCAGTGCCCATTTGAGGGTTTGTTCGTGCTCGCCCTTGTAGGGGTCCACGTCGACCTCCCACCGGCCCTGGACGCGCTCGATGGTGACGGTGGTGTCCTCGGGCACCTCGAACGTCTCACGCACGAACTGGACGTAGGTCTCGATCGGCACCCACGGAGCCCCGAGTGCCACGTCGACGTCGGTCTTTCGTGGTGGCACCACCGCGGTGAGCGCGTCGACGTTGGCGCGGTAGCGCGGGTCCAGTGCGGCGACCTCCTCGGCTTCGGCGAGTTTGCGGCGCACGTTGCCCGACAGATACGTCGACGCGCCGACCCACCGGGTGGGGTCGGACAGGGTGCGGAAGGCGTGCCCCTCCATCGCGGTTTCCGCTTCCTCGGTGGTGACCGCGAGCAGCTCGGCGATCCGGGGGACGTCCAGGCGCGCCGACTCGTCGAGGCTGATCGCCATCGCTTCGACGACGGTGTCTGCGTGGGTGCGGACCTGCCGCGGATGGATCACGTCGGTGTGGAAGATGGCGGCCTTGCGCGCGGTCATGGTCTCGTCGTCGAAGTGTTCGAGCGCGAGGACCGGGGCGAACGTGGGATCGGTGCGCAGCGTGCGGCCGAGGTGGTTCTGCAGCTTGGTCGGGGTGCGGGGATTGACCCACGCCCGCTCGGAGAGCTGATCGAGGACGTCCTCGGGGACGTCGCCGGCGAACGGTGCACCGCCGGTGCCTTCGTCTCTGCGCCAGGCGTCGATCAGCGCGGCCAGGGCCTTCTCGTGCTGGTCGTCGGTGAGGTCCTTGGGCACGGTCATGGTGAACCGGTTGATCGGGCCGTAGCGGCCGACGTAGGCGTCGTACTGCTGCGCGAGGATCTCGCGCAGCGCCTGGCGCTGACCGGTAGTGGTGGCGGCGTCGCGTTGGGCGTCGATGAGGGCGTGGGTGGTGTCGCGCAGCTCAAGCAGTTGGGACCATTCGGCGACCTGCTTGGGGCCGCGGGTGTTCACCGTCTCCCACTCACCGTGGCCGTAGCGTTCGATGGTGCCGGCCGGCCGGTTGTGCCGCAGGGTGCCCACTGCCAGGTCGTCCTCCGCCGGCAGTCGTCCCGCGGCGAGGAGTCCGCGGTCGAAGTCCTCGCGGGTCGGGCCGAGGGTGTCGCGCCAGGACGCGGTGTGTCCGAGGCCGCGCGCTCTCGCGGTGTCGACGATTTCGGTCAGGCGCTCGGCGACCAACGCGGGGAGGTCGTCGCCGTCGCGGGCGTCGACGGACAGGGTGTCCTGCCCGTACATCCCGTGCCCGATGCGCAGGTCACCGAGCACCCAGTCGGGGTGTTCGGTGAAGACGGCGTTGATCGGGACTCCCTTGTCCTCTCCGGTGTCGTCTCGGGCCGTGGCGTTGGCGAGCTGGAGGAACTGCGTCGTCAGCGTCGACGGCTCGCGGCCCTCCTCCCGGCGCCGGAGAACGAGGACGTCGGTGACGACCTCGGTTCCGGCGACACGGCGGAACGCGGTGGAGGGCAGGCGCACGGCACCTACGAGGTCGCCGAGCGCGGCGATCTCGCGGCGCGCCCGCTGGTTCTGCGCATCGAGGGTGTACCGGGAGGTCAGCAGCACCGCGTACCCACCGGGGGCGGTCAGCGCCAGCGACTTGACGATGAAGTGGTTGTGGATGGAGTGCTTGGCCTGGTTGTGCACCGGGTCGTAGAGCCGGTAATCCCCGAACGGCACGTTCCCGATCACCGCGGTGAACGAACTCGCCGGGACGGAGGTCCGCTCGAACCCTTCGGCGCGGATCTGCGCCGACGGGGTCAGGGCCGCGGCGATCGCGGCGGTGGTGGCGTCGAGCTCGACACCGACCATCTGCGCCGACGGCGGCGCGTGAGTGATGAAGGTGCCCGACCCGCATCCGGGTTCGAGGACGCGGCCGCCGGAGAAGCCGGCGTTCTCCAGTGCCGCCCACATCGCGTCGGCGATCGCCGGATCGGTGTAGTGGGCATTGAGGATGGTGCGCTGTGCCTGCGCGTACGCGGTGTCGTCGAGCAACGCCCGAACCTGAGCCCGTTCGGGGGCCCAGTCGCTCTGCCGGGGGTCGAACACCTGCGGTGTCGCACCCCAGCTCGACCATCCCGCGAGAACGGCCTGCTCTGCCGGGGTGGCGTACCGGTTCTGCTCGGTGACCCGGGCGAGCACGCCGAGCGCGTCGATGTTCGCCCGCACGCGGGCCCGCGCCCCCGACGGCACCAGCACCTCGCGGCCGGGCCGGAAGTCCACCGGCTCGACCGCGCCGTGGATCGAATCGTCAGCGACATCGGCGGCGGGGGAGAGATCGGCGGACTCGACAGGACCGGTGGCGTCGGCGGGGCCGACGGCCTCGACGTTCTGCGGCGGGGTGGGGTCCACTGCGGGAGGGAGCGGAGCGCCGCCGATGTCGAGGGAGGCGGGGTCGATCGGCGCAGCGCCGTCGGCGTCGGCGGCGAACAGGTCCAGTTGCGCGTCGTGCGCCGCGCGGCGAGTTACGTGCCGCTTGCCTCGGCCACCCGCGCGTCGAGCTGGCTCGTGAACGAGGGAAACAGCGGGTGGTTCGGCGACGTCGGGTACGGCTGGTCGTCCTCGATCCGCGCCGCCAGCAGGTGCACCGCGTAGTACCGGAACGTCGGCGTCCGGTCCGCCCAGAGCTGCTTCATCAACTGCCGGGTCGGGCGATCCGGGTCCGCGCAGTTCAGCGGGTTGCGCCACCGTTCCGGGTCGGACCGGTGCACCTGAATCCTCGCCGCGTCCCGCTCCGCTTCGCGGTCCGGGCTCTCCTGATCCGGTGGGTACGCCTCCATCTCCTCCGGCAGATCCTGCCCGTAGATCTCCTCGGCGATCACGTAATCCGTCGCCTGCGCCCACGCCTGATTGATCAGACCGACCTGCTCCATGTACGGGGCCGGGTGTCCGTTCTCCCGCACGTACCGGGCCAGCACCTGCTCCTGCAGGTGGACCTTCATGTTGTCGATCCGCTCCGCGATCCGCTCGCTCTCCCGCTCCGCGAACTCCTGCTGATCTTCCGGGCTCAGCTCCGGCGGCAGCCCCACGTGCTCGAGGTAGAGCTTCATCACGTCCTGCACCGCTGGGTCGATCATGGCTGTCACTGTCCTCTGCGTCGGCGAACAAATCGAGTTGGTTGTCATCGGGTGTGGTGGCCACGGGGTGCGCTCCTGGGGGTCGGACGAGTCGACCGGGCCGCCCACGACGGGGCGGTGGTCGTTAACGTCGTCGTCGGCCGGAGCGCGAGTCCGGCCACATGGCCCTGGTGGGTCTTGCAGGACCCACCAGGGTCTCTCACGGTTGGTTTGTGTCAGGGACGGTGCGGCGGGTCTGTCAGTCGAGACCGTCGAACCATCCCGGCGGCGGGGCGACGAGAGTCGCCTGCAGGGGCCGGGTATCGACGTGGTTGTCGCGGGTGCACTGGTACATCGGGCCGGCTTCGGCGTCGAGCAGCACCCGCAGCGTCGGGTCGGCATCGTGGAGCCACCACGCCGACCCTGCGCCGCGGTCGTCGCTCGCCTTGGCTTTCTCCCAGGCCAACCACAGGTCACGCAGGCGTCCCACCACCTCGTCGTGACGCCACCACTGCGGGCAGAACACCCGACCCCGACCGGCGGTCCCCGACAGCCGGCGGGCAACGGTGACCGAGAACCATCGGTCGAACCACACCGCCATCGACTCGAACACCAGGGTCGGCGGTACGGCCGAGTCGTCGTTGTCGTGCTCGTGCTCAGTGGTCACAGGAACGGCTCCTTCGGCTCGTCGTTGCCCGAATGGTCGACCACCGCGTCCTCGTCGCCGCCGAGGGCGACGGGCAGGACACCGGGGATGCCGTAGCGGGTGTTGGAGTCGGCGATCCGGTCCTTGTAGGGGCCCTCGTTGCAGTAGAGCTTCTCCACCAGCACCGGGTGGTTCGCCGAAATCTGCACCAGCGCACGGGTGTTGGGCAGTGCTGCCAGGTCGTCGACGGGCAGGATCGGCTCACGCGACCAGGACTGGCTCTTCGAGCTGGACCCACCGCCGAGACCGCCGCCGCTGCGCGAGGTCGTCCAGCGTTCGACGTCGTGGTCACCGACCAGTGCGGACAGATCCGCGAGGGTGTTGCGTTCTTTGATGCCGCCGCCGTACCAGAGGAAGTTGGCGGCATCGAGGAGCTGCTTGACGCCCTCGGGGCCCCACACGTTCTGCGCTTGGGCGAGGTTCTGGATGACGGCCATCATGCAGATGCCCTGCGAGCCGAGGTGCGAGTACCAGGCGGGCAGCTCCGGCAGGCGGCACACGTTCGCGGCCTCGTCGAGCACCACCAGCATCGGCACCGGCAACCGTCCACCCCGACTTCCCCTCGCCCGCCGCTGCGCGGCGTCGACGATCGATCCGATCAGCGCCGTCGTCAATGCCGCCGAGGAGTCGGGCCCTTCTTTCGACAAGGCGTAGAGGGTGTCGGTGCCAGCGACGAAGTCGTCGATCACGAACTCGGGCATGGCATGCGGGTACTGCACCCGACCGATGTCGGTGTCGCGCAGGCCGGGCCGCGTGAGTTCCGCTCGCACGGGAGGGACCACGCTCATCGCGTAGGTGCGTTCTTCGAGCAGGCCGATGAACCGGCGGGCCATGTCGTACAGACCGTCACGCTGACGCTGGTTCAACCCGGCGGTGGCCCGCAGCCGCTTGGCGACGACGAGGTGGCCGTGTTCTTCCAGGATGCGTTGGGGCAGTTCGTTGTCTTCCTCCGACAGCCACCCGTAGACGTGGAGCAGATCGCCGCCTCCGGCCGCGGCAGCCAGGATCATCTGCGCCAGCAACTCCTGCGCGCCGCCGTCGAAGTAGGAATCGACCTTCGAGCCCGATTCCCGGCCGGCCGCAGCGAAGTACGAGGCGAGCTTGCGGGCGGTGACGATGCGGTCGATGCCGTGTAGCGGGTTCCACCAGAAGCCGTCTCCGGCTGCCCGGTCACTGTCGGCGATGTTCTGCAGGTCGTATCGCCACGCTCGCCCGACCTGCTCACGCACGCCGCGGGTGAGGTCGTGGCCGTCGCGTTTGTTCGAAGTGAACAAGGCGGGGCCGGGTGCCGAGCACAGGGCGTTGATCGCCAACGCCGCCGTCTTACCCATGCGAGGGCCGGCGACGGCGAGCAGGACGTCCTCCCACGACATGAACACGTCCTTGCGGCCGACGACCGTGCGTCCCACCACGACTCCGATGTCGCGGGCCTCGAGATTGCGGTCGGTGACCTCGGCCAGCTCGGGCCGCAGTCGCCGCGCCTTGTCGCGGGCCTGTTTGCCGGTCACCCCAGTCAACTGCGAGGGCGAAGCCATCAGCTTGGCTCGGGCGTCGATCGACGCACTCGGTCCGCGCCGTTGCCGGCGCAGGTACCCGGCGAGGAACACCAGAGCGAGGACAGCCAGCGTGCCGAGAACCAGCAGCACTGTGGACACGGTCGGCCACACCAGTTTCCCGGTGGCGACCTCGATCAGCGCTTGGAACGGGTTGCCTGGGATCGATGCGCCGGTGCTGGTGAGGGCGTGCCCGGCGCGCAATGCGCCGTAGGCGGCGGCGACCAGGGCGATGAACCCGAGGACGAGGGCCAACTGGATCGTCGACGAGCCGCCGGAGGTTCCGGCGCCTTTCGAGGTGGGGGTGCGGGTGGCGTTCACGCCGCATCACCGCCGTCGCGGCCCGCGGTCGGGGTCGCGTCGAGGGAGAAGACGGCACCCGGCGGGCGTGGAAAGGCGAACGTTTTACCGGTGACCGGTGCGGACAGGGCAACCGCTGGGCCGTCGATCAGCCACCGCTTGTTGGCAGTGGTCGTCGGTCGGGGCGCGCGTCGACGAGTCGGAGTCAGACCGATGAGAAACAAGACCAGGACGGCCGCGGCCGCGATCAGGACGAGGGTCGAGGCGAACGGCCACACCAGCGTGCCGTCGGCGACCTCGATCAGCGCCTGGAACGGATTGTCGGGGACCGGCGTTTCGGTGCCGCTGAGGGCATGCCCGGCGCGCAGTGCGCCGTAGGCGGCGCCGGCCAGGGCTGCGAAGCCGAAGACGAGGCTCAACTGCAGCGTTGCCGAAGCGCCGGGGGCTCCAGCGTCTGCCGAGGTGCGGGTGCGGGTGGCGTTCACAGCGACACCTCCTGGTCGATGTGGGTGGCGTGATCGAACGCAGGTGCCGGCAGGGAGCGGCCGTGGTTCGCGTTCTGCGCGGGTGCAGCGTCGGCGACCGGCCCTGGGGAGGCGAGCTCGGCGGTGGTGACGTCGGTACCGGGACGCACTCCGGCGACGGTGTCGGCTTGGGCGTCGGCCATCACTGCCGCTTCCTGCTCGGCGTCGACGGCGGGGTCGGAGACGAATGCATCGACGCCGGGATCGTCGGCGGTGTCGAGGTCGAGTTCCTCGTGCAGCTCGTCAAGGTCGATGCCGGCGTCCTCGAGAACCGAGTTCCAGGCGTCGGCGTGCGCGATCGCGGTGGTCCAGGCGTGCATGGCCTCGCCGGTGCCCTCCGCGTTGTAGTGGGCTGTGGCGGCGGCGGACACCTCGCTGGCGATGCCGGCCCGGATCGCGGCGCGCAGCAGACGATCCGAATCGAGGTCGCTCTCACGAGTGACGTCTCGACGAGCGCGTCGGTAGGCGGCAGCGGGGCGTTCGATGCGGTGTGCGGCGTAGCGGCCGGTCTCGGCGGCGCGGGCGTGTGCGAGGCGGTCACCGATGTCGCGGCGTGTCAGTGCGTCGATCGCAGCCTGCACGCCGATGCGGTAGCCGACCCGAGTCAGGGTGCGGCGCTGCGCCGCCGACAAGCGGGGCGAGGACGAAGGACGGTCGAGAAAGGGGAGCGTCATGAGACGGGGCCTTGTCTGGGAGCGTCGGCCAGCCCGCGACACCACACCGAACACGCAGCCCACGACAAAACCGTGGGCGGCGACGGTGGTCGCTGCTGGGTGGACGCTCGACCGTGACCCTCATCGACGGTCGAACGGTCAGAGCATAACGAACTGCGTCGCGGACCGCACGACTCGTTGGCGCCGGCTGTAGACCATCGGCGATCGACGTCAGAGCCCAGGCCTCAGGGCTGCTGCAACCGATGGTCTACACCGTTACAGATTCGCGGATGCTTTATGACCTGTGTTCACAGCTGCCGCGTACCGGACCGGAATGCGCTCTACCTGTTCACCAGCGCCACGTCCGGGGTCCTCGCAACCCGCCCAGTCAGCGAGTACGGCCAGCGACCGTCGAGTCATACGGCCGCGATGGTTCCGAATGGCGAGCACCAGCCGTCCAACCAGGTGCGACGGGCACCAACACCGGCTGATCTGTCGAACGGGCGCTTTCCGTGAGCCAAACCGACCGCTTCTCAAAGCCGCCTAAGGTCGTCTTCACTGAACGCGCCCTCGAATGCCATGGCCGGGTCGAGGAAGCCCGAATCGCCACCCAAGCCAACGTACCGGCCGTCGGATGGTGATTCCTCGGCCGCAGAGTCGACCCAACGCTATAATCTCGGAATGACGGACTGGCGTTCACGCATTCAGTCGGACGAACTAGTGGATCAGTTCAGGGAACTGACCCTCTTGGAGCTCAGCGAATTCGTGAAGGCATTCGAGGAGACCTTCGAGGTCACCGCAGCTGCCCCCGTCGCCGTTGCTGCTGCCGGCGGAGCTGTTGCTCCCGCCGACGCGGCTGAAGAGCAGGACCAGTTTGACCTCGTCCTCGAGGGCGCCGGCGACAGGAAGATCCAGGTCATCAAGGTCGTTCGTGAGGTCGTTTCTGGCCTGGGCATCAAAGAAGCCAAGGACATCGTCGAGAGCGCTCCGAAGGCCTTGTTTACGCGAGTCGATAGAAAGGCAGCCGAGGCCGCTAAGGTCAAACTTGCGGAAGCAGGCGCACTGGTCCGTGTAAAAAAATCTTCGCCCGCCAACAGGGCGGCAAGATCCGAGACGGTCAACGCGCAATTAACAGCTGTGCTGGGTCAATTTGTCGAATTGCTTGGAAGCCCCGCTGCCGCGGCGGCGAGCCTAGGCATCGAAAGCAGTCAATTATCACCAACAGGGATCCGGGCCGACCACGACCGCCTATCTCAACTGGGTCGGATCCAAATAGTAGGTTCCGAATTTACTAAGTACTGGAACCGTGCACTCTTCAGTGACTGGCTACGAACACCAAACGGCCATCTAAATTTTAGTTCACCATTGCAGATGCTCGATCTTGGCGAAACCGAAACGGTAATTGCCGCCATACGGTCAGACGCATATGGAGTCTACGCATAGTGCTACTCTATCGGATTGCACCTTACTCATCCGCTGCCGCGGACTCGTCGCAACCTGGGCACCCCTCTTACCTGCACAAACCAGCGCAAGGGTACGGGCGAGTGGACAATGCCGGAATTTACGACGTCTGGTACTTATCGCGCACCGAAGCTGGTGCGGTCGGCGAAGTATTTGCGAGGTATACAGAGTGGCAGGAGGTCATGTTCGACTTCCGGGCTATTGCTGGTGCTCGTTATGCACTACACACTTATTCAGTTCACGATGACTGCAAAATCATTGATCTAGATGATGCGCAGGCGCTAGTTGACGTCGGGCTTCGACCAACACAAGTAGTCACGCGCAACCGCACGGTAACCCAGCGGTGGGCTCAGAAACTATACAACCAAACGACAATGACAGGAATGGCTTGGGACGGAGTTCAATGGTGGTCGCGACACCATTCCGACTGGCCGGTTCTTGGCCTATGGCGAACAGCACCTACCTACGTGCGAACATCCGAACTATCTATGGCACATAGCGCCGTCGTGGACGCCGCCGGAACTCTTAACCGAAGAACCAAGTAGCTCTCTCGTTCAGTGGAACAACCAGAAAGCTGCTGACGGGGTCGGTTCGCTCGATAACCCGAAATACGGAGGTATGCGGAGGATTTACTAGAAGGTGGGCTTGTCCCGCGCGAGGTGGCGCGAATGCAGGCGATGAGCCGCCGGCACACATGTGCCTGCGCCCCGGGCTACGCGGCCCTCCCTCGGCGGTAGTTCGTCGACCAAGTAGTGCATTTATCGGGTCCGTACATTCCATGTTCGTCGACCGGCTCCTGCTATGTCGGTCCACAGGAAAGACGTCAGCTCAGCACCCCGGTGCGAGCAAGGCGTACCAGTTCGGACACCAAATCGTCCACGCTCGTGCGAGGTGACTTCGTGGTGCGGTGAACGACCAGGGCGTTCACGGAACCGATGTACCCGATCCAGGTCAATCGATAGTCGCGTGCGGGGAGTTCCCCCGTGTCGACTTCGGTAGCAATCAGAGAATTGAGCAGATCGATCCACGCATCGACCCTCGATTGTCGTTGCACTTCCATGCTGTCGCTGACCCCAATGACCTCGACGAAGGCTACTCGGGCGTGGCGTGGATCGCGGAGAATGTTCGTGAGGTAGGCCCGGATGATGGTGGTCAGGCGAGTTTCGAGCGGTTCCGCCGAGACGGTAGCGGCAGCTTCCGCCACTGCAGTCTCGGCGTTGCGGTTGACCTCACCGTAGGCCGCACTGAGGATGTCTTCTTTCCCCGTGAATTCCTCGTAGAACTGTCGGGTCGAGAGGTTCGCCTTGCTGCAAATCTCGGAGACGCTGCTGGCGGCAAACCCTGTAGTCGCGAAAACGGTGAAGGCCGCATCGATGAACTTCACTCTGCGTTCGATTCGCCGATCGTGGGCGGAAAGCCCGGCGTACGAACGTTGAGCGGTCTTGGCCATACATTCATTCTACGAGCCCCCGAATGTCCCGGCTCCGATGGCGCGCCCGCTCGCTGCTCCTGCGATGTCGCCGAGGACGTCGCCGACCTGCTGCAGTGCGCCGTCGGCGGTGAGCGTGGAGATGGGTGAAGTGATCGCGCACCCGTTCGGGGCCGGGTCACCGTTCATCCGCTGCTGGATCCACATGAAAGCGGTCGGCAACGATGAAATGAACCCACTGATGTGCTCGGCCAGGACCTCCCGCACGTACGTGATCTGAGCGTCGCCGTCCTGGCAGTACTTGTCGACCAGTCGGTCGGTACCTGCACTGGGAATGATCTCGTCGTTTTGTGCGTGGTAGATGAACACCGGCATCGTCGGTGTGTGATGACCCAGGCTGACCTCGGCAATAACCGACTTCACCTCCGGAATTTCCAATGGATCTTCGTCACCGATGTAGGTCCCGAGGTAGTCGTAACCCGGAAACAGATTCGTCCCCTGTGGGTGACACAACGCGCTCTTAACCGCATTGACGGTGCGCCCGAAGTCATTTGTTCGAGCGTCGAGTACACGTTGCACCTCGGGATACTCCCGGCCGATTCCGATCAACGTCGGCGATACCAGACCTGCCCACACGCCACCGGTGTTGTGCCGCACCACTCGTTCGACATCGGCAAGTGCGACACCGCCGCTGGCTGTGCCGACGATGTTGAGTTCGGGTGCATAAAGGTGAGCGTTCTCAGCGACCCATGAGGTGGGAATGGTTCCGCCGGAGTATCCCCACAGCGCCGTCGGCGTGGCAGTTCCGTTTAGCTGGGCCGGTTCGAAGCTTTGCACGGCACGGATGCCATCGAGCGTGGCCTGTCCGGCGATGACCGGTGCACCGTAGGCAGAGTTCGGGCCCTGATAGTCGGGCAGAGCCACAGTCCACCCCTGGGATACCCCGGCCGAGATCGCCGTCAGGGATTCCGCGGAGTTGACGAAGTCTGCCGGAATGGACCCGTGCTGGATCACGTAGGAGGGTGCGCAGTATTGAGCGGTCGAGTCCTCCTGGATTTGGTAGGACAGCAACTTCCGTCCTCCCGCAGGTGCATCGCCGCGCGGCCGTAAGACGGTCGTCACTGTGGCGATCGCATTGCCTTGACTGTCCGAGGTGCGGTAGAGCAGTTGCCACGCTTCGACGTTGATCGGCAACGCACTCAGGGCAGCAGGAGTGATCGTCCGGGCACGCAGAACCTGACCGAGCGCTGCATCGGCAACAATCCCGGACGGTGGTGAGTAGAACGGATCCAATTCCGGCGGCAATGTGACCGCGGCAGTTGGCTCGATCGGGACGACCGACAACGGTGAGGCGATCGCTACCGCATTCGATGCGAGTGCCATTCCGACTACGACAGCGCCGACACCGATTGCGGCAGAACAGCGACCGATCGCCGTTGCCCGTGGATTCAAGTGCACGTCAAACTCCCCTAAGTTAAGTGGCCGCCGTCACAGTATGTGAAACGACTGCACTTCACAACAGGCTGCGGCGTCCTCAAGTGGGCCCGACGGAGGCCGAGGGGTGTGAGCGCTCGAATGATTGCTGCCCGGGCACTGTCTTCAACGGGGCCCGCGCCGGCACCCGCACCAATCCCCCTCGACGATCAGCGTCGTAGACAACGCCCATGCAGCGCAACGGATGACGGGATACGCGCTCGCAATAACGACCCTTGACCCATATCGAGCTCGTCGGCATAGATCCCAGTTGAGTTTGAAACCGCGCCCCGCGGACACTGCTCAGTTGAAACGCTCTGTACAACAGGGACTTAGCTCCAAGCAGTCCAACCTCGGCAAGCCAGCGGGCGCACGTTCAGCGCGTACTCGACTCACCGTCATGTTCAGCTTGCATGCTCGCTGACCCGAACTCGTCGCTCTCTAATACGTCGCGTTACCAGTGATTATCGTTATCGTCAAGGTTTGGTGGCTAGCCCGTTGTTTCCTCGACGTCGACGAGGCGTACAACGCCGCTTGCTGACCGATAGGGCGAGACCCGTCAGTTCATCTGGTCGATGACGACGGACTATGCCACAGCTGACGGTCATGGCGCCGACGGACAGCTGCCACGGTGTTCTCATCGAACGGTCATCGCGGACACGGCCCAGCCGGTGAGGCGGTTGGCGCGGGTGGCAGTCATGTACAGCGCGATCGGTGTCAGCTCGCCGATGGTGGCGCCGCCGGCGTCGACGAGCGTCTGCTGCACGGCGACGACGCGGCGGACGAGGGTGTCCGTGTCGGCCGGGTGGTCGTCGGAGGTCACGTTCGCGTCGGCGTCGACGGTGATCCCGCTGGTGGCCCACCGGTCCCACTCGGCGCCGGTGACGGGCGCCAAAGCGGAGGAGGACTCCCCGACTTCTTGCACCCAGAGAGGGTTGAGAAGGGTCGCTGCGGCGTCGAGGTCCACACCTTTGCGGGGCTGCTCGGTGGGTCGGTAGGAGTACAGGGCGGCTGCGGCGGTGGACAGGACGGCCTCGACGTCGCAGGTGTCGACGCCGGTGGCCTCGTCAATGCGGTCGGTGCACACCGTCGGAGGCGGTGGCGCCGTGGACGTGGGCGGGGTGCCGCCGTCGGGGACAGCAGGTTCGGTTCCTCCGCAGCCGGTTAGAGCGAGTGCGGCCGCAGCCAGTGTCGCTGCAACGAGGGTGCTCAGACGGGCCGTGTGAGTGGTGGGTGTCATCCGAATCTCCTGACGTACATCTGTTCTCCGGCCCAGCCGGAGAGTGGTTGAACGGAGACCACGTCGCCCGATTGCGGTGCGTTGAGCAGCATTTCGGTGCCGTTCTCGACGCCGTAGTAGATGCCGACGTGGTGGGTATTGCCACCGGAGCCGAAGAAGATCAGGTCGCCGGGTTGTTTCTGGTCGAGCGGGATCTCCTGGCCTCGGGGGTCGTAGAGCTGTCCGGGGTTGGAGGTGTCGCCGGTGAAGTGCGGCAGGCTTATTGCGCCGCCGGAGGCTTGGAAGACCGCGTGCAGGGTCAACCCGGAGCAGTCGAAGCCGACTTTGCCGGTGTCTCCGTGCGCGTCAGCGGCGCCGCCGCCGTCGCTGATGCCGTTGGTGGGTCCGTTCTGGTCGCCGCCGCCCCAGGCGTAGGGGGTGCCGAGCCAGCGCATCGCGGCGGCGATGACGTTGGCCCCGAACGGGCCACCGGGGGTGAAGGTGGGGCCGTTGGTGTTCGGCGTCGCATCCGCGCAGTCGGCGGTGGCCGCTCCGCTCCCGACGGTGGCGGCGGCCGCGGCGCCGGCGAGGGCGGCGCGGTCCGCGGCGGGGAGGTCGCGGCCTGCGCCCTTGAACTGCGCATACAGGGTGCGGGCGAGGGGTTCGTGTTCGGCGTAGGCGCCGGGTAGGCCCGAGTTCTGCACGGCCTGCGCGGCGGCGGTGACGGGCATCGACTCCCACCCGGGGACGGCCAGGAGGTGCTCGTAGAACAGGCGGTTGGCGGTGACGGGGTTCATCAGGGTAGCGGTGTCGCCCCAGATGGTGACCTGCTGCTGGAACTGGTTGACCGACAGGTGATCCGAGCCGACGGCGTCGTGGGGGTAGTTCAGCGAGTCCGGGACGTTGGAGCTGGCGTACATCTGGAAAGTCGACTCCCGCGACACCGTTGCCAGGGCGACGACGATGCCCTGTTCGGGGACGTTCATCGCCTCGCCGATGGCGACGGTCTGCTTGGAGATGGCGAGCTGCTTGTCGTTCAGACCGCCGACGCTGCCACCGGGCCCGGTGGACCCTCCGACGGTGCTGCTGTTTCCGCTGCTGCCGGGTGCGGGCGGGGGCGGCGCGGTACCGGGCGCGCGGGCGCTGTCCACCCACGACGCGGGGTCGACCGCCGTGCCCGCTCCGTCCGGTAGTCGGCCACCGTCCCAGACCTCAAAATGCAGGTGCGCCCCGGTGGACTGACCGGCGTTGCCGATCCGGCCGATTTCCTGGCCGGCAGTGACCTGCTGGCCGGTCGTGACGAGTACTCCGTCGCTCTCCATGTGGCCATAGACGGTTGAGTAGGGCTTTCCGTCGATGACGTGGTCGACGATGATCCAGTTGCCGAAACCGTCGGCCGGTCCGGCTTCTCGCACGGTTCCGTCGGTGAAGGCGTAGATCGGTGTGCCGACCGGTCCGGCGTAGTCGACGCCGCGGTGCTCGGTGCCCCACCGCGGACCGAATCCGGACGTCAACGTGGTCGCAGCCGGGTCGGTCGGCTTGACGTGCGTACCAGCCGGGACCGGGGCACCGGGTGTCGAGCTCGTGGGACCGCAGTCGATCCGACCCCCGATGGTGGTGACGAACAGCACCACGAACAGTGCAACCGCGAGGGCGGCGACCAGCGCGATCGTCCCGCCCTTCTTCACTGCGCTGCGATCGTGCGAGGCGAGGCGGCGGCGAGCCGGTCGGACAGGTCACGGTTGACCCGCAGCAGGCGTTCGATCTCGGCTTCGGCGGCGCGGAGCTTGGCGACCACCTCGTCCGCCGCGGGCTCGCGGGAGGGCCCGAATTCGAGCTTGATCCACCGGTTCACGGTGTTGACGTGCGCGCCGATCTGACCGGCGATCGCGGTCACGCACTGATCCCGCGATGGGTAGTTCGGGCGGGAGGAGCGGTACGTCTCGAGCGCCCACTCCTTGACCTCGGCGGCGTATTCGGCCCTCATCGGAGCACCTGCCCGGTCGAAGCGTCGCCGGCGGCGGTGTCGAAGTAGTCGGCGAAGCGGGCGTTGGTGTCGTGGACTCCGGAGTCGATCTCGAGGTCGGTGAACACCGTCTGGATGGGGATGCCGGGGGTGTTGTCCTTGGCCACTTTGATCAGGAATTTCCCCCGCCCGATCGGTGAGCGGGCGGTCCGCCGCTCCGCCGACCGCAATGCTGCCCCGCGGGACCAGGAGGTCACCATGTCCTGCTCGGCCGAGGTGAACTTGAGCTCGCCGGAGAGTCGTTCGACCTCACCGATGGGAAGGCCGCCGCAGACGACCATGCCGGCGCGGTCGATGAACCCCTTGGCGGTCTTGATGTCCGCTTCGGTGGGCAGGGTTTCGAGGTCGCGGCCGGTGTGGGTGATCATCAGCAGCCCGGTGGCGTCGGTGCGGTTGAGGCGGGAGATCTCGTTGACGCGGGCGACCATGCCGGGTCCGGCGCCGATGACTTGCCACAGCTCGTCGAGGGCGAGCAGGAACAACCGCTGCCGGTCCAGGCCGGCGTCGGCCAGCAGGTGCGCCGCTTCCACGGTCCCGTAGGCATCGGCCCAGCAGGAGAGCATCACCGCGGCCTTGAGGGCGGTATCGCCCCGGTCGAGGGAGGAGACGTCGATGCAGATCATGGGGGCGTCGAGGTCGAGCGGTTGGGAGGTGTGGTCGGCGAAGATCGTCCCCAACGGCCCCGAGATCAGCGCCCCGAGCGCCTGCATCAGGTCGGTAATGTGCGTCCGGTAGCCCTCTCGGGTGGTTTGGTACGTCGCGCGCAGCATCGCCTCCGAGCCGGTATCGATGCGCTGGTAGAGGTCCCGGATCAGCGGCGGGTGCGCGTAGTTGAACCCGCCGTGTTCGGAGTAGAGCTCGTCGAGGGCGATACCGATGATGGAGTTCTCGAACGCCCGCACCGAGTGGGTGTCGTAGCGAATCAGCTCGATCAGCGCGCACACGGCGTTGACCTGCCGCGTTCGCACCGTCAGCTCCGCCGTGCCGAGCAGTTCGTCCAGGTGCTCGACCCGCGCGGCGTCGCCCGCTGCGGCGGCGTCGGTGCGGGCAGCCCGCAGCCGCACGACGGCTTGGCCGAGAGTGCCGGCGGCGAGGGGGTTGAGATGCCCACCACCGTGGCCGAGGGTGACGACCTGCCCGCCGAGCATCGTGGTCAGGGCGACGTATTCGGCTTTGATGTCCCCGGCGACGATCGGTGTCTGCCCCCACGCGGTGGCCCCAAGCAGGACCTTGCGGATGAGCGACGACTTCCCCAGCCCGGGGAGGGAGAGGACGAACATCGACGGGTTGGCGATGTGGTTGTCGCGGAAGTAGGCGAACGGATCGCACGCGACCGCTTCTCCGGTGACGGCGTGCTGGCCGACGATGGTGCCCGAGTTCGGGGCGGCCGCACCGATGGCCCACGGGTTGAGCCCGCAGAGCTGCACCGACGATGCCTCGTACTCGATCGGGGCGGGCACCGAGGTCATCCGCCCCCCGCCGGCGCCCCGCGCCCCGTCCGCCGTGGTCGCCAGCGCCGACCGCCAGTCCGGGTCCGCGCGGTGCTTCCCCTGCGGTGAGCCGGAACCGGCGGCGTCGCGGTGGGTGTTGCGCCAGCGGGCCAGTCCGATCCCGACACGGCTGAGCTTCGCCGGTTCGGCCGTCTCGCCGGTTTCGATGCGGGCAGCGAGGTCGGCGTAGTCGAGATCCGGGATGAACCCGCGCCGCCGCTGCGGCTGGTCGGAATCGGTGGAGGCTCTGCGGGTGTCGGTGGGTGTCACGAGGGCGGTCCCTTCGAGTCGGTGGAGCCGGGGGCGTCGGCCGAACGGGTCGTGGCCCGGTTCAGCTGCGGCGGACGAGGGCGGAGGTGGTGATGTGGTCGGGCAGCAGCACCCCGAGCCCGAGGCCGGCGGCGAACCCGGCGTCCTGGAAGCCGTGCGCGCGCCGCAGCCGCAGGCGGGCGCGGGCGGCGAGCGATTCGGTGACCGCCGCGGCGTTCCCCACCTCGGCCGGGTCTTGGGCGGTGATCGTGAGCAGCGCCGAGTACCGGAGCTGCCCGGCGCCGGAGACCATCTCCTTGCGGGCCTGGGAGGTGATCTCGAGACGCTTCTCCGCTTCGGCGGAGCTGATCTTGGCGCCGCGGGAGTTGATGGCGTGCAGGGCGTCTCGGTGTTGCTTCTCGACCTTCTTCGCTGCGTCCCCGGCCGAATAGGGCCGGTAGATCAGGGTGAGGCGTTTGCGGGGCAGGTCGTCGTGCGGGGCGAGCAGCGGTTTGAGGACGGTGTCGGTGAACACCGACTCCGGTGGTGCGGCCATCTCCCACACCACCGACGTCGCCCCGTCGTGCCGGTAGTGACCCCACTCGGTGCGGGCCCGGCCGGGTCCGGCGTCCTCCCACGCCACCCCGTGCGGCTGCCCGGCGATGTCGAGCTCTTCGAAGTCGTTCTCCGTCGACGGGTTGTAGGAGCGGTGCGCGGTGGCCACGATCTCCGCCGCCGTCATCGGTTGGGCGTCGACACCTGCGCCGGCGAGGTTGCCGTAGAGGTCCGGCAGCCGCCGCGCCAGCTCCGCGGCCATCTCCTCCGGTTCCTTCTGCCGCTCGCGGGTGGTGGCGCGGAAGGTGATCGACAGCCGCGCCAGGGTGCGGTGCCGACCCGAGGGCATCCGCACCGACGACTGCCGCACGAACTCCGCAGACAGTCCCGGCGCGGCCGCGGCCATCTCCCGTTCGACGAGGCGAGCCAGGCGCAGGCCGGTGGCGGGGATGTTCTCCACGACCACGGTCGCGCCGACGATGTCACTGGCCAGGCCCAGGTCGGCGAGGTAGACGCCCCAGTCGGCGGTGTAGAGGTCCTTCTCGCTGCGCACCACCGCTTCGTCGCCGCCGGGCAGGCAGTCCACGATCACGGTGTAGCGGTGATCGGCGGGGTGGTGGATCATCCCGAACTCGTTGCCGTGCCGGTCGGTGCCGACGTGCAGGGTGGTCGTGGCGAGCAGGCCGGGCAGGCGGTACCGGCCGCCGGGGATCTGCGAATGCGGTCCGGCGTGGTACTCGGTGGAGCGGGAGATGTGCTTGCGGTGAAACCACTGCATCGCGAACTGTCCTGTCTCGTAGAGGGATCGACCGTTCGGGGCCACCACCAGCGGCACCAGCAGCACGGCCATGACGGCCATGAGGGCCAGGCCGGGGATGACGCCGCCGAAGATCAGCACTGCGAACGAGACGGCGAATCCGGCGGCGGCGTAGCCGACGGCTTTGACCGACAACCCGAACGCGAACGTCGACTTCGGGCGGGTGCCGGCGGAGAAGATCGCCGGTTCGTCGTGCACCGTCGAGGTCATCGGGGGATCCGTCCGTGGTAGTTGCCGACCGCGCCTTCGGCGGCTGCGGTGAGCCGTCCCGCGGCCTGACCTGTCGCGCGAGCTCCGGACGCCGCCGTGCGCACTGCACCGGCCGCGCCGCCGAGCGTCGCGGCAGTGCCGCCTCGCACTGCCCCGGCGACGCTCGACCCGGCCCGAGTGGTTCGCCCCACCGCACCGGATGCGGTGTGCAACTTCCCGAGCACGGGTGCACCGCCGGTGTACTGACCGCGATACCCGGCCGGTGCCTTCGCTCCGGTCCCCGCCGCGCCCATCCCCGGGCCGGGACCGGACCCACCGCCGGTGCCGCCGAGCGCGCGGGCACCGGTCGACAGGGCGCGGGCACCGAGCGCCCCGGCTCCACCGGCGAGGGCGCCGCCCGCGGCGGCCAACCCGGCGGCCTGGCCACCGCCGGCGGCGATGGTCTCGGCCGCGGGGGCGATGATCCGCACCAACGTCGGGAGCGCGAACCCGACGACTGCGAGCAGGACCGAGCCGATGATGACCGAGGCCACCGGGTCACCGGAGGACGAGGACTGCGCCCAGAACGCGAACAGATACAGCAAGGTCGCGACGGGCTTGAACAGCAACGCCCCCAACGTGAAGGCGATCATCGACTTGTAGGACGAGCGCCCGGTGGCCGTCGCCGACGACGCCGCCGCCAGCGGGATCACCGCCACCACCACGCACAGCACCGCCTCGCGGATCAGGAGGGCGATCAACTGGGCGACGGAGCCGAGGAAGGCGAACCCGGCGCACGCGAGCGCGAACACCGGCCCCAGACCGGTCTTCTCGTCGAAGGCGGTGATCGCGGTGATCTTCTCGTTCAGATCACCCCCGACGAACCTCTCGAGCGCGTACGCCGAGGCGGCGTCGCCGCCCTGGTGGAACATCAGCACCAACACCGGCAGCAGGGCGACGGTGAACACCGTCCGCACCAGCATCGACGCCGTCTCCGTCGCTCCTTCCATCACCGCTTGTTTGCGGGCGACGGCGAGTTTGGTCGTCGCAATGACCAGTGAGGCGAACAGGGCGGCGACGGTGAAGCCGGTGACGATGTTCCGCAGTCCCGACATCGCCGTTTCAGCGCCGAGGCCGGGAATGCCCGCGGTCATCCAGAACGTCATCACCGTCCGGAACGCTTGGGCGTTGCCTTCCATGACCGCCTTGGCGAAGTCGCCGACCGAGTCCCCCCAGAACGCCGACGCCGCCGACGACGCGGCCGTGGCCAGGGCGTCACCGGGATGTTCCGTAACCGCAGTGTCCAGGCAAAGAATCTGATCGGCAGCTCCTCGACTGTTGAAGAAGTCGAGCAGCCTGTCGGCGGCGCTGCCATCGCGGATAACGTCCGACCCGTCGGCCAAGCACTCCCGACGGGTTTGTTGGAAGTCGTTGCCCTGGTCCACGATGCCGGTCACCGGTGATGGATTGGGCGCAGTCGGTTCCTGCGCGGCCGCGGGGCCGGCGCTGGTGACGAGGACTGCAAGTGTGGCCAGGACGGTCAGAACAGCTTGTCTCATCAGCGTGAAGGCGCTGGTGCCTCCGGCGCTCACAGCGCCCACCGCGTGAAGCCGTCGAGGGACGAGTACGGCCCAGTCGATCCGGGTCCTGTTGCCTCACGCCCCTTCCACGTCCCGTTGTCCCAGACCATATTCAGCCGCATGCCGTAGTACTGCGGTTGCTGCAATCGCTGCCCGGTGTCGTCGACATCGCGAATCAGTGCCAGCTCAACGACGACGAAGTTGCTGGTGCACGAGAGGATCTTGAAACCCATCGGCGCGCGCAATGCGACGATGTCGGTGTTGACCGGGCCGTCGACGTCCTCCTGACCAGCCTCGGAGTCGACCAAGGAACCACCGTCGAGAACGAGCTTGTTGACCGCTTCGAGAGCAACCGGGCCGCGGGCGAGAGTCCGCGGAAGAATGTTCGCGGCGGCCAGCGCGGCACCTTGTGGGGTGCGGCTGTAGCCGGCGAGGACCAGGCCGTCGAAGCGGGAGGGCCCGTCCGTCTCGGAGTACAGGGTGGAGACGCCGAAGTTGCGTTGGATCATCACCCCCTCCGGTGAGGTCACCGGTGCCCCGTCGGGGGTGCATTCGGTGCGCGGCCCGGCCGGGTCGCGCTGCGGGAGGGGTTGCCCGGCAGGGTTGTTCGGGACCATCACGGTGCGACCGGACAGGTCCGCGTCCGGGATGCCGAATCCGGTGGCGCCGGTGTTCAGCTCGCTCATCCCGGGGCCGGGGGTCGGTTCGGCCGAGGTCGGCGGGGCGGCGGTGTCGGTGTCCTCGTCGCCGCGCAGGTTCGGCACGACGAAGACAAATGCGCCGACGACGACCAGGACAACGAGCGCTGCGGCGGCGACGATCAGGGTGCGGGTGCGAGTCACGATGCCCCTTCCAGGGTGGTGTAGCCGGTGAGGTCGGCGATCTCGGCGGCGTCGATGTTGTCCTCCGGGGTGGGCAGAACGATGCGCCAGTCGTCGTCGATCCATTGCAGGGCAACGGGATAGGCGTAGAGCTGCGGGTCGGTGCCGATGGTTTGTGCCACCGACACCGCCGCGGTCGGTGGGTCGAGCTGGTAGTCGGTGACCTCGAACCCGACGAACCGCGGCGCGGCCGCGTCGGGGACGGTGCCGGCGACGGTGACACCGGCGCGGGCGACGGCGAACGCATCACGTCCCGGTCCCGGTGTGGTGACGGTGTTGACGACCTCCGGCCAGGTGCGGTCGTCCGCGACGGCGAGCGCGGTTTGCCCGTTGATCGCGGCGAGCACCGCGCCCTGCGGGGTGCGGTCGTACCCGTGCCGAGCCGCTCCGGTCCCGGCGGTGGGTCCGGCGGTGCGGGAGGTGGGCACGGAGACACCGGCGACGGTGCGCCACTGCAGGTCCTGCGGCGCGGAGGTGGTGTCGACCGCCGGGCTCGGGGCGGCGGTGTCGGAGGTGTCGTCGGTGCCGCATCCGGCGGCCGCGAGGATCACGGCGACCGCGGCGGCGGTGAGGCGGGCGGTGCGGGAGACGGTCACGGGCGGGGCACCTTTCGGATGGGTGGGTCAGGCGAGGACGGCTTGGGCGATGCCGGCGGCGCCGCCGATGACGGCGGCGCAGACGAGGATGCGGCCGAGTGTGGCGTCCTCGACGACCTGCGTTCCGGTGGATTTGCGCTGGTTGACGAACACCGCACCGCAGACGAACAGCGCGGCGATGCAGGTGCAGATGGCGAACCACAGCAGCCACGACAGGGCCGTCATGAGCGGTCCCCAGACCTCGGAGGGGAAGGTCACCGGGGAGGTCGGCGGCTGCGCCAGCACCATCGCCGCGGCCGCGAGGGTGACGGTGGTGCTCATGTGCCGACCCCCGCCAGCGAGGCGTGGCCGATGATCCAGTCGATGCCGCCGGAGAGTCCGACGGTGGCCAGGACGACGCCGGTGACGCTGCCGAGGATCGTGCCGATGGCGCGGGAGCTGCCCGAGACGAGCATGACCACTCCGACGGCGATGCCGATGGCGGAGACGATCAGTGCCCCGCGGGCGAGCAGTTCGAGCAGGCTCACCGCGGAGTCGAAGGCACCGGTGGCGGTCTCGTTCAGCTCGTCGACCCCGGCGGCGGTGTGCACGGCGGCGGTCACAGGACGAGTCCGTTCACCAGGCCGGCGAGCCCGCCGAGGACCACGGCGACCACCAGGATCAGCAGCAGGCGGGGCTCGGATACGTCGGAGAGTCTCGTGTGATGCACGATCAGCAAGGACGCGCCGCACGCGACGGCGGTGCTGGCGATGACGATTCCCCAGGTCGACCACCCCAGCACGGTGGTCCCCAGTGCTGATGCCGGGGCGGTCACAGGATGAGTCCGTTGACCAGGCCGGCGGCTCCGCCGATGATGACCGCGCCGACCAGGCCGCCGACGAGTTTGCCGGTGCTGTCTCCGCCGCCGCCGGTCATGCGCTGGTAGCCGAGGGTGGCGCCGCAGATCATGATCGCGGCGACGGAGGCGAAGATGCAGCCCCACATCAGCCAGGACATGAGCATGTTGATCTTGTCGCCGAACTCCCCGCTCGGCGCGGTGGGGTCGACGTCGCCGATGTTCTGGGCCAGGACGACGGTCGCGGTGGTGGTGAGCATGGGTTTCCTCCGGTGGTGTGAGCGGTGGGGTCGGGGTTGGGGTGTCGGTCAGCGTGTGGCGGCGGCGGTGCGGGCGGCGTCGAACGCGGCGTGCCCGGCGGCGACGAGTCCGGGGTGCGGGGATGCGGCGGAGGTGACCTGCGCGCGTAGTCGGCCCGGTGGGGTCGGGTCGGGTTCGGCGGGTGACCACGGCGCGAGGTCGTCGGCGGTGTGCACCCGTAGGTCCGGCACCCACGGCAGGTGCCACACCACGGGTGCGGCGGAGGCGACGACGTCGGCGCTGCGCCGCAGCGTCTTCGGGAGTTTGCCGGGGGCGTCGGGCACCAGTGCGAGTCCGATGACGGTGCACCCGCCGACGAGGCCGGCGGCGGCTTGCAGGAGGAGGTCGTGGGCGGCGGCGAGGCCGGTGCGGTGGGTGCGGGCGACGACGATCACCGACCGGTACCGGTCGGCGGCGGGCCACCCACCGAGCGCATCCGCCGCGGGTGCCCATACCCGGGCGAGGGTGGAGACTCCGGCGCCGCCGTGCGCGCCGAGCAGCCACATCACCGGCGGGCGTCCCGGCCCGGCGACCGGGTCAGGATGGATCGGTGCCTGCCGCTCGACTGGGGGGATGCGGAGTCCGGCGGGGACGGGGGTCGAGCCGGTGGTGTCGTCGGTGTAGAGCTGGTGGTCGTCGATCGGCTGTGCGGCCATCTCCGTCCCTCCTGAATCGTGTGTATCGGTCACCGGGTTCCGGTCGAGGACGCCCCGGCCGGTGTAGTGGTGGTGGTGGCCGACGGCGTTGTGGTCGACGAGGTGGCCGTGGTCGACCTCGCCCGTGCGGACGCGGTACCGGCGCTGAGGATCTGGCCGGCGGGGCGGACGGTGTCGGTGGTGGCGAGCAACTGGGCGCTGCGGGTCAGAACAGCCCCGACCTTCTCGGCGAGTGTGTTGTCGCCGGTGAGGTCGGCGGCGAGGGCGACGATCCACCGCACCGTGAGCTGCACCGGGGTCTCCCCGCGAGTCCCGACCGGGACGCTGTCGTAGGAGCCGTGCTTGGCCGCGGTGTTCCAGTACGAGGTGTCGGTGACCAGCTTCGCCAGGCCCGCGTTGTCGTCGACGGTGCGGGTGACCTCGTCGAACGCGGCGGTGACGGCGGAGTCGATCGTCGCCGGGGGTACCAGCTTCACCGCCGCGGCACCGACCTTGGTGGCGAGGACGGCGAGCGCAGCCGGAGGGTTCGCCAGCCCGACGGCGGCGAGCTGGCCGATGGTCTCGGGGGTGATGACGTCCTTGGCGACGGTGATCGCCGCCCCGATCGCCATGCCGGCGATCTTGGTGACCGCGCCGACCGCTTCGTCGACTGCCTCGCCGTCGGTGACGGCGGTGGGGTCGGAGTATTTCGCCATCTTCCCCAGCACCGTCTCCGATGCGGGGGTGACCTCGAACCGGCCTGCGCGGGAGTCGAAGTCGATGTTGTCGTTCACGACCGAGGCGCTGGTGAGCAGGGCGGATCGGCCGACGGCGGTGGAGACGTCGGTGAGGATGCGCACGGGGTCGCGGGTGTCCATCGAGGACTGTCCGGCGATGTTGGCGACCAGCTTCGCGGCGGGTGCGTCGGCGGGGGTGTCGCACGCGAGATCGCCTGCGGTGCAGTAGGAGGCGACGCGGTCGGCGACGGCGCCGAAGTCCGCGTCGGCGGGGTCGGGGGCGATGCCGCCTCCGGTCGGCGGTGACGCGGCGACCGCGGGGGCGAGCTGGACGGACTGCACCGCGTCCCCGGTGGTGCCGGGGGCCGGTGCCGGTGCGCGGTCACCGCCGCCGAGGACGGGTTCGCCCTGGCCGCGGGTGGGGTCGGAGAACAGGGCGCCGCCGGCGAACCGGTCGGCGTCGATGGGGCCGGTTCCGGCGCCGATCTCGCGGATGACCTCGGAGGCGATCTGCCCGCCCTGGGAGTAGCCGGAGACGAACACCCGCGTGCCGGGGCACTTCTTCGCGATGTCGCCGATCATGGCTTCGGCGTTGTCGATGCCGGTCTGCACCGACGTCGCGTAGGTGTCGGAGGATCGGTCACCGGGCTTGCCGCCGAACGAGGCCGGGTAGGGGACGTAGCTGCGCTCCAGGGCAGGGGTGTCGCCGGAGTTGGCGTCGCGCATCGCCGGGACGGTGAGGCGGGAGAAGAAGCCGGAGTCGGTGTCCGGTGAGCTGTTCTCGTCGATCTCGGTCGTGCCGGGGACGACCACCAGGTGCAGCGGCGCGCAGTCCGCCGCCGAGCTGGTCGTGGTGGTCGGGTCGGCGTGGGCGGTCGCGGCTGCGAGGAGCGTCGCGGCGACAGCGCTGGCGGCGACGGCGGTGCGTCCGGCGCGGCGGGTGGTGGTGGTCATCGGTGGTGCCTCTCGTCGAGTCAGCGGCGGGTGATGGCGGTGATGGAGGTGGTGCCGCCGGACTCGGCGGTGGTGAACCGTTGCGTGGTGGTGCGGGGGTCGATGCCGGGGCCGCGTTCGGCCACGGTCACGTCGTAGACACCGGGCGAGACGGGGTCGGCGAGGACGCAGAACTCCACCGAGGGCTCGAGGGCGTCGATGCCCAGGCGCAGCCGGTCGGCCGAGGCCATGACGGCGTCGGGGGTGGCGGCGGCGCGGGCGGCGACGGGGTCGCGGTCGAAGTAGAACGCCTTCTCGAACCGCCAGATCGCGGCCATGCCGGGGTCGGTGGTGTCCCCGGTGACCGGTTCACCGGGGGCTTGGCCGGCGCACCAGGTGAAGTCGGCCGCGGCGACCTCGCCGGTGGCGGGCTGCGCCGGGGCGGCAGCGGTGGTGGTGTCGACGGTGCTGGTGGGCAGCAACGGTGCTGCGGTGGCCGGTTCCGGCCCCCCGATGCCGGTCAGCACGAGTGCCGCTCCGCCGACGACGCCGACCAGGGCGGTGAGGGCGGCGGCGACGGCGACCGAGCTGCGATGCCGACGCCACCACGACGCACCGGTTGCGGGTGCGGTGTGGTCGGCGTGCGCGCGCAGCGTGTCGGTGCGGGTGCCGAACTCGTCGACCGGACCACCGGCCGGTGCAGCGGTGTCGTGGTCGGCGAACCAGTCCTCGACGTCGTGATCGCTGTCGACGCTGTCCGTGTCGAGTGGCCGGGCGGCCAGGCTCAGCCGGCGCCCGCTCTCCCCCGCCGCAGGCTCCGCTGCGGGGGCGGTATCAGCGGCGGTGAACCAGTCGTCCGCCCCGTCGTCGGGGTGCGGGTCCTCGGAATGGGCCACGGCAGTGCGCCTTTCGGTGGAGGGGGTGGGGAGGTCGGTGTCGAACCTTCGGATGCAGCCGGGCCCCGGGTAGTGCGGGTCCGGCTGCACCCGGCGATCAGACCGCGACGCCCAACGGGGCCAGCGCGGCGTTCAGCGCGGCGGTGCCCTGCTCGATCACCGGGGTCGCGTCGGCGACGGCGGTGTCGACCGCGTCCAGCACGGCTGCGCCGCCGGGCTGTTCGGCGACCGCGGTGCGGGCCTGCTCGACGTAGGCCGGGGCGGAGTCGACGACCGGGGCGAGATCCTGCGGCGGCGTCCACACCGGGGCCGGTTCGGCAGCCCCCGCCGGAGCGGCGGGGGCGGATTCGGTGATGGTGGTCTGCTCGCCGCCCAACGCGGTCGCGCCGATGGCACCACCGATCGCACCGCCGATACCCGCACCGACGAAGGCCGCGGGCACACCGAGCGCGGCGGCACCGACACCGGCACCGATGGCGGCACCGACGCCGGGGCCGAAGACCCAACCGATGCCCGGTGCCCACCACACGAACGGCACCGTGGCAGAACCGATTCCGAGTCCGACCAGGCCACCGCCGACAGCGCCGACGGCGGTGGCAGGGATACCGAGGGCGGCGGCACCGATTGCGCCGCCGACGACGATGCCGGTCGCGGCGCCGGCTGCGACACGGTCGGCCTGCGGTGCGTCGGCCAGTCCGGCGTTCACCAGGGCGTTCGCGCCGTCGGCTTGGAGTGCGGAAGCGGAGTTGTTGAACTGCTCGGCCGTGCGGGCGTCGATGAAGTCCGGGCGTGCGACGGCCTGGCTGCCGATCAGGATGGTGCCTTCCGGTGCGTCGATCGGGGAGATGACGGTGCGCTGCACCGTCGGCGGAGGCGGCGGGGTCGGCGGGGTCGGCGGGACGAATGGTGCGGGCGCGGCCGGGGCGGACTGCTGCGGGGCCGGGGCGTAGCAGACCGGCGCGGTGGTGGTCGAGGACTGCTGGCGGCCGGACTGGTAGTCGTCGTAGCTGCGCCACTGCGACTGCTGGACCTGCGGTGACGGGGTGAACCCGGGCAGGAACTCACGCTGGGACGTCGGAGCCGGGACCGGGGTGGCGTTCGTGGTGCCGCTCTGCGCGGTGTCCGGTGCGGTCACGAAGTCCTGCGGCGCTGCATGCGCGATGTCGCCGTACCCACCGGAGGTGAGCACGACGCAACCGATGACAACTGGCGCAGCGGTTGCTGCGCTTCGTGATCTCCGTGACCGCCCGGGACTGTGCTTGGACATGACTGATCTCCACTCATTAGGAATTGGTTGTCGAACAATCGATTGCGCGCCATCGTGTGGCGATGAGCGAGTCCGGAACTGAGGGCCGGTTCCGGACCGGAATGCGCGCTGCTGTGGTGACGACGTCGGGGTCGCTACGGGGCGGACGAGAGTGCCGGCGGTGCCTCCCACTGTGCGATGACCTCTCCGTCGCCGGACCAGGCTTCGTGGCGGTGATGCTCACCTTCGCCGGTGATGGAGCAGCGAAGGCGTTGCCCTGTTCGCACGTCGACGACGATCTCGTTGCACTCTCCGACGCCACCGCCGCCGTATGTCTGATGTGTGGACACTTCGCCTCCCCAGTCCGGACCACCACCTGCAGAGTAACAACGCGCCGCTACAAAAAGATAGAGAAACGCAAATAAACATAAGTACGCCGCCCCGTCGACGAGCATCAACACTGTTCACGCGTCTAGTTGTTTTTCTTGCTCGTGACTTCAGCGACGCTCTACTGTTCTGGACGTGGACGGTCCTGGACGATTAGCCGAGTACGTGTGGAAACGCCGTACCGAACTCGGTCTGTCGCGTCCACAGGTGCGTGACCGGGGCGGGCCCTCGATACCTACGCTGAAGGACATCGAGGAGGGCACAACCCGCACCGTGTCCGCCACGACATTGGGGAAACTCGACGCCGCGTTGGAATGGGAACCGGGTTCGGCGTCCGACGTGCTTCGCGGCGGGACGCCGAAGCCGAGGCGAGCAAACGACGGGGTTGCCTCGCTCGGACCGGACGGCGTCGCCGTCGCCCTTCGCGTCGTTCTCGACTTACTCGGCATCTCGCGCGAGCTCGACACGATCGCCCGGGAGATGAAGGACGCACGTCTCGAGGACCTGGCCCGACGGCTGGCGGTGTCGCTGCGGCCAATGTACGGCGAATACGTCACGCGCCTCTTCGAAGAGAACAAGCGTGAAAACGGTGCACTCTCTCCGGTGTACGCGGTTTTCAGCGAACTGCTCGACGAACCCGCGGGGTCAGACGACGACGAGGACGGGAAAGAGCGGCTGTACCGGCGGTGGTTGGCGGGCCGGGAGATCGACGCTGATCAGGGTCTGCTCGCCGAATTCGAGGCCAGGTTCTCTAGGAGGCAACAATGATCGACGATCGAACGCGGCACGTTATTCCGCTGTCCAGGCGACTCGACCTTCTCTTTCGTGTCTGGCGAGCATCCGACGGCACCGAGCGGAGTCACGACGACGTCGCTCGCGCAGTCAGTATTGCCACGGCGACCACCGTGAGTGCTGACGACATGGCGAGCTTCAGACGAGGCACCAGGCCGATCCCGGCCAACGTCGTCGAGGCTTTGGCGGAGATTTTTCCGTCCAGTCGCGAGTACCTTCTCGACGAGACCGCAGCCCCCAGGCTTCACACCCAACTGACTCTGATCGACGAGCTGGTGTCGGGCGGCATTCGGGGCGTCAGGCTACGCGGGGGAGACGAAGACACCGATCCCGAGCGATTGACCGCAGTGCTGCGGGAGCTTCGCGAACGCCGAGAGCGATCTGTCGGCCTGAACTAGCAACAAACATTGTCCGGGGGGGACATGAACGACACGGCGAGGAATGTTCTCGCGGCGGCGCGCCAGATCGAACACTTGGTGCCGAGTCCGTGGAACCGGAGCGCGTTTCTGCTCGAATTGTCTCGCCATCGCAACCGACGGCTCGACCTCGTCGCCGTCGACACACCGGACTTCACCGATTTCGCATGTGGCCTGTGGCTGGAGTTCGAGGACCGAGACGAGATCGTGTACCAACGGGGAGCGCCGGACTATCAGGTGGACCAGACCGTGTTGCACGAAGTCGGGCACATGCTGCTGGGCCACCATGGATCCGTGGGGCACGAGCCGGCGCTGGCCGCTCTGCTCCCTGACATCGACTTGATCACGTTGACGTCGGTGATGAATAGGTCCTCCTTCGACGACGACCAAGAGGGCGACGCCGAGATGTTCGCCGATCTCGTGATGTCGGCGCGTGTCTCTCGTTACCGGCGGTCCTCGGCCATGGACGATTTCATGGGCATCTCGTGACGTCGTCGGTGCCGGCGCCGATCACCTTTTGCGTCGTGGCCGCAGGGGTGGTGGTTTTGGTGGCTCGGCGTGCAGCAGTTCGGGAGACCGTGACTGCACGCCTCGTCAATGTTGCGCTGGTGCTGGCCATCCTCTCAGCATTGGCTCGCGAGTCCTCCGTTCAAACGGCCCTCGATGCCGGAAGCGTCGGCTCGCTCCCTGTGCCGTTCACACAACAACTCGGAACCGTATTGATGCTGTGGGCTGGTGCACCACTGACTGCGGTAGCTGCGCGGTGGCGGTCCCCATCGTGGTCGACGCGACAGACCGGGTTCCTCCTTGCCGCTGCGGTGGCGTCAGGGCTTGTGATGCTGGTCGTCGGTACGTCCGCTCGTTCCTCCGGCACCTACATCGACCTGCTCCCGGGTTGGGCTACCGCCGTCTACTTCGGGCTGTTCTCGGCATGGGCGGGCGCGATGCCGCTGATCGTTCTGATCGTCTCGGTCGGAGAGCTGCGTCACGGCCAGCTGTCGGTACCGGTGATGGCGTCGTTCGGCTTGTTCGTATTGCTCGCAGTGTGGGGCTTGGAGGAGGCCGCATCCATCCTCGCAATGGGCCTGCTGTCAGCGGTGAGTCGGTCCCGCGATTTCGTCGAGCTCCGTGTCGAACTCAACGAAGCGAGCTACTCCTACCTGCTGATTCTCGCCACGGTGTGTGCTGCGCTCCCGGTGGTGGAGCGCGCCGTCGAAACCCTAGGCATCGACTACTGGTCTCGTTCGTGCCGGAGGCTTCGTCCGATGTGGGCCGACCTCGTTGCGTCATGCCCGGAGGTTGTTCTGGGTCAGTCGGGGAGGCGAACCTCCCCAAAAGCACGTGCTCACCGAATGTGCATCGAGGTCCGAGACTCGATCAGCCTCCTGGGTCGGCATCTCGACGCCGATGTGTCCGCCGACGGCGCGGCCGTTGCTTTAGCCGATGCTGCGCACCGGCGACGCTGCGGGTGTCCAGCCCGAGCGTTCACCCGCCTCCCGGTTGCATCGAGCGGCGATCTGAAGAGCGAGCTCGGCATTCTGGCCGAGCTCAGCAAAGACTGGCCCTCTTCGACGAACCCGACTCGAGTGAGCGAGCATGCCCGATGACCACCCCGCACGAGAGCGTGATCAAGTCTGCCGACCGGGTACTCCCGCACCCGCCGCGCCGACTTCCCCTCCTGGGGGACATCCTCGATTTGCATGTCACGGAATCGAGCCAATGGGCCATGCGAGACGCTCAACGGTACGGGACCATGTTCGAGCGGAATGTCCTCGGCACGCGCGTGACGTACGTATCCGGCCCGGAGGAAGTCGCCGCGGTCAACGACGAGGCGGTGTGGACGCGCCTCCTCGGTGTGCCGCTGCGCGACCTCAGATCGGTCGCAGGAGACGGCTTGTTCACCGCCCACAACTCCGAGCCCTCGTGGGCGACGGCACACGCGATTCTCGCGCCCGCGTTCACACAATCGTCGATGCGTCGCTACCACGAATCGATGATCGCCAAAACCGCTCTCCTCATCGACTATTGGACCGCAGCAGGGCCAGACGCCTGGCTCAACATCCCGGCCGATACGAACAAGCTGACCCTCGAGATCATCGGCGACGTAGCCTTCGGTCACAGCTTTCAGTCGTTCGACGAGGTCGCCCCGCACGAGCTGATCGTCCGGATCTCGCGCATGTTGAAATACATCAACAGAGCGGCCTATTCGCATCCTGCCCTGGAGGCCACGGTGTTTCGGCGCGCACGGAACCAGCACCGCGACGATACGGCAGAGGCCCGAGGGCTGGTGGATGACATCGTGCGTGCCCGCCGAGTGGACTCGACAGCGGGACGCGGTGACCTTCTGGACCTGATGCTGTCGACCGCCGATCCGGCCACCGGGAAGCGGCTCTCGAACGACAACATCCGGAACCAGATTCTGACGTTCCTCGTCGCTGGTCAGGAGACATCCGCCGGAGTGTTGGCGTTCGCGCTGCACTTCCTGTCGCTGCGACCGGACGTGGTGGAACGGATGCGCTCCGAATTCGCCGCAGTGTGCCCGACCGGAGACCTGCAGTTCGAGGATGTGGGCAGACTGCGATACGTCCGACGGGTAGTTGACGAAACGTTGCGGTTGTGGCCCGTGGCGCCTGGTTACTTCCGGAAAGCGAGGCAAAACACCAGAGTAGCGGGGCATCCCTTCGAGAAAGGGGAGTGGGTTTTTGTCGTGTTGCTGCAACTGCACCGCCACGCCGACTGGGGAGATAACGGCCATGAGTTCGATCCGGATCGGTTCGAGCGTGGCCGAGTCCCACACAACCTCGCCCATCTGTATAAGCCGTTCGGAACGGGCATGCGTGCCTGTATCGGCAGGCAGTTTGCGTACCACGAGATTGTCGTCGCGCTTGCCTCGATCGTTTGGGCTTTCGATCTGAAGCCGGACCCGTCGTACACGCTTCAGGTGGAAGAGACTATCACCCTCAAACCGCTAGCACTGCGGCTCAAGGCGAAGCGCAAACGATAACCACACCTCGTTGATCCGCTCTAGAAGCTTGCCACAGTCGGCAGCGTAAGAAGCCATCAAACTAGCCGACTAAAGCGCTTACAGTAATGCATCGGAAAAGACAGGCCCCAATGCAATCTCCTGAGGTGCAGCACCGTTGCAAATTCTAGCAAGCGAGCCGGCGTCCGTACATTGTGGCGCAGTGATTAGAACATCACTGGTTCAGGCACGCTCTCAGCTACCGAATCCTGAACCGGACCCCGTGGTGGGCGGCATCGGTGTCGGCGTCGGTGCGGTGATATCAGTAATTACTGAGATGGTGGATGCTTGACTGGTGACATAGGCGGCTCGACTGTCAGGGGCCACAGCAACAACTTGGCTTGAGAACGGAACGGGGACTGTGTCGATGACTTGAAGAGAGCGGGCATCGACGACATCCACGGCGTCGCCCTTCAAAACGAATACAACGGAGCCGTCGGGTGCTACGTCGAGGAGGCCCGCGTACTGACTGTCGAGCGTCAACTTCTGCGCAGTGCCCGACACAATGTCGATCTTCTGTAACTGATAGCCTTCGGACCCGCCGGATGTTGCGAAGAGGGTTCGGCCGCCATCTGCGACCTCGATTGAGAAAGCTGTCTCGCGTCCAGTTGGGATGCGACGGGTAACTTCAGTTGTAGCGAGATCGATTACCGCGATCGAGTAGTCGCCAAGCAGATCTGTGGTGTATGCCGTTTTCCCGTCTGGCGACAGCGCGACGAAGAGGCTCCTCTCGCCGGCCCGGACCTGCGCAACGTCTTTGGTGCGGGTGTCGTAGACCAGCACATTCCCGTCGAACTGGCAGGCCACGACCACCTTCGAACCGTCAGGGGTGAGCGCCAGCCCCAACGGGCCCTCACAGGTCGGGACAATCTCTCGCGTGACGAGCGTTCGCGCGTCAACGATGGAAAGCGTGTTGGCCCCGTTGTTTCCCATGTACAGCGTTTCGCCGTCCCGTGACACAGCGAGTCCTATCGGGAATCCCTCAGCGGTAACTGACTGGACAACAGCCCGGGTGGCAGTGTCAATCTTGAACAACGTGCCGTCCGTGCTTTCATCTGTGTGACGGGTAACGAAGGCAGTTTTGCCGTCCGGCGACAGAGCAACACCTTCAAGCCTCCCAGGGATGTCAATCGTGGCGCTCACGGCGTAGTCGACCGTTGGTTGTGCTCCAGCCGAGCCGGGTGACAGAGGTGAGAGCAAGGCGGCTGCTGCGACTACTGGAAGCATTTTGGCGCCGCAGCGTCGGTACGCTGACGTGTGCATATGTTGTCCCCACTGAATCGACTTCCGGCTAGCTCGCCTGCAGACACTACCGTTGGCGGCGTCTCTCGTCACTGACAGGCTGGATTCAACGAGACGAAACTGCACCCCGGCAGACCGCTCAAGGCCGGCCGCTACAAGCAAGACGGCGTTTGTCTGCGGCCGCATCACGTGCAGCGATCAGGTGCCGGCAGCAATCACAGCGCCCCGCAGTTCGCCGGGAGCGGTTAGGCCGACGGTGTCCCTGAGGCGTGGGGATGGTTGGTGGCGCGTACAGGGTGCGCCCACCTGAGGTTCGAACTACGGAGCCACAGGCTCATACCTTCACTCGCGTCACCTTCGGGTACGTGTAGCACTCAATTCTGTGTTTTTTGGCCCATGCCAGCGCCTTGGGCGTGAATCCGGAGGCGGAGAAGAACAGAGCCTTCTTCCGAGTCGATGCGGCGATACCGTGAATGCGTTGCATCTCGGAGATACCCACAGGTTTCGCGTGATGCTTGACCTGCGCCACAGCTCTTCGGGACAGCACGTCGATCCCACCGTCAGCGCCGCCGGCCGTCAACTTCGCATCGGTGTATCCGTGGCGGCGCATCCACTTGCACGCCAGCTCTTCTGCTGCCTGCCACGTCATGCCGTGGAGGACGTTCGGAGGACTCGCCACGTACTCGAAGCCGTAGCTGTTACCGACCGCGCGTTCGGCCTTCTCCATCTTGCGGTGCATGTCCTTGATCGCGCCCCGCTGGGTCAGAGTCTGCGTCGCGCCCATCTGGCGGAAGAACCCCGCTTGCTTGCCGCATGTTCTGCATTTTCCCGTCCACGTCGTATACAGCGGCATGCGGCAGTACTTGCAATCGACCATGTGTTGAATGGTAGGAGAACAATGAAGCACACCCATGACGCACCGGCGGATCGGCCCGGAGAGCATCGGAGGCGTCCGCAGCCGCGGTCGACCTGCTGGTCCGTTGGGGCCCGCCCGCTCGCAGCTTTAGGTGGGTCTGCGACTGCCAAAAGTTGTGGTCACTGGTGGCGTCGGCGAACGCCACCGACGGAGGGGTGCCACCTTCGAGTGCTGCGCGATCTGCGGGGGTTCGTACATGAGACCAAGGATTCGAGAAGTCGCTCGACATTCCTCTCGATGCCACGACAGTGACACATGTCGGTACGAACGGTCATGAATCGCGGTGAACTGGCACGGACGATTTCCGCAGTTCAGGCGGTGTTTCACAACCTCAGGTGAACCCTCCTGAACGGCTGTCGTCGTTCTCGTAATGAAAAGGTCTGGGGTTCGATTCCCCAAGGCGGCTCCACGCATCGTTCGTCGTCTCTCGACGGTGTCCCGTTCGAGACCGGACATCCCCGGCACTCGGGACGGCTCGTCCGAAACCCCATGCGGCACATCGCCCACACTCGTACCGTGGTGTCCGGGCTTCTCGTCCGAGGGGCCCGAACACCACGTTCTCGGAGGTGCACGATGGCCGGAATCGCCGACAAGTTCGACAAGGCGTACGAGGAGAAGCCGATCACGGAGCTCGCCGATGCCCCGGTGGCGTCGCTGCAGGGTGTGAGCGACAGCGACGCCGAGCATCTGAAGGCGGCGTTCAACATCAAGACGGTGCGTGACCTGGGCACCAACAAGTACTTCCTGTGGGCGCAGGCGGTGGCGAAGCTCGCCGAGTAGGCGGTCGCGGGTCACCTGCGGCTCGATCCGCGCGCCTGTCGGCTGTCCGCGTCAGATGCAGCGGGGGCGGGGGCGGGGGCGGATCGCTGGAACGCGCGCGGATCGGCCGCTCAGTGGCGCCGACGAGGTCAGCGGCGACCGCGTGGACAGCACGGCGAGCCCGCGCAACTGTGAGCGCACCGGGTCCGCGTTGTGACCGGTGACCAGGGCGGCGCCGGCCACCACGGTGCCACCCCTTCCCGCGGATCGTTCCCGCGTGTACGGACGGTGCACTGCACCGTCCGCAGCTGCGGGAAGCGCCCGCGGGAACGGGGCTCAGCCCTCCCGCAGCCGCGCGATCTCCGCCTGCAACGCGGCGATCTCGTCGATGTACGGCTGGACCCGCCGCCGCACCTGCTCCTCGGTGTACTGCGGTACCAGGCTGCGGGCGCAGTTCCAGTCGAAGGCCTCGACGTCGATCAGGATGCTGCGCTCGCACGTCGCGCCGACCCGGCTGCCGTCGTCGAGGGTGCGCAGCCGCTCGAGCAGGGCCGGATCGTCCGCCTCGTCGACCACGGTGGCGGTGCCGAACACCTTCAGTCGCTGCCGGCGCGGCAGGTCCGCGAGGTAGAGCGCGACGCGGCCCGTGGACTCGATGTTGCCGACGCTGGCGTACTGCTGGTTGCCGCGATGGTCGGCGAACCCGAGGGTGCGTCCGCCGAGGTGGCGCAGGAAACCCACTGGTCCGCTGCGATATTGGACGTACGGCCACCCGTGCGGCGTGATCGTGCCGAGGTGGAACTGGAATGCACCGCGGATCAGCGTGAGTTCGCGCTCCGTGAGTTCCTGCGGGCCGGGGTCGCCGTCGACCGACCACGCGCCCGAGCGCACGGCCTCGCCCTGACGGCGCCGGGCGTGCTCGCCGAAGATCAACTGCGGGTAGCGGGTTCCCACCTCGTGCCTCCTGGTCCACGGCGCACGCTACGCCCGCGTTTGACCGCGCGGAGGACGGGCACCCCGTTCGACCCCACGAACAGGAGCGCACCATGACCGAACCCCGGCACGAGAACGAGAACGACGGCGGCCTCGGCGAGGACAACACCATCCCCGACACCGACGAGGGCGTGGCCGTCGGCCATTCCGAGGACTCCACCTTCGAACCGGAAGAAGACGCTTGAGCATCCTCCGTCAGCACCGCGTCATGACGAGCCTCCCCGGCATCAAGGACGCGTAAGGAGCCCTCTCCGGGTCGGCGGTCGGTCGTAGACAGAACACGACCGCCGCGCGACCCGCCGGCGGTGTCGGAGCGAACCCGCTCCGATGGCCGACCGAAAGAGGCATCGACTCCGATGGCCGATCTGGCGTATCTCCTGGTGGCAGCGGGAGGGTTCGGCGTCTGCGTGGCGCTCGTGCGTGCCCTCGCCACCTCCCCCACGACGGGTGGCGGGCGATGACCGTCGACGGCGCCACCAGCGTGATCCTGGTGGCGGTGTCCGCGGCTCTGGTGATCTACCTGCTGGTCGCCCTGCTCGATCCCGAGCGGTTCTGATGTCGCCCGCACTGGCGGCCGGCCTGCAGATCGCCGCTGTCGTGATCGTGCTCGCCGCCGCGTACGTGCCGTTGGGCAACTACATGGCTCGGGTGTACGCGTCCCCCGGCGACGACGACCCCCGTGTCGACCCCGACACCGGCGGCGGCACCGCCTTGCGCACCCGGACCCGTCCCCGCACCGACTCCCGCGTCGAGTCCCTGATCTACCGCGTGTGCCGCATCGACCCCCGCGCGGAGCAGACGTGGATCGGCTACTCCATGTCGGTGCTCGGCTTCTCCGCCGCGAGCGTGTTCTTCCTCTACCTGCTGCAGCGGATGCAGGGTGTGCTGCCGCTGAACGGTGCGCTGCCGGGGGTGAGCCCGTCGGTGGCGTTCAACACCGCGATCTCGTTCGTGGCCAACACCAACTGGCAGTCGTACGTCCCGGAGACGACGATGTCCAACCTCACCCAGCCGGTGGGTCTGGCGGTGCAGAACTTCGTGTCCGCTGCCGTCGGCCTGGCCGTCGCGGCCGCGGTCATTCGGGGATTCGTCCGGGTGCGCGTGGGCGGCGAACTGGGCAACTTCTGGGTCGACCTGGTCCGAGGCACCCTGCGCATCCTGCTGCCCCTGTCGTTCGTGATCGCCCTGATCCTGTTGACGCAAGGCGTGATTCAGTCCTTCTCCACCGGTTTCACCGCGACGGGTCTCGACGGGTCCTCCGTCACCAACGCCCTCGCCCCGGTCGCCTCGCAGGAGGCGATCAAGGAACTGGGCACCAACGGTGGCGGCATCCTCGCCGCCAACTCCGCCCACCCGTTCGAGAACCCGACGCCGCTGAGCAACGTCGTCGAGATCCTCGCCATCCTGCTGATCCCGGTGGCCCTCACGCGCACCTTCGGCACGATGGTTGGCGACCGTCGACAGGGCCTGACACTCCTCGCCGTCATGGGGGCACTGTTCGCAGCGCTGCTCGCCGTCACCGCCGCGGCCGAGGCCGGTGCGCGGGGCGTCGCGGCCGAGGCCGCCGGCTCGATGATGGAAGGCAAGGAGGTCCGGTTCGGTATCCCCGGCTCGACGCTCTTCGCCGTCGCCACCACGGGAACGTCCACGGGAGCGGTCAATTCGGCCCACGACAGCATGTCGCCGCTCGGCGGCGGCGCGGTCCTGCTCAACATGCTCGTCGGCGAGATCGCCCCGGGTGGCGTCGGAACCGGTCTCTACGGACTGCTGGTGCTCGCGATCGTCGCCGTCTTCGTCGGTGGCCTGCTGGTCGGCCGGACCCCGGAGTACCTGGGCAAGAAGATCGGCCGCCGGCAGATCACCCTCGCTGCACTGTCGGTGCTCGTCATGCCGGCACTGGTGTTGATCGGGACGTCCGTCACGGTGTTGCTCCCCTCGACCACCGGGTACCAGGGGAACTCGGGAGACCCCGGCACGCCGGGGTCGATCCACGGCTTCACCGAGGTGCTCTACGCGTTCGCCTCGGCGGCCAACAACAACGGCAGCGCCTTCGGCGGCCTCACCGTCACCAGCGACTGGTTCCAGACCTCGCTCGGCCTCGCCATGCTCCTCGGCCGGTTCCTGCCGATCGTGCTGGTGCTCGCGCTCGCCGGATCCCTGGTCACCACCAAGCGCACCCCGCCGAATCCGGGCACGCTCCCGACGACCGGTCCGCTGTTCGCGACGCTCCTGCTCGGCACCGTGGTCCTCGTGGCCGCGCTCACGTTCTTCCCGGCGCTCGCGCTGGGCCCCATCGCAGAGGCAGTGCAATGACGTTCACGACTCTCACTCCGCTCGATCCGGTGACCCCCACCGAGGGCGAGGCCGTCGCCCCGGTCCGCACCGGCTACTTCAGTCCACGCCGCATGGTGACCTCGCTCCCGACGGCGTGCGCGAAGCTCGACCCGCGCCACCTCGCCCGCAACCCGGTGATGTTCGTGGTCCTGGTGGGCTCGGTGGCCACCACCGTGTTGGCGGCGCTGGACCCGTCGGTCTTCGCGTGGGCCGTGGCGGTGTGGCTCTGGTTCACCCTGATCTTCGCCAACCTCGCCGAATCGGTGGCCGAGGGACGAGGCAAGGCGCAGGCGGCGAGCCTGCGAGCGGTCAAGCGCGACACCGTCGCTCGTCGCCGCATCGCCGGCGGCGACACCGAGGAGGTGTCGGCCACCGTCCTCGCCGTCGGTGACGAGGTGGTGGTCGTCGCGGGCGAGACCATCCCCGGCGACGGCGACGTCGTCGAGGGCATCGCCACGGTGGACGAGTCGGCGATCACCGGCGAGTCCGCGCCCGTCGTCCGTGAATCGGGCGGCGATCGCTCCGCGGTGACGGGCGGCACCACCGTGCTGTCGGACCGCATCGTCGTGAGAATCACGGCGGCGCAGGGCCAGACGTTCGTCGACCGCATGATCGCGCTCGTCGAGGGCGCCGCTCGGCAGAAGACGCCCAACGAGATCGCGCTGAACATCCTGCTGGCCTCGCTCACCATCGTGTTCCTGCTCGCCGTCGTGGCGATCGGACCGATGGGCGCCTACGCCGGGCGTGCCGCGGATCCGATCCAGCTCATCGCGTTGCTGGTCTGCCTCATCCCGACCACCATCGGCGCACTGCTGTCGGCCATCGGCATCGCGGGCATGGACCGCCTGGTGCAGCGCAACGTCCTGGCCATGTCCGGGCGGGCCGTCGAGGCGGCCGGTGACATCGACACCCTGCTCATGGACAAGACCGGCACCATCACCTACGGCAACCGCCGGGCGACGGGCCTGCATCCGGCACCGGGCGTCGACGTCGGCGCGCTCGCCGCGGCCGCCCGGCTGTCCTCGCTGGCCGACGGCACCCCGGAGGGACGCAGCATCGTCGAGCTCTGCGTGCGGGACCACGAGCTGCCCGCGTCCGCCACCGACGAGGAGACCCGCGGCGAATTCGTGGCGTTCACGGCCCAGACCCGCATGAGCGGCGTCGACCTGAACGGCGATCGAGTCCGCAAGGGCGCCACCGACTCCGTGCTGGCGTGGGTGCGGGAGCAGGGCGGCACCGTCGACCCGGCGGTGGACGACACGGCCGAGGAGATCGCCCGCAGGGGCGGTACGCCGCTCGTCGTGGCCACGGCGTCGTCCGGTTCCGCCCGGGTCCTCGGCGTCGTCGAGCTCTCCGACGTGGTGAAGCCGAACATCGCCGACCGGTTCGCGCAGTTGCGCGCCATGGGCATTCGCACCGTCATGGTCACCGGTGACAATCCGCTCACCGCGGCATCCATCGCCGCGCAGGCCGGAGTGGACGACTACCTGGCCGAGGCGACGCCGGAGGACAAGCTGGCCCTCATCCGGTCCGAGCAGGAGGGCGGGCGGCTGGTCGCGATGACCGGCGACGGCACCAACGACGCCCCCGCCCTCGCGCAGGCCGACGTCGGTGTCGCGATGAACACCGGCACGTCGGCGGCCAAGGAGGCCGGGAACATGGTGGATCTGGATTCCGATCCCACCAAGTTGATCGAGATCGTCGAGATCGGCAAGCAGTTGCTCATCACGCGCGGCGCGCTGACGACGTTCTCGCTGGCGAACGATCTGGCCAAGTACTTCGCGATCCTTCCCGCCCTGTTCAGCGGCGTCTACCCGCAGCTCGGAGCACTGAACATCATGGGACTGGCGACACCGCAGTCGGCCATTCTCTCCGCCGTGATCTTCAATGCGCTCGTCATCATCGGGTTGATCCCGCTGGCGCTGAAGGGCGTGCGCTACACCCCGGCGGGCGCCTCGGCGCTACTGCGACGGAATCTCCTCGTCTACGGCGTGGGTGGGGTGGTGACCCCGTTCGTCGGGATCTGGCTCATCGACCTCGTCGTCCGACTCGTTCCCGGAATGGGCTGATCATGCGCTGGACTCAACGCTTTCTCGGACAGATCGTCGCCGGCCTGTCGGTGCTGCTCGCACTGACGGTGATCCTCGGCATCGCGTATCCCGCTGCGGTGTGGGCGGTCTCGCGCCTCGGCACCGACAGCGCCGAAGGATCGGCACTGCGCGATGCGAACGGATGCGTCGTCGGCAGCTCGCTGGTGGGGGTCGATCCGCAGGTGCCCGACGGTGAACCGGACCCGTACTTCCACGCGCGGGTGACCGGGTCGGTCGCCGACGACGACGCGTTCGCCCCCGGCGACCCCTCGGCGGCGTTGCCGACCAACCAGGGGCCGAGCAGCGAGATCCTGGCCTCGTTCGTCGAGCAGCGACGCGCCGCCGTCGCCGAGCGGGAGAACGTCGCGCCGGAAGCCGTTCCGGTGGACGCCGTGACCGGCTCCGGATCCGGAATCGACCCCCACATCAGTCCGGCCTACGCGGCGATCCAGGTGCCGCGGGTCGCCGCGGTCACCGGCCGATCGGAGGACGACGTGCGGGCTCTGGTCGCCGAGCACACCGACGGACGACAGTTCGGCTTTCTCGGCGCCGAGGCGGTGAACGTGCCCGAGCTCAACGTCGCGCTCGGTCTCACCGCGCCGACCTGCACCCCCTCCTGACAACCGAGACGTCACACGGTTCGATGGACGACGTGAGCACCAGGGGCGAACTCCGGATCTACCTCGGTGCCGCCCCCGGCGTCGGCAAGACGTACGCGATGCTGGGGGAGGCGCACCGACGGAAGGGCCGCGGCTGCGACGTGGTGGCCGGGGTCATCGAGACCCACGGCCGCGTCCACACCGCGGAGCTGCTCGACGGTATCGAGCAGGTCCCGCTGCGGACCGTGCGCTACCGCGGTGCGGAGGCCCGCGAGCTCGACGTCGACGCCGTGATCGCCCGAGCGCCGGCCCTCGTGCTGGTCGACGAGCTGGCCCACACCAACACTCCGGGCAGCCGGCGCGAGAAGCGCTGGCAGGACGTCGAGGACATCCTGGCCGCCGGTATAGACGTCGTCAGCACCGTCAACGTCCAGCACCTCGAGAGTCTGAACGACGTCGTCGAGCAGATCACCGGGGTCCGGCAGCGCGAGACGGTCCCCGACGCCGTGGTGCGCGGCGCCGAGCAGGTGGAACTGGTCGACGTCGCTCCGGAGGCGTTGCGACGCCGCCTGGTTCACGGCAACGTCTACGCCCCGGACAAGGTCGACGCCGCGCTCTCGAACTACTTCCGGCAGGGCAACCTCACCGCGCTGCGGGAACTGGCGCTGCTGTGGATCGCCGACCAGGTGGACGCCGCCCTGGCGAAATACCGCTCGGCACACCACATCACGGACACCTGGGAGGCCCGCGAGCGTGTGGTGGTCGCGGTCACCGGCGGTCCCGAGTCGGAGACCCTGGTACGTCGGGCTCGCCGCATCGCGGCCAAGTCGAGCGCCGAGCTCATGGTGCTGCACGTGGTGCGCGGCGACGGGCTCGCCGGCGTCTCGGCCCCGCAGATGGGCAAGGTGCGTCGGCTCGCCGCCGCGCTGGGCGCGAGCATGCACAGCGTCGTCGGCGACGACGTCCCGGCCACGCTGCTCGATTTCGCCCGCGGCGCCAACGCGACGCAGCTCGTCATCGGCACGTCGCGACGCTCGCGGTGGGCACGCATCCTCGACGAGGGGATCGGTGCGGCCGTCATCGCCGACTCGGGAAAGATCGACGTGCACATGGTCACGCACGCCGAGATGGGCGGCGGATGGCGGTGGCGACGCCTTCTGCGTCCGGACACCGCGCGTCGCCGCGTGCTGGCGTGGGTGGCGGCCGTGGTGGTGCCGGTGCTGTCCGCGCTCGCCATGATGCTGGTGGACCCCTACCTCGAACTGGGTGGCGAGAGCGCGCTGTTCTTCGTCGTGGTGCTCGCCGTGGCGTTGCTCGGCGGCGTGATCCCCGCGGCGCTGTCCGCCCTGATCGCCGGGCTGCTGCTGAACTTCTTCTTCGCCGAGCCTCGCTACAGCTTCACGATCGCCGAGCCCGACAACTTCGTCACCACCGTCGTGCTGCTCATCATGGCGGTCGCCGTGGCAGTGCTCGTCGACGCGGCGACCCGGCGGTCGCGGGAGGCTCGGCGCGCATCGCAGGAGGCGGAACTGCTGGCGCTGTTCGCCGGAACCGTCCTGCGGGGCGCCGATCTGCCGGCGCTGCTCGAACGCGTCCGCGAGACCTACGGTCAGCAGGCCGTGGCCTTCGTCGACGACGACGGGACCGTCGTCGGGTCGGCGGGTGACGCGCCGCCGACGTCGGCGGACGATGCCGACACCGTGGTCGCGACGGCCGACGGGGATTACACGTTGCTCCTGGCCGGCCCGGCGACCCGCGCCCACGATCGACGGGTGCTGACGGCCGTCGCCAACCAGTCCCGCGGCCTGATCCGCCAGGCCGAGCTGGCCGAGGAGGCCAGTGCGGCAGCGGCCCTCGCCGAGGCGGACCGGCTGCGGCGCGCGCTGCTGTCGGCGGTCGGCCACGATCTGCGGACCCCGCTCGCGGCCGTCAAGGCGTCCGTGTCGAGTCTGCGGAGCACCGACGTGGAGTTCTCGGCCGAGGACACCGCCGAACTGCTGGCCACGATCGAGGAGTCGACCGACCACCTGACCGCGTTGGTGGGCAACCTGCTCGACTCGTCCCGCCTCGCCGCCGGGGTCGTCCGACCCACGCTGACCGCGGTGCCGGTGGCCGACGTGCTCGAGCGCGCCCTGGCGAGCAGCCGCGTGTCGATCGACCGCGTCGAGACGGGCGTCGACGACGTCGTCGTGGCCGCCGATGCCGGGCTGCTCGAACGGGTGCTCGCCAACCTCGTCGACAACGCCGTCCGCCACGCGCCCGAGTCGACGATCCGGGTGACCGCCGCCGATACCGGGGCCGGCCGCGCCGTGATCACGGTGGCGGACAACGGACCCGGCATCGCGCCGGATGCCGCCGAGGCGGTGTTCGCGCCGTTCCAGCGGCAGGGCGACCGGGACAACACGACGGGCGTCGGGCTGGGTCTGTCCGTGGTGCGCGGATTCGTCGAGGCCATGGGCGGCACGGTGACGGTGTCCGACACCGCGGGCGGCGGGGCGACCATGACGGTGGAGTTGTCGACGCGGATTCCCTGACGGGTCAGGATCGCCGGGCGGAGAACAGCACTCGGTGCAGGCCGGCGCCGACGAGGCCGCCGATCAGCGGGAAGACCACGAACGCCCAGACCTGGCCGATGGCGTCGCCGCCGGTGAACAGGGCCGGACCGATCGAGCGCGCCGGGTTGACCGAGGTGCCGTCGACCCCGATGGCGATCAGATGCAGCACGGTCAGCGTGAGGCCGATCGGGACGGCCGCGACGACGGTGGCGCTGCGGCCCGCGGTGGTACCCAGGACGACCAGGACCAGGATCGCGGTGGCCACGATCTCGACGATCGCGACGGCCGCCAGGGAGAAGCCGCCGGTGGACGCGTCCCCGAAGCCGTTGGCGCCCAACCCGTCCACCGACCGGTCGTAGGCGGGGGAGCCCACGGCGATCGCGTAGACCACGGCGGCGCCGAGGATTCCGCCCACCACCTGCGCGGCGACGTAGCCGGCCGCGCGGGCGGCGTCGATGCGCCCGGCGATCAGCGCGCCCAGGGTGACGGCGGGGTTGACGTGGCACCCCGAGATCGGCCCGATGAAGAAGGCGAGGGCCAGCAGCGTGAGGCCGAACGCGAGGGCGATGCCGACCGTGCCGACCTCGTCGCCGAGAACGGCGGTGCCGACGCCGCCGATCACGAGGACGGCGGTGCCGATCAGTTCGGCCGCGTAGACGGTGATCGGGGCGGGGGTGGTGTCGGATGTGTTGTTGCTCATCGCTTCTGCTCCTCGAGTGGTCGGTAGGGGAGGGACGGACGGGAGACGTCGTGCACGGCCACGTCGACGGTGTCGACCCGGACGCCGGCTCGGGCGTACACGGCCGCACCGACGGCGCGTCGGACGTCGGCCGCGACCTCCGGAATGGGGACGCCGTAGTCGGCGACGACGTCGAGGCGAATGTCGGCCCGGCCGTGGCGCACTCGCGCGGTGACGCCGCGACGTGCGCGTGCGGACGGGGCTCGACGATCCACCCGCGCCGGGTGGGGATGCAGCCCCGGCACCTCCGCCGCGGCCAGGCCGGCCGTCGTCTCCACCACCGCGGGCGCGACGGTGGTGCGGCCGCGGCTCCCGGCGGGAACGTGGCGGCGGCGGGACGGGGTCCGGGGGGTGGTCACCGAGGTCCTTTCGTGTCGTGTGCGATCGACCCGCGATGCGGATCGTGTGGCCGTGAGTCGGATGCCGACGCGGAAAGCGCACGCGGGGGACCGAGTGAACTGCGTCATCCGGGTGTAAGGAGGGGCGGGGCGGGGAATCCCGACGCGTGCGTTGTGCCCACGACGTGGGTGCATCGGGGGCTGTCGGGAACGGGGGGGCGCGTCGTGCTGGTGCATCCGTCCCGCGTGCCCGGTGTGCAGACCGTGCAGCCGGTGGGGGCCGACGGGTCGTCCGCTCCCGCGCCTGCCCCGGGCGGGCGGTTCCCGACGCTGGACCTCGCGTCGCTGCCCGACCGCGCACTGGCCGCAGCTGCGGCCGTCGGCGATCGGGACGCCTTCGACGAGATCGTGCGGCGGTTCGCGCCGTCGATGACGAGGTTCGCCGAGTCGATGCTCGGCGATCACGGCGCCGCGGAGGAGGTGGTGCAGGACAGTTTCGTCGCCGCGTGGAAGGCCATCGCCGGCTATCGGCAGGAGTCGGCTCTGCGGACCTGGCTGTTCGGGATCACCTCGCACAAGTCCCTCGACCATCGCCGTCGCCGCATTCCGCGGCCGGCCGACGACCACGTCGTCGACGGTGCCTGCACCGACCCGCACACCGACCCGTCGAGAACTTGTTCCGGCGCAGCCTTTCTCGTCGCCGTGGACGCGGTCCTCGCCACGATGCCACCCCGCCAACGGGCGTGCTGGGTGCTGCGCGAGGTCGACGGTCTGCGGGTGGTCGACGTCGCCGACATCATGTCCATGACGCCCGGCGCGGTGCGCGGTCAGATCGCGCGCGCTCGGGCCACCCTCGAAGCCCGATTGGATGCCTGGTCGTGACGCGCAGCGGCGGACCGGCCGACCGCGCCGCCGACGCGGTTCGGCGCCGCGGCGACCGGCCGTCGAGGTGGATCGACGTCACCGATCGCGCGATCTCCCGGGTGCGCGGCGTCGGGGTGCGGGCGTGGCCGCTCGACTCCGTGTTCCCGACGGCGGCGGGCGCGGACACCCTGCGCATCACCGACGTGGTGGTGCGCACCGCGCTGGTGCGCGCACTGATCGCCGCCGGAACGGAGGTGGTGGCCCTCGAGCTCTACACCGAGGGCCACCGATGTTGCGGCACGCGTGTCACGGTTCGCCGTCCGGTCCACCGACGCACCGTCGATGTGGCGGCGACGACCCTCTCGGCGATCCTCGGCGCGCCGTCCGCCGCGTACGACGTGGACGTGGTCACCGCCGTCGACTAGGCAGGTCACCGCCGCAACACCCGTCGGCGGGTTACGGTCGTCGCATGGCGCGCGACCCGCACTTCGACGACGAAATGGCCGCGCTGCTCGCGGACCAGGCTCGCGCCGCCGGCCAGACGCCCGAGCAGTACATCCACGACACCGTGCTGGCCCGGTTGCTGCGCACTCCGGCCGGGCCCACCGAGGCGGGACGCCGGGTGCGAGATCCGAACCGGCTGCGCTCGGTGTGGCGGACGGGACTGCTCGACTCGCCGCGGGCGCCGGTGTTCGAGCGGGCCGTCTCGATCACCGTCGAGTCCCTGCGGGTGCCGTCCGCCGCCATCGTGCTCGTCGACCGAGACCGCGTGTTCTACCTCGGCGCGATCGGCCTGGCGCCGGCGTTCGCGGACTCACGGGAGGCGTCGCTCGAGGATTCCCTGGCCGCGCAGGTGATCGAGTCGGGTGCCGGGTCGTGGGTCGTGCACGACGCGGCCTCGGACGCGCGCATCGCCACGCACCCCGCGGTGGTCGGCGGGGCGGTCGGGTCCTACCTCGCGCATCCGCTGCGCGACGCCGACGACCGTGCGGTCGGGGCCCTCACCGCGTGGCATGCGTGCCCCCACACCTGGACAGCCGGTGAGCAGCGCACGATGGACGACCTGACGTGGGTGGTCCGCGGGCTGATCTTCGGCGAGCACGTCCTCGGCTGACGGGTGCGCGAGTTCCCCCACACCATCAGGTCGCATCCCGCGATCTCGCGGATACGTGTCCGATCGTGTGGCGGAACTCGCGTGGGTGCTCACATGTCGGGCGGGCCGTCACCGGCGACGACGGCCGGGTCCATCCAGATGACCTCCCACACGTGGCCGTCGAGGTCGCGGAAGGACCGCCCGTACATGAACCCGTGATCCTGCGGGTCGGTCCAGGCGCTGCCGCCGTGGCGCAGCGCCGTGTCCGCGAGGGTGTCCACGGCCTCGCGGCTGTCCGCCGACACCGCCAGCAACATCTCTCGGCTCCGGCTCGTGTCCGTCATCTCGTCGAGGATGAACTCCTGGAACTTCGGCCGCGCCAGCAGCATCACCGTGGTGGCGTCGTTCACGATCATGCTCGCGGTGTTCTCGTCCGAGAAGGTCTCGTCGAACGCGAACCCCAGGGCGCCGAAGAAGCTGCGGCTCGCGGCCACGTCCTCGACGTAGGTGTTGACGAACAGCATGCGCGTCATGGTGTCTCCCGAACGATGTCCGGCGTCCCCGAATGGAACGCTCGAGAAAGTAGACCGCGGCGGCGAGGAAAACTCGTCGCGGGCGTGCCGGGTGTGTGCCCACCGGGGTTAGCCGGCGCAGCATCCCGGGCATCCCCACCGCATGTACCCGACCGGCCACCTGACCACGGACGAGTTCTGGACCATGCAGCGTGCCATCGAGGACCGGCTCCGGGCGGAAGCGCGGACCTTCCCGACGTTCGCACTGCGGGACTGGACCGGCCCGCGCGTGCTCGGTCCCTGGGAGCGCGAGAACGACGTCCTGACGACGGTGACCCTGCGGCACGGCGAGCTCGAATCCGAACTCGAGTCGGGAGACGACGTCTCGGCGCCGTTCCTCGACGTCGTCACCACCACGAAAGACCCTGCGAGGAAGGCGATGTCGACGATGCTCGCGGCCGTCGGCCTGACGCCGATGTCACCGGAGTACCGCCGCCGGCGGCAGTCCATCGAGGAGGCGCCGACCCGGACCGCGGAGGTCTCCGTGGACGGTGCAGTGGTGCGGCTCGACGTTCGGGGCGGTGAGGACCGGTGGTGGGCGTGGGGGACGCACGACGGGCTTGGCCTGGTTCTGGAAGGCCGTCACACCTCGATCGACGACGCGACGCTGGTCGCCGCCGACCTCGACCCCTACTTCGAGGGCCTGCGGTCCTCCATCGCCGCGGCGCGGGGTGAGTGAGATGCTGCCGTCCCACGACCGGTTCGACTACGCCCCGATCACCGAGCGCGCGCAGTTCACCTGGCCGGGCGGCGCCACGCTGGCGGTGTACGTCGCGGTGAACTGCGAGCACTTCGCCTACGGCGCCACCGATCTGGGATACACGCCCGGCGGGCAGTCGCCGGACACGTACAACTGGGCGTGGCGCGAGTGGGGCAACCGAGTGGGCGTGTTCCGGCTCGCGGACACTCTGCGCGAGGTCGGTATCAGGCCCACAGTGCTGGTGAACGCCGAGATCTACGACCACGCCCCGCAGGTGGTCGAGGCGCTCCGGGTGCTCGGCGGCGAGGTGGTCGCCCACGGCCGCACCAACTCGCGCATCCCGGTGGCGCAGGACGAGGACGAGGAGCGGCGCACCGTCGAGCACGTCCGCGCGGTGATCGAGCGGCACGAGGGAGCCCCGCCGCGGGGCTGGATGAGCCCCGGCGCCGCGCCGAGTGCGGTGACCGAGGATCTGTTGGCGGAGAACGGTTTCGACTACACTCTGGACTGGCCGATCGACGATCGCCCGGTGTGGCTGCGCACCCGGTCCCGACCGATCCTGTCGGTCCCGTATCCCCACGAGATCAACGACCTGCCGGTGATCGTGCACCACCACGGCACCGGTCGCGACTTCGCCGACCGCATCGTCGACACCGTCGACGAGCTCGCCGAGCAGTCCCGTCAGCAGTCGGTGGTCCTGTCGATCTCGACCCACACGTTCCTCACAGGGCAGCCGGATCGGCTGCGGCACTTCCGCCGCGCGCTGCATCACGTGGCGGAGACGGCCGGGGTGTGGTTGACGACGCCGGGCGACATCGCCGACCACTACCGCACTATCGACCGGCCGCCCACGTGACGTAGTCGTGCAGATCCGATTCGGACAGGTTCGCCTCGGTGAGGGCGGCCAGCGCGTCGGGATCGAGGTTCTCCGCACTGCCGTCCGCGAAGCGGCGGGCACCCTCGGCGGTGACTCCGCGCTCCCACAGGTCCTCGAAGGCGGCGCTCATACCCCGGCCGCCACGGCGCGAGTGGAGACTCCGGCACCCATGTTGTAGCCGAGGTGACCCCCCAGGGCGCCGCCGAGACCGGCCACCGCGAACCCGGCCAACGCGAGGGCCTTCGCGGTGGCGTCGGGGGCGGCCGTGGCGTCGGGAGCAGCGGGGACGGCGGGGGCGGCGGGAGCAGCGGGAGCGGCGGAGGTCACGGGCACGGCCGCCACCCGACGCTTGTACGACGCCGCGAACAGGCCCAGGGCCACGGCGTTGGTGCTCGCGTGGACCAACCCGACGCGCCGTTGCTCGCGGGTGAGCGTGGACCAGGTGGCCCAGCCCGTCACCAGGGCGGTCGGGGCCGTCAGCAGGCCGGCGCCGAGGAGGGTGCGGGCGGCGTCGGGACTGCGTCCGGTGACGTCGAGCAGCACCGCGCTGCTCCACAGGCCCACCGACGAGTACGCCATGATCGGATGCATCGGGTGTCCCACGAACGTGCCGCGCAGCAGACCGTCGACGGGAGTGTCGGACAGTACCGAGCGCAGGCGGGCGGCGACGGGGTCGCTCACCCGGTCGAGCAGCGACGCCTTCTCGAACGGTCGGAACAGCGCAGTGAGATCCATGTCACGCGGTTACCCGGGTCCGGGAACCGTAACCGGGTGTGCAGAAAAGCAGGCCGCGGGTGCGGAAGGCGTCATCGACACCCCGGCGTCGTCCACCGACACTGAACCGCATGAGCGACGACGCGACGCGACCCGGCACCATGGATCTGACCGGCCGGACGGCCCTGGTCACGGGCGGGGCGAGCGGCATCGGCGCCGCGGTCGCCGCGACCCTGGCCGGACGCGGCGCCGAGGTGACGGTGGCGGACTTCGACGGCGAGGCCGCGGAGCGCGTCGCCACCGAGATCGGCGGCCGGGCCTGGACGGTGGACCTCACCGACGTCGACGCCCTGGCCGACCTCCGACTCGAGACGGACATCCTGGTGAACAACGCCGGGATCCAACACGTCTCGCCGATCGACGAGTTCGACCCGGCGGCGTTCCGGCGGATCCTCACCCTCATGGTCGAGGCGCCGTTCCTGCTGATCCGCGCCGCCCTGCCCCACATGTACGCGTCCGGCTACGGACGGATCGTCAACATGTCGTCGGTCCACGGCATCCGCGCCTCGGCCAACAAGAGCGCGTACGTCACCGCCAAGCACGCGCTGGAGGGCCTGTCGAAGGTGACCGCGCTCGAGGGCGCGGAGCGCGGCGTGCGCAGCAACTGCGTCAACCCCGGGTACGTGCGAACCCCGTTGGTGGAGAAGCAGATCGCCGATCAGGCCCGAGTGCACGGTATCGGCGAGGACGAGGTGTTGGAGCGCGTGCTGCTCGCCGAGAGTGCCGTGAAGCGGCTCGTCGAGCCCGCCGAGGTGGCGGCGCTGGTGGGGTTCCTCGTCTCCGACGAGGCCTCGATGGTCACCGGGACCTCCTACGTCATGGACGGCGGGTGGAGCGCGAGCTGATCGCACGCGAAACGCGGGCGGCGGCGTCCGGTTGGTCTCTACGATCATCGACGTGCCCACTCGCCACCGCCCGATCCGGTCGGTCGCGCTCGCGCTGACGATCGTCGCCGTGATCGCGGCGGCCGTCCTCGTCACCACCCTGCGCGGGGAGGTCCCGCCGCGTCACCACTACGTGGCCGCGGCCGAGAACCGAGCCGCTCCGCTCCGCGTGACCGTCGTCGGCGACTCCTTCGCCGCCGGGGTCGGAGCCGACGCCCCGACCGGCGGCTACGCGTACGCGGCCGCCGCACGCGGTTGTTGGACGCCGACGCTGGTGGCGTCGTCGGGCACCGGATACGCGCGGGTGCGCTTCCCCGGCACCGTCCCGTTCACCGACCCGACCCGCCTGGCCGCGGTGGCCGCGTCGAATCCCGACGTCGTCGTGGTGCAGGGCAGCGGCAACGACGTCGGCGACGACGGTCTGCGAGCCGCGGCGACCGCGATGTACGCGGCCCTCGCGGTGATCGTGCCGCGCGCTCGCGTCGTCGTCGTGGGGCCGACGGACGCGCCGGCGGCCCGGCACGAGAACATCGGGCGTATCCGCACGATCCTCGCCGAGGTCACCCGGTCCGCGGGGGTGCCGTTCGTCGACCCCGCCGGCGCCCGGTGGTTGGACTGGACCACCGACTACGTGGCCGACGGCATCCACCCGAACGCGGCGGGGCACCGCGCGATGGGAGAGCGGCTGGCCGCGGAGGTGGCCGCGCTCGGAGTGCCGCGGGCGGACGGGTGCCGCGCGGCTTCCTGAGCGGATCAGCTCGGCGCGGCCGAGTCCCCGTCGCCGGACACCTGGTCGCCGGACACCTTGTCGACGAACTCGCGGGCGATGTCGCGCAGCTTGCGGTTGCGGTGTTGCGAGTCGCGCGACAGCATCGCGAACGCCTCGTCCTCGTCGACGCCGTGCAGCGCCATGAGAATGCCCTTCGCCTGCTCGATGGGGGCCCGGTGATCGAGCGCGTCCCGCAGTCCCGTCGCCACCTCGCGCGCGCTGCGCACGCGCGCGTAGTCGCCGATCGCGGTGGCCACGGTCTCGGTGATGACCCGGAGGACGGCCTCGTCGTCGGCGTCGAACGCGCCCGGCTCGGTGCTGTACAGGTTGATCGAGCCGAGGTCGGCGCCGTCGACCCGCAGCGGCACGGCCAGGAAGGACGCGACACCCTCGCCCGCCGAACGGTGCGCGAAGTCCGGCCAGTGGCGGGTGACGTCGTCGATGCCCATGCGCACCGTCTCGCCCGTCCGCGCCGCCTCGAGGCACGGGCCCTCGCCCACCTCGTACTGGTGCGTGTCGACGCGCAGGGTCAGGTCCGCGGTGTGCACGGCGGTGTACGTCATGCCGCCGAAGAGGATGCTGATGCCGCAGGCCGAGGCGCCGCCGACGGCGTCCTGCGCCAACTCGGCGGTCCGCTGCAGAAGTGTCGCCAGATGGTCGTCGTCCCGCACGCTGCCGCCCACCGCCGCCACGACGGCGGCCAGGCGCGCGCCCGACGTGCGACCGGAGGTGTCGTCGGCCAGGGGGCCGGCGCCGTTGTGTGCCACGGTCGACAAACTATCGCACGGGCGCGGGCAGGCTCGGTCGAAACCCGACTCGAGGGTCACTACCGACCGGTACCGTTCCAGCGGTGGTCCAGCTGCTCACCCGTCGCCCCGTCGAGTCGGGTGACCCGCCCGCGTCGGGACCGGTCGTTCCGGTGCGCACGGTGTCGGTGCAGGCGCTGGCGATCGTGCTGGTCCTCGCCGCGGTGGTCTTCGTCGTGCAGGTGACGCGCCCGGGTCCGGCCACCGAGCCGACGGCGGCGGCGCCGGTCGCGGCCGGTGACCTGCGCCCGTCGTTCCTGGTCGAGTCCGAGCGCAATCTGGGACCGCTGCGTCAGATCGCGAAGGCCAACCGCGCCACCGCGGAGGAGGAGTACGCGGCAGCGCTGGCCGTGCTCGCCACCGCCGCGAGCGCGTCGGAGAAGGATCGGCGCCTCGCCGAGTTGCCCCCGGCCGCGGTGGGCCTGCGCATCGGCTCCTACTCCCTGCCGGCCCGCGGCACCTACACCTCGCCGTTCGGCCCGCGCTGGGGAACGATGCATCGGGGCATCGACATCGCCGGCCCCATCGGTACCCCGATCGTGTCCGTCGCGGACGGGCAGGTGATCGAGGCCGGCCCCGCCAGCGGATTCGGGCTGTGGGTCCGGGTGCGTCACGACGACGGCACGGTCTCGATCTACGGCCACGTCGACACTCTCGTCGCGGTCGCCGGACAACGGGTGGCGGCCGGTCAGCAGATCGCCACCATGGGCAATCGGGGCGATTCGACGGGTCCGCACCTCCATTTCGAGACCGTGGTGGACGGCACCCACGTCGATCCCGAGCTGTGGCTCATCGGCCGGGGGATCTCGCTCGGTCCGACGGGCGACTGACCTGCGCGGTCGTCGGTACTACCCTCGGAAGAATGTCGTCCTCAGCCGATATTCCCGCCTCTCTGATCCTGTCGCGTCGGGACCTCGAGTTTCTGCTCTACGAATGGCTCGACGTCGAATCCCTGACCGAGCGCAAACGGTTCGCCGAGCACTCGCGCGAGACCTTCGACGCGGTGCTCGAGCTCAGCGAGCAGATCGCCGTCAAGCACTTCGCGCCGCACAACAAGAAGGCCGACGCGAACGAACCGCGGGTGGGTGACGACGGCAAGGTCGTGCTCATCCCCGAGGTCGAGAAGGCCCTGCAGGTCTTCACCGAGGCCGGCCTGATCGCCGGGCAGTTCGACGAGTCGCTCGGCGGGATGCAGCTGCCGACGACGGTGTCGAAGGCGTCGCTGGCGTGGTTTCAGGCCGCGAACACCGGCACCGCCACCTACCCGTTCCTCACCATCGGCAACGCCAACCTGCTGATCGAGTACGGCGGCGAGGATCTGATCGACCGGTACGTCCGGCCCATGCTCGAGGGTCGGTTTCACGGCACCATGTGTCTGTCGGAGCCGGGTGCGGGATCGTCGCTGGCCTACATCACCACCAAGGCCACCCCGCGTGACGACGGCACCTACTCGGTCACGGGGACCAAGATGTGGATCTCGGGTGGCGACCACGAGCTGGGCGAGAACATCGTCCACCTGGTTTTGGCGAAGCTGCCCGACGCGCCGGCAGGCGTGAAGGGCATCTCGCTCTTCGTCGTCCCGAAGCACCTGGTGAACGAGGACGGCTCGCTCGGCGAGCGGAACGACGTGAACCTGGTCGGCCTGAACCACAAGATGGGCTACCGCGGCACCACCAACACCCTGCTCGCCTTCGGTGAGAAGGGCGGGGCGACAGGCTATCTGGTGGGCGAGCCGCACAAGGGCCTGGCGTACATGTTCAAGATGATGAACGAGGCGCGCATCGGCGTCGGTATGGGTGCGACCGCCCTGGGCTACACGGGTTACCTGCACTCGCTCGAGTACGCGCGGGAGCGCACGCAGGGTCGCCCGGTGGGGGACAAGGATCCGGCGGCTCCGCAGGTGCCGATCGTCGACCATCCCGACGTCCGGCGCATGCTGCTCGCCCAGAAGTCCTACGCCGAAGGTGGTCTGGCTCTGGGGCTGTACTGCTCGCGGTTGGTCGACGAGCAGATCACCGGCGAGCCCGACGCCGCCGAGCGCGCGGGGTTCCTGCTGGACGTGCTGACGCCGATCGCCAAGGCGTGGCCCTCGCAGTGGTGCCTCGAGGCGAACAACCTGGCCATCCAGGTCCACGGCGGATACGGCTACACCCGCGACTACAACGTCGAGCAGTTCTACCGCGACAACCGGTTGAACCCGATCCACGAGGGCACCAACGGTATTCAGGGTCTCGACCTGCTCGGCCGCAAGGTGGTGGCGCAGAACGGTCGCGGCCTGCAACTGCTCGTGGAGGCCATCACCACCACCCTCGACGCCTCCACCGGCGAGGACGTCCGCGACCACGCCGAGGCGTTGCGCGCCGCGGTGAACCGACTGGTGGAGGTCACCGGAACGGTCTGGGGTCAGGGCGATCCCGATCTGGCCCTGGCCAACTCGACGGCCTACCTCGAGGCCACCGGCCATCTGGTGGTCGCGTGGCTCTGGCTCGAGCAGCTCAATGCCGTGGGCGAGAAGACCGGCGCGTTCTACGACGGCAAGCGGGCCGCCGCGCAGTACTTCTTCCGATACGAGCTGCCCAAGGTCGGTCCGCAGTTCGACCTCGTGGCGTCGCTCGACCGCACCCTGCTCGACCTCGATCCGTCGGTGCTCTGAGCTGCCGGCGCGGCACCCGAGTATCCGTGTAAGTCCGGTCACACTCGGGTGCGGCTGCCGTGCGTTCCCTGCTTAGATACAAGTTGTGCGCAACACGGAACCGACGTCGGCCGACCGGGCCTACACGACCGTGAAAGAGCTCATCGTCTCGGGCGAACTGCCCGGGGGTGAGCTCATCAGCGAAGGACAGATCGCCGCGCGCACCGGCACCAGCCGCACCCCCGTGCGGGAGGCGTTCCTGCGCCTCGCCGCCGAAGGCTGGATGCGGCTCTACCCCAAGCGAGGGGCGCTGATCGTGCCCATCGCACCCGACGAGGCGGCCCATATCGTGGACGCCCGTCGGCTCGTGGAAACCGGCAGTCTCGCCGCGTTCGCCGACGACGCCGCCACCCGCAGCGCCGTCGCGGACCTCATGCGGGCCAGTCTCGACCGACAGCGCGCCCTCGCCGACGACGGCGACGCGCACCGGTTCGCGGCCGAGGACGCCGACTTCCACACCCTCGTCGTGACTCACGGGGCGAACCCCCTGCTGTCGACGTTCTATTCGGGCCTGCGCGACCGGCAACGACGGATGACGTCGAACTCCGTGGCGCGCAACCCGGAAGCGTGGGCGTCGATCGTCGACGACCACACGCGTCTGACCGCATTCGTCGAGCAGGGTGACGTGGCCGGCTTCGAGGTGGCGCTGAGCCGCCACATGGCTGCCACGCATTCCCTGCCGCCCAGCAGAGGACTTTCATGACCACCACCGCTCCGGCCTCGTCCACCACCGGGACCAGGCCCTGGTTACCGGTCGCCCTCGGCATGCTCGCCGTCGCCTGGGGCGGCAACGAGTTCACGCCGCTCCTGGTGATGTACCGCGAGGGGTACGGCTTCTCGCCCGTCGTCGTCGACGTCTTCCTCTTCGCGTACGTGGTCGGCATCGTGCCGGCGTTGCTCGTCGGCGGACCGCTGTCCGATCGGTACGGACGCCGCCCGCTCATGCTGCCCGCGCCGCTGATCGCCGCGGCCGGCTCCCTGCTCATCGCCCTCGGATCCCACACGGCTGCACTGCTGTCCGTCGGCCGCGTCCTCAGCGGCGTCGCGCTCGGGCTCGGCATGGCCGTCGGCGGCAGCTGGGTGAAGGAGCTGTCCGTCGACTCGCCCACGGCCGGCGCACGGCGAGCCGCGATGTCCCTCACCGCGGGCTTCGCCACCGGCGCCGGGGTGGCGGGCGTGCTGGCCCAGTGGGCGCCCTGGCCCGACATGCTGCCCTACGCGGTGCACATCGGTCTCGCCGTGCTCGCGACGCTCGCGCTCGCCGGAGTCCGGGAGACCGTCGTCGACGGGGACCGCACCACCCCGCTGCGCGACGACCTGCGCATCCCGACGGCCGGGCACGCCCGCTTCCTCACCGTCGTTCTTCCCGTGGCGCCGTGGGTGTTCGGCGCGGCGAGCGTGGCCTACGCGGTGCTGCCCGGGTTGATGGCCGACCACGCCGGGGCCTTCCCCGTCGCGTTCTCGGCGCTGCTCGGCGTCGTCGCGTTGTCGTCGGGCTTCGCGATCCAGGCGCTCGGCCGACGCATCGACACGCCGTCGAGCGCGCGGGCCGTCCTGGTGGCCCTGGCCATCGTGGTCGTCGGCATGGTGCTGGTGGCCGTCGCCGCGGACGTGCTGGTGGTGCCGATGGCGCTGCTCGCGGCCGCGGTGCTGGGCGGCGGGTACGGCATGGCGATGGTCTCGGGTCTGCAGGAGGTGCAGCGCATCGCCGGGCCGACGGATCTCGCCGGGCTGACCGCGGTCTTCTACTCGGTGACCTACCTCGGATTCGCGGTGCCCGCACTGCTGGCCCTGCTGGTCGAGGAGACGGCACTCACGTACCCCGAGTTGTTCGGTGCCGGAGTGGTTCTCGCCGTGGTCTCGCTGGCCGTGGTGGCCCGTAACTCCCGCCGCCACCTCCCGGCTCCCGCGTCCCGCTGACGCTGTCCGCAGCTGCGGACGGTGCACCGTCCGTAACTGTACGAACGACCCGCGGGAAGCCGGATCCGGGGTGGAGCACTCAGGGGAGCGGGGGGAGCGCCGTCTGCTCGAGCCACGGCCCGAAGAACCCCGGGTCGACCCCGTGGCGTTCGGCGAGCTCCACGAAGTCGGACGCGGCCACCACCGAATGCCGGTGACTCGCCGTCCATTCGCGCAGAAGGGCGAAGAACGACTCGTCTCCGACGGTGCGCCGCAGCGCGTGCAGAACCAACGCGCCGCGCTTGTACACACGATCGTCGAACATGTCCGCGGGGCCGGGATCGCCCAGCAGAAGGTCCTGCGGCAGACCGGCCAGCCGGGAGCGCGTGCGGGTGGCGAGTTGGTGCGCGCTGGAGGACCCCGACGCCTCGGACCAGAGCCACTCGGCGTAGCAGGCGAACCCCTCGTGCAGCCAGATGTCCTGCCACCGACCGAGGGTCAGGCTGTTGCCGAACCACTGGTGCGCGAGTTCGTGTGCGACCAATCGCTCGTAGCCGCGACGCCCGTCGCAGTGGTTGGCGCCGAACACCGACAGCGTCTGCGCCTCCACGGGGATCTCGAGATCGTCGTCGGTGATCACCACGCCGTACGACGGGTAGGGGTAGGGCCCGAACCGCTCGACGAAGGCCGACATCATCTGCTGTTGCCGGCCGAAGTCGTGGTCGATCAGCGTGCGCAGTCGCGGCGGCGCGTACGCGTCGACGGGTACCGGCGTCTCGCAGAGGCGGCGCTTCTCGTAGAGCCCGATCTGCACCGTCGCCAGGTACGTCGCCATCGGCTCGGGCTGGTGGTAGGTCCACGTGGTGCGCGACGACCGGACCCGCGTGTGCAGCAACGTGCCGTTGGAGATCACGTGGTACGGCGAGTCGGTGGTGATCGAGATGCGGTACGCCGCTTTGGAACTCGGGTGGTCGTCGCACGGGAACCACGACGACGCACCGTTGGGCTGGCTGGCGACGATCACGCCGTCGGTCAGCTCCTCCCAGCCGACCTCGCCCCAGCGCCCGGCGATCGGGGTGGGATTGCCGGCGTACGCGACGGCGACGGAGAAGGACGCCCCGGCGGCGATCGGCGTCTGCGGGGTCACGACGAGCTTGCCCGCCCGATGGGTGAACCGGGCGCGCCGCGATCCGCTCACGCTCACCTTGGTCGGGGTCAGCGCGGGCCCCAGGTCGAGGGTCAGCGCGGCGGCGTCCTGAGTCGCCACCGCGTGCACGATCGTGGTGCCGCTCAAGCGATTCGAGGGCACCTTGTACTCGAGGTCGAGCTCGTACCGCTCCACGGTGTACCCGCGGTTGCCGTGACCGGGGATGTAGGGGTCGAGGGGTTCGTCGGACGCCGTCGGAGTGGGCCGCCCCATCAGGCGGACCACGGCGCGATGGGGTTGCCCTGCCACCGACTCGAGTCCGGAACCGTGTCACCACGCATGACCAGCGACGCCGGTCCGACCGTCGCGCCCGCGCCGATCCCGGCCGCGGGAAGGGCGACGCAGTGCGGCCCGAGCGTCGCTCCGGGGCCGAGGGTGACGGTGTCCATGCTCATGATCCGATCATGGAACAGATGGGTCTGCACAACGCACCCTCGGTTCACGGTCGCGCCGTCGCCGAGGGTGATGAGATCCGCCTCCGGCAACCAGTACGTCTCGCACCAGACTCCCCGTCCGATGTGCGCGCCGAGCCAGCGCAGCCAGACGTTGAGCACCGGCGTGCCCTCGGCCGCGCGGGCGAACCACGGTGCGGCGACCGTTTCGACGAAGGTGTCGGCCACCTCGTTGCGCCACACGAACGAACTCCACAGCGGATGCTCGACGGCGTCGATGCGCCCCACGAGCGTCCACTTGGCGACGGCCGACACGGCCGCGGCGACGGCGCCCGCCACCAGCAGGACGATTCCGGAGAGCAGGGCGGCCGCCCAGTAGCCGAGCGTCCCGGCGATCCAGGTGAGGGCGGCGAGCACCCCGAACCCGATGGCGAAGGAGACGACCACGGGCACCAGTCGACACGTCTCGACGAGCGCGCGCGCGATCTTCAGGCGCCGCGGCGGGTCGAAGGTGCGGCTGCTGTCGGTCGACGCGGGCGCCCGGCGCAGACGGACGGGCGGGCTGCCGAGCCACGACGTGCCGGCCTTGGACTTGGCCGGCGCCGCCGAGAGCACCGCCACCAGACCATTCTTCGGCACCCGTCGTCCCGCGGCGGCCATGCCGGAGTTGCCGAGGAAGGCGCGCTTGCCCACCTTGGCCTGGCCGATCATCATCCATCCGCCGCCGAGTTCGTAGCTCGCGACCATGGTGTCGTCGGCGAGGAACGCGCCGTCGCCGACCGTCGTGAACTTCGGGACCATGAGCACCGTGGAGGCCTCGACGTCCTTGCCGATGTCCGCGCCGAGCAGCCGCAGCCAGCCCGGGGTGAGCAGCGAGGCGTAGAGCGGGAAGAGGAACGTGCGGGCGCTGTCGAGGAGCCGTTCGGTGGTCCAGACCTGCCAGCCCACCCGGCTGCGCACCGGATGGTGACCGGGGGTCATCCCGATCGCGAGGAGCCGCACGGCGACCAGGGTGATCAGTGCGAACACCCCGAGCGAGAGCAGGGTGGCGGGGGCGAGAGCCAGGGCGCCCCGACCGACCGCGCCGGCGAGGGTGCGGGCCCCGGCGGACGCCCACCCGACCACCAGCAGCCCGACGGCGATGGCGAACAGCGGCAGCCCCGAGAGCACCAGGGACGTCAGGCCGTAGACCGGCACCCAGGCGCGGCTGCGCCGGGGCCGGGACGACGGCCAGGGGCGGGTGGCCTTGCCGACCTTGCCCGCCGGGGAGCCGGACCACTGCTGGTTGGCCTTGACCTTGCCGGCGACAGCCGACCCCGCCGTGACCTCGGCGTTCTTGCCCACCTTGGCCCCGGGCAGGAGCGTCGACCGCGCCCCGACCGTGGCGCCGGGACCGACCTCGACGTGCCCGATGTGCACGACGTCGCCGTCGATCCAGTACCCGGTCAGATCGACCTCCGGCTCGATGGAACAGCCGTCGCCGAGGGTCAGCATGCCGGTGACCGGGGGGAGCGTGTGCAGGTCCACGTCGTGACCCACCCGGGCGCCGAGAGCGCGGGCGTAGTCGACCATCCACGGCGCGCCGGACAGGTTGGTCGCGCCGGAGGCGTCGGCGAGGCGGTTGGCCGTCCAGAGACGCAGGTGGACGCTGCCGCCGCGGGGGTAGCTACCCGGCCGGACGCCGCGCAGCAGGACGCGGGCGCCGATCACCGAGACGGCCATGCGGCCGAGGGGTGACACCACCAGGACGAAGCCGAGCAGCGGCCACCACCACGACACGGTGGGCAACCACGAGATCGGGCGGATCCACGAGGCGACGTTCGCGGCGATGGCGAGCCACGTCACCCACTGCAGCCCGGTCAGCGTCGTCAGGGGCAGGGTGGCCGCCACCTGGATCAGTTGCGCTCGACGGGGTGTCGGCTCGACCGACCGGGTCTCCTGCCGCGTGGTGGGGTCCATGTCCTCGAGCAGCGCGACGAGGGAGCCGAGACGCGGCCGGTCGTAGAGGTCGGCGACCGTGATCGTCGGGTATCGCTCGCGCAGCCGGGTCACCAACTGCGCGGCGGTGAGCGAGCCGCCGCCCGCGGCGAAGAAATCGGCGTCCAACGAGGTGATCTCGGCCCCGAGGACGTCGGTCCACACCGCGGCGACCCAGGCGGCGGTCTCGTCGAGATCGACGGTGGGCGTGGCGCCGTCGGGGGTGGCGGCCCGGCCGGGCAGCGGCCACGGCAGGGCGTTCCGATCCACCTTGCCCGACGTCCGGGTCGGCAGATCGTCGACGAGGGCGAGGCGTGGCACCATGGCGGCCGGAAGCTGTTCGGCCAGAATCTCTCTCGCTCGGATCAGATCGAATTCCGGGTCCGTGCTCACCAGGTAGCCGACGAGAACCGGTGTGCCGGAACCGGTCGTGCGGACGGCCGCGGCCGCGCCGCCGACGCCGGGCAGGTTCTGCAGCGCCGTGTCGACCTCGCCGAGCTCGATGCGACGTCCGCCCACCTTGACCTGATCGTCGGCCCTGCCCTGGAAGAGCAGACCCTCGACCTCGAGTCGCACCAGATCGCCACTGCGATAGGCACGGTCCCATCCGAGACTCGGCATGGGCGCGTACTTCTCGGCGTCCTTGGCGGGATCGAGGTAGCGCGCCAGGCCGACGCCGCCGATCACCAGTTCGCCGACCTCGCCGACGGGGACCGGCTGTTCGTCCGGGCCGACCACCGCGAGATCCCACCCGTCGAGCGGTAGTCCGATGCGGACCGGTCCGCGGCCGTCCATGAGCGCGGCGCACGCCACGACGGTGGCCTCGGTGGGACCGTAGGTGTTCCACACTTCCCGGCCCGGAACCGCCAGGCGCTCCGCCAGATCCGGGGGACAGGCCTCGCCGCCGAAGATCAACAGCCGCACGTCCTCGAGCGCCTCACGCGGCCAGAGCGACGCGAGCGTGGGCACCGTGGACACCACGGTGATGTCGCGCGCGACCAGCCAGGGCCCGAGATCCATGCCGGAGCGGACGAGCGAGCGAGGGGCCGGCACCAGGCACGCCCCGGACGCCCAGGCGAGCCACATCTCCTCGCACGACGCGTCGAACGCCACCGACAGTCCCGCGAGCACCCGGTCGCCCGGGCCGAGCGGACGATCCTGCAGGAACAGCCGGGACTCGGCGTCGACGAACGCCGCCGCGTTGCGGTTGCTCACCGCGACGCCCTTCGGCGTACCGGTCGAGCCGGAGGTGAAGATCACCCACGCGTCGTCGTCGATCGTCGGGTGTCCCACCGGGCGTCCCGTCCCGACGCGCCCGGTGCCGGTGATGCCGCTCTCGGTCACGATCGCGGTGACCCCGGCCTCGGAGAAGACCAGGTCCGCCCGTTCGTCGGGATCGTCGACGTCGACCGGGACGTACGCCGCACCCGCGGCGATCACCGACAGGATCGCCGCGTACAGGCCGTAGCCGCCCGACGGCATGCGCACCCCGACGCGATCACCGGCGCTGACCCCGTGCCGGGCCAACCACTGCGCGCCCTCGTCGATGTTCACCATCAGCTCCGCGTAGGAGACGACGCTCTCGCCGTCGTCCACCGCCGGTGCGTCCGGGAACCGCTCGGCGGTGTCGGTGAGGACGTCGACGAGCGTGCGCGGCGGTGCAGCGGCCGGCGAGCGCAGGAACGCCTCGGGTATCGCGGGGTGCGGGGACATCTGCCGGGCGGCCTCTTTCGATGAGCAGGGACGTCTCGTCGCAGAAGGTTATGACACCCGCAGTTTGCGAGGAGATGAACAGCGGCGGGGTGGGCGCCCGTCCGTCCGGTGGTTGACGGCGAACCGCGGCGGGCGTAATACTTAATGAACGTTCATTTATTGAGGAGTATCATGGCAGGCCGTCCCCGGAGGATCGACGACTCCGCGATCTACGAGGCGATGATCCGCGTCATGGGTCGGACCGGTCCCGGAGCGATGACCCTGGCCGTCGTCGCGGAGGAGGCCGGCGTCGTCCCGGCCACACTGGTGCAGCGGTTCGGGTCGAAGCGCGGTCTGCTGCTGGGACTCGCGGAGTACAGCGCGGGGCGGTCGGCGGACCTGCGCGAACAGGCGCAACGGGATCGGCGCCACCCCCTCGACGTGCTCGTCGAGCTTCTCGTCGGCACCTGGGACGTCGCCACGACGCCGCGGGAGTACGCCAATCATCTGGCGTTCCTCTGCGCCGATCTGACCGACGCGCAGTTCCTGGAACTGACGCAGGAGAGTCACCGTGCGCAGCGCGCCCTGCTGGCCGATCTGCTGCGCGCGAGCGTCGACACCGGCGATCTGGCGGGCGGGACGGACATCGACGCCCTCACCGCGACGATCGAGTCGGTCGTCGTCGGCGCGGGCGTCGTCTGGGCCGTCGACCCACGCGGCACCCTCACCGACCGCCTCCGTGCCGCGCTCGAGTCCGTCCTGGCTCCCCACCGCACCCGCACTCCCTGACCGTCCGTTCTCACCGTCACCGACTCACCCCGACAGGAGCACCCTCCCGTGACCACACCGGCCGCACCCACCCGCACCTTCTCCACGAGGGTCTTCATCGCCACCAGCCTCGACGGTTACATCGCCCGTCCGGGGGGTGAACTGGACTGGCTCGTCGAGCGTGGAGAGCGGGCCGGCGACACGGGATACGACGCCTTCATCGCCGACATCGACACCATCGTGATGGGGCGCAACACCTACGAGACGGCGCGGAGTTTCGGTTCCTGGCCCTACCCCGGCACGCCCGTCCGGGTTCTCAGCACGCAGCTCGACACCGACGACCCGAACGTCACCGTCGCCCGCACCGTCCCCGACCTCGTGCGCGACCTCGACGAGGCGGGTGCCCGACACGTCTACGTCGACGGTGGCCGACTGATCCAGACGTTCCTCCGCGAGAACCTCGTCGACCGGCTGACGATCACCACGGCGCCCGTTCTGCTCGGCGTGGGCATTCCGCTGTTCGGTGCACTGGATCGCGACCTGGAACTCCGGCATCTCCACACCGCGACCCTCGCGGAGGGATTCGTGCAGACCACGTACGAGGTCCCTCGGGGCTGAGGGGCTGAGAGCCGGAAACGGGCTGCGGCCCTGCGCAATCGACGTGTCGGGTCCCGAGTCGGCCGTCCGCGCAGGCCGCGTCCGAGTTGACAGCCTCGGCGGCCTTTGCCATTCTGCTGACAGGTCACGAGTACCAGCAACAAGCCCCGGCTCGCTGGTCGGCAACCCTCCTTCCGCGGTGGGGTGCTCCGGGTGACGACCTGGCCGAGTTCCGACCGGAACCGGCAAGCGCGGATCGTCTCACGCCGCCACGGGGAGTACTCGTGCGTCGTCTGCGGTCCCCGGACCGAAGGGTATCGCCATGACTGTCACCACCCCTCTCGCTGCCGTCCTCGGCTCCGATCACACCGTGCGCTGTTCCGACGGGATCGTCCGCTGCACACTCGATCTCGACTACGCGGCCAGTGCGCCGGCGTTGGCCGCGGTGGTCGAGCGCGTCCAGGAGGTGGTGCCGTTCTCGGCCAGCGTCCATCGCGGTGCCGGGCACAAGTCGGCGGTGTGCACCGAGGCCTACGAGGCGGCTCGCCGGACCGTGCACGCGTTCTGCGGGGCGGACGACGAGGACGTCGTGATCTTCGGGCGCAACACCACGGACGCACTGAATCTGTTGGCGCACAGCGTTCCCGGCGACGTCGTGGTCCTCGACGTCGAGCACCACGCGAACCTGCTGCCCTGGCGTCGTCGTCGGGTGGTGCGTACCGAGCGCACCATCACCGCGACGCTCGCTCGCCTGGACGCGGTGTTGTCCGCGAAACCCGCTGCGCTGCTGGCGGTCACGGGCGCGTCGAACGTGACCGGTGAGGTGCTGCCGATCGCGGACCTCGCGGCGCTGGCGCACCGCCACGGTGCGCGCATCCTGGTGGACGGCGCGCAACTGGTGCCGCACCGCCGCGTCGACATCACCGCCGCGGGGGTGGACTACCTCGCGTTCAGCGGCCACAAGCTCTACGCGCCCTTCGGTGCCGGTGTTCTGGTGGGCCGGCGCGACTGGCTCGACGCGGCCGACCCGTACCTCGCCGGAGGCGGTGCGACGTCAGGGGTGTCGGTCCTGGCCGACGGGGACGTGGACACCCACTGGTTCCCCGCGCCCGCCCGGCACGAGGGCGGCACCCCGAACCTGCTCGGCGCGGTCGCGCTGGCGGCGGCGTGCGACGAGATCGCCCGGCTGGACCCGGCGGCCGTCGCGGCGCACGACCGCGCCGCCACCGACGCCGTCGTGCGCGGGCTGACGCGACTCGGCGGCGTCCGGGTGCTGCGGGTCTGGGACGACTCGGACGACGTCGTCGGCATCGTCTCCTTCACCGTCGACGGCGTGGCCCCGACCGTCGTCGCCGACGTCCTGGCTCGCGACCACGCCGTGGCCGTGCGCGCCGGGAAGTTCTGCGCGCATCCGTTGCTCGCGCGCCTCGGCGCCGACGACGGTGCGGTCCGCGTGTCCGTCGGGCTCGGCACCACGTCGGCGCACGTCGAGGCGTTCCTCGACGCGCTGACTGTGACCTGCCTCTCACTGCGCGCCGGTGTCGCGGCGTGATCGATAGCATGACGAACGTGATGGGGGACCGGCTCTGGACTCGACGACACGTCGATCTGTGCCGTTCCACGTCCAGCGCGTGTCGGACCGGTGATCGCCTCGGCCCCGTAGTTCCCGCCGTCGACTGGACCCCTCATGACCCTCGTCTTTCTCGATCCCACCCTCGCTCTCGACGTCGTCGAGTCTCCCCACGACGTCACCGGTGACGTTCCCGGCGTCGTCCGATTCGGTGGCGTCGACCTCTCCACCGCACAGGCGCGCTACCGACGCCTGCGGACCGAGCATCCCGACGCGCGCATCCTCGTCGACCTCGACGTGCACCTCGCGTACGACGCGCGTACCGCCCGTGGCGAGGTCCTCGCCGCCGCGGTCGCTCCCCGCCCGGACACCCTGCGCTACGTGGGAACGCCGGCCGGGCTGGCCGGGTTGATCGCGGACATCGTCGCCGCCGGCGTGGCCGACGGCGTCACCGTGCGGCCCGTGCTCGACCGTGCCCGTGACCGCGTCGTCCGGACCGTCACCACCGAGGTGGCGTCGCTCCTCGATTCACGGACCGCCCGCGCGTCCTGACCGGGCCGGTCAGGGGCCGACGTCGATCGCGAGACCCGCTGTGATGCGGAGCAATTCGCGGTACGACGTCCGGAAGGTGACGTCGGGATGCCCGGCCGACGCCCACAGTCGGTCGTGCTCACCGAGCATCTCGTCGACGTAGGTCGGCAGGTTGGTCGGATGGCCGACGGGAGAGACGGATCCGACCGACTGACCCGTCGCGTGGCGGACCACGTCGGGCGGCGCGTGGGTCAGCGTGCCCTCCAGGCGTCGTCCCGTGGCGACCAGGTCGACGTTGTGGGCGCCGGACACGAGCAGCAGCACCGGATCGTCGTCGAGCAGATGGACCAACGACTTGACCACCGCGCCCACGGCCACGCCATGGGCTGCGGCGACCGCGCGCGCCGTCGACGCCGGCGTCTCGTGGGTGACCAGAACGCCGTGGTGGCCACGCGAGATCAGGACGTCCGCGACGTGCGCGGCGGCGGGGTGCGGAGTCCTGGCCATGACCGAAGAATAGGGTGGAAACCGCTGTCGTGCCCGCAGGTCGGCCCGGCTAGGGTGAGCCGATGACGACCCCCGAGCCCGCGCAGCCGAGCACCTCCTGGACCGCGTTCACGGTCGAGACCGCCGACCACGTCGCCACCGTCACCCTCACCGGGCCCGGCAAGGGCAACACGATGGGCCCCGACTTCTGGTCCGAGCTCCCGCTGATCTTCCGCAGCCTCGACACGGACCCGGACGTGCGGGCCGTCGTCCTCGCCGGATCCGGGCGCAACTTCAGCTACGGACTCGATCTTCCCGCCATGGCCGGCGAATTCGGCGCCGTTCTCGCCGACAAGGCGCAGGCGGGGCCGCGCAGCACGTTCCACGATCTGATTCTGCGGATGCAGGCAGCGATCACCGCCGTGGCCGAGTGCCGCAAGCCCGTCATCGCGGCCGTGCAGGGGTGGTGCATCGGCGGTGGGGTGGACCTGATCTCGGCCGCCGACATCCGTTACGCCTCCGCGGACGCTCAGTTCAGCGTGCGTGAGGTCAAGGTGGCGATCGTCGCGGACATGGGCTCCTTCGCCCGCCTGCCCGCGATCATCGGCGACGGGCATCTGCGGGAGCTGGCGCTCACCGGAAAGGACGTCGACGCGGAGTACGCGCGACGTATCGGCCTGGTCAACGACGTGCTGCCCGACGCGGACGCCGTCCTTGCGCGCGCGTACGAGACCGCCGCGCAGATCGCCGCCAATCCGCCCCTGGTGGTGCACGGCATCAAGACCGTGCTCGATCACGGTCGTCGCGCCGCCGCCGACGAGTCGCTGCGTTACGTCGCGGCGTGGAACTCGGCGTTCCTGCCGTCGGAGGACCTGACGGAAGCCATCACGGCGGTGTTCGAGAAGCGTCCGCCGCAGTTCCGGGGTGCGTGAGAGTCGGTAGGAAGTCGAGGCTACGACGGTGACGTGCGCTGGGTGATCCCACGTTCCCGGTGAACGCCGTTGGTCACTCGCCACATCCGGGGAACCGTGGGGCGCCACCGCGACGTCGAAGGAGAAGACGAGTTCGCCGAGCCCTCGGAATCGTGTTCAGCCTCGACGACGGGCGCGGTGACGGGCTTGATCCGCTCCGGCCCGAAGGAGTTCCCATTCGATGTCCGCCCAGGCTTGGGTCACCCTGACAGTCGGCGTCCTCGCCGTTGTCGGGGTTGCGTTCACCGTCCGCCAGCGAACCATTGCCGACAAGCGCAGCCAGGCTTGGCAACGCATCACGTGGTGCCTGGATCACACACTCAGTGACAAGGATGACGAAGCCGAACTCGGCTGGGACGTCTACGCCACCGTCACCGATTCTCCGCTCATCACCGCCACCGAACGCGATGTATTACGTGCGGTGTCCAACCGCTCCGCCCGCGCGCTGGCGCAGGTGAAGGAAACCGGGGACACTGGCAACTGGAACGACCCACAGGAGCCGCAGTGACCGCCCCCGAACCACACAAGGACGCCCGTACTCCACGACCACGCGTCGCCGCGGCCGCCGCGCGCGCGTCGATTGCGATGTACGAGCGCGATGGCCGAGATGTTCCTCAGTGGCTCCGCGACGTCGCCGACGGCAAGCCCATCGACAAGCGCACGGCCGGCGCCTGACCGCCGGACCACCGACGGAGAGAAGGCCCGATCAGCGGAAGGCGCTCTTCGGGTCGTTCCACAGCTGGTCGGTGAAGTCCTCGAGAACCACGAGCACCACGGAGTCCTCCGCGCGCCGCAGAATGGACTTGCTGGCGCGCACCTGCAGGATGTCGCCCTTGGCATCGGTCATGCGCCACAACGAATCCGCGCGCGTGGCCACCGTCGTCAGGAACGTCTCCGCGATGTTCACTCCGAGCGGCTCGTTGGCCGGAAAGATGTCCTGCAGATGCAACGCATCGTCCGACCGCGGCGTCTGCTCGTCGAACCCCATGAGCTGATCGAAGGCCTCGTTGGCGAAGACCACCGTGCCTCCGGGCTCGACCGCGAGCACGGGCAGCGGAATACGGTCCAGCACCACCGACACCGGGAGTGCCGGGAACTGAGCGGGATCGGAGATCCCGGCGGACGACGAGTTTCGACGATCGCCGACAGCATCGCTCATGAGTACCGCGTCCTTCGTAATCGATCGGCTTCCACGGGCGCCGCCCCGCCCCGGCCGGACCGAGGACGGGAGCGATCGTAGCAGCGTACGAGCCCGCCGGGAGGTGACAACGCATCTCCCGGCGGGAGGCGGGGACGCTGTCAGTGCGAGGCGTCGTTCTTCAGGCGCTCGACGGATGCGGTGATCTCGGCCTCGGCCTCCGCGCGGCCGACCCAGTTCGAGCCCGTCACGTGCTTGTTCGGCTCGAGGTCCTTGTAGTGGACGAAGAAGTGCTCGATGGCGTCGAGCTCGAACTGCGAGACGTCGCCGAGATCCTGGATGTGGTCCCACCGCGGGTCGCCCGCGGGGACGCACAGCACCTTGTCGTCGCCGCCGGCCTCGTCGGTCATCTTGAACATGGCCACGGGACGCGCCTCGACGATCACACCGGGGAACACCGATTCCGGCAGCAGGACGAACGCGTCCAGGGGATCGCCGTCCTCACCGAGGGTGTCCTCGATGAAGCCGTAGTCCGCCGGGTAGCCCATCGCCGTGTAGAGGTACCGGTCCAGACGCACCCGCCCGGACTCGTGATCGACCTCGTACTTGTTGCGCTGACCCTTGGGGATCTCGATGGTCACGTCGAACTTCACGTCCACTGTCCTTTGCTCGGTGGCCACGTACGGTGCACGCAGACACTAGCGTTCCCGGCGGGTCGCCGACGATCGCCGGGTCGGCCGGATGGGTCGATAGGGTGGTCGGGACGCCGGGCGACCCGGTTCGGACGAGTGGTGCGAGGAGTGACGTGGGCAAGGCCAGAGGCTCGGTGCGCTCGCGCCTGCGGTCCCGGCTGCGGTCGCGCTGGGGTGTGGCCCTCGCCGTCCTCGTGCTGATCGCGGCCGTCGTCGGGGTCGCCGCGGTCACCCCGACCTTCCGGGAGCCCGACGCGCCGGTGGCGTCCGCACCCGAGCCCGACCCGGTGCTCGCGTCCCCGGCGGTGGCGCCGGTTCCGGCGGACGCACCGCGACCGGACCCGGCGGCTCTCGCCACCACGCTCGCCCCACAGCTGCGCAATCCCGACCTGGGCCGCTTCACCGGATCGGTGGCCGACGCGATCACCGGCGAGGTGCTGTGGAGCACCGATCCGGACACGCCCATGACGCCGGCGTCGACCACGAAGATCCTCACCGCGGCGGCGGCGATGCTCGCCCTCCCGTCCGACCATCGCGTCACCACCAAGGTGGTCCAGGGGGATCGTCCCGGCCAGGCCGTGCTGGTCGGGGAGGGCGATCCCACCCTGACCGCGCAACCGATCGGCACACCCGGGTTCTACGACGGCGGCGCCCGCATCGACGATCTCGCCGACCAGATCCGTCGTTCCGGCGTGCAGATCACCTCGATCGGCGTCGACCTCGGCGCGTACTCGGGGCCGTCGTCGGCCGACGGCTGGTTCCCCGGCGACGTCGCCGCCGGCTACATCGCGCCCATCGAACCGGTGACCCTCGACGGGGGCCGGTCGGTGCCGACGGTCGACGAGTCGCCGCGCAGCGCCACCCCGGGACTCGACACCGGCCGCGCCCTCGCCCGCGCCCTGGGTCTCGACCCCGCCGTCGTGTCCGCCGAGTCGGCGCCCAGCGGCGCGGGCTCGCTCGCCACCGTGCAGTCCGCGCCCCTGCGCCAGCGGCTCGGTCAGATGATCGGCTTCTCCGACAACGTGCTGGCGGAGGCCGTCGGCCGCGAGATCGCGGCCGGAACGGGGAAGCCGACGTCCTTCGACGGCGCCGTCGACGCCGTCCTGTCGACGCTGCGCGGCAACGGTGTCGACGTGGACGGGGTGCGGTTGGCGGACACCAGCGGACTGTCCGTGGACAACCGGATCCCGGCGCGGGTGCTGTCCGCGATCGTCACCGCGGCGGCCGGGCCCGTCGACACCCGCACCCACGCCGAAGCCCTGCGCCCCATGCTCGACTACCTGCCCGTGGCCGGCGCGACAGGGACGCTCGCCGCGCGCTACGCCTCGGGCGACCGCACCGCGGCGGGCTGGCTGCGGGCCAAGACGGGAACGCTCTCGAACGCCAGTGCGTTGGCCGGATACGTGGTCGACTCGAGCGGACGCGTCCTGACGTTCGCGCTGATGTCCAACGACCGCCCGCCCGAGGTGGGGCGACCGGCCCTGGACGCCGTGGCGTCGACGCTGCGGTCGTGCGGCTGCACGTGAGAGACGACCTCGGTGCCCACCGGGGCCGGTCGTGATCGAAAGCAGGTGCACCCATGGGTGATTCGGGAGTGATCGACTGGGACTTCGCGGCCCGCACCGGCGCCCGGCTGGCGCCCCGCGGTCCGCGGACGTCCCGCTACACCGCCGACGCCGTGACGGCCGAGTTGGCCGACGCCTCCGTCCGGGCCGAGGCCCCCGTGCGCGAGGTCACCGGGCTGGCCGACGGGCTCCCGGTCCCCGCCGCCCGCGTTCTGGACCGGCCCGAGTGGATCGCGGCGGCGTCGTCGTCGATGCGGGAGCTGATGACCGAGCGGAACACCCGCGACGGCAAGGGCGAGGACGACGGCGACGGTGCCTTCCTCGGCGGCAAGCCCGGCGGGCTGCAGGCCGGGGCCATGCTCGCCTTCCTGTCGACGGCCATCCTCGGCCAGTACGACCCCTTCACCGGACCGAACGGCACGCTGCTCCTCGTGGCGCCCAACGTGGTGGCGGTCGAGCGGGCGCTGCGCGTGCGGCCGTCCGACTTCCGTCTCTGGGTGTGCCTGCACGAGGTCACCCACCGCGTGCAGTTCTCCTCCTCACCGTGGCTCGCGGGATACATGAAGGACTGCGTGACCACGCTCGGCGACGGCGCGGACGAGCCGCTGTCCGCGGTGGTGTCCCGGCTGTCGGAGGCGCTGCGGCGGCGCGACGAACTCGGCGACGGCATCGTCGGCCTGCTCCGGGCGACACAGGCGCCCGCCCAGCGCGAGGCCCTCGATCGGTTGCTGATGCTGGGAACGTTGCTCGAGGGCCACGCCGATCACGTCATGGACGCGGTCGGGCCGGCCGTGGTGCCGACGGTGGGACGCATCCGAGAGGCGTTCGACGCCAGACGAACTCGGAAGCAGAACCCGGTGCAGCGGATCCTGCGCGCGCTGCTCGGCATGGACGCGAAGATGGCGCAGTACGTGCGGGGCAAGGCCTTCGTCGACGCCGTCGTGGGGCAGGTGGGCATGGCCCAGTTCAACGCCGTCTGGACCGACGCGGAGACGCTGCCGCGGACCGACGAGATCGAGGCCCCGGAGCGGTGGACCGCGCGCGTCCTCGGATGACCTTCCCGGAGACACCGGCGCTGCACCGTGTTCGGCGGGCGGTGCGGGAGTGGCGGACGCAGTGGCCGACGCCCGACGGCGTGGTGGTCGGGTGTTCCGGCGGCGCGGACTCGACGGCGCTGGTCGCGGGCTGCTGCGCCGAGGGTCTGGCGGTGCGGGCGGTGGTGGTCGATCACGGCCTGCAGGACGGGTCCGCGGAAGTGGCCGCCGCGGCGGCGGCGCGGGCGGAGACCCTGGGCGCCACGACGACGGTGGTGCGTGTGCGGGTGAGCGGATCCGGCGGGCTCGAGGCCGCGGCACGCCGGGCGCGGCGGACGGCGCTGACGGCGGCCGCCGACGGGCGACCGGTCCTGCTCGGCCACACCCTCGACGATCAGGCGGAGACGGTCCTGCTCGGGCTCGGTCGGGGCGCCGGCGCGGGATCCCTCCGCGCCATGACGCCGTGGTCCCCGCCCTGGGGCCGACCGCTGCTGAGCGTTCGCCGAGCCGACACCGTCGCCGCGTGCGCCGAGCTCGGCGTCGACCCCTGGACCGACCCGCACAACGCCGATCCCCGCTTCACCCGCGTTCGCGTGCGCACCGAGGTCCTCCCGCTGCTCGAGGAGGTCCTGCAGGGCGGCGTCGCCGAGGCGCTCGCGCGCACCGCGCGTCGGCTGCGGGAGGACGACGACGCCCTGGCCGCCCTCGCCGACGAGCTGCTCGGCCGGGCGCGCTCCGCGCAGGCCCTGGTGGTCGACGCCCTCGTCGACGCCCCCGCGGCGATCCGACGACGTGCGGTGCTGGCCTGGCTGCGCGAGCGCGGCGCCGACGTGCGTACCGACGCCTCGCTGCGGGCGGTCGACGACCTGGTCGTGCGCTGGCGGGGACAGGGCGGGGTCGCGCTCGCCCGACCGGCCGGTCCGGTGTCGATCGAGGGGGGCGGACGGTTGGTCGCGATCCGTCGACGTGGCAAGCTCGAGGTGATCGGACACCCGCGCGACGGGCACCCACTCGACCACTGACGGCTCGACCGAAGGGACACTCACCCGTGTACGAGGGCGACATCGCATCGATCCTGATCTCCCGCGAGGAGATCGACAAGCGTATCGCCGAGCTGGCCGAGGAGATCGCCGCTCGCTATCCGGTGGGGGCGCCCGAGGGCGATCTCCTGCTGGTCGGCGTGCTCAAGGGCGCCATCATGTTCATGACGGATTTCGCTCGCGCACTGCCGATTCCGAGCCAGCTCGAGTTCATGGCCGTCAGTTCCTACGGCTCGTCGACGTCGTCGTCCGGGGTGGTCCGCATCCTCAAGGACCTCGACCGCGACATCGCCGGCCGCCACGTCCTGATCGTCGAGGACATCATCGACTCGGGCCTGACCCTGTCCTGGCTGATGAAGAACCTCGCCACCCGGCAGCCCGCCTCGCTCGAGGTGGTGACGTTGCTGCGCAAGCCGGAGGCGGTCAAGGTCGACGTCGAGGTGGCCAACGTCGGCTTCGACATTCCCGACGAGTTCGTCGTCGGCTACGGGCTCGACTACGACGAGCGGTACCGCGACCTGCCCTACATCGGCACCCTCGACCCGCACGTCTACGGCGGCTGACGTGCGCACCGCGACCGCTGTCGCCGAGGACGTCCGGTCGGGACGTGTCCAACCCGCCGCGGTCGCGCAGGACGCGCTCGACCGCATCGCCGCCGGGTCGCACCTGAATGCCTTCGCCGTCGTCCGCCCCGACGAGGTGCTGCGCGAAGCGGACGCCGTCGCCACCCGCGCCGACCTCGCCGCGCTGCCCCTCGCCGGCGTGCCGATCGCGGTGAAGGACAACGTGCCCGTCGCCGGCTACCCGATGCGCAGCGGGTCACGGGCGACCTCCGCCGACCCCGCGGCCGCGGACCACGCCGTCGTCGCCCGGTTGCGGGACGCCGGCGCCGTCGTGGTCGGACTGACCACCGTGCCGGAACTGTGTCTCTGGGCCGCCACCGACGGCGCCGACGGCATCACCCGGAACCCGTGGAACACCGACCTGACCTCGGGCGGATCGTCCGGTGGCGCGGCCGCCGCGGTGGCCGGGGGACTGGTTCCCGTCGCCCACGGCAACGACGGTCTCGGCTCCATCCGGATCCCCTCGGCCGACTGCGGACTCGTGGGCATCAAGCCCGGCCGCGGCCTCGTCCCCTCCGACCTGGGGGCGAACTCGTGGTTCGGGATGGCCGAGAACGGCCCGCTCGCGACCACCGTCGCCGACGCCGCACTGGTGCTGTCGGTGATGGCGGGTGACCCCTCCCTGGCCTACGTCGACGAGCCCCGCCCGCTGCGGGTGGGCCTCGCGCTCGGCTCACCGTCGCCCGTGGTCCGCATTGACGGCCACTTCCGGCAGGCGGCGCGGGACACCGCGGACGCCCTGGCCGGGTGCGGCCACCGTGTCGAGTCGGCCGAGCTGCCCTACCCCGCCAGCCCGGTGGGCCAACTCGCGCGCTGGACCGCGGGCGCGGCGGCGGACGCCGCGGGACTGGACCGATCCGCACTGCAGAAGCGCACGCGTCGTCACGTCGCCGCGGGACGACTCGGGCGTCGGCTGGTGCGGCCGTCGCAGATCGAGGCACTCGAGCGGCGGGTGACCGCCTACTTCGCCGACGTCGACGTGGTGGTCACGCCGATGCTCGCGCAGCCGCCCATCGCGGCCGACCGGTGGAGCGAGAAGAGCTGGGTCGGCAACCTGGCCGCCAACATCCGCTACGCCCCGTTCGCCGCGCTGTGGAACCTGCTCGGCTGGCCGGCGATGAGCGTGCCGATGCCGGGCACCCACCCGGTCTCCGGAACACCGCTGGCCGCGCAGATCGCCGGACCGCCCGGATCCGAAGCGCTGTTGCTGTCGGTGGCCGCCCAGCTCGAGCGCGACCGACCCTGGACGCGGACGGCCGACGACCGCTCCTGACCGCACACGGGAGAGCCGGGGGACATCGGTGACGACGGACGACGACGACCAGATCGAGTGGAACCGCGAGGTGCGGGGCGAGACGCCGACCCAGCAGCTCGACCGCAACTGGCTCGCGCTGCTCCAAGAGCTGCGGGTGGTGCAGACCGGTGTGCAGTTGCTCACCGGGTTCCTGCTCACCCTGCCGTTCCAGAGCCGGTTCGAGGACCTCTCCGCGCGCGGTCACGGCATCTACCTGGTGACGGTCTCCGCGTCGACGATGGCGACGATCCTCCTGGTCGCCCCGGTGGGGATGCACCGGCTCCTGTTCCGCCGACGCGCGATCGGCGTCCTGGTCACGGCCGGAAACCGGCTCGCCATCGGCGGTATCGCGATGCTCGGGGTGACCCTGGTGGGCGCCGTCGCCCTGACCTTCGAGATCGTGATCGGACCGGCCGCGGCGCTGCCCGCGGCGGCCGTCGTCACCGTCCTGCTCATCGGGTTCTGGTACCTCATGCCGCGGGCCGCCCGCCCCCGCATCTGACCCCGCATCCGACCCCGCGCCGGGAACCATCGCCGGGCCGTCGTCGTTGGGCCGATTGTGTGCATCGGCGGGCGGGACCTCTCACGCGGTAACCTGACCCTTTCCGGTGTTGTGCCGGGGAGCGGGTGTTCCCGTCCCCGACCTGCGCACGTGACGACGAGCCCGACGGCCCCAGAAGGCGACGCTGTATGAACCGCAAGACACTGTTCCGCAACCTGGCGATCGTCGCCGCCATCCTGTTGGTGATCTTCGCCTTCAGCTGGTTCGGCGACGACACGCGGGGCTGGACGCGGGTGGACACCTCCACCGCCGTGACCCAGCTGGACGACCGGAACGTGAAGACGGCCCAGATCGACGACCGCGAACAGCAGGTCCGGCTGGAGCTGAACCAGGGCAGCGACGCCACCGAGGGCAAGACGCAGATCATCGCGCAGTACCCGGACTCGGTGGCCGGCCAGATCTACGACAAGGTGGCGGCGTCGGGAGCCGAGAGCTTCGACACCCGCGTCACGCAGGACAGCTGGTTCAGCTCGATCCTGCTGTTCCTGCTGCCGATGATCATCCTGCTCGGACTCTTCGTCTTCGTCATGTCCCGCATGCAGGGCGGCGGCCGCGGTGGCGTGATGGGCTTCGGCAAGTCCAAGGCCAAGCAGCTCACCAAGGACATGCCGAAGACCACGTTCGCCGACGTCGCGGGCTCGGACGAGGCGGTCGAGGAGCTCTACGAGATCAAGGACTTCCTGCAGAACCCGGTTCGCTACCAGTCGCTCGGCGCGAAGATTCCGCGTGGCGTGCTGCTGTACGGCCCGCCCGGAACGGGCAAGACGCTGCTCGCCCGCGCGGTCGCCGGGGAGGCCGGTGTGCCGTTCTTCACCATCTCCGGATCCGACTTCGTCGAGATGTTCGTCGGTGTCGGCGCCTCCCGCGTGCGCGACCTGTTCGAGCAGGCCAAGCAGAACAGCCCCTGCATCATCTTCGTGGACGAGATCGACGCCGTCGGACGTCAGCGCGGCGCGGGCCTCGGCGGCGGCCACGACGAGCGAGAGCAGACGCTGAACCAGCTGCTCGTCGAGATGGATGGATTCGGCGACCGCACCGGCGTCATCCTCATCGCCGCGACCAACCGGCCCGACATCCTCGACCCCGCCCTGCTGCGTCCCGGCCGCTTCGACCGGCAGATCCCCGTCGGCGCCCCCGACCTCGCGGGTCGGCGCGCCATCCTGGCGGTGCACTCCAAGGGCAAGCCGATCGCCCAGGACGCCGACCTCGAGGGCCTGGCCAAGCGCACCGTCGGCATGTCCGGCGCGGACCTCGCCAACGTCATCAACGAGGCGGCGCTGCTCACCGCACGCGAGAACGGCACGGTCATCACCGAGGCGGCGCTCGAGGAGTCGGTCGACCGCGTCATCGGCGGCCCCCGTCGCAAGAGCCGCATCATCAGCGAGCACGAACGCAAGATCACCGCGTACCACGAGGGCGGCCACACCCTGGCCGCCTGGGCGATGCCGGACATCGAACCGATCTACAAGGTCACCATCCTCGCGCGCGGCCGCACCGGCGGTCACGCCATGACGGTGCCGGAGGACGACAAGGGCCTGATGACCCGGTCGGAGATGATCGCGCGCCTGGTCATGGCCATGGGTGGCCGCGCCGCGGAGGAACTCGTGTTCCACGAGCCCACCACCGGCGCGTCGTCCGACATCGACCAGGCCACCAAGATCGCCCGCGCGATGGTCACCGAGTACGGCATGAGCAGCAAGCTCGGCGCCGTCCGGTACGGCCAGGAACAGGGCGACCCGTTCCTCGGCCGGTCCATGGGACAGCAGTCCGACTACTCGCACGAGGTCGCTCGCGAGATCGACGGCGAGGTGCGCAACCTCATCGAGGCCGCCCACACCGAGGCGTGGGCCATCCTCGACGAGTACCGCGACGTGCTCGACGAGCTCGCCACGCAGCTCCTCGAACGCGAGACCCTCACCCGCAAGGATCTCGAGCAGATCTTCACGGGCGTCGAGAAGCGTCCCCGCATCACCACGTTCAACGACTTCGGTGATCGCACCCCCTCGACCAAGCCGCCGGTGAAGACGCCGCGCGAACTCGCCGCCGAGCGCGGCGAGCCGTGGCCGCCGGTGTCCGTCGTCAAGCAGCCGAGCCTGGTCGGGTCCGGTCGCGAGACGGCGTCGGGCGAGTGGAACGGCGGCGCCCACAACGGCGCGCCGAACGGCACCCAGCACGGGTCCGGTCAGAACGGGTCGGGTCAGACCGGGTCGGGTCAGAACGGATCCGGCCAGAACGGGTCGCGCGGCTGGAACGACGGCCGGGGAGTCACGGGCGGCGGCGCACACCGCGGCGGTCGTCCCGGTGTGTCCGTGCCCGATTACGGTGCTCCGGCCGGCTGGTCCGCGCCGGGCTGGCCGCCGCGCGAGGACGAGGCGCCGCGCTACCAGGGGCAGTACGGACCGGCCGGCGACCAGGGGTACGGCCAACCGCAGGGGTACGGCCAGCCGCAGGGGTACGGGCAGCCGCAGGGGTACGGGCAGCCGCAGGGTTACGGCCAGCCGCAGGGATACGGACAGCCGCAGGGCTACGGACAGCCGCAGGGCTACGGACAGCCGCAGGGCTACGGACAGCCCCATCCCCACGGCGAGAACCCGCCCTACGGTGATCCCCAGCCGTACGGCGAGGCTCAGCCGTATCGCGAACCGCAGCCGTACCGCGAGCCGCAGGCCGAGCCCGAGCCGTACCGCGAGCCGCAGGCCGAGCCCGAGCCGTACCGCGAGCCGTACGGGCAGGACGATCCGCAGAACCCGGACCGTGGCTCGTCCACACCGCCGCCGACCCAGCGGTGGGAGGGGCCGGACTCCCGCTAGAGTCTGGCCGTTGGTCCCCTCGTCCCGTCGACATCCGGTCGGCGTGGTCCATCGCTGGAGCGGTGTTGCCGTCACGGCCGCGCCGCTCCCGCCTGCAGTGCCTCATCGGAAGGGGCCGAAACCGTGTCTCTCAGTCGTGTCGACGAGTCCTACGATCAACCGGTGTCCGTCACCAACGGTCGCCCGTTCGATCGGGAGCGGGCCGAGGCCGCCGTCCGTGAACTGCTGATCGCCGTCGGCGAGGATCCCGACCGGGAGGGTCTGAAGGACACTCCGGCGCGGGTGGCGCGGGCGTACGAGGAGGTGTTCGGCGGACTGTTCGTCGACCCGGACTCGGTGCTCGACACCACGTTCGACGAGTCGCACCGCGAGTTGGTGATGGTGCGGGACATTCCGATGTACTCCACCTGCGAGCACCACCTGGTGTCGTTCCACGGTGTGGCCCACGTCGGGTACATCCCCGGACCGTCCGGCCGGGTCACCGGGCTGTCGAAGCTGGCCCGCGTGGTCGATCTGTACGCCAAGCGGCCGCAGGTGCAGGAGCGGCTCACCACCCAGGTGGCCGACGCCCTGATGCGCAAACTCGAGCCGCGAGGCGTCATCGTCGTCATGGAGGCGGAGCATCTGTGCATGGCGATGCGCGGAATCCGCAAGCCCGGCGCGCGGACCACGACCTCGGCGGTCCGCGGGGTGTTCCAGTCGAGCGCGGTCTCCCGGTCCGAGGCCCTGGACCTCATTCTGCGTGGATAGTGCGGCCGTGATCGCTCTCGACCCGGCGTCGTCCGCACGCGTCGGCCGCCCGCCCGTCGTGATGGGGGTGGTCAACGTGACCGCCGATTCCTTCTCCGACGGCGGTCGCTACCTGGACGTCGATCGCGCCGTGGCCCGCGGGCTCGATCTCGTCGCCGACGGCGCCGATCTGGTCGACGTCGGTGGTGAATCCACGCGGCCGGGTGCGGACCGCGTCGATCCCGCGGTGGAGACCGCGCGGGTCGTCCCCGTGATCCGCCTGTTGGTCGCGGAGGGCGTGGCCGTCAGCGTCGACACGATGCGGGCGTCCGTCGCCGCGGCCGCCGTCGAGGCCGGCGCGAGCTGGATCAACGACGTCTCCGGTGGACTCGCCGATGCGGCGATGTCGCGCACGGTCGCCGACGCCGGCGCGGGGTGGATGCTCATGCACTGGGCGGCGACCCCGGACTGGACCCACCGGCCGGGCTCCCCGGCGGCGCTCGAGTACGGGAACATCGTCGACGACGTGCGGGCCGGTCTGCTCCGCCAGGTGGACGCCGCGGTGGCCGCCGGGGTCCACGCGGACCGCATCGTGCTCGATCCCGGTCTCGGGTTCGCCAAGAACGCCGACCACAACTGGGCCCTGCTGCGCGGTCTCGGTCGCCTGGTCGACACCGGCTTTCCGGTCCTGGTGGGCGCCTCGCGGAAGCGGTTCCTCGGAACGTTGCTCGCGCGGGGCGGCGAGCCGCGGCCCCCGACGGAACGCGACGTCGCGACGGCGGCGATCTCCGTGTTGGCCGCGAGGGCGGGCGCGTGGGGTGTGCGCGTGCACGACGTCCGCGGAACCGTCGACGCCCTCGCCGTCCACCACCGGTGGACGGCCCCCGATCTCGGAGGAACGCCGTGACCGACCGCATCGAACTGCGTGGGCTGACGGTCCGCGGGCACCACGGCGTGTTCGACCACGAGCGCCGTGACGGCCAGGACTTCGTCGTCGACCTGGTGGTGCACATGGATCTGGCGCCCGCTGCGGCGTCCGACGACCTCGCCGACACCGCCCACTACGGCGAACTGGCCGAGGCCGCTGCCGCCGTGATCGCCGGGCCGCCGCGCGATCTCATCGAGACCGTGGCCGGCGAGATCGCCGACGGCGTTCTCACCGATCCGCGGGTGGTGCGGGTCGAGGTCACGCTGCACAAGCCGTCGGCTCCGATTCCGCTGCAGTTCGCCGACGTCGCCGTCGTGGTGACCCGCGAGCGCGCATGAGCCGCGTCGTCCTGTCGCTGGGAAGCAACCTCGGCGACTCGCGCGCGTTGCTCGGCGCCGCCGTCGACGGGCTCGGTGACACCGTCGTCGCCGTCTCGCACACGTACGCGACGCCGCCGTGGGGTGGAGTCGAGCAGGACGACTTCCTCAATCTGGTGGTGCTCGCCGAGGACGCCGACGCCGACGCGCGGGAATGGCTGCTGCGTGCCCAGCGCCTCGAACAGGTCGCCGAGCGCACGCGGGTGGTGCGCTGGGGACCGCGCACGCTGGACGTCGATCTCGTCGCCTGTGACGACGTCGTCAGCGACGATCCGGAGCTCACCCTGCCGCATCCGCGCGCCCACCTGCGCGCCTTCGTGCTGCGACCGTGGTTGGACGTCCAGCCCGACGCCGTCCTGCACGGCGTTCCCGTGACCGAGCATCTGGCGGCCCTGAGTCCCGCGGAGCGGGACGGCGTCCGACGGGTGGAGGACGTGCGGTGACCGCCACCCGCGTGCGCGACCTCCTGGTCATCGCGGTGACCGCCGCCGTGGCGTCGTGGTTGCTGGTGCGCACGTTCTACGGGACGGTGCCGCCGATCTCGCCGTTCGCCGGGGCGTCCCTCTATCCGGTGTCGGTGGTGCTGGTGGTGGTCGGGTTCGTCGTGCGCTCGCGGCTGCGGACCCGGCGTATCGGGCCGGGGCCCGGACAGCTGCACCCGATCACCGTGGCGCGGGGCGCTGCGCTGGCCAAGGCCGCGGCGTTGGTGGGAGCCGCGGCCGCGGGCGTGTGGGCCGGTGTCCTCGTCCACCTCCTGCCGCTGCGGGGCGTGCTGCGGGCCGCGAGCGAGGACCTGCCGGGTGTCGTCGTCGGAGCCGTCGCCGGCGTCGTGACGGTGGCCGCCGCACTCTGGGTGGAGCACTGCTGCCGCACGCCGGACGAGCCGGGCGAGGACCACGCCGCGTCCTGACGTCGTCGTTCCGGCGGGCGGGTTGGTGACGGAGAACAGACCGGGGTGCCGTTACCCTGGAGGCCATGACGGAGACCGGGCGTGGCAAGGCGAACCGTCGCACCAGACGTGGCAACGATCACACCGTTCTCGCAGGTCTGGTGCTTCTCGGCGTCGTCGCGAGCGTGGTGCTGATCCTCAGCGACAGCGTTCCACTGCTGCGCGTGGGCATCGTCGCCGCACTGTGGGCGGCCATCCTCGGAGCCTTCGCCATGACGCGGTACCGACGCGACGCGGCGGCCGATCGGATGAAGGCGCGCGATCTGCAGACCGTCTACGAACTCCAGCTCGAGCGCGAGATCGCGGCACGACGGGAGTACGAACTCGGCGTCGAGAGCCGCGTGCGCGCCGAGGTGGGCGAGAGCTCGGACGAGGTCCGCGCGCTGCGCGCCGAACTGGTCGCGCTGCGCCGCAGCCTCGAGATGCTGTTCGACGGGGAACTGCCCGACGATCGCGCCGCCCTCGCCGAGGCGCACCGCATGCGCGAACTCGCCGACCGGGCCCACGGCTACGAAGCGGCGCCCTCGGGCCTCTACGTCCCCGGCGCATCCCGCACCCGCACCCCCGCGTACAGCCCGGAGCCGTCGTACGGCCACGCCGGCTTCGCGAGCCCGTACGACGATCCGGTCACGGCCGAGACCTCGATCATCGGCGGCGAATTCGACGCCGACGGCACTTTCCGCCCGGCTCCGGCGCGGTCCACCGGACGGGCGGAGACAGTTCCGTCCTCGCCCGAGCCCGAGCCGGTTCCTGCCCCGCCCGAGCCCGACCCGGTTCCGTTCCCGGCCGAGCCCGACCCGGTTCCGTTCCCGGCCGAGCCGGACCCGGCGCCGGCGCCCGAGCCGTTCCCGACGCCGGAGCCCGCGCCGTTCCCCGAGCCGGAGCCCGAGCCCGAGCCGTTCCCGATGCCCGAGCCGGAGCCGACCCCGGCGCCCGAACCGACCCCGGCGCCCGAACCGACCCCGGCACCCGAGCCGAGCGCAGCCGACTACCCGCCGGAGGACTCGCGGTCCGGCTCGCACACCAGCGGGCGGTCCGTCGCGGAGATTCTGGCGTCGATGGGGACCGCGGACACGGCGTCGGGTGGCGGTCGTCGCCGTCGTCGCGCGGACTGATCCGGGCGCGTTCTCACCGCGCGGGCGTCGTCGCCGCGTCGCCGGGTGTGACCGGCGTCGCATGGCGCCCGTGAACTCCACGGCACTACTCTGGCGCTCGATCACTCACGAGTAGTCCGGTACCCGCCAGGCGGGACTGGAACGAACGGAGACCATCGGTGACCACCGATCCTGCGCCGGCGCGTCTGTCCGTCGGCATCGTCTCGGCGGGCCGTGTCGGCACCGCCCTCGGCGAAGCTCTGGACAGGGTCGGTCACGTCGTCTTCGGCTGCGCCGCCGTGTCCGAAGCGTCGCGAGACCGCGCGCGTACTCGCCTTCCCGACGCCGCCGTGCTCCCCGCCGCCGAGGTCGCCGCGCGCGCCGAACTTCTCGTGCTCGCGGTCCCCGATGCCGAACTGCCGGACCTGGTTCGCGGGCTCGCGCGGACCGGCGCCGTCACTCCCGGAACGTTGGTCCTGCACACCTCGGGCGCCAACGGTGTCGGTGTCCTCGCTCCGCTGGCCGGCGACGGCGTGGTGACGATGGCCGTGCATCCGGCGATGACGTTCAGCGGCAAGCCGGAGGACACCGAGCGGTTGGCGTCGGCCTGCTTCGGCATCACGGCCGCCGACGAGATCGGGTACGCCATCGCGCAGTCGCTCGTCCTCGAGATCGGCGGCGAGCCCGTCGGCGTTCGGGAGGACGCACGCACGCTGTACCACGCCGCGCTGGCCCACGGCAGCAACCACCTGGTGACCGTCGTCAACGACGCGCTGGACGCGTTGCGGGCCGCGCTCGCCGACACGGAACTGACGGGGCAGCAGCCGGTGGAGTCCCGGCCCGGCGGCGTCGCCGAGCGGGTGCTCGCGCCCCTGCTGTCGGCGGCGCTCGACAACGTGCTCCGCAGCGGACCCGCCGCATTGACGGGTCCCGTCGCGCGGGGCGACGCCGACGCCGTGGACGCGCACCTGCAGGCTCTCGGGGCGATCGACGAGAACATCGCAGCCGGGTATCGGGCGTTGTCCCTACGGAGCGCGCAGCGCACGGGGGCAACCCACATCGTCGAGCGCCTGAGGAGGCAATCGTGACCGGAGACAGCCCCATGTTCGTCCCGGGCGCCTTGACCACACATCATGCGCCGCAGGCCATTCGGACGGTCACGCGCGCGCTGCGCGGGTCCGGCCGACGGGTCGTTCTGGTGCCCACCATGGGCGCGCTGCACGCGGGCCACGTCCAGCTGATGGAGATGGCGCGCCGGACGGGCGCCGTGGTGGTGGTGTCGATCTTCGTGAATCCGTTGCAGTTCGGGGCGGGGGAGGACCTCGACGCCTACCCGCGCACCCTCGACGCCGACCTCGACGTTCTGCGCGAGGCCGGGGTGGAACTGGCCTTCGTGCCGTCGGTGTCCGACATGTACCCCGACGGCCCGCGCACCACGGTGCGCCCGGGCCCGCTGGGTGCCGAGCTCGAAGGTGCTTCTCGCCCCGGTCATTTCGCGGGCATGCTGACGGTGGTGGCGAAACTGCTCTCCATCGTCGGTCCGGACGCCGCATACTTCGGCGAGAAGGACTACCAGCAGTTGGTGCTGATCCACCAGATGGTGCGGGACTTGAACCTGGACGTCGAGATCGTCGGCGTTCCCACGGTGCGCGAATCCGACGGGTTGGCGCTGTCGTCCCGCAACCGCTACCTGTCGGCGGAGCAGCGCGACGCCGCCGTGGTGCTCTCGGCGGCGTTGGTCGCCGGTCAGCACGCGGGTGAACGCGGCGCGGACGCGGTCCTGTCGACCGCATCGGCCGTGCTCGCGGCCGCGCCCGAGGTGGACGTCGACTACCTCGAACTGCGGGGCGCCGACCTGCGCGACGCGCCCGAGGAGGGGCGGGGCCGCCTGCTGATCGCCGCGCGGGTCGGAACCACCCGGTTGATCGACAACGTGGGCGTGGCGCTGAGCTCACCCGCGGACCCGGCCGGCCACCGCCACCTGGGCCACTCCTGAGCCACTCCCGAGCCACTCCCGAGCCACTCCCGAGCGCGGCTCCCACCACCCCGACGCACCCTCCAACCCACCGAATTCGAGGACCACGCCATGTTGCGCACCATGATGACGTCGAAGATCCACCGCGCGACGGTCACGCACGCCGACCTGCACTACGTCGGGTCGGTCACCGTCGACCAGGATCTGCTCGACGCGGCCGGGCTGCTCGAGGGCGAGCAGGTGACCATCGTCGACATCGACAACGGCGCCCGGCTCGAGACCTACGCGATCGCCGGGACGCGCGGCTCCGGCGTGATCGGAATCAACGGTGCCGCAGCACATCTCGTGCACCCCGGTGATCTGGTCATCATCATCGCCTACGGGATCCTGAACGAGCAGGAGATCCTGGACTACGCGCCCCGCGTGGTCTTCGTCGACGCCGACAACCGCCCGGTCCACCTGGGTGCCGACCCTGCCGACGTGCCGGCCGACTCCGGGTTGATCTCCCCGCGCACGCTTCAGCGCGACGTCGCGGTGTCGTACTGATGTTGCTCGCCGTCGACGTTCGGAACACCACGACCGTCCTCGGCGTCTTCACCGGCAGCGGGGACCACGCGACCCTGACGGTCCAGCGTCGCTTCCGGACGGACCCCGCCGTGACGGCCGACGAGATCGCCCTCACGTTCCGCGGTCTCCTCGGACCCGACGTCGAGAACATCACCGCGGTGGCGGCCCTGTCCACCGTCCCGTCCGTCCTGCGCGAGATGCGAGTCATGTTGTCCCGCTACTGGTCACATGTTCCGCAGGTGGTCGTCGAACCGGGCGTCCGGACCGGGGTGCCGCTGTTGGTCGACAACCCGAAAGAGGTGGGTGCCGACCGCATCGTGAACTGCCTGGCCGCCTACGAGAAGTTCCGATCCCCCTGTGTGGTGGTCGATTTCGGCACCTCGACGTGCGTCGACGTCGTGTCCGGCAAGGGTGAGTTCCTCGGCGGCGTCATCGCCCCGGGGCTCGAGATCTCCATGGACGCGCTGGCGTCGCGCTCCGCGGCGTTGCGGACGGTGGAACTGGTCAGCCCGCGACACGTCCTGGGCAAGAACACGGTCGAGGCCATGCAGGCCGGCGCGGTCATCGGGTTCGCCGGCCTGGTCGACGGGCTGGTCGCACGCATCCGGACCGAGGTTGCCGGCTTCGGCGGTGCCGGGGTGGTCGTGGTCGCGACCGGGGACAGCGCGTCGCTGGTGGCGCCCGAGTCGACCGCGATCGATCGCGTCGAGCCGACGCTCACCCTCGACGGCCTGCAGCTGGTGCACGAGCGCAACCGCGCCCGGCGCCGTCCGTGAGGGCCTCTCCGGGAGGAGCGGCGGTTCCCGGCAGGGGTGGCGCGGTGCCGGAGTGTCTGCCACACTGGGCGCCGTGACCTACTGCGCGAACCGGGAGTGTTGTCGGGGCTGACGCCTGTCCCGACTCGTTGTCACACCTCCCTGGAGTTCCGCTGTGCTGTCCCTTCCTGCGCGTACGCGCACCTCGTCTCGTCGTTCCACCACCACCCTGCGCTCGGTCCCGCCGCGCGTCGGGTCGCCCGCTCCCCGCTCGTCCGAGGCGCCGCCGGCGGTCCTGGCGCCGACCTCGCTGCGGCCCGCCGATCTGCTGCGACTGAGCGACCAGAGCGCCGCCGACGTACTCGACGGCCGCCACGACGCCCTGCTGCCGACGGGCGGGTTCCCCACCGACGAGCGGTGGTCGGTGCGGGTCCACTCGGACGACCTCGTCGACGTCTGGCTCATCAGCTGGGTGCGGGACCGCTCCACCGAATTGCACGACCACGCAGGGTCGTTGGGCGCGTTGACCGTGCTCAGCGGCGCGCTCAGCGAATACCGCTGGAACGGAACCACGTTGGCGCACCGGCTGCTCCGGGCCGGCGATCAGGCGTCGTTCCCGCTCGGCTGGGTGCACGACGTGACCCACGCCCCGACGGACGATCGCGACGCGGTGGCCGCGTCCTCGTCGTCGTCGTCTCCCACGCTCAGCGTGCACGCCTACTCGCCGCCGTTGACGGCGATGTCCTACTACGACATCGGGTCCGGTGGACTGCGCCGCACCCGCACCGAGCTCACGGACGTCCCGGAGGGAACCGCGTGATGACCATCGACGAGATGCTCGAGCGGGCCCGCGCCACCTACCGTCGGATGCCCGTCGACGAACTGCCCGACGCCGTCGCCCGCGGGGCGATTCTCGTCGACATCCGCCCCCAGGCCCAGCGCGCCGCGGAAGGCACCATGCCGGGAGCCCTCGCGGTCGAACGCAACGTGTTGGAGTGGCGTCTCGACCCGCTCTCGTCCGCCCGCCTCGCGGCGGCGGTGGACCACGACGTCGAGTGGGTGGTTCTGTGCTCGGAGGGCTACACCTCCTCCTTGGCCGCCGCCGCTCTGCAGGAACTCGGCCTGCACCGGGCGACGGACGTCGTCGGCGGCTACCAGGCCGTCCGCGCCGCCGGACTGCTGGGCGTCGTCGGCCGGGCGCGGCACTGCATCCGGGAAGGGCGTGCGCTGGTCGCGCACTGAGCGTGGCCGGCCACGCTGGTCGCGCACTGAGCGTGGCCGGCCGCGCGGGGCGCCTCGCGCCGGTGACCACGGGCAACGCAGTACGCTGAACGTCCGTGACCGACGCAGAGCCCACCCCCGCGACCGACGACACCCCCGAGCAGTTGCGCATCCGCCGCGAGAAGCGCACGCGCCTGCTGGAGTCCGGTCGGGAGCCCTATCCCGTGTCGGTCGGCCGGACCCACTCTCTCGCCGAGGTGCGCGCGGCGCACCCGGACCTCGAGCCGGACACGCACACCGGTGTGCAGGTCGGCGTCGCCGGTCGCGTCATCTTCCTGCGGAACACGGGCAAGCTGTGCTTCGCGACCCTGCAGGACGGCGACGGCACCCAGCTGCAGGCGATGATCTCGCTCGCCGGGGTCGGCGAGGAGTCGTTGGCGCAGTGGAAGTCGGACGTCGATCTCGGCGACATCGTCTTCGTCGGCGGTGAGGTGATCTCCTCGCGACGCGGCGAACTGTCGGTGATGGCCGACCGGTGGGAGATGGCGTCGAAGTCGTTGCGGCCGTTGCCCGTCGCGCACAAGGATCTGTCGGAGGAGTCGCGGGTTCGGCAGCGTTATGTCGACCTCATCGTGCGGCCGGAGGCCCGGGAGAACGCGCGTCGGCGAGTGCGCGCCCTGCGCGCTCTGCGGGACGGACTCGAACGGCGAGGATTCCTCGAGATCGAGACCCCGATGCTGCAGACGCTGCACGGCGGCGCGGCGGCCCGCCCGTTCGTGACGCATTCCAACGCGCTCGACATCGACCTCTACCTGCGGATCGCGCCGGAGCTGTTCCTCAAGCGCGCGGTGGTCGGCGGGATCGACCGCGTCTTCGAGATCAACCGCAACTTCCGGAACGAGGGCGTCGACTCCACGCACTCCCCGGAATTCGCGATGCTCGAGACGTACGAGGCCTACGGCACGTACGACGACTCGGCGGTCATGACCCGCGAGTTGATCCAGGAAGTGGTGCAGGCCGTGTACGGCAGCCTGCAGGTCACGCTCGCCGACGGCACGGAGTACGACTTCGCGGGCGAGTGGCGCAGCATCGAGATGTACCCGTCGCTGTCGGAGGCGACCGGGGAGACGGTGACCCCGGAGACGGGCGTCGACGAGCTTCGCGCGCTCGCCGACCGCGTCGGGCTCGAGGTGCCGGAGGGCAAGGGCTGGGGCCACGGCAAGCTCGTCGAGGAACTGTGGGAGCACACGTGCCGCGACCAGCTGACGGTCCCGACTTTCGTTCGCGACTTCCCCGTGGAGACGTCGCCGCTGGTCCGTGCCCATCGATCGACGCCGGGCGTCGTCGAGAAGTGGGATCTCTACGTCCGTGGCTTCGAACTCGCGACCGGCTACTCCGAGCTGGTCGATCCGGTGGTGCAGCGGGAGCGGTTCGCGGACCAGGCGCGGCTGGCCTCGGCGGGTGACGACGAGGCGATGGTGCTCGACGAGGACTTCCTGGCCGCCATGGAGTACGGAATGCCGCCCACCACGGGCACCGGAATGGGGATCGACCGTCTGTTGATGGCCCTCACCGGGCACGGTATTCGCGAGACCATCCTCTTCCCGCTGGTTCGTCCGGACCGCGGACGGCACTGACGCAAAACGGGCTTTTCGGTCCGAGTGGTGCCCTCGATCGGGCTATTCGCGTAATATGGGAGGGCACGGTACACAAAGCCGCCGTGGTCGGGATCGGGGGAATGTGAGAATGGTCAAGAAGGTCACTGTCACGTTGGTGGACGACATGGACGACGTCCCCGCCGACGAAACGGTTTCGATCGGCCTGGACGGCACGTGGTACGAGATCGATCTGTCCGAGCGCAACGCAGCTGATCTGCGGGAACACATGGACAAGTGGATCCACCACGCCCGTCGGGTGACGTCGCGGGGGAGTTCGGAGCCGGAGCCGGGGACGGCGCCGACGTCGGGAAAGTCGCGTCCGCGCGGGGCCGCGGATCGCGCTCGGAGTGCGGCGATCCGAGAATGGGCACGCACGCAAGGATTCGAGATCAGCGAGCGTGGACGCATTTCGTCCGAGATCGTCCGCGCGTGGGAACGTCGTACCGATTCGGTCGCGTCCTGAGTCGTCGCCTTGGGCCGACCGTCATTCAATTGAATGACGGTCGGCCCAATGGCGGACGGCATTCTTTATCAGCGGTCACTAAGCGAACTCGGTGGCCGTTCGCTGTAGGTGGACGCCGCGACGCGTCTCCGCGGTAACGATCTCGCGCCGACGTGCGTTGTGCTCTCTACGAGGGTCCGCCCGGCAGTGACGGTCCGACGGCAGCGTCCGCCACGGTCGTTCGCCGTCGGAGGAACTTCCCCGCTGAGCGGCACCCTCCCGGTCACGACAACTAGAGTGAGTCGTGGGGGATCGGGGTTCGATGCACCAGAGCGTCGGAACCTGCCCGCCATGAGTGTGAGGGAGAGCGATGTTCGAGAGGTTCACCGACCGCGCACGGCGCGTCGTCGTCCTGGCCCAAGAAGAGGCCCGGATGCTCAACCACAACTACATCGGCACGGAACACATCCTGCTGGGTCTCATCCACGAGGGTGAAGGCGTGGCGGCGAAGTCCCTGGAGTCGCTCGGGATCTCCCTCGAAGGTGTGCGCAGCCAGGTCGAGGAGATCATCGGCCAGGGTCAGCAGGCACCGTCCGGGCACATCCCGTTCACGCCCCGTGCCAAGAAGGTCCTCGAGCTCAGCCTCCGCGAGGCGCTGCAGCTCGGACACAACTACATCGGCACCGAGCACATCCTGCTCGGCCTCATTCGCGAGGGCGAGGGCGTCGCCGCCCAGGTCCTGGTGAAGCTGGGCGCCGATCTCAACCGCGTGCGCCAGCAGGTCATCCAGCTGCTGTCCGGCTACCAGGGCAAGGAGCCCAGCGAGTCCGGCAGCGGCGGGCGCGGCGAGGCCGGCACACCGTCGACCTCCCTGGTGCTCGACCAGTTCGGTCGGAACCTGACCCAGGCCGCCCTCGAGGGCAAGCTCGACCCGGTCATCGGGCGCTCCAAGGAGATCGAGCGCGTGATGCAGGTGCTCAGCCGCCGCACCAAGAACAACCCGGTGCTCATCGGTGAGCCGGGCGTCGGCAAGACCGCCGTCGTCGAGGGTCTCGCGCAGGCCATCGTCAACGGCGAGGTGCCGGAGACGCTCAAGGACAAGCAGCTCTACACCCTCGACCTGGGGTCGCTGGTGGCCGGCAGCCGCTACCGCGGTGACTTCGAGGAGCGCCTGAAGAAGGTGCTCAAGGAGATCAACACCCGCGGCGACATCATCCTGTTCATCGACGAGCTGCACACGCTCGTCGGCGCGGGTGCCGCCGAGGGCGCGATCGACGCCGCCTCGATCCTCAAGCCGAAGCTGGCTCGTGGCGAGCTGCAGACCATCGGCGCCACCACGCTGGACGAGTACCGCAAGTACATCGAGAAGGACGCCGCACTCGAGCGTCGCTTCCAGCCGGTGCAGGTGGGCGAGCCGTCCGTCGATCACACCATCGAGATCCTCAAGGGTCTGCGCGACCGGTACGAGGCGCACCACCGCGTCTCCATCACCGACAGCGCACTGGTGGCCGCCGCCACCCTCGCGGACCGGTACATCAACGACCGGTTCCTGCCGGACAAGGCGATCGACCTCATCGACGAGGCGGGCGCGCGCATGCGCATCCGTCGGATGACCGCGCCGCCGGACCTGCGCGAGTTCGACGACAAGATCGCCGACGCGCGTCGGGAGAAGGAGTCCGCGATCGACGCGCAGGACTTCGAGAAGGCGGCGAACCTGCGCGACAAGGAGAAGCAGCTCGTCGCGCAGCGCGCCGAGCGCGAGAAGCAGTGGCGTTCCGGTGACCTGGACGTCATCGCCGAGGTCGACGACAACGAGATCGCCGAGGTCCTGGGCAACTGGACCGGCATCCCGGTGTTCAAGCTGACCGAGGAGGAGACCACCCGTCTGCTGCGCATGGAGGACGAGCTTCACAAGCGCATCATCGGTCAGGTCGAGGCCGTCAAGGCCGTCTCCAAGGCCATCCGTCGCACCCGCGCCGGGCTGAAGGACCCCAAGCGTCCGTCGGGCTCGTTCATCTTCGCCGGCCCGTCGGGTGTCGGTAAGACCGAGCTGTCGAAGGCGCTGGCGAACTTCCTCTTCGGCGAGGACGACGCGCTCATCCAGATCGATATGGGCGAGTTCCACGACCGGTTCACCGCGTCGCGTCTGTTCGGTGCGCCTCCCGGCTACGTGGGCTACGAAGAGGGCGGCCAGCTCACCGAGAAGGTGCGCCGCAAGCCGTTCTCCGTGGTGCTGTTCGACGAGATCGAGAAGGCCCACCAGGAGATCTACAACACGCTCCTGCAGGTCCTCGAGGACGGCCGTCTCACCGACGGTCAGGGACGCACGGTCGACTTCAAGAACACCGTGCTGATCTTCACCTCGAACCTCGGCACGTCGGACATCTCCAAGGCCGTCGGCCTCGGCTTCAGCTCGGGTGAGGGCGACAGCTCGAACTACGAGCGCATGAAGCTCAAGGTGCACGACGAGCTCAAGAAGCACTTCCGGCCCGAGTTCCTCAACCGCATCGACGACATCGTCGTGTTCCACCAGCTCACGCAGGACGAGATCATTCGCATGGTCGACCTCATGCTGGGTCGCGTGGAGGTGGCGCTGAAGAACAAGGACATGGCCATCGAGGTCACCGACAAGGCCAAGTCGCTGCTGGCCAAGCGCGGCTTCGACCCGGTCCTCGGCGCCCGGCCGCTGCGTCGGACCATCCAGCGCGAGATCGAGGACCAGCTGTCGGAGAAGATCCTCTTCGGCGAGGTCGAGCCCGGTCAGATCGTGCTGGTCGACGTCGACAACTGGGACGGCGAGGGTCAGGGCGAGGACGCCGTGTTCACCTTCCGAGGCGAGAAGAAGCCGATCACGCTTCCCGACGACCTCACAGTGGACCTGGCCAAGTCGGGCGAGAGCTCGGAGTAGGTACTCGGTTCCCTGCGAACGGGCCGCATCTCTTCGGAGGTGCGGCCCGTTTCGTCGTGTCAGGCCTGTGTCCTACTGCCCGCCCGCCTGCCCTTCCCCCCTTCCCTCC
>NZ_JABUBU010000043.1 GCF_019834675.1 Rhodococcoides corynebacterioides | reverse complement strand
CATCCCCTCCGAGCCGTGCAACCGACGAATCAACGCCCAGTCCTCCACAGTGATCACTCCTCCATCGTCGAGATGAGTGCTCACTTTTCGACCGGACTACCTGCTCAGTTTTCGACCGGAGCCGACAACCGTTCCACCCGAGCCGTCTGCGCTGGACGGTTCGGGTGAGGGGTTGTGGATGAAGCTGATCTACCTGCACGGTGTCGGGGATGGCGACACGAGCCGATCCTGGCTCGATGCGTTGAACGCGAGTCTGGTCGCTCAGGGCATGCCGGCGATCACGCCGGAGGATGTGATCGCGCCGCAGTACAGCGACCTTCTGTCGACTGCGAACTCTGAGGCGAGCGTGCCGAAGCCGACAGCGGGCGGCGAGAAGGTCGATCGATCGGCCGAACGGGCCGAGTTCATCCATCGGCAGATCGAAGCCGCGCGGGTAGTCGGTGCCGATCCGACGGTGCAGAGCTTGGGTTTCCCACTCCCAGACTTCGACCCGGCCGATGCGGTACTCGGTGCGCTCGCAAAAGCGATGCCCGACAAGTGGTTCGCGGACGAGATCGGACAGATTCGGGCCTATGTCTACCGCAAAGGCCTTCGAGGTGCCGTGTTGAGCCGTGTCCTCGACGCCATCCCACAACGCGGGGAGGTCGTCATCCTCGGCCACAGCTTGGGAAGCGTGGTCACGGTCGATCTATTGTCGCGCCTGCCGGTCGAGGTGTCGGTGCGCCGGGTCATCACCATCGGCAGTCCCGCGCACACGAAACTGTTCGCAGTCTCGCGCCGCGAACTGATCGGCAACTTCCCCTACGCCCGCACCAACTCTTGGCTCAATTTCTTCAGCACTCACGACCCCGTCACCCGTGCCCGTGGGCTCGCGACCGTGTTCGCCGACGTGCAGGACTTCCGCGTCAACATCGGTCACATGGGCCATAGCTCGGCCGCCTATCTCGGCCAACCCCCCGTGGCGCGGGCAGTGGGCAATGCCTTCCACCGGTCCGCCCTGACTCCGAGTCGCACCAGGAGAGTGACCACCGCACTCACAGATGACACCGCGGCCCTGGTCCTGGAGTTGCATTTCCAGTACGCGGTGGCAGAAGCCATCACCGACGCCAGAGTCAAAGCGCGGTTCACCGAAGCGGTTCGAATCCGCCGCGCGGAACTGGTGGACCACATATGGGAGGCAGACAAGACCGGCCAGCCGCTACCGAGGGAGTTGCACCAGCTCGCCGAGGGTGAGACGCCGAAGGTGCCCGATTACTGGAGCACTGCGGCAATGATCGAGCAGCTCACCATCCTTGCGCTCAGTGACCTCACCGCCCCCTTCGAAATCGACATCGCTGACAGCGCATTCAAAGCCTTACCGCCTTTTGCAGCGCAGCTCGGACTGGCCCCGGGGTTCGGCGACACCTTGGCCAAGACGATCCGGTCTTTCAACGACGCGATTGTCAAATTGGGCAAGGCAGGAGTGAATTGGCAGCGCTGGGCAATCGCCGGCGCGGGGGTGGCGGTCATCGCGATCGCGCCAATCGGTCTCGTCGCTCTCGCACCCGCCGGAGCGGCGGGTGCAGCGGCCATGACGGGCGGGTTGGCTGCGCTGGGGCCGGGCGGTATGGCCGGCGGTCTCGCCACGATCGGCGGGATAGCTGGAACGGGCGCGGCCATCACCACAGCGGCAACAGTGTCCGGTCGGCGTGGGGCCCATCGCCTGACCTCGGAGGAGCTGCTGCTGGCTGTTGCGGTTGCTCACGCCCAGAAAACCCTGGGCCACGAATTCGATGACGGACTGTGGTCGAGAGCATCGACCGCAGCGGCGGAGCTGTCGGCTCAGATCAATACCGTCGAGGCGATCAGCGATCCGAAAGCACGGTCGGTGGCGGCGATGAACTCAGAACTCGACGTTATTTCGAACCTCGTTCGTTTTCTGGAGGCAAACGAACTCATGCCTCCGGACATGCCCCTCATCGCGTCTCTCTGACGAGGTCTCTGCCACGTGCCCTGCCGTCCCGCAACGACCGTGCGACAGCTTCGATCGGGTTGGCCTTGCGAATGCACCTAGCCGGTTCGCCCGTTCCATTTCGACTGGAGTGCCTTCAGCTGGTCGTCGAACGGGACCGGTTTCGGAGTGCGGGTTCGCGGTCGCTTAGAGGTCCGAGCATGTGACACAGCCGCTACTCCCTTGGGCGCGGCTTGCGTCTTCTTCCTTCGGGGGTCCACCCGGAGACCCTCGCGCTGGGGCTTGCTCTGCCGGGGCGCCTGCTTGGGGGTCTTCCGCGGATTCGGCTGAGCGACCTCGTGCTGGGGGGACGTTCGGCGAAAGCCCTTCGCAGGCTCGCTGGGCCGAGGAGTGCTCGGGTCGGCAAGCGGCCGGGAGCGAGCTGTCGGTGCGGTCCTCGACCGCGCAGAGGACCTTGCGCTAGCAACTCTTCGTGCTTCCATCTCATCCAGCGCGGTCTTGATCCGCTTCAGTGCGGCTTCGCGCTTCTTCGCATGGTGGGGCGGCAACTGCGCGGCGTCGCGCGCTGTCATGGCGTCGATCTGCCCTCGCGACTTCACGACGACGGACCAGCTGAGACGGCAGGGCATGCAGAGCCACCTCGAGTGCCACTGGCGGATATCTCCGAAGTCCTGGCAAGCCGAACATCTCGATCCGTAGACGGCTGGGCCCCCACCGCTCGTGACGGTTACACGTGACATGGGCGAATGGTAGAGCCGGGCTACGACAGTTCCAGGGTGCTTCGTCGGATTCGTTACGTCACCTCGACCGAGGGTCCGGTGTTCACAGGGAGTTCCCAGCTCCATCTCCGCCCGGATCGTTGAACGGACAACTAAAGTCGATCCCATGAAGAAGTGGTGGATCGTCGGAGCCGTCGTGGTCGTCGCTGTGATCGCTCTGTTCGTCGGGCCACGCATCTACGCCTCGCTCGAGAGCAGCGACCCCGCGGCCACGGTGTCCACGGAAGGGGCTCGCGCCGCCGAGGGCGACCTGGACGGGCAGTGGACCGTCACTCCGGGAAGCGAGAGCAACCCGACGTCCGCCGGCTACACCGTCGCAGAGGTGCTCAACGGCACCGACGTCACCGTCGTGGGCACCACCCGCGACGTGAGCGGTTCCGCCACCGTCGAGTCCTCGACCCTCACCGGCGGCGAGATCGTGGTGCAGACCGGCACCATCACCACGGACAGCGACCGGCGGGACAATCAGTTCCGCGGCACCATCTTCGACGTCGCGGCCAATCCGACCGCGACGTTCACGATCACCGAGCCCGTCGACCTGTCGACCGTGCCCACCGACGGCACCACGGCCACCGTCCCGCTCACCGGCGATCTGACGCTCAAGGGGCAGACGCGCCCGGTGACGGTCGAGGCGTCGGTCCTGCGGGACGGCGCGAATCTGGTTGCCTCGGGCGGCATTCCGGCCACGTGGACGGATTTCGGAGTCGAGCCGCCGTCGCTCGGATTCGTCACCGTCGCGCCCACCGGCACGGTCGACTTCCTGGTGACGCTGGCCAAGAACTGACGGGACCGACGCGCAGGGGCGGTGTTCGCCGCCGGCCGTCGAGCATGGCGTAGGGTCGAGACCAGAGCGCGCCGGGTCATTCGGTTTCTGCGCCGTCACGGCGGCTGTTCGCCGTTTCTCTCACTCCTGCCCGAAAGGGTCACATGGAATCCACACCGCTGTTCCTCGCACCGGTCGACACGACCACCGACACCGACGTCGTCGAGACGCCCGCCGCGGAGGCGACCGCCCCCGTCGGCAAGCCCGACTACACCCATCTGTTCTCCGACCGGAGCTGACGGTCGCACCGGGGAGACCTCCGTACCCCGGTGACCTGGTCGCCACACGCCGAGGCGTCGTGGCGACCATCACATATTTGCATGACTCTGCAAAGTTGCCGAGACGCGCAACTTCCGTACCCTGGTCGGGGTGACGACGGAACCAGGTCTGCGTGACCGCAAGAAGGCGGAGACGCGCAGCGCGCTCAGCGCCGCGGCGGTCAGCCTCGGGCGCGAGCTCGGCTTCGACGGCGTCACCGCGGAGGCCATCGCCGCCCATGCCGGCGTGTCCACGCGGACGTTCCACAACTACTTCTCCAGCAAGGAAGAGGCCGCCCTCTTCCATCTGCAGAAGGCCGCCTTCGAATGGGTCGATCTCCTCGAGAACCGCCCTGCGGACGAGGACTTCTGGGATTCCGTCCGGTACCTGCTGCTCGAGATCGTGACGGACCCGGCTCGCGAGCTGGTGGACACCATCGAGACGGCCCGCTTCATCGAGGAGACGCCGGCGCTGCTGGCGAAGAAGCTCGCCTTCGACAAGTCGCTGTCCGACGAGTTCCGGCGCGTCGTCGCCGAGCGCACCGGCCTCGACCCCCGCCGCGATCTCTTTCCTACCCTCGCGCAGGCCTCCGTCGGAGCCGCCGTGAGCGCCGCCCTCGCCTTCGTCGCCGAGGATCCCGACCGTCGATCGGCCCGTGAGGTCGTCGAACTCGCTCTGCAGCAGCTCGAGCAGGGGCTCGACACCCCCCTGCCGGGCCCCTGCTCGTGCTGCTGCAGAGCGAGTTCGACG
>NZ_JABUBU010000042.1 GCF_019834675.1 Rhodococcoides corynebacterioides | reverse complement strand
GTGTCGGGGGTGGCGGGGCTGTCGGGGTCGGCGCTATCGGACATGGCCGAGGGTGCGTTCGTAGAACTCGCGGACCTCGGCGATGTGCTCGTCGAGGGTCTCGGGGGTCCAGTCGTCCGTGGGGACCGGCTCGCCCACGGTCACCGTCACCGTGCCGGGGTGCGCCGTGAACGCGGAGCGGAACATCACGTCGCCCGCGCCCTGGAGGACCAGCGGGACCACCGGCACGCCCGCCTCCATCGCGAGGTGGAAGGCGCCCTTCTTGAATCGGCCCAGGCGAGAGGTCGGCATGCGGGTGCCCTCGGGCGCGATGGCCACCGAGGTGCCGCTCTTCAGCTTGTCGATGGCCGGCTTGATCGCGTCGCGCGCCTGCGCGCCGTTGGCGCGATCGACGTACGCCACGTCGAACAACGCCCCGAGGGGAGCGAAGCGGGGATCGCGCGCCAGTTCCTTCTTGGCGACGGCGGTGATGTCGCGGCGCAGCACCCGCGCGACGACGATCATGTCCATCGTCGACTGGTGGTTGAAGAGGAACACCGCCGGCCGGTGCGACCAGGCGTTGGCCTCGTCGATCACCTCCACCTCGATGCCCGTCAGCGCCAGGGCGAGCTCGGGCGCCACCGAGTTGGTGATGTTGGCGCCCACCCGGCGTGACCCGCTGAGCAGGCCGAGCGTGGCACCGAGCCCCGCACTGGCGAGCACCGAGCCGAGCGCGGCGACACTGCGCACCGTCGAGGTGACGTCGACGCCCGTCGTCGGCTTCCGCAGCCGCACGCGCGCCCACCCCCGGTCACGGGCGGTGCGGTCGAGGTCGCCGTCGGGGTTCAGCGCGACGGGAATGCCCACCGTCTCGAGCATCGGCACGTCCTCGGCGCCGTTCGAGTAGCCGAAACAGCCGGCGATGTCGACCTTCTCGGCCGCCGCCCAGTCCTCGATCCCCGCCGCCTTGCGCGGTCCCCACAGCGAGAGGCCGTCGAGCGAGCCGGTGAGCACGCCGTCGTCCCCGATCTCGGGGTGCGTGCAGATCAGGGCGTCGAATCCGAGGTCCTCGGCCACCGGCGTCGCCTGGTAGGGCGTGGCCGACGTCGAGAGCACGATGCGGTGTCCGCGGGCCTTGTGCGCGGCGATCAGCGTGCGCGCCTCGGGGAAGATCTGCGCGGCGATCTCGGACCGGAACAGCAGGTAGGCCTGCTGCATCAGCTCGTCGTGCGTCTTGCCGGCCAGCGCGCGCACGGCCTTGTCCATGAGGTTGTCCACCGTGGTGCCGCGCAGCCGCATCTCCACGACCGCGCTGCTGATGTCCCATAGCTCGAACAGGTCGACGTCGAACCGCCGCAGGCGCTCCTTGAACACGGCGGTGGCCGAGTATCCGTCGATCACCGTGCCGTCGAAGTCGAAGAACGCGACCACGTCCGGGCCCTCGGGCGCCGCGGCGACGAGGTCCAGCAGATCGGTCAGGGACTGGGCCGGGCGTGGGGTCACCGTGCTCCTCCGGATCGGTCGGTGCCGGACGGGTGTTCGGGGGTCGGCTCGGTGTGCGGGGAGTCGGCCGCCCCGGCGTACCCGGTGAGGCTGTGGTCGGCGAGTCGGCGGTACACCATGGCCCTGATTCGGCGCGAGACCCGCCCCCAGGCGGCGATCTCCACCGCGAACTGCACGCGACGCTGCGTGACGTCCGGCTCCGACGAGTCCAGGAGCCCGCGGTTGTCCGCCAACTGCAGTGCGGTGTCGAACAATTCGTTGGAGATGGCCTCGCTGTGGTCGAGTTCCTGACGGAGACGACGCGAGTGCGCGACGCCCAGGCACTCGGTGAGGAAGGCCGACTTGTCGAACTCCGCGCGCGGATCGGCGAGCACCAACCGGTCGGCCACCACCTGGTACGCCTCGAAGATCGGCTGCAGCACGCGGTGCGCGAGATGCAGCGGTTGCCGCTCGAGGGTCTGCACGGCGTACCCGGGGGTGTCGAGACGCTCCCGCCAGGTCGGGTCGATCAGGTCGACCTCCGCCTCGAGGCGGGCACCGAACTCCCGCTTGTCGCCGAAGAAGAACTCGAACTTCAGCAGGTCACGCAGTTCCAGAGCCGACCGCCAGAGATCGTCGGCGCCGGTGCGACCGGTGTCGGAGTCCTCCGTGCGGAGCACCACCAGCTCGCCGATGGCCCGCATCACGAAGAAGTGCACGGTGTTGTTGCGGAAGAACGAGGCGACCAGGTGCTTGTCCTGCGCCAACCGGTAGAGCGGCTCCGGCCCGTCGTCGAACCGCGTGACGACGCCGGCCGTCACCTGCGTGCGCAGCGCCGCGGTGACCACCGCACGATCGGTCAGGTCCACGCCACCGGCCGTCGGGAGACCCCGGAGGCGGATGTAGTGCGCGAGCGGGTCGATCACTCCGCACATCTCGGCCATGTCGAGCGCGCGGTCCTCGGTGCCGAGCATCGCCATCGCCACCAGCGCGGCGGGCGTCACCGGGGTGGCCTCGTTGATGGCGTGCGACACCGCCAGCGCCGCGCGCTGCACCGCCACACGCTTGTCCTCGTGCTCCTCGAGGAAGGTCCGCACGGACATCGGCGTCCCGAACCGCAGGTACACCGTGCCGCGGATCTTGCCCTGCGCCCGGACGTAGTCGATGGCCATGCGAATACCCTCGGCCTGCTTCTGCGCGCCGTGCATCTCCGCGGTCATGGCCCCGACCTCGTGCAGCCGGTCGTAGGTGATCGACGTGGGCACCAGGTACGCGTCGGCCGCCGTGCTGTTCTCCAGCGCGTCCACCAGGTAGGTGAGCAGGCCGAAGCGCGGCGGCCGCAACTTGCCGGTGCGCGAGCGTCCGCCCTCGATGTACCACTCGAGGTTGAACTTCTTGCTGAGCAGGAAGCTCATGTACTGGCGCAGCGTCCACTTGTAGACGTCGTCGGAGAACTTACGCTGGATCAGCACCACGCCGCTGCGCTTGGCCAGCGGGCCGATCGGCCAGAAGCCGACGTTGATGCCGCCCATCACGTGATTGAGCGGCAGACCCTGCTCCAGCAGCGCCGGCCGCAGCACCAACGGGTCGAGGTACGAGCGGTGGTTCGGCAGGAAGACCAGCGGATACGACTTGTCCAGCTCCCGCAGCGCGGCCAGGGACTCGTCGTCGACCTCGACGCGGTACGCGCGGGAGAAGAAGGCGCCCAGCTGCCCCCACAACTCCACCGCCTGCTTGTTCTCGGTGGCCACCATCTCGTTCAGGATTCGGTGCACCCGTGCCCGCACCTCGGCGAGCGGAGTGTTCACCGACTTCGCCAGCTCCGCCAGATCGCGACGGAACTGCGACCGCTCGGTGAGCTCCTCCACCACGAAGCGCGGCACCTTGTACTCGTTGCCGATGATGTCGCGCTCGGCCCGGTCCAGCGTCAGGCTGGCCTGCCGCGCCACGTACGTCGACAGCGACCGTCCCGCCGTCGCCTCGAACCGACGACGCAGATCGCTCAACGTCGCGGGCTCGCCGACGGCGACCCGCGCGTCGCCCTTGCGCGGGCGGATCCACCGGCGCAGGCCGCGCGACGGCGACTCGGGCTTGGTGTGCACGACGCGGATCGGCGTGACCAGCGGGTCACCGTCCGTCAGGCCCTCGAGCACGCGATCGAGGGCGCGCCCCGTCATCGGTACCGTGCGCGGATCGGGCACCCGGCTGTGCTGCTCGATCCACGCCGACGCCGTCTGCACGTCCTCGTCGGTCACCGCGTCGATGAGGAACAGCTGGTCGCGGTCCGATGCGGCCGACGAGGACGTGTCGGACCGAGACGTGTCCAGCGACATGGCGTGCCTACTCCCCGAGAACGATGCGTGTGCCGCCCCGCCGCGAGCCCCGGGGCGCAGAACCCGTCGAACGGTACGCGGCGGAGCGGTACGGCGGTGCCGGTTTGCGCTCCCTCGTGGAGCACTCACCACGGTGTCCGCTCTGCGCGAACGGCCGGGGCTCGTGGGGGTGGCGTCAGGTCAGGTCGACCGTCTCGTTGGTGCCCACGTCGGGGCGCTCGCCGGTGACGCGGGACTTCGCGTACGCGATCAGCGTGGAGACCTTCGATCCCGGCGCCGACCAGTACTCGGCGCCCTCGGCCTCGACCTTCAGCAGGACGATGCCGTCGGACTCCGGGCCGTCCTGGAACCACGCGGCGACACCCTGACTCCACAGGTCCTTCTTCTTCGCCTCGTCCCGGACCACGGACGCCCGGCCGGAGATCGACACCCACGAGGTGCCGGACTGGAAGGACACCCCGACGGACGGGTTGGCGCCGATGTCGGCCACCTTCCGCGAGTCGGCCGCGGCGAAGAACCAGAGATCGCCGTCGAACTCCGTCTCCTGCAGGGCCATCGGCCGGGCGATGAGGTGCCCGTCGGTGGAGGTGGTGGTGAACATGCAAAGGTTCGCGTCGGAGAGAAGCTCGATCACGTGGGCGCGGGAATCGGTGTCGGTCATGCGCGGCGCGTACCCGGCGGAACGGGCACGCAACCACGCGGCGACGATGCCCGGTGGGGGTGTCGGGGGTCGTGACACACTGGCCGTGCTGTTCGTGCCCGTCCCCTCCACGCCTCGAAAGGTCTCCCATGGCAGCCGCCCGTCGGCGACCCCCGGCCGATGCCCTCACCGAGGACGATCTGGCCGTGTTGCAGTCCGCCCTCGACGCCGGCAAGCGCGCCACCGTCTATCTCCGGGAGGCGACGCCGTCGCTGGGCCTCGAGGCCGGTGCGTCCGCGCGCGTGGTGTCGATCGACGGCACCACGGTCACCGTCAGCCCCGCCGGGGTGGACGATCAGCTGCCCTACGAGGCCGAGGAGCTGCGGCGCTCGCGCACCGCGCCCGCGCCGGCGAAGGCCGCGCGGGCTCCGCGGGTCGCGCGGGTGTCGAGGCCGACTCCGACGGCGTCTGTGGCTGTTCGGACACCGACCCCCGCGCCCGCGCCGAAGCACGCTGCCGCTGCGCCGGGCCCGACTTCGATCGACGCGTCCGAGCCGGGGC
>NZ_JABUBU010000041.1 GCF_019834675.1 Rhodococcoides corynebacterioides | reverse complement strand
GTGTGTTGTTTCAGATACTGCACAGTGGACGCGTAGCTTCTTCGTGGTAAGTCCTCGGCCTATTAGTACCAGTCACCTGCACCCATTGCTGGGCTTCCAGTTCTGGCCTATCAACCCGGTGGTCTGCCGGGGGCCTTACCCCCTCTGGGGGGTGAGAAACCTCATCTTGGAACAGGCTTCCCGCTTAGATGCTTTCAGCGGTTATCCCTTCCGAACGTAGCCAACCAGCAGTGCTCCTGGTGGAACAACTGGCACACCAGAGGTTCGTCCGTCCCGGTCCTCTCGTACTAGGGACAGCCTTCCTCAAGTTTCTTCACGCGCGCGGCGGATAGAGACCGAACTGTCTCACGACGTTCTAAACCCAGCTCGCGTGCCGCTTTAATGGGCGAACAGCCCAACCCTTGGGACCTACTCCAGCCCCAGGATGCGACGAGCCGACATCGAGGTGCCAAACCATCCCGTCGATATGGACTCTTGGGGAAGATCAGCCTGTTATCCCCGGGGTACCTTTTATCCGTTGAGCGACACCGCTTCCACTTGCCGGTGCCGGATCACTAGTCCCGACTTTCGTCCCTGCTCGACCTGTCAGTCTCACAGTCAAGCTCCCTTGTGCACTTGCACTCGACACCTGATTGCCAACCAGGCTGAGGGAACCTTTGGGCGCCTCCGTTACATTTTGGGAGGCAACCGCCCCAGTTAAACTACCCACCAGGCACTGTCCCTGAACCAGATCATGGTCCGAGGTTGAGGTATCCAATACGATCAGAGTGGTATTTCAACAACGACTCCACACACACTGGCGTGCATGCTTCACAGTCTCCCACCTATCCTACACAAACCGAACCGAACACCAATACCAAGCTGTAGTGAAGGTCCCGGGGTCTTTTCGTCCTGCCGCGCGTAACGAGCATCTTTACTCGTAATGCAATTTCGCCGAGTCTATGGTTGAGACAGCTGAGAAGTCGTTACGCCATTCGTGCAGGTCGGAACTTACCCGACAAGGAATTTCGCTACCTTAGGATGGTTATAGTTACCACCGCCGTTTACTGGGGCTTAAATTCTCAGCTTCGCCACCACAAGGGTGGCTGACCGGTCCTCTTAACCTTCCAGCACCGGGCAGGCGTCAGTCCGTATACATCGTCTTACGACTTCGCACGGACCTGTGTTTTTAGTAAACAGTCGCTTCTCACTGGTCTCTGCGACCCACACCAGCTCACACTGCAAGAGTGATCACCAGCAGGGGTCCCCCTTCTCCCGAAGTTACGGGGGCATTTTGCCGAGTTCCTTAACCATAGTTCTCTCGATCGCCTTGGTATTCTCTACCTGACCACCTGTGTCGGTTTGGGGTACGGGCCGTGTACCAACTCACTAGAGGCTTTTCTCGGCAGCATAGGATCACTGAATTCGCCTCATTCGGCTACGCATCACCTCTCAGGCTCATGAACGGCGGATTTGCCTACCGTTCGCCCTACAGGCTTACACCAGTACAACCACTGACTGGCCCAGCTACCTTCCTGCGTCACCCCATCGCTTGACTACTACCAGGAAAGGTCCCGTGCATCACTCCACCAGGCACCCGAAGGTGCTCACGGAAGATCTGGACGGTTAGTACTCCTGATTCGTCATGGGCGCGGATACACGGGTACGGGAATATCAACCCGTTGTCCATCGACTACGCCTGTCGGCCTCGCCTTAGGTCCCGACTCACCCTGGGCGGATTAACCTGGCCCAGGAACCCTTGGTCATTCGGCGGACGAGTTTCTCACTCGTCTTTCGCTACTCATGCCTGCATTCTCACTCGCGTGGCCTCCACACCTGGATCACTCCGGCGCTTCCCCGGCCACACGACGCTCCCCTACCCACCCACACACCTGGCCCGACCCCCATGAGGATCGGACGGGATACATGTGAGTGCCGCGGCTTCGGCGGTGTACTTGAGCCCCGCTACATTGTCGGCGCAAAATCACTTGACCAGTGAGCTATTACGCACTCTTTCAAGGGTGGCTGCTTCTAAGCCAACCTCCTGGTTGTCTTCGCGACTTCACATCCTTTTCCACTTAGTACACGCTTAGGGGCCTTAGCCGGCGATCTGGGCTGTTTCCCTCTCGACTACGAACCTTATCGCCCGCAGTCTCACTGCCGCGCTCTCACATCCTGGCATTCGGAGTTTGGCTGATTTCGGTAAGCTTGTGGGCCCCCTAGACCATCCAGTAGCTCTACCTCCAGGATGAAACACGCGACGCTGCACCTAAATGCATTTCGGGGAGAACCAGCTATCACGGAGTTTGATTGGCCTTTCACCCCTACCCACAACTCATCCCCTCAGTTTTCAACCTAAGTGGGTTCGGGCCTCCACGACGTCTTACCGTCGCTTCACCCTGGCCATGGGTAGATCACTCCGCTTCGGGTCCAGAGCATGCGACTCGGTCGCCCTATTCGGACTCGCTTTCGCTACGGCTACCCCACACGGGTTAACCTCGCCACATACCACTGACTCGCAGGCTCATTCTTCAAAAGGCACGCCATCACCCACAGCAACACAGTCACTCGCAGGCTCTGACGGATTGTAAGCGCACGGTTTCAGGTACTATTTCACTCCCCTCCCGGGGTACTTTTCACCTTTCCCTCACGGTACTAGTCCGCTATCGGTCACCAGGGAGTATTCAGGCTTATCGGGTGGTCCCGACAGATTCACAGCAGATTTCACGGGCCCGCTGCTACTTGGGCATTCATCACGACAGTCGCACAGTTTTCGTCTACGGGACTCTCACCCTCTACGGCAGGCCATCCCAGACCACTTCGACTAACCACACGATTTCTCACTGTCGGCCGATCCGGCAGAATCGACAAGACAAACCCCACAACCCCACACGCACAACCCCTGCCGGGTATCACATGCACATGGTTTGGCCTCTTCCGCGTTCGCTCGCCACTACTGACGGAATCACTGTTGTTTTCTCTTCCTGTGGGTACTGAGATGTTTCACTTCCCCACGTTCCCTCCACACACCCTATATATTCAGATGCGGGTAACACGACATCACTCGTGCTGGGTTTCCCCATTCGGACACCCTCGGATCTCAGCTCGGTTGACAGCTCCCCGAGGCTTATCGCAGCCTCCTACGTCCTTCATCGGCTCCTGGTGCCAAGGCATCCACCGTACGCTCTTACACACTTACAACAAAGATGCTCGCGTCCACTGTGCAGTTCTCAAACAACACACACCACCCGAACTCACCGTGACACCAGCCGACCGACAACCCTCCCGAAGAAGGACCCTCCGCCGCGGTATGACACATCCGGGCACTGCATTCGTTCTTGCCAGAGAGGAAACACTCGCGTGTTCTCTCAGGACCCAACAGTGCATCGATATAGAACCCGCCGGCCACGACAGAGCGTGACCACCAATGCGGGTTCTCATTTGTCAGTGTTCCACCCATGAGCTCCCACCCGACCCGCGTACGGGGCCGGCGTGGTCTCTGCGTACTTCCCCACCCACCTGTGTGGGCGGTACCGGCACGAGAAGTGCTCCTTAGAAAGGAGGTGATCCAGCCGCACCTTCCGGTACGGCTACCTTGTTACGACTTCGTCCCAATCGCCGATCCCACCTTCGACGGCTCCCTCCCACAAGGGGTTAGGCCACCGGCTTCGGGTGTTACCGACTTTCATGACGTGACGGGCGGTGTGTACAAGGCCCGGGAACGTATTCACCGCAGCGTTGCTGATCTGCGATTACTAGCGACTCCGACTTCACGGGGTCGAGTTGCAGACCCCGATCCGAACTGAGACCGGCTTTAAGGGATTCGCTCCACCTCACGGTATCGCAGCCCTCTGTACCGGCCATTGTAGCATGTGTGAAGCCCTGGACATAAGGGGCATGATGACTTGACGTCGTCCCCACCTTCCTCCGAGTTGACCCCGGCAGTCTCCTGCGAGTCCCCACCATTACGTGCTGGCAACACAGGACAAGGGTTGCGCTCGTTGCGGGACTTAACCCAACATCTCACGACACGAGCTGACGACAGCCATGCACCACCTGTACACCGACCACAAGGGGGGCCGTGTCTCCACGGCTTTCCGGTGTATGTCAAACCCAGGTAAGGTTCTTCGCGTTGCATCGAATTAATCCACATGCTCCGCCGCTTGTGCGGGCCCCCGTCAATTCCTTTGAGTTTTAGCCTTGCGGCCGTACTCCCCAGGCGGGGCGCTTAATGCGTTAGCTACGGCACGGATCCCGTGGAAGGAAACCCACACCTAGCGCCCACCGTTTACGGCGTGGACTACCAGGGTATCTAATCCTGTTCGCTACCCACGCTTTCGCTCCTCAGCGTCAGTTATTTCCCAGAGACCCGCCTTCGCCACCGGTGTTCCTCCTGATATCTGCGCATTTCACCGCTACACCAGGAATTCCAGTCTCCCCTGAAATACTCAAGTCTGCCCGTATCGCCTGCAAGCCAACAGTTGAGCTGCTGGTTTTCACAGACGACGCGACAAACCGCCTACGAGCTCTTTACGCCCAGTAATTCCGGACAACGCTTGCACCCTACGTATTACCGCGGCTGCTGGCACGTAGTTGGCCGGTGCTTCTTCTGCAGGTACCGTCACTTGCGCTTCGTCCCTGCTGAAAGAGGTTTACAACCCGAAGGCCGTCATCCCTCACGCGGCGTCGCTGCATCAGGCTTGCGCCCATTGTGCAATATTCCCCACTGCTGCCTCCCGTAGGAGTCTGGGCCGTGTCTCAGTCCCAGTGTGGCCGGTCGCCCTCTCAGGCCGGCTACCCGTCGTCGCCTTGGTAGGCCATTACCCCACCAACAAGCTGATAGGCCGCGGGCCCATCCTGCACCGATAAATCTTTCCACCACACGGCATGCACCGCGCAGTCCTATCCGGTATTAGACCCAGTTTCCCGGGCTTATCCCGAAGTGCAGGGCAGATCACCCACGTGTTACTCACCCGTTCGCCACTCGTGTACCCCGAAGGGCCTTACCGTTCGACTTGCATGTGTTAAGCACGCCGCCAGCGTTCGTCCTGAGCCAGGATCAAACTCTCCGTTGAAGACTCTTATCGACCACCCAGCAGAAACCGAGCAGCCAATGAAAACTAGAGAGCCAAATCCAGCAATAAAACTCACGCCAGCACACAAAAATGTACTGACAAA
>NZ_JABUBU010000040.1 GCF_019834675.1 Rhodococcoides corynebacterioides | reverse complement strand
GTCGGGGCGGTGGGCTCCGCGGGTGGCCGGGCACCCACGGGTGCCGCCGGGTGGGCCGGGCTCGGCACCGGGGACGGCGGTCCGCGGTCGCCGAGCCCGTGGACGGGAAGTCACGCGGTCGCCGGATCCGGGGACGGTCCCGTGAGAGCCGTCGACGGCAGCGCCCCGGCGGGGCAGGATCACGGGCGCGCACCGGTTGCCGCAGTGCCGCCGGGACTGCGTCCGACCGACGACGACCAGGACGTCGAGCGGCGCGTGCGCACCGCGGTGCTCGACATTCGCGACGGCTCCGTCGCCGTGCCCCCCGTGATCGGGGCGGGGAGCCCCGCGTGACGCTGGGCGGGGCGAGCGTCGAGGTCGGGATCGCCGAGCTGTACGAGATCGCGAGCGGCGTGCCGGGGCAGGTGCCGTCGGTGGTGCACGGTCCGACGACGCGCGGGCTCGACGTGTCGACGCCGGCTCCGTCCCTCTCGCGGGGGCGCCGCGCGCAGGTCACCGACCTGGTCCGACGGCTTTGCGGCGCAGTCGATCTCGTGGAGATCCGGGTGGTCGGTCACGCCCCGGGGGTCGCGGACCTGCGCGGCTGTCTGGTCCGGCAGGTCGACACCGATCTGTGGGTCACCCGCCGCGGCGACACGATCGCGATCAGCGAGACCGGGTCCGGACGGTCGATGCTGACGGCCGCGCTCGGTGTCTGCGCCGGCCGGGCCGTGGACGAGGTCACCGACACGCCGTCGGTGGTGGCCGATCGGGTGTCCCGGATGACGACGGACCGCGTGCGTCACGCGGAGATCGTGGCGCTACGCGGGGAAAGTCGCCGCTGGCCGGTCGTGGCAGTGGTCGACACGCCGGCGGGGCGGACTCTGACGGTCACGCGGGCGAGCGTGACCGGTCTGCGGACCACGCTGCAGTCCGGGACCGCACCGCGGATCGGGGCTGCGGTGCAGGCGGTTCTGGCCGCGGCCTCCGGCGCCGATGCCGGCCGGGACTGTCCCCGGGCGCAGGGAGTCGCGCCCGCGGTGATCGCGGGACCGCTCTATCCCATCGGATCGTCCGGTGTCCGACTGCCTTTCGTCTCGAACGGCGGTGTGTAGGTGTCCCAGCGCACGCACTCCCACGTGCCGTCGCCCCGTGCGAGCAGCTCGACCGACCCGGTGTTGGGCAGGTGGTTGTCGGCGGCGAAGTCGGGGTCGACGTCCGACACCGCCGCCGTGACCAGACGAATGGCGGCGCCGTGACTCACCACGTGGACGGTCGCGTCGGCGGGGTGCTCCCGGCGCAGGTCCTCCAGCACGGGGACGTAGCGCGCGAGCACCTCGTCGGCGGACTCGCCGCCGGGGACGCGGGCGGCGGTGTCGCCGTGCAACCAGCGTTGGTAGATCGCGGTGAAGCGCGCGTGGTCGTCGTCGCCGTCGCGGTCCTCGAGCTCGCCGACGTCCGTCTCCTGCAGCCCGTCGCGCACGACGTGCGATGCACCGGTGAGCTCGGCGATGTGCGCGGCGGTCTGCCGCGCGCGCAGAGCCACCGAAGACACCACGAGCGTGGGCGGAACCGTCAGCGCCGCAGCGTAATCACGGGCCTGGCGGTGTCCGAGGTCGGTCAGTTCGGCGCCGGGCGGGCGGGTGTCGAGCCGGCGTGCGACGTTCGATCGGGACTGCCCGTGCCGAACCAGGACCAGGCGGAACGTCACGAGGTTCCGGCCCCGGCGCGCAGGTCGGCCAGCCAGCGATCGCTGTTCTCGCTCGCGGCGGATCCCCCCGGCCCCTCCGACCCCGACGACGCGGACACGTGATGGCTGGGCCACGAGCCGAGGAAGCGGGTGTCCATCTGCTCGTGCAGGACGCGCAAGGCGTCGGCCACCGCGACGTCGTCGAGGTGACCCACGCAGTCGAGGTAGAACCGATACGTCCCGAACTGCGTTCGCAGCGGCCGGGATTCGATGAACGTCAGGTCGATGCCGCGGATGGCGAAGACACCGAGCGCCGCCACCAGCGTGCCGGGTCGGTTGTCCGGCGTGAGGACGACGGCGGTGCGGTCCGACCCGGTGCGCGCGGGCGGTGGGCACGGCCGGGTCACCAGGACGAAGCGCGTACGGGCATTGCCGACGTCGGCCACACCGTCGGCAAGCACCGGCAGGCCGAAGCGTTCCCCGGCAAGGCCGGTGGAGACCGCGGCGTCGGCCAGTCCGGACGCGACGTCCTCGGCCGCCGCGGCGTTCGACGACGCGAATTCCACCTGTGCGTGTGGCATCTCGCGTTCGATCCATCCCTGGACCTGCGCTGCGGCGTGTGGGTAGGCCCGCACCGTGCGCACGTCGGCGAGGTCAACGCCCGGTCGACCGACGATGGTGAAGGCGACGTCGAGTTCGGTCTCGGCGACGATCTGCAGACGGTCGCCCAGGGCGAGCGCGTCGAGGGTCGGCGGCACGGACCCCTGCACCGAGTTCTCGATGGGCACCACCGCGGCGTCGGCCTCACCGCGCCGCACCAGCTCGAGGGTCGCGGGCGGATTCGAGGCCGACACCCGCTCGACGCCGGGGCCGACGACGCCGTCGGATTCCATTTTGGCGAGGGCCATCTCGGTGAAGGTTCCCGACGGGCCGAAATAGGCGATACGCACGCCGCCAGGCTACTCGAGCGGACCGTCGGCCCACTCGGGAACGCGTCGCTGCAGGTCGGCGACGACCGTCGCCGGATCGGGCACCTCGATGCCGAGCAGCACCGACCGTGTCGCCTCCACGGCGTCGGGGTGCAACCGCAGCAACGCCGACACGTCCGGGGAGAGGAGGGCGCGGCGCACGTCGTCGCCCCGCAAGGACGCGACCACCCCGGCGAGAGTGGCCACCACCTGGTCCGCCGTGCGCGCGATCGCGTGGGTGCCCCGCGTGACGTGGGCGGCGACGGCGAGGGCGTCGGCAACGCGGTCCAGATCCGGGCCGTCGACGGGATCGTCGGGGAGCCCGGTCAGGTCGACGACGCCGTGGTGACCGGCCGCATCGACGGCCTGCGCGACCTCGACCACGTCGCCGCCGGCGCAGTGCACGATCAGCGGCGCGGGCAGGCTCAGCGCAAGGGCGTCGGCGAGGTGGTCGTGCGGGGTGTCCACTCGGTAGGCGCGCGCGGCCGGGGCGGGGTCGGGCGGCTCGACGTCGAGGCGCACGACGGCGCCGGCCACCGCGCTGAGGTCCACCGCTGGATCGCGTCCGGACCCGAGGCTGCTCGCCGGGACCGACCGGCCGCCGATCCACGGGTGCTCCGCGATGCCGTCGGCGAGCGAGGCGGTCTGCGCGATGAGCAGGCCCGTGAGCAGGGCGCGCGGGTCGCGGCGCGGACGTGGGCCGGAAAGCACGAGGGGAACCGAGGGCACCCCCGGAGTCTAGGTCTCGCCCCGGCTCCACCCGGCTTCCTGTTGCGCATCCCCACCCCTGCTGGTTAGCTAACCCTTACCTAATTCGAGCAGCTCGTTCACCTCAGGGGGATCCGACATGGCCGGCGTCACCACCACCGCCACCGCACCGTCGACGGCCGAACGGGTGCGCAGCGTCTGCCTGCGGGCCGACACCGCGATGCTCGCCGCACCCGGCAGCGCGCCCGTCGCCACCTCGATGCACTTCCTCCGCGAGCCCGGCGAGGTGGTCGTGGTGGTTCCCGCCGACAGCACGGTCGGAGCGTTGACCTTCCAGGCCGGGCGAGCCGGCATTCCCGCCGTCCTCGAACTGACCGACCACGCCCCGCTCGACCTGGGCGAACGGGTCCGGTCCCTGGTCTGGCTGCGCGGCGAGCTCCGCCGCGTCCCGGAGACCGCGGAACGGTCGGTGGCCGCCGCCGTCGCGTCGCAGTTCCCGCATCCGGGTCTGCTCGACGTCGGGCACGGGGGTGTGCTGCTGCGACTGATCCTCGATTCCGTGGTCGCAGCGGACTCCACCGGTGCGGAGCCGGTGCCGGTGCGGGACCTGCTGCAGGCCGACCCCGATCCGTTCTGGGAGATCGAGGGGGACTGGCTGCGGCACCTCGACACCGACCACGCCGACATGATCGCGGCCATCGCCCGGCGCCTGCCGCCGTCGTTGCGTGTAGGGCGTCCGCGGCCGCTGAGCATCGACCGCTTCGGCATCGGACTGCGGATCGAGAGCGAGACCGGGGACCAGGACGTCCGGATTCCGTTCCCGCAGCCCGTGGCGGACGGCACCGAACTGAGCCGCGCGCTCCGCATCCTGGTGGGGTGCCCCTTCATGAACGGACTGCGCGCTCGCGACGGTCGTTGACTGCTGCACAATCGATCCGGTGACCACCCGCCCGCCGGATCCGAACTCGCCCCGCGCGATCCGGTGGGAGATCGCCGTCGTCCTGCTGGTGACGTTCGGGCTGAGCGGACTGTCGTCGGTCCTCTCGCTCGTCGAGAGTGCCCTCGAGGCCGGCGCGCTGTCGGATCAGAGCGTGGCGATCAACGTGCCGCAGTCCGCTCTCGGCCCCATCGACTTCCTGCGTCAGCTGTTGTCGGTGCTCCGGCTTCTCGCCTGGGGCGGGCTCGGGCTCTACTTCCTGTGGCGCAGTGGACTCGGGCCGCGCGCGATCGGCTTCGCCCGCGCCCGCCTGCGACCCGACGTGCTGCACGGCGTCGGGCTCGCCGCGCTGATCGGCGTTCCCGGACTGCTGTTCTACCTCGCCGCCGTCGCCCTGGACCTCAACGTCACCGTCCAGCCGAGCACCCTGAACGACGTGTGGTGGCGGCCGGTCACCCTCACCCTCTCGGCGGTCGCGAACTCCGTGGCCGAGGAAGTGCTGGTGGTGGCGTGGCTGCTCTCCCGACTCCGCGCGCTGGGGTGGAGCGACAACCGCTCCCTGGTGGCCTCCGCCCTGCTGCGCGGCAGCTACCACCTGTACCAGGGGTTCGGCGCCGGACTGGGCAACGTGGTCATGGGCCTGATCTTCGGTCGGTACTACCAACGCACCACCCGGCTCTGGCCGCTCGTCGTCGCGCACGCGCTGATCGACGTCGTCGCCTTCGTGGGGTACTCCGCGCTGCGCGGCCACCTGTCCTGGCTCCCCGGCTAGAGTCGCGTCGTGAGTCAGCAGCCCCCGTACGACCCCCGGCGGCGACCGCCTCCCGATCCGCGCCGGTCGCGGTCGGAGGAGCCGCCGGTCGTCCGTCGGCGCTCCGGAACTCCCCCGGACTGGACTCCGCGGCAACCTCCCCGTCAACCGCCCCGCCAGCCCCCGCCATCCGTACAGCGCGACCCGCGCGCCTGGTCGGCGGTTCCCGACGCACGACGCGAC
>NZ_JABUBU010000004.1 GCF_019834675.1 Rhodococcoides corynebacterioides | reverse complement strand
GTGCGGGTCAACACCGCGTCGCCCCGGCGGACCGGGAGATCGTCCGCGAACAGTGGCGGGTCGTTGCGGCTCGGGGGCGGTCGCGGGCTCCGGCAGGGTGACGTCGGTGATCCCGCGCTTCGGCGCATCCCGCGGAACCGACGCGTCGTCGCCGACGCGTGGCTGATCGTCGGTGTCGGTGCGCTCGCCCACCAGGTCGGGCGCCGGGCGGGTGTCGCGGCGCACCGGCTCGGGCGGTGCGGCCGTGCCCTGCGAGAAGTCGAAGCCCGTGCTCGCCTTGTATCCGCCGGACCGATCGACCTCCCGCGGCGTCTCCTGCGTGTCCCCGCGCAGGGAGATCCGCCGGCGGCGCGCCAGCACCGACCCGACGACGAGTACGACGACCAGAAGGGCCAGGACAGCGGCTACGACGATCCAGAGTTCGGTGGTCACGCCACCATTGTTTCAGGGCGTCAGCCGACGGCGCGTGGCAGGCGCTGCGAGATGACCGTGGTGATGCCGTCGCCGCGCATGCTGACGCCGTACAACGCGTCCGCGACCTCCATCGTCGGCTTCTGATGGGTGATGACGATGAGCTGGGACTTCTCCCGCAGCTGCTCGAACAGGGAGATCAGACGTCGCAGGTTGGTGTCGTCGAGGGCCGCCTCCACCTCGTCCATGACGTAGAACGGGGACGGACGCGCCCGGAAGATCGCCACGAGCATCGCGACGGCCGTCAGGGACTTCTCGCCGCCGGAGAGCAGCGAGAGCCGCTTGACCTTCTTGCCCGGCGGCCGCGCCTCGACCTCGATCCCGGTGGTGAGCATGTCCGACGGGTCGGTGAGCACCAGCCGGCCCTCGCCGCCCGGGAAGAGGGTGGCGAAGACGCCGACGAACTCGCGTTCGACGTCGGCGTACGCATCGGTGAACACCTGCAGGATGCGAGCGTCGACCTCCGCGACCACACCCAGCAGGTCCTTGCGGGCGCTCTTGACGTCCTCGAGCTGCGTGGACAGGAAGTTGTACCGCTCCTCGAGCGCGGCGAACTCCTCGAGCGCCAGCGGGTTGACCTTCCCGAGGGTCGCGAGGTCCCGTTCGGCCCGCTTGACCCGCCGTTCCTGCTCGGCGCGGTCGAAGGGCAGCGGTGCTGGCCGGGTGACCTGCTCGCCACGTTCCTTGGCCTGCTCGTACTCCGCCATCTCCAGTTCGGTGGGCGGGAGCGCGACGTCGGGGCCGTACTCGGCGATCAGATCGTCGGGTGCGATGGCGAACTGCTCGACGACGCCCTGTTCGAGCTGTTCGATCCGCAGCACGGCCTGTGCCTTGGCGACCTCGTCCCGGTGCACCGCATCGGTCAGCTGCGCAGCCCGCGCGGCCAGGGCCCGGACCTGCTCGCGGGTGCGGTCCACCTCCGCGGCGCGCTCGGTGCGGCGGCGGGTCAGATCGTCGCGGGTCGACGCCGCGTCGGCGACGACGAGGTCGAGCCGGCCCAGCAGGGCGGTGCCGGACTCGGCGACCGCCGCGGCCACGGCGGCCGAACGCGCGCGGCGAGCGCGGGCGACCTCGGCGCGGGCACGGGTCTCCCGCTCGATGCGGGCCTGACGCCGCAACCCCTCGGCCCGTCCCCGGACCGACTGCGCGCGTTCCTCGGCCGTCCGCAGGGCGAGGCGGGCCTCGACCTCCACCGCCCGCACCTCGGCGACGGCGGCCGCCGCCTCCTCGCGGGCGATCGCCCAGTCCTCGCCGGCGTCGCCGTCCTCGCCGTCGCCGGCCGCGTCGTCCTCGGCCAGCCGGACGCGCTCCTCGAGCTCGGCCAGGGCCGTCGCGGCCTCGTCGCGCTGGTCCTCCGCCCGGCGGCGCTGCTCCCGCAGGCGGTCGGCGTCCTTCTCCGCCAGTCGGGTGACCTGGCCGAGCCGGCCGAGTTGTTCGTAGATCGCGGACATGGCGGCGTCCGATTCGGTCAGCGCGGCCAGGGCCTGTTCGGCGGCCTCGCGGCGGTCGGCCTGTTCGGCGAGCGCCCCGGACAGGGCCGCCAGCGCCTCGCCGACGCGGCGTTCGCTCTCCGCCAGCTCGGCCGTGGACTCGTCGATGGTCGCCTGCACCTCGAGGGTGCTCGGTCGCCGGTCGGAGCCGCCGGTGATCCACCCGCGGCCGACCAGATCACCGCGCCGCGTGACGGCCCGCGCCCGCGGATCGGAGTCCACGACGGCCGCCGCCTCGGCGTCGGTCTCGACGATGCGCACTCCCGCCAGCAACGACGCGACGGCGTCGTGCACCGCGTCGTCCGCGGTCACGACGGAGATCGCCGCCACTCCCCCGGCGTCGTCGTCACCGGCGGCGTTCGTCCCGGCGGCGGCGGACGACGCGCGTTCCGTGCGGTGGACGATCGCCGCGCGGCCCCCGTCGTCGTCCCGGAGCGCTCGCAGCGCCTCGTGTGCGCGGTCGCCGGACGAGACGACCACGGCGTCCGCGCCCGCGCCGAGCGCGGCGGCCACCGCCACCTCGTACCCGGCGGCGACGGTCAGGTGGTCGCCGAGCCGACCCCCGTCGGCCAGGCCCCGGTCGGCGAGCCAGGCACCGCCGTCACCGCGGTCCAACGTCGTCTGCAGCGCTTCGATGCGGGCACGCAGCGACGCGACCCGGTGAGCGGCCTCCCGCTCCTGCGCCTGCAGTTCGGCCACCCGCGCGTCGGCGCGCGCCGCGGAGTCCACGGCGCGCTCGTGCTGTCGGTCGAGACCGGCCTCGCCGGCGTCGAGTTCCCCCACTCGATCCTGGACCGCCTCGAACTCGGTCCGCGCCTCGTCGCCGCGCCGCGTGGCGTCCTCGATGGCAGCGCTCAGGCGGGCCATCTCCGCGTCGTGCGACTCCACGCGCGCCCGGAGACCGTCGAGACGACCGGCCAAGCGCGCCAACCCTTCTCGGCGATCGGCGACGGCGCGTACCGCGGCCGCGTGGGCTCGCTCGGCGTCGGCGGCCGCCGCCTCCCGGTCGGCCAGCTCGTCGCGGGCGGCCTCGAGGGACTCCCGCGCCATCTCGACGCCCTCGGCGAGCCGCTCCTCCTCCTCGGCCATCTCCTCGGCGCGGTCGTCGAGCTCGTCGGGGTCCGGTCCGTGTCGGTCGTCGGGGTCGGCGTCGAGGTGCCGCGCGCGTTCGGTGGCGATGCGGACCGTGGCCCCGACCCGTTCGGCCAGGGCGGACAATTCGAACCAGCCGGCCGCGGCGGCCTCGGCACTGGGGGTGAGCTGCGCCAGCTCGGCTTCCGCTCGGGCCAGCACCGCCTCGCCCTCCGCGAGAGCGTCGGCGACCGCGGCCTGCTCGGTCCGGATGCGGTCCTCGTCGCGGGACTGCTCCGCGAGTTCGCGGCGCCGGGTCACCAGATCGTCGGCCGCGAGGCGCAGGCGCGCATCCCGCAGATCGGCCTGCACGGTCTGCGCCCGTCGGGCCACCTCCGCCTGCCGCCCGAGCGGCTTGAGCTGGCGGCGGAGTTCGGTGGTGAGGTCGGTCAGCCGGGCGAGGTTGGCCTGCATCGCGTCGAGCTTGCGGAGCGCCTTCTCCTTGCGCTTGCGGTGCTTGAGCACGCCGGCCGCCTCCTCGATGAAGGCGCGGCGGTCCTCGGGCCGCGATTCGAGGATGGCGGCGAGACGCCCCTGACCGACGATGACGTGCATCTCGCGGCCGATGCCGGAGTCGCTGAGCAGTTCCTGCACGTCCATGAGTCGGCAGGACGACCCGTTGATCTCGTACTCGCCGGCGCCGTCGCGGAACATGCGCCGGGTGATGGAGACCTCGGAGTAGTCGATGGGCAGCGCCCCGTCGGCGTTGTCGATGGTCAGCGTCACCTCGGCGCGGCCGAGGGCCGCGCGACCGGACGTGCCGGCGAAGATGACGTCCTCCATCTTCCCGCCGCGCAGCGCCTTGGCGCCCTGCTCGCCCATCACCCAGGTGAGGGCGTCGACCACGTTGGACTTGCCGGAGCCGTTCGGTCCGACGACACACGTGATCCCCGGCTCGAAGCGCAGGGTCGTCGCGGAGGCGAAGGACTTGAAGCCCTTCAGCGTCAGGCTCTTCAGGTGCACGGCAGTGTCCGACCCGCCTCGGCCGTCACGCGACGACGGGACGTCGGCGTGGGAGTGGTCGGATGCACGGCTGAGCAGCCTACCGTTCGACGAAGCCCGACAGGCCCCCGCGCGCGGGACCGCGGCTGTCCACCACGGTGGTCACCGCGCCGGGCGTCGCGTCCGAACGCAGCGCGGCGAGCAGGGCGTCGAGACGGTCGCTCGGCCCCTCGGCGATCACGTGCACCCGGCCGTCGGCGGTGTTGGTGGCCGAGCCGACCAGGCCGAGTTCGAGGGCACGCGAGCGGGTCCACCAGCGGAAGCCGACACCCTGGACCGTGCCGTGGACCCAAGCGTCGAGTCGCTCGTCCTGTGTCTCGGCTGCCTCGGTCATCCGTCGACCTCGACCGAGAGGGTCACCTCGGTGCCGGCCTTCAGAGTGCGTCCCACGGTGCACACCTTGTCGACGGCCTTGGTCACGACGGTGAGCAGCCGCTCCTGCGCCTCGGCGTCCAGCTCGCTGAGATCGACCTGGAGGATCTCGTCGAGTCGCGGATACACCTCGTTGTCGCGGTCCGCGGTGCCGGAGACGCGCACCGTCGCGTCGTAGTTCTCGCCGAGGCGACGGGCGAGGGGGCGATCCGAGCTCATCCCGGTGCAGGCGGCGAGCGCGATCTTGAGCAACTCACCGGGGGTGAAGACACCGGGGACGTCCTCCGACCCGATCAACACCTCCGCCCCGCGGTCGCTCTTGCCCGTGTAGCGGCGGGTGCCGGTGCGCTCGACCCACAGTTCAGCCATGGCCCGATCGTAGGGGGTGGTCAGATCAGCTCGCGTCGGGTCATCCAGCGCATGATCGGCCAGCCGAGGAACACCGGGATCCAGCAGGTGAGGACGCGATAGAGCAGGACGGAGGGCACCGCCACCGCGGCGGGAAGACCGAAGGCGGCGAGTCCGCCGATCAGCGCCGCCTCCACGGCGCCGACCCCGCCGGGTGTGGGTGCGGCCGAGGCGAGGGTGCCGCCGATCATGGTGACGACCGTGACGGTGACGAAGGTGGTGCCGCCGCCGAACGCTTCCACGCTGACCCAGAGCGCCGCGGCGGCGCCGAGGGTCGTGGCGGCGCACCCGGCGACGATGATCGCGAACCGGCCGGGGTTGCGTGCCAGATCGCGCAGGTCGGCCCACACTTCCGCCAGCTGCGGCCGCACGGCGGTGCGCAGGAATCGTCGCAGCGTGGGGACGAAGAGAAACGCACCGAGCACGCCGAACGCCACCCCGGCGATCAGGTAGAGGATGGTCGTGCCGGGAACGAAGCGGGCGAGGTCGGCGGACTGGCCCGCCGCGACCGAGAACGCGACCAGCAGCGTGACGTGCGCGATGACCTGCACGAGTTGCTGCAGCGCGACGGCCGCGGTGGACCGGGCCACCGACACCCCACCCTTCTGCAGGAACCGCACGGACAGCGCGAGACCGCCGACGCCCGCGGGCGTGGTGGTGGCGGCGAACGTATTGGCCACCTGCATCACCGTCGTGTGCCAGTAGCTCACCTGTCCGCTCGCACACGCCCACAGTGCCGCCGCCGCACCGAAGTACGTCGCGGCGGAGATCGCGAGTCCCGCTGCGGCCCAACCCCAGTCGATCGAGCGCAGCTCGGTCGCGAAGGTCGGCAGCTGCCCGACGAACGGGTACGCCACGTAGACCAGGGCGATGAGCAGGACCAGCTGGATGATCTGGTTGCGCGAGAACCGGGTGACCTGTTCGGCCGTGATGGTGCCGATGCCGGTCCGCGCGGCCACCGTGTCCCGCGTCGCGGTCATCAACGCCTTGGCGTCCTCGATCTCCTCGCGCACGAGCCGGGGAATGGCCGACGGCGTCAGTCGGCGTGAGGCCGCCACCACGTCGGTCTCCCCCAGCCGGGTCACCGCCGCGTCCACGGCGGCGTCCGGGCCCACCAACGACGCCGTGGTGAGCAGCAGTTGCGCGGCGTCCGTGCGCAACCGAGCGGGCGACGCCCCGAGCTCCGCCGTGCCGAACCCGTCGAGCAGCGCGGTGTCGTCGACGTCGAGACGCACCTCGGAGGGACGCAGGGAGCCATGCGCGATCTGCCGGGACCGCAGCACGCCGAGAGTGCGCCACATCGCGACGACGTCCTCCTGACGCCCGGGCTCGGGCGGTCGACCCCGAGCGACGCTGTGTGCGTACAGGACCCACCCGCGTCCGAGGTCGGCCACCGCGGTGGGCGTGATCGCCGAGACGCCGAGCGCATCCACGGCGATACCCATGAGCGCTCGATGCTCCACCGCGCGGCGCTGGGAGGCGTGCAGTGGGGCGTTTTCGTTGGGCCGCAACGTCACGATGCGCTGGAGGTACCGCAGGGCACCGCGGCTGCGTTGATTGGGCCCGAAGAGTTCGATGACGACGCCGGGGCCCGCGGCGCCGGTGTCCCCGGAGAGGAGCAGCGGCCCGGCTCCCGCCGGACGCACCACGGTCAGGGCGGTCACGGACACGCCGCGCCGCCCCAGTTCGCGCACGGCCCGATCGAGGGGCACCTCGAGGGCGGGCGTGCCCACCACGAGCACCACCACCGATCCGGCCAGCCACCCCACCGACAACCCGATCAACGATCGCGCGGGGACCACGGTGCTCACCACCAGATGGATGGGGACGAATGCGAGAAGCAGGAACCACCAGGTACGACGCCACCGGGCCGGCAGACCGGGACCGGAGACGGTGAGCACGGCGGCGACGATCGCGATCCACCGCGGATCGTCGAGCACCTGGGAGGCGAGGGTGTCGAGTCGGGTGGATTCGTCGATGTGCCAGCCGGGCGCCGAGATTCCGCTGGGACTGATGGACAGCGACAGCGCGGCGATGGCCGCCGCGGCGAGGTACCCGCCGAGCAGACGCCAGCGCCGCGCCGCCACCAGACCGGCGAGAACGGTGAACGGCAACGCGAGGATCGCGATGCTGTAGACCAGGTAGACGGCATTCGACTGGCTCGGGGTGAGCACCCCGACGATGTCCGAGATCGACCGCTCGAGGGCCATCCACTGGCTGCGGGTGATCACCGACCCCACGATCACGAGGCCCAGGAAGACGGCGGACGCGACCACCCGCAGGATGTCGCTGGTGCGACGGGTCAACGGTTGCAACACGTTCCCGTGGACCGGGATCTGGCGTCCGTCGACCTGCACGCTGGTCAACCTAACCCGGGTGAGTGCGTCGAAGCCGCAGGCAGGCAGGTCAGACCTGGAATCGGTAGCCCATGCCGGCCTCGGTGAGCAGATGCCGGGGGTGCGACGGGTCCACCTCCAGCTTGCGCCGCAGTTGGCCGAGGTAGACCCGGAGGTAGTGCGTCTCCGACTCGTACGCCGGCCCCCACACCTGCCGCAGGATCTCCTTCTGGCTCACCAACCGGCCGCGGTGCCGCACCAGCATCTCGAGCATCCCCCACTCGGTGGGCGTCAGGTGCACGGCGACGCCGTCACGGGTCACGGTCTTGGCCGGGAGGTCGACGGTGAAGGCGTCGGTCTCGACCACCGGTTCGGCGTCCGCCGCCGTCGCGGCCGACCCGCGCCGCACGGCCGCCCGCAGGCGCGCGAGGAACTCGTCCATGCCGAAGGGCTTGGTCACGTAGTCGTCGGCGCCGGCGTCGAGGGCGTCGACCTTGTCCGCCGAATCGGTCCGCGCGGACAGCACGACGACGGGCACCGCCGTCCATCCCCGCAGCCCGGCGAGCACCTCGAGCCCGTCGAGGTCCGGCAGTCCGAGGTCGAGCACCACCACGTCGGGCTTGGTGTACGCCGCCGCGCGCAACGCTCCGGCACCCGTGGTCGCCGTCGTCACGTCGTACCCGCGGACGCCGAGATTGATGCGCAGCGCCCGCACCAGCCCCGGCTCGTCGTCGACCACGAGCACGCGCGTACGCGGCGGCGCGTCGCCGGCCACGGAGGGCTGTCCCGAGGTCACGGGTCCATCATGGCCGACGTCGCCGCGTCGGCTCGTCTCGTTTGCGCGTTCCTTACGCGCGGCGCACCCGCGGACGCGGCTGACACCGGGGGCAGCTGAACGAAGAGCGGTTCATGAACTTCTCCCGCCGGATGGGGGCGCCGCAGCGCGGGCACGGCAGGCCCTCCTGCCCGTAGGCGGCCAGGGACCGATCGAAGTACCCGGACTGTCCGTTGACGTTGACGTAGAGCGCGTCGAACGACGTGCCGCCCTGGGCGAGGGCCTCCCCCATCACCGCATGGGCGTGGTGCAGCACCCGCCGCAGGGCCGGCCGGGTGAGGGAATCGGTGAGGCGGGCACCATGAATCTTGCTGCGCCACAACGACTCGTCGGCATAGATGTTGCCGACGCCCGACACGACGGTCTGGTCGAGCAGGGCTCGCTTGATCTCGGTGTGCTTGCCGCGCATCGTCGCCACCACCTGCTCGACGTCGAACAGCGGGTCGAGCGGGTCGCGGGCGATGTGCGCGACCGGAGCGGGCACGAGGGTGCCGCCGGAGTCGACCAGGTCGGCCACGGCCCAGCCACCGAACGTGCGCTGGTCGACGAAACGGAGTTCGCGGTCGTCGCCGAGGTCGACGCGGATGCGGAGGTGCTTCTCGGCGGGCGCGGTGGTGGGCTGCACCAGCATCTGCCCGCTCATGCCGAGGTGCACGACAATGGCTTCGGCGGCTTCGGCGGCTTCGGCGGCTCCGGCGCGCGTGACGTCGGCGCCGGGGGGTGCGACCACCAGCCAGAGGTACTTGCCGCGCCGGTCGACCGCGCGCACCTCGGTTCCGGCGAGCCGGGACTCGAGGTCGAGACTGCCGGGCTCGTGCCGCCGCGCCGCGCGCGGGTGCAGCACCTCGACGCGGTGCAGCACGGACCCGACGACGTGGTCGTTCAGACCACGCCGCACGACCTCGACCTCGGGGAGCTCGGGCACCGGCGGGTCAGACCCCCGGAGCTGTCGGCGCCGTGCCGACCCCGGCGGCCGGGACGGCCGGGGTGCCGTCGGACAGGTCGTTCCATGCGGTGCCGGCGGCGCGCTGCTCGGCTTCTTTCTTGGTCCGCCCGATTCCGGTTCCGAACGGGGTTCCGCCGACCAGCACCGTGGCCGTGAACTCCTTGTCGTGGTCCGGTCCGGTGGCCGAGATCTCGTAGACCGGCACGCCCAGACCCTTCTCGGCGGTGAGCTCCTGCAGGCTGGTCTTCCAGTCGAGGCCGGCACCCAGCCGGGGACCCCGGTCGAGCAGGTCCGCGAACAAGCGAAGGACCACCTCTCGGGCGGTGTCGATGCCGTACTGAACATGGATCGCGCCGAGGAGGGATTCCATCCCGTCGGCGAGGATGGACGGCTTGTCGCGACCGCCGGTCATCTCCTCGCCCTTGCCCAACCGCAGGTGGGCGCCGAGGCCGCCGTCGCCGAGTCCCCGCGCCACCTCGGCGAGGGCGTGCATGTTGACCACGCTGGCGCGGATCTTCGCGAGTTCGCCCTCGGACTTGTCCGGATGCGTGGTGTACAGCTTCTCGGTGATGGACAGACCCAGCACCGAGTCGCCGAGGAATTCGAGGCGCTCGTTGGTGGGCAGACCGCCGTGCTCGTACGCGTATGAGCGGTGGGTCAACGCCAGCTCGAGAAGTTCGGAGTGTACCGAAACGCCGAGAGCGGCGAGAAGCGATGCGTGCTCGCTCTCACCGCTCTCGGGCGACGGTGTCGTGATCTGGTCCGTCACGATCGATGCTCGATCAGACAGCCGCGGTGACCTGGCGACCCTTGTAGGTGCCGCAGTTCGGGCACACCGTGTGGGGCAGGGTCTTCTCGCCGCATCCGCGGTTGGGGCACGAGATCAGCGTGGGTGCAGTGGTCTTCCACTGGCTGCGTCGCGAACGGGTGTTGGACCGCGACATCTTGCGCTTCGGGACAGCCACTTCTACTTCTCCTCGTGCTCGGTGCTACTGCTTGTCGGTAGTGCTGCTTGTCGGTGTTACTGCTGGTCGCGTCGACGCGTGGCGCGTCGGCGGACTAGGTATCGGAGCCCTGGTCCTGCAGCTTGGCTGCCAGACCGGCCCAGCGAGGGTCAAGTCTCTCATGAGAATGCCCGGGTTCCGCAATCGACAGGCGGACGCCGCACTCCGGGCACAGACCCTGGCAGTCCTCGCTGCACAGCGGCCTGAGCGGCAGTGTGAGACCCGCCACGTCGACGATCAGCGGCTCAAGATCGACCGCGTCGTCCTCGACGCGGTAGACGTCGTCGGCGTCCGTCGTCTCGTCCGTCACGCTGTCCGGGTACGCGAACAGTTCGGTCAGGTGCAGCTGGACGTGCGAGGTGAACGGCTCGAGGCACCGGGAGCACTCCCCCTCGGTGTCGGCGTCGACCGTGCCGCTGACCAGCACACCTTCGGTGACCGACTCCAGCCGCAGGTCGAGCTCGAGATCCGCACCCTCCGGCACCGCGATCAGGTCCAGACCGATGCGCGACGGCGCCGGCGCGGTGCGCTGCACCGGCATCATCGATCCACCGCGCCGCCCGAGACGACGGGTGTCCACCACCAGCGCCGAAGCGGGGCCGGTGGAACGGGAACGAGCGGCGGGAGACAACGAACGACCTCTTACTCGGTAGCGGACACGGAGCTGCGACCGGCACGGGCGGTGCGGGCAACCACTCCACGGTACGGGAGCGGACCGCACCGTTCAACTTCGGTCGGGGCGACGCTCCGGTCAGTACCGGCCGCGGGGCTCGCTGCGCGGGTCGGCGAAATCGGCGTCGTAGTTCGGCACGCCCGTGCCGGTACGCAGCTGCTGACGACCACGGCCGACCGAACGCAGGGTCCCCGAGAGCAGTTCCTCGAACTCGGCGAGCTTGCTGTCGACGTAGAGGTCGCACTCGCTGCGCAGGCGGTCGGACTCGGCGTGGGCGGCGTCGATCACGCGTGCCGATTCCGCGTGCGCGGCCGTCACGACCTCGGTCTGCGACACCAGCCGCTCCTGCTCGGCGACGCCGTCGGCGACAGACCGCTCGTAGGACGCGGTGCCGCTGTCGACCAAACGCTGGGCCTCGGCCCGCGCGCGCTCGACCAGGGTCTCGTACTCGTGCTCGCCGTCGGCCACGGTGGACTCGGCCCGCGCGGTCGCCTCCGACACCAGCGACTCGGCGTGGGCGGTGGCCTCGGCGACCATGCGATCGGCGTGCGCCTTGGCGTCCGCCAACAGCCGATCGGCCTCGTCGCGGGCGTTCTCGACCGTCGACGTGGCCTCCGCGTTCGCCGAGGAGATCGTCTTCTCCGCGCCCGTCCGCGCATCCGACACCAACTTGTCGCGGTGGTCCAGCACGTCTTGGGCGTCGTCGAGCTCACCCGGAATGGCGTCCCGCACGTCGTCGAGCAGTTCGAGCACGTCACCGCGTGGCACGACGCACCCCGCGGTCATCGGAACGCCCCGCGCCTCCTCGACGATCGCCACGAGCTCGTCGAGCGCCTCGAATACCCGGTACACGGTTCCTGGACCTCACTTCGTCGTCGGTGACCGGTCACCATGGCAGCGGTCCTTCTCGGGACCACCGACCGGTCTGCAGGCCCAGTGTGCGCGATGGGCGGCGAGGGGCTCGCCATCTGCCCCGGTGTGTCGGGGGTGCGTGTGGGCCGTCAGTCGCGCTCGGCCAGGCGGGCCAGCAACCGCTCGTGCACGACGGTGGGGACCATCGACGTCACGTCGCCGCCGAGTCGCGCGATCTCCTTGATCAGCGAGCTCGACAGGCAGCTGTGCACGGGGTCGGTGCCGAGGAACACGGTGTCCACCCCGGTGAGGCGGCGATTCATCTGCGCCATCTGCACCTCGTAGTCGAAGTCGGCGGCGTTGCGCAGACCCTTGATCATCGCGGTGGCGCCGTGCTGCGCGGCGTAGTCGACCAGCAGCCCCTCCCACACGTCCACCCGGACACCGGCGAGGTGCGTGGTGCAGGCGTCGATCATCTGCACGCGCTCGTCGACGGTGAACAGCCCGCTCTTGTTCGGATTGACGACGACGGTCACCACGACCTCGTCGAATTGCGTTGCCGCACGGGCGATCACGTCGAGGTGGCCGAGGTGGACGGGATCGAACGAGCCGGGGCACACGACGCGGGTCACACCGGGAACGTATCAGCCGGTGCGTCGGTCCTCGGGCCCACGTCCGGCGTCCCGGCGCGCCAGGTCGACTCGCGCCTCGCCATAGGTCCAGGACTTGACCGCCGACAGCCCGGCGGGCCACCCGGTCGACGGCGATCGGCTGGATCGCTCGACCACGACGAGCGCGTCGTCGGCCAGCCACCCGCCGTCCACCAGACGCTCCAGGGCCGTGCCCACCTCCGCGTCGGAGACGGCGTAGGGCGGGTCGGCGAAGACCAGGTCGTACTCGCGGTCGGGCGGCCCCGACAACGCCCCGGCCACCGTCGACGTCCGCACGACGGCGCCCGGCAGTCCGACGGTGGCGACGTTCCGTGCGATCACCCGGGCCGCGCGGGCGTCGTTCTCCACCAGGAGCACGTGCGCGGCACCGCGGGAGAGCGATTCGAGGCCCACCGCACCCGACCCCGCATAGAGGTCGAGCACGGCGGCGCCGTCGAGATCCATCCGCGCCTCGAGGGCACTGAAGAGCGCCTCGCGCACCCGGTCCGCCGTGGGCCGGGTGCCGCGCGGCGGCACCGCCAGCGTGCGCCCGCGGGCGTGGCCGGCGACGATGCGGGTCACCTCAGCTGGGGTCGGTGGTGTCGCCGACGGTGATGACGGCGATGAGGTCGCCGCCTTCGACGCGGGCCACCCCGGACAGGGCGAGGCGGGTGATGGTCCCCGACCGGGGTGCGGTGACGGCCGCTTCCATCTTCATCGCCTCGATGGTGGCGACGGTGTCCCCGGCGGTCACGGTGTCGCCTTCGGCGGCGACGAGGGTGACCACCCCGGCGAACGGCGCCGCCAGATGCGACGGATCGCTGCTGTCGGCCTTCTCCGTGGTCGGGACATCGGCGGAGATCGACCGGTCCCGCACCGACACCGGCCGCAACTGCCCGTTGAGGATGCACATCACCGTCCGCATCCCCGCCTCGTCGGGCTCACTGATCGCCTCGAGTCCGATCAGCAACTCCACCCCCTTCTCGAGCTGCACCCGATGCTCGTCGCCCTGGCGCAGTCCGTAGAAGAACTGGTTCGCCGACAAACTGGTGGTGTCGCCGAACTTCTCGCGATGCTCGGCCAACTCCTTCGCCGGGCCGGGGAAGAGCAGATGGTTGAGCCGATCCCGACGCTCCGCGGAGGTACCCGAGAGCAGCACCTCGTCCTGCGTGGTCAGCGTCGCCTCCCCGCGCCCCGGGCCTCGCCCGGCCAAGGCGGTGGAGCGGAACGGCTCCGGCCACCCCCCGGCGGGGGTGCCGAGATCACCGCGCAGGAACCCGATCACCGAGTCCGGGATGTCGAAGCGGCCCGGGTCGGCGGCGAAATCCTCCATCGACACCCCCGCCCCCACCAGATGCAACGCCAGATCCCCCACCACCTTCGAACTCGGGGTGACCTTGATCAACCGCCCCAGCAACCGATCCGCATCCGCATAGGCCTGCTCGACCGCCTCGAACCGGTCCCCCAACCCCAACGCGATGGCCTGCTGACGCAGGTTCGACAGCTGCCCGCCGGGGATCTCGTGGGTGTAGACCCGCCCCGTCGGGGAGGGCAACCCCGACTCGAACGGCGCGTACACCTTCCGCAGCGCCTCCCAGAACGGCTCGAGGTCGCACACCGCCTGCAGATCGAGCCCGGTGTCGCGGTCGGTGTGCGCGGCGGCCGCCACGATCGCCGACAGCGCGGGCTGACTGGTGGTGCCCGCCATCGCCGCCGACGCCCCGTCGACGGCATCCGCGCCCGCCTGCCACGCCGCGAGGTACGTCGCCAACTGACCGCCCGGGGTGTCGTGGGTGTGCACGTGCACCGGCAGATCGAAATTGGACCGCAGCGCCGTCACCAACGTCGCCGCCGCCGGGGCGCGCAGCAGCCCGGCCATGTCCTTGATCGCCAGCACGTGCGCGCCGGCGTCGACGATCTGCTCCGCCAGGCGCAGGTAGTAGTCGAGGGTGTAGAGGTCCTCGTTCGGGTTCGACAGGTCCCCCGTGTAGGACATCGCCACCTCGGCGACGGTGGTGCCGGTGGCGCGGACGGCGTCGATCGCCGGCCGCATCTGATCGACGTTGTTCAACGCGTCGAAGATGCGGAAGATGTCGACCCCCGTCGCCGCCGCTTCCTCCACGAACGCCGAGGTGACCCGCTCCGGGTACGGGGTGTAGCCGACGGTGTTACGCCCCCGCAGCAGCATCTGCAACGCGATGTTCGGCATCGCCTCCCGCAGCGCCGCCAACCGCTCCCACGGATCCTCGTGCAGGAACCGCAATGCCACGTCGAACGTCGCCCCGCCCCAACACTCCACCGACAACAACTCCGGTGTGGTCCGCGCGACGTACGGGGCCACCATCGCCAGCCCCGAGGTGCGCACCCGCGTCGCGAGCAGCGACTGATGCGCATCGCGGAACGTGGTGTCGGTGACACCCAACGCCGAACGCTCCCGCAGGTCCTTCGCGAACCCCTCCGGCCCCAACGCCAGCAGCCGCTGCCGCGACCCGTCCGGCGGCGGCACACTCAGATCCACCTCGGGCAACTTGTCCTGCGGGTACACCGTGGTGGGGCGTTCCCCGTGCGGCTTGTTCACCGTCACCTCCGCCAGGTAGCGCAGGATCTTCGTGCCGCGGTCGCCCGAGCGCCGCGCCGACGTCAACTCCGGCCGCTGCTCGATGAACGAGGTGGTGACGGTGCCGGCCCGGAAGTCGGGATCGTCGAGCACGCCCTGCAGGAACGGGATGTTGGTCGAGACCCCGCGGATACGGAACTCCGCCAACGCCCGCCGCGCCCGCGCCGCCGCCACCTCGAACGTCCGCCCCCGGCACGTGAGCTTGACCAGCATCGAATCGAAGTACGCCGACACCTCCGCCCCCAACGTCGTCCCGCCGTCGAGGCGAATCCCCGCCCCACCCGGGGTGCGGTACGCGGTGATGCGGCCGGTGTCGGGGCGGAAATCGTTCGCCGGATCCTCGGTGGTGATGCGGCACTGCATCGCCGCACCCCGAATCCGCATGTCCTCCTGCCGCAACCCCAGATCCTCGAGCGACTCCCCCGAAGCGATCCGCAGCTGCGACGCCACCAGATCGACATCGGTGATCTCCTCGGTCACCGTGTGCTCGACCTGGATCCGCGGATTCATCTCGATGAACACGTGGTTGCCGCGCGTGTCGAGCAGGAACTCCACCGTGCCCGCGCACGAGTAGCCGATCTCCTTCGCGAAGGCCACCGCGTCCGCGCAGATCCGCTCCCGCACCGCCGGATCCAGATTCGGCGCCGGCGCCAACTCCACCACCTTCTGATGACGCCGCTGCACACTGCAGTCCCGCTCGAACAGATGCATCACATTCCCGTGCGTGTCCGCCAGAATCTGCACCTCGATGTGCCGCGGATCGACCACCGCCTGCTCGAGGAACACCGTCCCGTCCCCGAACGCCGACTCCGCCTCACGCGACGCCGCCTCGATCGCCTCCCGCAACCCCGACCGCTCCGCCACCCGCCGCATCCCCCGGCCACCACCGCCGGCGACGGCCTTGACGAACACCGGGAACTCCATGCCCTCCGACGCCGCCACCAACGCCTCGACATCCGCCGACGGCTCCGACGACGCCAACACCGGCAACCCCGCCGCCTTCGCCGCCGCGATCGCCCGCGCCTTGTTCCCCGTCAACTCCAACACCTCCGACGACGGACCGACGAACGTGATCCCCGCCCGCACGCACGCCGCCGCCAACTCCGGATTCTCCGACAAGAACCCGTACCCCGGATAGATCGCGTCCGCACCCGCCCGCACCGCCGCATCGACGATCGCCTCCACCGACAGGTAATTGCGCACCGGATGACCCGGCTCCCCGATCTCGTACGCCTCGTCCGCCTTCGTCCGATGCACCGAATTGCGGTCCTCGAACGGAAACACCGCCACCGTCTCCGCACCCAACTCCACCGCCGCACGGAACGCCCGAATCGCGATCTCACCACGATTGGCCACCAACACCTTCGAGAACATGTGCGTCAACCTACTTTCCGTACGGCCATCGGGGGGTCATGCCTTGTCGAGGAAGTCCACGCGGGTCGCATCCCACGCCGAGCGCATCATGCCCGCCAGACCGGGATGGCGGGCGAGTCCGGGATCTTCCGCCACCACGCGCTGCGCGAATTCTCGTGCGGCCATGATGATGTCGAGGTGATCGAGCACCGACAGCAGACGAAGATTGGTCCGCGTGCCCGACTGGTCGGCGCCCAGCACGTTCCCTTCCCGGCGCTGCCGGAGGTCGAGCAGGGCGAGCTCGAATCCGTCGGTCGTCCCGGCCACGGCCTCCAGACGGTTCAGGGACGGGGAACTCGGGCTCACGTCGGTGACCAGGATGCACAATCCCGGGTGCCCGCCGCGGCCGACTCGGCCGCGCAGCTGGTGCAGCTGACTGACCCCGAAGCGGTCGGCATCCATCACCACCATGGTCGTGGCGTTGGGCACGTCCACGCCGACCTCGACGACCGTGGTGCAGACCAGGACGTCGATCTCGCCGTGGTCGAAGGCCGTCATCACGGCGTCCTTCTCGTCCGCGGGCAGGCGGCCGTGGAGCAGTCCCACCCGGACACCCGACAGCGGTCCCGACCGCAGCGCCTCGAACACGTCGAGGGCGGCGGCCGTGGTCGGCGCGTTCTCGTCCTCGTCTCTGCCGACGTCCCTGTCCGAGCCGGACCGACGGGAGGACTTCTTCGCGCGGCGTGGCGGTGGAGTGTCCTCGTCCTCGCCGATCCGAGAGCACACCACGTAGGCCTGGCGCCCGGCGGCGACCTCTTCCGCGATGCGTGCCCAGGCTCGCCCCACCCACCCCGGATGAGCCCGGGCCGGGACCACCGACGTCGCGATCGGTGATCGACCACGCGGAAGTTCGCGCAGGGTCGAGGTGTCCAGGTCGCCCAGCGTGGTCATGGCGATGGTCCGCGGAATCGGCGTCGCCGTCATCACCAGCAGGTGCGGGCTGCTGTCACCACGAGCCTTGGCGCGCAACATGTCTCGTTGCTCCACGCCGAACCGGTGCTGCTCGTCGACCACCACCATGCCGAGGTCGAAGAAGGACACGGACTCCTGGATGAGGGCGTGCGTGCCGATCACGATGCCCGCGTCCCCGCTGACCACCGCGAGCAGTGCTGCACGCCGCGCGGCCGTCGACATCGACCCGGTCAGCAACACCACTCGGGTCGCGTGCTCGGGCGCACCGAGTTCCCCCGCCGTCGCCAGTGCACCGAGCTGCGCGGTGATCGACCGATGATGTTGCGTCGCGAGCACTTCGGTGGGCGCGAGCAGCGCACACTGGTACCCGGCGTCGACGACCTGCAGCATGGCGCGCAACGCCACGATGGTCTTGCCGGAGCCCACTTCGCCCTGGAGCAGTCGGTTCATCGGGTGCGGAGCGGACAGATCGGTCCCGATCTCCTCGGCGACGATCCTCTGACCGTCGGTGAGCTCGAACGGCAGAACGTCGTCGAACGCGGCCGCGAGACCGTCGCGGCGGGGCGGACAGGCCGGTGCCGGACGCGCGGCCGCCGACTGCCGACGAGTCGCCAGGACCAACTGCACGGCGGCGGCCTCGTCGAAACGGAGCCGATGACGCGCGGCCTCCGCGTCGTTCTTCGATGCCGGAAAGTGGACGGCGCGCAGCGCATGGTCCAGGGGAGCCAGCCCCTCCTGCGCCCGAACCACGTCGGGCAACGGGTCCTCGACGGCGTCGAGATCCTCGAGGACCGTGCGGGTGCACCACAGGATGTCCCAGGATTCGATGCCCGCCGCCGCCGGATAGACGGGAAGGAAGGGCAGTGCACGGATCGCCGCGTCCATGGCCTGACCCACTCCCCGACGCGGCCCCGCCGACGCGTTGCCCCGCGATACCAGATCCGACTCGTCGTCGTCGAGCACGAGATATCGGGGGTGGTTGAGACTCCAGTTCGAGCGCCAGTACTTCACCGTGCCCGAGAACATCACCCGCTGGTCTTCCTTGATGGCGTGCTTCACGCGGCTGCCGTTGAAGAAGGTGGCCTTGACGTGCTGCCCGTCGCAGTCGAGGGTGACCTCGAGCACGCTGATACCGCGCTTGCCGCGGTGGGGGAAGAGCTCGCACTTCGCCACCCTGCCGACCACGGTGACGTGATCGCCCTCGTACGGGTCGGTGGACCCCAGGCCGCTGCCCTGCGAGACGTAGCGCGACGGGACGTAGCGCAGCAGGTCCCCGACGGTGACCAGCTCGAACGACTCCTCCAGGGCGCGGGCCACACCCGTCTCGAGCACGGTGTCGAGCCTGTCGTCGAAATGTGTCACCGCACCCCTGTCCTACCGACCCTCGTACTCGACGGCCGTCCGTCGATCGCGTGGTCGGCATCCTCTCACCCGGTACCGTCACGGACGTTCGCCACGCTCCCCGTGGTCCCGGTTTGGTCCGACGGGGTGCTGGCGCTAGTCTTGCAGGGTTGCGTTCGCCGGTCCGGCATGTCCGGATGTGGTGCGGACGCGAAGCTTCACCCCACATGATGTCCTGCAGTACCGATCGCGGCGCGCCGCGTCGGTCTCACCACGAAGACCAAGGAGTTCGCGACTATGGCTGCCGTCTGCGACGTTTGCGCCAAGGGACCCGGCTTCGGTAAGTCGGTTTCGCACTCGCACCGCCGTACCAACCGTCGCTGGAACCCCAACATCCAGACCGTCCGTGCGCAGGTCGCGCCGGGCAACACCCGCCGGCTGAACGTGTGCACCTCGTGCCTCAAGGCCGGCAAGGTGGTCCGGGGCTGACGTTCCCGCACGTTCGCATCATCGGCGCTGCCCGACACCCTCGGTGTCGGGCAGCGCCGTTTCGGCGTTCCCGGCGGGTCGTCGGCGTCCGCGGTCCGGTTAGGGTCGGACGATGAGCATCGAGGAGTCAGCCCCGACCGAGCCGCCCGTCGTCGTGCAGGACGGCGTGCTCCGCGTGCGCATCGCTGCGCCCGGATCGGGCAGCGTCCTCGACGGTCGCGCGATGGACGACGGCGCCGCGGCCCTCGCCGACCTGGACCCCCGGATCGGTGCGATTCTTCTCGTCGGCGGCGACGACAACTTCTGCGGCGGGGGCGACGTGGCCGCGTTCCACGCGGCGCCCGACCGCGGCGCGTTCGTCCACCGTCTCGCCGAGCGATTCCACGACTTCGTCCGTGCGCTGGCGTCCGCGCCCGTTCCGGTCGTGGCGGGCGTTCCCGGCTGGGCCGCCGGCGCCGGGATGTCCCTGGTCTGTCACACCGACATCGCCATCGGCGGCCGCTCCACCAAGCTCCGCCCCGCGTACCCCGCCCTGGGGTTTACGCCCGACGGTGGCCTGACCTGGACGCTGCCCCGCATCGTCGGAGTGCGCCGCGCCCGCGACATCCTGCTGACCGACGCGGTGGTGGGGTCCGACGAGGCCAACCGCCTCGGACTGCTGACCCGACTCGTCGGCGACGAGGTCATCGCCTCCGAGGCGGAGCGGCTCGCCCGCACCCTGGCGGCGGGACCCACCGGCACCGTGCGCCGCACCAAGGAGCTGCTCCTGGCGTCGGCGGGCGCGAGCCTGGCGGACCAGTTGGACGCCGAGACCGCCGCCATCACGCTGTCCGCGGACTCCCCCGACGGTATCGAGGGCGTCGACGCCTTCGTCGAGAAGCGGCGGCCCGCCTTCGGCCGATGACGCGGCGACCGAGCGCCCGGATTCACGCCACGGACGCGGCCTTCCTCCCGTCCCCGTCGTTCCCCGGGTCCAGCGATCAATACGTCACCGTCGCCTTCGACACCTCGGACGCACCGGGCCCCACCCTCGACGACGTTCGTGACCTGGTGCGGCGCCGAACCGCCGGACTCGACGTCTTCGCCGCGTCCGTCGCGCCCTCCCCGTTCGGCCTCGACCATCCGCGGTGGGTCCGGACTCCGCACGACCCCGAGCGGTGCGTCACCGCGGTCGGAGCGCCGTCGCGGACGTGGCACCGGGCGCAGGACGACCTCGCCCGGATCATGACGACGCGACTCGACCCCGCGGCGGCCACGTGGCACCTGCACCTTCTCCCCGCCGTGACGGGGGTTCCGGGGTCGGAGTCGACGGCGGCGATCGTGGTGCTGCAGGTGTGCCACGCTCTCACCGACGGGCGCGGTGCGGGGGCGATGCTGCGGACGCTGTTCGGTCCGGCGGACGATCGTGCGACCGTGCCCGCGGTCCGGACTCTGCGGACGCGCCCCGGCCGCCGACGAGCGCGACGTGCCCGTCCCTCCCACCCGCCATCCGGTGTCCTTCGCGAGCGTCGCTCCCGCCGCGGATCGCGCCGCCCGGGTGCTGGTGCTCCCGGTCGATCGACTGCGCGCGCCCGGCCGCACCGTCACCGTCTCGGCCCTGACCGCGGTCTCCCTCGCCATGGAACGCGTTGCCCGCGAACGACACTCGGCGACGGGAACGATGGCCGCGCACGTCACCGTCGCACTCCCCGACGACGTGCGGTGGGGCGCGCGCAACCGGTTTCTCCCCGCGATGGTCGACCTGGCCGTCGGCGTCCCCGACGTGGCGGAGCGGGCGGCCCGCATCGCCGCGTCCCTCGAGGCCGGACGTCGACGTGCTCGTCACCCGACGATCCTGCGTCGGTACGAGACGGGCAACAGCGTTCCGAGACCCGTCATGCGCGCCGTCGGGCCGGCGCCGCGGCCACCCACGGACTCGGTCCTGGCCCACACGTCGTTCTCGAGCGTGCACCGCGGGCCCGCCGACCTGTGCCTCGGCGGGGCTCCCGTGCTGTTCACGGCCGGTTTCCCGGCCTTGTCACTGGCCAGCAGTCTGTCGCACGGGGTCTACACGATCGGAGACACCGCCACGATCTCGGTGCTGTGGTCGCCCGGGGCGCTGCCGGGCATGGACGACTACGCGGACGTGCTGCAGGAGGCCCTCGCGGCCCTGGCCGCCTAGGGCAGCCGCCAGTCGACGGGCTGCTCCCCCATCGCGACGAGGTGCTCGTTCACCGAACTGAACGGGCGTGAGCCGAAGAATCCGCGCGAGGCGGAGAGCGGCGACGGGTGGACCGACGAGACGACGGGCGTGTCGCCCAGAAGCGGTGCGGCCGTGGCGGCGTCGCGGCCCCAGAGCACGGCGACCAACGGTGCGTTCCGCTCGACGAGGGCGGTGATCGCACGGGCCGTGACCGCCTCCCATCCGGCGCGACGGTGCGACGCCGCGGCGCCGGGCCGCACCGTGAGCACCCGATTGAGCAGCAGGACACCGCGATCCGCCCAGGGCGTGAGGTCACCGCACGACGGACGCGGCAGGCCGAGGTCCGCGACGTACTCGGCGAAGACGTTGTGCAGGCTCCGCGGAACCGGCGCGACGTCGGGTGCGACCGAGAAGCTCAGTCCCACTGCGTGTCCGGGTGTCGGGTACGGGTCCTGACCGACCAGCAGGACCCGGACGTCGTCGAAGGGGCGCTCGAACGCGCGCAGCACGTTCTCGCGTGCGGGCAGCACCTCGTGGCCGGCGGCGCGCTCCGCCTCGACGAAGTCCGCCATGGCCGCCAGGCGGTCCGCGACCGGCTCCAGCGCTCGGGCCCAGCCGGGGTCGACGGGTCCGAACGTCATGGGGCACTGCCGGTGTCGAGATCCTTCACCATGCACACCGATTGCTCCTCGTGGCGGTAGAGACCGAATTTGGGCACGAGCGGGCGGTAGCCGCTCGACGTGTAGAGCCCGATCGCCTCGGGTTGGCGCAGACCGGTCTCGAGGACGAGGCGGCGGCGTCCTGCCTCCGTGGCCGAGCGCTCGACGGCGGCCAGGACCGCCCGCGCGACTCCGCGACCTCGTGCCTGCGGGCGGACGTACATGCGCTTGATCTCCGCGTCACCGGGCCGTAGTCCGTCGGCTTCCGGGCCGCCGTCGTGGGCGCGCCACCCACCCATCCCGACGGACCCCTCGGCATCGCGCACCACGAAGAGCACGCCGACGGGCGGCAGGAACTCCTCGACACGCAGCGGCGTGGAATCCGGTCCGCCGTAACGCCGGACGTACTCCTGCTGGACCTCGTCGATCATCTCGATGACGTCTGGATCGTCGAGCCGCGCGGTGCGCGGCGTCAGAAGCTCGTCCACCCGCGCGGCCCCGTCCACTCGTGTCCGTCGACGGTCACCGTGCCCCCGTCGCCGGCTCCGCCGCCGTCCCCGCCGCCGTCGGCGCGCGCCGAGCCGACGACGGTCCACCCGGCCGGCAGTGCGGCGTCCGCCGGGAACGTGGCCAGCAGGACGTGGTCCTCACCGCCGCCGAGGACCCAGTCGAGCACGTCCACACCGAGATCGGCGGCGGCGGAACGTACCGCGGCCGATACCGGCAGGCGGTCGGACTCGACGGCGAGCACGACGCCCGATGCGACGGCCAGATGGGTGGCGTCGGCGACCAGACCGTCGGAGACGTCGCACATCGCCGTCGCCCCGGCGCGCGACGCGATCGGTCCCGCGTCGTAGTCCGGCTGCGGAACCCGGTGCGCCGCCACGACATCGGCGTGCGACTCGACACCGGCGTGGGACTCGACACCAGCGTGGGACTCGAGAGCAGCGTGCGATTCGACACCGGCGGTGAGCACGGCCAGCCCCGCGGCGGACGCCCCCGTGGGTCCGGAGACCGCCAGCACGTCGCCGGGCCGCGCGCCGTCCCGGCGGACCGGGCGTCGGCCCGCGAGGTCACCGAGCGCCGTGACCGACAGGACGAGCCGGTCACCGCCCGTCGTGTCACCGCCGACGACGGCGGCCCCGGCCCGGACCGCTTCCTCCCACAGGCCCGCGTTCAGTCGGTCGATCCACGACATCGGGACGTCCGACGGGCAGGAGAGCGCGACCACGAACCCCGTGCACCGCGCCCCCATGGCCGCGACGTCGGCGCCGTTCTGCGCGATGGCCTTTCGGCCGATGTCAAGGGCGCTCGACCAGTCGCGTCGGAAGTGACGGCCCTCGACCAGCATGTCGGTGGTCACCACCACCCGCCCGTCCGCGGCGGCGAGAACGGCGGCGTCGTCGCCCGGCCCGAGCACCACCGAGTCCGGGTACGTGCGCCCCTCGGTGATGCGGGCGATCAGCGCGAACTCCCCGACGCTGCCGACCGTCTCGTCGACGGCACCGGGGGTGCCGGAGGTATCGCGACTCACGACGGCTGGTGTCCTCTCCCGAACGGGCGGGCGCGCGCTGCGCCCGTGGTGCCATCGTCGCGCACCCGGGCCGGGCGTCGGGTGCGGGGGTGGCGGTCGGCGGTCGCGTAGCGTCGATCGTCGACGGCAGGACGATCGACGACGGGTGGTGGCGCGGTGAGCAGCGGCGAGAGGGACGAGCGGATGCATCCGGCGTTGGTGGCCACGGCCATCGCGCTGCCCGTCGCGCTGGTGGTCGGGGTCATCGTCGCCGCCGTACTGGCCACGCGCGCACCGGAGCAGGGTCCGGTGGCCCTGGGCGCCGTGCCCTCCCCGCAGGCCGAGTCACCGGACTGCGCGGCGCTGATCGACGCGCTGCCCGCCGAGTTCGACTCCTTCACCCGCGCGGAACTGGTCGATCCGGCTCCGCCCGCGGCTGCGGCCTGGCAGTCGCCCGACGTCGCCGAGCCGGTGGTGCTGCGGTGCGGACTCGAGCGTCCCGCCGAGTTCGACCAGGCATCGCGGCTGGACGTGATCGACGGCGTGCAGTGGTTCCAGGTGACCGGCGACGCGCAGGGCATCGACGCGAGCACGTGGTACGCGGTGGACCGGCCCGTCTACGTCGGGGTGACGGTCCCCACAGGGACGGGACCGACACCGCTGCAGGCGATCACGGCCGCGGTGACGCAGTCGCTGCCCGCCGGCCCGATCGATCCGAACCCGGTCAACTAGGCGTCAGCGCAGGCCCGTGCCGCGTGCCAGGGCCGTCTCGACCAGCATGCCCACCAGGTCCGCGTACTCGATCCCGGCCGCCTCCCACATGCGCGGGTACATCGAGATGGACGTGAAGCCCGGCATGGTGTTGATCTCGTTGATCACCGGACCGTCGTCGGTGACGAAGAAGTCCACGCGGGCGATCCCCTGGCAGTCGAGGGCGCGGAAGGCGTCGACGGCGATCTCCCGGATCCGATCCGCGACGCCGTCGTCCAGCCGGGCGGGGATGTCGAACTCGCAGACGTCGTCGAGGTACTTCGAGTCGAAGTCGTAGAAGGCACCGTCGTGGTCGGACTCCGGCATCCGGATCTCGGCGACGACGCTCGCCCGCACCGAGCCGTCCGGCAGCTCGAGGACGCCGCATTCCACCTCGCGGCCGACCACGGCGGCCTCGACGACCACCTTCGGGTCGTGCTCACGAGCTGCGCCGATGGCCGCGTCGAGGTCGGCCCAGTCGGTGACCCGCGTGATGCCGATCGAGGATCCGCCGCGGGCGGGTTTCACGAACACCGGCAGCCCCAGCTCGTCCCGTTCCGCGGGCCCGAGGGTGGCGCGGTCGCGCCGCAACACCACCTGGCGGCCGATGGGCAGCCCCTCCGCGGCGAGCAGCTTCTTGGTGAACTCCTTGTCCATCGCCGCGGCGCTCGCGAGGACGCCGGGGCCGACGTAGGGCACACCGGCCACCTCGAACAGGCCTTGCACGGTGCCGTCCTCGCCGTAGGCGCCGTGCAGGACCGGGAAGACGACGTCGACGGCCTCGGTGACCGCGACCGGCTCCCCGTCCACCGACGTCAGGTGGCCGGGATCGGCGGCGTCGACGGTCAGCGCGAGGGGCTCCGCGGCCTCGACCGACGGCATGGTGCGGCCCGTGATGCGCAGGCTGTCCGGGTTGGAGGTCCCCCGCACCCAGGTGCCGCCGCGGGTGATGCCGACCGGCACCACGTCGAAACGCTCGGGATCGAGATGGCGCATGATGCTGCCCGCGGACACGCACGACACCGCGTGCTCGTTGCTGCGGCCGCCGTAGACGACGGCGACCCTGATGCGCTCGTTCACGTGGAGCACCGTACCTGCCGGAGTCACTCCGGCTTGTGACGCCGCCCCAGCAGTCCGTGCACCGCGCCCTGGACCGAGAGGCCCTCGTGACAGACGCGGTGGACGGCGTCGGTGAGCGGCATCTCCACGTCGTACGCCTCGGCGAGAGCGCGAATGGACGTGCAGGACTTCACACCTTCGGCGACCTGACCGTGCGCCGCCTCCTGGGCACTCTCCAGGGTGCCGCCGGCACCGAGGTGCTCGCCGAACGTGCGGTTGCGCGAGAGCGGGGACGAGCAGGTGGCCACCAGGTCCCCCACGCCGGCGAGCCCGGCGAGGGTCGACGGATTGGCCCCCAGCGCGACGCCGAGCCGGGTCACCTCGGCGAGCCCGCGCGTGATGATGCTCGCGACGGAGTTGGTGCCGAATCCCACTCCGGCCGCCATCCCGCACGCGAGCGCGATCACGTTCTTGCAGGCACCGCCGATCTCGCAGCCGATGACGTCGGAATTGGTGTACGGACGGAAGTACTTGGTGGCGCAGGCCGTCTGCAGCGCGATGGCCCGATTGGAATCGGGGCACGCGATGACCGTCGCCGTCGGCTGCTCGGCGGCGATCTCCTTGGCCAGGTTCGGTCCGGACAGCGTGCCCACCCGTGAGGGATCCGCGCCGGTGACCTGGCAGACCACCTGCGTCATGCGCATCAGGGTGCCGGTCTCGATGCCCTTGGCCAACGACAGCAGCGTCACGTCGCTCCCGATCATGGGGGCCCACTCGATCAGGTTGTCCCGCAACGACTGGGACGGCACGGCGAGGACCACCGTGCACGCGCCGTCGAGTGCGTCGGCCGCGTCGTGCGTCGCCCGAATGCCGTGCGGCAACGGCACACCGGGGAGGTAGTCGGCGTTCTCGTGCCGGTCGGTGATCGACCGGGCGAGTTCCTCGCGCCGCGCCCACATGGTGACCTCCGTGCCGGCGTCCGCCAGCACCTTCGCGAATGCCGTACCCCAGGAACCGGACCCGAGCACCGCTGCCTTCACCATGTCGAGCCTCCGAGCGTCGTCTCCCCCGATCGCGGTGGTCCGCCGACCGTGCTGCACACAGTAGCCATCGAGGAAGCCATCGGGGACCGCGTTCCGAGCGATTCCGACCACCACTGGCAGGATCGACGATCATGAGCACGCCCGCCCACCACCGTCCTCCGGTCGCGCCGGGCGACCGCGGCCTCGGGGTGCACGTCGTGCTGGCGGTCAAGGACCTGTCCGGCGCCAAGAGTCGGCTCGCCGGCGCCCTTCCCGATCCGCGCCGCGCGGACCTCGTCGTGGCCATGCTTCTCGACACCGCCGCGGCCGCGTCGGCGTCGCCGCTCGTCGTCGGGTGGTCGGTGGTGACCCCCGACCCCCGCGTGGCCGACGTCGCGGCACGCGCGGGTGCGACGGCGGTTCCCGAACCGGCGTCGCCGCGCGCTCTCGCCGGCACCGGGGTCGGTGCCTCCGGACTGAACCGGGCGTTGAGCGCGGCCCACGACGCCGTGCGCGCGGGCGGGGTGGACGTCGTCGCGCTGGCGGCGGACCTGCCCGCCCTGACGACGGCGCAGTTCGAGGCCGCGTACCGCGCCGCGTCGCCGACGGGTCGGTCGGTGGTCATCGATCACACCGGGTCGGGAACGACGGCGTTGCTCGTGCGCGGTCCGGGGGCGGCACTCGACCCGCGGTTCGGTCCCCGCTCGGCCGAGCACCACGTCGCGTCGGGGGCGGTTGCTCTGGACGGCGACTGGCCCGGCCTGCGGTTGGACGTCGACACCGAGGACGACGTGCGTCGGGCCCTCGAACTGGGCGTCGGCGACCACACCCGCGCGGTGCTGGAGAACGCCGGGTGGCCGCTCGGTGAACACCGCACACCGGGCTGACGCGGAGGCGGCGCGGGACGCCCGCGCCCCGCCCGGGTCACGCCACACCGAGTCGCGGTCGAGTGGTGACGGCGACGTCCGGTGGGGAATGATCGGGGGGTGAGCGACAAGGCGAGCGAGACCCGCGACGAACCCACCGACGACGGCACGTGGAGCGCACCGTTGGCCACGGGACGATCCGCCGTCGGGGAGGGCCGGGCGGCACCGACCGCGCCGCCGGCGGCGACGTCGGACACGGCCGTGCCCGTCGACACGCTGCCCGAGGACCGCTACCTCAATCGCGAACTGAGTTGGTTGGACTTCAACTCCCGCGTGCTCGCCCTGGCCGAGGACTCGTCCCTGCCGCTGCTCGAGCGGGCGAAGTTCCTGGCGATCTTCGCCAGCAACCTCGACGAGTTCTACATGGTCCGGGTCGCGGGCCTCAAGCGCCGTGACGAGACCGGATTGTCCGTGCGGTCGGCGGACGGACTGTCGCCGCGCGAACAGCTCTCCTTGATCGCCAAGCGGACCCAGGAGATCGCCGAGCGGCACGCCCGCACCTTCCTCGACCGCATCGTGCCGGAACTGTCGGCCGAGGGCATCGACATCGTGCGGTGGTCCGAGGTCACCGAGGACGAACGTGGCCGCCTCACCGAGTACTTCAACAGCCAGGTGTTCCCGGTGCTCACCCCGCTGGCGGTCGATCCGGCGCACCCCTTCCCCTACATCAGCGGCCTGTCGCTCAATCTCGCGGTGACGGTGAAGGATTCGACCACCGGCGGCGAGCACTTCGCGCGCGTCAAGGTGCCGGACAACGTCGACCGCTTCGTGCAGCTCAAGCGCGGCGAGCCGCAGTCGATTCCGGCGTTCCTTCCCATGGAGGAACTCATCGCGGCGCACCTCGACGTGCTGTTCCCCGGTCTGCAGATCGTCGAGCACCACGCGTTCCGCATCACCCGCAACGCCGATTTCGAGGTCGAGGAGGACCGCGACGAGGACCTTCTGCAGGCCCTCGAACGGGAGCTGGCCCGCCGACGCTTCGGTTCCCCCGTCCGACTCGAGGTGGCGGACGACATGACCGAGCACATGCTCGGACTGTTGTTGCGCGAGTTGGACGTCGATCCCGGTGACGTCATCCAGGTTCCCGGTCTGCTCGATCTGTCGTGCCTCTGGCAGGTCTACGGGGTGGATCGACCGATGCTCAAGGACGCCCCGTTCGTCCCCGCCACGCACCCCGCCTTCGGCGAGCGCGAAACCCCGAAGAGCATCTTCTCCACCCTGCGCGACGGCGACGTCCTGCTCCACCACCCCTACGATTCCTTCTCCACCAGCGTGCAGCGCTTCATCGAGCAGGCCGCGGCCGACCCGCACGTCCTGGCGATCAAGCAAACCCTCTACCGCACGTCGGGTGACTCGCCGATCGTCAACGCCCTCATCGCGGCGGCCGAGGCGGGCAAGCAGGTGGTCACCCTGGTCGAGATCAAGGCTCGCTTCGACGAGCAGGCGAACATCGCGTGGGCGCGCAAGCTCGAGCAGTCGGGCGTGCACGTCGTCTACGGCCTGGTCGGACTCAAGACGCACTGCAAGACGTGTCTGGTGGTGCGCCGGGAGGGGTCGACCATCCGGCGCTACTGCCACATCGGCACGGGCAACTACAACCCGAAGACCGCGCGCCTCTACGAGGACGTCGGTCTCATCACGGCGGACGAGGAGATCGGCGCCGACCTGACGGACCTGTTCAATTCCCTCACCGGGTACTCGCGCAAGGAGCACTACCGCAACCTGCTCGTGGCGCCGTTCGGCGTGCGGGCGGGCATCGTGGAGCGCATCGAGGCCGAGGTGCGGGCACACCGCGAGGGTCGCGAGTCCCGGATTCGCCTCAAGGCCAACGCCCTCGTCGACGAGCAGGTGATCGACGCGCTGTACTGGGCGTCGTCCGAGGGCGTCCGCGTCGAGGTCGTGGTGCGCGGTATCTGCGCGCTCAAGCCGGGCGTTCCGGGGCTCAGCGAGAACATCGAGGTGCGGTCCATCCTCGGTCGATTCCTGGAACATTCGCGCGTGCTGCACTTCCGGGCCATCGACGAGTACTGGATCGGCAGCGCGGACATGATGCACCGCAACCTCGATCGACGCGTCGAGGTCATGGCGCAGGTGCGGGACGCGCGACTGACCGCGCAACTCGGCGCGATGCTCGATTCCGCGATGGACACGACCACGCGGTGCTGGGTCCTCCAGTCCGACGGGTCCTGGTCGGCCTCGCCCGCCAGCGGCGAGACCGTGCGCGATCATCAGGTGTCGCTGATGCGCCAGCGTCGGTACACCGGGTCGTAGGCGGCCGGTTTCGATGGGCGACTCGACACGATCGAAGTCCGACGGCGTCGTGCGCGCCGCCGGCGCCGTGCTGTGGCAGGTGGATCCGACCGACGGCGAACCGCGGGTGGCGGTGGTCCACCGCCCGCGTTACGACGACTGGTCCCTGCCCAAGGGCAAGGTCGACCCCGGCGAGATCCCGGCGGTGACCGCCGTGCGCGAGGTCGCGGAGGAGACCGGGTACGCCTGCGCCCTGGGTCGGTCGCTGGGTTCGACCACCTATCCCCTGCCGCGCGGACGCACCAAGCACGTCGACTACTGGGCCGCCCGCGTCACCGGTGGGGAGTTCGTCGCCAACGACGAGGTCGACCGGATGGTCTGGGCGACACCGGCGGAGGCGCGCGACACGGTGTCCTACGACGCGGACCGCGAGGTCCTCGCCCGGTTCGTCCACGGCCCGCACCCGACGAGTTACGCGGTGCTGGTCCGTCACGCGCGGGCGGGGTCGAAGGCGCGGTACAAGGGTGACGACGCCGAGCGTCCGCTCGACAGCGTCGGCGTCACCCAGGCCGACGCGCTCGTCCCCGTCCTGAAGGCCTACGGCGGCACGTCCGTGTTCAGTGCGGAACGCACGCGGTGCGTCCAGACCGTGGCGCCGTGGGCGCGGTCGGTGGGCCTGCAGGTGGTCCCGGAGCGCGCTCTGACCGAGGAGACCTACGCCCGCGATCCCGACGTCGTCCGTCGCCGCGTGCGCGAGATCGTCTCGACCACTCCCGGCGTCCCGGTGATGTGCAGTCAGGGCAAGGTGATTCCGCCCCTGATGGAGTGGTGGGCCGAGCAGGACGGCGTGACGCTGACCCGGTCACGATCACGCAAGGCGAGCGTGTGGGTGCTCGGATTCGTCGGCGGCGTTCTGGTGACGGCCGACCATCTCGAGTCGCCACTGCCCGTGTCGGTCCGCGAGGACTGAGCTTCCCGGCCCCCCGGGACCCACACCGGACCCGAGAACGCGGCGAGCCCCGGACCTCGATCGGGTCCGGGGCTCGGGGCTCGCGGCGTACGCCGACGTTACTTGCGCGCAGTACGTTTCGCCGGGGCCTTCTTCGCGGGCGTCTTCTTCGCGGCGGTGGTCTTCTTGGCCGCCGACGTCGTCGTCTTCTTCGCCGCGGTGGTGGTCTTCTTCGCCGCCGTGGACTTGCTCGCCGTCGACTTCGCGGCCGTGCTGGTCTTCTTGGCCGCCGTCTTGGCGGGTGCGGTGGTCTTCTTGGCCGCGGTCTTGGCGGGTGCCTTGGTGGCCGTGGTCTTCTTCGCCGCGGTCTTGGCGGGTGCCTTGGTGGCCGTGGTCTTCTTCGCCGCGGTCTTGGCGGGCGCCTTGGTGGCCGTGGTCTTCTTCGCCGCGGTCTTGGCCGGTGCCTTGGTGGCCGTGGCCTTGGCCGCGGTGGTCTTCTTGGCGGCGGAGGTCTTCTTCGCTGCCGCAGTCTTCTTGGCCGCGGCGGCGGCACCGCGCTTGACGGCAGGTCCGGAGGCGGAGAGCTTCTGCCCACCGGCGATGACGGCCTTGAACTGAGCGCCCGGGCGGAAGGCGGGCACCGACGTCGGCTTGACCTTGACCGTCTCCCCGGTGCGGGGGTTGCGGGCGACGCGCGCGGCGCGGCGGCGCTGCTCGAAGACACCGAAGCCGGTGATGGTCACCGAGTCACCGCGGTGGACGGCGCGCACGATGATGTCGACGATGTTCTCGACAGCATCGGTGGCGCTGCGACGGTCCGCGCCGGTCTTCTCGGTCAGGGCATCGATCAGTTCTGCCTTGTTCATCGGTCATTCCTCCGCACACTGATGGCCCCTCGTCGGACCGACTGTGTACCACGGTAAACCGCAGAAGCGCACGAGTCCACGACCGACGCCGTTTCGGAGTGGGTCCGTAAACCGTGTCGTACCAAAGCGTGTCGCGCCGAACGGAGAAATTCGACGGGCCCATCGGCCCGCCCGTGACGGGCCGGTGCCCGCCGCGAGCGGGGCCGCGACGTCAGCGCGCGGGCTCGGGAAGGGTCGTCGGCTTGTGGCTCGGACGCGACTTCTCGAACTCGGAAATGGCGTCTACCTGGCGCAACGTCAATCCGATGTCGTCCAGACCCTCCATCAGACGCCAGCGCGTGTAGTCGTCAATCTCGAAGCGCACCACCGTGGTTCCGGCGGTGACCGTCTTGTTCTCGAGATCGACGGTGAGCTCGAGACCCGGCTGTTCGTCGAGCAATTTCCAGAGCATCTCGACATCGGGCTGCTCGACGATGGCCGCCAGCAATCCGGCCTTTCCGGAGTTTCCGCGGAAGATATCGGCGAAACGCGAGGAGATGACGACGCGGAAACCGAAGTCGGACAGCGCCCACACGGCGTGCTCGCGCGAGGATCCGGTGCCGAAGTCCGGTCCGGCCACGAGGACCGAACCGCGGTCGTAGGGCTCGGTGTTCAGGATGAAACCCGGATCCGAACGCCAGCCCGCGAAGAGCCCGTCCTCGAAGCCGGTGCGGGTGACCCTCTTGAGGTAGACCGCCGGGATGATCTGGTCGGTGTCGACGTTGCTGCGACGCAGCGGAACACCGATTCCGGTGTGCGTGACGAACGGTTCCACGATGTGACTCCTCGGACGTGCGGGGGATGGTGCGAGCGACGGCGGCGCGACGACGGACGCGCTCGGGTGTCGGGACGCGGGTGTCAGGACAGGTCGGCCGGTGCGGCCAGACGCCCCCGCACCGCGGTGGCGGCGGCGACGGCCGGGGACACCAGATGGGTCCGACCGCCCTTGCCCTGCCGCCCTTCGAAGTTGCGATTCGACGTGGACGCCGACCGCTCCCCCGGCGTCAACTGATCCGGGTTCATGCCGAGACACATCGAGCACCCCGCCTGACGCCACTCGGCTCCGGCCGCGGTGAAGATGGCCCCGAGGCCCTCCTCCTCCGCCTGGGCGCGGACCCGCATCGAGCCGGGCACCACCAGCATCCGCACACCGTCGGCCACGCGGCGTCCCTCCAGCACGGACGCGGCCACGCGCAGGTCCTCGATGCGGCCGTTGGTGCACGAGCCCAGGAACACGGTGTCGACGGCCACGTCGCGCAACGGCGTTCCCGCCTCGAGGCCCATGTACTCCAACGCCTTCCGCGCGGCCTGACTCTCGCCGGCGTCCGCCATCTGCTCCGGATCCGGCACCGAGGCGGACAGGGGGGCACCCTGACCCGGGTTGGTGCCCCAGGTGACGAACGGGCCGAGCGACGCGGCGTCGATCCGCACCTCGGTGTCGAAGGTCGCGTCGTCGTCGGTCCGCAACTGCGACCAGGCCTCGACGGCGCGGTCCCAGTCCGCGCCCGTCGGCGCGTGCGGGCGACCCCGCAGGTACTCGAACGTGGTGCTGTCCGGGGCGATCATGCCGGCGCGCGCGCCGGCCTCGATCGACATGTTGCAGATGGTCATTCGCGCTTCCATCGACAGCTTCTCGATGGCGGACCCGCGATACTCGATGACGTGGCCCTGCCCGCCCCCGGTGCCGATCTGCGCGATCACCGCCAGGATCAGATCCTTGGCGGACACGTCGTCCCCGAGTTCCCCGTCGACCGTGACCGCCATGGTGCGGAACGGCCGCAGCGACAACGTCTGCGTGGCCAGGACGTGCTCGACCTCGCTGGTGCCGATGCCCATCGCGAGTGCACCGAACGCGCCGTGCGTGGACGTGTGGCTGTCGCCGCACACGACGGTGGTGCCGGGCTGGGTCAGACCGAGCTGCGGCCCGATGATGTGCACGATGCCCTGCTCGAGGTCGCCCATGGAGTGCAGGCGGATGCCGAACTCCTCGCAATTGCGACGGAGGGTGTCCACCTGGGTCCGGGAGACGATGTCCGCGATCGGCTGATCGATGTCGACCGTCGGGACGTTGTGGTCCTCGGTCGCGATCGTCAGATCCGGGCGACGAACGGGACGGCCGGCCAACCGCAGGCCGTCGAACGCCTGCGGGCTGGTGACCTCGTGCACGAGGTGGAGGTCGATGTAGATGAGGTCGGGCTGGTCGCCCTCGCCCCGGACGACCACGTGCTCGTCCCACACCTTCTCCGCCAGGGTTCTGGGTGCCATGTCCACTCCTTCGTCGCGTCCGTCCGGCCCGCGTGCGATTCCCCGGAACGGTCGCGCTCTCCGGGGATCGTGCGTGTGCGACAGTGCGTGCAATCTCAGTATGCGAGACGCTAGTATCGCCTCATGGGACAGCATAGCGGCATCGGCGTTCTCGACAAAGCGATGGGCGTGCTGCACGCCGCCGCGCAGGGCCCCTGCTCGCTCGCCGACCTCTGCGCGGTCACCGGACTCCCCCGCGCCACCGCGCACCGCCTGGCCGTCGGCCTCGAGACCCACCGCATGCTGGCGCGGGACCAGGACGGCCAGTGGCGGCCGGGGCCGGCGCTCGCGGAACTCGCCCACACCGCCGAGGACCCCGTCGTGGAGGCCTCCGCCGCCGTCCTCCCGCGTCTGCGCGAGGCCACCGGTGAGAGCGTCCAGGTCTATCGCGTGGACGGTACGCGGCGCGTGTGCGTCGCCGCGGTGGAGCCGCCCACCGGACTGCGGGACACGGTCCTCGTCGGCTCTCGCCTGCCGCTGACGGCCGGGTCCGGCGCGAAGGTCCTGCTGGCGTGGGCGGACCCGGCGCTCCAACGCGCGGTCCTCGCCGACGCCGCGTTCGGAGAGCGAGCCCTCGCCGACGTCCGACGACGCGGGTGGGCGCAGAGCGTCGCCGAACGTGAACCCGGGGTGGCGAGCGTGGCCGCGCCGATCCGCGGGCGGGACGGTCGCGTCGTGGCCGCGATCTCGGTCTCGGGCCCCGTCGACCGCATGGGACGTCGACCGGGCGTGCGGTGGGCGGCCGATCTGCTGACGGCGGCCGCGGACGTCGAGAAGCGGATGTAGGCAACGCACGGCACCGCCGGCGTGGGTGCCGCTCGGGCCGTGGCGCGACCCGGGAAACCCCGGAAACGACACGAGGACCACTGCGCATGCAGTGGTCCTCGTGTACTGCGTAGCCCCGACGGGATTCGAACCCGCGCTACCGCCTTGAGAGGGCGGCGTCCTAGGCCGCTAGACGACGGGGCCAGGAACTTACCGTGGTGCAGATCGAGCTGGTGACTCTGGTGAAGCAACCGGACGAGCATAACCGGTGGAGACCGTCCGACGAAATCGGACATTCTCTGCTGGGGTACCAGGACTCGAACCTAGAATGGCGGTACCAGAAACCGCTGTGTTGCCAATTACACCATACCCCACTACCGCGGACCAGCCGCAGGCTCGACCCGCTCCGAGGACGTGCTCCGGAGCGCTTCGAGCCGTGGAGAACACTATCAAACAGTGTCCGGGATTCACCAAATCGGCAGGTCAGGGCCGGTCGTCGGGCGGCGTCGTCGAGTCGGGCTCGTGGAAGACCACGTCGATCTCCTCGAACCCCTTGCTGCGCTGGGCCTCGGCCTGGGCCGTGTACGCGTCCCGGTCGCCGTCGGTGAGCTCGACGTTGTCGGTGAACGGCGTCAGCAGTGCCCGCGGATGCAGGCGGTCCACCCGCACGACGTTGACCTCGATGCACAGCACCACGATCATCGCCGCGATGTAGAGGAACGCGAGCAGTCCGAGCACGATGGCGAACACGCCGTTGGTGGTGTCCGCGCCGCCGACCACCCGCTGCACGTACAGGCCGCCGAAGGACTGGAGCGCCTGCCAGAGCGCGCCCGCCAACGCGGCGCCCGGCAGCACGTCGCGCACCGTCACCGGCCGCGTGGTCCCCAGCCGGAAGGCCACCACGAACGTCGCCGTGTTGAGCAGAACGGCGGCGATCACCACGAAAACCTGTGCGACGGAACCGAAGAAGCCGGCCGCGTTGAAGCCGTTGAGAATCGTCACACCGATCACGGCGGTGCCGACGGTGACGAGGAGTCCGAAGCCGCGGATTCGTCCGGTGATCGGATCCGGCCGCTCGTTCTTCGGCACGGCCCACGCGACGTTCATCGCGTTCTGCGCGGCCACGGCGACGCCGAGCCCGCCGTAGAGCGAGCCGACCACGCCGACGACGATGGCCCCGACGCCGCCGCTGAGCCGATCGGGCTGGCCGAGTTGCTCCCCGATCAACGGGATCTGGCTCATCGCGGAGTCCAGAATCCGTTGCTGGAGATCGGGATTGCCCGCGAGCACGATGCCGAGCGTGGTCGAGAAGAGGAGCAGCAGCGGGAACAGCGAGACGAACGCGTAGTAGGCGATGAGCGCCGCGAGGTACCCGCCCTGGTCGTCGACGAACTTGTAGACGACCGCGAGCGGATATCCCACGGCGGGCCGGCGTCGTTGGAAGCGGTCCAGCCGCTCCGTGAGAGACGCCGGCCGGGCCTCAGCCGTCGAGTCGGTCACGGGCCGCACGCAGTCGCAGGAGCGAGTCGTCGCGACCCAGGAGGACCATCGATTCGTAGAGCGGCGGGCTGATGTGCGAGCCGGTGACGGCGACGCGGATCGGCCCGAACGCCTTGCGGGGCTTGAGCTCGAGCCCGTCCACCAATGCTGTCTTCAACGCCTCCTCGAGAGCCGGCGCGGTCCACTCCGGCAGCCCCTCGAGCGCGGACAGCGCCGCGTCGAGCACGGGCCGGGCGTCCGCGCCGAGGTTCTTCGCCGCCGACGCGGGATCGACGGCGAACTCCGCGCGCGGAGCGAGGAGGAACTTCAGCAGACCCCAGGCGTCCGAGAGCACGACGATGCGCGTCTGGACCAGGCCGGCGGCCTCGGCGAACACCGCGTCGTCGACCTCGACGGGATGGCCCGCCGTCTCGAGGAAGGACCGCAGGCGAGCGGCGAAGTCCGCCGGATCCAGCAGGCGGATGTGCTCGGCGTTGATCGCGTCGGCCTTCTTCTGGTCGAACCGCGCGGGATTGGCGTTGACGGATCCGATCTCGAAGGCGTCCACCATCTCCGCGAGCGAGAAGACGTCGCGGTCGTCGCGGAAGCCCCACCCCAGCAGGGCCAGGTAGTTGAGCAGACCCTCGGGGACGAAGCCCCGCTCGCGGTGCAGGAACAGGTCCGCCTGCGGATCGCGCTTGGAGAGCTTCTTGTTGCCCTCCCCCATGACGAACGGGAGATGACCGAACTCGGGAACCCGGTCCGCGACGCCGATGCGTACCAGCGCCTCGTACAACGCGATCTGACGCGGCGTCGAGGACAGCAGGTCCTCGCCGCGCAGCACGTGCGTGATCTTCATCAGGGCGTCGTCGACCGGGTTGACCAGGGTGTAGAGCGGAATGCCGTTGCCGCGGGTCAGCGCGAAGTCGGGCACGGTTCCCGCGCGGAACGTGGTCTCGCCCCGGACGAGGTCCGTCCAGGACAGATCGTGCTCCGGCATGCGCAGACGCACGACGGGCTTGCGGCCCTCCTCGAGGAACGCCGCGCGCTGCTCGTCGGTCAGATCGCGATCGGCGTTGTCGTAGCCCAGCTTCGGATCGCGTCCGGCGGCACGGTGCCGCGCCTCGACCTCCTCCGGAGTGGAGAAGCTCTCGTACGCCTCCCCCGCGTCGAGCAGCGACCGCACCACGGCGAGGTGCTGTTCGCGGCGGAGCGACTGGCGGTAGGGCTCGTAGGGACCGCCGACCTCGGGGCCCTCGTCCCAGTCCAGGCCGAGCCACCGGAGCGCGTCCAGCAGAGCGCGATACGACTCCTCGGAATCGCGCGCGGCGTCGGTGTCCTCGATACGGAAGACGAAGTCGCCGCCGTGATGGCGCGCGAAGGCCCAGTTGAACAGCGCCGTGCGCACCAGGCCTACGTGCGGAGTTCCGGTGGGCGACGGGCAGAATCGGACGCGCACGCTCACTTGTCCACCACCGGGTTGCTCAGGGCGCCGATGCCCTCGATCTCGACGGTGACCGTCTGGCCCGCGACGACGGGCCCGACACCCTCCGGCGTACCGGTGAGGATCACGTCGCCCGGCAGCAGCGTCATCACCGCGCTGACCCATTCGATGACGGCCGGAATGTCGTGCAGCAGAAGCGAGGTGCGGCTGCTCTGCTTCGTCTCCCCGTCGACCGTGGTGGTGATCGCCAGATCGCTCGGGTCGATCGAGGTCTCGATCCACGGGCCGAGCGGGCAGAAGGTGTCGTGCCCCTTGGCGCGGGTCCACTGTCCGTCGTGTCGCTGATGATCGCGGGCGGTCACGTCGTTGGCGGCGGTGTATCCGAGCACGACGTCCAGCGCACGCGCCGCGGGAACGTCCTTGCAGGGGCGACCGATGACGACGGCCAGCTCGCCCTCGTAGTGCACCTCGGAGGACGACGGCGGCCGCACGACGGCGGCACCGGGACCGACGATGGAGGTGTTCGGCTTGAGGAAGATCACCGGGTCAGCCGGCGCCTCGCCCCCCATCTCGGCCGCATGGGCGGCGTAGTTCTTGCCGATGCAGACGACCTTGCTGGCCAGGATCGGGGCCAACAGCCGGACGTCCGCCAGGGGCCAGGTGCGGCCGGTGAAGGTGGGGGTGCCGAAGGGGTGTTCGGCGATTTCTCGAGCCGTTCTGTCGTCGCCGTCGCCCTCGATGGACACGAAGGCGACGCCGTCCGGGCTCGCTACTCGACCTAAGCGCATGGCGGGAGTCTATCGACGCGGCCGAGGTCGAGGGCGGACGGCGTGGGGCCCCGGCCCGGACGCGGCGTAGGGTGACACCCGCAGACCACTCGACGGGACGGACTTCTCGCATGCTGAGACGCAGACAGGGATGCGCCACATGCTGAGTCGCAGCGCGTACACCGAGTCGACGGTGGGCCGCTGGTGCATGCTGGTGGTCGGCATGCTCGCCACGGCGTCGACGGCCCTCCTGCTCAACGGAGCGGCGTTCCTCATCCCGGCCCTGCAGGACCAGCGGGGCCTGTCCCTCGCCGCCGCCGGAGTCGTCGTCGCCATGCCGACCACCGGCATCGTGCTCACCCTGTTCGCGTGGGGAGCCGTGGTGGACCGGATCGGTGAGCGCCGGGCGCTCGTGGCCGGTTCCGCCCTCACGGCCGCGTCGGCGTTCGCCGCGGCCGCGACCACCGGCGTCGTCCCCTTCGCGGTGTTTCTCCTCCTCGGCGGCATGTGCGCCGCGAGCGTGAACTCCGCCACCGGCCGTGTGGTGGTCGGATGGTTCCCACCCCACCGGCGGGGCCTGGCGATGGGCATCCGGCAGATGTCGCTGCCCCTCGGAGTCGCGTTGTCCGCATTGACCGTTCCCGGTCTCGCCCGCGAGTACGGCGTGGCCGCGGCCATGCTGCTGCCCGCGATCGCCGCCGCGGTGTCGGCCCTCGCCTGCCTCGTGGCGGTGTACGACCCGCCGCGACCGTCCCGCGCCGCCGCGTCGAGCGCCGCGCTGCTGCAGAACCCGTACCGCGGCCGCACGGACCTGTGGCGCATCCACGCCGCGTCGGTGGCGCTGGTGGTCCCCCAGTACGTCGTGTGGACCTTCGCCCTCGTCTGGCTGATCGACCGACAGGAATGGTCCGCGGCAGCCGCGGGCGTCGTCATCACCGTCGCGCAGATCTGCGGCGCGGTCGGCCGCACGATCGCCGGCGCGGTGTCCGACCGGGTGGGCAGCAGGCTCGGACCGATGCGGGTCGTCGCCGTGCTCGTCGTGTCCACGATGGCGGCGTTGGCCGTGACCGACGCCCTGAACACCGAGGTCGCCGTCGTCGCCCTCGTGATCGCCTCCGTCGCGACGGTCTCCCCCAACGGACTGGCGTTCACCGCGGTCGCCGAACGCGCCGGCCCCTTCTGGAGCGGGCGCGCGCTCGGGGCGCAGAACACCGCGCAGTTCGTCGCCGCGTCGGCGGTGCCGCCCACGTTCGGTGCGCTGATCACGCACTCGTCCTACACCGTCGCGTTCGCCGCCTCGGCCGCGATCGCGTTGCTCGCGGTGCCGATCGTGCCCCGCGAGCGCTGACGCACGCGAGGCACCCGAGTCGACGAGGACCGGCCGAAACCGGCCAGGGTCAGTATCGCCCGACCCGGCCCGGGTCAGTATCGACAGACCCGGCCCGGGTCAATATCGCCCGACCCGGCCCGGGTCAGAGCCGCCCGATGATCCGTTCGCCGATCTCCACCGTCGACCCCGGAGCACCGGCGGTCCGCTCGGCGAGGTCCGCCGCGACGGCCGCCTCCACCCGCGCGGACGCGTCGTCCCGGCCGAGATGCGCGAGCAACATCGACACCGACAACACGGCGGCGGTCGGATCCGCGGTGCCCTGCCCGGCGATGTCCGGTGCGCTGCCGTGCACCGGTTCGAACATGCTCGGATTGGTCCGCGTGGCGTCGATGTTCGCGCTGGCGGCCAGGCCGATGCCCCCGGTGACGGCGGCGGCGAGGTCGGTGATGATGTCGCCGAACAGGTTGTCCGTCACGATGACGTCGAAGCGTCCTGGGTCGGTCACCAGGTGGATCGTCGCGGCGTCGATGTGCTGATACGCCACCTCGACGTCCGGGAACTCCGTCGCCACCTCGGTCACCGTGCGGTGCCACAGCGATCCCGCGAACGTCAGCACGTTGGTCTTGTGCAGCAGCGTCAGGTGCTTCCGGCGCGCCGTCGCACGCGCGAAGGCGTCGCGCACGACGCGCTCGACGCCGAACCGCGTGTTGACGCTGACCTCGGTGGCCACCTCGTGCGGCGTCCCGACGCGCAGGGCGCCGCCGTTGCCGGTGTAGGGCCCCTCGGTGCCCTCGCGCACCACCACCACGTCGATCGGCGGATTGCCGGCCAACGGCCCCTCGACACCCGGGTAGAGCTTCGACGGGCGCAGGTTGATGTGGTGATCGAGCTCGAAGCGGGCGCGGAGCAGCAGGCCCCGCTCGAGCACGCCGCTGGGCACCGACGGATCGCCGATCGCGCCGAGCAGGATGGCGTCGTGCTCCCGGATCTCGGCGAGCACCGAGTCCGGCAACAACTCCCCGGTCGCGTGGTAGCGACGAGCGCCGAGGTCGTAGTCGGTGGTCTCCACCCCCGGCTCGACCGCGCGCAGCACGTCGAGGGCGACCCCGATCACCTCGGGACCGATGCCGTCTCCGGCCAGAACCGCCAGCTTCATCGCGTTCCTCCTCGCGTCGTCGGTGCTCAGGACAGGTCGACGAGTTCGATCGTCGACGCGCCCACCGCCGCGGCGATGGAGTCGCGCACGTCCGCCGGCACGTCCCGGTCGACGCGCAGCAGGATCGTCGCGCCGGTGCCCTCCGCGTCCTGGCTGAGCGCGGCGGCCGCGATGTCGACGCCGGCGTCACCGAGGGCGGTGCCGATGCGGCCGAGCGATCCGGGCCGATCCTCGTAGGTCACGATCAGGTTCTTGCCCTCGGCACGCAGGTCGAAGTTGCGGCCGTTGATGTTCACGATCTTCTCGACGTGCTGCGGGCCGGTCAGCGTGCCCGCCACGTTCAGCACGGTGCCGTCGCCGTACACCGCACGGACGTCCACGACGCTGCGGTGATTGGGGCTCTCGGGCGCGGTGGTGACCTCGGCGGTCACGCCGCGCTCCTCGGCCAGCGAGGGCGCGTTGACGAAGGTCACCGCGTCCTCGATGACGGCGGAGAACAACCCGCGCAGGGCCGACAGCCCGAGGATGTCGACGTCCTCCGACGCCAGTTCACCGCGGACGTCCACCGACAGCGACGTCGGGAGTCCGTCGGCCAGAGCGCCGAGCAGCACACCCTGCTTGCGCACGATGTCCAGCCAGGGCGCGACCTCCTCGCCGACCGCTCCGCCGGAGACGTTGACGGCGTCGGGCACGAACTCGCCGGCGAGCGCGAGCAGGACGGACTTCGCGACGTCGGTGCCGGCGCGGTCCTGCGCCTCGGTGGTCGACGCCCCGAGGTGCGGGGTGACGACGACCTGCGGGAGCTCGAACAGCGGGCTGTCCGTGCAGGGCTCGGAGGCGTAGACGTCGATGCCGGCCGCGAAGACGTGACCGCTGGTGATGGCGTCGGCGAGGGCCTGCTCGTCGACCAGACCGCCGCGAGCGGCGTTGACGACGATCACGCCCTTCTTGGTGCGGGCCAGCGCCTCCTTGCCGATCAGACCCTTGGTCTCCGGGGTCTTCGGCAGGTGCACGGAGAACATGTCCGCGCGCTCGAGCAGCTCGTCCAGGGAGACCAGCTCGATACCCAGCTGCGCTGCGCGCGCCGGGGAGACGTAGGGGTCGTACGCGATGACGTGCGTCTCGAACGCGGCCAGGCGCTGGGCGAAGAGCTGCCCGATCCGGCCGAGGCCGACGACGCCGACGGTCTTGCCGAAGATCTCGACGCCGTTGAAGCCGCTGCGCTTCCACTCGTGGTTCCGCAGGGTGGCGTCGGCCGCGGGAATCTGGCGGGCGGCCGAGAGCAGCAGCGTCACGGCGTGCTCGGCCGCGGTGTGGATGTTCGACGTGGGGGCGTTGACCACCATGACGCCGCGCTCGGTCGCCGCGGCGACGTCCACGTTGTCCAGGCCGACGCCGGCGCGCGCGACGATCTTCAGCTTCGATCCGGCGGCGAGCACCTCGGCGTCGACCGTCGTCGCCGACCGCACCAGGATGGCGTCGGCCTCGGGCACGGCGGCGAGCAGAGCGGGTCGGTCCGGTCCGTCGACCCAGCGGACCTCGACGCCGTCACCGAGGGCGTCGACGGTGGACGAGGCGAGCTTGTCGGCGATGAGGACGACGGGACGGCCTGGCTGGCTCACGTGGGAACTCCCTGATCGAGTGGCGCCGGGCGGCGAATCGCGCCCGCGCGAGTGGTTCTCGTGATAGAGCGTGCTGTGTCGGGGAGGAGCCTAATGGTGGCCCTCACCCGAGTGCGGGGCACCCTCCGCTCGGACGAGCGACGGATGCCCCGCAGGGGACGAACGGGACTGCCGGTCAGGCCGTCTCGGTGATGGGGCGATCGACCCAGCTCATCAGGTCGCGCAGCTTCTTGCCGGTGACCTCGATGGGGTGCTCGGCGTTCTGCTTGCGCAGGCCCTCGAGCTCGGTGTTGCCGTTCTCGACGTTCGCCACCAGACGACGCGTGAACTCACCGGACTGGATGTCGGCCAGGATCGCCTTCATGCGCTCCTTGGTGCCGGCGTCGATGACGCGCGGGCCGGAGAGGTAGCCGCCGAACTCCGCGGTGTCGGACACCGAGTAGTTCATGCGCGCGATGCCGCCCTCGTACATGAGGTCCACGATCAGCTTGAGTTCGTGCAGTACCTCGAAGTAGGCCATCTCCGGGGCGTACCCCGCCTCGACCATGACCTCGAAGCCCGTCTTGACCAGTTCCTCGGTGCCGCCGCACAGCACGGCCTGCTCACCGAACAGGTCGGTCTCGGTCTCTTCCTTGAACGTCGTCTTGATGACGCCGGCGCGCGTGCCGCCGATGGCGCGAGCGTAGGACAGCGCAAGCGCCTGCCCCTCACCCTTGGGGTCCTGATCGATTGCGATCAGAGCCGGCACGCCCTTGCCGTCGACGAACTGCCGACGCACCAGGTGACCCGGTCCCTTCGGCGCGACCATGCCGACGGTGATGTTGTCCGGCGCCTCGATCAGATCGAAGTGGATGTTCAGGCCGTGCCCGAAGAACAGCGCGTTGCCGTCCTCGAGGTTCGGCTCGATGTCGTCCTTGAAGATCTGCGCCTGCGCCGTGTCCGGAGCGAGCAACATGATCACGTCGGCCCACTGCGAGACCTCGGCCGGCGTGCCCACGCCCAGACCCTGCTCGGCAGCCTTGTCGCGGGACTTCGACCCCTCCTTCAGACCGATGCGGACGTCGACGCCCGAGTCGCGCAGGCTGAGCGAGTGCGCGTGGCCCTGGCTTCCGTACCCGATCACCGCGACCTTGCGGCCCTGGATGATCGACAGATCGGCGTCGTCGTCGTAGAACATCTCGACTGCCACTTGTGGTTTCCTCCTCGTCGTCCCGGACACGGTGCCCGGAGAAAATCTGTTGTCTGGTGCTAGCGCGATGCGGTGCTGTCGCGCACCGCTAGCGCGATGCGGTTCTGTCGCGCACCGCTAGCGCGATGCGGTGATGGACTTGGGTCCGCGACCCACCGCCACGATCCCGGACTGGACGATCTCACGAACACCGTAAGGGTCGAGCATCCGCAGCAACGCCTCGAGCTTCGAGCGGGTGCCCGTCGCCTCGACGGTGACGGACTCCGGCGACACGTCGATCACCTTGGCGCGGAACAGGTTCACGGTCTCGATGACCTCGCTGCGCACCGACGAATCGGCGCGCACCTTGATGAGCACGAGTTCGCGTGCGACCGACGCCTCCGGCTCCTGCTCGACGATCTTGATGACGTTCACGAGCTTGTTCAGCTGCTTGGTCACCTGCTCGAGCGGGAACTCGTCGACCGTCACCACGATGGTCATGCGGGAGATGTCCGGGACCTCGGTGCCACCCACGGCGAGGGACGCGATGTTGAACCCGCGGCGGGAGAACAGCGCGGCGACACGGGCGAGGACACCGGGCTTGTCCTCGACCAGGACGCTCAGGGTGTGACTGGTGCTCACTGATCGGTACCTTTCGCGTTCTGGTCGAGAGCAGCTTCGGTGACGTCGCCGACGACGCCGGGTTCCTGCGCGGCCTCGTCGTCGTTGTCGAACAGCGGACGGATGCCCCGCGCGGCCTCGATCTCGGAGTTGCCCGTGCCCGCGGCGACCATCGGCCACACCTGCGCGTCCTTGCCGACGATGAAGTCGATGACGACGGGGCGGTCGGTGATGGCTCGCGCCTGCGCGATGACGTCCTCGACGTCCTCCTCGCGCTCGCACCGCAGACCGACGCACCCCAGCGCCTCGGCGAGCTTGAGGAAGTCCGGGATCCGGACGGCACCGTGGGTGCCGAGCTCGGTGTTGGAGTACCGCTCCTCGTAGAAGAGGGTCTGCCACTGCCGCACCATGCCCAGGTTGCCGTTGTTGACCACCGCGACCTTGATCGGGATGCCCTCGACCGCGCAGGTCGCGAGCTCCTGGTTGGTCATCTGGAAGCAGCCGTCGCCGTCGATGGCCCACACCTCGGTGTCGGGCAGGCCCATCTTGGCGCCCATCGCGGCGGGCACGGCGTAGCCCATGGTGCCCAGACCGCCCGAGTTCAGCCAGGTGCGCGGCTTCTCGTAGGAGATGAACTGCGCCGCCCACATCTGGTGCTGACCGACGCCGGCGCAGTAGACGGCGTCCGGGCCGGCCGCCTTGCCGATGGACTGGATGACGAACTCCGGCGACAGCGCACCGTCGGAGGGACGGTCGTAGCTCAGCGGGTAGGTGCGACGCACCCCGTCGAGGTAGGACCACCACTCGGACAGGTCGGTGGACGTGCCGGTGGCGCCGTCGGCACGCACGGCCTCGACGAGCTCCGCGATGACCTCACGGCAGTCGCCGACGATCGGGACGTCCGCGAACCGATTCTTGCCGATCTCCGCCGGGTCGATGTCGGCGTGCACCACCTTGGCGTCCGGCGCGAAGGAGTCGAGTCGACCGGTGACGCGATCGTCGAACCGCGCCCCCAGCGTGATCAGCAGATCGCTGCGCTGCAGGGCGGCCACCGCGGCCACCGTGCCGTGCATGCCGGGCATGCCCAGGTTCAGATCGTGGCTGTCCGGGAAGACGCCGCGCGCCATCAGGGTGGTGACCACCGGGATGCCGGTCAGCTCGGCCAGCTCGAGCAACTCCTTGTGGGAGTCGGACTTGATGATGCCGCCGCCGCAGTACAGAACGGGCCGCTCGGCCGCCGCGATGAGACGCGCCGCCTCCCGCACCTGCTTGCCGTGCGGCTTGGTGACGGGCCGGTAGCCCGGCAGCCGCATCTCCGGCGGCCACGAGAACGTCGTGTCGGCCTGCAGGACGTCCTTGGGGATGTCGACCAGCACGGCGCCCGGACGGCCCGACTCCGCCAGGTAGAACGCCTCGGCGATGGTCCGCGGGATGTCCAGCGGATCGGTGACGAGGAAGTTGTGCTTGGTGATCGGCATGGTGATGCCGGAGATGTCGGCTTCCTGGAACGCGTCGGTGCCGATGAGACCACGGCCCACCTGACCGGTGATCGCGACGACCGGGACCGAGTCCATCTGAGCGTCGGCGAGCGGGGTCACGAGGTTGGTCGCACCCGGCCCCGACGTCGCCATGCAGACACCGACGCGACCGGTGGCCTGGGCGTAGCCGGTGGCGGCGTGGCCGGCGCCCTGCTCGTGCCGCACGAGGACGTGGCGCACCTTGGTGGAGTCGAGCAGCGGGTCGTAGACCGGCAGGACGGCGCCGCCGGGGATACCGAACACGACGTCGACGTCGAGCTCCTCGAGTGCACGCACGACGGACTGGGCGCCCGTCACGCGCTCCGGCGCGATCGCGCGGCGTTCCGGTGCCGCGGGCACGGGACGGTCGGCGGGGGACGGGGTCTTGCGAGGGGCCGGGCCGGGCCGGGCTGTCGGTGCGCTCACTGTGTGTCCTTGGGTTCTCATCCGGGCAAGAAAAAACCCCCGCCAGCAGATGCTGTGCGAGGGTGGCGCGTCGTGGCTGAGCGTCGAGAAGTAGATCGGCTCAGGCGACGACGCGCCTGCCGATTACGAGGAGATCTTCACGCTTCACGTTGGTGAGGTTAAGCGTGCGATGCCGCGCCAGTCAACTACCGAACTACGAATCCCGGGATGTGGGATGGCGTGTGTGCAGTGCGAAGATGAAGGGGTGTCGTCTCCGCAGCAGTCCGAACCACCGCGCACAGTCTCCCACACCGGCGACCCCGCGCCCGACCGGTCCCCCGCGGCCGACGCCGAGGTCTTCCGCATCGACCCGCTGACGCTCGCCGCGGTGGCACTCCTGTTGTTCGGGGCGTCGTTCCCCGTCGCGGGCGCACCGACGCTCTTCTGGTGGGTGCTCGCCATTCCGGCGTTCGCCGCCTACTGGGTACTGCGTGTGCGCACCACGGTCGATCGCCGCGGACTCGTCGCCCGCCGGCCGTTCACCACCACAACGGTCGCCTGGGCCGACGTCGCAGGAATCACGTTCCCCCGCTTCGGCTTCGGCAAGGCAGCGCTCACCGGCGGTGGCACCGTGCCGCTGCCGGGGGTGACGGTGGACGATCTCCCCCGGCTGTCCGCGGCCAGCGGCGGCGCCGTGCCGGACCCCACGCCGCCGACGCCGGAACCCGAGACCGAGCCCGACGCCGGCCGGCCGGCCGAGCAGTGACGCCGGCCGGCCCAGCAGTGACGCCGGCCGGCCGAGCTGGGGATCAGGCGAAGGGGTCGGCGCCGTTGAGCAGGATCCACAGCGCCACCGCGCCGCCCACGCCGATGAGCAGGGCGACGAACGAGCCGATGAACGGACGACGCGCCCACCCGCGCGTGCCGTCGATCGCGATGCGGCCGGGTCCGGTCAGCACGATCGCGGCCGCGGCGAGGGCCAGCAGGGACTCGTACTCGACGCCGGTCGGCGCGAAGAACTGCAGACCCGGCTCGGCCACCTGACGGACCAGCCACGCGTTGATCATCACGGCGAGCACCGCGGCGCCGGCCAACGGCGTCGCCAGGCCCAGGACGAGCAGCGCGCCGCCGGCGGTCTCGCCGACGGCCCCCAGGACGGACAGCAGGCGCGCCTGCTCGTAACCGGCGCCGGACACGATGTCCTGGAATCCCGACAGACCGGGGCCGTCGAACCACCCGACCAGCTTCTGCAGCCCGTGCACCAGCACGATGGCGCCCACGCTCACCCGCAGGATCAGCAGGCCGAGATCGAGGGTGCCGCGCCGCTCCTTGACGTCCGTGGGCGCCGCGACGGGTTCGGGGGTCGCGGTGGTCTCGTACGACGACGCGGTCCCGGCCGCACCGTACGAGGACGGGGTCGCGTCCGCCACCGGGTACGCGCGAGTGGCCGTGTCGTCCAGGGACGGGGACGGGGACGAGGCGCTCGCTGGCCCGGGGTAGGTGGGGATCTTCTCCGTCGCCCCGGTGCGGTCGGCCCCCGAGCGGGACGATCCGTCGAGATCGTCGTCGGTTCGCGGCAGCGACGACGTGTCGTGACCCAGCCGTTCGGTCGGCTGGTCGTACGGGCTGGACGCCGGTTCGTATCCCGACGGGGAACGGCGCTTGTCCTCGGAGTCGCTCATGTCGGCGAGCCTAGTTCCGCACCTCCGCGACACCGGGGAAGCGGACGACGCTCGCGCCGTGTCGTGCGGGGTTCCTGCGTACCGTGGGCGTCATGACGCGCAGTACTGGAGTCGGCCGCGCCGCACGACGTTCGCTGACGGTCGGATGCGTAGTCGCGATGGCCCTGTCGGGATGCGCGCGGTTCGACGACTCCGCGTCGACGCCCTTCTCCCCGGAACCCACCTTCGGCGCCGCCGACGTCGCGCCCGAGGAGCCCGGCGCACCGGAGTCGACGTCCCCGCCCGTCACGCCGTCGGGACCGTGCGTCGACCCGGACCCCGCCGTCATCGCCACCTGTCTCGACACGCTGGGCGGACTGGTCACGCTGCCGGGTGGGGGTGCGGCGCTGGTCGCCGAGCGGATCACCGGAGCGGTGATCGAGGTGGCGCCGGGCGCCGCACCCCGGCCGGTCGCGTCGATTCCGGTGGACCCCTCCCCCGGCGGCGGGTTGATCGACCTCGCCCTGTCCCCGACCTACGCCGAGGACAGGCTGCTCTACGCCTACGTGGTGACGCCCACCGACGCTCGTGTGGTCCGGATCGCGCCGGGGGACGTCCCGAAGCCCGTCCTCACCGGCATCCCCCGCGGGACCGGTGACGTCGGCGGCGCGGTGGACTTCGTCGGCCCGTCAGAGCTGCGGGTGGCGACGGGCAGCGGCGGCGACCCGGCCGCCGCGGCGGATCCGTCGTCGCTCGCGGGCAAGGTGCTCTCGATCGTCGATCCGCGCGTCGACGGGAGCGCGGCACCCCGGGTGCTCATGAGCGGCCTCGGCCGCGCCGGCGATCTGTGCTCCGACGGCACCGGTTCGCAGTGGGTGACCGACGGCGCCGTCGACGGCGACCGACTGTCGCGCATCACCCCGGAGGGTGGGGTGGTCGGCGCGGTGTGGACGTGGCCGGACCGGCCCGGTGTCGGCGGCTGCGCGGCCGGGCCCGGCACCGTCGCGGTGTCGATGTCCGCCGCCCGCGCGGTCGGCGTGGTGGCAGTCGATCCCGAGACCGGCTCGGTGCCCACCCCGCCCACGCTGATCGCGCAGGACCGGTACGGACGGCTCCGCGGCGCGACTCTCGGCGCGGACGGGCAGATCCTGGTGAGCACCACCAACAAGGACGGCGGCGCCCCGACGCCCACCGACGACCGCGTGGTCGTCGTGCAGATCCCGGCGGGCGGCGGCGGCAGCGACTGACCGACCTCTCGGCCCTATGCGCAGGCCGCGAGCACCAGTTCCTTGACCCGCGCGGGGTCGGCCTGACCCTTGGTCGCCTTCATCACCTGACCGACGAGGGCACCGGCGGCCTGGACCTTGCCGGCCTTGATCTTCTCCACGATCGCCGGGTTCGCGGCGAGGGCGTCGGACACCGCCTGCTCGAGGGCCGAATCGTCCTGCACCACAGCGAGTCCCCGCGCCTCGACCACCGCGTCCGGGTCGCCCTCACCGGCCAGTACGCCGTCGACGACCTTGCGCGCGTTGGCGTTGGTGAGCGTGCGGTCCGCCACGAGGGCGGCGACCCGGGCCACCTGCGCGGGGGTGATGGACAGATCGGACAACGGGACACCGAGGGTGTTGGCCTGCTGCGCGAGGTACGCGACCCACCAGCTCCGCGCGGCGTCGGGGGTGGCGCCGGCATCGACGGTCGCCGAGATGAGCGGCAGCGCATCGGCGTTGACGACGTCCCGCATGACCGCGTCCGACCAACCCCACTCCTGCTGGATGCGAGCGCGGGTGATCCACGGCGCCTCGGGGATGGTGGCGCGCAGTTCCTCGATCCACGCGGCGTCGGGTGCGACGGGCTCGAGGTCGGGCTCCGGGAAGTAGCGGTAGTCCTCGGCGGTCTCCTTGCGTCGGCCCGCGGACGTGGTGCCGTCGGCCTCCTGGAAATGCCGTGTCTCCTGGCCGATTTCGCCGCCGTCGAGCAGAACTGCGGCCTGGCGGCGCATCTCGTACCGCACCGCCACCTCGACGGACTTGAGCGAGTTGACGTTCTTGGTCTCGGTCCGGGTTCCGAACTCGGCGGCGTCCTTGGTCATCAGCGACACGTTGGCGTCGCAGCGCAGCGAGCCCTGATCCATCCGGACGTCGGACACACCCAGTTCGCGGATCAACTCGCGCAGCGCCGTGACGTAGGCACGGGCGACCTCGGGTGCGCGCTCCCCGGCGCCGACGATCGGCTTGGTCACGATCTCCACGAGCGGCACCCCGGCGCGGTTGTAGTCCAGCAGCGAGTGGCTGGCGCCGTCGATGCGTCCCGTGGCGCCGCCGACGTGCAGCGACTTGCCGGTGTCCTCCTCCATGTGCGCCCGCTCGATGTCGACGCGCCAGGTGCTGCCGTCGTCGAGGACCACGTCGAGATAGCCCTCGGTGGCGATGGGCTCGTCGTACTGGGAGATCTGGTAGTTCTTCGGCTGATCCGGGTAGAAGTAGTTCTTCCGCGCGAACCGACCCCACGGGGTGATCGCGCAGTGCAGGGCCAGGCCGATGCGGATGGCCGACTCCACCGCGGCCGCGTTGACCACCGGCAGGGCGCCGGGCATGCCGAGGCAGACCGGGCACACCTGCGTGTTGGGCTCGGCGCCGAACTCGGTGGGACACCCGCAGAACATCTTGGTGGCCGTACCCAGCTCGACGTGCACCTCCATGCCGAGGACGGGATCGAACCGGGCGATCACGTCGTCGTAGTCCAGGAGCGATGCGGTGGCGACAGACATGGTCCGCAGCCTACTAGCCGAAGAGGACGCGCATTTCCTGGTAGCGCCCGGCGGGAACCGTCTTGTGATTGGCGAGCGCCTCGTCGAATCCGACCCGGGCGATGTCGGTGCCGTGCAGGGCCACCATCTGCCCCCATCCCCCGTCGGCGACGAGGTCGACGATGGCCATGCCGAGCCGCGTCGCGAGCACCCGGTCGAAGGCCGTCGGGACGCCACCACGCTGGATGTGGCCGAGAACCGTTGCCCGCGTCTCGATTCCGGTGCGCTCCTCGATGATCGGCGCGAGCCACTCGCCGATGCCACCGAGGCGGGGCCGATCGAAACCGTCGAGACCCTTGGTCGAGTGCGCCTCCGTCATCTCCGGCAGCGTGAACCCCTCCGCCACGACGATCATGGGCGCGCGGCCGCGATCGCGGACACTGGTCGCCCACGCACAGATCTGCTCGAGGCTCTCCGGCTGCTCGGGGATGAGGATGGCGTGCGCCCCGCCGGCGATGCCGGAGTGCAGGGCGATCCATCCGGCGTGGCGTCCCATGACCTCGAGCACCATGCACCGATCGTGCGAGTTGCCCGTGGTGCGCAACCGGTCGATGGCCTCGGTGGCGATCTCCACGGCGGTGTCGAAGCCGAAGGTGTAGTCGGTGGCGTCGAGGTCGTTGTCGATGGTCTTGGGCACCCCGACGATGTCGATGCCGTCCTCGAACAGTCGCTTGGACGCACTGGCCGTGCCCTCGCCGCCGATGGCGATGACGCCGTCGACCCCGAGATCGTCGAGCACGCGCTGGATGTTCTCCGCGCCCCCCTCCGGTTCCTGGTACGGCCCGAACCGGCTGGTCCCGAGAATGGTGCCGCCCTGGTGCGACAGTCCGCGAACCACACTGCGGTCCAGGGGAATCGACTCGCCACGCACCAGTCCGCGCCACCCGCCGAGGAACCCGACGAACTCCTGCCCGTGCACCGCGGTGCCCTTCAGGACGGCGCCGCGGATGACGGCGTTCAGACCCGGGCAGTCACCTCCGCTGGTCAGAATGCCGATCCTGGTCATCGCGACTCCTTCGGGAGGGGGAACGGTCGACGGTGCGGGTCAGACGCCGGTCGGGTGCGGGAACTCGCCCCGTGCGGCCTCGTACGCCGCGCCGACCCGGTAGAGCCGGTCGTCCGCCAGCGCGGGAGCCATGATCTGCAACCCGACGGGCAGTCCGTCGGCGAGGCCTGACGGCACCGACATCGCCGGGTGGCCGGCGAGGTTGGTCGGCAGCGTGCAGAGGTCGTAGAGGTACATCGCGATCGGGTCGTCGACCTTCTCCCCCAACGGGAACGCCGTCGACGGCGTGGTCGGCGAGACCAGGACGTCGACCTTCTCGTAGGCCGCGTCGAAGTCGCGCGCGATGAGCGTGCGGACCTTCAGCGCCTGGCCGTAGTAGGCGTCGTAGTACCCCGCCGAGAGGGCGTAGGTCCCGATCATGATGCGGCGCTTGACCTCTGGGCCGAACCCGGCGGCCCGCGTCATCGCCATGACCTGCTCGGCGCTGTGCGTGCCGTCGTCGCCGACCCGCAGTCCGTACCGCATCGCGTCGAACCGGGCGAGGTTCGAGGAGACCTCCGACGGCAGGATCAGGTAGTACGACGCCAGGGCGTGATCGAAGGACGGGCAGGAGACCTCGACCACCTCGGCGCCGAGCGAGGTCAGCACCTCCACGGCGGCGTCGAAGGACGACAGCACGCCCGGCTGGTAGGCGTCGGAGTGCAGTTCCTTCACGACGCCGACCCGCACGCCGCGCAGGTCACCGCCCGCACCGGCCCGCGCCGCCGCGACGACGTCCGGGACGTCGGCGTGCAGCGAGGTCGAATCGCGCGGATCGTGCCCGGCGATGACCTGGTGCAGCAACGCCGTGTCGAGCACCGTGCGGCCGCACGGCCCGCCCTGATCCAACGACGACGCGCAGGCGATGAGGCCGTAGCGCGAGACGCCGCCGTAGGTGGGCTTGCAGCCGACGGTGCCGGTGACCGCCGCCGGCTGGCGGATGGAGCCGCCGGTGTCGGTGCCGATGGCCAGCGGCGCCTCGAACGACGCGAGCGCCGCGGCGGACCCGCCGCCCGAGCCACCGGGGACGCGAGTGGTGTCCCACGGGTTGAGCGTGGGCCCGTACGCACTGTTCTCGGTCGAGGAGCCCATGGCGAACTCGTCCATGTTGGTCTTGCCCAGCAACGGGATTCCCGCCGCCCGCAGCGCGGTGGTCACCGTCGCGTCGTACGGCGAGCGCCACCCCTCGAGGATCTTCGATCCCGCCGTGGTCGGCATGTCGGTGGTCGTGAAGACGTCCTTGAGCGCCAACGGAACTCCCGCGAGCGGGGACGCGGGCTCGTCCCCCGCCGCGAGCGAGGCGTCGACGGCGCGGGCCGCGTCCAGGGCGGCGTCGTGCGCCACGTGCAGGAACGAGTGCAGGGTTCCGTCGACCTGATCGATGCGGTCGAGGTGGGCGCGCGTGACCTCCTCCGAGGACACCTCGCGCGTGCGGATGCGCTCGGCGAGATCGGCTGCCGTCAGGCGAATCAGGTCGGTCACTGCTCTTCTCCCAGAATGCGCGGCACGGCGAATCGGCCCTGCTCCGACGACGGCGCCTGGTCCAGCGCGCCGTCCTGTCCGAGGCCGGGAACGACGACGTCCGGGCGGGTGATGTTGGTCACGGCCAACGGATTCGCGGTGGGGTCGACGTCCGCGGTGTCGACCTCGGACACCGCCTTGACGTGACCGAGGATGGAATCGAGCTGACCGGCGAACTCGTCGAGCTCGGCATCGGTCAGGGCCAGGCGTGACAGGCGAGCCAGGTGGGCGACCTCGTCGCGCGAGATCGCGGCGCCGGGGGCGGTCCCTTCGGTGTCGGTCATGCGCCACAGCCTAGTTCCCGACCCGGGTTCCGTCGGAGCCGCGCCCCACGGCGCGGGCGAGTCGTGCCGTCGGTCGTCCGGTGACAGGATGACCGGCGTGACCTACCTCCTGCGCGCCCGACTCCCCGACCGCCCCGGCAGTCTGGGCTCGCTCGCCGTGGCCCTGGGCTCGGTGGGTGCGGACATCCTGTCCTTGGACGTGGTCGAACGGGGCCGTGGCCACGCCGTCGACGACCTCGTCGTGGACGTCGCACCGGGCTCGTTGCCCGACACCCTCATCACCGCCGCCGAGCAGCTCTCCGGGGTGTCCGTCGACTCCATCCGGCCCTACGCCGGGGTGCTTGACACCCACCGCGAACTCGAGCTGATCGACCGGGTGGCCACCGCCCACGACGACCGTCTGCAGACCCTCGTGGACGGAGCGCCGCGCGTGCTCCGGGTGGGCTGGAGCGTGGTCGTGGCGGCGACGGCCACCGGCACCACCACCGTCGTGGAGAGTTCCGGTGCGCCCGAGATCCGCGCGCAGTCCATGCCCTGGCTGCCCCTCGAGAACGCGCGCACGCTCGACGGCGACCAGGACGGTCTGCCGCAGTCGTGGCGGGACATGGACACCTGCGTCGCCGCGGCGCCGCTGGGCTCGACCGGTCGCGCCCTGGTGCTCGGCCGCCCCGGCGGGCCGGACTTCCGACCCTCCGAGGTGGCCCGTCTGGGCTACCTAGCCGGCATCGTCGCCACCGTCCTCGGCTGACTCACCGCCCTCGACCAGCGCCGACGCGGCGTCGGGTCCCTGCTCGAGCAGCACCGTGAAGCCGGCCTCGTCCAGGACGGGGACGCCGAGCTGCAGGGCCTTGTCGTGCTTGGACCCCGGGGACTCCCCGACCACCACGAAGGCCGTCTTCTTCGACACCGACGACGCCGCCTTGCCGCCGCGGGCGAGGATCGCCTCCTTGGCGTCGTCCCGGCTGTAGCGCTCCAGCGACCCGGTGACCACGATCGACATCCCCTCGAGGTTGCGCTCGATGGACTCGTCGCGCTCGTCCTCCATGCGCACGCCCGCCGCCGCCCACTTGTCCACGATGGCGCGGTGCCAGTCGACGTCGAACCACTCGACGACGGCCCGCGCGATGGTGGGACCGACGCCGTCGGCCGCGGCGAGTTCCTCCTCCGACGCCGAGCGCACGGCCTCGAGACTGCCGAACCGCGCCGCCAGCGCGCGGGCGGCCGTCGGCCCGACGTGGCGGATGGACAGACCCACCAGCACCCGCCAGAGCGCCTGGTCCTTGGCGCGCCCGAGGTTGTCGAGCAGCCGACGACCGTTGGCGGAGAGCGCACCCGCCTTGGTACGGAAGAGAGCGGTGCGAGTGAGCGAGTCCTCGGTCAGGTCGAACAGGTCGCCCTCGTCCTCGATCACCCCGGCGGCGAGCAGTGCGGTCGCGGCCTCGTACCCGAGCACCTCGATGTCGAACGCCCCGCGGCCGGCCACGTGGAAGACGCGCTCGCGCAACTGTGCCGGGCACGAGCGGGAGTTGGGGCACCGGATGTCGGCGTCGCCCTCCTTCGACGGGGCGAGCGTCGTGCCGCACTCCGGGCAGTGCGTCGGCATGACGAACTCCCGCTCGTCCCCGGTGCGGGTGTCGACCACCGGACCGAGAACCTCCGGAATGACCTCTCCCGCTTTGCGAATGACGACCGTGTCCCCGATCAGCACACCCTTGCGCTTGACCTCGGAGGCGTTGTGCAGGGTGGCCAACGACACGGTGGATCCTGCGACGAGGACGGGCTCCATGAACGCGAAGGGGGTGACCCGGCCGGTCCGGCCGACGTTGACCCGGATGTCGAGCAGCGTGGTGGTGGCCTCCTCCGGCGGGTACTTGAACGCGATGGCCCAGCGCGGCGCACGGGACGTGTTGCCCAGCCGCCGGTGCAGCGCCATCCGGTCGACCTTGACCACCAGACCGTCGATCTCGTGCTCGACGTCGTGCCGGTGCGCGCCCCAGTACTCCATGCGCTCGACCACCTCGTCCGCACCCTGCGCCACGACGGTGTGCGACGACACCGGCAGCCCCCACGCCGCCAACGCGTCGTACGCCGCGGACTGCGTCTGCGGCTCGAACCCCTCCAACCGGCCGAAGCCGTGGCAGATCATGCCGAGGCGCCGCCGCGCGGTGACCGCGGGGTTCTTCTGGCGTAGCGACCCGGCCGCGGAGTTGCGCGGGTTGGCGAACGGCGCCTTGCCCTGCTCGACCAGCGAGGCGTTCAGCGCCTCGAAGTCGCCGAGCCGGAAGAAGACCTCACCGCGCACCTCGAGCAGCGAGGGAACCGGGAATTCCTCGGTGCCGGTGAGGGTCTCGGGAATGTCGTCGATGGTCCGAGCATTGAGGGTGACGTCCTCCCCCGTCCGGCCGTCGCCGCGGGTGGCCGCGCGCTCGAGAACGCCGTTGCGATACACCAGGTTCAGGGCGACCCCGTCGATCTTCACCTCGCACAGGTAGGCCAGACCCGCCCCCGCTTCGGCCTCGACCCGGCCGATCCAGGCACGGAGCTCGTCGACGTCGAAGACGTTGTCCAGGGACAACATTCGCTCGAGGTGGTCGACGGCCGTGAAGTCGGTCTCGAAGCCGCCGCCCACCAACTGCGTCGGCGAATCCGGCGTCCGCAGGTCCGGGTACTGCTCCTCGAGATCCTGCAGTTGCCGCAGCAGCGCATCGAACTGCCCGTCCGAGATGGTCGGTGCGTCCCGCACGTAGTAACGGAACTGGTGGCCGCGGATCTCCTCGGCCAACTCCTGCCACTGCGCGATCACCTCGGCACTCGCGGGCACCGACGGTGGGGGCTGATTCTCCGTCACTCCCGAAGACTATCGGAGGCCACCGACACCCCCGGTGACCTGCGGTCGGGTCCCGGTGACCTCCGATCGGGCCCTGGCGACCTCCGGTCAGAGGGCGGCGGGATCCTCCGCGAACGCCGTCGCGACCTCCCGCACCACGGTGAGCGCCCGCCGCGCCCACCCCGGGGACGCTCCGGCGAGCCCGCACGCCGGCGACACCGCCACCCGATCGGTGAGGACGGAGCGCGGGAAACCCAGCCGATCGATCAGCTCGACCGCGGGCCGGGCCGCGTCCTTCCAGCTCGGCTCGCGCGCACCCGGCGCCGGATCCGTTCCCGGCAGGAGGCCGAGCACGGCGACACCCCCGGCGTCGAGGAAGGCCCCCAGGGCGTCGTACCGCGCGGGGCGCACCAGCGACACGTCGAACGCGACGGCGTGCACCCCGGCGCGCGCGAAGATCTCGAAGGGCACGTCCTCGGCACAGGAATGCACGATCACCGGGCGTCCGAGCCGACTCGACACGGCGGTGAACCGCTCGGCCACGTCGGGGGCGGGAACGGCGGGCACCCGTTCCAGGCTCGTCTGCCCGACCAGCGTGCCGGCCAGCACCGCGGCCAGGCGCGGTTCGTCGAGCTGCACGACGACGTCGGCCCCGAGGCGTCGCGCCACCTCGTCCGCGTGCGCGGCCACCCCCTCGGCGAGGGACTCGGCCACGTCGCGCGCGGCTCCGGGGTCGGTCAGCACCCGGCGGCCGCGGGCGAGTTCGACCTCCGCCGCGAGCGTGTACGGCCCGGCGGCCTGGACCTTCACGGTGCGTCCTGCGCCGCGCAGTCCGGCGAGCTCCCACTTCTCCTCGAGCACGTCGAGATCCTCGGCGAGCAGGTCGCGCGCGCGCCGAGCGGTGCCGTTCCGGCCGCCGGCCAGCCGGTAGCCCGTGGTCGACACGTCGAGGTCGAGATCGACCAGCAGCGCCCCGGTCCGGCCCACGGTGTCGGCGCCGAGGCCGCGAGCGGGCAGCTCCACCACGTGGGGCAGGTCCGGGAGTTCACCGAGCACGGTGGACACGGCCTCACCGATGTCGGTACCCGGCCACGATCCGATGCCCGTGGCACGGCCGGCCACGGGTGGGGTCGGGGTGGTCACTCGGCCGATCGATCGCCGGCGACGACAGGCGCCGCCGAGACCGTGGCGGCGATGGTGCCGCTGCCGATCACGACGTCACCGGCGGGGTCGGGACGGTAGAGCACGGCGGCCTGACCGCGCGCCACCCCGGTGAGCGGGGTGTGCAGGGTGATCTCGAGGGCGTCCTCGCTCACCCGCGAGGTCGCCGGTGCGAGCCCACCGTGGGCGCGCACCTGCACGACGCAATCGACGTCGCCGACGGGCGCGTCGCCGGAGGTCCACACGGGCGACCCGGCGGTGATGCCGTGGACGTTCAGCCGCTCCGCCGACCCGACGCGCACCGTGCCCGTCTCCGGCTCGATCGCGGTGACGTATCGCGGCTTGCCGTCAGGAGCCGGACCCGGCAGCCCGAGCCCCTTGCGCTGACCGACGGTGAAGCCGTGCACGCCGTCGTGCTCGCCGAGCGTGTCTCCCGTCTCCGCGTCCACCACGGCGCCGGGACGGACACCGATGCGGGCGCCCAGGAAAGCCCGGGTGTCGCCGGAGGGGATGAAGCAGATGTCGTGACTGTCGGGCTTGTCCGCGACGGCGAGCCCGCGGGTCGCCGCTTCCTCGCGGACCTGCGCCTTGGGGGTGTCGCCGATCGGGAACATCGAGCGCGAGAGCTGCCGGGCCGTCAGCACGCCGAGCACGTAGGACTGGTCCTTGTCGGCGTCGACCGCTCGGCGCAGCACCCCGTTCTCGAGGCGGGCGTAGTGACCGGTGGCCACGGCGTCGAATCCCAACGCCTCGGCCCGGTCGGCCAGGGCCGCGAACTTGATCTTCTCGTTGCACCGCAGGCACGGGTTCGGCGTCTCGCCGGCGGCGTAGGCCGCGACGAAGTCGTCGATGACGTCCTCCCGGAACCGCTCCGCGAAATCCCAGACGTAGAACGGGATTCCGAGGACGTCCGCGGCACGACGGGCGTCGCCGGCGTCCTCCTTCGAGCAGCATCCGCGCGACCCGGTCCGGAGAGTGCCCGGCGCGGTGGACAGTGCCAGGTGGACGCCGACCACGTCGTGTCCGGCGTCGACCGCTCGTGCGGCGGCCACCGCGGAATCGACTCCGCCGCTCATGGCAGCGAGAACTCGCATCGTCTGTCCTAACCTCGGGATCGACCGGACGACGCCATGCCGGCGGCCCTGGCTCGCTCGACCACCCGCGGCAGCGCGGCGAGAGCGGCATCGACGTCGGCGTCGGTGGTGGTGTGGCCCAACGAGAATCGCAGGGAGCCCCGCGCGTCGTCGGGATCGACACCCATCGCCAGCAACACGTGCGACGGGCGGGGAACGCCGGCCGTGCAGGCCGACCCGGTGGAGCACTCGATGCCGGCGGCGTCGAGCAGCATCAGCAGCGAATCGCCCTCGCAGCCCCGGAAGGTCACGTGGACGTTGCCGGGCAGGCGACGTTCGCCGCTGGCGCCGTTGATCCGCGCGTCGGGGATCGCGGCCACGATGCCGTCGGCGAACCGGTCACGCAGGGCGCTCAGGCGAGCCTCGGTGTGCGGACGGTCCGCGACGGCCACCGCCAGCGCCGCGGCCATCCCCACCGCACCGGCGACGTCGGGAGTACCCGACCGCACGTCGCGCTCCTGTCCCCCGCCGTGCAGCAGCGGCTCGCACGCCACGGATCGGCCCAGCAGCAGCGCGCCCACGCCCTGCGGACCGCCGAACTTGTGCGCGGCGATGGACAGGGCGGACAGCCCGCTCCCGGCGAAGTCGACCACCCGGCTGCCGACGGCCTGCACGGCGTCGCTGTGCATCGGGACGTCGAACTCGGCGGCGACGGCGGCGAGCTCGGCGATCGGCATGACGGTGCCGACCTCGTTGTTCGCCCACATGATGGACACGACCGCGACCTCGTCGACATGCTCCTCGAGGGCTCGGCGCAGGGTCGCCGGCGCCACGGTGCTGTCATCGTCGACGGGCAACCAGGTGACGGACGCGCCCTCGTGCCGTTCGAGCCACTCGACCGCGTCCAGCACCGCGTGATGCTCGACGGCACTGGTGATCACGCGGGTGCGGCGCGAATCCGCCGCACGTCGGGCCCAGAAGATGCCCTTGACGCCCAGGTTGTCGGACTCGGTGCCGCCGGAGGTGAAGATCACCTCGGACGGGCGGGCTCCCAGCGCGGCCGCCACGGATTCCCGCGATTCCTCGACGCGCCGACGGGCCGCGCGGCCGGACCCGTGCAGCGACGACGCGTTGCCGCGCGTGCCGAACACGTCGACCATGGCCTCGATCGCAGCCGACACCATCGGCGTGGTGGCGGCGTGATCGAGGTAGACCGTGGGCCGCGCGGGGCGCGACGAACCGGGATCCGTCATGACGGCGACCAGTTTAGCCGCTACCGCGGGTGCCGCCGCGCGTGCCGATCGTCACCCGGCGCGCAGGACCTCCCCGTGACGAGCAGCGGCGCGGTCGACGACGACCGGCGGAACCCGACGCGAGGTGACGCGCAACGGGGGGACGGCAACGAGGTCGCCGGTACCGCGCACCACGGATTCGGCCCGGCGCGCGAGGTCGCGTCGATCACTGCCGACCGCGTCCAGGTCGGCGCCCGTGACGACCTCCGCGCGGACTCCCCGCAGGCGCAGGATGCGGGACATCGACTCCCCGATCCCCTCGGCCCCGACGAAGGCGGTGGCGGTGCTCGGCGCACCCGTCCGCTCCCGATAGGCGATGCCGACCGGGCGCACGGTCGCCCCCGTCTCGATCGCTGCCTGGAACAGAGCCGGACGGAACCGGCCGTAGGCCGTCCCGCACCACGTGGTGCCCTCGGGGAACACGACGACGGTCGCTCCCCCGCGCAGCGCGTCGGCGACCTCGTCGACGGTGTCCGGCAACGTGCGAAGCCGGTCGCGGGCGATGGGAACGACCTTCACGATGCGGGCCAACAGGCCGAGGACGGGCCAGTCGACCAGGTCGGCGCGCGCGACGAACCGGCACGGGAAGCACGCGGCCAGAACCAGGATGTCCGTCCAGGAGACGTGGTTCGCGACGATCAGGGTGCCGACGCCCGAATCGGCGGGCTGGACGTCCGGCCTGTCGTCGGCCGGCCGGACGTCCGGCCTGCCGCCCCGCCGGTCGAGACCGATGCCCAGCGCGGCGAGCAGTCCGCGCGCGCCGAGGCGGGCGGCGGCGCGACGGCCCGGCGCCGGCAGCACGCGGCCGGCGAGCAGGAGGGGAAACACCAGCAGGAGGGCGCCGACGAGGACGCAGCGCACCACGACGCGCAGGGTGCCGGCGGTGGCCACCGGCGCCGTGCGGCATCCGGTGCCGCAGGGGCTGGCCGGCATCCAGGCGTGCGTCACCGGTCGCCGCCGGACGCCGGGGTGCGTTCCGGCACCGCACCGGCCGCCGATCGCAGCCGCTCGAGGTACCGCACGTTGGCGTCGTCCATGTGCAGCAGCGCGACGAAGTCCGCCACGCCGAACTCGGGGTCGTGGGCCGGTTCGCCGCAGATCGACGCGCCCATGCGCAGGTAGCCGCGCAGCAGCGGCGGCACCACGGTCCGCACGGGGGGCGCGATGTCCTGCAGGTCGACCCCGTCCACGCGCACCGTGGTGCGGGGGTACGCCCGCCGGGCGCTGCGATGGCGAGCCGCCACCAGATCGCGGACCCCGCGCACGTGCGCGCCGACCGGCGCGCCGTCGCCGAGGTCCATGGGCACCGAGACGCAGCCCATCACCCGGTCGTGTCCGCCCAGGTCCAGGTAGCGCAGGATGCCGGACCACATCAGCGCGAGCACGGCGCCGCTGCGGTGCTCGCGCTCGACGCAGGCGCGGCCCATCTCGACGGTGCCGAGTTCGAAGGCCCGCAGTTCGCTGATGTCGAACTCGGTGGCGGTGTAGTAGCCGCCGGCGCGTTCCGCACCGGCGGGCGTGAGCATCCGGTAGCAGCCGACGACGGCGTCGGTCTCGTTCTCCACGACCAGCAGGTGGTCGCAGTGCTCGTCGTAGCGGTCGACGTCGAGGCCGTCGGCGAAGGACGCCGCGGCGAAACCGGGTTCCGAGCCGAAGACGTCGGCTCGGAGTCGTTGGGCGGCCCTGGCGTGGTCCGGGGAGGCGCCGACGAGGAGGGAGTAGTGCCGATCCGCGAGGAGCACTCGCGTGTCGGGTACCGCGAGCAGAGCTCGCGTAGCGGGTGCTGAGAGCAGCGATCGCGTGTCGGATGGTGACGTCGTCGAGATCGATCGAACGGTCATGGCCCGAATCTGTCGCGCCCGAACGTCCGTGCGGCCACACCCGTGTGCCGTGTTCGTGGCAGGTACGTGACCATTCGTGAAACGAGCCGGGCCCCGTCACCGGTGGAGGTGACGGGGCCCGGCCGACGAGCGGCTGCGACGCGAGATCAGCCCTTGCGCTTCTTGACCGCCTCGGTCAGCTGGGGTGCGACGTCGAACAGGTCGCCCACCACGCCGTAGTCGGCGATCTCGAAGATGGGGGCTTCCTCGTCCTTGTTGACCGCGACGATGGTCTTGGACGTCTGCATGCCGGCGCGGTGCTGGATGGCGCCGGAGATGCCGAGGGCGACGTAGAGCTGCGGGGAGACGGTCTTGCCCGTCTGACCCACCTGGAACTGGCCCGGGTAGTAGCCGGAGTCGACGGCGGCGCGGGAGGCGCCGACGGCGGCACCGAGCGAATCGGCGAGCTCCTCGACCACGGAGAACTTGTCGGCGCTGCCGACACCGCGGCCACCGGAGACGACGACGGACGCCTCGGTGAGTTCCGGACGGTCGCCGCCGACGATCGGGTCGCGCGAGACGACGCGGACGACGGCCTCTTCCTGGGCCGGGACCTCGACGTCGACACGCTCGCCGGCACCGGCCTGCGGCTCCGCCTCGATCGCACCGGGGCGGACCGAGATGACCGGCACGTCGCCGTTGGTCTTGGCCTCGACGGTGAACGCGCCACCGAAGATCGAGTAGGTGGCGGACTTGTCGGCGCTGACCGACACGACGTCCTGGTGGAGACCGGCGCCCAGGCGAGCGGCCAGACGTCCGGCCACCTCCTTGCCCTCGATGCCACCGGAGGTGATGATCGCGGCGGGCGACGCGGACTCGGCCAGCGAGGCGAGCACGTCGACCTTGGGGGTGACGAGGAAGCCGTCGACGTCGTCGGACTCGGCGACGTAGATCTTGGCCGCACCCGCCTCGGCGAGTGCGTCGGCGATCGCGTCGGTGGTGCCGGGCGCGCCGGTGACGACGGCCGCGGGCTCACCGAGAACCCGTGCGGCGGTGATGAGTTCGGTGGTGACCTTCTTCAGTGCCCCGTCGGCGTGCTCGACGAGGACCAGTACCTCTGCCATGTGACTGACTCTCCTGTGTTCGGGCCGTGCGATGGACGGGGGTGACTAGATGATCTTCTGCGAGACCAGGTAGTCGGCGACCTTGGAGCCGCCGTCGCCCTCGTCGGTGACGCGCTCGCCCGCCGTCTTGGGGGGCTTGGGGGTGACGTTGGTGACCGTGGTGCCCGCGTTGTCCACGCCGACCGTCTCGGGCTCGACGCCGATGTCGGCGAGGGTGAGCACCTGCACCGTCTTCTTCTTGGCGGCCATGATGCCCTTGAAGGACGGGAATCGCGGCTCGTTGATCTTCTCGGTGACCGAGACGATGGCGGGGAGCTCGGCCTCGAGGCCGAAGACGCCCTCGTCGGTCTCGCGCTCGCCGGAGACCTTGCCGTCGGCGACGACGAGCTTGCGCATCTGCGTCAGCTGCGGGATGCCGAGGTACTCGGCGATGATCGCCGGGACGGCGCCGATGCGGCCGTCGGTGGCCTCGTTGCCGGCGATGACCAGATCCGCGGCCTCACCGTTCTCGAACTCCACCTGGCCGAGCGCGGCGGCCAGGGCCCACGCGGTCTGGATGGCGTCCGACCCGTGCATGGCGGGGTCGTTGACGTGCACGGCGCTGTCCGCGCCCATCGACAGGGCCTTGCGGATGGCCTCGGTGGCGCGGTCGGGGCCGGCCGACAGAACCTTGACCTCACCGCCGTCGCGCTCCTTGATGAGCAGCGCTTCCTCGACGGCACGCTCGTTGATCTCGTCCAGCACGGCGTCCGCGGCCTCGCGGTCCAGCGTGTAGTCGCCGTCGGAGAGTTTGCGCTCGGACCACGTGTCCGGGACCTGCTTGATCAGTACGACGATGTTCGTCATGGGTCTGCGTCGACCTCCTGTGTCGTGTTGGTGACGATCCGGTCCGATCACTACCCACCGGTAGGTCGACGGTGCTGCCCGACGTTCCCGGTGCGTGCGGTGGGTGCATCCACATCCTGCCGCTGTGCTGTGGACGTTACCCCATCCAGGGTTACTGATCGGTAACTTACTCCTCCGTCAGATATTTTCAAGCCCTCGTCCCCACGTGCGAGGGTGTGTCGTGTCACGAACTACGCTCGCCCGGATGAACGACGCGACACCGGCAGGGCCGACACCGAGTGGGGACCCGCTCCCGCTCACGGGCGAACGCACCGTCCCCGGGATCGCCGAGGAGAACTACTGGTTCCGACGCCACGAGGTCGTCTATTGGGACATCGCGCCGCGGTGCGCCGGCCTGACCGTCCTCGAGGCCGGACCGGGCGAGGGCTACGGCGCGGCGGCCATCGCCGAGTCCGCGCGCCGAGTGATCGGTGTCGACTACGACGTCGCCGCCGCCGAACACATCGCCGGCCGGTACCCGACAGTCGACATCACCCGCGGCAACCTCGTCGACCTGCCCGTCGCGGACGCGGCCGTCGACGTCGTGGTGACGCTGCAGGTGATCGAACACCTGTGGGACCAGGACCGCTTCGTCCGCGAGTGCCGGCGCGTCCTCGCGCCGGGCGGCATGCTGATCATGAGCACGCCCAACCGCATCACCTTCTCCCCCGGCCGCGACACGCCGCTCAACCCGTTCCACACCCGCGAGCTCGACCCCACCGAACTGACCGACCTGATCGTCGCCGGCGGATTCTCGGTGGACTCGCTCACCGGGGTGCGGCACGGGCCGACCCTGCGCGAGCTCGACCGACGCCACGGCGGCTCCTTCGTCGACGCCCAGATCGAGCGCGCGCTGGCCGGCGAGCCCTGGCCGGACGAGCTGACCCGCGACGTCGCCGGCATCACGGTCGACGACTTCGAACTCACCCCCGACGATCTCGACGCGAGCCTCGACCTGGTGATCGTCGCGCGCGCACCGCTCGCTCCGTGACCGATTCGAGCGCGGGGCGCTCCGTGACCGATTCGAGCGCGGGGCGCTCCGTGACCGACTCGAGCGCGGGGCGCTCCGTGACCGACTCGAGCGCGGGGCGCTCCGTGACCGACTCGAGCGCGGGGCGCTCCGTGACCGACTCGACCCCGCGGCCCGTGCCCGGGATGTTCGCCCTGGTGCTGCACTCGCACCTGCCGTGGCTGCCCCACCACGGCCGGTGGCCCGTCGGCGAGGAGTGGCTCTACCAGTCGTGGGCCGGGTCCTACCTGCGCGTCGTCGACGTCCTGCGTCGGCTCTCCGCGGAGGGCCGGACCGACCTGCTGACCCTCGGCGTGACCCCCGTCCTCGCCGCCCAGCTCGACGATCCGCACGCTCTCGACGGCATGCATCACTGGCTCGGCAACTGGTCCCTGCGCGCCGCCGAGGCCGCGGCGTCACGGGACGCGGACCGTCGCGCGGCGGGTCACCGCGAGTACGGCGAGGCGGCGCACGCGCTCGCCGAGTTCGAGACGCGGTGGCGCCACGGCGCGTCGCCCGTCCTGCGACGCCTGGTCGACGACCACGCCGTCGACCTGCTCGGCGGGCCCCTGATGCACCCGTTCCAACCGCTGCTCGATCCGCGACTGCGGACCTTTTCGCTGCGCGAGGGTCTGCGCGACGGCGCTCGCCGTCTCGGCCGCACGCCCGCCGGCATCTGGGCACCCGAGTGCGCCTTCACCATGGGAATGGAGACCGGTTACGCGGCGGCCGGGGTGAGCCACTTCCTGGTCGACGGACCCGCGCTGCGCGGCGACACCACGCTCGGCCGTCCCGTCGGTGACACCGACGTGGTGGCGTTCGGGCGCGACCTTCCCGTCAGCTACCGCGTGTGGTCGCCGAAATCCGGCTATCCCGGCCACGCCGCGTATCGCGACTTCCACACCTACGACCACGAGAGCGGGCTCAAGACCGCCCGCGTCACCGGCCGCTCGGTCGCCGGTCCCGACAAGGCGCCCTACCGGCCGGACCTCGCCGCCGGGGCGATCGCGGACCACGTGCGGGACTTCGTCGACGTGGTTCGCCGCCGCCTGCAGGACGAGCACGACCGCACCGGCCGCCCCGCCCTGGTGACCGCGGCCTTCGACACCGAACTGTTCGGCCACTGGTGGCACGAGGGGCCGGACTGGCTCGAAGCGGTGCTGCGGGCGCTGCCCGCGGCCGGCGTCGAGATGGGCACGCTGTCCGGGGCGCGCGCGGCCGGATACGTGGGCGAGCCGGTGGCGCTGCCGGACACGTCCTGGGGGTCGGGCAAGGACTGGCGCGTCTGGGCCGGCGAGCAGGTGCAGGACCTGGTGCAACTGAACGCCGAGGTCACCGCGACGGCCCTCGGCTCAGTGGGCACCGTGGGCACCGTGGGCATCGTCGGGGCCGCCGAGCGCGACCGGACGGCCGACCAGATCCTGCGTGAAGCGCTGCTCGCGGTGTCGAGCGACTGGGCGTTCATGGTGAGCAAGGACTCCGCGGCGCAGTACGCCCGCGATCGCGCCCACAAGCACGCCCACGCCGTCCGGGAGATCGCCGCCGCGCGCACGGCCGGACGACCGGACGTCGCCGCCCGGCTCGCCGCCGGGTGGAACGCCGCCGACGGGCTGTTTCCCGACCTCGATGCCCGTAGGCTCCCGACGAGCGAACACCGGCCCGAGGGGTCACCGGTCGTCGGGAAGGGGTGAGATGAGAGTCCTGCTGGTCTCCTGGGAGTACCCGCCCGTCGTGGTCGGGGGCCTGGGACGGCACGTGCACCATCTCGCGACCGAACTCGCCGCCGCCGGTCACGAGGTGGTGGTCCTCGCCCGCCGCCCGACGGGCACCGACGGCTCCACCCACCCCACCGAGGCCGTCGTGGCCGACGGAGTTCTGGTGGTGGCGGTCGCCGAGGATCCGGCGCACTTCGCGTTCGGCGTGGACATGATCGAGTGGACCCTCGCGCTGGGTCACGCGATGGTGCGCGCCGGACTCGCCCTGTCGAAGCCGGGCGTCGGCGAGGGGTGGGTGCCGGACGTCGTCCACGCCCACGACTGGCTGGTCGCCCATCCGGCGATCGCCCTGGCCGAGTTCTTCGACGTGCCGCTGGTGACCACGTTCCACGCGACCGAGGCGGGCCGGCACAGCGGCTGGGTCTCGGGCCGGGTGAACCGTCAGGTGCACTCCATCGAATGGTGGCTCGCGCAGGAGTCCGACGCCGTGATCACGTGTTCGGCGTCGATGGACGACGAGGTCGCCCGCCTCTTCGCCCCGCCCGGCCCGATGCACGTGGTGCGCAACGGAATCGACACCTCCACGTGGACCTTTCGTCCCCGCGACACGGTCGGACGTCCTCCCGCCCTGCTGTACGTGGGTCGCCTCGAGTACGAGAAGGGCGTGCAGGATCTCATCGCCGCGCTCCCCCGCCTGCGCCGGACGCACCCCGGCACCACCCTGACGATCGTCGGCGACGGCACCCAGCGGGACCACCTGATCGAGCTCGCTCGCACACACCGCGTGCGTCGTTCCGTGGTCTTCGCCGGTCCGGCCGATCACGACGGCGTGCTGGACCACCTGCACCGGGCCGACGTCCTCGTCCTGCCCAGCCGGTACGAGCCGTTCGGCATCATCGCGCTCGAGGGAGCCGCGGCCGGCATTCCCGTCGTCGCCTCCACCGCGGGCGGGCTGGGCGAAGCCGTCACCGACGGGGTCACGGGTCGCTCCTTCGCCCCCGGCGACGTGGCCGGGCTCGCCGCCGCGGTCCGGCGCTCGCTGGACGAGCCGCAGCGCACCCGCGCACTCGTCGACGCCGCCCGCGAGCGCCTCACCGCCGACTTCTCGTGGTCGACGGTCGCCCGCGAGACCGCCACGATCCTCACCGCCGCGAAACGTCGCGTGCGCACCCCGTACGCGCGACCGCACGTCGTCGAACGGCCGCTGCCGGAACGGGATTCGAGCTAACCCGGCAGGTCGGTGGTCCCCGCCGCCTTCTTGCGCGCGATGTCCTCGAGCGCGGCCACGTACTTCGCGCGGTCCGCCGCGCCCGCGTCCCAGTCCGCCTTGCGATTGCGCACAACGCGGGCCGGGGCGCCCACCGCGATCCCGTAGTCGGGCACGTGGCCCTTGACCACCGCGTGCGCGCCGAGGACGCATCCCCGACCGACGACGGTCTCGCGCAACACCGTCACCTTGGCGGCGATCCAGGTGTCGGGCCCGATCCGCACGGGCGACTTCACGATGCCCTGGTCCTTGATGGGGACGGTGACGTCCTCGGTGCGGTGGTCGAAATCGCAGATGTAGCACCAGTCGGCGACGAGCGTGGAGGCACCGATCTCGATGTCGAGGTACGTGTTGACCACGTTGTCCTTGCCGAAGACCACCTTGTCGCCGATGCGCAGCGACCCTTCGTGGCACCGAATCGCGTTGCCGTCACCGATGTGCACCCACCGCCCGATCTCGAGGCGGGCCAGTTCCGGCGTCGCGTGGATCTCGACGTTCCGGCCGAGGAAGACCATGCCGCGCAGAACGACGTGCGGATTGGCGGCCTTGAACTTGGCCAGGCGGTAGTAGCGCACCAGATACCAGGGCGTGTACGCCCGGTGGGCGAGAACCCAGCGCAGCGACGCGAGGGTCAGGAACCGGGCCTGATCGGGATCGCGTCGCCGCGAGCCACGCCACCGCGACCGCAGTGGGGCGTTCCACATGCTCGTCATGACCGGTCACCCTAATCGCCGCGGATCGACGGACCGCACACACCGGCCGCGCTCCGAGTCCGGCCGGACCCCGGGCCGGGGCGGTCGGTCCGATAGCATCGCGATGCCCCGATCCGACCCCGCAGGAGCCTGCATGCCCGACGAGTACCCGCACCGGACCCGACGCCCGGTGCGCGCTCGGTCGGCGATCGCGCTGGTGGCCGCCGCCGGTCTGATCGCGGCGTGCGGAACCGGCGACGGACCGGTCGACATCTTCGGCGACGGCGGCTGGCGCGGCGGCCTGTCGGACGCGCACAACAGCGCCTCGGTGGCTCCGGACGGCAGCCGCGACCTCGCCCTGGAGTGGACGCGTCCCCTCGGTGCGGAGATCGCCACCCGGCCCTCGATCGCCCCCAACGGACAGATCACGGCGTCGATGGCGGCGTCGGGCAACTGTCCTCTCGGCTCCTTCCAGGGCGAGTCGGGTCGCAAGCGGTTCTGCAACGGCCTGGGCCCGTCGGGGGTGTCCTCCACTCCCGTCGCCGACACCGCGTCGAACCTCTACGCGGGCGAGGACGGCGCCGTGGTCTCGGTCAACCAGAACGGCCAGACCCGGTGGCTCGCACCGGTGTACGGCGTTCCGCGCACACCCCAGTTCCTGCCCGACGGCAACCTGCTCGCGATCACGCAGTTCGGTCAGGTGAATGTGCTGTCGAACCAGACCGGGCAGGCGGCCGCCCCCGTCCTCGACCTCGTGCCGACCCCGGACGTGCTGGCCGCGCCCGACACCGCACTGCGCCCCGCCGACGACGGACTGGTGGCCTGCCTCGGCGGGGGCCCGTCCTGCCCGGTCGCCGCGGCGCCGGCGGTCGATCTCGCCGCGAGCGTCGTCTACGTGGTCCTGTGGCGGGACGGCGCGATCGCCCCGCAGGTGGTCGCCCTGAAGTACACCGCCGGGCCCGAGCCGAGCTGGTCCGAGGAGTGGTCCTCGGAGCTGCTCCCGACCGCCGTCACGTCGAGTCCCGTTCTCTCCCCGGACGGTTCGCGTCTCTACACCACCGACGTCGAGGGTTCCGTGCGCGCGTACGACACCGCCGACGGCCGGGAGGTCTGGACCTACTTCGTCGGCGACCGCGCGCCGGGCAGTGTGGCCGTGGCCCCGGACGGCACCCTGGTGCCCTCGGGCGGGGCCGGCGCCACGCTGCGGGCGGTCCGCGACGCCGGTGACACCCCGGACGTGGTGTGGGAGCGCACCGATCTCGTGCAGGCGGGTGCCCCCGCCGTGGCCGGCTCCACCGTCTACGCGGTGACCGGCACCGACGAGTTGTCGCTCACCACCGTCGATCTCGCCACCGGGGAGACCGTCGACACCGACGCGCTGCCCGGCGCGGCGGGCTACAGCCCCGGTGTGGTCGTGGGGCCGGACCGCGAGGTCGTCGTTCCCGTGGGCCTCGGGACGCTCTACTCGTTCCGCTGATCGCCGGCCTACTGGATCGACCGGGCCTGCCGAATCGACCCGGGCGGCGGGGTCCGCTCGTCGCCGACGGTGCGAGGTCCGCACACGAACGCGACCGCGGTGCGCCCGATCCGGGTGATCACCAGCGACAGTGGAGTCGATCCGCGCAGCGCGAGTCTCGGTCGCAGCACCGCCGGGTCGACGTCCACGCCGCGCACCAGGATCTCGAGGGAGCCGCAGTCCCGGCGCGCGAGGTCCTTGCGTAACTGCTTCTCCTGCATCGGCAGTCGCTCCAGGATCTCGAACCCCGACCTGTCCGGCGGAATGCGGTCGCCGGTGAGATGCGCGATGCGCGGGTCGAGTTGCCACAGCCCGTGACGGGCGGCGTAGTGGCGCACCAGCCCGGCGCGCACCACGGCGCCGTCGGGATCGACGATGTATCGCCCCGGCGCGCGGTCGTCGATGTCGTCCGGATCCGTGTCGACCACCGTCGTCGGAGGCCGTCCCGTGCGCAGGACGGTCGCCCGTCGCCGCACCGCGGGATCGGCCACCCCACCGATCCACAGACACGCCTCGCGCACGGCGCCGTCGAGCGAGACCACCTCGATCTCCGCGTCGTCGGGCAGTCGAGCGAAATCCAGGCCCGGCGCGCACTTCACCACCAGGTCGCGCCCGGCGTAGGCCGAGAGCAGGTGCGGCAGAGGGGGTTCGAGCGCCGCGGGGTCGCGGATGCGGCGGCCACCGGCACGCCGTCCCGGGTCCGCGATCACCACGGTGCCGCGGGTCACCGGGGTCAGCGCGTCGGCGCGCAGAACCGGGACGTCGGGGACGTTGTGCGCGGCCATCGCCAGACGCACGGGGTCGAGGTCGCTGCCCACCACCGACGCCGCCGTCGCCCGCAGCGCGTGCAACTCGGTGCCGATCGAACAGGTGACGTCGTGGATCGCGCGACCGGCGAGCCGACGCGCGCGGTGCGCCGACACCGCGTCCGGGGTGGCCTGCTGGACGGCGTCGTCGGTCAGCAGCCAGGACCCGGCCGCCGCGAGCTTGGTGCGCGCCCTGCGCCGGACCGTCACCGTCTCCACCAGCGCGGGGGCGTGCGCGCCGAAGCGTGCGCGCACCCGCGCCAGGTCGCCGACCAGGGAGGCCGGGGTCAGGGCGTACCCGTCGACCTCGGCGAGTGCCTCCGCGGCACCCGTCAGGTACTCGACGTCGGCGAGGTCGAACGCGTAGCCCACCGAGTCAGTCGGTGGCGAGCGGCTTGGTGCCGGTGATCATGACGTTGTAGAAGTAGCCGCGCGGCACCACGTGGTGGAGCACCTTCTCGTCGAGCCAGCTGAGCGACTTCCAGCCGGTGAAGGCGAACCGCGCCCATCCCCAGCCGAGCTTCTCCGCCGGCACCGCGGCCTCGAACGTGCGCACCGGCCACCCGAGCAGGGCGGCGGCGAACTCCTCGGTCTTCGCCTGCACCCCGTCGGCGCCGGCCGCGGTCGCGATCGCCTCGAGTTCCGCCGGGTCGAACGTGTGCAGGTCGACGACGGCCTCGAGCGCGGCGGCGCGCGAGGACTCGTCGAGTTCCTGCTGCGGGCGACGCCAGTCGGCGAGGAACGGCAGCTTGGTCACGCGCGTCGTGGCCTCCCACGTCGCCCGGCCGAGCCAGCGCGCGTAGAAGTTGCCGACGGTGGTCGGCTCGCCCGCGAACACGAAGCGGCCGCCGGGCTTCAGCACCCGCAGCACTTCCCGCAGGGACTGCTCGACGTCCGGAATGTGGTGCAGCACTGCGTGACCGACGACGAGGTCGAACGTGTCGTCGTCGTACGGGATGGTCTCCGCGTCGGCCACGCGCCCGTCGACCGGCAGACCGAGGTTCTCGGCGTTGCGCAGCGCGACCTTGACCATGCCCGGCGACAGGTCCGTCACCGAGCCGGTGGCGGCGACTCCGCTCTGCATGAGGTTGAGCAGGAAGAAGCCGGTGCCGCAGCCCAGCTCCAGCGCCCGCTCGTACGGCAGCGGCTGATCGCCCGCCACCGCGTCGAAGCGGCCGCGGGCGTAGTCGATGCAGCGCTGGTCGTAGGAGATGGACCACTTGTCGTCGTACGTCTCGGCTTCCCAGTCGTGGTAGAGCACCTGGGCGAGCTTGGTGTCCGAGCGTGCGGCCGCCACCTCCTCGGCACTGGCGTGCGGCCGAGGTGCCGGGTCGGTGGTCGCGTCGGCCGAGGAATCGGCCGGGATCGGGTCGTGACGAACGGTCATGAAAACAGAGCCTAACCGGTGCCCCGCGGCCGCCGACGTCAGTTCCCGGTGAACTCGGCCTTGCCGGGGCCGTTCTCGAGGAAGGACGACATGCCGATCGACCGGTCGTCGGTGGCGAACAACGACGCGAAGACGTGCGCCTCGATCTTCAGCCCCGTGGCGAGGTCGGTGTCGAGGCCCTCGTCGATCGCCGCCTTGGCCGCCGCCAACGCGCGCGACGCCCCGCCGACGAACTGGCTCGCCCATGCGCGCGCGGCGTCGTACACCGCATCGGGAGCCACCACCTCGTCGACGAGTCCGATGCGCAGCGCCTCCTCCGCGCCGACGAACCGGCCGGTGAAGACCAGGTCCTTGGCGCGGCTCGGTCCGATCAGGCGGGCGAGCCGCTGAGTGCCGCCACCGCCCGGAATGACGCCGAGGAGCACCTCCGGCACGCCGAGCTTGGCGTTGTCCCCCGCGATGCGCCGGTCGGCACCGAGGGCGACCTCGAGGCCACCGCCCAGGGCGTACCCCGTGATCGCCGCGACCGTCGGCTTGGGAATCGACGCGACGGCCCCCAGGCCCGCCTGCAGCTGCCCGATCGCGTCGGTCATCTGCTGGGCGCTCATTTCGGCCATCTCCTTGATGTCCGCACCCGCGGCGAAGACCTTCTCGCCGCCGTACACGATCACCGCACGCACCGACTCGTCCGCCGTCGCCGCCGCGGCGACCTCGCGCAACTCCCCCTGCACCTGCCGGTTGAGCGCGTTCATGGGCGGGCGGGAGAGCCGGATGGTGCCGATACCGCCGTCGACGTCGAGTGTCACGAATTCAGCCATGGCGGTGAGGCTACCGGGGGTCGCGCCCTCAGGCGAAGGCCGCGTAATAGCGCTCCGCGCCTGGGAATTCGACGCGGCGGTGCTCGCCGTCGCGCACGAGGACCGGCTGTACGGGGTCGAGGTGGTACGGCGCCGCGAAGGCCTCGGCCACCGTGGTGTGCTCGGCCAGATCCGCGAGGGTCGACCAGGTGGGCGGCATCATCGTGCGGGCTCGGGTGCGCAGATCCGCGACGGCGTCGACGGGTCGGAACCAGCCGGCGTCGACGGCTTCGCTGGTGGCGTCGTCGGCTCGCTGCCCGCTCGGCACCGCGGCGAGGAAGAACCGGGTGTCGTAGCGGCGCGTGGTCTCCCCTTCCGGGGTGATCCACCGAGCGGCCGGCCGGAGCAGATCGGCGCGGACGGACAGTCCGGTGTCGGCGAGGAACTCCGAGAACGCGATCTCGCGGGACTCGACCGCCCGTCGACCCGCCGCGTACGCGGTGGTGTCGGCGACGACCGAGTGCTCGTCCGGTCCGGCGAGCAGGATGCCGCATTCCTCGAACGTCTCCCGCACCGCGGCGAGGACCAGGGCACGGGCGGTCGGGATGTCGGTACCGAACTGCTCGGCCCACCACGACGGCGCGGGCCCGACCCAGGGGTCCTCGCCCGTCGGCGCGGTGCGGTCGGACGCGTCGACGCCGCCGCCGGGATAGACCGTCATGCCCGCGGCGAAGGCCATCGCCTTCACCCGGCGCTGCAGGAACACCTCGAGGCCGTGCTCGCCGTCCCGCACCAGGACGACGGTCGACGCGTCGCGAACCGGCACGCTCATCGGGCGCGGCGGTGCGACGGGCCGCGGCGCTTGCGGCGGGCGAAGAAGCGGTCGTCCGCCCGGTCGAGCGCGATCGCCTGACTGAAGGCCGTCGAGAGATTCTCCTCGGTGATGACGTCGTCGATCAGTCCCTGCGCGACCACGCCGCCCTCCTTGAGCAGCATGGCGTGGGTGAAGCCCGGCGGGATCTCCTCGACGTGGTGCGTGACCAGGACGGTCGCCGGAGCGTCGGGATTCATCGCGAGCTCGGTGAGGATCGCGACCAGATCCTCGCGACCACCGAGGTCGAGGCCCGCAGCGGGCTCGTCGAGCAGGAGCAGTTCCGGGTCGGTCATGAGCGCCCGCGCGATGAGCACTCGCTTGCGCTCCCCCTCGGACAGCGTGCCGAAGGTACGGCGGGCCAGGTGCTCGATACCGGCGCGCTCGAGCATGTCGATCGCGCGCTCGTCGTCGACGGCCTCGTACTCCTCGCGCCATCGGCCGAGGACCGCGTAGCCGGCGGAGACCACCAGATCGGACACCACCTCGTCGCCGGGGATGCGCCCGGCCAGGGCTGCCGACGACAGCCCGATGCGCGGCTTGAGCTCCGAGATGTCCACGTGCCCCAGGGTTTCCGCCAGCACGTGCGCGGTGCCCTCGGTCGGATACAGCTCCGCGGCGGCGATCTTCAGCAGCGTCGTCTTGCCCGCTCCGTTGGGGCCGAGCACCACCCACCGCTCGTCGAGTTCGACGTTCCAGGTCACCGGGCCGACGAGCGTGGTCGACCCCCGGCGGACGGAGACGGAGTCGAGTTGGACGAGCAGGTCTGGATCAGGTTCGGACACGGCGTCCATCTTGTCGCACGCCGGAGGGCTCGACACGGCAGGATTGCCTCGCGTGTCGCACGAACGCCCGTCCCCCCGCACCCACTCGGCCCCCGGCCGCACGCATTCGGCCCCCGGCCGCACGCATTCGGCCCCCGGCCGCCCCTTCCCGCTCGGCGCGCACCCGGTCGAGGGCGGCGTCTCCTTCGCCGTCCACGCTCCCGAGGCCACCGCGGTGGACGTCTGCATCGTCGACGAGGGCGGCGCCGAGACCCGGCACCGCCTTCCCGAGCGCACCTACGGAATCTGGCACGGCGTCGTGGCCGAGGCCGGCGTCGGCACGCGCTACGGGCTGCGCGCCGACGGCCCCTGGCACCCGGAGACGGGGCGCCGGTTCGACCCGGGCAAGCTGCTGCTCGACCCGTACGCGCGGCGCATCGTCGGCGGTCTCGGCGACGCGCAGGCCCTGCTCCCGTACGACGACGAACCGTTCGGTCACCGGTCCCACCGCGACTCCCTCGGGCACGGTCCGCTGGCCGTGGTCACCCCGGCCGTCGACCGGCGCGGTCGGACCCGACTCGAGACCGACTGGGACGCGACCGTCGTCTACGAGCTGCACGTGGGGTCCTTCACCGCGGCCCACCCCGACGTCCCGGAATCCCTGCGTGGGACGTACGCCGGGCTCGCGCATCCGGCCGTCGTCGCGCATCTGACGGATCTCGGCGTCACCGCCGTCGAACTGCTGCCGGTGCACGCCTGCCTCACCGAACCGGGCGTCCGGGCGCGCGGCATGCGCAACCATTGGGGCTACTCGACGGCGTCCTACTTCGCTCCCGAGCCGCGCTACTCCTCCGTTCCCGGCGGCGAGGTCGAGGAGTTCCGGGCCATGGTCGACACGCTCCACGACGCCGGCCTGGAGGTCATCCTCGACGTCGTCTACAACCACACCTGCGAGGGCGGCGTCGACGGCCCCTCCCTCTCCTGGCGGGGACTCGACGCCCCCGGCTACTACCTCCTCGACGAGCGTGGCCGCGACGTCGACCTCACCGGCTGCGGCAACACGCTCGACGCCGCGTCACCCGCCGTCGTGCGGATGGTGTGCGACTCGCTGCGCTACTGGGCCGACGACCTCGGTGTCGACGGATTCCGCTTCGACCTCGCGTCCACGCTGGGACGCCCCGGCGGGTGGCGCTTCGACCCGCGGGCTCCGCTGCTCAGCGCGATCGCCGCCGACCCCGTGCTCTGCCGGACCAAGCTCATCGCCGAGCCGTGGGACGCAACGGGACCCGGCTATCAGGTGGGCGGCTTCGGCGGCGTGTGGAGCGAGTGGAACGACCGCTACCGCGACACCGTGCGACGGTTCTTCGCCGGGCAGGGCGGGGTGCGCGAACTCGCCTCCCGGCTGGCGGGATCCGAGGACATCTTCGGCGCGGACGGACGCCGGCCGTGGGCGTCGATCAATTTCGTCACCGCGCACGACGGGTTCACCGCCCGCGACCTCGTCTCCTACGAGCGCAAGCACAACGAGGCCAACGGCGAGTCCAACCGCGACGGCTCGGACGGCAACCACTCCGTCAACCACGGCGTCGAGGGGGACACCGACGACCCGGTGATCCTCGCCGCCCGTGACCGGCACGTGCGGGCGCTGCTGTCGGTGCTCGCCCTGTCCACGGGCACGCCGATGTTCCTGGCGGGCGACGAGTTCGGGCACACCCAGCACGGCAACAACAACGCCTACTGCGTTCCCGCCGACACGCCGGCTGCCGACGCGCACGCCGTGCGCTGGGACGGCCGCGACACCGACCTCGCGACCACGATCGCGCGCGCGCTCCGCTGCCGACGGACGGCGCCGGTGCTGCGTCAGCAGGAGTTCTTCGCGGGGCGACGCACGCCGACGGGCGAGCCGGATCTGGTGTGGTTCGACGCCGCCGGGAACGAGATCGTGGGCGACGCGTGGCACGACGACACGGCCCGCACCCTGCAGGCGTGGGTGGACGGATCCGACGTGCGCATCCCGGGCTCGCGGGGTCGGTCCTTCGAGTCGGCGTTGCTGGTGGTGCACGCCGGCGGATCGGCGGGCATCGTGCTCCCCCACCACGACGCCGTGACGCCGGAGTCGGTCTACCTGCCGGTGTTCGACTCCGCGTCGCGGGACGGGCGACCGCTCGACCCGGACGGGCAGGAGCCGGGCAGTGTGGTCGCGGTGGCGGGGCCGATCGTCCTGGTGTACGTGACCGCGGCGCGCTGAGCGCCGCCATCGACGCAGCGGCGCGCTGAGCGCCGCCATCGGCGCAGCGGCGCGCTGAGCGCCGCCATCGACGCAGCGGCGCGCTGATTCAGGCGATGCTGCGCAGGTCCGCGAGCACCGTCATGGAGCCGGGCGCCACCTCGGTGTAGCCGGCGTCGCGCACCCCGACGACGTCGTCGCCGCGGACGATCAGCGCGGACCACCGACCCGCGTCGGCGATGCGCACGTCGGTCGGGCAGCCACGATCGAACCACCGCTCGACGGTCTCGAACGGCAGACGTCCCGCGGCGAGCATCACCGCGTGGCCGACCTGCGCGGCGGTCTTGCCCACGGTCATGTCGAGGGCGCCGTCGACCCACAGCTCGAGGGCGTCGGGGTCGGGCGCGTCGGTGCCGTCGTCGGGCGGCAGGTCGGTGCCCTCGACCTGGAGCTTGCGCAGGCGTGGATCGAGGTCACGCAGTCGGCAGGGCACGTGGACGCGCGCCGACGCCCCGTCGACGGTGGTGGTGATGCCGTCGACCTGCTGCGCCGCCGTCCACTGCGCGCCGCGGGCGCGACGGGAGACCTTGCGAATGCGGGCGTCCAGCCAAGCCGTGTACTCGTCGTGCCACGGCCCGTCCGGTCCCACTCGCGGGTCGAGACACACGAGAGCGGTGGCGGTGGCCGCGGCGCGGAGCAGCGCCGATCGCGCCGGCGGATCGGCCTTGGGGATGTGCAGCACCATCGGCATCGCGCGGACGTCGCCGGGGTCGTCGGGGTCACGGCGGCTGCCGAACCGGTCCGACGCCTCGGCCATCCGGACGAGTGCGGCGTGCCGGTCGACCGGCGACGTGGCGGGCTCGGGCACGGCGCCGGCCTCGGTCGCGGCGTCGGCCTCGTGGTCGGGCTCGATCACGGGATGGGGATGCGCCGGACCAGGCCGTCGACGGTGTCGGCGGCCTCGATCTCGCTCCGGGTGACCCCGAGGACGAACAGCAGCGCGTCGAGGAACGGGGAGGACAGAGCGGTGTCCGCCACCTCCCGCAGGGCGGGTTTGGCGTTGAACGCGACGCCGAGTCCCGCCGCGGTGAGCATGTCGATGTCGTTGGCGCCGTCGCCGACGGCCACGGTCTGCTCCATCGGCACCCCCACCTCGGCGGCGAACTGCCGCAACGCCACTGCCTTCTGCGCGCGGTCGACCACCTGCCCGGTCACGCGACCGGTGAGCGTACCGTCGACGATCTCGAGGGTGTTGGCCTGCACGAAATCGAGCTCGAGCTCGTGCGCGAGGCCCTCGATCACCTGACGGAAACCGCCGGAGACCACACCACAGTGGTAGCCGAGGCGTCGCAGCGTTCGGATCGTGGTGCGGGCGCCCGGGGTGAGTTGCAACTCTGCGGCGACCTCGTCGATGACCGAGGCGTCGAGTCCGGCCAGCGTCGCCACGCGGCGATCGAGGGACTCCGCGAAGTCGATCTCGCCGCGCATGGCGGCCTCGGTGACCTCGCGGACCTCGTCCTCGACGCCCGCGCGTGCCGCGAGCATCTCGATGACCTCACCCTGGACCAACGTCGAGTCGACGTCGAAGACGATGAGGCGCTTCGCGCGTCGGGCCAGGCCGGCCCGCTCCACCGCGACGTCGATGCCCACACCGGCGGCGACGGTGGCGAGCGAGGTGCGCAGACGCTCGTCGGCGTCGGTCACCGCGTGGTCCACCGACACGTGCAGCTCGAGGCCGGTGACCGGGTAGTCGGCGATGCCACGAATGGAATCGATGTTCGCGCCCTGGCGGGCCAGCTCGCTGGACAGCACGCTGATCGCGCGCGCCGTGACCGGCCGGCCGAGCACCACCACGACGTGCGTCGACAGTGGTGCGCGTCCGTGCTCGCTGCCGACCTCCACGTCGACGTGCACGCCGACGGTGGCCATCGCCTCCTCGAGGTGCTCCTGCACCGCTTCGACGTCCCCGGGGCACTCGCCGAGCACCCCGAGCGTCAGGCGGCCGCGGATGACGACCTGCTCGACGTCGAGGACGGCGACGTCGTGGCGCGCGAGGGTGGCGAACAGGACGGACGTGACGCCCGGCTTGTCGCCACCGGTGACGGTCACGAGTATCGATGTGGATCCCCGGCCGGACGCCGGCTCACTGCTGGTCACGAGAACCCCTTTCCAGCGAAAAGCCCCTCGCCGTGACGGGAGGGGCTTTCGCGTCGAACAGTGTCAGTGCTGGCGGCCGGAATCCGGATCGCGGTCCGCCGACGACTCGTGGTCGCTAGTGGCGATCGGTGCCCGACGAGCCTTCTCGAGCGTTTCCGTGGTCTTGCCGCCGCCGTGGCCGGGGCCCACGTGCGCCTCGGCACGCATGCGCTCGACCATGTGCGGGTAGTGCAGCTCGAACGCCGGGCGCTCCGAGCGGATGCGCGGCAGCTCCACGAAGTTGTGGCGCGGCGGCGGGCAGCTGGTGGCCCACTCGAGCGAGTTGCCGTAACCCCACGGATCGTCGACCGTGACCGGGTCGCCGTAGCGGTAGCTCTTGAAGACGTTCCACAGGAACGGCAGCGTCGAGGCACCGAGCACGAACGCACCGACCGTCGAGATCGAGTTCAGCACCGTGAAGCCGTCGGAGGGCAGGTAGTCGGCGTAGCGACGCGGGAAGCCCTCGGCGCCGAGCCAGTGCTGCACCAGGAACGTGGCGTGGAAGCCGATGAACGTGGCCCAGAAGTGCCACTTGCCGAGCGCCTCGTCCATCATGCGACCGGTCATCTTGGGGAACCAGAAGTAGATGCCGGCGTAGGTGGCGAACACGATGGTGCCGAAGAGCACGTAGTGGAAGTGCGCGACCACGAAGTACGAGTCGGTGACGTGGAAGTCGATGGGCGGGCTGGCGAGCAGCACGCCGGACAGACCACCGAAGAGGAACGTCACCAGGAAGCCGACCGAGAAGAGCATCGGCGTCTCGAAGGTCAGGTGCCCCTTCCACATGGTGCCGATCCAGTTGAAGAACTTCACACCGGTGGGCACCGCGATGAGGAACGTCATGAACGAGAAGAACGGCAGCAGCACCGCGCCGGTGGCGTACATGTGGTGCGCCCACACCGCGATGGACAGCGCCGCGATGGCGATGGTGGCGTAGATCAGACCCGTGTAGCCGAACAGCGGCTTACGCGAGAAGACCGGGAAGATCTCCGAGACGATGCCGAAGAACGGCAGCGCGATGATGTACACCTCGGGGTGACCGAAGAACCAGAACAGGTGCTGCCACAGCAGGACACCGCCGGTGGCCGGATCGAACAGGTGCGCGCCGAGGTGACGGTCGGCCGCCAGACCCAGCAGCGCCGCGGTGAGCAGCGGGAAGGCCAGGAGCACCAGGATCATCGTGACGAAGATGTTCCAGGTGAAGATCGGCATACGGAACATGGTCATGCCGGGCGCACGCAGGCAGATGACCGTGGTGATCATGTTGACGCCACCGAGGATGGTGCCGAGGCCGGACAGCGCCAGGCCCATGATCCAGAAGTCGGCGCCGATGCCGGGCGAGTGCACGGCGTCGGTCAGCGGCGTGTAGGCCGTCCACCCGAAGTCGGCGGCACCGCCGGGGGTGATGAAGCCAGCCGAGGCGATGAGCGCACCGAAGAGGTAGAGCCAGTAGCTGAACGCGTTCAGACGCGGGAACGCCACGTCCGGCGCGCCGAGCTGCAGCGGCATGATGTAGTTCGCGAACGCGAAGACGATCGGCGTCGCGTACAGCAGCAGCATGATGGTGCCGTGCATGGTGAAGAGCTGGTTGTACTGCTCGTTCGACAGGAACTGCAGGCCCGGCAGGGCCAGCTCCGCGCGCATGAGCAGCGCCAGGACACCACCGAACAGGAAGAACCCGAACGAGGTGACCATGTACATGATGCCGAGCGTTTTCGGATCGGTGGTCGTCACCATCTTGTGGATGAACGAGCCCTTGGGCCCCATGCGGGGCGGGTACGGCCGCGAAGCCGTCAGCTCGGGGACTGGCTGGGGCGCTAGGGCAGTCACTGATCCTCCTGAATGCGCGTCTCCCCGCGCGAGCGGAGTGGACGCAGGTTTGTGCGCTACATGGATCGTAACCCCCACGGCCTACATGTGAAGCGCGGGTCCTACTCGGTGTCGTAGGTCGTCCGTCACGCCGTGTCCCCTCCAGTAGGGTCACCGCCATGCTCCGTCGCTCCCGTCGTCGATCGGCCGCACTCGTCCTCACCGTCGGAGCCGTGGTCACGACGGTCACGGCCTGCGGCGACACCGGCGGGGACGACGCGTCGAGCATCGTCCGGACGACCACCAACGTGGCCGGCGCGGGGGTCGTCGGGATCGAGCGCGACACCGTCGGCCTGTGCGCTCTCCCCCAACCCGTCGACGCGTTCGGCCGGCAGGGTGACCAGCGCATCGTGGTCGGCAGCGGGAGCACCGTCACGGTGCCGGCCGATCCCCGACGCATCGTCGTGCTGTCGATGGAGGCGCTCGACGCGTCCTGCGCCGTCGGCACGTGGGAGCAGGTCGTGGGGGCGCCCACCGTTCCGCTCGCGCCCACCGCTCCCCCGTCGGCCCTCCCGCGCCCCGATTACCTCGGCACCGGCATCGCGCAGATCGCGCCCGTCGGCCCCGAATCGGCACCCGACGTCGAGGCGGTACGAGCCCTCGCGCCCGACGTCATCATCGGCACCGACGACCTCGACCCGGCCCTGCGCGACCGACTCGGCGACATCGCTCCCACCGTCCTGACCCGCCAGGCGTCGTCGTGGACCGACCGGACCGTCCTCGCCGCCACGGCGATGGGGCGTCGGGACGCGGCGGCGCGCGCCGTCGACGACTACCGCGCCCGCGCGCAGGACGTCGGGCTGCGGCTGAACAGCCGACTGACCGAGGCGTCGGTGGTGCGCTTCCACGGCGACGGCGCCGACGTCCTCGGCGACGACAGCTTCGCGGGCCAGGTCCTGACCGCCGCCGGCGTGCGACGACCCGGACCCCAGCAGGGTCCGACCGCTCCCCTGCCCGCCGACGACCTCTCCGTCGCCGAGGGCGATCTGATCTACGTGGTCTTCGACGGCCCCGACGGACTCGAGTACGGGCGGTCCGTCATGGAGAGCGACGCGTGGAAGGACCTCGGCGCCGCCACCGACGGACGCGTCTTCGCCGTCGACGACGCCGCCTGGTCGGGCGACGGGGTCATCGCCGCGCGCACGATCCTCACCGACCTCGAGAACTCTCTCAACGGGTACGTCTGACGTGCCGGTCCCCGAGTTCATCCTCGACCTGCGCGAGAAGATCGGCCACGCCCCGCTCTGGCTGTCCGGCGTCAGCGTCGTCGTCCTGGATGCCGACGATCGAATTCTGCTGACCCGCCGCGTCGACAACGGTCGCTGGGCCGTCGTGTCCGGGGTGCTCGAGCCCGGTGAGGAGCCCGGCCCGGCCGCCCTGCGCGAGATCGCCGAGGAGACGGGTGTGGTGGCCGAGCTCGTTCGGCTGACCAGCGTCGACGTGACCGAGCCGATCGTCTATCCCAACGGCGACCACACGCAGTACCTCGACCTCTGCTTCCTCGCCCGGCACGTCTCCGGTGAGGCTCGGGTGGCGGACGACGAGAACACCGACGTTCGCTGGTTCGACGCGAGTGACCTGCCGGCCGACCTCACCGACACCTCCCGGCTCAGGATCGACAAGGCCCTCCACCACGGCCCGGAGGCCTGGTTCCGGCGGTAGGTCCGCGCACCCGCGCAGGTTCCCGCCACCCTGGTATGCGATTCTGCCGCACTATCGGACGGAGTTCTGCGGATCCGCGGGATCGGGGCGAATCGTGTGGCGAAACTCGCGCCCTGGGCGCGGCGACAGGACACCGCCGGAACCTGCCGCCGCGACTGAGCACCTGCGCAGGTTCCCGCCACCCTCACCGGTTGCAACCCGTGCACATGGCTACAACCTGCGCAGGTTCCCGCCGGGGGTCCGCGAGTTCTGCCGCACTATCGGCCGAAGTTCTGCCGATCCGCGGGATCGGGGCGGATCGTGTGGGGAAACTCGCGCGCCGACCCCGACCCCCGACACGCGAAACGGGGCACCACCGGACCGGTGGTGCCCCGTTCACGAGCAGGGAATCAGAAGTCCCAGTCGTCGTCCTCGGTGTTGACGGCCTTGCCGATGACGTAGGAGCTACCGGAGCCGGAGAAGAAATCGTGGTTCTCGTCCGCGTTGGGCGAGAGCGCCGACAGGATCGCCGGGTTGACGTCGGTCTCGTCCTTGGGGAAGAGCCCCTCGTAGCCGAGGTTCATCAGCGCCTTGTTGGCGTTGTAGCGGAGGAACTTCTTGACGTCCTCGCTGAGCCCGACCTCGTCGTAGAGGTCCTGGGTGTACTCGGTCTCGTTCTCGTACAGCTCGAAGAGGAGGTCGAAGGTGTAGTTCTTCAGCTCCTCGCGCTCGGCGGCGGACCGCGTCTCGAGCCCGCGCTGGTACTTGTAGCCGATGTAGTACCCGTGCACCGCCTCGTCGCGAATGATCAGGCGGACCAGGTCGGCGGTGTTGGTGAGCTTGGCCCGCGAGGACCAGTACATCGGCAGGTAGAAACCCGAGTAGAAGAGGAACGACTCGAGAAGAGTCGAGGCGACCTTGCGCTTGAGCGGGTCGTCGCCCTGGTAGTAGTCCATGACGATGGACGCCTTGCGCTGCAGGTTGGGGTTCTCCTCCGACCAGCGGAACGCGTCGTCGATGTCCCGCGTGGAGCACAGGGTGGAGAAGATCGACGAGTAGGACTTGGCGTGCACCGACTCCATGAACGCGATGTTGGTGTACACCGCCTCCTCGTGCGGGGTGATCGCATCGGGGATCAGCGACACGGCGCCCACGGTGCCCTGGATCGTGTCGAGCAGCGTCAGGCCGGTGAAGACCCGCATGGTGAGCTGCTTCTCGTGCTCGGTGAGGGTCTGCCAGGACGGGATGTCGTTGGACACCGGCACCTTCTCGGGGAGCCAGAAGTTGCCGGTGAGGCGATCCCAGACCTCGGCGTCCTTGTCGTCCTGCACGCGGTTCCAGTTGATCGCGGACACGCGATCGATGAGCTTCACCATGATTTCCTACCTGCTGAGTCGACCCTGTTTCGCGGCCGCACCGCGATGCTCGTGACCGGGCGTGACACGCCCTCACCGACCTTCTCTCCGACCCTACCGGGCACGGAGCCACCTGCTAGAGCATGCAGCTGACGCAGCCCTCGACCTCGGTGCCTTCGAGAGCCATCTGCCGCAGCCGGATGTAGTACAGCGTCTTGATGCCCTTGCGCCACGCGTAGATCTGCGCCTTGTTGATGTCGCGGGTGGTGGCGGTGTCCTTGAAGAACAGCGTCAGCGACAAGCCCTGATCGACGTGCTGCGTGGCCGCGGCGTAGGTGTCGATGATCTTCTCGTACCCGATCTCGTACGCGTCCTGGTAGTAATCCAGGTTGTCGTTGGTCAGGTACGGCGCCGGGTAGTAGACGCGGCCGATCTTGCCTTCCTTGCGGATCTCGATCTTCGACGCCACCGGGTGGATGGAGCTGGTGGAGTAGTTGATGTAGGAGATCGACCCGGTCGGCGGGACCGCCTGCAGGTTCTGGTTGTAGATGCCGTGCTCGCGCACCGACGCCTTCAACTGCTCCCAGTCGGCCTGCGTCGGGATGTGAATTCCGGCGTCGGCGAACAACTCTCGCACCCGCGCGGTCTTCGGCTCCCACACCTGGTCGGTGTACTTGTCGAAGAACTCACCGGAGGCGTACTTCGACGCGGAGAACCCACCGAAGGAGGTGCCACGCTCGATGGCGAGGCGGTTCGACGCGCGCAGCGCATGGAACAGCACCGTGTAGAAGTACATGTCGGTGAAGTCGATGCCCTCCTCGCTGCCGTAGAAGATGCGCTCGCGAGCGAGGTACCCGTGCAGGTTCATCTGCCCGAGGCCGATGGCGTGAGAGTTGTTGTTGCCCTCCTCGATCGACGGCACCGAGGTGATGTGCGTCTGATCGGAGACGGCCGTCAGGCCGCGGATGGCGACCTCGATGGTCTGCGCGAAGTCCGGCGAGTCCATCGTCTTGGCGATGTTCAGCGAGCCGAGGTTGCACGAGATGTCCTTGCCCACATGGCTGTAGGACAGATCGTCGTTGAACGTCGACGGCGTGGAGACCTGCAGGATCTCCGAGCACAGGTTGGAGTGGGTGATCTTGCCGTCGATCGGATTGGCCCGGTTCACCGTGTCCTCGAACATGATGTACGGGTAGCCCGACTCGAACTGCAGCTCGGCGAGGGTCTGGAAGAACTCGCGCGCCTTGATCTTGGTCTTGCGGATGCGCTTGTCGTCCACCATCTCGTGGTACTTCTCGGTGACGTTCACGTCCGCGAAGGGCACACCGTAGATGCGCTCGACGTCGTACGGCGAGAACAGGTACATGTCCTCGTTCTTCTTCGCCAGCTCGAAGGTGATGTCCGGGATCACCACACCCAGCGACAGCGTCTTGATGCGGATCTTCTCGTCCGCGTTCTCGCGCTTGGTGTCGAGGAAGCGGTAGATGTCGGGGTGATGCGCGTGCAGGTACACCGCACCCGCACCCTGCCGGGCGCCGAGCTGGTTGGCGTAGGAGAACGAGTCCTCGAGCAGCTTCATGATCGGGATGACGCCGGACGACTGGTTCTCGATGCGCTTGATCGGCGCGCCGGCCTCACGAATGTTGCTGAGCAGCAACGCCACTCCGCCGCCGCGCTTGGACAGCTGCAGGGCCGAGTTGATCGAGCGACCGATGGACTCCATGTTGTCCTCGATGCGCAGCAGGAAGCAGGAGACGGGCTCGCCGCGCTGCTTCTTGCCCGAGTTGAGGAACGTCGGCGTCGCCGGCTGGAACCGGCCGGCGATGATCTCGTCGACCAGGTGCCGCGCCAGCACCTCGTCACCGGCGGCGAGGGTCAGCGCCACCATGACGACGCGATCCTCGAACCGCTCGAGGTAGCGCTTCCCGTCGAACGTCTTCAGCGTGTACGAGGTGTAGTACTTGAACGCGCCCAGGAACGTCGGGAACCGGAACTTCTTGGAGTAGGCGTGGTCGAGCAGGGTCTTGACGAACGACCGCGAGTACTGCTCGAGCACCTCGGCCTCGTAGTAGTTCTCCTCGACCAGGTAGTCGAGCTTCTCGTCCAGGTTGTGGAAGAAGACGGTGTTCTGGTTGACGTGCTGCAGGAAGTACGCCCGCGCCGCCTCACGGTCCTTGTCGAACTGGATCTCCCCGTTCGGCCCGTAGAGGTTCAGCATCGCGTTGAGCGCGTGGTAGTCGAGATCCGATGCGTCGGATCGGGACGTCGCCGGGGACGTGTCCGTGACGGTCGGGGCCATGGGCGTAACTCCTACGGGGTGGCGGTGATGATGCGGGTCGTGTCAGCGGGCCGGGTGGCGCCACTCGGGTTCTCACCGTCGTGGCGGTCCCAGAACTGGGCGAGTCCCTCGCGGACGCGGTCGACGTCCTCGGGAGTGCCCATCAACTCGAAGCGGTAGAGATAGGGAACGTGGCACTTCGCGGCGATCACGTCACCCGCGAAGCAGTACGACTCCCCGAAGTTGGTGTTGCCGGCCGCGATGACCGCGCGGATCAGAGAGCGGTTGTGGGGATCGTTGAGGAACCGGATGACGGGCTTGGGGACGTACGACGTGTCGCGTCCCGTGGCCGTCAGTCCGCCGCCGTACGTCGGCAGGACCAACACGTACGGACGGTCGACGTGCAGTGCCGCGTCACGCGACGAGATCGGGATGCGCGTCGCGGGCAGATTCAGTTTGCGGACGAACCGGTGGGTGTTCTCGGACGCGCTGGAGAAGTAGACCAGGGACTCGGTCACGCTTCTCACCTCCCGCACGACGACGACGGACACCGATGTCCACGTCGACCCGCGGGGCCGACCGGACTACTGATCGCCCTCCGGGACGACCGGGGCGCTTCAGGCAGCGGCGGTGACGATCGACTTGATGCGATCCGGGCGGAAGCCGGACCAGTGCTCGTCGCCGGCGACGACGACGGGGGCCTGCAGGTAGCCGAGCGCCATCACGTAGTCGCGGGCCTCGGGGTCGAGCGAGATGTCCACCACGTCGTACTCGACACCGGCGTTGTCGAGGGCGCGGTAGGTCGCCTTGCACTGGACGCACGCGGGCTTGGTGTAGACGGTGACGGTGGTGGCGCTCATCGGGTGTCCTCGTTCTCTCGCGTGACGGGTGTCGCGTGCTGGCGGTGCGGGTGTTCGGACGGTGCGGTGTTCGGACGATGCTGGTGACGCGATGCTGGTGCCGACCACAGAGCCTCCGACCCCCCGACGTCGGCCCCGAGAGGCCGTGCCGGTGTCGGTCGACGACACCCCGCCCGGAGGCCTGGCGTCCCCGACTCGCGGGCCGGAGCCGTGGTGGCCTCTCGTAGTTCCAGACACTACACCTGGTGTCCGACAGAGCAAGGCAACACCACAACTTGTAATGACAGTCGTGGAATTACCTGGGCCGAACCGGGAAATCACGGCGTGTCGCGACGGGTGGGCGCGTCGCGGCGACGCGCCCACCCGGCGTCGTCACGCGTCGACGAGCGCGGCGTCGAGAGCGGTGACCACGGCAGCGACGTCGCCCGCGATCTGTGAGTTGTCACGGGGGTGCTTGCCGTCGATGGCGGAGAGGATGCTGCCGATGGCCAGGTCGGCGTCGTCGAGCACGGTGGCCCCGGCGATGCGCGCGGCCTTCGCCGTGTCGTCCTTGGCCCAGCGGGCGGCGTTCGCGCTCGGCGAGGAGCTGATGACCGCGGTCGGCTTGCCCTTGATCGAGCCGGCACCGAACGGACGCGACGCCCAGTCGATGGCGTTCTTCAGCACGGCGGGAATCGTGCCGTTGTACTCGGGCGTGAGCAGCAGCACGGCGTCGGCGTCGACGACGGCCGTCCGCAGGCGATCGACGGCCGGGTGGGCGGTGAGGGCGTCGGCGTTGTCGATGTCCTCGTTGTAGAAGGGGAGGTCGCCGAGGCCCTCGAAGATGTCGACCACGACGCCCTCGGGCGCGACGGACGCGGCGGTCTCGGCGAGGCGGCGGGTGACGGACTCGGCACGGAGGCTGCCGACGAGGGCGATGACGCGAGACATGGTGGTCCTTTCGCAGACGGTGATCGATCCGGGAGTACCCCGACGAACAACCGGACCATAGTCCACTTTTGTTCCGCATGCGTAAGCTGACGGTGTGACAGACGCCCTGCTCCCCCTGGCGAACGGCGACACCGAACGCTGCGACGCGGCACGAAACCGCCGGTTGCTGCTCGATGCGGCCGTGGCGCTGGTCGACGAGCGCGGCCCCGACGGGCTCACCATGGACGCCGTCGCCGCCCGTGCCGGTGTGGGCAAGGGCACAGTGTTCCGCCGCTTCGGCAGCCGCTCCGGACTGATGCTGGCCCTGCTCGACCACACCGAGACCGCCCTGCAGCAGTCCTTCATGTTCGGCCCCCCGCCCCTCGGCCCCGGCGCCCCGCCGCTCGACCGCCTGCTCGCCTACGGGCGCGCGCGCTTCGGTGTCGTCGAGGTCCAGGGCGAGCTCCTACGCGCCGCCGAGAACTCCGGCTCGTCCCGCTTCGCCGCCCCCGCCTGGGCCGTCGGCTTCACTCACGTCGCGGGACTGCTGCGGGCCGTGCCCGTCGAGGGCGACGTCGAACTGCTGACCTACGCTGTTCTGGCCCCGCTCGAAGCCACCGTCGTGCTCCACCAACTGCGCGACGGCCGCATGACGCCCGAGCGCCTCGTGGCGGGCTGGGAGGACCTGGTCCTGCGTGTCACCCGACCGGCCGGGTCACCCGAGTAGGCGCACCGTCTCCGCCGCGGCCGTCGCCAGCGACTCGCCGTAACTGCGTCCGTGCCCGGCCGCGTGCACGGCGAGCGGGTGCAGCTGATGGATCGGCGTGCGGTCCTCCCACCCGTCGTCGAGCGTGCCCACGTCCCGATATCCGTCGTGGATCGCGGTGAGGAACGGGCAGCCGAACAGGGCGAGCATCGCCAGATCCGTCTCGCGATGACCACCGTGCGCGGCCGGGTCGATGAGCACGACGCCGTCCGGCGACCACAGGACGTTGCCGGTCCACAGGTCGCCGTGGACGCGGTCGGCGCCGCCCACCGGATCGACGACGCCCGACGCCACGAGCGCGCAGGCTCGCTCCACCAGGGCGGCCTCGTCGGCGGTCACGGTGCCCGCGTCCACCGCCACCCGCAGGTACGGCAGCACCCGCTCGGCCGCGTAGAACTCGCCCCACGACGCGTGGACGGTCGACGTCATCGTGCGGTTGCCGATGAAGAGGGTCCCGTCGATGCCGTCGGGTGGGCAGCCGAACCCCCGAGCGCCGGCGGCGTGGGTGCGCGCCAGCATGCGCCCGAACTCCTCGGCCGCTTCGCGCGTCGGCCGCGCGGAGGGAACGCGTTCCAGGCGAATGTGCTCGCGGTCGACCTCGATCACCCGCGCGGTCCGCGCTCCCCCGTCGGCCAACCACGCCAGACCGGCCGCCTCGGCCGGAAAGAAGTTCGGATGGGCGTCCGCACGCCGCTTGACGACGTCGTCCGGAGACTCGCGGAGTGTCATCCGCCCGCGAACGGCGGCAGGACGTCGACCCGCGGACCGACCGTGCGGGCGTCGTCGCGGATCATCTCGTCGCCGACGAGGAAGACGGCGACGTCCAGGACGGGCGTGAGCCGCGCGCCGTGGCGTGCGGACAGCAGGGCCTTGAGTTCGCCGACGGTGAGGTCCGGCGTCGCGTCGAGCGTCTCGGCGGAGGTTCCGGCCGCGTCGGCCGCCCCGGCGAAGTAGCGCACCTCAACCACCGATGGCCCCCATCGATCGCTCCGGCGGGACGAAACCCGCGTCGTCCATGCCGTGGCCGGCGCTCTTCTCCCACATCGCGCCGCGCCAGAGGTCGGCGATCTCGGCGTCGTCGGCGCCGCGGCGCAGCACCGCGCGCAGGTCGGTCTCGACGTCGCTGAACAGGCAGGATCGGACCGTGCCCTCGGCGGTGAGCCGGGTGCGGTCGCAGTCGGAGCAGAAAGATCGGGTGACGGAGGCGATGATGCCGACCGTCGCCGGACCGCCGTCGACGGTCCACTCCTCGGCGGGTGCCGACGGGTCGGACCGGCCGATCTCCGTCAGGTCGAATCGTTCGCGCAGGACGGCCAGCAGTTCCGCGGCGGGCACCATGGTCGAGCGGGCCCACTCCCGGTCGGCGTCGAGCGGCATCTGCTCGATGAACCGCAGCGCCACTCCCCGCTCGAGGCACCACGCGAGCAGGTCGGCCGCTCCCGCGAGCGTCTCGCGCATGAGGACGGCGTTGATCTTGACCGGCGCCAGACCGGCGGCCAGCGCCCCGTCGATGCCGGCGAGGACGGCCGGGAGCCGGTCGCGCCGGGTCAGCGCGGCGAAGTGCGCGCGGTCGACCGTGTCGAGGGAGATGTTCACGCGCCCGAGCCCGGCCTGCACGAGTGCCGCGGCGCGGCGGTCGAGACCGATGCCGTTGGTGGTCATCGACAGCGCCACGTCGGGCGCGGCGGTCGCGGACCGGGCCACGATGTCGACGATGTCCTTGCGCACCAACGGTTCCCCGCCGGTGAACCGCACCTCCCGGACGCCGAGTTCGCGGTGCGCGACCCCGACCAACCGGGCGATCTCGGCGGCACTCAGCACCTGCTCCGCGTCCAGCCCGGGCAGTCCCTCGGCGGGCATGCAGTAGGTACAGCGCAGCGAGCACTTCTCCGTGACCGAGATGCGCAGGTCGCGAGCCACGCGGCCGAAGCGGTCCAGCAGGACGGGGACGTCCGGGCGGTCGGCCGCGAGGGAGCGCTGACCCGGCAGTCGGGGAATCCCCATGCTCACCACTGTCACCGGTCTCACCTCCTCGTTCCGTCTCGGCTGTCTCGTCCGAGTATGCCCGGCTCCTACGATGAACCGATGACGCAGGGGCACAGCACACGTTCGGTGGCCGATCACGCCGCTCTGGTCGACCGGCTGATCCGGACGGCACTGTCCCGCCGCGGGCCGGACACCGTCGCCGTGGAGGATGCCCACGGACGCGTCGCCCACACCGATCTGCGCGCGCTGATTGACGTTCCGAGCTTCCGCAACTCGCAGATGGACGGATACGCGGTGGATGCTGCCGCGGTGGCCGAGGTCCCGGTCGAGCTCGACGTCACCGGAGTGGTCGCCGCGGGAGACGACGGCGGCGACGCGCACGTCCCCGGCACGGCCCGCAAGATCATGACCGGCGCGCCCGTCCCCCGCGGGGCCGACGCGGTCGTCCCCGTGGAGGACACGGAGGCCGTCGGTGGTCGTGTGCGGATCGGGCGGTCCCGGCGATCCGGCGAGTACGTCCGCGAGCAGGGCAGCGACGTCCGAGTGGGCGACGTCGTCGTCCCGGCGGGGACACGGCTCGAGGCGCGCCACGTGGGCGCGATCGTCGCCGTCGGTCACGCGAGCGTGGCGGTGCGGCCTCGCCTGCGCGTGGCGGTCGTCGCCACCGGAGCCGAACTGGTCGCGCCCGGAACGGAACCCGGCCCGGGGTGCCTCTACGACTCCAACGGGCCCACCCTCGCCGCCGCCGCGATCGCCGACGGCGCGGAGGTGACCGTCCGGACCCGCAGCACCGACTCCGCCGAGCACTTCGCCGCGGTGCTCGACGACGCGCTGACGCGGGCGGACGTCGTCGTCACGTCCGGTGGGGTGTCCATGGGCGATTTCGAGGTGGTCCGCGACGTCCTGGGACCGCGCGGCGGCACCTTCGGCCACGTGGGCATGCAGCCGGGCGGGCCGCAGGGCTGGACCGACCTCGACGGCACGCCCGTGATCAGCTTCCCCGGCAATCCGGTGAGCACCCTGGTCTCGTACCTGATCTTCGCCCGGCCGGTCCTCCGTGACCTCGCCGGACTCCCGGCACTGCGTCCCGACGACGCGATCCTGGTGGACGCGGTGCGCTCGATCCCCGGCAAGCGTCAGTTCCTGCGCGGCCGACGCACCCCGGGCGGGATCACCACCTCCGGCCCCGGCTCGCACCTGGTGGCCTCCCTGGCCGCCGCCGACGTCCTCGTCGACCTGCCCGAGGACACCACCGAGGTCCCCGCCGGCGCCACTGTGCGAGTGTGGCCCCTGTGAACGAGTTCGGTCTGTCCCACGTCGATTCCGACGGTCGCGCGCGGATGGTGGACGTCGGCGCCAAGCGGGAGACGACGCGCGTCGCCGTCGCCGCCGGGGTGCTGCGGACGACGCCCGAGGTGGTCGCGCTGGTGCGCGCCGACGGCCTGCCGAAGGCCGACGTTCTGTCCACCGCGCGGATCGCGGGCATCGGCGGGGCGAAGAAGACCTCCGAGTTGATCCCGCTCTGCCATCCGTTGCCGCTGACGTCGGTGTCCATCTCGTTCGACCTCGCCGAGGACACCATCGCGATCGAAGCGACCGCGGGCACCACCGGCCGGACCGGCGTGGAAATGGAAGCGCTCACCGCTGTCGCGGTGGCCGGTCTGACGTTGCACGACATGGTGAAGGCGGTCGATCCCGCCGCGGTGCTCGACGGAATCCGGTTGCTGCGCAAGGAAGGCGGCAAGCGCGGGGTCTGGACGCGCGAGGAGCCCGCCCTGCCGCCCGCGCCGTTGGGCGACCGGACCGCGGTCGTGGTGGTCGCGTCCACGGCCGGCGCCGCGGGCACCCGCGAGGACACCACCGGACCCCGCCTCGTCTCCTGGCTCACCGAGCGCACGTTCGACGTCCGTGGGCCGGTGGTGGTGGCCGACGCCGACATCGCGGCCGGACTGCAGGACGCGCTGGACGGCGGACCCGCCCTGATCGTCACCACCGGTGGCACGGGTGTGTCCCCCACCGACGCCACGCCCGAGGCGACGCGCGCGATCCTCGACCGCGAACTGCCCGGCGTCGCCGAGGAGATTCGCCGCGTGGGACTGGGCGCGACCGTGCACGCCTCGATGAGCCGCGGGCTGGTCGGTGTGGCCGGGCGCACGGTGGTGGTCAACCTGCCCGGGTCACCGGGCGGCGTGAAGGATGGCCTGTCCGTCCTCGACCCGATTCTCGATCACCTGATCGCGCAGGTGCGCGGCGGAGGAGCACACGAATGACGTCCGTTCTCGCCCGAATCTCCGCCGAGCCGATCGATCCGGCGACCGTGTCGGACTTCGTCGCCGGACCGACTCACGGTGCGGTGCTGGTGTTCTGGGGCGTCGTCCGCGATCACGACGGCGGTCGCTCGGTGTCCGCGCTCGAGTATCAGGCCCACCCCGACGCGGAGGCGTTCCTGCGTCGTTGCTGCGAGGACGCCGCGGCGGCGTCCGGGTTGCCGACGGCCGCCGTCCACCGGGTCGGCGACCTGACCATCGGTGACACGGCGCTCGTCGCGGCCGTGGCCGCCCCGCACCGCGCCGCCGCGTTCGACGCGTTGGAGACCCTGGTCGACCGCATCAAATCCGAGGTGCCCATCTGGAAGCGGCAGCGCTTCCCCGAGGGCACCAGCGAGTGGGTCGGGCTCTAGATCTCCTGGTTCCGCAGGTAGCGGTGGACGACGAGCATCTCCTCGTCCGTCGCGGGGCGATCCCGTAACACGCCCTGGAGTACCGCGTCGACGTCGTCGTCCATGCCCGCGCCGAGGAACACCAGAGCCGTGCTCCCCCGCGCCGGGGCCCGTTCGATCACGATGTGCCGCCCGACGGTCTGCACGAGGAACCGGCCACGGCCCGTCGTGAAGCGGACGAAGCCCTTCGACCGGTAGAGACCCGCCGGCGGGTCCTCCAGCAGCGCGATCAGGGCGCGCGGGTCGACGTAACGCGACGTCTCCACCGCCACACTGCGGTAGGTGTCGTGCAGATGCTCGTGGTCCGCGTCGTGGTCGTGGTCGTCCTCGCGGAGGAGGTCGTCGAGGCTCAGCTGGCGGGGCCCGTCGTCGTCCGTCCGCTCCGGCGGGTCGAGCAGCAGGGCCACGTCGACCCGGCCGTGCTCGGTGATCACCACCGGCGCGCCCGGGGCGTGCCGACGGACCAGGTCACGCATCTCGGTCCGGCGGGCGTCGTCGACCAGGTCGCTCTTGTTCACCACCACCAGATCGGCGAGCGCCAGGTGGTGGCCCAGCTCCGGGTGCCGGTCCACCGAGTCCGTCATGTTCACGGCGTCCACGACCACGACGAGCCCGCCGTACCGCACTCCGGGGTGCGTACTGCCGAGCACCATCCGAATGAGAGCGCGCGGCTCCGCGAGTCCACTGGCCTCGATGACGACGGCGTCGACCGGGGAGCTCGGTCCGGTGAGCGTGCCGAGCATCTCGTCCAGGTCCTCGCTGTCGACGGCGCAGCACAGGCACCCGTTGCCGAGCCCGATCACGGAGTCGACCTGCCCGGCCACGAGCATGGAATCGATGTCGATCGAGCCGAAGTCGTTGACGATCACCCCGAGGCGGATGCCGCGATTTCGGCGGAGGACGTGATTGAGCATCGTGGTCTTGCCGGAGCCGAGGTAGCCGGCGACGAGAACGACGGGAACCGTACCGGGCATGCGACGAGGATACGGGGCGGCGTTCTCCCCCGTGCGCCGCGTCGCCGGTCTCTGGTCTCTGCCTCGCAAATGACCGCCGTGCCATTGTCGTCCGCGAATCGTGATCCGATCGAGACAGGAACAGAGCGTCGACCGATCGGCGCTATTCGACTGTCGGACAGACGGTTACGGCGCGTCGAGGCCCCTTCACCCGGAATGTCCGAAGCGTGTAGTCTGCCCGAAACAGCCGGGTCGACGAAGGAAGCGCGAATGGCGAAAAAGGTCGTGATCGAACTGGTCGACGATATCGACCGGAGTCCCCTCGGCGAGGACGGTGAACACATCGTCTTCTCGATCGACGGCGTCGACTACGAAATCGACCTCGGCCCGGACAATGCCGCGGAATTCCGCCGCACCCTCGGCCGCTACGTCGAGCACGCGACGCGGGTGCGGTCCGCCGGCACGTCCGCGGCGCGCTCGACGGGACGGGCCAAGACCGGCCGGCGTTCGCCGGAATCGGCCCGCGCCGTGCGGGAGTGGGCCGCCGGAGCGGGGTACACCCTCGCGCCGCGGGGGCGCATTCCCGCCGAGGTGCAGCAGGCGTACGAGGCCGCCCACGCCTGACCCGACCTGCCGGACCGCACACCACCGCGCCCGATTGGCGGGATCCCGCCCGTTCGCCCTACCCGTGTGCCGCTGAGCAGGTCCTGGCCGGCCCCGCATACGACGACACCCCCTCTCGAACCTCGAGAGGGGGTGTCGGTGATGGTGGAGCTAAGGGGACTCGAACCCCTGACCCCCACACTGCCAGTGTGGTGCGCTACCAGCTGCGCCATAGCCCCGGATCACCCAACGAGTTCGTCCGGTGAACACTGGAGAAAAAGTTACACCATGCCCATCGGGGCGCCAAATCGCCTGGCCGCTGCCCAATCACACCCGGTCAGCCGAGGTTCGCGACCCACTCGCTGTCGGTGGTGTCGACGACGGCGCCGTCGACCACGACGGTCGGCGTCCCGCGTGAACCGGTGGCCGCGAGGGCCTGGCTGCCCGTGGCCGCGCTCTGCGCCGCGGCGTCCACGCGGGAGCCGTCGGTGATGCAGGAGACGGCCTCGTCCGACGCGCCGGCATCCCGTGCGGCGTCGGCGAGCTGGGCGTCGGTGTGATCCTCGCCGCCCCGCTCCTTCGGCTGGAATTCCGCGGCGAAGAGAGCGCTGTGGAAGGCCGAGAACGCGATCGCATCCCCGCTGGACGCCACGCACTGCGAGGCCGCGACGGCGCGCGTGCTGTAGGTTCCGCTGGCCGAGAGCTGATTGAGGAAGTCGAGCATGTGATAGCGGACGGTGATCGCGCCCTCGTCGATCTTCTGGGCCAGTTCCTGACCGTGGGTCTGCTCGAGCTCGGCGCAGTACGGGCACATCGCGTCCTCGTAGACGTCGACGGTGCGGGTGGCCGAGGGCAGCCCCACCGCGATGACCCCGTCCGCATCCACGGAGGCGACGACGTCGGGGTTCTTCACCGAGCCGTACCCGTCGGCCCGCGGGCTGGTCCGGGAGTTCTGCCACAGCACTCCCCCGATGACGACGACCGCGATCACCAGCAACGCGAGGCCGCCCAGCACGTAGGTGGAGGCGGACGACGACTTCTGCGGGGTGTACTTCGACGACCCGGGGTTCTTCGCGTTCACGGCGTTCATGGTGCCACGGGGGCCTGATACCACCCTGAAAGCGCAGCTGAGGGTAGCCGACGCTTGCTGGCAGCGCAGCGGAACCGGGCGTAGTTTCTCGGCAGTGACCACAGCTCAGGACTCCGACGGATCGGCCCCGATCGTTCCCCACGACGTCGACCACTCCCACGCCGACGTCTCCGGCGGGTGGCTCCGTGCGGCGACGTTCGGTGCCATGGACGGTCTGGTGACCAACACCTCGCTCATCGCGGGCGTCGGCGGTGCGGGCGTCACGACGCACACCCTGGTCCTCAGTGGCGTGGCGGGCCTGGTGGCCGGCGCGTTCTCGATGGCGCTGGGCGAGTACACCTCCGTGACCACGCAGAACGAGCAGATCGACGCCGAGGTGGTCACCGAGCGCGCCGCGTTCCGGAAGTACCCGGACGCCGAGGAGGCTGAGCTGGTGGACATGCTCACCGACATGGGCATGACTCGGGGCACCGCGACCACCGCCGCCCGCGAGATCCACACCGACGCCGACCGCGCCGTCGATCTGCACATCTCCCGCGAGCTGGGCATCGACCCGCACGAGAAGCCGTCGCCGTGGGTGGCCGCGGGCTCGTCGTTCGTCCTGTTCTCGGTCGGCGCGATCATCCCGCTGATCCCGTTCCTGCTGGGATTCGCCTCGCTCGCCGCGGGACTCGCGTGCGGCGGCGTCGGCCTCCTGGCTGCCGGCGCGATCGCCGCGCACTTCACCGCACGGTCGACGGTGCTGGGCGCGCTACGGCAGCTGGTCCTCGGCGGACTGGCCGTCGCCGCGACGTACGCGGTCGGCTCGCTCATCGGGGTCGGCCTGGCGGGCTGACGCCGGGCCGGTCGTCCGGGGATCGTCGGTCGGCTCCGCTGCCGGGTCGGCCACGAGCGGTCGTCCGATGGTGTCGGGCACGACCGACCAGCCCACCGCGGCGACCAGCAGAATGGCCCCGGACGTCCCGAAGGCCCACGCGTAGGACAGCTCCTCCACCAGCACACCGGCGACGAGCGGTCCGATGACGGACCCGACGTCCATCGCCATCTGGAACGCCGCCAGCACCGGACCGCCCCGCGCCCGCGACCCCACGAGGTCGGCCACCGCCGCCTGCTGGGTCGGCGTGATCAGACCCGAACCGACGCCCGCCACGAAGGTGAGCACCAGGAACACGACCGTCGACCCGGACACCCCCATACCGGCCGTCGTCGCGCCGCAGACCGCCAGGCCGGCGATCAGGAAGGGCTTGCGGCCGTACCGGTCCGACCACCGACCCGCCGGGACGAGCACCACGGCGTTGCCGACGGCGAACACCGCCAACGCGATGGCCGCCATCGAGTCCTCTTGGTTCAGTGCACCGACGACGAAGAGCGGCACGATCGCCGTCCGTACCCCGAACACGGCCCAGCCGTTGGCGAAGTTGGACAGGAGCGCCGACCGATAGATCGGCGACCGGACCGCGTCGGCGAACCGTACGGCGACGGGCGCCGACTCGAGGTCGACGTCCTTGACCGGGCTGCGCAGGCCGACCGCGACGACGGCCGCGGCGATCACGAGCGTCACGGCGTAGAACACGAACGGCGCTCGCAGACCGCCGATCTCGAGGACCACCCCGCCCACGAACGGTCCCAGCACGGTGCCGGCGAGGAAGCTCGACGCGTACATCCCCGACACCCGGCCGCGCCGGTCCGGCGGCGCGATGCGGATCAGGAGCCCGAGAGCCGACACGGTGAACATGGTGGAGCCGATGCCGCCGAGCGACCGGAACAGCAGCAGTTGCCAGTACGTCTGCGCCACGGCGCACAGTCCCGTCGAGACGGCGACGACGGTCAGCCCGGTGATGTAGACCCGTCGTTCACCGATGCGCTGGACGAGCGCGCCGGACGCGGGCGCGAACAGCAACCGGGTGGCGGCGAACGCGCTGATGATCGCCGTCGCCGCGAACTCGGTGACCCCGAAGTTCCGGGCGAAGCCGGGCAGAGCCGGAGCGACGATGCCGAAGCCCAGCGCGATGACGAACGCCGCCGAGATCAGGATCCGAATGTCCCGATCGGTCGAACCGCGAGCCGCCGAGCTCGGGGACTCCGGCCGGGTCACGCTCCGGACAGCACGGACGACACCAGCTCGCGCGCCGCCGCCTGCACCTCGGCGAGATGATCGTCGCCGCGGAACGACTCGGCGTAGATCTTGTAGACGTCCTCGGTGCCGGACGGGCGCGCGGCGAACCACGCGCTGTCGGTGGTCACCTTCAGCCCGCCCAGCGCCGCCCCGTTACCGGGCGCCGTGGTCAGCGTCGCGGTGATGGGCTCGCCGGCCAGCTCGGTCGCGGTGACCTGCTCCGCCGACAGCTTCGCCAGCACGGCCCTCTGCTCCCGCGAGGCGGGGGCGTCGGTGCGCGCGTACGACGGGGCGCCGTGGCGGTCGGCCAACGCGGCGTACCGCTGCGACGGGGTCTCGCCGGTGACGGCGGTGATCTCGGAGGCCAGCAGCGCCAGGACGATACCGTCCTTGTCGGTGGTCCACACGGACCCGTCGCGCCGCAGGAAGGACGCGCCGGCACTTTCCTCCCCGCCGAAACCGAGTGTCCCCGTGACCAATCCGTCGACGAACCACTTGAACCCGACGGGCACCTCGACCAGCCGACGGCCGAGCGCGGCCACCACGCGATCGATCATGGACGAACTCACCAGTGTCTTGCCCACCGCGGTGTCCGCCGACCAGTCCGGTCGGTGCGAGAACAGGTAGTCGATCGCGACCGCGAGGTAGTGATTCGGGTTCATCAGGCCGCCGTCGGGCGTGACGATGCCGTGTCGGTCGGCGTCGGCGTCGTTCCCGGTGGCGATGTCGTACCGGTCGCGCACCTCGATGAGCGACGCCATCGCGTTGGGCGACGAGCAGTCCATGCGGATCTTGCCGTCGGTGTCGAGCGTCATGAAGCGCCACGTGGCGTCGACGAGCGGGTTGACGACCTCGAGGTCGAGCCGGTGACGTTCGGCGATCGCCCCCCAGTAGTCGACCGCTGCTCCGCCGAGCGGGTCCGCGCCGATGCGCACGCCGGCGGACCGCACGGCGTCGAGGTCCAGGATGGACGGAAGGTCGTCGACGTACGTCCCCAGGTAGTCGTACTTCTCGGCGGACTGCGCCAGCGCCCGCGCGAGCGGCACGCGCCGCACGGACGAGACTCCCTGCCGCAGAATCTCGTTGGCGCGTGCGGCGATGACCGACGTCGCATCGCTGTCGGCGGGACCGCCGTTGGGCGGGTTGTACTTGAATCCGCCGTCGCGGGGCGGATTGTGCGACGGCGTGACGACGATGCCGTCCGCCTGCGCCGCGGGACCGGATGCGTTGTGCCGCAGGATCGCGTGACTGACGGCCGGCGTGGGGGTGTAGCGATCCGACGAATCGATCAGCACGGCAACGTCGTTCGCGGCGAGCACCTCGAGCGCCGAGGCCCAGGCCGGCTCGGACAGCGCATGGGTGTCCCGGCCGAGGAACAGCGGCCCGGTGATGCCCTGCTCGGTGCGGTACTCGACGATGGCCTGCGTGGTGGCCACGATGTGGTCCTCGGTGAACGCCGCGTCGAGGCTCGATCCGCGGTGCCCGGACGTGCCGAACACCACCTGCTGATCGGGGTTCTCGGGGTCCGGCTTCTGCGTGTAGTACGCGGTGACCAGATGCGGAAGGTCCACCAGATCGGACGGCTCCGCGCGTCGTCCCGCTCGCTCGTGCGCCACGTTCGTTCTCCTCGCTGCCGACGACTCCGGTCGGACCTGTCGACCCCTGTCGACCTGTCGAATTCCTCGACCCTATCCCCGCGAGAACTCGGCGACGGCAGTGACGTCCTCGACCGCCGACGCCAGTACCCGCAGCCGCTCCCCCGGCGTCTCCGCCGTGAGGACCTTCGCGCGGTCCGCCGACCCCAGCGGCAGCGACGACGCGAACTCCCACAGGGACGTCGGCTCGCCGTACGCCCCGGCCGGATCGAGCACCGGCGTCTCCGGCGGCGGCAGGTCACGGCGTTCGGAGATGTCGCGCAGGACGTCGAACAGTCGCTCGGTGAGGTCGCGCACCTGCTGGTACTGCTCGTCGCGGGCGGGCTCGTGGTCGGAGTCCGGCCAGTCCTCGACGGTGGCGCGCGGGTACGGATCGTCCGGCAGCCACTCGAGGACGCGAATGCGGTGGAGTCCGGTGCACTCGAGCACGTACCGACCGTCGGGCGTCTGCACCGCCTGGTCGACCCGGACCATGACCCCCGCCGTCCCGCGGACGTCGCCGCCGCCGACCTCGTGGCCCCGCTCGATCAGCACCACCCCGAACTGCGCGTCGCCGACGACGATGTCCTCGATCATCGCGCGGTACCGCGGCTCGAAGACGTGCAGCGGGAGCGCATCACCGGGCAGGATCACGCTGCCGAGCGGAAACATCGGCAGCGGCGAGTGGGTGGTCACCCTCTCCACTGTGCCACTGCAACCGCCCGGATCGTGTGCGGAAATCCGTGGACAGCACGGACTACTGCACACGATCGGGTCAGGAGACGCCCGCCCAGAACCCGCACCGGTGGACGTCGGCGACGTCGGTGACCGGCCCGGCGCGGTCCCGGTCGAACTGCAGGGCGGGGTGGCCGGGCGCGCCGGAGTCCGGCCACGCGGGCAAACCGGGGCCGTTGGGGTCGCCGGTGTGCGCGAAGGTCGCCCAGGTCCGCTTCATGCGGTCGGCGAGGGCAGCGGCGGAGCCCGTCCACGGCACCGGGATGCCGCCCAGCCGGGAGAACAGGTAGGGCACGTCGGCGGCGTGGAACGCCCCGGGCAGCAGCGGACCACCGCGCGCGAGCGGCGCCTCGGTGAAGCGGTACTGCCAGACCCGCGCGCCACCGGCTCGGGCCGCGTCCGCCGTGACGACGGTCGGGCACGCGAACAGCGAATCGGTCCACACCGCGGACAGGGCGTCGGCCGGCGTCGGGTAGGCGTCGACGGGGTACGTGGCCAGGATCGCGTCCGCGTCTTCCGGATAGACCTCACGCACGGACGCGGCGACACTCTCGGCCGTGGGCACGCGCCCGGCGAGGTAATCGAAGAGGACGACGAAGGCGCCACCCTCCTCGGAGTTGCTGCCCATCAGGATCGGGACGTCGGCGGAGGCACCGGCCCGCAGTGCACCCTCCGGCGTGTCCGTGAGCACGACGCCGTCCACCACCGGTGTCCACGTCGCGTTCGGGCTCGTGAACCGGTGCGTGGTGGACTCCAGCAGCCGGTCGACCGGGAGGCCCCGCAGGCAGGCGAGTCGCCCCGGACCGTCGCCGCATCCCATCTCCTCGGCGAAGGCGGCGCCGCGAGCGAAGGCGACCTCGCGACTCGGGGGCACGAGCGGGCTCCGCGAACACGGCCCGCTCTGCACGATCGCCTTCCGGAACAGTCCGGCCGAGCGCGGCGACGCCAGGTGCGTGCACACGCTCATCCCGCCCGCGGATTCGCCGAAGATCGTGACGTTCGACGGGTCACCGCCGAACGCGGCGATGTTGTCCCGCACCCACCGCAGCGCGAACTGCTGGTCTTCGATGCCCTGATTGCCCGTCGCCCCACCGGATTCGGCGGCGAGCTCGGGCAGGGCGAGGAATCCGAACGACCCGACGCGGTAGTTCGGGATCGCGACGATGACGTCCCCGTCGCGCACCAGCTGGGACGGCGAGTCGTACTGCGTGGTGTTCCCGACGACGAACGCGCCGCCGTACAGGTACACCATCACCGGGAGCGATCGGCCCGCGGCGTTCGGCGGAACGTAGAGGTCGATGCCGAGGCAGTCCTCGGAGTTCGTCGGCAGCACGGGAATCGGCGGCAGCACGGGGTTCGTCGGCAGCACGGGGTTCGGAGGCAGGTCCGGCAGCGGCACCGCCTGCGGGCACTGATCGTCGTGCCGGATCGCCTCCCGGACGCCGGTCCATCCTGGCGCCGGCCGCGGCGAGGCGTACCGGTCGGCGACGGCCATCGGCACGCCGAAGTACTGGTCGATGCCGTCCCGCGAGAATCCGGAGATCGCGCCACCGGCCACCGTCACGACCGGGACGGCGGACGCCGGCGCTGCCGTGAGCGTCGACGCCAGGGCCAGGGTGGCCACGAGGACGCTGAGACGGCGCAGCAGAACAGAACCCGACAGAACAGAGCGCCGAACGGAACGCGGCAGAACGAGACGCGGCAGCACCATGATTTCCCCCCGGAACACGGTCCCCGACGAACCGCGGTGCGCTCACCGTAGCGCGACGTCGGTCATAGCGGACGGTGTTCGGGTGTGGACGAGCCGTCGCCCGGGTACCGGGGACGCATGAGCCCCTCCCCGTCCTCGGACACCGCCGCCACCCGCACGTTCTCCGTGTGGGCGCCGACCCCCGACCGCGTGCGTCTGCACCTCGACGGCGAGCTGCACGAGATGCGCGAGACGGACGGCTGGTGGTCGGTCGACGCGCCTGCGGCGGACGGGGCGCGCTACGGCTTCGTCCTCGGCGACGACGACGCCGTGATCCCCGATCCGCGCTCGCCCCGCCAGCCCGACGGGGTGCACGAGCCGTCGGCGGTGTTCGACGTCGACCGCACCGCGTGGACGGACGACGGCTGGACCGGTCGCCGGTTGGCGGGTGGGGTCCTCTACGAACTGCACATCGGCACGTTCACCCCGGAAGGCACGTTCGACGCCGCGATCGACAAGCTCGATCACCTGGTCGACCTGGGGGTCACCTTCGTCGAGGTCATGCCGGTCAACGGTTTCAACGGCACCCACAACTGGGGCTACGACGGCGTCCTCTGGTACACGGTGCACGAAGGGTACGGCGGCCCGGCCGGGCTGCAGCGCTTCGTCGACGCCTGCCACGCCCGCGGGCTGGCCGTCGCGCTCGACGTGGTTTACAACCACCTCGGCCCGTCCGGCAACTACCTCGAGAAGTTCGGTCCGTACCTCGCCGAGGGCGCGAATTCGTGGGGGCAGACCGTCAACGTCGCCGAGAGCGGGTCGGACGTCGTGCGCCGCTACATCGTCGACAACGCCCTGCGCTGGTTCGACGAGTTCCACATCGACGCCCTACGACTCGACGCCGTCCACGCCCTTGCCGACACCACCGCGGTGCACATCCTCGAGCAGCTGGCGGTCGAGACCGAATCGCTCTCCGCGCACGTCGGGCGCCCGCTGTCCCTGATCGCCGAGAGCGATCTGAACGACCCGACGCTCATCACCCCGCGCGCGGGCGGCGGCTACGGATTGACCGCCCAGTGGGACGACGACGTCCACCATGCGGTGCACGCGGCGGTGTCCGGCGAGCGGCAGGGCTACTTCGGCGACTTCGGTTCGATGTCCTGCCTCGCCACGACGTTGAGCCACGGCTTCTTCCACGCGGGAACGTTCTCCTCGTTCCGTGGCCGGGTCCACGGTCGACCAGTCGACCCACGAGTGCTGCCGGCCAGTTCCCTGGTCGCGTACACCACGACCCACGACCAGGTGGGCAACCGCGCGGTCGGTGACCGGCCGGGTCACTACCTCACCACCGGTCAGCAGGCCGTCAAGGCCGCCCTGATCCTGTTGTCCCCCTTCACCCCGATGCTCTTCATGGGCGAGGAGTTCGACGCGTCGTCACCGTTCCAGTTCTTCACCTCGCACCCCGAACCAGAACTGGGCAAGGCCACCGCGGAGGGACGCAAGGCCGAATTCGCCTCGCACGGCTGGGATTCCGACGACATCCCGGATCCGCAGGACCCGGCGACCTTCGAGCGCTCGAAGCTGAACTGGAGCGAGGTCACCGAGGGAAAGCACGCAGCCTTGTTGGAGATCTACCGCAGCCTGCTCGCCCTGCGCGCCGAGCGGCCCGAGTTCACCGACCCATGGTTGACGAACGTCCGGGTGGACCACGACGAGGACGAGCGCTGGATCGTGGTGCACCGCAAGCGCGTCGGGACGCCGGGGCGAGGGACGGCGCTGGTGTGCAACCTGTCCGACGCCCCGGTCACCGTCCCCGTCGGCGGCACGCCGGTGCTGTGGTCGAGCGAATCGACCAGCGACCGCACCGGCTCGGCTACGACGCTGCCCGGTCACTCCTTCGTCGTGCTCACCTGACCCGACCGTCGGCGCAGCGCCCGGGCCACCAGCACCGCGTTGGTGAGCAGGACGGCCGCGGTGACCGTCGCCGCGGCGTGCATGCCGTCCACGAACGCCGCGTGCGCCGAGGCTCGCAGCACGTCCCCGACCTCACCGGACAGCGACCCGGCCAGCGCGACGGCCTCCCCCAACGTCTCGCGGGCGTGCCCGGCGTTCTCGGCGGTCAGGCCTGTGACGTCGACGCCGGAGCGGAAGATGCCCAGGACGACGGAGCCGAGGACGGCGACACCCAGCGCGATGCCGAGCTCGTACGCCGTCTCCGACACGGCCGAGGCGGCGCCGGCACGCTCGGGACGCACCGAGCCGACGACGAGGTCGGACGTCAGGGTGAGGGCCAGGCCGGCGGCGACCCCGACGGCGACGAAGGCCACGACGAACGTCAGGCGGCCGTCGACCGTCCCGAGCCGCGTCAGCACCAGCGCGCCGACCGCGCCGACGAGCAGGCCCGCGGTGAGCACCGTGCCGGGCTGCCACCGCCGGACGAGGTAGGCGGCGAGCAGCGAGGCCGCCATGTTGGCCGCGGTGCCCGGAATCAGGAACAGGCCGGCGGCCAACGGTGACAGCCCCAGCACCGACTGCAGGTACTGCGAGCCGAAGAACAGGACCCCGGCGAGGGCGAAGATCGACAGCAGGTTGGTGACCACGGCGGTCGAGAACCGCCGCTGCGCGAACAGGCTCAGGTCGATCATCGGCGCGGTCGAGCGACGCTGCCGTCGCACGAACGCCCACCCGGAGGCCAGACCGACCAGGGCGATCGGCGCCAGTTCCCCACCGAGACCGTGCGCAACGGCCTCCTTGACGACGTACACCAGCGGCACGATGGCCACGATGGACAGCACTGCGCTCGGCAGATCGAACGCACCCGGCGCGGGATCCTTCGACTCCGGGATCGCGACCGGACCGGCGATCACGAGCACGATCATGACCGGCACGTTGATCAGGAACACCGACCCCCACCAGAAGTGCTCGAGCAGCACGCCCCCGATGACGGGACCGGCCGCGGCGCCGCCGCCCGCCATCGCGCCCCACACGCCGATGGCGAGAGTCCGCTCGCCCGGGTGCGCGAACATCGACCGGATGAGCCCGAGCGTCGCGGGCATGAGCGTGGCCCCGGCGACGCCCTGCACGACCCGAGCGGCGATCAGCATGGCGGGGTCGACCGCGAACGCGGCCACCACCGACGACAGCCCGAAGCCCACCGAGCCGATCAGCAGCAGCCGGCGACGCCCGATCCGGTCCCCGAGCGTGCCCATGGTCACCAGGAGACCGGCGAGCACGAACGAGTAGATGTCGATGATCCACAGCAACTCGGTGCCGGTGGGTTGCAGATCCGCGCTGAGGAACGGCAGCGCGATGTCGAGCACCGTGCCGTCGACGGCGACCAACATGACCGCTCCGGCGAGGACGCAGAGGCCCACCCAGTCACGACGCGTGGCGCGCGCGGCCTCGGGGGCGACGAACGACGACACGGATGCTCCTTCCGACCGTCCAGCCGGTACAGCGGACGCGAGCGAGCATAGCAGTGACCGTCCAGCCGGTACAGTGAGCTCATGGCCACGGCGACGCGGGACCGCATTCTGGACGCCCTCGAGGAGATCCTGGTGCGCGACGGCACCGACAAGGCCACCCTGGACGCCGTCGCGGCGGGCGCCGGGGTGTCCAAAGGTGGTCTGCTCTATCACTTTCCGAGCAAGGACGCGATGATGGCGGCCATGGTGCGGCGCCTGGCCGAGCGGGCCGAACGCAAGCGCCTCCAGGCGGCGGACGCCGGTGCGTCCCTGGCCGAGTGGTACCTCTCCCCGCCCGCCACGCCGTCGACGTCCCGCCGCGGTGCCGACGTCAACTCCGAGCCCGACTCCGGTCCCGCCTCCGAGCCCGACCTCGATCCGGACGATGCCCTCGAGATCGCGCTCTTCCGCTCCACCCTCGCCGCGTTCCGCAGCACCGACGGCGCACCGGGCGCGGTCCAGGATGCCGTCGTGGAGATGATGGGGATGTACGACCGCGTGCTGCAGGACGAGTTCGACGATCCCGTGCACGCGGAGATCGTGCGACTGGTGGGCGACGGGCTGTACCTGGCCGCCCTGGTGGGGCTACCGGGACCGGATCCCGACCTGCATCGACGGGTGGTCGAGCGGCTGCTCGGCGATCAGGTCAGGTAGCGGTAGGCGGGCGTCCCCGGCTCGAGGTGCTCGACGTGCATCGGCGACGCCTCCATCCGCTCGAGCAGCGCCGACAGTCCCCCGGCCGCGCCCAGCTCGACACCCACCAGCGCCGCCCCCGTCTCCCGGTTGTTGCGTTTGACGTACTCGAACAGGGTGATGTCGTCGTCCGGACCGAGCACCGAATCGAGGAACGTTCGCAGCGCGCCCGGCTCCTGGGGGAAATCGACCAGGAAGTAGTGCTTCAGACCGCGGTGCACCAGCGAGCGTTCCAGGATCTCGCCGTACCGGGACACGTCGTTGTTGCCGCCCGACACCAGGCACACGACCGTGGCGTCGGCCGGAACGTCGGTGGCCCGCAGCGCGGCCACCGCGAGGGCACCCGCCGGCTCGGCGATGACACCCTCGCTCTGGTACAGGTCGAGCATCGCGGTGCAGATGGCGCCCTCGTCGATCTGGACCACCTCGATCTCGCGGGCGGACAGCACGGCGTACGGGAGCGCGCCGATGCGCCGAACCGCGGCGCCGTCGACGAACGGGTCGATCTCGTCGAGAGTCACCGGACCGCCCGCCATCAGCGCCGCGGTCAACGACGCGGCACCGGAGGGCTCGGCCGCGACCACCCGCGTGTGCGGTGATCGCTCGGCGAGGTAGGTCGCGATGCCGGCGGCACAGCCGCCGCCGCCGACCGGAACCACCACGACGTCGGGCGGCGTGTCCAGCTGCGCGAGGATCTCGGCCGCGATGGTGCCCTGCCCGGCGGCGGTCCGCGGATCGTCGAACGGCGGCACGATGGTCGATCCGGTCCGGCCGACGTCCTCCGCCGCCGCCGCGGCGGCCGCGTCGAACGTCGAGCCGACGCTGATCACCTGGACCAGGTCACCGCCGTGGAACGCGATGCGGTCGCGCTTCTGCCGCGGCGTCGTCGTCGGGACGTAGATGCGGCCGCGGATGCCGAGCATGCGGCAGGCGAAGGCGACGCCCTGCGCGTGGTTGCCGGCGCTGGCGGCGACGATGCCGGCCGCGCGCTCCGCCTCCGTCAGCTGCACCATGAGGTTGTAAGCGCCACGCAGCTTGTAGGACCGCACCCGCTGCAAGTCCTCGCGCTTGAGGAACACGCGGGCACCCGTCGTCGCCGAGAGTCGGTCGCACCCCTCCAGCGGAGTCACCGTGGCGATGTCACGCAACCGCTCGACGGCGGCGTCGACATCGGCCGCGGTGGGCATCCCGACGGTCGGGGACGGCGCCGTCGACGTCGCGGAGACCGACGCGGGTCCGGAGGTGGTGCTCACGATCACGCGGACCATGCTGCCACGTCGAGGTGACCCCACCTGCACGGGTCGGAGGGCTCAGCGAGGCTCGAGGACGAAGACGGGAATCTCGCGGTCGGTCTTCTTCTGGTACTCGGCGTAGTCGGGGAAGGCCTCGACCGCCCGATCCCACCACTCCTGCTTCTCCGCGCCGTGCACCTCACGCGCGGTCATGTCCCACTTCTGCGTCTTGTCCCGCAGTTCCACGTGCGGCTCGGCCAGCACGTTGTAATACCAGACCGGGTGCTTGGGGGCCCCGCCCAGCGACGCCACCGCGGCGTACTTCCCGTCGTGCTCGACGCGCATGAGCGGAGTCCGCCGGAGCTTCCCGCTCTTGTTGCCCACCGTGGTCAGGAGGATGACGGGCCGGCCGTTCAGCTCGGTCCCCTCCGTTCCGCCGGAGTTCTCGTAGAGGTCCGCCTGCTCGGCGGCCCAGGTGGACGGGCTCGGTGCGTACTCACCTTGTAGCGGCATGGTTCCAGTAGACACAGCCGTGCCCGCGACGGCAACCGAATCGGCCGTCAGCAGCCGCGATTCGCCGAGTTCGGGCCACCGAACTTCTTTGTCCGTGTACGCTGGGGCGCAGAGATCGGACCACCGTGCTGCTGAACTTCGGGAGGCGACCATGACCGCGTTCGATGCCGGCGCCGTGCGGCGCCACACACCCGTTCGGACGGTCGATCTGGCGGGAACGCCGTGGCCGGTGTGGAAGCTCGAGGCCCTCGTGGTCGGCCTCGTCCTGGCCGTGGCCGTCGGGTCGGTCACGGTACTGCACGTCGGCGTGCTCGCCGGGGCCGCGGCGGCCGTTCTGCTCTGGGTCACCCTGCCGATGGCCGAGCGCACGCGCCGCCTCTGACGGCACCGACCGCGCCACCACCTCCGACACGGACGACGGCGCCCGCTGCCCGATGACCGGGGGCGGGCGCCGTCGTCGTCTCGAACTCGGTCGAGCCGGGAGGAATCAGAGGCCGAAGGGCAGTACACCGGGGGCCAGGTAGAACCCGCTCGACCCGGCGGCGATGCCGCCGATGCCGCCGAGAATCAGATTGATGAAGTCGGTGATCACAGGGGCGTCCTTTCGTCGATGTGATGTCGTGCGTAGAGGTGATGTCGTGCGTCGAGGTGACGGCGTGCGCCGACGCCTCGACGGTACCGACGGGGAGTGCTCAGGCCGTGAGGCAGCCCGGCCCCAGCAGCGCCTTGAGGTCGCCCATGAGCGCCGAGGACGGGGTGACCCGCAGCTTCTCGTCCACCTTGAGCACCGTCACGCGATCTCCGCTGAGCAACCGCAGGTGCACGTCGGAGGTTCCGGGATGGCTCGCCAGCACCCGCTTGAGCGCGCCGACCTTGTCCGCCGTACACAGCCGGGTGGGGAGGCTGACCGCGAGCGGCTTGGCCACGCCCACCGCGGACAGATCCGGCACCGCGAGATCGTTGGCGATGAGCGAGATGCGATCGTCGCGGGCCGACACACGGGCCTTGACCAGCACCACGGAGTCCTCCGCGACGTCGGCCCCGAACACCGAGTACGCCTGCGGGAAGAACAGCACCTCGATACCGCCGGAGAGGTCCTCGAGCTGAGCCGACGCCCACGTCAGGCCGTTCTTGTTCACCCGCCGGTTCACCGAAGCCAGAATGCCGCCCACCGTCACCTGCGTGCCGTCCTTGAGACCCCCCTCGAGGATGGTGGGAATCGCGGTGTCGGACTGCGCGGCCAGCACGTGCTCGACGCCGTTGAGCGGGTGGCCGGAGACGTAGAGCCCCAGCATCTCGCGCTCGAGCGCCAGCCGATGCTTGGTGTCCCACTCCTCGTCGGGAATCCGCACGTTGAACACGCTGGTGATCGACTCGTCGGCGTCGACCCCGCCGAACAGGTCGAACTGGCCGATGGCCTCGGCCTTCTTGGTGCCCAGCACCGAGTCGATGGCGTCGGCGTGCACCAGCACCAGACCCTTGCGGGGATGACCGAGGGAGTCGAAACCTCCGGCCTTGATGAGGGATTCGGTGACCTTCTTGTTGCACGCGGTGGCGTCGATCTTGGCCAGGTAGTCCGAGAAGTCGGTGAACTTCCCCTTCTCGGTCCGCGCCGCGATGATCGACGACACCACGTTGGCACCGACGTTGCGCACGGCGCCCATGCCGAATCGGATGTCCTCGCCCACCGAGGCGAAGTTCTGCTCGGACTCGTTGACGTCGGGCGGAAGCACCGTGATGCCGAGCTTGCGGCAGTCGGCCAGGTAGACCGCAGCCTTGTCCTTGTCGTCGCCGACGGACGTCAGCAGACCGGCCATGTACTCGGCCGGGTAGTTGGCCTTGAGGTACCCGGTCCAGTACGAGACGAGCCCGTAGCCCGCGGCGTGCGACTTGTTGAACGCGTAGCCGGCGAACGGGAGGATGGTGTCCCACAGCGCCTTGATGGCGGGCTCGGAGAAGTTGTTGCCCAGCATGCCTTCTCGGAAGCCGGCGTAGGCCTCCTCGAGCACCGAGAGCTTCTTCTTGCCCATCGCGCGGCGGAGGATGTCGGCCTGACCGAGCGAGTACCCCGCGACCTTCTGAGCGATCTGCATGATCTGCTCCTGGTACACGATGAGCCCGTAGGTGTCCTTCAGGATCTCCGCGAGCGGCTCCTCGAGCTCGGGGTGGATCGGGGTGACCTCCTGGCGACCGTTCTTGCGGTCGGCGTAGTCGTTGTGCGCGTTCATGCCCATCGGTCCCGGTCGGTACAGCGCGAGGACCGCCACGATGTCCTCGAAGCCCGTGGGCTGCATGCGGCGCAGCAGGTCGCGCATGGCGCTGCCGTCGAGCTGGAACACGCCGAGGGTGTCACCGCGGGCGAGCAACTCGTACGTCGCGGGATCGTCGAGGCCGAGCGTGTCGAGGTCGACCTCGATACCGCGGTTGGCCTTGATGTTGTCGATCGCGTCGCCGATGACGGTGAGGTTGCGCAGACCGAGGAAGTCCATCTTGAGCAGGCCGATGGCCTCGCACGACGGATAGTCCCACCCGGTGATGATCGCGCCGTCCTGCGGCCGCTTCCACACCGGAATGGCGTCCGTGAGCGGCTCGGAGGACATGATGACCGCGCAGGCGTGGACGCCGGCGTTGCGAATGAGCCCCTCGAGACCGCGGGCGGTGTCGTAGATCTTGGCGACGTCCGGGTTCGACTCGATCAGCGAGCGCACCTCGGCGGCTTCCTTGTACCGCTCGTGCGTCGGATCGGTGATGCCGGCGACCGAGATGTCCTTGGCCATGATGGGCGGCGGCAACGCCTTGGTGATCTGGTCCGCGATGGCGAAGCCGGGCTGACCGAACTGCACGCGGGCGGAGTCCTTGATGGCCGCCTTGGTCTTGATGGTGCCGAACGTGATCACCTGTGCGACACGGTCGCTGCCCCACTTCTCGGTGGCGTAGCGCACCATCTCGCCGCGGCGGCGATCATCGAAGTCGATGTCGATATCGGGCATCGACACACGCTCGGGGTTGAGGAAGCGCTCGAAGAGCAGCCCGTGCGGAAGCGGGTCGATGTTGGTGATGCCCATCGCGTACGCGACGAGCGACCCGGCGGCCGAACCACGGCCGGGCCCGACGCGGATGCCCACCTCGCGCGCATGCTTGATGAGGTCACCGACGACGAGGAAGTACGCCGGGAACCCCATCTCGAGGATGACGGCGATCTCGTACTTCGCACGGTCGCGGTACTCCTGCGGAACGCCGTCGGGGAAGCGCCACTCGAGTCCGCGCTCGACCTCCTTGGTGAGGAAGGAGCCCTGGGTCTCGCCCTCCGGCACCGGGAAGATCGGCATGCGGTCCCGGTGCTCCCACACGTCGTCGTAGGACTGCACGCGCTCGGCGATGAGCAGCGTCGAGTCGCACGCGCCGGGCACCTCGGAGTCCCACAGCGCGCGCATCTCCTCCGCCGACTTGAGGTAGTAGCCGTCGCCGTCGAACTTGAAGCGGGTGGGATCCGACAGCGTCTTGCCCGTCTGGATGCACAGCAGCGCCTCGTGATTGGTCGAGGCGTCCTTGGTGACGTAGTGACAGTCGTTGGTGGCGAGCGGCGGAATGCCGAGCTGCTCGCCGATGCGCAGCAGGCCCTCCCGCACGCGACGCTCGATGGACAGCCCGTGGTCCATCAGCTCGAGGAAGAAGTTGTCCGGGCCCCAGATCTCCTGCCACTTGGCCGCGGCCTCGAGCGCCTCCCGCTCGTGCCCTAGACGCAGGCGGGTCTGGATCTCCCCGGACGGGCACCCGGTGGTCGCGATGATGCCCTCGGCATGGGTGGCGATGAGCTCCTCGTCCATGCGGGCCCACTTGCCCAGCTGCCCCTCGATGGAGGCGAGCGACGAGAGCTTGAACAGGTTCCGCAGACCGGTGGCGTTCTCCGCGACCATGGTCATGTGGGTGTAGGCGCCGCTGCCCGACACGTCGTCCGACTTCTGACTGCGGTCGCCCCACAGCACGCGCTTCTTGTCGAAGCGCGACTCCGGCGCGATGTACGCCTCGATCCCGATGATCGGCTTGATGCCGGCCTTCTTGGCCTCGTTGTAGAACTCGCTGGCCCCGTACATGTTGCCGTGATCGGTCATCCCCACCGCGCTCATGCCCAGGCGCTGCGCCTCCGCGAACAGCGGCGCGATCTTCGCGGCGCCGTCCAGCATGGAGTACTCGGTGTGATTGTGGAGATGAACGAAGTCCGACACGGGAGTCACTCTAGGGCGTCCCGCCGACACGTTTCGCCGTACACGCGGGCCGGTGCGCGAGTGACGGAAGGGACGGCCGAGGACCGGCCGACAGGAACGTGCGCGCCGTCACCGACCGGGGTCGGCGACGGCCGCCTCGGCGGGCACGGTGGCCACCCGGTGGGACCGCATCCGCCGGATCGAGCCCACGGTGAAGACCACCAGTGCGCACCAGATCAGGGCGAACCCGATCCACCGCGAGGCCGGCATGTCCTCGTGCAACACCAGCACGCCCCAGGCCATCTGCAGGCCCGGCGTCAGGTACTGCAGCAGTCCGAGCGTGACCAGCGGGATCTTCTGCGCGGCGACTCCGAACAGCAGGAGCGGCACGGCCGTCACCGGGCCGGCGGTCAGCAGCAGCGCCGCGTGCCACGGCCCCTCCGAGAACGCGCCCGCTCCCCCGCTCACGCCGAGCCAGACGAGGAACACCACCGCGACCGGCGCGGCCACCAGACCCTCGGCCGTGAGCGACGTGGTGGGTTCGAGCGGCACGATCTTCTTCATGACGCCGTAGCAGGCGAAGGACAGGGCGAGGGTCAGCGCCACGACCGGCGGCCGCCCGTAGTCGATCGTGAGGACGACCACGGCGATCGCCGCGAGGGCCAGCGCCGCGATCTGGGACCGCGCCAGCCGCTCACGGAAGATCACGACCCCGAGGAGCACGCTGACCAACGGGTTCACGAAGTACCCGAGTGCCGCCTCGACCACCCGACCCGACGACACCGCGTAGATGTACGTGCCCCAGTTGATGGCGATGAACGTCGACGCCGCCGCGACCACCGCCCACGTCCGCGGCGTCAGCCCGCGCAGCGTCCCGAGCCGACCCAGCACCGTCATGACGACGGCCATCAGCACCAGGGTCCACACGATGCGGTGCGCGAGCACCTCGAGGGCGCCGGCGAAACTCAGCAGACCGAAGTACGCGGGGAACAGGCCCCACAGGCCGTAGGCGCCGACGCCGGCCGCCGTGCCCACGGTGGTGGTCGATCGCGGGTCCGACTGTCGTTGCACGCGCTCACGGTATCCCCGGCCGCGCGTCACCGACGACGGGCAGGGGCACAATCGAGGAGGTGGCCCACCGCAAACGCGAGACGACGACCGTGCCGGACAAGACCTGCGCCGTGTGCGGTCGCCGGATCGAATGGCGCAAGAAGTGGGAACGCGATTGGGACTCGGTGAAGTACTGCAGCGACGCGTGTCGTGCCGACGCGCGCCGCGCACCCGAGCACGATCTCGAGGGCGAGATCGGTCGCCTGCTCGACGCCCGCGCGCGGGACTCGTCGATCTGCCCGTCCGACGTCGCCCGCGCCGTGGCACCCGACGACTGGCGTCCGTTGATGGAGCCGGTGCGCCGCGCCGCGCGGCGACTCGTCGCGCGCGGCGAGGTGGAAATCACGCAGGGCGGGTCGGTGGTGGACCCGTCCACCGCGAAGGGCCCCATCCGGATTCGTCGGCCGCGCACCTAGATCCGGTCGGCGTCAGGCCACCCCGGCGAGTCGACGCGCCCGATCGACGGCCGCGTCGACCGACCCGCGCAGCACCGGGCCGTGCCCGGGAATCAGGACGCCAGCGTCCCGCCCGGTGAAGGCGTCGAGGGCGGCGATCTCCCCCTCCCGGTCGTGCGCGAAGAGGTTCGGCAACATCTGCGCGCCGACGTGGCGGCACAGCGCGTGCCCGGTGATCAGCGCGTCCCCGGTGAGCAGCGCGCCGGCGCCGGGCAGGTGGTAGGCCGTGTGTCCCGACGTGTGGCCGGGCGACGGGACGGGCACCGGCGCCCCCGGCAGGTCCAACGCTCCCCCGGTCCCGACGACGGCGTCGAAGCCGTCGGCGTCGGGCACGGCGCCGGACCGCGTTCCCCCGGCCCGCGTGATGCGCAGCGCCCACGACGCGGCGCCCGGCCGCCAGATGTTGCGAACGACGTCGGCGGGACCGGCCTGCTCGAGATACTCGCGCCGCGCGTGCCGCGCCTCGACCGACGACGTCAGCACCGGCGTGCCGTACGTCGAGGCGAAGTGCGCGGCACCCCCGATGTGGTCGATGTGGGCGTGGGTCAACAGGATTGCGCGGACGTCCTCGGGGCGACGCCCGAGACGCGCCAGCGACTCGACGACGGCACCGACGTACCGCGGGTACCCGGAGTCGATCAGCGTGACGTCGGTCCCGTCCACGAGAAGGGTCCAGTTGACGTCGGGCCCGGTGGCCACGTGGACGCCGTCGGCGACGGTCGTCACGGTCGGAGTGCTCACGACCGACGAGTATGGCCGTCCGCGGCGGCAGGCGCAGGCGTATCCCATGACGTTGGTCACCCTCACCACCAAAAGCCGCTGGCGACAGCGGGTCCGGCCGTGGGGGGCCCCGCGGGTCTGACTACTCTCGGTCGACGTGATCGACTCCGATTTCACCAGCTCCGTCTCCACCGGTTCCGACTCCCTCCCGCACGGCTCCGACACCCTCACCGTGTCTCGCAGCGACCACCACGCACCGCGGAAGTGGAGCCCCGGCGGGTGTGTCTGGTGCGGTAGCCGTGAGGACGTCCAGGACTTCGCGAACGAGCCGCGCTGCGCCGAGTGCCGTGCGCACGAAGCGACCATCGACGCCGCCCGCCGGTTCCTCGGCATGTACGGACTGCGCCCCCTCGGCGGCGCGGTCACCTCCGACGACGAGGAGGAACTCGAGCACCGCACCGCCGCGCGCAGCGCCCGCGCCGTACTCGAGCGCATCCGTCTGCCGAAGCGCCCGGCCGCGGCCGATGTTCGCAAGTCGTCGTCGCGCGCCGGCGCCGCCGCGGCGCTGCGCCCGACGCCGTCGCACACGTCCACCACCTCGCGCACGGAGGCTCCGCGCGCCGCCGCGTCGCGCACCACACCGCCGGCCGGCGCGGTCACCGGGGTCGACGTCGCCGCCCTCGCGGACCGGGTGGCGGGACTGCTGGACCAGCTGAGCGCCATCGATGCCGGCATCGCGGACGCCGAGGCCTCCACCGGGTTGCCCGCGCGCGCCCGGCTGAGCGATCTCACCCGCCAGCGGGCCACCGTCCTGACCACCCTCGCGGCCCTCGAGAAGGCCCGACGCGGCGTCAGCGGCTGACCGCAGCCACCGCCCGCTGCACGTCGTCGGTCGGCGGCGAGTCCACCGTCGGCGGGGTGTCGACCAGCCGCGTCGCCGCCGCCTTCGGTCGCGCGAGCAGTTCGCGACCGCACTGCCGGATCGCCGCCCACCGCGACACCTCGACGGGTGCGTCCACCCCGTCCGCGTCGATCCCGGCGTCCCGACACTGCGCCAGAGCCCGGGCCGTGTGCATCCCCTGGCTGACCACCAGCGCTCGCGTCACCCCGTAGGTGCGGGCCGCCCGCAGGCACGAGTCCCGCGTGTTCAGCCCGAACGGATCCGCCACCAGGCGTGCGGGATCCACGCCGCGCGCGATCAGATCGTCGGTCATCGCCGCGATCTCGTCCCCGGAGTCACCGGACCCGTTGCCGGACAACAGGAGTACCTCCACCCGCCCGAGCTCGACCAGGCGCGCGGCCGCCGAGGTGCGCGCGGCGAGGTACCGCGCCGGCGCCCCGTTCTCCACGCGCGCACCGAGGACCAGGGCGACCGGCGCGGACGGAGCCTCCTCCACACCGTGCACCCGGCCGCGAGCCGTCAGTTCGATCCACGCCGAGCTCGCCACGATCGACCCGAGCACCGCCGCCGCGGTCAGCATCGCCGCCGCCCGCACGGTGCGCACCCCGCCACGTCCCGACCGCCGGGTCATGCGGGCGGCACCGGACCGTCGTCGGGCACCACGGCGGTGCCCTCCCGCTCCGGCCACAGCGGGGTCACGGCGAGACGCGCGAACGCCGCGGCGGGCGGTGCGACCTCGACGCCGCGGACCCCGTCCGCGTCCGCGACCCGCCGCAGGTCGGCCGCCGTCCCCCGCACCAGAACACCTGCCACACAAGCACAATCACCGAGCAGCCGAGAACGCACGGCCGCCGTGACCGCCTCACCCCGCGCGTCCCGACCGGGTCCGAGTCGGCCGGCGGCGTCGCGCACCGCACGGGTCAGCACCGATTCCGTGTCCGGCACCGCCACCGTGAGCAACGGCGTCTGCACCCGATCCAGCGGAACGTGGACGTACACCACGGACACCCGCACGTCGCCGACGAGACCGCGGATCTCGTCCGCTCGCACCGACCGAACCGGGGACACCAGCGCCCACCGCTCCTGCCCGTCGTCCTCGGCCGGCGGGCCGATGCGGGCGAGATAGTCCGCCGCCGTCTCGTCGGTCGACGGACCGAGCGTGTCGGTCGCGCTCGGAGCGCGGGAGGCGGGCGTCGTCACGCCGAGGACGAGCACGAGGGCGGCGATCGCGACCAGGGCGAGCGCCGACCCGATCCGTGCCACCGGTCAGCCCGCTCGCAGAACGTCCAGGGCGTGCTGCAGGTCCGCCGGATAGGGGCTGGTGAACTCCACGTACCGACCGTCGGCCGGGTGCGTGAAGCCCAAAGCCCGCGCGTGCAGCCACTGCCGTTCGAGGCCGAGCCGGGCGGCGAGCGTCGGGTCGGCGCCATAGGTGAGGTCACCGCAGCATGGGTGGCGGAGAGCGGAGAAGTGCACCCGGATCTGGTGCGTCCGTCCGGTTTCGAGGTGCACGTCGAGCAGGCTGGCCGCCTGGAACGCCTCGACGGTGTCGTAGTGCGTGATGCTCGGCTTGCCGTCCGCGGTGACCGCGAACTTCCAGTCGTTGCTGCGGTGCCGGCCGATGGGTGCGTCGATGGTGCCGCTGCTCGGATCCGGATGTCCCTGCACCAGAGCGTGATAGCGCTTGTCGATGGTGCGCTGCTTGAACGCGCGCTTGAGCACGGTGTACGCGTGCTCGCTGGTCGCCACCACCATCACGCCCGACGTGCCGACGTCGAGACGGTGCACGATGCCCTGCCGCTCGTGCACTCCCGACGTCGAGATGCGGAACCCGGCGGCCGCGAGACCGCCGATGACCGTCGGTCCGGTCCACCCGACCGAGGCGTGCGCCGCGACACCGACGGGCTTGTCGACCACCACGATGTCGTCGTCGGAGTAGAGGATCTCCATGCCCTCGACGGGCTGGGCCTCGATGGTGAGCGGCCGCGCCGGCTCCGGCAACTGCACCTCGAGCCACGAGCCGCCGCCGAGGCGATCGGACTTGTCGACGGCCGTGCCGTCGACACTGACCGAGCCCTCCTCCGCGAGCGTCGCGACCACGGTGCGCGACAGGCCCAGCAGCCGCGCCAGGCCCGCGTCGACCCGCATGCCGTCCAGCCCGTCGGGAACCGGCATGGACCTCACTTCCCTCATGCCGTCGCTCCCGACTGGTCCGAGCGGCCGCCGGCCTCGGTGCCGCGGGCCCCGGTGTCGGCCTCGGCGTCGGTCTCGGGGTCGGGGTCGGTCTCGTCCCGACGACGCGAGCCGTCCGGCTCCACCCCGAACAGCGACAGCGCCACGAGCAGGACCGCGCCGCACACGATGGACGAGTCGGCGACGTTGAACACCGGCCACCACCCGACGGACACGAAGTCGACGACGTGGCCCTGCAGGGGGCCGGGCGAGCGGAAGAAGCGGTCGATCAGGTTGCCCAGCGCGCCGCCCAGGATCAGGCCCAGTCCCAGCGCCCACCACGGCGAGCGCAGCGTCCGGCCGATCCTGACGACACCGATCACCACGGCGACGGCGACCAGCGTCAACACCCAGGTCATGCCCGTCGCGATGGAGAAGGCGGCCCCCGGATTGCGGTACAGCACCAGCTCGACGGTGTCGCCCACGATGCTCACGGGGCGACCCGGCTCGATGAGGGCGACGGCGGCGATCTTGGTGAGCAGGTCGGCGGCGAGCACGACGGCGGCCACGGTCAGCAGTCGCCTCGTCCGGAGAGGACGGGTGGCGGTGGGTTCGTCGGTCACGTGTTCATTGTCCCTCACGGAGCGAGCGGTGCTCACCCGAGCGGAGCCTGCGGATCGAGCAGTACTCACCGAGCGCTCAGGTTGCCTGGCTAGCCTGGGTCGCGTGAGTGTGCGCGCGTCCACCCGGTTTCGTCGGCTCCGACCCGGGTTCTTCCGTCCCCTGACCGTCGCACTGACGGCGTCGGCGTTGGTTCTCGTGTCCGCGTGCGGGTCGGACGACGATTCCGCCTCGAGCGAGGACGTCACCCCGACCACCAGTGCGGTGACGCTCCCCGTGTCGGCGTCGACGACGACCCTGGTGGATGCGGGTGCGGAGCCGCGCAGCGTCCTGACCCGGGAGGTGTCGGACGAGCCGCAGTCGGTGACGTTGGTGACGTCGTCGTCGATCGGGCAGAAGATCGATGCGGCGGAGTCCCAGGACTTCTCCACCCCGGAACTGACGATGCCGCTCGAGGCGACCGCGTCTGCCGACGGGGACACCACGACCGTGTCGATGACGCTCGGCGCCGTGACGTCGCCCGACGCGACGCTGCAGGCGGCGCTGCCGCCGACCGAGGGATCCACGGCCGGGTTCACCACGTCGGCAACGGGGGCGGTGACCGCTCTCACCATCGATCCGGCCCCGGAGGCCCGCGACATCGCCCGGTCCGCGGTGGAGCAGGCCCTGTCGCAGGCGGTGTATCGGGCGGTGCCGTTCCCGACGGAGCCGATCGGCGTCGGTGCGCGGTGGACGGTGACGCAACAGGTGGTCAGCGGCATCGCGCTGACGCAGACCACGACGGCGACGCTGCGGTCGATCGACGACGGCGTCGCGCAGATCGACGTGGAGATTACACAGGCGCCGGAGAGCCCCGTCTGGGAGTTGCCGGACAACCAGGGCACGCTGAACATCGAGACGTTCGTCATGACCGGCGGTGGCTCTCTGACCGTGGACACCTCGCGACCGTTGCCGGTCGCCGGAACGGTCACGGTGGGCGGTGACCAGGTGTATCGCGACGCGAACAGCGCCACGTCGCTGTCGCAGACCACCGCCAACACGATCACGTGGCGATGACCGGTTCGGCGCGCCGTCGGTCGGTCGCCGCTCTCGCCGCGTGCACGTCGCTGGCGCTGCTGACCGGGTGCGGATCGGGCACGTCCGGGACCGACGAGAACGGCGATTCGACGACGGCGGCCACGACACCGCCGGCACCGCCCCGCGTGGATCTCGCACCCTTCGAGGGCGTCCCGGCGCCGACCGTGCCGGCGGGGGCCACGCCGATCACGGACAACGCCTTCCTGGCCGGGCGTCTGCTGACGATCGCGGATCTGCCCGCCGGATGGACGGGATACGACCTGCCGCCGCTCGACCCGTCCTCGCCCGGAGCGAGCGCCGAGGACCGCTCGAGCACGGACCCGGCGGACTGCGGAGCGGTTCTCGCGCCGATCGCGACGGCGGTACCCGGCGGGGTCAGTGCCGCGTCGGTGACCTACGGCGGTCCCGACTTCTCGTCGCTGGATCAGGATGCGGCGTCGTACGACGGCGACGGCGCCGCCCGGGCGTTCGCGTCGATCCAGGACACGCTGGCCCGGTGCGGGGAGTTCAGCGGCACCGACGCCGACGGCGTCCGCGTCGACTATCGGGTCGGGGCGTCGACCCTGTTCACCGGGGCGTATGCCACCGCTCCGGGTGACGCCACCGTGGCGGCGCGGCTGCAGGTCACTAGCGACGGGGTCGAGCTCACCACGGATGCGGTGATCACGCTCGTCGGCGCGTCCGTCACGCAGACGGTGGCCACGGGCCTCGAGCCGGTGGATCCGCAACTGGTTCGCGCTCTGGCCACCACCGCGGCCGACCGGTTGCGCTGACGACGCGCCGCCGAGACGAACTCGGGCCCCGGCACCGTCAGCGGTACCGGGGCCCGAGTGGGGCGAGACGACTCAGGCCGGGCAGGCCGGCGAGGTCAGCTGCGCGAGCGAGACGATGGCGCACGCGTTGTCACGCGAGAGCTTCCACTGTCCGTCCTCGGCCACGTACGCGACCTGGAGGGGGTTGACCTGGCCACCGAGGTCGATGGTGGCGTTGGAGCTCAGGGTGCCGTCGCCGAGATCGGTGACGTCGAGCACCTCGATCTTGGCGTTGTTCACGCGGGCGGCCTCCGCCACCTTGTTGATCAGCTCCGGATCCTCCTCGGCGCCCTGGACGTAGGAGACCTTCTGCTCCAGCGGCACGTTCGGATCCAGGCTCTCCTGCAGACGCTGGTTCAGCTCGGCGGCGGTCGGCACGGGGGGCAGGTCGCCGGCCGGGGCGGCTGCGCTCACGGACGTCGAGGCCGACGCCGTCGTGGTGGTGGCGGTGTCGCCACCGTCGTCCGAGCTGCAGGCCGTCATGGTCAGGGCGGCGGCGACGGCCATGCCGGCCACCAGTGCGCGTCCGGTGCGGGGAAGCTTCACGCGTCAGTCCTCTTCTGTCGGGGGTATCGGTCGACATCACGATCGGGAATCCGATCGCCGATGGTCGTCGAGCGTCGATCGGTGACCTTACCGACCGGTTCTGAGGAAACGGTAAAGCTCGCCGGGCAGGCCCGCCCCGTCCGGACGGGCGCGGTCAGCCGAGGCGAGAGGCGGCGAAGGTCGCGCCCTCGTCCGTCGCACCCCGCAGGGCTTACGTCAGGTGGGCGACGGTGTTGAAGCCGCCGATCTGGCAGACGGGATCACCGACGTTGCAGAAACTGCGGGCACGCGGACCGTAGGTGGGACTGGCGGACTCGATGGTTCGACCGAACAGGCCCAGCGGATTGCCGAACACGACGACGGCCTTCACCCGATCGGCCACCTCGGCGGGAATCACCGCTCCACCGACGCTGCTCGGGGTGCGCAGGCCGACCGCGTTGCTCACGACGGTGGCACCCTGCGAGTACCCGCCGATGACGAACTGTGTCGACGGACAGGCGGCCGCGACCGAGGTGAGATGCGCGACCAGGTCCCGCGAACCGGGACCCGCGCTGGCCTGAATGACGTCGGCGGCGTAGTTCACCGCGTAGGTGCCGACGGACCGCCCGCCCAACTTCGTGACGAGACTGTCGACGAACGGCCGGCCGGTGATGCCGAGGCCGGGGAACTCGCCGGTGCCGCGCGCGAAGGAAACGTCGACGTCGGAGCAGGGCGCGGCGTCGGCCACCGCGGTGGGAACCACGAACGCTGCGGCGGCCACGGACACCGCCGCGCACACGCGAGCCAGAATGCGAACCGTCATGTCGAAACCGCTCTCCCCGATGAGAGGTGAACCGGGTCACACTACCGAACTCGACCCTCGTCCACAGTTCCCGTCGGGAAGCGCGCGCCTCCACGACGACGCCCGTCAGGCCAGGCTGTCCAGCGGATCGGCCACCGTGAGGTGGGCGTCGTCGCCGGCGAACGTGCGCGCCGCGCCGGGTCCGGTGCTGCGGGTCTCGAACCGAACCGTCACCACACCGGGTCCGGCGCCGTGGGCGGCGCCCTGGACCCAGCCGTGGCCGAAGTCGTCGTGCCGGACGTCCAGACCCGGCCGCCACACCACCATCTCGCCGGCGCTGATCGCCTGGTCGGGCCGGCTGACGTCGCTGGTGGTGACCGCGCCGTCCTGGTCCAGCTCGGGAAAGAGCGATTCCTGCCGCACCGTCGACAGCCCGGCCAACCCCACGCCGACGAGTCGGATGCTGCCGAGCTCGCGCGGATCGAGGGCCTGTCGCCGCGCGGTGGCGACGATGGTCGCCAGGTCCGCCGTCGCGTAGGGCAGCGTCGCCGAGCGGGTGACGATGCTCATGTCGGACTTGCGCAGCTTGAGCACGACCGTGCGGGCCGCGCGACCGTCCTTCAACAGACGGGCATGGGCTGCCTCCGCACTCGCGGCGATCGCCGCGCGGAGCCCGTCCAGATCCACGATGTCGGCGGCGAACGTCGTCTCGGCACTGACCTGTTTGGCCTCCGCCCGCTCGGTCACGGGCCGGTCGTCGATACCGCGGGCCAACCGATGCAATCCCGGGCCGACGGTCGACCCCAGCACCGACGCCGCCTCGGCTTCCGGCAGCGCGGCGAACGCACCCACGGTGAGCACGCCCAGCCGGCGCAGCTTCTCCTCCGCGACGGGCCCGATACCCCAGAGCTTGCGGACGGGCAGCGTCGCGAACAGCGCTGCCTGCTCGTGCGGCGGGACCACGGTGATGCCGTTCGGCTTCGCCAGTCCCGAGGCGATCTTGGCCACCTGTTTGCCCGAGCCGGCACCGATCGACGCGACGAGACCCGACGCGTCCCGCACGACGTCGCGCAGCCGGCGACAGAACGCCTCCACCTCGGCGGTGGTCGCGCCGGCGAGCTCGGCCGGTTCGCCGAACGCCTCGTCGAGCGAGAGTTGCTCGATGACGGGGACCACGGTGCGGACGGCGTCGAACACGGAGGCCGACAGCACCGAGTAGACCGCGCCGCGCGGGGGCACGACCACCGCGCCGGCGCCGACGAGCCGTCGGGCCTGGTGCATCGGCATCGCGGACCGTGCCCCGAACACCCGTGCCTCGTAGCTGGCTCCAGCGACCACCCCGCGGCCACCCGACCCGCCGACGAGCACCGGCCGACCCCGCAGGGTCGGCCGGGTCAGCTGCTCGGCGGAGGCGAAGAACGCATCCATGTCCAGATGGAGCACCCAGCGCCGGCTGCGGGCGGGCGCCGACGGGACGCCGATCGGGTCGGGAGTCATGTCATCGGTCGAGACTCACGCCTTCGCCAGTGCCGCGCGAACACCGTCCCCGAGCTCGACCGCGTCGGCGCCCGGGTCGTCGACCGCGAGGTCCACGGCGAGGATCTCGCCCGCGATGAGGTCGCGGTGGGCGTCGAACCACGCTCGCCGCGCGGCCGGGACGTCGACGCGCACGACGATCCGATCGCTGACCTCGAAGCCCGCCGACCGACGCGCGTCCTGCAACTCACGGATGCGGTCCTTCGCCCAGCCCTCGGCCTCGAGGTCCTCGGTCACCGCGGAATCCAGGACCACCAGACCGCCGTTGCCCGGCAGTGCCGCCGTGGAGTCGGGCTCGGCGGCGACCAGACGACGCGTGTACTCCTCGGGAAGCAGTGCGACGTCCGAGCCGTCGTCGACGGTCACGGTCACGGCGCCGTCGGTCTCGGACCACCGGCCGGCCTTGACCGCCTTGATGACGGCCTGGACGGCCTTCCCGAGACGCGGTCCGGCGACCCGGGCGTTCACCACGAGCTCGAACCGGCCGTGCGCGTCGACGTTCTCCGTGAGCGCGACGTGCTTGACGTTGACCTCGTCGGCGATCAGATCGGCGAACGGCGCGAGCCGCGCCGCGTCGTCGGCCGCGACGGTCAACTCGGGCAGCGGCAGACGCACGCGCAGGTTCTGCGCCTTGCGCAGCGACAGCGCCGCGCCGCACACCGAGCGCACCTCGTCCATCGACGCCACCAGCTCCGGATCCGCGGGCAGGTCGTCCGCCGCGGGCCAGTCGGCCAGGTGCACCGATCGACCACCGGTCAGACCGCGCCAGATCACCTCGCTGATCAGCGGCAGCATCGGCGCCGCGACGCGGGTGAGCACCTCGAGCACGGTGTGCAGGGTGTCGATCGCGTCGGCGTCCTCGTCCCAGAAACGCTGCCGCGACCGGCGCACGTACCAGTTGGTGAGGGCGTCGCAGAACAGTCGCAGCTCGTCGCACGCGCCCGCGATGTCCACCGCCTCGAGCGCGTCGGTGATGACGCGGGTGCTCTCGGCGAGCTTGGCCAACACGTACCGGTCGAGCACGTGCGTCGAATCGGTCCGCCACGTCCCCGGCGTCGAGGCGTAGAGCTGCAGAAAGCTCCACGCGTTCCACATCGGCAGCAGCGCCTGCCGCACGCCCTCGCGGATGCCCTGCTCGGTGACCACCAGGTTGCCGCCGCGCAGGATCGGCGAGGACATGAGGAACCACCGCATGGCGTCGGAACCGTCGCGGTCGAACACCTCGTTGACGTCCGGGTAGTTGCCCTTGGACTTGCTCATCTTGAGCCCGTCCTCGCCCAGCACGATGCCGTGTGCGGCGACCGTGCGGAACGCCGGACGATCGAACAGGGCCGTCGCCAACACGTGCAGGGTGTAGAACCATCCGCGGGTCTGGCCGTTGTACTCGACGATGAAGTCGCCCGGGTTGTGGCCCGGCTCGCCGCCCGTCCCGTCGAACCAGTCCTTGTTCTCGAACGGGTAGTGCACCTGGGCGAACGGCATCGACCCCGATTCGAACCAGCAGTCCAGCACCTCCGGAACGCGGCGCATGGTGGAGCGGCCCGTCGGGTCGTCCGGGTTGGGACGAGTCAGCTCGTCGACGAACGGCCGGTGCAGATCGGTCGGACGCACGCCGAAGTCCGCCTCGAGTTCGTCGAGACTGCCGTACACGTCGGTCCGTGGGTAGGCGGGGTCGTCGGACACCCACACCGGAATCGGACTGCCCCAGTACCGGTTCCGGCTGATGTTCCAGTCGCGGGCACCCTCGAGCCACTTGCCGAACTGACCGTCGCGGATGTGCTCCGGCACCCAGGTGATGTCCTGGTTGAGCTCCACCATGCGGTCGCGGAAGCGCGTCACCGACACGAACCACGACGGCACCGCCATGTAGATCAGCGGCTGACCGGACCGCCAGCTGTGCGGATAGGAGTGCTCGATGGTCTCGTGCCGCACCAGCTTTCCGGCGGCCTTGAGGTCCTTGATGATCACCGGGTTGGCGTCGAAGATCATCAGTCCCTCGTAGGGCGGCACCATCGCGGTGAACTTGCCGCCGGCGTCGAGCGGCTGCACCACCTCGATGCCGTTGGCCGTGGCGACGTCCATGTCCTCCTCACCGAAAGCCGGTGCGAGGTGGACGATTCCGGTACCCGAGTCCGTGGTCACGTAGTCCGCGGACAGCACGCGATGCGCGTTCGGATGTCCGAGGAAGAAATCGAACGGGGGTGTGTAGGCCAACCCGACCAGATCGGCGCCGGTGTGCTCGGACACCACGGTGGGCGACTCGCCGAACTCCCGCGCGTAGTGCGCCAGCCGGTCCTTGGCGAGCACGACGCGGCCACCCTCGCCGTCCTCGATCTGGACGTACTCGATGTCCGGACGGACGGCCGTCGCGAGGTTCGACGGCACCGTCCACGGCGTCGTCGTCCAGATCAACGCGTCCGCCCCGTCCAGCGGCGAGCCGGGTGCGGACAGGGTCATGCGCACGGTGACCGCCGGATCCTGACGCATCTTGTAGGCGTCGTCGAGCCGGGTCTCCTGGTTCGACAGCGGCGTCTGCTCGTACCAGCTGTACGGCAGGACTCGGAAGCCCTGGTAGATCAGACCCTTGTCGTAAAGCTCCCGGAACGCCCACATGACCGACTCCATGAAGTCGAGGTCGAGCGTCTTGTAGTCGTTGTCGAAGTCCACCCACCGCGCCTGACGGGTGACGTAGTCGCGCCACTCACCGGTGTAGCGCAGCACCGACTGCTTGCAGTACGCGTTGAACTCGGCGAGCCCCATCGTGTCGATCTGGCTCTTGTCGGTGATGCCGAGCTGCTTCTCCGCCTCGAGCTCCGCCGGCAGCCCGTGGCAGTCCCAGCCGAACCGCCGCTCGACCTTCTTGCCGCGCATGGTCTGGAAGCGCGGAACGAGGTCCTTGACGTACCCCGTCAGCAGGTGGCCGTAGTGCGGGAGCCCGTTGGCGAAGGGCGGACCGTCGTAGAAGACGTACTCGTCGGCGTCGGCGCGGGCCTCGACCGACGCGCGGAACGTACCGTCCGCGTCCCAGCGGGCGAGGACCTGCTGCTCGAGGTGCGGGAACCGGACGCTGCCGTCGCCGGTCTCGTACGCCACGCGGGGATAGCCGGGGCGGGACTGGTCGGTGCTCATGGCGGAACTCCTGTGCCTGTGTCGTCACGGCACGGGGACGAACTGTCGGACGCGCCCGGCGCCGAAGCCGCGGTACCACCCCGCTTGGCCGCCGACCCCGCTGGGGCGGCGACCCACTCTCGGTCGAGCTGTGACGGGCTCGTCCCGTCCGGTTCTACTGAGCGCGGCCCCGATCGGCTCGGTGCGGCGCCGTTCTTCCGGACAGCTCCCCGGTGATGGCCGGATCGTCGCTGGTGACGCTGTGATCGTGCGATGTACGAACAGTGGAAGGGAGTCTACCGCCAACGACGACGGGGTAATCCCCGTCGACCCGACAGCAGGCCGAGGAGCAACAGGATCGCGCCGGCGAGGCAGACCGCGATGCAGGCCCACGCCCACACCACCGACCCGGTGACGAGGGACACGACCAGCAACGCGAAACCGACACCGGCCGCGACCAGCGTCAGGACCAGCACGGACTCACCCCGTCGATTCCCATCCCCCCGACCTCACCGGCCGTCGCGGCCGGTGAGGTGGTCACGTCAGTTGTTGCCCTTGGCGTACGACGACTGCCCGAAGGACGACGACCCCTGGCCGTTGTCCTTGGTGAACGGATCCTGGCCGCTGTCGACCGGCAGCGCGGACGAGCGCTGGTCGAGCTCCTGCAGCTGGGATTCCAGGTACGACTTCAGGCGCACGCGGTACTCGCGCTCGAACGTCTTCAGACGCTCGATGCGCTCCTCGAGCACGGACCGCTGCTGGTTGATGGTCGCCATGATCTCGGTGTGCTTGCGCTCGGCATCGCTCTCGAGAGCGTCGGCCTTCTCCTTGGCCTGGCGCAGCTGGGTCTCGGACCGCGTCTGGGCGTCGGCGAGCAGCGCGTCGGCCTTCTGGCGGGCCTCGGAGACAAGCGACTCGGCCCGGCTCTGGGCCTCGCTGACCAGGCGGTCCGAGTTGGCGCGAGCGGATCCGAGCAGCTGCTCGGACTCGGTCTTGGCGTCGCCGGTCAGACGGTCCGCCATCTCCTGCGCGAGGCCGAGGATCTTGGCGGCCTGCATGTTGGAGTCGCCGCCACCCTGAGCGGCGGCCGCGGGAGCTGCGGCGGGAGCCGGAGCCTGCACCACGGGGGCCGGCTTGGGCGGCTCGGGACGCGGCGCGGGCGCCGGGGTGGGCGCAGCGGCCGGGGCGGGAGCGGCGGCGCTCTGCCGGGAGGACGACGACTTGGCGTCGGCGAGCTCCTGATCGAGCTCACCCACGCGCTGACGCAGGTCGGCGTTCTCCTCGATCAGGCGCGACAGCTCCTGCTCGACCAGGTCGAGGAAGGCGTCGACCTCGTCCTCGTTGTAACCGCGCTTACCGATGGGCGGCTTGCTGAACGCGACGTTGTGCACATCGGCGGGAGTCAGCGGCATGGAAGGATCCCTTCACGCGTCTCGAGAGCGGTGGAGCATCGACTAGCGACTACGCGGACAGTTCGGTCGTGGACGACGGGTGTCGCCTCCGACGGCAACTCGCGTCCGGGGTGGGACACGCAGTCACGGGGTGGACAGGGGCCCGGCGAGCGATCGCGACGATCACCGCTCGGCGGGCGATTTCAGTTGTAGAACACAAACGACGGGGCCGAGTATGTCCCTGACGGATCATTCTGTCACACCCGACGCGCAGGATCACCCGGCGCTCTGCACCACGCGCATCAAGATGAACACGATGAACAGCAACACCATGATGGACAGATCCAGGCGAACGCCGCCGAGGTTCAGCGGCGGGATGATCCGGCGCAGGAACTTCACCGGCGGATCGGTCACCGTGAAGATCGCCTCGAGGATCACGACCATCACGCCGGTCGGATGCCAGTCCCGCGCGAACGACCGGATGAACTCCACCACGACCCGGCCGATCAGCAGGAGCCAGAAGAGGAACAGAACGAAGTAGAGAACGGCGAACACTCAGCTCACCGACCCCGCGCAGTGCTGGGCGACACCGCATCGCCCTACGGACCTCGGTGACACGATCACGGTTCGATTCCTCGACTTGTTCACGGTTCCACTCTGCCAGTCGTCACCGCCGCGCCGCCGATCGGGCGGATCGGCCGGGCGCTCACTGCTGGTTGTAGAAGCCGTTCTCGGCGATGCGACGACGCTCCTCGGCGGAGACGTCGACGTCGGCCGGCGAGAGCAGGAACACCTTGGTGGCCACCTTGTCGAACGAGCCACGGAGCGCGAACGCCAGACCCGCGGCGAAGTCGACGAGCCGCTTGGCGTCGGCGTTGCTCATCTCGACGAGATCCATGATGACGGGCGTGCCGTCGCGGAACCGCTCGCCGATGGTGCGGGCCTCGCCGTAGTCGCGCGGGCGCAGGGTGGTGATGGTGGACACGGGACCCCCGTCGTCGACGGACACGGAACGGCGCGGCTCGGGACGCGGCTCGGACCGCGTGTCCATCGCCAGGGCGCCGCGAGTGGACGGTCCGGTGGACCGCAGACCGCCGGCGCGGCCACCGGCGCTGCGCGAGGACAGCGGAGCGACGTGCGAGGGGCGTCGCGGTGCGGCGTCCTCGTAGTCGGCGTACTCGTCGCCGCGGCGGGCGCCGGCGTAGGCGGGCTCGGCGTCGTACGCGGGCTCGGCGTCGTAGTCGTCCATCGCTCGCCCGTACCCACCGCGCGACGACCGCGCCACGGGGGCGTCGGTGTCGTCGAGGTAGTCGTCCTCGTACTCGTCGAGTGGGACCATGCCGAAGTAAGCCTTGACTTTGTGGAGCGTGCTCATCGGTCGACCTTCCTTGGCGTGGTGATGCAGTGCGGGGCGAAGCGGTGGGGCGAACCACCGGTGCCCCAGTGACTCGTGTGAATCTCGAGGTTCCTGTGGTTCATGCCGTCAAGGCGAGGTTACGGGCCGGGGGCCGAGGATCGCGGTTCCGACACGCACACACGTGGAGCCGTGTCGCACCGCCTCCTCGAGGTCGCCGGTCATCCCCGCCGACAGGCCGGTGGCGGACGGGTGCGACCGCAGAAGCCACTGGTGGAGACCGGCGAGATCGGCGAACGCGGCGTCCGGATCGGACTCCAGGGGCGGCACCGCCATGAGGCCCGCGAGCGTCAGACCCGACGCCTGTGCGACCGCGTCGGCCACCGCGTCCAGCTCGCCGCGATCCACGCCGCCGCGGTGGGTGTCGCCGTCCAGACTCACCTGCACGTACACCTCGAGGTCGGTGTCGCGGACGCCGTCCTCCCGGGCCCGATCCACCCCACGCTGCAGGGCGTCGACGAGACGCAGGCTGTCCACGGAATGCACCGCATACGCCCACTGCGCGACCGCGCGGGCCTTGTTCCGCTGGAGGTGGCCGATCATGTGCCACCGGACGTCGTCGCCGGGAGCCTCGCGCAGAGCCGTCACCTTGGGTGCGGCGTCCTGCTCACGCGACTCGCCGAACTCGCGGCAGCCGAGGTCGCGGAGAATCGCGACGTCCGACGCCGGGAAGAACTTCGTCACCGGGAGCAGCGTCACTCCGCTCGGGTCCCGATCGGCCGCGCGGCACGCGTCGAGAAGGCGGGACCGCACGGCGTCGAGGTGCTCGGTGAGGTAGGCACGACGGTCGGTGTCCCCACCCGCTACACCCCCGCCCGTGGCCTCCCCGCCCGTCACGATCGCGCTCCGCTCGTGTCCATCCAGATCACACCCGCGTGCCGCCCGGTCGGGGCGCCGCGCCGGTGGCTGAACAGGGTCCGATCGGTGATGGTCTCCCGCGGATCGACCGCGACCCCGGCGACGCCGGCCTCGAGCAGTTGTCGACGCAGGCCCGCGCGGATGTCGAGCCCGGGGGTGCCCTTGCGCGTGCGGGTCGCGCTGCCGGGCAGGTGCGCCTCCACGTCACGCTGCATCGCCGCCGGGACCTCGTAGTCCTCGCCGCCGGCCGCGGGTCCGAGGAATCCCTCGATGCGCGACACCGACGCACCTGCCGCGACCATCGCGTCGAGGACGCGCGGGACGATGCCGACGCGGGCGCCGATCCGCCCGGCGTGCACCGCCGCGATGACGCCCGCGTGATCGTCGGAGAGCAGCACCGGCACGCAGTCGGCCGCGAGCACCACCAACGCGAGGTCGCGCTCGGTGGTGACCAGCGCGTCCGTCGCCGGGACGGTCTCGCGCACCGACCCGTCGACCACCGTGACGGTCCGTCCGTGGATCTGGTCCATGAACACGAGCCGATCCGGGGTCAGCCCGATCTTCTCCGCGAGTCGCCGCCGGTTCGCCGCGACGTCCGCCGGGCTGTCACCGACGTGGTCGCCGAGGTTGAACGCGTCGTAGGGAGGCTTGGACACGCCTCCGGCGCGTGACGTGGTCACGCGCCGGACGCGGTAGCCGGTCGGTCGGCCGGGAGCGCTCACCGACGCATGAAGGAGGGGACGTCCACGTCGTCGTCGCCCTCGTCGTCGGACACGCGCACCGGATGACCCGTCGCACGGGCGGCGCGCTCCCCGATCGGCGGGAGCGACGACTTGGTGGGGGCGTCGCGGAACACGGCGGGTCCGTCGTCCTCGGTATGGAGGTCGCCGGCCCGTCCGGACCCGACGGTGGCGGCGCGGGTCTGACCGGGCGCGGCCTCGACGGGGCGACGGGCGGGGCCGCTGCCGTCGAAGCCGGCCGCGATGACGGTGACCCGCACCTCGTCACCGAGCGAGTCGTCGATGACGGTGCCGAAGATGATGTTGGCGTCGATGTGGGCGGCTTCCTGCACCAGCGACGCGGCCTCGTTGATCTCGAAGAGGCCCAGGTCGGACCCGCCGGCGATGGAGAGCAGCACGCCGCGCGCACCTTCCATGGACGCCTCGAGCAGCGGGGAGTTGATCGCGGCCTCGGCGGCCTTGATGGCCCGACCCTCGCCGCGCGAGGAGCCGATGCCCATCAGCGCGCTGCCGGCGCCGGACATGACGCCCTTGACGTCGGCGAAGTCGACGTTGATCAGTCCGGGGGTGGTGATCAGGTCGGTGATGCCCTGGACGCCGTTCAGCAGCACCTCGTCGGCGGAGCGGAACGCGTCCATGAGGCTGACCGCCGCGTCGCCGAGCTGCAGCAGCCGGTCGTTGGGAATGACGATCAGGGTGTCGCACGACTCGCGGAGGGACTGGATGCCGGTGTCGGCCTGTCCCCCACGGCGCTTGCCCTCAAACGAGAAGGGACGGGTGACGACGCCGACCGTGAGAGCGCCGAGCTTGCGCGCGATGCTGGCCACGACGGGCGCGCCGCCGGTTCCGGTGCCGCCGCCCTCACCCGCGGTGACGAAGACCATGTCGGCGCCCTTGAGCACCTCTTCGATCTCGTCCTTGTGGTCCTCGGCGGCCTTGCGGCCGACCTCGGGATCGGCGCCGGCGCCGAGGCCGCGGGTGAGTTCGCGGCCGACGTCGAGCTTGACGTCGGCGTCGGACATGAGCAGCGCCTGGGCGTCGGTGTTGACCGCGATGAACTCGACTCCCTTGAGTCCCTGTTCGATCATGCGGTTGACCGCGTTGACGCCGCCGCCGCCGATGCCGACGACCTTGATTACGGCGAGGTAGTTGTGCGGGGGCGTCATGGGCTCTCGCCTTCCGTGGTTGGTGTGTGTCGTCGAGATGCTCGAGTCGAAACCCTCAACGTGAACCATAGGGTTATAGTTATGTCAAGTAGTTCGACCGGGCAAACGCTAGAGACCGCCGACTCCGGCGTCCGGGAGGCGCGCCGAGACGCACCGAGAAAAGCCGAGAATTCCGGCGGGTCCGTCGTGAGATGTCCTCACGCGGGTCACCTGACGGTCGGCAGGTCCGGACTCGACACGTCGTAGGTCCGGCCGGGCTGCGTGAGCAGCGGCAGAGCGATCGACGCCTTGTACTCGCCGTCCTCGCTGCTCCCCCACACCACGACCCGTCCGTCGACCAACGTGAGCGAGACGTTGGAGATGGTGGGCGCGTCGATCTGCACGACCTGCGACCGCAGCGGCGGCGGCAGCACCGCGAGCACGTCCAACGCCGCCCGCGTCTCGAGATTGCCGTACGACGGGCTCGCTGCCACCAGACGGACGACGCCCGGCGGCGGCGGTTCGACGGCGAAGTCGACCCCCTCGGCGTCCATCAGGTGCGTGCCGTCGGGTGCGTCGAAGAAGACCACCGGCACCCGTTCTCGCACGGTCACCCGGACCGTCGAGGGATAGACACGTTGGACGCGCACCGACGCGACCTTCGGAATGCCCGCGACACGCGTCGCCGCGGCGTCCGTGTCCACCCGCGGCAGCGGCGTGCCCTCGGCCACGGCCAACGTCGTCACGATTTCCTGCCGGTCCACCGCGGCGTTGCCCGTGACGTCGACGGTGTCGACGGCCCAGATCGGTCCGAACCACGACACCCCGAGGAACACCGCCGACGCGACGACCGCGGCCACGATCGCGACACGAGCACGACGGCCGATCCGCGGCTCCCGGGCGGGTCGGGTCCGATCGGAGGTCCGGGTGCGCCGCTCCGACCCCGACGACCGCGAGGACGACGACCGCTGGGACGACCGCGGGGCGCCCACGCGACGAGGCGCCGCGGGACGTCGCCGGCCGGTCGCGCGTCCCCCGCGCGCACCCGTCATCGGCCCGACCCGGACCGCGTGCAGCAGCCCACCGTCAGCCCCGCGGCAGAGTCGAGCGCAACGCGTCGAGAATCTGGGACCCGAGCATGGTGACGTCGCCCGCGCCCATCGTGACCACGACGTCGCCGGCCTCGACCAGATGCGCGACCTGGCGCGGCACCGCCGACAGATCCGGTTGGTAGTGCACCGGCTTGGTGACCGCGCGCGCGACGGTCGCACCGCTCACGCCCGGCACCGGTTCCTCGCGAGCGCCGTAGACGTCGAGCACGACGACCTCGTCGGCAAGGTCGAGAGCCGCGGCGAACTCGTCGGCGAAGGTGGCCGTGCGGGAGTACAGGTGCGGCTGGAAGACGACGAGCACCCGGCCCGGATGCTCGGTGTCCGCGGTGCGGACCAGGTCGGCGGCGGCGCCGAGCACGGCGCGCACCTCCGTCGGGTGGTGGGCGTAGTCGTCGAACACGCGCACTCCACGCTCGCGGCCGCGCAACTGGAACCGCCGGTGCACCCCGGCGAACCCGGCCAGACCCTCGACGACCGTGTCGGGATCGGCGCCGAGCTCGATGGCCGCGACCATCGCCGCCATGGCGTTGAGCGCCATGTGGCGACCGGGCACGCCCAGCCGCACCGTGCGGTCCCGCTCCTCCCCCGCGAGCCGGAAGTGGACGACGCCGCCGGTGTCCTCCGGCTTCCACCCGAGCAATCGTGCGCCGGTCTCCACACCCGCGAGGTCGACGTCGTCGGCGCCGTAGGCGAGCAGACGGACCCCCTCCGGCGCCCGCTCGGCGATCCGACGGGCGAGCGCGAGCGAGCCGGGATCGTCGGTGCACACCACCAGGGCGCCACCCGGACGCAGGCGCGCGACGAAGTCGTCGAACACCTGCATGTACGCCTCCTCGCTGCCGAAGTAGTCGAGATGGTCGGCCTCGACGTTGGTGACGACGACCAGGTCGGGGTCGTACTGCAGCAGCGACCCGTCGCTCTCGTCGGCCTCCGCGACGAACACGTCACCGGTGCCGTGGTGGGAGTTGGTGCCGGCCTCGTTGAGCTCCCCGCCCACCGCGAACGACGGGTCGGCGCCGCAGTGCTGCAGGGCCACGACCAGCATCGACGTGGTCGACGTCTTACCGTGCGTGCCCGAGACGAGGACCGTGCGGAAGCCCGCCATGAGGCGCGCGAGCACCGCGGGACGCAGCAGAACGGGAATCCCGCGCTCCCCCGCCGCCACCAGTTCCGGGTTTGTCTTGGGAATCGCCGCGTGGGTGGTCACCACCGCCGTCGGTCCCCCGTCGAGCATGTCGAGCGCCGACGCGTCGTGCCCGATGCGCACGAGCGCGCCGCGCGCCCGGAGCGCCTTGACTCCCCGACTCTCCTTGGCGTCCGAACCGGACACCGCGCCGCCGCGGGAGAGCAGGATGCGCGCGATGCCGGACATGCCGGCGCCGCCGATGCCCACCATGTGCACGCGCGAGAGATCCTCGGGCAGGTCGGCGAGGGCACCCTCGTCGGCGGGCAGGTGGGCGGCCGGGTTTCCGGACGGCGTGGACACGACCGAGTTCTCCTGGTTCACGAGGTCGGCTTCCGCCGAGTGCGAGCGGTCTCGAGCACGATGCGCGCCACCTCCGTCGCGGCGCCGCGGTGACCGGCACCGGCGGCGGCGACCCCCATGCGCCGGACCGCGTCGGGATCGGTGACGAGCGGAACGACGCGCGACGCGACCGTCTCGGGCGTCAGCTCCGCGTCCGCGATCACCACGCCACCGCCCGCGGCGGCCACGGGACGGGCGTTGAGTTCCTGTTCGCCGTTGCCATGGGGCAAGGGTACGTAGACGGCGGGCAGTCCGACGGCCGACACCTCCGCGACCGTCATCGCCCCGGACCGACACAGGGCGACGTCGGCCGCGGCGTACGCCAGATCCATTCGGCTCAGGTACGGCACGGCGACGTACGGCGCCTCGGGTGTGGACGCGACGTCGAGCGTGTTCTTCGGGCCGTGCGCGTGCAGGACCGACACGCCGGCCGCGGCGAGCGCGGGGGCCGCTCCGGACACCGCCTCGTTGAGGGATCGCGCACCCTGCGACCCGCCGAACACCAGCAACACGGGCCCGTCGGCGGGCAGGCCGAAGTGCGCGCGCGCCTCGGCGCGGACGGCGGCGCGGTCGAGGTCGGTGATGGTGGGACGCACCGGAATACCGATCACCTCGGCGTCCGCGCGGCCGCGGGCGTGGACGCCCGACTTCGCGACGGCGGCGAGCACGCGGTCGGCCACCCGCGCGCCCACCTTGTTGGCGACGCCCGCGCTCGCGTTGGCCTCGTGCACGATCACCGGGACCCGTCCGCGGGCCGCGAGGTATGCCGGCAGCGCGACGTATCCGCCGAAGCCGATCACGACGTCGGCGTCCACCTCCGTCAGCACCGCGCGGGTGGCGCGCACCGAGCGGACGACGTTCGCCGGCAGCGCGAGCAGCGGCCGGGACAGCCGCCGGGGCAATGGCACCGGCGGGATCAACTCCAACGCGTAGCCCCGCGCGGGCACCAACGTGGTCTCGAGCCCGCGCTCGGTGCCGAGGGCCGTCACGCGAACCTCGGGATCGAGCTCGCGAAGGGCGTCGGCGACGGCGAGCGCCGGCTCGATGTGGCCTGCCGTGCCGCCTCCGGCAACGACGACGGACACGGGGGCAGGGCGAGTCATCGGCGACGTCTCCGTTCCGGCGATCCGGGATCGTGGGGCACAGCAGCGCGCGGGCGGGCGGTCCGGGCCTGCGCGGCGGCGGGCTGGGCAGTGCGGGCCCGGTCCGCGCGGGGCTTGCCGGCGCGGGGCTGGCCGGCGCGCGACCGGTCGGCGCGGGTCTCGGCGGACCGCGCCCGGCCGGACCGGTCACCGCGTGCCCCGGCCGGCTGGGGCGCCGACCGGGCGGGCGCGCGGACCGGACCCGCGGCGCCGCGCCCCTGCAGCCGGGCGCGCTGCGCTTCGACCGGCGAGTACGGCTGCGGCACCGGCAGACGCAGCAGACGTCCGACCTTGCCGTCGTGCCCGGACGCCAGGGCGGCGACGGCTTCCGGCTCGTGCCGCGAGATGTTCGCGAGCAACCCGAGCACCAGCAGCGTGATCGCCGTGGAGGTACCGCCCGCGGACACCAGCGGCAGCTGCAGACCGGTCACCGGCAGCAGCCCGACGACGTAGCCGATGTTGATCGCGGCCTGCGCCAGGATCCAGACGGTGAAGGTGGCCACCAGGATCTTCATGAACGGATCGGGCACCCGCGCCGCGATCCGCAGACCCGTGAACACCAGCAGACCGAAGAGCCCGATGACGGCGACGCAGCCGACCAACCCGAGCTCCTCGCCGATGATGGCGAAGATGAAGTCGTTGTGCGCGTTGGGCAGGTAGCTCCACTTGGCGCGGCTCTGGCCGAGGCCGAGTCCGAACACTCCGCCGTCGGCGAGCGAGTACAGCGCCTGGCGGGACTGGTAACCGGCGCCCTGGGGGTCGTTGCCCGGATCGAGCCACTGCGTGACGCGGGCGGACCGATACCCCGCGGTCATCGCGAGAACGACGGCCGCGACGAACAGACCACCGACGATGGAGACGAACCACTTCAGCGGCAGTCCCGCGAACCACAACAGCGCCATGAGGATGATGCCGAGGGCCACGGTGGTCCCGAGGTCGGGCTGCAGGACGATCAGGCCGAAGATCACCATGGCGGCGGGCACCAGCGGGATGAGCAGGCCCTTGAGGTCCGCGCGCTCGGCGCGGCGGGACGCCAGCAGGTGGGCTCCCCAGACCGCGAACGTCACCTTGGAGATCTCGGACGGCTGGAGGCCGACGCCGCCGATCATGAACCAGCCGCGGGTGCCCTGCGCCACCGTGCCGATGCCGGGGATGAGCACCAGCACCAGGAGCACGACGGAGACGACGAAGAGCGGGAACGACCACGCGCGGATGACGCGAATGGGCAGCCGCAGCGCGACGACGAACGCCACGACGCCGACGACCGCGAAGATGACCTGACGGGTGAACATCGTGTACGCCGACCCGTCCTCGGCGTAGGCCTCGACGGACGAGGCGGAGAGCACCATGACGACACCGAGAGTGGTCAGCATCGCCGCGACCGTCACGACGAGGTGGAACGACGCGAGCGGCCGGTCCATCCAGGTGTCGACCGCGCGGGGTGCGCGCAGCGACCAGCGGGAGCGCGGGGCGCGGCCCGTGCTCATGCGGGGTGCCCCGGGCGGTCCAGCGGACCCAGATCCGCCTCGGTGAGCGCGGCGACGGCGGCGGTGAAGCTGTCCCCGCGGTGGCTGTAGTCGCGGAACTGGTCGAAGGACGCCGTGGACGGGGCGAGCAGGACGGTGGACCCGGGTTCCGCTCGGCGTGCGGCGGCGCGGACGGCCGACGCCATCACTCGCTCACCGTCGGTCACATCCGTCTCATCGGCCACAGCAGCATCGTCCCCCGGCGGTACGTGAACCACGGGGACATCCGGCGCGTGTCGCCCCAGTGCCGCCGCGATGGCGTCGCCGTCGCGGCCGAACACCACGGCCGCGGCGAGCCGCGACTTCACCTCCGCCACGAGGTCGTCCACCTCGGCGCCCTTGAGCAGTCCGCCCGCGAGCCACACGACGCGCTCGTGCGCGAGGATCGACGACCGCGCCGCGTGCGGATTGGTCGCCTTGGAGTCGTCGACGAATCGCACTCCGCCGAGGTCGCGCACCGTCGCCGCGCGGTGCGGACCCACCCGGAAGGCCTGCAGCCCGCGCGCCACGGCGTCGGCGTCCACCCCCACTGCACGGGCGAGCGCCGACGCGGCCAACGCGTCCTGCAACCCGGCCGGGCCCGCCGGCTCGATCTCCCCCGCCGCGACCAGAGGAACACCGTCGCCGAAGGCACGGTCGACGAGCATGCCGTCCTCGACGCCGAGGTCGCCTGCGGCGGGAGCCGACGCGGTGAAGCCCACCGTGCGCGGCGCGGCCGCCCGCTCCCGCAACGACGACGCCACGGCGTCGTCGAGTCCGACGACGGCGACGTCCCCGTGCAGAGCCTGCAGCTTCGCCTCGACGTACGCGTCCATCCCGCCGTGCCAGTCGAGGTGGTCGGCGGCGATGTTGAGGACCACTCCCGCGGCGGGCCGCACCGACGGCGCCCAGAACAGCTGGAACGAGGACAGCTCGACCGCGAGGATCTCGGCGCGGGGCGATTCGGACCGCAGCGCGTCGAGAACCGGGACGCCGATGTTGCCGCACGCCGACGCCGGGCGCCCCGAGGCGTCCAGGATCGACGCGAGCATCGACGTGGTCGTCGTCTTGCCGTTGGTGCCCGTGACCACGAGCCACGTCCGCGCGGGTCCGTGGACCTCGGCGCGGTCGACCCGCCAGGAGAACTCGATGTCGCCCCACACCGGCACGCCGACGGTGAGGGCGGTGGTCAGCAGCGGCGAGTCCGGTCGGAACCCGGGGCTGGTGATCACCAGCGCGAACTCGGCCACCGCCGCCCGGTCGGGGGCGATGCGGTCCATCGTCACGGTGTCCGCGCCGAGGTCCGCGCACGCGGCCAGGGCGTCGGGATCGGAGTCGGCCACGGTGACCCGAGCGCCGAGCGCGGTCAGCGTGGGCAGCAGCGCGCGACCCGACACCCGGCCACCGGCGACGAGGACGCGCCGGTCCCGCAGGTCGCGGGGGTCCGTCACCGCGTCGATGTCCCCGGCCACGATCAGTCTCCGACCGCGGCGAGGTACTCGCTGTAGAACAGGGCCAGACCCACCGCCGACGAGATGGCCGCGAGCAGCCAGAACCGGATGATGACCGTCGTCTCGGCCCACCCGCCCAGTTCGAAGTGGTGGTGGAACGGCGCCATGCGGAACACCCGTCGTCGGCTGGAGCGGAACACCGCGACCTGAATGACCACCGAGGCGGCCTCCGCGACGAAGAGCGCGCCGATGACGACCATGAGCAGTTCGGTGCGGGTGACGATGGACAGTCCGGCGAGCAGGCCGCCGAGGGCGAGCGAACCCGTGTCCCCCATGAAGATCTTGGCCGGTGCGGCGTTCCACCACAGGAACCCGATGCAGGCGCCCGCGGCCGCCGCACAGATCAGCGCCAGATCGAGCGGGTCGCGGACGTCGTAGCAGCCGGGACGCGGCTCGGTGGTGCACGACTGCCGGTACTGCCAGAAGGTGATGACGGTGTACGCGCCGAGCACCAGGGTCATCGACCCCGCAGCGAGACCGTCGAGGCCGTCGGTGAGGTTCACCGCGTTGGACCAGGCACTGACCAGCAGATAGCAGAACAGGATGAAGACGATGCCGCCCATTGACACGGTCGCGATGTCGCGGACGTAGCTGAGCTGCACGCTGCCGGGGGTCAGGCCCCCGGCCCCGTTGAACTGCAGCGCGAGCACGCCGAAGATGACGGCGGCGAACAGCTGGCCCACCAACTTGGCCGTCTTGTTCAGGCCCAGGTTGCGCTGCTTGCGAATCTTGATGAAGTCGTCGAGGAAGCCGACCACGCCGAGCACGGTGGTCAGGCCCAGCACCAGCAGCGCCGACACCGACGGCCCGTCGGCGTCGTACGCGATGCCGATCAGGTGCGAACCCCAGTAGCCGGCCCACAGACCGGCGAGGATCGCGACGCCGCCCATGGTCGGCGTGCCGCGCTTGGAGTGGTGGCTGGCCGGACCCTCGACCCGGATCTCCTGGCCGAAGCCCTGGCGCGAGAACGCCTTGATGAGCACGGGCGTCAGCAGGATGGCGACCGCCAACGCGATGCCACCCGCGAACAGAATCTGTCTCACCGAGTCTCCCCCTGCTCTGCGAGCATCGCCTCCGCGACGGTCCACAAGCGCACCGACTGCGACGCCTTGACCAACACCAGATCACCGGGCGCCACCTGCTCGCGCAACAGCTCGACGGCCGCGTCCGCGTCCGGCACCAACACCGACTCGTCGCCCCAGGACCCTTCCATCACCGCACCCTGATGCATGCCGTGCGAGGGGCGGCCGGTTCCGACGACCACCAACTTGTCCACGGCCAGTCGCACCGCGAGGCGGCCGATCCGATCGTGCTCGATCACCGAGTCCTCGCCCAGCTCCGCCATCTCGCCGAGCACCGCCCAGGACCGCCGCGCACTGCCGCGGTCGGCGCGGGCCATGGTGACCAGTGCCTTCAGGGCGGCGCGCACCGAATCGGGGTTGGCGTTGTAGGAGTCGTTGATCACGGTCACCCCGTCCGGGCGCGTGCGCACGTCCATGCGCCGCTCCGACGCGGCGCGGGCGTCGCCCAGCGCGGCCGCGATGTCGTCGACGGCCATCCCGCACTCGAGCCCGACGGCCGCGGCCGAGAGGGCGTTCGAGACCTGGTGTTCGCCGTGCACCTGCAGCGCGACCGGCGCCGAGCCGGACGCCGTGTGCAGCGTGAACGACGCGCGGGCCTCGGCGTCGAGGACGACGTCCGACGCCCGCACCTGCGCGCCGCCGCCGTGCCCGTAGGTGACGACGCGGGCGGTGGTCTTCTCCGCCATGGCGGCGACCAGACGATCGTCGGCGTTGAGGACGGCGGCACCCCCGTCGGCGGCGGCGGGCAGGGCCTGGACCAGCTCGGACTTCGCCTCCGCGATGTTCTCGCGCGACCCGAATTCCCCGAGGTGGGCGGTGCCCACGTTCAGCTCGACGCCGATGCGCGGCGGCGCGATGCGCGCGAGCTCGGCGATGTGGCCGCGCCCGCGAGCCGAGAGTTCCAGCACGAGGAAGCGGGTCGACTCGTCGGCCCGCAGCACGGTCCACGGGTGGCCGAGCTCGTTGTTGAACGATCCGGGCGGCGCGACGACGGTGCCCGCGCGCTCGAGGACCGCGCGGATCAGATCCTTGGTCGACGTCTTGCCCGACGACCCGGTGATGCCGACGACCGTCAGGCCGTTCTCGATCAATCCGGTCACCGACGCGGACGCGAGCGCGGCGAGCGCCGTCAGGACGGCGGGACCGGCTCCGGCCGGGTCGTACGCGGGCAGGTCCGGGCGTGGAGTCGGCTCGACCACGACGGCGGGGACGCCCACCGGCCGCGCCGCCAGCACCACGGCCGCACCGGCCGCGACGGCGTCGGCCGCGTGATCGTGCCCGTCGACCCGCTCACCCGGCAGCGCCAGGAACACCCCGCCGGCCGTGACCTTCCGCGAGTCGAATTCCACCGTGCCCGTGACCCGGACGTCCGGATCCGGCACGTCGTGCAGGGTCCCCCCGACGATGTCCGCGATCTCCCCGATCGACAGTGCTCTCATGACGTCCGGTCCTCCCCGAGTTCGTCGATGGACGGTCCGACTGTGGCCAGTCCGTCGATGGCCAGGGCCAGCGCCTCGCGATCGTCGAACGGATGCACGACGTCGCCCACCTTCTGGCCCACTTCGTGTCCCTTGCCCGCCACCAGGACCACGTCGCCTGGCCGCGCCCAGCGCACGGCGTAGGTGACGGCGTCGGCGCGCGGCGAGACCTCCACCACCTGCGCGCGGTCCGCCGGGGGGACGCTCGTCGCGCCCTCGAGAATCGCCGCGCGGATGCTCGCCGGGTCCTCCGACCGCGGGTTGTCGTCGGTGACGACCACCAGATCGGCCGCCGCGGCGGACACGGCGCCCATGACCGGACGCTTCTCCGCGTCCCGGTCCCCGCCGGCTCCGACGACGACGGCGACCCGTCCGGTGCTCTGGCGCCGCAGCGTGTCCAGGGCCACCTCGAGGGCGGCGGGCTTGTGGGCGTAGTCCACCACCGCGAGGAAGGGCTGACCGCGATCGACCCGCTGCATCCGTCCGGGAACGTCCACCGTGCTCATCGCGTCCGCGGCGACCTGCGGGTCGATGCCGACCCGAGCGGCCACGGCCGTCGCCACCAATGCGTTGGCCACGTTGTACCGGCCCGGCAGCCGCAGCTGCGCCCTGACGACGCGGTCTCCGATCACGGCGTCGAAGGTCTGCGTGCCGTCGGCGCGGGCCTGCCAGTTCCGAGCGACGACGGCCGTGTCGTCGCGCGACCCGTCCGCCGACACGGTGGTCACCGGGCCGGCGCCGCCCGCGATGTCGGCCATGCGACGTCCCCACTCGTCGTCGACGCACACCACCGACTCGGCGGCGTGCACGGCGGACTCGGCGGCGAACAGACGCGCTTTCGCGGCGAAGTAGTCCTCGAACGTGTGGTGGAAGTCGAGGTGGTCCTGCGAGAGGTTGGTGAAGGCACCGACGGCGAAGTGCGTGCCGTCGACGCGGCCCAGCGACAGGGCGTGGGAGGAGACCTCCATGACGACCGTGTCGCATCCCTGCTCGAGCATGGCCGCGAACATCGCGTGCAGGTGCGGCGCCTCGGGGGTGGTCAGAGCGGAGGGCACCGGGTCGGTGCCGATGCGGGTCTCCACGGTGCCGATCAGCCCCGGGGTGCGGCCGCCCGCCCGCAGCGCTGCCTCGACCAGATACGACGTGGTGGTCTTGCCGGACGTCCCCGTGATCCCGACGACGGTCATCGACGCGGACGGATCGCCGTAGACGGTCGCCGAGACCGAGCCGAGCACGGACCGCGGACGCGGGTGCACCAGCACCACGACGTCGGTCGCGAGGTCGGCGAGGATGTCCGCGCCCTCCGGATCGGTGAGCACGGCGACCGCCCCCCGCGACACCGCGTCACCGGCGAAGCGCGCGCCGTGCGCCCGCGCGCCGGGCAGCGCCGCGAAGAGGTCGCCGGGGCGCACGTCCTGCGCGCGCAGCTCGATCCCTGTCACCGCGACGTCCGACCGGCCGTCACCGCCCCCGGCGATGGCTCCGATCGCGTCGGCGAGCGTGCCGATCGGCGTGACCGGGGGCCGCTGCGGGCGGAGGGACGAGCTGGGCACGGTGGTGTTGCTCCTGGTGGTCGTGGGCGAAACAGCTGGTCACGCGGTGGGTGGTCCCACCGGCACGGGCGACGGCCCGCCGGCGCCGTCGAGGACGGCGAGCGGGCCGACGAATCAGATTACCGGCGCCTCGTGCCGCGCCCCGACCGGTCCGGTCGGGTCACCCCGCCTGGAGCACCAACCGGTCCGCCGCGGCGGACAGCGGCACCGCGTCGCGCTGCAGCATCCACGAGGCGATGGAGTGGAACAACGGCGCCGCGGACTGACCGCCGGAACCGTCCGCACTGCGCGTGGGGGCGTCGAGCATGATTCCGATCACGTAGCGGGGATCGTCCGCGGGCGCGATGCCCGCGAAGGTGATCCAGTAACTCGAGTTCGAGTAGCACTTGCACTCCGGATCGACCTGCTGCGCGGTGCCGGTCTTGCCGCTCACCTGGTAGCCCTCGATCCCGGCCTGCACGCCCGTGCCGCGCTGATCCCCCGTGTCGTTCTGCGTCACCGACCGGAACATGTCCCGCACCGTGCGCGCCGTCTCCGGGCTGACCACCTCGATGCCCTCGGGCTGCGGGGTCTCGGTGCGAGTGCCGTCGCGTCCGACCGTCGCGGACACGATGCGCGGCGGAACGCGCACGCCGTCGTTGGCGATCGCCTGGTACATGCCTGTCATCTGCAGCAACGTCATCGACAGACCCTGTCCGATGGGCAGGTTCGCGAAGGTGCCGCCCGACCACTGGTCGCGCGCCGGAACGCTGCCGGCGCTCTCGCCGGGCAGCCCGACGTCGGTGCGCTGACCCAGGCCGAACTTCTGCAGCATGTCCGCGTACCGGTCCTCGCCGACGCGCTGCGCCAGCATCAACGTGCCCACGTTCGACGACTTCCCGAAGACGCCGGTGGTCGTGTACGGCGCGACACCGTGATCCCACGCGTCCTTCACGGTGGCTCCGGCCATCGTGATGCTGCCGGGCACCTGCAGGACCTCGTCGGGGCGCGTGAGTCCGTCCTCGATCGCGGCCGCCGCGGTGACGATCTTGTTCACCGAGCCCGGCTCGAAGGGACTGGACACCGCCAGGTTGCCCATCTGCGCATCGGCCGGGTTGTTGCCGACGCCGATGGACGGATCGAAGGTGCCGTCGTTCGACATCGCGAGGACCTGACCGGTCTTCGCGTCCAGGACCACCGCCGACGCGTTCTTCGCGCCCGAGAGGTTCTTCGCCTGCTGCACCTGCTGCTGCACCTGGTACTGGATGTCGCTGTTCAGCGTCAGTTCGACGGTCGAACCGTCGATCGCCGGCTGCTGATCGCGCCAACTGCCGGGGATGACCGCGCCGTCGCTGCCCCGGTCGTAGGTCCGCGACCCGTCGGTGCCCGCGAGCACGGGGTCCATCGAGTCCTCGAGGCCGAGCAGTCCGTGGCCGTCCCACCCGGTGGCCCCGACGATGTTGGCCGCGAGCGCACCGCCCGGGTACTCCCGGATGTCCTGGCGTTCCAGTCCCACCTCGGGGAACTGCTCGGCGATCGACGCCGCGACCGCCGGATCGACGCTGCGGACCAGGTACTCGAAGGACGTGTCCCCCGTCATCTTGGCGATGAGGCCCTTCTCGGTGACCACACCGGCCAGGGTGTCCGCGACCCCCGCGGCGATGGCGTCGAGCCGATCGTCGGGCTCGGGCGCCGACGGGTCCTTCGCCTTGGCCTCCTCGAGTTCCACCCGCACCCGCTGCGGCTGGAACGTGAGGGCCTTCGCCTCCATGGTGAACGCGATCGGCTTGCCGTCCCGGTCCGTGATCGATCCGCGCGTGGCGGGGTCGACGACGGTCGTGGTGCGCTGACCGGCCGACTCCGCCGACAACGCCGGCGCGTCGACGCCCTGGATCCACAGCAGCTGCACCGTCGCGACGCCGAGCACGAGGAACATCGCGAAGCGGCCGTAGCGGAACCGGAAGTCGAACGTCTCCGTCCGCGATCCCCCGCGCCGGTTCGGCCCGCGTCCCCGCGGGGCCGGCGGGCGGCCCGAGTAGGCCGGACCGGAACGCGCCGGGTAGCGCGGCGCGGGGCCGCGGCTGCGGAGGGGGGGCTCGTCGCGTCGCTGGTTCACTGCGTGCCTCCGGTCGGCGGTGCCACGGGAACGGGCTGTTCGTCGACCGGCCCGGACGGTGCGGAGTTCTGTTGCGCGGGAGGAGCGGGTGCCGCGGGTGCGGGGCTCGCCGGTGCCGGGCTCGCCGGGGCCGGGTTCGCCGGGGCCGAATCGGCGGGAGCCGGGCTCGCCGGGGGTGCCGCCGTGGCGGTCCCGGGCGCACCGGTGGTGGGGGCTGCGCCGCGGTTCATCGGGGTCAGTGCCTCGCTCGACGTCGCCCCCGGGGCGGCAGCCGCGCCGGGGCGGGCCGGGGTGACACCGGCGCGACCGGGCGACGCCGCCGGCGCCGAGAACGCCGGGGCGGGCGGCCCCGCGGCCGGCGCCGGGGTTCCGACGACCTGAACGACGCCGTCGGGCTGCACGACCAACCGGGGCACGTCCTTGGTGGGGATCATGCCCAGCTCGGCGGCACGTCGCGCGAGTTCGGGCGCCGAGGCGGCGAGTTCGACGTCGCGCTGCAGTGCCGCAGCCTGTTCGCTGAGCCGCTGGTTCTCGGCTCGTGCGTCGCTGAGCTGGTAGGACTCCTCCGCGGCGCGGGTGCTGAGCAACAAGGTGCAGGCGAGACCGATCGCCAACAGACCGATGACGGCCGCGACGAAGGGAACGCGGGCGGCGACGGTACGACGGTCACGCGTCGTGGTGTCGACGTCCAGTGCCCGCGCACGTCGCTGACGCTTCTCGTAGGCACGTCGGGCCGCCCCAGTGCGGGCGGGCACGCGGACCGGCGCGACGGTGTCGACCACTCCGCCCGCTCGTCGGGTTCCGGTGGGCGCGTCCACGGATGCGCTCATGACGACCTCCTCGAGATGCGCTCGGCAGCACGCAGTCGCACCGGTGCCGCCCTGGGGTTGTCGTCGATCTCGGACTGCGGCGCCTTCTCCGCGCCGCGGGTGAGCAACCGGAACTCCGGCCCGCTCCCGGGCAGTTCCATGGGCAGACCCTCGGGAGTGGTCGACCGCGTCAGCGGCGTCAGCTCCTGCTTGACCACCCGGTCCTCGAGCGATTGGTAGGACATGAAGACGATGCGTCCGCCCACCGCGAGCGAGGTCAGTGCCGGCGCGATGGCGTCGCGCAGCGAGTCGAGTTCGGCGTTGACGGCGACTCGCAGCGCCTGGAACGTGCGCTTGGCCGGGTGCCCGCCGGTGCGTCGAGTGGCCGCGGGGATGCTGTCGTAGAGCAGTTCGACCAGAGGCCCGCTGGTGGTCCACGGCACCTGCTCGCGACGCCGGACGATGGCGGAGGCGATGCGGCCGGCGAACCGTTCCTCGCCGTACGTGCTGAGGATGCGGGCGATCTCACCGTGGGTGGCGGTGTTGAGGATGTCGGCAGCGGTCCGACCCGTCGTCGGATCCATGCGCATGTCGAGCGGCGCGTCGACCGAGTAGGCGAACCCGCGATCCGCGGAGTCGAGCTGCATCGACGACACACCGAGGTCGAACAGAATGCCGTCGACGCTGCCGACGTGCCCCAGCTCGGCGCGGTCCAGTGCGTTCTCGATGCCGTCGTACGTCGTGTGCACCAGAACCACCCGCTCACCGAAGCGGGCGAGCCGCTCACCGGCCATCGCGAGCGCGTCGGTGTCGCGATCGAGGCCGATCAGGCGCAGTCGTGGGTAGGTGGTGAGGAAGTGTTCGGCGTGTCCACCGAGGCCGAGAGTGGCGTCGAGGTAGACGGGGTCGCGGCCCTCGACGGCGTCGAAGGCGGGACCGAGCAGATCGTCGGCGCGGTGCAGCCGGACGGGAACGTGAGAGAAGGGGGACGGGGACCCCTGCTGCTCCGCCATCTCGCTCTCCCGCCGTGTCTCGCCGTGGTCTGCAGTCGTGTCGGTTGCGGTCGGTCTCGCCGTCCGTGGAGGGCGAATGCGCGCGAGGTCCCTGTCCGATTCAGGCACCTGGCGTCGGGGAAGTACGTCAGGGTCCTGGTCCGGCACTTGGCGTCGGGGAAGTACGTCAAGGTCCGGTTCGGGCAGAGGCCACGCGGCACTCGCCGCGGCCTCGGTCGGCTACAACATTCCTTCGAGCGATTCGTCCACAGCTTGCGAGAAATCTTCTTCGTGCTCCCGGGAGTAGGTCTCCCAGGACGAGGCGTCCCAGAGTTCGAGATAGTCCATCGAGCCGATGACGACGCAGTCCTTCGACAGGTTCGCGTACTCGCGGTGGGCGGCGCCGATGGTGATCCGGCCCTGCCCGTCGGGGTGCTGCTCGTCCGTTCCCGCCGCCAGGTTCCGGATGTAGGCACGGGCCCGCGGATTGGACCGCGATGCGGCCGCCAACCGTTCCGCCCGTTCCGCGAAGACGGCACGGGGGTAGATGGCCAGGCTGTGGTCCTGCCCTTTGCTCACCATCACCCCTCCTGCCAACTCGTCTCGGAACTTCGCCGGCAACGTCAGCCGGAACTTGTCGTCGAGCTTGGGCGTGTAGGTACCGAGGAACACCCGGCACCTCCCGCTCCTGTCCGTCGCGGCTTGCTCTCTCCGCTGACGGCCACATTACCCCACTTTCCCCCACTTTCAATCACTTCCTCCCCCCGGAGTAGTGACGTGTCATCGAAAGTGCAGTTCCGCCGCGGTGAGTTCTCGGGGGTGACGACGAGACCGGACGGCAGGACCCGGTTCCGCGACGCTGCTTCGACAGACGAACAGCGCAGCTCGAGTCGCTTTTCCGTGCGGGCGTGGAGGAAAGTGGGGGCCCGGACGACGTTCGCCGGCTCCGGTGGGGCGTCGTGGGGTGGCGCAGCTGGGCCGACACCCATACCGGAAGGCGCCGTCGGGCTCGGTGCCCGCACCTCGATCGCTCCGACTGAAATCCCGGCGAATCAGCGGGTCGAGGACACCGAGGCCCGACACCCGCGCGAGTTCTGCCACACGATCCGCCTCGACACGGCGGATCCGCGGATGTGCCCCGGATCCCGTAGCAAAACTCGCACCCTCGAGCCTCGGTGGACAGCAGTGCGGTGGCGGGCACGCACGAAAACGCCGAATGCGGCGCCTCGTGACGAGGCGCCGCATTCGGCGTGGAGATCAGGGAGTCGGCGCTGACGCCGACCCGTGTCGGTCAGCCCTGATCGAAGCGGCGGCGGAAACGCTCTTCCATCCGGGCCGAGAATCCGGGGCGCTTGGCGCCACGCTGACCCGAACCGCCGCGCGCAGTGGGGCCGGGACGACGTGCCCCGGAGGTCGGAGGCGCGGGAGCATCTCCCTCGCCGCCGTCCGACTCGGCCGCCGCCGCCGCACCGGGTTTCCGGACGAGCAGGAGGACGCCGGCGCCGAACATCACGGCGAACCCGACCAGGCTGATGATGGGGAACCCACCGGGTTTGAACGGCAACGCGACACCGGCGATCAGCAGCACGAGGCCGACGACGAAGAGCGCGATGGCTTGGAAGCGGCGACGAGTCGACGCGGCACGAATACGTCCGCCGCGCACGGTGGACGCGAACTTGGGGTCCTCGGCATAGAGAGCGCTCTCGATCTGATCGAGCATGCGCTGCTCGTGCTCGGAGAGTGGCACGGTACCTCCCCCGGCACTGGATGGGCTCTCACTCCCGGCCAGAAGTGAGAGGCGGCCGATCGGTCCGGCCACCTGCTGACGATGATACGAGCAGATTCGGTGGCGTACCACCTCGCTGCCACACCAGTATGCGGAAAAATCGGGCGGCGTGGTGGACCCGGTCCTCACGCGGACTGCGGGACCGCCTCGGACGGCGCCCGCAGACGGTCCTCGACCCGGTTCAGAAAGCGTCCGACCTGCGTGTAGAACTCGTCGGACTCCGCCGCGTCGAGACGGTCGGCGGACCCGGCCTCGATGGCGGCCCGCACCGCGGAGTAGCCCGAGAAGTACGCCGCCCAGTCGGCGAAGTCGGGCGCGGCGGTCTGCATCCGGACCCACGCGCTGCGCGGGGTGCCGCGCTTCGGCGTCGGGTCGACGCTGTCGAGCAGCGCCCCGGCCCCCCGGAGGGCGGCCACGTACGCCTCGAGGAACCGATCCGCCGCCGTCGGCGCGCTCGCCGCGTTCGCGAGCAGAGCGTCCGCACGCCGGAGCAACCCCGTCGCGCGGGACGGCGGACCGGCGGGCGCCGAGGGAGCTCCGAAGGTCAGCACCGTTCCGTGCCCGGCGCTCGCCCGGGTGCCGGCCCGAGTACTGCCGGCCCGCGTACTGCTGGGTGCGAAGCCTCTCACCATGGTCGAACCTCCTCGTGCACTCGGGCCGCTGTCCTGCTCGGGTTGCTGCTCGTCTGTCGCTTGTATGTCGTCCGCGTCGTCCTGTTCAACGGTGGGACGTGCGCGGTGATTCCGCCCGGCCGCCCGTGCGAAGAAGATCACGCCGGTCCGACACGAACCCCGCCCCGCACGTCCGGCCCGTCATCGCACGACCTCCATCGAACGTGTGTTCGATATCGAACAGTACCGTCCCACGCGCCGACGCGCCAGGGGTCGGGCGATGGGTACCGTGATCGAGTGCCCGGTTCCGTCGGGAGCGGAGGCATCACTCTGCTCGATCTCACTCCGCAGCAGATGCGTGCGCGGCTGACGGAGGCGCTCGCGGTGTACGTCGACGCGATGGGCTATCCGCCCGGCACCGACCTGCACCGGGCCCCGATGTGGTCGGAACACATCCTGCGTCCGGGCTGGCGCGCGGTGTGCGCCCTGCGGGACGACTGCGTGGTGGGCATCGCGTACTGCTATCGCGGCGACCACGGTCAGTGGTGGCACCGCCAGGTGCGCGACGGCATGCGCCGGGCCGGGTGGAGTCCGGGCCGTGCGGAATCGGTTCTCGCGGACTACGTCGAGCTCACCGAGCTGCACGTCGCACCGCACGTCCAGGGCGCCGGCGTGGGGAGCCGACTCCTCACCGCGCTGCTGGCCGACCGGAGCGAGCAGCGGGTGCTGCTGTCCACCCCCGAGGTCCACGCCGAGGACAATCGAGCGTGGCGCCTCTACCGACGCGCCGGATTCGTCGACGTGCTCCGTCACTTCCGGTTCGCGGGCGATTCCCGACCGTTCGCCGTCCTCGGGCGCGACCTTCCCCTGGACGTCGGCGAGCCCGACGTCCACCATCCGACCGCGGCGACGCCCGCGGCCACCATTACCGAGGAGCCGACCACGTGATCGACGCCGCCGTCATCGGTTCGGGACACAACGCTCTCGTCTCCGCCGCCTACCTGACCGACGCCGGCTGGTCGGTCCGCGTCCTCGAACGCGACACCGTCGTCGGTGGCGCGGCCTCCACCGTCGAGCGCTTCCCGGGACACAAGGTCGACCGCGGGTCGTCCGCGCACATCATGGTGCGGCAGACCGGGATCATCGAGGAGCTCCGCCTGGCCGATCACGGCCTGCGCTACCTGGACTGCGACCCCTGGGCCTTCGCTCCCCCGCCGCCCGGCACGGACGAGCCGGGCATCGTCTTCTCCGTCGATCTGGACGCCACGTGCGCCTCGATCGAGGCCGCGTGCGGACGTCGGGACGCGGACGCGTACCGACGGTTCGTCGATGTGTGGGGACCGCGCAGCGCCCGGGTCATGCGCTCGTTCGGCGCACCGCCCACCGGGCGCGCGTTCTTCTCCTCGTTCTGGGGCATGGACGCGTCGGACGGGGCCGCGGCCCTGTCGCGCGAGTTCCTCGCGTCCGGCGACGCACTGCTCGACCGCTGGTTCGACAGCGAGCGACTCAAGGCCGCGCTCGCGTGGTTCGGCGCGCAGTCCGGTCCGCCGATGTCCGAACCGGGCACCGCACCGATGGTCGCGTTCAACACGCTGATGCACACCACTCCGCCCGGTCGTGCGGTCGGCGGCAGCGGCGCGCTCTCCGTCGCCCTCGCCACCAAGATCGAGGCCGACGGCGGCACCGTCACCCTCGGCGACGCGGTCACCTCGGTGAGTCGGCGAGGCGAGGGATGGTCGGTCCGCACCGCGAGCGGCGAGGAGGTGCGAGCGCGCACGGTGATCGCCGGATGCCACGTCCTCACGACCCTCGATCTGCTCGACGCGGGCGGATTCGACACCGCGACCACCGACTCGTGGCGTCGTCAGATCGACGTGGGCCCGGGCATCGGCATGGTGGTCCGGGCCTCGACCTCCGCGTTGCCGCAGTACCCGAACACCGACGTCGCGGACTCGTCGCAGGGCCTGCAGTTGCTGGTGCACGACCGCGCCCAGCTGCGCCGCGCGCACGGCGCCGCCTCGGCGGGCGACCTGCCGCCGGCGCCGGTGGTGCTGGCCATGAGCTTCAGCGCGGTGGATCCGTCCATCGCGGCGCCCGGCGAGCACCAGGTGTCGCTGTGGTCGCAGTGGCACCCCTACCGCCTGGCCGACGGACGCTCGTGGCGCGGGGGATCGCCGGAGGTCGCGGAACTCGAAGGCGACCGCATCGTGGCCGAGGTCGACCGCTACGCCCCGGGGTTCGCCGACACGGTCCTGCGTCGGCACACCCAGTCGCCGTGGGACCTCGAGCAGGAACTGGGCTTGATCGGCGGCAACGTCATGCACGTCGAGATGTCGCTGCACCAGATGATGATGTGGCGTCCGATGCCCGCGCTGGCCGGGATGACGGTGCCGGGTGCGCCGTCCTTCTTCCTCACCGGGGCCTCGACCCACCCGGGCGGCGGCGTCTCCGGGGCGTCCGGTCGCAGCGCGGCCCGGCTGGCGCTCGCCGAGCGCGCCGGTTCCCCCGTGCAGCGGCTCGTGTCCCGGCTCGGCGCGATCGTGGGACGGTGACGTGACTCCCGCGACCCGGACCCCCGCCGTCGCGCTGGGGTTCGCCGCGGCGGCCGTGGCGGCGCAGATCGCCTACCCGCTGGCGTCCGGTTCCGTGAAGGACGCGATCACGTTCGCCGTGGTCGCGCTCCTCGCGGCGGCCTGCATCGCGCACGCTGCGCGCTCGCGCGGCGGTGGATGGGCCCTGACGATGGTGTTCGTCACGGCCGGAATCGGACTCACCGCCGAGATCGTCGGGACACGCACGGGCATGCCCTTCGGCTGCTACAGCTACGCGCAGGACCGCATCGGCCCGTCCGTCGCGCACGTCCCGGTCGTGGTCCCGTTCGCCTGGACCGCCGGGCTCTACCCCGTGTGGACGGCCGCGACCGTCATCACCGAACGCGCCCGGGCCGTCACCGCGCCCGCTCGCATCGCGACGCGCATCGGCCTGACGACCGTCGGCGTGGTCGGGTGGGACCTCTACCTCGATCCGCAGATGGTCGCCGACGGCCAGTGGACCTGGTGCAGCGCGTTCGACGGTCTGCCCGGACTGCCCGGTATCCCGTGGACCAACTACGTCGGATGGTTGCTGGTCGCGTTCCTCATGGCCGTGGCCATGGAGATCCTCGGCCGCGCCGTCCCGGAACGGACGGCGGTGTCGAGGTCGATTCCGCTGGGGCTCTTCCTGTGGACCTGGCTGGGATCGGCCCTGGCCCATGCGGTGTTCCTCCCCGACCTCGGGTGGTCCGCCCTGTACGGACTGGTCGCCATGGGTGTCGTCGGCGTCCCCTTCCTGCTGGCGGTACGTCGGCGCAGCGCCGCGCCGACCCCTCTGCGTGTCGATCGACCCGTGCACTGACGAAGGGTCTCCGGCTGGCACCATGACCGCTGTGCTCACGCCCGTCGAATCCCGCACCGCTCGCCCCGCCCGCACCCGCGCGGTGCGTCGCCTCGCCGTCGTGACGCTGATGGCGCTCGTGGCGGTGCTGCTGTCCGGGTGCCTGCGCGCTCAGGTGTCCATGGGCGTGTCGTCCGACGACCGCGTCTCCGGACGCATCGTGGTCGCCGTGGTGCCGTCCGCGGAGGGTGACACGGGCCCCGGTCTCGACGTGCCGAACAGCCTGTCCGGCAAGATCCGCGTGCAGCCCTACTCCGCCGACGGGTACGTCGGCAGCGAGGCGCTCTTCAGCGACCTGACGTTCGGCGACGTCCAGCAGCTCGGCGGCCTGTCCGATCAGGCGGCCGGGTTGTTCCAGCTCTCCCTGGCCCGAGCCGGTGACCTGGTGTCGCTGTCGGGTCAGGTGGACCTGGGCACGGTGCCGGCCGAGGGCAGCGACGTGCAGTTCACCATCGCCTTCCCCGCCCGCGTCACCACCACCAACGGGGCACGCGAGGGCGACAACGTGGTGTCCTGGGCCCTCCCCGCCGGCGAGCGGAGCACGCTGCGCGCCGAGGTGCGGTACTCGGATCCGAACACCCGCAGCTTCGCCGGATGGGCGGGCATCGTCTTCGGCGTGACGGTCGGCGTCGCCGCGATCGTCGGTGGGATGGCCTACGTCGCCCGCAACCCCGTCCGGCGGTCGCGCCGGCCCGAGGACGCCGTCCGGCCGTCACGTCGACCGACCGACGCACGCTGACCGTGTACGACCGCCTCGTGCGGATCGGTTCCCTGGCCGCCGCGGCCACCGCGGTGCTGACGGTGGTCAACGCCCGCACGGCGCCCGTGATCGCCCCGCGACGCGCGGCGGCGGCGGCACGGGAGTGGGATCGGGCGCAGGAGCAGGAGCGGGTCACCGTCTGCATCCCGGCGCGCGACGAAGCGGAGCGCCTCCCCGATCTGCTCGCCGATCTGCTCGCGCAACGCACCGCCGCGTCCCTGACGGTCCTGGTGCTCGACGACGACTCCACCGACGGAACGGCGGACGTCGCCCGATCCACCGCCGCGGGTGATCCCCGGGTCCGCGTGGCCACCCGTCGATCGGACGGGGCGGACGGCGTCGGCAAGTCGATGACCTGCATCGACCTCGGGCAGAGGGCGCTCGAGGAGACCGATCCGACGGTGGTGGTCTTCGTCGACGCCGACGTCCGACTCACCCCGGACGCCCTCGACGCAGCGGTGTCCTGCCTGCGCGCCCTGGACACGACCTTCCTCAGCCCCTGGCCGGGACAGGTCGCGGTGACCGCGGCCGAGCGGCTGGTGCAGCCGCTGCTCTCCTGGTCGTGGTCGGTGAGCCTGTACGTCCGCGGCGCCAATCGAGGGCGACGTCCCTCCATGGGCGTGGCCAACGGTCAGTTCCTCGTCATGGACGCGGCCGCGTACCGGGCCGTCGGGGGGCATCGCGTCACGCGCGGCGCCGTCGCCGACGACCTGACGCTGGTCCGCGAGTTCCGGCGACGGGGGTTCCCGACGGCCGTCGGCTACGGCGGCCGCGTGGCCACCTGCCGCATGTACGACGACGCCGCGCAGGTCTGGGCCGGCCACGGCAAGTGGCTGTGGTCGCAGTTCGGTCGGGGGCCCGTCGCGGTCGGCGTCGGGGCGCTGGTGTCGGCGATCTGGCTGATCCCGCCCACCGGACTGCTCGCGTCGTCGGCGATCACCCGCCGCTGGGCGGCGACGGGCTACGTCGCCGGCGTGGTCTCCCGCGTGGTGTCCCGCCGCGCGGAGGGCAGCCCGGACTCTCTCGCCCGCGACGTCGTCACGTCGAGTTGGCACCCGGCGTCGATCCTGGTGGGGACGGCGCTGGCGGTGTCGAGCGACCGCGGTCGACGCCGCGGCACGCTCACCTGGAAGTCACGCGTTCTCGACACCCGTCGCTGACCCGGTCATCGCGGGCGCCGGGCGCGCGAGGCCGAGGTTGGCGACGACCTCGGAGGTGGCCTTGGCGAAGTTCAGCGTGATGAAGTGCAGACCGGGGGCGCCTTCCGCGATCAGCCGCTCCCCCATCTCGGTGGCGAGGTCGATGCCCACGGCCCGCACGGCGGCCCGGTCCTCCTCGCTGCCGGTGCCCGCCGCGGCGGCGAGCCGCGCCCGCACCGACGCCGGCAGTTCGGAGCCGGAGAGCTCGACGGCACGCTCGATGGAGCGGATCGAGGTGATCGGCATGATCTCGGGGATGATCGGCTTCGCGCCCTGCTCGGGGTCGTACGCGGCGACGCGGTCGCGCAGGCGCAGATAGTCGTCGACGTCCCAGAACATCTGCGTGATCGAGTAGTCGGCTCCGGCGCGCAGTTTGCCGACCAGGAAGCGTGTGTCGTCCTCGAGCGTCGGCGACCGGTGATGACCGCCGGGGAACGACGCCACCCCGACGTGGAAGTCGCCGAGGTCCTTGACCAGCCGGACCAGGTCCTCGGCGTACTCGACGCCCTCGGGGTGCTTCTCCCAGGTGCCCAGGGGATCGCCGGGCGGATCGCCGCGCAGCACCAGGATGTTCGCGATGCCGCGGTCGGCGTACGCACCGACCATCGAGCGCAGTTCGGCGACGCTGTGGCCCACGGCCGTCAGGTGCGCCACCGGCACCAGGGTGGTGGAATCGGCGAGGTCGCCGGTGACCCGGACGGTGCGATCGCGCGTGGACCCGCCCGCGCCGTAGGTCATGGACACGAACGCCGGGTGCATCTGTTCGAACGCGCGCACGGTGCGCCACAGGCGGTCCTCGCCGGCCTGGTCGCGGGGCGGGGAGAACTCGACGGAGAAGGGCACGCGTCCGTGCGTGGCCGCTGCCAGGCGGTCGACGACGGACGGGGTGCGCGAGGCACGTGATCGTTCGGTCACTCGCACAGCATAGAAGCGGTGTACCGGGCGGTGACGGTGACGCGGTGTGACCGGCCCCTCGCCCGCGTCGTCGCGGGGGGGTCGTCTGTCGGCACGGGGGTGTCCGAATCAGCGTTAGAGTGCGGGCAGGCGGCGTCCTTGCCCGCCGGGTCCGCAGCCGTCGAGCGGCGCGGACCTCGACCCGCCCGTCCCTGCGCGTTCCCCGGAGGAAACCCTGTCTGCCGCCTCTCTCCCGACCACCGGCGTCGACCCCGTGCGCCGTGGGGATCCCGCGACCGTCACCGGCGACCGATCGGAGTGGCCCCGCGGGTCCTTCGTCCAAGCCGTCGAGGGCGTGCTCGACTCCTTCGTCGACTCGCGGCGACCGACGGTCGACACCGTCGGCCCCGTGTACGCCGAGGCGGTCGAGGAACTGCGGTCCTTCGTGTTGCGCGGCGGCAAGCGGATCCGCCCGTCCTTCGCCTGGACGGGCTGGCTCGGCGCGGGCGGTGACCCCGGGGGGCCCGACGCGGAGGCCGTGCTGCAGGTCTGCTCGGCCCTCGAGTTCGTGCAGGCCTGCGCCCTGGTGCACGACGACATCATCGACTCCTCGCTGACCCGCCGGGGATTTCCGACGGTGCACGTGACGTTCGCCGAACGCCACCGTCGGTCCGAGTGGATCGGTGACCCCGACGCGTTCGGCGAGGCGGTCGCGATCCTGCTCGGCGATCTGGCCCTGTGCTGGGCGGACGACCTGATCCGCGAGGCCGACCTGCCGATCGAGACGGTCCGGCGGGTGGGGCCGATCTGGTCGGCGATGCGCACCGAGGTGCTCGGTGGGCAGTTGCTCGACATCGCGGTGGAGGCGCGCAGCGACGACTCGCTCGACGCCGCCCTCCGCATCGACCGGTACAAGACCGCCGCGTACACGGTGGAGCGCCCGCTGCTCCTCGGCGGCGCGTTGGCCGACGCCGACCCCGCGCTGCTGGACGTCTACCGCACCTTCGGCGCCGACATCGGCATCGCCTTCCAGCTGCGCGACGATCTGCTGGGGGTCTTCGGCGATCCCGCGGTGACGGGCAAACCGTCCGGCGACGACCTCCGTGAAGGCAAGCGCACGGTGTTGATCGCCGCGGCGCTCGACGTCGCCGACCGCGACGATCCCGCGGCCGCCGAGACCATTCGCGCCGGATTGGGCACCGACCTGACGTCGGCGCAGGTCGACGAGATGCGGGCGCTGCTCTTCCGCCTCGGCGCGGTCGACGAGGTCGAACGCCGCATCACCACCCTGACCGAATGCGCACTCGCCGCGCTGTCCGGCGCCGACGTCACCCCCGACGCCGCGGACCGCCTCGTCGCCATGGCGCACGCCGCCACCAGGAGAACCACATGACGTCCACCCTCGCCACGGTCACGGGACCCACCGATCACGTCGTGGTGGTGGGTGCCGGTCTGTCCGGACTCGCCGCGGCGCTGCACCTGCGCGGATCGGGCCGCGAGGTCACCTTGATCGAACGCGCGGACACCGTCGGCGGTCGCGTGGGATCGGTGGCCGCGCCGGGATACCGCATCGACACCGGCGCCAGCGTGCTGACGATGCCCGAGCTCATCGACGAGGCACTGGCCGCCGTCGGTGCGACCCGCGAGTCGACCACGCCGCCCCTGCGTCTGCACGCGCTGCACCCGGCGTATCACACGCGGTTCGCGGACGGGACCAGCATCGACGTGCACTCGAACGCCGAGCGCATGGTGGCCGAGGTCGAGCGGACCTGCGGGCCGGAGGAAGCGGCGCGCTACCGGCGACTGCGCGGGTGGCTCGCCTCGATGTTCGACGCCGCGTACGACCGGTTCGTCGGCGGCAACTTCGACTCGCCGCTGGACCTGGTCGCGGAGCCCTCGTCGCTCCGCCGGACGCTGACGCTGTTGAAGCTCGGCGGGTTCGCCAAGCTCGGCGGCAAGGTCGACGCGTTCGTCCACGACGACCGGTTGCGCCGCATCTTCACCTTCCAGGCTCTCTACGCCGGGGTCGCGCCGGCGAAGGCCCTGGGCGTCTACTCCGTCATCGCGCACATGGACACCTCGCTCGGGGTCACGTTCCCGGAGGGCGGGATGCGGGTCATCGCCGAGTCGATGGCCGACGCGTTCACCACCGCCGGCGGCACCCTGCGCACCGGGGCGACCGTCCGCAGCATCGAGCAGGGCGGCGGTCGCGCGCGGGCCGTGGTGCTCGACGGCGGAGAGCGGATCGCGTGCGACGCGCTGGTCCTGACCCCCGACCTCCCCGTCGTCGACGCGTTGCTGGGCACCGCGGGCGTGAAGACCCCGCGTCGTCGTATCCGCGCGTCTCCGTCCGCGGTGGTGGTGCACGGCCGCGTGCCGGTGTCGGTCACCGAGACCTGGTCCGCGCAGTCGCACCACGTCATCGACTTCGGGGCCAACTGGGCCGAGACCTTCCGCGAGCTCACGGCGCGGCGCGGGAAGGGGTCGTTGATGAGCGATCCGTCGCTGCTCATCACTCGCACGTCGCTCACCGATCCGGGCCTGCGCGTCACGACGGACGGGGTCGAGTACGAGCCGATCTCCATCCTCGCCCCCTGCCCCAACCTCGACACCGCCCCGATCGACTGGGACACGGTGACCGAGCCGTACGTGCGCGAGTTGCTGCTCGAGATGGAACGACGGGGGTACGACGGCATCGCGGAGGCGCTGACGATCGATCACGTCGACACGCCGACCACGTGGGCCGAGCAGGGCATGATCGCCGGCACCCCGTTCTCGGCGTCCCACGTGTTCCGTCAGACGGGTCCGTTCCGTCGGCGGAACCTGGTGCCGGGGATCGAGAACGTCGTGCTGGCCGGGTGCGGCACCACCCCCGGGGTCGGGGTGCCGACCGTGCTGATCTCCGGACGGCTCGCGGCGCAGCGCATCGACGCCCTCGCCGGTCGGTCGCGCGTCTGACGCGTCCGGCGGCGGCGCACCGCGGCGGTCCGTGCGTGAACCGGTCCGCGATGCCTCTAAACTCTCTGTCGGACCGCACGCGGTCGGTCACACGTCGGGTTCGAGGCAATCGGGGAGGAACATGTCCACGCCCTCCCTCGGTCGGCTCGACGCGGGGACGGACCCGTCCGGTGTCCGCGGATTCCTGTCCGGCGCGGCGGGCCGCGCGACCCTCGTCGGTTTCGCCGGCGCCGCGCTGATCACCTTCGGCGGCTTCGGATCGGGTGCGGTTCGACGCCGCGATCCGCTGCTCGAGGAGATGCATCTGTCGTGGCTGCGGTTCGGACACGGCCTGGTGCTGTCCACCGCCATGGTGTGGATCGGCGTCCTGCTCATGATCGCCGCCTGGGTCCGCCTGGGCCGCGAGAGTCTCGCCCACCGCACCACGGTCGCGCGCCTGCGCTGGGTGGTGCCGGTGTGGATCGCGCCGCTGCTGCTCGCCGTCCCCATGTTCAGCCGGGACGCCTATTCCTATCTCGCGCAGGGCGCGCTGCTGCGTGACGGTTTCGATCCGTACGCCGTGGGTCCCGTCGCCAACCCCGGCATCCTGCTCGACAACGTCTCGAACGTCTGGACCACCACCACCGCCCCGTACGGCCCGCTGTTCCTGTTGCTCGGTGAGGGCATCACCTCACTGACCGGGGACAACGTCATCGCCGGCACCATGCTGCTCCGGCTGACGATGCTGCCGGGCCTCGCGCTGACCATGTGGGCCGTGCCGCGCATCGCCCGGCACTTCGGGGCCGATCCGGCGGTCGCGCTGTGGCTCGCGGTGCTGAACCCGCTGGTGCTGGTGCATCTCATCGGCGGTGTGCACAACGAGATGCTCATGGTCGGGCTCATGACCGCGGGCATCGCCGCCGTTCTCGATCACCGACACGTCCTCGGGATGGGTCTGGTGGCCGTGGCCGTGGCGATCAAGGCCACGGCGGGCATCGCGTTGCCGTTCATGGTGTGGATGTGGATGCAGCACGAGCGCACGCGCCTGCGCGCGGAGAACGACGCTCGTCGCGAGCGCGGCGAACCCACCCGCCAGGTGCGCACGCTGCAGCTCTTCGTCAAGGCGGCGGGCATCGGGTTCGTCGTGTTCGCGGCCGTGTTCGTGGTCTCGTCCGCCGTCGCCGGCGTCGGCATCGGGTGGCTGACGGCGCTGAGCGGATCGGCCAAGATCATCAACTGGCTGTCCCTGCCGACCATCCTGGCTCACTTCGTGACCGTCGGGACGGGCTGGTTCACCGGCGCCCGTCTCGGACCGGTGCTCGAGGTGACGCGCCTGCTCTGCGCGATCGCGCTGGTCGTGGTGCTCGTGACGGCCTGGTGGCGGTCCCGGCATTCCGAGCGCAGCTCGCTCCTCGGCATCCTGGTCTCGCTGGTGGCCATCGTCATCCTCTCCCCCGCGGCGCTGCCCTGGTACTACTCCTGGCCGCTCGCCGTCGCCGCCGGACTGACCATGTCCATCACCACGCTCACGGTGCTGGTCGGACTGTCCGCCTGGCTCATGCTGGTCTTCCAGCCCGACGGCTCCATCGGGCTGTACACGTTCCCGCACGTGGTGCTGGCCATCGTCGCCGCGGTCGTCGCCGCTCTGTCGCTGCGGCAGGTCGATCCCCTGCGACTGCGCTCGGTCACCCATCCGGACCCGGAGCCGCCGTTCGTCGGGGCGGACGCGGTGGAGCCGGCGCACCTGCCGGCGGACACGTCCGAGGCCGCCGTCGCGGCAGCGAACCCCGAGCACACCGTCGCGGCAGCGAACCCGGAGACGACTGCTGCGGAGTCCCCCGAACCGTCGGTGGACCGGTCCACCCGAGAGGTCAGCACGTGACGGATCTGCTCCGCGAGGGCTACGCCCTCTCCCGGGACGTCGCCCGCGAGCACGGCAAGACGTACTTCCTCGCGACGCGGTTGTTGCCGCCGGAGCGCCGTCCGGCGGTGCACGCGCTCTACGCCTACGCCCGCATGGTGGACGACATCATCGACGTGGACATGATCGCAGAGGCCGACGACGCCGCGGCCGTGGCGCACGACGAGGCGTTGCTCGATCGCATCGACGGGCGGTTCCGCGCCGGCCTGGTCGACGGGCCCGCGGCGGTGACGCCGCCCGCGGGCGAGGCCGTCACCGATCACGACCGGGTCCTCGCGGCGGCGGTGGACACCGCGCGTCGCTACGCCATTCCGGCGGAGTACTTCACGGCGTTCATGACGTCGATGCGGATGGACGTGCCGTCGTCGAGCATCTACACCGACCGCTACGCCACCCTCGACGATCTCCGGGTCTACATGTGGGGGTCGGCGGCGGTGATCGGTCTGCAGATGCTGCCGATCCTCGGCACCGTCGTCCCGGTCGAGGAGGCCTCCCCCGCGGCGGCCGCGCTCGGCGAGGCGTTCCAGCTGACCAACTTCGTCCGCGACGCGGGTGAGGATCTGGCCCGCGGTCGGATCTATCTGCCCGGGGACGTGCTGGCCGCGTACGGCGTGGACGAGGACCTGCTGCACTGGTGCCGTCGGACCGATCGGGTGGATCCGCGCGTCGCCCGCGCGCTGGCGGACGTCATCGCGACGTGCCGCGCGCTGTACCGCACCGCGGAGCCGGGCATCGATCTGCTCTCGCCGCGCGCCCGGCCGGGCATTCGGGTGGCGTTCGCGCTGTACCGGGACATCCTGGGCGCCGTCGAACAGGACGGCTATCGCTCGCTGTCCCGCCGCTCCGTCGTCGGGAATCGCCGACGCTCCGGGGTGGCCGCGCGCGCCGCCGGCCGCGGCCTGGCGGGGCGCATCCTGCCGACGGCGTCCTGACGTCGCCCTCGAACCCGGCGGCCCCCGGAATCAGGGGCCGTAGGAACCGGTGCCCTCGAGAACCGGGGCCTCTAGAACCCCATGGCCTGGGCGCGGCGGACGATCTCCCGGGCGTGGTCGCCATGCAGGACGTCCACCGGACGGCCGGGCAGGCTGGGGTCGTCCTCGAAGAGCCACCGCAGGATCGCGGTGTGATCGAACCCGCCGTCGAGGAGAACGGACACGGTGCCCGCCAGATGCTTGAGCGGCTGCCCGTGGTCGTCGAGGAACGCGGCCGGCACGGCCGGGACACGGTCGCGGCGGACGGCGATCAGCTTGTTCTCCCGGAGCATCTGGTGCACCCGGGTGACCGCGACGCCCATCGACCTCGACACGTCGGGAAGGGGCACGACCTTCTCGTCGGCGGGAATCACGTCGTCGCAGTAGGGAATGGCACTCACGGCTGACCACGGTAGTCACGGCGGTCGCCGGGGTCCAAGTCCGGACTGACTACCATCGAACGGCGGGTCGTCACTCGGCCCGGCCCCGTCCACGAGCAGGAGGTTCCCGTGACCGTGTCCGGTCCGTCGCTGCTCGGCACGTATCTGGAGCGGCGCTACCGCGTCGACGCGCCCATCGCCCGTGGCGGCATGTCGACCGTCTACCGCGGTCTGGACACCCGGCTCGACCGGCCCGTCGCCATCAAGGTGATGGACCCCCAGTTCGCCGGTGATCCGGAGTTCGTCCGTCGCTTCGAGTTCGAGGCCCGGGCCGTCGCGCGGCTCAACCACCCGGGGCTCGTGGCGGTCCACGACCACGGACGCGACGGCGACCACGCGTTCCTGGTCATGGAACTGGTCGAGGGCGGCACGCTCCGCGAGTTGCTGCGCGAGCGGGGCCCGATGCCGCCGCACGCCGCCGTCGCGGTTCTCCAGCCCGTCCTCGACGCCCTCGCCGTGGCCCATCGCGCCGGTCTGGTGCACCGCGACGTGAAGCCGGAGAATGTCCTGATCTCCGACGACGGCGAGGTCAAGATCGCCGACTTCGGATTGGTGCGCGCCGTCGCCGCCGCGACCACCACGTCGGCCAGCGTCATTCTCGGCACCGCCGCGTATCTGTCGCCCGAGCAGGTGTCGACGGGCACCGCCGACGCCCGCAGCGACGTCTACTCGGCCGGCGTCCTGCTGTTCGAGGTCCTGACCGGCCGCACCCCCTTCGACGGTGACACCTCCCTCTCGATCGCCTACCAGCGGGTGGAGAACGACGTTCCCGCACCGGGTTCCGTCGTTCCGGGCGTTCCCCGCCACCTCGACGCGGTGGTGCGCGACGCCACGCGCCGCGCGCCCGCGGACCGCTTCCGGGATGCCGGGACGATGGGCGACGCACTGCGCTCGGTGACCGCGACGCTCGGCCTGCCGAGCTATCGGGTGCCGGCCCCGGCCCGCTCGGCCGAGCATCTGTCCGCCGAGACGCTGCACGCCCCGCGCCCGTACGCCCCGCAGGCACCGCGCTCGCCCGACACCGCGATCGTGGCTGTTCCGGCGGCGTCGATCGGCAGCCCGTCCCCCACGCAGCACACCAAGATGGTCACCGCCGCCGAGCGACGCGATCCGCCCGCGGAGGCGTCGGGCCGCGGCGTGTTCGCCTATCCCGACTACGAGGCGGATCGGCGTCGGTCGCGCCGCGTGGCGCTCATCTGGCTCGCGATTCTGGTGGTCGCCGCCCTGGTGCTCGGCACTGTCGGTTGGTGGGCCGGGTCCGGGCGGTTCACCGCGGTACCGGCCGTCGACGGGCTCGACCGCACCTCGGCGGTGTCGGCCATCGAGGCGGCGGACCTGACCGCCACGGTCGAGGGCCGGTGGAGCGACGACGCTCCGGTCGACCGGCTGCTGGGCACCGACCCGTCGGCGGGATCGCGCGTCGAGCGCGGCGGCACGGTGGCCCTGCTGGTCTCGCAGGGCCGTCCCGCGGTGCCCGACGTGGTGCCCGGGGCGTCGCCCGACGAGATGACGGCGGCACTCGAGGACCGCACGTTCGTGGCGGTCGACGGCGGCGAGGCCTTCAGCAGTTCCGCCGACCGCGGCGACGTCGCAGCCCTGGATCCCGCGCCGGGGACGGTGCTGCCCGTGGGCAGCGAGGTCCGCGTGGTGACCAGCAAGGGTGCGCCGCCGGTCGACGTGCCGGACGTCCGCGGTCGCAGCGAGCAGGACGCACGCGCCGAACTCGATCGGGTGGGCATCACCGTCGCCGCCGTCGAAGAGGTGTTCGACGCCGACGTCGACCGGGGGTCCGTAGTCGCCACCGATCCCGCGGCCGGCACGGGTGTGACCGCCGGGTCGTCGGTGACGCTGCGGGTGTCGACGGCCGTTCCGGTGCCGTCGATGCTGGGCCGCACCGTCGGCTCCGCGCGGGAAGAACTCGAACGGCTCGGGCTCGACGTCCGGGTTCGGCAGGTCACCCGCACCGACCGGTCGCTGGTGATCTCCCAGACGCCCGGTCCCTCCGAGCGCATCGCGCCGGGAGGGACCGTGACGTTGGTGTCGCTGCCGTAGGGCCACAACGCCGAAGGGCAGCAACGCCACAGGACAGCGGCCCGGGCGGTCTCAGCCGCGCAGCATCTCCGCGACCAGGAACGCCAGCTCGAGGGACTGCTGGGTGTTCAGGCGGGGGTCGCACGCCGTCTCGTACCGGCCGGACAGGTCCAGATCCGAGATGTCCTGGGCGCCGCCGAGGCACTCGGTGACGTTCTCGCCGGTGAGCTCGACGTGGATGCCGCCGGGGTGGGTGCCCAGCTCGCGATGGACCTCGAAGAAGCCCTGGACCTCGTCGACGATGCGGTCGAAGTGGCGCGTCTTGTAGCCCGTGGACGCCTCGTGCGTGTTGCCGTGCATGGGGTCGCACTGCCAGATGACCTGGTGCCCGGTGGCCTGCACCTTCTCCACGATGGCGGGCAGCAGGTCGCGAACCTTGCCGTTGCCCATGCGGGAGATGAGGGTGAGGCGGCCGGGCTTGTTGGTCGGGTCGAGCCGCTCGACGTACTCGACGGCCATGTCCGGGGTCGTGGACGGCCCGATCTTCAGGCCGATCGGGTTGGAGACCAGTTCGGCGAACGCGATGTGCGCGCCGTCCAGCTGACGGGTGCGGTCCCCGATCCACAGGAAGTGGGCGGACAGGTCGTAGAGCTTGGGGTGCTCGTCGTCGTTGTCCAGGCGCAGCATCGCGCGCTCGTAGTCCAGCACCAGCGCCTCGTGGCTGGCGAAGATGGTGGCCTGCTTGAGGTTCGGGTCCGTCACGCCGCAGGCGTTCATGAACTTCAGGCCGTTGTCGATCTCGGAGGCGAGCTGCTCGTAGCGGGCGCCGGCGGGCGAGTTCTGCACGAACTCGCGGTTCCAGTCGTGCACCTTGTGCAGGTCGGCCATGCCGGCGCCGGTGAGGGCACGCACCAGATTCATCGCCGCACTGGCGTTGGCGTAGGCCCGCACGAGGCGCGACGGATCGTGCGCACGCACGGCCTCGTCGGCGACCAGGGAGTTCACCATGTCGCCGCGGTAGGACTTCAGGCCCAGCGCGTCGACGTCCGCGGAGCGCGGCTTGGCGTACTGACCCGCGATGCGCGCGACCTTGACCACCGGCAACGACGCGCCGTAGGTGAGGACGACGGCCATCTGCAGCAGGGTGCGGATGTTGCCCTTGATGTGCGGCTCGGTGTTGTCGACGAAGGTCTCGGCGCAGTCGCCGCCCTGAAGCAGGAACGCCTCGCCGCGCGCGACGGCGGCCAACTCGGCGGAGAGCCGCTCCACCTCGCCCGCCACCGTGATGGGCGGCACGCTCTCGAGAACCGTGCGCATCGCCTCGGCCTGATCGGCCGGCCAATCGGGCTGCTGCGCGGCGGGCTTGGCCAGCGCGGCGGCGAGCTGCTCGCGCAGGGCCTCGGGGAGCGGCGGGAGCTCGGGCAGGCGTTCGATCGGAACGTCGACAGTCCAGTTCACCAGACCAGGATAGGTGGTGACCGGTCACGGTCACGAGTCCGGTCGGGCGGTGCCGGACCACCCCGCGAGGTCAGCCTGCGGCGCGGGCGGCCTCGACGGCGCGGAACTTGGCCAGGTTGTGCCGCGCGTCGGCCAGCGCGTCGTGCGCGTCGTCCGGTGCGTCCGGCAAGGCGGGGGATCCGTGGTCCTGCCAGTACTGCTTCAACTCGCGGGTGAATCGCGGCATGACCCGCGGCAACGCCGTCATCGGCCCCCACAGCTGACAGAGCGCCACGTGGTCGTACGCCGCGACCCAGGCCCACATCTCGACGTCCCCGGCGCCTCCCGCGGTGACGAAGTCGAGGATCTCGTCCCGGATGCGGGCGCGGGACTGCCACAGCGACGACGAGTACGGGGGCAGCTTGGGCAGCACGTTCCGTCGGACCCAGGGACCGGCCCGCTCGGGATCGAACTCCGCCGACACCGCGTAGTATTCACGGCCGTCCTCGGCGACGATGCCGATGGAGACCAGATCGATCGTGCGACCATCCTCGATGAACTCGCAGTCGTAGAAGTAGCGCACGGTGGCCACCCTATCGGCCGGCCCCGGGACAGAAGGACCACGCATGCGGAGCACACCCGCGCCGACCGTCCACGTCGGCGACCCGCCCCGGTGGCGTCGGCCCCTGGTGCTCGCCGCCAAGGTCCTCACCGTCGTCGGCCTCCTGGCCGGCGTCGCGTTCAATCTGATCGGACTGCCTCCGCTCCGCGAGTGGGGCGAGATCTACCGCCTCGACCTCGACGTCTACCGCATCGGCGGCCGCGCCCTGCTCGACGGCGTAGACCTCTACGGGGTGCTGCCGGCCACCAGCGTCGACATCCCGCTGCCCTTCACCTATCCCCCGATGGCGGCCCTCGCCTTCGCCCCCATGGCGGTGCTGCCGCTGGCCGTGGCGTCGACCGTCATGACATTGATGACGATGGTGCTGCTCGCGGTGACCGTCGCCGTCACCGTGCGCTCCCTCGCGGACCTCGGCGCCCGCGACACCGCGTGGGTGGCCGCCGCCGGCACGGCTGCGGCGTTCGCGCTGGAACCGGTGTGGTCGACGTTCGACTACGGCCAGATCAACGTCGTCCTCATGTGTCTCGTCGTCCTCGACGTGCTGCCCCGCCGCACGCCGTGGCCCCGCGGTCTGCTCGTCGGGTTCGTCACGGCCATCAAGCTCACCCCGGCCGTCTTCGTCCTGTACTTCCTGCTCGCCCGACGGTTCCGCGCGGCGGCCACCGTGGTGGCGTCGTTCCTCGGGTTCACCGCGCTGGGGTTCGTCGCGACGGTCGACGGTTCGGTGCGGTACTGGACCGACGTGCTGATCGACTCCGACCGCATCGGGCACCCCGGGTACGTCGCCAACCAGTCGCTCACCGGCATGCTGGCCCGCCTCGGACTCGACGACGGGCCGCGCACCCTGCTGTGGCTGGCGTGCAGCGTCGTGGTTGGCCTGATCGCCGTCGTCGCCATGCATCGCGCCCTCGCGGTCGGCGACCGGCTCACGGCGCTGTGCGTCAATGCGGTTCTGGGACTGCTGGTCTCGCCCGTGTCGTGGTCGCACCACTGGGTGTGGTCGGTGCCGATCCTCGTGCTGTGCATCCACGCCGGGCTCGTGCGCCGGTCCCTCGCCCTCCCCGTCCTCGCCGTGATCGGCGCGCTGGTGCTGCACTTTCCCGCGCACTGGCGCCTCGGCCCCGGCCGATGGGACGGCTTGGGGTGGCCGATGTGGGATCAGATCCAGGCGTCGTCGTACGTGTGGTGGGGGGTGGCTTTCCTCGTGGTGGCCGCGGTCCTGCCGCGGCGCCGGACCCCGGAGCCGGTGGCCTGACGGGCCCGCGTGGAGCGGGACTCAGCCCGCGCGGCTGTCCGGAATCCGGGCGGCGCCGCCGTCGGAGCCCACCGCGTCACCCGACTCCTCGGTGGCCTTCTTCATGCTCGCGGCGTAGACGTCCACGTACTGCTGACCGCCGAGCTTCATGAGCTCGTACATGACCTCGTCGGTGACCGCGCGCTCGACGAAGCGGTTGCCGGCCATGCCCTCGTACCGCGAGAAGTCCAGCGGCTTGCCGATCTTCACGCCGACCTTGGTGGGCCGCGGCAGCTTGGAGCCGATGGGGTTCATCTTGGCCGTGCCGATCATGGCGACGGGGATGACGGGCACGCCGCTCTCGAGGGCGAGCCGGGCCATCCCGGTCTTGCCCTTGTAGAGCCGATCGTCCGGGGAGCGCGTGCCCTCGGGGTAGATGCCGAGGAGCTTGCCGTTCCGCAGCACCCGCAGACCCGCGTCGAGGGCGTCCTGGGCGGCGGACGCGCCCGTCCGGTCGATGGGAACCTGGCCGACGGAGCTGAAGAACCACCGCTGGAACCGGCCCTTGGCGCCCTTCCCGGTGAAGTACTCGCTCTTGGCCAGGAACGTGATGCGGCGCGTGACCACCAGCGGGAGGTAGAACGAGTCCAGGACGGCCTGATGGTTGCTCGCGAGGATGGCCGGACCGTCGACGGGGATGTTCTCGAGCCCCTCGACCTTCGGTCGCCCCAACGCGTGCAGCAGCGGACCGAGCAGGACGTACTTGAAGGCCCAATACCACATTCCCGACACGCCTTTCGTCGAACAGCCGCCCCCCGGATCCGCGACGATCGCGGGACGTTACGGGTCACGACTCTACCGTCGGTTTATGACACCAGCCACAGTTCGGACGTGCAGTCGGACACATCTCACGCAGCTGTTACCGACCGGTCATCCGCGGGACGCGCCGACCTCCACGCGAGCCAGCTCGGCGGCGCCGATCATGCCCGCGGCCTCCCCCAGTTGCGTGCCGCGGATCCGGGCGAGCGGTCGATGGCCGGCGCCGGTGATCTGGGCCGCGTAGTGCTCGCGTGCGGTGTCGAGGAACAGGGCCGACGACGTCGCGACTCCGCCCGCGATGACCATGCGATCGGGGTCGTAGACGTCCGAGACCAGGGCCAGTCCGATGCCGAGCCAGCGCGCGAACTCCGACATGGTCTCGATGGCGACCAGATCGCCGTCCTGCGCGGCCCCGGCGATCCGACGCCCGGTCAGGGACCCCGGGTCGAGGAACGCCTCCCGCGCCAACACCGTCGACCCGCGAGGGTTGGCGGCCAACAGCTCGATCGCCGTGTCCACCAACGCGGTGCCGCTGCAGTACCGCTCCCAGCACCCGCGCTTGCCGCACGCGCACTGACGCCCGTCGGGTACCACCTGCAGGTGGCCGAGTTCCGGGGCGATGCCGTAGCTGCCGCGGTAGAGCTTGCCGTCGATGAGCAGCGCCGCACCGATGCCGGTACCGATGGCGATCATGACCACGTTGCCCCCGCCGGCCGCGGCGCCGAACCGGTGCTCCGCCCACGCGGCCGCGTTGGCGTCGTGCTCGAGGATGACCGGGATGCCGAGGCGCTCGGTCATCTCCCGCGCCACGGGCCGGTTGATCCAGGGCAGGTGCGGTGCAAAGCGCACGACGGTGCGGTCGGAGTTGATGAAGCCCGCGACGGCGAGCCCCACGGCGGCGATGTCGTGGCGGCTCGCCAGCTCACGCACCGCGCGGTCGATCCCGTTCTCGAGCGCCCGCGACTCCTGGGGCGTCGGCGCCTGCGTGGAGTCGAGGACCTGACCGTCCACGTCGACCACCGACGCTCGAATGCTGGTGCCGCCCACGTCGATTCCGATGGTCAAGGGCTTGGCTCCGTGGCCGTGTGTTCTCACTGTCGTGCTCGGTCCTTTACTGCGTCGGCGGCGTCGAACGCTCCCGGGTGGGTTGCTGCGCCGTCGTCACGGTAATCGGCTGGTAGCCACCGGGGCGAACCGACGACGTCGATGCGCCGGACCCGGCGCCGTCCGCGGTCTCCGTTCGCGGGGCCGGGGAGGCCTTGGAGGCCTTGGAGGCCTTGGAGGACGCGGAGGACGCAGAGGACGCAGAGGACGCAGAGGACGCAGAGGACGCTGAGGACGCTGAGGACGCGGCGGTCGGGGACGCGTGCTCGTCGAGGTACGCGCGGACCACGGCGACCAGCCCGTCGAACTCGGTCGAGACCAGGGTGAGCAGATCGTGCCGTTCGCCGCGCAGCGCCGCCGCGAGCGCGCACAGCGGGCACCAGGAGCACCCGTCCCAGTGCGGGGCGTCGGGGTCGTCGAGTCGCCGCAGGGCGGGCTCGACCCGGTCGATGACGCGCTCGGCCAGGACCCGCAGTTCCGCCACGAGGTCACGGGTCTCCCCGGCGTCAGCCATCCCCGTCCTCCCGAACCGGGGCCGACGGTGCGGCGAGGTTCTCGGGCCACACGGCGGCGTCGGGAGTGAAGCGGACGACGAGTTCGCTGGTGGCGTCGGCCCCGTCGAACTCCGCGCCGGCGACCACGCAGCGTCGCAGGACCGACGCCAGCCGCAGCCGACGTCGCGCTCCCTGCGCACTCACGATCATGTCGTCCTCCACGCGTCCGACCGTCACCGTGGACGGATCCACGTACGGCAGCGGCACTCTCATCACGTACACCGACTCGAGCCCGCGTCCCGACTCGTGCTCCACCCGGGGCGCGAGCGCCGGAACCGATCCGGGCGCGGACGGGACCAGGTCGCCGATCTCGTCGCCGACCGCCGCCAGAGCCGTCGACCCTACCGGCTCGCTCGGCTGCTCGGTCACGGTCACGACGCGGACCCCCGGCAGCGACTGCTCCGCCGCACGCACCGCCGCGAGGTGCTCCGCGCGGCGCCGCTCGGCCCAGAACACGGCCGGATGCGTCCCCAGAACGGAGGTCGGGACCGCGCCACCGAGATCCGGTTGCACGCCGTCGATCACGAGGGCGCTCACCGCGAGGCCGTGGAACACCGTCCGCGTCAGCACGTCGCGGGCGCGGGCGACCGAGCGGCGGCCGGGTCCGGCGACGACGAGCGCGTCGGTGCGCGACGCGTCGCCGAGCACGGCGCCGATCCGGGTCACCGTCGCCACGATGCGGTCCACCACCTGGACCAGGACGGCGGCGCGCAGGTCGCCGCTCGTGGCGGCGACCACCCGCGCGTGCTGCGGCCAGATGCGGTCGAGGTACCCGGCGACCGACGTCGGCGTGGCGACGACGTCCGCCCACTCCCCCGCCGACGGGCCGTCGACGACGACGTGGTCGACGTCGGGCCGGTCGGCCAGGCGGATCACCTCGGCGAGACCGGCGACGGTCTCGGCGACGGGGACCCCGGTGAGTTCCTCGGCGTCGGGCAGGGACGGCCCGGCGCCGTGCTCGTGGGCGCCCGCGGCCATCGCGGCCAGGGTGCGGTAGCGCTCCTCGACCAGCGCGGCGGCGTCGAGTCGCACGATCTCGGGGCCGTCCACGGCGGAGCCGAGCAGCGCCGCGGGATCGGTGCCGTCCCACGCCACGAGCACCACGCGCGCGCCCCGTCGGTGGAGTCGCGTCGCCGTCGCGGCGGCGACGGTGGACCTACCGGCGCCGCCCGACCCCACCACGACGGTGAGGCGGGCGGGCGTTCCGGTCGCCTCGGCGGTCAGCCCTCGACCCTCTTCTTCAACTCCTTCAGGGCGGTGTCGGTGATGACCTTCTCCGCCTTGCGCTTGAACAGTCCGATCATGGGGATCGCGAGGTCGACGGTCAGCTCGTACGTCACCTCGGTGGTGCCGTCGCCGCGGTCGGCGAGACGGTAGGACCCCACCTGCGACTTCTGCATCTGGCCCTCGACGAGGTGCCACGACACGGAACGGTCTCCGTCCCAGTCGTATTCGAGCTCGTAGGTGTCCTTGACCATGCCGGCGTCGAGGACGAAGCGCACACGACGCGCGCGTCCGGTCGGACCGTCCTCGAGCACCTCGACCGACTTCGCGGCCTCGACCCACTCGGGGTACGCCGGGAAGTCGGCGATCACCGACATGACCGCCTCGGGCGTGCCACCGACGACGATGGATTTCGTGGTCTTGTCTGCCATGACTGCCCCTAGTCTTCGCGCGCGAGCGATCGTCGCGTCGGCACCATGATCGACGGTGCCACCGTCAGGTCCGCACGCCGGGGTCGGTTCCGGGGACGGACGTAGTGTGCGCGGGCGCCTCGCCCGGCGCTCGACCCGCCTCGAGCAGACCCTTCACCTCGAAGGACATGGCTTTGCCCGCGACCCGACGCGCGCGGTCCAGGACGGGCGCCGAGGCCGCCGGGTCGGTGGGCTCGGCGTGCAGGAAGTAGTGCAGGATCGCGCCGTCGAGGGAGGGCTCGAGCCAGACCTCCATGGTGCCCACCAGCTCCCCCGCGACGGCCCACCGCACCCCCTTGTCCCCACGATCCTCGGTCACCGTGACCGTCAGCCGCGGGAACCACGACCGCCACCGCCGGGGGTCGCCCACCACGGCCGCGATGTCGGCGGGAGGGGCTGCGACGAACGTCTGATCCGCCACCTGCACGCTGCTCATACGTGTCAGCGTCCCATGCGGCCACCCGCCGTCCGACAGGACCCGTGACGACTCACATCGAGACGGGTTTAGTGTGAATCCTCGTCCGAACCGCGTGACCGGTGCGACCCGTCCCGAACCCCCGGTCGGTCACCGCCCCGGACCGACACTCTCGACCCCACCCTCTCGACCCAAGATTCTCGACCCACACTCTCGACCACCCTCGACCACCGGAGCCGTCCGTGCGTGAATTCAGTGTCCCCGCCTCGTTCTCCGTCGACGACGGCGAATCCGCCGTCGACGCCGTGTTCGCGCACGAGCGGTCGCGTCCGAACGCCGTGGTCTACCGCCGCCAGGGTCGGTCGTGGACCGACGTCACGGCGGCCGACTTCGCCGCGCGGGTGCGTGCCGTCGCCAAGGGGCTGATCGCGTCGGGCGTCGAGCAGGGCGACCGCGTCGCCCTCATGTCCGCCACGAGATTCGAGTGGCCGTTGCTCGACTACGCGATCTGGGCGGCGGGCGCGGTCACGGTGCCGGTCTACGAGACGTCGTCGGCGGGTCAGGTGCGGTGGATCCTCGAGAACTCCGGCGCCCGCGTCGCGATCGTCGAGACGGTCGCGCACTCGAACATCCTCGCCGAGGTGCTCCCCGATCTCCCGCACGTGGACCACACCTTCCAGATCGAGGTCTCGCCGGAGAAGCAGGGCGCCGTCGACGTCCTCACCGACGCGGGAGCCGAGCTCGGCGACGACGCGGTGGACGCGCGCGTGGCGGCCCTGAAGTCCTCGGATCCGGCGACGCTGGTCTACACCTCGGGGACGACGGGCCGGCCCAAGGGCTGCGTGCTCAGCCACGCGAACCTCCTCGCGGAGAGCCGCGGCATCGCCGCCAGCGCACTCGGCGAGATGCTCACCGAGGGTCGGACCACCCTCATGTTCCTGCCCATGGCGCACGTCCTCGCGCGGGCCGTCTCGATCGCCGCGTTCGATCGCGGTGCCACGCTCGGCCACACCGCCGACATCCCGCGGCTCGTGGAGAGCTTCGGAGCGTTCCGCCCGCACTTCATCCTGTCGGTCCCGCGAGTGTTCGAGAAGGTCTACAACACCGCCCGCCAGAAGGCCCACGGTGACGGCAAGGGCCGCATCTTCGACACCGCCGCCGACACGGCCGTCGCCTACAGCCGGGCGCTCGACGCGTCCGGGCCGTCGCTGGTACTGCGCGCCAAGCACGCGCTGTTCGACCGTCTCGTCTACGGCAAGCTGCGGGCGGCGCTCGGCGGGCAATGCGAGTTGGCCATCTCCGGTGGCGCGCCGCTCGGCGAGCGCCTCGCGCACTTCTACCGCGGCCTCGGCATCACCATCTACGAGGGCTACGGACTCACCGAGACCACCGCGGCCGCGGCCGTGAACACCCCCGGACAGCAGCGCATCGGCACCGTCGGCAAGCCGCTGCCCGGCAACGCCGTGCGCATCGCCGACGACGGCGAGATCCTGCTGTCCGGCGGCGTCGTCTTCGGCGGCTACTGGAAGAACGACGACGCCACCGCCGAGGCCCTGACCGACGGGTGGTTCCACACCGGCGATCTGGGCACCGTCGACGACGACGGCTACATCGCCATCACCGGTCGCAAGAAGGAGATCATCGTGACCGCGGGCGGCAAGAACGTCGCCCCCGCCGGGCTCGAGGACTCGCTGCGGGCGAGCCCGCTGATCGGCCAGGCGATGGTCGTCGGCGATCAGCGTCCGTTCATCGGCGCGCTCATCACCGTCGACCCCGAGGCGTTCCCCGGGTGGAAGCAGCGCAACGGCAAGGACGAGTCGGCGACGGTCGCCGACCTCACCTCCGACCCGGACCTCGTCGCCGAGATCGACGCCGCCGTCGCCGAGGCCAACAAGACCGTCTCGCACGCCGAGGCCATCAAGAAGTACCGCGTGCTGGCGGTGGACTTCACCGAGGAGGGCGGCGAGCTGACCCCCACGATGAAGCTCAAGCGGAACGTCGTCGCGGAGTCCTACGCGAGCGACATCGAGGCCCTCTACAGCAAGTGAGCCAACCGGGCCGCGAGGTCGTCCCACCGCCACTCGGTGGTGACGAACTCGCGGCCCGCGGCGCCCATCGCCGCCGCGCGATCCCGGTCCTGCAGCACCCCGACGACGGACCGGGTGACGTCCTCGACGTCCGTGCCGTCCACCGTCGTCCCCGTCACGCCCTCGATCACCGTCTCCGGCGCCCCACCCGACCGACCGGCGACGACGGGAACACCGGTCGCCGACGCCTCCAGGAACACGATGCCGAGGCCCTCGACGTCCAGGCCCGCGCCGCGGGTGCGGCACGGCATCGCGAACACGTCGGCGATCGTGTGGTGGGCGGCCAGTTCGTCGGCGGGCACCGACCCCGTGAACACCACGTGCTCGGCCACCCCGCACGCCGTCGCCAACCGGCGGAGCGTGTCGCCGTACGGCCCGCCGCCGACGATCACCAGCACCGCGCCGTCGATCTGCTCGCGGATGCCGGCCAGCGCACGGATCAGAACGTCCTGCCCCTTGCGCGGCACCAGCCGGGACAGGCAGAGCACGGTCGGCCGATCCCCCAACCCGTAGCGCGCGCGCAGGTCCGCGCGAGCCGCGTCGTCGGGTCGGAAGACCGTCGAAACCACGCCCGGCGGAACGTGTTCGAGTGCCGCGTCCGCTCCGAAGGCGGACGCGAATCGACCCCGGGTGTAGCGGCTGACATAGGTGACGACGTCCGCGGTCGACCCGATGCGCCGCAGCGTCTGCCGCGCCGCGGGCAGCATCGACCACCCCACCTCGTGCCCGTGCGTCGACGCCACGACCCGCGACGCGCCCGCCCGGCGCAGGTGCGGACCCAGGACGGCCAGCGGCGCCGCGGCGCCGAACCACACCGTCTCGCATCCCCGGTCACGGACCAACTGCGCCGCCCGACGCGCGACCAGCGGTGTGGGCAGCATCAGGGTCGTCGGGTGCCGCACCACCTCGAACGGTTGCTCCGCGTCGAAGCGGACGTGCGTGTCCCCGCGCCACCGCGGCGCGTACACGACCAGGTCCTCCGGAGGCAGGAGCCGCGCGAACGTGTGCAGGTAGGACTGGATTCCCCCGCGGCGAGGCGGGAAGTCGTTGGTGACCAGCAGGGTTCGGCGCACCGATCAACCGTAGACGGTCAGGCGGGCCCCGCCGTCTTTCCTGCGACCCAGCGGCCCCATTCCTCCAGGAACGCCTCCGTGGGCAGACCCAGCGTGGCCGAGAGCGCGGCGTCGAGCCGCGTCGGATCCGTCGGACCGCCGGCGAGCGCGCGGTAGAGCGCGAGCAACCGCGCCTCGCCGAACCGATCCGCGACGAACGACGCGACCGACCAGGCGGACTCGTACGCAATGGACCCACGCGACCCCCCGGCCCCGAAGTCGTCGTCCTCCGGCAGCACCGTCGGCGGCCCACCGACGCGGACGACGGCGGACAGCGTCGGTGCGATCTGCGCGACGCTCAGCCCGGACCCGCGGTAGCCGGAGTAGTCCGCGACGCCCTCGAGCAACCACAGCGGCGCACCCTCGCCGGTGATCGCCCGGAGCGCGACGTGCGTCAGTTCGTGCTGGAGCACCGTGCGGCGCGTCGACTCGGTGAGGCGGCCCGGCGCAGATGCGCCGAACACCACGCGCTGACCGGTCACCAGGCCACCCCGCGCCGGGTCCGCGATCGTCGACGCGGCCACCGCCGGCGTCGTCGACCCGTTCGCCAGCGACGTGAACTCCGCATCCGACCCGGCCACGGTGACCACACCGCGCCGCGTCCAGCCCTCACCCACGAAATCCGACACCGCCGCGACCGCGGCCGGAAGGTCACCGGCCACCGCATCGAGGAACGCGCGCTGCTCGGGATGCCCGACGACGATCGAGGTCGTCGACCCGGTCTGCACCCGCACCGTCTCCACGGGTCCGAAGTCCCACGGTCCGCGCCACGTGGTCCGGCCGTACTGCGGACGCTCCTCGTCCGACACGATCCGCCACTCGTCGCCGCGGCGCGCGAGGACCAGCGACACGTCACGTCGGGTCGGCGCGGTGTCGGCGTCCGCGTAGGCGTAGCGCAGGGCCACTCGCGGCGCCCACACCTCCGTCGCGTCCACGGCATCCGCCAGGTCCGGCGGCACCGGCGTCTCCGGCTCGTCGAGAATCTCGTACCCGAAGTCCGACAACGGTACCGTCGCCACCACGTCGGCGCGTGCCACCTCCCGCGCGACGAACGCCGGATCGGCGGCGGGATCGAGGACCGCGCGGACGCCGTCGTCGTCTCCCGAGCGCACGGCGGCTCCCCACCGGTCCAGGAGCGCGGTGACGTCGTCGTGGCGTTGTCGGTCGGCGCTCGCGGGTGCCCGGGAGGACTCGGAGGAGTCGGTGGCACCCGTGTCGTCCGCGCCGCCCGCGGGCCCGGCGCACGCGGCGAGGATCAGGAGGGAGAGAAGGGCGGAGAGGGCCGCGGCGGCGCGCGGCACCGTCAGTATCGGCGGGCGCCGTAGAACGGCCACGACGCCATCGACTCCACCCGCACCGGAACGCCGAAGGTGCTGGCGTGCAACACGTTTCCGTTGCCGGCGTAGAGGCCGACATGGGTGGCGCCGGGGTAGAACAGCACCAGGTCACCGGGCTGCAAATCCTCCTTGCTCACCGGAGTTCCCCCAGCGGCCTGCGCCTGGCTCGATCGCGGCAACGTCTTGCCCACCTGCTGGTAGGCCCAGACGACCAACCCGGAGCAGTCGTACCCGTCCGGTCCGGTGGCGCCCCACACGTAGGGCTTGCCGATCTGCGTGAGGGCGGCCTGCAACGCACCGGACTGGGAGCCCGGGGTGAGCGACTTCAGGATGACCGACGGGTCGAAGCCCGGCGGGAACGCCGATCCGGCCAGCTGCGCCTTCTCGTTCGCCGAGAGCGCGCCGAACGCCGAGACGACGTCCGCGATCTCGGTCTGCAGGGTGCTCTGCTTGCTCTGAAGGTCGTCGCTCACCGCCGTGGCCTGTTCGGTGGCGGCGCGGGCCTCCTCGGCGGACCGAGCGGAGGCTTCCGCCGCCGCGGCCGCGGCGTCGGAGGTGGCGCGGAAGCTGTCGACCGTGGCGGCCGTGTCCTTGGAGATGACGTCGAGCGCCGCCATCTGATCGAGGAGCTGCTGCGGGGAGTCGCTGACCATCACTGCGAAGAGGCGGTTGGTCCGCGCTCCCTGGTAGTTCGCCCGGGCGATCTTGTCGACCTCGGGCCGCAGTGTCTCGAGCTGCGCCCGCGCGGCATCCGCGGCGGCGCGGTCGGCGGCCAGTCGGTCCTCCGCCTCGCGCTGCGCGGCGGACTTGGCGTCGAGCTCCATCTGCGCGTTGTGCATCGCCTCGGTGGTCAGCTCCGACTGGTGCGACAGGTCGGCGAGCCGGGTCATCGAGTCGGACACCGAGGCGCCCGGAACGGGGTCGGCGGACGCGGGCGCGGCGAGAGCGGCGGCGGCGGACAGGGCCGCGGCGAGAAGGAGACCGCCGACGGTGCGGCGAACGGGGGCCGAGGACGACACGGGCGGAACTTCTCCTTCGTCGATGGCCGGCGGGAACCGGCGGCGTCGAGGGCCGGAACGGGGTGAAACGACGAGGCACGCGACGCGTCTCGCGATCACGATCAGATTACGGCGAGGTCGGGCGGACCCGGCCGGCTTTGCGGAAACAGCCCGCGAACCCGTCGATCGGTCGTGAGAAACAACGAAAACCGAACCGGTGGTCGGCTCGGTTCTCGTCGCAACTCTCGTGGTGGAGCGGCAGATCAGGCGTAGCGGCGTGCGCCGTCGAAGGGCATCGACGACAGCGGAACGACCTTGACGGGCTGGCTCTCGGTCGACGCGTGGACGACGTTGCCGTTGCCGACGTAGATGCCCGAGTGCGAGCCGCCGTAGAACGAGATGACGTCACCCGGCTGCAGGGCGTTCTGGGACACGGGAGTCCCGGCCGCGGCCTGGTCGTAGCTGGTGCGCGGCAACTCGATGCCCGCCTGCTGGTAGGCCCACTTGACCAGGCCGGAGCAGTCGAAGGCGTTGGGGCCGGCAGCGCCCCACACGTAGGGAGCGCCGACCTTGCTCTCCGCGGCCTGAGCGGCCTGCGCACCGGCGCTCAGGAACGGCGCGGGGGCGACGGGCGCCGGGATCTGCGGCAGGCCGGGCGTCTGCGGGAGCGGGGGCAGCTGGCTCAGGATCTGGTCCGGAACCTCGACGGTGCCGATTCCGGGGATCTCGACCGGCGCTGCGAAGGCGGGGGCCGCGGGGACCGCGATGGCACCGGCGGTCAAGGCGCCGGCGACGAGAACGTTGCGCACGGGTCGTGCAGTGGTGCTGGGCTTGCGGTGTTTCGCCACGAGAAAGAGGTGCTCCGTTTCTTCCTGTCATCCGCCGACCGAGTTAGCTGACGGGTTCGGGCTGGGAAGATCAGCCCTACCCGGCGGAACGCGGATCGCGTTCGCGTCGGGATTCACCCCGGTGAAACGGTGGGTTCCCGGCTCGGACACCCGGAAGAGGTGTCCGATTGAGCGGTGACACTGCGACGCAGTCCGTGGGTGGATCTGCTCGACTCCGCAATGTCTCGGAAAGATTACGAAACCGTCTCCGCGATGTCGAGTCGACTCGTGACGTGTCGCAATTCGGTCACGGCCGAGACCTAGCCCGCCGCGTGTTCCGACCCACCCGACCGGTTGCCGCCGACCCCGCCGCGCCGCCCGAGTCCGCTGCCCCGGACCAACCGGAGGCGCGGGATCAAGCCGCCGTCCGCGAGCACCTGCATCGCCTCGCGTTCGTCCTGCTCGAGCCGCAATCGACGCGCTCGACCGAACTCCGCCGCACCGGAGTCGGCCACGGCCGACGGCACCGACGGAACCCCCAGGAGGACGGACACGACGCAGTCCGAACACGCGTCGCCCCGCACCGAGCAGTCCCCACAATCGACAATCATGTGATCTCCGTCTCATCGTCGTGTCGCTGACCGTCGGGCGGTGTCACAGCGCCGCCGCCCGTGTCGCCGACACCCGGCATGCACCGGACGTCGTCGACGAGGCGGACGCTAACCCCACCCACCGACACGGCCCGGTTGGAGGTCTCGACGCACGGACTCTGTCGGTGGGGGGCCCTACGGTGCGCGGCGTGGGAAGAACGAGACCGGAGGACGGAGTCGCCGGCGGACAGCTGGCGTTCGACGAGCTGGACACGCCGCTGCGCGACACCACCTTCGTCGTGGTCGACCTCGAGACCACCGGCGGCCGCCCGGGTGAGGACGCCATCACCGAGATCGGCGCGGTGAAGGTTCGCGGCGGCCGCGTGCTCGGCGAGATGGCCACCCTGGTCGACCCGGGGCGCAGCATCCCCCCGTCCATCGTGCAGCTCACCGGTATCACCTCGGCGATGCTCGTCGACGCTCCGCGGATCGAACGGGTGCTGCCCGCGTTCCTCGAGTTCGCCCGCGGGTGCGTTCTGGTCGCGCACAACGCCCGGTTCGACACCGGCTTCCTGCGGGCGGCGGCGGTGCGCATGGATCTTGCGTGGCCTCGATTCCAGGTGCTGTGCACGGTGCAGCTGGCCCGCCGGGTCCTCACCCGCGCCGAGGCGCCCTCGGTCAAGCTCTCGTCCCTCGCGACGCTCTTCACCTCGTCCACACGTCCGACGCACCGCGCTCTCGACGACGCCCGCGCCACGGTGGACGTGCTGCACGGGCTCATGGAGCGGGTCGGTAACCAGGGCGTGCAGAGCTACGCCGAACTCGTCGACTACCTGCCGACGATCACCGCCGCGCACCGCGCCAAACGGACGCTCGCCGCGGGACTCCCGCACGCCCCGGGGGTCTACCTGTTCCGCGGCCCGTCCGACGAGGTGCTCTACGTCGGGACGTCGAAGAACCTCCATCGCCGTGTGCGGACCTACTTCACGGGTTCCGAGACGCGCGGGCGCATGAAGGAGATGATCGCGCTCGCCACGCGGGTCGACCACGTCGAGTGCAGCCACGCGGTCGAGGCGGGAGTGCACGAGCTACGGCTCATCAGCGCCCACACACCGCCGTACAACCGGCGGTCGAAGTACCCACGCAAGGGCTGGTGGATCGCCCTGACCCGTGAGTCGTTCCCTCGCCTGTCGGTCGTGCGCACACCGGCTCCCGGGGCGATCGGCCCGTTCGCGCAGCGCACCACGGCCGTCGAGAGCGCGGCGCTCGTCGCCGAGCACCTGCGCCTGCGCTCGTGCACGCGGCGCATCCGTGCGTCCGGAGTCCACCACTGCGAGCAGGAATCGGTGGGCGGGTGCACCGCGGCGGGCAGACCCACCACCGCCGCCGAGTACGCGCCCCTCGCCGACGCCTTCCGGCGGTTCGCCGACGGCGTCGACGTGTCGGTGGTCGAGGAGGCCGTGGCACGGATCGACGCGCTGTCCGAGGACCTGCTCTTCGAGACCGCCGCTCGCGTGCGGGACCGCACGGCCGCCCTCCTGACGGCGTTGCGCACGGTGCAGCGTCTGGGCGCACTCGCGGCCGTCGGGCAGCTGGTCGCCGCGCGGCGTGCGGAAGACGGCGGGTGGGAGTTCGTCGTGGTCCGCCACGGCCGTCTCGCGGCCGCAGGGGTCTCACGGCGCGGCGTGGCGCCGATGCCCGTCGTGGAGGCGTTGATCGCCGGCGCGGAGACGGTGATTCCCGACGACACCCCGCTGCGCGGCACCACACCGGAGGAAGTGGCCCTGCTCGCCCGGTGGTTGGACTCGGGCGGCGTCCGCATCGTCGACGTCACGGACCGGTGGAGCGAGCCCGCGGGCGGCGCCGGCCGGTGGGCCCCCTGGGTCGCGACCGTGCGCGACGCGGGACGCCGCGAGCGGGAACGGACGATGGCATGGGCGTGAGCGCGGAGACGGCCGTGCGCGGGCACTCGGGCGAACTAGGCTGGCGCCATGATCACCGCCATCGTTCTGATCCATTCCGAGGTGCACACCATTCCGGAGACCGCCCGCGCGGTGGCGGACGTCGCGGGGGTCACCGAGGTCTACTCCTGTGCCGGGGACGTCGACCTGATCGCCGTGGTCAAGGTCCGCTCGCACGAAGAGATCGCCGACGTCGTCACCGAGCGCATCAACCGCATCGACGGCGTCGTCCGCACCGACACGCACATCGCCTTCAAGTCGTACTCGAGTGCCGACGTCGACGCGGGATTCTCCCTCGGGGAGTAGCCCCGCTCCGCTCAGGACGAGGTGAAGGCGGCCCACCGCTCCAGCAGCGCCGCGGCCGCGCCGGAGTCCACCGCCTGTGCGGCGGCCGTCGACGCGTCGGCCAGAGCGTCGACCAGCGAGCCCTCGACACCGCGATGCGCCGCGATGGCGCCCGCCGCGTTGAGCAGCACGGCGTCGCGCACCGGACCGCTCTCGCCGGCGAACACCCGTCGGGCCACGTCGGCATTGGCGTCGGCGTCGCCGCCCCGCAGTTCGTCGAGCGGGACCCGCGCCACCCCCAGATCGCGCGGGTCGAGGGTCTCGGTCCGGACGGCGCCGTCGTGCACGATGCGCACGGTCGTCGTGGTCGACGTGGTGATCTCGTCGAGGCCGTCGTCGCCCCGGACCACCAGGACCGAGTTGCCCCGCGTCGCGAACACTCCGGCCATCGTGTCCACCAGATCCGCGAACGCGCATCCCACCAGGCCCGCCCGCGGCGCCGCCGGGTTGGTCAACGGACCGAGCACGTTGAACACCGTCGGGATGCCGATCTCCTTGCGGGCCGCCGAGGTGTACCGCAGCGCGGGGTGGAACACCGGCGCGAAGCAGAACCCGATACCCAGCGCGCGCACGCTGTCGGCGACGCGCTCCGGCCCCTGGTCGATGCGCACGCCCAGCGCCTCGAGCACGTCGGCTCCGCCGCTCTTCGACGACGCCGCCCGGTTGCCGTGCTTGACCACGCGAACACCGGTCGCCGCGACCACCACGGACGCCATCGTCGAGATGTTCACCGTGTTCGAGCGGTCGCCGCCCGTGCCCACGATGTCGACGACGTCGTCGTCGATCGGGACGCGACGCGCGTGGCCCAACATCGACGAGGCGAGGCCACCCAGTTCCGCGGCCGTCGGGCCCTTGATCTTCAGCGCCACGCCGAACGCCGCGATCTGCGCCGACGTGGCGTTGTCGGACATGATCTCGTCCATCGCCCAGGCCATGTCGTCCGCCGTCAGGTCGTGTCCCGAGGCCAGTTCCCCCAGGACGGCCGGCCAGGTCCTCGGCACGTGCGGCGCGTTCATGGGCGCGAGCCTAGTGGGCGTCGATCCTCCTCGAACGCCGGATCCCTGGTCCGCCGATCACGAGGACACGGCCGCGGCCGGGTCGGGTTGGAGGGCGTCCCAGCCGAGAACCCGACCACCTCGCCGCTGCGCCAATCCCGCCATCCGGGATCGCTCCTGCGAACAGTGCAGTGCGTCGAGCACCTGCACCCGTTGCAGGACGACGACGGTCAGCTCCTCGCGCGGCGTCGGGGCGATCGGCGGGGTGTCGGCGAGCGGCCCGGACGTCGCCTCGCGGTACTCGTCCTGTCCCGCGACGGCCACGGCGTCCGCCACGTGCTCGCCCGGCAGCAGCAGATGATGGCGCAGCACCGCCTGCTCGTCGGGCCGCCACGGCGGCGTCGTCGACGCGGCGCGGTCGAGCGTGACCGAGCAGGCCTCGACGTCGTCGAAGCACGACGCGACGACCACGAGGTCCGTGCGCGTGGGGTCGAGAGGTGTCGGTTCACCCTTGCCGAACAGGCGCCGCCACCATCGTCCGGAACGCTTCTCGGTCATCACCCGAGATTGCCAGACGACGGCCCCGTCGCGGCCCGACACGGCCGACACTCGACCTCGAGTCGAGACTCGGACGTCTCGTCCGTCACGTTCCCGAAAAAAGTTTTCGCACCCCCGCCGACGTGCGGCGACCCACCCTATTGGACAGAAAGTCCAGTACGCGGGCTCGAGGGCGCTGCGACGGCCCCGATTCCGCACGCGCGCGCGAACGTCCGTCGACCCGCCGACCGCCGACCCGGCTATGCCATCCGTACTACGACGAGTCATACTTGCGAACGTGACGAGCGCAGTAGGTACTTCGGGATCCGCCATCACCCAGCGTGTCCACTCGCTGAACCGACCGAACATGGTCAGCGTGGGCACCATCGTGTGGCTGTCCAGCGAGCTGATGTTCTTTGCCGGTCTCTTCGCGATGTACTTCGTCGCGCGCGCGCAGGCGCCCGAGGGACAGTGGCCGCCGGAGCCCACCGAGCTGAACCTGACGCTCGCGGTCCCGGTCACCGCCGTGCTGATCGCCTCGTCGTTCACCTGCCAGCTCGGCGTGTTCGCCGCGGAGCGCGGCGACGTCTTCGGCCTGCGCCGCTGGTACGCCATCACGCTCGCGATGGGCACGTTCTTCGTCCTCGGCCAGGGCTACGAGTACTACCACCTGGTGCACGAGGGCACGTCGATCTCGAGCAGCGTCTACGGCTCGGTCTTCTACATCACCACCGGCTTCCACGGCCTGCACGTCATCGGTGGTCTGATCGCGTTCGTCTTCCTCATCGCGCGCACGCTCGTCTCGAAGTTCACGCCGGCGCAGGCCACCGCGGCCATCGTCGTGTCGTACTACTGGCACTTCGTCGACATCGTCTGGATCGCCCTGTTCGCCACGATCTACTTCATCCGCTAGCCGACCGCGCATCGAATCTTCCGATGACAGCCTCATCGGTCTCGTCCGACAAGCCGTCCCGACACGACAAGGGATACAGATGAGCTCCTCACCCCCCTCCACCTCCGGTGACGACGTCACCGGGACCGACGGTGCCGCCGACACCGCCGCGGCGGTCAAGGCGCGTCGTCGTCGGCGCGCCCGTCGTCGGGTCAGCGGTGCCATGGCGCTGTTCATGGGTCTCGTCGGTGCCGGATTCCTGGCCGCCGCGCTGACCCCGGACGCGCAGGTCGCCACCGCGCAGGAGGACACCGCCGCCATGGTCCGCGAGGGCCAGCAGATCTACGACACGTCCTGCGTGACGTGCCACGGCGTGAACCTGCAGGGCGTCCAGGACCGCGGTCCGTCGCTCATCGGTGTCGGCGAGGCCGCCGTCTACTTCCAGGTGTCGTCCGGTCGCATGCCGATGGCCCGCAACGAGGCCCAGGCCGAGCGGAAGCCCCCGAAGTACAACGAGGAGCAGGTCGACGCCCTCGGTGCCTACATCCAGGCCAACGGTGGCGGCCCCACCGTCGTGCGCAACTCCGACGGGTCCATCGCCCAGGAGTCGCTCCGCGGTGGTGACGAGGCACGCGGCAGCGAGCTCTTCCGGCTCAACTGCGCGTCCTGCCACAACTTCACCGGTCGCGGCGGTGCGCTGTCGTCCGGCAAGTACGCGCCGATCCTCGACCCGGCCAACGAGCAGCAGATCTACCAGGCCATGGTCACGGGCCCCCAGAACATGCCCAAGTTCTCCGACCGGCAGCTCACACCCGAGGAGAAGGCGGACATCATCGCCTACGTGAAGTCCTCGACCGAGACCCAGCCTCCCGGCGGTTACGGACTCGGCGGCTTCGGCCCCGGTACCGAGATGATCGCCATCTGGGTGGCCGGCATCGGCGCAGTCGTCGCAGCAGCATTGTGGATCGGAGTGAGGTCATGAGCGACGAAGGTCGCAAGGACGGCGTCGGCACCGCCGGCACCGACGCCGCCGACAACGGCGCAGAGGGTTTCGACCCCAATCGCAAGTACACCGACGAGGAACTGTCGGCCATGAGTCGTGACGAGCTCGTCGCGCTCGGCACCAACCTCGATCACGTCGACGTGGCGTTCCGTCGCCACCGCTGGCCCGTGCCCGGCACCAAGGCCGAGAAGCGTGCCGAGCGCAACGTCGCACTGTGGTTCTTCCTCGCCGGTCTGTCCGCGATCGCGTTCGTCGGCATCTACCTCTTCTGGCCCTGGCAGTACGCCGGCATGGGTGAGGACAACTACGGCCTGTACAGCCTGTACACGCCGCTGATCGGCCTCACCATGGGCCTCGCCATCATCTTCGTGGGCGTCGGCGCGGTGCAGTTCACCAAGAAGTTCATCCCCGAAGAGGTGTCCATCCAGGACCGCCACGACGGTGGATCGTCCGAGGTCGACAAGAAGACCGTCGTCGCGGAGCTGTCCGACTCGTTCGACACCTCCACGCTCGGTCGCCGCAAGATGATCAAGCGAAGCCTGGTCTTCGGTGGCGGCGCACTCGGCATCATGTCGATCCTTCCCCTCGGTGGATTGGTCAAGAACCCGTGGGCCGAGGGCGACGAATCCTCTCTGTGGGTGTCCGGCTGGACGCCGAACTACCTTGGAGAGACGATCTACCTTCGGCGATACACGGGCCGCGTCGACGACGTCGTCCTGGTTCGCCCCGAGGACTTGGACGCAGGTGCCATGGAAACGGTGTTCCCGTTCCGCGAATCTGAGCGCGGCAACGAAGAAGAGCTGTCGCATGCGCTCAAGGGCATCCGTAACGCCGTCATGTTGATCCGACTCCGCACCGAGGACGCGGACCGCGCCGTCAAGCGGGTCGGGCAGGAGAGCTTCAACTACGGCGACTACTTCGCCTACTCCAAGATCTGCACTCACCTCGGGTGCCCCACCTCGTTGTACGAGCAGCAGACCAACCGGATTCTCTGCCCGTGCCACCAGTCGCAATTCGACGCGTTGGAGTACGGCAAGCCGATCTTCGGACCGGCAGCCCGCGCTCTTCCGCAGCTTCCCCTGACGGTCAACGACGAGGGTTACCTCGTGGCCGCGGGTGATTTCATCGAGCCGCTCGGCCCCGCTTACTGGGAACGTCCGGCCGGAGTACACGAGCCGGAGAGCAACTCTGCGGCCTCGTCATCGGAAGGTGCACGATGAGTCCATCGATCGCCACGCTCGCCGCGAAGCAGGCGGAGGGAGTCGACTCCCGATACCACCTGTCCTCAGGCCTGCGCCGTCAGATCAACAAGGTCTTCCCGACGCATTGGTCGTTCCTGCTCGGTGAGATCGCCCTCTACAGCTTCATCATCCTGTTGCTGTCGGGTGTCTACCTCACCCTGTTCTACGACCCCTCGATGTCGGAGACGATTTACGAGGGCGCCTACGCTCCCCTGCGTGGCGTCGAGATGACCAAGGCGTACGCCACCACCCTGAACCTCTCGTTCGAGGTTCGCGGCGGTCTGTTCATCCGCCAGATCCACCACTGGGCAGCGCTGCTGTTCGCGGCGTCGATCATCGTGCACATGATGCGCATCTTCTTCACCGGTGCGTTCCGTCGCCCGCGTGAGGCCAACTGGGTCATCGGCTCGCTGCTGCTCATCCTGGCGATGTTCGAGGGCTTCTTCGGCTACTCGCTCCCCGACGACCTGCTGTCCGGCACGGGCCTGCGCGCCGCGTTCTCCGGTATCACCATCTCCATCCCGGTGATCGGCACGTGGATGCACTGGCTGATCTTCGACGGCGACTTCCCCGGCACGATCATCATCCCGCGCCTCTACGTCGCCCACGTGCTGCTGCTGCCGGCCATCATCCTGGCCCTGATCGCTGCTCACCTGGCGCTCGTCTGGTACCAGAAGCACACGCAGTTCCCCGGCCCCGGCCGTACCGAGACCAACGTCGTCGGCGTGCGCATCCTGCCCGTCTTCGCCGTGAAGTCCGGCGCGTTCTTCGCCATGACCTTCGGTGTGCTGGCCGTCATGGGCGGTGTCCTGCAGATCAACCCGGTGTGGAACCTCGGGCCGTACAACCCGTCGCAGGTCTCGGCCGGATCCCAGCCGGACTTCTACATGATGTGGACCGACGGTCTCGCTCGCCTCTGGCCCGCGTGGGAGCTGTACATCGGCAACTACATGATCCCGGCCGTCTTCTGGGTCGCCGTGATCATGGGTGCGGTGTTCGCGATCATGATCGCCTACCCGTGGATCGAGAAGCGGTTCACCAAGGACGACGCGCACCACAACCTGCTCCAGCGTCCGCGTGACGTGCCGGTGCGTACCGCCGCCGGTGCGATGGCCATCGCGTTCTACGTGGTCCTGACGCTCTCCTGCGTCAACGACCTCATCGCGTACAAGTTCTCCATCTCGCTGAACGCGATGACCTGGATCGGCCGCATCGGTGTCCTGGTCCTTCCGCCCATCGTGTACCTGATCACCTACCGCTTCTGCATCGGCTTGCAGCGCAGTGACCGTCAGGTGCTCGAGCACGGCATCGAGACCGGTGTGATCAAGCGTCTGCCGCACGGCCAGTACGTCGAGATCCACCAGCCGCTGGGCCCGGTCGACGAGCACGGACACCCCATCCCGCTCGAGTACCAGGGTGCTGCCATCCCGAAGAAGATGAACAAGCTCGGTACCGCCGGCAAGCCCGGCGCCGGTAGCTGGTTCACCCCGGACTCGGACGAGGAGCACCGCCTGCACGAGGAGCTCGCACACAAGGGCGAGCACGACCAGCTCACCATGCTCCGCACCTACCAGGCCAAGGTTCTGGCGCAGGGCAACGGGCACCCCAACGGCAACGGCTCGAACGGCAACGGGCACGTCCCCGACACCAACGGTTCCGCCAACGGCAACGGACACGGTCCGGACACCAACGGCCACTGAGCCACCACGTCCGACAGGCGTCACCCCACTCGGGGTGGCGCCTGTCGGCGTTTCGGGGGCAGCACTCCCCTCCCCCATTGCCCGCCCGGTCCGCTTCCGCTCGAGGCCCCTGGAGCCCGCGCGGATCGCCGGCCCGGCGCCACCGACGGCCCCTCCCAGCCCGATCCGCTGCAGCCTCAGGCATCCGCGCCGCCTGCAGCACGGGCGGATCCCTGGAACCCGCGCGGATCACTGGGCCGGGCCGACGGGCACGAGTCCGCAGCTCGCTCGGACCACCTGCTCACCTTTCGACCGGCGGAGTCAGGTACCTCGTGGCCCGCCCACTCGACCCGCTGCCGCTCCAGGCATCCGCGCCGCCTGCAGCACGGGCGGACCCCTGGAACCCGCGCGGATTACTGGGCCGGGCCGACGGGCACGAGTCCGCAGCTCGCTCGGACCACCTGCTCACCTTTCGACCGGCGGAGTCAGGCACCTCGTGGCCCGCCCACTCGACCCGCTGCCGCTCCAGGCATCCGCGCCGCCTGCAACACGGGCGGACCCCTGGAACCCGCGCGGATCGCCGGCCCGGCGCCAGCGACGGCCACTCGAGGCCCCTCCCAGCCCGATCCGCTGCAGCTTCAGGCATCCGCGCTGCCTGCAACACCTGCGGATCCCTGGAACCCGCGCGGATCGCCGCCCCCGCGGCCTCTGCGTCCACTTCAGGCACCCCACCGTCCAATCCGCTGCCGCTCCAAGCACACGCGCTGCCTGCAACACCTGTGGATGCCTGAAACCCGCGCGGATCACCGCCCCCGCGGCCACCGCCGCCCCACGAGCGCCCCGGCCACCATCCGTTGCCACTCCACGCACCCGCGCCGCCTGGAACCCGCGCGGATCGCCGGACCAAGCC
>NZ_JABUBU010000039.1 GCF_019834675.1 Rhodococcoides corynebacterioides | reverse complement strand
CCGCGGGGAAGGGCGCGCAAGAGGGCAGGGGCGGGAAGGGAAAGAGAGGGAACCCGGACGCAGGGTTACTGTTACCCGAGGGACCGAACCCGTCCCTGCCACTCGGAGCCGAGGGAAGCGGAGCGACATGAGCGTCCAGCACGAGGCGGCGGAGCCGAGCACACCCGGCGAGGTGCCGTTCTCGCCGCGGCCGGTGGGCCTGCCGTCGACCGACCCCTTCTACCGCGCGCCGCGGGGGTTCGAGGACGCGGCACCCGGAGCCGTCCTGCGGGCGCGGCGGGTGGAGATCGGCATGTTCTCGCTGATCCCCCAGCGTGTCGACGCCTGGCAGCTGCTCTACCGCACGGCGGACCTGCACGGGGAGCCGAGCACCGCGGTCACCACGCTGCTGCTGCCGGCAGGTGCGACGCCCGACGACGCGCGGCCGGTGGTGTCCTACCAGTGCGCCATCGACGCGGTCAGCGACCGCTGCTTCCCGTCGTACGCGCTGCGCCGCGGCGCCCACGCCCTCGGCTCGCTGCCGCAGGTGGAGTGGGTGGTGGTGCGGTACGCACTGCGGCGCGGGTGGGCGCTGACCCTGCCCGACCACGAGGGTGCCGACGGGCGGTGGGGCGCCCCGGTGGAGCCCGGTTACATCACGCTCGACGGCGTTCGGGCCGCCTTGTCCTTCGAGCCCGCTGGGCTCGGACCGGACAACCCGGTGGCGCTGTGGGGGTACTCCGGCGGCGGGTTGGCGACGTCGTGGGCCGTCGAGGTCGCCGGCACCCACGCCCCCGAACTCAACATCGTGGCGGGTGCGCTGGGGTCACCGGTGGGCGATCCGGCGTCGGCGTTCACGCGCCTCAACGGCGGGCTGTTCGCCGCGCTGCCGACCATGGTGGTCGAGGGTCTGCGCCGGACGTACCCCGACCTCGCGCAGATCATCGAGGACACGGTGGCCGAGCCGGGGCAGGACATCCTGCGCCGGCTGCAGCGGCGGACCACGGTGCACGCGACCCTGGCGCTGCTGATGCACGACCTCGACCGCTACACCCGAGTTCCCTTGGCCGACATCATGGCTCGCCCGGAACTGGTGCAGATCTTCCAGGACATCCAGCCCGGCAAGTCGGCGCCGTCGTTCCCGCTGATGATCAACCAGGCGGCGTACGACTGGATCATCGCCTGCGACGACGTCGACGGTCAGGTGCAGCGCTACCGCAAGGCCGGAGCCCACGTGCGCTACGACCGCGACCGGTTGGCCGACCACATCTCCCTCCACCCGCTGACCGCGTCGGTGGTCATGGAGTGGCTGGCAGACCGGTTCGCCGGGCGACCGCTGGACGCACCGTCCGACACCACCCGATGGTCGACGGCGCTGACCCCGCGGGGCCTGCGCGGATTGGTCGGGCTGGGCGTATCGACGGGGCTGGCCGCGCTGGGTCGGTGACCCCCTACTCGGGGTCCTCCGCCGGCGGCACCGAGTACCCCGGGATGTCGGGTGTGTCGGGCGAGTCCTGCTCGGGCTCGTTCCCGGTGGTCGAGCCTCCCGAATGCGGGGTGCCGAAGTCCGGCGGTCCCATCGACTCGCCGTAGCCGGACGCGTCGGGGGACGTGGTGTCGCTCATCGTTTCTCCTCGATTCGCAGGGGTCGGGTATCAAGCACCGAGCTTGGCGACGACGTCCGTCAGCGCGGCAGCGGCGCGGGTCAGCGCCTCCTTCTCGGGACGCTCCCCCAGTTCGCCGATCAGGGCTGCTCGGGTGGTCACCAGGAGGTCGTCACCCTCGTCGGTCGCGAGGGCGATCTCGGTGCCCCGGAGGATCAGCACGGCTCCGTCGTCGGCGCCGAGGAGGTTCTCGACGTCCTCGGTGGTCACCTGCGGCGTCACGGCCGGGCCTCGTGTCCGCGACGCCCGTGGGTGCGGCGGTCCTCTTTCATCTCCGCCTCGAACACGTGGCGTCGCCCGTCCATGAGTCGCTCCCGGATGCGGCGTTCGTGGTCGCGCACGGTGGTCCAGTACCCGTCGTCGAAGTCCTCGACGATCTGGAAGGTCCACCGGCCTTCGAGCACGTTGCGTCCGACCACGTTTCGCTCGAGTTCGTCGGCCTCGTCGGTGTGGCCGGCCTTCCGCAGCGCGTCGGCGGCCTCGCCGAGCGTGAGGTCCGCTCGGCCCATCATCTGGTGGAAGTCGTAGAGGGCTCCGCGGGCACGCTCGACCCATTCCAGCGCCTCGGAGACCGATCCCACGGCCTCCACGGTCTCGTCCGAGACCCCGTCCGGCCGACGGTGATCGGCCAGCATCTTCTCGCGATCGTCGCTCATGACGGCCGTGTACCCCCGTCCGAGCCGATCAAGCCCCGCGCCGGGCTCGCCGGATCCGACCGAGTTGGGTCGTCGACGCGAGTCCTCTCCGCCGCGCAGTCACCGCACACACCCCAGAAGAAGACGTCGACCCCGTCGACCCGGAAGCCGGGGGCCTGCGACCCCGTCGGCGTGAGGTCGACCCCCGGCACGATGGCCGTGTCGAACAGGCGCCGGCAGTGTCGGCACATCAGATGGTGGTGGTCGTCGCCCTCGATCCGAAGCTCGTACAGCGCAGCGGAATCCGCCGGTTCCACGCGACGCAGGAGCTTCGCGGCGACGAGCGCGTCGAGGTTGCCGTACACGGTCTGTCGGGACAGTCCGCGATGCCGCAGGGTGCGCGCGACGTATCCGGCATCGACGTGCGGGTGCGTGGCGATGACGCCGAGTACCAGCAACCTCGGCACCGTCACGCGAAGTCCGCGCTGGTGCAGCACGTCTCGCCATTCGGCGTCGGTGAATGCGCGCCGAGCAGTCGGATCCGGTGCAGTCTGCTGTACGTCCACGGGCGCCGAATAGCCGACCAGAATGCGACCAAACACCCATCGGTCAGGAGTTCTCGCGCGCCGCCCGCACCTTGCGTCGATGACTGGTGTCGCAGAACGGGTAGTTCTTGCTGCGGCGACACGCGCACAGCGCCACCATGAATCGGTCGGAGCGGACCGACGTGCCGTCCTCGAGTTCGACGTCGACGGGGCCCTCCACCATCACCGGACCGCCCGGCACCACGCGCACCCGACGGGCGTCGCGTGGCGCGGTGTCGACCGGCCGACCGGGCCGGTCCGGCAGCTCCGGCAGGTCAGGCACGGCGCGCCCGCACGACCACCAGCTCCTCGGACCGACGGCCCGGTGCCAGCTTGCCCGAGGCCTCGAGCCACGCGGCGCGGGAGTGCATGACGGGTCCGAAGGCGATGCGGCGTCGGGCCGCGACGTCCGCGACGGCGCCGGCCGCGGTGAGACGACGGACCGTCTCGGCGACGCCGGAGAACTCGGAATGGACGATGAGCATGGTGCCGTCCGGGGTCAGCAGGTCGGACACGGCGTCGCACAGCGGATCGAGCACGACGCGGCCGTCGTCACCCGCGTCCCAGGCCCGATGGATCCCGACGCCCTCGGGCCGGGTGGGGGACGGCACGTACGGCGGGTTGGAGACCACCAGGTCGAACGGGCGCTCGGCGAGAGCATCGGTGAGCGTGCCGCACCGGGCGTCCACCTCGACGCCCAGCCGACGGGCGTTGTCGGCGACGCAGGCCACGGCACGGGGGTTGATGTCGTAGGCCAGGACCTCGCGGGCGCCCAGCAGGGCCGCCTGGATGCCGAGCACGCCGGTTCCGGTGCACAGATCGAGGACGCGGGCGTCCAGCGGCGACGCCGCCACCGCCATCGCGTCGCAGAGGAATCGGGAATCGGGAATCGTCCTGCGGCGCATACACGCCGGGGTGGGCTCGAACAAGGTCCATCGCATCGTGCCGAACTGTGGTCACAGGCCTGCCTCTCGTCGGTCTCGCCCGGCGACCGGCTTCGAACCCACGACGGTGCCGTCGCTCTGCCGAAGCCCGTCCGCACCCTTTGCTCGAGTCCGTTTGATGGGCACGCCCACGCGCGTGTCGGTGGGTCTCAGCCGCGACGGATCGCACAGAGCGATCCCCCACCGGCGTCTCACGCATGCCCCGCCCCCGGGGGGTCGAAACCCGACATCGGCCGCGAAAATCCGTCGGTCAGATCTGGCACTCTCACGCAGAGAGTGCTAAATTCGGTGCTGCACAGCTGGTAGGAGCCTCCACGCGGGGTGGAGGCCGCTGATGTGATGGAGGTGAGTGCTGTGCTTCGCTTCGATCCCTTCTCCGACATCGACTCGGTGGCCAAGCAGCTGCTCGGCGCGTCCGCGGGATCGCCGCGCGTGCCGCGCTTCATGCCGATCGATCTCTACAAGTCCGGGGACCACTACGTCCTCAAGGCCGACCTGCCGGGAGTCGATCCGGGTTCCGTCGACGTCGACGTCGACAACGGCATCCTGACGCTCCGCGCGGAACGCACCGCCCCGAACGACCAGGGCGTCCAGTGGATCACCTCGGAACGCTTCTCCGGCAAGTACATGCGCCAGCTCAGCCTGGGCGAGGGCATCGACACCGACGGCATCGCGGCGACGTACGACAACGGCGTGCTCACCGTGACCATCCCGGTCGCGGAGAAGGCCAAGCCGCGTCGCATCGAGATCGGGCGCACGTCCGACGGCCCGCAGCAGGTGGACGCGGGCAGCCGGCACGAGGTGACCTCCGGATAGCGAACCCCCGGGGCGGGTCCGACCGGACCCGCCCCGGGCTCACCACCGTCGTGCGATGAGGGTGGCGATACGCGGAAGTTCTTCGCGCGGAAGGGGTTCGAGCCCCACGATCACCTGTCGGGTCAGCAGACCGTCGACCGACATCGCGAACAGTTCCGCCGACGCCGTGGTCGCCGGATAGCCGGCTTCGGTCATCTTCTCCACGACGAGCGCGACGAACGCGGCCAACTGGCCGTCGAAGACCGCCTTGATCTCCGGCCGCACGAGCCCCTCGCCGAGCAGGTGGTGGCGGGCGACGACCCGCGCTCGGTGGCGATCGCTGCACATGGCCTCGACGAAGCCGACGATCGCGTCGACCACGGAGTCGAGATCCCACCGGTCCAGCGCGAAGTACTCGGCGGCCACCGCCAGGTCCCGGCGGAAGACCTCCTCGAGCGCGAGGGACAGCAGCGTCGCGCGGTCCGGGGCGTGATAGTTGACCGCCCCGGCGCCGAGGCCGGTGGCCTGGTCGACGGCCCGATGGGTGAAGCCGCGCGGGCCGCGCTCGGCGAGAACCGCGACGGCGGCCTGCGCGATGAGGGCGCGGCGCTCCGTTCTCGGTGCCGCCTCGGTGTCGACTCGGCCACGGGTGGTCACTCGCCGAATCCTACGGACCCGCACGGTCGTGCGGGCACGCACGTCCGATCCGCAACCCGAGCGTGATTCCGCAGCGGCGGTGACGGCCGACCCCCCGACCGTCACCGCCGCTCCCCCGTCCGCGGTCGGTCCGTCCGAGACCACCACACCGTGTGTCCCGGACTGTGACACCCGTTGAGGTTAGCGACGGGCCGTCGGTATCGCAGGGCAAGTCCCCGACCTGGTGAACTGCACCAGACATGCGTCGAACCGTTTGACAGCGCACCACTACAGGGCGTTCCCTCGACGGATGTTGAGAAATCGGGTCTTCGGCCGTCGAGCCGCCATGGGCGTGGCGGCCGCCGCGGGCCTGGGCGTCGTCTCCACCGGCCTCGCTGCCGGACGCGCCGCCGCCGCACCGCTGCCCCCTCTGCTGCCGGCCACGTGCGCCCCGCGCTATCCCGGCTACCGAGACGAGGATCGGGCCAAGCCGTACGCGAAGTACTTCGAGCCGCGCACCGCGCCGCCGCAGGCCGTCGTGCAGCAGGTCTTCGCCAGTCCGCCGCTCGATCCGGCCGCGGTCCCGCGCTTCGAGAGCCTCACGCGCGATCTCGGCCCGACGGGCCTGTCCCCGATCGAGACGGGGTACGGGCGCTCGCCCGACGGCGTGGTGTTCGTCGCCGTCCGCACCGAGATGCCCCGCGTCACCGCCGCGATGTGGGACTGGTGGTTCGGATGGCATTCCACGGAGGCGGCCCGGTACAAGCTGTGGCACCCCGACGCGCACCAGTTCGCGGCGCTGGCCGAGGACCGCACGCGCAAACCCATCCCCGACAAGCAGAAATACATCGGGAACACCACGTTCGTCGACGAGCTCGTCGGCCCCAAGATGCAGCAACTCGGCATCAACTTCCGGGATCCGGTGGCGCACGGGTTCACCGTGCCGGCCGATCAGACCATCGTGTTCGGCCGCGTCGGCAGCAGCATCGCCCCCGTCGACCTGGGCTGGCTGGCCCACCAGGTGCGGCCGATTCCCGGTGGTGCGGAGATGCGCAGCCGCTTCTACCTCAACATCCGTGGCCTCCACGTACCCGACGTGGTGCAGGCGGCGTGCGCCGTCGCCCGCGGCGTGGCCGTGGACCCGTCGGACCTCGACCTGAGCCTGGAACTCGGGCGCAATCTGCTCTTCCACTGCGGGTCGGAGATGAACCACCTGGCCCGGTTCCTGCCCGAGCTGTACGCCGAGTTCTCGCGCACCCCCGGTTGAGCCGCTGACGAGGGGGTATCACGCAGACTCCACCCGAAAGGTATGTGCGTGCGCATTCTCGTCACCGGCTCCACCGGGTACATCGGTTCCCGGCTCGTTCCGATCCTTCTCGCCGACGGGCACGACGTCCTCGCGGCGATGCGCGACGACGCGAAGGCGGCGTCGTTCAGCTGGGGTGATCGCGTAACCCCCGTGCACTTCGACATCACGGATCCGGAGTCCATCGACACCGCCCTGACCGGGGCCGACGCCGTCGTCTACCTGGTGCACTCCATGGACGACGGCGACTTCGTCCGCAAGGACCGCGAGGCCGCCGAGGCCGTGGCGCGCGCCGCCGAGAAGCACGGGGTCGACCGCATCGTCTACCTCTCCGGCCACGTGCCGGACGACCAGACGAGCCTGTCGGACCACATCCGCTCCCGCCTCCAGGTCGAGGAGGTGTTCACGAACGCGACGGTGAACTCGACCGTGCTGCGCGCCGCCATCATCCTGGGCTCGGGGTCGACGTCCTTCGAGCTGGTGCGGCGAATGGTCGAGCGGCTGCCGGCCACCCCGGTGCCGTCCTGGATGGTCAAGAAGGTGCAACCCATCGCCACAGCGGACGTCCTGCAGGTCATCGCGGCGTCGCTCGGCGAGCGCGCGATGCCCGGCTCGTTCGACATCGGCGGCACCGAGGTGCTCACCTATCCCGAGCTGCTGGGGCGGTACGCCGCCGTGGCCGACCTCTCCCGCCCGCAGTTCCGCGTCCCGTTCGTCCCGACGCCCGTGGTCGGGCGGGCCGTCGCCACCATCACCGGAATGCCGCCCGGCACGGTCATCTCGCTGGTGGACAGCCTCCATCACGACATGGTGGCCCGGCGCGGCAATGCCGTGACGAGCGATTTCGCCGACGCCGTGGGCGACCCGATCGGCATCGACGAGTCCATCCGTCGGGCGCTCACGGTGACCGCCCACGACGGCACCGACGCCGAAGGCACGACGGATCCGCAGGCCGCCGCCGATTCCGACCCCGACTGGGCGGGAGGGTTCGTCCGCATCGAGGACGGCCGAGTCCGCCACGACGCGTCGGGGCTGGCGAAGGTTCTCGCCCGCCGCCGCTGACTCGACCGGCCGAGCACGGTTTCCTCGGCGATCGGCGGGTACCCGGCTGCGCATGACCGCCGACTCCACCGCAGCCGACCACCCGTTGCGCGACCCCGTCCACGCCTATCCGGCACCGGATCGCGCTGCCCAACAACCGATCTCGCATCCCGGCCTGACTCGCGACCTGGTCACCACCCCCGACCACGGGGAGGACTCCTATCGCGGATCGGACCGGCTCGTCGGCCGTCGGGCGCTGGTCACCGGCGCCGATTCCGGCATCGGCCGCGCCGTCGCTCTCGCCTTCGCGCGCGAGGGGGCCGACGTGGTCCTGAGCTACCTCGAGGACGAGGAAGAGGACGCGCAGGAGACGGTGCGACTGGTCGAGGACGCCGGTCGACGCGCCGTGCGGGCACCCGGCGACATCCGCTCCGAGGAGTTCTGCACGAGCCTGATCGACACGACGGTTGCGGAACTGGGCGGCATCGACATCCTGGTGAACAACGCCGCCTTCCAGATGGCGCAGAGCGGCGGCATCGCCGACATCACCACCGAGCAGTTCGACCGCGTCCTCAAGACCAACCTCTACGCGCTGTTCTGGCTGTCCAAGAAGGCCGTGTCGGTGATGGAACCGGGCTCCACCATCGTCAACACGTCCTCGGTCCAGGGTGTGAGCCCGTCCCCCGAACTGCTCGACTACGCCACGACCAAGGCGGGCATCATCAACTTCTCCAAGGGGTTGGCGCAGGACGTCGCGCAGCGCGGCATCCGCGTGAACGTGGTGGCGCCGGGCCCGATCTGGACGCCGCTGATTCCGGCGACGATGCCGCCGGACAGCGTCGAGGGATTCGGCGACCAGGCGCCGCTGGGCCGCGCCGGTCACCCCGCCGAACTCGCGCCCGCCTACGTCTACCTCGCCTCGAACGAGTCCAGTTACGTCACCGGACAGGTCATCGGCGTGACCGGTGGGTCCCCGATTCTCTGAGCGGACCCCCCACCCGTCCCCCCCCACACC
>NZ_JABUBU010000038.1 GCF_019834675.1 Rhodococcoides corynebacterioides | reverse complement strand
CACCGGCACCGAGTCCACCGCCACCGGATCCGCCGACACCCGGCCGCTCCCCGAGCCCCGAGCCGCCCACGCTGCCGAGGGCGGAGTCGACGACCTGCCCGCCGAGCTGGTCGCCCGCTCGAAGAACGGACGACGCCGCGCGCGTGACCGCCGGGTCCTCCGCAGGTCCCGCGGTCGCACCGTGCTCGGCCACCGGGCCGGCCCCGATCCGGTCCCCCTGCTCGTCGCCGCGTCGGGCATCACCCCCCGATGCCGCCCGCCCCGGGTCCGCCGACCACGGCGGGACGGGAGCCACCGTGATCGGGGCGGTGGCCGGGGCTCCGGACGTGACCGGAGGCGGCGGGTCGAACACCTCGGGCATCGCCAGGGTCGCCGACGCGGCCTCGTAGGTCTCCATCACGACGGCCGCGCGCACGTCGAGCGCGAGACGTGCCGCGTCCGCGGCCTGCGCGGCGCCGGTGACCGCACCCCCGGTGGAGTACGCGGCCACTCGGGTACCCTCCACCGCGGCGATCTCCACCGGCGTCGGCATCACCACGCGAGCGGCCGTGACGGCCGCGGCATGGGCGCCCGCGCGTGCGGCGACCAGTGCACACCGGTCGGCCGTGCTCGTCGCCCAGGCGGCGGTGGCCGTCAGTCCGCGGTCCGCGGCATCGGCCGCGACGCCGTCCCACGAGAGGTTCAGTACCGCCCCGACACGCGCCACGGTGGCGGCCACGTCGGCGAAGGCACTCGCCGCGGCGGACCAGGCGGTCGCGGCAGCGGACGCCGGGAGCGGACCGGGGCCCGCGAGCAACGCCGCCGAGTTACCCGCCGCTGTCCGGGGCAGCCAGACCACGCCGGTGGGGCCGGCGGTCACCGCGCTCCGCCCGTCAGCGCGGAGCCGAATCCGGCGTCGGTGGTCCGGTACGCCTCGGCCTGCACGCGCAAGGCCGCCGCGGTGCGCCGGAGTTCGGCGGCGGAGGCCGCGGCGGCGCCGGCCATCGAGTGGGCCGCGGTCCAGAAGTGACGGGCGGCGAGCAGCGAGACCTCGTCGGCACCGGCCGGTACCGGCCGCACGGCGGCCTCCGTTCCGGTGACGGCGCCGGTCAAGCGCGACGCCGCGGCGTCGAGATCGGCGGCGGCGGCGAGCAACGCGACGGGGTCGACGACCACGTGAGCGGCCACGGCGGGCTCCGTTTCCCCGCCGGGGAGACCGATGATCGGCGCCGCGACGGTGAGCTGTCGGCAGGACAGGGGGACGTCGTGATTGGACGCACGCGCCGCCGCGGCGGTTCCCCGCAGGTCAGGACCCTCGAAGGATGCCGCTCAGCCGAAGCCGAGCTCGTGCAACCGCTCGTCGTCGATGCCGAAGTGGTGACCGATCTCGTGGGCCACCGTCACCGCGATCTCCCGACGCGCGTCGTGCTCGTCCTCGGCGAGGTCGAGGATCGGCAGCCGGTAGATGTGGATGACGTCGGGAAGGTGCCCGCTGTACTCGAAACGCTCGGTGAGCGCGACACCCTCGTACAGCCCCAGCAGGTCCTCGGTGGGGTGCTCGTCCTCCACCAGGACCACGACGTTGTCCAGCCGCGACATCAACTCGTCGGGGAGGGAGTCCAGGGCGTCGTTCACGGCGTCGTCGAACTCCGCGTCGGTCATCGACACCGGCACGTCAGGCTCCGGGCAGGGGCGCCGCGCCGGGAAGCGGGGTGGGGAGACTGCGTCCGTCCGGCACGGGCGGCGGGGGCACCGGTACGACGCCGTCGATGGTGATGTCGCCCTTCGCGGAGCCGACGATCGCGGCGAACCCGCCGGAGTCGACCTCCTTGCCCACCGAGCAGCTCACCTTGCGGCTGCCGGACATCCAGCTGGACGCGTCGACGTTGTCCCAGAAGAGGGTCAGGGTCTTGTTGCGCAGCGCGTCGGGGCTGCCGAGGTAGGCATCGGCGGCCTGCGTGCACGTGGGTTCGAGGTAGCGGTCCTGGTCCTCGACGGACGGGAGGCCACCGGGGAACTGCGCCCCGAGGTCGACCACCGACACCACCTCGAACGCGTGCGCGGTGCCGCAGTCGACGGGATCGGTGGGCACGCCCGATTCCACGCCGACGCAGGTCCCGACGTCCCACACGGTCGACTGATCCTGGTCGGCCACGCGTCCGACCATCTCCTGCAGCGCGCTGGTGGCACCCGTCTGCTGGATGCCGCAGCGGATGGCCCGCTCGCCGTTGGCCCAGCCGGCCTGGCTCGGGAACATCAGGCCGACGGAGTAGCGACCGGTCGGGTCGAACCGTCCGCCCGTGTAGTCCTGGACCGCCGCGACACAGTGTTCGTCCCGCAGGGCCGCGAAGCGGGACGAGTCCGGATAGGGCGAGCCCGTCGCGAACTCCGCGACCGGGAACGCGGCCAGGTCGACGGTCTTCGCCACCTCGAACCGGTGCGGCTCGGCGCACGACACCTCGGCAAGGTCCTGACGGTCGGTGTCCGGGTCGTCCGTCGGCGTCCACTGCAGGCAGTCGCCGGCGTCCGACGCGCCGAACGACGACGTGCTCGCGGACGTCCCCTGGGCCGTGGGCGCGGGCAGGTTCTCGCTCCGGTCGAACCCGCCGGAGACACCGATGGTCACCGCCGCCGCGCCGACGGCGCCGATGGCCACCAGGGCCAGCAGTCGGCGGGCCTTCGACGCCTGCACGGTGCGCCGGGTCGGTGCCGCCTCGGCGCTCGGTGGGGTCGCGGCCTCGCCGCTCGCCGCGGTGACGCTCGACTCCGCCGCCTCCGCCTGCGCGGACGACTCCGGCGCCGCCGCCTGCACGGACGACTCCGGCGCCGCCGCCTGCGCGGACGACTCCGGCGCCGCCGTCGACGAGGTCGCGGGGCCGCCGGACTGCGGTGACGAGGTGTCGTCGGGCTTCGGAGACATCGGCACCATCATGCCTGGAGGTAGGTTCCGGCGGTATGAGTGGTGCGAATCCAGACTCCCCGGACGCCGACGAGACGATCCCCGCCGACGTCGCCGATCTGGCGACGCGGGTGTTCGACATGGCCCGCGCGGGTGAGGCGACCACTCTCGCGGCGTACGTCGACGCGGGCGTCCCCGTCGACCTCACCAACGACTCCGGGGACACCCTCCTCATGCTCGCCGCCTACCACGGCCACTCCGAGACCGTGACTGCGCTGATCCATCGCGGTGCCGACGTCGGGCGAGCCAACGACCGCGGTCAGACGCCCCTGGCGGGCGCGGTGTTCAAGGGCGAGGACGACGTGGTGCGGGCGTTGGTCGACGCCGGCGCCGATCCGGACGCCGGTCGTCCCAGCGCCGTCGACGCCGCCCGGATGTTCGGCCGCGACGACTACCTGGACCTCCTCGGCCGTCGGGGCACGTCCGGCCCAGTAGGCTGACGTCCCGTGATCGACCTCAGAATCGTCCGCGAGGACCCCGACGCCGTCCGCCAGTCGCAGCGCACCCGTGGCGAGGACCCGTCCCTGGTCGACGCGCTGCTCGAGGCCGACGCGGCCCGTCGTACCGCCGTCGGCGCGGCCGACGATCTGCGCGCCGAGCAGAAGGCCCTGGGCAAGCGGATCGGGAAGGCGACGCCGGAGGAGCGGACGGAGCTGCTCGCCGGTGCGTCCGAGCTCGCCGATCGGGTGAAGGCCGCCGAGGCCGCCCAGAACGAGGCCGACGCCCGCCTGGACGCCGCGCATCGCGCGCTGTCGAACCTGGTGCAGGACGGTGCCCCGGCCGGCGGTGAGCAGGACTTCGTCACCCTCGAGACCGTCGGTGAGCCCACCGCGATCGAGAACCCGAAGGACCACCTCGAGCTGGGTGAGGCCCTCGGGCTGATCGACATGGAGCGCGGCGCCAAGGTCTCCGGCGCCCGGTTCTACTTCCTCACCGGCCACGGCGCGCTGCTCCAGCTCGGCCTGTTGCAGCTCGCGGCGCAGAAAGCCGTCGCCAACGGATTCACGATGATGATCCCGCCGGTGCTGGTGCGCCCGGAAATCATGGCGGGCACCGGATTCCTGGGTGCGCACGCGTCGGAGATCTACCACCTCGAGGAGGACGACCTCTACCTCGTCGGCACCTCCGAGGTCCCGCTGGCCGGCTATCACTCGGGAGAGATCCTCGACCTGTCGACCGGGCCCAAGCGCTACGCCGGGTGGTCGTCCTGCTTCCGCCGCGAGGCGGGCAGCTACGGCAAGGACACCCGCGGCATCATCCGGGTCCACCAGTTCGACAAGGTCGAGATGTTCGTCTACTGCCGGCCCGAGGACGCGGACGCCGAGCACCGGCGTCTGCTCGCGTGGGAGCGGGAGATGCTGGCCGCGATCGACGTTCCGTACCGCGTGATCGACGTCGCCGGCGGGGACCTCGGCTCGTCCGCCGCGCGCAAGTTCGACTGCGAGGCATGGCTCCCCACGCAGAACACCTACCGTGAGCTGACGTCGACCTCGAACTGCACCACGTTCCAGGCCCGACGCCTCGGCGTGCGGTACCGCGACGAGAACGGCAAGCCGAAGGTCGCCGCCACGCTCAACGGCACCCTCGCCACCACCCGCTGGATCTCCGCGATTCTCGAGAACCACCAGCAGCCCGACGGCAGTGTCCGGGTTCCCGAAGCGCTCGTCCCCTTCGTCGGAACGGACGTGCTCCGCCCCGCCTGATCGGCCGAAGGCCCGTGTCGGTGGCCTCCCGTACTGTCGCCGTCGATGCGGCGTCGGGGGGCGCTGCCGGGTGGTCGGGGGCGTCGTGGGGGACAGAACTGCCGATCTCGTCGATGTGCGCGCCGCAACGGTGGCGATGCTTCGACGGCCGCTGGACTGGCGGGTACGGGCCGTCGAGACCGTCGTGATCGACGCGGCGAGTACGTGCGTGCGCAGACGGTCGCTGCAGGTGGCTCCGTTGCGAGCGATGCTCGACGAGTACCTCCCGACCGACGGTGACTACACCCACGCGCTGCTACCGATGTTCGTCGCACCGTTTCCGCGCGGCCCCCTTCTGGACTTCGATGTCGAGGGTCTGGACGGCTCGGCGTCCCTGCTTCCACGGTCCGAGATCGCCACGCGGGAGGTGGCATTCTTCGAGGACCTGCTGCGGGAGTGCGAGGTCGACCTGACGGACGACGTGCGGTCGGTGCTGATCGCGGCTCTGGGGTACAGCGGACCCTGGTTGCACGAGGAGATCGTGGACCCGGACGAATTCCTGCGGGAAGGGCTGCCCTTCGAACCGGGCACGGAGACCCTGGACACGTGGCGGAACTACTCGGCGCGCTGTGGCTCCGTTCTTCTGCAGCGGGTGGACACGGTCGAACGCACGGCCCCGGAGGCGCCCTGGCTGGTACTGCCCGAATTGTTCGCCAACGGGTTCCTCGTGTCGGCCGATCACGCGAGTGCGACGCTCCGCTCGTATGCCGTACTGCTCGAACACCTCTCGGATCGGGCGGCGATCGAAGGCGAGGGCGCCGCTGCCGACGAGTGTCTCGAGGTGCTCGCCGACTACGCCTGCTCGTACGACCTCATGGCGGTCATGAAGGTCCCTCTGGACGAGCCGTTCGTCGTGAAGACCGCGGAACGCCGCAATGTTCGCATGGACCCGAAGCGCAATTCCGGTCACCAGGAATTGGTCATCGCCGATGCTCGAACCAACCACGTCACCATCAAGGTCGACGACCCGAACGTTCGCTTGGTGTCGGCCGACGCGTATTCGGTCGACTCCGTGCACTATGCGGTCGGCCCGCTCGTCTCCCGCCGCAACGATCAGTACGTGGCTTTCTACAGCCACGACCCGGATCGCGACTATCGAATTCGAGTCGAGTTTCGACTCCACCTGCTCCGGCGGCTCGAGTCGGTCTCGGTTCTCGCCGCGGTTCTCGTCGCGTCACTGACGTACGCACTATGGGACTCGGACGATCTGGACGTGCGCACGCTCGCACTCCTCGGCGGACCGGCTGCTCCGAGCGCGTCGGTGCTGGTCGGCCGCGAGCAGTCGACGCTCGGCTCCAGGCTGCGTCTCCGAAGCACGTCGTTACTCGCCGGCTCGCTTGTCGTTCTGGTGCTGAGTGTCTTCGCGTTGTATGCACTTCGCATTTCGTGAACGAACTCCGACGAGCGTCGGAGTATCGTCGACCCCTCGAGGAGGATTCATGCCGAAGAACACGGGCCACGGGTCGCGCACGGCGCGCGAGGCAGCGGCCGCTTCACGGGGCACCGTGCCGGACGGTGCATTCGCCCTACGGGCCTCGTCGGTCGGCAAATTCACCGAGCAGAGAAAGTCGGGCGGACGGCTCACCTCGTCGGCGAAGCAGGACCGCTGATCACTCGTCCGGCGACGGCGGCTCGGTGACCAGCACGTCGTCGGCGGGCAGGGACAGCGCCACCTCCACCATCCGCTCCGGGTAGGACGGATACGCTGGCCGGATCCACACCCGCGTGTCGTCGAGCTGGGTCATCACCATGCGACGCCATCGCCAATCCTGCTGCGGGCGACGGAGATCGAGTTCGCTCGCCACCGGCAGCGGAGCGCGTGCCCAATAGGGCCGCGACAGGGAGGACAGTCCCTGCGATTCCAACACGTCGACGGCGTGATCGAGCCGGACGTCGGCGGCGATCACGTGCCCCACCGGGTTGACGGCGTCGACCAGTTCGCCGTCGTCGGCCGCGAGGTCGGAGACGGTCCACCCGACCAGCTCGCCGTCGGATGCGCGGGTGACGGGGAGACGACTGCGCCAGCGGCTGATGTCCACTGGGCCGACGGTACCGATTTCGACGGCGCCGCGATCGGCCCTGTCGTAGCATCCCGGCATGCTTTGACGACGCCCACCCGCCCTCGACGTCTCCGTGGTGCTGTACGCGGCATCGCGCGAGTTCGTGCCGCTGTACGCGGTGTACGCCCTGCTGTTCCGGGCCACCGGCCTCTCGGTCGCCCAGATCTCGTCGCTGTTCGCGATCTGGACGCTCGTGTCGTTCGCACTCGAGGTGCCGTCCGGCGCCCTGGCCGACGTCGTCTCCCGGCGGTTGCTGCTCGTCGTCGCTGCGCTGCTCGCGGCCGCGTCGTTCGCCACGTGGGTTCTCGTGCCGACCTACCTCGGATTCGCGGTGGGGTTCGTTCTCTGGGGTATCGGCGGAGCCCTCCAGTCGGGGACGTTCGAGGCGTTGCTCTACGACGCGCTGGCTCGGGAGGGGCGGACGTCGTCCTACGCCGGCCTGGCCGGAACGGCCGAGGCCGCCTCGACCACGTCGACCCTCGTCGCCCTCCTCGTCGCGAGCCCTCTGCTGGCTGCCGGATCGTTCGAGCTGGTCGGTTGGGCCAGTGTCGCCGCCGCCGCGCTCACCGCTGTGCTGGCCCGGCGCCTTCCGGACCCGCCACGCGACGCCGCGAACGGGGATCCGGACGACGATTCGGACACCGAGCCGGGGTGGCTCGACGCCCTGCGCTCGGGAACGGCGGAGGTGGTCGCGTCCCGTGCCGTCGCCCGCGGGGTGATGCTCGTCGCGGCGGTGGCGGGTGTGCTGGTGGTCGACGAGTACACCCCGTTGATCGCGGACGACCTGGGGGCGACGCCGGAGACGATCCCGCTCCTGCTGGCGATCCCGATGGTGGGACAGATCGCCGGGACCGCGCTCGCGGGACGGGCGGCGCGGGCCTCGACGCGCACGATCGCCGCGATGCCGATCGTGGCCGCGGCGGGGTTGGCGGCGGCGCCGTGGGTGGGGCTCGTCGGCGCGTTCGTCGGACTGGGGGTGGCCACCGGCATCCTGTGGGCGCTTTCCATCGTCGCCGAGACTCGCCTGCAGGACGCGATCACGGGACCCTCCCGCGCGACGGTCATGTCGGTGGCGGGGGTCGCGTCGGAGGGAGCGGGGCTGATCGTGGTCGGCTGGTACGCGGTCGGGCCGTCCCCGGTCGTCGCGACCGCGCTGCTGGCGGTCGCGACGGTCCTGCTCAGCGGCCTGGTGTGCCGGTCCCGATGACGTCGGGTGCGGCGAGATCCCGCGCCGCCCGGGCGATCGCGACCGCCTCGGTGCGATCCACCCGCGCGATGGCCAGCGCCCCGATGTTCATGGTGGTCAGGACGCGCGCGGTGGTGTCGGCATCGTGATCGCCGCGCGCGGCGAGAGCGTCGCGCAAGGCGTCGAAGAGTCGACGGCGGTACGACGTGACGACGGCGGCCAGCGCGTCGTCGTGCGCGGCGGGGCCGGCGGCGGCGTCGACGAGGAGGCAACCGCGTCGGTCGGGGTCGGTCGCGGCGAGGTCGTGCGCCAGCGACTCGAAGTACGCGTGCGGGCCGTCCGGGCCGCTGAGAAGGGCGAGTCGGGGGGTGACGACAGCGCTCAGGTAGTCCTCGACGGCGGCGTCGAACAGCCCACGCTTGCTTCCGAACGCGTGGTAGATGCTCGAGCGCGCGAGGCCCGTCGCCGCCTCGAGCTCGGGGAGCGCGGTGCCGTCGTATCCCTTGGTCCAGAACAGATCTCGCGCGGCGCGGACCACCTGCGCCGTGTCGAACGTCGGTCGTCTGCCCACGAGGGTGACACCTCCTCGGTCGAAGCGTACGGTTTTAGTGTACCGAACGATCCACAAAGAGAGGTGACTGCAGTGCAGAGCACGCAGATCCAGCTGGTGTCCCGTCCCACGGGGTGGCCGACCCACGAGAACTTCCGCACCGTGACCGTCGACCTGCCCGATCTCGAGGCCGGACAGGTGCGCGTGGTCAACGAGTTCGTGTCCGTCGATCCCTACATGCGGGGCCGGATGAACGACGTGAAGTCCTACGTTCCGCCGTTCGCCCTGAACGAGACGATGACCGGCGGGGCCGTCGGCCGGGTCGTGGAGACCACCTCCGACGACCACCCGGTGGGCAGCCTCGTCTCGCATCAGCTCGGCTGGCGCGACGTCGCGCAGGGCGACGCCGCGCAGTTCCGTGTCGTGGAGGATCTCGACGGCGTCCCGTCCTCCGCCTACCTCGGCATTCTCGGGATGACCGCCCTGACGGCGTACGTCGGTCTGCAGGACGTCGCGCATCTTCGCGAGGGCGACGTCGTCTTCGTCTCCGGTGCCGCGGGCGCCGTCGGCTCCGCGGTCGGTCAGATCGCCCGCATCCTGGGCGCGAGCCGAGTGATCGGGTCCGCGGGCTCCGCGGAGAAGATCCGGCTGCTCATCGACAAGTACGGCTTCGACGCCGCGTTCGACTACAAGCAGGGATCGGTGACCGAGCAGCTGCACGAGGCCGCTCCCGACGGCATCGACGTCTATTTCGACAACGTCGGCGGCGACCACCTCGAGGCCGCGCTCGCCGCGTTCCGCGACGGCGGCCGAGCGGCCCTGTGCGGCGCGATCTCCCAGTACAACACCGAGGGCCCGACGCCCGGACCGAGCAACATGGCCAACATCGTCACCCGCGGTCTGACGCTGACGGGCTTCACGGTGGGCAACTACTTCGACCGTTTCCCGCGCTTCGCGCAGGACATGGGGACCTGGCTGCGCGAGGGGCGCGTGCAGTTCGACGAGACCGTGGTCGACGGCATCGAGAACACCGTCGACGCGTTCCTCGGCATGCTCCGCGGCGAGAACACCGGCAAGATGGTCGTTCGCATCGACGCCGACTCCTGATCCCATCCGGCTCACGACGCCCGACGGGGCGTCGTGAGCCGTTAGGCTGCGAGGCGTGGACCCCGTCTATCGCACCGTCATCGGCATCGCGCGCACGGTCTTCGCGGCCCAGGGCCTGAAGTTCGACGTCACCGGAGCCGAGAACATCCCGGCTCGCGGTGGCGCGGTGATCGCCATCAACCACACGGGGTACCTCGACTTCACCTACGCCGGGCTGCCGGCGCGTCGGCACAAGCGGTACATCCGCTTCATGGCCAAGAAGGAAGTCTTCGACAACTCGAAGTCCGGCCCGATCATGCGGGCACTGAAGCACATTCCGGTCGATCGTGCCGCCGGTGCGGAGTCCTACCGTGCGGCCGTGGACGCGTTGTCGCGGGGCGAGCTGGTCGGGGTCTACCCGGAGGCGACCATCAGCCGCAGCTTCGAGATCAAGCAGTTCAAGTCGGGCGCTGCCCGCATGGCCATCGAGGCGGGCGTTCCGCTGGTGCCGATCGCCATCTGGGGGGCCCAGCGCGTGTGGACCAAGGGACACCCGAAACGGTTGGGACGCACCAAGACCCCCATCACCATTCGTGTCGGGGAGCCGATCCAACCCGACCTGCCTGCTGCCGAACTGACCGAGCGTCTGCGCTCGACGATGCAGGCGCTGCTGCTCGACGCCCAGAAGGATTACGAGCACCCCGCCGGTGCGTACTGGGTTCCTGCTCGTCTCGGCGGCAGCGCTCCGACGCTCGAGGAAGCCGATGCGCTGGACGCCGCCGACGTCGAGGCCAGGAACGCCGCGCGCGAGGCGCGTGGCCAGGGACTCGACGGCGCCTGAGAACAGCGCCCTCCGGACGCGCCGGTCGGGACGAACTCCCGACCGGCGGCCCGGCCTGTCCGGTCCGTCAGCTGTTGGGGCCGGCGATCTCCAACGCGATGTTGTCGGGGTCGCGGAATTCCAGGATCGCCATGCCGGCGTCGCCCAGGTCCTTGACGGGCTCGTGCTCGATCCCCAATTCGTCGAGGACGGCCGCGGCATCGTGCACGTCCTGCAGGCTCGCCACCGTGAAACTCAGGTGATCGAGTCCGACACTGTCCTCGGCGAAGGTGTCACCGGCCGGCGCCACCGGACGCAGACCGAGCAGACCGCCGCCGAACTTGTAGATGACCCCGCCGAACAGGAATCCCAGGGCTTCCCGAGTCTCGGCGTCGGGGTTGGGCGGAAGCTCGAACGCCACCTCGAATCCGAAGACGTCGTCGTAGAACTTGCGGGAGACGTCGATGTCTCGAACCGTCAGCCGAACGTGGTTGTAGTCGGTCGCTGCGATGGGCACGGGTTGCTCTCTCTCCGTGCGCGGACAGCCCGACGGTCGGGCCGCAGACGCGCACAGCCCGTATTCGGAGCGGCGCATGTGAGCGATGATGACGCTGAACCACGGAAACACCCCGTCTGACCAGGCGATTTGCGTTGTGGGCTGTGGGTGCGTAACTTTTGTCGAGTCAGAGCGACACGGACGCCGACCCGGAGCCGAGAGGCTGGGGTGAACGAGGCCGTACGGGGTCGCCTGATTCGGACAGAAAAGGTTCGTCTGCACGTGGTGTAGGC
>NZ_JABUBU010000037.1 GCF_019834675.1 Rhodococcoides corynebacterioides | reverse complement strand
GTCCGGGCGGCCGAAGGCGTAGGAGACGGTCATGACCGACACGCCGGCCGCGTCGCCGGTCGCCGACGATGGCCGACGTCGCCGCCGACTGTACCGGGCGCCGGGCCCGGATCGCTCCTGGTCCCAGCATTGTGTATCGTTACACACATGCTCACCGGTTCACCCGCGCCCGCCGACGCGCAGCGGTCCTCGACCCCGGCGCTCCTGGTCCTCGCCGCCACCGCCTTCGTCTACGTCACCGCCGAGACCCTGCCGGTCGGACTGCTCCCGGAGATGTCCGCCGACCTCGGCGTGAGCGAGTCCGCCGTCGGGCTGCTGCTCTCCTTCTACGCCTACGCCGTCGCGCTGGTGACGCTGCCGTTGATGGCGGCCGTGCGGTCCTGGAACCGTCGCACGGTGGTGCTGGGGACCGCGGCCGCGCTGGCCCTCTCGCAGCTGGTGTCGGCGATCGCCGTCGGCTATCCGATGCTCGTGGCGGCCCGCCTGATCTGCGCCGCCACGCACGGGGTGTTCTGGGCCGTCGTCGCTCCCGTCGCGGCCTCCCTGGTGGTGCCGGGGCGCCGCGGCAAGGCCATCGCCCTGGTCTACGCGGGCACCTCGCTCGCCCTCGTGGCGGGCAATCCGCTCTCCTCCGCGCTGGGCCAGTGGGCGGGCTGGCGCGTCGCCGCCGCCACGCTCGGCGTGATCGGGCTGCTCATCACGGTCGCGCTGGCACGGCTGCTGCCGACCCTTCCCTCCGCCCCGCGCGCCGAACGGCACGCGAGCGGCCGCCGCGCCCGCGTCGCTCCCGCACTGATCCTGCTGTGCGGCGTGACGCTGCTGGCCGTCCTCGGCCACTTCGCGGGCTACACCTACTTCGCCCTGATCGTGGAGAGCGCGCTGGGCTCGACCGGTGGTGCGGTGTCGACCATGCTCTTCGTCTACGGCCTCGCCGGCGTCGTCGGCATCTGGCTGATCGGCCGCACCTACGACCGCCGGCCGTGGCTGTCGTCCGTGGTGGTCCTGTCGACGGTGACCGCCGCGGTCGGCGTGCTGCTGCTCCTGCTGGCGGTCCCGACGTCGGCCACCCCGGTGCTCGCGGTCGTGGCCATCGCGCTGTGGGGACTGGCGTTCACGACGATCCCCGTGTGCATCCAGTCGGCCGTGCTGCACTCCGCGCCCGCCGGGTCGGCCGACGCGTACTCGGCCGTCTACGTCGTGACGTTCCAGGTGGGCATCGCGACGGGCGCGCTGATCGGCGGCGGACTGATCGACGCCCGGTCGATCATCGCGGTCCTGGTGTTCGCCGTCGCCGTGCTGATCCCGGCCACCCTGGCCGTGGTCGCCGGACGCTCGGCGTTCCCGGCCCCCGCGCGCGTCGCCGCACCGGTCACCGCGACCGCATCCGCGCCCTGACCTCCCGCAGCGTCCGGGGCCGCACTCCCGACGCCCGACGCGCCTTGCGTCGGCAGATCACGACCCCCGTCGCGGCGACGATCCACACCACGTACTGCGTCGACCACGCCACCCGGAACGCGTCGACGCTGTAACCACCGAAGGCGTTCAGGATCGCGCCCATGGCCTGCATGACGAGCAACGACGCGAGGAAGCCGCCGATGTTGACCATGCCCTGCGCGGTGCCCAGCGCGACGGACGGGTTGAAGGTGCGGGCGTAGTCGAACCCGATGGCCGACCCCGGCCCGCCGACGGAGATGACGACGATCAGCAGCACCAGCAGCCACAGGGGCGACGGCCCCGGCACGGCGAGGACGATGCCCCACATCAGCGCGTTGGAGGCCATGATGGCCAGCACCATCCACGAGCGGCGCATCGGATAGCGCGCGCTGAGCAGCCCCACCACGATGCCGGCGACGATGGCCGATACCACCGACACGGTGAGCAGCGCACCGGCCGTCGACGAGGACAGCCCCTGCGCCGACGTCAGGAACGGCACGCCCCACATGAGGGCGAAGATCGTGATGGAGAACTGCGTGCCCATGTGGGAGAAGAAGCCCAGCCGGGTTCCGGGGCGTGACCAGACGGTGCGGATCGAGCCGAGCGTGTCGGCGAACGTCACCCGCGGTCCGGTGACCTGCGCCCCCTTGGGGGCGTTCGAGACCACGGCGAACACCGCGACGGCGATCAGGACCCCGCTCGCCGCGGCCGCGCCGTACGCGGCGGTCCACCCGACGTCGTGCAGCACGAGGACGAAAGGCACGGCGGAGAGCACTTGACCGAACTGCCCGAGGATGCCCGTGAGCTGCGAGACCACGGGCACCTGCCGCGGGCCGAACCACTGCGGCACCAGGCGCAGCACCGAGATGAAGGTGACCGCGTCACCCACCCCCACCACCGCCCGCGCCGCGACGGCGACGGGCAGGGACTCGGTGAGCGCGAGGGCCAGCTGACCGGTCGCCATGATGAGGGCGCCGGAGACGATCATGGCCCGCGACCCGACGCGATCGAGGAGGACGCCCGCCGGAATCTGCATGCCGGCGTACACCACCACCTGCAGGACGACGAACGACGACAGCAGGGACGGGCCGGCGGAGAACCGCTCGGCCGCGTCGAGGCCCGACACCCCGAACGACGTCCGGTGGAGGACTCCCACGGCATAGGCGAGGACACCGGTTCCCCAGACGATCCATGCACGCATGCCGCTCAGTGTCCCGGGTAGAGTTCGGCTCCATGACCGACGGTGCGCGGCTCCCCCGCACGATCCTGGTGCTCAACGGCCCCAACCTGAACATGCTGGGCACGCGCCAGCCCGAGGTCTACGGATCGGACACGCTCGCGGACGTCGTGACGTTGTGTCGTCGGACCGCCGAACCGCACGGGGTGGTGATCGAGTCGGCGCAGTCCAATCACGAGGGCGAGCTGATCGACTGGATCCACGGCGCGCGCGGGACCGTCGGGGGCATCGTGATCAATCCGGGCGGACTCACCCACACGTCGGTGGCGCTGCGCGACGCGCTGGTCATTCCGGAGGTGCCGGTGATCGAGGTGCACATCTCGAACGTCCACGCCCGCGAGGAGTTCCGGCACCACAGCTACGTCTCGCCGATCGCGACGTCGGTGATCGCCGGTTGCGGCATTCGCGGATACGCCTATGCCGTCGAGGAACTGTGTCGGCACCTGCACACCGTCGAGCGTCCGCACGGGGACGCCGCGTGAGCGCCCCGACTCCCGACCACGCTGTGCCCTCGAACCCCGCTGTGTCCCTCGCCGCCACCTGCGAACTGGCCCCGCCACCGCCGTCGGGCGAGGGTTTCGAGACGGGATGGCCGGTGCGGGCCGGCGACGTCGACACGGCCAACCGGCTGCGGTACGACTCGGTGGCGCGGTACCTGCAGGACATCGGCTCCGACAACCTCGACGCGTCCGGTCTGGGTGACACCGACCCGTTCTGGATCGTGCGCCGCACGGTGATCGACGTGGTGCGCCCGTCGGTGTGGCCGGAGCGAGTGACGTTGCGCCGCTGGTGTTCCGGGCTCTCCACGCGGTGGTCGAACATGCGGGTCGACATCACCGGCGACAAGGGTGCGCTCATCCGCACCGAGGGGTTCTGGATCTCGGTGTCCATCACGTCGGGCATGCCCACCCGCATCTCCGACGAGGGCATCGCCCTCCTCTCCCGCACGACGGACGAGCACCGCCTGCGGTGGAAGCAGTGGATGCGCGACGCCGCGCCGGAACCGTCGGCGGACGACCGGACGTTCGTGCTGCGCGCGACGGATCTCGACGCGTTCGATCACGTCAACAACGCCGTCTACTGGCAGGCCGTCGAGGACGTGCTCGCGGCGACGCCGGACGTCGTGGCCGTCACCGGCGGGCCGCACCGGGCGGTGATCGAGTACCTCGGTCCCATCGTCGCGGGGGACGCGATCACGCTGCGGCACCGTCGGCACCGCGACGGGGACGCCGAGGCGATCACGGTGTGGTTCCTGGTCGACGGCACGGTGCGCACCATCGCGCGCGTGCTCGCCTACCAGGGCAACCTGTCGAGCCAGGCGAGCACCATCTCCTCGTAGGCGATGCCGAAGTCGAGCGTCGCAGCCGCGAAGGGGTCGGTGACGAGCTCGACCGACGCCCGGTAACGCGTCAGGTTCTCCCGGTGGGCGGTGCGGTGCTGCTCGATCGCCTCGCTCAGCCGAGCCGACGGCACGTGGTCGCCGAAGGACAGGAACAGCAGCAGCGGGTGGCGGATGACCTCCGGTCCCGGCAGCTCGGCGATCCACCGGGCGAACGCGTCCCGGCCGGCGTCGGTGAGCTCGTACGGCTTGCGGTCCCGCGCCTCGGTGGGCAGTTCTCGCACCAGGCCGGCCCGAGCGAGGCCGGCGAGTTCGCGGTAGACCTGCGATCGGGTGACGGACCAGAAGCCGCCGATGCACTCCTGGGCGGTCACCGTCAGGTCCCACCCCGACCGGGGCCCGTGGTGGAGGAAGCCGAGCAACGACGCCGCGGTGGGATTGGGCGGCAACGCCGCGGTGGGATCGAGCGGGGCAGGGTCGGCCATGCCGGCCATCGTCGCACATCTTGACAGTCCACTGTGGACGGTGCAGGCTGGATCTCACCGTCCACAGTGGACGGTCTCCCGGAACGAGGTGCCCGATGACCGGAACGCTGCCCTCCCCGACGCCCCTGGACGACCGGATCGGCCGAACCCTCGACACCCTGGCCGCTGCCGTCGGCGACGGGCGGCTCACCCTCGACGAGTTCGACCGCCGCTCGGCCGCCGCCGTCGCCGCGACGGATCGCGGCGACCTCGACGCCCTGCTGCGCGACCTGCCGCCGGCGCCGCCGCGACCGGTCCGCGTGCGCACGGTCCTCGCCGCCGCCTGGGCGCACTGGGCGCTGGTGAACACGATCTGCCTGACCGTCTACCTCGCGATCTGCCTGTCCGCGGGCGAGTTCCACTACCCGTGGCCGGTCTGGGTGCTCGGGCCGTGGGGTGCGGTGCTCGCGGTCCACACCGTCGGCACGACGGTCGCCGCGCGTCGGGGCGTCACGACGCTCCCGGCGTGGTCCTGCCGGTCCGGTCCCGAGGCCTACGCGAGGGGGACGAAGTCCCGCAGTGCCGCGGCGAAGCGGTGCGGCTGATCCACCGGGAGCAACGTCCACGAATCGTCGATCTGCACCCGCCGGGCGTTCGGGAACACCTGCTCCAACCGTCGTGCGTGGGACAGCGGCATCATGCGGTCCTCGGTCGCCCAGACGACGAGGACGGGGCGATCGAACGTCGACAACCGGGACGCCCACTCGAGCAGGGTCGACCGGGCCGGGGTGCCGACGCAGAACTTCCGAAGGTCGCGCCGAATGTCGGCGCTGCGGGTGGCCGGGGCGAACCAGTCGTCGAGCACGGCGTCGGGAATTCCGGCTTTGCTCAGCCCACCCCAGGCCCGCTTGTCGTGGCGGACGAACCGCGTGACCAGCAGACGCAGGAACACCCGAGTGCCGCCCGGAACGCGACACAACGCCACGGCCGGGCGAGCGGGCCGCGGGGGGAAGTTGTCGAACGCCTCGCACGACGCGAGCACCAGACGCCCCACCCGGTCGGCTCGACCGTCGGACACCAGGAACTGCCCGCCACCCCAGTCGTTGAGGACGACCGTCGCGTCGGTGAGCTCGAGCGCGTCGAGGACGTCGGCCAGGATCCGGGCGACGCCGAGCTGCGACAGATCGGCGTCGGGTCTCATCGGGCTGCGGTGCGCCCCCAGCGGCAACGTCGGCGCGATGCAGCGGTAGTCACGCTGCAACAGCGGGATCACCGAGCGCCACAGGGTCTCGTTCATGAGCAACCCGTGCGCGAACACCAGCACCGGGCCGTCGCCGCCGGTGTCGGTGTAGTCGACGGGCCCGGCCGGCAGGTCGATCCGCGGCATGCATCCCCCCTCGGTCGTGCGATCCGATGCCGGGGAACCTACGCCGAGGGACCGACGGGGGCAGCGCGGTCGGAGAACCGTTCCAGCCGGCGCAGCTCGATCGGCTGCCCGTCCCGCGGGTAGGGCAGGGACGTGAAGTCGATGGGCGTGGCCGCCGGATTCGGCACCGTCCAGGTGAAGTTCCGCAGCAGGTGGTGCAGCACCATCGTGATCTCGACGACCGAGAAGAACTGACCGAGGCACGTGTGCACACCGCCGCCGAACGGCTGCCAGGCGTACTTGTGCGGGAGCGGCCGCCCGTCGAACCGCGAGGGGTCCCACGTCTCGGGATCCGGCCACCATGTCGCGTCGTGGTGCGTCCAGTGCGGCGTCGCCGCGATCATGGTGTCGGCGGGGACGAAGTGACCCTGGATCTCGGTGTCGCGCAGCGTCCATCGCGCCATGGTGGGCAGCGGCGCGAGAATGCGGAGGGACTCCTTCATGACCGCCGAGAGGTCCGTGAGCTGCAGCCGGACCTCGGGGTCGGTAACGTCCTCGCCCACGGCGAACGACTGCTCGCGGCACCGCTCCTGCCACTCCGGGTGCCGGCCGAGCTGGTCGATCATCGTGGACACGGTGATGGTGGACGTGTCGTGGGCGGCCATGAGCAGGAAGATCATGTGGTCGACGATGGCGTCGTCGGAGAAGCGCTCACCGTTCTCGTCCTCGAGCCGCGCCAGCACCGAGAACAGGTCCGTGCCCGAACCCACGCGCCGACGCGGGAGGTAGTCCCGGAGGAAGGACTCGAGGTAGCGGCGTCCGCGCAGTCCCCGCCGCCACCGTCCGCCCGGCACGTTCAGCCGCACGATCGCCGTGGCCGCCTGCACGCAGTCGACGAACGCGGCGTTCACGCGGTCCAGCCGATCGTCGTCGGGATCGACGCCGCCCATGAACACCTCGGTCGCCAGGCCCAGCGTGAGGTTCTTGGTGGCCGGGTAGACCCGGAAGTCGCTGTCCGGCTGCCACTCTCGCACCGCGCGCTCGATGAGCGGGTGCATGGTGGCCGTGTAGTCGGCCAGTCGCTCCTTGGTGAACGCCTGCTGGAGCAACCGGCGGTTCTTCCGGTGCTCGCCGCCGTCCATGAGCATCAGGCCGCCGTCGAAGAAGGGGCCGATCAGCGGACGCCAGCCGTCCTTGTTCCCGAAGGCCTTGTCGTGGTTGGTCAGGATCTGCTCGCATCCCTCGGCCCCGAGCACGGTCACCACCGGCCGGCCGGCCATGACGGTCCAGGACACCGGGCCGTACGCCTCGTACTGCTCGCGCCAGAGGGCGAGGGGATCGCGGATGTAGCGCAGCGTCGTGCCGATCCAGGGAACGGACCGGCCGCCGGGGACGGGGAAGAGGCCGCTGCCGGCGGGCGGGGTGGCGAGGGGGTGGGCCATGTCGGCTCCAATCTGACAGAGTGATCTGTCAGATGTAGTCTGCGTCACAGTGGAGCGGGTCGTCAAGGGCTGCTCGGTGGACTCCCGACCGGCATACGCTGACCGGTGCCATGAACGACCGACCCCTACCTTCCCGGGTCACGGTGAGCGTGCTCGGACCGCTCGCCGCGACGGTCGACGGCCGCGCCGTGACCCTCGGCGGACGCGGCCGGCGAGCCGTGCTGGCTCGGCTCGCATCCGCCGGCGGACGGGTGGTGTCGACCGATCTCCTCGTCGACGACCTCTGGGCCGGCAACCCACCACCCAAGGCGCTGGCCGCCCTCCAGGTTCACGTGTCGGACCTGCGGAGGCTGCTCGAACCGGATCGGGCGCCACGGACCCCGGCCACCGTCCTCGTCTCCCGGGCGCCGGGTTACGCCCTCGCCCTGCCCGCCGACGCCCTGGACGCGCGGGCGGCCGAGGACACCGTTCGCCGCGCCGCCCGCGGGAACGGCGACGCGATCGACGCCCTCGACGAGCTGCTCGACGAGTGGTCGGGCGAGGCCTACCCGGAATTCGTCGACACGGACTGGGGCCGCACCGAGTCGGATCGACTGCGCGACCTGCACGACCACGCCGTGGAACTGCGGGCCCACCGGCTCCTCGCGAACGGGCGAGCCGACCGGGCGATCGGAGATCTCGCCGCGCTCGTCCACGCGCATCCGGCGCGCGAGCGGGCGTCGGGACTCCTCGCGCTCGCGCTCTATCGCACCGGCCGCCAGGCCGAGTCGCTCGACGAGCTCCGGCGCATCAGGCGGTTCCTGGCCGACGAGCTCGGCGTCGACCCGTCACCGGAGTTGCGCGCCGTCGAGCACGAGGTCCGCACCCACGGCGCTCCCACCGTTCACCCCGCGCCCGCCCTGCCCGCTGCGCCCGCTCGGCCCGCTGCGCACTCTCGACCCGCCTCGGCCACCGTCGTCGCGCGCCCGGAGACCGACGACATCGTCGCCGTCGCGGACGCGGCCGTCGCGGCCACCGCCCCACACCTGGTCTGGATCGTCGGCGACGCCGGAGCCGGCAAGACCACGGCGACGCGTGACGTCGAGGACCGGTTGGCCGCGCGCGGCTGGCGGACCGCCCGCGGGCGGTGCCCCGAGGTGGACGGCGCACCACCGGCGTGGCCGTGGATCGACGTCCTGCGCACGCTCGGGGTCACCCCGCCGGCGGCCTCCACCCCCTTCGCCGTGGCGGAGTCGGTGTCCCGCACCTGCTCCACCGCACCGGTTCTCGTGATTCTCGACGACGTTCACCGCGCCGACGAGCCCACCCTTCAGATCCTGCGACAGGTCTGCGGGGCGGACGTCGGTGCGCTGGTGGTGGCCGCCACGTACCGTCCCGAGGAGGTCACCCTCGATCTCGTGGCCACCCGAGCCGCGCTCGCCTCGGTACCCGTGACGACGGTCCACCTGGGCGGCGTGGACCGGGCCGGAGTAGCGGCCATCGCGACTCTCGCCGGGAGTCCCGACCTCGACGAGGACGTCCTCACCCGACTGCATCTCCGGACCGGCGGCAATCCGCTCTTCGTCCGGGAGTTCGCCGGGCTGATCCGTTCCGAGGGGCCTGCGGCGCTGTCGAATTCGGTCCCGCCCAGCGTGCGGGACGTCATCCGCCGCCGACTCGACCGCCTGCCGGACCGCACCGCAGTGATCGTGCGCCGGGCCGCGATACTCGGGCGGGAGGCGGATCTGACGCTTCTCGCCGTCACGGCGGGTGGCCCGGAGGACGACGTCCTCGACGCGCTGGAGCCCGCCGTGCTCACCGGTGTGCTCACCGAAACCTCGGCCGATCGAGTCGGTTTCACGCACGACCTGGTTCGCGAGGTGGTCTACGAGAGCATTCCTCGGCTTCGCCGGGCACGGGCCCACCGCGCCGCACTGGCCGTCCTGGCCGACGCCACCCCGGACGACACCGCGGCGCTCGCGCACCACGCGGTGCATGCCGACACCGTCGATGCCGTCCCGTTCCTCGTCCGCGGTGCACGAGAGGCCGAGCGGCAGGCGGGTTTCCGCGACGCCGACGGCTTGTGGGCGGCGGCGGAACGACTCCTGCGTGCGAGCGAGTCCACCGACCTGCTCGACGTCCTCGTCGGTCGCGTGGGCACGCTCGCCCGACTCGGGGACGTCGTCGGCGCGCGGGAGGCGCGTCGTCGGGCCGTCGCGCTCGCCGAGGCCACCGGGGACGACGCCGTGCTCTTCCGCGCCGCGACGTCGTGGACGGCTCCGGTGATCTGGACGATCCGCACGTCCGTCGAGATCGACACGGCGATCGTCGATCCGCTACGACGGTTGGCATCGTCGGAGCTTCCGACTCCCGCCCACCGAGCTCTCGTCGCGTCCGCCCTGGCGTTCGAACTGGAGGGGAGCTTCGGCGATCCGTCGGCCGATCTCGAGGCCGACGCCGCGGCGGTGTCGGCGCGGCGATGGGCTCGCGGCTCCGGCGACCCCACGGTGCTGGCGCGTGCGTGTACGGCATTCGGCTACATCGCTTTCGGACCCGACCACGTCGACGAACGGGTGGCCAACTCCGACGAACTCGCCGGCGCCGCCGCCGCGATCGGCGACGACGGTTTCGCCGCCGTGGCGCACTACCAGCGTTTTCTCGCGGCGGCCGCGGCCGTCGATCTTCGGGAGGCGCGGCTCGCCGCGGAAGCGGCCACGGCGCGCGCCGCCGGCCATCAGCTGGCCCAGATGCTGGGGGTACTGGCCGTCTACGACGCCTTGGTGGACGTCCTCGCCGGCCGCTTCGACGAAGCCCGCGCCCGGTACGACGTCGTCACGGAGACACTGCGTACGCAAGGGGCGGCGTCCGCCGAATGGATCGCCACGCTGGGTCGTATCGGCCACGGCGTGGCCACCGGCGACCTGGGCGGGATGGTCGAAGAACTGGCGGTGATCGAAACGGTTCGGCCGCAGTCGGTTCGGTTCGTGTACGTGCTCGCGCTGCTCGACGCGGGCGAGGAGGATCGAGCACGGGCGCAGTGGCGCGATGCGGCGCCGTACCCACGCAACTACTACTGGCTGGCAATGACGACGTTCCGGGCGAGAGCCGCTGCGCGACTGGGCGACTCGGCCGTCATGACCGATACCGCCGCTCAGCTGCGACCGTTCGCCGACACGGTGGCGGGACTGGACTCGGGTTCGCTCTACGCGGGACCGGTGGCGGGCGCGCTCGCGGAGATCGCCGATCGGCAGGGTGTCTCGGCGGCGGCGGCACGGTGGCGCGCCGCCGCCGCCGAGACACTCAGGCGGGTACGGGAGCAGCTCGACGGGATGCCGTGATCGGCGTCGTCCGGCCGGCGCGCAGGATCATGACCCCGATGGCCGTGAACGCCAGACCGCGCGGGAGTTCGACGATCAGGCCGCTGACACCGGGGAATTCGGGCCACGGGACCAGCAGGATCAGCCCGCCGACCGCGGTGACCGTGCCGATCCACACCGGCACGGCCCGCGTCCGCACGAGGACTGCACCGAACACCACCATCGAGAGCATGAACACCAGGCCACTGACCATCTGCATCGTGGGGAAGGCGCCGGGGAAGAGCGATCCGTCCGCGGGCACCAGGTAGGCGGTGTCGGGATTGCTCGCCAGGGCGTACGTCGCGAACGCCTCCACCGACAGGTGCGTGATGGACACCAGCATCGACGACAGGTAAAGCGTGACGAAGGAGACGAGGCCCACCACGCCGGCGCGCGCGGCGAACCAGGCGTAGACGCCGGGCAGCGAGATCAGTTGCAGCACCGTGCCGGTCAGCAGCAGCGCAGCCGACCACGGTCCCGCCGTGGACGTGAGGGACTCGACGGAGTGCGCGTTGCCGTCGACGACCGGGTGCAGCAGACCGCCGGTGAGGTTGAAGCCGAAGGCGACGACGACGCCGACCGCGCTGAGACGAGTGAGGAGAGACGAGGTGATGGTCATGAGGGAACGGTGCGGGACCGCGCTTGGTGATCACTTGGCGACGGCTCGGCCGGTCCCGGTGCGACCGTGACCGTCATACTGAGCGCGTGCCACGCTCGTACGGCGGCCAGGGCGCCGACTCCCGCATCGCCGCGCGACGCAGCGCGCTCCTCGCGGCCGGGCGCGAGCTCATGGGAACGGTGGGGACCGACCGCACCACGATGACCGCCGTCTGCTCCGCCGCCGGACTGACGGAGCGTTACTTCTACGAGAGCTTCGCGGGCAAGGCGGATCTCGTCGTCGCCGTCGTGGACGCCCTCGCCGACGAGGTGCGTGACACCGCCCGACGCGCGCTCGAGACCACCGAGGGATCCGAGATCGAACGAGTCCGGGCGGCATTGACCGCCGTGGTGACGCTGCTGCTCGACGATCCCCGCAAGGGTCGCATCGCCGTGGTCGAGTCCATCGCGTCCGCCGAGCTGCGCGTGCAACGGCACCGCACACTCGCCGGGGTGGTCGACTTCGTGTCCGCGGCCGCACTGACCATCTGGGGGCCGCGCGCGGTGCCCGAGTCGCAGCGGCAACTGGCCGGGATGATGCTGATCGGGGCGTCGTCGGAGTTGCTGCTCGCCCGACTCGAGGGCACCCGCGACCTGGAGATCGACGACATCGTCGACGCGGCGACGGCGCTGTTCGTCGCCACGACCCGACGGGACTGAATCGGGTTCGTCGATCGGCGTCTCGGTTTCCGGTCGGTTTGCTGGATCGTGTCGGTGGGGGTCGATACAATCGAACACATGAGCGATCGGCGGGTCGGCGCGGTGAACGCGCCGCAGGTGGGGGGCACGCCGTGGTCCTCGCGTGATTACACCGCGATGGGCCTGCCCGCCTCGTTCGACCTCCCCGTCGGTGGGCACCTCGACGCCCTGGCCGACCTGGCTGCGGGGGCGGCGTACCTGGAATGGCGCCGATATCAGCATGCCGCCGCCCTGCACACCGAACTGGTCGTGCCCGAGGAGGACCGCGACGAGCGGGCGGTGGATGCGTTCGCTCAGTGCGCCGCCCGCCTCGCTACCACCCTGTCGGTGTCGCAGTACGTCGCCGAACGCCTCCTCGACGACGCCGTCGCCCTGCGTGACCGACTGCCGCGGGTGGCGGAGTGCCTCCGCGACGGGGTCGTCTCCGCCAATTTCATCCGCACCGTCGTCTCGCGCACCGAACTGATCCACGGCCGGTCGTATCAGGGGTTGGTGGACGCCGACATCGCTGCGGCGTTGCGGAAGCCGGGGACGTGGTCGGCGGCGCGGGTGCGGGATCTGTGCGATCAGATGGTCTACCGCCGTGATCCCGACGCCGTCCGCGAACGCCGCGACGACGCCTTGAAGGGGCGGTGCTTCTTCACCGAGGCCGGTCTCGACGGGATGGCGACGGTGGGGGCGACGATGTCCGCCGAACAGGCTGCCATCGTCGCTCGTGTCGTCGAACGTCTCGCCGCACAGGTCTGCCGGCACGACAGTCGCACCAAGACCGCGCGGGCGTCGGACGCGTTGTTCGCGTTGGTCAAGCACGCCCCGTTCGGCTGCGACTGCGCACGCCCCGAATGCGCCTTCACCGTGGTCGATGCGGACGAGGTCGCGGCGAACGCAGCGCGGATCGTCATTCACGTCGTCACCGACACCACCACTCTCGCCGGACCCGTACCCGCCGCCGCCGCCGCTGCGGCAAAGCCGGCAGCGCAGGCACAGACTCGGGACGGCGACACGACCGCGACTGCCGCAGACCGGGTCGTCGCCAGCGAGGAGGCAGCGGTCGACGCGGCTCCGGTCGACGTTGCTCCGGTCGAGGAGGTCGTGGTCGAGGAGACTGCGGCGGAACCCGAGCTGGTCGACGGTGTCGGCTACATCGCCGGACTCGGCATCGTCTCCGGCGCCCACGTCCGCGACCTCGCCGCCGACCCCGCCACCCTCATCCGACCCCTCGGCGACGGCACCGACACCCCACTCCCGGCGACGCAACCCGCGGACCCGTACCGGCCGTCCGCGGCGCTGAACACCTACATCCGCGCCCGAGACCAGTACTGCACCTGGCCCGGCTGCAACAAACCCGCCCGGGACGGCGACCTCGACCACATCACCGAATACGACCACCGCAACCCCGAGCGGGGAGGGCAGACCTCCGCCTGCGGGCTCGGCGCCAAATGCCGATTCCACCACCTACTGAAAACGTTCGGCGACTTCGTCGACGACCAGTACCCCGACCCCGACCACCCCGGCCGGATCATCCGCACATTCACCATCCCGGAGGGCCGCACCGTCCTCGGCCCCGCCCACACCGGGTTCGACACCCACCCGGGCCTGGACATGATCGTCTTCGGCGACCCACCCGCCACCGGCAGAAGCGCACCGCCGGAACCCGAAC
>NZ_JABUBU010000036.1 GCF_019834675.1 Rhodococcoides corynebacterioides | reverse complement strand
CAACCCGCACCCCGTCCCGAACCCACCCCGCGTCCCCAGGCTGCGCCCCCGATCACCGACCCGGGCCTCCTCCCCGACCTCCTCGACTCCCTCGACTCCCCTGGCGGCGGACACGCGGACGATCAGGCCGACGACCGCGCGCACCGCATCGCCCGCGAGCTGGTGGCGTGCGGCGCAGGTCCCGGCGACGTCGTCGCCGTCGCGATGCGATCCCGGCCGGACCGGGTTCTCGGCATCCGGGCGACGACGGCGTCGGGCGCGGCCGCGACGCTCGTCGATCCCGACGAACCGGCCGAGCGAGTGCTCGCCGCACTCGACGCGTGCCACGCGGCGTGGATCCTCACGACCGACGCCGACGCGGGCGGGCTCGCCGCCGTCGCCCCCTGGCTGCCGCGTCTGATTCTCGGGGACCGGGAAGCGGAGGAGTCCATCGCGCGCCGCCGACGCGGGCCGCTGACCGACGCCGACCGCCGCGCATCGCTCCGGCCGGACTCCGCGGCCGTCGTCGCGCATCGCCCGGGGGTGGCGACGAGGCCGGTCACCGTCACTCACCGCGACCTGCTCGATCGACTGTCCCGCCACCGAGGACGCGGTCACGACGTGATCGCCGCCCTCCTCGCGACGATCGAGGACCTGGCCGGGGCCTCCGATGCGGTGGTGCGCCTCGCGGACGGCGACGGATCCTCGACCCTGTTCTGCATCCACCCGATGATGGGGCTGGCCTGGCCGTACCTCGAGCTGAGCCGGTATCTCGACCCCCGGACGACGGTGTGGGGAGTGCAGACTCCGGCGCTCGTGGACCCGTCGTTCCGTCCGACGACCCTCGCCGATCTGGTGCAGCGCTATGCGGACGAGATCGCGGCCGTCGACGCACCCGGTCCCTGCCACCTTCTCGGCTGGTCGGTGGGAGGCGTTCTCGCGCAGGCAATCACGGCGGCTCTGGCCGAGCGCGGTCGGAGCGTCGCCTCCCTGGTCCTGCTCGACCCGGTGCACGGCCCCGACCCGGACGGCCCGGTCGCGCGGGCCCGGAGCGAGGCGACGTTCGGCGGTCCCGATCCACGCCCGGCCGGCGTCACGGACCTCGGTCCCGACGACCTGGCGACCGTCTGGCACACCGTGGGCGGCGATCAGCTGTCCCTCACCGACGCGCAGGCGCAGCGGGTGGCGACGGCGATGGTGCGCGTCCACGATCTCCTCGTCGGCCACGTCCCGGCACCGGTCGGGACCGACGTGCTGGTGATCGACTCCGCGGTGACCGCGGCCCACCTGGTGCGCACGTCGGACTTCTGGCGCGCCCGGTGCACCGGACGGGTGCGCACCGCCGAGGTCCCCTTCCGCCACGGCGAGCTGCTGTCCAGCGACGCGCTGCTCGAAGTCGGGCCCGTCGTCGCCTCGTGGATGGCGAGTGTCAGCGGCCCCGCTACGGTCGGGGAGTGACCGACTCCCCTGCCGACCTGCTCGACGGTGCCTGGAACGTCCGCGGCGTGGGCGGCCTGACGACGCGTGACGACGGCCGGATCCGGCCGGGAGTCCTGCTCCGGTCGTCGGAACTGACCCGCCTCACCGACGCCGGCCGCACGGGCCTCGAGCGCCTCGGCGTCCGCGACGTCTTCGACTTCCGCGGCGCCGCCGAGGTGGAGCGGTCCGGCTCCGATCGCACGCCGCCGTCGGTCCGTGTGCACGCAGTCCCGTTCGTCGACGCCGTGGCGGTCGAACCCGACACCGAGCCGGCGCCGGCCGAAGCCCGTTCCGCGCCACACGAACCCGACCGTCGCGTCGTCGACGCCCGCGGCTACCTGCTCGACACCTACCGCGCGTTCCCCACCCGGCCCGGCGCACGCATCGCGGTCGGAACGGTGCTGCGCACCGTCGCCGCCGGGGAGGGCACCGTGCTGGTGCACTGCGCCGCGGGCAAGGACCGCGCCGGCTGGACCGTGGCGACGGTGCTGCGCGCCGCCGGCGTCACCGACGAGGACATCCTCGCCGACTACCTCCGCAGCAACGACGCGGTGCCCGCTCTGCGCAATCACATTCTGTCGCACGGTGTTCCGGCCGAGGACATCGCGGACGACCTGCTCGGCGTCCGGGAGGAGTACCTGCGGGCCGGGCTCGAGGCCACCGACGCCGCGCACGGGTCCTTCGACAACTACCTCGACTGGCTCGGCGCCGACGCCGACCTGCTCACGTCACTGCGGTACGCGCTGGTCGATCAGCGACCGGTGTAGGTGGCCTTCCCCGGCCCGACGTCCAGGAAGCTGCGCACCGCACCCCGCAGATCGTCCGTCTCGAACAGCGCGCCGGACACCTCCGGCGTGATCGAATCCGCATGCCGCACACCGCCGGAACGCCACGCGCCCACGATCTGCTTGGTGGCCGCGTGCGCGCGGGTGGGGCCGTCGGCCAGCCGGTGCAGCAGCGCCGTCGCGGCCTCGTCCAGGTTCTTGTGCACCTGGTTCACCACACCCCACTCGCGCAGCGTCTCGGCCGAGTAGAGGTCGCCGGTCATCACGAACTCCCGCGCCCGGCCACTGCCCGCGCGCTCCGCCATGCGCTGCGGACCGCCCATCGACGGCGTCAACCCCACCACCGTTTCGACCAACCCGAACTTGGCCCGCGGCGCCGCCAGGATGATGTCGCACGCCAGCGCGATCTCCAACGCCGCCGTCAGCGTCAGCCCGTGCGCCGCGAAGATCACCGGACACGGCAGGTCCTCGAGCGGGTGCGCGACGCGGTCGAACAAGCCCTGCCACAACTGCGCGCCCTCGGACGCCGACAGTCCCTCGAACACGTGGACGTCGACCCCGCCCGAGACCACCTTGCCCTCCGCGCGCAGCAGCACCCCGCGCGGCGGCGACGCCACCAGGTCCGCCACGGCGGCCTCGATCGCGTCGAACATCGGCTGGTCGAACAGGTTCAGCGCACCGTTCTGCAGCGTCAGCACCGCCACCTCGGCACCGGCGGCCGTGGTGCTGCGCTCGAGACGGAGGGGCGTGGCGGGTGGGGTCATGGACCGCAGCATGCCACACCCGTCCGACTAGCCTGGATCCCGATGAACAGCCACCAGATCGACATCGTGCGCCTCGCCTGGGCTCGCGACCTCGGCCTCCCGGACGGTACGTTTCGACCGGCCTCCGAACCCCGCACCGTCCTCGTCGACGACGACGCCACCCGGGTCCGCTTCGTCGTTCTCGACGGCCACGCCGTCCTGGTCGGGCCGGCCGACGTGATCGACCGGGCACAGGACGTGCCACCGGACGTGTTGGCGACGCGGGACGGGCTCGCGGACGTCGTCGGGCCGCGTCGTGGTCGCTGTTCCGGTCCGCTCGTCCTCGCCTACCTCGACGAGGTGGGCACCGACGTCGGCGTCGAGCACCCGCTGCTCTCGCACTCGCGTCGCGAAACCGAACGCGTGCTGTCCACCACCCCGCCCGACGACGCCGTCGCGGCCCGCGCCGCCGACGCCACCACCTGGGTCACCGTCTTCGACGACACCGCCGGCGAGGACGACGCCGTCCCCGTTGCGGCGTCGGGCTACGTGGAATGGCAGGGATTCCTGGCCGACACCGTCGCCGTCACCGTGCCCTCGCACCGCCGTCGCGGGTTCGGCCTGACGGCGGCGCGGCTGGCCACCAACGACGCCATCGACTCCGGCCTGATCCCGCAACTGCGCGTCGGACTCGACGACGCGGGCGCCCGACTCTTCGGCCGGGCGGTGGGTTTCACCGAACTCGGCGTCGCCATCGCGATGGATTTGCCTGCGCCCGGGTAAGTTACCGCCATGAGCGACAGCACTGGATCGTCCGGCGAGTCCGGGTCCTACGTGGAGGACGGCGGGTTCGAGCGCGACACCAACTACATCGAGACCCGCATCACCGCGGACGGCCGCGACGGGTTCCCGGTGGAGGCCGGTCGCTACCGCCTGGTGGTGGCCCGCGCGTGCCCGTGGGCGAACCGCGCGATCATCGTGCGTCGCCTGCTCGGGCTCGAGGACGCCCTGTCGATGGGCGTCTGCGGCCCGACGCACGACAAGCGCAGCTGGACCTTCGACCTCGATCCCGGCGGCGTGGATCCCGTCCTGAAGATCCCCCGCCTGCAGGACGCGTTCTTCGCGCGCGACCCGAACTACTCGCGCGGCATCACCGTGCCGGCCGTGGTCGAGATCGCGACGGGCAAGGTGGTCACCAACGACTACCCGCAGATGACGCTCGACTTCTCCACCGAGTGGACGCAGTACCACCGCGAGGGCGCGCCGGATCTGTACCCCGAGCCGCTGCGCGACGAGATCGACGACGTCGCCGAGAAGGTCTTCCACGACGTCAACAACGGCGTGTACAAGTGCGGGTTCGCCGGGTCGCAGGACGCCTACGAGGAGGCGTACGACGCGCTCTTCGCGCGCCTCGACTGGCTGAGCGATCGGCTGGAGAACCAGCGATTCCTCGTGGGCGACACCATCACCGAGGCCGACGTGCGCCTGTTCACCACGCTGGCTCGGTTCGATCCCGTCTACCACGGTCACTTCAAGTGCAACCGCAGCAAGCTCTCGGAGATGCCGGTGCTGTGGGCGTACGCGCGCGATCTGTTCCAGACGCCGGGCTTCGGGGACACTACCGACTTCGTGCACATCAAGTCGCACTACTACGAGGTGCACACCGACATCAATCCCACCGGCATCGTGCCGAAGGGTCCGGACGTGTCCAGTTGGCTCTCACCCCACGGGCGCGAGGCGCTCGGCGGGCGGCCGTTCGGGGACGGCACGCCGCCGGGTGAGCCGAAGGAGAGCGAGCGGGTCCCGGCGGACCACTGGGCGTGAGCGAAGCGAACGCCCACATCGGATACTGGGCGTGATCTGAGCGAGGTGAGCGGGGCCGGGGTCAGGGCCGGAGGGTGAGAATCCTCGGCCCGTCCTCGGTCACGGCCACGGTGTGTTCCCAGTGCGCGGCGCGGGTGCCGTCGGTGGTGACCACGGTCCAGTCGTCGCCCAGCACCCGCGTCTCGTGGGTGCCGAGGGTGAGCATGGGCTCGATGGCGAGCGTCGATCCGACCACCAGCTCGGGCCCCTTGCCGGGTGCGCCCTCGTTGGCCAGGAACGGGTCCATGTGCATCTGCTGTCCGATGCCGTGGCCGCCGTAGCCGTCGACGATGCCGTACTTGCGTCCGTGCGCCTTCTCGGCGGCGTAGGTGCCCTGCTCGATGGCGTGCGAGACGTCCGTCAACCGATTGCCGGGCAGCATCGCCGCGATGCCCGCCTCCATGGACAGGCGGGTGGCCTCGCTGAGGTCGGCGTCGGCCTCCGACAGCGCGCCGACGCCGAACGTCCACGCGGAGTCCCCGTGCCAGCCGTCGAGCACCGCACCGCAGTCGATGGACACCAGGTCGCCCTCGGCCAGCACGTCGTCGGCCGACGGGATGCCGTGCACCACGCGGTCGTTCACCGAGCTGCAGATGCTGCCGGTGAAGCCGTGATACCCCAGGAACGACGGCACGGCGCCGGCGTCGCGGATGACCGACTCGGCGATGCGGTCGAGTTCGAGCGTGCTCACCCCGGGCTTCGCGGCCTCGCGGACGGCAACCAGGGCGGCGCCGACGACGGCCCCGGCCGCAGCCATGGCGTCGAGCTCACCGGGGCTGCGGAACGGGACCACCTTGCGCTTGCGTCCGAAAGCCATGGGTCAGGAGTCGCCCTGGATCGCGTCGATGACCTTCGTGTTGACGTCCTCGACCTCGCCGACGGCGTCGACCGTCACGACCAGTCCCGACCGGCCTCCGGCCTGCCCGCTGCGACCGTGGCCGGAGTAATACTCGAGCAGCGGCGCGGTCTCGTCGCGGTAGACCTTCATGCGGTTCCGGATGACGTCTTCCTTGTCGTCCTCACGGCCGCGCGCCAACATGCGCTCCACGACGACGTCCTCGTCGATGACGAAGGAGACGACGGCGTCGAGCGTCGTGCCCATGTCCTCGAGGATCCCGGCCAGCGAGTCGGCCTGGTCGACCGAGCGGGGGAAGCCGTCGAGGATGAAGCCGCCGGTGGCGTCGGGCTCGGCGAGCCGGTCGCGCACCATGTCCACGGTCAACGTGCTGGGCACCAGATCGCCCGCGTCGAGGTACTTCTTCGCCTCGACGCCGAGGGGCGTCTGCTGGCCGATGTTGGCCCGGAAGAGATCGCCGGTGGACACGTGCGGGATGCCGAGCTTCTCGCTCAGCAGCGTCGCCTGCGTGCCTTTGCCGGCTCCGGGGGGACCGAGGAGGACGAGTCTCACTTGAGGAACCCTTCGTAGTTGCGCTGCATCAGTTGGCTTTCGATCTGCTTCACCGTGTCCAGGCCGACGCTCACCATGATGAGCACCGCGGTGCCACCGAACGGCAGGTTCTGCGCGCCGCCGGAGTTACCGATGTCGAGGAACAGGTTGGGCAGAACGGCGATGGTGCCGAGGTAGATGGCACCGGGCAGCGTGATGCGGCTGAGAACGAACTGCAGGTAGTCGGCCGTCGGGCGTCCCGGCCGGATGCCAGGGACGAAGCCGCCGTACTTCTTCATCTCGTCGGCACGCTCTTCGGGGTTGAAGGTGATGGCGACGTAGAAGTACGTGAAGAAGACGATGAGGCCGAAGTAGATCGCGATGTAGACCGGGTTGGCCGGATTGACGAGATAGGTGTTGATGGCACGCTGCCACCAACTGGGGTCCGCCGCGGTGCTCGCGTTGGTCAACTGGGCGATGAGGTTGGGCAGGTAGAGCAACGACGACGCGAAGATCACCGGGATGACGCCGGCCTGGTTGACCTTCAGCGGCAGGTAGGTCGACGACCCGCCGTACATGCGGCGGCCGACCATGCGCTTGGCGTACTGCACCGGGATGCGGCGTTGACCCTGCTCGACGAAGACGACACCGACGATGATCGCGAGCGCGGCGACGCACACGAGGGCGAAGACGAGTCCGCCGCGGCTGTCGAGGATGGCCTTGCCCTCGGACGGGATGCGCGAGGCGATGCCGGCGAAGATGAGCAGCGACATGCCGTTGCCGACACCGCGCTCGGTGATGAGCTCGCCGAACCACATGACCAGGGCGGCACCGGCCGTCATGACCAGCACGATGGTGACCAGCCCGAAGATGGACGTGTCCGCGATGATGTCGAGGTTGCAGCCCTGGAGCAGCTGACCGCGCGACGCGAGCGCCACCAGGCCGGTGGCCTGGAGCACGGCGAGGGCGATGGAGAGATAGCGGGTGTACTGCGTCATCTTCGCCTGGCCGGCCTGGCCCTCCTTGCGGAGTTCCTCGAACCGCGGGATGACCACGGTGAGGAGCTGGACGATGATGCTCGCGGTGATGAACGGCATGATGCCGATCGCGAAGACCGACAGCTGCAGGAGCGCTCCACCGGAGAACAGGTTGATGAGCGAGTAGATCCCGGCCGAGTCGCCGCCGGAGACCTGGTCGATGCACTGGCGGACGTTGCCGTAGTCGACGCCCGGGGACGGCAGGGTCGCACCGAAGCGGTAGAGCGCGACGAGACCGAGGGTGAAGAGGATCTTCCGTCTCAGGTCAGGAGTCCTGAGGGCCGACACGAAGGCGGAAAGCAACGATCCTCCAAAGGCGGGTTACTGGCACGAACTGGTCGGGGTGCCGCGAGGGCACCCCGTCGAACTCTAACAGCGGCGTTGACACCGCTGCCGGTGCAGCAGATCGAACACCGCTGCGGTGCAGCAGATCGAACACCGCTGCGGTGCAGCAGATCGAACACCGATGGCCGCAGCACGACTCGCGCACCACGGCCATCGGACGAACGAACGCGGGTGCCTCGCCCCCGGGGTGGGGGCGAGGCACCGATCGATCACAGCTCGGTGGCAGACCCGCCGGCTGCAGCGATCTTCTCCTTGGCGGAGCCGGTGAACTTGTCGGCGGTGATGGACACCTTCACCGACAGGTCACCGTCGCCCAGGACCTTCACGAGGCGGTTCTTGCGCACCGCACCCTTGGCCACGAGATCATCCTTGGAGATCTCGCCGCCCTGGGGGAACAGCCGCTCGATGTCGCCCAGGTTGACCACCTGGTACTCGACGCGGTTGCGGTTGGTGAAGCCCTTGAGCTTCGGCAGGCGCATGTGGATCGGCATCTGGCCGCCCTCGAACCCGGGCGAGACGTTCTTACGGGCGCCCGTGCCCTTGGTGCCGCGACCGGCCGTCTTGCCGCGCTTGCCACCCTCACCACGGCCGACGCGAATCTTCGCGCTCTTGGAGCCGGGGGCGGGGCGGAGGTGGTGCAGTTTGATGGTCATGGTCAGACCTCTTCCACTGTCACGAGGTGACGCACCACGTTGATCAGACCACGCGTCTGCGGCGTGTCCTCACGAACCACCGACTGGCGGATTCCCTTGAGGCCCAGCGTCCGCAGGCTGTTGCGCTGGTTGTGCTTCTGACCGATGGTGCTCTTGATCTGGGTCACTTTGAGGTCAGCCACGATCGGCACTCCCTGCTGCTGCCTGGGCGCGTGCGCGCAGCATGCCGGCGGGAGCGACGTCCTCGATCGGCAGACCACGGCGAGCCGCGACCTCTTCCGGACGCTGCAGACCCTTGAGGGCCGCAACGGTGGCGTGCACGACGTTGATCGCGTTGTCGCTACCGAGCGACTTCGCGAGGATGTCGTGGACGCCGGCGCACTCGAGCACGGCACGCACCGCGCCACCGGCGATGACACCGGTACCGGGGCTTGCCGGGCGCAGCATGACCACACCGGCCGCAGCCTCACCCTGGACGGGGTGCGTGATCGTGCTACCGATCAGCGGAACGCGGAAGAAGCCCTTGCGAGCCTCTTCGACGCCCTTCTGAATGGCGGCGGGAACTTCCTTGGCCTTGCCGTAGCCGACGCCGACCAAACCGTTGCCGTCACCGACGATCACGAGGGCGGTGAAGCTGAAGCGACGACCACCCTTCACGACCTTGGAGACGCGGTTGATTGCGACCACGCGCTCGAGGTTGTTCTTCTCCGGGGCGTTGCCGCCGCGGTTGTCCCGGCGATCGCGACCGCCGCGGTTGTCTCCGCGGTTGTCGCCTCCGGTGTTGGGTCCATTCTGTCCGGCGGGGCCGTTTCCGCCGTCACGCCGTTGACGTCCCGGCATCAGGCTGTCCTTCCGTCGATGAACTGGATCGTGTTCGTAGTGGGCATCAGAACTTCAACCCGCCTTCGCGAGCTGCGTCCGCGAGGGCCGCGATGCGACCGGCGTAGTCGTGGCCACCACGGTCGAAGACCGCGGCCTCGATGCCGGCGGCCTTGGCACGCTCGGCGATGAGGGAGCCGACCTTGGCGCCACGCGCCTTCTTGTCGCCGTCCAGCGCACGCACGTCGGCCTCGATGGAGGACGCGGCGGCGAGGGTGCGACCGGTCAGGTCGTCCACCAGCTGCGCGTGCAGGTGACGCGAGCTGCGGTTGACGACGAGACGGGGACGCTCGGCGGTGCCGGAGACCTTCTTGCGCAGGCGGAAGTGACGACGGGTCTTCGACAGACGACGACGCGTCGAGACGTCCTTGCCCAGCGGGATGCGCTTCGGGTTCGCCTCGGAACCCTGCTTGGCTGCGGTGTTGCTCATCACTTACCTGTCTTTCCGACCTTGCGGCGGATCTGCTCACCCTCGTACCGAACGCCCTTGCCCTTGTACGGGTCGGGACGGCGGAGACGACGGATGTTGGCAGAGATCTGGCCGACCTTCTGCTTGTCGATACCCGAGACGGAGAACCGGGTGGGGGTCTCGACCGCGAAGGTGATGCCCTCCGGCGCCGGGATCGGCACCGGGTGGCTGTAGCCGAGCGCGAACTCGAGGTCGTTGCCCTTCAGAGCCACGCGGTAACCGACGCCGTGAATCTCCATCTTGGTGGTGTAACCGGTGGTCACACCCGTGATGAGGTTCGCGACGAGAGTGCGCGAGAGGCCGTGCAGGGAACGGCTACGACGCTCGTCGTCGGGCCGAGTGACCGAGATCGAACCGTCGTCGTTCTTCGCGACGGCGATGGGCTCGGCGATGGTGAGAGACAAGGTGCCCTTGGGACCCTTGACCGTGACGTCCTGGCCGTCGATGGAGACATCGACACCGGCCGGAACCGTCACCGGAAGCTTTCCGATACGCGACATTGTGGTGGCCTCCCTTACCAGACGTAGGCGAGGACTTCGCCGCCGACGCCCTGAGTTGCCGCCTGGCGATCGGTGAGCAGACCGGTGGACGTGGAGATGATCGCCACGCCCAGGCCGCCCAGGACCTTGGGCAGATTGGTGGACTTTGCATACACGCGCAGACCGGGCTTGGAGACCCGGCGCACGCCGGCGAGGCTGCGCTCGCGGCTGGGGCCGTACTTCAGATCGACGATGAGGGTCTTGCCCACCTCGGCGTCCTCGGAGCGGTAGTCGGAGATGTAGCCCTCGCGCTTGAGGATCTCGGCGATGTTCGCCTTGATCTTCGAGTGCGGCAGCTTCACCTGATCGTGGTACGCCGAGTTGGCGTTGCGCAGACGCGTCAAGAAGTCTGCGATCGGGTCGGTCATGGTCATGACAGAGTTCATGGCCCTTTCTCGCAGGGGTTCCCATACAGCACGAGCGAGCTGGTGCCGCACCGAAGTGGGGCCTGGCTCGTCCCGCCGTGGGCCTACCGCGAAGTGTTCCGTCCTGACCGACTGTTGCCGGTCAGGGGTTGCGCTCCCGCCAGTGCGAACGGTCGAATCTGCAGGCACTGGCGGGTGTTTCGAGCATCATGTGGCACGAAAACCCTGGTCACACGGGTCGTCTGCAGGCATGACGGTACCCGGGCAACCGTCACAGTCTACGGGCGCGGACCCCGGAGACCAAATCGGTGCAGGTGGGAGGGCGTCGGGCCGCTCTCGTCGGCGTCGGCTGAGCCATTGTTGGCCATTCGTTACATGGAGAATGTCCGGTTCGTTTTATGGTGAGCGGGCCAATGCTCGACCCCTTCTCCCGTGATGGAGCACAGCATGACAGTTCGTTCTCGCACACTCGGCCGCGCCGGAATCGTCGTCGCCGCAGCCGCCGCCGGGGTTCTCGCGACCTCGGGGACCGCGTCCGCGGCCGTCCTCACCGTGCAAGCGGTCCCGACGCCCGGCGTCGAGTCGATCAGCACAGCGCTCGTCGTCGCAGGCGTGTTCGTCGGCACCGAGGTGGAGTGCACAGTGACTGCGACGGAGGTGGATGACGACACGAACACCGCCTCGGCGACGGACACCCTTCTGACCGTCCTCGCCGCGGCGACGGGCACCATCGACATCGACGGCCTCGAGCCCGGCATCTACACGGTGACGGCCAGCTGCACCGACGGAGGCGACCCGGTCGACGCTCTCATCGACCTGCCCATCACGGTCCTCCCCGACGACCTTCCCCCCGTCGTCCCGCCCGTTCCCGGCGGCGGCTCGCTCCCGACGGACCTGTTCGAGAGCTGACACCCGCTTTTCACCGCACGAGCCCCGATCCGCACCGCGGGTCGGGGCTCGTGCTCGATTGAGCTCGATTCGAGCGGGCGTCGCTCAGTAGTCGTCCCCGCGGTCGCGCACGCGGTCACCGAGGTTCGCCTGCTCGTCGTACGTCAGGCGGTCGACGTCGACGAAACGCGACTTGCCCATCGTCGCCTTGTTGACGAAGTGCGTGAGCACCCACAGCAGCACGCCGAGCAGCAGCATCGCGCCAGCGATGCGGTACTGGATCATCTGCGCGTCGGTTCGCGCCCACGGTCCCACCAGGAACAGACACAGCACCGCGCCGGCCACCGGCACCCAGTAGGGCGCGGTGAAGCCGTTCGACGCGCGTCGTCGCTTGAGCACCAGGCACGCCACGTTGACCACCGCGAACACGCAGAGCAGCAGCAGGCCCGTCGTACCGGAGAGCGCGCTCACCACGGAGTTGCCGGACAGTCGGTTGACCACCACGATCAGCACGACCGCCATGAGCGTCGAGAAGACGATCGCGGCCCACGGCGAACGCCGCACGGGCAGAACGGAACTGAGCGTCTTCGGCAGGATGCGCTGACGCCCGAGCCCGTAGATCAGGCGGCTCGCCATGAGCATGTTGATCAGGGCGGTGTTCGCGACGGCGAACACCGTGAGGTACGGGAAGATCTCGTCGATCGGCAGCCCCGGGGCGCCGAGTCGCACCACGTGCAGCAGGATGCCCTCGCTGCCGGAGTCGTAGTCCAGCGGCAGCACCGCGATCACCGCGACGACCACGAGCACGTAGATCAGACACGCGATGCCGAGGCCGGACAGCATCATCTTGGGGAAGATGCGCTCGGGGTTCTTGGTCTCCTCGACCATGTTCACCGAGTCCTCGAAGCCGACCATCGCGAAGAACGCGATCGTCGTCGCCACCGTGACCGCGAGGAACCACCCCTTCTCGTTGGGGTCCTCGAACACGACGAGGTTCGCGATGTCGCCCTCCGCGCTGCCGCTGCCCACCGCGACGAACCCGATGACGATCACGATGGCCAGCGCCGTCATCTCGATGATCGTGAGGATGACGTTGAACTTGACCGACTCGCCGACGCCCCGCAGGTTGATGGCCGCGAGCAGACCCATGAAGACCAGCGCGACGACCAACTGCGCGGTACTGCCGGTGGGCACGTCGAACCACCCGATGCCGTCCTCGGTGGAGAACGTCTCGTGCAGGCCGGCCAGGAGGTTGCCCGCCACCACGTTCGACGACGTCGAGGCGCTGGTGATGCCGGAACAGATCACGGCGAACGCCACGAGGAACGTGAAGAAGTGGATGCCGAACGCCTTGTGCGTGTACAGCGCGGCGCCCGCGGCCTGCGGGTACTTGCACACGAGCTCCAGGTAGGAGAACGCGGTCAGGGTGGCGACCACGAACGCCAGCACGAACGGCAGCCACGCCATACCGCCGACGTTCTCGATCATGTCGCCGGTGACCGCGTAGACACCCGCGCCCAGGATGTCGCCCACGATGAACAGCAGCAGCAACCCCGGACCCAGGACGCGCTTGAGTTCCGGTTCCTTCTCCGTCGCCGCGGCGTCCGTTGCCTGCGCCATGATCCGCTCCTGACGTTGCAGCCCCCTGCCGTTCGAACCCCCTGCCGCGGCAGCCTATGCCGCTCGCGGGGGCGGTGTGCGGTGAAACGGACCTGCGTGTCTGCACACGAGTCGGCCGGATGGGCGGGATCCCGGCAATCGGGGCGTCCTGTGTGCTGTGGTGCAGGTCGGGCGCGCCACCCCCGAACGCCGACAGGCCCGAGCCGTGATGGCTCGGGCCTGTCGGGTGGTGATCGGCTCACCAGGGTGCTCGTCTCACCAGGAGGACTTGTGCACTCCGGGCAGCTCGCCGCGGTGCGCCATCTCACGGACGCAGATACGGCAGAGACCGAACTTGCGGAACACCGAGTGCGGGCGACCGCACCGCTGGCAGCGCGTGTAGGCGCGGACCGCGAACTTCGGCTTCTTGTTGGCCTTGTTGACCAGTGCCTTCTTAGCCATACGCTCAGTTCTCCTTGAACGGGAAGCCGAGGTGCTTGAGCAGCGCGCGGCCTTCGTCGTTGTTGGTGGCCGTCGTGACGACGGTGATGTCCATACCGCGAGGGCGGTCGATCTTGTCGACGTCGATCTCGTGGAACATCGACTGCTCGTTCAGGCCGAACGTGTAGTTGCCGTTGCCGTCGAACTGTGTGCCCGACAGGCCACGGAAGTCCCTGATGCGGGGCAGGGCGATGGACGTCAGACGGTCCAGGAACTCCCACATGCGGTCGCCGCGCAGCGTGACGCGGGCGCCGATGGGCATGCCCTCGCGGAGCTTGAACTGCGCGATGGACTTGCGGGCCTTGCGGATCTCCGGCTTCTGACCGGTGATGGCGGCCAGGTCGGCCACGGCACCGTTGATCAGCTTCGCGTCGCGGGCGGCGTCGCCGACACCCATGTTGACGACGACCTTGACCACGCCCGGGATCTGCATGACGTTGGCGTACTGGAACTCGGCGTTCAGCGCGTCCTTGATCTCCTCGCGGTAGCGAGTCTTGAGGCGCGGAACGATCTTCTCGGTGGTCGTCATCAGATGTCCTTCCCGCTCTTACGGGAAATCCGAACGCGCTTGCCGTTCTCGTCGGTGCGGTAGCCCACGCGGGTGGGGTTTCCGTCCGAGTCGACGACGGCGACGTTGGAAACGTGAATGGGGGCTTCCTGGGTGACGATGCCGCCCGAGGACGCGCCGCGCTCGTTGGCCGAGACAGCGGTGTGCTTCTTGATGCGGTTGACGCCCTCGACCAGGATCTTCTCGGTCGCCGGGTAGGCCTGGATGACCTTGCCCTTGGCGCCCTTGTCCTTACCCGAGATGACGAGAACCGTATCGCCCTTGTGCACCTTCATCTCACAACACCTCCGGAGCCAGCGACACGATGCGCATGAACTTCTTCTCACGCAGCTCGCGGCCGACCGGGCCGAAGATGCGGGTTCCGCGCGGATCGTTGTCCGGCTTGATCAGGACGGCGGCGTTCTCGTCGAACTTGATGTACGAGCCGTCGGGACGACGCCGTTCCTTGGTGGTGCGGACGATGACGGCCTTGACGACCTCGCCCTTCTTGATGTTGCCGCCGGGGATCGCGTCCTTGACGGTGGCGACGATGACGTCGCCGATCCCGGCGTAGCGGCGAGACGAACCACCGAGAACGCGGATGCACAAGATTTCCTTGGCACCCGTGTTGTCGGCGACGCGCAGCCGCGACTCCTGCTGAATCATGGGTCTCCTCGATGACCTGGATGTGCGTGCGCGGCGGATACCGACCCGACGCGCGCGGTCGTGTCGCCCGGACCGGCGCATGCGCCTACCACGGACAACCGCTCAAGTGTAAGGAACACACCGACACGAACCAAATCGTGTGCGACGGGGCGGGCCTTCACCCCTGCGGAGTGTCGGTGCCCGGTGGCACACTGGCCGTCGTGCAGAGCCTTCGCCGGGGAGAGAACAGCCCTGCCCCACTCGATGCGTCCGGATCGCTCACCGTCACCGTGACCGGGGCCGCGGTGGACGTGTCCGCCCTGCTGCTCACCGCTGCCGGGCGGGTGCGATCGGACCAGGACCTGGTGTTCTTCAACAACCCCGTCGGCCCGGGCGTGCGGTACTCGCCCGACGGCGTCCACGTGGACACCCGCGCGGTACCGGCGGACATCGAGACGGTCGCGATCACGGCCAGTCTCGACGGATCGGGCCCGACGACGTTCGGCGGGCTCCCGCTGCGCGCCACCGTCGGCTCGGACCTCGAGTTCCCCATGACCGGCCTGACCACCGAGGCGGCCGTCGTCTGCCTCGAGATCTACCGGCGGGCCGGGGAGTGGAAGGTGCGCGCCGTCGGCCAGGGGTACGACGACGGCCTGGCCGGCATCGCGACGGCGTTCGGCATCGACGTCGACGGGCCCGAGGCCGACCCTGCGCCCCCAGCACAGCCCCCGCAGCCGGTCCCCCAGCAGC
>NZ_JABUBU010000035.1 GCF_019834675.1 Rhodococcoides corynebacterioides | reverse complement strand
CCCCTCCCCCCACTCCCTTCCCCCTTCCCGCGCTGCGAGCATGGTCCCGCGCTGACTGCAGGCAGCGCGCGAGCACATCGGCAGCGCGGGAACCTCTAGGCTCAAATCATGGTGGACCTCAATGCGGATCTCGGTGAGGGCTACGGCACCTGGACCCTCGGTGACGACGCCGCCATGCTCGCCGTCGTCACCAGCGCCAACATCGCGTGCGGCTTCCACGCCGGGGACCCGACGACGCTGCTGCGGACCTGTCGCGAGGCCGTGACCGCCGGGGTGCGGATCGGCGCCCAAGTGGGCTATCACGATCTGGTGGGGTTCGGGCGGCGCTTCGTCGACGTCACCGCCGAGGACCTCACCGCCGACGTGATCTACCAGCTCGGCGCGCTGGACGGGCTCGCACGAGTGGCGGGCGGACGGGTGTCCTACGTCAAACCCCATGGGGCGCTGTACAACACGATCGTCCACCACGAGGCGCAGGCGCAGGCCGTGGTCGACGCCGTCACGGCCTACGACGCGTCCCTCCCGGTCCTGGGCCTGCCCGGCTCGGAATTCCTGCGCCGGGCCGAGGCCGCCGGACTGCGCGCGATCCCCGAAGCCTTCGCCGACCGCGCCTACACCCCGGAGGGAACGCTGGTGTCCCGGCGCGAACCGGGCGCCGTGCTGCACGACGTCGACGACGTCGCCCGCCGCGTGCTGCGACTGGTCACCGAGGGCACGGTCACCGCGATCGACGGATCCGACGTCTCCGTCCGCGCCGACTCGGTCTGCCTGCACGGGGACACGCCCGCCGCCGTGGACATGGCTCATGCCGTTCGAGACCTGCTGCAGCACAACGGCATCGACACGAGTCCGTTCGCATGAGGATCTACCGCGCCGGCGACCGCGCACTGCTGGTGGACTTCGACAACACTAAGGACGTCGCCCGCCATCACGCCGGGTGGGCCACCGGTCACGCGGGCATCGCCGAGCTCGTGCCCGCCGCCACCACGGTGCTCGCCATGCTGACCGACGACGCCGACCCCGAAGCCGTCGCACGGTGGCTGCGCTCGACCCCACCCGCGGACCCGTCCGACACGAGCGGCGACCTGGTGACCCTCGACGTGGTGTACGACGGACCCGACCTCGAGGCCGTCCGCGACGCCACCGGACGGGACGTCGTCGCCGACCACACCGGCAGCGTCTGGACAGCGGCCTTCTGCGGCTTCTCCCCCGGATTCGCGTACCTGGTCAGCGATCTCGCACTCGACGTTCCCCGACGACGCGACCCCCGCACCTCCGTCCCGGCCGGCTCCGTCGCCCTCGCCGGGAACTATTCGGCCGTCTACCCGTCGTCGTCACCCGGCGGGTGGCAACTCATCGGACGCACCGACGCCGCGCTGTGGTCCGTCGACCGGGACCCGCCCGCGCTGATCGTCCCCGGTACGCGCGTGCAGTTTCGGCAGGTGGGCTGACATGGGGACGCTGACCGTGGTCGCCGCCGGCCCGTCCACGACGGTGCAGGACCGCGGGCGCCCCGGGTGGGCGTCGCTCGGGGTCGGCCGGTCCGGTGCCGCCGACCGCTGGTCGCACGACGCCGCGAACCGGCTGGTGGGCAACGACATCAACGCCGCCACCCTGGAGGTCACCCTCGGCGGGCTCGTCGTCCGCACCGACAGCGCCCTCCTCGTCGCGCTCACCGGCGCACCCGCCCCGTGGTTCGTCGACGGCGTCCGCCAGGGGCCGGGCACGGCGGTCGCCGTCGCGGCCGGTGCCGAGATCCGACTCGACGTCGCCCCGACCGGTCTGCGCGCCTACCTCGCCGTGCGCGGCGGCATCGACGTGCCACGCGTGCTGGGCAGCCGCGCCACCGACGCGCTGTCGGGCATCGGTCCGACCCCGCTCGCCGACGGCGACGTCCACGCCGTCGGGTCAGAGTACGGCGACGAGCCCGCCACCGACCTGAACCCGTACGGGCTGCCCGACCGGGCGCTCCGCGTCGTCCCCGGTCCGCGCGCCGACTGGTTCGCACCCGACGCCCTCGACCACCTGCTCGGCACGGCCTGGACGGTCACGCCCGACAGCAACCGCGTCGGCGTCCGACTGACCGCCGACGAGCCCCTCCGCCGCAGCCGCGACGACGAACTCCCCAGCGAAGGCATGGTGCCGGGCGCACTGCAGGTCCCGCCGTCGGGCATGCCCGTGCTGTTCCTCGCCGATCACCCCGTGACCGGCGGCTACCCCGTGATCGCGGTGGTCGCGGCCGCGGACGTGGACCTCGCCGCACAGGCCCGGCCCGGCAGCACCCTGCGCTTCACCCACTGAACGGCGCCCCGGTTGCGCAGCGGCTCCCCCGATCGGAGGTGCCCGATCGGAACCGGGGAGCCGCTCGCCTCTACCGCACCACCGCGAACTCCGCGCACACGAAGTCCTGGTTCCGCACCACGTCGACCAGCGCGAAGTCCCGCACCCGCGGCAGGAGTGGACGGCCGGAGCCCAGCGTCACCGGCGCGTACTGGACCAGCATCCGGTCGAGGTGACCGGCGTCGGCGATCTGTCCGGCCAGGTCACCGCCCCCGACCACCCAGATCTCCCGATCACCGGCCGAGTCGACGACGCCGGGCCACCAGGACTCGACGTCCCCGAACACGAACCGGACGTCGTTCTCGGTCGGCGGGAACTGCCGGTGGGTGACCACCCACGTCGGCACGGTGTACGCCCAGGGCTCCCCGGTGCGCTCACCGTGATCGACCACCCAGCCGTAGGTGGTCGCGCCCATGACCAGGGCGCCGACGCCCGCCATGAAGGCGCCGTGGTTCATGGGGCCGTCCTCGTCGATGCGCTGGCGGAACAGCCAGTCGAGCGAGTCGTCCTCCGTCGCGAGGAATCCGTCCAGGGAACAGGCGGTGTAGTACGTGGTGCGGCTCATCCCGTCAGTGTGCGACGGGGATCGACCAGGCGCTAGCGTCCCCGACGCTGTCGCGCGATGTCCGCGAGGACCACACCCGCCGCGACGGACGCGTTCAGCGATTCCACCTCGCCGGCCATCGGGATGGACAGCACGTGATCGCAGGTCTCGCGGACCAGGCGCGAGAGACCCTTGCCCTCGGACCCGACCACGACGACCACCGGGCCCGAGCCGTCGTACGCGTCCAGCGTGGTGTCGCCGCCCGCGTCGAGTCCCACCACCTGCACGCCCTGGTCGGCCCAACTCTTCAGGGTGCGGGTGAGGTTGGTCGCGCGGGCGATCGGCAGACGCGCGGCCGCACCGGCACTGGTGCGCCACGCAACGGCGGTGACGCTGGCGCTGCGTCGCTGCGGGATCACCACACCGTGCCCACCGAACGCGGCGACGGACCGCACGACGGCGCCGAGGTTGCGCGGGTCGGAGATGTTGTCCAGCGCGACCAGCAGCGCGGGCTCCTGACGAGTCCGGGCCTGCGCCAGCAGGTCGTCCGGATGCGCGTACCGGTACGGCGGCACCTGCAGCGCGATGCCCTGGTGCATGCCGTTGCTGCTCATGCGATCCAGATCGGTGCGCGACACCTCGAGGATCGAGATGCCGTTGTCCGCGGCGATCTGCACGCTTTCCTTGAGCCGATCGTCCGCCTCGGTGCCCGACGCCACGTACAGCGCGGTGGCGGGCACGCCGGCCCGCAGGCACTCGAGGACCGGGTTGCGGCCGAGCACGTTCTCGGGTCCGTCCTCGGTCTTGCGCACGGGCGGACGTCCCCGGCCGCCGGACGTCGTCGGCCCGGTCGTCTTGGCCGCGGCCCGCGCACGACGCGCGGCGGGATGCTTGGTGCGCTCCGACGCGGGCGGCGTCGCGCCGCGACCCTCGAGGCCCTTCCGACGCTTGCCGCCGGAGCCGACGACCTGGCCCTTCTTGGTTCCCGTCTTGCGGACGGCGCCGCGTCGAGCCGAATTGCCTGCCATTACTTCTCCACATCCTTCGCCACGATCGACCACTCGGGGCCGTCGGGGGTGTCGGTGATCTGCACGCCCGCGCCCGCCAGGCGGTCCCGGATGCGGTCCGCCGTGGGCCAGTCCTTGCCGGCCTTGGCGGCCGCGCGCAGATCGAGATCGTCGGCGACGAGCGCGCCCAGGGCGGCCCGCTCGGCCGAGGCGTCGGCGGTCCCGGCGCTCCAGTGCGGGTCCAGCGGGTCGACGCCGAGCACGGCGGTCATCGCGCGAACCGACGACGCCGCCGCGACCGCGCCGTCGAGGTCACCCGCGGCCAGGGCGGAGTTGCCCTCGCGGCGCAGTCGGTGCACCTCGGCCAGCGCGCGAGGCACGGCGAGATCGTCGTCGAGCGCCTCGGCGAACGCGTCGGTCCACGTGCCCACCGGGACGTCCCCGGCTCGCTCCGCGGTGCGGGTGACGAACGTTTCGACGCTCCGGTACGCCGACGCCGCTTCCTGCAGCGCCTCGAACGAGTACTCGAGCATCGACCGGTAGTGAGCGCTCCCGAGGTAGTACCGAAGTTCCTGCGCCCGAACCGATTCCAGCATGGTGGGGATGGAGACGACGTTGCCCAGCGACTTCGACATCTTCTCGCCGCTCATGGTGACCCAGCCGTTGTGCAGCCAGTACTGCGCGAAACCGTCGCCCGCCGCGCGGGACTGGGCCAACTCGTTCTCGTGATGCGGGAACACCAGATCCAGCCCGCCGCAATGGATGTCGAACTTCTCGCCCAGGTAGGCACCCGCCATGGCCGAGCACTCGAGATGCCACCCGGGACGTCCCCGCCCCCACGGCGTCGGCCAGGACGGCTCACCCGGCTTGGCGGCCTTCCACAGCGTGAAGTCCCGCGGATCGCGCTTGCCCTCGGCGACCGACTCGCCCTGATGGACGTCGTCGAGCTTGTGCCCGGACAACGCACCGTACTCGGGGTAGCTCAGGACGTCGAAGTAGACGTCACCCGCCGCCGCGTAGGCGTGACCGGCGTCGATGAGGCGCTGGATGAGCTCCACCATCTGCGTGACGTGCCCGGTGGCGCGCGGTTCGGCCGACGGGGGCAGGACGCCCAGCGCGTCGTACGCCGCGGTGAACGACCGCTCGAACGTCGCGGCCCACTCCCACCACGGACGTCCCGCAGCGGCGGCCTTGGTGAGGATCTTGTCGTCGATGTCGGTGACGTTGCGCACGAAGGCCACGTCGAAACCCGTTGCCGTCAGCCATCTCCGGAGAACGTCGAACGCGACACCGCTGCGGACGTGGCCGATGTGCGGATGGCCCTGCACCGTCGCGCCACACAGGTACACCGAGGCATGTCCGTCGGCCAGCGGAACGAAGTCCCGCACGGCCCTGGTCGCGGTGTCGTAGAGGCGCAGGGTCACGACGGCCGATTCTACCGGGAATCCGGTCCGTCCAGGACCAGGGCGGTCGCCATCGCCGCGATCCCCTCGCCGCGACCGGTGAGTCCGAGCCCGTCCGTCGTCGTGGCCGAGACGGACACCGGCGCACCCACCACCGCCGAGAGCACCTGCTGCGCCTCCGCTCGGCGCGGACCGATCTTGGGACGGTTACCGATGATCTGGACGGCGGCGTTGCCCACCCGGAACCCGTGCTCGAGCAGCAGTTCCTGCACGTGGGTCAGCATCGTCGCCCCGCTGACGCCGTCCCACTCCGGCCGGCCGGTGCCGAACACCGACCCCAGGTCGCCCAGCCCGGCGGCGGACAGCAGGGCGTCGCACAGCGCGTGCGCCGCGACGTCGCCGTCGGAGTGGCCCGAGCAGCCGTCGGCGTCGTCGAACAGCAGTCCGGCCAGCCAGCAGTCGCGGCCCACCTCGATCGGGTGGACGTCCGTGCCGATTCCCACGCGCATCTCAGCCGCTCTCGCTTCCGACCGGCTGCCGCGCCGCAAGCACCGCGCGCGCCAGCACCAGGTCCATCGGGGTGGTGATCTTGAAGGCCTCGGGGTGGCCGGGGACGGTGGTGACCGGCACGCCCAGGCGTTCGACCAGGCCGGCGTCGTCCGTGGCGTGGTCGGCGGCGGCGTGGGCGCGCCTGAGCACGTCGGCGTCGAACCCCTGGGGCGTCTGCACCGAGCGCAACGACGCCCGGTCGACGGTGCCGGTGACGACGCCGTCCGCGTCGACCGACTTCATCGTGTCGACCACGGGGAGGACGGGCACCACGGCCGGAGACCCGGCCAGCACGGCGTCGACCACGCGGGCGACGGTCTCGGGCGGGGTGAGGCAGCGGGCGGCGTCGTGCACCAGGACCACGTCGGCCCGGTCGACGGCGCGCAGACCCGCGCGCACCGAATCGGCCCGCTCGGCCCCGCCGACGACGACGTCGATCGGCACGTCACCGGCGACGCGCGCGCAGATCTCCCGCGTGCGATCCACCAGCGGACCGGGGACGACGACCACCACTTGCGACAGGGCGCCGGAGGCCAGAAGGCCGTCCAGCGCCCGGTCGAGAAGAGTGCGTCCGCTCAAGTCCACGAATGCCTTGGGCAGATTCTCGCCGAGGCGAAGTCCCATTCCGGCAGCCGGAACCAGCGCGGCCACGTACGCCATCGGCGTTACTCGGTGCTGCTCGCGATCAGGACGCCGCGGCCAGGACCTCGTCGAGGATGGTGTCGGCCTTCACCTGATCGGTGCCCTCGGCCAGCGCCAGTTCGCCGACCAGGATCTGACGAGCCTTGGCCAGCATGCGCTTCTCGCCCGCGGACAGGCCGCGATCCTGCTCGCGACGCCACAGGTCACGCACGACCTCGGCGACCTTGTTGACATCGCCCGACGCCAACTTCTCGAGGTTCGCCTTGTACCGGCGGGACCAGTTGGTGGGCTCCTCGGTGTGCGGTGCACGCAGCACCTGGAAGACCTTGTCCAGACCCTCCTGGCCCACCACGTCCCGCACGCCGACGTACTCGGCGTTGTCGGCCGGGACTCGAACGGTCAGATCACCCTGTGCAACCTTGAGAACGAGGTATTCCTTCTGCTCGCCCTTGATGGTTCGTGTTTCGATAGCTTCGATCAGCGCCGCTCCGTGGTGCGGGTAGACGACGGTGTCTCCGACCTTGAAAATCATGTGTTCGTAGCCCCTTTCGATATGGCCAGTTTAACACGCCCGCCGACAGCCCTCCGGCCAACGGTGCAGGTCAGAGCGTGCAGGGGGTTGACCGGCGGGGTTGACAGCAGTACCGATCCATGTATCGAGCGGCCCCGGGTGTGCCCCAGCGGGAGACCCGGGGCGGTCGGCTACTACGCTCTCCCGTAGTGGACGCGCAGCGCCGCGTCGGCGATCATCGGCCGACGGCCGCTCGCACATGCCGGTGCTCATACATGGAGGACGAACCCCAGTGACCGCAACGCTTCGCCCCTTCCGCCCGGCTCGCGTCGCGGCCGCCGCCGTGGCCGTCGGTGCCGCCCTGGCACTGTCCGCGTGCGGCTCCGGCCAGATCGCCCAGACCGCCACGCAGGTCGCCGCCATCAACGGCAACGGCGCGGACCAGGCGAACATCCAGCTGCGCAACGTCCACGTGCTCTTCCCCACCGGTCCCGAATTCCGCCTCGAGGAGGGTGGCCGCGCCGAGCTCGTCTTCACGGCCATCAACACCAGCGCCACCGAGGCCGACCGACTCGTGTCCATCGAGACCGAGGACGCGGCCGAGGTCGTCGTCGAGGGCGCGCCCGCCTCCGGTGTCGAGATCGCCCCGCAGGCCTCCGTCACCGGCGGCGTCCCGGCGGGCCAGCTGACCGACCCGGAGAGCGAGGAGCTCTCCGTCACCCTCGAGGACCTCAGCGACCAGGTTCGCCCCGGCCTCACCGTCCCCGCCACGTTCGTGTTCGAGAACGCCGGCGAGGTGCGCGTCGACGTGCCGGTCGACGCGGGCCCGGTCACGCCGCGCGCGGAGTAGTTTCCCCCGGGTCCTGTCGGACCGGCGCTCTACGCTGCGTCCCGTGGCCAAGACTCGCACCAGCTATCGCTGTTCCCACTGCTCGCACGTCGTCGCGAAGTGGGTGGGCCGCTGCCCCGAGTGCGAGACCTGGGGCTCGATGGACGAGGTCACGCTCGCCGTCCCGGTGACCGGTCGCGCCGGCTCCAGTGGCGCGAAGGCCGGTGCGGGATCGATGATCCCGACGTCCCCCGCCCGTCGGATGACGGAGATCTCCGGAACGGCGTCGGTCGCGCGCCCCACCGGGGTCGCGGAGCTCGACCGCGTGCTCGGCGGCGGCATCGTGCCCGGCTCGGTGGTCCTCCTCGCCGGTGAGCCCGGAGTCGGCAAGTCGACCCTGCTGCTCGAGGTGGTCCGGCGATGGGCCGAGCGTGGTCCCGACGACGTCGCCCTCTACGTCACCGGCGAGGAGTCGGCGGGGCAGGTGCGCCTGCGCGCCGACCGCACCGGCGCCGTGCACGAGCGGGTGTTCCTCGCCGCGGAGAACGATCTGGCCACCGTCTTCGGTCACGTCGAGCAGGTGTCCCCCACCCTGGTGATCGTCGACTCGGTGCAGACCATGCAGGCGGCCGACGTCGAGGGGGTCATCGGCGGCGTCACGCAGGTGCGGGCCATCACGTCGGCGCTCACGTCGCTGGCCAAGGGGCACGGGGTGGCGGTGATCCTGGTCGGCCACGTCACCAAGGACGGCGCCGTCGCGGGTCCGCGGTCGCTCGAGCACCTCGTCGACGTGGTGCTGCACTTCGAGGGGGACGAGCACTCGTCCCTGCGCATGGTCCGCGGCGTGAAGAACCGCTTCGGCGCCGCGGACGAGGTGGGGTGCTTCGAGCTGTGCGAGGGCGGCATCGTCGGGATCGCGGACCCGTCCGGCCTGTTCCTCCACCATCGATCGGACTCGGTTCCGGGGACGGCGGTGACGGTCACCATGGACGGCAAGCGCGCCCTGCTCGCCGAGGTCCAGGCCCTGGTCGCCCCCACCCAGATGCCGACCCCGCGCCGCGCCGTCAGCGGCCTCGACTCCGCGCGGGTGGCCATGATCCTCGCGGTGCTCGAGCGGCGGTGCGGCATCAAGGTCGGCACCCACGAGGTCTACGCGGCGACGGTCGGCGGGATGCGGACGACGGAACCGGTGGTCGATCTCGCGGTGACGCTTGCCGTGGCGTCGGCGACGCTCGACGTCGCCCTCCCGCCCGACACGGTGGTGCTGGGCGAGGTCGGTCTGGCCGGTGAGGTCCGCCGCGTGGCGGGTGTCGACCGGCGGCTCGCCGAGGCGGCGCGGCTGGGGTTCACCCGCGCCGTGGTGCCGCGGGACACCGCCGGCGGCGAGAAGCCCACCGCCGCTCCGCGCGGGATGCGGCTGCTGCCGGTGAGCACCGTCGGCGAGGCCCTCGCGGCCACGGTTCGGTCCCGCGGCCGCTCCGGTGCGTCGTCGTCGCGGGCGACCGAATCCGCGGCACTCCGCGCAGAGGACGAGCGGACGGTGGCGGTACCCTGATCGCATCAGGCGAGGCAGGAGGGAGTGCGGTGACCGAGACCGTGTTCACACCGCCGTCGACCCCGTCGACTCTCGGCGACCGGCCGCGCCCCTCCTCGACGCTGCGTGATGCGATCGCCGATCTGGCGCCGGGCACCGCGCTCCGCGACGGACTCGAACGGATCCTGCGCGGCCGCACGGGCGGGTTGATCGTGCTGGGATACGACGCCGAGGTCGAGGCCATCTGCGACGGCGGCTTCGTGCTCGACGTCGAGTTCGCCCCCACCCGTCTGCGTGAGCTGTCCAAGATGGACGGCGCCGTGGTCCTGTCCACCGACGGCACGCGGATCGTGCGCGCCAACGTGCAGCTGGTGCCGGACCACACCATTCCCACGGTCGAGTCGGGCACCCGGCACCGGGCGGCCGAGCGCACGGCCATCCACACCGGCTATCCCGTGGTGTCGGTGAGTCAGTCGATGAGCATCCTCAGCGTGTACGTCGGCGGGACCCGGCACGTCATCGAGGGCTCCGCCACCATTCTCTCGCGCGCCAACCAGGCCGTCGCCACGCTCGAGCGCTACAAGGCCCGGCTGGACGAGGTGAGCCGTCAGCTCTCCGTCGTCGAGATCGAGGACTCGGTCACGCTCCGCGACGCGCTCACCGTGGCGCAACGCCTCGAGATGGTGCGACGGGTGTCGGTGGAGATCGAGCAGAACGTCCTCGAACTCGGGACGGACGGACGGCAGTTGGCGCTCCAGCTCGAAGAGTTGGTGGGCGACAACGACATCGCTCGCCAACTGGTGGTGCGGGACTATCTCGCCGGGACGGAACCGCCCTCCACGGCCGGGGTGGAACGCGCCCTCGCGGCACTCGACCGCCTCACCGACGTCGACCTGCTCGACCTCACCGTCCTGGCCCGCGCCCTCGGCTACCCCGGCACCATCGAGGCCCTCGACGCGCCGATGAGCCCCCGCGGATACCGCCTACTCACCCGCGTTCCCCGGCTGCAGTTCACGCAGATCCAGCGGCTGGTGGCGTCGTTCGGCACGCTGCAGACGCTCCTCGCGGCCACGGCGGCCGACCTGCAGTCGGTGGAGGGCATCGGCGGTCTGTGGGCCCGACACATCCGAGAAGGACTGTCGCGCATGGCCGAAGCCAGTATCTCCGGACCCTTCGACTGACCGGTCCGGCCCCGCTGCGTGGACTCAGGTGAGGTTGAACGGCTCCGGCGCGCTGCGCAGCTGACCCAGCTGGCCGACCACCGAGTAGGACCCCGCGCCGACGGGCTCACGCGGCGCCGCGCATCCGGGTTCGGAGGTGGTGCCGGACCACTTCACCGTGAACGGCGCCTGCTCACCCGGCCGCAGCGTCCGCAGATCGGCGGAGCCGGCGGGGAAGCAGTCGGTGTTGGACCAGAGACGGCGCCCGTCGAGGGTGTAGACCAGCACCTGCTGCAGCCCGGAACCCAGGTCGCGCTCGCATGCCGTGGTGCCGATGTTGGTGACCACCACCGTGAACCCCGGCTCCTGGCCCGCCGGGTAGGACGGCTGATCCGGCGTCGCGCGCACCGCGAGCGAGGAGTCGGGGCACTGGCCGGGCGGAACGGGAGTGGAGGACGTCGTCGTCGTGGCGGACGCACCGCTGGACGAGGTGTCGCCGCTCGCGGCCGCGCCTCCACCACCACCGCCGCCGGAACCACCGGACGACTGCGATCCCGTCGCCGACGCGTCGGGCCGATAGGTGGTGGCCGCGGAGGGGGCGAGCGAGGCGGACGCGGCGGCGGACTGGGTGTCCGAGGAGCCGCCGCCGGTCAACGACACGACGAGCCACACGACGAGCCCGATGACCACCACCGCGCCGCCGATCGCCAGCGCACGACGGCGCCAGTAGATCTCGGGGGGCAGAGGTCCGTTGGGCTCGAGCACACTACAACCGTAGGTGCACCGTCGCGGCGAACCGCGAAACCGGCGCGGCGTGTCGGGGTCCGCCCTTCCCGCGGACGTCCTGCCGTGTGCGGGCGATGCACCGTCCACGCACGCGGGAACGATCCGCGGGAACGCCGCGTCAGGCGGAGGCGGTGGCCCGTCGCTCGAATCCGCCGACACCGGTCTCGCCGATGTCGCCGATCGCGCCCTGCAGCTCGATGCGGCCGTCGGACAACTTGTACGTGGCGCCCACGATCGCGAGCTGCCCGGATGCGATGCGGCGCTCGATGATCGGGGACCGCTGCGTGAGCAAATTGCCGGTCTCGAGCACGTGGCGCGCGACCACCTCGTCGACCCCGTCGATCCCTTCGCGCCGGGCCTCGAGCACCGACGGCGTGACCCGCTCGACGATGTCGCGGATGAAGCCGCCGGGCACGGTGCCGGCCTCGAGCGCGTCGATGGTGGCCTTGACGGCGCCGCAGCTGTCGTGTCCGAGGACCACGATGAGCGGGGTGTTCAGCACCTCGACACCGAACTCGATGGAGCCGAGCACCGCGGAGTCGACGACGTGGCCGGCGGTGCGCACGACGAACATGTCGCCGAGGCCCTGGTCGAAGATGATCTCGGCGGCCACGCGGGAGTCGGCGCACCCGAAGACGATGGCGGAGGGGTGCTGGCCGCCGACCAACGATGCGCGATGGTCGATTCCCTGACTGGGATGCTCGGGAGTGTCGGCGACGAAGCGCCGGTTCCCTTCGACGAGTGCGGTCCAGGCTTCGCGGGGACTCGTGTTCGACATGCATACAGTGTGACCGACGCATGAGTTACTCGCACGTAGCCATCGGCGCATTCGACACCGTCACTGCTCAGGGGAGGTCTTCCGGTGACCGATTCCGGTTTGTCCGGTGTGCTCACGGAGACACTCGTCGACTGGTTCCGCACCGACGCCCGCGACCTGCCGTGGCGTCGTCCCGGAGTCACGGGCTGGCAGATCCTCGTCAGCGAGGTGATGTTGCAGCAGACCCCCGTCGTGCGGGTGGCCCCTATCTGGCTCGACTGGATCGAGCGGTGGCCCGTGCCGTCGGCGATGGCGGCGGCCGGACGCGGTGAGGTGTTGCGCGCCTGGGGAAAACTCGGCTACCCGCGGCGGGCGATGCGCCTGCACGAGTGCGCGGCGGTGGTCGCTGAGCAGCACGACGACCGCGTGCCCGAGGACGTCGAGACCCTGCTGACCCTGCCGGGAGTCGGCGCCTACACCGCGCGCGCCGTCGCCTGTTTCGCGTACGGACAGCGAGTGCCCGTGGTGGACACCAACGTCCGTCGGGTGATTGCCCGCGCCGTCCACGGCCGCGCGGACGCCGGGAACCCCAGCACGACACGGGATCTGGCCGACGCGGAGGGCCTGCTGCCGCACGACGTGCCCACCGCCGTCACGTTTTCCGCGGCCCTGATGGAACTCGGCGCGGTGATCTGCAAGGCCCGCACCCCGGAGTGCGATCGCTGTCCGCTGCCCGAGTGCGCGTGGGTGTCGGCGGGCCGACCGCCCCTCGAGGGCCCGGCTCGCACCGTGCAGAAGTTCGCCGGCACCGACCGTCAGGTGCGGGGACTGCTCATGGACGTGTTGCGCGGCAGCGACTCTCCGGTCCCCAAGCCGCGTCTCGACCAGGTGTGGACCACCGACCCCGGCCAGCGCGAGCGGGCCCTCGCGTCCCTGCTCGACGACGGGTTGATCGAGCAGACCGCGCACGGCGACTTCGCGCTCGCCGGAGAAGCCGGCCCCTGACCCCCGGTGACGGTCAGCGTGCCCGCAGGAACTCGGTGACGACGCGGCGGTAGTCCTCGGGCCTGTCGTCGTGCACCAGATGCCCGGCTCCGGCGATGCGTACGTGCGTCGACTCGGGGTGCAGCGCATGCATTCTCGCCATCTGGCCCGACGGGGTGACGGAATGCTCGGCCTCGATCAACAACACCGGAGCGCGGACGGCGGACCACTCGGACCAGAAGTCGCGGCGACCCCACTCGTCCGCGATCGCCCGGAAGGTCGCGACGTCCCCGTGCAGCCACCAGCCGTCGTCACGACGCTCGAAGGAGTCGAGGAAGTACTGCCCGGCCACGTCGCCGAAGTACGCCCGGACCGCGTCGTCGTCGGGGAACGGCTGCGGCCACGCCTCGATCGTCGCCGCCCACGGCGCCGAGGTGAGCCCGCGGAAGTCGGGCGCCATGTCCTCGATCACCAACGCACGCACCAGGTCCGGGCGTCGTGCCGCCAGGCACCACGCGTGCAGTCCGCCCATCGAGTGACCGATCACCGTCGCGGGACCGCCCTCGCCCAGCACCTCGACGAGGTCGTCGACGAAGTCGTCGGTGGTCGGCACCGCACGAGAGTCCCGCGCCCCCCGATGCCCCTCGGCGTCCACGACGGACACCTGCCCGAACTCGCGCAACCACGGCACCTGACGACGCCAGGTCCGTCCACTGCCCATCAACCCGTGCAGCAGCACGATCGGCTCGCCCGTTCCCCCGGCATCGGTCAGCACAGCCACCACGACGCCCACCGTAGCGCCGACTGCGCCGGTCGCAGCCCGGTAACCTCGCGGTATGCCAGTGGTGAAGATCAATGCCATCGAGGTTCCCGACGGCGCCGGCCCCGAACTCGAGAAGCGCTTCGCGGCGCGCGCGGGCGCGGTGGAGGGCTCGCCGGGATTTCTCGGATTCCAGTTGCTGCGCCCGGTCCAGGGCGACGACCGCTACTTCGTGGTCACCCAGTGGGAGGACGAGGAATCCTTCCAGGCGTGGTCGGGCGGACCCGCCCGTGCCGCACACTCCGGGGAGCGCGCCAAGCCCGTCGCATCGGGAGCGTCGTTGCTCGAGTTCGAGGTGGTGCTCGACGTACCGGCGACCCGAACCGGCGACACGCCCGGATAACACCGCGATACCGGACCTCGGGACTGCCCGGGGACGGGGATCGCTAGGGTCGGAGGACGACACCCGATCGCGGCACTCGCCTCGATCACCCCCGACGGACGAGGCGGCGCGCATGCGGCTGGCACCAACCCGGAGCGGCACCCGCCGCGCGATCGTCGCCGCGGCCGCCGTCGTCACCACGGTGGGGCTGACCGCCTGCGGCAGCGTCGATCCTCTGCTCGAGTCCGGGGCCGCCCGCGGCGGAGCCGACACCGCCGCCCCCACCGCGCCGTCTGCCGCCCCCGCCGCGGCGGTCACGCCCGTGGCCGACACCCTGCTCGGCTGGATCACCACCACCGATCCGCTGGCCATCGACCCCGCAGCCGTCGACGCGCTGGCCACCCCGGAGCTCACGGCCGACCTCGCGCCCATCGGCGGGTTGCTCGGCCCGATCGCACAGATCCAGCAGAGCGCGCCGATCACTGTGGACGCCCGTACCGACGACGGCGCCGAGTCCACCGTCTCGCTGCGGACCGGCCGCGGCACCCCGGTGACCTTGCGCCTCCGCGCCTCCGACGACGGGCGGCTCTCCGGGATCTCCGCACAACCCGACAGTCCCGACGTCGCGACGTTCGCCGACGTCGACGCGGCTCTGCTCGCAGTCGGCGCCCGCACGTCGTACACCGTCTCGCGGGTCGACGCCGGCCGGTGCGACACCGTCCATGATCTCAACTCCGGCGAGACGCTCCCCCTCGCCTCAGTCGCCAAGCTCTACGTCCTCGGCGCCGTCGCCCGCGCGGTCGACGCCGGAACGGTGACGTGGGACGAGCCGCTGACCGTCACCGACGCGCGGAAGTCGGCCCCGTCGGGGCAGTTGCAACTCGCACCCGAGGGCACCGTCGTCACCGTCCGCGAGGCGGCCGACGCCATGATCGCGGTCAGCGACAACACCGCCACCGACCTGCTGATCGACCGCGTCGGTCGCGCGGCGGTCGAGGCCGAGGTGGCCGCGACGGGAAGCTCCGACGCCGCGGCGCTGACACCGTTCCTCACCACCCGCGAGTTCTTCCTGCTCGGGTGGGGGCGACCCGACGGGCGCGCGCAGTGGCGTGACGCCGACACCACCGAGCGTCGGCAGATCCTCGCGGGCCTCGCCGACCGGACCATCGACAGCAACCCGGTCGATCCCGCCACAGCCGACCTGGACTACCTCGGCATCGCGACGCGACCGGCCACCGCCGACGACGTCGGCTGGTACGCCACCGGCAACGACGTGTGCGCCGCCCTCGCGTCGCTGGCCGTCGGACCGCAGAACGACGTCGTGCGGCAGATTCTCGCCCAGAACCCCGGCGGGGAGTTCGATCCGTCGCGCTGGGCGTACGTCGGCTACAAGAACGGCAACGCCCCCGGCGAGGTCGCGGGCGCCTGGTTGCTGACCGACACCGCCGGGCAGGACTGGGTGATCTCGACCCAGCTCGCGTCCGACACCCCGATCGGACCGTTGGACAACGCCCTCGCCTTCGAGGTGGTGACGCGCAGCAGCGCGTTCCTCTGACACACGAACGCCCCGCGCCGCATCGTCGCGATGCGGGCGGGCCGCCCGTGTCGGTGTGGGTCAGTCGAGCGAGGCGTCCAGCGTGATCTCGACGCCGGTGAGTGCCTTGCTGACCGGGCAGGTGTCCTTGGCGTCCTGCGCCGCCTTGGCGAACCCGTCGGCGTCCAGCCCTTCGACCTCACCGCGCACGGTGAGCGCGATGCCTGTCAGCTTGAAGCCCTGCGTGTCCGGGCCGAGGGAGACGTCCGCGCTGACCTCGAGGCTCTGCGGCGTGCCGCCGGCCTCGGCGATGAGGGCCGAGAGCTGCATCGCGTAGCACGACGTGTGGGCCGCGGCGATCAGCTCCTCCGGGCTGGTGGTGCCGCCCGCGTCCTCGGCGGCGCGCTTGGGGAACGAGACGTCGAACGTCCCGGCCTTCGAACTGGACAACTCGACCTGGCCGGAGCCCTGCTCCAGGGTGCCGTTCCAAGCGGTGCGTGCGGTACGAGTAGGCATCTGCGGGTGAACCTTCCGATCGAGTGACAAGCGGTGTCGATCACCGGATGCCCGAACGCGCCGATTTTCATTCCTGCCCGACGCCGCGGCCGGTCACTGCGGCGGCGGGCCCGCGGCCAGGACGGACACGACGTTCCCGGACGGGTCGGTGAACCACGCGATGTCGGGGCCGTGCCCGCGCATGATGCCGTGCTCGTCCTGCGGGAAGCCGTCGTACCGCAGGAAGTCGACGCCCTTCGCGGCGAGGTCCGCCACCGCACCCTCGACATCGGTGACGGGCAGATTGAGCACCGTGTGCGCCGCCGGCACGTGATCGGGCTTGGGGTAGAGCAGCACCGTCGTGCGGCGGTCGATCCGCAGCCAGGCCGTGCCCATCTCCGTCGGCAGGACGCGCATGCCGAGCACCTCGCGGTAGAACGAGGCGGCCTGCTCGATGTCCCGGACCGCGATCCCGCAGAACGGGGTGGTCGGCGCACCCATCTCCGCCTCTGCCTCGTCGCTCAGACGGATCAGCTGGATCCAGTTTCCGTCCGGGTCCTGCGCGGTGGCGAACAGATGCCCGTCACGGTTCTCGAGGGGACTCACCCAGGTGCCGCCCAGCTCGTCGATCCGCGCCGCCACGGCCGCCGGATCGTCGGGCTCGACGTTGAGGATGGCGCGGGCGCCGTCCCGGTTGGGCCCGGTGACGTCGTCACGCCGATCGAACATGACGAAGAAGCCGTCGAGGTCCACGACGGCGTACGGGCTCATCTCCCGGTACACGGGCGCGTTGAACACGGCGCCGTACCACTCGGCGAGCGCATCGGGGTTCTCGCTCGACAGAAGCATGCTGTTCACGGTTGCGGTAGCCATACCCGTACCGACTCGGGTGGTGCGGGGAACTCATCGCGCCCCGCCACTCTCCGCGCACCGCCCGAGTCGGTACGGGTATGGCTACCGCAACCGTGAAC
>NZ_JABUBU010000034.1 GCF_019834675.1 Rhodococcoides corynebacterioides | reverse complement strand
CATCCCCTCCGAGCCGTGCAACCGACGAATCAACGCCCAGTCCTCCACAGTGATCACTCCTCCATCGTCGAGATGAGTGCTCACTTTTCGACCGGACTACCTGCTCAGTTTTCGACCGGAGCCGACAGTCCGCCGAACTCGCCGGCGACGGACCGCTGCGGACCTACGTCGTAGGCAAATTGGCGCTGCAATGGTCCCCCGAACAGATCTGCCACGCTCTGAGCATCGAGTTCCCCGATGACGAGGCGATGCGCGTGAGCACCGAAACGATCTACCAGGCCATCTACGTTCAAACCCGCGGCGGGTTGAAGCGGGAAGTCGCCACCGCGCTCCGCACCGGTCGCACCCGCCGTAAGCCTCACCGCGGACCCGAACACCGCAGCCCCCGATTCGTCGATCACATGGTGATGATTTCCGAACGTCCACCAGAGGTCAGCGACCGAGCAGTACCCGGACACTGGGAGGGCGATCTGATCGTCGGGACGCGATCGGAATCGGCGATCGTGACCCTGGTCGAGCGGACATCGCGATACGTGCTGCTCGGGCACCTCCCCGGTGGTCACACCGCCGAGGAAGTGCGGGACGTTCTGGTCCCTCTGATCGGTTCTCTACCCGCGCAGCTACGCGCGTCGCTGACGTGGGATCAAGGGTGCGAGATGGCCGCTCACCGCCAGTTCAGCGTGGCCACCGGGGTCCCGGTCTATTTCTGCGACCCTCATTCTCCGTGGCAACGGGGGTCGAACGAGAACACCAACGGACTGCTCCGACAATATTTTCCCGAGGGCACAGACCTTTCCGTCCACGCAGCGCGAACGCTCGACGAGGTCGCCCACCGGCTCAACACCCGCCCACGCAAAACGCTCGGCTGGAAGACTCCAGCCGAGCGCTTGCGTGATCTACTGGCAGCCACTTGACCACCAGGTGTTGCGAGGACCGCGAGAATCCGCCACTCGGGGTTCGGGGGCGTTCGGGAAAACCAGATCAGTGCTTCTCGGGTCCCACGTGGTACTCGAAGACCAGACCGGCAGCGGCGCTGATGATGGCGAGCGCGCCGACGGCGAGCATCCAGGGCTCGTAGAAGGCAAAGGCCAGGGCCATGAACGCACCGGAGGCGGCGAGAACGATGGGCCAGAAGCTGCCCGCGCTGAAGAAGCCGAGGTCACCGGCGCCGTCGGCGATCTCCGCGTCGTCGTAGTCCTCGGGGCGGGTGTCGAGCCGCCGCGCCACGAAGCGGAAGTACGTGCCGACGATGAGCGTCAGGCCCGCCGACAGCGCGATGGCGGTGAGCCCGGCCCACTCGACGCCGGTGCGCGAGAAGCCCGTGAACACGCCGTACAGGATGCCGACGAGGATGAAGAAGAGAGTCAGGATCTCGAAGAGCTTGGCTTCGATCTTCATGGGTGTCAGTTTCCTTCTGCCACGGTCGCAGCCTTGACGGTGCGGTCGGTGTTGAACGGCGTGGTGGAGGTGGCGCGGGGCTCTTCGCCGATCGACTCGAGGGCCTGCGCGTTGGTCTGGCCGGCGCGACGGGCGTCCATGTAGTTCTCGAACGCCTCCGGGCTGACCGCGCGGACCTCGAAGTTCATCATCGCGTGGTACGAGCCGCACATCTCGGCGCAGCGGCCGACGAACGCGCCTTCACGGTCGATCTCGCTGATCTGGAAGACGTTGTCCGAGTGGTTCTCCTTGGGGTTCGGCAGCACGTCCCGCTTGAAGAGGAACTCGGGAACCCAGAAGGAGTGGATGACGTCGGAGGACGCGATCTCGAACTCGATGCGCTTGCCGGTGGGGAGAACGAGAACGGGGATCTCGTTGCTGGTGCCGACGGTTTCGACCTCGTTGTAGTTCAGGTAGGACTGGTCGGCCTTCTCGCGTCCGTGCACCTCGCCTTCGCCCTCTTCCGCGGGCGTGCCGGCAGCCTCGGCCGCGGCCTCGCGCTCGGTGTCGGTGCCGTCGTACAGCGGGCGACCGTCCTTGAGGTCGACGGTGCGGTAGCCGAACTTCCAGTTCCACTGGAACGCGGTCACGTCGACGACGACGTCGGGGTTGTCCTGCTTCTCGTGAACGTAGTTCTGCACCACGACGGTGAAGTAGAAGAGGACGGCGATGATGACGAACGGCACGGCCGTGTAGAAGAGCTCCAGCGGCACGTTGTACGCGGTCTGGCGCGGGAAGTCCGGCGAGTCCTTCTTCTTGCGGTGGAAGGCCACGGTCCAGAAGGTCAGGCCCCACACGATCACGCCCATGATCAGGGCGGCGATGACCGACCAGGTCCAGAGCTCGCGCATCCGGTCCGCCTGCGGGGTGATGCCGGACGGCCACCCGAAGCGGAGAACGGCGTTGTCGATGCCGCACCCGGACAGCATCACGGCCGCCACCGCGAGCGACGCCACCAGTCCGACACGCCTTGTCATACGACGGCCGGAGCCCTCACCACGCTGCGCCACGATCACGCCTTCCTGCTTGCCAGACGGAGACTGCGGGAGACCCGTAATCGCAGGGTGTCGGCCACCCCACGCAGGAATTCCCCGTGTACTACGCAGCGTAGACCAAAGCGGGCGCCCCGCTCGCGCAGGGTGGCATCGAACCGGCGCGATTTTCGTCTCGTCGGGCCGGAACGACGGCCGTCGGAATCGGTCGGCGGGAGGGTCCTGCGGCATACTCGTGCCCGGTCCGTCGACCGATCGGACACACCCAACGTGAAGCGAGGCCTGACACCGTGTGTGGACTGCTGGGACTGTTGACGTCGACCGCGTCCGCGAAGGATGTGGTCGACGCAGTGGGCCACGCCTCGCACTGCATGCGCCATCGCGGTCCCGACGAGCCGGGGACGTGGCACGACGACGACCTGGCGCTCGGCTTCAACCGCCTCTCGATCATCGACATCGAGCATTCGCACCAGCCGTTGCGGTGGGGGCCGGCGGAGAACCCGACGCGGTACGCGCTGGTCTTCAACGGCGAGATCTACAACTACCTCGAGCTCCGCGAGACCCTGGCCCGCGACCACGGCGCGACGTTCGCCACCGAAGGGGACGGCGAGGCCATCGTCGCCGCGTTCCACTTCTGGGGTGACGACGCCGTGCGTCGCCTGCGCGGCATGTTCGCCTTCGCTCTGTGGGACACCGAGAAGCGGGAGCTGTTCCTCGCACGGGACCCGTTCGGCATCAAGCCGCTGTTCTACTCGACCGGCCCGTCCGGAACGGCGTTCGCGAGCGAGAAGAAGAGCATCCTGGAACTGTTCGAGACGCTCGGCGTCCAGGACCACCTCGATCCGCGCGCCCTGCAGCACTACACGGTGCTGCAGTACGTGCCGGAGCCGGAGAGCCTGCACGCGAGCATCCGGCGCCTCGAGTCGGGCTGCACGGCGCGCCTGACCCCGGGCAGCGAGCCGGTGATCACCCGGTACTTCCAGCCGACCTTCCCCGTGCGACCGGTCCCGTCGGGCACGGAGGAGGCGCGCTACCGCGAGATCGCCGCGGCGCTCGAGGATTCCGTCGCCAAGCACATGCGTGCCGACGTCACGGTGGGCTCGTTCCTGTCCGGCGGCATCGACTCCACGGCCATCGCCGCGCTGGCGATGCGGCACAACCCGAACCTGATCACCTTCACCACCGGCTTCGAGCGCGAGGGGTACTCGGAGGTCGACGTCGCGGCGGAGTCCGCCGCGGCGATCGGGGCGAGGCACGTCGTCAAGGTGGTCGGTCCGGAGGAGTTCGCGGCGAGCATCCCCGAGATCGTCTGGTATCTCGACGATCCGGTGGCGGACCCGGCGCTGGTCCCGCTGTACTTCGTCGCCAAGGAAGCGCGCAAGCACGTCAAGGTGGTGCTGTCGGGCGAGGGCGCGGACGAGCTGTTCGGCGGCTACACCATCTACCGCGAGCCGCTGTCCCTCGGCGCGTTCGACAAGCTGCCCGGCGGTCTGCGCCGCGCCGCCGGTCGTCTCTCGGACCGCATCCCGGAGGGCACACGAGGCAAGAGCCTGCTGCACCGCGGGTCGATGACCCTCGAGGAGCGGTATTACGGCAACGCCCGCAGCTTCAACGACGCGCAGTTGCGCTCGGTGCTGCGGGACTTCCGCCCCGAGTGGAACCACCAGGACGTCACGGCGCCGATCTACCGTCGGTCGCAGGGCTGGGACCCGGTGGCGCGCATGCAGCATCTGGACCTGTTCACCTGGCTGCGCGGCGACATCCTGGTCAAGGCCGACAAGATCACGATGGCCAACTCGCTCGAGCTGCGTGTGCCGTTCCTCGACTCCGAGGTGTTCGCGGTGGCCGAGCAACTGCCGCTCGAGCAGAAGATCACCAAGTCCACCACCAAGTACGCGTTGCGGCGGGCGCTGGACGGCATCGTGCCCGAGCACGTGTTGAACCGGGCGAAGCTCGGGTTCCCGGTGCCGCTGCGGCACTGGTTGCGGGGACCGGAGCTGTTCGACTGGGCGCGGCAGCAGATCGTCGACTCCCAGACCGACCACCTGCTGGACAAGGCCGCCGTCACGCGCATGCTCGAGGACCACCGCGACGGGCGCAGCGATCACAGCCGACGGCTGTGGACCGTGCTGGTGTTCATGATCTGGCACGGCATCTTCGTCGAGAAGCGCATCCGGCCCGCCATCGCCGAACCGACATACCCGGTTCGGCTCTAGCGGGCGGGCGTCAGGCCGGGAGGATTCCCGCGATCTCCCGCGCCGCGTCCTCGCCGTAGGCGCCGCCGATCCGGGCCACGGCGTCGTCACGCCGGAACACCCATTCCTGGGTGCCGGTGGTCTCGAGAACGAGGACGGCGACGTAGGACCCGAGTTGCGCGGCCCGCTCGAGGCCCAGGCCGCGCGACCGCGCGACGAGGAAGCCGGCGCGGAAGGCGTCACCGACGCCGGTGGGGTCGACCTTGCTGGTCTCGGGCACCACCCCGACGCGGAGGTCGACGCCGTCGCCGACGATCTCGACGCCGTTCTTGCCGAGGGTGGTCACCCGCAGGCCGACGCGCGAGCGGATGTCGGACTCGGTGAGGCCGGTCTTCTGCCGCAGCAGGCCCCACTCGTACTCGTTGGTGAAGAGGTACTGCGCGCCCTGGATGAGCGTCGCGGCCTGATCGCCGCTCAGCCGGGCGAGTTGCTGCGAGGGGTCGGCGGCGAAGGGGATACCCAGCTCACGGCACTCGTCGGTGTGGCGCACCATCGCAGCGGGATCGTTCGCACCGACCAGGACGAGGTCGAGCGTGCGGTCACGGGCGACGTCGTGCACCGAGATGTCCCCGGACTCCGTCATCGCGCCGGGGTAGAAGGACGCGATCTGCGCCATGTCCTCGTCGGTGGTGCACACGAAGCGGGCGGTGTGCGCGGACGTGGAGACGGTGACGCCGCCGCAGTCGACGCCGTTGCTCTCGAGCCAGGACCGGTAGTCGTCGAAGTCCGGTCCCACCGATCCGACGAGCAGCGGCGCGCCGCCCAGGACACCCATTGCGTAGGCGATGTTGCCGCCCACGCCGCCACGGCGAATGACCAGGTCGTCGACGAGGAAGCTCAGCGACACGTGGGCGAGCTGATCGGCGAGGAACTGATCGGCGAACCGACCGGGAAATCGCATCAGATGGTCGGTTGCAATGGAGCCGGACACCGCAATGGTCACGTCCGAGGGCCTTTCCGCAGGAATCGGGTCGGCTCGACCTTACCCGGGAGTACCGACGCCCAACCCCGCCGGACGGGACCGCGTCCCCCCTGAGGACGACGACACCCCCGGCCGCAGCCGGGGGTGTCGTCGAGGCAGAGCGTCAGTTGAACGAGTCACCGCACGCGCACGAACCCGTGGCGTTCGGGTTGTCGATGGTGAAGCCCTGCTTCTCGATGGTGTCGACGAAGTCGATCGAAGCGCCCTCGACGTACGGCGCGCTCATCCGATCGACGGCCAGCGTGACGCCGCCGAAGTCGCGGGTCAGGTCGCCGTCCAGCGAGCGGTCGTCGAAGAAGAGCTGGTAGCGCAGGCCGGCGCAGCCACCCGGCTGCACGGCGATGCGCAGCGCCAGATCGTCGCGGCCTTCCTGGTCCAGCAGGGCCTTGGCCTTGGACGACGCTGCTTCGGTCATGACGACGGCGTGCGTCTCGGTCTCGGTCGCGGCCGCACCGGCGGTCACGTCGTTCTGCACAGTCATGGGGTCTCCCTCTTCGTTCGTGAATCCCGCGAACGGCTCAACGGTACTCCCGCCTCCCCTATTCCTCACCGGCTCCTCACCGGCTCCTCACCGGCTCCTCACCGGCTCCTCACCGGAGCAGGCGGGGTGCGCGCACTGCGGTGTTCGCGGCGGCGCGCGCGTCGAATAACCTGGACCCCGTGAAACTGCCCTTCGGAAAGTCCGGCGATTCCGACGCTCGCGCCGACCAGGTTACCGGTGACGAGGCGTCGTCGACACTCGGCGAGTCGACCACCGAGCGCACGGTGAGCGGCAGGACGGGCGCGCTGGGCACCGCCGCCGCGCAGGGCAAGGGCCGCCCCACCCCGAAGCGTCGTGACGCCGAAGCACGCCGCCGCGGTCCGGTGGCCCCGGCGCCGCTGACCGCGAAGGAAGCCCGGGCGCGCCGCAAGGCGACCCGCGGCACCAAGGAGGAGCGCAAGGCCGCCGCGGCGGAGCGCCGCGCCCGGTCCGCCGATCAGCGCGCCCGCATGATGGCCGGCGAGGACAAGTACCTGCTCCCCCGCGACAAGGGCCCGGTGCGTGCCTTCGCGCGTGATCTGGTCGACTCCCGCCGCAACTTCCTGGGGCTGTTCATGCCCATGGCGCTGATCCTGCTGGTGGCGCTGTTCCTGAGCCCGCAGATCCAGTCCGTGGTGACGCTGGTGCTCTTCGTGATGATGATCTTCATGGGCATCGACGGGTATCTGCTCGGCCGTCGCATCAACAACCGCGTGCGCGAGCGCTTCCCGGACACGCCCGACGGCGGGTTCAAGCTGGGGTGGTACACGTTCGTCCGCGCCTCGCAGGTGCGCAAGATGCGGGCTCCGAAGCCGCGCGTCGGTCCCGGCGACGCGGTCTGAGCCGCGCGATGCCGCGCACGCTGATCCTCGGCGGCGCGCGATCGGGCAAGTCGGGTCGCGCCGAGGCGCTGGTCGCGGGTGAGCCGTCCGTGCGGTACGTGGCCACCGGACGCCGGGTGGCGACGGACGCGGACTGGTCCGAACGGATCGACCGTCACCGCGATCGACGGCCGGCGCACTGGAGCACGGTCGAGATCACCCACCACCGCGAGCTGGCGACGACGTTGCGCAGCGGGCCGACCACCCTGGTCGACGATCTGGGGACCTGGCTCGCCGGGGCCCTCGACGACCTGGCCGCCTGGGACTCCCCGCGCGGCACCGTCGCACCGGCCGTCGACGAACTCCTCGCCGCCGTGACGGACCACCCCGCGCCGCTGGTGATGGTCACGCCCGAGGTGGGTATGTCCGTCGTCCCGGAGTCCCGCGCGGGCCTCCTCTTCCGCGACGAGATCGGCTTTCTCAACGCGCGTCTCGCGGCTCTGTGCGACCACGTCGAACTGGTCGTCGCGGGCCGATCCCTCGTCCTCACCGACCACGAACGGAGTCCCCGGTGACCGACACCGCTCCCCTCTTCGACCCGGTCGACCCGCCCGACGCGGCGGTCGCCCGGCAGGCGCGCGAGCGGCAGGCGCAGTTGACCAAGCCCGCCGGGTCGCTGGGCCGGCTCGAGGCGTTGAGCATCTGGGTCGCGAGTTGTCAGGGCGCCTGTCCGCCCCGGCCGTTCGAGCGCGCGCGCGTGGTGGTCTTCGCCGGCGATCACGGCGTCGCCCGGCACGGCGTCTCCGCCTACCCGCCCGAGGTGACGGCGCAGATGGTGGCCAACATCCGCGCGGGCGGCGCGGCGGTCAACACGCTGGCGGCGGTCGCCGGGGCGACGGTGCGCGTCGTCGACATGGCGGTGGACGCGGACACCGACGACGCCGTGAGCGACCGCAAGGTACGACGCTCGTCGGGCTCGATCGACCGCGAGGACGCGCTGACCGACGACGAGGTCCGGGCCGCGCTGCAGGCCGGCAAGGCCATCGCCGACGAGGAGATCGACGCCGGTGCGGATCTGCTGATCGCGGGCGACATGGGCATCGGCAACACCACCCCCGCCACCGTTCTGATCGCGGCGATCACCACCACCGAGCCGGTGGCGGCCGTGGGCCGCGGGACCGGCGTCGACGACGCGGGGTGGATGCGCAAGACGGCGGCGATCCGCGACGCGTTGCGACGTGCCCGCCCGGTGGTCAAGGACCCGGTGGCGCTGCTGCGGACGTCGGGCGGAGCCGATCTGGCCGCCATGACCGGCTTCCTGATCCAGGCCGCCGTGCGGCGCACGCCGGTGGTGCTCGACGGTCTGGTGGTCACCGCGGCCGCCCTGGTCGCGCACGATCTGTCCGTCGGCGCATCCGCGTGGTGGGTCGCCGGACATCGGTCCACCGAGCCGGCGCACTCCGTCGCCCTGGCCCACCTCCGGCTCGACCCGCTGCTCGAGATGTCGATGCGGCTCGGCGAGGGGTCCGGGGCCGTCGTGGCCCTGCCGATCCTGTCCGGCGCCGTCGCGACGTTGGCGGACATGGCGACGTTCGACGACGCCGGCGTCAGCACCGGAGAGTCACCCGACCGGACCCCATGAACCTGCGGCTCGCCCTGACCTGGACGACGGTCCTGCCCCTGCGCGGCCCGTCGTCCGTCACGCGTGACGACGCCCGACGCGCGATCGCCGCGGTCCCGCTGGTCGGCGTCGTGCTCGGCGTCGTCGCCGCCGGGATCCTGCTGCTCGCCGACGCCGCGTCGCTCCCCCCGCTGCTCGGCGGCATCCTCGCCGTCGCCGCGCTCGCCCTGCTCACTCGCGGCATGCACGTCGACGGTCTCGCGGACACCGCGGACGGGCTGGGGTGTTACGGGCCGCCCGAGCGCGCGCGGGAGGTGATGAAGTCCGGCGGCGCCGGACCGTTCGGCGCCGCCGCCCTGGCCGCGGTCGGCGGCGTGCAGGCCGTGGCGTTCGGCGAGTTGGTCGCCCGCGGCGCCGCCGCGTCGGTGATCGCGGCCGTGGTGGTCGCCCGGTGCGCGGTGGTGCCGGCGTGCCGGAGGTCGATCCCCGCGGCGACGACGTCCGGGTTCGGCGCGCTCGTCGCCGGCACCCAGGGCCGGGTGGCGGTCTCGGTGTGGTGCGTCGCCGCGGTCGCGCTCGGCGGCGCCGTGGACCGGACCTGGTGGCAGGGCGCGATCGCGGTGGCTCTCACGCTGGTGGTGGCGGCACTGCTGGTGCGCCACTGCGTCCGCCGGTTCGGAGGGCTGGTCGGCGACGTGCTCGGGGCGACGGTCGAGGTCACCACGGCGGTGGTCGCCGTCGGGCTACTGGTCGGCTGACCGCAGCGTGCTCATCCAGCCGTGGGTGTCGGCGAACGTTCCCCGCTGGATGCCGGTGAGGGTGTCGCGCAGGGCCATGGTGACCTCGCCCGGCTCGCCGCCGCCGACCACGAACTCGCCCTCGGCGGACTTCACCCGACCGACCGGCGTGATGACCGCGGCGGTGCCGCAGGCGAACACCTCGGTGATCTCGCCGGACTCGGCCTTCTTGCGCCACTCGTCGGTGGAGATGCGCCGCTCCTCCACCGCGAACCCGGCGTCGGTGGCCAGGGACAGCAGGGAGTCACGGGTGATGCCGGGCAGGAGCGACCCGGACAGCGACGGGGTGACCAGGCGGGCGTCGGCCCCGGAGCCGAAGACGAAGAACAGGTTCATCCCGCCCATCTCCTCCACGTAGTGCCGCTCGATCGCGTCGAGCCACACCACCTGATCGCAGCCCTGGTCCGCGGCCTCGGCCTGCGCGAGCAGCGACGCGGCGTAGTTGCCGGCGAACTTCGCCGCGCCCGTACCGCCCGGCGACGCGCGCACGTACTCGGTGGAGAGCCACACGCTGACCGGCTTCACGCCCCGCGGGAAGTACGCACCCGCGGGCGAGGCGATGAGCAGGTAGCGGTACGACGACGCCGGCCGCACCCCGAGCCCGGCCTCGGTCGCGAACACGAACGGCCGCAGGTACAGCGCGTCCTCGCCGCCCGCGACGGGCACCCACCGGTGGTCGACGGCGAGCAGTTCCTCGATCGAGCGGCGGAAGAGATCCGTGGGCAACGCCGGCATGGCCAGTCGCGCGGCGGAGGACTGCAACCGGTCGGCGTTGGCGCCGGGGCGGAAGGAGGCCAGGCTGCCGTCCGGCTGCCGGTAGACCTTCAACCCCTCGAAGATCGCCTGCCCGTAGTGCAGCACCATGGCCGCCGGATCCATGGGGAAGGGCGCGTAGGGCGTCACGACGGCGTCGTGCCAACCGCGGTCGGTGTCGTAGTCGATGCTCACCATGTGATCGGTGAAGTGCACGCCGAAACCCGGAGCCTCGAGTACCGCGGCCAGCGCCTGCTCGGAGGCAGGTGACGGGTGCGCGTGACGCGTGAACTCCAGGTGAGCGGTCATGCGAATCATCCTAGGACACCAGGTCCAGCGGTTTGTCGGCGCTCACGACCGCGCCGCCGTCACCGCACGCGCGACTCCACGAACGGCGGCCGCACCACCTCGCACGCCACGGCGCGGCCGCGGACGTCCACTTCCACGGCGTCACCGACGGCCACTCCTTCGGCCGTGTCGACCAGGGCCAGGGCGATCCCGACCTGCAGACTCGGCGAGAACGTGCCGGACGTCGTCGTACCCACGGGTCGGCCGTCGCGCAGCACCGTCAGGTCGGCCCGCAGGACCCCACGTCCGACGGCGCGAAGACCGACGAGGGTCCGCGGCGCACCCGAGTCCTTCTGCGCGGCCAGCGCGTCCTTGCCGCGGAACGCCGTCTTGGACCAGCCGATCGCCCACCCGCACCGTGCCTCCAGCGGGGTGATGTCGACGGACAGTTCGTGACCGTGCAGCGGGTACCCCATCTCGGTGCGCAACGTGTCGCGGGCACCGAGGCCGGCCGGCTGCCCGCCCTCGGCTCGCACCGCGTCCGCGAGCGCCTCCCACAGGGGTGCGGCGGTGTCCCACTGCGGCAGCAGCTCGTAGCCGTGCTCGCCGGTGTAGCCGGTGCGGCACACCCGCACGCTGCCGCTGCCGAACGGGACGTCCTCGAACGCCATGTACTCGAGCGACGACGGCAGGCCCACGGCGGCGAGCACCGCGCCCGAGCGCGGTCCCTGCACGGCGAAGACGCCGCGGCTGCGGTGCTCGGACTCCACCGTCACTCCCGACGGGGCGTCGGCGGCGAGCACGTCGACGACGGCGGCGGTGTTGGCCGCGTTCGGAACGAGGAAGACCTCGTCGTTCGAGACGAGGTAGGCGATGAGATCGTCGATCACGCCGCCGGACTCGGTGCAGCACAGGGTGTACTGCGCGCGCCCGGGCTCGATACGACCGAGATCGTTGGTCAGTACCGCGTTCACGTGCGCGGCCGCGCCGGGACCCCGGACGACGGCCTTGCCGAGATGACTGACGTCGAACAGTCCGACGGTGGTGCGGGTGGCGATGTGCTCGGTGACCGTCCCGGCGTACGAGACGGGCATCGACCATCCACCGAACTCCGCGAATTTCGCACCGAGCGCGACGTGCGCGTCGTGGATCGGGCCCTGCAGCAGTTCGGCATCGCTCATGCGGACGAACCTAGCGCCTGCCCCGCCCGGCGGGTGCGTGTCGGGCCGCCACCATACGATCGAAGCCCGACCGTCCGCCGACCCACAGGAGTCACCACTCGTGAGCAGTACATCCGGACCCGATCTGGTCCTCGCCGGCACCGTCGACAAGGCCGCCGACGCCATCCTCGTCGGACTCGAGACCACCGCGGGCGATCCCCGCCTGATCGGCGACCACTTCCTCGGCGACGCCGCGCGGGAGGTGCTCGCCGGACTCGTCGCCGTGGGCGCCACCGGCCGCCGCGATCAGGTGCATCGCATCCCGGCGCCGTCGTCGCTGCCGGTCGCGTCCGTCGTGAGCGTGGGGCTCGGCGACGCCGACGATCGCTCGGAGGACGTCGTGCGCGCGGCCGCCGGAACCGCGGCGCGGGCGCTGTCCGGCGTGCGCCACCTCAGCACCACACTCGCTCCGATCGGTCTCGGGGCGGTCGCCGAGGGCCTGGTACTGGGCGCCTACCGTTTCACCGAGTACAAGAAGCCGGCGGACGACGACGCTCCTGCGCTCACGCGGATCGACCTGCTCGTCGATTCGCCGCGCGACAAGCAGGCCAAGGCGGATCTGACGCGGTCGATCGCCGTCGCGGAGGCCGTCGTGGTCGCGCGGGACCTGGTCAACACCCCGCCGAGTCACCTCTTCCCGGCCGAGTTCGCCGAGCGCGCACGCACGCTCGGCTCCGCGGCCGGGCTGTCCGTCGAGGTGCTCGACGAGCGCGCCCTCGAGCGCGGTGGCTACGGCGGCATCATCGGCGTCGGCAAGGGCTCGTCGCGCCCGCCGCGGATGGTGCGGCTGTCCTGGACCGGCGGCAAGAAGAAGGCGCCGTCCGTGGCGCTGGTCGGCAAGGGCATCACGTTCGACACCGGCGGCATCTCCATCAAGCCGGCCGCCGGAATGGAGAACATGACCTCGGACATGGCCGGAGCGGCCGCCGTCGTCGCCACGGTGGTGCTCGCCGCGAAGCTCGAGCTCCCCGTGAACGTCACGGCCACGGTGCCGATGGCGGAGAACATGCCGTCCTCGACCGCGCAGCGGCCCGGCGACGTGCTCACCCAGTACGGCGGCACCACCGTCGAGGTCATCAACACCGATGCCGAGGGCCGCCTGATCCTCGCCGACGCGATCGTGCGCGCCTGCGAGGACGAGCCGGACTACCTCATCGACACCGCCACCCTGACGGGCGCGCAGATGGTCGCCCTCGGCACCCGCACCCCGGGGGTGATGGGCACCGATGCGTTCCGCGATCGGGTGGCGTCGATCTCGCAGCGCGTCGGCGACGGCGGATGGGCCATGCCGATGCCGCGCGAGCTGCGCGCGGACCTCGACTCCCGGGTCGCCGACCTGGCGAACGTCACCAATCACCGCTGGGGCGGCATGCTGGCCGCCGCGCTGTACCTGAAGGAGTTCGTGGCCGAGGGTGTGCAGTGGGCGCACATCGACGTCGCGGGGCCGGCGTTCAACACCGGTGGTCCGTTCGGCTACACCCTCAAGGGTGGGACGGGCGTGCCGGTGCGCACCATGATCGCCGTTCTGGAGGACATCGCCGAGAACGGCTGATCGGGCCCTGCCGCGAACGGCCGATCGGATACTGCCGAGAACGGCTGACGAGCCACTGACCGGTCGCGGGCAGGGCGCTCAGGCGCCCTGCTCGCGTCGGCGCAGAATCTTCTGCCGGGCGTCGTGGTCGCGCATGCGCTGCGGGTAGCCGACCTTGCGCACGTCGTACACCGGGATCTTCAGGTCCTCGCCGAGCTTGCGGGCACCCTTCTCACCGCCGACCGCGCGGCGGGTCCACTCGCCGTCCTGGGCCACCAGCACCACGGTGATCGGGGTGACGGTGGTCTCCGGCTCGACGTACGCCTCGACGCCCACCCGCGCGGCGGCCCAGTCGGCCAGGTGCTGCCGGTCGCTCGGTTCCGCCCCGGCTCGTCGTCCTCCCGCTCGCCTGAACCTGTCGAACAGTCCCACGGTCGTCTCTCCCTCTTCTCGGTCCTCGTCTCGGTGACCCGACTGCCGTCCGGACCGCGGTCTCGACCGCCGTCGTCGGTGCACGTAATGCACGCAATCGCTCTCCGTCCATCATCCAGGCGCCGCGCCGACCCCGCCGGGCGCGCCGCGCGGTGGGAAGTGACAGGATGGGTCCGCACGCGCGTGAACCACCTCACGCTGCGGGTCGAGGGTCGTGGAGGCAACTCCTCCGACGGTCCCCGTTCCGGCAGCCGACTCGGGGCACGCGCCGCACCGCACGCGACCACGAGTCGGCACCAGCCGTTACACCCGCACAACAACTGTCGAGGAGTCAACAGACATGACCTTCTCCGTCCAGATGCCAGCTCTCGGTGAAAGCGTCACCGAGGGAACTGTCACACGGTGGCTGAAACAGGAGGGGGACACGGTCGAAGTCGACGAACCCTTGCTCGAAGTCTCCACCGACAAGGTCGACACGGAGATTCCCTCTCCGGCCGCGGGTGTGTTGACCAAGATCGTCGCGCAGGAGGACGACACCGTCGAGATCGGCGGTGAGCTCGCCGTCATCGGTGACTCGGCCGACGACGCCGGCAGCAGCGACGATTCCGGCAGCGACGACTCCGCCGCCGACAGCAGCGACGACAGCGACGACAGCGAGGCGAACGCCGCCCCGTCCGACGCCGCCGAGAAGGCATCCGTCGAGGGTGAGGACGAGGCCGACGCTCCGGCACCGAGCTCCTCCTCCGACGACTCCGGCAGCTCCGATTCCGGATCCGACGAGGGCACCCCGGTCACCATGCCGGAGCTCGGCGAGTCGGTCACCGAGGGCACCGTCACCCGCTGGCTCAAGGCCGTGGGCGACGAGGTCGCCGTCGACGAGCCGCTGCTCGAGGTCTCCACCGACAAGGTCGACACCGAGATCCCCTCCCCCGTCGCGGGCACGCTCCTCGAGATCTCCGCCGAGGAGGACGACACCGTCGAGGTCGGCGGACAGCTCGCCGTCATCGGCTCCGGTGCGCCGGCGAAGTCCGAGAAGGCGCCCGAGCCGAAGCAGGAGGCCCCGAAACAGGAGGCCCCCAAGGAGGAGCCGAAGCCGGAGCCCAAGGCCGAGCCGAAGGCGGAGGCCTCTCCGGCCGAGCAGGAGTCGAAGCAGGCCGACCCCGAGCCCGCCGGTGAGCACTACACCCCGGAGCCGAAGTCGGAGTCGAAGTCCGAGAACAGCTCCGGCGGCGGCGAGAAGCCCGCGTCGGACTCGTCGTCCACCTCCACCGGGTCCAGCCCGTACGTCACCCCGCTGGTGCGCAAGCTCGCCGCGGAGAACGACGTCGACCTGAACTCGGTCACCGGCACCGGTGTCGGCGGCCGCATCCGCAAGCAGGACGTCCTCGCCGCTGCGGAGGCCAAGAAGGCTCCCGCGACGCAGGAGTCCGCTCCGGCGCAGCAGGCCCCGGCCGCCTCGGCGACTCAGGCCCCGGCGTCGTCGGCCCCGTCGAACGCGGGTGTGCGTCCGGAGTTGGCGCACCTGCGCGGCACCACGCAGAAGATCAACCGCATCCGCCAGATCACGGCCAAGAAGACCCGCGAGTCCCTGCAGACGTCGGCTCAGCTGACGCAGGTGTTCGAGGTCGACATGACCCGCATCGCGGCGCTGCGCACGCGTGCGAAGGCCGGCTTCAAGGACCGCGAGGGTGTCAACCTGACGTTCCTGCCGTTCTTCGCCAAGGCCGTCGTCGAGGCGCTGAAGGTGCACCCGAACGTCAACGCCAGCATCGACGAGGACAAGAAGCAGATCACCTACTACGACTCGGAGCACCTCGGCATCGCCGTGGACACCGAGCAGGGTCTGCTCTCGCCGGTCATCCACAACGCCGGTGACCTGTCGCTGGCCGGTCTGGCGCGCGCCATCGCCGACATCGCCAACCGCGCCCGCTCCAACGGCCTCAAGCCCGACGAGCTGTCCGGTGGCACGTTCACCATCACCAACATCGGCAGCCAGGGCGCGCTGTTCGACACCCCGATCCTGGTGCCGCCGCAGGCGGCGATGCTGGGCACGGGTGCGATCGTCAAGCGTCCCGTGGTGGTCACCGACGCCTCCGGCGCGGAGTCCATCGGTGTCCGCTCGATGGCCTACCTGCCCATGACCTACGACCACCGCCTGGTCGACGGCGCCGACGCCGGTCGCTTCCTGACCACCGTCAAGCACCGTCTCGAGGAGGGTGCGTTCGAGGCCGATCTGGGCCTGTAGTCGCCGAGCCGTCGTCGGCGCGGCCGGGTCGGTACCGTCGGGTACAGCCCCCGGCGGTCGGCGCGGTTCGCATCGACGCTCGACTGCACGAGGGGCATCCGCCGCGGCGGGTGCCCCTCGTGGCGTTCCGGCTCCATTCGCGTTCCACCAGCACAGGAGGCCCGTCACCGTGCGTGTCGTCGTCGCCGGTTCGTCCGGCTTGATCGGAACTGCTCTCGTCGCGTCGTTGCGCCGGGCGGGGCACGACGTCGATCGGCTGGTGCGGCGCCCGGCCGCCGGCCCCGACGAGATCACCTGGAACCCGGCGGAGGGTCGGCTGGACGAGTCGGCGTTGTCCGGCGCGGACGCCGTCGTCAACCTGTGCGGCGTCGGCATCGGTGACAAGCGGTGGACGGGTGCGTACAAGCAGGCCATCCGGGACAGCCGCATCGAACCGACGGAACTGCTCGCGCGCGCCGTCGTGGCGGCGGGCGTGCCGGCGCTGATCAACGCCAGCGGCATCAACTACTACGGCGACACCGGCGACCGCGTGGTCGACGAGACCGCCCCCGCCGGCTCCGGCTTCCTCGCCGAGGTGTGTCGGGACTGGGAAGGGGCCACGTCGTACGCCGCCGAGAACGGCGTCCGGGTGGTTCTGCTGCGCAGCGCGGCCGTGCTCTCCCGCCACGGCGGCATGATGGGCAAGCTCCGCCCGCTGTACAAGCTGGGGCTCGGTGGGCGCCTGGGCAGCGGCCGGCAGTACTTCCCGTGGATCTCGCTGACCGACGAGGTGCGGGCCATCGTGTTCGCCGTCGAGAACACCGACATCAGCGGGCCGGTGAATCTGCAGGGACCGGCGCCGGTCACCAATGCGCAGTTCAACAGCGCGATGGGCCGCGCGGCGCACCGTCCGGCGCCGTGGGCGGTGCCGGGCTTCGCGATCGGTCTGCTGATCGGCGAGTTCGCGAACGAGGCCATCCTGGCCAATCCGCGCGCCATTCCCGCGGTGCTAGAGAAGCACGGGTTCACGTTCGAGCACAACACCATCGGCGAGGCGCTCGCCGACACCGTCGGCTGATCGTCGGCGGTACGGCCGGGCGTAGAATCCGACCGATGAGCCGCCCGATCCGCCTGGAGTCCACGCCCGTCGACGTCCGTCGTCTCGGCACCGTCGACTACGTCGAGGCCTGGGAGTTGCAGCGCCGGGTGGCCGATCGCCGCGCGCAGGGACTCGGGCACGACGAGCTGTTGCTCCTCGAGCATCCCGCCGTGTTCACGGCCGGTCGACGCACCGCGCCGGAGGATCGGCCCGCGGACGGCACGCCGGTCATCGACGTCGACCGCGGCGGCAAGATCACCTGGCACGGGCCGGGCCAGCTGGTCGGCTACCCCATCGTCCGTCTCGCGGAGCCGGTCGACGTGGTCCGGTACGTGCGCCTGATCGAGGAAGCATTGATCTCGTTCTGCGGCGAGCTGGGGCTGACCACCGGCCGGGTCGAGGGACGATCCGGCGTCTGGTTGGCCGCCGGTCGCGTCCGCGGCGTGTGGCAACCCGAACGCAAGGTCGCCGCCATCGGCGTGCGCGTGCAGCGCGGAGTCACCCTGCACGGGTTCTCCCTCAACTGCGACGCCAGTCTCGACGGCTTCGGGGCGATCGTCCCCTGCGGGATCGCCGACGCGGGAGTGACGACGCTGTCGGCCGAACTCGGGCGATCCGTCACCGTCGACGACGTGACGCCCGACGTCACCCGGTGGATTCTCGCGGCGCTCGACGGCACCCTCGCGGTCACCGACCGCGAGCTCGACCGCACCCCGGCGGCGGAGAGTGCGCCCGCGACACCGCAGTTCACCACCACCGTCTTCCGGTGAGCGTGCGACGCGTCCCAGCGGCACCCCGACCGCGAACCGGGCGGTCCGGGCGGGCGTAAGATCGTCCCGGTGACCGTCGCACCCGAAAACCCCGCACACGCCCCGAACGGACGCAAACTCCTCCGCCTCGAGATCCGAAACGCGGAGACCCCGATCGAACGCAAGCCGTCGTGGATCAAGACCCGCGCCAAGATGGGCCCCGAGTACACCGAACTCAAGGGCCTCGTGAAGCGCGAGGGTCTGCACACGGTGTGCGAGGAGGCGGGCTGCCCCAACATCTACGAATGCTGGGAGGACCGCGAGGCCACGTTCCTCATCGGTGGCGAGCAGTGCACGCGGCGCTGCGACTTCTGCCAGATCGACACCGGCAAGCCCGCCGATCTGGACCGCGACGAGCCCCGCCGCGTCGCCGAGTCGGTGCAGGCGATGGGTCTGCGCTACTCCACCATCACCGGTGTCGCGCGCGACGACCTCGAGGACGGCGGCGCGTGGCTCTACGCGGAGACCGTCCGCGAGATCAAGAGACTCAACCCCAACACGGGTGTCGAGCTGCTGATCCCCGACTTCAACGCCGATCCCGACCAGCTCGCCGAGGTGTTCTCCTCGCGGCCCGAGGTGCTCGCCCACAACGTCGAGACGGTTCCGCGCATCTTCAAGCGCATCCGCCCGGCGTTCCGGTACCAGCGCAGCCTCGACGTCATCACCGCGGCGCGCGATGCCGGTCTGGTCACCAAGTCCAACCTCATCCTCGGTATGGGCGAGACGTTCGAGGAGGTCACGCAGGCGATGCAGGACCTGCACGACGCCGGCTGCGACATCCTCACCATCACCCAGTACCTGCGTCCCTCGCCACGGCACCACCCCGTCGAGCGGTGGGTCAAGCCGGAGGAGTTCGTCGAGCACTCCGCCGCCGCCGAGGCCATGGGCTACGCCGGCGTCATGGCCGGACCGCTGGTGCGCTCGTCGTACCGCGCCGGCCGTCTCTACGCCCAGGCCATGGCCCACCACGGCCGTCCCATCGCCGAGAACATGGCGCACCTCGGCGACGAGGGCTCGGCGTCGCAGGAGGCCAGTTCGCTCATGGAGCGTCTCGCGGCGAGGTAGCACCCGCGCCCGATTCGTCCACCGGCCCGCCCCCGCTTCCGCGGGTGGCGGGCCGTTCGGTTCTCCGGACGTCGGGGCCTATCCTGGACGTCATGGCATCGACGAAGACCGGCGGGTCCGGCTCCGGTAAACCCAGCAAGGAAGCCAAGGCCGCCGCCAAAGCCGCACGCAAGCAGGCCTCGAAGGAGCGGCGCGCTCAGTTGTGGCAGGCGTTCCAGATGCAGCGCAAGGAGGACAAGCTCCTCCTGCCGCTGATGATCGGGTCCGTCGTGGGCATGACGGTGCTGTTCTTCCTCATCGGACTCGTCTTCGGCATCGAGTGGTTGCTGCTGCCGTTCGGTCTGCTGATCGGTGTGCTGGTGGCGTTCGTGATCTTCGGCCGTCGGGTGCAGAAGTCCGTGTACGGCAAGGCCGACGGACAGGCCGGAGCGGCCGCGTGGGCGCTGGACAACCTGCGGGGCAACTGGCGCGTCAAGACCGCCGTGGCCGGGACCACCCAGCTCGACGCGGTGCACCGCGTCATCGGACGCCCGGGCATCATCCTGGTCGCCGAGGGACAGCCGTCGCGCGTCAAGCAACTGCTCGCGCAGGAGAAGAAGAAGATCGCCCGCCTGGTCGGCGACACCCCGATCTACGACGTGGTGGTGGGCAACGGCGACGGTCAGGTGCCGCTGTCGGGGCTGCAGAAGTTCCTGACCAAGCTCCCCCGCAACATCGACGCCAAGCGCATGGAGACCATCGAGGGTCGACTCGCCGCTCTGGGCACCCGCTCGGGCCCGCCGTTGCCGAAGGGTCCGATTCCCGGCGGCGCCAAGATGAAGGGCATGCAGCGCACCATCAAGCGGCGCTGACCCCGCACCACCCCTGTTCGCGTCACTCCCCCCGTTC
>NZ_JABUBU010000033.1 GCF_019834675.1 Rhodococcoides corynebacterioides | reverse complement strand
CCGCTTCCGAGTCGGCTCCGCCGCCGCCACCGCCCCCGCAGGAACGGCCGGTTGTCCCGCTGACCAAGCGCACCGAGAAACCTCGACCGACCACACCCGTTGTGTCGCTGTCGAAGTCGTCGCGCGCCACGCCGGAGACCCCGCCGTCGACCACGGACGCGACCCCCGCCTCGCCGGTTGCGCCCGATCGTCCCGTGGCCCCCGACGAACCGGCGCCCGCGACCCTTGCCGGTCCGGGTGACGCACCCGCGTCGTCGACGGAACCGGGCAGCGCGCCGAGGCCGGGACGTCGTCGCGTCGTCCTCTTGGGCGCTGCTGTCGCAGCCGTCGTCGTGGCTCTCGCGGCGGCCGTCGTCGTGGTTGTGCGGCCCGATTCCGGCTCGCAGACAACCACTGTCGCGGATGCCCTCACCGGGGGAACGTTCCCCACGGCGCCGACCGCGGCCTGGTCGCTGGAGCCGTCCACGGTGGTTCCGGGGTCGGACAGCTACTTCTTCAGTCCACTCTTCGGCGAGCAGGACTACGAACGGCCCGGTGCCGTCGTCGACGGCGAGCGGGCCTTCGTCGCCGCACGGGACGGATCCACCCGGTCGACGACCATCGCGGCGGTCGACGCCACCGACGGCACGGTCGAATGGACGCACGTGATCGACAACTTCGGTGGGTGCGCCAACGCCACGCTCGACGGACGACTGCCCTGCATCGACCGGGGCTCGACTCCCGGGTCCAGCAGCGTCCAGTTTCTCGACGCCTCGACCGGTGCCGTCGACTCCACCCACCAGGTGGCGGCGTACGTGGGCGCCGTCTACGTGAGCGGATCCGATCTTTACGTCAGCGGCTGGGACCAGAGCGCGGAAGCCTCGGTCATCAGCAAGGGCACCGTCGACGATCCGACCGCGTCGTGGTCCCGGTCCTATCCCGACGACCGCTGCTCGGTCACCGGGAGCGGGGACAGCAACACGTTCGAGGTCGTCGGTGACGTGCTGGTCAAGAACTCCGGCACGTCGGTGGTGGCGAACACCGCGGACGGCGACCTCGTCATTTCAAACACCGGGTACTCGTACCCGCTCGGTGGGCGGGCCGTCATGACCAACCGATGCCCCGACAGCCCGGCTAGCGGCGAGTTCTCGCCGGCGATCGTCTCCAGCGACGGGCTGACGACGGCAACCCCGTACGACGCACCCATCGACTACGCCTTCGTCGCCGACGCGGACCCGTCCGCGCCGTTCCTGTATCGCGGAGGTGGAGCGCTCGACCCCGTGACGGGTGACTTCCGCTGGGCCCGTCCCGATCTCGCGGACAAGACGTCCGAAGCAGCGATGATCGGCTCGACGATCGTCGTACCGTCCGGAGACGTGACCGAGGCGCTCGACGTGGCGACGGGCGACACCCTGTGGACGGCGCCGCGCTACGGCGCCACCGTCGACGCGACCGACGGTCGCGCGTTCCTGTCGACGGCGGATTCGACCCTGGCCGCCTTCTCGTTGGCCGACGGATCGGAACTGTGGAGCCTTCCGCTGTACCCCGTGGACGCGCGAGGAGGCACGCTGGAGACGGTCGGCGACGGGTTCCTGTACGCGGGTTCCGGTGTCCTGCACCGCTTCGACCCGACGGGCCCGCCCGCCGGGGCGATTGCGGCCGGTGACGCCGACGCCGGGAGCTCGGACTCGTCCGACTCCTATGTGACGGCGTGCGGGACTCCGCCGACGTTCACTCCCACCGAGGTCACCACCGACAGCGGCGCCTTGGTGGTGACCATGGAGGTGCGGGCCACGTGCCCGGCGGGTGATGTCCTGTCGTCCGACGCCATGCGGCTGTCGATCACGCGCGGCGGGGCGAACGTGGCCTCCGCGTTGTTCGACATGTCGGACGCCCCCCTCGCGGTTCCGGGAGTGGACACCGGCTCGGGTTCGAGCGGCGGTGGGTTCGAGTCGGTCCAGCAGTCGTTCCGCTTCCCGGTCGGCTCCTTCTGGCTGCCTCCGGACTCCTCCACGGGCTCGACCAGGGGAGCGACGTCAGGCGGGACCAGGTACGTCGTGGACTGCGACCGCGGGGAGCCCGCGGGCGCGCGGGCGCAGCTCGGCTCCGACGTCGAACCGGTCACGGCCTCCGCGCCGGCCGAGCCGGTCACCGGCACGTCCGAGTCTGCCGCCTTCGACGCCCTGCGCGCGATCGCGAACGCCGACCGGCCCGTCATCCTGCGGGACCTCGGCGAGCGGTGGGTCCCGCAGCTGAGCTCGAAGAAGCCGGGCCTGGTCGCCGACGGGACGACGTGGAACAACTCGTCCACCCTCGCCGAGCACCTCGACCTGCGCCTGCGTTACCCGAACGTCAAGCTCATGTGGTCCGGCGAGTGGAGCGTGTTCAGCTTCTCGGACTTCTGGGTGACGGCCGCCGGCGCCACGTTCTCGGACCCCGCCGGAGCCAACCGGTGGTGCGACCAGAACGGCCTCGACGCCGACCACTGTTTCGCGAAACTCATCAGCGCTACACACCCGATTGCTGGGAGTACGGCGAGTCGGTGAACCATGACACGCGCCCTTAGCTTTCGTGCGCAGATGTCACCTGTGCGCATTCACGCCAACTTACAAATTAATGCTCGGGAACGTTGATGTTGGCGACCCAACCTGCGCCTCCGCACCGACAATCCGCTCCCTCGAAAAGGATCGAACTGTGCCGCATTGCGTCCATATCTCCCGAGTTGTATCACGAAATTCGACCGTTCGCACTACGCGAAGATTGACCGCCCTGCGCTAGGGTTCCGGTCAGGAGCATTCGATCGGTATTGGATTGCTCCAACCCATCACCCCCCGACATCAGGGAGTCATACATGTCCAACAAGTTGAAGAAGTTCGTTGCCGGGGCGAGTGTCATCGTGGCTGGTCTAGTGGGGCCGATCATCGTCGCACCCTCTACCGCACAAGCTGCCCTTCCGACCGTTACGGTCAAGTTTGGGGATTGGCGGTGCAGCCAGATGGGTGGGGGCAAAGTTGTCGCCGTGCAAATGGGATCCCAATACGGCAGCGTTCCCAAGGCCGTTGGCAATACCATTCGCATCAATGCAAAAGTCGGGACTGCCAACAACTTGACAGGAGCAATCTGGTGCAAGTCTTGGTGGCGCCCGGTGGCCATTCCCGTGTACAACATCAGCCAGCGCATTTGGGTCAGTGCGCCGAACCAGCATTTCAACGTGTAAAGCCCGCGTTGAGCTCATGCCAAGCGAAATCCGTTTGGCATGAGGTCGGCGTAGGTCCTCAAAGGCTGCATCATCTCTACCAGCAACGGCAGCGGACAGGCGACCGGTGGCCGCCGAACATTCCCTCGTCGCCCTTGAACCGCACCGCAGATTCAGTTTTAGCACAACGCCACCGTCAACCAGTTCGTCGGCTACTCGAACGACGCGGGCGGCACCGCCACGCTGGCCGCAGCGGCGCCTATGCACCAGCGCGCTCTTCTCGCCGAGGTAGGCCGCGCGCATTCACGCAAATCGACCAGATCGTATCCGCTTCCGCCAACAAGCGCGCGGGAGCGGCCACAGGATTGCGGACGATACGGGCTTGCGCCAGCGCGGTCAGGGCGTGATAGAGCAGAAGTTGACTGGCTTCTGTCACTCCAACCTCGCCGGGCCCGAAAGTCGGGTCGGGGGCTGGTCGAGAGTGACGCTCGGCTGCTGTCATTAGTACTGCATCCGCGAACGGCGCAGTCGGAGTGTCAACAACGCGCGAACCTATGCCCCGCCCTCCCCCACCCGCTCGTGCGCGGTCATGAGCAACTTGGCGAACTCGGCCGACACACCCTGGTCCAGCAAAGGGTTAGCAGCCACGTCGGCCAGCAGCTGCCGGCACAGCACCCGCACGGCTGTGTTGGTCTCCTGCGACCGCCACTTGATCAGGTCGAACGCCTTCTCGTCGGTCACGTTCAGCATCACCATCACGATGCCCTTCGCCTGCTCGATGCCGGCGCGGGACTCCATTGCGCCGAGCAGCCGCTCCACCTGCGCCTGGGCTGCGGCGGCTCGCCGAGCCGCGCCCAGCGCTGTTACGGCGACACTCACGTAGATCCGCATGGCCGCCGCGTCCACGGTCGAGAACGCATCGGGCTGTGAGCTGTACAGGTTGAGCGCACCGGAGTAGTCGGCATCGATGGCCAGCGGCGCCGACAGGAAGCTGCGGTAGCCGCTGCGCCCCGCCCGTCGGGTGAAGGCCGGCCAGCGGTCGGCCGGCGACGGCCCGTTGGCGACGACCAGCGACTGAGTGGCGATCGCCTCGAGGCACGGCCCCTCCCCCGTCTCGTACTGCGCCGCGTCGACCGCGAGAACGGCATCGACCGTAGAGCAGATCGTGGCCGGCTTGCCGTCGCGGACGACGGTCACGGCCGCCGCTTCGGCGTCGTCGATCGACTCGACCGCGTCGAGACAGATCCGTTCGACCGTCGAGTCGACGTCGGTGATCGTGGAGAGCATGTCGGCCAGGGCCGTCACGGTGTCGGCGACCGACCCCAGAAGGTCGTCGGCCCCGTTGTCGGACGAGGAGGTAAGCATCGAGAGGTACTCCGAACCGGAAGCTGCCGCACGGGCGGGGAGAACAAGGTGACAAGTGGGAGGTTCGGGACGCTCAACCCGGTGCCGCGGGCAGCATGGCGGAATCACCCCCGTCGAACGAAGGGCGAGAAGCTGAGGGGCGAAGGGTCACGATCACTCCTGCGTGGGGCGGGCCTGACGCAGGCCACACCGCATCGATGCGAATACGGATCGATCGGCAGGAGGATGTACCGAGCACCGGTAACCTACCCCATTCGCGCGCGGTGCAGCCTCGAGGTGCTGTCGCGGAGCCCGTCCTTAGCAAGTCGCGTTTCGGCCTCGCCGAGGGGGCGCGCACATGATGGGGGTTGCCGCGAAGCCCGTGCTGGCCTCGCGACAGGTATACGACCGAGAGACCCGGCGTGAGCGCGTGGAGAAGCCGGCGCGACGCCGTGCCCGACGGATGTTCAGCCGTGCTGAGGTGCTGTGACTAATTCAGTTGCGGGTGTACCTGCACGCCGCACAGGTGCACCGCTCCGCATCTCTGCCGCGGCGACGGCGCACGGCCCTCTTCTGCCACCATCGCCACACGCCCCCCACGATGCTCACGGGTCGTCATTCTGCACCGAGCATGGTGGTTGCTTACAGTCGGTCCCCGCGAGAGGTCGTGAGTCGGTTCCGTTGCAGTCGTACCGCTCCGGCGGCTGTCACGAGGACGAAGAAGGTCAGGAAGCCGGAGCTGGCATCCATCATGCCGCTCTCCAGAATGCTGCGTCCCACTGAGAAGAAGAGCAACACCGCGAGGAGAACCGACAACGGTCCGGGAACGAAGGCCACACCGCGCGCGCCGTACACGATAAGCCCGACCAGCAGAACGAGGCCTAGGTAGCCGGCCTGCACCAAAGTGGACACCCACGTGCTGTCCAGGGTCTGAGTGGACCAGTACTGCCCTGTTACCGCGATGATTTTGCGAGACATGCCGGCTCCGAACAGATGCTGCAGCCAGTCCTGCGCGAGTTCGGCTGCGGCTGTCCACGCAATGGTGCGCGAGTTCAGCGTTGCAGTATTGCCTGTTCCCCCGCGATCGAGAAACCCAGCGAACACGTCGGTGTATGCAAAGACGTACGCGAGGAGCGGGGCAGACGCCGCCGCCATCACCACCACGATCGCCCGGAGATGGCGAGCACGAATCAAGGCGAGCAGAGTGGCCGCGACCAGCAACGCAATGCCGGTTCGCGAAGCGGTCGCATAGACCGTGACTGCCAGGGCGACCAGCAGGAGCACATCCAGCCGCGATCGACCGACGTACACCGCTCGCCAGAACAGCACGATGAAAGGGACGCCGCACAGGATTGCGATCTCATTGGGTGCGATGGGCGGTAGTCCGCCGGACAGCCGACCGGACGACAAGGTCGGCAGGCCCGTCACAGCAGCGAACCCCCCGACCACGAGCATCCCTCGCGCGAGGCCCATGAGGACACCAGCCGTATCGAATGACGACAGCAAGCAGTAGACGACAACTGCCGCTAACCCGACCCGCATCACCAGCGCGAGAGTCGGGATCAGGTCACCGTACATCCAGGCGCCGAACGCCGAGATAGTTAAGTAGAGGCCCAGCAGGACGAACGGGGCTGCAGGGACGGCACGTCGCGGCAGCGCACCGTTGGGAAGCGCCAGCGACGCGGCCACGACAGTCAGAGCCGCTTTGGCGATGACTACCGTGTCGAGTCCCCCAGAGAAGTAGGCACCGCGGCGCCAGGGGATCGACGCGACCAACAGGAGCAACAGCGGCAACCAGATTCGACGCGGGAGACGAGTGCCCAGCGACGGAAAGTTATCTGGGGCAGCGATGGCGTCCGCGAGCCGTGCGGGCGCCTGCGCCGACTTTCCGTTGGTCATCCGACGACGGTGCCCTGCGCACTGCGCGCCCGATCCCACTCGGACAATTCGCGCCACCATTTCATCAGCGCGAGCGCCAGCGCGCCGGCCGACGCGATGAAGAAGAACGAATAGACGGCCAGAAAAACCACCGGCAGCCCCCACACCGAGAACGCTATGCACAGGGCACCGTAGTCGGTCGGGAGAAGCAGGAATCTGCGCCAGGGCGACTCAGGTGCCGGATCGGCAAGAACGGTGCTCGTCGGCTTCGCGGCACGCAGCGACCACATCAGAATCCAGCCGAAGAAGGTAGCCGTCGCCACGACGAGGTAGCCGAGTGGAATCAGGAGGACGGCATCGCTGTCCACTGGGGGCCAGCGGAAGAATCCGATGAGAACCGCGGCGTGCAGGGTCAAAGTTTTGAAGCAGTCGACGGTGTGGTCCAACCACTCGCCCCTCACGGACCCGCCCCCTCCAAGCCGCGCCAACTGGCCATCGACCGAGTCCATGACATACCCGGCAGCCAGGAGCAGCCCGATCAGCAGGCCGGACCACCATCGCGGCGGAACGGTTGCGAGCAGCGCAATCCCCGATCCCGAGAGAACGGCGCTGAGACCGGTCGCCTGGTCCGGCGTCATTCCCACAGTGCTGCCCCATGCGGCGACACGACGTCCGAGCGGACGGTTGACGTGACGCGAGTACGCCGCCGTCCCCCGCGCCGGCTTCTGCGCGGCCAGCAGCTTCTGCACGGCGGTCGCGTAGGCCTTACGCCGGGATACCTCTGTCATGCCCGCCTCGTCGTCGCTCGATTTCACTCATGACTGTTTGGGTGGATGCTACCCTGCGTTCGGTATTTTTAGAGCCCCGGTACCGGGTTCCGGCCGATTACGAAGCGAGGAAGAGTCATGCGGCACGGTGTGGTCGGGTACGCACCCGGCGTCTACGACCTCTTCCACGTCGGCCATCTCAACATCCTCAAACATGCTCGCAGTCAATGCGATTACCTCATCGCTGGTGTTGTCTCGGACGACATGTGCGAGTTGGCCAAGGGGCAGCGGCCGTTCGTCCCGGCGGCCGAGCGGCTCGAAGTAGTCAGCCACATCGATTACGTCGACGAGGTCTTCGAAGAAACGGTCCCGCACAAGCTGGACACGTGGCGTGCTGTCCGGTTCCACCGCATCTTCAAGGGCGACGACTGGCGGGGCACCCCGCGCGGGAACGCTCTGGAACGGGACTTCGCCTCCGTCGGCGTCGAGGTGGTCTATTTCCCCTACACCGTGCATACCTCGAGCACGATGCTCCGCCGGGCGCTCACGCTGGTGGTCGAGGCAGGCCAAAGCATCGATCGCGCATCGCAGGCATGAAGACCGTTCTGGTCGCACACCCGTCCGCCGAGCTTTACGGCTCGGACCGAATGGCTCTGGAATCGGTGCGCGCACTTGTCACTCGCCACCGAGTGGTAGTCGCCCTGCCTACCGATGGACCGCTGGTTGCAGCCCTGCAACGAGCCGGTGCCGTGGTCGAGATCGTTCCGGCGTCGGTACTGCGGCGAGAAGCGCTGCGGCCAACCGGCTTTCTGCGTTTTGGTGCCGATAGTGCTCGGTCACTGCGGCCGATACACGACGTCCTACGACGTCACCATGTGGACGCCCTGTATGTGAACACGGTCGTTCTCCCGCTCTGGCCGGTGGCTGGAAAAGCCATGGGCATCCCCACGCTGTGCCATGTCCATGAGGCAGAGTCGATCTCCAATCCAATTGTGCGAGCGGGGTTTTTCGCACCCCTGCGCTGCGTCGACCTCGCGGTATTCAATTCCCGCGTGAGCGCTTCAATGGTGGACGTCCTGCCACGCCGGGTCGTCTACAACGGCGTCGCGGGCCCCCCGACGCCGCCGGCTCCGCCGAGGCCCGCCATCGACTCGACCCTGAAGCTCGTGCAGGTAGGGCGCCTGTCCGCACGCAAGGGGACCGATGTGGCCGTCCGCGCCGTACGCCTGCTAGCGGATCGCGGCGTGCCGGTGCACCTGACGTTGGTCGGGGATTCGTTCGCCGGCAACGAGCCTTTCGAGCGGGCACTCCGGACAACCGCGGGTGACAACGTCACGTTCGTCGGGCACCGCACTGAAGTGTGGGACAGTTTCGCCGAGGCAGACGTCGCCCTCGTGCCGTCGCGGCTGGAGCCGTTCGGCAACGTCGCCGTCGAGGCCATGCTCTGTCGGCGGATCGTGGTCGCCTCGGCCACCGAGGGGTTGACGGAGATTGTCGCCGACGGTCGAACGGGGGTTCTGGTCGAACCGGGCAACGCCCTTGCTCTCGCGAACGCGATCCAGGACGTTCGTGAGAACTGGTCCGCCGTACGCACGGTAGTCGACGCCGCTCACGACGAGGCGCGCCACCGCTTCACGCTCGAGCGGTATCACCGAGATGTTCTGGAGTGCGTGGATCAGCTTCTCCGGCTCCACGTTCGCTCCGCCGCCTGATGACGGCCACTGCCTCGACGCGGCCGATGCGATCGCCTGCACGGCTGATCCGCGCGGCGGGCGGGGCTGTCACAACCCAAGTCGTGACGGCCGCAAGTAGCCTCGTTCTCCAGGCACTTGCTGCACGAATGTTGGGCGCAGACGGATTCGCCCAGTACGCACTGACCTACGGCACCTTGATCTTCGCGATCACGTTGTACACGAGTTGGTTCGGCGACACCCTGACAGTGCTCGACCGGTTCGACCCGCGAGTACGGATCACCTTGCTGCACAGTGCCGTGACGGGAGCCGCGCTCACGGCGGTCGCGACCGCTGCCGTCGGAGTATTCGTTCTCTCCCCCGTCCAAGTGGGCCTCGCGACGGTGGTCGCCATAACGTGGGTGTGCAACGAAAGCATGCGGCGTGTCTTCACCGCCAGGACGGAATTCTGGCGTCTGGCGGTCAACGACAGTCTCGGCGCAGTGGTCACGGTCGCGGTAGTCGTTGTCGCCGCCGCGTCGGTGACCGGCCTCACCGTCGGGTGGTTCTTCGCTGCCCTGGCGGCCGGTCAGTCGGCCGCAACTGCAATAGCCCTCGTCCGGTTGCCCGCGAACGAATATCGAGTGCGTGAAATTCGCGGCGGGACGTTCTCCGACGTGGCATCTTTCGCGGGATGGCGCGCAGCGCAGGCCGGCATTCGGCCGCTCGCCCTGCTCCTGTCGCGGATGGTGGTGGGCGCCGCCGGTGGACCAGTCGCTGTCGCTGCGGTCGAGGCGGCCCGGTTACTCCTCGCACCGGCATTGACCGTCGCCAACGGGGCGGGAACCTTCGTCCTGTCGACATTCGCGAGAGCGAACCGTGACGGTCGACCGCCGCGATCGGGTGACGCGGCACGCGCCTCAGCCGTACTGGCCATGGGGGTGGGCGTGCTCAGCGCCGGGGCTCTTGCCTTGTCCGGCCCGTTGACGCGCTTGGTGACAGGGGACGGATTCGCTGTGGACAATCGCGCTGTACTGGGGTGGGCGATTTACGTCGTGGTGTTCGCCGCGACTCTGCCGCTGTCCACGCTCGCGACGACTCGACGGCTCTCTCGGCTCGTCTTTCGACTGCGCGCTGCGGAGATGTCTGTGGGCCTCGCCTCGTTGGCACTGATTGTCATCATCGATGCCGACTCGTGGTGGTCGGCGCCGTATTGCTTGTCCGTCGGAGGCGTGCTCACTGCCCTGATGCTGTGGGCAAGTTTGCGTCGAAGCGACCCGGCGCGCTGATCGAAACTGACGACGCGCCACTGATGTCCTTGCGACCCCACCGATCGGACCGTGCGACATGCTGCCGCAGCAGCACGTCGTACTGTTCGCACACGGAGTCCCACGAATAGCAACGCCGAGCCCGCGCTTCCGCCGCCGCAGCCAAATCTCGCTGCACCGTGCGCGACCGCAGCAACGTGGTTACGGCTGCCGCAATAGCGGAAACATCCGGCTGCACGAAAATCGCGTGATCGCCGAGTACTTCACGGTTGAACACCGTGTCTCGCGCCACCGTGGGTGCTCCGCACGCCATGGCCTGCACGAGGGCCGGGTTGGTGCCGCCGACACTGTGCCCGTGAAAGTACGCACCCGCGTGGCGCCACAGGGCAAACAGATGCTGATCGTCGTGGACATGCCCCAGCCAGTGCACGCGGGAATTCTCCGCGGCGAGCCTCTCCGCGCGCGCGTCGAGTTCGCCGCCGTAACCGGAACTGCCGACCAGGACGACGTCATGCTCACGGGCGATGATCGCGGCGGCGTCGAGGAATTCCTCGACGGTGTTCTCCGGAACGAAACGCGACACGAGCAGTGCGTACGCACCCGACTGCAGCCCGGGGGGTACGTCCAGTTCTCCCGGTACAGTACCGCCGTAGGCGATGGTGGTGCCGTCCCGCCCGAACCCGGTGGTCCACCGATCGGCAATGCCGGCCGAGTCGAAGATCAGCGACGTAGCGTGCGAGGCGGTCAGCTGTGCGCCCACGCGGAAAGCGCGCTTGGCGTTGGCCCCCCACTTCTCGCGCTCCCACTCGATGCCGTCGACGTTCACCACCGTGGGGATGCGCGCTGCACGGAGGAAAGGGAGCCAGAATCCGTTGGCGACGTTCATCACCAGGGCTACGTCAGGACGCCGGCGGATGGCGGACAGGGCCGAGGTAGCGCCGAAGGACAACGTGCTTAACGACTGTGAGTCGAGACCACGCGTTGTGATGGACTCGATGCGGTGGTCGCGTGCCGGATCCTGGAGTTCGATTGCGCCGGGTCGGCTGTAGACCGAGACGTCCCAGCCGGTGTCCGCGAGGTACGGCGCGAGAGTCCGAACGAGGGTCTCGAAACCGCCGTAATAACTGGGGTAACCGCGGGTACCGAGGATGGCAACGCGACGAGGCACGGGGGTCTCCTGCTCTGAACGGTGGCGCGGGCAAGACCCTGTTCGTGGGAGTGCACGCGATGTCCTCAGACGGCGAAATCGGTGCTTAACCGGCTGTTCACCTTCTATGCACCATTGAACCACATGTGCGGTTGGTTTTCGGCATAGAACCGGTCGAACGACCGATACTACTGCGTCTAGATGACCCCGTGCCGGTTCGATGCCTGACCGATCAGCCCCTCCTGCGGAAACACGCAGAACTTCTCGGGGTTACGTGACCTTCCAAGCGACCATGAACTGAACGGACGCCGGCCAGCGGTCGGCTGGCGACGGCCCGTTGGCGACGACCAAAGACTGGGTGGCGAATGCCTCGAGGCACGGTCCCTCCCCCGTCTCGTACTGCGCACCGTCGACGGCAAGCACGACGTCGTCCGTCGAGCAGATCGTGGCGGGCACACCGTCGCGGACGACGGCCACCGCCGCAGCCTGGGCGTCGTCGATCGAGTCGACGGCATCAAGGCAGATGCGCTCGACCGTCGCATCGCCGTCGGTGATCGTGGAGAGCATGTCGGCCAGGGCCGTAACGGTGTGGCGACCGAACCCAGAAGGTCGTCGGCCCCGTTGTCTGACGAGGAGGTAAGCATCGAGAGGTACTCCGAAACGGAAGCTGCCGCGCGGGCGGGGAAGAAGGTAGAGGTAGGTGGTTCGGGACGCTCAACCCGGTGCCGCGGGACGCATGGCGGGATCACCCCCGCTGAACGGGAGGCGGGAGGCTGCGAAACAGAAGGTCACTATCACTCCTGGAGGCGGGCCGTCGCATGAGCACCGACGAAGCATGACAGAACCGACCACCCGTGTCGCCGCGAGCGTCCCTCCTCACAGAACGCTCGGTCTCGAATGGACCGGTCGAGGCCTCGTGTTTATCGTTCCGCCCACGAGGATGCTCGTCACCGGGGGTTGCCGGATTCGTCGGCGCGAACTTCGTCCACCTGACCCTGCGCACCCGCCCCGACGTCGACATCACCGTCCTCGACGCCCTCACCTACGCCGGCACCCGCGCCTCCCTCGACCCCGTCGCCGACCGCATCACCTTCGTCCACGGCGACATCTGCGACTCCGACTTCCGCGCCGGCCTCACCGCCACCATCGACTGGTACCGCACCAACGGCCACTGGTGGCGACCGCAGAAGGACACCACCGAGGCGGTCTACGTCGGCACGGAGCGGGTTATCACCGTTCGGTGACAGGCGCTCCGTCGCCGACGAGCATCTCCCGAACCACGGCATCGAACGAATGTCGCGGAGACCACGACAGCAGGCGCTGCGCTTTCGCCGAATTGCCCACGAGTGACTCCGGATCGGCCGCTCGTCGGAGGACAGACGACCGCGTCACGTGTCGCCGCCAGTCCGCAATCCCGACGCACGCGAACGCCGTGGCCACGAAGTCCTCGACAGAGCGCGCCTCCCCCGTCGCCACGACGACGTCGTCCCCGTGACTCAGCGTCGCCATCTCGTACACCGCCTCGACGTACTCGGGCGCCCAGCCCCAATCGCGCACCGCCGACGTGTCGCCCAACTCCAGCACGTCCTGCTCGCCTGCGGCGATCGCGGTCACCGCCTTGGTGATCTTGCGGGTGACGAAAGTGTCCGGTCGGCGCGGCGACTCGTGGTTGTAGAGGATCGCGTTGGAGGCAGCCAGCCCCTTCGCTCGGTATACCTGCACCATGTGATGCGCGAAAGCCTTCGACGCGCCGTAGGGCGAGGTGGGCACGATAGGTGTGTTCTCGTCCTGCGGGGAGATACCGGAGCCGGCAAAAATCTCTGCCGACGACGCGTTGACCACCGTGACCCTCTTGCCCACTCGGTCCTGCAGCGTCAGGCAGCCGTCGAGGACACCGACCACGGACAGACCGTTGACCCGGGTCGTCAGAACGGGATCCTGCCAGGACTTCCACACCGACGAGATGCCGGCGAGGTGGAAGACGTGATCGGGTTCGATCCGGTCGATCAGATCTACCGTGGCGTCGGTGTTCGCGATGTCCTGGATATGAACGGTGACACCGGTCAGGTACTGGCCGGTGTCGGTCGTGCTCGGGTCCGTCCGGGCAACGCCGTGAACCTGCCAGCCTCTCGAGATGAGCAGCTCCGACAGATACGTTCCGTCCTGACCGGCGACCCCGGTGATCAAGGCCACGGGCCTTGCGTCAGCGTCGATCCCCGTCACCCGACGAGTATCCCTGATGCGCTGCGCGTAGCCGATTCGGTCTCGCCTACTGCGTTACCCAACCGCCACGCGGCGAAGTCGTACGCCTCGGCGAGACGCTCGGACATCAGTTCGAAGGTGTAATCGGCGACTACCGCCGCAGTTGCCTGGCGTACCCGCGCCTGATACGCGGCATCAGCGAAGAACCGCCGGACGGCAACCGCCATCTCGACCGGAGTCGCACCGCCGAGTGCGTACCCCAGTGTGGACATGCTCGGGATCGACCGGCTGATCACCGGGCATCCCATCTCCGCCGCCTCGAGCGTCGACAGAGGTGCGCCCTCCCACGCCGCCGTGTGCAGGTACAAGTCGGCAGACCGCATCAATCTCCGGACCACGGCCGGTTCGACCCATCCCGTCACCTGAACACCCGCTCGAGCCAGGGACGTCCGTCCTTCTTCCCCGTCGCCGATCCACACGAAATCGCACCGATCTCCCACCACGTCTGCCACCTCGGCGAAAAACTGGGGATCCTTCTGATCGGCGATACGACCCAACATCGCGACCACCGGCCGCGGACCCCGACGACCGTCGAACGCCAGGGGTTCCATGGGCGTGGCCGAGTTGGGTACTTCCCTGCTGGGCATCGCCGCACGAAGACCGTGGCCGATGGCGACCTCACGGGGGCTGACGGCCATCAACACCTGCTCCCGTTGGGCGAGTACACGCTCCACCGATCGGTACACCACTCGTTTGTAGACCGGGTGTCCCGCCTCCATCGCGTAACAATGCGGTGAGTACATGATGCGCACGCCCCGCGGCAGCATCGCGCGCAGCAAGCCGGCGTAGCTGGAATGCAGGTGCACCAAGTCGTATCCGCCGTCGAGGATCTCCCGTCGCGCCGCACGAAGGAATGCTGCGGTAGGCCCGTCGAACACGGTCGTGGTCGCCGCCTCGGGAATCGCGAACGTCTCGTGACCTACTCGAGTACGGACGAAGAGGTGATGTCGGTGCTGCGGAGAAGCACTCACGTAGTTGACGATCGCGCTGCGGAGTCCGCCACCGAAGGCTTCGGACACGTGAACGATCTTCATGAGGGGCTCCCGTGGTTCTGCTGCTCGACGAGTGATCGCAACAACGGACTGTAATGCAGCACCACCTTTATCGAGCGCTCGCGCAATGGATCGTGGATGAACGATCGGCATCAAGCCGTGCCGTTGGTTGCGCTTGCCTCGGATTGGCGGTCCTTCGGCGTGAACGGGCCGATTTCCAGGCTGAAAACCTTTCTACTGACTGGTATCCGGGCGAGCGGAGGGCTCGATGATTGTTTGCCGGGGCGGCCGCGACAAATGCATCGCGTCGTGCCACGATATTCCCCGCACGCGTCGAATCCTTTCGTCTGCGAATGATCGTTGTGAGAAATGGGGTTGGGTCGTGTCCATCAGCGCGGGGCGCCGGAGCTTCGGCAGCACCACGGGGATCCCACGGCTCGTCGGGCGTGCGTGGACCGAACTCGGTGAGCGCCTCTACAACGCCGTTGTCACCATCGTGCCGTTGCGATCCGTCCGCACCGGCTGGCTCAGAGCGTGTGGCGCTCGCATTGCGGACGGTGCGTTCGTGGGTGCGGAATCACGCGTGGTCGGCGTTCGCGGGTTGACCATCGGAGAGAACTCGCGATCCGGCCGCCGGTGCCTTCTCGACGCCCGAGGGTCACTGACCATCGGCCGAGACACCGCGCTCGGTCATGGCGTGCACCTGATCACCGCGCAGCACACGGTGAACACTGCCGACTTCCGGGCCGTCACTGCGCCCATCTCCATCGGTGACCACGTCTGGCTCGCGTCGCGGACCACCGTCGTGATGGGAGTCGCGGTGGCCGATGGAGCCGTGGTGAACGCCGCCTCCCTCGTCCGCGACGATGTCGGGCCCCGCGCCGTCGTCGCCGGCATCCCGGCACGAACGGTCGGCGCACGACCGCCCGAGGCCGTGCACTACCGGTTAACCTCGCCTCGAATACGCCACCTCACACGGACGAAGGACCATCAGTGACCAAACGCGCTCTCATCACCGGCGTCACCGGGCAGGACGGGATGTACCTGGCGGAGTTGCTGCACGAGAAGGGTTACCGCGTCTACGGACTGGTTGCCGGCCAGAACAACCCGAAAGCCGAACTCCTCGCCGAGAGCCACCCCTACGTCGAGATCATCAGCGGCAATCTGCTCGATCTGGTGAGTCTGATACGCGCGGTGGCCCACGCGGAGCCGGACGAGGTCTACAACCTCGGCGCGATCTCGTTCGTGGCGTATTCGTGGGAGAACGCTCGGCTGACATCCGATGTCACCGGCGGCGGCGTGCTGAACATCCTCGAAGCGGTCCGCTTCTACCAGGACAGCTCCGGACGCCAGGTTCGCTTCTATCAGGCGTCGAGTTCCGAGATGTTCGGTAAGGCCCAGGAGGTCCCTCAGCGCGAATCGACCCTGCTCTGGCCTCGCTCGCCGTACGGCGTCGCCAAGGTCTACGGGCATTACATGACGATCAACTACCGCGAGTCCTACGGCATGCACGCGAGTTCGGGAGTGCTGTTCAATCACGAATCCCCCCGTCGTGGACCGGAATTCGTCACCCGCAAGGTGTCCCGAGCTGTGGCTCGCATCTCTCTCGGCCTGCAGAAGACGGTGACCCTGGGCAACCTCGACGCTAAACGAGACTGGGGTTTCGCCGGCGACTACGTCCAGGCGATGTGGGCAATGCTGCAGCAGGACGAGGCCGACGACTACGTCATCGCCACGGGCGAAACACATTCGATCCGTGATCTTCTCGACGTCGCGTTCGACGAGATCGGCATTGCCGATTGGGATTCGCACGTCGAGATCGACCCGACGTACATCCGTCCTGCCGAGGTCGACCTGCTGATCGGCGACCCCTCGAAAGCGCGGACGGTCCTCGGCTGGGAACCCACGGTCAGCTTCGATCAGTTGATTCGCATGATGGTGCGCCACGACATCGAGGACCAGACCGCGCATCGCGACGGGGTGTCGACGTGACCGACACGACCTACACGACGTCACGCGCACAGCGCCTTGGTGAACATCTGTTCAACTTCCTGATCACCCGAATCCCGTCACACACCGTCCGTCAGGCCTGGTTGCGCCTGTGCGGTGCCAGCATCGGCCAGGGCACCTCGATCATGATGCGGTCCACGGTGCTGGGCCCGCACCGACTCGTCATCGGTGACAACGTCTCGATCGGATCGTCCGTTCTGCTCGACGCGCGCGGCGGACTTCTCGTCGAGGACGACGTGGTCATCGCGTCCGACGTCCACGTCGTCACCGGCGACCACGACGCCGACAGCCCCGATTTCGCCATTCGGCTCAGCCCCGTCTCGATTGGCCACCATGCCTGGATAGCGAGCAGAGCGACGGTCCTGCGCGACGTCGCCATCGGAGTCGGCGCCGTGGTCGGGGCGGCGTCGCTGGTGCGCCACGACGTGAACGACATGGACATCGTGGCCGGAGTACCCGCGCGCGTCGTGGGCAGGCGCAGCTCGACGCTGGACTACCACCCGACGTTCCGGCCGCTGCTCTACTGACGGGAAGGAGGGCACCGTGACCGACCTCGACGAAACACGCTTGATCTACGTCGCTCCGGCCACCGGTCGCAGCGGAGTGGGCGACTACGCCGACGACTTCGTCGAGGCCGTGGCGCCGCACTTCGCGAACGTCGTCGACTACCGCATCGACACCGAAGGGGCGGAAACCGCCCGCGACGTCGTCGCCCACGCGCGTGCCGTCCGACGCCTGGCGCTCGAATCCCACCGAGACGGACCCACCGTCGTGCACTTCGAGCAGAGCGGTGGATCGCTGTCGGTGTTCTGGTCGGCCGCCCTGCCGCGCGAGATTCCGGTGACCGCCACCGTGCACGATCCGCCGCATCCCGTGTGGTGGCCGTACAAGACCGCCGGCGTGGCTCGACACCGGTTACTTCATCACGCGATTCACTACCCGTTCCGGTCCATCTCCACGGCGGTGGAGCGACGAGTGATGTCACACCGCACGGTGTTCGCGCTCACCGATACCGGAGCCAGGGCTCTGACAACGGTGCTGCCACGATCGCGGGCGGAGTCCGCACGCATCTTCGTTCCCGAGCGTCCACCCGCCCCACCGGTCACCGACCGGCCCCTCGCCGTGGGAATGTTCGGACACGTCTACAAGGGCAAGGGGTTCGAGTCGATCGAGAAGCTCCGTGCCGAACTCCCGTCGGACATCGGCCTGGTGGTCGCCGGACGCGGGACGTCGTCGCTTCCAGCGGTCGAGGGCGTCACCGTACTCGGTGAAGTGAACGACGCCGCCGAGGACCGATTCTTCGCTTCCATCCGCCTGCTTCTTGTGCCGTACAGCAAACACAATCCGTACGGCCGGGCGTATCCGGCATCCAGTGCGGTCACACGCTCCTATGCGTACGGAACCCCGATCGTGTGTCTGACCGAGGGTGCGCTCGCGGAAACCGTTTCTCGCGGCGGCGCAGTGGGCGTGGACCACATCGACGGCCTCGCAGCCGCGGTCGATGGCGTGGTGCGCGACGACGAGGTCATGAATCGCCTCGGTCACGCCGTCGCCCGCGTTGCTGCGGAGGACTCGCTGGCGAATTGTGTCCGACCCTTCCTCGACGAGTGGGCCCGTGCGGTCGCACCGATAGGGGTGACCCCGGAACTCGACTCCCGATGAGGCCCGCTGCCAGTCACGCGATGCGCGCCGGCCTCGCGTCCGCCTGGAACTACGTCGGCCGTGTGCTCGGACTCGGATGGACGCTGGCCGTGGTACATGGCCTGGGGATCGGTTCGTACGGTCAATACGCTGTCGCCGTCTCGATCGCGGCCATCGTCAATGCCGCCGTCGACAACGCCTTCCACGTGCGGTCGCTGCGCATCGACGACGACCGATACGAACGCGAACGCGCCGGCCGCGTGATCGTGGCCGCGGCCCTCGGTGCGATCGGATCCGTCTGCGTGACACAGTGGTTCGTCCTCGGCTTCGCCGGGATGATCGCCGCCGGGGAGATGCTGTTCAACACCTGGAAGAGTCGACTTCTCCGCCGGGGTAGGCCCGACGTCGCCATGCGAGCCGATGCCGCCCGACAGACCTCCAGCATCCTCCTGGGTCTCGTGGGCCTGTACGCCGTCCCTGACTCGACCCTCCCGGTTGCGGGCACGCTGTACGCGCTGCCTTATCTCGTCGTGGCGGCCCTGTGCGTGCGCTTCGTGACGGGACGCCGCCCGGCGTTACCGGAGCGAGTACCCGAATTCCTGCTGCTGACGTCCGAAGCCCTCGCCGCCGCCGTCTACACCCAGGGCGACGTGGTACTCGTCGGATGGGTCGCTGGGGAGACCGCAGCGGGCTACTACTCGTTGGCAGTTGTCGCCGCCCTGGCCATCTCGACCATCGGGCAGAACTACGCCAACACCTATCTCGAGAAGATGCGTGCCGCTGCCGGTCACCACAGCAGCGGTCCGCGCTTCCGCGACACCCTTCGCGCCGGGGCCCTGACGGGTCTGTCCATGGCAGTGGTCGGAGCGGGACTGCTCGCATGGGGTGGCGCCGACGCGACCGGGACGATCGCGGTAGTGCTGTCGGTGTTCGTCGCCGCTCGGACGGTGAATTTCGTCCTGGTCACTCTCTTGATCGTGCAACGCCGAGACGGGCTGCGGGTACGTGCGACCGTGACCGCCGCGGTGGTGAAATCCGCAGTGCTCCTCGTGGTGATCGGCCCACTGGGCGGTATCGGCGCCGCAGTGGTGAGCACGATCTGCGAACTCGTCCTGGTGTTCGTCTATCACCGCGCTGTCTTCGGCCCCCGAACCCCGCCGCACCGACTGCCCCAGCCCGAAAGGACATACCGATGAAGGCCGTCTTCATGTTGTCCAAGGACCCGGAACACGAATCCACCGGCGATCTCACCATGGCATCCTTGGTGATCGAGCTCGCCCGTGAGTCCTACGACGTCGGCGTCATCTGTCTGTCCGGGCACGCGGACACGGCCTCACCCGGCGTCGTTCGAGTGCCGAAGACAGCGCCCGCCGCAGCGGACGTCCTCCGCGACAGCCTTCGACGTCGACGGAGTCTTGTTCATTCGCGGTTTCTTTCGGACTCGCTGATTCGGGCCGTAGAACGCAGCGATGCCGACGTGTTCGTCGCCGACCACAGCTACATGGCGGAAGGATTCCTCGCGTCCGCGCGAGCGCACGAACGTCGGAAGGGTGACTCGATCCTCGCCGTGAACACCGTGGTCTCGGAAACCTTGGTCTGGCGGGCCACACGGGGGTTACTCGGCCTCGCCGATGCGCGCCGCATCGTGCGTGACGAGTTGCGTGTGGCCCGCAACGCCTACAGCGTGGGGACCTACGACGCCGAAGAGGCCCAGTTCTACCTCAATCACGGGGTACGGCGGGTGCGGTGGCTCGACCTGACGTTGCCCCCGGAAAAGCAGGTGGACATCGGCGAGTCGGGTCCACGCCTGGTGTTCCTCGGTGACCGGAAGTGGGCACCGAATCAGGAAGCGTTCGAAACCGTTCTCGACTGGTGGCCGGACATCGCTCGGGGCATCGACGGTGCGGAGTTGTGCATCGTCGGCTCACCGGGTCCCGGTGCGGCGCCGCTCCTTCCCGAGGGCGTCAGGGACCTCGGCTTCGTCGACGACCTCGACGGTTTCCTCGGATCCTGCCGCGCCATGGTCGCACCCATCCGCACGGGCGGCGGTGTTCGAGTAAAGATCCTCGACGCCGCGAGCCGGGGCATGCCGGTCGTCGGCACTCCCGCAGCGGTGGGATCGCTTGCAAACCTCTTCCAGCTTCCGGCGCACGAGGACAAGGCCACGTTCGTGGATCGGTGTCGGCGGTATCTGCTGGACCGCGCCGCGGCGGTCGCAGACGGCCGAGCGCTGTACGAGCTGAACACCGAACGGTGGGTCGACGGCGCACCCCACCGCGCCGTGCAGAATTGGTTGGTTCGCCGATGATCTCGCAGATACGACGCATCCTCGCCCCGACGCCCGTCGTCATCGTGTTCGGCGTGGTTCTCGGTGCGGTGCCGTTCGCGGTGGTCCCCGGGATCGGGCCGGCCGTATTGGTTCTGGCGGTCGCGATCTGGGTCGTCGTCGCCCTCCATTTGCCAACGAAATGGACACCGCATGTCGTCGAGATGGGCGTTCTCGTCCTGCTTCTGACATCTGCCGTGGCGGTTGCCGTCACGGCCGACAGTGCCCGCCATCTCAGCGAATTCGTGAAGTGGGCCGTGGCGACTGCCGTGATTTTTCCTCTGTTCCATCTGGGCGCGACGGCACGTCGACGGTTCCTGCTGGCCTACGTCGGCGGCGCCACGACCGGCGGGGCGATCTCCCTGATTCTGCTCGTGTTCGACCGCAGCGGAACAGCACTGGCCCCGCTTGCGCCCTTCGGCTACGGCGTGGTCGGCCCGTCCGGAACGACGCTGCGGACCGTCGACCTCGACGGCCGCAGCATCACCCGACTAGCCGGACTCTATGTCGACCCGAACATCGCCGGCCTGTTCATGGTCGTCGCGCTGGCCTTGGCTCTCGCGCTCACGCGGGGACGTGCCCTCGGTCTGACCGCACCGATTCTCGCGGTGGCCACGGTGGCATCGCTCTCGCGTTCGGCGATCGCGACCGTCGTGATGGCAGGAATCCTGTTCGTCGCCGTGCATTCGCTCTCCGCTCGCGCGAGATCGCTCGCGCTGGGAGCCGGGGCCGTCGCCTGCCTGGGGGCGCTGGGCGTTCCCGCTGTCCGCGAGCGCTTCCTCGCGTCCTTCGGATCGACCGACCGTGGAGCGGACGACCGCATGCGCGCACTCGAGAACTTCGTCCCCTCGATGCAGGGCGACTGGTGGTTCGGAAAGGGGTGGGGTGCGATCGAGCTGATCGACGAGGTCGCCGGATACAACGCCAACTTCGTGGCCAACACGCCGCTCCTGACCCTCTACCGCGGGGGCGTGATCGTCGGGCTGACGTTCCTGGTACTCCTCGTCCTCATCGCTGCGGTCTCGGTGAGACGGCTGCGGTCTTCGGACGCTCGGGTCGCGACGATCGGAGCAACCGCCCTGGCAGTGGTCCTCGTCGCGCTCCAGCTCGACTTCCCCGTCGTGACCATCGCGCCCGTGACCATGGTGTTCGGTGTGTTGATCGTCGCGACGGTGACAGCACCGGTCGACCGAGCCCTCGAGGCCAGGACCGTCCCGACACCGGAGGTGGTCGCGTGACCGAAATCCCCGCATCGGCCACCACCAGCGGACCTGCACCCGTCACCGCGCCCCCGACCCGGCGGCGCGCATGGATAGCGGGTCTCGAAGGTCCACGCGGACTCGCCGCGATCTGCGTCGTGGTGGTCCACGTGGCCGCCGTGCACACACCGTGGATCGTCGATGCCACCCGCATCGACTTCCTCGGCCAGGCTCTGACCTTCTTCTTCGTCCTCTCCGGGTTCCTCCTCTATCTCCCCTACGTGACGCGCGCGGCCGACGGCAAGACGGCTCCGCCGGTCGGGTGGTACTTTCTCAACCGCGTACGCCGCGTGTTCCCCGCCTACCTCGTGATCTTCCTTCTGGTTAATTTCGTTCTCCGCGCGTCCTACACGAGCAATCCGGTGACACTCGGGTGGGACCGAGTGACGGACGGCACCGGAACCATCTCGGATCCCGCGCGACTGCTGGCGCACCTCACCCTGACCCAGAGCTACTTCCCGTCCACCCTCCAGACCGGCATCAACCCGGCGTGGTCGTTGACCACCGAGTGGGGTTTCTATCTGGTACTTCCGGTCGCCGGGTGGTTGCTGTTCCGGTCCGTGGGCGATCGGCCCCTCGCCGTGGCGCTGGTTCCTGCCGGGGTGATGGTGGGTGTCGGCCTCCTGTCCGCCACCGTGGTGGGTGTGCTGCAGACCCGGAGCGATCTTCCTGTCCTCGAACAGTTCTGGGGCGCCAACTGGTACGCGGTGCTGTCTCGCAGCTTCCTGGCGTTCGCGGACACCTTCGGGTGGGGCATGGCTTCAGCCGTCGTATACGCGGCGCTCGTCCACGGAGCGTGGTCCGACGTCTCGACGCGACGTGTGCAAGTGCTGTTCGGTGCTGCGACCGCAATGTTCCTCGGCGCTTCCATTGCCGTGTTCCTGCTCGACCTCCGGTACACGGCATCCGTTTTCGCCGTCGCCGCAGCCTGCTTCATTCTCACGATCGTCGCACCGCTCGGCCGCGGAGAGCCTTCACCCCTGGCCTCGGTCACCGATTGGAGCCCGCTGCGTTTCATCGGGATGATCTCGCTGTCGTCCTACCTCTGGCATTACCCGGTGATCATCGTTCTCGAGCGATGGGGCCTCCCCGTGCCACCGACGGTGACCGGGCTGATCTGGGGCTCCGTCGTGGTTCTGGCCGTCACGTTCGCGCTGGGGGCCGCGAGTTACTACCTGATCGAGCGGCCGGCGATGCGATGGCGCACGTGAACGGCCGATCGCCGTGGCGAATCCCTTGTTCCCCGACCTCGCCCGGCCCCACCCTGCTGCCACAGGACTGCGTGAGACCGGGCTGCGCCGACGACAGGACACGCTGTCACGATAGTCGAGCGGAACCCGCGGCGTAGCAGATGGGCACCGCAGGTGGAGTCGCTTTCCCCCGCATGGCCTCCGAGCTCGGGTACCTCCGGACCGCCGCCCACTTTCCCCGCAATCGGGGGTGACGCCCCCTTCGCCGTCGTAATCCCCTACCCCACCAACCCCCGCC
>NZ_JABUBU010000032.1 GCF_019834675.1 Rhodococcoides corynebacterioides | reverse complement strand
TCGTACTCCGGCGCGGGGAGGGGCGGACGCGGGGAGGGGAGAGAGTCAGGCCGCAGCCGGCACCCGCGCCGGAGTACGACGCCCGACGGCCCGGCAGACGAGGTAGATCACGAAGGAGATGGTGGTGACGAAGGTGGAGACCGGCACCCCCGGCGCCAGGGACAGCAGGATCCCGCCCACCGCGGCGACCTCGGCGAAGACGACCGACAGGACGGTGGCGGTGACGGGGTTGGCGGTGACGCGGGAGGCCGCGGCGGCCGGGGTGATGAGGAGGGAGAGCACCAGGAGTGCCCCGACGATCTGCACGCCCAGCGCGCAGGCCACGCCCACGAGCACCGCGAACACGATCGACAACGCGCGCATGGGAACGCCGCGGGCTTCGGCGCCCTCCGGGTCCGTGCTGGCGAACAGCAGCGGCCGGTAGACGACCAGCAGCACCAGCAGAACCACCACGGCGACACCGAGGAGCAGCCCCAGTCCCGTGCTGCCGACGCCGACGATCTGGCCGACGAGCAGGGAGAACGACGTGCCGGTGCGGCCGGGATACGCCCACAGGAACAGCACCGACAGGCCCAGGCCGAAGCTCATGATGACGCCGATGACGGAGTCGCGCTCGCGCGCACGGCGACCGAGCAGCGCGAACAGCACCGCGGCGATGACGGAGCCCAGGATGGCCCCGACTCCGACGGCGAGGCCGGCGAGCAGTGCCGCCGACGCACCCGTCAGGGACAGCTCGGACGAGCCGTGCACGGCGAAGGACCACTGCCGGCTAACGATCAGCGGACCCAGGACACCGGCGAGCACGCCGAGGATGGCGGCGGCGATCAGGGCCTGCTGGACGAAGTCGTAGGTCAGCAGGTCGGCCGTCGTGCCGAAGTCGAACGCCTTGCTCAGCGCGTCGAGGACCTTGTCCACGTCAGATCTCTTCCGTCGGGTGGTGGGCTCCCGCGGCGCCGAGCGCGTCCATCGCGTCGCCCGTGCCGACGACCACCAGGCGGCCGCGCACCCGGAGCACGTCGACGTCGGTGTCGTAGAGCTCGGAGAGCACCTCGGAGGTCATGACCTCGTCGGTGGTGCCGATGCGGAACTTGCCGTCCACGAGATAGACGATGCGGTCGACGATCGGCAGGATCGGGTTGATCTCGTGCGTCACGAACACCACGGCCGTGCCGTGGGCGCGTCGTCGTCGGTCGATGAGGTGGGCCACCACCTGCTGGTTGGCCAGATCGAGACTGAGCAGCGGCTCGTCGCACAGGAGGACCGCGGGGTCGCCGACCAGTGCCTGGGCGACGCGCAGACGCTGCTGCTCGCCGCCGCTCAACTGCCCCAGTGGGGCGTCGGCGAACTGCTCGGCACCCACCGACGCGATGGCGGCGTCGACCGCCTCCCGACGGGCGGCGCGGCCGCGCAGGCCGATGCCCCAGCGATGACCGTCCCAGCCCAGCCCCACGAAGTCGCGTCCGCGCAGGGGCACGCCCTCGTCGATGGCCTTCTGCTGCGGGACGTACCCGACCGACGCGCGTCCGCCCACGATCTCGGCGGTGCCGGACGTCAACCGGTTCTGGCCGAGCAGCACCTTCAGCAGCGACGTCTTGCCCGAGCCGTTGGGGCCGAGCACCGCCACGAACTCGCCCGGGGCGACCTCGAGGTCCAGATCGGACCACAGCACCCGCTCCCCGTAGGCCAGCGTGGCGCCCTGGAGTCGAACCGCGGTCACCGGGCCTCCGTCGTCGAGCACGAGCGTGTCACCGATACAGAGTGCCCTATGCGACGCCGAGCGCGTCGGCGAGGCTCTGCGCGGCGCCGCGCTGCCACTCGAGGTAGGTCTGCCCCTCGGGCAGCGTCTCGGTCACCTCGACCACGGGGACGCCGTTCTCCTCCGCGACGCGGCGCACGTCGGCGGTCACGTTGTCCTCGGTCTGCACGTTGTAGACGAGCACGTCGACGGACCGCGCGGTGAACAGGTCGCGGGTCGCGGCGATGGCGGCGGGCGACGGATCGTTGCCGTCCTCGATCGCGTTCTCGAAGTCCTCGGGGGTCCGGTCGTCGAGGCCGGCGAGCTCGAGCAGGTAGTGCGCGATGGGCTCGGTCTGCGCGACGGGAGCATCGGGACGCTGCTGCGCGATGCGGTCCGTGATGTCGGTGACCTCGTGGACCTGCTCGTGGAAGGCCTCGGCGTTGGCCGTGTAGTACGACGCGTTGTCCGGGTCGATCGTGCCGAGCTGCTCGGCGACGGCCTCCGCGGTGGCGGCGGCGATCTCGGGGTCGTACCAGACGTGCTCGTTCTCGCCGGCATGGTCGTGACCGGCGTGATCACCGTCGGCGTGGGCGGTGTCCACCTCGCCACCGTCGGCGTGGTCGTGGCCGTGATCGCCGAGGAAGGAGTAGGCGTCGACGCTCGGCACGTCGGAGGCCGAGGCGAGGACGTCGTCGACGAACTCGTCGTACCCGCCGCCGTTGTAGACCACCAGCGACGCCTCGGAGAGGGCCGCGGCGTCGCCGGGGCTGGCCTCGTAGGAGTGCGGGTCGGCGGACGGGTCCGCGATGATGGCCCGCACGTCGGCCCGGTCGCCGGCGACGGCCTCGGCCACGGATCCCCACACGTTGGTCGAGGCGACGACGGTGGGTCGGCCGCCGCTCTCGCCGCCGGAGGAGTCCGACGTGCCGCATCCGGCCAGGGCGGTGGCGGCGGCGGCGGTCATCGCGATCGCGGCGATGCCGGTACGGGGCGAGAGTGCGGACACGGGTGTACTCCTGGCGGGCTCAGTTGCTAACGGTAATCGTTGTCACCACTGTAACCCCGGCCCCGGCCGGATCACGAATCAGCACCCCCGGTGACGGGGGCCCGTGTACCCGATACCGTCGCACCATGGCGAGGTCCACGGAACCACGGCGCACGGCGACACTCGCCTCGCTGGCCGCCGAACTCAACGTCTCGCGGACCACGGTCTCGAACGCGTACAACCGGCCCGATCAGCTCTCGCCCGAGATGCGCGAGCGCGTCCTGCACGCCGCCCGGGCGCGGGGGTACCCCGGGCCCGATCCGGTGGCCCGCTCGCTGCGTACCCGGCGCGCCGGGGCCGTCGGGCTGGTGCTCACCGAGGCGCTCAGTTACTCCTTCAGCGACCCCGCCGCGGTGCGGTTCCTCACCGGCCTCGCCGAGGAATGCGAGTCGGCCGGCCGGGGACTGCTGCTCATCCCGGCGGGCCCCGCGGCCACCCCGGAGGAGGCGGCCGCGGTGGTGCAGCAGGCGGGTGTCGACGCCTTCGTCGTCTACTCCGTCTCCGACGACGACCCGCACCTGACCGCGGTGCGGGAACGTCACCTGCCGACCGTGGTGTGCGACCAACCCCGCGACGCGGCCGACACCTCGCTCGTCGGCATCGACGACCGGACGGCCATGCGCGAACTCGCCGAGCAGGTGTTCGCGCAGGGGCACCGGCGCGTCGCGGTGCTCTGCATGCGCCTGCGACGCGACCGTCACGACGGCGTCGTCGGGCCGGATCGATTGCAGTCCATCACGTTCCACGTCCAGCGCGAGCGCATCGCCGGGGTACGCGACGCCGCCCTCGCCGCGGGTGTGGGCGACGACGTCACCGTGGTCGAGCGGTTCGAGAACACCCGCCCGGCGGGCCGGTCCGCTGCCGCCGAGGCGCTCGCCGCCGTGCCCGACGCCACCGCCGTGATCTGCACGTCGGACGTGCTCGCCCTCGGCGCGCTCGATCACTGTGCGGCGGAGGGCATCTCGATACCGGGCGCGCTGTCGGTCACCGGCTTCGACGGCGTCGACGACGCCGAACGGGCGGGCCTGACGACGGTCCGCCAGCCCGTCGTCGAGAAGGGTCGCCTGGTCGGCGAGATCGTGTTGGGCGTCAGCCATTCCGGCGTCGACCGCACCGAGCACCTGCCGACGACGCTGGTGCCGGGGCGCACGCTCGGGCCGCCCCGCGCATCCTGATCGGTCAGCGCCCCGCGGAGAGGAGCTGCGCGCACCGCAGCAACCCGAGGTGCGAGTAGGCCTGCGGGTGGTTGCCCAGGGACCGCTCGGCCACGGGGTCGTACTCCTCGCTGAGCAGTCCGGTGGGCCCGGCGGCGGCGACCAACTGGGTGAAGAGGGCCTCCGCCGGCTGTCGCTGACCGATCAGCAGGTACGCCTCGACCAGCCACGCCGCACAGAGGTGGAAGCCGCCCTCGCCGCCGGGCAGGCCGTCGTCGTGGTGGTAGCGGTAGACCGTGGCGCCGGAACGCAATTCGGCCTCGGTGGCGAGCACGGTGGCCTGGAAACGCGGGTCGTCCGGCTCGATCAGCCCGGACAGGCCGATGTGCAGGGTGGCGGCGTCGAGGTCGGTGCCGTCGTAGGCCGCCGTGTAGGACTGCGCCTCGTCGTTCCATCCCTGCTCGCGCACCTGCTGGGCGATGACGTCGCGCAGCGTGGTCCACCCGAGCTGGGCCTCGCGGCCGTAGGTCTCGGCCAGGGTGAGGGCGCGGTCGACGGTCAACCAGCACATGACTTTCGAGTAGACGTGGTGGCGCGGGTTCCCGCGGATCTCCCAGATGCCGTGATCCGGCTCGGCCCACCGTCGTTCGACGGCGTCGACCATGGCCCGCACCAACTCCCAGTCCCGGTCCGGCAGCGCGACGTCGGGGTCGGTGACGCCCGCCGCGGTGCGGGTGGCCGCGAGCGTGTGGATCAGGTCGACGATCGGGCCGAAGACGTCGAGCTGCACCTGCTGGTTGGCGGCGTTGCCGACGCGCACGGGGCGCGACCCGGCGTACCCCGGCAGGACGTCGATCACGGCCTCGGGCGGCAGCGTCTGCCCCCACAGCGTGTACAGCGGGTGCAGGCGCTCGGGGCCGGGGACGGTGGCGAGCACGTCGTGCACCCAGCCGAGATAGGCCTCGGCCTCGGACGTCGACCCGAGCGAGACCAGGGCGGAGGCGGTGAGGGCGGCGTCGCGGAGCCAGCAGTAGCGGTAGTCCCAGTTGCGGACGCCGCCGATCTCCTCGGGCAACGACGTGGTGGCCGCCGCCATGATCGACCCCGAGTCGGCGTGGACCAGGCCGCGCAGCGTGAGCGCCGAGCGCTTCATCAGGTCCGGCTTGAGCGGCGGCAGGGACAGGCCCGCGGCCCAGTCGCTCCAGTAGGCCTCGGCCTGCGCGCGACGCTCCGGCTCCGGCACCGCGGACGGTCCCAGATCCTCGGTTCCGCAGCGCAGTTCGAGCACGACGGGACCGCCCGACGGATCGATCTCGGCGCGCGCGGTCTCCTGGCCGTGTTCGATGGTGATGGACCAGTCGAGCCCCGGCGCCCGCAGCACCATCGGATCGTTGGTGCCGTGGATCCGCAGGCCGTCGTCCTCCGGTTCGAGGCGCATGCGCGCCTGACCGAACTCCGGCCGCGGTGCGAACGTCACGACGGCCTTCGCCGTCCCGGTGACGACGCGGGTGAAGTCGGTCCGTCCGGGTGCGACGTCGTGCGCGAGGTAGTCGGTGACCTGCAGGCTGGCCCACCGGGTCTGCACCGTCATCGTGCTGTCGAGGTACTGCTGGCTCAGTGGCAACGACGGCCGCGCCGGGCCCACGGTGAAGTGGCCGGCCTCGTCCCCGCCGAGCAGGTGCGCGAACACCGCGGCGGAGTCGGGCTCGGGATGGCAGAGCCAGGTCAGCGAGGCGTCGGGGGTGAGCAGGGCGACCGACCGCGGGCTCGCCACCATCGTGAGCCGCTCGATGCGCGGGGCGTCGGCGCCGGAGAGCCACCGACGACGCTCCTCGGTGAGGAAGGCCAGGGCGGCCGCGACGTCCTCGGTGCTCTCCACGCGGTACTGGGCGAGCGAGTCACCGGGGCCGACCTTGACGCCGATGTCGGGTCCGTGCAGGCGGCGGAACGCCTTCTCGTCGGTGACGTCGTCGCCGAAGAACAGCGCGGCGGACGCGCCCCCGCGGTGGCGGAGGATGTCGAGCGCCTGACCCTTGTCGGTGACGATGACGGCCAGCTCGATCACCGATTTGCCCTCGGTGACCTGCACTCCGTCCCACTGGGCGACGCCGTCGCGCACGGCGGTGAGGGCGCGCTCGCCCACCTCCGGGTCGGCGTTGCGCACGTGCAGGGCGACGCTGGCGGGCTTGGTCTCGACGGTGATGTGCTCGCCCTGCGCGGCGATACCGCGCAGCTCGGCGATCAGCCGCTCGAGGAGTTCCTTCGCGTCGTCGCCCAGTTCGGTGACGAACCCCGCGTCGAACTCCGAGCCGTGGCTGCCGACCAGCTGCACCTCGACGGGCAGGCGGGACAGAATGGCGAGGTCGCGCAGCGCGCGGCCGGAGATGACCGCCGCGTCCGTGTGATCCAGCCCCGCGAGCGTGCGCAGCGCACGGACCGACTCCGGGTGGGGAAACGCCTTCTGCGGGTCCGAGACGAGCGGGGCCATGGTGCCGTCGTAGTCCGAGGCGACCAGCAGTCGCGGCACCCTCGCGATGCTCACGAGGGCGCGGCGCAGTGTCAGGGGCAGATCGGCGGCGCTCACCGGACAGAATCTAGGCCACCGAGGGCGTCGACGGCGCATCGGGAGAGCCCGGCCCGGCCGGTGAGCGCGACCCGCGCGGACTCCGCGGCGGCGCGTCGACGGGGGAATTCGGCACCCGTGACTGTTTCGAGGAATTCTCCGTTAACTCCGGAGTCGTTTCTCCGTAATGTCATACTGCCACCGTGACGAGCGCGTCGTAGTTGTCGGAGTTCGAGGAGTGTCATGTCCAAGCCCGTTCGTTTGCCGGAACCCGTCGCCACCACCTGGGAGTGGCAGATGCAGGGTCTCTGTCGCGGAATGGACTCGGCCGTGTTCTTCCACCCCGAAGGCGAGCGCGGGCACAAGCGTGCCGCCCGAGAAGAGCAGGCCAAACGGGTGTGCGCACAGTGCCCGGTGCTGCAGCGGTGCCGCGAGTACGCCATCGCGGCGGGCGAACCGTACGGCGTCTGGGGCGGTCTGTCGGCTCCGGAACGCACCCTCGTGGAACCACTGTCGAATGCCCGCGCTATCGGCTGAACGAATTACAGTCCGGCGATATCGATCACATTCTTCGCGCGGAATCGGGGAAAAAACCGAAACGCACGGCCGACTGTCGGTGATTGCACCGGCGTCGGTGGGATTTCCGTTCGGGGTTCCCCCGCGTGAATGCGGGTCTACCGTCGAGAGCATGTGCAGGAACATCACCGAGCTGCGCGGACTCGAGCCCGCGGCGACGGAGGACGAGATCGAGGCCGCGGCTCGGCAGTACGTGCGCAAGGTCAGCGGGCTGCGCACCCTGTCCGAGGCCAATCGCGAGCCGTTCGAGGCCGCGGTGGCCGAGGTGACGGCGTCGACCCGTCGGTTGCTCGCGACGTTGCCGCCGCGTCGTCAGCCGCCGAAGACGGAACCGCCGCTCCGCCGCCTGGCCCACAGCGCCGGTCGGTAGCCGCGTTCGGGTCAGTACCCCAGGGGATCGTGCTGGACGTGGCTCATCGGCGTGCCGGCCTTCCGGAGCGCGTAGAGGGTGCTGCGCACCATCGACGGTGAGCCGCAGATCTGGATCTGCCGGTCCGCCCACGACCCGAAGCGGGTGACCACGGGTCCTATCTTGCCCACGAGCATGCGGTGTACGCCGACGGGCAGCTCACGGCCGGTCGGCGGACGCCACCACGGCTCCTCGGTGTTCTCGACCACGGGGACGACGGTCAACCACGGATTGGTGCGTGCCAGCGCCATCAGGGTGTCGAGGTCGTAGAGGTCGCTGGGGTGCGCGCCGCCGACGAAGAGGTGGACCCGCGGCGGGCTGCTCCGCACGGCCAGAGCCATGAGTTGGGCGCGAAGCGGCGCGATGCCCGTTCCGCTCGCGATCATCAGCACGTCCTCCGCGCCCGGCGACGTGTCGACGCGCAGACCGCCGAGCGGAGGGCCGAGCAGCCAGCGGTCGCCCACCGTCGTCTCCGAGACCACGGCCGGACTGACCCAGCCGGCCGAGACCCGTCGGACGTGGAACTCGATGCCGCGGTAGTCGTTCGGCGCGATGGCGGGGGAGAAGTACCGCCACAGCCGGGGCCGCTGGGGGATCTGCACGCTCAGGTACTGGCCGGCCTCGAACGGGATGTCCCCGTCGGTCTCGAGCCGCACCACCGCCAGATCGTCGAGGACGCGGTGATGTTCGACGACGGTGGCAGTCCAGTACGGCGGCAGGTCCTCGGAGTCGGCTCCCATCGCCATCGTGTGGCACACGGCCGAGACCACGCGTCGCCACGCGGCGTCGATCTCCGGATTCCAGGTGTCGGCGTTCTCGCGCACGGCGGCGGCGAGGGCGTTCGACGCCGCCAGGAAGTGGGCGCCGGTGAGTCCGTGCTTGCGGTGGTCCCGACCCAGTTGGTGCAGGAAGGGGACGAACGCCCCGTCCTCGACGTGGGCGACGACGTGCGCGAGCGCCCGCATCAGACGATGCCGCTGCTGATCCATGCCGGCGGGGAAGAAGGCGCGGAAGTCCGGGTACTCCGCGAACAGGCGCGCGTAGAAGGTGCGGGCGACGGCGTCGCGCCGACGCTCGTCGCTCAGCACACCCGACACCCCGTCGCGCACGGCCGCGAGCGCGTGAGCGTCGAGCATGGAACACCCCCGACGGTGAACGTGTGACGGATGTGGCGGTCGGCCACGATGCTAGCCGTCGCCCGGAAGACCGGCCACCACGTGCGTGAACCCCGCGACCTGCGCGCAAGATGGGCAACAAAGTTGAGTGGAATGGACTCAGGTGCGGTAGTGTTGTGACCGTCGACGGAACACGACACGAAGGAAGGTGACCGGTGGACTCGTTCACTCCCACCACCAAGACTCAGGCGGCGCTCACCGCTGCCCTGCAGTCGGCATCCGCAGCGGGTAACCCGGACATCCGACCGGCTCACCTGCTCGTGGCCCTGCTCGACCAGACGGACGGCATCGCCGGTCCGCTGCTGAAGGCCGTCGGGGTCGATCCCGGCGTCGTGCGCAAGGAAGCGCAGACGCTGGTCGATCGCCTGCCGACCGCCACCGGCTCCACCACGCAGCCGCAGCTCGGCCGCGAGGCCCTCGCGGCGATCACCGCGGCGCAGCAGCTCGCCACCGAGCTCGACGACGAGTACGTCTCCACCGAGCACCTCGTGGTGGGTCTGTCCAGCGCGGAGTCCGACGTCGCCCGGATGCTGCGGAACCAGGGCGCCACCGAGCAGGCACTGCGGGACGCGTTCACCGCGGTCCGGGGCAGCGCCCGTGTGACCAGCCCCGATCCGGAGGGCACCTACCAGGCGCTCGAGAAGTACTCGACCGACCTCACCGAGGCCGCCCGCAGCGGCAAGCTCGACCCGGTCATCGGGCGCGACACCGAGATTCGCCGCGTCGTGCAGGTGCTCAGCCGCCGCACCAAGAACAACCCGGTCCTCATCGGTGAGCCGGGCGTCGGCAAGACGGCCATCGTCGAGGGTCTCGCCCAGCGCATCGTCGCCGGCGACGTGCCGGAAAGCCTGCGCGGCAAGACCGTGGTCTCGCTGGACCTCGGATCCATGGTCGCGGGCGCGAAGTACCGCGGCGAGTTCGAGGAGCGGCTCAAGGCCGTGCTGGACGACATCAAGAACTCCGCCGGCCAGGTGATCACGTTCATCGACGAGCTGCACACCATCGTCGGCGCGGGCGCCACCGGCGAGTCCGCGATGGACGCCGGCAACATGATCAAGCCGATGCTCGCCCGCGGCGAACTGCGGCTGGTCGGTGCGACCACGCTCGACGAGTACCGCAAGTACATCGAGAAGGACGCCGCCCTGGAGCGGCGATTCCAGCAGGTGGTGGTCGGGGAGCCGTCCGTCGAGGACGCCGTCGGCATCCTGCGCGGACTCAAGGAGCGGTACGAGGTGCACCACGGCGTGCGCATCACCGACTCCGCCCTGGTCGCGGCGGCCACGCTGTCCGACCGGTACATCACCTCGCGCTTCCTGCCGGACAAGGCGATCGACCTGGTCGACGAAGCCGCGTCCCGCCTGCGCATGGAGATCGACTCGCGGCCGGTGGAGATCGACGAGATCGAGCGCGTCGTCCGACGCCTCGAGATCGAGGAGATGGCGCTGGCCAAGGAGACCGACGACGCATCCCGGTCGCGGCTCGAGAAGCTGCGCGCGGAGTTGGCCGACAGCAAGGAGAAGCTGGCCGAGCTCAGCACGCGGTGGCAGAACGAGAAGAACGCCATCGACTCGGTGCGCGATCTCAAGGAGCAGCTCGAAGCGCTGCGCGGCGAGTCCGAGCGCGCCGAGCGCGACGGCGACCTGGGTCGGGCCGCGGAGCTGCGGTACGGCCGCATCCCGGCGCTCGAGAAGGAGCTCGCGGAGAAGACGGCCGAGAGCACCCCGCAGGGCGACGTCATGCTCAAGGAGGAGGTCGGACCCGACGACGTCGCGGACGTCGTGGCGTCGTGGACCGGCATTCCCGCGGGACGCATGCTCGAGGGCGAGACCGCGAAGCTGCTGCGCATGGAGGAGGAACTCGGCCGCCGGGTCGTGGGGCAGGACGAGGCGGTGCAGGCGGTGTCCGACGCGGTGCGTCGGGCGCGGGCCGGCGTGGCCGACCCCAACCGGCCGACCGGATCGTTCCTGTTCCTCGGCCCGACGGGCGTCGGCAAGACGGAGCTGGCGAAGTCGCTCGCGCACTTCCTGTTCGACGACGAGCGGGCCATGATCCGCATCGACATGAGCGAGTACAGCGAGAAGCACTCGGTGGCTCGCCTGGTCGGCGCGCCTCCCGGCTACGTCGGGTACGACGCGGGTGGCCAGCTCACCGAGGCCGTGCGGCGTCGGCCGTACACCGTGGTGCTGTTCGACGAGGTGGAGAAGGCCCATCCCGACGTCTTCGACATCCTGCTGGCGGTGCTCGACGAGGGTCGGCTCACCGACGGCCAGGGTCGCACGGTGGACTTCCGCAACACCCTGCTGATCCTCACCTCCAACCTGGGGGCGGGCGGCGACCGCGACCACGTCATGGCGGCGGTGCGGGCGGCGTTCAAGCCGGAGTTCGTCAACCGCCTCGACGACGTCGTGATCTTCGATCCGCTGTCGGAGGAGCAGTTGCAGTCGATCGTCGACATCCAGCTCGATCAGCTGCAGCACCGCCTGGCGGCGCGGCGGCTCGAGCTCGACGTGTCGCCGTCGGCGCGCTTCTGGTTGGCGGTGCGCGGCTACGACCCGCAGTACGGCGCACGTCCGCTGCGTCGGCTGATCCAGCAGTCCATCGGCGACCAGCTGGCCAAGGCGTTGCTGGCCGGCCGGATCACCGACGGGGACACGGTGCACGTGACCGTCGACACCGACGCCGACGCGCTGGTGGTGTCGTGACGCTCAGCCGGTAGGCGGTGGTGCGGGGCGACCGAGCAGGTAGCCCTGCACCAGGTCGGCGCCCACCTCGGCCGCGACGGCCAGCTCGGCCTCGGTCTCCACGCCCTCGAACACGCACTGCGCGCCGATCTCGCGGGTGAAGGTGACGATGGAGACCGCGGCCGCACGGCGCATGGGGTCGGTGTCGATGCCGCGGACGATCGAGGCGTCGAGCTTGACCACCGCGGGCTCGAGCTCGACCAGCTGGCGCAGGCCCGAGTACCCGGAGCCGACGTCGTCGACCGAGACCACCACACCGGCCGAGCGCAGCGCCGCGATCGATGCCCGCACCGAGGCGTAGTCCTCGATGCGGTCGTGCTCGGTGATCTCGAGGACCAGCCGTCGTACCGGCAGGTGGGCGGTGAGCGCGGCCGCGAGTTCGCTGGAGACCAGCGTGGCCGACGAGGCGTTGATCGACAGGAACGCGCCCGGCGGCAGGGCGGCCGACGCACGCAGTGCGTTGGTCACCGCCGCCATCTCCAGCTGGACTCGCAGACCGACGGTCTCGGCGTCCGCGAACCAGGCGACCGGCGACCCGCTGCCGTCCGGAAACCGTGACAGCGCTTCGTATCCCACCACGGCGAGGTCGGCCGTCCGGCAGACCGGTTGGAACACGATGCGGGGTCCCCCGTCCGCGATCAGCGTCGACACGGCGCGGTGGACGTCGCCGCCCGGGCCCGGCGGCGCGGTCCGATCACGCAGCGCGGCCTGCGCCCGCGAGAGGGTCCGATGCAGGAACGTGCCGGGATCCTCACCGGCCGTGAAGGGTTCGACGATCGAGCCCACCCGCACGTCGGCGGGGGCGCTGCGCAGCGGCGTCGTCGTCACCGCGTCGGCCACGTGGCGTGCGGCCGTCGCCGCCCGCTCCTCGGGTGCGGGGAAGACCGACAGCAGGTGGTCGGCGTCCAGACGCGAGACCACGGCGTCGTCGGGGGACGACGCGGTGAGGCGCTCGGCGAGTTCGATCACGACGTCGTCGACGACGGCGTGGCCGTACCGTTTCTCGAGCTCGGCGGTCGCCGCGATCTCCGCCGTCACGACGCCCACCGCCCGCACCGCCGGCACGGTCCGCGCGAGTGCGGTGACGCGGTTGTAGAGCCCGCGGCGCGTGAGCAGTCCGGTGACCGGATCGCGCTGCGACTCGTCCACCTGGCGGCGCAGGAACGACACGTAGTACCGCATGACGAACGGCGACGCGAACAGCGCCGCCACCGACAGCAGGTGCGTCAGGACGATCCACCCGTCGTCGTCTCCCGCCAGGGCGACGGCCGCGAACGTCAGCAGCACCGCCATCGACACCGCCACGTGAGCGGCCATGATGCGCGGGCGGGTGAATGCCGTGGCGTACAACGAGATCAGCACCAGCGCCGAACAGGACGGCATGGCGTGGAAGGGCGAGGAGTACATCGCGAGCACCGCGACCACACCCACCGTGGCGTAGACGACGAAGGCCGTCTCGAACCACGCCGGCCGCCGCCCGGTGAGCCACACGGCCGCGACCGGCACGGTGGTCGCGGCGGCCACGGCGACCACCACGTCACCGCCGGGCCGCAGCGCCGACGACGGCAGCAGGGTCAGGCCGGAGACGCCGACCAGGACGGTGACCAGCGCGATGATCAACCGCGATCGCTCGGCGGGCTTGGGTGTCATCACCAGGAACGACAGAACCGGATCGGGGCTGATCCGCTGACTGATCACGTCGGACTCGCTTCGCGTGGCTCGACCCTGGCCGCGGGGGTGCGGAGGACGTGTGAGGAAACTACCGCGCGGCCGTCGTGTCGCCGCCGTTGTCGACAGCGGACCGCGTGGTTCCGTGCCGTTGCCGGAGAACACCCGCCGCAACCGTGGCCGCGGCCAGAATGCCGGAGAGCACGATGGCCGACCGCTGGTCCGGCAGCACCACCATCATCACCAGGACCACCACGATGAATCCCATCGCCAGGTAGGTCAGCCACGGGTACAGCCACATTCGAACCGGGGGCCGACGGTTCTCGCGGTCGAGAGTGCGGCGCAGGACCAACTGGCTGGCCGCGATGGTGAGGTAGACGAACAGCGCCACGGCCCCGGTGGTGGCCAGCAGGTAGCCGAACAGCTTCTCCGGCAGGACGTAATTGCCCACCACGGCAACGAAACCCAGCGCCGTCGACGCGAGCACCGACACGTACGGGACGCCGCGACCGGACACCCGACGGACCGCCGCCGGCGCGTCGCCGCGCTCCGAGAGCGAGAACAGCATGCGGCTCGCCGTGTAGAGCGCGGAGTTCAGGCACGACGCGACGGCCGTCAGGATCACCACGTCCATGATGCGATCCGCGTGCGGAATGTTCATGGCGCCCAACACGTACTGGTAGGACCCGGTGCTCGCGTCGAGTTCCTGCGACGGCACCAAGGCCACGACGACGAAGATGGACCCCAGGTAGAAGAGCATGATGCGCCAGATCACCGAGTTGACCGCGCGGGTGATGCCCTTCTTCGGATCCGGGGACTCGGCCGCGGCGATGGTGACGATCTCGGTGCCCATGAAGGAGAACATCGTCGTGAGCATCGCCGCGATGACCGCACCGAAGCCGAACGGCATGAACCCGCCGTTGCTCCACAGGTTGGACACGCCGCTGACACTGCTGCCCGGCAGCAGACCCAGGATCGCGAGGACGCCGAGCGCGATGAACGAGACGATCGCCACCACCTTGATCAGCGCGAACCAGAACTCGAACTCGCCGTAGTTGCCGACGCTCAGCAGGTTGGTCACCGTGAGCGCCAGGGTGATGGCCAGTGCCCACATCCACTGCTCGCCGCCGAGCCACGAGTTCAGGATCAGCGCACCCGCCGTCGCCTCCACCGGAATGACCAGCACCCAGAACCACCAGTACAGCCACCCGACCGAGAAGCCCGCCCAGTGGCCGAGCGCGCGGTGGGCGTAGGTGGAGAACGATCCGGTGTCCGGATTGGCCGTCGCCATCTCGCCCAGCATGCGCATCACGAGGACGACGAGGATGCCGGCGAACAGATAGGCCAGCAGGACGGCGGGGCCGGCCAGATTGATGGCTGTCGCGGACCCGACGAAGAGGCCGGCGCCGATCACGCCGGCGATCGAGATCATGGTCACGTGGCGGGGCTTGAGCGAGGTCCCGAGCGACCCGGTGTGCGGATCGAGACTCTGGTCCGTGGACATGGCACTCCTGGTGAGAGGTGAGAACTCGAGTCGACCACACCGAGTCCGACCGTGCGCCACGGGTGCACGAAGTCGTCCCTTTTGCCCCGTTCCGTCGTCACGCGATCGGTGAGGCCGTGGTGGACCGGGCGGTCTGTCCCTACCCTCGTCGACATGAACACAGCCGACGGACGCGACGGACGTGAGGGACAGCGGGACCAGCCGACCGAGTACCTCGGCCACACCTCCGACCCGACAGAGGCCTACGGGGCTCAGGGCACCGGTCGCGCCTGGGGTGAGTCCGGCTACCGCCCCACCGAAGCCCTTCCCGCCGGGCAGTACCCGCCCGATCCGTACGCCGCGGGGCAGTACGGGGCGGGGGAGTACGGGACGGGGCAGTATCCGCCCGATCCGTACGCCACGGGGCAGTACCCGCCCGGTCAGTATCCGCCCGGTCAGTACCCGCCCGAGCAGTACGGCGAAGCGCCCCCGCTCGACGGTTCCGGCGGCGGGGGCAAGGGGCCGAACAAGGGCGTGATCGTCGGCGTCGTCGCTGTCCTGGTCATCGCGCTGGTCGGGCTGGGCGCGTGGCTGCTGATCGACTCGCGGTCGTCGTCGACCACCGCCGCGCCCGCGATCACCCCGCGGTCCTCGGCGCCGGCCACCACGACCACGCCGCCGCCGAGCACCGCACCGGAGACGACGCCGTCGTTGCCGGGATTGGACCAGATCCCCGGCGGTGTGGGGGAGGCGCTCGGAACGCAGGGGGCGACGGTCGGTCGGATCGTCTCCAACGACGGCACCACGCTGGTGCTCGAGGCCATCGGGGGATCGACGGTGACCGTCACGACGACGCCGCAGACGCGGGTGCTCGCCCTCGGGGCCGGATCGGTGGCCGATCTGCGGACCGGGACGTCCGTGGTGGTGCAGGGCTCCCCGCTCGAGAACGGCACCATCACCGCGAACGTCATCGTCAGCGGCGGGTTCTGACCCAACCCTGACCCGCCCCGACCCGCCCCGGGACCGGACGGGGCGGGGCAGGGAGAGGGGTCAGCTCCGGGCCATACCCCGCTCGATCGCGGCGACGATCTGCGGACGGAGTTCGGCGGCGGCCACGATGTGATGGACCGACCCGACCTCGCGGGCACGCTCGATGTTGTGCACCGCCTCGAATTCCGCGGCCACCTCACCGAGCTTCTGCGACCGCACGGCGGTGCGGGTCGCGGACAGCTCCACCTGCAGGCGGGCCCGCTCGGTGTCGTCGTCGGCGTCGTTCATCCGCGCCTCGAGATCGCGCACCGACGGGTCGGCGGCGGTCCGCTTGTTGACGTCGCGGGTGAACACCACGGCCGCGGCGGGGGCACCGCCCAGCACGGAGGCGAAGGAGCCCTCGACCGCGAGCACCTCCATGTTCTCGTTGAGCGCTCCGGAGAACACCACGAACGCGCCGCCGTGGTAGCGCGAGACCACGCAGAAGACGATCGGGCCGTCGAAGTTGACGATGGCGCGACCGATCTCGGCGCCGTACTCGAGCTGCAGGTTGCGCAGCGACTCCGGTGACCCGTCGAAGCCGGACAGGTTGGCCAGCACCACCAGCGGGCGGTTGCCGCTGGCCGCGTTGATCGCCCGAGCGGTCTTCTTCGACGAGCGCGGGAACAGGGTTCCCGACGTCCACTGGTCCGGTCCGTCCGTCGGGAACCAGCCCTTGCGGGAGATGGCGCGGGACTCGATGCCGATGACCGTCACCGGGTAGCCGGCGAGGTGGGCGTCGAAGACGACGGAGGTGTCGGCGTCGGCCATGTCGGCCCACCGCTCGAGCACCGCGTGGTCCTGGTCGACGACCGAGCGCATGACCGTGCGGATGTCGAAGGGCTTCTTGCGCTCCGGGTTCCGCTCGGCGGAGAAGATGTCGCCGACGGTCTCGAAGTCGCTCGACGGGTGCACGTGCGGGTAGGTGCGCACGTCGCGGTCGACGGGGTCGGAGGTGGCGGCGCGGCGCGGGAAGCGTTCTCCCGGTGCGCGATACGCGTGCTCGTAGTGGGCGAAGAGCACGTCGCACGCGGCGCCGAGGTTGGGTGCCCAGTACTGCGCCTGGCCGTTGGGGCCCATGACGCGGTCGTAGCCGCCGATGCCGAAGTTGTCCTCGGCGGAGACGCCACCGGAGTAGTCGAGCGACTGCTTGCCGGTCAGCACCATCGCGCTCTCCGGCGTCATCACCAGGATGCCCTTGGTGTGCATGAGCATCGTTGCTTCGGCGTTCCAGTACGGCTGCGCGCCGACGTTGATGCCCGCGACCACCACGTTGATCTCGTGGCCGGCCTGGGTGAACGTGATGATGCGGCGCAGGGCCCGCGAGACCCAGTCCATGTTCTCGGTGCCCGAGTCCATGGAGATGGTGGCGCCGGAGGACAGCGCGAACCATTCGACGGGGACGTCCATCTCCTCGGCGAGGTCGATGGCGGCGACCACACGGGCGCACTCGGCCTCCGCGACGGTGCCGAGCGCCTTGGTCGGGTCACCGAACAGCGCGACGCGGGTCATGCCCTCCGGGTGCAGGGCCGTCGGCGTGGAGATCAGGCCGACGATGATGCCCGCCGTGTTCTGCCCGTAGGGGCGGGCGATCGGCTGCAGGGCGCCGTTCTCGTCGAGGTCGTACTCGGTGAACGAGCCGTCGCGCTTGGTCAGCACGGGGATCAGCTCGTACGGGTAGACCGTGCCGCGAGCCTGGGACCGCTGCACGTTCTGGGTGTAGGTGTCCAGCGGGCGCATCGGCTCGGTGGGCGGCTCGGTAATGCGGGTGACCACCCCGGTGCCGGGGCGGTAGGAGAACCGCAGGGCCTGACGCGTGGGCTCGGCGCCCGGACGCACCGACACCCGCGCCATCATGGTGATCTCCTCGAGACCGGCCGCGACCGTCAGCGGCGCGAGATGCCGTGCGACGGTGCGCAACTTGTCCAGGGGCAGATCGAGCACCGGCCACACGTAGAGCACCACGCGGTTGTGGTCGAGGCGTCGGTTGCCGCGCCGCGACTGCGCCCGACGGATGCCGTCGAGGCAGGCGGACAGGGTGCGCTCGAGGGCGGGGGCCGCCACCACGTTGCCCGCGGCGTCGAATTGCACCGTGGCGTCGCGGATCTCGGCGAGCGCGATGAGCCGCTCGTCCTTCGGGTTGTACTTGGCGACGACGTCGAACAGGAAGGTGCCCGGCGTCGACGGGATGCGGACGCCGTCGAAGTTCTTCAGGCGCCACAGATCCAGTCGCTGCCCGGTGAGCGGGTGCAGGTCGCGGAGCGAGATGTCCTCGGCCAGTGCGGACCGGTCCGCGGTGGGTCGGAACGTGACCTGGTGCGAGATGCCGGTGCCCCGCCCGAAGACGGTGACGGTGACCCGGCGCCAGGCGGTGACGGCCGGGTGGCCGGCCAGCGCGTCGTGCAGGTCGGCCGCCAGCGCGTCGCCGTCCTCGGGGGCGTCGGCCCACGAGAGGTAGACGTCGACCGCGAGGTTCTGCGGGTCCGGCCCGGCGGTGAGCGCGACGGCGTCGAGCGTGTCGGCGAGGCCGGCGCGATCGGTCATCGTGGCGAGCAGGGAGACCTTGCCGCCGACCAGGGTGAAGGTGCCCGAGACGTAGTGTCGCCCTTCGCGATCGAACGCCTTGACGTCCTCGAAGTCACGGATCTCGTAGTACTGGCGAGTGATGACCTCGAGCAGCGCGCCGGGGTCGGAGACCCGCTGGGACAGCAGCTCGACCAGCGGCTCCTCGGTGGCGACGAGGGCGTCGATGCGCTCCTGGTGATCGTCGGCGTCGGGACGCTCGGCGAGGTACTGCAGCGAGCCGCGCACGCCGTCGTACACCTGCTCGCGGGCCTTGCGGATCTGCGGCTCGTCGAAGAGCTGGAAGCGCAGGTTGCGGGCGACGTCACCGATCACCGGGTAGCGCACCTGCGTGGCGACGATCAGGCGGTCGAGGACCTCGGCCACGTCGCGCGTCGCGTCCGGCGCCACCGACGGGTCGGCGATCCAGCGGTCGAGCAGCGCGGCGATGACGGGCACCTGGTTCTCGATGCGCTGCTGGGCGAGGAAGAGTCGGAAGACGGCTTCCTCGAGGTCGGCGCCGCGGTCCAGGTCGGTCTTGTCGTAGTGCCGCAGGGCGCGAAGCAGCTTGTCGCGGAACGCATCCGGCAGTCCGTGCACGTCGGGGTCGAGCGAGGACAGGAACGCGTGGAAGTGCTCGCGCGGGCTGTGGACGCGCTCGTCGGTGCCCTCCTCGTCCATCGTCGGCCGGTTGCGGGTCAGCTCGCACAGGTCGGCGAACGTGCCGAGCAGGTCCAGCTCGGCCCGCACCAGATCGCCGTCGCCGCGGGGCAGCCCGCCGCGCAGCGCGTCGTACTCGACGAGGACGGCGCGTGCCCGCGCCGCGGAGACGTCGAAGCCGCCGATCAGCGCGCGCACCTCGTCCAGCAGGGCCAGGGCCGTCGCGCGGTCGTCGCGCTCGGCTTCGCTGCACGGGGTGCGGAACTCCACGCGGGCGGTGGTCGACGCCGCGGCCTGCTCGCCGACGGGCTCGACCCGCAGGAGGGCGGCGCCGTTGTCGACCTGGGCGTTGACCGTGGCCAGCACCTCGGTGACGCGGCCGGCCGTCGCTGCGCGGACGGCGGTCTCCATCTTCATCGCCTCGAGCACCACCAGCGTGGCGCCCGCCTCGACCTCGTCGCCCACGGCGACCGGCACGGCGACCACGACGGCGGGGGCGGGAGCGCGGACCAGTCCGGCCTCGTCCTGGGTGATCTGGTGGCTGACGCCGTCGACCTCGACCAGGTAGCCGGCCGGTCCGGGCACCGTCACCAGCGAGTAGCGGGTGCCGTCGACCACGGCGCGACGCTCGAACTCGCCGAGGCGCTCGAGGTCGATGGTCAGCTCGTGTCCGTCGACCTCGGCGAGGTAGCGGTGCGGGCCGATCTGGCCGACCGTGACGCGGTAGCCCTGGCCCTGGTAGTTCAGCTCGACGGTGCGGCCGATGTCGTGGCTCGCGCGGGGGCGGCCGCCGCGGGCGGAGAGGAGGAACTTGGCGCGCTCGCGGGCCTCGTCGGCGTCGTACGCGTCGACGGCCGCGGCGACGAGCGCGATGTCGGCGACGCGGGTGGGGCCGTCGGCCGTGCCGGCACCGGTGCGGTCCAGCCAGCCGGTGTCGGCGGTGGCCTCGATCAGTTCCTCACGGTCGAGCAGATCGAGGAGGAACGACTTGGTGGTGGTGCCGCCGTCGATGACGACGGTGGTCTCGCGGAGCGCGGTCCGCAGGCGGGCGAGGGCCTCGGCGCGGTCGCGGCCCCAGGCGATGACCTTGGCGACCATGGAGTCGTAATCCGGTGGGATGACGTCGTTCTGGGCGATACCGGTGTCGACGCGCAGGCCCGAGCCGAGCGGGAACTTCAGCAGCTGCACGCTGCCGGGGGCCGGGGCGAACCCGTTGTCGGCGTCCTCGGCGTTGAGGCGGGCCTCGACCGCGTGGCCGAACTCGCCGGGGCACTCGCCCTCGAGCTGCTCGCCGCGGGCGGTGCGGATCTGCAGCTTCACCAGGTCGATGCCGGTGGTGACCTCGGTGATGGGGTGTTCGACCTGCAGGCGCGTGTTGACCTCGAGGAACGTGAAGATCTTCTGATCCGGCTGGTAGAGGTACTCCACCGTGCCGGCGCCGTGGTAGCCCGCCGCGCGGACCAGGTCGGCGGAGACGGTGCGCAGATGATCGGCCTGCTCGGCGGTGAGGACGGCGGAGCTGGACTCCTCGATGACCTTCTGGTTGCGACGCTGGATGGAGCAGTCGCGCACACCCGGCGCCCACACGTTGCCGTGCTGGTCGGCGATCACCTGCACCTCGACGTGGCGGGCCTCGGTGACCAGCCGCTCGAGGAAAACGACGGGGTCGCCGAAGGAGCGCTCCGCCTCGCCCTGCGTGCGCTCGAGGGCCAGTTCGAGCTCGTCCTCGGCGTAGACCTTGCGGATGCCGCGACCGCCACCACCGCTGCGCGCCTTGATGATCAGCGGGTAGCCGATGGCGGCGGCGTGACGACGCGCGTCGGCACGCGTCTCGACGGGACCACCACTCCACGGGGCGACGGGGACGCCGACCTTCTCCGCGAGCAGCTTGGCCTCGACCTTGTCGCCGAGCAGGCGCATCGCCTCGGCGGTGGGGCCGATGAAGGTGATGCCGAGGCGGTCGCACACCTCGCGGAACGCGGGGTCCTCGGCGACGAAGCCCCAGCCGACCCACACCGCGTCGGCGCGGGCCTCGATCAGGGCGCGCTCGAGCTCGGCGTGGTCGAGGTAGGGGTTGCCGGGGCCGGACTTGCGCAGGGTCACGGCCTCGTCGGCCTGGCGCACGAACATCGCGCGACGCTCGGCGTCGGTGTGCAGCGCGATCACGGTGAGCGGGTGCTCGGGTACGTCGGCGTTCAGTTCGCGTACGGCTCGGATGAGGCGGACGGCGGCCTCTCCTCGGTTGACAACTGCAATACGTGTGAACATGCGCTCCGCCGGGTGTGTGGGGTGTCGGGGTGGCCTGGTCGACTCGGTCTCGGTGTGGTCTCGTCGACGCTCGCGGACCAGTGTGACGGCCTCGAACCGTACTGGCGAGTACAACCAAGAACGACGCCGGGAGGTCATGATCGGTCACTGACCTCGGACGATGCGTTACCGACGGGTATACCGGCGGGTAGTGGACGACGCCGGCCGGGCCGCCCGGCGGGACCGGAGCGGTCCGGGCGGGCGTTAGACTGCGGGCGATGACAGCTGTGTGGTTCGGCCTCGCTCTGATCGCGCTCGCGGGTGCGGTCGCGCTGCTGTACATCGACCACGCCCGCCGCGGACAGCTCGGCCGGGTCCGTCATATGTGGGCGAAGGCGCAGGGCTACCGGTACACCTCGATCGACCGTTCGCTGCCCGGAACGTTCTCGCGCGCGGCGCTGGCGAACCAGGAGTTCCTCGCCGCGGTCGACGTGGTCGAGGGCGTCCGGCGCGGCGAGAAATTCGTGTTGTTCGACCTCGAGGACACGGTCACGGTGGTGGCGGTCCGCCGCGAGGTCGGGTCCGACGTCGATCTCGATCTGCGGTCGCGCACCGATCCGCCGCCCAAGGACGCGGACCTGTCGCTGCTCGGCGCACTCGGTCCGCGCATCGTCTTCGCCACCGATCTCGACGTCGCGCGTCGGGTGTGCGATCGCCGGATGGCGTCGTTCACCGAGTCCGTTCCGAGCGCGGTGCAGCTGCTGTGGAGCGAGGGCGAATGGACCCTCGGCACCCTGCCGCTGCAGAGCTCCGGGCGCGACTGGGACGCGGCCATCGACACCGTGACGCGGTTGTCCGGACTCCTGCACGTGCTGCCGCCGCGCCGTGCGGTGTCCGAACGTCGTTCGCCCGCCGACGAGTGAGCAACCTCACCGATTAGGGTCGACGCCATGACGCGTCCTCCCCGGTCCGGAAAACCCGTCGCGCTCGTCACCGGCCCCACGTCGGGCATCGGTGACGGGTTCGCTCGTCGTCTCGCCGCGCGCGGCCACGATCTGGTGCTCGTCGCTCGCGACGAGGAGCGCCTGCGCGCGCTCGCCGCCGAGCTGAAGGACCGCCACGGCACCGACTCCGAGGTGCTGGTGGCCGATCTCGCCACCGCCGACGGTCGCGAGGCGACGATCGAGCGCGCCACCGCCGGCGTCGACTTCCTGGTGAACAACGCGGGCTTCGGCACGTCGGGCGAGTTCTGGAGCGCCGACCCGGCCCTGCTGCAGTCGCAGCTCGACGTCAACGTCACTGCCGTCGTCCAGCTCACCCGCGCCGCGCTGCCGTCGATGGTGCGGGCGGCGTCGGGAACCATCGTGAACGTGGCCAGTGTGGCCGGGCTGCTCTCCGGCCGCGGTTCGACGTACTCGGCGTCCAAGGCGTACGTCGTGTCCCTCACCGAGGGGCTGGCCGGGGGCCTCGCGGGCACCGGGGTGCGCATCCAGGCGCTGTGCCCCGGCTTCGTCCGCACCGAGTTCCACCAGCGGGCGGGCATCGAGATGTCGTCCATTCCGTCGCTGATGTACCTCTCGGTGGACCAGGTGGTGGACGCGTCCCTCGCCGACCTCGACAAGGGGCGGGTGCTCAGCGTGCCCGGTCTGCAGTACAAGGCACTGACCACGGCGTCCCGGCTGATTCCGCGATCGGTCGCGCGGCGGGCGGCGTCGGCGGTGGGCAGCGCGCGGGGGCGGACGTAGCGCACCCCGGGTAGATGTCACTGAGTCTCGACCTGAGGTCGACGGTTGGGGTTCGGCCGGTTTAGGTTCGTCGTGTGACTCCTGTGGCTTCTGCGATCCTGTCGGTGACGGCGACGACGGTGGTCGTCTCGTTGGTGTGGCTCGTGGCGGTGGTTCGTCGCGCCCGTCGGGCCACCGACACGGTGGTGGCCGGACTGCACCTGCTCGAGGTCGCCCTCGACCACCGCCGTCTGCTGGTCCCCGAGCTCGCCCGCGCCGCCGTCGGTGCGGACCTGGACCGCGACGCCATCAACCAGGCCGTGGGCGCGCGGTCCTGGTCCGCGATCGTCCGGGAACGACGCGCGGACCTCGGCACCCGCGCCGCCGCCGAGAACGCCCTGTCCGCCGCGGTGCATCAGCTGGTGTGCACGGGCCGGGAATCGGGCCGCGTGCGGTGGGACTTCACCGCCGCCGTCACCGAACTCGACCACCTCGAGCGGCGGGTGGCGGGCGCCGTGCGCGTCTACAACACGCACGCGGCGGCCCTGGCCGGTCTGGTGCGCTCCCCGCTGACCGGCCCGGTGGTGCGGACCCTCGGCATCGGCGCACCGGACCTGTTCGTCGAGACGGCCTCCGCCCCGCTCGCCGCTCCCGGTGTCACCGATGTCCCCGTCCCGGCGCTCGCCGCCTGAGTCGGTAGATTGACCGGTCGTGAGCAACGATTCCGCCGACCGTGCCGAACTGGCTCGCCTGGTCCGTGACCTGGCCGTCGTCCACGGCGAGGTGACGCTGTCCTCCGGCAAGAAGGCCGACTACTACGTCGACCTGCGCCGGGCGACGCTGCACCACCGGGCAGGTGCACTCATCGGCGTGCTGATGCGAGACCTGGTGTCGGACTGGGACTTCGCCTCGGTCGGAGGTCTCACCATGGGCGCCGATCCGGTCGCACTCGCCGTCATGCACGCCCCCGGGCGCCCGATCGACGCCTTCGTGGTTCGCAAGGCCGCCAAGACCCACGGGATGCAGCGGCAGATCGAGGGGCCGACCGTCGTCGGCACGCGGGTGTTGGTGGTCGAGGACACCACCACCACCGGCAACTCGCCGCTCACCGCCGTCCGCGCGCTGCGGGACGCCGGCGCCGAGGTGGTCGGCGTGGCCACCGTGGTGGACCGCGACACCGGCGCCGACGCCGTCATCGCGGCTGAGGGGCTCGAGTACCGGTCGCTGCTCGGGCTCGGAGATCTGGGCCTCTAGCCGAGTCGGCCCTCGATCGGGAGAGTGACGACGAACGCCGACCCGTCGTAGCGCACGTCGCCGCCGTGCGCGCGGGCGAAGCGGCGGGCGATGGTCAGCCCCAACCCCGATCCCGCCGTCGATCGCGCACTTTCGAGGCGGACGAGGCGATCGAAGATGCGCTCCCGATCCGCCTCGCCGAGCGGGGGACCGTCGTCGTGCACCCGGATACGGGCGTCGGGTCCGTCGCGGTCGACCGTGATCGTCACGGTCCCGCCGGGTGGCCCGTAGCGGACGGCGTTGTCGGTCAGGTTGGCCAGGATTCGCGCGACGCGGGGTGCGTCGATCGCCGCGGCCGTGGGCTGCCCGGTGACGATCACCGTGGTCCCCGGCCGACCGATCCGAATTCGCTCGGCGTCCGCGCGGGCGATCTCGAGCAGATCGTGCGGACGCCGGTCCAGGGTCACCTCGTCCGTCGACCGGGCGACGGTCAGGAGATCGTCGATCAACGCCGATGCCCGACGCGATTCCCGAATCATCGCTGTCAGCAGGCGTTCTCGGGTGTCCCGATCCGCGTCGGAGGGGCGGAGCAGCGTCTCCGCCGCGGCCGACATCCCCGCCACCGGCGTGCGCAGATCGTGCGCCGCGTCGTCGACGAACTGCCGGGTGCGCTCGGCTTCGGCACGCTCACGGGCTTCGGCGCCCTCGAGCTCGTCGAGCATCTCGTCGAACGCCAGTGCGGTCTCGCCCAGCTCGGTGTCCGTGCGGGTGGGGGAGAGCCGCTCGCCGCGGCGACCGCGCGTGATCGATCGGGCGAGAGAGGTCATGCCGCGCAACGGTTTCAACGACGCGCCCACCACCACCGTGAGGAGCGCGGCCGCCACCAACGCCGCCACCGTGACCAGCGGGATCAGGACCAGCAGAAGCTGCCGCTGCACCGCCGCGATGCCCGACGCGTCCACCGCGACGGTGAGGATCGACCCGTCCGAGAGCGTCGTCGTCGACACGCGGGTGGCGACCGTGCGCGGCACGTCGTCACCCGGTGGTGGTGGTCCCGGCGGGCCGCCGTTCGGCGGCCGCAGGGCGGGGGGCGGCGTCGTCGCCCGGAGGGTGAGGTCACCCACCACCCGGCCGTCGGTGGTGACCACCTGCGCGGCGACGTTCTCGCCCTGGGTGGCCGAGACGATCTCCGCCGCGTCGGCCCCGTTGTCCAGGAGGCGCTGCGCGGTCTGCGCTCGTCCGGCGAGACTGTCGCCCGCGGAGGCCTCGAGTTGGTGGCGCAGCAACACCGTTGCGGCGACGGCGATTCCGACGAGCAGGGCGAGCACCACCGCCATCACCGACAGGACGAGTCGACGGCGCAGGGACGGGGTGCGCAGGCCGGTCATGTCGGGTCCGCACTGAGGACGTAGCCGATGCCGCGGCGCGTGTGCAGGATGCGGCCGCCGTGTTCCTCGAGCTTGCGGCGGAGGGCGCTGACGTGGACCTCGACCAGGTTCTCGTCGTACGCGTCGTATCCCCAGACCTGCGTGAGGATCTGGGTCTTGCTGACGGTGCGGCCCCGCTGAGAGATCAGGTAGGACAACAGTTTCCACTCCGTCGCCGTGAGGTCGAGCGTGTGGCCGGCCCGCGTCGCGTCGCCGGATTCGGTGTCCACCACCAGGTCCCCGCACTCGATCGTCGTGGCCACCGCGTCGTAGCGGCGCAGAACCGAGGTCACCCGCGCGAGGAGTTCCGCCATGGCGAAGGGCTTGACCACGTAGTCGTCCGCACCCGCCGTCAGTCCGGCGACCCGGTCGTCCACCGTGTCCCGCGCGGTCAGCAGGATCACCGCGACGTCCCGGCGCGAGCGCGCCACCCTGAGCAGCTCGACTCCGCTCCGGCCCGGCAACATCACGTCGAGCACCAGCAGGTGCGGGGTGAACTCGGTGAGGTGGCGTTCCAGGTCCGCGCCGTCCGCCGCCGCCCGGACCCGCGCCCCCGTGCTCTCGAGTGCCGTCGCGACCGACAGTCGGAGGGCGTCGTTGTCCTCGACCAGCAGGATGCGGGCAGCGGGGCGTGGTTCCGTCACCTCACCAGTGTGCGGGTGCGCTCCTGAAGCCTCGCTGAAGACCGCGCCGATTTCAGGGCCGCTTCAGGTTCGGCGCCGATCGTCGGTTCTCGACAGCGGCGCCCGTCCGGGTGCCCGATCGAGAAGGAGAAGCGTGTGAAGTTGTCACTGCGTTCCCGCCGTGTGGTCGTCGGAGCCGCCCTCGCCGGTGGCCTCGCGCTCGGCATCACCGGCACCGCCCTGGCCGACGGACCCGGCGAAGCGCCGCCCGCCCCCACCACGACCGGACAGGCCCCGAGCGCCGAGCAGGCACCGGGCACGGATCAGCCC
>NZ_JABUBU010000031.1 GCF_019834675.1 Rhodococcoides corynebacterioides | reverse complement strand
GGGTCAGCCGCCCGCGCCTCCGGAGGGTGCGCCGGCACCGCCTGCACCGCCTGAGGGTGCGCCCACCCCGCCCGAGGGTGCGCCGACCCCGCCGGCACCTTCCGAGGGTGCGCCCACTCCGCCGGCCTGATCCGCGCACCTTCCAGTCATCCGCGCCAGCTGCAACACCGGCGGATGACTGGACGGGCAGCGGATTGCGGCGCGCTGCGCACCGGGTGCCCGGCCGACCGCCCCCGATCCGCGCGACTTTCAGGGATCCGCTGGAGCTGTAACCGGCGCGGATCCCTGGAGCCCGCGCGGATCGGGATGGGGTGGCAGATTGCGGCGCGCTGCGGACGGAGCGCCCTGCCGACCGGATCCGGTCGGGGCCGGAGTTGGACCCCGCCCGGACCTACCCCTGCCACCCGACGGCAGTGAAGGGGGCGGCGGTGGTGACCCGGCCGACGATCCCGGCGTGGGCGAAGTCCTTGGCCACACGCACGGCGTCGTACACCGAAGAACCCTTGGCCAGCTCGGCGGTGATGGCGGCGGCGAAGATGCAGCCGGCGCCGGAGACCCGCTCCTCACCGACCTTGGGTGCGCGGAACACGTGCACGTCGGTGCCGTCCCAGAGCACGTCGACGGCCTCGTCGCCGGGCAGGCCCGCCCCACCCTTGACGACGACGTACTGCGGCCCGAGGTCCGCGATGCGCCGGGCTGCCTCGGCGAGATCGTCGACGGTGGTGATGCTGTCCATGCCGGACAGGGTCTGTGCCTCGAAGAGGTTGGGGGTGACCACGGTGGCGCGGGGGAGGATGTCGGCGCGCAGGGCGTTGTCGGTGTCGAGCGCGGCGCCGGGTTCCTGGCCCTTGCAGATCAGCACCGGGTCGACCACGACGTGCCGCCAGCTCTGCGTGCCCAGCGAGTCCGCCACGACCGCAACGGTGTTCGGCGTACCGAGCATCCCGATCTTCACGACGTCGAGTGCGTGCGCCGCCGTCGCGGCTTCGATCTGGTCGGCGATCACACCGCCGTCGACGGGCACGAAGCGGTGGCCCCAGTCGGCTTTCGGGTCGAACGAGACGATGCAGGTGATGGTGCCGACGCCGTAGACCCCGAGCCGTTCGAAGGTCTTCAGGTCCGCCTGCAGACCGGCGCCGCCGGTGGCTTCGGATCCGGCGATGACGTAGGCGAGTGTCGGCATGGGGAACTCCTGGTCGTGGCTGACGCGGACACTCCAGTATGCCCCCTCAGTCGACGACGGCCTGTGCCACCACCAGGTAGTTGTCGTCGGTGGGCCGACCGTCCCGCACGTCGCAGTTGGCCAGCACGAGTCGGCCGGGAACCTGGGCGCGAAGAGCGTTGTCGGACAACAGCGCTCCCTTGGCGACGGGCCCCACCGATTCGACGCGGTAGGTGTGCGTCCCCGTGGGGGTGGCCAGGAGGGCGAGGTCCCCGGCCTGCACCACCCGCAAGGCGCGGAACGGCGCCTCGCTCTGCGAATAGTTGTGCCCCGCAACCACGACGGTCTCCGCCGAGCCGGGCAGGCCGCTCTCGCCCCACCACGCCGGCCGCTCGTCGACGGGGTTCAGCACGGCGTCGGCGTCACGGACGACAGGATCGGGGTGCAGCGGGGTGCTCAGGTACGTGGCGCCGTCGGCGCCCCGCAGTTCGAGGTGGGTCGGGGGAGCGGGCTGCGTCGCCGGCGCCACCGTCACCTGCGATGCCACCGGCGACCGGTCCGGTGGGGCCACCGGACCGGTCGTGTCGGATGCACCACAACCGACCAGCGCGACGAACGCGAGCGCCGCGACCGTCGCGCCGGCCGGTCGGTTCATCTACTGCGCCGAGCGACGACGACGCACCAGCAGCGTGCCACCGGCGGCTGCGGCGCCGACCACCACGACGCCGGCGACGACGGCCGGGACGACGGACGAGTTCGAGTCGGACGAGCCGGCTGCCGTCGTCGTCGATCCGTCGCCGAGGGCGAGGCTGACGGCCGGAAGCTGGCCCGCCACAGCGGGATTGCCGTCGGCGTCGGTGGTGAAGTAGTCGACCGCATGGAAGGTGCGGCCGGCGTCGGATTCGGTGAAGACACCGATGAGCTGGGTACCCGTGGCGTCGACGGAGACGGTGTTCTCGTCGACGACGGTGACCGGCACGCCCTCGGTGGTCTCCTCGCCGATCTCGACGGCGGTCTCCTCCTTCTCGCCGTTCTCCACGGCCTCGTCCTGCTCGGCCTTGGCGTCGTCGGCGTCCTGCTGAGCCTTGTCGGCGGCCGCCTTGGCGTCGGCTGCTTCCTTCTCGGCGGCGGCCTTCTCCTCGGCGCTCGCGGTGGCTTCGAGGGCCTTCGCGCGCTCCTCGGCGACGGTGGCGGCGATCTGCGCGGACGCGGCCTTCACCGCGGCGGAGACGACGGCGGCGACCTTGGCGCGCGCGGACTGCAGCGCCTCGGTGATCTTGGCGGTGTCGAGGGTGGCCAGGGCGTCACCCACGGCGGCCGCGGCGTCCTGCACCTCCTTCACGGCCTCGTCGGCCTTGGTGCGGGCCTCTTCTGCTGCGGCGGCCTTGGCGTCGGCGTCGGCGCGGGCGGCCTCGGCGGCGGTGGGGTCACCGGTGCCGGCCTCGGCGTCGGACTCCTTCTCGTCCGCGTCCTTCGCGGCGGCCTCGGCGGCGGCAGCGGCCTTGTCGGCCTCGTCCTTCGCTGCCGCGGCCTTCTGGTCGGCGGCCTTCTTGTCGGCTTCGGCCTGAGTGGCGAGACCTTCGGCGACGATCGTCTCCTGCTCGGCGATCGACTTCGCCTCTTTGGTCTCCGCCTTCTCGACCTCGGCCTTGGCGTCCTCCGCCTTGGCCTCGGCGGCCGGATCGGCGGCGTCGCGCAGGGCGGCGACGGCCTCCTCGAACACGGCGCGCGCCTTGGCCAGCGCCTCGGCGGCGGCCTTGGTGGCCTTGCCGGCGTTGTCGAGGGCGGCCTTCTGCTCGTCGGTGAGCTGCGGGCGGATGTCGATGGTGATGGTGGTGTTGCCGTCCTCGTCGACGACGACGGCGCCCGTGACCGGCGGCGTCGGCGCGGCTTCGGTGGTGGTGGGCGTGGTGGTCTCGGCAGGTGCCTCGTCGGTCGGTGCCGGAGCCTCGTTCGAGGTGCTCTCCGGGGCGGGGGTGACGGACGGGGAGGTGGTCTCCGAACCCGAAGGCTGCTGCGCCACAGCGACACTGGGCGCGGCGAGGGCGATCGAGACGGCGAGAGCGCCGGCCGCGGCGAGGCGGCGACGCCGTGAGCGGAGTGTCGACTGCGACATGAAGTGAGTCCTCGGTTCTACGGGCACGGTGTGTGCGTGGTCCCCCGACCACGTGGAAACGTACCTGCCGGTCGGGGTGAACCTTTACCCGAGGATTACATCGTCACCGAATGGTTACCAAAGGGAATAAAGGGGCGGATGGTGCCCATGTGGCATGACCTCGACTGTGGATCCGAGGCCGACCAGGGAATTGTGAACTCCGGGCCCCGGATTCCGAGGCTCGAACTTCACGATTCGACCGACCGGGCGCCCGGCTGTTCGACGGCACTCCGCCCCAGCGGCTCGAGCCGCTCGAACTCCGGCAGTTCCCCAGCGGCGCGGCTCTCCACCGCTACCGCCTCGTCGCCTGAACGTGGAGTCCCGGCTCGGAACACCCGACGCCGAGACTCCACAGCGGGAACGGTCAGTCGCCCACCGTCACCGCCCGCGCCTCGTCGACGCTGTGCGGGGCGGGCTCGTGCTCGTCCACGTGCGCGAGGACGCGGCGACCGGTCGACAGCACGCCGATCGCGAGAACGGTGCAGGCCGCGCCGATCCAGAACGGCAGGGACGCATGGCTTTCGCCGAGCTTGCCGGCCAGGTACGGGGCAGCGGCGCCGCCGACGAAGCGGACGAAGCTGTAGGCCGCGGACGCGGTGGACCGCTCGACGGGCGCGGACACCATGACCGTCTCGGTGATGAGGGTGTTGTTGACGCCGAGGAAGAGTCCGGCGAGCACCACGCACACGATCAGGACCGGCTTGGACTCGGTGAACGCGGCCATGACGGCGAGGTCGGCGGCGAACAGGGCCAGCGCGGCCATCATCATCGGCAGGGTGCCGAAGCGGCGCTGCAGGCGCGGGGCGAGGAAGACCGACGCCACCGCGAGGGCGAGTCCCCATCCGAAGAAGATGAAGCCGACGGCGTACGTGCCGAGGTCCAGCGGGAACGGCGTGTAGGCGAGCAGGGTGAAGAAGCCGTAGTTGTAGAGCAGCGCGGTGATGCCGACGGTCAACAGCCCACGGTGCCGCAGGGCGCGGAACGGATCGGCCAACGACGTGCGGTGGGCCGGTGCGGGCGTGTCGGGCAGCATGACCACGAGCAGGATCACTGCGACGGCCATGAGGACGGCGACGCCGAAGAACGGTCCGCGCCAGGAGATGCTGCCGAGCAGGCCGCCGACCAGCGGGCCGGTGGCGATGCCGATGCCGAGGGCCGCTTCGTACAGGATGATGGCCCGCGCCACGCCGCCGCTCGCGGCGCCGACGATGGCGGCGAGGGCGGTCGCGATGAACAGCGCGTTGCCCAGTCCCCACCCGGCGCGGTAGCCGACGATCTGTCCGATGGTCGACGACGAGCCCGCCAGCGCGGCGAACACGATGATGATCGCGAGCCCGGCGATCAGCGTCCGCTTGGGCCCGAAGCGCGAGGACACGACGCCCGTGATCAGCATCGCGATGCCCGTGACCAGCATGTACGACGTGAAGAGCAACGACACCTGGCTGGGTGTCGCGTCGAGCTGCTCGCCGATCGGTTTGAGAATCGGGTCCACCAGGCCGATGCCCATGAAGGCGATGACGCTGGCGAAGGCGACGGCCCAGACCGCCCGCGGCTGCTGCAGCAGGCTGCCCTGCTGCTCCTGGTTCACCGATCCGTGCACGACGGCTTCCTCTCTCCTCGATCGACGGGACGAGACGGCATAACGTTACCGACGCTAATGATATTCCTCCGCGTACGGTGACGCCATGCCGGACCGCGCCGCCGTCGGACACGTCACCGCCCTCGCCTACGTCGCTGCCACCGCCGCCACAGTGCTCGGCGCCGTCACCCACCGCCCGGCGCTGCAGTACGTCGTCAAGCCGGCGATGATGCCGATCCTCGCCCTCCGCGCCCGGGCGCACGACGATCCGACCCTCGCGATCGGGCTCGCCGCGGCCACGGTGGGCGACGTCGCCATGATCGAGCCCGACGACGATCGACGGGTCCGACTCGGCGCGTCCTGTTTCGCGGTGATGCAGTCGGCGTGGTCGACGAGGTTGTGGCGCACCGGTTCTCGCGTACGCCCGCTGGTGGCGGCGACCCGTGCGGCCGGGTGGGCCGGCGGCGTCGCGATCGCCCGACGACGCGCTCCCGGCATGCTGCCCGTCACCGCGACGTACGGCGGGCTGGTGGCGACGACGGCCGTGCTGGGGGCCGACGGCACCCGGGGCGCAGCCGTGGGCTCCACCCTGTTCCTGATCTCCGACGCCCTGGTGCTGGCTCGCCGGGCCGGCTCACCCCGCTGGGCCGACGCCCTCGAAGCCGCGGTGCTCGTCACCTACGCGGCGGCGCAATGGCTGCTCGTGCGGGGCATGTCGGACCCCGTCAGAACAACCGGTCGCCGCTCTCGAGGTCCAGGAGGAACCGCTTCCGCTCGAGACCCCCGGCGAAGCCGGTGAGCGACCCCGACGCACCGATCACCCGGTGGCACGGCACCACGATCGACAGCGGGTTGCGGCCGTTGGCCGCCGCGACGGCGCGCACCGACCCCGGCCGACCGACGGCAGTCGCCACCTCCGTGTAGGTCCACGTCGTCCCGTAGGGGATGGTGCGCAGCGCGCCCCAGACGTCGACCTGGAAGTCGGTTCCCGACGGCGCGAGCTCGAGATCGAAGGCGTGTCGCGTTCCGGCGAAGTACTCCGCGAGCTGGTCGCGGAGGTCGTCGAACCCGGCGTCGTCACGCTCGCCCAGCCGTGCGGGCGCGGGGGCGGGAGCGTGGGCCGGGAAGTACAGCCCGGTGATCGCGGCGCCGTCCCGGACGGTGGTCAGCGGACCGATCGGGGACTCGACGACGGTGTGGACGGGCACTCGTCTCCTCCCGGTCGGGGCCGGTGCTACTCGGCAGTAGGTTTCTCGGGCGGAGCTCTGTCGCCCGTGCCGCGCACCCTCTATTGTTCGGAACCATGTCCCAACCTACTGTCTTCATCACCGGCGCAGCAGCCGGAATCGGCCGTGCCACCGCGCTGACGTACGCCGCCGGAGGCTTCCACGTCGGGGCGTACGACATCGACGAGACGGGCCTCGCGTCGCTGGCCAAGGAGATCGCCGCCAAGGGTTCGACGTCCACCACGGGGTCGCTGAACGTGACCGATCCGGAGCAGTTCGCGGCGCGGCTGAAGGAGTTCGACGAGGCGTCGGGCGGTCGGTTGGACGTCCTGATCAACAACGCCGGCATCCTGCGCGCGGGCGAGTTCGCCGACCAGGATCTGAAGACGCACCGGCAGCAGGTGGAGATCAACGTCATGGGCGTGATCCACGGTCTGCACGAGGCGTTCCCGTACCTGAAGAAGACCCGCGGCGCGCAGGTGGTCAACCTGTGCTCGGCGTCGGCCATCTACGGCCAGCCGGAGCTCGCCACCTACGGCGCCACCAAGTTCGCCGTGCGCGGGCTCACCGAGGCCCTCGACCTCGAGTGGCACAAGCACGACATCGCCGTGAAGGCCATGTGGCCGCTGTTCGTGCAGACGGCCATGACCGAGGGCGTGACCACGGGCACCACCGGGTCGCTGGGCATCAAGCTCACCGCGCAGGACGTCGCCGACGCCATCTTCAAGTCCACGCAGCCGGCCAAGCGGATCTACCACAAGGTGCACTTCCCGGTGGGCCTGCCGTCCAAGGCGCTGTCCATGGGGTCCCGCTTCTCGCCCGTCTGGCTCACCCGCGAGGTCAACCGCCGCCTCTCGCACAGCTGATCGGTGGACCCGGACACCGCCGACCCGCAGGGTCAGGACATCGCCGGCGCCACCGAGTGGGGCGAGCACCCGCGGGGCGCGCCGCCGTGGGACTTCGGTCGCGACGGACCTCGTCCCACCGATCCGCGGTACGACCCGGAGCTGCTCGACGGCGGTGACCGTCGCAACGTCGTCGACGCCTACCGGTACTGGCGCCGCGAGGCCATCGTGGCCGACCTGGACACGCGTCGTCACCCCCTCGAGGTGGCCATCGAGAATTTCGAGAACGACGCCAACATCGGCACGGTGGTGCGCACGGCCAACGCGTTCGGCGCCGCGGCCGTGCACATCGTGGGACGACGACGGTGGAACCGTCGCGGCGCCATGGTCACCGACCGCTACCAGCACCTTCGCCATCACGACGACGTGGCGAGCGTCGTCACCCACGCCGCCGAGCACGACCTGGCCGTCGTCGCCGTCGACAACGTGCCCGGCTCGGTCCCGCTGGAGACGACGACCCTGCCGCGCCGGTGCCTGCTGCTCTTCGGACAGGAAGGTCCCGGCGTCACCGACGCCGCGCGGGAGGCGTCGCGGCTGACGGTGTCCATCGCGCAGTTCGGCTCGACACGCAGCATCAACGCCGGTGTCGCCGCCGGGATCGCGATGCACGCCTGGGTTCGGCAGCACGCCGACCTCGGCCGCGCCTGGTAGCCGACCGACCCCGTCCGGGCGGCTGGCAAGATCGTGGTCATGCACGACAGCTGGTCCCTCCGCGCGGACGCCGCCGAGGAGGCCGTGATCTCCCGACACGTGCGTCGGCTGTGGGGATTGCCGGGGACCGCGCTGGGGGTCGTCGCGTGGCCGCCGGTGCGTCGGGAACGCGCGTTCGCCCGGTGGCACTACTGGTGGCAGGCCCATCTGATCGACAACCTCGTCGACGCCGAGGAACGCGCCCCCGCCGCGCGACGCCGTCGTCGCCTCACCCGGATCGCGCGCGCCCATCGCGTGCGCAACCTCACCGGGTGGACCAACTCGTACTACGACGACATGGCGTGGCTCGGCCTCGCCCTCGAGCGCGCCCAGCGGCTGCACCTCGTGGACAACCGTCGCGCCATCGCCGACCTCGAGACCGAACTGTTCGAGGCGTGGGACCCCGCGCACGGCGGCGGCATCCGGTGGGCGAAGAAGAGCGACTTCTACAACGTCCCCGCCAACGGCCCGGCCGCGATCTTCCTCGCCCGCACCGGGAAACCGTGGCGCGCGCAGGCGATGGCCGACTGGATCGACGCCACCCTCGTCGACCCCGACACGCACCTGATCCTCGACGGCATCCACGCCGACGGGCGCCTCGAGACGCCCGTCTACAGCTACTGCCAGGGCGTCGTGCTCGGCGCCGAGACCGAGCTGGCGGTGCGCGTCGGCGACGACCGCCACCGCGAGCGGGTGCACCGACTGGTCGACGCGGTGTCCGACCACCTCACCGAGGACGGAGTCATCACCGGCGGCGGCGGTGGGGACGGCGGCTTGTTCAACGGCATCCTCGCCCGGTACCTGTCCCTCGTGGCGACGTCGTTGCCCGGCGACACCGGGGACGACGTCCGCGCCCGCGCCACCGCCCGGGGCATCGTTCTCGCCTCCGCCGAGGCCGCGTGGCAGAACTGCCTGTCGATCGAGGGGCTGCCGCTCTTCGGCCACGACTGGACGAGGGTGGCAACCCTGCCGTCGTACGGCACGTCGATCGCCCGATTCGCCGACGGGACCGTCGTCTCGTCCTCGGTGCCGGAACGCGACCTGTCCGTCCAGCTCGGCGGGTGGATGGTGCTCGAGGCCGCGGCCCGCGCCGACACCTGACCGACCCGCCTACGCGTCCGGCAGCACCGCGACCGCCTACGCGTCGGCCTCCACGCGACCGCCTACGCGTCGATGTCGTGGACCTCGGTCGTCACCGCCGGCCGCCGCATCTCCTTGCGGTACTGATAGATCCCGAACGCCGTGCCCAGCACGATGGAGACGATCATCAGGGTCAGCACCGTCGGGAACAGCCACGGCACCCGGTCGAGCCACGATCCGAAGTAGAAGCCGAGCAGCAGCAGCACCGGCGCCCAGATGAGGGCGCCCAGGGTGCTGGCGACGGTGTAGCGGCGGTGGTTCATGTTGCCGGCGCCCGCGACCATCGGGCACAGCGTGCGCACCCACGGAATCCAGCGCGCCACCAGGACGGCCCAGAACCCGTGCCGCTCGAGCAGGCGGTTGACCTTCTCGAGGTTCTCGACGTTGATGTACTTGCCGTTCTTGCGCGCGACCAGCCGGTGACCGGTGCGTTTGCCGATCACGTAGCCCACCTGGTTGCCCACGATCGCCGCGAGGAACGCACCCGCCGACAGTCCCCAGACGTGCGAGACACCCGAGGCGTGCCCGGCCAGGCCGATGCCGGCGGTGATGAGCAGCGAGTCGCCGGGCAGGAACAGGCCCAGGATGACCGCGCACTCGAGGAACACGAAGGACACCACGATCAGCCAGACCAACGTCGGGCCGGCGGACTCGAGGAAGCCGAGTCCGCCCGAGGCGAGAACGTCCTGCGTCATCGACCCGGTCAGCTCGCGCCGTCGGGGCGGGCGGGCGACTGCGGTGCGGCCGGAGTGGACGGCGCCGAGTCGGTGGACGACCACTTGGACGGCTCGACCTTGCCGTCGAGCTTGCCGTCGAACGCGTCGACGGCCTCACCGAGCGGGGTGCGCCGCGAGGAGATCAGGCGCTTGCCCACCTCCCACGCGATCGGCAGCACCGACACGGCCACGATGAGCAGGAAGATGATGTCGACGTTGTCGCGGATGAACGCGATTTGGCCGAGCAGGTAGCCCAGCAGCGTGACGCCCGCACCCCAGACGATGCCGCCGACCACGTTGTAGGTGATGAACACCCGGTACCGCATGTTGGACGCACCCGCGACGACCGGCGCGAACGTGCGGACGATCGGGACGAAGCGGGCCAGGAAGATGGTGATGGGGCCGTGCTTCTCGAAGAACGCGTGCGACTCGTCGATGTACTTCTTCTTGAGGAACCGCGCGTCGTCGTGAAACAGGCCCGTGCCGGCCTTCGTCCCGATGAAGTAGCCCGCCTGATCGCCCAGAACCGCGGCGATGGGAATGGTCACCATGAGCACCCACAGCGGCGCGAACGGCGCCACCTCGGTGGACTTCGACGCCGCGATCAACCCGGCCGTGAAGAGCAGGGAATCGCCGGGGAGCAGCGGAAACAGCAGTCCGGACTCGATGAAGACCACCAGCAGCAGACCCACCAGCACCCAGGTGCCGAACGAGTTCAGCAGGTTGACCGGGTCGAGGAATCCCGGCAGGAGGGCGAGGTCGGTGGTGGAGGCGGACAGGGTAGGCACGGCGACAACCCTACCGGCGTGCGCGAGTACATCGCCCTGCATGCGCTCTACCGGCGGGTAGGTCGGGCGCAGGGCGAACCCGTGTCGTCCGGTGTTGCCATACTGCTAGGCGATGCACCCGACCCGAGGTGCTCCCGCTCACCGTGGAGGTTCTTTCCGTGCCGATCGCCACTCCCGAGGTCTACGCCGAGATGCTCGGCCGCGCCAAGGAACATTCGTTCGCCTTCCCCGCCATCAACTGCGTGGGGTCCGAGTCGATCAACGCCGCCATCAAGGGCTTCGCCGACGCCGGGAGCGACGGGATCATCCAGTTCTCCACCGGTGGCGCCGAGTTCGGTTCCGGCCTCGGTGTGAAGGACATGGTCACCGGTGCGGTGGCGTTGGCCGAGTTCGCGCACGTCGTCGCCGCGAAGTACGACGTCACCATCGCGCTGCACACCGATCACTGCCCCAAGGACAAGCTGGACACCTACGTGCGTCCGCTGATCGCGATCTCGCAGGAGCGCGTCGACGCCGGCCAGAACCCGCTGTTCCAGTCTCACATGTGGGACGGCTCCGCGGTCCCGATCGACGAGAACCTCGAGATCGCGAAGGACCTGCTGGCCAAGGCCGCGGCCGCGCGCATCATCCTCGAGATCGAGATCGGTGTGGTCGGCGGCGAGGAGGACGGCGTCGAAGCCGAGATCAACGACAAGCTCTACACCTCCAACGAGGACTTCCTGAAGACGGTCGAGGCGCTGGGCGCCGGCGACGCCGGGTCGCGCTACCTGCTGGCCGCCACCTTCGGCAACGTCCACGGTGTGTACAAGCCGGGCAACGTGAAGCTGAAGCCGTCCGTGCTGGCCGACGGCCAGAAGGTCGCCACCGACAAGCTCGGCCTGCCCGCCGGCTCGAAGCCGTTCGACTTCGTCTTCCACGGCGGATCGGGTTCGGCCAAGAGCGAGATCGAGGAGGCCCTCGAGTACGGCGTCGTGAAGATGAACGTCGACACCGACACCCAGTACGCCTTCTCGCGCCCCATCGCCGGGCACTTCTTCACCAACTACGACGGCGTCCTCAAGGTCGACGGCGAGGTGGGCAACAAGAAGACCTACGACCCGCGCAGCTACCTCAAGAAGGCCGAGGCCGGCATGTCGGCGCGGGTCGTCGAGGCGTGCAACGACCTGAAGTCGGCCGGGCGCAGCGTCTCCGCCTGAGTCAGGCACGTCGACACCGCCTGAGTCAGGCACGTCGACACCGCCTGAGTCAGGCACGTCGACACCGCCTGAGTCAGGCACGTCGACACCGCCTGAGTCAGGCATGTCGACACCGCTTGATCTCTCAGGCGCAGACCTTCCAGGTCTCGCCGTCGAGGGCCAGGTCGAAGGTCCGCGGGGAGGGAGCGGTCTCGCTCCCCCCGCGGGCCGTCACCTGCGCGATGGCGGTGGTGACGTCGGGCGCCTCGGCCGGCGTGATCTGGATGGTGTCCACACTGAGGATCTCGGGAATGGATCCCGACGCCACCGCGGCGTCGTACGTCGCGGCGAAGTCCTCGTCGGAGATGCCGCCGTAGAACGACGCCAGGGGGCCGCAGGTGCCGGACCGCAGCGCGGCGAGATCGCCGTCGCGCAACGCCGTCGTGAACTCGTCGATCGACGTGCGGATGCGGTCCTCGTCGGACGTGCCGGGCGCGTCGGACCCGCCGCGCAGGAGGGCGAAGGCGACGACGCCGCCGATCGCGATCGCGACGACCACCAGCGCGGCGATCCACCGGCCCAGCGGTCGACGAGCCCGCGGTTCGCGCGCGGGGTCGCGCGGCGGGATGTACTGCGGCTGGGCCGGAGGGCGGGAACTGGACGACACGCCCGCAGCTTAACTTTCACGGTGCCGCCGGCCGTGCACGCGCGCTCGTCGGTGACGGGTGTCGTGGGAGACTGCTTGCATGACGTCCTTCGGAGATCTGCTCGGACCGCAGCCCACCTTGCTTCCCGGCGACGACGAGGCCGAGTCGCTGCTGCTGAACCACACCGCCCCCGAGGAGGTGGCGGCCGCCCACCCGACGGCGTCGATCGCGTGGGCGTACCTCGCCGAGGCCGCGCTGGCCGACGAGCGCACGATCACCGCCTACGCCTACGCCCGCACCGGCTACCACCGCGGCCTGGACCAGCTGCGTCGCAACGGGTGGAAGGGCTTCGGCCCGGTGCCCTACAGCCACGAGCCCAACCGTGGATTCCTGCGCTGCGTCGCCGTCCTCGCCCGTGCCGCGCAGGCCATCGGGGAGACCGACGAATACGCCCGCTGCCTCGACCTGCTCGAGGACTGCGATCCGCGCGCCGCGGACGAGCTCGGCGTCGGCTAGGCCGCGTCACCACACATGAGGCCGCCGCACATCAGACGGACACTGCCGTGAGCCCACTCGGCCTGCGCCGGGGCGAGCGGTCGCCGTTCGAGGCGGCGCGACTGCGTCGTCGTGGCCGGTCGCGGTTCGAGGCGTCCGTCGACCGGCTGAAACTCTCCGGCCTGCCGGTGATCCAGTGCGCGTTGGCGGCGGGCATCGCGTGGTTCGTGGCGACGGAGATCGTCGGGCACGTCACGCCGTTCTTCGCGCCCATCGCGGCCGTGGTGTCGCTCGGAGTGTCGCTGGGCGCCCGGATGCGGCGGTCCTTCGAGCTGGTCGCGGGCGTGACCGTGGGTATCGGGGTGGGCGACGCGCTGATCGCGCTCATCGGGACCGGCCCGCTGCAGATCGCGCTGGTGGTCGCGCTGGCGATGGGGACCGCGGTGTTCCTCGACAGCGGCGCGATCATCGCCATGCAGGCCGGCTCGTCGGCGGTGCTGGTGGCGACGCTCATCCCGCCCGGCGACGCCGGGGGTTACAACCGCATGGTCGACGCGCTGGTGGGCGGTCTGGTGGGTCTGGCGGTGGTGGCGGTGGTCCCGACGCATCCCGTCCGGCGCGCTCGCGGCGACGCGGCGACGGTGATCGAGACGGCGGGGCGGGTGCTCGGGCTGGTCGCCGAGGGCTTGTCGGCGCAGGATCCGAACTCCATCGAGAAGGCGCTGAAGGCGGCGCGGGCGACGCAGCCGGCGATCGACATGCTGCGCACCGACCTCAAGGGTGGCCGGGAGATCAGCCGGATCTCGCCGCTGTACTGGAACTCGCGGCAGCGGCTCGCGCGGCTGGCGGCGACGGCGGATCCGCTGGACAACGCGGTGCGCAACATCCGCGTCCTGGCACGGCGGTCGCTGTCCCTGGTGCGGGACGACGAGATCCTGGACCCGCGACTGGTGAGGCTGGTGGAGCAGTTGGCCGAGTCCACCGAGGTGCTGCGAAAGATGATGCTGGCCGATCCGGGGGAGCAGCCCGACCAGGCCGAGGCCGCGCGGGTGCTCCGGCACGTCGCGGTCGGCGCGAAGGCCGAGCTGATGCGCGACGCCGGTCTCTCGGCGACGGTGGTGCTGGCCCAGATCCGCTCGATCGTGGTGGATCTGCTGCAGGTCGCCGGGCTCTCGCGGATCTCGGCGATGGCGACGCTGCCGCCGACGGTGCCCAACCCGGCGGTTCCCCCGGAACGGCACGACTGACCGCCGTCGACTACACACATGCAGAACCGCGCATGTATGGTCGTCGGCATGGGAGCGGGGCACGGGCACGGACAAGTGCCGACCGGGGGCGAGGCGCCGACGCGCGGTCGACTGCGCCGCATGGGCATCGCGTGGCTGGTGCTGGTCGCGTTCTTCGCGCTCGAACTGACCGTCGGCCTGGCGATCGGCTCGCTCGGCCTGATCGCCGACGCCGGTCACATGCTCACCGACATCGTCGGGATGACCATGGGCTTGGCGGCGCTCACCCTCGCCCAGCGGGGCTCGTCGTCCGCCGCCCGCACGTTCGGATGGCATCGCGCCGAGGTGCTCACCGCCATCGTCAACGCCGTGCTGCTGCTCGGGGTGGCGGTATTCATCTTCGTCGAGGCGATCCGGCGCATCGGGGACCAGCCCGATCTGCCCGGCGGCATCATGATGGCGACGGCCGCCGCCGGACTCGCCGCGAACGTCGTCGTCATGCTCCTCATCCGCGCGGACGCGAAGGACTCGCTCGCGGTGCGGGGCGCGTACCTCGAGGTGCTCGCCGACACCGTCGGCAGCGTCGGCGTCCTGATCGCGGGTGCCCTCACGCTGGTCGGGTGGACGTGGGCGGACATCGTCGTCGGCGTGGCCATCTCGCTGTGGGTGGTCCCGCGCGCGGTGCGTCTGGCCGGGGCGTCGCTGCGCATCCTCACCCAGGCCAGCCCGTCGTCCGTCGACGTCGTCGCCCTCGAAGCCGATCTGCGCGCGCTGCCCGGCGTCGAGGACGTCCACGACCTGCACGTCTGGACCCTCACCACCGGCATGGACGTCGCCACGGTCCACCTGACCTCGCACGGGTCGAGTTCCGTCCTGCTCGCGCGCAGCAAGGATCTGCTGTCCACGTACGGCCTCGATCACGCCACCGTGCAGATCGAACCCGCCGCCCACGGCGCGGTGTGCCGGGACGAACTGACCTGGTAGTACTCGCGCGGCCGGTTCTGTGCCACGATGACCGCGCAGGACCGATCCCGGCCCTGCGCCGTGCTGGTGCGGGAAACCCGGTGCAACTCCGGGACGGTCGCGCCACCGTGAACGACGGATCCCCTCCCGCGGGCGCCGATCGTGAGTCGGATCGCCGCCCCGGCACGCCTCCCGTCGACCTCGGACGCGTCATCCGAGAAGGGCCCTGTTCATGCACATCGCCGAAGGTTTCCTGCCGCCGGTGCACGCCGCGGTCTGGACCTGCGCCGCGGCGCCGTTCGTCATTCACGGCGCCCGCGCCGTCGTCCATCAGGTGCGCGAGAATCCGCGCAGCCGGCTCCTCCTCGGCGCCGCTGGGGCGTTCACGTTCGTCCTCTCCGCCATCAAGATGCCGTCGGTCACCGGCAGCTCGTCACACCCCACCGGCACCGGGCTGGGCGCGGTGCTCTTCCGGCCGCCGGTCATGGCGTTCCTCGGCACGGTGGTCCTGCTGTTCCAGGCGCTGCTGTTGGCCCACGGCGGCCTGACGACGCTCGGCGCCAACGCGTTCTCCATGGCGGTGGTCGGGCCCTGGGTGGGCTACGGCGCGTTCGTCCTGGTCGGTCGCCTCGGCGGGGGCATCTCGCTCGCGGTCTTCTGCGCGATGACCCTCGCCGACCTGGCCACCTACTGCACCACCAGCATGCAGTTGGCGCTGGCCTTCCCCGATCCGCAGAGCGGCATCGCCGGCGCGGTGGCGAAGTTCCTGTCGATCTTCGCGGTCACCCAGATTCCGCTCGCGATCGCGGAGGGGTTGCTCGGGGTGCTCGTCTTCCGCGTCCTGCGTTCGGTGGCGACGCCGGAACTGCGGGAACTCGGCGTGTTCCGCCTCTTCGCGCGCAAGGAGGCCGTCGATGTCCGGTGAATCGCTGTCCGGTGAGGTGCGGCCCGGGTCTCGGCGCGCCCGGTGGGTGAACCTGGCCCTGATCGCCGCGATCGTGGCGATCGTCGGCATCGCGCTGGCGATCGATTCGGGCCGCAACGTGGAGGGCGACCGCTTCGTCGGGACCGACACCGCGGCGACGGAACGCATCGAGGCCGATCATCCGGACTACGAGCCGTGGTTCGAGTCGGTGTTCGCGCCGACGTCCGGTGAGGTGGAGTCGGGACTGTTCGCCCTGCAGGCGGCGCTCGGCGGCATCGTGCTCGGCTACGTGATCGCCACGCTGAAGGCCCGTCGCGCCGTCGAGCGGGTGCAGGCGCCGCCGGACGGTTCCTGACGTGCAGGGTCTCGCCGTCGACGACGCCGCCTGGGCCAGTGCGTGGCGCGGTCGGGCGGTGGTCGACAAGGCGGTGCTCGCGCTCGGGTTGGTGCTGTGCGCAGCGGTGCTGCCCGCCTGGCCGGGGTCGCTGCTGGTGACGGTGGTCGCGCTGACCGCCGCCACGGCGCTCGCCCGCACCCCGTGGCCGCTGTTGCTGCGCACCCTCGCGGCGCCCGCCGCCTTCGTCGTGATCGGTGGCGTCTCCGTCGCGATCACGGTGCGCGGTGCGCCGGACTGGGGCGTCGGCGTCACCGACGAGAGTGTGCGCCGGGCGCTCGAGGTGACCGCGCACGCCGTCGCGGGCACGTCGGCGATGATCCTGCTCGCCGTGACCACGCCGATGGTCGACCTGCTGGCGGGACTGCGGCGAGCCCGCGTCCCGCAGGCGTGCGTCGACGTCGCGGGGTTGGTCTACCGGTTGCTGTTCGTGCTGCTGACGTCGCTGCGGTCGGTCCGACGCTCGCAGGTCGCCCGGCTCGGGTACTCGTCTCCACGCCGGTCGCTGCAGTCCGCCGCGCTGCTCACCGCGGCGGTGCTGACCTCGGCGTGGGACCGCGCGTCCCGGCTCGAGGACGGCCTGGCGGGCCGGGAGTTCGGCGTCGCGAATCCCGTGGACGCGGTGCGGCCGCCGCGCAGTTCCCCGCGCTTCGTCGCCGGAACGCTGGCGGTACTGGTCGCCGTCGTCGCGGTGTCGGTGGGGGCGTCGTGAGTCATCGTTCCCTCGCCGCACGGGCGCTCACCGCGGGGTACGACGGGCGCGACGTCCTGCGCGGCGCGAACCTCGACGTCCCCGCCGGTCGCCGCACCGCGATCCTCGGCGCCAACGGATCCGGCAAGACCACGCTGCTGCGCTGTCTGGCCGGAATCGCGACACCGTCGTCGGGCGCGGTGGAGGTGGACGGACAACCGTTGCGGCACAACAGGTCCGGGCTGCGCGCGCACCGTCAGGAAGTCCAGCTGGTGCTGCAGGATCCGGACGATCAGCTGTTCTCCGCCGACGTCTACCGCGACGTCGCGTACGGTCCGGCGAATCTGGGTCTGCCCGTCGCGGAGGTGCGTGAGCGCGTGGAGTCGGCGCTGACTCTGCTGGGTATCGACGGGCTGGCCGATCGACCCGTGCACCAGCTGTCCTACGGCGAGCGCAAGCGCGTCGCGACGGCCGGCGCCGTGGCCATGCGGCCCTGCGTCCTGCTGCTCGACGAGCCGACGGCGGGCCTCGATCCGCGCGCCGAGGTGGAGATGTTCGACGCCGTCGCCCGGCTCGAGAGCGCGCACACCACCGTCGTCCTCTCGACGCACGACGTCGCTCTCGCGCTCGACTGGGCGCACTCGGTGGCCGTGGTGGTCGACGGCACGGTGGTGCAGGGCGATCCGGTGACGGTCCTGTCCGACGCGGCGCTGCTGGAGCGGGCGCGCCTGCACGTGCCGTGGCCGTTGGCGCTGGCCGCGGACCTCGCGGCGGACGGTCTGCTGCCACCGGACGTCCGGCCGCGCAACGCCGCCGAGCTGCGCCGCGCCCTCACCGCCGATCGTGTGCAGTAGTCCGCGCTCGGTACGGATTTCTGCACAGGATTCTCAGCGCACCAGCAACCACTGCTCGTGGTGGCGGTAGATCGTGGACCGCACGGCGTCGCGCGTCGACGCCACCCCGTCCTTGGTGAGCCGCGCCGCGGGAGTGCCCAGCTGCATCGCGCGCCCGGCGACCCACTTGGCCCGGAACAGGCCCCGTCGACCCTGCACTCGGGCGCGCAGGCCCGGCATCTCCAGCGTGGGCGCGACCTCGACCCCGGGGACGGTCCCGGAGAACAGCCGCGTGTCGTCGACGTAGGCCTCGCCGGTCAGCAGGCCGGACGGGCCGGTGAGCACGGCGCGCCCCACGACGGCCGTGCCGAGGTCGTCCCGGATGAGCGGGATCGGCGTCGCGGTGCCGGACAGTGCCACCTTGGCGGCGCGGGATCCGGTGCCGATGCGGTAGAGGTGACTGGCCTCCGAGGCGGTCTCCGGCACGTAGGCGAGCTCGATGTCCAGGCGGTCCTTGCGCATGAGGCGGGTGAGCACTGCGGCCAGCGCGGCGTCGGTGCCGAGCACGACGATGCGGGCGTCGGCGATGCCGTCGATCTCCGAGAGTGCGGCGTCGCAGTCCCCCCGCGTGGGGACGACGGACGCCGTGATCAGTGCCAGCGACGACAGTGCGATGGGGACCAGGGTCTGGCCGCACTGCAGGACGAACGGAGTCACGCGGTGGTTTCCTTGTCGGTCGGGCACGTGCGTCCACCATAGATGCGGACCCCGTGCCCGGGCGGACCCGAAACCGGCCTTCGCGGGTCTCGATTGCGTGTCGCTTCGGCCCGACCGCAGAGACAGAAGACCGGCAGGTACGGACCGTGCGCGGCGGGTCGCCGGGTGGGTGCACCGCGGCGGCTACACTGTGTCACCGGCCACGGTCGGTGGAGCCTGCGTCTGTGCGGCACGCTTCTCGCTCGACGGCCGCAGTCCCGGGACATCCGGCTGCACACCCGAGATCGTAGGAGCACACATGCCGGCAATCGTCCTCATCGGCGCCCAGTGGGGCGACGAGGGCAAGGGCAAGGCCACGGACCTCTTCGGTGAGCGTCTGCAGTGGGTGGTCCGGTACCAGGGCGGCAACAACGCCGGCCACACCGTGGTGCTCCCCAGCGGCGACAAGTTCGCGCTGCACCTGATTCCGTCGGGCATCCTCTCGCCCGGCGTGAACAACGTGATCGGCAACGGCGTGGTGGTCGACCCGGGTGTGTTGCTGACCGAGCTCGACGGGCTCGAGAAGAGGGACGTGGACACCTCGCGGCTGCTGCTCAGCGCCGATGCGCACCTGATCATGCCGTACCACGTGGCCATCGACAAAGTCACCGAACGCTTCCTCGGCGCCCGCAAGATCGGCACCACCGGCCGCGGCATCGGCCCCTGCTACCAGGACAAGATCGCCCGCGTCGGCGTTCGCGCGGCGGACGTGCTCGACGAGAAGATCCTCACCCAGAAGGTCGAGGCCGCACTGGAATTCAAGAACCAGGTGCTGGCCAAGATCTACAACCGCCGGGCACTCGACCCGGCGCAGGTGGTCGACGAGGTGCTCGGCCAGGCGGCCGGGTTCCAGCACCGCATCGCCGACACGCGTCTCGCGCTGAACCAGGCGCTCGAGCGCGGGGAGACGGTGCTGCTCGAGGGGTCGCAGGGCACGCTGCTCGACGTCGACCACGGCACGTATCCGTTCGTGACATCGTCCAACCCGACGGCCGGCGGCGCCGCCGTGGGCTCGGGTGTGGGACCGGGCCGCATCGAGACGGTGCTCGGCATCCTCAAGGCGTACACGACGCGCGTCGGGTCGGGCCCGTTCCCCACGGAGCTGTTCGACGACTCCGGGGAGTACCTGGCCAAGCAGGGCGGCGAGGTCGGCGTCACCACCGGTCGCGCCCGCCGGACGGGATGGTTCGACGCCGTCATCGCCCGCTACGCGACGCGCGTCAACGGCATCACCGACTACTTCCTCACCAAGCTCGACGTGTTGTCGTCGCTGGACACCATCCCCATCTGCGTCGCGTACGACGTGGACGGCGAGCGTCACGACGACATGCCCATGACCCAGACCGGCTTCCACCACGCGACGCCGATCTACGAGGAGATGCCCGGCTGGTGGGAGGACATCTCCGGCGCCCGCACCTTCGAGGACCTGCCGGTCAACGCGCAGAAGTACGTCCTGCGGCTCGAGGAGCTGTCCGGCGCGCACATGTCCTACATCGGCGTCGGCCCGGGCCGCGACCAGACGATCGTGCGGCGCGACATCCTGTCCTGAGCGCAACGCGGTCCGACTTGTCGCGTTCTGCTGTGAACTGTCACCGGAGCGCGCATACTGTGGCCCAGTGTCCCGGGGAGACCGTCCTGTCGGTTCGGCCTCGCCGGGACCGGGGTCACCGGAGGACACCGTGAGCGTGAACAGCACCGAGAGCACCGGCAGCGCCGAGAGCATCAGCAGCACGTACTCCGGCCTCGAGGTCTTCGAGTGTCAGTTCGAGCGGTTCGCCCTGGAGCACCCCTGGATCGGCCGACGTACCGGTGACCTCATGCTCGCCCCGCGCGGCGGGGGCATGCTCGAGTTCCAGCACGCCACGGTGTTCGCGCTGCCCGAGGGCGGGGCGCACGAGGTCCACGGGGAGATCCTCGCCTGGTACCTCTCGCACGGCGGCCCCAGCGGCAGTCTCGGATACCCCGTGAGCAACGAGAAGCGCACCCCCACCGGCCACGGCCGCTACAACTCGTTCGAGGGCGGCACCGTGGGCTGGCTTCCCGGAGTCGGCGCCTTCCTGATGGGCTGAGCGGCTCCGGCCGCTACCGTGGGGCCGGTGGCCCGTGTGGTGGGAGCGTCGACGCTCGCTCGTGATCTGGGTCAGTGGCGTCCGACGTCGCGCCATCGTCCCGTCTACCGGGCTCTCGCGGATGCGATCCGACTCCTGGTGAACGACGGCCGTATTCCGTTGGGCGTCGCGCTGCCCAGTGAGCGTGACCTCGCGGGCGTGCTCGAACTGTCCCGGACGACGGTCACCAACACCTACGCCGCGCTGCGCGAGGAGGGGTACCTGCAGTCCCGCCAGGGATCGCGCAGCACCGTCGCGTTGCCGACGCGGCCGGGTGGTGCGGGATCGCCGCCGCGCCCGGCCGGCGCGGCGGCCATCGACATGACCCACGCCGCCGTCACCGCCCCTCCGGAGGAGGTGACGCGGGCGTACGCGGCTGCGCTGCAAGCACTTCCGGCGTACTACTCGGGGCACGGCATCGACCCCGTGGGCCTGACGGTGCTGCGCCGCGCCATCGCTCGGCGCTATCGGGATCGCGGCCTGCCGACCGAGGTGGACCAGATCATGGTGACCTCGGGTGCCCAGCAGGCGTGGCGCCTGCTGCTCGAGGTGCTGGCGTCGCCGGGGGACCGCGTCGTCGTCGACCATCCGACGTATCCCAATGCGCTGGAAGCGATTCGGCGGACCGCCGCCCGCGCGGTCCCCGTGCCGCTCTTGCCGGCGGAGACGTCGGCCGCGCGGTGGGATCTGGCCGCGACGGGCGACGCGATCCGTCAGACCGGCGCCTCCCTGGTCTACGTGCTGCCGGATTTTCACAACCCGACGGGCGCGGTCATGCGCGCGGACGATCGCGCGGAACTGGTGAGCATCGCGCACCGCACGGGCGCGACGTTGGTGGTCGACGAGTCCATGGCCGACCTGTGGTTGGACGAGCCCCCGCCGCCGCCGGTGGCCGCCGCGCCGCACGGGCACGGCGTGGTGACGGTCGGGTCGGCGTCCAAGTCGTACTGGGGCGGGCTGCGCGTCGGGTGGATCCGGGCGTCGCCGACGCTGATCTCGCGTCTGGCGACGTCGCGCGCGGCGGAGGACATCGGCACGCCGATCATGGATCAACTGGCGTGCGGGGAACTCGTTGCCCGTCACGACGACGTCCTGACCCCGCGTCGCGACGTACTGCGTCGGGGCCGCGACGCCCTGCTCACGGCGGTGGCGGAGGTGCTGCCGGAATGGCGGGTCGATCCGCCGCCGGGTGGCCTGTCGATGTGGCTGCGGATGCCGGAGCCGGTGTCGACGGCGTTGGCGGCGGTGGCTCCGGCGCACGGGGTGGTCGTGGCCGCGGGTCCGCGGTTCGGCGTGGAGGGGGCGTTCGAGCACCACGTGCGGCTCCCCTTCACGGAGAGCGGCGACCGGCTGCGGACGGCGGTGGAGCGGTTGGCGTCGGCCTACCGGACGCTCGATCCGCACACGGGTACGACGCGAATGGTTCTCTGAGCGGGGAAACTCAGGCGGAGCGGTGCGGCGCGTCCTCGATGGCCGTGATGTCCCACGTGTTCTCGGACCCCAGTTCCTCCTGGTCCGCACGGTGCACCGACCGGCCGACCACGACGGCGACGGCCAGCGCGAACGCCACCCAGACGACGGCGACAACCAGAAGGACGATCACTCCTCGTTTCTAGCATTACTTGCTGAAATTCGGCTGACATTTCGCCGGTCGGTTTCACTATTCGCGCTGGAAATCGGTAATTGTCTCGGATCGAGAACGGTAGGGACGCAATTGCGTACCACACGGTCGTCATGGCCCGCGACTGTTTGCCGCGCGCGACCGACGGGTATGTCGAACGTATGAGCGACAACAACACCTCCGCCGACACGTCCGTCGACCAGAACGCCGAGAAGGATCCGTCCGATTGGGTCACCGGGGACGAGCCCATCACCGGTGCGCAGCGCAGCTACCTCGAGACCCTGGCGCAGGAGGCCGGCGAGACCGTGCCGGACGGGCTGAACAAGGCGCAGGCGTCGGAGAAGATCGACGAGCTGCAGAGCAAGACGGGCCGCGGCCAGTCCTGAGCCGAGGGTTCTAAGAGGGCGTGACCCCCGCGCGGTCGGTACGCCGGTCGTAGTCCGCGCGGGCGGTCACCACCTCGTCGATGCGGCGTTCCACCACGCCGATGAGCTGGACCAGCGCCGCCGCGGCGTCGCTCCCCAGGTCGGTGAGGGCGTACTCCACGGCGGGCGGGATCTGCGTCAGCACCGTACGGGTCACCAGCCCGTCCCGCTCGAGACGCTGCAGCGTCTGCGCCAGCATGCGTTCGCTGACGCCGTCCACGCGACGGCGCAGTTCGCCGAATCGATGCGGCCCGTCGTGCAGCGCGGCCAGGGCGAGGACGCCCCACCGGCTGGTGATGTCCTGCATCGTCGCGCGCGACGGACATCGACTGGAGAAGACGTCGGCGGCGTACTGCGGATCGGTCACCGCTCCAGACTACGCCGACCGCTGACCGCCGTGCCGGTACCCGCAGATCTGTTTGCACTGCACGAAAAGTAAGTGCATAGTGGTCCGCGACAGGGCGCTCGGCCCTGCGACGGACAGCGGGGAGCAGGTCATGACGGTCATTGCGGTCACCGGGGCAACAGGACAGTTCGGCGCGGCGGCGGTGCGCACGCTGCTGGGTCGCGGCGTGGCGGCGTCCGACGTCGTCGCCGTGGTGCGCAACGAGGACAAGGCGGCCGACCTGGCCGCGCGCGGGGTCGCGGTGCGGGTCGCCGACTACGGCGATCCGACGGCGCTGCGCGCCGCCCTGGCCGGGGTGGACCGGGTGCTCTTCGTCTCCGGATCCGAGGTGGGGCAGCGAGAGGTGCAGCACGCCAACGTGATCGAGGCGGCCGAGGCCGCCGGCGTGTCCCTCGTCGTCTACACCGGCCTGCTGAAGGCCGACACCAGCTCTCTCGGTCTGGCGCCCGAACACCTCGCCACCGAGCGGCGCCTCGCGGACTCGCCGCTGACCGCGGTGATCCTGCGCAACACCTGGTACTGGGAGAACTACGCCGCGTCGGTGGACTCCGCGGCGCAGACCGGCGTGCTGCTCGGCAGCGCCGGCGACGGCCGTCTCGCCGGCGCAGCGCGCGCCGACCTGGCCGAGGCCGCCGCCGTGGTCGTCTCCGGGCCCGACGACTCGGCGGACCTGACGGACGGCACCGTGCTCGAACTCGCCGGCCCCGCGATCACCTACCCCGAGCTCGCCGACGCCCTCGCGCAGGTTTCGGGCGCGGAGGTCACCTACCGCGACGTGACCTCGGCGGAGCACGCCGAGGTGCTCACCGGCGCCGGGCTGCCCGCGCCGGTGGTCGACCTGCTCGTGAACGCCGACGCGGCCATCGCTCGCGGCGATCTCGACGCCCCGGCGGACGATCTCGCGCGCCTGCTGGGCCGGGCGCCGCGCACCGCCGCCGAGGCGCTGCGCGACGCCGGTCGTTAGCTCGCGCCGGACCCCGAGAGCGTGCTCGCCGCGTACTCGCCGAACCACCGCAGGGCGGCGGGATCGTCGATGGACTCGGGGTCGGCGACGACGTTCGGGTCCCCGCCGAGCAGGACCTTCTTGACGGGGATCTCGAGCTTCTTCCCGGTCCGGGTGTGCGGGACGGCGGGGATGGCGACGATGTCGTCGGGCACGTGGCGGGGCGAGGCCTCGGTGCGCAGCGCCGTCGCGATCGCCTCGCGCAGGGCGTCGTCGACCTCGCGGCCGGGCGCGGGCACGACGAACAGCGGCATCCAGTAGGAGCCGTCGGCGCGCTCGATGCCCACCACCAGGGCCTCCTCGACGTCCGGGAGGTGTTCGACCACCGAGTAGATGTCCGCGCTGCCCATCCGAATGCCGTTGCGGTTGAGCGTCGCATCGGAGCGCCCGTGGATGACGACGCCGCCGCGGTCGGTGACCGTCACGGAATCGCCGTGGCGCCAGACGCCCGGGAACGTCGAGAAGTAGGCGTCGGCGTAGCGGTCGCCGGACGGGTCGTTCCAGAAGCCCACCGGCATGGACGGCATAGGCGCCGTGATCACCATCTCCCCGGATTCGCCGATCACGCTCTCGCCCCGGTCGTTCCACGCTTCGAGGGCCACGCCCAGGGCGACGGCGGGGATTTCTCCGGGATGCACCGGCACGCCTGTGGGGGCGCAGACGAAGGCGCTGACCACGTCGGTACCGCCGGAGATCGACGCCACGTGGACGTGCTCGCCCACGTGGTCGGCCACCCACGTGTGCGCGGACGCGGGCATCACCGAGCCGGTCACGCCGAGCATGCGGACCCGGCCGAGGTCGTGGTCGCGTCCGGGCTCCACGCCGGCGGTCTCGCACTGGGCGAGGTAGGCGGGGCTGGTGCCGAGGACGGTCACCCGGTGCCGGGCCGCGAGCGCCCACAGCGTGCCCGTCTCGGGCGCGGCCGGACTGCCGTCGTAGCAGACCACGGTGGCGCCGCAGAGCAACCCGGCCAGCAGGTAGTTCCACATCATCCAGCTCGGCGAGGTGTACCAGAAGAAGACGTCGTCCGGTCCGATGTCCGATTGCAGCGCAGCGGATTTGACGTGCTCGAGGACCACCCCGCCGTGTCCGTGGACGATGCCCTTGGGCTTGCCGGTGGTGCCGGAGGAGAACAGGATCCACAGCGGGTGGTCGAAGGGCACGGCCTCCGGCTCCACGGTGGGCGTCCGCGCGCCGTCGCGCAGCAGGTCGGTCCAGCCGGTCGCGCCGGGAACCTCGGTTCCGAGTCGGGAGAACGCGATGACGTGCGTCAGGCTGGGCACCGCGCCCTGCAGTTCCGCCACCGCGTCGCGGCGATCGCGGTCCTTGCCGGCGAACCGGTAGCCGTCGGCGGTCACGAGCACGGTGGGCTCGGTCTGGCCGAGCCGGTCCGCCGCGGCCGCCGCGGAGTAGTCCTGCCCGCAGGAGGTCCACACGGCGCCCAGGGACGCCGTCGCGAGGAAGGCGATCGCCGCCTCGACGGTGTTGGGGACGTAGCCGGCCACGCGGTCGCCCCGCCCGACGCCGCGCGCCCGCAGTGCCGCGGCGATCACGGACACCTGGTGAACGAGCTCGCGCCACGTGACGGTGCGTGTGTCGGCACCTCCGGGTTCGGCGTCGTCGATCACGGCCACGACGTCCGGGCGGTCCGCGGCGTGCCGGAGGACGGTGTCGACGTAGTTCAGGGTGGTGCCGCGGTAGAACTGGCGGCCGGAGAAGACGCGGGGATCGTCGGAGGGCGCGATCACCTCGTGACCGACCCCGCCGAGCTCGATGCCGAAGAACGAGCGCACGGACTCCCAGAACGCCGCCGGGTGGGCCACGGACCACGCCTGCAGAGCGGCGTAGTCGTCGAGGTCGGCGGTGGCGGCACCGGTGTCGGCGGTGGCGGTGTCCGTACCGGGGGTGTGGTGCGGGCCCGCCGGATTGCCGGCCAGGAATGTTTCGAGAACGCTCGTTCGTGACATGCTCCCCATCATCTCCGGCCACACGAGCCCCACGGCCTCCGTGACCGTTCCGTGATGTTCCGTGACCTTTTCGTGATATCGCGGGCGGTCGTGCCGAGATTCCGATCGGACAGAGTTGTGGGCAAGGCGGTCCAGAGACGGGCCCGACGCTCCACGCCCGGCGGTGACCGCCCTCGGGTGCCAGAAGAGAGACTCGACATGAACCACGACTCTCCCGCATCCCTGTCCACCCTCCTCGCCGACCCGGCGGACACCCCCTTCGACCTGCACGTATCGGGGGGCACGGTCCACGTGTCCGGCGACATCGATCTTGTCACCGCACCGCGGCTGGAAAACACCGTCCGCGGTGCGGTGACAGCCACGACCCCCGTCCGTCTCGATCTCACCGGCGTCGAGTTCTTCTCCAGCGCCGGCGTCACCGCCCTCGAGAACGTGCTGCGTGATCTGCCCGACGGCATCGAGGCCGTGATCGCACCGTCACCGAGAGTGATGCGGACCCTGACGATTCTCGGCCTCGACCGCAGCGTCCCCGTGGTCGCCGACGCGAACGAGCTCGTCGCCCACTGACATCACCGACCAGCGCACGCGACGACGCCCCCACCGGAATCCGGTGGGGGCGTCGTCGGTCGTCGTGACCTCGTCAGGGCGTGAGCACCACCTTGACGGCACCGTCCTGCTTCTTCTGGAACAGCTCGTACATCCGGGGCGCGTCCTCGAGCGGCACGGTGTGGGTGGCGAAATCGTCGACGCCGAGGGGATCGTCGTCCGTCAGGAGCGGCAGGATGTCGTCGACCCACCGCTTGACGTTCGCCTGGCCCATGTGGAGTCGGAGCTGCTTGTCGAACATGGTCAGCATCGGCATCGGGTCGGCGGCGCCGCCGTAGACGCCGGACAGCGAGATGGTGCCGCCGCGGCGCGCGATGTCGATCGCGGAGTACAGCGCACCGAGGCGGTCGACGCCGGCGCGTTGCATCATCGGCTTGCTCAGCGCGTCGGGCAGCAGTCCGGCCAGTTGCTGGGTCACCTTCGCCACCGGTGAGCCGTGCGCTTCCATGCCCACGGCGTCGACGACGGAATCGGTGCCGCGTCCGTCGGTCAGGTCGCGAATGGCGTCGCCGACCTTGTCGCCCGTGTCGCGCAGGTCCACTGTCTCGATACCGCGCGCGGTGGCGCGGGCGAGCCGCTCCGGCACCAGGTCGACGGCGATGACGCGGTAGCCGAGGTGGGTGCCGATGCGCGCGGCCATGTCGCCGATCGGTCCGAGGCCGAGCACGGCCAGGGTGCCGCCGTCGGGCACGTCGGCGTACTGCACGGCCTGCCAGGCCGTCGGCAGCACGTCGGACAGGTAGACGAAGCGCTGGTCCGCCGGGCCGTCGGGCACCTTGATGTGGGTGAAGTTGGCGTGCGGCACGCGGAGGTACTGGGCCTGGCCGCCGGGAACCGAGCCGTAGAGCTCGGAGTAGCCGAACAGCGCGGCGCCCATCCCGCTCTCGCGGACCTGGGTGGTCTCGCACTGGGTGTAGAGCAGCTTGTCGCACATGTGACAGCTGCCGCACGAGATCTGGAAGGGGATGACCACGCGGTCACCGGGGGAGAGCGCGGTGACCTCGCTGCCGACCTCGCGCACGATGCCCATCGGCTCGTGCCCGAGGATGTCGCCGGCGTTCATGAACGGGCCGAGCACCTCGTACAGGTGCAGGTCGGAGCCGCAGATGTTGGTCGACGTGACCTCGATGATCGCGTCGGTCGGCTCCTGGATACGGGGGTCGGGCACGGTGTCGACGCGGACGTCGCGCTTGCCGTGCCAGGTGACTGCCTTCATGGGGTGCTCCCTGGGGTGGTGGGTGTGGGGG
>NZ_JABUBU010000030.1 GCF_019834675.1 Rhodococcoides corynebacterioides | reverse complement strand
ACCAACCCCCGCCCGTTCTCCCGCACCACGTCCCGCGCCCAGTCGTCACCGAGCCCGAGTTCCATGACGGCCCGGAGGGCGTCGGCGTAGGGGTACGGGATGTTGGGGAAGTCGCTGCCGAACAGGATGCGCTTCTGCAGGTCGAGCAGTCGCGGACGCAGGCCGACCGGGAAGGGCGCGAGCCGCTCGGTGAACGCGGTGAACACCATGGTGGTGTCCAGCCGCACGCTCTCGTACCGGTCGGCGAGGTCGAGGAAGCGACCGTACTCCGGCATCCCCATGTGCGCGATCACCAACGGCAGCCGCGGGAAGCGGCGCATCAGTGCGTCGACGGGGTCGGGGCCGGTGAAGCGGCCGGGCTCGGGACCGGACCCGCAATGGATCACCACGGGAACGTCGGCGTCCTGGATGGCGCCCCACACGTCGTCGAGAGGCGGGTCGTGAACGTCGTAGTCCCCCACCTGCACATGGCATTTGAAAATGCCCACGCCGTCGTCGATCGCCGTCCGGACGTACGACGCCGCCTCGGCCTCCGGATAGAACGTGCCGGTGCGGACGCAGTCCGGCGTTCGATCCGCGAACTCCCCGGCCCACCCGTTGAGCCACTGCGCCATGCCCGGCTTGTGGGGGTAGAGCAGGGAGGTGAACCGCTCGACGCCGTAGGCGCGGAGCCGCTGGGTCCGCGCGTCCTCCTCGGTGCGGTACTCGATGGGCCACGGCTGACCCAGCCGCGGCTCGACCGCGTCGAAGTAGCCCCACACCTTGGCCAGCACGTTGTGCGGCATGAAGTGGGTGTGGATGTCCACCATCGAGTCCAGCCCCAGGTCGGCGAGGAGCGCGCGAACGCGGGCGACGTCGTGATCGAGTTCCGGCACGTCCTCACTATGGCACCGCGCACGCCCGCCTCTCGCCGACCCCACGGGTGCGCCGGCGCCCGCGGAGGAGTAGAGACATACGCATGAAAGCAACGTTCATGTACGCCGCCGGGGACGTTCGTGTCGAGACCGTGCCCGACCCGCGGATCCTCGAACCGACCGACGCCATCGTCCGCGTGGTCCGCGCGTGCGTGTGCGGCTCCGACCTGCACCCCTACCACTCGCTGAAGCCCCGCAGCGAGGGTCGGCCCATGGGCCACGAGTTGATCGGTGTCATCGAGGACCTCGGCTCCGAGGTGACGGGTCTGCGCAAGGGCGACTTCGTCATCACCCCGTTCACGTACTCCGACAACACCTGTGTGTTCTGCCGGGAGGGCCTGCACACCTCGTGCGTCCACGGCGGCGGCTGGGGCAGCGCGGAGACCGGCGGACTGCAGGCCGAGTACGCCCGCATCCCGCAGGCGTCGGGAACGTTGGTGGCGGTGCCGGGTGTCGACGAACACTCGGATCTGCTGCCGTCGCTGCTCACGCTCTCCGACGTCTACCTCACCGGCTACCACGCGGCCGTCATGGGCCGCGTCGAGCAGGGCAAGACCGTCACGGTGATCGGCGACGGCGCGGTGGGGCTGTCCGCGGTGCTGGCCTCCCGGCAGCTCGGCGCCGAACGCATCATCCTCATGGGCCGGCACACCTCCCGCACCGACCTCGGCCGCGAGTTCGGCGCCACCGACGTGGTGGCCGAGCGCGGCGACGAGGGCATCGAGAAGGTCAAGGAACTCACCGGCGGCGAGGGCAGCCACGTGGTGCTCGAGGCCGTCGGCCACATGCCGGCGTACGAGCAGGCCTACGGCATCGTCCGTCCCGGCGGCGTCATCTCCCGCGTGGGGGTGCCGCAGTACCAGGACGCGCCCGTCGGGTGGGCTTCGCTGTTCGGCCACAACGTGACGCTGACGGGCGGCGTCGCACCCGTCCGCGCCTACCTGGAGCAGGCCATCCCGCAGGTGCTCGACGGCACCATCACGCCGGGCAAGGTGTTCGACCGGTCCGTGCGTATCGACGACGTTCCGGACGCGTACCGCGCCATGGACGACCGTGAGGCCCTGAAGGTGATGATCGACTTCGGCTGAACCGACCATTTCGGGCCATTTACCCGTGTCGCGCGTTCGACTGACACGGGGGCGCTGTTCTTGCGACGTAAACCGGGATCCGAGACACTGGTGTCATGGCGAAGAGGACCACCACCGTTCGTGACCCCCGGAAACCGCGGCCGCTCGAGGCGACGCTGCTGGGCGTCAGTGGCGTCGTCCTCGCGGCCCTGCTCGCGCTCTGCGCGGCGAAGGGCCTGCTCTGATCAGGTGCGGGTGAGCAGGGCGTTCTCGGCCTTGGACTCGAACCACATCAGCTCGAGGTAGGTGCCGTCGCGCTCCATCTCGGACCGCTCGTCGGCCCGGCGAATGGCATGGCCCATCTTCACGCCCACCACCACGGCGCCGACGGTCCACACCGAGAGAACGGCCACCGCGACGATCAGCCACATCATGTGACCCATTCGGCACCCGTCCGACAATGGATGGTGACGAAATGGTCTCGGTTCACGTCCGGCGCGCCGCCGGTCCCCACAGCTGATGCGCCGACGTCGCGGCCACGATCGGCCAGCACACGATGGCGATCCAGACGCTCGCGGCGCGCTCGCCGATCGACAGGTCGTAGATCGCCAGAATGGTGAGCGCAGCGCCCACCACGAACGTGAAGACGTTCAGTTTCCTGCGGCTTTCGTCGGTCATCGCCATGCCGGGAAACTACGACACCCCTGCCGTGCTCGCTACTCGAGTTCTGGACGCATTGTTGGAATGCGTCACCGCTGGACGTCGAACACCTGCTTCTGAATGCCGTTGGAATACACCTCGTGCTCCACCAGCGCCAGTTTCTGCATGTCCTTGTCCGTCTCGCTGAACAGCCGTCGCCCCGCGCCGAGCAGCACCGGGAAGACCAGCAGGTGATACCGGTCGACCAACCCGGCGTCGGCGAGCGACTTGCCCAGCGTCGCGCTGCCGTGCACCGCGATCGGCCCGCCCTCGCTCTCCTTGAGCGCGGCGACGTCGTCGACGGACCGCAGAACGGTGGCCGGCCACCGCTCGTCGTCACGCTCGAGCGTCGTCGACACCACGTACCGCGGCATCGCGTTGTACTCGGCGAAATCGTCCATGGTCGGCCAGACCGGCGCGAACGCCTGGTACGACGTGCGGCCCAACAGCAATGCCGTCGTCTCCGACTGCTCCCGCCCCTTGATCTCGTAGGCGGCCTCGTCGAACTCGACGGCCTGGAACGTCCACCCGGAATTGCGGTAGCCGGGCTCCCCGCCGGGAGCCTCCATCACACCGTCGACGGAGACGAACGCGGTGACGATCAGAGGGCGCATGGGGACATCCTTCGTAGTGGGGTGGTTCGGTTGCACCGACGACGCAGTATCACCGGTACAGACGCGCGGCGACGGCGAAACTCATCACGGCGCCGCGAAACCCGCCGCGTCCAACACCTCGCGGCCCTCGGGTCCGAGGACGAACTCCTCGAAAGCCTGTGCCGCCGTGGCGTTCCGCGACTCCGAGAGGACGGCGACGGGGTAGGTGTTGACGGCCTCGCCGGACTCGGCGAACGGCACGGTCGCGACGCGCTCACCCGCACCCGCGGCGTCGGTGACGTACACCAGACCCGCGTCCGCCTCGCCCGCGGTGACCTTGCCCAGCACGTCGGTGACGGCCGACTCCTCGCTCACCGGGGTGAGGTCGACGCCGGTGGCCGCCTCGATCGCCGCGGTCGCGGCGCCGCACGGCACCTGCGGGGCACAGACCACCACCTTCGCGCCCGGATCGGCGAGATCGGCGAACGACGCGATACCCCGCGGATTGTCGGGCGGCGTGACGATCGTGAGGGTGTTGGTGGCGAAGGGGGTCGGCTCGCCGCTCACCAGCCCGGCGTCGACCGCCCGCGTCATGGTGGCGGTGTCCGCGGAGGCGAACACGTCGCCCGGCGCACCCTGGCTCAGTTGCGTGAGCAGATCGGACGAGCCGGCGAACGTCAGCGCGACGGTGGTGCCGGGGTACGCGGCCTCGAACCGCTCCCCGAGCTCGGTGAACGTCGCCTTCAGCGAGGCGGCGGCGAACACCGTGATCTCGCCGCCGACGGCGCCGTCGGCGGCCGGGGCGGGAGTCTCGGACGTCGAACACCCCGCCAGGAGCAGCGCGGCGGCAGCGAGAACGAGGCGAAACCGAGTCATGGCACGGCCTTTCGGTGAGGGTCCGCCGGAAGGGTACCGACGGGCCCCGTGCCGACGTATTCGGCACCGACGCGCTCAGCGCGCCCCGCCCACCATGCGCCGCAGAGCCACCGCGTCCCACGGCGCGTGACCGCGGGCGTCGTTGTCGAAGTACACGTACACCGCCGCGCCCGCCGCGGCCCACGCCTCGACGCGCACCGCCCACTCCGCCAACGCGTCGTCGGGATACCCGCTGGTGTAGAGCTCGGTGTCCCCGTGCAGACGCACGTAGACGACGTCGCTGGTGACCTCGGCCAGCGTCGGGAACCGTCCGGCGGTGTCCGCCACGACGCACCCGACGTCGTACTCCCGCAGCAGCGCGTACGCCTCCGGAGTGTCGAAGCTGGGGTGGCGCGCCTCGAGGCAGTGCCGCAGCGGGCCGTCGTGCAGGACGTCGAGGAACACGCGGTCGTCGGCCAGCTTCTCGTCGTGCCGCGCGCCCAGGACCGCCGCGTCGGCGACGGTCCGCGGGAGGGAGGCGAAGAACGTGGCCAGCCGATCCGCGTCGAACGCCGACACCGCCGGCAGCTGCCACAGGATCGGCCCGAGCGTCGGGCCCAGCGCGAGCACGCCCGACGCGACGAAATTCGCCACCGCCGCGTCGGTCCCCACCAGCTTCTTCATGTGCGTGACGTAGCGCGGGCCCTTGACGGCGAACACGAAGTCGTCCCCCACCGCCGCGCGCCACCGCGCGTAGCTGCTCGGCCGCTGCAGCGAGTAGAACGAGCCGTTGATCTCCACCGACGACGTCTGCCGGGACAGGTACTCCAACTCGCGTCGCTGCACCAGGTCGTCCGGGTAGAAATCGCCCCGCCACGCCCGGTACCGCCACCCGGAGGTGCCGATTCTCGGCGCGATCACCATGGTGCCTTCCTGGGGGTTTGTCGACCTCCGGACCGAAACGGCCGGGCTAATCGGACCGAATATCCGCGCCGTCCACTGGTAAACGTTTTGCCGTCCGAATATGCTTCCGGCAACGAATCGATGTTGGCTGTCACCCGGAGTCGGGCCGGGTCACCCGGCGATGGAGTTTGTCCAGCGATGTTTCGCACCCCGGCACCCGTGCCGACTCGAGATCGGATCACCCGGTCCTCGCGTCGTGCCGTCGTGATGCTCATCGTGGTCGTCGGCTCCGCCGGCGCCTTCTCCGCCCTCTCCGGCGTCCTGCGCCCCGGCGCGCTCTACGTGGTCGCCGCGATCTCGGCCACCACCGTCCCCGTGGCCTGGTACTGGAAGCGGACGTGGCGGCGCTGGGACAGCCTGGCCCCGTTCTTCGTCTTCTACGCCGACGTCGGCATCGCCACCGTGCTGTTCAGCTTCCGCTCCCCCTGGGACGCGCTGCCGGGCACGGTGCTGCTGATTCTGGTCGCCCTGTTCGGCGTGGTGTTCGCCGACGAGCGACTCCTGCGCGCGCACATCGCGTTCACCGTCCTGGTCATCCTGGTGCTCGCCGGGCTGTCCATCGGCGCGGCCGACCCGATGCTGCTCCTCGCCCGGACCGTCTGCATCCTCGGCGCCACCGCCACCCCGTTCCTGGTGCAGCTGCACATCGCCTACCTGCGCGATCAGGTGTCCACCTCGCGTCGCGACGCCCTGACCGGACTGCTCAACCGCCGCGGACTGGACTCGGCGATCCTGCAGATCCAGCAGGCCCGGACGGCCGACCTGACCATGGGCGTCGCGCTGATCCACGCCGACATCGAGGACGTCGACACCCGGCTCGGCCGTGCCACCACCAAGGAGGCGATCACCGAACTCACCGCCGCGCTGCGCGAGCACGCGCCCGGTGCGTTGATCGCCCGCCTGCGTGACGACGAGTTCGTGTGCGTCTTCCTCGGCGGCGGCGCCCGCGTGGCCGAGGACCTCGACTCCCTCCGCGACGAGGTCGAGTCGCTCCGGCTGCGCAGCGCGTCCACCCCGCTCACCTGCACCACCGCGCGGGCGCATCTCTCCGACAGCGCCACGCGCATGGTGGTGATGGGCCGCCTCATCGCGTCGGCGTCGCTCGCCCGGTACTCCGACACCCTCGAAGGCGACGAACGACGCCCCGAGTACGACCACCTGGTGGACCTCCTCGCCGCGGGTGGGCCGACCATCGTGTTCCAGCCCGTCGTCCGCGTCGACGACCAGCGGGTGGTGGGGTACGAGGCGCTGTCCCGCTTCCCCGCCGGCCACGGCTCGCCGCAGACCTGGTTCGCCGACGCCGCGGCCGCCGGCATGCAGATTCCCCTCGAACTCGCCGCGGTGCAACGCGCCGTGCTGGCTTCGCACCACCTCGAACCCGACGCGTTCCTGGCCATCAACGTCTCCGCGACCACCATCACGGCGTCGGACCTCACGCGGCTGTTGCTGCCGCTCGCGACGCAGCGCCGGGTGGTCGTCGAGATCACCGAACACGATCTGGTGCGGGACTACCACCAGCTCACCCTCGCCCTCGACGACCTGCGGGCCGCCGGCCTGTCCATCTCCGTCGACGACGTCGGCGCCGGGCACTCGGGGCTGCGGCAACTCGTGGAGATCAAGCCCGACGTGATCAAGCTCGACGCCTCCATCGTCCGCGGCCTCGACCACGACCGCCTGCGCCGCGCCGCCGCCAAGGCCCTCACCGACTTCGCCCGCGACATCGGCGCCGAATGCATCTACGAGGGCATCGAAACCGACGCCGAACTCCACGCCGCCCGCACCCTCGGCGCCACCATGGTGCAGGGCTTTCTCCTCGGCCGCCCCACCGCCGTTCCCACCGCCGTCACGCCGGACGTCGGGCGCACCGCCTGACCCCTACGCTGGCGTCGTGACCTCCCGAGTGGCCGCGCAGTACGACCGCATCGCCCACGACTTCGCCGCCGCCTTCGCCACGCTCGCGCCGTTCGATCGCGGGGTGCTCGCGTCGTTCGCCCGCTCGGTGACCACGGCCGGCGGCCGAACGGTGCTCGACGCCGGCTGCGGGCCCGGCACGGCGGCGCGGGAACTGGCGGCCGCGGGGCTCTCGCCGGTGGGGCTGGACCGGTCGGCGGAGATGGTGCGGGTGGCGTCGCTGGACCACGCAGTGATCGGAGATCTGGGGGCGCTGCCCGTGCGGGACGGGGCCGTCGACGCCGTCTGCGCGTGGTACTCGCTGGTGCACACCCCGACCGCGGACCTCCCCGCCCTGTTCACCGAGTTCCGGCGCGTGCTGCGGGACGACGGCTGGCTGCTGCTGGCCTTCCAGACCTCCGCGCCCACTCTGGAGCTGCGGGAGGCGTGGGGGCACGAGGTGTCGCTCGACTTCCTGCGGCACGACGTCGGTGAGGTGCAGGAACAGCTCATGGACTGCGGGTACGTGCTGCACCGGGACGCCCTGCGCTCGGCGGACAAGCGGGCCGGGGAGAGCGCGGCGCAGGCGTTCGTGGTGGCGCGGTCGCGGGACCACCTGGAGCTGCGGGTGGGGCGGGGGTGCTGAGCGGGGGGGCGAATCGTGAAGTCTGCGCCCCGCTTTCCGGGGCCGGAGCTTCACGATTCACCGCGCGAGGGCCCGTCGTACCTCCGCGATCACGAGATCAGGTTCCGCCACCAGCCGGTGGTAGGTGAAGCGCAGGACCGTCCACCCATCGTTGACCAGCGTGTTCTGACGCTTGGCGTCGTGCGCCGCGCGGTCGGGCGTGCGGTGGTACGCCCAGCCGTCGATCTCGATGGCCACGCGGTGCCGAGGGAAAGCCACATCGAGCACGTACCCGCAGGCCGCGACCGCTGTCGCCCACCCGCGTAGGCCCGAGCGCCGGAGCTCACGCAGGAACACACGTTCCGCCTCGGACTCGCCGCCGCCCGCGGCCTGGCGCAGCATCCACGCCGCGGTGCGAGCGCCGGTGCGCCCCCGGTTGCGCTCGTGCGCGTCCTGCACCATCGACAGAGTCACCCGCGTCTGCAGCTGGCGGTCCAGGAACCTCGTGCCGTCGCCGGCGCGCCTCGTTTCCAGGATGGTCGCTGTCTCCACCACCGTCAGCGGCAGCGTCGTCAGGCGCAACCCACGGTGCACCCGCAGGTCACCCGCGTCGAGATCCCGGTGGCGCACCACCACACCGGGGCGGCCGTAGCGACGTCGACACGGGACCGTCACCCACGTCACGGGCAGCGGGCGGTCCAGGAGCCCGAACCACCAGGCGGCGCTGGGCCCGGTGGCGGCCGCGTCCGCTCCGGCGCGATAGACGGCGACACGGAGGGCCATCGCGTCGGTTCGTGGCTGCCCGGCCGGCATGTAGATCCCCCGACCGAGTCGAGTCCAGCGGCCACTGGCGACCCGACGGTCGAGCGCACTGGCCGACAGACCGGCGGCCATCGCCTGGGCCCGCGTGACGACGCCGTCGTGTCGGGCTGCGATCGCGGAGCACGGATCCATGCCAGTGTTGGACGTCGCAGCGGCTCGGATGGCTCCCGGTCACGAATCCTGAACTCTGGACCTCGGTTTCCGGGGCCACGACTTCACGATTCGGTCTAGCGGGCCCCCACCAGTCGAGGCGCGCTGCGCAGCCGGCTCCCCCGCCCCCGCAGCAGGATCAGCGCGAAGGCCGGAACGCCCACCAGCGCGGTGACCACCCCCACCGGGATTTCCTGCGGGCCGAAGATGCTGCGCGCCAGGGTGTCCGCCCACACCATGAACACCGCACCCATCGCCATGGTGGTGGGGAGCAGACGGCTGTGGCGGGGGCCCACGAGGAGCCGCGCGGCGTGCGGCAACACAAGCCCGACGAATCCGATGGCCCCGGCCGCGGCCACGATGGTGGCGGTCATCAGCGCCGTCACCCCCAGCAGGATCACCTTGAGCCGGCCGATGGGCACGCCGAGCGCGGTGGCGGTGTCCGAGCCCAGGGTCATCGCGTCGAGGGAGGGCGCCGCGATCACGCACACCACCACCCCGATGCCCACCGCGGCGGCGCAGACCCACACGTCGACCCAGTCGGCACCGGCGAGGGAGCCGAGCAGCCAGAACAGCACCCCGCGGGTCTGCTCCGCGTCGGCCGAGGACAGGACGATGAACGACGTGAGCGCCGAGAACAGTTGCGTCCCAGCCACTCCCGCGAGGATGACCGGTCCGGTGCCGCCGCCCGCTCCGGTCGCGAGCGTCATCACCAGCACGAAGGAGACGATCGCGCCGACGAACGCCCCGGACGACAGCGACAGCACCCCCGCCCCGATGCCCAGCACCGCCACGGTCACCGCGCCCGTCGACGCGCCGGACGAGATGCCGAGGACGAACGGATCGGCCAGCCGGTTGCGCAGCATCGACTGCATCACCGCCCCGCACAGCGCGAGTCCCGTGCCGCACAGCGCCGCGAGCACCGCACGGGGCAGGCGCATCTCCCACACGATGCCGTCCTGGATGCGGCTGACCTCGGCCGCCGGTCCGCCCAGATGCGAGACCACCACGGACACCACGTCGGCGGTGGTGAGATCGGCCGGGCCCACCGCGATCGACACCGCGACGGACGCGAGCACCGCTGCCAGTGCGCCGAGAACGACGACGGCGGATCTCACTCGGTGCCCCACTCCTTCAGCGCCGCAGCCACTTTCTCGATCCCGTCGACGGTGCGGATCGACGGGTTCAGGTCCGCCCCGTTGACGACGACGTAGCGACGGTCGATCACGGCCCGCATGCGGCTGGTGACCGGATTGGCCTCGAGGAAGTCGATCTTGCTCTGCAGCGCGTCGCCGTCGATGGTGCGACGGGACAGGTCGGCGAGGACCAGGACGTCGGGGTTCCGGTCGGCGACGGCCTCCCACCCGATCTGCGGCCACTCGTCGGTGGTGTCGGCGAAGACGTTCCGCGCCCCGACCGCCGACGAGATGACGCCCGACGCGCCGCAGCACCCCGCCATGTAGGGGGCGGCGACGTCGGAGAACCAGTAGGCGACGGTGGGCTCACCGGGCGGTAGGCCGTCGGCGGCGCGCTGCGCGCGGTCGGTGAGCTCGGCGACCAGCTGCTCCCCGCGGTCGCGGACGTCGAAGATGGCCGCCAGGTCCCGGATCTCCTGGTACACCGTCTCGAGCCGCAACGGTTCGGTGCGCGCGCCGTCCGCGTTGACGCTGGTGGCGGCCATCCCCACGCAGTCCGTGGGCGACAGGTACGTCGGAATCCCGAACTGCGCGAACCGATCTCGATCGGCGACCCCACCGGGCCCGAGGGTGCCGCCGAAGGAGGCGGTCACCAGATCCGGGTCGGCGTCGGAGACCACCTCGAGCGACGGCTTGTCGTCGGCGAGGCGCGGCACCCGAGCGTTGTCCGCGGCGAGGTTCTCCCGCACCGGGTCCGTCCAGGTGGCGGTGCCCACCATGCGGTCGGCGAGGCCGAGGGACAGCAGAATCTCGGTGGACCCCTGGTTCAGCGACACTGCGCGCTGCGGCGGAGCGTCGACGGTGACGGTGCGGCCGCAGTTCTCGAGCGTGAGGGGGAAGCCGGGCACCGCGGACTCGGCGGTGTCGGAGGCGGCGGTGGAGCAGCCCGCGACCAGCAGAGCTGCCGCCGCGAGGGCGAGAAAACGTGACATGTTCGGTTGTGCCGTCCTGCTACGGGCCCGTGCGCGGAGCCCCGAGGGTGGTGTCGGCCGGCGAGCAATCGGACTTCGGACCCGTCGGACGGGCCCGTCACCGTTGCGCGCCAGTTCCGGATTCCCACCGGATTCCCTCGCCGGACGACGCGTGCCCGGCCACCCTAACCCGGCGGCGTCAGTTCACGAACGGCACGTTCACGAAGCTCGGCCTGCTCGGGTCCAGCTGGATGTGCTGCGGCGCGAGACCGGAGTCGACCAGCATGGGACCGAGCGGCAGGTACCGCGGCACGGACGCGGCGTAGACGTCGAGCCGCAGCCGGTGCCCCGGCTGGATCACCGCGTCCGTCGGCAGCAGATTGACGTCCACGGTGGTCGGCTGCCCCGGAACGACGGGCTGCCGGGACGCCAGTGTGAGCGCCGGCTTGGCGTCGACGTAATCGCCGTTGGCGCTGCGGGTGCTCTTCGCCTCGTCGATCGCCCGCAACGACGCCGTGAGGGCGCCGTGGGTGAGCGGGGTCGACGTGCCGTCGGGCGCGACGTCGTTCAGCGTGGCCGCCCAGAAACCGTCCGGCCGATCGAGGACGGTGTTGAGCCGGACGTTGGTGGCCCCGGAGATCTGCGTCGGAGCGGTCATGGGCGCCCCGGTGAACGTCAGCGCCTCGGCCTCGTTGAACCGCGAGTCGCGCGTGCACGCCGAGCCCAGAATGGCTGCCGCTCCGGCCGTTCCGACCGCCGCGTCCCGCGAACACAGGCCGCGCAGACCCGGGGCGACGGTGAGCCGCGCGGTGTCGGGGACGGCCTGCGCGGTCAGGCTGCCGTCGTGCAGGCTGTGGCCGGCGGTGCCGCTGGGCGCGGCCGAGAGGTACACCCGCTCCGACTGCGCGCCGGGCCGCGGGAACTGCGAGGTGGTGGTCCACCCACCGCCCTGCTGGAACAGCGTGACCGGGCCGTAGTTCTCGATGCCGTTGTCGATCCCCTTGAGCCAGTGGTCGAACCACGCCCGCTGCAGCGCGTCGAGCCGCGGCGGGTTGCCCGGGCGGCCGAAGCCGGCGCCGGGATTGACGTGGTAGCCGTCGCCCATGATGAGCTGCTTGCGGCCGGGCTCGAGCGGGATGTCCTGGTAGATGCGGGGTTCGGAGTTGGTGAAGATGTCGTGCCACCCGCCGTAGACCATGGTGGGCACGGTGATGTTCGCGGTGTCCGCGCTGCGGTCGGCGTAGAACTGTCCGTCCTGCGCCACGTCGAGCGTGCTGGGCCGCACGTCCGCGATGGTGGGGGCGGTGAGGGCGTTGGCCAGCTCCGGGATGAGGATCGCCGGATCGTCCAGACGCGACTGCAACCACCGAGAATCGAAGGAGCCCTGCAGGATCGACTGCACGTTCGGCACGAACTTCAGCACGTTGACCAGGGTCAGCCACAGCGGCATGAACCCCACGCCCAGCGCACCACCGGTGCCGACGATGTCCCGCAGCAGATCGTTGCCCGGCTCCACCGGGAAGATCGCCTTCAGCGCCGGCGGGCGCAGCGCCGCGGCCTGAACCGAGTTGATGGCCGAGTAGGAGATGCCGGACATACCCACGGCGCCGTCGGACCACGGCTGCCGCGACACCCAGTCGATGATCTCCACCGAGTCCTGCTGTTCACGCGGCCCCAGCACGTCCCAGGTGCCCTGCGAGAACCCCGTGCCGCGGGCGTCGACCACTACCTGCGCGTAGCCGTTCTGCACCAGGTTGCGGTTGACGCCGAAGGTGCGCAGGCCGCCGCCGTCGACGGCCTGCGTGAGCTCGGTGATGCCGTCGAACGGCGTGCCCGCGAAGTTGAGCCCGGCCAGGAAGTCGAGCACCGGCTCGCTCACGCCGGGGATCTGCTGGATCGAGTCGATGAGATTGCCGACCAGCTTGGTGTACGGGGTGATGTTGAGAACGGTGGGCAGCGCGGTGTCGACGGGCCGCCCGGCGGCGTCCGCGGGCCGATAGACGTTGGCCTGCAACACGGTTCCGTCACTCATGGTCACCGGGACGTCCCAGTCGATGGCCACCTGCGGGTACTGCGGCGGGGCGTCGGCCGCGGCGGTCCACGCGGCGGCGTCCGCACCGCCCGTGGGGTCGGCGGCCACCGGCGTGACGGCCGAGCCGATCGCGACGGCGAGAGCGGTGCCCAGCACGACGCCGGAGCGAACGAGACCGGATCGAACGACGCGCGAGAACCCCACCGCAACCCCCTGCTGGTCCGTGCCCGAGCCCCACGCCGGGCGGTCACCTTCGTGACGGTGCCCGGAGCCTAACCGTCCGGCCCGCCGGTCAGGCGCCGAACAGTAGATACAGCCCGAGGAACGTGTAGAGCACCATGACCATCATCAGCGCCAACTCCCCCGTGAGGGCGTGACGCTTCGGCAGGACGCGCAGCGACGTGTCGTGCGCGAGGGTGACACCGACGATGTGGCCGATCACCACCGCGAGCACCGTGATGCTGGCCAGCACCGACGGGTGCGAGGACAGGGCGTAGTTCACGGACGCGTCGGCGATGCCGAGGGGGTTCCACCCGCGGTCGAACGGGTCGAACAAGGTGAAGACGCTCTGCTGCCCCTTCTCCACCAGGTACGTCAGGTAGTGGGCGACGAAGTACCCCACCACGATGGGAATCAGCGAATGTGCCAGCAGCCCCGGCAGTCTCGCGCGCTCGTCGCGGGTGACCCCGCCGGTGGTGCGGGCGGCCAGCCAGAACGCGGTGCCCACGATCGCGATGCACGCGAGCAGACCAAGGGTGCGGGCCACTACCGGATCGGCGCCGCGGGCGAGGTCCTTCCAGAACGGCGTCTGCGCCAGGGAATCGAACGCCGTCGAGCCCAGCAGAGTCGCGATGACCGCCACGGTGCCGCGTCGGATCGGCAGCGACGCGGCATTGTCCAGCGGGCTCACCGCCGCGAGCTGACCCGACTCCCGATCACGACGGAGCCAGGACAGGCGCGCCACGACGTCGGAGAACACCTCGAACGGATCGGCCGCGGCGAACCAGCGCTCACCGAAGACGAGCCCGCCGAGCAGCAGCACCACCACGTAGACCAGACACCAGAGCCGCACGGCGGCAACGGAACCCGGATCGGCCGACGCCAACTCCAGCCACACGAAGGCGAACAGCCCCACCACCGCGGGCAGCACCCCGACGGCCGGGAGCGGTACCGCACCACGAGAAGGGTTGCGCCGCAGCACGACACACACCCCGCGGTGCAGGGCACGCACGGGTGAGACCACCCGCCACACCGGACCGGCGATCAGCGAGGCCGGCACCAGCCCCACCCACACCAGCACGTAGAACACGCCCATCAGGGCGTTCGACGAGTCCTGCGGACCCAGCACCGAGGCCAGACCGACCCAGACGGCCAACGCGACCGACAGAACGCCGACGACGCCGCGGAAGGCCGGGGAGTCGACCACCCGCGTGAGTCCCGGGAGCCCGCGACGCACCCGACCCGCGTCGAGACGCGGGGTCTTCCACGCCACCAACAGGATCGCGAACGACGCCGCGAGCGCCCACGCCCCGCCGATGAGGGCGTAGGTGATGGGGATCGGCAGGTCCGTCGACCCGCCGAGGCCGTGGGCGAGGAGGTCGGTGTGGCCCGGCCTCACGGCCGCGGTGTGGCCCGGGGTCACGGCCGGACGAGCACCGTGGCGACGGTGACGCCCGCGTCGTGCAGTTCGATGTCCACGGATCCCGGGACGTCGACGGTGAAGCGGAACTCCTGGTCCTCCCCGACCGCGACGGGGAAGGTGTACTCCGGCACGGAGTGGACGTGGAGTTCGTCGACGGCGTCGCTGTCGACGGTCAGCACGATCTCTCGGCCCACGGTGCCGTCGATCCGCTCGTCGGTGGGCGTGACCTCCCCACCGGCGATGCTGACGTCGATGTCGGTGGAGTCGGTGTCGGTGGCCTGCTCGCTGTCGCTCTGGACGACGGTGGTGTCCACCGTCGCCGACACGTCGTTCGGCGCGGCCGGCGTCTCGCTCTCGGAGCCGCCGCAGCCGGCGGCGAGCAGTCCCACCGCGGCCACCGTCGTCAGCAGTCGGCGTGTTCTCACGTGTCCCCCTGGTCGGGCCGATTCCGGCCGTCTTCTCGGTCGTTGGCGGCGGCGAGATCGTCCTGCGCCGCGGCCGCCTCGTTCTCGGCGCGCTCCGCACGGCGGTCGCGCACCACGATGTACCCCACGACGCCCGCGATGATCAGCGCCGGCACGAACGCCGGCACCGCCAGGATCAGCGGGTGATCCGCCATCCAGACGGTGCCGGGCGGTGGTCCCATGACCGTCATACGCGGGTCCGGGGCCGCTCGTCGCGGCTGGCAGTGTTGCCGGGCGAGCGGAGGCTGATGCGCGCCGCACCCCAGGACAGCGCCCACAGCAGGGCGAGCGAGCACGCGAGCACCACCAGCGACGCGGCGGCGAACAGCCAGGCCGGGTGGTCGAAGCTGCGCTCGCGCTGGAGCAGCTTGGTCTCGTACTCGAGGGGGCGGGTGAACTCCGCGAGGGCGGGCACCTCCTCGGCGCCGATGCCCTCGTCCGCCGCCATGAAGATGGGCGCGCCGGCCATGGTCCGTCCGTCCTGCACGCGCAGGAAGGTCTTCCACGTGCCGTCGACGGGCATGGGGCGGGTGGAGCGGTACTCACCCGGGCCGGTCCGCTCGAGGTTGTCGACGACGAGGCCGTGCAGCGTGTCACCCGCGCCCTGCCACGCGAGGAGCGAGACCCACTGCGGATCGTCGGAGATCAGGTCGGACGGCTCGATCTGCACGGTGGCGTTCACCATGCGGAAGCCGTCCTCCCGCGGAGCGTCGGTGAGCTGGACGGTGGCCTGTGCGTTCTGCGGCACGTCGATCATGAGCCCGTTGGCGACGCTCGCGGAGCAGACCACCACCATGCCGAGCACGATGGACCGGCGAATCGCGGGGCGCGGCAGGCCGTCTCCGCTGAGCGCCTGCGCGAACAGGCCGGCGGTGAGGCCGACCAGCACACCCGTCGGAATGGTGGTGGCCAGCGTCTCGAGCCACATGCTGCTCGGCCACGGGTAGAGGTAGGTGGCCTCGACCCAGAACGATTCGAGGAACACGCCGACCGTGCCGACGGCCAGGCCCGCGACGGCGCCGAACAGCAGCCGGCGCTTGGTCAGCGCGGTCAGTCCCAGGACCTCGACCACGAGGGCCATGCCCAGGTACAGCGCGAACGTGCTGTGCGGCTCGCCGAGAACGGGTCCCACCAGCAGCGCAGTGATCCAGCGGACCACGGCGGCGAACGCGACGGCGAAGAGCGCGGCGCCCCGGCCCACCATGAGGACCGCGGCGATCAGCGCGAACGCGCCGGCGGCCGTGAGCAGCAGCGGCTGGAAGACGAGGCGGAACTGCTCGACACCGAAGTCGTACTCGATCTGGAAGACCGACAGGCCGATGACCAGGCCACCGAACGCCGACGCCCGCATGAACCAGGTGATGAGGGCGCGTCGTCCCGATTCGACGCCGACGGCCGGGCGCGAGTCGGTGTCGCCGGTGGGGTCACCGGCGGACTCGGGATCGGTGGCGACGTTGCCCGCCATGGCGACGCGACCCTCGTGCTCGAGCAGCAGGACGCCGACGAGCGAGAGTCCGGCGCCGCCGATGAGCATGAGGTGGGTCGGGCCCCACAGGGTGACGTCCTGGCCGAAGATGCGGTGCCAGATGTCGTCGAGCGGGAAGCCGATGAGCGCGTAGAGACCCGCACCGGCGATGAGCAGGCCGCCCGTGGGGGCGTACCAGGTGCGGGTGATCTTCACGGCCGACGGGCCGGGCTTCTCGTCGATCGGCAGGATGATCGCGAGGCAGCCCGCGATGAAGAGGAAGAACAGCCCGACCAGGATGAAGTAGTGGGCCGGGTTGGCCAGCGGCCCCTCGTCGCGGCCGCGTCCGATGTGCAGGCTGACGTCCCAGATGAAGCCGAAGAACGCCGTGAGGATCGTCGAGATGAACATGACGATCGGCAGCGCCACCCAGCCGGGCCGGTTGGTCTTCTCCCCCGCGTAGTCCGCGAGCCGCTGCAACCACGTGATGCGGCGGGTGCGGTGCATGACCGCGAGGTACAGCAGGAACAGCGAGATCACGCCGGCGGCAGCACTCATGCCGATGACCTGATCCAGCGCGGCCCCGCCGCCCTGTTGTGCGGCAGCGATCAGGTTACTCGAGGTAACACCTACATCGTTCACGTCACGGATTATGTCCGTAACCGGGCCGGAGCACCAGACCCTCCGTCGATCTCACCGGTGCTCATGTGCACACGTGCGAACTTATAGGTATCGTCGCGGCCATGTGGTCCGTCCTGCGCGCCCCTCGCTTCCGCCTGCTGTTCGCCGCCCAGGTGGTGGCCCTCGTCGGGACCGGTCTGCTCACCGTCGCCCTCGGACTGCTGGCGTACGACCTCGCGGGCACCGACGCCGGCGTCGTCCTCGGCGTCGCCCTGGCCGTCAAGATGGTCGCCTACGTCGTCGTCGCGCCCGTGATGTCGGCTGTGGCGCAACGCGTTCCGCGTCGCACGCTCATGGTGGGTGCCGACGTGGTGCGCGGCGCCGTGGCCGCCGCCCTGCCGTTCGTCGACCAGGTCTGGCAGATCTACGTGCTGATCGCCGTCCTGCAGTCCGCGTCCGCGACCTTCACCCCCGCGTTCCAGGCGGTGATCCCGGTGGTGCTGCCCGACGACCGCGACTACACCCGCGCCCTGTCCCTCTCCCGGCTGGCGTACGACCTGGAATCGGTGCTCAGTCCCGTCCTGGCCGCCGCCGCGTTGCTGGTGACGAGCTACCACTCCCTGTTCGTCGGGACGCTCGTCGGGTTCGTCGCGTCCGCGCTGCTGGTGTGGCGAGGCCTGTCGACCGACCGCGGAGCGCTCCGGATCGCGGACACCGCCGGACCCCGACCGCCGGTGACGTCCGGCGCGCGCCTCATGCTCACCGATCCCGTGCTGCGCGGGCTGCTCTGGCTCAACGGCGTCGTCGCGGCGGCGACCGCGCTGGTGCTTGTCGCCACCGTCGGCATCGTCCGGGACACTCTCGGCGGCGGGGAGACCGCCGTCGCGCTGGCGCTGGCGTGCTTCGGCCTCGGCTCGATGGTGGTCGCGCTGACCCTGCCCCGCGTCCTCGATCGGGTCGAATCCGTCCGACCGGTCGTGCTCGCCGGCGCGGTCGCCGCGTCCCTCGGCCTGGCACTGACGGCGATCGGCGTCGCCGTCGGCGGCGGCTGGGTGGTCCTGGTGATCGGCTGGACCGTCCTGGGCGCCGCGACGTCCGCCATCTCCACCCCCGCCGGGCGACTCCTGCGCGATCGGACCGCCGAGGCCGACCGGCCCCTCGTCTTCGCCGCCCAGTTCTCCCTCTCGCACGCCTGCTTCCTGGTGACCTATCCCCTGACCGGAGTCCTGGCCGCGACCCCGGTCGTCGCCGTGGCCACGGCCGCCCTGCTCGCTACACTCAGCGCAGCAGTGGCCGCGCGCACGTGGCCCCGCACGATGGCCGAGCCGGTCGCCGTGTGACCGGAGCGAACGGGGTGGTGACGCGATGGCCGCAGAGCGCGGTGCGACCGGCACGCCCTCGCTCGTGCACCCGGTCGATCCCGACACGGCGCGACTCGACGCCGCCACTAACACCTTTCGCATGTTGGCCGACCCCACGCGGCTGCACATTCTCTGGACGCTCACCGCGGGTGAGGCGGACGTGACCGCCCTGGTCGACGCCTGCGGCGCGTCCCGCACCGCGGTGAGCCAGCACCTGGCCAAGCTCCGGTTCACCGGGCTGGTCGACACGCGTCGGGAGGGACGACGCGTGGTCTACCGCATCCGCGACGGGCACCTCGCCCGGCTGGTGCGGGAGGGCATCAACCACGCGGACCACGTGGTGACCGGCGAGCCGCCGCACGAGTGACCGGCGGGCCGCCGCACGAATGACCGGCGGGCCGCCGCACGAATGAGCGGGCGTCACCAACGCTCCCAGTGCACGGCGTCGTCCAGCGGACGACGGGACCGCCAGCCGAACCGCTCCAGATCCGGCACGTCCGGCAGCGCCGTCACCGGACCGACGCACAGCCAGGCCACCGGACGCACCCCCGTGCCGTCGACACCCACCAGCTCGCTCAGGAACGCCTCGTCGTAGAACGACACCCAGCCCACGCCGATCCCCTCCGCCGTCGCGGCCAGCCACAGGTTCTCGATCGCCAACGCCACCGACAGCAATCCGGTGTCCCGCACCGTCGCCCGGCCGAGGACGTGATCGCCGCCGCGCGCGTCGTCGTACGTGACGACGACGCCCGTCCCGCTCGTCTCGATGCCCTCGATGCGGATCGGGTCGAACGTCGCGGCCCGCTCCGGCGGCAACGACGCCGCGAAGTCCGCCCGGCACGACGCGACGTGCTCGGCGAACCGGCGCAACGTCGCCCGTTCCCGCACGACGACGAAGTCCCAAGGCTGGGTGTTCCCGACGCTCGGGGCCCGGTGCGCGGCGCCGAGAAGCCGACGCAGCACGTCGTCGTCCACGAGGTCGCCGGTGAATTCACGACGCACGTCGCGGCGTCGGGCGATCGCCTCCGTCACGTCCATGTCCGACACGGTGCCAGACGGGGCATACAGTGACGACAATCGTCTCGAGCAAAGGGGCAAGGGTGGTGTCATCGGCGACGCCCGGGCGCGGTCAGCTGACGCGCACGGTGATTCTCCGCGCCGGGATCGAGTTCATCGATCGACACGGCGCGGGTGACCTGACCATGCGACGGCTCGGCGCCACACTCGGCGTCGAGGCCATGGCGCTGTATCACTATTTCTCCGGGAAGGACGAGCTGCTCGACGGCATCGTCGACCAGGTGATCGACGATCTCGACAGCGATCCGCAGATTCTCGCGAGCGGGGCGGACGGGTGGCGCGCCTACCTGACCCGGCTGGCCCACGGGGTGCGCCGCATGGCGCTGACCCATCCGCGGATGTTCCCGCTCATCGCGACCCGCCCGTCCGCGGCGCCGTGGGTGCGGCCGCCGCTTCGGAGCGTGCGGTGGCTCGAGAACTTCCTGTCCAGCCTGGTGGAGTTCGGGTTCGACGCGCCGTCCGCGGCCTCGGCCTACCGCTCCTACACCAGCTTCCTGCTGGGCCACCTGCTGCTCGAGGTCGCCGGCGCCGGAGACGACGACCCGGCGCACCCGGACTCCCTCGATCCCGCGGAGTTCCCGACGGTGGTGCGGCTCAAGGACGATCTGTCCGACGACCCCGGCGACGCCGACTTCGACGCCGGGCTCGAGAACCTGCTGAACCGGCTCGCCACCCGCGCGCCGGGGTAACGTCGTCCGGGCACGGCCGTCCTCTGATGCGAATCCTCGCTCCTATGCAGAGTCCTCTGCCGACGAAGGGTTCTCGATGACCACCGACTCCGTCCCGCATCCGTCCTCGGCGAGCGACATTCTCACCAAGCTGGCCGAAGCGCTCGACGATCTCGACTCGGTGGTCCGCTCCTTCGAGTCCACGGACGCCAAGCTCGCCTCCATCTGCACGCGCGTCGTCACGGCCGTGCCGGGCGCGGACGCGGCGGGGGTGACCGTGCTGCGGGACGGCGCCGCCGTCACGGCCGCCAGCACCGAGGCCTTCGTCCTCGCCATCGACGCCGCCCAGTACGAGCACGGCGAAGGCCCCTGCATCGACGCCGCGGTCGAGCGCACCATGGTGCGCGCCGATCTCGCCCGGGCGACCACACGGTGGCCCGCCTTCGTACGCGCCATCGATCGCGTCGACGTGACCAGCTTCCTGTCCGCCCCCATCACGGCCGGCGACGACTACATCGGCGCGCTCAGCCTGTACGGCCACCACGGCCACGACTTCGACACCGTGGACGAGGAGGCGCTGCGGGTGTACGTCCATGCGGCGCAATCGGTTCTGTCCGCCGACCACCGCGCCGACCAGGCCGAACGACGCACCGCCGGCTTCGCCGCCGCCATGGAATCGCGCGCCGCGATCGAGCAGGCCAAGGGTGCACTCATGGTGGCCCTGGGCGTCTCGGCCGACAAGGCCTTCGATCTGCTGCTCTGGCGGTCTCAGACCACCAACGTGAAGGTGCGCGACCTGGCGGAACAGTTCGTCGCCGACCTCGCCACCCTCGACACCGCGCCGACGACGTTCGCCGACGATCTGGGCAACATGCTCATGACCGTCCACCAGCGCGTGATCGGGCCGTAGACGGGTCCTCGCCGCGCGTGAGCGGCGGCAGGTTCTCCACCAGGCCGGCGGCCCGCGCCAGCACCGCCGACGAGGACGCGAGACCCCGGCGCACCGTGCGGCTGGGCACGCGGCGCGCCCCCGCGTCGGCGACGTCCCGCGCGCGATCGAGCACCGTCAACGGCACCGCCGCGAGCGCGTTGCCCGGCGGCCGCCGCGCGACGACGGGATGCGGGCGCGTCGGGGCGGTGCGGCGCACCGCCTCCCACGCGTAGCCGAGTCGACGGAGCTGCGTGTCGTCCAGACGTTCCCGCAGCATCGGAAAGAGTCGGTCCTCCTCGTCGCGCACGTCCTCCCGGAGCACCGTGGTGATCCGCGCGAGCAGCGGGTCGCGCTCGGCGTCGGGCGTGCGCTCCAGCGTCGTCCACAGCTCGTTGATCTCCTGGTGCTCCTGCTCGATCTCGAGCGTGAGCGCCTCCCCCTCCGGCAGCACGCGGCGAATGGTCGGCCACAGCACCGACTCTTCCGCGAACGCGTGGGGAAAGACCAAGCGGGACAACCGGTTCAGCAGTTGGTCGCGGCCCGGTCCCGACGTCTGCGGGAGTTTCTCGAGCATGCGGTCGAGGTCGACGTGGTCGCGGCGCTGACGGACCAACACACTGGCTGCTCCGCCGAGTTCCCGCTCGGACGCGGTGGCGATGGAGTTCATGGCGGCTGCGGTACCCGAGGCGATTCCGGCGAAACGTGGTCGGCTCAGCCGCCGGTGGAGTCGGCGGTGTCCGGACCGCGATGGAACCGCGCCCGGCGTTCGGTGACGTCGATGGCCAACTCCTCGACGGGCCGTCGGGCCGCGTAGGCCGCCGCACGCAGGCGCGCGAGCGCCTCCTCCGGCGACACCGACAGCTGCACCATGATCATGCCCACCGCCATGTCGACGTGCGGACGCATCCGCGGGAAGCCGGGATCCCCCGACTCGCTGCAGGCCACCATCTCGAGCAGCGCGCCGGCGATGTCCGCCGCGCAGTCGGCGACGGCGTCGAGCTGCCGCGCAGTGAGCGCCCCGGGAGCGCGGCGGTGCAGCTCGAGCACCCCGATGGGCGCCTGTGTCGGCGTCAACGGCACGGCGACGATGCTGCCCACCCCGATGCGCGTGGCGTCGCCGGAGAATCCCGGCCACCGCCGGTCCGCCTCGCGGCCGACGTCGTCGACCAGCACGGGCGACCCGGTGCGGAGGGCGTCGAAACACGGGCCGTGGCCGGTGGCGAACTGCAGATCGTCGAGCGCCGACGCCACCTCGTCGGTGGCATAGAGCACCTCGTGCGCGGCGTCGCTGATCAGGGAGACCGCGGCGCCGTCGCAGGCGGTGAATCGGACGAGGGGACCGCACAACCCGGCCAGCACGCCGACGTGGCGGGCCCCGTCGGTGCGCCCCATAGCCGTGCTCCCCAGGTCTCGTCCGCGTCGCGTTCTCGTCGACTCAGACCGGGTGCCCAGGGGTCGGTCGTCTCAATCGGGACCCGTGCTCGCCGCGCCGGCTGAGGACCACCCGACGGGCTCGTCCGACCAGGTCAGTACGCCCCGTCGCTCGACGCGACCGCCTTGATGGTCTTGAGGACGATGAGCAGGTCGCCGGTCATGGACCAGTTCTCGACGTAGCTCAGGTCCAGACGCACGGCTTCCTCCCAGGACAGATCCGACCGACCGCTGACCTGCCACAGGCCGGTGAGTCCGGGCTTGACCAGCAGGCGTCGTCGTACGTCGCCGTCGTACGTCTCGACCTCGCGGCGCAGCGGCGGGCGCGGCCCGACGATCGACATCTCGCGGCGCAACACGTTGAACAGCTGCGGGAGCTCGTCGATGCTCAGCCGGCGCATGATCCGCCCGACCGCCGTCACCCGCGGGTCCTCCCGCATCTTGAACAGCACGCCGCCGTCGCTGTCGTTCAGCGCCAGCAGATCCTCGATGCGAGCGTCGGCGTCCTGCACCATCGACCGGAACTTGATCATCTGGAAGGGGGTGCCGTCGAGACCCATGCGCTCGGACTTGTAGAACACCGGGCCGCGGCTGGTGGCCTTGACCAGCACCGCCACCACCAGGAAGAGCGGCAGGACGGCCACCAGGGCCGCGCAGGCGAAGACGAAGTCGAAGGCGGTCTTGCCGAAGCGGCTCGCGCCGTTGTACTGCGGCTTCTCCACGTGGATCAGCGGGAGGCCGGCGACCGGCCGCATGTGCAGGCGCGGGCCCGCCACGTCGACCACGCCGGGCGCGACCACGAGGTCGACGTTCTTCTTCTCGAGGTCCCACACCATCCGGCGGATGCCCTCGTGTCCGATGTGATCGGTGGCGGTGACGGCGACCGTGTCCGCGCCGGACTCCTCGATCGCCTGCAGCACGTCGTTCTCGTCGCCCAGGATCGGGATGGACAGCCCGTCCACGGACATCTGCTCGTCGACCACGTTCTGGGTCCGGGGGAGGCAGACGCCCACCACGGCGTAGCCCGTCGACGCGTCGCGAGAGAACGACCGCGCCATCGACAGAGCCGAGGCGTGGCTGCCCACGATGATCACCGACGTCGTGAAGCGGCCCTCGCGCCGCTGCCGGGCGAGGTGACGACGGAAGAGCCAGCGCGAGACGAGCAGGCCGGCCAGGCCGAAGGGCAGGGCGATGGCGAGGTAGCCGCGGGCGAGTTCGATACGCAGGAGCAGCGAGACGATGGCGACGAGACCGAACAGGCGGAAGGTGGCCGACAGGATGCGTCGGTACTCCTCGGCGCCGCTGCCCAGGACCCGCGGGGACCGGGTGCGGAAGATCGAGAGGAACGTCAGCCACGTGGCGGCGAGCAGGACGGACACGAGCGTGTAGTCGATCGAGACGATGGAGCCGAGGTGCGGGGCGCCGAAGCGCACCATCTGCGCGCCGGCGACGGCCAGCAGGACGACCACGGTGTCGACGAGGCGGACGCGGTCCACCAGGCCCTGTTCCCATTCCCGACGCGACGTCACCCGGCGGGGGCGACGAGAACGCGTCGACGACGCCGACTGCACGGACGCCGAATCCGCATTCGGCGACGCGCCGAGCGGAACACTCTCCGCGAAATTGGGTGCAGACACGGGCGGGCCTTTCGAACCGAGAACGGGCACGGCCGGTTCATCGATCCGACTCGTCAGTCCGTTACCTTATTGCCTGTTCGCAAGCAGTGCCCAGTGGACCACGGTGGCGACGGTCACACAGTGCGAAATCACCAAAAGCAACCGATCGAATGACTCGATGCCACAATTCAGTGCTTTCGCCCGCTGACGAAGAAAACGATTCTGGACGCGACGTCCACTATTTGGTCGGCATAACGCTCGTAGTAGCGTCCCAACAACGCGACATCGACCGCATTGACGACATTCGTGGCGTCGTCGGCGACCACGCGGTCGACGACGAGCGACTTGAGCTCGTCCACCCGATCGTCCATGCGGTCCAGCTCCTCGATGTCGTCGAGCTCGCTCGACCGCAACGCCTGGACGACCAGCGCGCACATCTCCTGGCACAGGCGTGCCATTTCCTCGAATGGCTCCGTCAGGTCCTCGGGAACGATCGGATCGGGAAACCGGCGCCGCGCCGCCTCCGCCACGTGAACGGACAGGCCGACCATTCTTGCGAGGTCGCTGCTGATCCGCACGGCCGAGAACACCCGCCGAAGATCGGCCGCCACGGGCGCCTGCAACGCCAGGACCTTGACGGCCTCGTCCTCGCAGTGCGCCCCGAGCACCGCCAGCGACTCGCCGCGGGCGATGACCTCCTCGGCCGCCCGCAGATCGGCGGTCAGGAGCGCGCGGCTGGCCTCCCGCATCGCCTCCTCGGCGCCCGTGGCCAGATCGCACAGATCGGCGTTCAGATCGCCCAGCTGCGCGGTGTATGCATTTCTCATCGTCGACTCCCGACTGTCGACGTCATGGCCGGCGACCGCACGATCTCTCGTCCGACCCCGGCCCGTGACGCCCGTTCACGCGGCAGCCACGTTTCCTCGAGCCGCTGACGTCTTGTTCGTGCGCTGTGCATGGCCGTGCTGTGCTCAGCCGTGCGATGCCCTCCGCCCGCAGGGTCAGAAGAGACCCAGCGCGCGCACACCGGCGGCAGGCACAGCGTGAGAGTAGAGGAAACCCTGGACCAACGTGCAGCCGTTGTGCCGCGCGGATCGAGCCTGTTCCTCTGTCTCGATCCCCTCGACCACCACACTGCGGTCGGTCACCGAGGCGAAGCCGATCAGGGCACCCACCAAGGTGTCGCCGTCGGGCGATCCCATCCGCCGGCTGAGCGCCTTGTCCACCTTGAAGCCGTCGACGGGAAGGTCGACGAGGCGTTCGAGGCTCGAGTGGCCCGTCCCCAGATCGTCCAGCACCACGCGGAAGCCGCGCCGGCGCAGATCCTCGACGAACGCGACCGAGCGCGCGGAGTCGGTGTAGGACCGCGTCTCCGTCAGCTCGAACACCACCCGCTCCGCCGGAACCTCCGACGCCGTCACGATCGCGTCGAGCTGGTCCACCGAGCCCGCGACGCCCAGGTGCCGCGCGCACAGGTTGACGTGCAGATCCAGGTCCGGCGCGTCCGCCAGCCACCCGCGGAACGACGCCAGGGCCGCCTCGAGCACGGTGTGGTCGACGTCGATCTCCAGATCGGTGTCGACGACGGCGGCGAAGAACTCGTCCGGCGGGACCACGACGGTGCCGGTGGGCCCCGGCCGCAGTAGACGCGCGAGCGCCTCGAAGCCCACGGCCCGCCCGGTGTCGAGATCGATGATGGGCTGGAAGTAGGGCACGAACTCGCCCCGGTCGAGAATTGCGCCCGGTCCCCGTGGCGCCCACGCCGACCGTCCGTGACCGCGAATGGCGTCGAGGTGGGACTCGACCACCCGCGCGAAGTCGGACAGCGTGGACATCACGTAGTCACCGGCGGGGTGGGGCTCCGGGTCGACCAGGCACAGCGTGCCGATCACCAGGCCCTCACGACCGACCAGCGGCACCGCGACGTAGGACCGGTAGTCGAGCCGGATCAGGTTCGCCGCCGCGGCCGCTTCGAGCGGATCGGAGGACAGGACGTCCCGCCGGCTGTCGCCGATCGCGACGGCCCGACCGGCGTCGACCACCAGCGCGCAGGTGGCCGTGCTCCGCGTCATGAGCGTCGGGCCCTTGTCGCCGTACTGCGCGACGGTGTATTGCAGGTCCTCGTCGAGGATGTTGACCATCGCGGTCGTGAACCCCAGCGTGGTCGCCGCCAGCGAGAGCAGGGTGTCCAGCGACGGGTCCTCGACGGAGAAGTCGACGTAGTTGCGCGCGGATTCGCTGCGACGGTGCTGCGCCGTTCTGAACATCGGCCGCTCCGTTCCTGTCGATCCGTCGACGTCGAGTGCTTGCTCGGTCACGCTCGGGGCGCGACGTGACCGAGATCACGGGTACCCCCGAACATGGATTCGGTACCGCCCGTGCGAGGTATCGGTACGGAGTAGGAAAAAGTTTCCCGTCTCCGTCGACGGTCCAATTTACCTTGTCGTAAACCAACCCCGTGACCGGTCTGTGACGTAGCCGGTGGCGCGCGCGTGTGAGAGACGCGCCGTCGTGGGTACAGAACCGGCATGACGGCAGGGCTCGCGCAGCACACGACCACCGACGGGGCGCCGTCCGCGCACGAGTTGGCGCTGGTCGATCTGCCCGCCGAGCCGCGACGCCTGTCCTCCGTGCGCACCGCCGTCCTGCGCTGGCTCGAGGAACTCGGCATCGATCACGAGCGGTGTCAGGACATCACCCTCGCGACCTACGAGGCGCTGGCCAACAGCGTCGAACACGCCTACTGCTCCGATGCCACGCCCGACGGCAACGCCCGAACCGTCAGCCTCCGCGCCAGGGTCACCGGCGGCCGCACGGTGGCCGTGGACGTCGCCGACCGCGGCCGATGGATCGACCACGAGGACGATCCGCGACGCGGACGCGGTCTCCCGCTGATCCACGCCCTCGCCGACGACGCGTCCGTCGACACCTCGAGCTGCGGCACCGTCGTGTCCATGCGGTGGCATCTGGGCTGAACCGCCCCCGCTACGACGCCGAGGCAAGAGGGCGTCGAGACGCGGTCGACGCTCTCGCCGCCAGGACCGCCGCGCCGCGAGCCGCCAACGACTGTGGTTCGGCCGGCGTCACCAACGCCTCGCCCCACTGACGCGCGAATACTCCCCGCACCAGCGGGAGGTTGGCCGGTCCGCCCACCAGCACCACGGTGTCGACACGCCGTCGTCCGCGGGCGATGACGTCGTACACCCACGTCGACACCGCCGTCACCGCGTCCAGCACCAACCGATCGACCGTCGTGCGGAAGACCGTCACCGACCCGCCGAGGAACGGCCCACCCACCTGGACCGCCCGATGCACCGCGAGCATCTCGAGGGCCCACTCCACGCCGTCGTCGAGCGTGGCGTCGTCGAACGGGCTGCGGGGCGCCGGAGTGCCGTACGCGGACAGCAGATGCTCGCGCACCGCGGCGGCGACGGTCGCGCCGCGGAAGGAGTCCGTCCAGTCGGCGTCGTGGACCAGGCCGCTGCCGACGTCGACCACCGACACCGAGGTGCCCGACTTGCCGATGTCGACCACCGCCACCGTGGACTGCGGCTCGACCAGCCCGCGCAACGTCAGGTACGTCAGCTGAGCGCCGAGCTCGGAGGCCACACGGACGCAACCACCCTCGTGCAGAACCGTTGCGGCGGAACCGATTCGGCACCGCGGATCGTCGGGCACCACCAGCACCGCGGAATCGCGATTACCGGCGTGCCGGGCACACACGGAGTCGACGGCCTCGATTGCGGCCTCGAGCCGGTCACGCCCCCGAGGCACCGTGACCGACTCGGTGCCGAGCAACGCACGCCCCATCGGGTCCATGATCGCTGCACGCACTGCGGACGCTCCGAGAGAGACCCCCACCATTGCTCGCATGTGCCCGCCCTGCGCTCGTTCTCACCACCAACAGTGCGAATCCTAAACCGACGTGGGGGACGAACCGGGTCACGTTTACCGAGTTTTGGTCGGTTTCACTACGGGTGGGTCACTCGGTGCCGCTGGACTCGTCTCCGCCCGAGCCGCCCGGCGTGCCGGGGTCCGGTCCCGGAGACTCGGGCGCCGGGTCCGACGGCGGGGTGTCGGTGTTGCCGGCCGAACCCCCACCCGCAGCGCCGCCACCGGACGTGTCGCCGCCCGTGGAACCGCCGCCGGTCGGGTCGCCACCGGTCGAGGTTCCGCCGCCTCCGCTGGTGCCGCCTCCGGTGGTGCCACCGCCCGTGGAACCGCCGCTGGTCGAGCCACCCCCGGTGGAGCCACCCCCGGTGCCGCCGCCGGACGTCGCGCCGCCGCCGGACGACGTTCCGCCTCCCGAGGTGGCCGAGCCGCCACCGGAGTTCCGCGGCGTGCCGGACCCGGCCGACGGCGTCGTCGGCCGCAGAACCGACGCCGCGGGCGAGCCCGGCGGTGCGACGGGCGGCGACCCCGGTGCCACGGCCCGAGGCGCGTTTGCCGGATCACCCGCCGTGGCGTCGTCGGGAGTGGGCGCGGGAGCGGTGGTCTCGGACGCCGTCGGACTGGGTGACGTCGGCCGAAATGAATCAGGTGAATCGGTTCCGCCGACGGTGGCGGGCGACACGGCGCTGGGGGCCGGCTCCGACACCACGCGGGGTGCGGTGGTCGCGGCCCACACGGTGACCGAGGCGGCGATGACCGCCGCGGCGACACCCGCGCCGACCACGGCCATCCCCCGGCGACGCGGCGATCGACCCGCCGGAGCGTCGGGTGCGTCGGGAAGCTCCACGGGCGCGGCGACCTCCCCGGCGTGCCGATCCGCCCACAGCGCCGCCGCCACGGACGCGCCGTACCGACCGTCGGGGTCGACGGCCGACAGTCGATCCTGGTCGACCAGCGTCACGTCGGTCAGCAGATGGTGGTCGAGCGCGCGGGACACGCTGGTCCACGCCGACCGATCGGTCAACGCGACCGCCGTCCGGTGCACACCGAGGTCGGCGCGCTTGGCGCGCAACGACATCACCCCGATCGCGGCGGCGACGGCGTCACCGACATCACCGGTGACGCGGGTGGTCCGCTCGTCGACCGGCCCCAGCTGAGGCAGGTCGACGTCGACCAACGCGGCCGTGACCGAGTCCTCGACGACGACGACTCCTAGTGCGATGTGCATGTGCGCAGCCCTCCGTGACCGCTGATGACGGACGCGCTCACGGCGACGTGCGGGTGGTGGTGTGTGTGGCGGCGGGCGCCGTCGTGGTCGGCCGGGGGGTCGTGGTGGTGATGGGTTTCGGCGTGGCCGGCGTCGGCGTCGCGACCGGTGCGTGCGACGTCGACTCGTCGTCCCGATCGCGGGTGGGGGTGGTGTCCCGACCTCCGCCGCCCGCGTTCGGGTTGCGGACAGGGCCGTTGCCGGTGCTGTTGCCGCCGTTGTTGCCGTTGCCGTTGTTCTGGCCGGGTGCGGTGGTCACCGGTCGCCGGTTGGGGTCCGTCGACGTGGTCGTGGTCGAGCCCGGGGGCACGGTGGCGGCGATGTCGGACGCGGCCGGATCGGTTCCGGGGACGCCGGTGGCGGTGGCGGTCTCGGTGGTCGACCCCGCCGGCGCCGTGGTGCGAGTGGTCGTGTCGGTCGCAGCCGGAACCACCCCCTGCGGCCGGGTCTGGCCGGGCGCATCCGCGGGAGCGACGGCGGAGGTGGCCACCGCACGATCGGTGGCCCGGACGTCGTCGATCGACTCGCGCTCCGACGCGCCGGCGGCGGCACCGAGGGTGGCGACGGCCACCAGAGCGGCGGTTCCCGCCACGGCGGCGACCCGCGGCGAGCGGCGACGACCGGGAGCCGCGTGGGCCGCGGGGGCCGAATCGGCGGGCCCGACGTGATCGGCGGCCGCCGTCGTCGCCGGAACGGTCGGCTCCGACCGGGTCGCTACCGGAACACGCTGCGCCGGAACGGAACGCGGCGCTGCGAACGGACGCGCCGACGGAATCACCGTCGACAAATGCGCGGCACCGGCCGCCGAGAAGGCAGCGGGATGACGGGGTACCCGCACCGGCGCGGCGGTGCGGGCGGCGAGAACGGCGGGCAGCGAGGCCGACTCGGCGCACCCACCGACCACCAGGACGGCCTGCGCGCCGAGGCGCACGGCGTCGTCGATCAGAAACTGGACGCGCGAGGCGCAGTCGGCCACGATGGCGTCGAACTCGGTGCGGCGCAGTCGAACCGGGTCGGTGACGAACGGGCCGGAGAGGTCCACCGCCCGCTCGGTGCCGAGCATCCTGACCGCCCGGTCCGCGGCTGCGGCCAGGCCGGCCATCTCGGCCGCGCTGCCCCGCTCGGCCGCGCCGTAGGTGGACCAGAGGTACGACGTGACGGCCATAGTGAGGCCGTCGCCGGAGAACTCGTCCGTGCCGACGCTCGAGATCAGGCGCCCGGTCATGGTGTCCAGCACGTGAACTCGCGTGCCGACGCGGCCGGCGTCGACGACCGCGACCACACGGACGTCGTCGACACAGCCCTCGACACGGGCAGCGGCCAGGAACGCGTCGCACTCCCCGATCAACCGGACCCCGCCGCGGCCGACCCAGTCCTCCGGATCGCCGCCGATCGCCATGACGGGAGCGTCGTGCCCCGCGGCCGCGGCCAACTCGAGAGCGGCGTCGCAGGCATTGTCCAGCGCGCGGTCCAGGGACACGGGGCGCTCGGTCACCTCGAGCAGCTCACCGGCCCCGGTCACCGTCACGCCGCGCACGAGGCCGGTGCTCATCGTGACACCGAACAATTGGCCTGGCATGAGTCACCACCATCGTCGCCGAATACGGACAGACCGATACTACGGACTCAAACCGGGCGTTTCAACGTCTTGGCCGGGCTAAACCGACCGAAAGTCTAGATTCGGAAGTTGAGGTAGGCCTTGGACGGCGTCGGGCCGCGTTGTCCCTGGTACTTCGACCCGAGCGCCGACGACCCGTACGGCTGCTCGGCCGGGCTGGACAGCCTGAACAGGCACAACTGGCCGATCTTCATCCCGGGCCAGAGAGTGATCGGCAGGTTGGCCACGTTCGACAGTTCCAGCGTGATGTGGCCGCTGAACCCGGGGTCGATGAACCCCGCCGTCGAATGTGTGAGGAGTCCCAGACGCCCCAGGCTCGACTTGCCCTCGAGGCGACCCGCGAGGTCGTCCGGCAGGGTGATCGCCTCCAGCGTCGACCCCAGCACGAACTCGCCCGGATGCAGCACGAAGGGCTCGCCCTCCCCCGGCTCCACCAACGTCGTCAGATCGTCCTGCTGCATCTTCGGATCGATGTGGGTGTACTTGGAGTTGACGAACACGCGGAACAGCGAATCGAGGCGCACGTCCACACTCGACGGCTGCACCATCGACTCGTCGAACGGCTCGATACCGAGTCGGTCGGCCGTCACCTCGGCCCTGATGTCGCGATCGGAAAGCAGCACGCGGCCAGGCTACTGACCCGCCGCGACCTCCTGATAACCTGGGCGCTGCACGGCTCCCGAGTCGCGCGCGCCGATGTAGTTCAATGGCAGAACATCAGCTTCCCAAGCTGAATACGCGGGTTCGATTCCCGTCATCGGCTCCACCGGCCCCTCTCGTGCGGCCCCACCTCCCCCGCGCCCGTACGCTGCGCGAATGACCGAACGCGTCGTCTCCGCCCACCTCGACCTGGACGTCACCGCGCCCACCACCCTCGAACTGCAGATCGCCGTGGCGCCGCTGCCGGGTGCCGACGTCGTCGACACGCTGTCGGTCACCGTCGACGGTGAGCCCGCCGAGGTCACCGAATTCTCCGGATCGCACGGCACGCGGGTGCACCGGCTGCCCGTGGAGAGCGGGAAGGTCCTGGTGCAGTACGACGCCACCGTCACCGGCCGGACCGTCCCCGCCCCCACCACCGAACTCGAGCGCGCCATCTACCTCCGCCCGAGCCGCTACGCCGAGGCCGACAAGTTCTTCGGCTTCGCCGCCACCGAGTTCGGCCGCATCCAGGACGACGCCGACGTCGTGAGCGCCGTCGGGGACTGGGTGGGCGCGCGGCTGAGCTACGTGCCCGGCAGCAGCGACCCCATCGACGGCGCCGCGGACACCCTGCTCGCCGGCGCCGGCGTGTGCCGCGACTACGCCCACCTCGTCGTCGCCATGCTCCGCGCGCTCAACGTGCCGGCCCGACTGGTCGCCGTCTACGCCCCCGGCTGCGATCCGATGGACTTCCACGCCGTCGTCGAAGCCATGGTGGGCGATCGCTGGCTGGTGGTCGACTCGACAGCCCTCGCGCCCCGGCAGTCGTTGGTGCGGATCGCGACCGGTCGCGACGCCGCCGACACCGCCTTCCTCACCCACTACCGCGGGGCGATGACCCTGAACTCCTCCGAGGTGACGGCCGTCGTGACGGGTGGACTGCCCGTGGACGACGGGAAGGAGCCGGTGGTTCTGCTCTGACCGCCCGACCCCTCCCCTCCCCGCCCC
>NZ_JABUBU010000003.1 GCF_019834675.1 Rhodococcoides corynebacterioides | reverse complement strand
GGTTCTGGACGGGGCGCGGGTTCTGGACGGGGCGCGGGCTCGGGACGGGCCTCGGGGCGCAGGGCCGAGCGGACCGTGCCGTCCAGCAGCGCGGCGACCAGTCGATCGCGGTGGTGGGCGGTCGACCGGTCTCGGTGGTGCCCCACCCGCGCGTTCAGGGCGTCGGTGTGGTCGACGACGACGGAGAGCCAGGCGTCGCCGGTCTCGGGGGGCTGGGTGGTGGGTCGTGTGGTGGTCGGGGGAGTCGTGCTTCGGGCTGTCGACACCGTCGTGGGATGTCCGAGGGTCACCGCCCACACGGCCTGCAGCAGCGACACCGGGGTGACGCCGAGGTGCGCGGCGCGCTCGGACAGTGCCCGTACGTCCGTCGTACCGAGGTGGATCGGGGACGTGTCGACGGGCGGTCGGTCCTGCTCGCCCCGGTCGTGGCTGCCGGTGAGGGCGCGGATGACCGACGCCGTGTCCGCCGCGGCGTGATCCGTCGTCACCACGACGAGGCGGCGGGCCGCGTCGAGCCGGATGACGGACGTGCGCGGGCCCGCGGACGACGCCGGCCGGGACCGTCGATCGTGGTCGAGGAAGACGGCGACGACGGCCACTGGATTGGGATCGCCCGTCGCGTCGACGGTGGGCGCGTCCGCGAGCATCGCTCGGACGTCGGGTGGGACGTCGGGTGAATGGTTGCCGTCGAGGGTGACGGTGAACTGGACCGTCTCGGACACGGTGCGGCCGGGGCTGCTGTCGACGGACGAACCGCGCGGAGGGGTCGGCCCGGCCACGTCGTTCACCGTAGGTACTGCGGACGCGTCGCAGGCGGCGGGGGCTCGCGTTCTGGATACGTCACAACGTCGATCCGCGGACGGTGGGGTCGAGGGGGTCGACGGGGTGCGTCGCGGGAATCACGGGCTTTGACAGTTGTTTACCTACAGCATCTATCTATATAGTTGCCGACAGTAAGCATCAGGAAGGGGTGAGGGCAGTGGCCGTGCGCAACGACACCGCTGCATCGCTGGTCGAAGAAGTGTTCCGATTCGGCCGGGCGCTGCGGGTCGCCGTGGCTCGCAGCGACGACCGGCTGGAACTGGCTCCCGCGCTCGTCGGCGTGCTCGGCACGCTCGCGACGCACGGTGAGTGCCGTCAGACGGAACTCGCGGGCGTCATGTGCACGAGTCAGTCGGTGCTCAGTCGCCAGCTCGCCGAGCTGACCGACGCCGGACACGTCGTCCGGACGCCCGATCCCGCGGACGGTCGCGCCACCCGGGTTCGGGTGTCCGATCGGGGGATCGCCTGCCTCGAGCGCATCAAGGCGCAACGGGTGGAGCGGCTGTCCGAACTCCTCGCGGACTGGGACGAGGACGAGGCGCACGCCGCGCTCGAGTCCATCACCCGGTTGACCACCACCTTCACCGTCGACGCGCAGTCCCGCCATCCCGGCGCCCGCGTGCTCGCCGGCAACTGACTAACCGAGATACGACCGAAGAGAGAACTCTCATGGCTACCACCTACGACGCACCGCCGTCCCGAGCGGAACGGAACTCCGACGACCGGACGGTCGACCGGACGGTCGACCGGACCGCCGCCGACCCGCAGGCGATGACCCACCGCCAGATCCTCGAGGCGCTGGTCGGCCTGCTCGCCGGACTGTTCACCGCGCTGCTCAGCACCACCATCGTGTCGACGGCGCTGCCCACCATCATCGGCGACCTGAAGGGGTCGCAGACGGCGTACGCCTGGGTCATCACGACGGCCCTGCTCGCCAACGCGGCGTCCACCCCCATCTGGGGCAAGCTCGCCGACCTGTTCAACAAGAAGGTGCTGGTCCAGACCTCGCTGGTGATCTTCGTCGCCGGGTCGGTCATGGCCGGGTTCGCCCACAACGTGCCGATCCTGCTCGCCGCTCGCGTGGTCCAGGGCATCGGTATGGGCGGTCTGACCGCGCTGGTCGTGGCCATCATCGGCAGCATCGTCTCCCCGCGTGAGCGCGGCCGGTACTCCGGATACATGGGCGCCGTCATGGCCGTCTCGATGTCCGGCGGCCCCATCCTCGGCGGCGTGATCGTCGACAGCCCGCTCGGGTGGCGCTGGTGCTTCTTCGTCTGCATCCCGCTCGCCGTCATCGCGCTGTTCCTGCTGCAGCGGACCCTGCACATCACCACCGAGCGCAAGGACGACGTCTCCATCGACTGGCTCGGCGCGCTGCTCCTCACCGCCGGTGTCTCGATCCTGCTCATCTGGGTCTCGTTCGCCGGCAAGGCCGGGTACTACGAGTGGCTCTCCCGCGAGACCGCGATGTACGTCGGTGCGGGTGTGGCCCTGCTGGTGCTCACCGTGATCGTCGAGGCTCGCGTGAAGAGCCCGATCATCCCGCTGAAGATCGTCACCGAGCGCACCACCGGGCTCGCGATCATCGCGTCGGTCGCCGTCGGTGTCGGCCTGTTCGGCGCCACCACGTTCCTGGGGCAGTACTTCCAGACCGCTCGGGGCTACTCGCCGACCGCCGCCGGCCTGCTCACCATCCCGCTGGTCGCCGGCATGCTGGTGTCCTCGGTGGGCTCGGGTCAGCTGATCTCGCGCTTCGGTAAGTGGAAGCCGTTCATCGTGACCGGTTCGGTGCTCCTCGTGGTCGGCTTCGGCCTCCTCGGCAGCATCGACCACGCGACCGAGCTGTGGCTGGTCGGCATCTTCATCGCCGTCGTCGGTCTGGGTACCGGCATGCTGATGCAGAACCTGGTGCTCGCCGTGCAGAACACGGTGTCGGTGCAGAACATCGGTGCCGCGTCGTCCACGGTCGCCTTCTTCCGCACCTTCGGTGGCGCGATCGGCGTCTCCGTCCTGGGTTCGGTGCTGGCCACCCGCGTCGCGGAGAACTCCGCGTCGGGTCTCGCCGCACTCGGTGTGCCCGCCGGATCGTCCAGTGGCGGTGGGTCGCTCGACTTCGGTTCGCTGCCGGCGCCCGTCGCCGAGGTCATCCGCACTGCGTACGGTGACGCCACCGGTCGGATCTTCCTCATCGCCGGTGCAGTCGCCCTGGTGACCGTGCTCGCCGTGCTGTTCATCCCGAACCGCCCGCTGCGCACCACGATCGACCTCAAAGCGGACTCCGCGGCCGCCGTGCAGCCCGACGTCCAGGGTGCGCCGGAGGCCGCAACCGCGGCGGTCCCGACAGCCACGACCGTGCGTCCCGCGCCGGACGAGGCTCTGGTTTCTGCTCCTGCCGGACGTCACGAGGCCGCTCCCGGACAGGCCCCGTTCGACGGACTGAGCACCGACGCCCGCGACCGCCTGCTCTCGCTGCTTCTCCCGCAGCCCGCGGAGACGCTCGAGGCCCTCGAGGAGGCGGAGGCGCTGCGCGCCGAGGTCGCCGACCTGCAGCAGCGTCTCGACGCCAAGATGCTCGGTTTCGACGCCGCGTGCGAGCGTCTGCGGCGCCTGGGACTGAGCGAGGATCAGATCGCCCGGGTTCTCGGCGACGTTCACGTTCCCGACGACGCCGGCCGGTACGCCACCAACTGATCGCCGGTCCGGAACGCCCCGTCCCATCCTGTGTCGGATGGGCGGGGCGTTCTGCTGTCCCGGTTTGCGGTCGGTTCGCTGGATCGTGTCGGTGGGGGTCGATACAATCGAACACATGAGCGATCGGGGGGTCGAGGCGGTGGGGGATGCGCAGGTGGGAGGTGCCTGGTCCTCGCGTGACCATGCTGCGATGGGTCTGTCCGCCTCGTTCGACCTGCCCGTCGGTGGGCACCTCGACGCCCTGGCCGACCTCGCCGCGGGCGCGGGGTATCTGGAGTGGCGCCGCTACCAGCACGCCGCCGCCCTGCACACCGACCTCGTCGTGCCCGAAGAGGACCACGACGAACGGGCCGTCGATGCGTACGCCCAGTGCGCCGCCCGCCTCGCCACCACCCTGTCGGTATCGCAGTACGTCGCCGAACGCCTCCTCGACGACGCCGTCGCCCTCCGCGACCGACTCCCCCGGGTGGCGGAATGCCTACGCGACGGGGTCGTCTCCGCCAATTTCATCCGCACCATCGTCTCCCGCACCGAACTCATCCACGGCCGGCCGTATCAGGGACTGGTGGACGCCGACATCGCCGCCGCCCTCCGCAAGCCGGGGACGTGGTCGACAGCCCGAGTGCGGGATCTGTGCGATCAGATGGTCTACCGCCGCGACCCCGACGCCGTCCGCGAACGCCGCGACGAAGCCCTCAAGGGGCGGTGCTTCTTCACCGAGGCCGGACTCGACGGAATGGCGACCGTGGGGGCGACGATGTCCGCCGAACAGGCTGCCATCGTCGCCCGTGTCGTCGAGCGCCTCGCCGCACAAGTCTGCAAGCACGACAGTCGCACCAAGACCGCGCGGGCGTCGGACGCGCTGTTCGCACTCGTCAAGCACGCCCCGTTCGGGTGCGACTGCGCACGACCCGAATGCGCCTTCACCGTGGTCGATGCGGACGAGGTCGCGGCCAACGCAGCACGCATCGTCATTCACGTCGTCACCGACACCACCACTCTCGCCGGACCCGTACCCGCCGCCGCCGCTGCGGCAAAGCCGGCAGCGCAGGCACAGACTCGGGACGGCGACACGACCGCGACTGCCGCAGACCGGGTCGTCGCCAGCGAGGAGGCAGCGGTCGACGCGGCTCCGGTCGACGTTGCTCCGGTCGAGGAGGTCGTGGTCGAGGAGACTGCGGCCGATGCCGTTGCGGTCGAGGAGACTCCGGCGGATGCCGTTGCGGTCGAGGAGACTCCGGCCGATGCCGTTGCGGTCAAGGAGACTACAGCCGAGGCTGCGGCGGCTGATGCCGTTGTGGCGGAGGCGGTCTCGACCGACGCGGCTGCGGTCGAGGGGGCAGCGGCCGACGACGTCGCAGCCGAGAGCGCTGCGACGGATGAGGCAACGTCGGCTGAAGCTGCTCCGACGGCTGAGGCTGCGGCGGTCGATGAGGCTGCGGTCAAGGCCGGTTCCGAGTCCGAGCGCGAGCCCGAGCTGGTCGACGGAGTCGGCTACATCGCCGGACTCGGCATCGTCTCCGGCGCCCACCTCCGCGACCTCGCCGCCGACCCCGCCACCCTCATCCGCCCCCTCGGCGACGGCACCGACACCCCACTCCCCGCGACCCAACCGGCGGACCCGTACCGGCCGTCCGCGGCGCTGAACGCCTACATCCGCGCCCGCGACCAGTACTGCACCTGGCCCGGCTGCAACAAACCCGCCCGGGACGGCGACCTCGACCACATCACCGAATACGACCACCGCAACCCCGCCGCCGGCGGTCAGACCTCCGCCTGCGGGCTCGGCGCCAAATGCCGGTTCCACCATCTCCTGAAAACGTTCGGCGACTTCGTCGACGACCAGTACCCCGACCCCGAGAACCCCGGCCGGGTCATCCGCACATTCACCATCCCGGAGGGCCGCACCGTCCTCGGCCCCGCCTACACCGGGTTCGACACCCACCCGGGCCTGGACATGATCGTCTTCGGCGACCCACCCGCCACCGGCAAGAACCACCCACCGGAACCCGAACCCACTCGCCCCGCCCCACGCACCGAGCAGAAACACGCCCGCCGACGGCAGGAACGCAATCGCAACCGACTCCGCAACGCCCTCAACGGCGTCGCCCCACCCGAACCGGACGACGCACCGCCACCGTTCTGACGGGGCGACTCCCGGCATGCCCGGTCAGCCGAGGGGAAGGACCCGCCGGAGGTAGTCGTTGTCGAACACCCCGGTCGGGTCGACCTCCGCGCGGACGGCGAGTGCGTCGTCGTAACGCGGGTAGAGCGGGCGCAGCTCGTCGGCGCCCAGGCTGTGCAGCTTGCCCCAGTGCGGTCGACCGCCGACGCCGCGCGCGATCGCCTCGAACGCCGCGAAGTAGCCGTCGTCCGGGCGGCGGTGGTACTGGTGCACGGCCACGTATGCGCTGGGGCGCCCGTGAGCGGTGGAGAGCCACACGTCGTCGGCTGCGGCGCAGCGGACCTCGATCGGGAAGGTCACACGGAAGCCGGTGCGGGCGATCCACGACTCGACCTCCCGCACCACGGTGGGCACCGCCTCCGGGGGAATCGCATACTCGCTCTCCCGGAATCGCACCCGGCGACTCGAGGCGAAGACGCGGTGACTCCGGTCGGTCGTCGTGCGGCCCGACCACGCCGCCGCGGAGACGTGATTGACCCGAGGAATCACGGCGGGAATGCGGCTGGTCACCCGGTTGATCACCTCGAACGCGCCGTTGGCGACCACCTCGTCGTCGAACCACCGCCGAACTCGACCCACCGGGTCGGTCGCGGAGTCGGCCGGGAGGCGCGTATTGCGTTTGATAAGAACACGATCGGTGTGCGGGAACCAGTAGAACTCGGGGTGGTCGATCGTGGCGGCGTCGTGCGGGAAGCGCTCGAGTGCCTCGCCGAGTCGTCCTGGGGTCTCCTTGGCGCGCAGCAGGAACGACGGCACGCACCGCAGGGTCACCGACGTGAGGATGCCGAACGCGCCCAGGCCGAGTCGAGCGCACTCGAACAGCGGACCCTCCGACACGGTCCGTTCCGTCCCGTCCGCGAGGACCAGGCTGACCCCGACCACCTGGCCGGCCAGCCCGCTGAATCCCGCACCGGTGCCGTGGGTTCCGGTCGAGATCGCCCCGGCCACCGACTGGACGTCGACGTCGCCCATGTTGGTCAGCGCCAACCCCCGCTGGTCGAGCAACGCGCACAGCGTGCGGAGGCGGGTGCCCGCGCGCACGGTGACGTCCGTCGTGCCGCCCGGCCCCGGCCGCGTCGACTCGATCCCCGTCAGCAGATCGAGCGGCACGAGGGTGCCGTCGGTGACGGCGACGCCGGTGAAGGAGTGCCCGGCGCCGACGGCCTTGACGCGACCGGGCGCCCGTCGCAGCAGGTCGCACACGTCGGCCCGGTCGCGGGGATGCGCCACGTGCTGCGGGTTCGAGTGCTGATTGCCGGCCCAGTTCGACCATGTCGTCATGCGTCGAATCGAATACTGGACAGGCGTCCAAGTCAAGACCTAGGGTCGCTCCGTGCCCACTCGACTCTCCGCCGACGAGCGACGTCGACAACTCGCCGACGCCGGTCTCGCCCTTGCCGTCGACCACGGCATCGCCGCCGTGACGGTCCGCGGCATCGCGGAGCGCGCCGACGTCTCGCTGGGCATCGTGCACTACTGCTTCGCCAACAAGGACGCCGTGGTGGGGGCGATGGCGGACGTCCTGATCACCGAACTGGGCGAGGCGGTGAGCGCCGCGCTCGACGCGGTCCCGCGCGCGGGCGAGGGGCCGTCGGCCGTCCGCGACACCGTGCGCCGCGGTCTGAGCGCGTTGTGGGACGCGATCGAGCGCACCCCGGAACGGCAGATCCTGACCTACGAGATCACCGCGTACGCCGTCCGCGCCGCCGGACCGCACCGCAGCATCGCGGAACGGCAGTACCGCGCCATGGACGACGCCACCGCCCCCTTCCTGACCGACGTCGCCGCCGCGACCGCCACCACCTGGAGCGTGCCCGTGCCCGTGATGTCCCGGTCGATCCTCGCCACCCTCGACGGCGTCGTGCTCCGCTGGCTCGTCGATCGCGACTCCCATTCCGCAGCGATAGAACTCGATGCCCTGGCCGACCGCGTCGCGGCGTGGGCGGTGGCGCGATGACGGCCATCGACCCCCGCATCGACCGCCTGAACGCGGCCACCGCCGAGTTGGATCCGCCCCTCCTCGCCGCCGACCTGGCCGCCGTCGACGCCAACCTCGCCGCGCTGGTGCGGCGCGCCAGCGGGACGCCCATCCGAGTGGCGTCGAAATCCGTTCGGGTGCGGACCGTTCTGGATCGTGCACTCGCCACCCCCGGATTCGCCGGGATCATGGCCTGGTCCCTGCGCGAGGCACTCTGGCTGGACTACGACGACGTACTGATGGGCTATCCCACCGTGGACCGCGGCGCGCTCGCACAGCTCGCGTCCGATTCCACTGCCGCACAGCGCATCACCCTGATGGTCGACTCCGCCGCTCACCTCGACCTGCTCGAGTCGGTCGGGCCGTGGGCGTCGCCGCCGCAGGTCTGCCTCGACGTCGACGCCTCGCTCCGCCTGGGTCCCGCGCACATCGGCGTCCGACGCTCCCCGTTGCGGACGCCGGACGACGTCGTCCGGCTCGGACGCGACGCGTCGCGCCGGGGCATGGCTGTCCAGGGCGTGATGTTCTACGAGGCGCAGATCGCGGGACTCCCGGACTCGGGCCGGGCCGTGCGATGGATGAAGCGGCGCTCCGCCGGCGAGTTGGCCTACCGCCGCGCCGCCGTGGTCGACGCCCTGCGCGCCGCCGTCGGCCCTCTGCGCATCGTCAACAGCGGCGGCACGGGGTCGCTCGAGGTGTCCGCGGCCGACCCATCGGTCACCGAGGTCACCGCCGGGTCCGGCATCTTCGCGCCCACCCTCTTCGACGGCTACGACGCCTTCACCCCCACTCCCGCACTCTTCTTCGCGTTGCCCGTGGTGCGCACACCCACGTCCCGGATCGCGACGGCCTTCTCGGGTGGCTACATCGCGTCCGGGCCGACGGGCCGCTCCCGGGTGCCGAGCATCGTCGGTCCGGGTCGCCTGCTCCGCACCGAGGGTGTGGGCGAGGTCCAGACCCCGATCGTGGGATCCGGTGCGTCACTAGGTGATCGGGTCTGGTTCCGACACGCCAAGGCGGGGGAGGTGTGCGAGCGGTTCGACACCGTTCATCTGGTGGAGAACAGCACCCGCACCGCGGTCCCCACCTACCGCGGCGAGGGACGCACCTTCGGCTGAACGAGGTCCGGGCTGACCCGCATGAACGCCCCCAGCAACGACAGCTCGACGGGCGTTCCGGGCAGGTAGTGCGTCAGCGCCGGTGAGCGCACCACGTACGACACCCACTGCCCGCGCGACAGGGCGACGTTGATCCTGTTGCGCGAGAGCAGGAACGGCATCCCGCGCGGCACGTCCTCCGGCGCCGACGCCGCCATCGACACGATGACGACGGCGGCCTCGCGCCCCTGGAACCGATCCACCGTGCCGCACGCCGTCTCGGTGAGTCCGGCGGCGTCGAGTGCCGCCCGAATGACGGCCACCTGGGCGTTGTACGCGGCCACCACCAGTACGTCGGCCGACTCCAGCGGCCGCGACTCGGCGCCGGTCCGCCACGTCCGCCCGATCACCGAGCGCGCGAGCCGCACCACCGCGTCGGCCTCCTCGCGCGACGACGTCGCGTTCCCGACGTGATCGACGAACGTCGTGTGCACCCCCGGGGCGACGCCGTCGAGGGACCGATCGTTCACGCTATCGTGCGCGTACAACCGTCCGTCGTAGGACAGGTCGGACACCACGCGGCAGACGTCGGGATGCATGCGTCGGGTGGTGGCGAGGAACCAGCCCAGATCCGCCGGGAGCGTGTCCGCTCCGTCGGCCAACCAGCCGAGGGCCGAGGCGTCCACCGGCTCGGGGTGACTGCCCTGACTGACCTGGGGGAGCTGCTGCGGATCGCCGAGCAGGAGGAGGTTCCGCGCGGCACGGCCGACGGCCACGGTGTTCGCCAGACAGAACTGGCCGGCCTCGTCGATCACCAGCAGATCGAACGCGTTCTCCTCGATGTTCCTGCGGTTGGTCATCGTCCACGCCGTACCGCCGACCACGCAGCCGCCGTCGAGCGCGGCGACGTCGACGTCCTTGGCCGACGCGGTCCACCGGCGCGGCCGGTCCGATGCGGGCTTCTTGTGGACGCGTGTCCCGTCGAGTCCCGCGTCGACGACGGCGTCGAGGAAGTTCTCGACGACGGCGTGCGACTGACCCACGACGCCGACGCGCCACCCGTGGTCGCGGACGAGCGCGGCGACGACGCGAGATCCCGTGTAGGTCTTGCCCGTTCCGGGTGGGCCCTGGACGGCGGCGTAGGACCGATCGAGGTCGAGCAGCGCGGCGGTGATCCCGGCGACGGAGGGGTCGTCGGTGCGCAACGGGGAACCGGATCGGGTGCGCGGGCGGCGGCGTAGGAGCAGGTCGAGGACGGCCGACTCGGGCACGTCGGGGAGCGCGTCGGCGACCTCGACCGCCGTGGCGGCGACGGCGGCGCGCACGGTGGTCGTGGCGGGTCCGGGCGTGGGCGCGGTGGCCACGGGTTCGAGGCCGTGCGGGTCCGCGCCCTTCGGAATCGACTCCTCGAGCGTCACGGCGGAGCCGTCCGCGGAGACGTCCACGATGGTCCCGGTGGCGGTCCACCGGTACTGCGGATTGGCCCGGAGCTCGGGCTTGATCCACTCCGGCGCCGGGGGCGCATACAGCACGGCGACCTTCGCGCCGCGGACGGCGCTGCCGGGACCGAACTCGCCGCGCAGCACCGAGGTTCGACGGACGTTGTGCCGGGGCGTGGGCTTCGCCCAGTCCGACATCGACTCGACGCTCTCGACCACGAAGACGTCGCGGGTGTCCGCCCACTCGTCCACCGGCGACGAGAGGCGGTCGAAGTGCGCCCACCAGAACGGCTTCTCCTCCCGGCGGTGGTAGTCCACCGCCGCGGCGAGCAGCGCGGCACCCTGACGTTCGGGCGTGCGGTCGCCGATCGGTCCGGCGAACTCGCGCAGGGCATCGCGCGCCGGGTTCGGCGAGTCGTCGTCGTCGGTCGGTGGTGCCGGCTCGATCGGCCCGCGGGGAGTGACGCCCGCCTCGGCGGCGTGCGCCAGCAACCAGTTCCGCAGTTCGAGAGTCGACTCGCAGTCGTAGCGGTTGTAGTCCGCGATCTCCGCCAGCACCGCCTCGGCCTCGCCGAGCTCGCCGCGATCGCGCAGGTCCCGCCACCGGGCGTATTCGGTGATCGACGCGACCGCATCGGCCACGTCGCCGCGGACCTCCGACATGTACGCCGGCTCGAGCTTCTTGATGCTGTAGCTGCGGGCCCCGATCCGCAGCGCGCTGCGCACCACGGGATAGAGGTCCACCAGCACCTGCTCGCGCAGCAGGTCGTCGACCTCGTCCTCGTACACGCCGTGCCGCGCCGCCAGCCGGAGCAGGGCCGACTTCTCGTACGCCGCATAGTGATACACGTGCATGCCCGGGTACTGCCGTCGTCGTTCCCGCACGTGGTCGACGAACGCCACGAACGCCACGCGCTCCTCGTCGCGGTCGTGCGCCCAGAGCGGGCGGAACGCGCGATCGGTGTCGAGCACGCCGAACAGGTACTCCAGCCCCCAGTCCGTGGACCCGTTCTCGGTGTGCAGCGGGTCGCCCTCGAAGTCGAAGAAGATGTCGCCCTCGTCGGGCGCGGGCAACGCGCCGAGGGCCGACGGCGTGTGGAACTCGACGACGGGCGATCCCGCGGATTCCTGCTGGATCTGCACGCGCGCCTGGTCGCGGAGCCCCGCGAGGCTGCGGGCGGACAGGTCGGGCACCGGGCCCGACGACGCGGCCAGCGCGTCGATCGTCGTGACGTCCGAGGCGAGCAACGCGGCCCGCTGCGACACCCGCATCCCGGCGACCAGCAGCAGATCCCGGCTTGCCTCGACCTCGGGCGCGCAGTGCTCGCACCGGAAGCAGGCCCGCACGTCCGCGTCGGCCCAGTCGGCGGGCAGCAACTGGGTGCGGTGCTCATCGAGCAGCGCCACCAACTCGGCCCGCGCGCGCCGGTGGACCGGCAGGACGTCGGGAAGGTGGACGGCCGTGCGCGTGCCGTCGCCGAGCACGAGACGGGCGGTGTCCGACACCGGGATACCCGCGGCGGTCAGCGCCTCCGCGTACGCCGCGAGCTGCAGGATCGACGGAACCCGTTCGGTCCGGGACAGTTTGGTGTCCTGCACCTCGTACGCGTCGACCTCCTCGTCGTACACCAGGAAGTCGCCGAATCCGAGAAAGCCGTCGCCGAAGAACGTGCCCTGGTAGATCACCGGCGCTCGCCGCGCCGCCGCATCGAGCGTGACCGCCGCGGCGGCCGCGAGCTCCGACCGCATCCGGCCCGGCCGCTCCACGGCGATCGCGTCGTCGCCGAACTGCCGCCGATACGCCGCCCACTGCCGCGCCTCGTGCTGCGAACCCAGCCGGGACAGCCGCGCGAGCATGGCGTCGTCCGTCCCCGCGACCGCGTCGGCGTCGAGCCGTCCGAGATGCGCGTCGAGAGTGCGGAGCACCGCGAACTCGCACCGCGCGGCGAGGGCGAGGTCCCCCGCACTGTGGATCAGGTCGTCGTCGAGAACGAACACGACCGCCAGCGTAGTAAGAGGGTCCGTCAGCGGGTGCCGAGCGCCGGGGCGATCGTGGAGAACCACGCGTCCCGCAGTTCGTCCTCGAACAGTGCCCAGCTGTGCGAGCCGTGATCGCGCATCGAAATCGTCGCGGGCACGCCGGCCGCGCGGACGGCGTCGGCGAAGATGCCGGTGCACACGTTCACCATCGCCTCGACGGCCGCGCCGCCCACCGGGAAGAGGCTGCCCGCGGGGATGTCGTCCACCGGTCCGGGCATGCCCGAGGCCGACGCCGCGTAGACCGCGGTGCCGCGCAGTCGGTGTGCGTTCTGCGACGGGTCGTGCTGCGTCCATCCCGGCGCGCCGGGGACGCCCCACATGGCGAACGGGTTGGTGAGCGCGCCGCCGATCATCACCGAGATCGAGGCCTGCGCCAGTGGGTGCGACGACGCCGGGCAGCCGCTGAGGGACGCGGCCGCGCGATAGAGACCGGGCGCCTGGATCGCGAGATCGAGGGCGGGTCCGCCGCTCATCGAGACCCCGGCGACGGCGTTACGACGGGTGGTGCCGAGGTGGCGGTCCATCACCGCGGGCAGCTCCGCAGTGAGGTAGGTCTGCCACTTGTTCCGACCGATCAGCGCGTCGTCGGCCAGCCAGTCGGTGTAGAAGGACAGCCGTCCGCCGATGGGGAGCACCACATTGACGGCCTTGTCGGCGAAGAACCCGACCGCGCCGGAGTTGTTGATCCACCCCACACCGTCCTCGTTGCCGAGTGCGCCGTTCAGCAGATACAGCGTCGGGGCGGCCCCTCCGCCGCGGGGCCGCAGCACGTCGTTGGAGATCACCTTGTTCATGGCGGGCGAGAACACGTCCACCACCGAATGGGTCGGCGACAGGTCACGCACGCCGACGACGCGGGGGCCGTCCTGCGCCGCCGCGGTGGGGACGACGGCGACGGAGAGCGCGAGGGCGGTGGCGACGGCGGCGGTGACTTCGGTGACGACCCGGCGGCGCAGCCGCGAAACGTACTTCATGGTCCGATCGTCTCAGACGTTCCGGTGCGGGCGGAGTCGGTCGTGCGTCGATGCCGTCACAGCACAGTCACGGGCCCCACCCGGGAACCGTCACAATGGGCGTCATGCCGTTCGTCGAGGGATCCCGCGGTCGCGTCCACTATCGGCGGTGGCCGGCCGACGAGCCCCGCGCGCACCTGGTGTTCCTGCACGGGCGCGGTCAGCACACGGGCCAGTACCACCGATTCGGCGCGGCCATGGCCGCGCACGGAATCGATGTCGTCGCACCCGACCACATCGGCCACGGACTGTCCGAGGGCGAGATCGGGGACGACGCGTCGTACCTCGACGCCCTGGCCGAGAACGCGCGTCTGCTCGTCGACCTGGTTCGCGAGTCCGCCGGCGGCGTCGCGGTGATGGGGCATTCGCTGGGCTCGGCGACGGCGGTGCGGATGCTGGCCGGCGGGGGCGGGGTCGACAGCGGGGTCGACAGCGGGGTCGACAGCGGGGTCACCGCGGCGGTGCTGGTCGCCGTGCCGAGTCGCCTGGTCACGCGCGACGAGCTGATCCGGGCCGCGCGTGTCCCCACGCTGGCGATGCACGGCGTCGACGACCGCATGGTGCCGATCGACGGCGTCCGCGACCTCGTGCGCGGCACATCGGTGACGCTGCGCGAGTACGACGACGCGGGCCACGACCTGTTGCACGAGAAGGTCCACCGCGTCGTCACCGACGACGCGGCAGCGTTCGTCGCCTGAGACAGTCGACGCGGCAGCGTTCGTCGCCTGAGACAGTCGACGCGGCAGCGTTCGTCGCCTGAGACAGTCGACGCGGCAGCGTTCGTCAGCTGACGATGATCGTGCGGGTGTGCCAGCCGGTGGACCCACCCGGGATCGGCGGGGTGCGCTCCTCGGTCTGCGTGGCGCCGGACCGGTCCGTCGCCCGCACCTGGATGTTGTGGTTGCCGGTCGTGGCGTCCCAGTCCCAGAACCACTGCCGCCACGTGTCCACGGAGTACTGCTCGGCCAGGGTGGCTTCCTGCCAGGGCCCGTTGTCGACGCGGACCTCGACGCGCTCGATGCCGACCTGCTGCGCCCACGCCGTGCCGGCGACGCGGACGCGGCCGGCGGACACTGGGGCGAACGCCGCGGGCACGTCGATGCGCGACGCCGTCTTGATCGGTCCGCGCTCACCCCAGCCGCGCTCGGTCCAGTACGCCTGCGCGCGGTCGAAGCGCGTGAGCTCCCAGTCGACCACCCACTTGGTGGCGGAGACGTAGCCGTACAGGCCGGGCACCACCTGGCGCACCGGGTAGCCGTGTTCGAGGGGGAGCGGCTGTCCGTTCATCGACACCGCCAGCATGGCGTCGCGGCCGTCGCGCAGCGCCTCGACGGGGGTGCCGATGGTCATGCCGTCGACGGAGGTGGAGAGCAGCATGTCGGCGTCGGCCTGGACGCCGGCCTCCTCGAGGATGTCCGCGATGGGGAATCCGACCCAGGTGGCGTTGCCGGCGAGCGGCCCCCCGACCTCGTTGGACACACACGTCAGCGTGATGACGCGCTCCATCGGCGTGCGGGCCATCAGGTCGTCCCACGAGAGCGTGATCTCCCGATCGACCATTCCGTGGATCCGCAACTGCCATTCCTCGGTGGTCAACTGCGGCACCGACAGAGCGGTGTCGATGCGATAGAACGTGTCGTTCGGGGTGACGAACGGCGTGGCGCCGTCGACGCCGATGTCCGTGCCGGCAGGAATGGCGAGGGCGGCGTTTCCGGCGGGCACCGTCGGAATGCGGAAGTTCCGCATGTCCTCGGCGAGTCCGGCGGCCCGCTCCCCGACGTAGCGGCCCACGGCACCGGCCGCCACGGCCACGGCCGCCGCAGCGCCGGCGAGGACGAGGAACCGCCGACGCGGCATGGCGCCGTCGGGGCGACCCGGCGGCGGCACCAGTGCGCGCGTCAGCAGGCGCAGCACCACGATGCCGACGATCACCCCGACCACGGTGGGAATCACGTCGGTGGTGTCGGCGGTGGGGCGCTGGGTCACGGCGAACACGCCTACCGCGCCGAGGACGGCGAGGATCACCGATCCGATCGGTCGCGCGGGCCGTTCGAGCAGCCCGGCGAGCGCGGAGATCACGACGATCAGCACGCTCATGCCGACGAAGAGCGCCACCTTGTCGTTGGTGCCGAAGGTGTCGATCGCGAACTCGCGTGCCCACGCGGGGGTGCGGTCCACCGTCGTCGATCCGACGGCGAGGAACGGTGACGACGCGGGGGAGAAGGCCAGCGACAGCACTTCGCCCACTGCCAGCACCACACCGGCGGAAATCACGCCCGCGAGCATCCGGGAGAACGGGTGGATGCGGGTGCGGGCGTCGTCCGGCGGGGTGTCGACGGTGGGCGAGGTGGTCATGTGCGGTATTCGGGGCCGTTCGTGGAACGGCTTGGCGGAACGGCCCCGAGGCCCATCCGGGGTCAGCCGTAGATATCGGAGACTTCCTTGGCGTGCGATTCGAGAATGACGTTGCGCTTGAGCTTCATCGTCGGGGTGAGTTCACCGGATTCGATGGTGAAGTCGCCGGGCAGGATCGTGTACTTCTTGATCTGCTCGGCATTGGAGACCTTGGAGTTGGCCGCCGCGACCGCCTCGTCGATCTCCGCGACCAGATCGCTGTTGGTGGTCAGCTCGGACGCCGGGGTGTCCTTGTCCAGTCCGTGCCGCTCCAACCAGCCCGGCAGGGCCTCCGGGTCGAGGGTGATCAGCGCGCCGATGAACGGCTTGGCGTCGCCCACCACCAGGCACTGGCTGACCAGCGGGTGCGAGCGGATGGAGTCCTCGAGTCCGGCGGGGGCGACGTTCTTGCCGCCGGCGGTCACGATGATCTCCTTCTTGCGGCCGGTGATCGACAGGAAGCCCTCCTCGTCGAGCGAGCCGAGGTCGCCGGTGTGGAACCAGCCGTCGCGGATGGACTCCTCGGTGGCCTTGTCGTTGTGCCAGTACCCGGAGAACACGACGGGTCCCTTGACCAGCACCTCGCCGTCCTCGGCGATCTGCACGGCATGGCCCTCGAGCGGGCGGCCCACCGAGCCGATGCGCTGCTTGTCGGTGGTATTGACGGTGACGGCTGCGCTGGTCTCGGTCAGCCCGTAGCCCTCGCGGACCGGCACGCCGATGCCGCGGAAGAAGTGTCCGAGGCGGGCGCCGAGGGGTCCGCCGCCGGACAGCGCGCTCTGGCACTTCCCGCCCAGCGCCGCACGGAGCTTGGAGTAGACCAGCTTGTCGAACAGGGCGTGCTTGGCCTTGAGGACCAGCCCGGCGCCGCCCGTGTCCTGAGCCTTGCTCCACTCGATCGCCACGTCGGCGGCCTGGTCGAAGATCTTGCCCTTGCCGCCGTCGTGCGCCTTCTGCTTGGCCGAGTTGTAGACCTTCTCGAACACGCGCGGCACCGAGAGAATGAAGTCCGGCTGGAACTCGGCGAACTGCTCCACGAGTGTCGTCGTGTCCGCGGTGTGGGCGACGGTCACCTTCGCCTCGAAGGCGCCGAACGACACGGCGCGGGCGAACACGTGCGCCATCGGCAGGAACAGCAGGGTGCGCTTGCCCTCGGTCATCTGATCGTGCAGGGCCACCTGCGTCGCCGAGGTCTCGGCGTAGAAGTTGCCGTGGGTGAGCTGCACACCCTTCGGGCGGCCCGTGGTGCCGGAGGTGTAGATCAGGGTGGCGGCGGACGACGCCCCCACCTGCGTGCGGCGGGCGTGCAGATCCTCGTCGGAGACCGATCGGCCGCGGGTGACCAGCTCGTCCAGCGCGCCGCCGTCGATCACCAGCGTCTCGCGCAGCGCCTCGGCCTGCTCGGTGACCTCCTTGACGCGCTCACGGTGATCGTTGGTCTCGACGATCAGCAGCTTGGTCGCCGAGTCCTCGAGAATCCACGACGCCTGATCGGCGGCCGAGGTCTCGTAGATCGACACGGTGCAGGCGCCGGCGGTCCAGACGGCGTAGTCCAGGACGACCCACTCGTACCGGGTCGCCGACAGAATGGCGACGCGGTCGCCGAACTCGATGCCGGACGCCATGAGGCCCTTCGCCACGGCGGCGACCTCGTCCGCGAACTGCGCGGCGGTGACGTCGACGAACGCGGAGCCGCTCCGGCGCTGGAACGGAACCCAGCTCGGGGTGTCCTGCGCGTACCTGAAGACGCTGTCGGCCATGGAGACGTCGTCGGGAACGGTGTAGGACGCGGGGACGGAATATTCGCGCACGGTCGTGATTACCTTCCAGTAGCACCAGATGTGCTGTGTATTGGATCACAGGTGCGACGGAAGCGGGGGGTTCCCCCGCTATCCCGTTTGTCCGAATCCGGCCGACGCGCTGCCGGGTGGGGGCGACGTCGGTCGATCGGGACTAGACTCTGGTGCACATGAGCACTTCCGACGGTGAATCCACCGGCGATCGCCCGGCGTCGACCGCGTCCGAGACTCCCCCCGAGGCTGCCCGGGAGACGTCCGGCGAGACCTCCCCCGACGCGGCCCCCGAGCAGACGTTCGCCGATCTCGGCATCGACGATCGCGTCCTCGCGGCCCTCTCCGACGTCGGCTACGAGAGTCCGTCGCCCATCCAGGCGGCCACCATCCCGCCGTTGATGGCGGGCAAGGACGTCGTCGGACTCGCGCAGACCGGCACGGGCAAGACGGCGGCGTTCGCGGTCCCCATCCTCTCGCGTCTCGACGTCGCCAACCGCGTTCCGCAGGCGCTCGTCCTCGCCCCGACGCGCGAGCTGGCGCTGCAGGTGGCCGAGGCGTTCGGCAAGTACGCCGCCAAGATCCCGGGCCTGCACATCCTGCCGATCTACGGCGGCCAGGCGTACGGCGTGCAGCTGTCCGGTCTGCGGCGAGGCGCGCAGATCATCGTCGGCACCCCGGGCCGCGTCATCGACCACCTGGAGAAGGGCGCGCTGGACCTCTCGCACCTCGAGTACCTGGTGCTCGACGAGGCCGACGAGATGCTCAAGATGGGCTTCCAGGAGGACGTCGAGCGCATCCTCGCCGACACCCCGGAGTACAAGCAGGTCGCGCTGTTCTCGGCCACCATGCCGAGCTCGATCCGCAAGATGAGCAAGCAGTACATGCACGATCCGGTCGAGATCACGGTGAAGACCGCGACCTCCACCGCGCCGAACATCACGCAGCGGTACGTGCAGGTGGCGCACCAGCGCAAGCTCGACGCCCTCACGCGCATCTTCGAGGTCGAGGACTTCGAGTCGATGATCATCTTCGTCCGCACCAAGCAGGCGACGGAGGACCTCGCCGAGAAGCTGCGGGCGCGCGGGTTCTCGGCGGCCGCGATCAACGGCGACATCGTGCAGGCGCAGCGCGAGCGGACCATCGGCCAGCTCAAGAGCGGCGCCCTCGACGTACTCGTCGCCACCGACGTCGCCGCGCGCGGGCTCGACGTCGACCGCATCTCGCACGTCGTCAACTACGACATCCCGCACGACACCGAGTCGTACGTCCACCGCATCGGCCGCACCGGCCGCGCCGGCCGCACGGGCCAGGCGCTGCTCTTCGTCGCGCCGCGCGAGCGCCACCTGCTCCGGGCGATCGAGAAGGCCACGCGCCAGCCGATCACCGAGATGCAGCTGCCGAGCGTCGACGACGTCAACGCGCAGCGCGTCGCCAAGTTCGCCGACTCGATCACGACGTCGCTGCAGTCGCCGTCCCTGCATCTGTTCCGTCGTCTCATCGAGGACTACGAGCGCGAGCACGATGTGCCGTTGGCCGACATCGCCGCGGCGCTGGCCACGCAGTCCCGCGACGGCGAGGCGTTCCTCATGGCGCCCGAGCCGCCCCCGGCGCCGCGGGAGAAGCGCGAACGCCCCGAGCGGACGTTCGACGACCGAGGCGCGCCGCCGGTGCGCAAGTCGCGCCGGACCGATCAGGACATGGCGGTCTACCGCATCAGCGTCGGCAAGCGGCACAAGGTGGTGCCCGGCGCGATCGTCGGCGCCATCGCCAACGAGGGCGGTCTGCGCCGCAGCGACTTCGGGCACATCAGCATTCGCCCCGACCACAGCCTGGTCGAACTGCCCGCCGACCTGGCGGACGAAACGCTGGAAGCGTTGCGCCGCACCAGGATCAGCGGGCAGTTGATTCAGCTGCAGCGGGACACGGGTCCGCGTCGGCGGTGACCTAGCGGGCGGTGGGGTGGGCGTCGGTGTCCACTCCCGGGACGGCGCGGCCGCGCAGCGACGCGCCCGCCGTCTCGGCGACGAAGAGCAGGGCGATCAGCCCGACGACGCACGCGCCCATCATGTAGAACGCGGGCACCAGGTCGTTGCCCGTGCGCTCGACCAACCACTCGTTGGCGGCGGGGGCCGTGCCGCCGAAGAGCGACGTCGACACGTTGTAGGCGATGGCGAAGCCGGCGAACCGCACGTGGGTGGGGAACATGGCCGGGAACGTCGCCGAGATGGTCGACAGCTGCAGCACGTACAGCAGCCCGAGCACGGTGAACGCGACGATCGCCCAGGCGAAGTTCACGCTCATCAGCAGGTACATCGGGATGGCGAAGACGAACAGGCCGACCATCGAGACCAGCCAGAGCGGCTTGCGGCCGACCTTGTCGGACAGCGCCCCGGCGAACGGGATCACCGCCATCATGGCGAGCTGACCGATCACCACCAGGAACAGCGACGACGTGCTGGTCAACCCGATGCGCTGCTCCAGGTACGTCGGCATGTAGCTCAGCAGGGTGTAGTTGCAGACGTTGAGCGCCACCACCAGGCCCATGAGGGTGAGGATCGGTCGCCAGTACTGCGCGATCAGCTCGCGGAACTGCGTCCGGGTCTCGTGCTCGACCTCGTTCGACTCCTCCAGTTCGCGGAACACGGGCGTGTCCTCGAGCTTGGAGCGCATGTAGAGGCCGATCAGGGCCAGCGGGCCGGCGACGAAGAACGGCAGTCGCCATCCCCACGTGTCCATGAACGCGTCGGTCGACGCGAGATCGACGGCGAGGACGACGAGGGCGCCCAGCGAGAATCCGCCGAGCGTGCCGAATTCCAGGAAGCTGCCGAAGAATCCGCGCTTGCGGTCGGGGGAGTACTCGGCCATGAACGTCGCCGCGCCGCCGTACTCGCCGCCGGTGGAGAAGCCCTGGATCATGCGCAGGATCACCAGCAGCACGGGCGCCCAGAAGCCGATCGACGCGTAACTCGGGATCACGCCGATGAGGAACGTGGCGGTGCCCATGAGCACGATGGTCAGCGCCAGCACGTGTTTGCGGCCGAGGCGGTCGCCCAGCGGACCCCACACCAGGCCGCCGAGGGGGCGCACCAGGAACGAGATCGCGAAGATGCCGAGGGTGAACAGGGTCGCGGACTCGAGGTCCTCGGGGAAGAACGCGCGGGAGATGTAGGTGGCGGTGTAGGCGTAGACGCCGTAGTCGAACCACTCGGTGGCGTTGCCCATCGCGGACGCGCCGATGGCGCGGCGCAGCACGCCGGCGGGTGGGTCGTGGGGACTGCCGGGGTGGTCGGGACCGCCCGGTCGAGGACTTCGGTCAGGGGTCGTTTCCGGAGAAGTCACCCACCGTGCCTACCCAACCGGGGTCGGAATCGTGGCATCGAGAGCAGCAGGGGTCGCCTTCGTTACGCCATCGTGACCCGCACGCCCGAGCGCCGACGCTCTCACCTGCAGCGCTGCAGAACGGCCTCGACGAGGTTCGATTCCCCGTTCGTGCCCGCGCTGCCCGCCCTCGTGTCCGCCGCAGCGCGGGCGGCGGCGGTCGCGGCGGCGGCCGTGTCGGCGGGGATCGACGCCGTCAGTTCGGCGACGTAGGGACCGAGATCGACCGGATCCATCGCCGCGGGCCAGTATCCGATGGACTCGCTCCGGAGGTCGACGACGGCGCGCAACAGCGCCGCGTCCTCGACGTGGCCGCGGCGGACCAGGGCGTACGCCAGGGTCATGAGCCCCACCATCGTCGACGTCGTGTCCGCGGCCTCCTCGCACGCGTCGAGCATCCGCAGCAGCGACGCCACGGCGCCGGCGTCGTCGTGTTCGGCGAGGGAGACCTTGGCGTCCAACCACAGCGACGACGCCTCGCACCAGCGGTACCCCGACGTCGCCGCCACGTCGACGGCGCGGCGGAGGAACTCGTGGGCCCGATCGAGGTCGCCCGCCCGGAACCACGCCGTGCCGGCGCTCATCGTCGCCTCGGCGGCGGACGACGGCACCCCGAGATCTTCGGCCAGCGCGACGGCCTCGGCGGCGTGCGCCAGGGCGGGCTCGACCAGTCCGGCCCCCGCCTCGAAGTACGCCAGCGCCACCAGGGCGTCGGTGCGGGGCACCGGATCCCCGACGGTCGCGGGCTCGATCTCGGCGAGGCGGCCGAACGACTCCATGAGCCCGGCGATGTCCCCGGCCAGATAGCGGGTGATGGTGAGCCCGGCGACGGCGCGTGCCGTCACCGCGGCGGGCAGATCGCGGGCCTTCATCGCCGGTTCGAGGTAGCGCAGGCCCTCCGCGACGTTGCCCCGGCGGTACCAGAACCAGTAGAGGCCGCCCGCGATGTGCAGGTGGGTCTCGAGGTCGTCCGCGCAGTGCTCGAAGGCCGCCCGCACGTTCGGCATCTCCCGGTCCAGGCGGTCCATCCACTGCGCCGCACGCGGGCCGCGCAGTTCGAGGTACGCGGTGTCGGCGAGGTCGGTCACCCACTGCACGTGCCGACGCCGGACCCGCGCGGTGACATCGTCGTCCCGCACCGAGGCGGCGTAGCTGCGCAGGGTCTCGAGCATGCGGTACCGGCGGGGGTGACCGCCGAGGGCCTTGATCAACGACTTCTCCACCAGCGGAGCGAGATCGAGCACCGCGCCGCGCCGGTCGACCACGGCGGTGACCGCGTCCAGATCGAATCCACCCTCGAAGATGCCGAGCTCGGTGAACAGCAGCTTCTCGCCGTCGGTGAGGGAGCGGTAGGACCACTCGACCGCCGCGGCCATCGTGGCGTGCCGGGGATTCGCGCGCGAGCCGCCCCGCAGCACGGCGAGTCGGTCGTCCAGGTGGTCGAGCAGCTGCCGGACCGACAGCGTACGGGCCTGCGCCGCAGCGAGTTCGATGGCCAACGGCATCCCGTCCAGCCCCTCGCAGAGCCGCGCGGCGGCGAGCCGGTCGTCCTCGGTGGCCGCCGCGCCACCGGTCGCGTCGGAGGCGCGGGCGAGGAACAGCTCCACCGCGGGTCCGTCGTCGGCGGTGGCGAGAGGCGGTGTCTCGTGGACGAATTCGCCCGGCGTTCCCAGGCTGACCCGACTGGTCGCCAGCACGGACATGCCGGGGCACGAGCGCAGGATCTCCGTCACCAGCAGCGCCACGGAATCGACGACGTGCTCGCAGTTGTCGAACACCAGCAGGGCCCGGCGGTCGGCGAGCACCGCGACCAACGCGTCCACGCCGCGCCCGCTGGTCACGCCCAGTGCGGTGGCGACGGCGCCGGCCGGGTCCGCCTCCGCTGCGGTCGACTCCGCTCCGCCCGCGGCCGAACGCACGGGCAGCCCGGCGAGTTCGACGAACCACGGCCCGTCCGGGTCGTCGCGTCGCCCCGCCACCTCGAGGGCGAGGCGCGTCTTGCCCATCCCGCCCGGCCCGGTCAGCGTCACGGAACGGTGGTCGCGCAGCGCGTCGGCGACCGCCCGGACGTCGTCCTCCCGGCCGACGGTCGGGGTCAGGGGCACCGGAACGCGCCGCTGCCGACGCGCGAGCGGCGCCGCGGCCGGGGCCGGCAGGACGGCGGCGACACCGGCGTCGTCCCGACGCAGGACGGCGTCCTGGAGGGCGAGCAGCTCGGGACCCGGATCGGCGCCCAGCTCGTCGGCCAGCGTGCGCCGCGCGGCGAGCAGCGCGGCGGACGCGTCGCCCTGACGTCCCGATCGGTAGAGGGCCGCCGCCCACAACGCCCACCCCCGCTCCCGCAGGGGGTGCTCGCGCGTGTGGGCCTCGGCCATCGCCACGGCGCGGGCGTGGTCGCCGAGGGCCAGGGCGGCGGCGGTCCGATCCTCGGTGGCGCCGTGCCGTAGTGCGGTCAGCCGGGCGATCTCGGGTGACGCGAAGTCCCGATCGAGGCAGTCCACGTAGGCCGGACCGCGCCACAGCGCGAGCGCGTCGTCGAGCAGCCGGGCCGCCGCCTCGGCCTCTCCACGGCCCAGCGCGCTCCGGGCCTCGGCGGCCAGGGTCGTGAAGACGGCTGCGTCCAGGCCCTCGGGCGGCAGGCGCAGTGCGTAGCCGGGTCCGTCGCGGACGACGACGCGGGCGCCGAGTCCGGTGCGCGCCGTCGCCGGGTCCAGTGCCTTGCGCAGCGACGAGACGTAGCCCTGCAGCGTCAGCAGGGCGGTGCGCGGGGCGTCGTCGCCCCACACGTCCTCGATGATCGCGTCGTCGGTCACCATGCGGCCGTCGGCGACGGCGAGGCGGGCGAGCACGGCGCGGGGGCGGGGGCCGCCGAGGGCCACCGGAACGCCGTCGACCTCCGCGGTCATGGCGCCGAGGACCCGCACCAGAACCGGGGGAGTGCCGGAGACGGAAACGGGCGCCACGCCGGAATAGTAGAACTCTTCCGGCGCGGCGCCAGTCGAACCGTGGTCCCCGGTTCGTGTCCGGGGAACCGCAGGTCAGGTCATGTCCACCGCGAACGAGTTGACCACGCGGTCCGCCGCGGCGACGTCCTCGGCGGAGTTGGCCTGCACCGCGACGAGCACCAGGTACTCACCGCTGTCGGCAGCGGCCCCGACCAGCATGTACTTCGCCTTCTCCGGGCCGCAGTTCTCCCACACCTCGAACGTGCCGGTGTGCAGCGCGTCGGAGTAGGGCCGGCGGCCCGTCGACGTGCAGCCGGACTCGGGCAGGGACTTCCCGGCCCAGGTCAGCAGATCGTCCGGGGACGACGTGGTCACCGCGGTGTCCGACGCGAGCACCGAGGCGCCGACGGCGCCCCAGCCGCCCTGGTAGGTCGCCAGATCGCTCGACGCCTCGACGCCGTAGTACCGGTTGCCGCGGTCGTCCTCGAACTGGGTGCCGTCCACCTGGTTCCACTCGGCGGGGACGTCGACGGTGACCACGCCGGAATCGTCGGTCACGGTGGTGAATCCGGTGGTGTCGACCGTCGTCGCCGCGCCGGCGGCGCCCGCGGCTCCGGTCGCCGTGCCCACGCTGCTCGAGATGGTGGTGGTCTCCTCGAGCGGCGTGCCGTTCACCCGGCCGCGCAGGTAGGTGCCCTCGTCCGGCCGGTAGACCTCGACGGCCAACGCCGAGTCCGTCCCGTGGGTCTGCAGGACGTCGCAGTACTCCTTCAACGTCCCGTCGGTGCCCAGGGTCACCCCCTCCATCGACGTGAGGATGTCGCCGGGACGGATGCCGGTCTTGTCGGCGGCGGACCCGGACGCGACCGAGTTCACCCAGATGCCGGCGCCCTCGCCCGACTCGTCGACCAGCGCCTCGCCGTTGATGCCGATGCTCAGCACGTTCTCCCCGGCCCGCAACTTCTCGACGATCTTCCGCACGTCGTCGCGGTGGATGGCGAGGTTGGTGTCGTTGGTGTCGCTCCCGGCGTAGTTCACGCCGACCAGGCGACCCTCCGGATCGACCAGCGGCCCACCGGAATTGCCGCTCCGGATCTTCGCGTCGTGCTCGATCACGTGATCCAGCGACGCCCACGGGGTGTCCGCCGGAGTGTCCGCCTTGGAGACGATGCCCTTGGTCATCGTGAACGTCGGATCGCCCAGCGGGTAGCCCGCCGCGTAGACCTCGTCGGCGACGTCGATGGCCCCCTCGTGGAACCCGACGAACGGCAGATCCGCCGCGTCGAGCTTCACCACCGCCAGGTCCATGCACTCCGACGAGGCGACGATGCGGGCCGACAGCGTCGTCGACTGATCGCCGCCGCGCCACACGTCGAGCGTGCCGGCCCCGGTGACGACGTGGTTGTTGGTCAGGGCGTAGCCGTCCGCGGACAGGATGACGCCCGAGCCGCGGCCGGCCGACTCGTACCCGCCCTCCTCGGGCGAGACGAACGAGCCGCGGGCCTCGAGCTGGATCGTGGCCTCCTGCAGGCGGTCGAACGACACCGCCCCGTCCCCGGACCCGGTACCGACGGAGAACGAACAGGCGGACAGGGCGAGGGTGGTGACGGCGAGGGCGGCCAGCGCGGCGGCGGTGCGTGGTGTGGTCATGGCGCAGACCGTGCACGGCCCCACTTGGAGATCGCTTGGAATCGACTTCCCGGGGTCTAGAACCGCCGGCCGTATCGACGAGCCGGCTACCGCCGGCGGCGCACCGGAACCGAATCGATCGTCCGCACCCTCCACCCGCCCCCGTCCGTCTCGACGACGGAGATGCCCGCGTTGGAGATCCGCGGCGGCGGATGGCCGATGATCGTCTCGAGGATCGCGCGGATGACGCCGCCGTGGGCCACGGCGATCACGGACCGCCCGCGGTGCTCCTCGGCGAGCAGATCCAGCCGTCGTCGACCCCGCGCGGCCAGGTCGGCACGGCTCTCGCCGCCCGGGTAGCGGCCGTCCGGCCAGTACGCCCACGCCTCGTAGCCGGTGAGCCCCTCGGCGTGGCCGAACCGACGTTCCACCAGATCGTCGTGATCCGCCGAGCGCGTCAGCCCGACGACGTGGCCGATGATGTCCGCCGTCTCCGCCGCGCGCACCAGCGGCGAACTCACCAGCACGTCCCAGGTTCCGGCGGACAGCGTGATGCCCGCGTCGCGCGCCTGCCGTCGTCCCTCGTCGTTCAGCGGGATGTCCGACGAGCCCTGCAGCCGCCCCTCGAGGTTCCAGTCGGTTTCGCCGTGGCGGACCAGGGCGACCGTGACGTGGTCCGAGGTCGAATCGGCGGTCGCGGTCTCGGGCATGGTCGGCCCAGCGTATCGGGGGCGGACCGAGCGTCCGGACGGACCGGCGGGTTGCCTGGTCACCGCCCCTTCGCCCCGGAGTTACCGGGGAGTACGGTGCAGAGCAGACGACATGCCGACTGTGAAAGGTCACCCATGAACCTGGCACTCACCGAGGACGAAGCCGCGTTCCGCGACGAGATGCGGAACTTCTTCCGCACGGAGATCCCGGCCGACATCCGCGAGCGGAACGCTGCCGGCGAGGAACTGTCCCGCGAGGACATGGTCACCACGCTGCAGATCCTCAACAAGCACGGAATGGCCAGCCCGCACTGGCCGCTCGAGTGGGGCGGCAAGGACTGGACCCCCATGCAGCACCACATCTGGCTCGACGAGCTCCAGCTCGCCTCGGTGCCGGAGCCGCTCGCCTTCAACATCTCGATGGTCGGGCCCGTGATCGCGACGTTCGGCAGCGAGGAGCAGAAGCAGAAGTTCCTGCCGCCGACGCAGAACCTGGACATCTGGTGGTGCCAGGGATTCTCCGAGCCGGAAGCCGGGTCGGACCTCGCCTCGCTGCGCACCGTCGCCATCCGCGACGGGGACGAGTACGTCATCAACGGTCAGAAGACGTGGACGACGCTCGGGCAGTACGCCGACTGGATCTTCGTCCTCGCGCGCACCAACCCCGATGCGCCCAAGAAGCAGGCCGGCATCTCCTTCATCCTGGTCGACCTGAAGACCCCCGGCATCACGGTGCGCCCGATCAAGCTGATCGACGGCGGACACGAGGTCAACGAGGTCTGGTTCGAGAACGTGCGCGTGCCCGCCGAGAACCTGGTCGGCGAGGAGAACGCGGGCTGGACCTACGCCAAGTTCCTGCTCAGCAACGAGCGCACCGGCATCACCCGGCTCGGTTTCACCAAGACCAAGCTGGCCCGCGCCAAGGAACTCGCCGCGCAGACCGCGGTCGGAGACGGCACCCTGCTCGACGACCCCGTGTTCGCCGCGCGGTTCGCGGAGATCGAGAACCAGGTTCTCGCACTGGAACTCACGCAGCTGCGCATCGTGTCGAGCTACGTCGACGGCAAGGAGAACCCGGCGTCGTCCGTGCTCAAGTTGCGCGGTAGCGAGCTGCAGCAGCTCGCCACCGAGATCCTCACCGACGTCGCGGGCCCGGATTCGCTGCCCTTCGAGGCGGGCGAGGACATCCCGACGCCGGTGTGGGCGCAGCGCGCCACCCCGACGTACCTGAACTTCCGCAAGACCTCCATCTACGGCGGCTCGAACGAGGTGCAGCGCACCATCATCGCCTCCGGCATCCTCGGCCTCTAGACCTCACGCAGGAGACTGTCACATGCAATTCGAACTGGACGACGAACAGAAGCTGTTGCGGGACACCGTCCGTGAGGTTCTGAGCCGCAGCTACGACAACGAGAAGCGCAAGGCCGCCGTCGAGAGCGAGCGCGGCTGGACCGAGTCGGTCTGGAAGCAGTTCGCCGAACTCGGGCTGCTCGGCCTCAGCTTCGCCGAGGACGACGGCGGCATGGGCGCCGGCCCCGTGGAGACGTTCGCGGTGATGACCGAGATCGGTCGACGCCTCGCTCCCGAGCCGCTGCTCGACGGGGTGCTGATCCCCGGTGGCCTGATCTCCGACGTCGGCTCCACCGAGCAGCGTCAGCGGATCCTGCCCTCGGTCGCCGAGGGGCAGACCCTGCTGGCCTTCGCCCACACCGAGCCCGGTCGTCGCTGGCCGGCCGCCGAGGTGACCACCACCGCGACCGAGTCGGGTGGCTCGTTCACCCTCTCCGGCACCAAGAACCCCGTGCTGCACGGTGGTTCGGCCGATCACCTGGTCGTCAGCGCGGCGCTGCCGTCCGGCGGGGTGGGCCTGTTCCTCGTCGACGCCGACGCCGACGCCGACGGGGTGGCGCGCACGCCGTACCGGACGCACGACGGACTGCGCGGCGCCTCGATCGTGTTCACCGAGGCCGCGGCCGAGCCGCTCGGTGACGGTGGCGACGCCACCGCCGCGATCGTCGCGTCGAACGTCCGCGCGCAGGCCGCCCTGGCCGCCGAGGCGCTCGGGGCCATGGAGGAATCGCTCCGTCTGACCACCGAGTACCTCAAGCAGCGCAAGCAGTTCGGGGTGCCGCTGTCGAAGTTCCAGGCGCTGACGTTCCGCGCGGCGGACATGTACGTCCAGCTCGAGCTGGCCCGCAGCATGGCGCTCTACGCCACCATGTCGCTGGCCGACGGCACGGCGGACCCCGTGGTGGCCTCCCGCGCGAAGCTGCAGATCGGTCGGTCCGCCCGGCAGATCGGCCAGGAGTCGATCCAGCTGCACGGCGGTATCGGCGTCACCGACGAATACCCTGTCGGGCACTACTTCTCGCGGCTCACGGCCATCGAGCACACCCTCGGTGGGGTCGACGATCACCTCCGGGTCATCACCGGCGTGGTCAAGGACCACGAGATGCTCGGGGTGTCCTGACACCTGCGTCACGACGTCGGCCGGCGATCCCCACGGGGGTCGCCGGCCGCTCGTGCGTTCGGGGCGTGCCGCGTCAGTCGCGCGTGAACCGGCCGTCGACGCGACGCACGATGCCGTCGGGATTGCCGTCGGCGATCGCGCTCGGCAGCAGTTCAGCGGGCACGTTCTGGTAGGCGACGGGGCGCAGGAATCGGTCCATCGCTCGGGCGCCCACGGACGTCGAGCGGCCGTCCGATGTCGCCGGATACGGGCCGCCGTGCACCATCGCGTGGCCGACCTCGACGCCCGTCGGCCACCCGTCGAACAGGATGCGACCGGCCGTGCGTTCGAGAATGCCGAGCAATCGCCCGGCCGTCGGCAGGTCGCTGTCGTCGGCATGGACGGTGGCCGTCAGCTGGCCCTCCAGCGCGCGGGCCACCCGCTCCGTCTCGGTCGCATCAGCACACCGCACCACCAGGGCCGACGCGCCGAACACCTCGTCGTGGAGCGTTGATTCCGAGAGGAAGGTGCCGGCGTCGACGGCGAACAGCGCCGCGCGTCCGGCGTTCGGCGCGTCGGTCGCCGGGCCGCGGGCGATCTCGGTGGCGACCGTCGTCAGGGCCTCCACTCCGGCGGCGTAGTTCCGTGCGATGGCCGACGTCAGCATCGGGGCCGGTTCGGTGGCCGCGATCGCGTCGGCCGCGGCGGCGAGGAAGGCGTCGAGCCCGGGCCCGTTCTCGGCCACCACTATCCCCGGGTTGGTGCAGAACTGCCCGACCCCGAGGGTGAGGGAGTCCACGAAGGCGCGGCCGAGCTCCGCCCCTCGTGCTGTCAGTGCGCCCGGGAGCAGGAACACGGGGTTGACCGCGCTCATCTCCGCGTAGACCGGAATCGGGACCTTGCGCCCGGCCGCCGCGCGCATCAGAGCCGTTCCAGCGGAACGTGATCCGGTGAAGCCGACGGCCGCGATGCGCGGATCCGTGGCCAGCGCCGTGCCGAGCCCGGGGCCGTCGCCGTAGAGCAGGGAGAACACGCCCGGAGGCATGTCGGTCGCGTCCGCGGCGGCGACGACGGCGCGGGCGACGTATTCCGACGTGCCCGGGTGGGCGTCGTGCGCCTTGACGACGACCGGACATCCGGCGGCGAGCGCGGAGGCGGTGTCGCCGCCGGCCACCGAGAACGCGAGCGGAAAGTTGCTCGCCCCGAACACCGCCACGGGGCCGAGCGGAACGGCTCGGCGGCGGATGTCGGGTCGGGGGAGCGGAGTGCGGTGGGGCAGAGCCGGATCGAGATGGGCGTCGGCCCAGCTGCCCTCGCGCACCACATCGGCGAACAGCCGGAGTTGCCCGGTGGTGCGGCCCAGCTCGCCGGTGAGGCGCACGACGGGCAGGCCGGATTCGGCGGCCGCCCGGTCGATCACCGTCTCGCCGAGGGCCTCGAGGTGCTCGGCGACGGCCTCCAGGAACCGTGCGCGACGATCCGTCGGGGTGGCGCGAACGAGGTCGACAGCGTCCTCCGCGGCCGCGCAGGCGTCGGCCACGTCGGCCGCGCTGCCGTAGCGGTAGGCGGGGGACAACGTCTCGCCCGTGGCGGGGTTGCGTCCGTGGACGGTCTCGCCGGCGCCGCGTCGGGTCGCGCCGGCGACGGTCATCACGCCGGCCAGGGGCGCGGTCAGGGCGTCGGCGTCCACGGTCAGCGACGCTGTCGCGCGGTGACGCGCAGGGCGAGCGTGCCCACCAGCACCACCGCGGCCGCGAGGGCCGCCGTCCATCCGACCACCGTGTCGACGTTCTCCCCGGCCAGTCGCCCCTGCGCCACCCACGCCAGTCCCCAGGACAGCGACAGGGCCTGGGCGATCCGACCGCCCGACACACGGGCGAGGAACAGTCCGACGAGCGCGGCGACGACGAGCACGACGAAGGCCCACAGGGTGGCGCCTCCCGTCCAGCCGATCGACGCGAGCCACGCACTGGTGTTGGCGACGGTCGCGATGCTCACCCAGCCGAGGTAGAGGCCGAACGTCCCGTCGGTCACCACGGTGTCGACGGCGGTCGCCGCGGTGGAGGTTCGCTCGCCGGGATGCCGGATCAGGAGTGCGAACACCACGGCCAGCGAGGCCAGCAGAGCGACGATGACCACCACGCTGAGGAACACCTGGCCCCACTGAACCACCAGGATCCACGCGGCGTTGAGGATCATGGTGGCTGCGATCGGACGCCGCAGGACTCGCTGTCGTGCCGATCGTTGCTGCGCCGGGAGCGCTTGCCACACCGCGTAGGCGAGCAGTCCCGCGTAGATCACGGACCAGATCGAGAACGCCGGACCGGCCGGAGCCACGAGCGTCGCGGTGGCGCTGAGCGCGCCGCCGGCGGCCTCCGCGATGGGTGTCCCGACCACGGCGCCGGAACCGAGGAAGCCGCCGAGCACGGCGATCAGGGCGCTGACGATCACCAGGATCACACCGGGCCTGTCCGGCGCGGTGACCGATCGTCCGGCGTGGGTGGTCTTCGTGGTCATGGCGTCTCCGGGGTCGTGTCGTTCGGTGACCTTCGTGTCGTTCGGTGACCTTCGTGTCGTTCGGTGACCTTCGGAGTGCCCGAATTGCCGCGACCGAAAACCGCGGTGTTCTGACTTCGTCCAACAATGGCGCGAATGGCGATTCGTTGTTAACGAATGGGTACATCAATGGCGAATAAATTGTCGGGGTCGGGGCGACACGACAGGAGAGACGACGACATGAACAGAACCACCAAGGGCGCACTCGCCGCCGGCGCAGCCGGAGTCCTGCTCCTCGGCGGGGCGGGCAGCTTCGCACTGTGGAGCGACAACGAGGCGGTGCAGGGCGGCACCATCACCGCCGGCGAACTGGACATCGCGCCGGTGGCGAAGGGTGTGTGGACCGACGTCTCGCCGGGGTCGGTGACCACCGCCGGACCCGTCGACCCCGCCACTTTCCGCATGGTGCCGGGGGACGTTCTCGAGTACCGCGCGTCGTACCGGGTGAGCGCCGACGGCGAGAACCTGCGCGCCGTTCTCACGGCGGACCCCAACAGCGTGACGCGAAACGGGGACCTGAACGAGGCGAACACCCCGGTCACTCTCACCACGACGTACAACGGAACGCCGTTGGCCGGCAACCAGATCACCGAGGCGGACAACGGCCGCGTCGTAGACGTGGTCGCGCGGGTCACGTTCGTCGAGACCACGCCGGGTCAGGTGGGCACCAACGACACGGTCAACCTGTCCGGATTTCGGATCAACCTGCAGCAGTCGGCCCGAACCTAGAGGTCCGGTCTGCCTGGTCCGGCTCGACGACGCGGGACGCATCCGTCCCGAGACGAGGTGAATCACCGTGTCCCGCAGGGTGTGGACGGCGGCGGCCGTGCTGGCCGCCGCCGGGTTGACGTTCGCGTCGGTGCAGACCACCGGTGCGTTGTGGCGCGACAGCGAAGCGGTGCCCGGCACCACCCTGCGCGCCGGTTCGCTGGGGTTGTCCACCGGTGCGGGCAGCGGAAGCACGTACACGTTCACCGCGTTGGCCAAGAACCCGGTGCTCGTGAACCAGGCGGTGCAGGCGCCCCTGACGATCACCAACACCGGGACCGCGCCGCTGCGGTTCCGACTGACGAACGGAGGACCGACGGTGACGTCGGCGGGGACCACGGGAGGCGTCACGGTGTCGCTGGCCGGCGCCGTGGTGACCGATGCGGCGGCGTGCACCGCCACGACCGGAATGGGGTCGGCGTTTCCCACGTTCACCGCGACCGCGCCCACCCAGGGCGTGGTGGGTATCTGGCAGCGGCTCGACCGTGGTGCCAGCCAGACGTGGTGCGTCCGAACGACTCTCACCGGGGTGCCCACGACAGCGTCGGTGACCTACCAGCACCGCTTCGCCTTCGCCGTGGAGCAGGTGCGATGACCCCGAAACATGCTCGGCCGCACACCGACCCGGACGCGGGTCGGAACATCGACACGGACACCGGCGCGTGGTGGTGGGTCCGCACCGTGCTATCGTGGGTTCTCCTGTTGGCGGTACTCGCGGTGGTCTCCGCGGCCGTCGTGGTGCCGAAACTGGCCGGGGCGCAGCCGTACACGATTCTCACCCAGTCGATGAAGCCGACCTACCCGCCCGGCACGCTGGTCGTGGTGCGGCCGGCCGAGACGTACGGCGTCGGTCAGGCGATCACGTACCAGATCCGGTCCGGGGAACCTGACGTCGTCACGCACCGGATCATCTCGACCGGGCTGGACCGGGACGGCGACCGCGTCTTCGTCACGCAGGGCGACAACAACCCCCAGCCGGACGAGCCCGCCGTGCAACCCGGTCAGATCCGCGGCGCGGTGTGGTACTCGATTCCCTATCTGGGACATGTGAACACATGGCTGACCGGCAGCACCCGCACCACCGTCGTGGCGATCGCCGCCGGTGCCCTGGGCGTCTACGCTCTCGCCCAGTTCGCGGGAGCGTTCCGCGGCCGCCGCACGTCGGGCGGGTCCGCGTGATCTCGGCGCGGTCCTCCGTCCGGCTGCGGGCCGTCCTCGCCCTCGGCACCGTGCTCGGCCTCGGATCGGTGGGCACGCTGGCCGCGTGGTCGACCTCGACGACCACGACCTCCGGCAACTTCGTCACGGGCAACGTCGACATCAGGGTCAACGACACCGAGGGCACCCCGACTCCGACGACCGTCTCTCTGACCCCGAACACGCTGGTGCCCGGCCAGTCTCGCGCGACCATCGTCACCGTGCGCAACGTCGGCACGATCGCCGTCGACTACACCACCGCCGCGGCCGTGACCGGAACGCTCGGCGCGAACCTCGCCGTCACCGTCCGCCCCGGCGCGACGGTGGCCGCCGACGGCACGTGCCCCGGAACGGCCGTGGTCACGGGCACGACACGGCGAATCGCCAGCCCCGCGAGCTCCACTGGCTCCGCGTCCGATCCGTTGTGCGTCCAGCTGACGCTCTCGTCGAGTGCACCCACCACGGCGCAGGGGCAGACCGGCACGGCGACACTGACCTTCACCGCGACGGGGGTGGGCAGTGCCTGAGTCGGAACCGACGGACGTCGACGCATCCCGTCCGCTGCCGCGGCCCCTCGACCGCGCCCTGTCGGTCATCGCGGTGCTCGGCGCGCTGTCGCTGACCTTCGCGCTGTGCGTGACACTGTTCTCGCTGACGCCCTTGGTGTTTCGCTCCGGCTCCATGGAACCGGCGATTCCCACGGGGTCCCTCGCCGTCGCCCGTGACGTACCAGCGTCGGAGGTGGCCGAGGGAGACGTGGTGAGCGTGCTGCGCACCGACGGCTCACGCATCACCCACCGCGTCGAGCGAATCGACTCCGTCCACGGCGAGACCGCCACGCTGATCCTGCGAGGGGACGCGAACGACGCCCCCGACGCCGACCCGTACGTGGTCGCCGACATCGACCGCGTCGTCGGCCATGTTCCCGTACTCGGCTACGCCGCATCGTGGTTGGCGACGCCCGTCGCGTGGGTCGTCGGCGCCCTGCTCGCCGTCGGACTGGTAGTGCTGATCGTGCGGCCGGACGTGCCGGCGCCGAGCAGTTCCCGTGGGCGACATCGTGTTGCGGCGACCGCGGGGGCGGCGTTGGTCGCCGTGATCGTCGTGCCGTCCGTCGGCCGCACCGACGGTACGGTCGCGGCGTTGTCGGACAGCGCGCAGGTGTCGGTCCAGGTGGCGGCGGTGACGTTGTCTCCGCCCGCCACGCTGCGGTGCGACCCCGTGAGCTCCAATACGGTCAGGCTGACGTTCCCCCGGGTGAGCATCCCCGGCGCGACCCCGGAGTACCGGCTCGGACTCCGCGGGAGCACGGCACAGGTGGTGCCGTCGACCACGGATCCGGTCACGTTCGACTTGAACAGGTCCTTTCTCGGCGGATTGTTCCTGTCCGGCGATCGTGTCGTGGACGTCGTCACCGTCCTCGGAACGTGGACGTCGGGGTCCGCCGTCTCGCAGACCGTGACGTACGGCGCGGTGACCGGCCTGACCTGCAAAACACCCGGTGCCGGGGGCGTCTCGAGTGCCCCGGTGCGGTCCTTCGGAGCGCAGGCGCTGTCCGGTCCGACCTCGACCGCGCCGTCCGGACCCTCGACCACCGCCCCGCCCACCACGACGCCTACGCCGACCACCGCGTCGACGTCTCCCGGCGCGGCCACGCCCGGCCCGTCGTCCTCCGCGAGCGCGGCTCCGACCCAGCCGACCACCTCGACACCGCCCACCAGCACGACCCTGCCACCGCCGCCGGCGAGTGCGTTCGTCGCCGAGGGGGGCTCGTCGTCCAGCGGGGGCGCCACGGCCTCGGTCTCCGGCGGCACGTTGACGGTCACCGACGCGTCGGGAGCGACGCTGCTCACCCGGCCCGTCACCACCAGCGCCCGCTACGGCACCGGCGTCGTGTGGTCGTCGACGGGTGATCTCTATGTGCTGTCGGACGCCGGTGTCACCCGCATCGTGGTGGGCAGCGGCACGGCGACTGCGAGTCCGGCGTCCACCGAGTCGCTCCCCGCCGACATCCGGGCGCTGCTGTAGGCGTGTGAGCGCGCCGCCGCTCGGGCACTCCCGACGAGGAGCATGCGCGAGCGCGCATCGGTGAGAGGAGTCAGCGGTGGACCACAGAGGTGTCCTGATCGACGGATTCGAGCGGGTGAAGGAGACGGTGCACGCCACCCTCGACGGGGTGAGCGACGACGCCTTCACCGCGCGGCTGGATCCGGAGGCCAACACCATCGCGTGGCTGGTCTGGCATCTCGCCCGCGTGCAGGACGATCACATCGCGGGCGTCGCGGGGTCCGAGCAGGTCCATACCTCGGCGGGCTTCGCCGCCCGGTTCGGCCTCCCGTTCGACGACGGCGACATCGGGTACGGCCAGTCGAGCGACGACGTCGCTGCGGTCGTGGCCCCCGCCGACCTGCTGCTCGAGTACGTCGACGCGGTCCACGACCGCACCGTCGACTACCTCCGCGGGGTGTCCGCCGAGGATCTCGACCGCGTCGTCGACGAGAACTGGGACCCTCCGGTCACGCTCGCCGTTCGCTTGGTGAGCGTGCTGTCGGACGATCTGCAGCACGCCGGACAGGCGGCCTACGTGCGCGGGGTCCTGGAACGCCGGTAGGCGGGCCGCTGTCGGTGGGCCGTGCGAGGGTGTGGCCCTCGCGGCCCGGGTGGGCCGCCCGGCCCACCACGAAGGGACCCTCCTCATGACCACCTGGCCCGCGTCCTGGCCGCCCGCTGCCCACGACCTCGCCGACGCCGTGCTCCGGCTGACCACGGCGATCGCGCGGGACCCCGAGGACACCGACCCTGCGGTCGCGGCGCTGGTGGCGATGCCCGTCCGCGTCGAGGACGTGTTCGCGGGCATGCTCCGGATGCTGCTCGAAGCCGCGTTCGCGGACGGTGTCGATGCCGACGACGTCTCCGGTCTGGTGCGGCAGGTGGCCCAGCGTGATCCGAGCCTCGACCCGACCGACGTCGTCGCAGTCGTGCTCGGCACGCTGGGAATCCACCCGGAGCCGGTGCGGCACGATGCCGACTCGGCGGAGACCGGCAGTCAGGACCCCGCGGACGCGCCGACGGTCACGCCCGTCGACCGGCTGGTGCCGGAGGTGGCCCTGCGGGTCTCGTCGGCCGTGGCGGTGGTGCTGGCCGAGCGGGTGCGGACGCCGCTCGCACCGGTCGTCACCGCGGTGCTGAACGACGTCGCGTCCGCCGAGTCCGTGGAGTGGGCCTGACCGCACCGGTCACGTGGACCGGTCAGGTGTCGAACGGGACGCCGTCAGATCGACGCGATGTCGACGAGCACCTTGCCGGTCGCGCCGTTCTCGACCGCGGCGTGGGCGTCGGCGGTGCGGTCCAGCGGGAAGCGGTGGAGCGGCAGACCGTGCTCCTCGCCCACCGGGAGTGCGCCCGCCGCAACGGCATTCGCGACGTCGTGCTTCGCCGCCTCGAGGGCCGCGGTGCCGACGGTGTAGAGCAGCACGAACTGGTAGCGCAGGTTGCCGACCATGCTGGGACGGATGTCGAGGGTGACTGCGTCGCCGCCGTTGTTCGCGTAGATCGCGATCGATGCCCGCGGCGCGGCGACGGCCACGTTCAGTTCGGCGTTCTGGGCGGGTGCGACCTCGACGATCAGGTCGACCCCGTCCGGCGCGATCTCGCGGATGCGGCTCGCGGCGTCCTCGGTGCGGTAGTTCACCACGTGGTGGGCGCCCGCGGCCGTCGCCAGCGCGCCCTTCTCGGGTCCGCTGACGGTGGTGATCACGGTGCCGCCCGCCCAGCGCGCCAGCTGGATCGCCGCGTGGCCGACGGCACCGGCGCCGCCGGCGACCAACACGGTCTTCCCGGACAGCGCGCCGGGGTGCAGCCGGTCGGGGCCGTCCTCGGCGACGGTCAGCGCGCGGTGGGCGGTGACGGCCGGGACGCCCAGCGAGGCGCCCAGGTCGAAGGAGACGTCGTCGGGAAGGCGCACCACCCGGTCGGACGGGACCACGGTGTACTCGGCGGCGGTTCCGGTGGGGCGCTGGTGCTGCGCGAGGAGAAGCCAGACGCGGTCACCGACGCCGAGGCCGGCCACCTCGGGCCCCACGGCGTCGACCACGCCGGCGCCGTCCTGGCCGGGGACCACCTCGTCGAACGCGGGCTTCTGTCCGGGGCCGGCGCCGGTGCGGGATTTCCAGTCCGTCGGGTTGACCCCGGCGACGGCGAGGCGCACACGCACCTCGCCGGTACCGGGGTCGGCGACCGGGCGGTCGACGGCGGTCAGGACGGACGGGTCACCGGTTTCGGTGTAGACGATTGCCTTCATGTCCGGTCCCAACCACCGCGACCCCCGCTGGTGTTCCTGCCTAGGCGCCCGTCCGCACCGTCTCGTGGCGGGCGAGGAGCAGACCGAGCAGGGCGTACCCGGAGATCAGCTGGGCGGAGGCGACCCACAGACCGGCGTCGCGCACGATCAGGACCACCGGAATCGAGGTGACGAACCAGGACTGCGCCCACAGCGTCGTCCACCGGATGCTGCCGGTCCAGCGGCCGGCGATGGCCACGCGGATACCGATGCCGACCATCGTCGCCATGGACAACGGCCAACAGAGGTCGAACGCCATCCACACGGGTGTGCCGTGCAGCAGCCAGAACGCGTCCAGCAGCGTCGACACCACCGCCCCCGCGAGGAACAGGAACTGCAGGCGATAGACGCCACGGGCGAGGGGCCCGTCGCCCATGGCGCCGGTGCGATACTGCAGGAGCAGCAGGCGTGCGATGCCGGCCTGGAACAGCAGGGCGGTGGCGCCGCCGAGCAGCGACTGCCATCCGAACCCCTCGTGCGCGCCGGCGATCGCCATGCCGACGGCCCAGGCGACGGTGCCGACGGCCAGCAGGGCGCCGGTGGTGCGGACGGTCGACGCGGGTGCGACGTCGGTGCCGCGGACGGCGAGGCGGGTGGGGGTGACGGTGCGGTACGACGCGGTCATGGTCGGTCCTTCGGGTCCGGGGAATCGGTCGGGCGGTTCTGCCGATGCGCGTACCGTGCCGCGGCCACCCGGGAATCCACTGGGAACCGGCTTGCAGCGAATCCACGAGTTCACTTGACCGCGGGGCGTTCGTGCCCTGAACTTGCTTGCGTGCCCGTGACCCGCCGCCGCTTCCTCGAGTCCACCGCCGTCGCCGCCGGAGTGGGGGCCGCGTCCGTGCTCACCGCGCGGGCCGCGGCGGCCGATCCGGCCGGGGTATTCCGGCACGGGGTGGCCTCCGGCGATCCGCTGCCCGACGCGGTGATCCTCTGGACCCGCGTCACGCCGACGCCGGACGCGGTGCCGGGCTCCGGCCGGGGTCCGGCCGTCGTCGTCTCCTGGGTCGTCGCCCGCGACGCCGCCCTGACGGACGTGGTGCGCTCGGGGTCCGTCACGACGTCCGCCGACACCGACCACACCGTGAAGGTCGACGTCACGGGTCTGGCGCCCGCGACGTCGTACCACTACGGCTTCGCCGCGGCCGGGCAGTCCTCGCCGACGGGGACGACGCGCACGGCGCCGGCCACGTCCGCAGAGGTCGCCCGCCTGCGCTTCGGTGTGGTGTCGTGCTCGAACTGGGAGTCGGGCTACTTCGGCGCCTACCGCCACCTCGCGGCCCGCTCCGACCTCGACGCGATCGTGCATCTCGGCGACTACATCTACGAGTACGAGACCGGCGGCTTCGAGGGCAAGAACGGGGTGGTGCGCGTGCACGACCCGGTGCACGAGATCGTCACCCTCGCCGATTACCGAATCCGCCACGGCCAGTACAAGACCGACCCCGATCTGCAGGCCGCGCATCTCGGTGTGCCGTGGATCTGCACGTGGGACGACCACGAGTCGGCCAACGACGCGTACGACACCGGCGCGCAGAACCACCAGCCGGCCACGGAGGGCGACTGGGCCACCCGCAAGGCGAATTCCGTTCGGGCGTACTACGAATGGATGCCGGTGCGCGCGGCCGGGACGCCCGACAACCGCCACCTGTACCGCCGCCTGCGCTTCGGCACGCTTCTGGAACTGTCGATGCTGGATCTGCGCACCTACCGGTCGCAGCAGGTGCTGCCGTTCCAGGGCGCCGCGGTGGATTCGCCGAACCGCACCATCACCGGCGCCGGGCAGATGGCCTGGCTCACCGACTCCCTCGTGACGTCCTCGACGCAGTGGCGCGTCATCGGCAACCCGGTGATGATCACCCCCACGTTGATCCCGCCTCTCGAGCCGGAGACCACCCGCGCCGTCACGCAACTGCTCGGCCTCCCGGCGGGCGGGGTGTCGTACAACGCCGATCCGTGGGACGGCTACACCGCCGACCGGGCGCGCCTGCTCGACGCGCTGCGGACGAACGGCGTCGACAACACCGTCTTCGTCACCGGTGACATCCACTCGTCCTGGGCGTGCGACATTCCGGTCGACGCCGCGAACTACCCCGGTGCGGGGACCGTGGCGACGGAACTGGTGGTCACCTCCGTGACGTCGGCCAACATCGACGATTTCCTGCGCGTGCCGGAACACACGGTCGGCCGCGTCGCCGAGGGCGCGTTCCGCGGACTGAACCACCACGTGAAGTACGTCGACCTCGACACCCACGGGTTCGGCGTCCTCGAGGTCACGCCCGCGGCGGTGCAGATGGACCACTGGTACCTCGTGGCCAAGGAGGACTCGAACACCGCCGCCTACGTCGGGGCGGGCTACCGGGTGCCCAGCGGAACGCAGGCCGTGTCGCCGGCCGCACCGTTGGGCTGAGCGCCGGCCGGTATCCTGGCCGTCCGTGGCAACCCCCAAGATCGTGCTGTTCTACGTGTTCACGCCGCTGCCGGACCCGGAGGCGATCCGGCTGTGGCAGCACACGCTCGCGTCGTCGCACGGTCTGACGGGGCGCATCGTCGTCTCCCCGCACGGCATCAACGCCACCGTCGGGGGAGACGTGCGCGCGGTCAAGCGCTACGTCCGCGGCACCCGCGAGTACTCCCCGTTCGCCGCGGCGGACGTCAAGTGGTCCGACGGACACGGCGACGACTTTCCCAAGCTGAGCGTCAAGGTCCGCCCCGAGATCGTCACGTTCGGCGTGCCCGATCGGGTGCAGGTCACCGCGGACGGGGTGGTCGGCGGCGGCACGCCGCTCACGCCCGACGAGGTCCACGCGTTGGTCGCCGAGCGCGGCGACGACGTCGTGTTCTTCGACGGCCGCAACGCCTTCGAGGCGGCCGTCGGCCGATTCGACGGTGCGGTGGTGCCGGACGTGGAGACGACGCGCGACTTCGTCGCCCAACTCGACGCCGGGGTCTACGACCATCTGCGGTCGACCCCCGTCGTCACGTACTGCACGGGCGGGGTGCGGTGCGAGGTGCTCTCGGCCCTCATGCGCGAGCGCGGATTCGAGGAGGTCTATCAACTCGACGGCGGCATCGTGCGCTACGGCGAGAGATTCGGCGACGACGGGCTGTGGCGGGGATCGCTGTTCGTGTTCGACGAGCGGCGGACGGTCGCGTTCTCGCCGGACCCGGCGGTCATCGGAACCTGTTCGGGCTGTGGGCATCCGACGTCGCGGTACGTCGATCTCGACGACGGGACCGGTCGCTCCCTGACGTTGCGCTGCACCGAGTGCGCGCCGGCGTGACGCCGCTGCCGTTCCGCGACGGCCTGCCGCCGTTGCGGATTCGGTTGCCGCACGGGGCGCACCCGCCCACCACGCTCGACTACCTCGCCGCCCTCGAGCCGCCCGAACCGTGGGCCGACCGCATGGCGGCGGGCGAGGTGGTGGACGAGCGGGGCCGCCCCTGGACGCCCGAGAGTGCCTATCGCCCCGGCGCATTCGTCTGGTTCCACCGCACCCCGGTGCCCGAGGTGCCAGTGCCGTTCGACCTCGAGATCCTGCACCGCGACGAGGCGATCGTCGTGGTGGACAAGCCGCACTTCCTCGCGACCATCCCGCGGGGACGGCACGTCACCGAGACGGCGACGGTGCGGCTGCGGCGGATGCTGGACGACCCCGACCTCACCCCCGCGCATCGGCTGGACCGAGCGACGGCCGGGGTGCTGCTCTTCACCACCGCACCGCGATTCCGGCGTGCGTACCAGGATCTCTTCGTCCCCGGCGGCGGCGCCGTCAAGGAGTACGAGGCGCTCGCGGGGTACGACCCCGCGCTGGAGTTTCCCCGCACCCTGCGGTCGCGCATCCTCAAGGAGCACGGGGTGATGACGGCCGTCGAGGTGCCGGGCGAGCCGAACAGCGAAACCCGGATCGACCTGCTCGACCGGCGGGGCGAGCACGCCCGTTACCGGCTGCGCCCACGGACCGGTCGCACCCACCAGCTCCGCATCCACCTGTCGTCGTTGGGAATTCCCATCGTGGGCGATCCCTTCTACCCGGAGTTCGTCTCCGTGCCCGCGGACGACTTCTCGACGCCGCTGCAGCTCGTCGCCCGCGGACTGGAGTTCGACGATCCACTCACCGGGCAGCGGCGGGAGTTCGTCAGCCGGCGTCCGCCGACCGGTGGTCCATGAGTCCGTTCGGATCCTCGACGTGGACGTCGCGCCCGTCGCCCCGCAGCCGGTCGATCAACTCGGTGAGCAGGCGAATCGCGGCCCCGTTGATGGCACGGGCCGGCTCGAGGTCGAACGTGACGGGGTCGCCGCCGTCCGTCGAGTCGTCGAGCACCCGGCTCATGATGTTCTCGGCGCCCACGAAGCGGATGTCGCCCTGCAACTCGTAGGTGGTGCCGGCACCGTCGGTCCGCGTCGCGCGCACGGCCGAGTGTCCGGACGGGGCGATGTCCATCATGTGCAGATCCATGTCGCGCGAGAGGCGTTCGAAGACACGCACTCCGCGGATGCTGTTGCCGCGGTCGTCCAGGCCGGGTGAGTGCACGGCGATGCCGAGTTGTCCCGGCAGCACCCCGATGACGGCGCCGGACACGCCGCTCTTCGCGGGAATCCCGACGGTGGCGATCCAGTCACCGGTGCCGTCGTACATCCCGCACGTCGTCATCGTCGAGAGCACCTGGCGCATCACGGCACTCGGCGCGACGCGCTCCCCGCTGTCGGGGTGCACCCCGCCGTTGGCCATGGTCGCCGCGAGGACCGCGAGGTCGACACTGGTCACGTCGATGCTGCACTGCCGGGCGTAGCCCTCGACCACCTCGTGTGGATCGCACGCCAGCACACCCACCGACGCGAGCATGTGCGCCAACGCGAGATTGCGGTGCGCCCCGGCCATCTCGTCGTCGACCACGCTCTCGTCCACGGCGAGCTCCCGCCCGACGAAGGCCGAGTGCAGCGCCAGGATCCGGTCGGCACGCTCCGCGGTGTCGGCCCCGTGGACCAGCGAATGGGCGGCGATGGCACCGGCGTTGATCATCGCGTTGCGTGGTCGGCCCGTTTCCGCCTCGAGCGAGATCTCGTTGAAGGCATCGCCGGACGGTTCGACGTCGATCCTGTCGTGGACCGCGTCCAGCCCGTGGTCGCCCAGCGCCAGCGCGTAGGTCAACGCCTTCGAGATGGACTGGATGGGGAAGGTCACCTCGGTGTCGCCCGCGCCGTACCGCGTGCCCTCGACGGTGACGACGGCGACGGACAGCGGCGACTCGTCGTCGTCCTCCGCGCAGGACGCGACGACGTCCCGCAGGTAGTCGGTGATCGGGCTTCTCACGCGTCGTGCTCCAGACGCGCCCGACGACGGACCTCGTCCGGCGAGACCTCGTGCAGCGCATCGAGATACGCGACCGCGAAACTGCCGGGTGACGACGCCCGCTCGGCGGCGACGTCGGCCGCTACCGTCACGTGCGTGTGGGCCGCGGCGACGGCGAGTCCGACGTCCGGCGCCGCCGCGCAGTAGGCCGCGACCAGCGCTCCGAGCGAGCATCCGGTGCCGGTGACGCGGGTGAGCAGGACGGAACCGCCGGTGATGCGGGTGGTTCCGGCGGGGGAGACGACGTGGTCCACGGCGCCGGAGGCGGACACGGCCCCTGCCCACTCCAGCAGGCCGACGGCAGCGGGGACGGCGTCGGCCGGATCGTCGGAGGAGTCCACGCCGCGTCCTTGTCCGCCTCGTCCGCCGGGCCCGTCGTCCCCGGTGAGGCCGTGAAGCCCGATGATCTCGGATGCGTTGCCGCGCACGGCCGCCGGTCGGTACTGCAGCAGCTCCGCCGCGAGCGCGCCGCGCCAGGGCAGACCGCCCGCACCGATGGGATCGAGCACCCACGGGGTGCCCGCCTCCTGCGCACCCCGAGCGGCCGCGTGATAGACGTCGGCCGTGTCGTGCGGGGTGCCCAGATTGATGAGGACGGCGTCGGCGACACCCGCGAAAAGTGCTGCCTCGTCTCGGTTGTCGACCATCGCGGCGCTCGCCCCGGCCGCGAGCAGCACGTTGGCGGTGAAGCCGGCGGTGACGTAGTTGGTGACGGCGTGTACCAGCGGCGCACGCTCGCGGAGCGCGACGAGTGCGTCGGCCACGGCGTCGGGAGTGATCGGAGCGGAACTCATGTCCCCGGTGTACCCGACGTCGGGTGGCTCACGCGGGCCGGATGGCGGTGGTGCGGGGTAGTGCGGTAGTCTCGTCGGTAGCTGAATGGTCGTAGTTTTTGTGTGTTCGTGTATCCGCACGCTCGCTGGGAACTTGTCGTTGCGAGCGTGGTCGTCGTCCTGGAGCCTCATCCGAGGTTCTCGGAGTCTCGCCCCGCTTGAAGAGCCGGCCCGGGTATCGCACAGTGCGGTACCCGATGTACGTCAGCTGTAGGGAGCTCATCATGACTCAGGGAACCGTCAAGTGGTTCAACGCCGAAAAGGGCTTCGGCTTCATCGCTCAGGAAGACGGCCCGGACGTCTTCGTTCACTTCTCCGAGATCCAGGGCAGCGGCTTCAAGAGCCTCGACGAGAACCAGCGCGTCGAGTTCGAGGTCACCACCGGACCCAAGGGCCCGCAGGCCAGCAGCGTTCGCGCTCTCTGATCTCGCATCACCCCGACGGGGTCGTCCACCGCACTGCGGTGGACGACCCCGTCGGTCTTTTTCGGGCAGGTGCGCGGCGGACGTCGGTGGCTCGGGTTAATGTTCCTTCACAGCCTCCCGGCGCGGGCACCATCCCGGCGCCGGCTCCCCGTCCGAAACGGAGTACTCCCGTGCCGAAGACCCTGTCCACTCTCTCCGCCCGGTCGCGGGTGCCCGCACTGGCCGGAGTGTCCGCACTCTCGCTGCTCGCCGCCGCCTGTGGCGCGGCGCCGGAGGAGAGCGGCAACGGCGGATCCGCCTCGGGCGACTTCACGCCATGCATGGTGTCGGACTCCGGCGGCTTCGACGATCGCTCGTTCAATCAGCTGAGCTTCGAGGGCCTGCAGAAGGCGAGCGAGGACGCCGGGCTCGAGCCCATCACGGTGCAGTCCAACTCGCCCACCGACTACACCCCCAACCTCAACAACCTCGTCGACCAGGGCTGCGGCCTGATCGTCACGGTCGGATTCGCGCTCGCCGACGCCACGAAGCAGGCCGCGGAGCAGAACCCCGACGTGAACTTCGCCATCGTCGACGACAACTCGATCGAGCTGGACAACGTCAAGCCTCTGACCTACGACATGGCGCAGTCCGCCTTCCTCGCCGGTTACGCCGCGGCCAGCTTCAGCACCACGGGCGTCGTCGGCACCTTCGGTGGCTCGCAGTTCCCCACGGTCACCATCTTCATGGACGGCTTCGCCGACGGTGTCCAGTACTTCAACGAGCAGAAGAACCGTGACGTGCGGGTCATCGGCTGGGACGTCGCCGCGCAGAACGGCTCGTTCACCGGCGGATTCGAGGCCAACGAGGTCGCCAAGAACACCGCTCAGGGTCTCATCGACCAGAACGCGGACGTGATCTTCCCCGTCGGTGGTCCGATCTACCAGTCGGCGGCGCAGGCCATCCGCGACACCAACCGGCCCGTCGCCCTGATCGGTGCGGACGCCGACGTGTACGTCTCCGACCCCACGGTCGCCGATCTGGTGCTGACCTCCGTCACCAAGGGACTGGCCACCAGTACCGAGGAGGTCGTCACCACCGCGGCCGACGGTTCGTTCGACAACACCCCGTACGTGGGCACCCTCGAGAACGACGGTGTGGGCATCGCGCCGTTCCACGACTACGAGTCGCGGGTCGATCCGGCGCTGCAGGGTGAGCTGGACGCCATCCGCGCGGGCATCGTCGACGGGTCCATCGAGGTCGTCTCGCCCTCGTCGCCCAACTGACCCACCGGTCCATGACGTCTCCGCAGCCGCCCAAGCTCGAACTTCGCGGTATCACCAAGCGATTCGGGTCGCTGGTGGCCAACGACTCCATCGATCTCACCGTGGAGGCGGGGCAGATCCACTGCCTCCTCGGGGAGAACGGGGCCGGCAAGTCGACCCTGATGAACGTCCTCTCCGGCCTGTACCGGGCGGAGGAGGGCGAGATCCTGCTCGACGGTGTCCCGCAGGCCTTCGCCGGACCCGGCGCCGCGATGACCGCCGGGATCGGCATGGTGCACCAGCACTTCATGCTCATCCCGGTCTTCAGCGTCGCCGAGAACATCGTGCTGGGGAACGAGAAGACGTCCGTCGGCGGGCGGCTCGACCTCGACGCCGCGCGGGCCCTGGTGCGCGAGGTGTCGGGCCGGTTCGGCTTCGACGTCGATCCGGACGCGATCGTCGGCGATCTGCCGGTCGGGGTGCAGCAGCGCGTCGAGATCATCAAGGCGCTCTCCCGCGACGCCGACATCCTCATCTTCGACGAGCCCACGGCCGTCCTCACGCCGCAGGAGACCGACGAGCTGATGGTCATCATGCGCCAGCTCGCGGACGCGGGCACCGCCATCGTGTTCATCACGCACAAGCTGCGCGAGGTGCGCGCGGTCGCGGACCGCATCACCGTGATCCGGCTCGGCTCGGTGGTCGGCGAGGCGCAGCCCACCGCCACCGACGGCGAGTTGGCGTCGTTGATGGTCGGCCGCGACGTGCAGTTGCGAGTCGGCAAGCAGGACGGGCAGTTCGGCGATCCGGCGCTGGTGGTGCGTGACCTCACCGTGCTCGGACCCACGGGCCCGGTCGTCGACGCGGTGTCCTTCGAGGTGCGCGCCGGTGAGATCCTCGCCATCGCGGGTGTGCAGGGCAACGGTCAGACCGAGCTCACCGAGGCACTGCTGGGCCTGCGTCCCCCGGTCACCGGCAGCGTCGAACTCGACGGGCGCGAGCTGGTCGGACGGTCGGTGCGCGAGGTGCTCGACGCCGGCGTCGGGTTCGTCCCGGAGGACCGGTCGCACGACGGCCTGGTCGCCGAGTTCTCCGTGGCCGAGAACCTCATGCTCGACCGGTCCCACGGGGAACCGTTCACCCGTCGGGGCGGCGTCGTGCGGTCGTTCCTGCGCCGATTCGCCACCGAGAAGGTCGCGGAGTTCGACGTCCGGACGCCCGACGTCGACACGCCGGTCGGTCGCCTGTCCGGCGGTAATCAGCAGAAGGTGGTGCTGGCGCGCGAACTCGGCCGCGAGTTGCGCCTGCTCATCGCCTCGCAGCCGACGCGCGGCATCGACGTCGGCTCCATCGAGTTCGTGCACAAGCGCATCGTCGCGACGCGCGACGCGGGTACGCCCGTCGTCGTGGTGTCGTCCGAACTCGACGAGGTCGCGGCGCTCGCCGACCGCATCGCCGTGATGTACCGAGGGAGGATCGTCGGCATCGTGCCCGGCGACGCCTCCCGTGAGGAGTTGGGAATTCTCATGGCCGGTGGACCCGCCGACGCTGCTGCCGTGGCCGGTGGAACGGCCGATACTGCTCCAGCAGGTCGAGGGGAGACGTCGGCGTGACCACCACCGACACCGCGCCCACCGGATCGACACCGCCCGCGGCCACCGAGACCGAGTCGCTGCTGCGCCGCATCGCGACCGGCAGCGTGCTGCTCTCGTTCCTGTCCGTCGTCATGGCGCTGGTGGTCGGGGCGGTGCTCATCGCCGTCACCGATCCCGAGGTCCGCACCGCGTCGGGCTACTTCTTCTCCCGGCCGACCGACACCCTGTCGGCGATCTGGGACGCGGTGTTCGGCGCGTACTCGTCCCTGTTCCAGGGCAGCGTCTACAACTTCCGCCGTCCGCGGTTTGTCGACGGCATCCGTCCGCTGACCGAGACCCTCACCTTCGCGACGCCGCTCATCGCGGCGGGTCTCGGTGTGGCCCTGGCCTTCCGGGTCGGCATGTTCAACATCGGCGGCCGCGGTCAGATGCTGATCGCCGCCGCGTGCGCCGGGTACGTCGGCTTCACCTACGACCTGCCGCCGGTGGTCCACCTGATCGCCGCGATCGTCGCGGGCGTGGTGGGCGGCGCGCTGTGGGGCGGCATCGCCGGTCTGCTCCGCGCCCGCACCGGTGCGCACGAGGTGATCGTCACGATCATGCTCAACTACGTCGCGTTCTACCTCATCTCCTATCTGCTGCGGACGCCCGGAGCTCTGCAGGCGCCGGGGTCGAACAACCCCAAGACGCCCGCCATGGCCGACACCGCGGTCCTGCCCGCGCTGTTCGGATCGCGGTACTCGCTGCACTGGGGTTTCGTGCTGGTCGTGGTCGTCACGGCGGCGGTGTGGTGGCTCATGGAGCGCTCCGCCGTCGGCTACCGGTTCCGGGTGGTCGGCGAGAACGCCGCGGCCGCGCGCGTCGCCGGCATCCGGGTCGAGCGCACCTACGTGTGGGCCATGGTGCTGTCGGGTGCCCTCGTCGGACTCGCCGGCGTCGCGCAGGTGCTCGGCACGGTGACCACGGGCTTCACCGCGGACATCGACGCCGGCATCGGGTTCGACGCGATCACCGTGGCGTTGCTCGGACGCTCCCGTCCGTGGGGCGTGTTCGCCGCGGGCATCCTGTTCGGCGCGTTCAAGGCGGGCGGCTTCGCCATGCAGGCCGCGGAGTCCATCCCCGTCGACATCGTCCTGGTGGTGCAGTCGGTGATCGTGCTGTTCATCGCCGCTCCGCCCCTGGTGCGGGCCGTCTTCCGATTACCCGAATCCCGAACGAAGGCGGCAGCCCGATGAGCACGGTCGTCGCCGAGCGCGCCCCGGAGGTGCGGCCGGGCGTGTCCTGGAAGCTGCCGATCGTCTTCGGCGTCGTCTCCGTGCTCGCCCTCCTGCTGTTCGGCCTGCGGGGAGAGGGCGGCACCAGTACCTTCCGCCTCGCCTCCGACGGTGACGTCGTGGCGCTGCCCGACGTCGGCGTGCCCGCGCGGGCCACGTGCATCGTCCTCGTCGTGGTGCTGTTCGCGCTGACGGCTCTCGCCGCGGCGCTCACGCGCGCCGGGCGACACACCCCGCTCGCGGTCACGGTGGTGTTCGCCGTCGCGTTCGTCCTCACCTTCCTCACGTGGTCCGCGGCGGGGGAGACCATCCCGGTGCCGGGCCTGCTCCTCGGCACCGTCGCCCTGAGCACGCCCCTCATCTTCGGCGCCCTCGGCGGCGTGATCTCCGAGCGCGTCGGCGTCGTCAACATCGCGATCGAGGGCCAGCTGCTCGGCGGCGCGTTCGTCAGTGCGGTCGTCGCGTCGGTCACCGGGTCCGCCTACCTCGGCCTGGCGTCGGCCCTGATCGCGGGCGCGCTGGTCGGCAGCGTGCTGGCGGTGTTCGCCATCCGGTACTTCGTCGACCAGATCATCGTGGGCGTGGTGCTCAACGTGCTGGTGGTCGGCCTCACAAGCTTCCTGTACTCGAAGGTCCTGGTGCCCAGCGGCGCCACGCTGAACTCCCCGCCGCGGTTCCCCCGGCTCGAGATTCCGGTGTTGTCCCAGATTCCCGTCCTGGGACCGCTGCTGTTCCGCCAGACCGTCATCGAGTACGTCATGTTCGTCGCCGTGATCGCGGTCTTCGTCGGCCTGTTCAAGACCCGGTGGGGTCTGCGGCTGCGCGCCGTGGGCGAACACCCGCGGGCCGCGGATTCGGTGGGGATCGACGTGCGCCGCACCCGGTTCTGGAACGTCTGCCTCGCCGGTGCGATCGCGGGGCTGGGCGGGGCGTACTTCACGCTCGGCTCGGTCGGAGCGTTCGGCAAGGAGATGACCGCCGGCGCCGGCTACATCGCCCTCGCCGCCGTCATCTTCGGGCGCTGGGACCCGGTGCGCGCCACCCTCGCGGCCCTGCTCTTCGGCTTCGCGTCCAACCTGCAGAACGTGCTCGGCATCATCGGCTCACCCGTGCCCAGCGAGTTCATGCTGATGCTGCCGTACGTGGTCACGATCCTCGCCGTCGCCGGGTTGGTGGGGAAGGTGCGCGGGCCGGCCGCGGCGGGCAAGCCCTACCGCTAGTCGCTCGATCTTCGTGGTCGCTCCCGCACGATGTTCGTGGTCGCTCCCGCACGATGTTTGTGGTCGCCTGCGCTCCGGGCATCCCGAGCGCTGGTAGGAGCGGGGCCTCGCACCCCGCTCGACGCGCACTCGAAGGGAACACCATGTCTCGCATCGCCATCGTCGGCGGCCACGGAAAGATCGCGCTGAAGCTCGCGAAGCTGCTCACCGAGAGCGGCCACGAGGTGTCCTCGCTGATCCGCAACCCCGACCAGACGCCGGACATCGAGAAGGTCGGTGCCACCGCCGTCGTCGCGGACGTCGAGAACCAGACCACGGTGCAGATCGCCGGCACCATCGCCGAGCACGACGCCGTCGTCTTCGCGGCCGGCGCGGGCGGCGGCAACCCCGACCGCACCTACGCCGTCGACCGCGACGCGGCCATCCGCACCGTCGACGCCGCGCAGTCGGCCGGGGTGTCCCGGTTCCTGCTGGTGTCCTACTTCGGCGCCGGACCCGACCACGGTGTGGAACCGGACAACTCGTTCTACGCGTACGCCGAAGCGAAGGCCGAGGCCGACCAGCACCTGAAGAACAGCGACCTCGACTGGACCATCGTCGCTCCGTCGAGCCTGACCGACGACGCCGGCACCGGCTCCATCCGCACCAAGGAGCAGGGCGCGACGGGGGAGACCGTCAGCCGCGACGACGTCGCCGCTGTCCTCGCCGCCGCGCTGGAGACGCCGTCGACGTCGCGCCGCATGATCGAGTTCGACCAGGGCGACACTCCCATCGCCGACGCGCTGGCCTGACGCCGGGCGTGCGCCGCAGGCATGTACCTGCGGCGCACGGGGGGTCGTCAGTCCGGTGCGCCGATGTTCAGGTCGTTCGGGTGCGCCCCCACCCGCTCCCCGGTGTCGAGGGCGTCGATGCGCTGCAGGTCCTGATCGGACAGCTCGAAGTCGAAGACGTCGATGTTCTGCGCGATCCGCTCCTCGTGCACCGACTTGGGGATCACCACCAGGCCGTTCTGCAGGTGCCACCGGATCATCACCTGCGCGGCCGACTTGCCGTACGCCGCGCCGATGTCGGTGAGCGTCTCGTCCGTGAGCAGCGTGTTCGGCTTCGAGTCGCGGCCCCACCCCGAGTTGCTGGTGCCGCCGAGCGGGCTCCACGACTCGACGGTGATGCCGTGATCGCCCGCGACGTGCCGAATCTCCTTCTGCGCCAACCGCGGATGCAGCTCCACCTGGTCGACGGCGGGCAGCAGCCCGCCGCGATCGACCAACAGACCGAGGTGGCGCGGCTCGAAGTTGCAGACGCCCACGGCCTTCGCCCGGCCGGACTCGGAGATCTTCTCGAACGCGTCCCACGTGCGCAGCAGTCGCTCGTCGTTCTGCAGCGGCCAGTGGATGAGGTACAGGTCGACGTAGTCCAGGCCCAGCTTGCGCAGGCTCTCGTCGAACGCCGCCAGTGCCGAGTCGTATCCCTGGTCGGAGTTCCACAGCTTGGTCGTCACGAAGACGTCCTCCCGCGGCACCGACGACGCCGCGAGCGCGCGGCCCACGCCCTCCTCGTTGCCGTACGCGGCGGCGGTGTCGATGTGCCGGTACCCGGCCTCGTCGATCGCGTACCGCACCGCCTTCTCGGTCTCGTCGTTCGTGGCCTGCCAGACGCCCAATCCCAGAGTGGGGATCGACGTTCCGGAGTTCAAGGTGATCGTCGGAGTGGTCATGCCCCCCACGGTAGCCACCTGGAAGAGTGGCCGGTGTGAAGCTCTTCGCGACGGACCTCGACGGCACTCTCCTGCGCTCGGATCGCACCGTCTCGCCGCGCACCGCCGCGGCCCTCCGCGCCGCCGGCGACGCGGGTATCGAGGTGGTGTGGGCGACGGCGCGGGCACGGCACTCCGTCCACGAGTTCGCCGCGACGTGCGGTTTCCGCGGAATTGCGTTGTGCGCCAACGGGGCCGTGCTGATCGACCTCGCGGACGGAACGCCGGTCGTGCGCAGCACGATCGGACTCGACGCCGTGGTGGGGGCCGCGGCGATGGACGCGGTACGACGCGCGGTTCCCGGCACCGTGTTCGCCGCCGTGGGTCCGACGACGTTCGTCGCGGAGCCCGGCTACGCCGCCCTGTGCGTGTTCTCCGACCATCACCGGGAGCCCGAGTCGATGGTCCTGGCCGACGAGCGTTTCCCCGTCCTCGACGAGGACGTGGTCAAGATCGTCGCGCGACATCCCGAGACGGCGAGCGTCGATCTCTACCGGGCGGCGGCCGACGCGGGGCTCGATCTGGCCGTGACGCATTCGGGTGCCCCGTACGTCGAGATGGCCGCGCGGGGTGTCTCCAAGGCGACCGCTCTCGCCGCGCTCTGCCGGGAGCGGGGGATCGACGCGGTCGACGTGGCAGCGGCGGGCGATGCGCGCAACGATCTGGAGATGCTGGCGTGGGCCGGCACCGCCGTGGTGCCGGAGAACGCCATCGCCGAGGTGCGGGCGATCGCGGACCGCATCGTGCCGAGCAACGACGACGACGGGGTGGCGGTCTACCTGGAGGAGCTCACCCGCACCGGTCCGACTTAGGCTACCCTCACCTCTCGTGAGCACACAGACGAAGGGCTGGCAGGGCACGGTTCTCAAGCTGATGGGCGGGGCCGACGTCCGCCTGACCGTCCTGCACACCGAGGACGTCACGCCGCACTACCGGCGCGTGCGGGTGAACGCGGGCGGGCTGTTCGGCCGCAAGACCTACCACCCGACCATGTGGCTGCGGTGCTGGTTTCCCACCGACGACGGGTCGTCGACGCTGCACCACCGCGCCTACACCGTCGTCGATCCCGATCCGGGCGCCGACGAGTGCACGCTCGAGTTCGCCCTGCACGCGGGGGCGGCGTCCGACTGGGCGCGGCGCGCCCGTCCCGGCGACGCCCTCGACGCGACGTTCCAGGGATCGAAGTACGCCGTGCCCGACCCGCTGCCCGCGGGCTACCTCGTCGCCGGCGACTCGGCGTCGGTGCCGGCGATCCGGTCCCTGCTCGCCGCGCTGCCGGACACGCTCCCGGTCACCCTCTGGCTCGAGACCGTCGACGAGTCGGATCACGACCTGCCGCTCGCCGCGACGCCCGCGACCACCGTCCAGCGCATCCCGCGGCGCGACGGCGGTGCCTCGATGGTGGAGGCGGTGCGGGCCGGGGTGTTCGACGCCTCCGATCACGCCGCCTGGGTCGCGTGCGACACCGTGACCACCCGCGCGGTCGCGTCGGTCCTGAAGTCCGAGTACGGCATTCCGCGAGGAGCGCTCAAGGCGCAGGGTTACTGGATCGCCTGACCGGTGCTCAGGGTCGGCCGTGGTACGTCTTGGCCGCGGTGGTCGACAGCAGAGCCACGATGACGAAGCCCATCAACCCGTTGACGATCGCCGCCCCGATCGCCGCGGTGATCGCCCCGGCCGCGAGGAACGGAAGCACGATCACGGCCACCACGATCAGACCCGCGATCCACGAGAAGAACGTGTTCGGGGACGGTACGGCCTGGAACAGCAGGAGCATGAACGCACCGGCCAGGACCGCGGCGAGGGCACCGTAGATGCCCGCGATCCACGGATCCGACAGCCCGTACATCCAGAAGACGCGCGTGTCGGTGCGGTTGTAGACGGCCTGCACGATCGCCGTGGCCACCCACCCGGCGAGGAACGTGGTGATCGCGGTGGCGACCACTCCGCCCACGAACGGACCGACGTCGAACTTCAGGCCCGACCCCGGCTTCGGACCGGGGCTCGGCGCGGCATAGGGGTCCTGACGGCCGTAGGCGCGCGTGCGGTCGTCGTACCCGCCCTGGTAGCCGCCCTGGTACTCGTCGCGGTACCGATCGCTCATCCGCCCCGTCCCTTCCTCGCCCGACCCGACTGTCCTGCCGGGCCAACCCTAGCCGCGTACCCGGTCGGACGCGGTCATCACACCGACGCCGACGCGGTGGAGACCACCAGCAGGTGCGCGAGGGCCGCAGCCGCGCCGGCGCGGCCCGCCGGCCGCACCGACACCCTGGCCTCGGTCGTGGTGACCAGGTAGCGACCGCGGTCGGTGTCGATCCACCGGAACCCGTCGGTGGCCACCAGCGGTCCGTCCGCCTCGGGCCCCAGCTGCCCGACGACGACGTCGCCGACGCCGGTGCGCGGCCGGTCCAGCACCGCACGGACGCGCGCGACCTCGTCGTCCGTGTGCCGCACGACCGATCGAGGTGCCTCGACGTCCGCACGCGCGGCCGTCCCGGCGGGCAGGTCGCCCGCGGCGCCGCCGATCACCGCCGCGAGAGCGTCCGGCAGCCCCGCGGTGGCCATCGTGTCCAGGGTGACGACGCCGTCCGGGTGCTGCACCATCGTCACGGCCGTGTCGTGGGTGTCGGTCGGTCCCGACGTCAGGGCAGCCCGGACGCGCACCCGTGTCCCGTCGACGTGGACGCCGCAGACCGTGACGTGCAGGGCGGCGGGGTTCACCGTGGCCGCCGCGGCGACGACGTCGGACCCACTCAGGGTGCGTACCGCCCGGCGTCGTTCGGCGGCGAGAGCATGCGCGTCCGCGTCCGCGACCGTGCCGTGTCCGGCGACCGCGATCGGGAACGGCGGACCCGCGCACCCGAGTACTCCCGCGAGCACCTCGACGGCCACCGGGGACAGCTCCGCGGCCGTCATCCGATGACCGGCGGGGCGACCAGCGGCAGATCTCCCACCAGCGCATCGCCGTTGTCCGCGGTGACGAGGTAGCGGGCGGCCGGGCGATGCTCGCTGTCGTCGCCTCCGCCGCGGCCGGGCATCATCGCGGCCGGGCCCATCATCCCGCCCCGAGCGACCGCGCCGCCGCCGGTTCCGGACGCCGCCGACCCGAGCGACCCGGCGGGCGCGACGGCGCGCTCCCCGAGTATCCGCGTCCCCGCCCCGTCGGCCGGACCGCGAGCGTGTCCCGGCGCGCCGCCCGATCCACCGCGACCGGCCCCGCCGGAGCCCGACCGTGCCGCGCCGCGAGACGTCCCGGATCCCGACGTCCCTGCCCGCGCGGATCCGGCCGACGCGGGCGCCGACGACGCCGGCCCCCACGCCGACGACCCGGCCGACGTCACGCCACCGGGCGCCGTGCCCGCAGCCGAGCCCGCGGGTGGGGCGCCGGAGCCCGCCCCCGCGGGAGACACGGCGGCCGCGCGGTCCCCGGCCGCAGCGCCGCCGGGCGCTTCGGGTGCGGCGGCCGACGCGGCGACCGTGTCGGCGAAGGCCGGCGCGGTCCCGACGGGTGTGACGGCCGACCCCGCGCCGAACGCCGTCTCGGCGCTCGGACCGCCGGTACCGCCGCTGCCACCACCGCCCTCGACGGTGCTGCCCGGTGCCGGGTCGACCGGTGGCGGCAGGGCGGGGACGGAACTGTCGGCCCGCAGGACCGTCGGGACGTACACGCTTTTCATCACCGCGACGGCCTCGGCGCGTCGTTCCTCCTCCTCGGCGAAGAGTGCGGTCACGCTGTGCGCCGACGCCATCGGGTTCAGGGACAGCGTGGTGACGGCGACGCGGGCGAAGTCGGAGGGCGTGAAGGACTGCGGAGGCGGCACGCTCTCCCGGGTGGCGGCCAGGCCGTGACGAGCCACGTCGAGTTCGGCGGACACCACGCCCATCAGGTCCACCGAGTTCAGCGATCGATCGCGGTAGGCCGCCACCGCCGCGAGGGCGGCGTCGGCCGCCATGCCCTCCCAGTCGGAGCCGAGGACGGCCTCGAGGTCGCGCCACAGCGTGGTCACCGCCGCGGCGAGGCGCTCGTGTGCCATGCGCCAGGTCTCCGCCCCCGCGTCGAGCATCGCCGGCGTCAGCTCCGCGGCGTGTCCCCAGATGGCGGGGTGCGACATGGCCTCGAAGGCCTCGGGCACCACACCGCCGGGGGCACCCGACGGCCCGGTGACGCTGCCCGCGAGGTCCCGGTATCGGGCGAGGGCGCGTTCCCCGGCGGCGAGGCGCTCGCTGTCGTCACCGGTCACCAGATCGTGCAGGGCGACCCTCGCCCGGTCGATCGCGTGCGCCCCGACGTCCCGAGCCGTGTCCACCAGTACCCCGAGCGTGTCCATGCCGCTCATGCGTATCCCCTCCGGCTGTCCGCGGTGACGGGGTCACCGATCCCCTGCGGAGGTTCGACGCAGCGCGGGTCCGCGCGGTTCCATTCAGCGCGACTCGGCCGCTCCCACCGCATCCGCCCAGTGGCCCGACCGCACCAGGGCCAGGGTCAGGATCAGTCGGTCGTCGGGATCGGCCGTACTGCGGCCGGTCAGGTCCTCCACCTGCCGCATCCGGTAGATGACGGTGTTGCGGTGGCAGTAGAGCAGTTTGGCCGCATTGGTGGGGGAGCCGTCCGCCACCAGGACGTGCGCTAGCGTGCGCAGCAGCGTGTCCCGCGTGGCCGCAGGTTGGTGCAGCAGGTCGCCGAACGCGTGCCCTTCGATCAGCTCGGCGATCTCGTCGTCCGCGGAGACGACGATGGCGGGCAATCGGTCGGTGGCGACGACGGCGAGGCGGTCTCCGGCCGCGACGGTCGCGGCGGCGCGGGCCGCGGTGCGATACGCGGAGGCGAACGACGCCAGCCCGTCCGCCGACGCCGCGATGCCCACCGCGCCGGTCGCGCGGGGAGCCACGGCGTCCGCCACGGCGGATGCGCCGCCCGGCCCGAGGCCGAGGAGGCCGAACTGCACCCCGTCGCGGACGTGCCAGAAGGACGACGTGGTCACGGCGTCGACCGTGTCCTCGGGTGCGGCCAGCGGGGGCTCGCCCAGGTCCGACACCGCGCCGACGGCGCAGGCGATCGCCTGGGATGTGCCGAGCCCCAACGTCGCTCGGGCGTCGGCGGCGAACTGCGGGTCCGCGCCGCGGCCGTCGCGCAGACCGTCGAGCACCGAGAGGATCTTCGACAGGTCGCGCTGCTGCATGCGCGCGGTCTCGCGCCGGTACGCGTCCACCAGAATGGTGTTCTGGGTGTCGAGCGCCTGCCAGAGACGTTGTCCCGCAACCAGAAGCAGCCGCGCCTCGAGCAACGACGGCTTCTCGGCCACCGCGGCGGCCAACTCCTCCCACAGCGTCCGGGACCCCAGGGTGTAGGCCTTGAGCACCAGCTCCATCGGGATGCCCTGGCGTGCGCGCTCGCGCCCCGTCCGTCGCCACACGTCCGTCGTCGCCTCGGGTGAATCCGGCATGCCGCTCAGCCGACGCAGCCCGAGCCGGATGTGTTCGCGCGTGCTGGAGCGCACGATCGACGGGATGTCCGAGCCGGCCGCCATGTACTCCGGGTCCTGCTCGAACAGGGCCAGGGTGATGGAGTCCGCGAGGGCGTCGGACTCGGGGAGCAGGGTCGCCCAGGCCCGACGCACCGCGTCGCGTTCCGCCGGCGACAGGCGCGCGAGCACCCCCGTCGTGCGGGCGCGGGCACGGCCGACGTCACCTCGGCCGGACGGGGGTCCGGCGGGTCCGTACGGCGGTGTCGCCGGGCCGTGCGACGGCGAGCCCATGAGCAGAGCTTTGCGCACCGCGCCCGGAGAACGGGGTGAAATGACCGAAAACAGTGCCCCGGAACCCATCAGATTTGTGCGCTCCGCCCATATCCAGGACTGTGCGCAGCGTCCATAGTGAGTGCCACCCGAACTGTGAGGTGGACCACTGTGCCGCTGACCGAACCGTCACCCATCACGACCGAATCCGTGTTCGCCCTGACCGACGTCACGGTCGAGTTCGGCGGCATCACGGCCCTGTCCGACGTCGGTCTTTCGGTCGGCTCGGGCGAGATCCTCGGCGTGATCGGGCCCAACGGCGCCGGCAAGACCACGCTGTTCAACGTGGCCTGCGGGCTGGTGCGGCCGCAGGCGGGCTCGGTGGTCCGCAGCGGCGAGTCGATCGCGCGCCTCCGGCCGAAGGATCTACCTCGACTGGGCATGAGCCGCACCCTGCAGGGCCTCGGGCTGTTCGACCGCATGACCGTCCTGGACAACGTCATGGTCGGCGCGGACCACCTCTCCACCACCGGGGTCGTGAGCGCCCTCCTGGGGCTGCGATCGGCGGGCCGGGACACCGCGGCGCTCCGGGATCGCGCACTGGCCGTGCTCGTCGAGCTCGGCATCGACGGTCATGCGTCGCGGTATCCGCCCAGCCTGCCGTACGCGGTCCGCAAGAAGGTCGCGCTCGCTCGCGCTCTCGTGTCGGAACCGACTCTGCTGCTGCTCGACGAACCCGCGTCGGGACTGTCCGACGCGGAAATGGACGACCTCGCCGAGACGATGCGGTCGTTGACCACGCGCATGTCCATTCTGCTGGTCGAGCACCACATGGATCTGGTCATGAGCGTCTGCGACCACCTGGTGGTGCTCGATTTCGGCAAGGTCATCGCCCGCGGGACTCCCGACCGGGTGCGTCGGGACCCCGCGGTGCTCGCCGCGTACCTGGGAGACGAGGTGGACCGTGAAGAGTGACAGGGGAAGTGCGGCAACGGACACGGCGGCGCTGACGATCCGCGATCTCACCGTGCGGTACGGCGCGGTGACGGCGTTGGACGCGGTGTCGATGACCGTTCCCGCCGGCGCCGTGACGGCGGTGCTCGGGGCCAACGGCGCCGGCAAGACCACGCTGCTGCGCACCGTATCCGCGGTGCAGAGCCCGGTCTCCGGCAGCATCACGATGGGCGACCACGACCTGGTCGGCGCCGGGGCGGAGAGCATGTCCCGCCGCGGACTGTCCCACGTCCCCGAGGGCCGCGGCGTGATCGTCGAGCTCACGGTCGAGGAGAACCTTCGCCTGGGACTGTTGGGCCGCAACACCTCTCGGCCGCGGATGGACATGAGCCGCGTCTGGGACATGTTCCCGCCGCTCGCCCAGCGACGGCAGGCGACCGCCCACACGCTCTCGGGCGGCGAGCGGCAGATGCTCGTGATCGCGCGGGCTCTCCTGGCCACCCCGTCGGTGCTGCTGCTCGACGAGCCGTCCCTGGGATTGGCTCCCCGCGTGGTCGCCCAGATCTTCCGGCAACTGCGCGAGGCCGTCGACGCGGACGGGCTCACGGTGGTGCTGGTGGAGCAGAACGCCCGCAGTGCCCTGTCGATCGCCGAGCACGCGGTCGTGCTCTCGCTGGGGCGCGTCGTGCGCGAGGGTCCGGCCGCGGATCTGCAGGGCGACGAGGAACTGCGACACGCCTATCTCGGCTTCTGATCCCCGCGAGCGCACTCCGGACCTCATGGCCACGACGGCCCTCCCGATCTCGAAAGGCCAAGCGGTGCAGCAACTCCTCACCATCGTCATCAACGGCATCACCAACGGGATGATCTACGCCGCGTTCGCCCTCGCGTTGGTGCTCATCTGGCGGTCCACCCGCATCGTCAACTTCGCGCAGGCGCCGATGGCGATGATCACCACCTACGTCGCCCTGACCGTCATCGACGCCGGCTACTCCTACTGGATCGGGTTCGGCGTGGCGCTCCTGTCCGGCCTGATCCTGGGCGCACTCGTCGAGCGCCTGATCATTCGGTACGTCGACAGTGCGTCGCACATCAATCCGGTGATCCTCACCCTCGGGCTGTTCATCGTGATCCACGCCGTGGCGGCGTTGGTCTTCGGCAACCAGTTCCGTTCGTTCCCGGCGCCGTTCGGGCTCGACGGACAACGCATCGGGTCCGTCGACGTCGCGCTGACGGGGAACGACGTCTACACCGTCGTCGCGGTCCTGGTGGTGCTCGCCGCGTTGGTGGCCCTGTTCCGCTTCACCGACCTCGGTCTGACCATGCGCGCCAGCGCATTCAGTCAGGAGGTGTCGCGTCTGCTCGGGGTGCGGGTGGGTCGCATGCTGACCCTCGGCTGGGCCCTGGCCGCGGCCGTGGGATCGGTGGCCGGACTGCTCATCGCGGGCGGGTCGCTGGTCCACCCCGGTTACATGGATTCGGTGGTCGTCTTCGGCTTCGTCGCGGCCGTGCTCGGAGGTCTCGACAGTCCCGTCGGCGCGGTCGTCGGGGGACTGCTCATGGGGGTCGGGCTGTCCGCGGTCAGCGGGTACGTCGGCCAGGACCTGGTGTCGTTCGCGGCCCTGGTGATCCTCATCGTCGTTCTGCTGGTGCGCCCCAACGGATTGTTCGCCGCCGCCTCGGCCAGGAGGGTCTGACATGACCGCACCCACCCGATCCCGCCCGCCGTCGACCTCGACGGCGGAGACCGGCCGCTTCGGACGCCTCGGTCGCCTCGTCGCCACCCCGGTGCGCCGGCACCTGCTCGGGGCCCTGCTGGCCGTCGTCGTGATCGTCCTCGTCCTCGAGAGCGTGAGCACCTTCCGCCAGAGCCAACTGACGTCCGTCGCCTACCTGGCGGTGGCGGCCGGCGGGCTGACCGTGCTCACCGGACTCAACGGGCAGTTGTCTCTCGGCCACGGGGCGTTCATGGCCATCGGCGCCTACACCGCCGCACTGATGTTGCGCGCGAACGCATCCGGATGGTCCGTTCCCCTGGTGCTGCTGGCGGCGACCGTCACCGCCGGCGTGGTCGGCGTCGTCGTCGGTCTGGCCGCGGCCCGGCTGCACGGGCCGTATCTCGCGGGCGCGACCCTCGCTCTGGCGGTGGCGGTTCCCGGTCTCGCGCTGTACTTCTCGGAGTATCTCGGCGGGGAACAGGGACTGATCGTGCCGTCCCCGGACGTGCCGCGCGCGCTCGACGACATCGCGTACTTCGTCACCGGGAACGAGCTCACCTCCACCAAGTTCCTCGCCTACGTGTCGTGGTTCCTGCTCGTCGTCGTGTTCGTCGTCCTCGCCAACCTCTCGGTCGGCCGCGTCGGGCGCCAGTGGCGCGCGGTGCGTGACGACGACGTCGCGGCGGAGATCGCGGGAATCGACCTGGCGCGCAGCAGGATTCTGGCGTTCGTCGTCAGTGCCGCGTGCGCCGGTGCGGCCGGGGCGGTGATGGCCATGGCGTCGAGGATCGCGGCGCCCAGTGGGTTCACGCTGGTGCTGTCGCTGACGTTGCTCTCGGCGGTGGTCATCGGCGGGCTGGGCACCCTCAGCGGTGCGCTGCTCGGCGCGGCGCTGTTGACGTACATCCCGCCCGTGGTCACCAACCTCGGCCTCGACGGTGGACTGACCAGCTTGCAGGCGGCCGAACTGGCGCCCCTGGTCACGGGCATCTTCACCGTCCTGGTGATCCTCTTCGCTCCGCTCGGGCTGGTCGGCACCGTGCGGACGCGCTACCTGCGCTACCGGCTGAGCAGAGCCACGCGGACCGGCCCCGATCCGCACGCCCCGAACGACCCCGAGAAGGAAGGGACGCGATGACACACGAGACGCAACCGAGGAGAACGGGTCCGCGGCGCTGGGCCCTGCGGTCCACGGCACTCGCGGCGGCCGCACTGATGGCCGTGTCCTGCGGCGCCGGCGGCCGCGAGGAGGGCGAGACCTCGTCGGAAGGGTCCACCGTCGGGATCACCGACACGACGGTCAAGATCGGCGCCCACTATCCGCTGACCGGCGTGGCGGCACCGGGCTACAGCGAGATCCCCACCGGCGCCAAGGCGTACTTCGACTTCGTCAACGCCGCCGGCGGGGTGAACGGTCGGCAGATCGAGTACGTGGTGCGTGACGATTCCTACGACCCGACCACGACGACGCAGGTGGTCAACGAACTCGTCCTCCAGGACGAGGTGTTCGCGATGGTGGGTGGACTCGGCACGGCGACGCACAGCGCGGTGATCGACTTCCTCAACGAGGAGGGCGTCCCGGACCTCTTCGTCTCGTCGGGCGCGATCATGTGGGGCAACGATCCGGAGAAGTACCCCAACACCTTCGGATGGCAGCCGGACTACCAGGTCGAGGGCAAGATCATCGGGGACTGGGTCCTCGAGAACCGCCCCGACGCGAAGGTCGGTCTCTTCCTCCAGGACGACGATCTGGGCCGCGACAGCGAGGAGGCCGTCCGCCAGTACCTCGGAGACCGGATCGTCGGCGTCGCGCGCTACACGTCCGGCAACACCGACGTCGCACCGCAGATCGCCCAATTGCAGGCATCCGGTGCGGACCTGGTGCTCGGGTTCAACGTGCCGTCGTACACGGCGCTGAGCCAGCTGGTCTCGCGTCGTCTGAACTACACGCCGGAGTGGTTCTACTCCTCGATCGGGTCCGACGTCGATCTCGTCGGCTCCCTGCTGGGCCGCTTCTCGCAGGGAGCGGTGACCGACGGCGCGTCGTCGCTGGAGAACATCCTGTCGCTGCAGTACATCGACGGCACCGACGACGCGGAGAGTCCCTGGACCCAGCTCTGGCAGCGCGTGTGGGAGCAGAACGGAGCGGACGAGCCGCTGACGAACTACCGCATCTACGGCATGAGTCACGCCTACGCGTTCGTGCAGGCGTTGCAGGCCGCCGGGGAGAACCCGACCCGCGAATCGATCGTCAGCGCACTGCAATCGGACGGCGCGGCGTTCGAGGGGCCGCAGCTCGCGCCCTTCCGCTATTCGCCCGAGAGCCATCTCGGCATCTCCGGGGCCAACGTCTACCGCATCCGGAACGGTGTGCCGGAGAACCTGACGCCGGTACTCGTGACCGACATCGGTGACGCCCCCGTCGAGGAGTACACCGGCGAGCGAGCGACACCGCCGGAGAGCGGGATTCCGGACACCCCGCCGGCGGGCTGAGGTGGTGGCGGGCTGAGGTGGCGGCGGCCCGGTGTCTCGACGCCGGGCCGCCGAACTCGGCGGCCCGCCCGGGATCGGGCGGGATCAGGCGGGATCAGGCGGGGTCGGGCGGGATCAGGCGGGGTCGGGCGAACTCAGTCGAGGTCACGATTGCCGAACACGTCGGCCTCCGCCACCCCGTCACGCACGGCGTGTTGCAGCTGCGGCGGCACCAGCACCACCTCGCCGTCGACCAGCAGGCCGTCGTCGACGAGGGACTTCAGGTGCGCGGTCACCAGTTCGGCGGTCCGGCGGTCCTCGCCCTCGAGGCTGCCGTAGTCCTCGTCGAGGTTGCCCTCCGGCGGATCCGGTGTCATGGCGGCCAGCACGGTCTGGGCCACGAACGACGCGGCGACGGACGCCGAGACGTCCACCTCCGACCCGGCGGAGAGTGTCGAGCTCACGTACCCCGCCACGGCGGCCCGCAACGCCGGCACGTCGCGCGCGGTGAACGCGTCGGCCTGCGGTCCCGGGGCGGCCACGCCGTTCGCGGCCGTGACCAGGCCGCCGAGCAGAGCCCCGGACCAAAGGTCGGCGATCTCGGGAACGTCCGCGGGTCCCTGGAACGTCGAGGTCGGCACGGTCACCCGCAGGGCCGCGCCCACCGTCGCCGCGTTGACGGCGTCGCCGCTGCGCGACCACTCGATCAGCGCATCCCACCGCGGGATCATCGGCAGGTCCGCCAGGGCCGCCGCTTCCTCCTCGGCCGGCACGTCCGGTAGTTCCACGTCGTCGGCGGTGAGGGTGTCGGGCATGGAGTCGACGAAGGACGTCAGGTCGTCCATGCAGTGCTCGAAGTCGGCGTCGGTGCCGCTCCAGAGGTCGGACTCGTCGAGGAACGCCAGATAGGTGAGCGCCGAGAACACCAGGTGCAGTGCGGCGTCGTCGGCCTCGTCCGTGTCCTGCGCCAGCACCGATTCCGCGGCGTCGAGCACCAGGTGGGCGTCGTCCGGAACCCACCCCGTCGCCGAGAACTGCGGCCGCACCCGGTCCAGCTCGCGGAGCAGGGACTCGATCACCCGCACGGTGGCCCGCGGATCCGAGTCCGGCTCCTCGGCCTGGTCGAGCCAGTCGGAGAACCGCCCGAGCGCCTTGTCGATGGTCGACGGTGTCGGCGCGCCGCCGCGTTTGCGGCGGCGGGCGGCGGACTTGGCGGCGCGCTTCTGCCCGCGGGACAACGGTCGCTGTGCACCCATGGGTGACGACCTTACGGGCAGCCGGCGACGCCGACGGACCGGTGGAGACCCCCTGCGCACCGGCGCGGGTGTGACGTAGATCATGTGACGACGGCGTGCGCTTCCGCGTTCTTCGTACGACTGACCTCAGACACCGAGCGCGCCCGGACCGGGCGGCGCCGAAAGGAGCGAACCATGGCTGATTTCGTCGACAAGGCACAGAGCAAGGCCGAGGAGGCCGCGGGCGCCGCGAAGAAGAAGGTCGGCGAGGCCACCGGCGACGACAGCCTGCGCACCGAGGGTGCGGCGCAGCAGAGCAAGGCCGACGGCAAGCAGGCCGCGCAGAAGGCAGGCGACGCCGCGAAGGATGCGGCCGGCGCCGCACAGGACAAGGCCGAGGACCTCGCCGACAAGGCGGGCGACGTCGCGGACAAGGCCGAGAAGAAGGCGGACCAGGCCGCGAGCGCGGCGCAGGACAAGGCTGCCGACGCCGCGGACAAGGCGAAGGACACGGCCTCGGACGCCGCGGACAAGGCGGAGAAGACCGTGTCCGACGCTGCTGACAAGGTCAAGCAGTCCGATGCTCCCGACGCCGTCAAGAAGGCTGCCGACACCGCCCAGGACGCGGCGTCGCAGGTGGCCGGCAAGGCCAAGCACGCGGCCGACGAGGTCGCCGGCGCGGTGAAGAACTTCGACGCCGATGCCAAGGACGTCGCCAAGGCCGGCGCGGTCAGCGCCCCGGTCATCGCCGCCGTCGTGGGCGCGGTCGTCGCGCTCGTCGTGGTCCGTCGCCGACGCAACGACCCGCGCCGGGTCGCCGAGCGTCGTCTGAAGAAGGCGCGCAAGAACGCACAGGGCTTCGGCCACGATCTGGCCGAGACGGTGAAGCAGGCGCGCAAGCGCTGACCATCCTCCTCTCGACACGACGACCGACGCGGGAACCGCGAGGGCGAGGGGGCCGCGTCGGGTCGCCGAGAGAGCACCGTACGAGAAGCGGGGCGAGCACATCCCACCCGATGTGCTCGCCCCGCTTCGTCGTGAACGGAACCGTTCGACCGGCGTTGTCGTCCAACCCACCGGACAGCAACATCGACCGGGGGGAGCGAGATGGAACGCATCGACGTCGAGGTGGAGGGCGTTCGGGCCACCAGCAGGGCGATCGCGAGCGCGGCGGACCTGCTGGGGTCGGAACTCGCGGACGTGGCCGCGATCGTCCGGTCGGGGACGGCCGGGTGGCACGGCGCCGCCGCGGCGGCGTTCGCCGCAGGGTGGGACCGGGTGGACGCGGGCGGTCGACGCGTCGTCGCCGCGCTCGGTGAGCAGGCCCGCGCGCTCGAGACCGCCGCCGCGGGCTACGCGCACGAGGACGCCGTCGCCGCGACCCGGCTGGCGCTGACGTGACCGCGTTCCGGGTGGAGCTCGATCCACTCCTGGAGGTCGTCACGCGGCTGCGGGCCGTGGCGGTCACGACGGATCGGCACCGCGCCGACCTCGACGCGCGCGTGGCCGACCTCGAGGTGGTGTGGACCGGCGAGGCAGCGGCCGCGCACCGTCGGTCACACGACGCGGCCGCGGCCGGGGCGCGGGAAATGGCCGATGGTCTCGCCGCGATGGCCGAGGCGGCGCACTCCGCCCATGCCGCCTATTCCGCTGCGGTCGCGGCGAACGTGCGCATGTTCGGGCCCCGCTGATGGCGCCGATCGTCGTCGATCTCGCACCCGACGCGTTGACCGCGGCCGCCCGCGCGCTGTACGGCGAGGCGGACACGGTGGCGACCGCGGTGCGCGCGCAGCAGCGCCGCGCGGCGGACTGGGGCGGAATGGCCGGTAGCGACGAGGCCGGTCGGCGGTGGGGCACGGCGTACGACGAGGACGTCGCCGCGGTGTCGGGTGCGCTGCGCACCGTGGTGTCGGCGCTGTCGTCCCTGGGTGTGCTGATCGAGCAGTCCGCCGTCAATCACGCGACGGCGGACTCGATCGCGGCGTCCGGGCCGCCGCCGGACCTGTCGGCCGGGACGCCGACCACGCTCGAGGACGTGCTGCTGCCGAGCGCCGTGGGGGACTCGGGACCCGGGCTGCAGGGCGCGATCGAGATCGCCGACGCGGTGGGTGTGCCGTGTCCGAACGGCGACACCGATCGGTTGCGGGCGGCGTCCGAGGCCTGGATCGTGGTCGGCCGCGAGTTGCTCGACGTCCGGAGCCGTCTGCTGGGTGTCGCCGACGGGCTGCGCGTGTCGACGAGTCCCGAGATCGACGCCATGCAGGACGACGTGCGTCGTGTTCTCAATGCGGTCGAGGCGGCGGCCGGGGCGTGCTCGGGTCTCGCGGCCCTGTGTCGCGATTTCGCGGACCGGCTCGCGGACACGCGGGCGCAGATCCGCGACCTGATCGAGCAGTTCGCGATCGAGGAGGCGGCGGCCGTCGCCGTCGGGATCGGGTTGGCGTTCGTCTCGGCCGGGCTGTCCGCAGCCGCGGGTGCGGCGGTGGCGGCCGGCCGGTTCGCCCGCACCGCGTCGCGGGTCCGCGCGGTGGTGGCCGCGCTCGGGGCCTTCGCGAGGATGCGTCGCAACGAGACGGCGATGGCCACCCTCGATCGCGTCGTCGACGACGTGGAGGAGGTGACCACTCGCGTCCCGGTGCGCTGGGACGACGTCGTTCCGCGGGACGCGCCGCCCGCGGCGCCGGGATGGTCGTCGTCGCGCGCGCTCGACGACCACTTCGCGCGGCACGGCGCCGACGTCGGCGCCCGCTCCGCGCAGGACTACGCCGAGCTCGCCGCCCGGTTCCGTGACGACCCGTCGCATCTGGTCAAGGTCGGTCCGGACGGCACCGTGCGCATGTACGACCCCGCGAGCAACACCTTCGCCGCCTATGCTCCCGACGGCACCGTCAAGACCCTGTTCCGACCGGGGTCCGGCGCTGCGTACTGGGACCGTCAACCAGGAGTGCCCCGATGACCACCTACGTCTGCCCGGTGTGCCGGTATCCGGGTCTGACCGAACCGCCGCGGACGGACGCCGGCCCGTCCTACGAGATCTGCCCGTCCTGCGGGTTCGAATTCGGTGTCACCGACGACGATCACGGCGTCTCCGACGACGACTGGCGGCGCCGGTGGGTGGCCGCAGGCGCGCCCTGGCGGTCGACGACGTCACCACCGGCCGGATGGGACGGCGTCGCCCAGCTGGGGGAATGACCGTCCCGGGCGGTCAGGGAAGCAGGTGCGCGTAGGCCGAGCACTCGGCGGCGACGCCGATGTAGACCAGGCCGTCCGACTGGGCGTCGTCCCATCCGCGTGGGGCGGTGCGAGCGGAGACGTCCGCGAGCACGTCGACGCCGGCCCGTCCCACGGCGAGGTCGCGGCAGATGTCCGATGCGGTTCGGTCGATGAAGCCGAGGGTGTCGGGGTCGGCGGGGTAGCCGACGGACGTCAGCACCTGGGTCAGGGTGGTGTCCGGATCCGAGACGGACACCGAGCTCGGTGCCGCGATGTCGACGACCGGCCGCGTGACGGCGGCCGGGGTGCCCGCCGGGACGGGGGCGGCGGCGACGTCCGTCGAGGCCACGGCAGACTGGGGTGTGTCGAGCAGGGACGGCCCGACCACCGCGGACACTCCGACGGCCGCGATGCCGGCGGCAGCCCACGCCGCGCGGCGACGGATGCTGGTCGGGCGGCGGTGAGAAGGCATGTCGAGTCTTCCGTGCGGGGTTTCGGACGCTGACTTATACCCAAGTTCGAACGGAATGTTACGTCGATCTCACATCTCGAGACGGGAGGACGCGCCGGTGGCGACAGTGTCGCGCGCAGACCTGGGTGCCTGGGTGATCACGGTCAACCCGCGTCTGACGGACGTGGCGGCGATGATCGCCGCCGGCGATCTCGGCGGGGAGTGGTGCATCGCGCCGAACTACCGGACGGCCCTGATGGAGCCCGGCGATGCCGTCGTGCTGTGGGTGACCGCCGGCGGTGGTCGCGGACCGGGGCGTGGGGTTCACGGCGTGGGGGAGGTGACCGGCTCGCCCCACGACCGGACCGACCCTGCGGATCGCCGGTGGCACGTGCCGACGCGGATTGCCGTGCCGGCGCGCACGGTCACCGCCGAGGAGTGCCGCGCCACCTCCGACCTGGCCCGCATGGAAGTGCTGCGCTCGCCGCAGCAGGCCAACCCGTCGTATCTCACGCGTCGGGAGTGGGCGGCGCTGGTCCCGCTGATGGGCCGGTAGCCAGTACCGTTCGGTTGGTACTCCTGTGTTTTATGTGACGTATGTTACTGCTGTGACTCCTGGTGTGGTCGGGGACGGCTACGCATCCCCTTGTCGGTGGGAGTCACCATGTACGGAAGTGCCGGCACAGCCGGAAATCTCGATTCGGTCGGAACGGCAAGGGCTGTGCGCACGGCCCTCGTCCGCGTCCTCCTCCTGGTGGCGGTGATCGTCGTGTCGCTGAACGTGACGCCGGCGTCCGCCGCCAGTTCCTACGTCGGGCGTCAGGGCATCGGGCTCAACGGCATCGATTTCCGGGCGTCGTCGACGGTGCAGCAGGCGCAGGCCGCGCGGATCGCCGGCACCGGCGCCGCGTGGGTGCGGATCGAGATCGACTGGTGGTGGGTGCAGGACGGTGGCCCGTCCACCTACAACTGGGCGGGGCCCGACGGTGCCGTGGCCGCGGCGCGCGCCCGTGGACTGAACATCCTGCTGTTGATCCAGAAGACGCCGCCCTGGGCCCGCACCACGACGAACGGCAGCACCCCGCCGACGGATCCCGCCGCTTACGCGCGGTTCGCCGCCACGACCGTCGCTCGTTACTCGCCGCAGGGGGTGCGGGCGTACGAGGTGTGGAACGAGCCCAATCTCTGGATGTTCTGGGCGGATCCGCTCACCGGCAAGCCCAACGTTCAGGGATACGTCGACCTCCTGCGTGCGGCGTATCCGGCCATGAAGGCAGCGACGCCGTACCCCATCACCGTCGTCGCGGCGGGACTGTCGCCGTGGGGGACCACCGGGCAGTCGCCCGAGGGGCATGCGGTCGCACCCCTGACCTACCTCGATCAGATGTACGACCTGGGGGCGGGCGGCTCGTTCGACGCCCTCGGCTGGCACCCCTACACGGCACCTGCTCTACCGAACGACGTCGCCGACTGGAACGCCTGGTCGCAGATGAGCGTGGACTTCGGGAACCCCGACGGCACGATCTACCAGAAGAGCGCGCGCACGATCATGACCGAGAACGGCGACGCCGGGAAGCTCATCGTCATGACCGAGGCCGGTGCCGCCACCGCGGGCGACCCCAGCCTCACCGAGCAGGCCCAGGCCACCGCCTATCGGCAGGCGGTGGACCTCCGCCTCTCCTACACCTGGGCCGGCCCGATCTTCTTCTACGAGACCACCGACCGCGCCCCCCTCACCACCGTGAACCCCGACAAGGAGAACTACTTCGGGGTCTACCGGAACGACGGCTCGGCCAAGCCCGCCGTGGCGGTGTTGCAGTCCGTCCCCTGAGCCGCCCCGCCCCTCGCCCGGCGCGCAGCGCGCCTCGATCCGCGCGTGTTGCAACCTGCGCAGATCCGGGTGCGCTGCGCAGCGCAGCCGGGGGGTCAGCTCTCGCAGCCCACCCCGTCGCCGTCGCGGTCCAGGTGGGAGCCGTATCCGGGATCGCCGGCGTGGACGGGCGCTGCGCCCGCGGCCCGGGCCGCCGAGCAGTTCTTGTAGTAGGCCGACTCCTCCGCCGGAGCCTGAGCGGGCGCGACGTAGGGCGCGGGCCCAGGGGCCGGCGCCACGAACGGCACCGGCGCGGGAACCGGAGCGGGAACGTAGGCGCGGTCGACGTCCGGATCCACGTACGGCGTCTGGACAGTCGGCGGCGGGGCGTAGACGGTCACGGTCTCGGTGGTGGGCGCGACGGTGGTGGTGGTCGGCGCGGTCGTGGTGGCCCGAGTGGTGGTCGGCGCGGTCGTGGTGCGGGTGGTGGTCGGTGCGGCGGTGGTCGGCGCAACCGTCGTCGTGATGGGTGTCTCGGTGCTCGCGGCCACGGGCTCGGTCTCACCGCCCATGGCCATGCCGACCGCGGACAGGCCGACCAGAACGCCGGCGGCGATGCCGATCCGACCCTTCCGGCTCTTCTTCTTCTTCGTCGTGGCGACGACGGGCGGCTGGAACGGGGGCGGGTACGAGCTGGGCATCGAATCTCCGACTACGGGCGTGACAGGTCACAGCACACGTCGCGCAGAACGGGGCGAGTGTTACGGACCGCACGGGGCGGCACGCGGCCCCGAGCAGAACGCGCGTCTCGGTGCGCGCGCAGACGGGATTCCGCTACGGAGCCCGTCCAGCCGCACACCCTGCTCACCGCAGGGAGCGTCACGGCAACCCCTGTAGCGCCTCCACCACGTCCGCGGCCCCGGCCAACCCGTCCACCACCTCGACGACCCGTCTCGCATCGGCGACCCCGACCAGCCCGGCGATCTTGGCGACGACGGCGTCTCGGTCGAGCGGGAAGTGGTCGCTGTCGCCGACGGGGTTGGGTGCGCCGGCGGCCAGCACCTCCCCGGACCGCACCGTCAATTCCACCTCGACGGCCCGGCGGTCGGGGAGCAGCGCGGTCAGGTGGTCGGCCACCTCGACCTCGACCCGGTCCACCACCGCCGTCGCGCGAGCGAACGTCGCACCGTCGGGATCGAGGGTGTCCACGCCGATCTCGTCGGCGACCAGCGCTGCGGCGACGACGACGGGCAGCGAGAACATGGCCTGCAGACGGGTCGTCGGGGTGCGCCCGAACAGCGGCTCGGCCAGTCCGTGGATGCGCACCCGGACCGCGGTGACGTCGTCGGCGGACAGCTCGTGCTCGCGGCGGAGGTGCTGGACGACGTCGACGGCGGCGTGGGTGTAGGAACAGCTGGCGTGCCGTTTGGCGTAGCCCCGGTCGACGGAGAGCACGCCCGGTTCGACGGCGAGGCGGTCGGCGTGCAGTGTCCCCACCACCCCGCCGAGCGTGGACGACGCGATGCCGACGTTGTCCACCAGTCCGGCCTCCGCCAGGCGTGCGGCGTCGAGGCCGGAGCGAACGGCGGTGCCCATCCACAGGTTTCGGCCGAAGTGCCCCTGCAGCACCACCTCCCACGGCGCGATCGAGACGAGGGAGGTCGACGCGTCCACCGCGGCGGCCGTGCGCTCGGCGCTCAGACCCCACACCACGGCGGCGGCCATGGCGGCACCGGTGGCGCCCCAGTGGCCGTGGGTGTGCCAGCGCGGGTCGCGGGCGAGGGCGTGGCCGAACCGGGTGGCCACCTCGTAGCCCGCGACGACGGCGGTGAGGAACGCGGCGCCCGTGACCGGTCCGTCGGCGAGACGCGCGGCGGCGACGGCGGCGGGGACGACGTGCGCGGCGGGGTGGCCGGCGGCGTACTTGTTGCCCTCGTCGAGTTCGAAGCAGCACGACGCCACGGCGTCGAGCAGCGCAACGGTGTCGGCATCTCCGGTGGCGGCGCCCCCGACGGTGCGCCACGGCCCCGAGTCACGACGACGGGAGGCCATCAGGGCGGCGACCTCGCTCGTGCGAGAGCCGGCGAGGCCGACTCCCCAGAGGTCGACGAGCACGGTCTCGACGCGGGACGGCCCGCGGGCCTCGGCGGCGGTCAGGGCGTCCGCGACCAATCGGTCGACGGCTTGTCGACTACGTTCCGCTGAGCGAAACGTCTCGCTGTGGGTCATGAATGCAGTGAACGCCGCCGATCAACCGTGGTCAACCACCCGACAGGCGCACTGCATTCCTGCTAGCGTCGACGCGACACCGACGCGAACGCATGGACAACGCATACGCAGTTCGCTCAGCGGAACGACACACAGGAGACGGGCATGGCGGACAGACTTCTCGAGGCGGTCACGGCGGGAGTGCGGCACGTCGATCTCGGACGCCAGTTGCGCGTTGGCATGCCGCAGTCGCCGAATCATCCCCAGTTCTGGCACACCCTGCCGCGACGCCACGGCGACATGGTGCGCGCCGACGGCGGCAGCGCCGCGAACGACATGATCACCACCGGAACGCACGTCGGCACCCACATCGACGCGCTGGCGCACGTCTCCCAGGACGGGCGGCTGCACGGCGACGCCGACGCGACCGACTCCTGCATCGGCGGCAAGTACGTCGAGCACGGCGTACACACGATCGCTCCGATGGTGTGTCGCGGTGTGCTGCTGGACGTTCCGGCGACCCTCGGGGTGGAGCGGCTCGACGGCGGGTACGAGATCACGGTCGCCGACCTGGACGCGACGGTGGCTCGGCAGGGCGTCGCCATCGAACCGGGCGACGTCGTGTTGATCCGCAGTGGATGGTCGCAGCTGTTCGAGCAGGGCCAGCCCTACGTGGGCGGTCCGTCGGGTGTGCCCGGGGTGAGCGAGGCCGGTGCGACCTGGTTGGCCGAGCGCCGCATTCACGCTGCGGGCGCGGACACGATCGCGTTCGAGCGACTGGCGCCCGGCAAGGGGCACGGCCTGCTCCCGGCCCACCGCGTCCTGTTGGTCGAGAGCGGGATCTACATCATCGAGGCCCTCGACCTCGAGCAGTTGGCCGCCGAGGCGATCCACGAATTCACGTTCGTCCTGGTGCCGCTCAACATCTTCGGCGCCACCGGCTCTCCCGTGCGTCCGCTCGCGGTGGTGTCCGCATGACCGACACGCTCGCCTACGCCCTCGCCCGGTTCGCCGACCGCACGTCGTACGACGACCTGCCGACCGACGTCGTCGACAGCGTGGGAGTCCGCGTGCTCGACACCCTCGGCATCGCCGTCGCCGCCACGCAACTCGACACGAGCGCGGCGGCGGTCGCCTGGGCGCGGGAGGAAGGCGGGACGCCGGTGGCGTCCGCCGTCGGCGTGCCGGAGAACCTGTCGCCGGCGTTGGCGGCGTTCGTCAACGGCGTTCTCGCGCACTCCCTCGATTTCGACGACACCCATCTGCCCTCCGTGCTCCACCCGAGCGCGAGCGTGATTCCGGCGGCGCTGGCCGCCGCGCAGCAGCACGGCGCGAACGGCCGAGACCTGGTGCGCGGCATCGCCCTCGGGCTCGAGGTGTGCGTGCGGCTGGGTATGGCCGGGTTCGATCCGGCCACCCGTAACTCCGTCTTCTTCGAGCACGGCCAGCACGCGACGTCGATCTGCGGGGCCATGGGCGGCGCGGTCGCCGCCGCCGTGATCGCGGGAGCGGACGCCGACCGGATCGTCGACACGCTGGGCATCGCCGCGTCGATGGCTGCCGGCATCATCGAGGCCAACCGCACGGGCGGCACCGTCAAACGGCTGCACTGTGGGTGGGCCGCGCACGCTGCGGTGTCCGCGGCGGGCCTCGCACGCCACGGCCTCACCGGGCCGCCGACCGTGCTGGAGGGCCGGTTCGGTTTCTTCCAGGCGTGGCTGCACGATGCGCCGCGGGCCGAGGAGATCACCGCGGGCCTGGGCGAGACCTGGGCCGCGCCGTCGTTGTTCGTCAAGCCCTACCCGGCCAACCATTTCACCCACGCGGCCGTCGACGCCGCCGCCGCGTTGCGTGCGCGGGGACTCGGCCCCGACGACATCACGCACCTCGAGCTCGGTGTCCCGGCCGCCAATCTGCGCACGATCGGCGAGCCCATCGAGGTCAAGCGCGCCCCCGAGACGGGCTACATGGCGCAGTTCTCCGGGCCCTACGCGGTGGCCGTCGGTCTGCTGGGCGGTGGGGGACTCGGCGCGTCGTTCGACGACTACTCGGACGAGAAGGCCACCTCCCCGGAGCGTCGGTCCATCATGGCGAAGGTCGACGTCGTCCCGAACAGCACCTGCGACAGCATCTTTCCGTACCAGTTCCCCGCGATTCTCACCGCGACGCTGCAGGACGGCTCGACCGTCGTCGAGGAGGTGCTCACCACGCGCGGCGGCCCCGAGCGTCCGCTGTCCTTCGACGAGGTGACGGCGAAGTTCACCGCGAACGTGGGCTCACTGCTCGATGCGGACACGGCGACGCAGTTCGCGGAGCGCTGCCGCGCCCTCGGCGAGTTGGACGACGCCGGGACGCTGCTCGCGCCGTTGCGGACGATCGTGGGGCGCTGAGGCGCTGAGGCGCGCCCCGTCAGGCCGGCAGGTGCGCGCGGGCGAGGAGTTCCCTCGCCCCGCGCACCACGGCCTCGTCGACGAAGCGGCCGTCGTCGTCCACGGTCGGCCCGCCCGCCGCACGGTCGAAGAGATCCACCAGGCGCCGGGCGCCGGCGAGTTGCTCGTCGGTCGGGGTGAGCGCGTCGTTGATCACCGACACCTGGCCGGGGTGCACCGCGGTGCGCGCGCGGAAGCCGAGCTCGACGAACGCCGCTGTGGTGCGGGCGAACTCGTCGAGGTCGCGGAAGTTCGTCGACGTGGGGGCGATGGGTGCCGCGAGACCCGCGGCCGCACAGCCGATCACGACGTCGAGACGTAGCGCGTCGACGACGTGCCGTGTCCCCGAGCTGCGCGTGATGCGCAGGTCGGCGAGCAGATCGACCTCCCCGATGCCGAAGGTGGCCACCCGCGGTACCGCCGCGACCCGGTCCAGTGCGCGCAGCGTGGCGGCGGTTTCGATGAGCCCCACCACGAGGGTGTCGGTACCGCGGTCGGTGATCTCGTCGACCGTGCGTTCCAGCGTGTCCTGCGAACACTTCGCGACGACGATGCCGGTGACCGACGGATGCACCGCGACGTCGAGGTCGGCGTCGAGGAAGTCGGGGCTCACGCGGACCCAGACTTGTGCCGTCGAGTCGTCGGTGCGGCCGTCGAGCCACGCCGCCACGTCACGGCGCGCGGTGTCCTTGTGCTGCAGGGGAACCGCATCCTCGAGATCGAGGATGATCGCGTCGGCGGGTCCGCTCGCGGCCTTGTCGAACAGGGCCGGCTTGACCGCCGGGACGTAGAGGAACGAGCGCGCGTCGATCACGCCGGGCCTGCCAGTCCGCGCGTGAGGTCCTCGGCCGCCGACACGACCAGCGCGGCGTGGGCGGCGTGATCGTCGTCGGCGGTGGAGGAGTAGCGGAACGCCGGGCCGGACGAGCTGACCGAGCCGATCACGTGGCCGGCCGAGTCGAAGAACGGAGCGGCGATGGACGCGGCGCCGGTGTTGCGCTCGTTGATCGAGGTGCCGTAACCCAGGGCGCGGATCTCGTCGAGGGAGGCCAGGAACGCGTCGAGGTCGGCGTCGGGCCGAGCGACCCGCAGTTCCTGGGTCGCCTCGACGACGAAGTGCTCGGGCAGGAAGGCGAGGATCGCGCGACTCGACGCGCCCGAGTGCAGCGGGTACTGCGGTCCGATCTCGACCACCATCTTGACCTCCTGCGGGCTCTCGTACTGGTCGAGATAGACACGTCGGTGACCGACCAGCACCGACAGGGTGGCGGTCTCGCGCGTGCGGTCGCGCAGGAGGCGCAGGACCGGCGCGGCCACGGTGCGCACGTCGAGTTGGCTCCAGGCCTTGGTGCCCAGGCCGATGGCGGCGGGCCCGAGGGAATAGGTGGTGTCGCCGTGGACCGGCTGGACGAGTGCTCGAGAGGAGAGCGACTGCAGAATGCGGTGCACGACGGCCTTGCTCAGCGACAGCCGACGGGCGAGTTCGGAGACGCCGAGCGGCGTGTCCGACTGCGCGAAGGCGATCAACACGTCGGCGACTCGATCGGCCGATTCGGTACCGGCGGACGGCTCGGTGGTCGCGATCGGGGGAGAGACGGGCATGATTTCAAACCTTCCACAGTCGGGCGCTGCAGGCGCGGCATCCCGTGGCAGGCGCGACGCACGCGCTGCCGACGGCCAGTGACCTGCGTTCCGCTGAGCGAACCATACTCGTAACAAGAAAGTCATGAAAAGACCTGTTCTCGCCCCAAAGCGCGTGCAATACTCGATCGCAGAGCGCAGTGGTCACCATCACGTGGTGCGCTGAGCGGAACACAGAGCCAGTCGCATGGCCTGTCGGTCACCTCGGACTCGACGCCCCCATCCGGGCGCGGAAGGCAGATCCCATCATGAGAAAAGTCGTAGGCGTTGTGGCAGCGGTCGCCCTCGTCGGCACCGCCGCGTGCGGATCGTCGTCCGGGTCGGACGGATCGGGACCGATCAAGATCGGCTCCGTGCACCCCACCACCGGCGCGCTCGCCGGCGTGGGCGGACTGATGAACGACGGCGCCGCGATGGCCGTCGAGGACATCAACGCGGCGGGCGGCATCTCCTCGCTCGACGGACGCACCCTCGAGCTGGTCTCCGGTGACAGCCAGGGCAAAGCCGAAGTGGGACAGAGCGAAGCGCAACGCCTGATCGACGACGGCGCGGTCGCGTTGGTCGGCACCTACCAGTCCGACGTCACGCAGAACGTCGCCTCGGTCGCCGAGCGCTCCCGCGTGCCGCTGGTCATCGACGTCGCCGTCGACGACAAGATCCTCGACCAGGGTTACCAGTACACGTTCCGCATCCAGCCCAACGCGTCGTCGATGGGAACGGACGGCGCCAAGGCGCTGGCCGCCATCGAGGAGCAGACCGGTCAGGCCATCGACCGCGTCTCCTACCTCCACATCGAAGGGTCGTTCGGCGACAGCGTCTTCGACGCCTTCGAGAAGGAAGCCGCGAACCAGGGCATCTCCTCGGTGCAGGAGATCACCTACCCGGCCACGAACTTCTCCGACGCCACCACCCAGGTGCGCGAGGCAGCCGTCTCCAACCCCGACGTCATCGTCGCCACGGGCTACTACCCGGACGGCCTGCTCATCGCCAACGCCGTGCAGCAGTTGAATGTGAACGTCAAGGGGCTCTACGGCATTGCCAACGGCGCCTTCGACGACAGCTCGTTCCCCGGCGCGGCCGGTCCCGCCGGTGAGGGCGTGCTGTCGGCCAACTACCACTTCGACGCCACCGACGATCGGGTCACCGACATCCGGTCGCGCTTCCAGGAGAAGTTCGGTCGTCCGATGGAGACCGCGGCCATGCTGTCCTACCAGGCGGTCGAGGTGATCGCCGCCGGCCTCGAGGACGGCGCCGACGCTGATCCGGAAGCATTGCGGGAGGCCATCTCCGGCGTCTCGATCGACGAGCCGCTGCTCGCGTTCTCCGGCCCCATCACGTTCGACGAGACCGGCCAGAACAGCAACGCCGCCGTCATCGTCATGCAGGTGCGCGACGGTGCGGTCACCCAGGTCTTCCCGGAGGAGTTCGCGCAGGAGCAGATCCAGTTCCCCACCGGCGGCGGACAGTGACCGTCGCCGCGGCGGACACCGATACCGCGACGACGGCGTCGCGCCGCAAGCTCGACCCCGGCATTCCGGTGGCCGGCGCCGTCGTGGTGATCCTCGCCGTCGTGTTCTTCGTCGGCGGCAAGGATCAGGGCCTGGTCGGCCAGGCCATCGTCTCCGGCCTGCTGCTCGGCGGCGTCTACGCGCTGATCTCGGTCGGCTTGACGCTGATCTTCGGCGTGCTCGGCATCGTGAACTTCGCGCAGGGCGCCATGCTGACGCTGGCGATGTACATCGTCTACGCGTTGTCGACGGCCGGTCTGCCGGTCTACGTGGCCACGATCCTCGCCGTCCCGGTGATGTTCCTGTTCGGCATGATCGTCCAGGCGACGTTGCTGACCAAGCTCACCATCGGCGGCAGTCACGAGGGGCCACTGCTGGTCACCCTCGGGTTGTCCCTGCTCATCATCAACGTCCTGCTCATGGTGTTCGGTGGTCGGCCGAAAGGTGTTGCGGCGCCGGTCGACGGCTCGCTCTCCATCCTCGGCACGGTCGCGTCCTGGCCGCGTGTGATCGCGTTCCTCGGTGCCGCCGTCGTGGCCGTCGCCCTGAAGGCCGTGCTCGACCGCACCAAGCTGGGACTGTCCATCCGCGCCGTGGCGTCGAACTCGGAGGGCGCCAAGCTCGTCGGGGTCGACATCGGCCGTGTCTACGCCCTGACCTTCGGTATCGGCGCCGCCTGCGTCGCCGTGGCCGGCGGACTGATGACCCCCTTCACCTCGCTGACCCCCTCGGTCGGTGAGCAGTTCACCATCCTCGCGTTCGTCATCGTCGTGCTCGGCGGTCTCGGCAGCATCGTCGGCGCGATGGTCGGCGGGTTGGTCATCGGCCTGGTGCAGACGGTCGGTGCGCTCTACCTGCCGGGTACCGGATCGCTGATCCTGGTCTTCGCAGTGTTCGTGATGGTGCTGTTCCTCAAGCCCGAAGGTCTGTACGGAGGACGTCGATGACCACCACCGCACCCACCGCGGCGTCGGCCACCACGGCGGACCCGCGACTGAAGGACACCTGGCTGACCCGCCAGTTGCTCACGCTCGTCATCGGTTTCGTGGTCGTCGCGATGCTGCCGTTCCTGCTCGGCGAGCAGGCGCAGACCGTGGCCGTCCGGACGCTGATCTTCGCGATCATGGCCGTCGGCTGGAACATCATGAGTGGCTTCGGCGGCATGTTCAGCTTCGGTCACGCCGCGTTCTTCGGCATCGGCGCCTACACGGGGGCCTATCTGCTGGTCGAGCACGGCATCTCGCCCTGGCTGTCGATGATCGTCGCCGCCGTCGTCTCCGCGGCCGTCGGGACCACCATCGCGTACCTGTGTCTGCGGTACCGCCTGGCCGGCTCGTACTTCGCCCTCGCCACCTTCGCGTTCGCCCAGATGTTCCTGCTGCTCGTGCAGAACCTCGAGGTCTTCAACAAGACCGAGGGCTTCAATGTGCCCATCCTGCCGCGGGATTCGTGGTCGATGCTGCAGTTCGAGAAGGGCAGCGCCAACTACCTGTGGATCCCGCTGGTCATCCTCGCGCTGGCCGTCCTCGGCACCATCTTCTACGTCCGGTCGCGGGCAGGTCAGTACGTCCAGGCGATTCGCGACGACGCTACGGCCGCAGCGTCGTTGGGCATCGACACCATGAAGTACCGGCTCATCGCCGTCGCCGCCAGCTGCGCCCTCACCGCCGTCGCCGGGGTGTACTACGTGCAGTACTACTTCTTCGTCGGCCCGGAACAGGCCTTCGGCTCGGCGGTCTCGGTCGAGGCCATCGTGCCCGCCGTCATCGGTGGCATCGGCACCATCTGGGGCCCGGTGCTCGGCGCGGCCGTCATCGGTCCGCTGTCCGAGGTGATCAACGAGATCCTCCGCCGCCCGCCGGCGTTCCTCGAATTCCTGCAGGGCTCCATCGGTCTCGATGTCGCGGTGTACTCCGTGATCCTGATCCTCATCGTGATCTTCCTGCCGAAGGGCATCTTCGGCACCGTGCGAGAGAGGTGGCGCAAGTGAGCGTCCTCAGCGTCGAAGGGCTCAGCAAGTCCTTCTCCGGACTGCACGCGGTCCGCGACGTCGACCTCGACGTCGCCGATCGGGAGTTCCTCGGCATCATCGGCCCCAACGGCGCCGGCAAGACCACGCTGTTCTCGCTGCTGTCCGGCGAGCAGCCGCCCACGTCGGGACGGGTGATCTTCGACGGCACGGACATCACGGGCTGGCCGGCCGACCGCACCGCGCGCGCCGGCCTGGTCCGCACGTTCCAGCTGATGCGGCCGTTCGAGTCGATGACCGTGCTCGAGAACGTCACCATCGCCGCGCTGTCCGTGCGGAAGTCGCGCAAGGACGCCCGCCGGCACGCGCTCGAGGTGCTCGATCGGGTGCAACTGTCCGATCAGGTGGGTGGGGTCGTCTCGACGATGTCCACGGCCGGTCTCAAGCGACTCGAACTCGCCCGCGCCCTCGCGATGGAGCCGCGCGTCGTGCTGCTCGACGAGGTTCTCGCGGGGCTCGTTCCCGCCGAACGTGCTCCGATGATCGACCTGCTCCGCTCCCTGCACACCGCGGGACAGACCGTGCTCTTCGTCGAGCACATCATGGCGGCCGTGATGGCGCTGTCCGAACGACTCGTCGTCATGCACGAGGGTGCCGTGCTCACCTCCGGTGACCCGCGCACCGTCGTCGAGGATCCGCGCGTCGTCGAGGCCTACCTGGGTGAGGAGACCGCATGATGCTCGAGATCGACGATCTGCACGCCGGTTACCGCCGGCTCGAGATCCTGCACGGGGTCACCATGCACCTCGAGAAGAACGAGATCGTTTCGCTCATCGGGGCCAACGGCGCCGGCAAGACGACGACGCTGCGGGCGCTCTCGGGACTCGTGGCGCCGCATCGTGGTCGGGTGATGCTGGACGGCGAGGACATCTGCGGTCGGCGGGCCGATCGCATCGTGCGATCGGGCCTGGTGCACGTCGCCCAGGACCGTGCGCTGTTCGGCAGCCTGCCCGTCTCCGAGAACCTCGAGATGGGTGCCTACACCCGCAAGCGTGGTTCCACCAAGGAGTCGCTCGAGCGCGTGTACGAGCTCTTCCCGATCCTCGCGGAGCGGCGGAACCAGCGGGCGGACACCATGTCCGGCGGCCAGCAGCAGATGCTCGCCATCGGTCGGGCCATGATGTCCCAGCCTCGCGTGCTCACGCTCGACGAGCCGTCGGTGGGCCTCGCGCCCAAGCTCGCCGCCGAGGTGCTCGAGGCCATCGTGCGCATTCGCGACGACGGGGTCACCGTTCTCATCGTCGAACAGAACGCCGCGCAGGCCCTGGCCATCTCCGACCGCGCGTACGTCATCGAGAGCGGGTCGATCGTGCTCACGGGCACCGGAACCGAACTCGCCCACGACGATCGCGTCAAGTCCGCGTATCTCGGTATCTGACCACAGGAGCCCCTCGTGCGTTTGCTCGCTTTCACCCCCGTCCACGTCGACGACGCCGAACTGGCCCGTCGGCAGGCGCGGTACGACGCCCTGAGTCCCACCGGGCTCGTCGTCGATCTGCACGACCTCGGTCCCGACGCCCCGCGTGCCCTCGACACCGAGGGCGATGTCCGGGCGTCGGAGGACGCCGTCGCGGCCGCCTTCGCGGCGGCCGACCCCGCCGGGTACGACGGCTTCCTGCCGGACTGTGTTCTCGATCCCTGCGCCGAGCAGGCCGGGGACTTCGCGCGTCCGCTGTACGGGCTGACGCGGCTGACGGCGTCGTTCTACGCCTCGCAGGGACACCGCGTCGGGGCGTTGGCGCGCAACGACGCCATCGCCGCGGAACTCGATCGCCGCCTGGCCGGCTACGGCATCGCCGCCGAGCCGACGACGGTCATGAACCTGTCCTTCGACGACATCGCGGACTCGCACGCCTGGACCGCGGCCGTCGCTCGCTACGCGCCGTCCCTGACGTCCTCCGTCGCCATCAACGCCTGCTCGGCGGTGGACCTCGCCGAGCGGCGCACCGATCCCGTCGTGGTCGATCCCACGGCCACCGCGCTGCGCCTGCTGGCCCTGCGGGCCGACCTCGAGGTCGCGGCGTGAGCGAGCACGGCCCGGACCTGGTGGTCGCCGGTGCGGGCGGTGGCCTCGTCGGGGCGCTCCGCGCGGCGGAGCGGGGTCTCGACGTCGTGGTGGTCGAGGCGAGCGAACATGCCAAGCGCGGCAACAACACCGCGATGTCGACGGCGATGATCCCCGGCGCGGGGTCGCGCTGGCAGCGTGCGGCGGGCGTCGAGGACTCCCCGTCGCGGTTCGTCGACGACGTCGTGCGCAAGACCAAGGGCACCGCCGACGTCGGGCTGGCGACGGCACTCGCCGACGTCAGTGCGCCTCTCGTGGAGTGGATGGCCGATCACCTCGACATCCCGCTGTCGCTGGTCACCGATTTCGCGTACCCCGGTCATTCGGCGCTGCGCTGCCACACCGTCGAGGGCCGGCACGGCAGCGTGCTGCTCGATCACCTGACGCGCGCCGTCGCCGAGCACCCGAACATCGACGTCTACGCCCCCGCGCGGGTGACGGACGTGCGGACCGAGGACGGGCGCGTGAGTGCCGTCGTCGTGACGCTGCCCGACGGCACCACCGACGAGATCCCGACGCCGGCAGTCCTGTTGGCCACCAACGGGTACGGGGCGGACCGGTCGGCCGTCGCCGAGCACGCCCCCGAGATCGCGTCGGCGTTCTATCACGGCAGCGAGTACTCGACGGGTGACGGGCTCGCCATCGGCACGCGCCTCGGTGCCGAGGCCAGGTTCCTCGACGCCTATCAGGGACACGCGGCCCTGTCGAAGAAGGCGGCGACGCTGGTCGGCTGGGCGACGGTGATGCACGGCGGCGTCGTACTCGACACCACGGGTCACCGGTTCGGTGACGAGACCACCGGCTACTCGGAGTACGCCGCGCACCTCGCGGCCCGGCCGGGGTCGGAGGGCTGGCTGATCATCGACCGGGAGATCCACGATCGGTGCCTGGCGTTCACGGACTTCCGGCAGACCGTCGAGTCGGGCGCCGCGGTCTGGGCCGACGACGCCGTCGGCCTCGCTGCCGCCACCGGGCTGCCGGTCGACGCGGTCGTCGACGAGTTGGCCGCGGTCGGCCGCTACGCTCGCGGGGAGAGCTCGGATCCGTTCGGGCGCACGTCGTTCGAGCACGAGATGACCGGACCGTACGCGGCCGTCGCCATCGTGCCGGCGCTCTTCCACACCCAGGGTGGTCTGGTGGTCGACGGCCGGGCGCGCGTTCTGCGCACCGACGGTTCGCCCATCGACGGTCTCTTCGCCGCCGGCGGTGCCGCCATGGGCATCTCCGGTCACGGCGCCTCGGGTTACCTCGCGGGCAACGGCTTGTTGCCCGCCCTCGGATTGTCCTTCCTGGCCGCGGACGCTGCGGCCGATTCTCTCGATATGCAAAGGACCTCGTCATGACGACACTGCTCATCACCAACGCCCGCGTCGTTCGTCCCGGTGCGGACCACCCCGAGGAGGGCGAGTTCCTCGATCTGTTGATCGAGGACGGCAAGTTCACGCAGATCGCTGCCGGTATCGATCCGTCGGGGGCCGACACCGTCATCGATGCTGCGGGCAAGGTCGCCTTCCCCGGAGTGGTCGACGCACACCAGCACTGGGGCATCTACAACCCGCTGGGCGAGGACGCGGAGACCGAGTCGCGGGCCTGCGTGCAGGGCGGTGTCACCACCTCGCTGTCCTACATGCGCACCGGCCAGTACTACATGAACACCGGTGGGTCCTACGCGGACGTCTTCCCCACGGTGCTCGAGGCCACCGAGGGCCGTCCGTACGTCGACTACGCGTACCACCTCGCACCGATGTCGAAGGAGCACATCGGCGAGATCCCCTCGCTCATCACCGATCACGGTGTGACGTCGTTCAAGATCTTCATGTTCTACGGCAGCCACGGTCTGCACGGTCGGTCCACCGACCAGAGCGAGTTCCTCATGACCCCCGAGGGCGAGCGGTACGACCTGGCGCACTTCGAGTTCGTCATGCGCGGCATTCAGGCTGCCCGCGAACAGCTTCCGGAGATGGCGGACCACATCTCCCTCTCGCTGCACTGCGAGACCGCCGAGATCATGAGCGCCTACACCAAGATGGTGGAGGAGGAGGGCACGCTCACCGGCCTCGCCGCCTACAGCGCGTCGCGCCCGCCGCACTCGGAGGGCCTCGCCGTCACCATCGCGTCGTTCCTCGCCGACGAGACGCAGCTGCCGAACATCAACCTGCTCCACCTGTCCTCGCGTAAGGCGCTCACCGCCGCGATGCGGATGGCGAAAGCGTTCCCGCACGTGAACTTCCGGCGCGAGGTCACCATCGGGCACCTGCTCGCGGACATCGACACGGCCTACGGTCTCGGCGGCAAGGTCAACCCGCCGCTGCGTCCGCGCGAGGACGTCGAGGCCCTGTGGGAGCACCTCATCGCCGGCGACGTGGACTGGGTCGTCAGTGATCACGCCTGCTGCAAGGACGAGAAGAAGTTCGCGGAGGACCGTGGCGACATCTTCGCGGCCAAGTCCGGCTTCGGCGGCGCCGAGTACCTGCTGCCCGGTCTGGTCAGCGAGGGTCGCAAGCGCGGTCTGAGCTGGCGTCGTATCGCCGAGCTCACCTCGCTCAATCCGGCGGAGCGGTACGGACTTCCGGGCAAGGGCTCGATCGCCGTGGGCATGGACGCCGACCTCGCGCTCGTCGATCCCGACCACACCTGGACCGTGCGTCCGGAGGATTCCGAGTCCACCCAGGAGTACACGCCGTTCGAGGGCTTCGAGCTCGGCGCCAAGGTGACCGACACCTTCGTCCGCGGACAGCGGGTCCTGGCCGACGGCGCCGTCTCCGGCGCACCGGCCGGCCGCTACCTGCACCGGCCCTACAAGTGACGGGTCCGCTCGAGGGGATCCGCGTCCTCGACGTCTCGACCATCCTGGCCGGGCCGCTGGTCGCGCAGATCCTCGGGGACTTCGGTGCCGACGTCGTCAAGATCGAGCACCCCACCAAGCCGGACGGAATGCGCGGCCACGGCCTGGACAAGGACGGGCACCCGCTGTGGTGGACCATGGTCAGCCGCAACAAGCGTGGGCTGACCCTGAACCTCGGCAACCCGGACGGCGCCGAGGTGTTCAAGCGGCTCGTCGCCGACGTCGACGTGGTGGTCGAGAACTTCCGGCCGGGCACGTTCGAGCGGTGGGGGCTGGGGTACGACGTGCTGTCGGCCCTCAACCCCGGCCTGATTCTGTTGCGGGTCACCGGTTTCGGCCAGACCGGGCCGTACTCGACGCGGCCCGCGTTCGGCACCCTGGTGGAGTCGATGAGCGGGTTCGCCCACCTCACCGGTGAAGCCGACGGTCCGCCCACCCTGCCCGCCTTCGGTCTGGCCGATTCCCTCGCGGGCATCGCCGGATCGTCCGCGGTGTCGATGGCGCTGGTGCACCGGCACAAGACCGGTCGCGGTCAGGAGATCGACCTCGACCTGCTCAGCCCCATCATGACCGCGGTCGGGCCGGGCGTGATCTACGCCGACCAGCTCGGCATCGATCAGGAGCGCACCGGCAACCGGTCCAGCAACAACGCACCCCGCAATCTCTACCGCACCAAGGACGGTCACTGGTTGGCCATCTCCACCAGTGCGAACTCCATCGCCGAGCGCGTGCTGCGCCTCGTCGGGCACCCCGAGGTGCTCGACGAGCCGTGGTTCGCCACCGGCCGCCAACGGGCCGCGCACGCCGACCTGCTCGACGACTACGTCGGCGGGTGGATCGGGGAGCGCACTCGGGACGAGGTGATCGCGGCGTTCGAGGACGCGGGCGCCGCGGTCGCCCCGGTCTACAAACCGTCGGAACTGCTCGACGATCCTCAGGTCACCGCCATCGAGATGGTCACCACCGTCGAGGACGAGGACCTGGGACCCGTGCGCATGCAGAACGTCATGTGGCGCATGGGGGAGAGCCCCGGCAGCATCCGGCACACCGGACGCGCGCACGGGGCGGACACGGACGAGATTCTCGCCGAGTCCGGCTACTCCGCCGAGGAGATCGCTCGGCTCCGGGAGGTCGGGGCGGTCTGACCCCCGCCCCCGGCCGCGGTGGCCCCGCCCCCGGTGGCCCGGGTGTGCGGTGCGCAGCGCACGCCGGTCCGCGCAGGTTGCAACGTGCGCGGACCGAGGTGCGCTGCGCACCGTTGCCGTCGGACCGCCCTGGAGCATCCACCCGGCACACTGGTCACATGACCTCTGCCCAGACCATCGCTGACACCCTCGGACGCCGTCTCGCCTGGTGGGGAGGGGGCAGTGTGGTCGGCGGACTCGCACTCGCCGTGTCGAGCTCGGAACGCGTTCGCGCGTTCGGCCTGCAGAGTGCCGGGTGGGGCGCGATCGATCTGGCCATCGCCGGCATCGGGGCCACCCGCTCCAAGCCGGTGACCAGCCCGTCGCTGCGCCGCACTCTCTGGATCAACACCGCCCTCGACGTCGGCTACGTCGCGGGCGGTGCCCACCTCATGTACCACCGGCCGTCGTTCGGCGGTCGGCTCACCCGCGATCGGTCCTGGGGCCACGGTGCGGCCGTCGTCGTGCAAGGTGCGGCCCTGCTGCTGCTCGACGCGATGCATGCTCGGCAGCTCGAATCACACTGATGTAGTTCAAGATTCGCTCCACGCTGCGGTTGCGTACCGCTGCCTCCTCAGTAACACTCGTCACAACATTCACATGAGTAACACCACGACGGGTGGGTTCTGGGCATGCGCGCTATCGGTCGATCAGCCGTTCACGGGGCGATCCTGGCTCTCGCCGTCAGCGGTTTGAGCGCGGCGACGACGTCCGTCGCGTCGGCCGAGCCGTGCGGTGGCCGCATGGGACCGGGATCCTCGATGTTCGGCAGCTCGGGCGGCGGGGGCACCAATCCCCGTGGTCCGCAGGGCCCGTTGGCGCCCATCCGGTCGTCCAACACGCAATCCGTCGACTGGGTGACAGGGCCAGCCAGCGCGAACAGCACCTACGACCGCTTCGGCATCTCCGGAACCGATCTCGGCATCGCCTGGGACAACGGCGCCGGCCAGGTGCTCTACGCCTTCGGCGACACGTTCGGTAACTGCTCCGTGGGCGGCGGGCAATGGCGCAACAACGTCCTGCTGCGATCCGGTGACACCGCACTCGGCGACGGGATTTCCATTCCCGATGCCGTGCCGGGCAACACCGCGTCGGGTTCCGTCGTGACGCCCGACGCGCCGCGGTTCGCGCGCCAGATCGTCCCGACGCTCGGTCTGCCCGAGATCGAGGCAACCACCATTCCGACGGCGGCCATCGCCATCGACGGGGTGCAGTACCTGAACTACATGTCGGTGCAGTCGTGGGGCGCACCCGGCCGGTGGGTCACCAATTTCTCGGCCATCGCCACCTCGCGGGACAACGGTCAGACGTGGACCACCGACCCGCTGACCATCAGAGTGAACAAGGGGGTCACCATCCCCGGTGTCGCACAGGTCAACGAGGCCAACGGCCGATTCCAGATGAATGCCTACGCGAGGGGGAACGACGGCTGGCTCTACCAGTTCGGGACTCCGAACGGCCGTTTCGGCGCGGCATTTCTGGCGCGCGTCCGTCCGGCGGACATCCTGGACCTCACCAAGTACGAGTACTCGACGGGGAAGCCGGAGGCGCCCTGGTCGCCACGGGTCGAGGACTCGATCAAGGTGGTCCAGGAGCCCGTGTCGGAGATGAGCGTCGCGTGGAACGAGTATCTGCAGAAGTACGTGATGCTCTACGGCGACGAGACGCAGGGCTCCATCGTGGCCCGTACCGCCACGGAACCGCAGGGGCCGTGGAGCGCACCGCGCACGTTGCTCGGCCGGGGCGAGACCATCGGCGGGGTGTACGCGCCGTACATCCACCCGAGCTCGTTGGGTCGCGACCTGTACTTCACGGCGTCCCGCTGGTCGGACTACAACGTCATGTTGTTGCGCACCAACCTCGACGCCCTGCGCTGATCAGCGAGGTTCCGTCGATCGCAGCGATGCGGCGACGGCCTCGTCGGTCGCCGCATACTGCTCGCCCATGCGGCGGAACGTGTCGGCCAGCTTCGTGACGACGTCGATGTGGCCCTGCAGCGTCGAGGTGAGCGAACCCGACCCGCCCGAGGTGAGCTCCGTGTACTTCTGGTTCAGCGCGATGCCGGAGGGGAGTGTGCCGAAGCCGGAGATTTCCCCTCGCGAGTCGACTTCGGCATGAGCCTGTCGAACGCTGTGCGCAAACTTTGCGCATGCTCGAGCGCAGTGCTCTGCGGCACCGGGCGACAGTCTTATCTCATTCATGAGGTGCTTCTCTTTCAGAACGGCACAGTCGGGAGGAGAAGGCGAACAATTTGATCCAGGGGGGCGCAAAGATCGTCGATCGGCTCCCGCCCCGGACCGGCACGAACCTCGAATTCCGCCGAGCCGCTCCAGGCCTCCAACGCGATTGCGCACGTCGGTAGGCCGGCCGGCGAAGTGGCGCGGTAGCGAACCGCGGCATGATCGGCAACGACCACGCGATCGCCCAGAACCGAACTGGGTACTCTCACTTCGACGGGCTGAGCGAAGCTGTACGCCGTGAAGTCGAACCGCCTGTCGACATAAGTACAGAATGCTGCCACCCGGCGGCTGCCTTCGATCCGTTCGCCCGGTATCGATCCGTTCGGGTCGAGACCGGCTTCGGCGAGTGCCTCGGCGCGGATGCTGCACGGATCCCACAACTCTGCGACCGGCGTTCCCTCGACGCCCCCACCGCACGCGGCGAGGAGAACCGCGGCGACGCCGATCGCGCCGGCCGCCCGTGAGCGCGTGGTTGCCACTATCGACCGCCCGCGTACGACGGGTGCAGCGTGGCCGCAACAGCTTCGTCCGTCTCGACGTACTGCTCGCCCATTCGGCGAAAGGTGTCGGCCAGCTTGGTGGCAATCTCGATGTGGCCCTGCAACATCGCCGTGAGCGAGCCGGGTCCGCCCGACGTGAGCTCCGTGTACTTCGCGTTCAGCGCGACGCCGGAGGGGAGGGTGCCGAAGCCGGATACATTTCCGCGCCCCGCTACGTAGGCGCGGATTGCATTCAGCTCCTCGCTGAACGCGTCGCAAGTCGCAGCGCAACGGTTTGCGGCCTCGGGCGACACGTTCAGCTGATTCGACACGACTGCCTCACCATCTGGAGTAGCCGAGGAACGCCCCGGCGATTTCACGAGTTCTGGCACAGACTTCGCTGACCGGCGTTTTGTCCATGAGGTTCTCCGAAACGACGTATTGAACCGTTCCGTATGGGCGACCAGCGGAAACGAAGCATGATGGCGTTCGGTAGATCTCCGGAAGCAAGAACTGGATTGCCGGCTCGCCTGCGATCGAGGTGGGTTGCCGTTCGGTCGCGCGCGCGTCGGCGGCTACGTCATCGAAGGGAGTCGTGGTCGCGAAGACCGTCAGCATCGCCCGCTCCAACTTGAAGGTGCAGAACTTCCATTCGTTTTCGCCTTGCCGTTGTGTGGTGGCGTTGAGAGGCTCCGGGTCCGCGCCCGCATCGAGCAACACATCTGTAGGAAGACTGCACGGATCCCACAACTCCGCGACCGGCGTTCCCGTGACGCCCCCACCGCACGCGGCGACGATTAACGCGGCGACGCCAACGACGCCGGCCGTCCGTAGGTGCGTGACCGCCATTCACCGACCGCCTGTGTCCGACAGGTGCAGCGCTGCCGCAACCGCTTCGTCCGTCTCGACGTACTGGTCACCCATGCGGCGGAACGTGTCGGCCAGCTTGGTGGCGACGTCGATGTGGCCCTGCAGCGTCGAGGTGAGCGAGCCCGACCCGCCCGAGGTGAGCTCCGTGTACTTCTGTTTCAGCGCGATGCCGGAGGGGAGGGTGCCGAAGCCTCCAATGGATCCAGTGACCAGTACGTCGCTCCTGATCTGTGTCGCAGAAGCGGCAAAAGCGAGGCATGCCCGTTCACACGCCTCGGCCGCCGCGGGGGTTAAGCGCACCTCGGTCACGTACTCACCTCTCGGTCTCTGGGTAGAGGCCGCGTGCGACTTCGACGGCCGTATCGCAGACCCCCGCTGTGGGCGGCGAAATTCCCGATTCTGCGACTCGAAACTGGACGGAGCCCACCGGAAGTGCTGCGCTCACGTAACACGAAGGCAGCGGTGACGGTTCTGGCAAAACGAATTGAATGCCTGGTTCTCCGTTCAGGTCCACCGATCGGATGTCGAGTGCTCTGGGATCTTCGGAGACCGATTCGAATGGTGTCGTTGTTGCTATGACGGTAAGGACCGCCCAGTCGCGGGTGTACGAGCAAAATCGCCAGGTGTTGGATCCGTTCTGCACTTGCTGCGGCTCTGCGGCCCTGGGTTGCACACCGACTCTCGTCAACGCCTCCGCCGAAAGGCTGCACGGATCCCACAACTCCGCCACCGGCGTCCCCACGACACCCCCACCGCACCCGGCGACGACCGCGCACGCCAACCCCACCCCGACCGTTCTCACGACTCGTTGGACGCCCCCGGCCCTCGGGCGGTTCCCCCCAGACCCCATGTGATGTGTGTAACAGACGGTGACAGGGGGTACCACCCGAGCAAACCGACGTCTCATGGGGGGACACCGTGGCTTTCGATCTGACGCTCACCCAGGCCCAGCACGATCTGGCGGCGCGCACACACGACTTCGCGAAGAACGTCGTCCGGCCCGTCGCGCAGCACTACGACCAGCAGCAGGAGTTCCCGTGGCCTGTCCTGCAGGAGGCCGCGCGCGCGGGGTTCTACTCGCCGCTGTTCTACCGCGACCTCATCGGTGATCCGACGGGACTGTCGTTGCCGGTGTTCATGGAGGAGCTCTTCTGGGGCTGCGCCGGCATCGGCCTCGCGGTGGTCATGCCGGCCCTCGCGCTGTCGGCGATCGGCCAGGCCGCGACGCCCGAGCAGATGCTCGAATGGGCGCCGCAATGCTTCGGTACGCCCGACGACATCAAGCTGGCCGCCCTCGCCATCTCCGAACCGGAGGGCGGGAGCGACGTGCGGAACCTGCGCACGACGGCCCGGCAGGACGGCGACGACTGGGTCATCGACGGCCACAAGATGTGGATCGGCAACGGTGGCATCGCCGATGTCCACGTGGTCAACGCCAACGTCGACCCGGAACTCGGTCACAAGGGGCAGGCACTGTTCATCGTTCCCGGCGGCACCAAGGGCCTCGAGCTCGTCCGGAAGCTGGACAAGCTCGGCTGCCGGGCGTCGCACACGGCGGAGCTGAAGTTCGACGGTGTTCGGATCCCCAAGGCCAACCTGCTGGGCGGCGCGGACAAGCTCGAGCACAAGTTGGCCAAGGCACGGGAAGCGGAGAAGACGGGCATCCGCGGCCGGTCCGCCACGCTGGGTGCGCTCGAGCAGACGCGGCCGATGGTCGCCGCGCAGGCACTGGGCATCGCCCGCGCCTCCCTCGAGTACGCGACGCACTACGCCAACGAGCGCGAGGCGTTCGGTTCACCCATCATCGACAATCAGGGCATCGCGTTCCCGCTCGCGGATCTCGCGATGCGTATCGACGCCGCGCGCTTGCTGACGTGGCGGGCAAGTTGGATGGCGGCCAACAAGATCCACTTCGAGCGCGGCGAGGGCTCGATGTCCAAGCTGGCCGCGACGGAGGTGGCCGTGGCCGCCACCGAGCGCGCCATTCAGACCATGGGTGGGTGGGGATACATCACCGACCATCCGGTGGAGAAGTGGTACCGAGACGCCAAGCTGTACACCATCTTCGAGGGCACCAGCGAGATCCAGCGCGTCGTCATCAGCAACGCGATCGCGCAGCAGGACGGCGGCGCTCCGCTGCACGTCGACATGGATCCCGACGGCGGGCCGATCAACAAGGCGTTCGGCCGCGGCACCGAAACGCGCACCAAGGTCCTCAACAGGGCCATGGAGGCGAAGGACAAGGTGCCCGAGCCCGTGCTGCGCGGCGCCATGAAGCTGCTGCAGCCGCCCAGTCGAAAGTAGTTCTACCGCAGCCGATCCTGCACTGCTCGGACCACGTCCGCCCACACCTCGGCATCGGGGTCGACCACCGCGAAGTGCCCACCGGGCCCCTCGACGTGGTCGACCTCGTCCCCGGCCGTCCGGGCGGCGTCGACGTAATCGCGTCCGATGTCGTTCAGGTTCGGATCGTCCTCCGTCGCGCACGCGACGACGGTGGGCACCCCGAGGGGCAGACGCGCGCGTGGCGAGGCCGCCCCGTCGGCCTCGTCGATGACGTCGGCCGCGCCGTTCCCGAGCAACCGGGTACGGGCGACGTCGAGGTCGAGAACCCCGGCCAGGCTCACCACCACAGCCGGGGAGTGGTCGGCGGCCCAGCGCAAGGCCAGCTGACCACCGGCCGAATGCCCCAGGGCCACCACCGTGTCCGCGTCGATCACACCCATCGCCGCCTCGACGTCGGCGGTCGTCGTCGCCCACCCGTGCACCGCGGGTCGGCGGTACTCGATGTTCCAGGTGTCGAACCCGTGCGAGAGCAGGTCGATCGCGATCGCGTCGAGGGAGTCCAGCTCGTAGGCCTCGCGCCAGTACCCGCCGTGCACCAGGGCCGCGGCCGGGGCTCCCGCCCGTCCGCACCGGCGGACGTCCACCCGCTGCTCCCAGTGCTCGCCGTAGCGCACCACCTCGGCCGGATGCAGTCGGTGGTGGTAGACGCGGTCGACGGCATACCGCAGCCCGTCCAACCCGCGACGGCGGATGTGCGCGAACAGGTTCGGCGACCGGTCCGCCTCGGTGAGCCCGAGGTCCACCCGCACGACGCACCGCCCGTCGCCTCCGAGATCGACCGCGCCACCCGGCGACGCGAGTACCACCGCGTCGCCCACCGCCACCGACACGTCGTCGGTCACCACGACGTCCCCGGCCACGCCGCGGGCGTCGAGCGCCCGCTGCGCGAGGTCCGTCGCCGTGCGGACGTCGAGGACGGCGTCGGGATGCAGGAGAACGTCGATTCGGGTGTCGGCCATGGACCTCACGCTACGTCCTACGCTCGACGTGACCGGGTGACATCACCGAAGACCACCGCATCGAGGGAGCCCGCGTGGACCACGTGACCCGAGCGACCGAGGCCGACGCGACCGACCCCCTGCGTCCCTATCGCGACCGCTTCCACACCGATTCGACCGACCCCGTCGTCTCGTACCTCGACGGCAACTCGCTGGGCCGACCCACCGCGGCGAGCATCGACCGCGTCACCCGCTTCCTGGCCGACGCGTGGGGCGGGCGGCTCATCCGCGGGTGGGACGAGCAGTGGTGGGACCTGCCGATCACGCAGGGCGACACCGTCGGTCGCGTCGTGCTCGGTGCGGCCGCGGGACAGACCGTCGTCGCCGACTCGACCACCGTCCTGCTGTACAAGCTGATCCGAGGGGCTCTGGCCCTCCGCCCGGGGCGCACCGAGATCGTCGTCGATCGCGACAACTTCCCCACGGACCGGTACGTCGTCGAGTCCATCGCGCAGGATCGCGGGCTCACCGTGCGCTGGATCGACTCCGACCCGCGCGGGGGCGTCGAGACCGAGCACCTCGCCGCCGCCGTGACCGACCGGACCGCCGTCGTCGTGCTCAGCCACGTCGCCTACCGCTCCGGCTTCCTCCTCGACGCCGCCGCGGCGGCGGAGACGGCGCACGCCCGAGGTGCACTCCTGCTGCTCGACCTCTCGCACTCGGTGGGGTCGGTGCCGCTCCACCTCGACGAGTGGGGAGTCGACCTCGCCACCGGCTGCACCTACAAGTACCTGAACGGCGGGCCCGGCTCGCCGGCGTTCGCCTACGTGCGCCGCGAGCACCACGACGGGTTCGACCACCCGATCCACGGCTGGGCCGGTCGGGCCGACTCGTTCGCGATGGAGCAGGGGTACGTTCCCGCGGACGGCGTGCGCCGGGTGCTGAGCGGCACGCCGCCGATCCTGGCGATGATCGCGATGCAGGACACCCTGCAGATGATCGACGAGGTCGGGATGGAGGCCGTCCGCCGGAAGTCCGTCGCCCTCACCGCCCTCGCACTCGAGTACGCGCGTGACGAGTTGCGACCGCTGGGTGTCGAGATCGCCTCTCCCGAGGACCCCTCCCGACGCGGTGGTCACGTCACCCTCGACCACCCCGGCTTCCGAGACATCACTCCACGATTGTGGTCGCGCGGTGTGGTGCCCGATTTCCGCGCGCCCCGAGGCCTTCGTCTCGGCCCGAGCCCATTGAGTACGTCGTTCCTCGAACTCGTGACGGGAATGGAGGCGACACGCGACGAGGTGGTCCGGTACCGGCGCGAGAATGGAAAGTGAACCGACCACTACGAAATGGACGCGGTCGGGTTATTCTGACGCTATCGGTGTCCGGGGGGTGGGGTGGCAGCACGTATCGGCATGGTCGACGACCATCAATTCTTCATCGACGGTGTCCAGGCTCGTCTGATCCGATGCGACGAGGTCGAGTCGGTGGTGCACGCCCCCACGGTCGCGACGTTGTTCCGCGACGCGCCGTCGTTGGATCTGGTGGTGCTCGACCTCCGTCTTCGCGACGGGTCGTCACCGACCGCCAACGTCGAGGCCGTCCGTCGGCACGGCGTTCCGGTGCTGGTGCTGACCTCCGGGGAGGATCCGCACGCGGTGCGGGAGGCGGCCCGCGCCGGCGTGGTCGGCGTGATCTGCAAGTCGCTGGAGTCCGAGGACATCGTCGCCGCCATCGTGAGCGCGGCGCGCGGGGAACTCGTCGCGACGACGGACTGGGCCGCCGCCATCGACGGTGACCCCGACATCGACCTGGTCGATCTCAGTCCGCAGAGTCGCCGGGTCCTCGAGCTGTACGCATCGGGGGAGACCGCCTCGCGAGTCGCCTCGCAGATGAAGATCTCCGTCGACACGGTCAACGACTATCTGGACCGCATCCGCACCAAGTACGCCGCCGCCGGCCGCCCCACCCGAACCAAGTCCGATCTGTACAAGAGAGCGTTGGAGGACGGGTGGCTGCCCTTCCCACGTCGACGCAGGACGTGACCGCGGGGGCGGACACCAGCGCCGCCGACCGGATCATGCGCATGTTCGGCCGATTCATCGGCGCGGGGTACGTCTTCTACCTGCTGGTGTCGATTCCGGTGATCGTCCAGACGACCACCATCACCCGGCCGTGGTGGACGCCCGTGGCGCTGGTCGTGTTCTTCGGTCCCGGGCTCGCCCTGGCGGTGGTGGCGTTCGTCGGGCCGATCAGGGCGATCACGGTGCTGGCCGCCGCGTGCGTGGTGGGCTACCTGATCGGGTTGGCGACGTGGCCGCTCGGGTGGACGGGCACACCGTTCCGCGAGTCCGAATCGGTGTGGTTCTCGTACTTCCCCGCCCTCGCCGCCCTGGGGGCCGCGATCACGACGACGCCCGCGCGCGTCTTCCTCTACCTCGCGGTGGTCACCGTGGGAGCGCAGACCGCCAACTACACCGTGCGCGAACCCGTCGACCGCAGCCCGCTGATCCCGGATGTGGTGTACGGCTTCGGTTTCGGCATCATCTTCGTCGGCGCGGCGGTCATGGCGGCCCGCACCGGACGCCTGCTCGACCGGACCCGCGCGTCGTCCTACGCGCAGGCCGCGAGATCGGCGGCGCTGGACGCGCGGTCCGTCGAACGTCGGCGATTCGACGGACTGATTCACGACGGCGTGATGTCCACCCTGCTCGCGGCGTCGCGTGCGGACGCCGGCGACGGCGTCGTGCGCCAGGCGGCGTCGACCCTCGCCGAACTCGACGCGCTGCGTGACGACGCCGGCTCGACGGACGACTTCGATCGTGACGACGTCCTCGCGCATCTGCGCGCCGCGGCCGCAGCGGTCGACGGGTCGATCCCGATGGCGGTGCACGCTCCCGACACCGCGGCCGATTCGTATCCGGCCGAGGCGATCAGGACCGTCGGCGCCGCGCTCGCGGAAGCGCTGCGCAACAGCGTGCGTCACGCGGGGAGCGCGCGCCGCGAGGTGGAGGTGACGGTGGCGACGGACGAGGTGCACGTCGTGGTGCGCGACGACGGCGTCGGGTTCGACACCGACGGCGTTCCTGCCCACCGGCTCGGGGTGCGGGTGAGCATCGTCGACCGCATGTCACGACTGCCCGGCGGATCGGTCGAGGTGCGGTCCGCGCCGGGCGAGGGCACGCGGGTGGATCTGTGGTGGCGTCGGTGATCCGGTCGCTCGCCCCCGATCGGCTCGACGGTCGCGACGCGGACGTGACCACGCTGCTCGGCATGCGCACACGCGCCGCGGCGATCGTGGTGGCCCTCCACCTGATCGGAGTCGCCGTCGCGGCACTCGGCGCGCTCGGCGGCGTCGAGCCGATCGGTGCACCGGTGCTGGCCCTCGCGGTGCACGCGGCCTGCGTCGTCGCCCTCGTACGGGTGCACGGCGACCCGCTCCCGCTCCCCGCGACCCTCGCCATCGGTCTCGCGGGGCCGGCGTCGTGTGCGCTCGTGCTGTGGTCGCTTCCCGTTCCCCTCGACAACCCCCTGCAGACCTGGCCCATCGGGGTCTGCGCCGGCGTCGTGACGTTCCTGTGCGTTCGCGGTCGGCCGTGGTGGGGGTGGGCCGAGTACGCCGTGGTCGTCGTGGTCACCCTCGCGTGGGCCACCGACACCGGCCAGGGGTGGACGATCGCCGGTCCGCTCGTGTTGCCCAGTATCGCACTGGTTCTCATGGGGTCCTTCTTCGCCCTGGCGATCCGGACACCCGTCGCGGACATCTTCGAACTCCGCGCGCAGACCACCGTCCGGGCCGCGGAGGAAGCGGCCGCCGCCGCGTCGCTGCACGAGCGGGACGTCCAGCTGACCCGGCTCGACGAGTTGGCGCGCCCGCTGCTCACCCGCATCGCCTCGGGGGAGCCGCTGGCCGACGACGAGCGGCTCGCCTGCCGACTCCTGGAGAGCCAGCTCCGCGACTCCTTCCGGGCGCGGGGGCTGGTCGACGTCAGCAGCGCCGTGCGCGCCGCACGCAGCCGCGGGGTGGACGTCCTGCTGCTCGACGACCGTGGACACGAGAACACCGAGACGGTCGACGACGCGATCGTCGACGCCGTCGTCGCCGCGCTGGAGAATCCCGCGGTGGACGCGGTCACGGTCCGGCTCCTCCCGCCCGATCGCAGTTCCGCCGCATCCATTCTCGTCGACGGGGCGGACGGCCCGCACCGGGTGGACATGCCCCGGGCGGTCCGCAGCGACGAGGCGCAGCGGCCCTCGACCTGAGTTACGGTGACCACGATGGCGCTACCGACTCCCTCCCGGATGTCTGCGGCGGTGCGGCGCAGGCTGGACGTCGCCGTCGCCGTGATCGTCTTCGCCTACAACCTGCCGATCCAGGGCACGGCTTCCCCTGCGGCGCTGCTCGTTCCGGTCGGGCTCTGCGTTCCGTACCTGATCTCCCGGCGCCGGCCCGTCCTCGCCTTCGGCCTCGTGATGACGGCCGCCTTCGTGCAGCCGCTGGTCGGGCTGGGACTGTTGGTCGCCGACGTCATGGTGGCGCTGACGCTGTTCGCGGTGGCCACGGCGCGCCCGTGGACCGTCTCGGTCCCCGCGGCCGCCGTCGCCGCGGGATGGACCCTCGCGGTCACGGTGCCCGCCCGCGACGCCGACGGCCTCTCGCCGGGCGACATCGGGGTGTTCGTCGCGGCGGTGCTCGTCGCCTGGTTGCTCGGCACCCTGACGCGGACCCGCCGCCTGTACGTCGAGAGCCTGGAGGAGCGCGCGCTGCAGGCCGAGCGTGAGCGCGAAACCGGCACGCGCATTGCCGTTCTCGACGAGCGGGCGCGGATCGCCCGCGAGTTGCACGACGTCGTCTCCCACGGTCTGAGCGCCATCGTTCTGCTGTCCGAGGGGGCGGCGTCGATGGCGGACACCGACCCGGACCGCGCCCGCAGCGCGATGCTGTCGGTGCGCGACACCGGCCGCCACGCGATGACGGAGATGCGGTCCATGCTGTCGGTTCTCCGGTCGGAGGACGAGGCGTCGGATCCGCAGCCGACCCTTGCCGGCCTGGGGGACCTGCTGGACCTGTCGCGGACGGTCGGGGTTCCCGTCACGTTGCGCGTGGAAGGGACGCCGCGCAGTCCCACGGCGGGAACGGAACTCGTGATCTACCGTGTGGTCCAGGAAGCACTGACCAACGTCCGGAAGCACGCCGGGCCCGTCGAGACGGTCGAGGTGTGCATGCGGTGGACCGACGACGGAGTCGCCGTGTCCGTGACCGACGACGGGCGGGGCGGTGACACCGCCACCGGTGGACTGGGGGTGATCGGAATGCGTGAGCGCGTCGGGGCGGTGGGCGGCAGGCTGACCGCCGAACCGGCCGACCACGGGTTCGTCGTCCACGCGTGGATCCCGGTGTCCACATGAGCATTCGGGTGGTGCTGGTCGACGATCAGGACCTGGTGCGCACGGGCCTGCGCATGGTGCTCGAGGCCCGCGGCGTCGAGGTGGTCGGCGAGGCCGCGGACGGGCGCGCGGCGCTCGAGGTGGTGCGGGAGACGAGTCCCGACGTCGTCGTGATGGACGTGCGGATGCCGGTGATGGACGGGGTGGCGGCCACCCGTGAACTGTGTCGGCACCCGGGCGCGCCGAAGGTGTTGATCCTGACCACCTTCGATCTCGACGAGTACGCGTTCGACGCCCTGCGCAACGGAGCCAGCGGCTTCCTTCTCAAGGACGGCCCGGTCGACGAGTTGGTCGCCGCCCTGGGACACGTGCGGGACGGTGACGCGGTGGTCGCTCCGTCGACCACGCGGCGGTTGGTGGGCCACTTCACCCGCGGCGTACCCCCGCCCGCGACCGGCGGAGAACTGGCCGACCTCACCCCCCGCGAGCTCGAGGTTCTCCGGGCGATCGCGTCGGGTTTGTCCAACGCCGAGATCGGCGCGGCCCTGGAGGTCTCGGAGGTGACGGTCAAGGCGCACGTCGGCCGCATCCTGGCGAAACTCGGCCTCCGCGACCGCACGCAGGCGGTCATCGCGGCGTACGAGAACGGTCTGATGGATCGGTCCTGAGGTCCGACCTCCTACTCAGGTATACCCCCGAAGTTCCATCCTCGGGCTGACGATTTCGGCGCCGCCGCCGAGCAGAGTGGCGGCATGGACATCGTCAGCACACAGGCACTCGGCAAACGGTACGGCTCCACGACCGTGGTCGACGACCTGCACCTGCGGATTCCCGAGGGCTGCGTCTACGGCTTCCTCGGACCCAACGGCTCGGGCAAGTCGACGACCATGAAGATGCTGCTGTCCCTGATCGCCCCGACCAGTGGCCGCATCGAGCTGTTCGGTCGCCCCATGACGCGGGAGACCCGTCGCGACCTGCTCGCGGGCGTGGGGTCGCTCATCGAGGCGCCGCCCGGCTACGGCCATCTCACCGGGGCGGAGAACCTTCGGATCGTGCAGCGCAGTCTTGGCCTGCGGAACGATCAGGTCGAGCGCGCCGTGCGCACCGTTCGCCTGCAGGACCAGATGGACAAGAAGGTGCGGCACTACTCCCTGGGAATGAAGCAGCGCCTCGGTATCGCCATGGCACTGGCCCGCGAACCCCGACTGCTGATTCTCGACGAGCCCACCAACGGTCTCGATCCCGCCGGCATCGAGGAGATCCGCGGACTGCTCCGCCACCTGGCGTCGACCGGCGTCACCGTGATGGTCTCGAGTCACCTGCTGGGCGAGATCGACAAGACCGCCGACGTCCTCGGCATCCTCAGCGGCGGCCGAATGATCTTCCAGGGCTCGCGGACCGACCTCACCAGCGCCGTCACCCCCGACGTCCTCATCGACACGGTCGATCCCTCCCGCGTCGGACCCGTTCTGCGGAAGGATCTTCCGGCTCGGGTGGACGGTCACACCGTGCGGGTGTCGGGCATCGACGATCGCACGACGGCGCGGGTGGTGGAGGACCTCGTCGGCGCCGGCGCGGGCGTGTTCGGTGTCCGGCGCGACGAGCAGTCCCTCGAGGACGTCTTCATGTCCCTGACGAGCGGAGGTCGACCGTGACCACCGAGACACGCACCGTAAGCTCCGTCCGCCTCGAACCGGGCCCGGCGACGTTGCTGCGCAACGAGATCGCGAAGTGCCGGCATCTCCGGATCGGCCTCGTGACCGCGCTGCTCGCCGTCGGCATCGTGGGGCTCACCCTCGTCGGCACGCTCGCGGGAGCGTCCACCGACGGTGACCTCACGGCTGCTCTGCCCTTGGCGGGGCTGTCGTTGGCCGTTCCCGTCGCGTCCCCGGTGATCCTGGCGATCCTCGCCAGCCGTGCCGTCGACATCGAGCACCAGGGCGGAGGATGGCTGCTGGGCCGCACCACGGGAGTCGCACCGGGCCGGCTCTGCCGCGCCAAGCTGGGGGTGCTCGCCGCGGCGGTCGCCGTCGGCACCGGCGGCGCGTCCGTCGTCGTGGCGCTCCTGACCCGGGCACTGGGGGCCACGGGCCCCTTCCCGGTGTCTCTGTGGCTCGGCTACACCGTGGCCGCGATCGTGGTCTCCCTGGTGGTCCTGGCCGTGCAGGTGCTGATCTCGGCCCGCGTCGACAATCAGCTGATCCCGCTGGGTGTGGGCATCGTCGGCACGGTGGTCGCGATCTGCTCGTCCGGATTGCCGGGGTGGGCAGCACATCTGACGCCGTGGGGGTACTGGTCGCTGATCGCCGCCGCCGACTACGCGGGCGAATCGGTGGTGACCCTGCAGCCGTCCTACGTCAGCGTCGTCGCGTCGGCATTGCTGGCCACCGCCGGCGTCGTCGTGGCGACCCGGCGACTCGATCGACAGGAGGTCTGAGCATGCTGTCCGCAGAAGTGCTCAAGCTGAAGCGTTCTCAGGTGTGGGCCGTCGTGGTGGTCCTTCCTCTCGTCATGTCCGCGCTGGGGGTCGTCAACACTGTTCTGTCCGACACTGCGGCGTCCGGCACCGGACTGGCCGAGGGATGGGACACGCTGTGGCTGGGTACCGCCGTGTTCTTCGGTCTGTTCCCGCTGGCCCCGGGGGTCGCCGTGCTGGCGTCGCTCGTCTGGCGGCCGGAGCATCGCGGCGGCAACTGGACCGCGTTGATGTCCGGTCCGGTGTCCTCGGCGCGCATCGTGGTGGCCAAGACTGCCGTTGTTGCGGGGCTCGGAATCGCCATGCTGGCCGTGCAACTCGCTGCCGTGTGGGTGCTCGGCGCGGCGTTCTTCGGTCTGGACGGCGCCCTTCCTCCGCGGTACCTCGCGGTGGCGGCGGTGACGGCCGCGGCGGTGGTCCCCCTGGCCGCGCTGCAGTCCCTGCTGTCGATGGTCATGCGCTCGTTCGCGGCGCCCATCGGGGTCGCGCTGGTCGGCGCGGGCCTCGCCGTGGTGCTGATGACGGCGAAGGTGCACGCGGCCATCGCCGTCCTGCCCTACGCGCTCGCGACGCGGGCCAGCCAGCTCGCGTCGGGCGCGTTCGGCGATTCCGGCGCGCTCACCGCCGGTTCCGTCGCCGCGGTCCTCGCAGCGACGGTGGTGCTCGGTGGTGTGGTCACGGCGATCGCCGTCCGTGTTCTCGATCGGCGAGACGTCGTCACGGCGTGACGCGGTGATGCCGCCACGGCGTGACGCGGTGATGCCGCCACGGCGTGACGCGGTGATGCCGCCACGGCGTGACGCGGTGATGCCGCCACGGCGTGATGCCGTGATGCCGCCACGGCGTGATGCCGTGACCACTACCGTCGGACGTATGACGTCCACCCTCGCCCGCCTGGCCTACTCGACGCTCGAGCCGTATCACGTGGCCGCCTACTTCAATCCCGATCTTCCGAACGCCTATGCCGACACCGGGCTCGACGGACACGCGTTCTACGTGGGCGCCCGCGGTGCGCCGCTGGGTCCGTGCGCGCCGGCCGTCGTGGCGTCGACGTTCTACAACTTCTCGCCCGCTCTGGTCGCGACGGCGTGGCCGGCGGCGGTGGAGGTCGGGTTGGAGCGAGTGTCGGACCGCCGGTGGGCCGCGCTGGACACCGTGCTGGCGGACGCGCTGGGGGAGCGGGCCGGAGATCCGCAGCTCGCGGATCTCGCTCGCCGGTTGCACGAGATCGGGGACCGGGCCGACTTCGCCGGCCGGCCACTCTCCGCCGCCTGGCACGCGTCGAGTCACCCGGATGCCCCGCACCTCGCGCTGTGGCACGCGATCGCGGTCCTGCGGGAGTGGCGGGGCGACGGTCACCTGGCCGCCCTGGTCGACGCGGAGCTGGATCCGACCGAGGCCGTGGTCTTCCACGAGGCGGAGCACCCGGATCCGGCGGGGCGCCGGACGCTCGGGCGCCGCATCACGCAGATCACGCGGGGGTGGTCCGACGAGCAGTGGGGCGCGGCGATCGACGGACTGCGCACCCGCGGGCTCCTGCAGCCGGACGCGGAAGCCCTCTCCGACAACGGAGTCGAGCTCGACCGCCGCATCGAGGAACGCACCGATCGCCTGGCGTCGTCGATCTGGCGCGACGTCCCGGACGCCGAGGGCCTGCTGACCTCCGCGCGTCCCTACGTCAAGGCCGTGATCGCGGCGGGGTTCCTGCCGGGGACGACGAAGAAGGCCTGACCGCGACGGGGTCGGGTCAGGTCGAGCGGGCGAGAAGGGTTGCGGCGCTGAGGTCGTCGATCACGAGGTCCGTGATCAGACCGCCGGCGAGGGCGGCGTGCAGGGCGCGCAGTTTGTCCTCGCCGGCGACGACGCAGAGCCGTCGGGGAACGCCTTTCAAAGCGTCGAGCGTCGGCCCGCTCGCCCGGTCGTTGAGCGCGATGCGGTCGTAACTGCCGTCGGACCGGAAGAAGACGGTGGCGATGTCGCCCACCACGCCGTCCCGGTCGAGTTCCGCGAGATCCGACTTCTCGAGATACCCGGCGCTGTAGACGTGGCTGGGCACTGCACCTCCGTGCACGCCGATGCCGAACAGCGCCAGCTGCATGCGATCTCGCAGATCGAGGACGCGCTTGATCGAGCGCTCCCGCCACAGCAGCCGCCGTGTCTCGGGGTAGTCGAACAGTGCGGGCACCGGAAAGCCCTGCGGCACAGCGCCGTACGCGTCGCCGATGGTCCGGACGATGTCCGTCGCGTAGGAGACGCCGGTGGTGCGGGTGTTCGCCGCGCCGTTCAACTGGACCACGTGCGAGTTGTGGGTGCGCTTGGGTGCGACGTGTCGGCTCACCGCGCTGACCGTCGTTCCCCACGCGACCCCGACCACCATGTCCGAGGTGACGAACGTCGTGAGCAGGCGCCCCGCGAACATCGCGACGCGGTCGAGGCGGTCGACGTCGCTCACCGACTCGGGCACGGGCACCACGTGGGCCCGCACGCCGTAGCGGTCGGCGAACGCCCGCTCGAGGCTCGGCCCCTGGCCGAGGGCCGTGCTGATCTTGATCTCCACCAGCCCGGATTCGCGGGCGAAGGTGATGAGGCGCGAGACCGTCGAGCGGGAGACGCCCAGCTCGCGGCCGATGGCCGCCATCGTCAGATCCTGGAAGTAGTAGAGCCGCGCGGCCCGCACGGCGTCGGACGTGCGCGGATCGGTGGTGGGCGACGGGGCGAGTTCGATGGCCACGGCGCCCACCGTAGTCCGATTTGCACATATGTGCAGACGTTGTGTGCCGACGTGCACCTGGATCTAGTCTGACCTCACCGAGCGCTTCTATGGCGCGCATCACAAATGCGGAGGGACGACGATGACGGAAAAGCGGGCCAAGTGGGGCCTGGGTGCGGAGATGGCGGCCGAGTTCGCCGGAACGATGATTCTCATTCTGTTCGGCGTGGGCGTCGTGGCCCAGGTGGTCTCGGGCGGCGAGGCGGGCAGCCTCGGTGACCACGACTCCATCGCCTGGGCCTGGGGCCTCGGCGTCATGTTCGGCATCTACGTCGCCGGACGCGCGACGGGTGCCCACCTCAATCCCGCGGTGACGGTGTCGTTCGCCCTGTTCCGCGACTTCTCGTGGGCCAAGGTCGGACCGTACGTCGCCGCGCAGATGCTCGGCGCGTTCGTCGCCGCGCTGATCGTGCGGTGGAACTACAACGACATGATCACCGCGATCGATCCCGAGCACACGTCGGCCACGCAGACGATCTTCTCCACCTTGCCCGGCAACGGAACCCTGCCGGTGAGCCTGCAGTCCGCGCTGATCGACCAGATCATCGGCACGGCGATCCTGCTGTTCCTCATCGTCGCCGTCACCGACAAGCGCAACAGCCCGCCGATGGCGAACATCGCCCCGTTCGTGATCGGCCTGATCGTCGTCGCCATCGGCTTCGCGTGGGGCACCAACGCCGGGTACGCGATCAACCCGGCCCGCGATCTCGGACCCCGCCTCGCGTCGTACATCACGGGATACGGTGGGGCATGGCGCGATCAGTACGGCAGCCTCTACTTCTGGGTCCCCATCGTGGGACCGCTGATCGGCGGGCCCATCGGGGTGTTCCTCTACGACCGTCTGGTCGGCAAGCACCTCCCGCCCGCCGACGACGAGGGCGCACTCGAGCCCGGACGTCTTCCCGAGAGCGACAAGACCGCATGACCACCGTTCACCCCGTTACCCCTGCCGAGATGGAGAACCGATGACCGAGCAGCGCTACGTCGCCGCGATCGACCAGGGCACCACGTCGACCCGGTGCATGATCTTCGACCACGCGGGCACCGTCGTGTCCGTCGACCAGAAGGAACACCGGCAGATCTTCCCGCAGGCCGGGTGGGTCGAGCACGACGCCGTGGAAATCTGGGAGAACGTCCGCACCGTCACCGCCGGCGCGCTCGCCAAGGCAGACCTGACGCCGACGGACATCGCGTCGGTCGGCATCACCAACCAGCGCGAGACGGCGCTGGTGTGGGACCGGAAGACCGGCGAGCCCGTGTACAACGCCATCGTCTGGCAGGACACGCGCACCGATCGCATCGTCACCAAGCTCGGCGGCGGCGACGCCACCAAGTACACGGCGACGACCGGACTCCCGTTGGCCACGTACTTCTCCGGGCCCAAGGTCATGTGGATCCTCGACAACGTCGACGGAGCGCGCGAGAAGGCCGAGGCAGGCGATCTCTGCTTCGGCACCATGGACACCTGGGTGCTGTGGAACATGACCGGCGGCACCGACGGCGGTCTGCACTACACCGATCCCACCAACGCCTCGCGCACGCTGCTCATGGATCTCGAGACCCTGTCCTGGGACGAGGGAATCTGCGCCGACATGGGTATCCCGATGTCGATGCTGCCCGAGATCAAGAGTTCCTCCGAGGTGTACGGCAACGTGCGCGAGCGCGGATCCCTGCGCGGCGTGCCCATCGCCGGCATCCTCGGCGACCAGCAGGCCGCCACCTTCGGCCAGGCCTGCCTGTCGCCGGGTGAGGCCAAGAACACCTACGGCACCGGCAATTTCGTGCTCCTCAACACCGGTACCGACAAGGTGATGAGCAAGAACGGTCTGCTCACCACCGTCTGCTACAAGATCGGCGACCAGCCGACGGTCTACGCGCTCGAGGGATCGATCGCCGTCACCGGCTCGCTCGTGCAGTGGCTGCGCGACAACCTCGGCATGATCGCCACGGCCGCCGACATCGAGAAGGACGCGAAGTCGGTCGACGACAACGGCGGCGCCTACTTCGTGCCGGCGTTCTCCGGACTCTTCGCGCCGCACTGGCGGTCCGACGCGCGTGGCGCCATCGTCGGGCTCACCCGCTTCGTCAACAAGGGGCATCTGGCGCGAGCTGTGTTGGAAGCCACTGCGTACCAGACACGCGAGGTCATCGAGGCCATGAACGCCGACTCGGGCGTCGACCTCGAGGTGCTCAAGGTCGACGGCGGTATGGTGGTGAACGAGCTTCTGATGCAGTTCCAGTCGGACATTCTGGGCGTCGACGTGGTGCGACCGGTGGTCGCGGAGACCACCGCCCTCGGCGCCGCCTACGCCGCCGGACTGGCCGTCGGATTCTGGGCCGGTGAGGACGAGATCCGTGAGAACTGGGCCGAGGACAAGACATGGACACCGTCCATGGACGACGCGGAGCGAGCCAAGCTCTACGCCGGGTGGAAGAAAGCCGTGACACGAACACTTGATTGGGTCGATGACGAATGACAACCACCAGCACAGCACTGAGTCCCGACGCGCGTCGTGAGGCGTTGCGCCGCCTCGCCTCCGAGGAGATGGACGTCCTGGTCATCGGCGGCGGTGTCGTCGGGACCGGGGCGGCGCTCGACGCCGTCACCCGCGGATTGAAGGTCGGTCTCGTCGAGGCGCGGGACTACGCCGCGGGCACCTCGAGCCGGTCGTCCAAGCTCTTCCACGGCGGCCTGCGCTACCTCGAGCAGTTCAACTTCTCGTTGGTGTTCGAGGCGCTCAAGGAGCGGTCGCTGGTCCTCAACGATCTGTGCCCGCACCTCGCGCGCCCGGTGCCGTTCCTCTACCCGCTGCTCAAGGTGATCGACCGCCCGTACGCGGGGCTCGGCATCGGGGTGTACGACGTCATGGGCGCGGGTCGCGGTGTGCCGTCGCACCATCGCCACCTGGGCAAGAAGAAGACGCTGGAGGCCTTTCCCTCCGGGAAGCGCTCCGCGCTGCGCGGCGCCATCAAGTTCTACGAGGGCCAGGTCGACGACGCCCGGCACACCATGATGATCGCGCGGACTGCGGCGGCGTACGGGGCGTTGTGTGTCAACAGCACTCGCGTCACCGGCTTCCTGCGCGACGGCGACCGCGTGATCGGCGTCGTCGCCACGGACCTCGAGACGGGGGAGTCGTTCGAGATCGCGGCCAAGCACGTCATCAACGCGGCCGGGGTCTGGACCGACGAGATCCAGGAGATGCTCGGCGGCCGTGGGCAATTCCAGGTGCGTGCGTCCAAGGGCGTCCACCTGGTCGTGCCGCGCAACCGGATCAACGCGGCGGCGGGCATCATCACTCGCACGTCGAAGTCGCTGCTGTTCGTGATTCCGTGGGGCAGCCACTGGATCATCGGCACCACCGACACCGACTGGAAGCTCGACCTCGCCCACCCCGCGGCGAGCAAGAGCGACATCGACTACATCCTCACCGAGGTCAACCGGCTCCTGCAGGATCCGCTGGACCACGAGGACGTCGTCGGCGTCTACGCCGGATTGCGTCCGCTGCTCTATGGCGAGTCGGACTCCACCAGCACTCTCTCGCGCGAGCACGCGGTGTCCAGTCCGGTCCGAGGCCTCACGGTCATCGCGGGCGGCAAGTACACCACCTACCGCGTGATGGCCAAGGACGCAGTCGATTCCGCGGTCCACGGTCTGGAGCGTCGGGTGCCCGAGTGCGTCACCGAGAAGATCCCGCTGCTCGGTGCCGAGGGGTACTACGGGCTGTGGAACTCCCGCGAACTCGCCGCCCAGCGCGCCGGGATCCGGGTGGGTCGGATGGAGCATCTGCTCGGTCGCTACGGCTCTCTGGTCCACGAGGTGCTGGCGTTGATCGACGAGCGGCCCGAGCTGGGGCAGCCCCTCGAGACGGCGCCGGCGTACCTCAAGGCCGAGGCCGTCTACGCCGCGAGCCATGAGGGTGCTCAGCATCTCGACGACATCCTCACCCGTCGTATTCGCGTGTCCATCGAGCTCGACGACCGTGGTGAGGCCGCGGCGTCCGAGGTCGCCGCGCTGGTCGCCCCCATCCTCGGGTGGGACGAGCAGCACGTGGCCGACGAGATCGAGCACTACCGCAAGCGCGTTGCGGCGGAACGGGAATCGCAGATGCAGCCGGACGACGAGACCGCGGACGCGGCGCGTCTCGGTGCTCCGGACGTGCGGGTGCCTGTCGCCTGAGTTCAACGCCCCCAGTGCGCCCCGAGCGATCCGTCGCTCGGGGCGCATTGCTGTTTCCGGGGCCGGTGCCGTGGCCCGCCCGTGCCGCGGCCCACCTGACCTGCTTCCGCGTACACACGTCGCTTCGGTCGCCGGGATCCCGCCCATCGAGGTGTCCTGTGTGCCACCACGCAGCAAAGTCCACGGAAACTCGAATCGGACATCTTCGCGCAAACGCTTACGCAAACGCTTGCGCCCGTCTTACGCTCCCCTGGTCACGCGATGCGGTCGGCGTCGCGCCCGTCGGACAAGGGAGTCCACATGTTCGAAACTCGCAGCAGGACCACGCTCACCGTGGGCGCGGTACTGATGGCCGGTTCGTTGGCGCTCGGCCTCACGGCCTGCAGCAGCTCCGACTCGGACAGCGTCAAGGTCGGTCTGATCACCAAGACCGATTCCAACCCGTACTTCGTCAAGCTGCGCGAGGCCGCTCAGGCGCAGGCCGACAAGGACGGCGCCGAGCTCGTCGCGCTCGCCGGCGCGTTCGACGGCGACAACGAAGGCCAGGTCTCCGCGATCGAGAACATGGTCGGCCAGGGCGTGAAAGGCATTCTCATCACGCCGAACTCGTCCACCGGCGTGCTCGACGCCATCCAGAACGCGCGTGATGCGGGCGTCGTCGTGATCGCGCTCGACACCGCGACCGACCCCGAGGACGCGGTCGACGCCACCTTCGCCACCGACAACCGCGCGGCCGGCGTCAGCCAGGGTCAGTGGGTCAAGGCGGCCCTGGGCAGCACCGCTCCGCAGCTGGTCATGCTCGACGGCACCGCCGGCGGCACCGTGGACTCCTTCCGCCACGAGGGCTTCCTCGAGGGCATGGGCCTCGCCGAAGGCGCGCCGCAGATCGTCGGCCAGGAGAACACCAACGGCGATCAGACCAAGGCGCAGACCGCCATGGAGAATCTGATCCAGCGCGCACCGCAGACCAACGCGCTCTACACGATCAACGAGCCCGCCGCGGCCGGCGCCTACCAGGCCATCCAGGCCGCCGGTAAGGCCGACCAGGTCACCATCGGATCCATCGACGGCAGCTGCACCGGCGTCGCCGACGTCAAGGCCGGCAAGATCGGCGCCACCGTCATGCAGTTCCCGGCCAAGATGGCCGAGCAGGGCGTGCAGGCCGTCGTGAAGTTCGCGCAGGACGGCACCAAGCCCAGCGGCTTCAACGACACCGGTTCGGTCCTCATCACCGACAAGCCCGTCTCCGGCCTCGAGTCCCAGGACACCGCCTGGGGCGAAGAGAACTGCTGGGGCTGATCGGTCACATGAGCACCGCCAACACCGCCGCTGCCCCGGCGACGGAGAAGCCACCGGTGTCGAGCCGGTTCACGGTGGGCAACATCCTCCGTGAACCGCTCCTCGGCCCCATGGTGGCCCTGGTACTGGCCGTCATCGTGTTCAGCGCGATTTCGGACTCGTTCCTCAACCCGCAGAACGTCTCGCTGATCCTGCAGCAGTCGGTCGTCGTCGGAATCCTCGCCGTCGGACAGACATTGATCATCCTGACGTCCGGCATCGATCTGTCGATCGGTGCGGTCGCCGTCTTCGGCACCATCGTGATGGCGCAGACGGCGGGGGCGAACGGGCCGATGGTCGCGCTCGGGTCGACGCTGGCCGTGTGCCTCGCGTTCGGCGCGATCAACGGTGGTCTGGTGACGGTGCTGCGGCTACCGCCGTTCATCGTCACGCTCGGTACCTTCACCGCGATCCAGGCGGCGACCCGCCTGCTCGCGGGGTCGGAGACCTACCGGGTGGAGCAGGGCCCGCTGACGTTCCTCGGCACCTCGTTCAAGATCGGCTCCTTCTCGACGACGTACGGCGTGGTCGCGATGCTGCTGGTCTACCTGGTGATGTGGTACGCCCTGTCCCAGACCTCGTGGGGCAAGCACATCTACGCGGTGGGCGGTAACCCGCAGGCGTCCAACCTCTCCGGTATCAAGTCCGGGCGCGTGCTGTTCTCCGTCTACATCGTCACCGGCGTCATCGCGGCCATCGCCGCGTGGGCGGCGTTGGGACGCATCCCGAATGCCGATCCGAACGCGTACCAGAACGCCAACCTCGAGACGATCACCGCGGTCGTCATCGGCGGGACCAGCCTCTTCGGTGGTCGCGGCGGCGTCATCGGCACGCTGGTCGGCACCCTGATCGTCGGTGTGCTGCGCAACGGTCTCACCCAGGCCGGCGTCGACAGCCTCTACCAGAACATCGCCACCGGCATCCTCGTGATCGTCGCGGTGGCCGTGGATCAGTTCGCCCGCAGGAGGTCTCAGTGACGACGGTGGAGAACCCCGGCAACGCGTCCGGGAGCACAGCGGCGGGCGCGCCCGTCCTCGAGGCGCGCGGCCTCGTCAAGCGGTACGGCAACGTCACCGCCATCAACGGTGCGGACTTCGAGCTCCGTGCCGGCGAGGTCCTGGCCGTCATCGGCGACAACGGTGCCGGAAAGTCCAGTCTCATCAAGGCTCTCGCCGGTGCGGTGATCCCGGACTCGGGCGAGATCCTCATGAACGGCGCGGTGCAGTCGTTCAAGAACACGCGTGACGCGCGGGCCGCCGGTATCGAAACCGTGTACCAGGACCTCGCCGTCATCCCTGCGCTCGACATCGCATCCAACCTGTACCTCGGACGCGAGATCAAGCGAAGAGGTGTCATGGGCAGTGTGTTCCGTCGTCTCGACATGCCGCGGATGCGGCAGGAGGCGTCGCAGCATCTGGCTGATCTGAAGATCGGCATCAAGTCGGTGAACCAGGCGGTGGAGACCCTCTCGGGTGGCCAGCGTCAGGGTGTGGCGGTGGCACGAGCGGCGGCGTTCGGCCGCGGCGTCATCATCATGGACGAGCCGACGGCGGCCCTCGGCGTGCGGGAGTCGGGGATGGTCATCGACCTGATCCGGTCGATCCGCGACCGCGGCATCCCCGTGGTGCTCATCAGCCACGACATGCCGCACGTGTTCGAGGTGGCCGATCGCATCCACATCCACCGCCTCGGCAAGCGCGCCGGCGTGGTGGATCCGACGCAGCGCAGCATGTCCGAGGTGGTGGCACTCATGACCGGTGCCACCGAACCCACCGACTCGGAACGCGCCGGCCTGTAGTGACACCTCCCCGCGGCGTTTTCGTCGGGCTCGCGACGCTCGACGTGATCCATCGCATCGCGGCACCGCCCGCGGTGAACCAGAAGATCACGTCGAGTGCGCAGTTCGTCGCGGCCGGTGGACCGGCTGCCAACGCGGCAGTCACGTTCGCCGCGCTGGGTGGGCACGCCGTGCTCGTCACGGCGCTCGGCGACGAGCCGGTGGCCGACCTGGTGCGTGCCGACCTGGCGCGCCACGGGGTCGAGGTGCACGACGCCGCGGCGGGCACGGTGCGACCCGTGCCCGTCTCGGCGGTGTCCGTGGTCGAGACGACGGGGGATCGGTCCGTCGTGTCGCTCGACGCAGTGGCGTCCGAGGCGACGCCGCCGGCGGATCTCGACGGTGTCCTCGCGGGTGCCGACGTCGTCCTCGTCGACGGCCACCATCCCCGCATCGCCCGCGCCGCCGCCGAATCGGCGTCGCGGAACGGTGTTCGCGTCGTCGTCGACGCCGGACGGTGGAAGCCGGTCATGGCGGACCTCGTCCCGTGGGCGTCGGACATGGTGTGTTCGGCCGACTTTCGTACCCCCGGTGCCGACGACTCCGACTCGACCGCATCGTCGCTGATCGACGACGGCGTCCCGACGGTCGTCACCACCCACGGCGGCGACCCCATCCGGTGGCGGGTGGGGACGGAATCCGGGTCGGTCGACGTGCCTGCCGTCACCGCCGTCGACACGCTCGGTGCGGGCGACGTCTTCCACGGTGCGTACGCCTGGTTCTCGACGGACGGTGAGAGCAACCTCACCGACCGTCTCGCGCGCTCGGCGCGCGTGGCTGCTCTACGGTGCTCGGTGGTGGGACCGCGGTCCTGGATCGAGCACGTTCCCTCCCTCGACATTCGAAAGCGGTGACCGTCATGAGCGGCCAGGACGTGCAGGACGCCTCGTTCGACGAGCTCGTCGCGTGGGCGAGTGCGCTGGCGGTGCCGGGGCAGCGCCGCATCCTCGGCCTCACAGGTGCACCGGGCGCGGGCAAGTCCACGGTGGCCGCCGAACTCGTGGCGGCCCTCGGTCCCGACCGCGCCGTCCTCGTCCCCATGGACGGCTTCCATCTGGCCAACGAGGTGCTGATCGACCTCGGGCGTCGGGACCGCAAGGGCGCCCACGACACGTTCGACGACGACGGCTACGCCCGGTTGATCGAGACCCTCCGCGCGCAGCCGACGGACGCACCGCTGGTCTACGCGCCGCGCTTCGACCGGGACCTCGAGGAGTCCATCGGCTCGGCCGTGCCGGTGCGCGGCGACGTGCCCCTGGTGGTCACCGAAGGCAACTACCTTCTCCTCGACGTCGACGCGTGGCCGCGCGCCCGTCGTCACGTCGACGAGGTCTGGTTCCTCGCCCCGGACACCGATATTCGGCACGATCGCCTCCTCCGTCGTCATCTGTCCTACGGCAAGACGCCACAGGAGGCGTCGTTCTGGACGCTCGGGTCCGACGAGCGCAACGCCGAGCTCATCACCTCCACCGCGGTGCACGCCGATCGCGTTCTGCGCTTGCCATGATCGCCGCGAACTCGACGTCGACCGGGGCGGCCTGACATGGCCACCATGGGCGACGTCGCGCGCCTCGCCGGGGTGTCGGTGTCGACGGTGTCGCACGTGCTCAACGAGACTCGCAAGGTCAACGCGACCACGCGCGAACGCGTCGAGTCCGCGATCGCCCAGACCGGCTACCGTCGCAACGTCGTCGCGCGGTCTCTCGCGGCGGGGCGCACGCACACCATCGGCCTGTCGATCTCCGCACTCACCAACCCGTACTTCGGCAGCCTGGTCCACGCGATCGAGGAGCGTCTCTCGGCCGCCGGACTGGTGATGTTCCTGGGGGATTCGCACGACGACCCGGCGGCGGAACGACGCGTCGTGGACTCGCTGCTCGACCGACAGGTCGACGGGATCATCGTCGCACCGTCGGCCGACGCGGAACGGAAGACCATTCCGACGATCCAGGCCAACGGAACGCCGTTCGTCCTCATCGACCGTGGCGTCGAGATTCCCTGTGACCAGGTCGCTCCCGAGAACGTCGAGTCCGCCGCACGGCTGACCGATCACCTGCTCGATCTCGGTCACCGCCGTATCGCGGTGGTGCGCGGTCTGGCCGGCATCACCTCCTCCACCGAGCGGGCCGACGGGTTCCTCCGCGCGATGGCCGATCGTGGGGTCGACGTCGATCCTCGCTACGTGCTCGACGGGCATTCCCGGGTCGACGCCGCGGAACAGGCTGTGCGCGAGCTGTTGTCCGCGCCCGATCGGCCCACCGCGATCGTCAGCCTCAACAACTCGATGACCATCGGCACCGTGAAAGCCGCACGGGCACTGGGACTCGACATCCCGTCCGACGTCGCGCTGGTCAGCTACGACGACTTCGAATGGTCGGACCTGTTCGAGCCGCGCCTGACCGCCGCGGGGCAGGACGTCGGCACCATGGGCCGCGCCGCCGTGGACATGCTGCTCGAACGGATCGACGGGTACGGCGGGCCGGCGCGCCGCGTGCAGGTGCCCACCAGCTTTCATCACCGCAACTCGTGCGGGTGCTGACTCACTTTCGACCAGAACAGGATTCACCATGCCGATCGCGACACCGGACCAGTACGTCGCCATGCTCGACCGCGCCAAGGAGAACGGGTTCGCGTACCCGTCCATCAACGTCACCAGCTCGCAGACGCTGAATGCGGCGCTGCAGGGCTTCGCCGACGCGGAGAGCGACGGCATCATCCAGGTCTCGGTGGGGACGGCGCTCTACCTGTCGGGCAACCGCGTGCAGAACCGGTTCGCCGGGTCGAAGGCGTTGGCGCTCTACGCCCACGAGGTGGCGGCGCACTATCCGGTGACCGTGGCGCTGCACACCGACCATTGCCCCGCCGAGAACCTCGACGACTGGGTGCGCCCGCTCCTCGCCGACTCCGTCGAGCGACGCAGTCGCGGCCTCGACCCGCTGTACCAGTCGCACATGTGGGACGGGTCCGCCGTGCCGCTCGACGAGAACCTCTCCATCGCACGGGAATTGCTGGACCGCTCGGTCGAGGCGAACACCCTGCTCGAGATCGAGGTCGGCGTCATCGGTGGCGAGGAGGACGGGGTGAGCCACGAAATCGACGAGAAGCTGTACTCCACCGTCGACGACGCCCGCGCCACCGTCGCCGCGCTGGGGGCGGGGGAGCGAGGTCGGTACCTGACCGCGCTGACGTTCGGCAACGTGCACGGCGTCTACAACCCGGAGTCGGTGCACCTGCGGCCCGAGTTGCTCGACGAGATCCAGACCGTCGTCGGCGGTGAAACCGGCCGGGACAAGCCGTTCGACCTGGTGTTCCACGGTGGGTCCGGATCGTCGGCCGAGGACATCGCGGCGGCCGTGCGGGCCGGCGTCGTGAAGATGAACATCGACACCGACACCCAGTACGCCTTCACGCGGTCCATCGCCGGCCACATGCTGAGCAAGTACGACCAGGTGCTGAAGGTCGACGGCGCCTACGGCAACAAGAAGGCCTACGACCCCCGCTCCTGGGGCAAGCACGCAGAGCACGCCATGGCCGCACGGGTCGTGGAGGCGACGCAGATGCTCGGGTCCGCCGGGCGGTCGATGCGCTGAGGCCCGTTCCCCTGCCTGGCTGCACACTCGACCCCCCGATCCACGGGATCCCGCCGATCCGGTGAACCTGTGTGCGCCTCGGCACGCCCCGATCCGGCCGAGATGGATTCACCGCGATCGCAACTGTGGTCTTTCGTCCCTAGTGCGCCGATCGTCACCGGTGTCGGTGTTCGGTCGATCGGAAGGCACGCCCCATGGTTGTCACGTCCTACGCGGTTCCCACCGGAACCGTACGCGGGACCGCGGCGTCGGAACCGACCCGCGCACCGTCCTGGTGGCAGCGCCGCCGGTGGACCGTGCTGCGTGCGCTGTCGCCGGTGGCGATCCTGCTGCTCTGGCAGGTGGCGAGCGCCGCCGGGGTGCTGTCCGAGCGGGTGCTGCCGGCGCCGTCGCTCATTCTCGACGCCGGCTGGCAGTTGACCACCAGCGGCGAGCTGGGTCAGGCACTGGCCGTCTCCGAAACCTTGTGGTGCAGGGACTTCTGCTCGGTGGGGTGATCGGTGTCCTGCTCGGCACGATTGTCGGGCTCTCCCGGTTCGCGGAGGCCACCGTCGACCCGCCGCTGCAGATGCTGCGCGCGCTGCCGCACCTCGGACTCATCCCGCTGTTCATCCTGTGGTTCGGCATCGGGGAGACACCCAAGATCCTGCTCGTCGCCCTCGGTGTGGCGTTCCCGCTGTACCTCAACACGTTCTCGGCAATCCGGCAGATCGACCGCAAGTTCCTCGACACCGCTGTGGTGCTGGGCTTCTCGTGGTGGCAGCGGTTCACCGTCATCATCGCGCCGAGCATCGCCCCGCAGTTGCTGGTCGGCCTACGTCAGTCCCTCGCGATCGCGTGGCTCTCGCTCATCGTCGCCGAGCAGATCAACGCCGAGTCCGGACTCGGGTACATCATCAACAACGCCCGCGACTTCCTGCGTATCGACGTCATCATCTTCGGTCTCGTGGTCTACGCGCTGATGGGTATCGCGACGGACGGCATCGTCCGCATCCTCGAGAAGCGCTCGCTGCGCTACCGGTCGGAGGCATGAGCATGACGATCACCACGTCCGTGGCGACGCTGGCCGGAATCGACAAGTGGTACGGCGACTCTCACGTGCTGCGCTCGGTGGACCTCGAGGTCGGTCGCGGCGAGATCGTCGCGCTGGTGGGCCGATCGGGCTCCGGCAAGTCGACGATCCTGCGGGTGCTCGCCGGACTGTCCACCGACCACACCGGTCGACGCGACGTCACCGGTCATCCTGCCGTCGCCTTTCAGGAACCGCGACTGTTCCCGTGGAAGAGTCTGCGCCGGAACGTCTCCTACGGTCTGAACACCGCCGGGGTGACGGGGGAGCCGGCGTTGGCCGCTGCCGACGCCACCCTCGCCGAGGTCGGACTCGGGGACAAGCTGAACGCCTGGCCGCTCACCCTGTCCGGCGGGCAGGCGCAGCGCGCCGCGTTGGCCCGCGCTCTCGTCGGCGAGCCCGAACTGCTCCTGCTAGACGAGCCGTTCGGCGCCCTCGATGCGTTGACTCGGTTGTCGATGCAGTCCCTGCTGCTCGACCTGTGGTCTCGACACCGCTTCGGCATTCTGCTGGTGACGCACGACGTCGACGAAGCCGTCGCGCTCGCCGACCGCGTGCTCGTCCTCGAGGACGGCGCCGTCATCGACTCCGTCCCCGTCTCGCTCGATCGTCCCCGCGACCGCGGGACCGCCGCGTTCTCCCGCATCCGCAGCCGCCTCCTCGGTGCGCTCGGCGTGCACTGATCGTTCCTGTTCACCGATTCCGAAAGTAGCCCTCTCCATGTCGTCGTCCCTCCGTGCGCGTTCCACGCGGACAGTCGCTGCCGTCGCGGTTCTGGCCCTGAGCGTGGCCGGTCTCGCCGGGTGCGTTTCGCGGGAAAGCGCCACCGCGTCGTCGGACGCGCCCGCCCTGGTCTCGAACGACCAACTCTCCACCGTCACACTCGATGTCGGCGACCAGAAGGGCGGTACGGAGGCGCTGCTGCGTGCGTCCGGTGAGTTGGAGGGGACGCCCTACGCCGTCAAGTTCTCCACCTTCACGTCCGGCCCTCCGCAGGTCGAAGCGGCCACCGCCGGGCAGATCGACTTCGCCGTCACCGGCAACACGCCGCCTGTGTTCGGCGTGGCCGCGAATGCCCGCATCAAGGTCGTCTCGGCCTACACCAACGACGCCAGCGGCGATCAAATTCTGGTGCCGCCCACCTCGACCGCGACGACGTTCGCAGATCTGAAGGGCAAGAAGATCGCCGTCGGCAAGGGCTCGTCCGCCCACGGCCACGTCCTGCTGCAGCTGCAGAAGGCCGGTCTGACCCTGGACGACGTGCAGCTCGTCTTCCTGCAGCCGGCCGACGCATCGACGGCGTTCTCGTCCGGGGACGTCGACGCATAGGCCATCTGGGACCCCTACACCGCGCTCGCGCAGGTGCAGAACGGATCCAAGACTCTGACCACCGCCGAGGGCGTCGCCAACGGCTACGGCTTCGGCATCGCCTCCCAGCAGGCGCTGGACGACGCCGCGACCAATACGGCGTTGCAGGACCTCGTCGTTCGCCTCGCCAAGGCATCGGCGTGGGCCGACGCCAACCCGGCCGAGTGGGCTGCGGCCTACTCCGCGGCCGTCGGCATCGACCCGAAGGCCGGCGAACTGGCGCAGGGCCGCAGCCAGCGTCCCGCCATCGCACTCGACGACAGCGTGGTCGAGTCCGAGCAGACCTTGTACGACGCGTTCGTCGACGGTGGCGCCATCCCGGGTGGCAACCGGTTCGCGGACTTCGTCGACACCCGCTACAAAGACGCGGTCGCTCAGGCGACCACCTCCAACTGATCGCAGGAGTTCTCACTCGTGACCGCACGCATCTTCTGGTTCCTTCCCACCGCCGGTGACGGCCGCTCGATCGTCGGGGCGTCGCATGCGTCGTCCCATCGCGTCGAGCCGGCCGGATTCCGACGGCCCTCGCTCCGCTACCTCACCGAGGTGGCGCAGGCGGCCGACCGCCTCGACTACGAGGGGGTGCTGACGCCGACGGGCACCTGGTGCGAGGACGCGTGGCTCACGACGGCGGCGCTGCTGCAGGCGACGCGACGGCTGAAGTTTCTCGTCGCGTTCCGCCCGGGCCTGACTCCGCCGACGCTCGCCGCGCAGCAAGCCGCGACGCTGCAACGCTTTTCGGAGGGGCGGGTGCTGTTCAACATCGTCACCGGTGGTGACGACGCGGAGCAGCGGCGGTTCGGCGACTGGGTGGACCACGACCGTCGCTACGCCCGCACCGACGAGTTCCTCGACCGCGTGCACCGCATCTGGACGGAGGAGTCCGTCGACCACGACGGCGAGTTCTACCGCGTCGAGGACGCGCGGGTGTCCGAGGCGCCGGATCCGTTGCCGGAGTTCTGGTTCGGCGGGTCGTCGGACCCCGCCCTGACCGTCGCCGCCAAGCGGGTGCAGACCTACCTGACGTGGGGCGAGCCGCCCGCCGCCGCGAAGGCGAAGATCGAGCGGGTGCGTGCCCTCGCCGACGCCGAGGGTCGCAAGCTCACCTACGGCATTCGGCTGCACACCATCAGCCGCGACACCTCCGAGGAGGCGTGGGCCGTCGCGCAGCGTCTGCTTGACGAGCTGCCCGACGACGCCGTCGACAAGGCTCACCAGCTGCACGCGTCGTCGCAGTCCGAGGGGCAACGTCGCATGGCCGCCCTGCACGGCGGCAGCAAGGACTCGCTCGAGATCTACCCGAACCTGTGGGCGGGGGTCGGCCTCATCCGCGGCGGGGCGGGGACCGCGCTGGTGGGTTCGCACGAGGAGGTCGCGAACCTCATCGGCGAGTACCACGACGCCGGGTTCGACGAGTTCATCCTGTCCGGCTACCCCCACCTCGAAGAGGCGTACCACTTCGCGGAGGGGGTGCGGCCGATCCTCGACCAGCGTGGGGTGACGGCGCCGGCGAGGAGGTAGGGCCTCAGCCCGTCGGGCCGGAATCGCTGTGCCTGTCGCACCTCTGTGTCACGGTGGTCCGGAACTCGAACCGGATTGTGGAGGGGTGTCGGTGACCGAACCCGTGGTGGACAGGCCGTTGACGGACGATGTGCTCAAGGCCATCGACGCCGACACCGATCTGGCGGACGCTGCCAAGTATCTGGTGATGGCGGCCCTGGATGGCGACGACGCCCTGACCGGGCTTCTCGACGGAACATCCATGCCGCAACCGAGAACCCCGTCGGACGTCGAGACAGCGGAGCCGGTGGGGGCCTTCCTGACCTCGATCAGTGTCGCGGGTTTCCGTGGGATCGGGCCGAAAGCCGTCTTGAACCTGCATCCGGCGCCGGGAATCACGGTCGTCAGCGGGCGCAACGGCTCCGGGAAGTCCAGCTTCGCCGAAGCGCTCGAGTACGCCGTCACGGGGAAGAGCTATCGCTGGGAGAACAAGGCCAAGCTGTGGCGGGATTCCTGGCGGAACTTGCACCAGGCAACCCCGTGCGAAGTTCGGGTCGGTCTCACCGTCGAGGGGGCCGAGCCCACCGTCGTCGGGGTGGACTGGGCCGACGACGCGCAGCTCATCGATTCGGTCACCTGGACGCAGCAGGGAAAAAGCAAGCGGCGCAGCGGAACCGACGGCCTCGGGTGGAACGCCGCGGTCGAACTGCACCGGCCCATCCTGTCCTACGACGAGATCGGGGGCTTGGTCGAGGACAGCCCCTCCGCGTTGTACGACGCGCTGGCCACCCTCCTCGGCCTCGAGGAGATCACGGACGCCGAGAAGCGCCTCGCCGCAGCACTCAAGGCGGCGAAGGTGCCACGGTCCGAGGCGTCCGCCGGCCTGCGTGAACTCAGGGCGCTGGTCGCGGACATCGACGACGATCGCGCCCGGTCGGCGGCCACCCTGCTGAAGAAGCGAGCCCCGGACCTCGACGCGCTGCTCGCCCTGGCCAGCGGTTCCGACAACGCCGGGGCACAATCGCTTTCGGGTCTTCGGGCGATGGCGGAGCTGTCCGTCCCCGAGTCGGCGCAAGCGGAGTCGGTCGCGACGATGCTGCAGGCGGCCGTCACTGCCGCCGTCGACGGTGCCGACGACCTGTCGGCTGCCGTCGCACGGCGTCTCGACGTCGTCGAGGCCGCGCTCGCGCTGCACGACGAATCCGGCGACGGTCCCTGCCCGGTGTGTGGTGTCGGGGAACTCGACCAGGCCTGGGCAGTGCGCACGCGGACCGCGTTGTCCGACGAGAACGAGGCGATGGCCGACTACCAACGGCGCCGACGAGACCTCGACGACGCCCGTCGGTCGGCTCGCGCTCTGATCGACCAGCTCGTCGACGTGGTGGACGACGGGCTCGACCCGGTCGTGGTGAATGCGTATCGAGCCGCGGTCGGTGCAGCGCGCGCCGTGCCGACGGACGCCGCAGAACTTCCGAGTCACCTCAGGTCGACCGTGCCGGCTGTGGTGGAGGCGGGTCACGCGGTGCGCGCCGCCGCGGCTGCGGCTCTGATCGCACGTGAGGACCAGTGGGCTCCGGTCGCCGGTCGTATCGGGGCGTGGGTCACGCTCGAAGCCGACGCCCGGACGCGGGACGCCGACGTGGACAACCTCGACGCCGCGAAGAAGTGGATCACCTCCCACGCCGCGGAGTTGCGCAATCGACGCCTCGAACCCATCGCAGCGCAAGCGCGCGAGATCTGGTCCGTGCTGCGCCAGGAGAGCAACGTCGACATCGGATCGATCAGCCTGCAGGGCAGCAACACCCGCCGAAAAGCCGTGCTCACCGGCTCGGTCGACGGCACGCCGTCCGAGGCGCTGGCCGTGATGAGTCAGGGTGAACTGCATGCTCTGGCGCTCGCCCTGTTCATTCCGCGGGCGACCACGCCCACCAGTCCGTTCCGCTTCATCGTGCTCGACGACCCCATCCAGGCCATGGACCCGGCGAAGGTCGACGGGTTCGTCCGGGTGCTGTCGAGGCTCGCCGCGACGAGGCAGGTCGTGGTCTTCTCGCACGACGACCGGTTGGCGACGGCGATTCGGCAACTCGCCGTCGACGCCCGCCTGATCGAAGTGACCAGAGCTACGGGTTCGGCGGTCACAGTGAGCGAGGCGTCGAACCCCTCGACGCGCTACGTCGACGACGTGTTCGCTCTGGTTCGAGACGAGAAGGTGCCGGATGTCGTCAAGCGTCGTGCCTGTCCCGGGCTCTTCCGGTTGGCCTTGGAATCGGCTGCGCAACAGGTGTTCTACGCGGAGCAGTACAGGACCGGCGCGGGCCGCGTGGAGACCGAGAAGCAGTGGAGCCAGGCCGGCTCGACCCGTAAGCGTCTCGCCTTGGCCGCACACGGGGACGCTGAGCGTGACCTCAGTGGGTGGCTGTCGTGGCGGACGGAGCGTCACCCCACGTTGCGCATCGCGAACGCAGGAACACATGGCACAGACGTCGTCGTGGATGACATGGCGGTCAGGGACCTGCGCAGCATGGTCAAGGGAATCCTGAACCCGTGACCACACAGCCGGCCCTGTCTCTTGCCCACGCCGAGCGACTCCTCGACAGCAGCGACGTGGCGACGCCGCACTCGGCCCGTCTGGCGGCGGTGTTGGCGCGCCAGGCATTGGAGGAACTGGTGTCCACGCGGTGCGCGGAACTGGGCCTCGCAGTTCCCGACGCGACGATGCGGTCGAAGCTCGTCATTCTGCGCTCGCTCGACTCGCAGGATCGTGCCGACGCTGCCGCTCTGGCCTGGAACCGGCTCAGTAGCGTGTGTCATCACCACGCTTTCGAGCTGTCGCCGACCGTTGCCGAGGTGCGGCACCTCTGTGCGGCGGTCGCGACGCTGCTGAAAGGCCCCTAGGTAGTGACCTGATCGTGCCTTGCCCGCGATGTCCGGTCAGGAACTCAGGTCGTCGCACCGCTGACGTACGACACGGGCCATCCGTGCTGCTGTCTTGTCGTCGAAGCCGATCGCGCCGAGGCCGTCCACAGCGGCACGGACCCCGTGTACGACGTCGTCGAGAACTCTCCCTGCTGCTTTGGTCGGGATGAGGTGCCGGGCCGCACCGTCCAGGACGTGCCGGCGATTCCAACGGTTGTTGCGCCCGTAGAAGGTGAGAGCCATCGGGTCGTCCCACCCCATGTAAGTCTGCGTGCACAGCAGGTCGTAGGCAGGAGCGACTTCCCAGTGCCCGCGAGGGTGTCGGCGAACGGAGTAGTTCTTTCCGTGCAGATCACCGTTTCCGATGGCGTACGAGTAGACGGTCAGCCTCAGTAAGTCGAGCGTGGCCGCCCGAGCGGAACCGCCGCCGCGCTCGACGATGGACGGCAACGAGTCGAACACGGTCTCGCTCTTCATTCGATACTTCGCCGAGGGATACAGGGCGTTGATCTGGCATGCGTCTTCCTGCGCCAGCGCGGAATCCCCGTCCCGGTCGAATCGTTGGACGAGCAGGCCTGTGACTCCGCGGTCGTCGGTGATCATCAGTGTCCGCGGAACGGTCAACCCGCACGTCTCGGCGACCGCCATGAAGAAGTGTTCGTTCTCCACCAAACGCGGAAATCTGTTGGGAGGAGCGAGTTTCAGGATCGCTGCACCGCGTGTGGTCGACACGGGGGACGTGTGCATCTGAGCCGACACTTTGCCCTGCACCCCCGGCAGGCTTGCTCGATCGACGGTGACGGACTCGGGCCCGGACAATCTGTCGAAGAGGGCGCGAAGGTCGGGGACACGGTCATTGGGGTCGATGGTGCCGCTCCGCGTGGTCAGACCGGTCGATTGCGGTACGACCCGAACGTCGCCGATGGTGTCGGAACCGACCGCGAGGAGGATGGTGAGGTGATCGTCCTCGGACGTTTTCATTCCGGCGACGATGCCGGACAGGCGAATCCCCTCGGGGAGAAGGTCGGCGAAGAACGGGGGCACACTGCCTGCACCCGCACTCAGCTGGGTGATCGTTTTCGGGATGGTCCATGCGACGGCGTCCATTTCGGGTTGTCTCGGTAGGCGTCGTCGTACGAGAACACGACGTCGTCACCCGATCGGGCCAAGGTGCCGGCAAGAACGCCACCTTTGTAGACGTCGGCGCTGGCAACGTGCCGGAGGTCGACCTGCGCGGTCATGGGTTCCGGCCGTCGACGACCGTGCCGGCGCGCGTCATGAGGACCAGGTCGCACCCCAACGCGTCGGCAATGGCTTGGACGCCGTCGATCTGGGCGGAGTCCTTGCCACCCTCCACGGCCTGAACGGTCGACCGGCCGACCCCGGCCAGCAGGGCGAGCTCAGATTGAGTCAACCCGAGCTGGAGACGTCGGGCTACGAACGAGCGCGCGAGCGATGGGTTGTCCGGGCGTCGCGATCGACGGGGTGTCGCCATGGGTCCCCCTGTGCTTGCGTTCGGAAGCGTTGGAAGGAATGTACGGCGTCGATCTCTGTCATTCAAGGCTTAAGCTTGCTGACGCAAGCATGGAGTGAGTGGTTCGTATCTCGGGTTCGAACAGGAGTCGTTGAGCTTGCGTTCGCAGGCTTGGGTATCGCGAGTTCAGTAATCGTCCGGGCGTGCCCACGCGATCATGACGAGCTGCCGCAACACGTCGAGGTCGATCCGGTCGAGCGACTTGACGTACACGCAGCCCGCTCCTTCGGTGTACGTACCCAGCGACGGGAGTAGAGCAGCCCCGTCGGGAAGGTCCTTCAGCCCGTAGAGCCAAAGCTGCGCCTTTCGTGGCGAGAACGCAACCCGCGGCCAGATGCCACGCGTCCGCGGGTTCGCCGGTGAGGCGTAGCGGTAGCTGCCGTACCCGACCATCGACGGTCCCCACATGACCGGGTCGGTGCCGGTCACCTCGCGGAACAGGTCGGCCAGCCGCAGGCCGTCATCCCGTCGGCGAGCAGGGGTCGCCGCAGCAAGGAAGTCGGCAACACTGGCATCGGTCGGCTGGGTCTTGACCTCGGCCACGGACGCATCATCACACGAGGGAGAACGGCGTCGGCATCTGTTTGAGCGGGTGCCAGCGTGCCGTCGCTTTTCCAACAGCTCGCAGTCGGGTAGCCGCGAGTATGACCATTCCAGCCGCACCCGAGGTCTTCGTCTTCGACGTGGTCGGAACCCTCGCCGATCTCCAGCCCGTGGAGGACCGCATGCAGGCCCGCGGACTCCCCGCCGGCTCGCTCGACCCGTGGTTCCGCCACATGCTCCGCGACGCCATGGCTCTCACGTTGGCGGGGGACCACCGCCCCTTCCTCGACGTCGCTGCGTCCGCGCTGCGCAGCCACACCCGGGGGGCGCTGTCCGACGACGATGTCGAGTGGATCCTGGGCGGCTTCTCCGAGACTCGACCCCACCCAGACGCCGTGCCCGCCGTTGACGCCGCGCTCGAAAGCGGGGCGCGGGTGTTCGCGCTGTCCAACGGCGCGGCGTCGTCGACCGTGGGATTCCTCGACCGGGCCGGCATCCGCGACCGGGTGGAGCAGGTCCTGTCGATCGACGACGTCCGCGCTTGGAAGCCGTCGCCCGCGCCCTACCGGTTGGCCGTCGAGCGGGCCGGGGTGCCGGCGTCGTCGATGGCCATGATCGCCGTGCACGGTTGGGATCTGCACGGCGCCAGCCGAGTCGGCCTGCGCACCGGGTGGTGTTCCCGCGAGGAGGGCGTGCTGACGCCGGCGTTCGCGCAACCAGACGTCGTCGCCGACAGGCTCGACGACGTCGTCCGGGAGCTGGCATCGCCCGGGCGCAACCGACGGTGTAGCTGACCCATGCGCCCGTCCGTCAACCACTACTTCATGAGTGCGGTGCTGCGGCCGACCGGGTCGCGGTGCGTCGACGGCGACGGGCTGCGACAACGCTGAGGAGAGCCCGCCGCTCTCTCCGCGCGCGCCGTGGTTGCATGGACTCGACACGGGGTGCCGGGCGGCCGGCTGAGAACACACCCGTCGAACCTGACCGGGTCATGCCGGCGGAGGGATGTCGAGATGGCGACAGCGATCGCTGATCAGGTGGTGCTCGTGACCGGTGGCGCTCGCGGCCTGGGTGCGTCGATCAGTCGGGCGTTCCTGGCCGAGGGCGCCCGCGTTGTCGTCAACTACCGTCGCAGCGCGGAGTCGGCACAGGCGTTGGTCAGCGAGTTCGGGGCTGACCGGACGTTCGCCGTGCGGGCCGACGTCACCGTCGACAACGACGTCGTCGACATGGTCGAGGCGGGACGGGAGCATTTCGACTCGCCGGTCACGACCGTCGTCAACAACGCGCTCGTCGACTTCGTGTTCGACGGCGATGCCCGCGCCTCGGTGGAGACCATCAAGTGGGATGCGTTCGACCAGCAGTTCAGGGGTTCGGTCGCCGGCGCGCTCAACACGACCAAGGCCGTGCTGGCAGGTATGAGAGAGGCCGGATTCGGCCGAATCGTCACCGTAGGAACGAATCTCGTGCAGAACCCCGTCGTCCCGTACCACGATTACACGGCTGCGAAGGCGGCCCTGCTGGCACTCACGCGCACGTTGTCCGCTGATCTCGGTCCGGACGGCATCACCGTGAACATGGTGTCCGGCGGCCTTCTCCGAACGACGGACGCCAGCGCCGCCACCCCCTCTGCCGTGTTCGACATGATCGCCGAGAGCACCCCGCTGCGCCGGGTGACGACGCCGGCCGAGTTCGCCGACGCCGTCCTGTTCTTCGCCTCACCGTGGGCGCGGGCGGTGACCGGTCAGAACCTCGTTGTCGACGGCGGGTTGGTCAAGGATTGACGCCTCGGCCCGATCTCCGACACGCGAAGTGCTGAGCGGTCCACAGCGCGGCCGAGATCGCGCATGAATCGACTGCGCTGTTCCAGCGAGCAGTTCTACTGACGCAGGTTCAGCCGAACCCGAAGGTTCGGTCCGTTTCCGTGCGAGAGTGGTCGCGTGATGTTCAGAACGCCGGCGGCCAGCGCCGATCGTTGGGTGGTGGTCGACGTCGAGACGTCCGGCCTGAAGGCACACCGGGACCGTGTCCTCAGCGTTGCAGCGATCACGCTGGACGACGACGGCAGAGTTGGTCAGGAACTGTCCACCCTGATCGACCCGGGGTGCGATCCCGGTCCTGTCCACATCCACGGTCTGACGAGGGAGCGTCTGCGTGGAGCGCCGCGTTTCGACGAGGTGGCGCCGCACCTGATGACCCTGCTCGCCGGCCGCACCATGGTGGCGCACAACGCCAGTTTCGATCATGGGTTCCTCCACCGTGAACACCTCCGTGCCAAGGTGACAATGCCGACGGAACACCGGTTGTGCACCCTCGCCCTGTCCCGTCGGTTGCAGCCCGATCTCGAGAATCACACGCTGTCCACGCTGGCGCGGCGGTGGAAGATTCGGCAGTCTCGGGCCCACGACGCGTACGACGACGCTCGCGTGCTCGCGCAGATCTTCACGCACAGTGCGCGATTGGCTCGCTCGCTCGATCTACCGCTGCCCGTGGTCGCCTGTACAGAACGCATGACGATCTATCCGGACGCCATTCCGCGCACTCCAAGCCCGTGGAGGAACCCCGGCCCGTTGGACCCAGCGGTCGGCCTGGTGCAGGGCATGCGCGTGGTCATCAGTGGCGACACCCGTGTTCCGCGTCTCCGACTCGCCGAACAACTCACCGCGGCCGGTCTCGACGTGATGAATTCGGTCAGTCGCTACACCAGTGTCGTGGTCAGTTCGGATCCGTCGTCGGACAGCGTGAAGGTGCGTCGAGCCCGTGAACACGGACTCCCGGTGGTCTCCGAGGAGCGAATCCTCGATTTGATCAGCACAATTCGGCCCGGAACGCCGAAGGCGGAACGGACACCGGTGGTCGTCGCTCCACCGAAGCCGACGCCCGTCGTCGGTCCGTGGGCAGACCGCCGCGTCCTGGTGATGGGCGGTACGCACGGTGAGGCCGTCGTGATGCGCTCGCGTCTCGTACAGCTCGGCGCGCGGCCTGCCGTCAATCTCCATGCGAGCGTCTCGGCGGTGTTGATCCTCGACGGCGGTGACGGGGACCCCAGAATGCCACGCGTCGTCGAGCGGGGTCTGACGGTTCTCGCTGCCGAGGATGTCGACCGTGCTTTGAACCTGGACGTCCCCATCGCGGCACCGCTGACCCCGCGCGAGGCCGAGACGCATGATGCGCCACAGCTTTCACGCGGGGCCGTCATCGACCTCGGCGCGTCGACGACCGCATTCACCATCGACGCCTCATGGAACGCGTCGGGTCCGACACTGCCGGTCGACGTGGTGGCGTTCCTGCTCACCCGCGACGAAGTGGTGTCCGAGGACGAGGACTTCGTGTTCTACAACGCCCCCGCAACCTCCGATGGTGCCGTCGCTCTGACGGTCGACGGCGATTGCGAGCAGGGAGTGCGTCTCGACCTCGGGCTCGTACCCGACGACATCGAGCGCATCGTGGTCGCCGCCGCCGTCGACGGCGAGAACACGTTCGGCGACGTCGGTGCGGTGTCCCTGTCGGTCGCGGGTTCCGAAAGATCGATCGCGACAGCCGTTCTCGATGCGGCGACTTCGGAACGGACCCTGCTGCTCACGGAGGTGTATCGCCGGGGGACCGGTTGGCGCCTCCGTGCGGTCGGACAGGGTTACGACGACGGCTTGGGCGCGTTGGCCGTCCGGTACGGCGTGGAGGTCGACGACTGATCGGTCGAAGCCGGGTGCACCGGGGTCACCACTGCGGGATGACGTCCAGAATCCACACGATGCCGAACTTGTCGACCAGCTTGCCGTACAGCGGTGAGAAACCGACCGGGCCCAGCGGTACCAGGACCGTTGCCCCGGCGGACAATCCGGTGAACGCCGCGGTGATGACGTCGGCATCGGGGCTGCGCAGCGCGCTGTAGAACGCGTTCTCGCCGGGGTGATACCCGAGCGAGTCCTGGATGTCGTACGCCATGATGCGGAACCCGTCGGGCGTGCTCACCTCGCCCCACGCCACCTGATCGGCCTGGTTCGGGCCCTGGCCCGACGCGGTATCGCCGTACGGGAAGGCCGTCAGCTCCCCGCCGAACACCGACCGGTAGAACTCGAGCGCCTCGCGGGCGTTGCCGCGGAGGTTGACGTGCAGTGCGCTGATGATGGTCATGGTGGATCCTTCGTTCGAATGGTCCGGCCTCGGTGGCCGCTGCAGACCACGTTCTCAGCGATATAGGTCAGATCCTGTCCTAGTGGTGCGCGATAGTGGGACGCATGTCGGAACCGTCGTCACGGATGCTCGCGTTGCTCTCGCTCCTGCAGCTCCGTCGGGAGTGGTCGGGGACCGTGCTGGCCGACCGCCTCGGCGTCACCCCGCGCACCATTCGGCGTGATGTCGACCGGCTCCGCGAGCTCGGGTACTCGGTGTCGGCGGTGCGCGGATCCGAGGGTGGATACCGACTCGACGCCGGTGACGCGGTACCGCCCCTGTTGCTCGACGACGATCAGGTCATCGCGTTGACGGTCGCGCTGCAGATGGTCCCGGCGTTGGGTGTCGACGTCGGTGACGCGGCGGACCGCGCCCTGGCCACGGTGCGACGGATCATGCCCGACCGAGTACGACGCCGCGTCGACGCCGTCGAATTCGCGTCGATGCCGACGACGGTCGACTCTGTCGATACAGAGGTCCTCCGGGTGATGGGCGAGGCGGTACGAGCGCGGGAGTTGGTGCGGTTCGATTACGTTGTCGACGAACAGGTCACACCGTTGGGGCCGACCCGCCGGATCGAGCCCCACGGCGTCGTCGGGGCCGGGGCACGGTGGTACGTCGTCGGTTTCGATCTCGACCGGGTCGACTGGCGTCTGTTCCGCGTCGATCGCATGAGACCGAAAATGCGCACCGGCGTGACGTTCAGGGCACGGGAGGTTCCCGGTGGGTCCGCGGGGGAGTTCGTCCGTCGTCACTTCCGCGGGACCGCATCCGGGGAGTGGGCGTGTGCCGGGGAGGCGACGGTCGCCGTGCCCGCGTCGGCCGTCGCGCCGTTCGTCGGTGACGGCGTTGTCGAGAGCTTGGACGACGACCGGTGCCGCGTGCGGATCGGCGCGTGGTCCTGGGCCGGGGTGGCGGCGTCGCTGCTTCGGTTCGACGCCGCTTTGTCCGACGTCGAACCCCCCGAGTTGGTCGACGCGATGCGGACGATGGCCGGCCGCCTGAGCGATGCCGTCTCGTCGTAACCCGAGCGCCGGTGCCGGCATCTTGCTACCGTCCGAAAACAAACCAGCCGGACATCAATCGGGGTGGGAGCGATGAGAGTGAACGAAAAGCGGAGTAGCGCTGGACGACTCATGACGGTGGCAGTGGCCGCCGCCGCGATCGCCGTGGGCACAGCGGGTCCGGCCGCTGCGGAGGAGTACCGGCCGTACACGATGATCCCGGGGCACACCTACACGCTGGGTGAGTTCAACGGCGTCCAGTGCGTGGGCCAGATGACGAGCGGAATTCAGACCCCCGACTACCGTCCCGGCGTGGCGATCGTGACAACGACTTTCTACCCGTTCTTCACCGCGCCGTGCGCCGTCGAGATGCAGGTGAACTGGCAGAACCTGGACACCGGCGAACGGGGAACGGCGACGTCGCGGGTGGTGACCTACACGCGGTCGTCGTTCCAACCGTCGGTGGCGACGGGCGACATCGTCGAGATCGCCACCAAGCCGGGCCGGGTGCTGTTCACCGTTGCCACCGGGTCGCTGCACTATGTCGCCGTGCCGCCGGTGGAGGCCGTGGTTCCGGGCTGACTGCGTAACGCGGACCCGTTGGCGTAGGGCCGGATCCGCACCGTCGGTGACGCCAGCTGCGTGTCGAGGGAGGAGGGCTTCTCGTGCCTCCTCGTGAGCTCGAACGCGTTCGTGCTCTCGCGGGACGCGAACCAAACCTACTGAGCCTGCGCCGCCGTACGCTCGGCCCATGACGCCGACCATTGCTGTCACGGGTTCCACCGGCGCGGTCGGGGGTGCGGTCGCGGCGCTCCTCGCGGACTCGGGGACGCCACTCCGTTTGCTGGTTCGTGACGTTGGCCGGGCGCCGACGATTCCGAACAGTGATGTCGCGCAGTGTTCGTACGGCGATCCCGATGCGTCGACGGAGGCCCTGCGTGGCGTCGACGTGCTGTTCATGGTGTCGGGGGCGGAGAGCGCAACCCGACTCGACGAGCACCGAACGTTCGTCGACGCCGCGGCCGCGGCAGGGGTACGGCACGTCGTTTACACGTCGTTCTTCGGCGCGGCCCCGGACGCGACGTTCACGTTGGCGCGGGACCATTTTCACACCGAGCAGCACATCGCGGCCTCGGGAGTGGACCACACGTTTCTGCGTGACAACTTCTACGCCGACGTGATGGAGCACTTCGCCGGCGAGGACGGTGTGATTCGTGGGCCGGCCGGCGACGGTCGGGTCTCGCTGGTGGCCCGAGCGGACGTGGCACGGGTGGCCGCGGTGGTGCTGACCGACCCCGCGTCGCACGCCGGCAGGTCCTACGACCTCACCGGACCCGAGGCGTTGTCCGTGGCCGAGGTGGCCGCCGCGATCGCCGAGGTGCGGGGGCGGGCGGTGACGTTCCACGACGAGACGCTCGACGAGGCGTACGCGTCGCGTGCAACGTGGAACGCGCCGGACTGGCAGAACGACGCGTGGGTGTCGACGTACACCGCCATCGCGTCGGGCGAGTTGAGTCGGGTGGGCGACGACGTGGAGCGGGTGACGGGGCGGCGGGCGATGACGTTGCGCGAGGTATTGAATCGCGCCTGAGTCAGCGCCGCACCAACGTACCGACGTTGCCATCCGTCGTACCGGCGTCCAACGCTGCATCCAAGGCTGGCTGAACTCGTTTGTAACAGTCGGTAGATTCCTGAGCGATGGACTGTCTATGGCCATGGCGCGTACTTCTGTTCTGCTGACACTCGGACTTGTGGGGATGCTGGTGGGGGCTTGTTCGTCCGAGGATGACGCGAGCGACGCTCTCAGCGGGTCGTCGTCCTCGGTCGTCGTGACGACCCAGTCGGTGCTCGTCGAGCCCACCACCACCGTCATGCCCGACGCGCCGGCTGAACCTGTCGTCTCAGAGTATCTGCCAACGGAAACAACCGAATCTGCAGAGCTACCCAGTGTCGTCGAGGAATCGGTAATCGTTGACTGTCAGATGGGTTTGGGGCCGATCGTCACTTACTGGTCGGATGGCACGGTGACCGGGTACTCCGACTACTGTCAGTCAGTCCATGATCAAGCGCTGCAAGGCGAAATTGATGCTAATACGCCAATTTGCGATGGGCCCGTCTGCGTCTACCCGAACGGAGCCGAAATTGCAAACCCCAATTACACGGTAGTCCGCACACCGTCGCCGTGGGTTCAAGGTCAAATCGACTGGCAGAACTGCCTCGAAGCAGGTAATTCCGAAGAATTCTGTCGCTCGACGTTGAACTGATCGGTCGTGTCGTTAAACGTACCGTCGGCGCAATCGGATCTTTGGCATCTGCCGGCCCTTACTGGCTCGAATCGGACCATGGTTCGAGGAACGCATAAATCTGCCCAGCTGTTGAATATCGGTCTTCGCACGCATCCGGATCGTTTGAACACTGACAGTTCTCGCGGTGAGATGGCACCCTCGTCCTATGCCCCATGTTCCCGGTCCCCCTTCGCTCGTGAACGGTGCTGAGAGGACCGTCTACGAAGCGCTCGTCGACCAGCTCGGCGAGCACGACATCGTGCTGTCGAACCGGCGGATCACCGACCACCACAAGGATTACGAAATCGATTTCGTCGTCCACCTCGACGGTCTCGGTGTCGTGTGCGTGGAGGTCAAGGGCGGGCAGGTCTCGCACGACGGCTCGACCTGGGTGCAGACGCGGCAGGGTACGGACCACGCGATAGACCCTGTCGCACAGGTACGAGAAGCGAAGTACGCGCTCCGGACCTACGTGGAGGACGACCCACGGTGGACGCTGGGCAAGGGGTTCCCGTGGACCCATGTCGTCGTCCTGCCGAACACCGAACTGGACCAGGACTTCTCGCTCCCCGATTGCCCACGGTGGAGCGTCGTCGATCGGGCCGGGCTGTCTCAGCTCGGGCACTCGCTGCGTGCCATCCTGCGTCACAAGTCGGACGGCACTCTCGATCCGCGATCCGGCGAACAACTACTGGCGGTGCTCGGTGGGCGGGGGTTGCCGCAGAAGGACGTCCTTTCGCGAGCCCTCGCGAACGAGGACGCCGCGGAGACGTTGACCGCGCAGCAGTCGGTCATCCTGCAGGCCACCCGGCTTCTCAAGCGTGTCGAGATTCGTGGCGGCGCCGGCAGTGGGAAGACGTTCCTCGCGCTCGAGCAGACCCGTCGCCTGCAGAAGGAGGGTAAGCGTGTCGCGCTCCTGTGTTACTCGCACGGTCTGGCGTCGTATCTCAAGAGGCTGACCGCGACGTGGCCGCGCAAGGAACGACCCGCGTACGTCGGTGAATTCCACGCATTGGGCATGCAGTGGGGCGCGGCGACGGGTCCCGACGAGTCGGTCCGGACCGCCGAGAGCGTGAAATTCTGGGAGGAGGACCTACCCGCCCAGATGGCCGACTTGGCCGCCGCTCTCGCCCCGGGCCATAAATTCGACGCCGTGGTCGTCGACGAGGCGCAGGATTTCGCCGATGCGTGGTGGAGTCCTGTGGTCGAATCCCTCCGGAGTGCAGAGGACGGCTCCATCTACCTCTTCAGCGACGAGGCGCAACGCGTGTTCGACCGGCACGGCACTCCGCCGCTGGACCTCGTGCCGATCGTGCTCGATCAGAACATCCGGAACACCAAACAGATCGCGACGTGCTTCGGTCCACTCGCCGGACAACGCATGCGCTTGCTGGGTGGGGACGGACCCGCGGTAACGATGGTGGCGTGCTCGGCGGTAGATGCACTGGACCATGCGGACGACCAGATCGACGTGTTGTTGGAGTCGGGGTGGAGGGAGCAGGATGTCGCGCTCCTGACGACCGGTACTCGGCACCCCGAACAGGTTTCGCGGCAGGCAGAGGGGCAGGCCGCGTACTGGAACAGCTTCTGGGACCACGACCAGGTGTTCTACGGTCACGTTCTCGGGTTCAAGGGCTTGGAACGGCGAGCGGTCGTGCTCGCGGTGAACGAGTCCGGAGGGCGGGATCGGTCACGGGAGCGTCTCTACGTCGGACTGTCGAGGGCGCGAGACCAACTGGTGGTGTGCGGGGACCCGGACTACATCCGAGACGTCGGTGGCGCAGAGTTGGCTGCGCGACTGAGGATTTGAGCCCGCACAACGTGGCCGAACTCGCCGCGGCATTGGGTACACCCACCGCTGGCGCCCGATTTCCTGCCGCGGACCGCCGTTCCGTGACAGGCTCGTCGCATGACCGATTATGTCTATGGTGATGTCGACGGTGCGCTGATCTTGATACTCAAGGAACGAGCCGAACAGCTGTCCATTCTGCGATCGGATTTCGCGACCTGGGGTGACGCAAAGCGAAATTTGAGCCCGGACACCTGGGCCGGCGTCGTCGAGCGATTCGACGCGGGCGAGGCCGATGTTCCTGCAGACGACGAGCCCTACGATCTCGATGCCGTTCCGGGCCATGCCGATGGCGACTGGCCGGCGTGGCCTGCCCGCGACATGCTTCGGGACGTGCCGACATCGGTGCGTGAGAAGTTCGGCAGGGTAGAAGACAGCGTCCACAACGGCTCGTACCTGCACCTCGATGCGGCCGACGAAGATGAGATCCTCGAGGCTCTCCGACGCCACGGCTGGACCTGCACGCGTGATGACCTCCTGGTGGAGAAGGCGAGCGGATTCTGAACGGACCTGACGGGTTCTATTCGGCTTGGCCTATGGTTTGCATACGAGGGCGGTCTTGCAGGCCGCTCATCATAATCTTTTTCAATCGTTGACCCTCACTATTCTGTGTGCCGGTTGGCGTGTCTCGGCGCTACAAACCAGGACCTACATCGTGGCAACAAAAATCGCAATACTAGATTGCTCAAATCCCAATGGCCTTCTGAGTGACGGCAAGCGACGGATTCGATCTTGGTTTGACCGCTGGAATCTAGTGATGACGTTTTCGATGACACGCGTATTTGCTTCATTGAATTGTGCAACTGTTCTCATCACGGCGCGGCAGCGACTACAGCTTCACGGTATTCAAAAATAGCGTCATGAAACTTGTGCAAAGCTTTAGTTTGAATTTGCGGGAGTCCGGTCGTGTATCTTGAGCAAATCAGTTTTGACGGAATGCGGCCGGAGCTAAATATGGATTCACACCCCATTAGAACCTTGTCCAAAGCATTGATGCGCCGGGTGAAAAATTTGTCATTGGGTTCGAAAAATGCCAGCTGGGTTAATGGGAGGGGTGACACGGTGGACGTTGTTGGCAATCTCTCCCATGCCTGTTCAGTCCACGGCTTCAGTGATGGTATGACAGGTGCATCACGGAATAACGCGAGACTAGTGCGTTGCAGTAGTGCTTGTGCGTAAGATTCGTGGCCATCGGTCAGCGGTGCCAGCCATGATGGCAGCCAGACCAGGTTGGGTGCGAATGAATAGAGCCAAGGGTCTGCGCCTGCAAGAGTTCCCCCCGGCAGCTTGTGCCAAATGTGACAAGCGGTGAATCCCCGCCACGGCTTTCTCTTGTTGTATGGGTGTCCCACAGGGGCGCCGATATCGACCGGTAGAGGGAGCTTCTTGATGATGGAATTGTCGTCACGCATATACCCATCTGCCCTGGGCGCCCCCCAGGCTTCGGGGCCTTGATCGTACCGGCTCGTGCGGTCCCGTACACACCACGGGGTCATGATTGGAAGGCGATTGTATGCTTTTGGGGACCACCAAATCCCCAAGCGGCCAAACAATACTGCAATCATGGCCTCAAAGTCCCGTGCCTCTGCGCCTCGCAGACCCTGCGCGAGGTAGCTGTAGATGGCTTTGGATTGAGGAGCTTCGCGAGCGATTGCGCTAACTTCGCTCAAGCGCTCGAGCTCCTGTTTGATCTCGACAGCCGCGTCGACCCCATTCACGACGAGCGACCCAAGCTCGGGCGGAGCGCGTGTGCACAATGGCTTCCAAGTTGCAGGGGAATCATGGTGTGAAGGGTAGGGCAAACGGCCACAACTCGTCCGCAGCTTTGTCCGTTTTCAATCAGTCGACGAAGCTAGCGTAATCGTTGCAAAGATCGGTTCGGCTGGTCGGCGACGGCGGTCCCGCCGTTGCCGTGGCTCACGAGTTCGGCGGCCGAAGTTTCGTTCTTGTGTAACCCGGGCCTAACGCCGTTCTTGTTCGAGACCGAGGCGAAGAGGTGTGCGACGACCTTCACTGCGGATTTCGACCACAACCGGCGGACCCGGCGAACCTCGTGACCTGTTTGTCGGGGTCTCCCGCTAGATTGGCCCCGACGCGAGGTGAACAGGAGCGCAGTGGTCGACAGTGGTGATGCAGAGGTTCGCGCACGAGTGCGCCGGCTGCTGGAGTTCCTGCGGGAGACCGTCGCGGCGCGTTCCAAGCCCGTCCGCGCATATGGACCCACCACGCGGCTCGAGTGGTTGTATCGCCCGGACCGTCAGCTCGAGATCGACCGCGACGCCGCGCCGGGTCAGGCCGCCGTCCGGGTTCCTCGGGTCAGCGTCGAGACGCCGCCTGCACCGTCGCCGGAGTGGAGCTCGTGCATCAATGGTTCGTGGGACGACGCGCGACACCGGCCCTCGATAGACCACACGATTCCTCGCGACCATCGCGACGCGGCCGACCGATGGTTGCGGACCTGGACCGAGTGGGCTGCGGATGACGTCCGAGATCGCCCCTTCGCCGCGCTGTACCTCTCCGTCGACCGCATGCGTGAGGAGGTCCTCACCCAGCCCGAAACGGTCGAGGTCGTCCTCGCGTCCGGCCTGCTGACGACCACGGTGGCCGGCGTTCCCGTCGACACCCACCTGGTGACGCAGCCTGTGGAGATCGTGCGCGACGACGCGACCGGTGATCTCGTCGTTCGTCCCACGCTCGGTAGTAGCGCCCGACTCGAGGACAGACAGGTGCTCTCGGGTTTGCAGCATTTCGACGCGGAGTCGTCCGACCGAGTCGCGTCCACCCTCAGGGAGACCGTGTCCACTCCACTGTCCGCAGACGCATCCGTCGTCCTGCGTGAGTGGGCGAAGTCGACGCCGACTGGGGTGCGATACGTCGGCGCTCTCGACATGCCGCCGGCGAATCGCCGCGGCACGGTGCGGGAATCTCCCGCGTTGCTGCTCCGGCGCCGTTCGGGGTTCGCCCTCGTGTCCTATTTCGACGCCATGATTGCGGAGATGGAGGCCGGCGCACCGGTCCCACTCGGGTTGCAGCAATTGGTCGAGAGCATCGGTTCCACCGATCGGTTGGACTGGCTGTCGACCACCTCGAACGACTCGACGACGGAAACGCTGCTCCCGTTGGCGGTCAACCGAGCTCAGGGCAGCATCATGGAGAAGCTCGCCCTCGACACGGGAGTCGTCGTCGAGGGTCCCCCCGGTACGGGAAAGACCCACACGATCGCCAATGTGATGTCCGCGATGCTGGCGCAGGGCAAGCGGGTCCTCGTGACCAGCGAGAAGGCTCAAGCTCTCCGTGTTCTGCGGGACAAGCTCCCCGTAGAACTGCAGGACCTGTGCGTCTCGGTGACCGACCTCGCCCGCGGCGGTTCTGCCGAACTCGACCACAGCGTGTCCGTGATCGCCGATCGACTGGAGAACTACGAACCCGCTGCCGCGGACCGCCGCATCGACGATCTGACTCGACGCCGTCACGGTGCTTACCATCGCCGGCACGTCGTGAAGGAGCGCGCTGTGTCCGCGCGCCTCGCCGAGGCGGAACAGCACCGGATCGGAGGCCACTACACAGGAACGTTGGCCCAGATTCTGGACGAACTCGGACAGCGTGCGGACGTACTCGGGTGGATACCCGGTCCAATTCACGACGAACGCCCACCGATTACGTCCGACGAGTTTCGCTCTCTTGCCACGCTGCTCGTCGCCAGCGAAGACCATCAGGGTGACCGCCGTGCGCAGACTCTGCCGCCACTCGCCGACGTCCTCCCGCCCGCTGCGACGATCCGACGCCTCCTCGACCGGGCCGGCCGTGCGTCGCAGCCGACGCTTCTCGCTGACCTCCGTCCGACCGAGGCGCGTCAGCACGCGGCGCTGGCACGTCGCATCCTGAGCCAGGCGCAGGCCCTCGACGCTGATCTGCACCGCATCCTCGACGAGGACCTGGCAGGCCGGCGGCGTTCTGTCCGAACCGCCGTGGGTGACCTCCACCAGATCGTGGAGTCGGCGCGAGAGTGCGAACAGCGCCTCGGCTCAGCCGTGGTCGTGATCGACGACGTCCGACAAAACGTCGTCGAGGCGTACGACTCGGCTGCTCGGGCTTTGGCCGACGGGAGGGGATTGCGACGTCTCCGGACGCCTCGAGAGCTCGCCGCGGTGGCTCAGTTGGGTGTCGAGGTCCTGATCGACGGCCGCACACCGCGGACCGCCGCTGAGCACCGCGCCGTCGCCGACCATGTCCGTCACCGTCTTCTTCTCGACGAGGCGGGGTCGGTGTTGTCCGACCTGGGAATCGACTTGTCGGCGGTGTCGACCGACCGGCGTGCTTCGGACAGGGTGGAGGCGGAATCGCGGCGTCTCGCGGATGTCGAGAAGGTCGCTGCTGCAATAGAATCGTTCGGCTCCGCGATGGACGGTCGACTCGCGCTGCGCTCGGTCGACGACGTTCGCTCGGCGCTCGACGGTCTCACCGCCGTCGTCACTGCAGGGGAGAGCAGCAGCGTGCGTGCGCAGCTTGTCGGCCACGCCGAGCAGTTCGACGCGGCCACCAACGGTGCGGACAGTCCCGAGGCGCTGCAGCTGTCCGACGCACTCCGCCTCGCCGATCGAGTCGAGTTCGACGACGCCGTGCGTGCGTACGAGCGAGCGCAAGACGAGTGGCGTGAGCAGTGCGAGCTCGATGGTCTTCTCGACAGGGTGGACCTCGGAGCGCCCAGCCTGCGCACGCTGATGGTCGACGATCGCACAACCGACTGGCCGGCTCTGGCCACGCAGTTCGACGAGGCGTGGGCATGGCGGTGGGCGCGCCAGCAGGTGGAACGGCGGCTCACGCGCCCGGCGGACCCGAACGCGGACGACGACTTCGACGCGGCCGACGCCGAAGTGACGTCACTGACCGCTGCGCTCGCGGCGGAGTCTGCGTGGCGTGAATGCTTGCAGCGCATGTCAACTCGGGAGGTTCAGGCTCTGCGGACCTACCAGGACAGTGTCGCCCACATCGGGGATGCGCGGAGCAAGCGATCTCAGCGGTATCGGGCGGCCGCCCGAACGGCCATGGGTGAAGCCCAGAGTGCTGTGCCTGCGTGGATCATGCCGATCAATGAAGTGCTGTCGACCATCCCGCCGGTACAGAACAGCTTCGACGTGGTGATCGTCGACGAGGCCAGCCAGGCCGAGCCCAGCAGCCTCTTCCTTCTGTGGCTCGCTCCGCGCGTCATCGTGGTCGGGGACGACCGGCAGTGCGCACCGAACCTCGTTCCGCAAGAAAGCGAGGAGCGAGTTCTCGCGCGGCTGGACAGCTACCTGACGGATCTTCCGATCCACGTGCGGAACAATTTCGGACCCGGCTCGAGCCTGTTTTCCCTGCTCCGTAGCCGCTACGCGCAGCGAGTCCGGCTTCGAGAGCACTTCCGCTCGATGCCGGAGATCATCGAGTGGTCGTCCACTCAGTTCTACCGCGACACACCGCTGGTTCCCGTTCGTCAGTTCGGTGCCGATCGTCTCAAGCCCTTGCGGTCGACGTACGTGTCGGACGCCGCCACCGCCGGGACCGGAACCACGCTCGTCAACGAGGCGGAGGCGCACGCACTGGTCGACGCGCTGTGCACCTGCGTGGCAGATCAGGACTACGAGGGCCTCACCTTCGGCGTCGTGGTGCTGCAGAGCCAGGCTCACGCGGAATACATCAGAGCGCGCCTGGCCGAGCGCATCCCCGCGGAACAGCGGGAGGAACTGCGCCTGCGTGTCGGAACGCCCGCAGACTTCCAGGGCGACGAGCGTGATGTGGTGTTCGTATCCATGGTCGTCGCCGCGACCTCGGTCACCAATGCGCTGACCAGCGCCCGCTGGCAACGCAGCTTCAACGTCGCGGCCAGCCGTGCGCGAGATCAGCTGTGGCTGTTTCACTCGATCCGCCTGGACGAGCTGTCGGCGAACGACCTACGAGCATCGTTGCTGTCCTACGTACAGGCGTTGCCGGCCGTCCCCGTACCGCCCATGCCCGATGTTCCCCGAGTGCGCTCGCCGCACCCGGCCTTCGTCTCGATGACCGCCCAGCGGTTGTTCGTCATGTTGAGGGACCTCGGGTATCACGTCAATCCGTCCGTCGCGATCAACGACCTGGAACTGGATCTGGTGGTCACCGGTGCGGGCACGCGGTTGGCCGTGCAGTGCGACGACGATCGAGACCAGGCCGCTGATGCGATCGCTTTCCGTTTCGATCGCGAGGCAGACCTTCGCCGCGCCGGGTGGAACATCGTGCGCGTTCGTGCGTCCGACCTCATGGCCGACCCGGCCACGGCGCTGGGGCCGGTCGTCGAGGCTCTCGATTCGCTGGGGATCCTCCCCGGTGAGGTCAGCATCGACCAGGAGCGACGGGTAGGCGATTGGCATCCGGTCGCGCTCACGGCGGTCGAGGACGACGAGGAACCGGAGGCGCCGCCGGTCATCGAGCCGTCTACCCCCGCAGTCATCGAGGTTGCCCCACTGCCCCCGACGGTGACCACCCGAGCTGCGCCGGACACGATGCCGCCTGCCGAGATGGAACCCGGCGAGACGCGGCCGCCGCGTTTCGACGGCTCCGCGCCCATTCGAGTCGACTCGCGGTACGGCACGTCTCGGTACTCGCCGCCCAAGGCCGCATCAGCCCCCGTGGCGTTGCGGCCCTCGCCTGCCGCGATGCCCAAGCGAGTGCAGAAGCCCGGGTCACCGCCGGCGGTGACACCCGTGCCTACGTCCGGAATCGAGTCTCTTCCGCGTGACGTGCAGGCAAAGTTGGCCGCGCTGCCCCCGGCGTCGTTGGCAACGGGCCGCGTGGTCGCGGTTGCTGCGGCTCGCCCCGGCGAACCTCTGACGGTCCGGCGGTGCTCTCTGGTCACTGGACTGTCACCCGTCGTTGCCACGGAGATGTTGGGAGACCTCGAACGGACTGGGAAGTTGGTGCGCCGTCAACGACGGGACGGCGTCGCCGAGTGGGTTCGACCGGAGGACGCCGCATGACCGAGTTGCGTGCCTGGCAGAAGGAGGCGTTCGAGGCGTGGCGTGCTGCAGGGTCCCGAGGCATTGTCGAAGCGGTCACCGGGACTGGAAAGACACGTGTCGGAGTTGCGGCGATGCTGGCCGCGCGGAGCTTGAACCAGCAGGTTCTCGTGGTGGTTCCGACGATCGACCTTCTCGAGCAGTGGTTCACCGAGGTGAAGAATTTGCTCCCGTCGGTCTCCGTGGGCAGGCGCGGGAACGGCCACAAGGACGACTTCCGGCACAGCAGCATCCTGATCAGCACCATCCAGTCGGCGATCATGAGGGGTGCCCCGCAGCCACGGCCCGGAGCGCTGCTCGTTGCGGACGAGGTGCACCGATACGGCACCGACGGGTTCGCGCGAGTCTTCAGCGATCGCTTCGATCACCGGTTGGGGTTGACCGCAACCCTGGAACGTCAGGACGAGGGCGTCGATACCTACATCCGGCCGTATTTCGAGACGACGATCGCCGGGTGCGACTTCGCGCGGGGGCGGCGGGACAATGTCCTGGCCCCGGTGCGGGTCATGACGGTCGCGGTGGAGTTCACCCCCGACGAGCGTCGAAAGTTCGACGAGCACGACGCCGTCGCTCGAGATGCTCGCCAGCACCTCATCGCTCAGTACGGCTGCACTGCTGCACCTTTCGGGGCCTTCATGAAGGATGTTGCTGTCTTGTCCGAGCAGCGAGATCTGCCCGAGGGTCGGCTGGCCGGTCGTTACATGTCGGCCTTCAGCAAGCGGCGGAGTCTGCTCGCCGACTGCGCGGGCAAGCTGAGTGCGCTCGCGGTTCTCGCGCCCGCGCTGGCGGAGTCGGACCGATCGATTGTGTTCTCGGAGACCAAGGCGTCTGCGGAAGCCGGATCGGTAGTACTCCGTGAGCACGGAGTGAAGTCCAGCGCTTACTCCAGCGGGCTTGATCGCCTCGCGCGAACCCGTGTCCTCCAGCAGTTTCGCGCTGGTGCGCTGACCAACCTCGTGGCACCGCGTGTGCTGGACGAAGGGATCGACGTTCCGGCCGTCGATGTCGGGGTCATCACCGCGAGCAGCAGCTCGCGTCGCCAGATGATCCAGCGGATGGGCCGCGTTCTCCGTCCGAAACCGGGCGACCGCGCGGCCGCGTTCGTCATCCTCTACGTCCCGGGAACCATGGAGGATCCGGCGCTGGGGGCTCACGAGGCATTTCTGGAGCAGCTTCTCGACGTGGCGGAGGAGCAGGTCGATGTGTCACTGCAGGACGCCGCGGGGTTGTTGACCGACTGGTTGTCAAGGCCGTTGGTGGTGCTTACTGATCCCGTGGCTGCACAGGAGGTTCCCGATTCGGGTGATCTGCAGCAAGCCGAAACCGTCGTAGCGCAGCCGGAGTCCAGTGGGATCCTCGACTTGGCGCTGCTCGACGCGCCGGGCGGGCGGGATGCGGCGCTCCGCTACGTCGCAACACTTCCGGTGCAGTCCGCGCGAGTCGCAATCCAAGTGCTTGGTCTCGACGGTGCGCCGGCTCGTTCGGTCGAGCAGGCTGCCCGTGATATGGCATTAACAGCGGACGAGGTTATTGCGATACGTCGGACGGTGAGAGGCGGTTTCCACCAGATCGCGAGGTTCAGCTCACCGTAGGTACGACTCGCCGTCGGGAAGAAGGGAGTCGTCCGATGCGGGCAACAAGCTTGGCCGAGCGGAGGCGGTGGCCAGCCCAAAAATCCGATTCTTGACAGCACGACGCGAACTGATGTGGTGCACGGTCGAGCCTGAGAAGACGTCGGCAAGAACCGGCGCGACCATCTGGCGAGATGATTTTGCTGGAGCGTCATATCTCAGAAGTGTCCGCGCAGGACCAGGACACTGCGAACCACGATCGTGCGTGAGACCGCCAGTCAGGTGCACGTGCCAGTACCGACCGGCCGACGGTCCACACGTCGGGTAGCGTGCGAATCCGGAGCCCATGACCGTCGCGACCGGTCGCTTGGCATGCCGTCCACGACGCAGTTCGAATGGTCTCGTCAGAATCGGAACGGTTCAGGTCACGCGAAGCAAAGCACCAAGTAGGGTTGCGGAAACCCCCGACGAAGGAAAAATTTGGACGTCTTTGGAGTGCACCGCCAGCTGATCGACGACTACCGGTCGTTCACCATGTCGTCAGTGGATGTACGCAGTCCGCGGATCAAGCAACACGTCGATGAACTAAGCGCGCGGGGCGACCAATGGCCGGAGCCGTGGCTGTCTCTGAACCCAATGTTTGCATCGGGCGGGTCTATCGGTGAGCTGGTCAACCAGGGCCTGCTGCACCCCGAGTGCGAGAGAATTTTTCGTCCGAAATCCAATCCGTCTGATATTGGTAAACGCGCGATTACGCTGCACCGTCACCAGACCGAGGCAATCGAAGCAGCGCAGACCGGCAAGTCGTACGTACTCACCACCGGTACCGGTTCGGGCAAGTCACTGGGCTACATCATTCCGATCGTCGACCATGTATTGCGGATGTCCGAGCGAGTGCCGGGAGTCAAAGCGATCATCGTCTACCCCATGAACGCCCTGGCCAATAGTCAGGTCGGGGAATTGGAAAAGTTTCTGCGCCACGGATATCCGTCGGAACGCGAGCCCGTAACCTTTGCCCGTTATACAGGCCAGGAGCAGGGTGAAGAACGCGAAAATATTCTCCGAAACCCTCCCGACATACTCCTGACCAATTATGTGATGCTCGAGTTGGTCCTCACCAGACCGGAGGAGAGGCGACGTCTGGTGCAGGCCGCACAAGGCCTCCAATTCCTTGTGCTGGACGAGTTGCACACCTATCGCGGCCGACAAGGCGCCGACGTAGCAATGCTGGTGCGACGGGTTCGAGACGCCTGCCAGTCACCGAACCTGCAATGCATCGGCACGTCGGCGACGATGGCAAGCGGTGGGACGGTCGGCGACCAGCAAGCTGTAGTGGCGCAGGTGGCAACTCAACTTTTCGGTGCAGAGGTGACGCCGGACCGAGTGATAGGCGAGACGCTCGATCGTGCGACGGTTGGCGACCTAACCGAAACGGCGCGTTTGAGCGCCGAGGTGCGAAGTGGAGGCGCGCGGGGCGATTACGGCGGGCTTTCAGCCTCGCCCCTTGCTGCTTGGATCGAGACTACGTTCGGCTTGAACGATGAACCCGGCACTGGTCGAATCGTGCGACAACGACCGGCGCGCGTGCGCGAGTCGGCGGCCCGCCTTGCGGGCCTCACCGACTGCACTGTAGACGAGTCCGAGCAGGCTATTCGCGCGACGCTTCTCGCTGGGTCCAACGAGCGGCACCCCGTCACCGCCCGACCGTTGTTCGCGTTTCGACTGCACCAATTCCTGTCGAAGGGCGATACGGTGTATGTCTCGATCGAGCCCGAGGAACGCCGTTACGTCACGTCTACTTATCAGGTATCGGTGCCTGGAGATCCGGACAAGTCGCTGATCCCGTTGGCGTTCTGCCGCGAATGCGGGCAGGAGTATCTGGTGGTCGCCCGCACCGGTGACGGCATCACGACTCGCTACCGGCCGCGACGGGATCGCGACGCGAGTGGCGGCGACGAGGCGAACGGCTACCTGTACGTCTCCTCGGATCAACCGTGGCCGATCGACCCCCTTGCCGAGGGACGATTCCCCAATTCGTGGGTATCCGAAGGCGAGGTGGTGGAGCGGCTGCGCAAGCACCAGCCACGGATCGTGCGGGTGAGAGTCGACGGTGCCGAAGCCCCGGACGGTCTGCGGGCCGCGTACGTTCCGTCGCCCTTCCGGTTCTGCTTGCGCTGCAAGGTGTCCTACGAGCAGGCACGCGGCAGCGACTTCGCCAAGTTGGCAACTCTCGACGCGGAAGGCAGAAGTTCGGCGGTGTCCGTGGTCAGTGCGTCGGTGGTGCGGTCCCTCAAGCAGCTCGCCGAGAACGAGTTGTCCGCGGACGCACGGAAGTTGCTCACGTTCGTCGACAATCGCCAGGATGCCAGCCTGCAGTCCGGCCACTTCAACGATTTCGTGCAGGTGACCCAATTACGCGGCGCCGTGTATCGCGCGCTCGCGAACGGACGGTTGCGGCACGACGAGGTGGCGCAGCGGGTCGTGGCATCGCTCGGCCTGCCGTTCGAGGCGTACGCCGCCAACCCGAATGCGGTGTATGGGGCCAGGACGGCCGCGCAGCGCGCGTTCAAGGAATTCATCGAGTTCCGGCTGTACGCCGATCTGCAGCGTGGCTGGCGGGTGACGATGCCGAACCTCGAGCAGACGGGCCTGCTGCGCATCGGCTACGACTCCCTCGCCGAGATCGCGGCCGACACTGCTCTGTGGGATCGATCGCAGGTCTCCCTCCAGTTCGCCGAGGCAGGCGAGCGGGAAGAGTTGTGCCGCATCGTGCTCGACGAGTTCCGTCGCGAGCTGGCGGTCGACGTCGACTGCCTGTCGGAAGACGGCTACGACCGTACCCGTCGCCAGTCCGAACAATATCTGACGGGCCTGTGGTCGATCTCGCGGCGCGATGCCCCGCCGGTCCTGGCTACGGTGTCGACCCGATCTGGCGCGCCGGGACGGCCCCGGGCCGAGGTGCGGTTGACCGGCAGGTCGGCACTCGGACGCTACATACGGGACCGCAGTCGACTTCGTAATCCCCACGGACAGAACCTCGACACCGCTGACTCCCAGCAGGTGATCGAGAACATCCTCTCGGTCCTCGAACGTGCCGGCCTGCTGACGAAGGTCGTGCTACCGAAGGACGACGGGCTGAACTATCGACTCAAGGCGTCGACGATCATCTGGCATGCGGGTGACGGGCTGACCGGCGCACCGGATCCGTTGCGCCGCACGGCGAACGCCGATCAGGGTCTGCGTATCAACCCGTTCTTCCGGGACCTGTACCGCGGGACGGCGCCGACGCTGGCCGGACTGAATGCACGCGAGCACACCGCGCAGGTGTCGTCGTCGGACCGTGAGGCTCGTGAGGTTGAGTTCCGTTCGGGCACTCTGCCGTTGATGTTCTGTTCCCCGACGATGGAACTCGGCGTCGACATCTCCAGCCTGAACGCCGTGGGCCTGCGCAACGTGCCCCCGACCCCGGCCAACTACGCGCAGCGTTCGGGACGGGCGGGACGTTCAGGACAGCCGGCGCTGGTGGTGACGTACTGCGCGACAGGGAACTCGCACGATCAGTACTACTTCCGTCGTTCCCGCGACATGGTGGCGGGCTCGGTGGCCGCACCCCGCTTGGACCTGACCAACGAGGCATTGCTCGCGTCGCACCTGCATGCACTGTGGCTGGCCGAGACGGGCGCCGACCTGCGATCCCGGATGCCGCAGCTGCTCGACGTCGACAGCGACGGGATGCCGCTCACCACCGACCTGGCGCGGGTGCTCGGCGAGCCCGACGCGATTCGACGCGCCACTGACCGCGCGGCCGAGGTCATCGCGCCGCTGCGTGCGGACCTGAAGCAGACGGCGTGGTGGCACGACGGCTGGGCTGCATCGATCATCGCGAATGCACCCCGGGGATTCGACGACGCCTGCGGGCGCTGGCGAGAGCTGTACCTGGCCGCGTTGGCCGACCAGCAGGAACAGAACCGGGTGGTTTTGGACACCTCCGCATCACACGGTGCCCGCAAGGCCGCGGAGTCACGGCGACGCGAGGCCGAGAGCCAGCTGCGACTGCTGCGCAACGAGGACTCCGACCGCGGACACTCGGACTTCTACACCTACCGGTATTTCGCGTCCGAGGGCTTCCTGCCGGGATACAGCTTCCCGCGACTTCCGCTCGCCGCGTACATCCCCGGTGTGCGCACGGCGGCCGGCGGCGCGGACGGCGGCGACTTCCTGCAGCGTCCGCGTTTTCTCGCGATCAGCGAGTTCGGTCCCGGCGCACTCATCTATCACGAGGGCGCCCGCTACGAGGTTCGTCGGGTGCAGGTGCCGATGTCGAGTGGCGGCGTGGGCACGGTCGATCTGCAGGACGCGCGACGTTGCGAGGAATGCGGCTACCACCACGTGCGGCAGGCCGGTCTGGACGTGTGCGAGAACTGCGGCGTCCCGCTGTCCCCTCCGCGCTACAACCTGATGAAGATGCAGACGGTGTTCACCCGTAGACGCGAACGTATCTCCTCCGACGAGGAGGAACGACGCCGGGCCGGCTTCGAGTTGGAGACGTCGTTCCGGTTCAGCCAGCACGGTCCCCGCTCCGGCCGGCTTGACGCCGACATCGACGGCCCGGACGGCACGCTCGCCGAACTCGTCTACGGCGACACCGCGGTGGTACGGGTAACGAACCTAGGTCGGCGACGACGCAAGAACCCGAACGAGCTCGGCTACTGGCTGGACACGGTGAAGGGCAACTGGCTCAGCGAGAAGGACGCCGCGGACACGACGCCGCAGGACGACGGACTCGAGGATGCCGCGGATGCGCCATCGAAGTGCAAGGTGATCCCCTACGTCGAGGACACACGCAACGTCGCGGTACTGCGACTGTCGGCACCGGTGGACGAGTCGGTCGCGACGACGTTGCGGTATGCCTTGGAACGCGGCATCGAGGCAGAGTTCCAGCTGGAGGATTCTGAGCTGTCCAGCGAGGCGCTGCCAGACACCTCGGAACGTGCACGGATGCTGTTCACCGAGTCCGCGGAGGGCGGTGCCGGTGTGCTCCGCCGCCTGCACGGGGAACCGGACGCCCTCGCCCGGGTGGCACGCCGCGCACTCGACATCGCCCATTTCGGCCCCGACGGCGAGGACCTCGGAATGGCGGAGGGTGCGGGTGAACGCTGCGAGAAGGCCTGCTACGACTGTCTTCTCGCGTACGGGAACCAGTCCGACCACCAGAAGATCGACCGGCACGCGATCAAGGATCTGCTGCTGACCCTCACGAGGGCGCAGACGGTGTCCCAGTGCGAGGAGGAAACCCTCGTTGCGGATCCGGGTGATCTGCGTGGCCGGTGCCGCTCCGATGCGGAACGGAAGCTCGTCGACCTGTTGGTGGCACACGAGTTCGCGCTTCCCGACACCGTGCACGAGACGGTCGGCGGCGTCGAAGCCGACTTCGTCTTCCGCGGCGATGGCGGGGTGACGGTGGTATTCGTGGACGAATCCGGTCAGGCACCGGGCCCGGGCCGCGACGAGGCCGCCGAGGACGAGCTGATGGATCGAGGGTGGTCGGTGGTGCGCCTGCGGGTGGGCGACGACTGGCTGTCCGAATTGCGGGCGAACACATACGTGTTCGGCAAGGGAAGGAAATAGGAATGGGTTTCGCACCGGGCAACCTGGTGACCGCGCGTGGCCGCGAGTGGGTGGTCCTGCCCGACAGCACCGATGATTTCCTCGTTCTCAGGCCGCTCGGCGGCCTGGACGACGACATCGCCGGCGTACTCGTCACCGAAGGTGTCACGCCTGCGACCTTTCCCGCGCCGGACGCCGAGGATCTTGGCGACCACTTCAGCGCCCAGTTGCTCACCAACGCGATGCGGATCGGGTTCCGTTCCACCGCGGGACCGTTCCGTTCGTTGGCATCCATCGCGGTGCAGCCGAGGGCGTATCAGCTCGTTCCGCTGATGATGGCGCTGCGGCAGGACGTCGTCCGTCTGCTGATCGCCGACGACGTCGGCATCGGCAAGACGATCGAGGCGGGGTTGGTTGCGGCGGAACTGCTCGAGGTGGGCCAGGCGCGCGGCCTGTCGGTGCTGTGCAGTCCTGCGCTGGCCGAGCAGTGGCAGTCCGAACTGCGGAACAAGTTCGGAATGGAAGCGGAGCTGGTACTGCCCTCAACGGTGCGGCGGCTCGAGCGGGGCCGGATCGGCACCGAGTCGATTTTCGAGCGGTACCCGATCACGGTGGTGTCCACTGACTTCATCAAGAACTCACGGCGGCGGCACGAGTTCCTGCGCACCTGCCCGGATTTGGTGATCGTTGACGAGGTGCACACCTGTGTGGCGGCGTCGGGCCAGGGCGGGTCAGGACGCACCCAGCGGTACGAGCTGGTGCGTGACCTCTCGAAGGACCCCACCCGGCACCTGATCCTCGCGAGCGCGACGCCGCACTCCGGCAAGGAGGAGGCGTTCCGGAACCTGCTGGCGCTGCTCGATCCCGCGCTGGAGACGGTCAACCTGGACGATCGGAAGGGCCGCGAACTGCTGGCCCGGCACTTCGTCCAGCGCCGCCGCGGCGACATCCGCCGCTACCTCGACGAGGACACCCCGTTCCCGAAGGACCGGCTCACCCGCGAGGTGCCGTACGCGCTGTCGCCGGAGTATCACGCCCTGTTCGCGAAGGTTCTCGATTATGCCCGCGAGACGGTGCGCGCCGGGGACGGCGAGCTGACGAAGCGGGTGAACTGGTGGTCGGCGCTCGCGCTGCTCCGTGCGCTCGCGTCGTCGCCGCGTGCCGCGGCGCAGACGCTGCGGACGCGGGCCGCGTCGGCCGCCGCGGATTCGCCGGACGAGGCCGACGCGATCGGCCGGGCGATCGTCCTCGATCAGGCCGACGACGAGGCCATCGAAGCCGCGGACACCACGCCCGGTGCCGACAACGGCGACGCCGGGAACGCGACCGCCCGCCGGCTGCGCGGGTTCCTCGCCGACGCCGCGAAACTGGAGGGCAAGCCGGACCGCAAGATCACGGCGCTGGTCAAGGAGGTCAAGCGGCTTCTCGACGACGGCTGCGATCCGATCGTCTTCTGCCGCTTCATCGACACCGCAGACTATGTCGAGGAGCAGTTGCAGAAGGCGTTGGGCCGCGGCGTCACCGTCCGCGCGGTCACCGGCACGCTGCCGCCGACGGAGCGGGTGGCGCGGATCGACGAACTGACCGCCACCACCGGCCGGCACGTTCTCGTCGCGACCGACTGCCTGTCGGAGGGTGTGAACCTGCAGGACAGTTTCCAGGCGGTGGTGCATTACGACCTCGCCTGGAATCCGACGCGGCACGAGCAGCGGGAGGGCCGCGTCGACCGATTCGGTCAGCGAGCCGAGCAGGTGCGGGCCGTCACCCTGTACGGGCGTGACAACCAGATCGACGGCATCGTGCTGGAGGTCCTGCTGCGCAAGCACGAGGCGATCCGAAAGGCGACGGGCGTGTCGGTTCCGGTGCCGGACAACAACTCCGCAGTGGTGGAGGCACTGATGGAGGGTCTGCTGCTGCGCGGGGCCGACGCGGAGCAGCTGTCCCTGGACCTCGACGTGCAGGAGAAGCAGCTGAGCCTGTACCGGGAGTGGGAGTCGACGGCGGAGCGGGAGAAGCTCGCGCAGTCGAAGTACGCGCAGCACGCGATCAAGCCGGAGGAGGTGTCGGCGGAGGTGACCGCGGCCCGCGCCTCGCTCGGCACCCACGAGGACGTCGCCACCTGCGTGGAACACGCGCTGCAGGCACTGCGGTCGGCGATCAGCCGCACCGGCGACGGGTTCACCGCGACGTTGGCGCCGCTGCCCCTGGGCTTGAAGGATGCGCTACCCCCGAACCGCAACGACCCGCTACTGTTCGCGGACGATCTCCCGGTCCGCCGGGGCGACGCGGTGTTGACCCGCACCGACGCGACGGTCGAGGCGATCGCACAGTACGTGCTCGAGTCGTCGCTGGACGCCGGGATGGACGAGGCGGTGCGGCCGGCCAGGCGCTGCGCGGTGGTCCGAACGAGATCGGTATCGGTGCGGACCACGCTGCTGGTGGCGCGGTTCCGTTTCCACCTGGAGTTGCCGTCCCGCACCGGAACCCGGCAACTGGTGGCCGAGGACGTGGCGACGTTGGCGTTCGAGGGCGCCCCGGCCCAGGCCAAGTGGCAGGACGCCGACGCGGCCGGTGCGTTGCTCTCTGCGACCCCGAGCGGGAATGTTCCTCCTCAGCAAGCACGGCAGTTTGTCACCCGGGTCATCGACGGGCTCGACGGGTTGCGGCCGCATCTCGACGCGCACGGCGCCGAACTGGCCGAGCAGCTTCTGGCGGCACACCGTCGGGTGCGGCAGGCGTCGTCAGAAATCGTGCGTGGTTTGAAGGTGACCCCGGAGGCGGGGGCCGACGTGTTGGGTGTGTTCGTGTTCGTTCCGTCGATCGAAGAGGGTGCCAAGTGAGCGGCGAGCCGTTCGTCGGAGTCCGGATCCAGGGTGGGTTGCTCCCGGCCGACCTGCCGTCGCAGCTCGCGAGCGGTCTCGACCCGGCGGGTAACGCACTCGTACCAAAGGACTTTCACCTCGCTACCGGCGAGACGGTCCGGGACGCGGCGAACCGGGTGTGGGCGTACCTACGGGGCGTGTGGACGGGGTATCGGGACGCTCTGGCCCAGCTCCCGGCCGACGCTCCGACCACCGCACTGACCCGAGAACGCTTCCTACTGGTGTTGCTGGACCAGCTGGGGTACGGCCGAGTTCCCACCACCGGGAAAGGCGGCATCGAGGTCGAGGGGCATCCGTTCCCCGTCTCCCACCTGTGGGGTTCCACCCCAATCCACCTACTCGGTTCCGGTACCTCGCTGGACACCCGTACCCGGGGCCTCGCAGGTGCGGCCGGGTCGTCCCCACAGTCGATGGTGCAGGAGCTGCTGAATCGCAGCGACGATCACCTGTGGGCGATCCTGTCGAACGGTCAGGTGTTGCGGCTGTTGCGGGACTCGACCTCCCTCGTCGGGTCGGCGTACGTGGAGTTCGACCTGGAGGCGATCTTCGACGGCGACCTGTTTGCCGACTTCCTGCTGCTGTACACACTGTGTCAGGTGTCACGGGTGGAGGTCCGTGACACGGAGGTAGGGCCGGCGTCGTGCCGGCTGGAGCAGTGGCGTACCGAGGCAGTCGAATCTGGTTCTCGTGCACTGAACCTACTGCGGGACGGAGTTGTGGACGCGCTTCGCACCCTCGGCGTCGGCTTCCTCACCCACCCGGCGAATGCGTCCTTGCGGGATGACCTCGCCGTCGGCGAGACCTCGGTCTCGGACGTCAATCACGCGCTCCTGCGGGTGGTGTATCGGCTGCTCTTCACGTTCGTCGCCGAGGATCGCGGTGCCCTGCTCGACCCGAAGGCCGATCCGCAGGCACGCCAGCGGTACCTGGACTACTTCTCCACCGCACGGCTACGCAGCACGGCGCGGCGGCGGCGCGGCGGCCGGTACGGTGACCGCTGGCAGGCGTTGACGCTGGTGTGGCAAAGCCTGGGCAGTGAGCGCGGCCGACCGGAGCTGGGGCTGCCCGGCGTCGGTGGCCTCTTCGAAACCGGCAGCTTGGACTTCCTCGCTGACTGCGAGCTGTCGAATGAGTATCTGTTGTCGGCAGTGCGCTCGCTGTCTCTGGTGCGGGAACCGAGATCCGACGTGCTGCGAGTGGTGGACTACCGCAACCTCGGGGCCGAGGAGCTGGGCAGCATCTACGAGGCGCTGCTCGAATTCGTGCCCCAGTGGGATCCTGCTATGAAGCAGTACACCCTCGACATCGCATCCGGGAACCAGCGAAAGGACACAGGCTCGTACTACACGCCGACATCGCTGGTGGAGTCGCTGCTGGACACCGCACTCGACCCGGTGCTCGACGACGCGGTCAAGTCCGCCGATACGTCCGAAGGCCAGGTGGCAGCATTGCTCGCCGTGACGGTGTGCGACCCGGCGTGTGGCAGTGGACATTTCCTCGTCGGCGCGGCCAGACGGATCGCGAAGCGGGTCGCTGCGATCCGCACGGGCGATCCAGAGCCTGCACCGGAACAAGTGCGGACAGCTATGAGATCTGTCGTCTCGAGCTGTGTGTACGGCGTCGACGTGAACCCACTCGCGGCGGAACTCGCCAAGGTGTCGCTGTGGATGGAGGCCATTGAACCCGGCAAGCCGTTGGCGTATCTGGACGCGCAGATCAAGGTCGGTAACGCGTTGATCGGTGCAACACCCGCACTGCTGGCGGAAGGCCTTCCGGACGAGGCCTTCAAGCCGATCGAAGGCGACGTCAAGGCGATCGCGAGCGCGAGCATTCGCGCGAATAAGGCCGAACGGAGGAACCAGGGCAGCCTCTTCGACCTTGGTGACGCGATTGCCGCGAACACCGATCTGGCCGCGAAGGTGCAGCAGGTCGTGGGTGCGAGCTCTCTGTCCCTGTCGGACGTTCACGTGCAGCAGCAACGCCTGAAGGCGTACACGGATTCCGTCGAGTACCGCCAAGCGCGCCTGGCCGCCGACGCGTGGTGCGCGGCGTTTGTGTGGCCCCTGAAACCGGACGCGCCGAGCCCGATCACACACGCGACGATTGCGGCACTCAGCAACGGCAAGGCACTCAGCGAGGCGCAGACCTCTGAGGTGGCACGCTTGACTGCGGAGTATCGATTCTTCCACTGGCACCTGGAGTACCCGCACTTGTTCCCGACGGAGGCTCCGGTTGGTGACAGTATCAACGAAACAACCGGTTGGGCGGGTGGCTTCTCCGTGGTGATCGGCAATCCCCCGTGGGAGCGGGTGAAGCTTCAGGAACAGGAGTACTTCGCGGCAAGGGATCCAGAGATCGCGACGGCCCCGAACGCGGCGGCGCGCAAGCGCCTCATCGCTAAGTTGCCGGAGACAAACCCGGCACTGCACCGGTCGTTCATCGCCGAGCGGCGACGCTCTGAGGGTGTCTCCCACATCCTGCGCACCTCTGGTCGCTACCCCCTCACCGGTCGGGGCGACATCAACACCTACGCGGTGTTCGCAGAGGCGGACCGGAACCTGCTTGCGGCCAGTGGCCGTCTCGGCATCATCTTGCCAACTGGTATCGCGACCGACGCCACTACCCAGTTCTTCTTCAAGGACCTTGTGGAGCACGGCTCGATAGCGAGCCTCTACGACTTCGAGAACCGAAAGCCCCTGTTCGAGGGAGTGGATAGCCGGACAAAGTTTTGCCTCCTTACGCTCGCGGGCCGCGATAGCCGCGAGTCGCGGGCCGACTTCGCGTTCTTCGCCCACGACCCAACAGACCTGCAGCGCCCGAATACCCGATTCACGTTGAGTCCTGAGGAGATCACCCTCCTGAACCCGAACACCGGCACGTGCCCGGTCTTCCGCTCGCGCCGGGACGCCGAAATTACCCTCGGCATCTACCGCCGCGTCCCGGTCCTAATCAACGAGAATGACCCAGTGAGCGGCAACCCATGGGGCATCAAGTTCTCGACGATGTTCCACATGTCCAACGACTCGCACCTCTTCCACACCCGCGACGAACTGGAAGCCGACGGTTGGACCCTTGACGGCAACGTCTTTGAACGGGGCGAGGAGCGGATGCTCCCGCTGTACGAAGCCAAGATGATTGCCGCGTACGATCATCGAGCAGCCGACGTGATCAAGAGTGCAACAGCCGTCAAGCGACAGAACCAACCTCAGTATCTTTCCGAAGCTGAGCATGTGGACTCGAATCGTTTCGCAATGCCAATGTACTGGGTGCACGCGCGGGAGATGCCTGAGCGTCGTGGGTCGTGGTTCCTTGCCTTTCTACGAATCACAAGCCCAACAAATAATCGCACCTTTATCTCAAGCGCAATACCGTGGAGTGCAGCCGGTGATTCTGTGTTTTTGGCCGAGTCGGTCGGCGCGAGCCGTCTACTCGGCTGCTTCAATTCGTTCGCATTCGATTTCGTGGCACGACAGAAGCTCGCTGGACTCAACATGTTGTTCTACATTGTGAAACAGCTACCAGTAGTTGGCCCGGAAATCATGACTTCCACCCGTCCGTGGACTTTGGGTGCCTCCGTCGGCAGCTGGATTGATCAGCGCGTCCTGGCCCTCTCATTCTCAGCAAATGACATGACGGAATTCGCTGATTCGTTGGGACACCCAGGTGAACCGTTCCAATGGGACACCGCAGTTCGCGAGACCATACTCGCAGAGCTAGATGCTGCCTTTTTCCACCTCTACGGCGTCGACCGAAACGACGTCGGCTACATCATGGACACGTTCCCGATCGTCAAACGTAAGGACGAGGCGAAGTACGGGGAGTATCGCACCAAGCGGCTGATTCTGGAACAGTACGACGCTATGCAGCGAGCTATCGATTCCGGCGAACCGTACGCATAATCGTTGCCGTTCGAAGCGGTTTGACCAGACAACCGACGAGCGCATTCGACTGCCCGGGAGGCGGTGACACATGAACGATGACGGAGCTTCTACTCGGGCGGCTAGTTCCGATGTGCGGCGAGAAATCGAGGAGATTCTCCGCACCGACACGTCGCGACTCGGCGACGTCTTCAGGGCGGACAGACCCGGTAAAAGACCTGAAGAGATCGCGGCCGAACTGGGTGTCTCAACCCCGGGGTTCGTCTCCAACTACCGGGCTGTCATACGTGCAGTACTGGAAGGCGTGGCGCCTACGGCCGCGACGATGGCTGCCGACGTCGTCCGCAGGATCACAACAATGCTCAAGAACCCATCACTAAGTCCTGATGCATCCGCGTTCCTTGCGGACGTTCTGGAGCGAGCGTCGAAGAATGCAAGCACGGCAACGGCTTTGGCCCAGCCAAGCGATCAAGTCATGCACGCGTGGAAAGTAAACGGATCCAACGTATCTGGCGTGGACATGGTGACCATCTGGCGAACCAAAGGAACCGTGTCCCTGGCAGCCAAGTTTCTACGGCCGGTCGAACCGGAAGTAACCCGCGACGAGCTGAAGGGTTTTGTCGAGGAGGACTACCGCGCATCCGGATACGCGGTACGTCAGGAGAAGCTCGATGAGTTCTACTCCTTCCTGGCCCGCATGCACCCCGGTGACCTCGTCGTCACCGTGAGTCAAGGCAAGGCATTCTTCGGCACCGTCACCGGAGATGCAGAATACGTGCGGAGCAGCGACGGCCGCTCGAACCTGCGCCGACCCGTCAAGTGGGAATCGGTGACTCGGCCGAGCACCGACCTTCCGCTCGAGATCGCGGCGCGCCTGAACGCACAGGGTGAGGTCGTGGATCTGACCCCGCAGATCGATGCACTCAGGGAAATCATGGGACAACGTCGCGCTGTGAGGCCGGCCACGGAGCTCAACCTCCCCGATGCCAGTGCAGATCTCGCGCGCCGCCTGCACGTACCGCAGGAGTGGCTGCAGGAATGCGTCGACTTGCTGCGGGACCGCCCACAACTGATCTTCTACGGCCCGCCCGGCACCGGGAAGACTTACATCGCCAAGGAATTAGCGCGGCACCTCGCCGGAGAATCGAACGTCAAGATCGTCCAATTCCACCCTGCGTACTCGTATGAAGACTTCTTCGAAGGTTATCGCCCCGCCCAGCAAGTCGCTGGTCAGGTCGGATTCGAGTTGCGCCCCGGCCCACTGCGCACCATCGTCGACCGCGCCACCGACAACCGCGATGCGGTGTATGTACTCATCATCGACGAGATCAACCGCGGTAATCTCGCCAAGATCTTTGGCGAATTATACTTCCTGCTCGAGTACCGCAACGAGAGCATCGACCTACTCTATGGGTCCGACAATACCGAGCCGTTCAGGTTGCCGCGCAATGTCATTCTTATCGGGACGATGAACACTGCCGACCGGTCCATCGCTCTCGTCGACGCCGCCATGCGCCGCCGGTTCGCTTTCCTCCCGCTGCACCCATCAGAGCCGCCCACGTCGGGCATCCTGCGAAGCTGGTTGCAGGCAACGAACCGTCCATCCGAATCAGCAGACCTACTAGACATCCTGAACGCGCGCATCGACGACGACGACTACAAGATCGGCCCCTCATACCTCATGCGGGATGCCGTCTATCACGACAAAGGTCTCGATCGGGTTTGGCGCACCGCCATACTCCCTCTGCTCGAGGAGTTCCACTACGGTGACCGCGGCATCAACGTCCAGTCACGGTACGGATTGGACGCGCTGCGAAAGGCCCTCAGCACCAACGATGTTGCGAAATCGGGCGATGAGACCAACGACTCTGATACTGACTGAAGGCGGTCCGCCTCAACCCGTCCGCCTGTCACCAATCGAGTACTACACGCTCCGAAGCCTCGCCATCGTCGACATCACCCCCACCCTGGAGACTGGGATCTACTCGATATCGGCGGGTCGCAAGATCGGCGCCGTGTCGGTCGGTGACACACAAGTCATCGTCCGCCCCAAGATTACCGACCTGAACCGACTCGTGTTCCTGCTCGGATACAGCCTCAACCGCGACATCTGGCGCGACGACCACGTCCGGCTGACGGAAGCGGACGAGCTACTGCCCGCACTGGCCGAGGCGTTCTCCCGATTGGCCGCACGCGCCACCGAGCAGGGGCTGCTGCAGGGTTACCGCACCGTGAAGGACGTCCTGCCGGTGCTGCGCGGCCGCGTTCTGGCCGGCGAACAGATGTCCCGGCGCTTCGGACTCCCGGTACCCCTCGCCGTCGAGTACGACGACTTCACCGTAGACATCGCTGAGAACCGGCTTTTGCTCGCGGCTGCGTTGCGGCTACTAACGGTCGCCGGGCTGTCCGTGGCAACCCGGCGGCGCTTAATGAGACTACGAGTCGCACTTGCCGACGTCACCGTGCCGACACGTGGAGAAGTGCATCCGTCATGGGAACCGAGCCGCCTCAACACCCGCTACCACAACGCGCTTCGTCTGGCCGACATCATCCTCGCCGCGCAGTCATTCGAACACCGGGCCGGCGACCTGACCGTCACCGGGTTCATGTTCGACATGTGGAGAATCTTCGAGGACTTCGTGTGCGCGGCGCTCGGTGATGCACTGGCCACGCTAGGCGGTCGCTACGCGATTCAACACCCACTACATCTTGACGACAGCCTAGAGGTGCGTATGAAGCCGGACCTGGTGTGGTTGGGCTCTCACGACCGCTGTCGCGCCGTTGTCGACGCCAAGTACAAGGCCGAAAGACCCGACGGTTTCCCCGATGCCGACCTCTACCAAATGCTTGCCTACTGCACCGTGCTCGGGCTGGAGCACGGCCACCTGGTCTATGCGAAAGGCAACGAACAGGTCCGAACACACACCGTGCGCCGCGCCGGCGTCGTCATCTTCTGTCACACTCTCGACCTCGCCGAACCACCGGCACAACTCCTCGGTCAGGTCGACCAACTCGCAAGGAGAATCGCCAATCGCGTTCCTGGTCGGCAATGAGTACGCACTGAACGGCCAGCGTCTGATAAAGAACAGTGCGAAGGATCGCCGTCGGCACACAGGAGTCGCGATGTACGGAGCGTGGAAGAGCCGCGAGCACTTCAGCGTCGCACGATCAGATCCGTGGTTCGTCTCGGAGTCACTCGACAAGGTCGAGGCAGCGGTGCGTAGCCAGGTCACCCACTACCGTCCCAGCGCGGTGATTGCCGGCGATAATGACGGCACATGGTCACTCATCTACTTCGTTAGGCTTGAGACGCTTCGCCGTATCACTCCCGAGCAGGCTACGAAGTACGAGGGCGTCCGGGCGGGGCGGGTGCCCTGGTCGTCCACGATGCGACCGCCGCCGGAACCGACAGAAACGACGGCTACCACGATCGACCTGGACCGTCTCGGTCGCTAAAACTTCTCTGTATCGCAACCTCCGAGAGTGAGAGTTATGCCATCCCTCGCCATCGATCGAGATTTCCTCCTCGACCTGGGAAAACTCGAGAAGCCTGTGCAGGAGCGCGTCTCCGAGGTGTTCGAGAAATTCGAGTCCGCCACTCACGCCGGTCTGCATCTCGAAAGGATCCAGAACGCCCGCAACGAGCGATTCCGTTCGATCCGAATCAACCAGTTCTGGCGCGGTATCGTCCTCGCCCCTGAATCAGGCGATACCTACGTCCTGTTGAAGGTTCTTCCCCACGACGACGCCTACGACTGGGCGAAGCGCCGCGCCATCTCTGTGAACCGGGCAACAGGCGGAATCGAGATCCGTGACGAAGCCGCGCTGGACGAGTCCCTCTCGACGATAACGGCTGCATCGCCACCCGCAGGCGGCCCGATCTTCAAGGATGTCGCCGACAAGGACCTCACGCAGTTGGGCGTCGATGAGAAGACGCTGACATTCGCGCGGGCCCTCACGGACGTCACCCAGCTGGAAGCAGCACAGGCCTTCCTGCCCGCCATCCAATGGGAGGTGCTGTACGGGCTCGCTGCGGGCATGAGCCCCGAGGAGGTGTGGTCCGATCTCGGTGCCGCAATCCTCGACGAGCCAGTGGACACCGACGACATCGACGCCGCGGTGCGCCGCAGCCGTGACCGCGTCGTGCTGGTGGACGGACCCGACGAGCTGATGGCCGTGTTCGCCAACCCATTCGCGCTGTGGCGGATCTACCTGCATCCCACCCAGCAGTCCGTGGCCGATGCGACGTTCCGTGGCCCGGCCCGCGTCACTGGTGGACCCGGGACCGGGAAGACCGTGGTGGCCCTGCACCGGGCGCAGCGGCTCGCGCAACGCGCCGAGGGGAAGGTCCTAATCACCACCTTCACCTCGACACTCGCCGATTCCCTGCAGACCGGCATCACGCTGTTGGTCGAGGACTCGAGCGTCATGTCGCGGATCGTGGTGCAGCACGTCGACCGGGTCGCTCACCGCGTGTTCCGGGAGCAGCACGGCGCCCCGCGCCTTCTCGCCAACGCAGACGAGAAGGAGTTGTGGCGAGACATCGTTGACTCGCTGACCGTGCCGTTCACCCCGGCGTTCCTCGCCGAGGAGTGGCGTCAGGTGGTTCTGGCGCAGCGCGTCTCCACTGCATCCGAGTACCTCGCCGCAAAGCGCACGGGCAGAGGACGACGCCTGGGCGCCAACCAGAAGGCGCAGGTGTGGCAGGCGATGTGGAAGTTCGAGACCGCGCTCACGACTCGTGGCGTCTGGACCCACGAGACAGTCCGTCGCGAAGCGATTGTGCTGCTCGAATCCCGCATTGACAAGCCGTACCGACATATTGTTGTCGACGAGGCACAGGACCTTAGCCCCGACCAGTGGCGCCTCCTCCGCGCCGCAGTCCCGGAAGGCCAGGATGACATGTTTCTTGCCGGTGACACCCACCAGCGGATCTACGACAATCACGTCAGTCTGCGTGAGGTCGGAGTCAATGTCACCGGGCGCTCGAGCAAGCTGTCCGTCAACTACCGGACCAGCGCTGAGATACTCGCATGGAGCCTCGGGGTGATTCGCGGAGAGCAGATCGACGACATGGACGGCGGGCTCGACTCGATCGCCGGGTGCCGCTCCGACATTCACGGCGATGCCCCGTCGACCGCAGGGTTCTCTACCCGAGACCTCGAACTGAGCCACGTTGTCGAGGTCGTCAAAGGGTGGATCGACTCCAATGTCGCACCCAGCGAAATCGGGATCGCGGCGCGCTCGAAACGACACTGCGACAAAGTCGAGCAAGCGCTGCGGGCGGCGGACATTCCAGTCCGAGCGCTCGCCAAGAGCACCTCCGCCGCAAAGGCGGTATCCGTCGGCACCATGCACCGGATGAAAGGACTCGAGTTCCGGTGCCTCGCCGTTGTGGCAGTTGGCAGCAACGCAGTACCAGAACCGAGCGCCATCACCGCAGCCGACGATGACCAGCAGACCCGCGACCGCGACCTCCAGCGCGAACGGTGCCTACTGTTCGTCGCCTGCACTCGCGCACGGGAACAGCTCCTTGTCACCTGGCACGGCGAACCGAGTCGATTTGTCGTCCCCTTGATCTGATAGATAGTCAGTTACCACGTAGCTCTTCACGGAAGGTTCCACCATGCCGAAGCTCTCCACTCTGCTCGACGAGATCGACTCGGGAACGGTGTTGCTTCCGGAATTTCAGCGCGGCTACGTCTGGAACCGCGACCAGGTCCGTGGGCTGATGCGGTCCCTGTACCTCGGATACCCCGTCGGCGGGCTGCTGATGTGGGAAACGAACTCCGACGGTATCTCCGTTCGCGGCTCCGCAGCCTCGGCCGGGGTGAAGCAGCTCCTGCTCGACGGGCAGCAGCGCGTCACGTCGATGTACGGCGTCATGCGGGGCACTCCGCCGCCGTTCTTCGAGGGTGATCCCTCTGCATTTACGGGCCTCTACTTCAACGTCGAGGACGAAGTCTTCGAGTTCTACGCCCCGTCGAAGATGTCAGGTGATCAGCAGTGGATCAGCGTCAAGGAATTGTTCGCACCTGGGAACGGGCCCGTTTCATTTCTGCCGCGGTTCGCCGCAGATCAGGAACAAGCCACTCGCTACTTGAATCGATTGAACCAGCTTCACCAGGTTCGTGACCGCGAGTTCAATCAAGAGAAGATCACCGGCGCGAACAAGTCGGTAGACGAGGTCGTCGACATCTTCAACAAGGTCAATTCCGGAGGCACCAAGCTATCCAAGGGCGACCTCGCGCTGGCTAAGCTGTGTGCAGAATGGCCGGAGGCGCGCACTGACATGCGCGGGAATTTGGAGCGTTGGAAGTCCGCAGGCTACGACTTCTCCCTCGACTGGCTGCTCCGCAACGCCACTGCCGTCGCCACCGGACGCGCTCTCTTCTCGTCCTTGGAAAAGGTCTCAGCGTCCCAGTTCGAGCAGGCACTCACCGCATCGGTGCAGCACATCGGAACATTCCTCGACGCCGTGTCCGGTCGACTCGGCCTGGACCACGACCGAGTTCTCATGGGCCGCTACGCGACTCCCGTCGTCTCCTATCTGCTCTCACAGAATGGCGGGCAGTTCCAGGACGCGGTGCATCGTGACAAGGTTCTGTACTGGTACGTCCACACGGCGTTGTGGGGCAGGTTCAGCGGATCGACCGAGACGTACCTGCAGCAGGACTATGAGACAGCTGGCCGGGCGGGTATCGACGGATTGATCGCCACTCTGGAACGCACACGCGGTGGAACCTTGGAGGTTCGACCGGACGACTTCGAGGGTTCGACGCGCGGAGCGCGGTTTTATCCGCTGCTGTACCTTCTGACCCGGGTCAGCGGCGCACGCGACTTCGGCAGTGGTTTGGAGCTCAAAGCCCAACTGTTGGGCAAGCTCTCAGCATTGCAAATCCACCACATCTTTCCGAAGGCGCTACTCCGTGATCACTACGATCGCGGCGAGATCAACGCGCTGGCGAATTTCTGCTTCCTCACCCAGATCACGAACCTTCAGATCGGGAAGCGCGCACCGGAGGACTACCTCTCGGAAATCGCAGCGAAGCACCCCGGCGTTCTCGAATCGCAGTGGATTCCGACGGATCCGAACCTATGGAAGGTCGAGAACTACCTCGATTTCCTCGCCGCACGACGCGAATTGCTGGCCGGCGCCGCGCAGTCCTTCCTCGACGGGCTGATTTCGGGTGCAAGCACGGGAGTCGAGCAGGAGGACCTCACACCCGTCGTGGTTGTCGTGGACGAGGCCGACGACCCTCGCGCGACGCAGGTCCGAGACGTGGTCGCCGAACTGCGCCGTCTCGGATACGCAGAGCCGACGGTCGATGCCGAAATTGCCGATCCCGCTACAGGTCGCGTACTCGCAGTGGCCGAAGCGTTCTGGTCTGACGGTCTGCAGGTCGGCCAGGGCAATCCCGTAATACTCGAGCTTGATCCGGAGGACGCGGATCTCACAAGGCTCGAAGAGCTTGGTTACGAGGTGTTCACCTCCGTGGACTCTCTGCTCGGTTTTGTCGCTCGCCGCAACGAGATTGCGGCCGGTACCGACGTCGAGCTCGACACCGCGGAGGTGGTCGACGCGACCGACGGCGACCTGGCGGCTGAACTAGGCCGCCACATGATCACCGGCTACGAACGCGGCCGCAGCGAGGCCGGATACAACGCCACCTACTTCCGTTCGATGCTCGCCGAGATCGGACCGGTCGCGACCGCAAAGAAGCTGCTGGCCTCGCCCACGGTGTCGGATGGTTTCGCCTCGCTCTGGGAACGCGGGCGTCTCGACCTCACCGTTGAAGCGCTCGTGCTCGATGAACGGTTCGAAACGCTGTTCGACCTTGACGAGTTGGAAGTGGCGCGTCGACGTCTGGAGCAGTTCGACTACTCGGCATGACCAACTGGGCCGCAGCGACAGATTCACCGCTCCGCGGCCCGTCTCAGACGACTACGCCGGGATCACGCTGCGGACTCAGCTCCCGGCGGAGCTAGGCGATCACGGACTGGAGTCCCCGCGTCAGTTGGTTGTGGCGCTGTCAGATGCTAATGAATATGATGGCGACTCCGAAACGAGCTTCCAAAGAATACTCCGGGCGCTCCACCTCGCTCCATCTAGACTCGACCCGTCCGTTACTGCATTCATGTGAAGAAACCCGCAAGGGCGCCGGTCTGGTCCCCGATCAGCATCGCCCTTAAGGAACTGACAACGCTCAGTGAAAGCGCACAGATCTGATCTCCAGAAGTGCTCACTTGTGTGGCTCCGCCGATGACGGCGGGCCTCCTCAGTTGTTGGTGGTCTCTGACCACAATCCAGCACCCCGAGGGAGACCCGCAATCTGATGCTCACTCCCATGAGAAGAGGGCGTTGAGATATCCGCGCTGTACAGACGCCGCATGTCGGTCTCGGACACCGGCCGCAACCGCCGAACCGTTGTCAGCTCTGGTCCAAATTTGAGCAGTTGTTCCGGTCGAAAAGTGAGCAGGTGTTAGGTGGTCGAGTTTGCCTCGCGGTCGGCGGCGACGGAAGGTAGTGACTCGATCGTGGTGTATTTGATGCGGTAGCTGGAGCCTTTGGGAGCGATGATGTCGGCGTGGTGAACGATGCGGTCGATCATCGCCGAGGCGATGGTCGCTTCGCCGGACACCTCTCCCCAACGGGCGAACGGCAGGTTCGAGGTCAGCAAGATCGAGGATTTCTCGTATCGACTCGACACGAGCTGGAAGAACAGGTTCGCTGCGCCGGTGTCGAACGGGATGTAGCCGACTTCGTCGCTGACGATCAGCCCGATGCGGGAGATCTTCTTCAGTTCGCACTCGTCGACGCGCCAAACAAGTCGCGTACGGCGGAGGCAGCGGGGATAATCCCGGGCCGCTATTTTGTCGCGCGATTACCGGTATGGTGAGAAGGGCGGCGTCGCAGCAGTAGACGGTCCGACCCGGCCGCGCGCTCAACGACCACACGTGTCAAGGCCGACCGCGTCGTCGGCGGAGTGGTGACTAGCACAACAGCTGTTTCCGCTTTCCCGCCAGATGCGACGCAGCTCGATGTTCCTCATCTTGCGGGTGAGGGTGACTAAGGGCCTGTCGATCAACACCCAGAATGGGCGCCCTTCCGCTTCATGCGGCAGAACGGACGCAGCCGTGTGGCGCACTCGGGGCTTCCGTGAGGCGCGAGCACGCGTCTGTGCGAACGATAGTCAACGCGGGGACCGGTTGTGGGCAGTGCTCGTTGGAGGAAAACCAGGCGGGTGCCGAGGCTGACAAGTACCGTCGAACCGTCAAAGTTCGAGTACAACCGCCAGTCATACGGCGCCTCGCGACTGCGAGCATCGGTTGCAAGACTGTGGCGGGACGAGAGGAGTAACGTGGCGAGAGCCATTTCAGCTGACGGCGCGCGCGCGGGCGCAGTATTAATCGAGCGTAGCTACCGGGAGGGCGATGACACTCAGTTTCTTCGAGAACTCGTCCAAAATGGGCTCGAAGCTCAAGCGACCAAGATGCAGTTGGGTATTCACTGGCCGAGCGCTGCGGCGGACTGGTCTGTAAAAGAAGTTCCCGACCATTACCCGTACACCATACGGCCTAAACGATATAGAATGGTGTACTACGACAACGGCTGCGGTATGGGCGATGAGATGGTCGACTATATGGCTGGACTGCTGGATCTCAGTTCAAAGAACCAAGCAGCGGGTGATCTCCATGGTAACTTCGCGATGGGTGTACGCGTATCGACGTTGCCATGGAACAAGGCCGGCGTCATCGTTGCGAGTTGGACCGCCGAATTTCCCGAGGGTAAGCTTATGTGGCTCCGATACGTGCCCGACAGATCTGAAGCACTGGGTTACTACGAGGCGGCGACTCTGTCGTGGCTTGAGGATGGAAAGCAGCTACGAAGCGAGGTTGCACCTGCGGAACTTTTTGATGAATTTATTTCCGATCGTCCGGATTGGCTTGGGTACACAGACGAACAGTCTGGCGAGGTCGGCACGGGCACGATGCTCTTATTCTTGGGCAACACCGGACAGGAACACACTTTTCTTGGACCAGAGGGGAATTGGATGACCCACACTGGACCGAATTACCTCACTCACCGCTACTACGCTCACCCCGCCGGCGTCGAGTTGCGCTACGAAGACCCACGGACGTCGGACGTCGAGGCTTGGGCCAGTCGGCGCCGTGACCGCCTCGGTCGCACCACTCTCGACGGATCGATCGCTAACAGCGACAGCCGCGTGCTCAATGAGCCTGTCCGCCCAACAGGTATTTTGATGTCCGGCGCTATTTCACAGAAGGGGAATTCGGAGGCGGCGACGATAACGCTGCCTGATGGAGGCCGGATGTTCGTCAACCTCATTCCCGCCGACGCGGTGCAGAAGGGCGGTGGCCGCCGGCTAGCTGAGCGTCCTGGTATCTCGGTGCTCTACAGGAACGAACTCTATCACCGACGCGATGGAGCCCGAGATTACCAAAAGTTTGGGATTTCGTCCGCATCGGTGTATCGGCGCCTTTCGATTATCATCGAACCCCGGCAGGCCGATGATGTTAACGATCCGCGCGGCGGGGTATTTCCTACCTCGTCACGTACGTCGTTGAACTATGTGCAACCGCGTACGTTCGCGACTCAAGGGCGGGACCTACCCTGGGGGTTGTTCGAGCAGTCTTTTATAGACAACATGCCGGACTTCGTGGTGAAGGCGATCGAGGCGTCGATTCCTGACGACCACACGGACGTCGACCAGGACGTCATCGACAAGGTTGCTCAGCCGTTCATGGAGATGTTCAAGCGGGTAATCTGGTCCCCGAAGGAGAACGGGGCGACGCCAGGAACGCCAAAAGGCGAGGGTTCAATCGGTGCACACGGGATGCGCCGCAAACGCAACGCCGATGATGCGGTGAGTGGTCAGCCCGCCCCCGGCGGTGGTCGTGGGTTGGCCGCTTCCGGCAACAAAGGGGGCGACGACCCCGGCGACTCGCGAAAGGTGCCTGCGGCAATTCCTGAGTGCCACTTTAGTCCCGACGCTTTTAGCGACGAGGAAGTGGAACAGCGTCCCCGTATTGGAGTGAAGTACATCCCCGGTAGGACGGGACAGCTCGGCACGGTAGTAATAGATCCACGGTTCCCTCTTATCGAGGACGTAACGAATTACTGGGTGGAACACACCGCGCCGCCGCAGCACGAGGACGCTAGGAAGGCGGTCAGAGTGGTTTACAGCACGGCCATGGCGTGTCGCGTTGGCCAGATGCTCGCGCTCGCCGATCAACAGGGCCTCACGCACGAGGAACTCACCAGGGCGTTCATGAGTAACGAGGCATTGACCGGATCGTTATTTGGTTTGGCCTCCGAGCACGCGGTCATCAAGACTAGATTATCCGGCCGATTGAGGAGGGGCCCTTCAACTTCCGCTGGCAGTGCCACCTAACCTCGGCGTCATCCAGTAGTACTTGTCAGCTTCCCTGCCGAATGACCTCGTGCCTGGCTGGCCCGTGCGACAAGCCGCGATGGACGGTGGCATTGTGTGCCAACGTGGGAGGTTTGCGTCGGGGGAGGAGCACCCCTTCCATCCGAACGATCTCGACTCGTCGCGTATCGTCCAGAGATCGAGGGGTTCGAAAAATTATGGTGCTACGGCATCGTTCTGACCACCACCACGATCCCCGGATGTCAGCTGCCCTGGCATCTGCTCGCCGTACATCGCTTGGCGGCACGGGTCGGTTCCAGCAAAAAGTGCGGTTTTCTCGGAATCCCTCAGAGTCATTGCTTTGTGCCATTGCCTTCGGCAGGGGTTCAGTAGAGGACCCACGACCACCGTCGTAGGTCCTCCAGCTTGAACCTCAGTCCACGCTCGTCGCCCCGAGTAGTTCCCGCACGGTATTGGCACGGAGATGAACTCCCGCCGCTCCATCGTCGCGCTGCACTTCCGGTGCGCCGGGAGGTACCTCGATAGCGTCGACGATCCTCTCGGACCGCCGGCTCATGACGACCGTCCGATTGGTTAGGAAGACGGAGTGGGTGACCAGCATGACCGTCGTGCCGGTTTCCCGCTGATGCGGTGCAGCTCGACGTTCAATCTTCTCGCGGGTGAGGGCGCCGAGAGCTCCGAAGGGCTCGTCCATCTGCAGTATTTCGGGTTCGTGCAGCAGCGCCCGGCACAGGGAGACGCGTTGCTGCATGCCGCCGGAGAGCTCGTGGGGAAGGGCGTTCTCGAAGCCGGTCAGGCCGGTCATCTCGATGAGCTGGTCGGCCTTGTCTGCGGCGGCCTTCTTGTCCATCCCGCACATCTCGCCCCCAGCGAGATGGCTCTTGCGGACGGCAGCGTTGCCGCCCGGTGCCTGACCTCCGTGTTGGCGGTGGTGAGCAGCGGGATGGTCTCCTGCCACTGCTGGAGCAGCACCGACTCCGGCGGGGTCTGCGGGTCCTTACCCACCATGGACTTCACGGCCGCTTCAGGGTTTGCGACGGCGGGCTACAGCTCCGACCGAGGCTCCACCACTCTCCGGACCGCCTCGCCGACGACGAGACGACGCCGCGCAATCTCGGCCTCGTCCCAATGGCGATGGGATGGATGACCGAGGTCCGGTGTGGTGAACCAACTGAATAACACCCCGAAGATCACTGTCATCAGATCTGCCGCACCCCAGTGGGAGTCGATGAACCCGTCGCGTTGAGCCTGCTCGACCTCGCGGACGCGCTCCTGCATCACCTCGGAGTGCTCGATTGCGGGGGAATGGCCTTGCAACTGCGCCCAGAGCAGCATCCTGTGCTCGTCCTTCTCGCTCGCGAGACGGGTGAAGGCATTCATGGCGTAGCCGGGCAGGTCGCGTGGTGTGAACTCCACGGCCTCGACGAACCCCCGGAACCCGTGATCGAGTGCAGCGCCGAACAGCCGTTCCTTGTCGCCGTAATACGCGTACAGGCGCTCCTTGCTGGAGCGTGACGCCAGTGCGATCCGATCGACGCGCGCGCCGGCGAGGCCGTGGTCGGCGAACTCTCGGCGTGCGGCGATCAGGATGCGTTCGCGGGTGGCAGAGGCGGTGGGCGAAGGTGTCGTGTCCGACTTCACAGCCCGAATCGTACGCCAACCAACTAGTTAGTTTGACCGTTGTCGGTCCGCAACGCTACATTTTCGGCTCGTCGATCAGACGACCCCACCAGACTTTTTCTCAGGACCGAGGCACGCCCGTGACCACCAATCCCGACATCGTGTCTTCCCAGAAGAACGATGCCAATCCGAACTACGAGCGCCGCTGGCTGGTGCTGTGCATCGTCGCCATCACGCAGCTGACGATCGTGCTTGACGCGACCATCGTCAACATCGCCCTGCCGCAGGCGCAGGAAGACCTGGGCATCAGCGACAGCGGTCGCGCGTGGGTCATCACGGCCTACGCGCTGGCCTTCGGTGCGTTGCTTCTGCTCGGCGGCCGCATCGCGGACTACTGGGGTCGAAAGCGTTCCTTCCTGGTCGGCATGGCGGGATTCGCGATCGCCTCGGCCATCGGCGGACTCGCGCAGGAGGGCTATCAGCTCTTCGCCGCCCGCGCCGGCCAGGGCGTCTTCGCCGCCCTCCTCGCCCCTGCTGCTCTGGCGATTCTGACCACCACGTTCACGGACGAGAAGGAGCGCGCCAAGGCGTTCGGCGTCTTCGGGGCCATCGCCGGCGGCGGCGCGGCCGTGGGCCTGCTGCTCGGGGGCGTGCTCACCGAGTACGCCAACTGGCGGTGGTGCCTGCTGGTCAACGTCCCCGTCGCGATCATCGCCGCAGCAGCCGCCATCCCGCTGGTGAAGGAGAGCAAGGCCGAGGGCGACACGCGGTACGACGTCCCCGGCGCGATCCTGGTCGCACTCGGGCTCGGTTCACTGGTCTACGGCTTCACCGAGGCCGAGGACGGGTGGTCCAACCTCGCGACCCTCGGCTTCATCGCGCTGGGCATCGTTCTCCTCGCCGCCTTCGTCGTGGTCGAGTCGCGTTCCCCGAATCCGCTTCTTCCGCTGGGTGTCCTGCTCGATCGTGACCGTGGGTCGGCATACCTCGGATCGGCGATCGTGGGTGCCGCGCTCCTCGGCGGAACCCTGTACCTCACCTTCTACTTCCAGATCGTCCTCGGATTCAGCCCCGTCATCGCGGGTGTCGCGTCGCTCCCCATGACCGGCGGCATCATGATGACCGCTGCCGCGGCGTCGGCGCTGATGCCCCGGGTAGGGCCGAAGCCGTTGATGGCCGCCGGACCCGTTGCCTCCGCCATCGGTCTGCTCCTGCTCACCCAGATCGGCGTGGACACCTCCTACTGGACGCACGTGCTTCCCGGAGTGGTGCTCCTCGGGCTCGGACTGGGTCTGCTCATGGTGCCGATGCAGAACGTCGCGCTCATCGGCGTCGCCGATCACGACGCCGGCGCTGCCAGCGCGCTGGTCAACGCGGCCCTGCAGATCGGCGGAGCATTGGGAACCGCCGTCTTCACCACCATCTACACGTCCGCCAAATCGTCGTATCTGTCGTCGAACACTGCCCCCGTGGCGCCCGCCGGAATGCCCCCGGAGGCCCTGGCCTCGCAGACCGTGCCGCCCGACTCCGAGCTCGCGGCCTTGCCGGAGCCGATCCGCAACTTCGTCACCTCGACGATCGATTACATGTTCTCCGCAGAGGTCTCCGGTTACGCGCATGCGTTCGCGGCAGCGGCGATCATGGTCGTCCTGATCTCACCGATCGTGCTGGTGTTGGTCCGAGCCCGCAAGACCGATTTACCGGCCGGGGACACCCCGGTCCACATGGGCTGACGCGAGTCGTCGTCACGACCGACAGGCGTGGAATCGGCAATGCATCTTCTGCTGGGTAGAGACTCGCCAAAGGTGAACTGACCGCGCGGGTGTGCGGGGTTCGATGACGTTCAAGCGTCGCCCAAGGCGTCCGCGAGCATGTGCATCGCGACGGTGACCGAGAGCGCCCGGACACTCGCGCGGTCACCGGGTAGACGCAGCGTCCGCGTGACGGTCGGTCGGCCCGCAACAGCGATGCCGAAGCACACGGTGCCGACGGGCTTGCTCTCGGTTCCGCCGCCCGGACCTGCGACGCCGCTGGTCGACACGGCGACATCGGCACCGACGCGGTGCAGCGCACCTTCGGCCATGCGGGCGGCCACGGGTTCGCTGACGGCGCCGTGCTCGTCGATCGTGGCGGCGGGGACGTCGAGGGAGCCGATCTTCATTTCGTTGGCGTAGGAGACCACGCCGCCGACCACGTAGGCCGAGGAGCCGGCCCGATCGGTGAGCCGTGCGGCGATCATGCCGCCGGTGCACGATTCCGCGGTCGCGATCCGGCGGCCGCTGGCCCGAGTCGCCACGATGTCGTCGATGGTGGAACCGTTGGTCGAGAAGAGCTGCGCGCCGTGGTGCTTCTCGATGAGCGCCAACACCTCGGAGTACGCGGCGGCCGCGGACTCCTCGTAACGAGTGACCATCTCGAGTTCACCGCGCGACAGGCAGGTGGTGATCGCCAGGTCGCCGAACCCGGCGATCGAACTCTCTGCGGTGCGCAACGTTGCGGCGAGGTCGGCCTCCGACAGTCCGTAAGCGCGAATAGTGGCTTCGACAACGGACTCTCGCCTCGTGAGCACTGCGGCGACGGGTGCGCTCTGGATAGCTTCCGGCCACATCGCCTGCAGTTCGGAGGGCGGTCCCGGCAGAATGAGGACCGCGGGGAGTGTCCCCGACTCGTCGGCGATCGCCACACCCGGTGCCGTGCCTGTCGGCGGAATCGACTGCGCTCCGGCGGGAACCATGGCCTGCTTGCGTACCCCGGCTCGCAGGGGTTCGGAGTCGGCGACACTGCCGAGCCTGCTGCGCCAGCGCTCGACTATCGCCGTGATGCGGCCTTCGAGTTCGACGTCGAGATGCATCTCGCGTCCGTACAGCGCGGCGACAGTCTCGACCGTGAGGTCGTCTGCAGTCGGGCCGAGGCCGCCTGTGGTGACGATGAGGTCGACTTTCTGGTCGGCGAGAAACTGAACCTGGGCCGTCAGATCGGTCGGCCGATCGCCGCACACTGTCAGATGAGCGACGTCGACACCCATCGCCAAGAGCTGCTGAGCTACCCACGGCCCGTTGCGGTCGCTGACCCGTCCAGCCAGAACTTCGCTACCCGTGACCACCACACCCGCGCGCACTGCCATGCCTCGACACTACGGCTGCTGCGGCGAAACCGATCCGGGGCCGCGAAGCTCGACACGGACAAGCCGAACGGGTCCGATACCGCTCTCGAAAGTCGGATCACATGCGCACGTCTTAGCCCGACTCGACAGCGCCGTTCCCGAACATGCGGCGGCGGATGCCGAGGCCACCGCGCCTGCCGCGCATCCCACGATGCCGTGTGAAGACGACAGCCAACGGACCGTGACCGTCACTCGCCGGCCCTTGGACGCAGTTGCATCCGGCTTTGTCACCGACGTGGGTTGCTCCTGCAGGTCGCAGCGCGTGACGCGAGCCCCTCCAGCATGGCAGCGCATCGGGGCCTTCGTGTAACGCCGTTCGGGACAGAGGCGACAACACGGACGTACTGCTGACCTAGGGGCGCGTCGCCGTCCATTGCGAGTTGAGGAAGCTTTGTATTCGAAGCGCGGGCTGTTCGTTTCTGCTCTGGCTGTAGCGGTACTCGCTGCGTGCGGTTCACCATCGGCCGATACCCCTGCGTCCGACCCTGCCAGTCCCAGCGATACAAATACTTCGATCGAATCGCCGACGCCCGATGCCGGACCGACGTTCGATCGATCTATGGTGCGGACGGAGTCCGTCACGAAAGAGTCCAAGGGCGGTCAGTCGAACGTCCGTTTCGTGGCAGACACCGTCGACTACGAGGAGATCGTGTCTCTGACCGACCAATGCGTGAAGTCGTACCTGGCTGAGACGGCAGCGGCTTACTGCTACGGCTACGCGAACGCTGCGGACTACGAGGTCACCGCTTTCGACTGGACGCCCGAGTCGGACCAGGATATTTACGGCACTGGCAGGCCGTGCTGGATCATGTATTCGGGACAGCCCGTCGCCGGCGCTGACGGCCGCACCGACACGCCTGCGATAGCGACCTCCTACATCGATCAGTGCCCCGGTGGTGTCGAGTTTCCGGATCCGGATGGCTCGCTTGCGGACTATCGAGAGAAGCGTGAATCCTCCCTCGCCGCTGCAACCGACATTCGTCGTCGTGACGCCTGCGCGCTGATCGACACAGAAGCCCTGACTCGCAATGGTTTCAACGCGACACTCGGCGATGTCACCGACGACCCGACCGCCCATCTCCCCGACGGTGCCTCTGCTTCCTGGGTGTGCTCGACCGCAGAAGGCGAAGTCGGATTCACTGCGACCGAGTTCGCCGATCCAGCAAGTGCGGCGGGGGACGTTGAATCTGCAGAGCTCGCTACCAACGACTTCCTTCTCGACGCCGGCCGGCTGATCGCCCTCGACGGTGGCAGCGCCATCGTCAACGACGAGTTCGGTCTCGTCGAGGCGGCATGGTCGGTGGGGACGGTGAGCTTCAGCGTCACGATGTCGTCCGTGCCGGTTACTCCCGGGCTGTCCGGTGGACAGAGCAATTCCGAGTTGGCCGACGCGATCACGTCGTTGGCGTCGACCGCGGCTCAGCGCGTGGCGGCAGACGCGTGGTGACTCGCGATCGCCGCGACGACGTCAGACGGCTTGCGTCGAGCCCCGGCAGGCCTGGATACGGGGACCGGATGTCGGCGACCGTCCTCGCGTTCCTTGCTGTCGCCGTGACAGGCTGCGGCCACGTCGTCGACGAGTCCGACGGCGGTGGTCGCGTGGGCACCGCCACCGGCCGACAGACAGCCGCCGTTGCGCCATTGGAGGACGCTGCACCTGTCGGTGCCACCCAGATCGTCGACGACGGTGGAGTGAGGACCAGGGTGACGGTCGAGGGCCTTTCGCCCGCGCAGCCGTCCGTCTACGGTTTCCCGGTTGCCGGTGACCTGCAGCAAATCACGGTCACCGTGGAGGTTGTGGACGGCGCCACCAGTGTCAATCCCCTTTACTTCACTGCGCGGGCGTCCGACGGCACGGCGTACGGGGCTGCACTCGGAACCGTCGACGGTCAACTCCTCGCGGAAACTGTGTCTGCGGGCGACCGCATCAAGGGCGTCGTCGCCTTCGACGTGACGGGCCCGCCGATCACCTCGATCCGTTACAGCAGTGCCCTGGGCGAGGAGTTGGCGCGGTGGGTCGGGCAGTCCGTGCCCGGCGAACCTGCAGCCCCGGTGCCGAGAAGCGCGGGTGGGCAGGGCAGAACCACGCGGGGTGACCTCGATCTGGCTACTCCGATGACTGTTCCGTCCTGCGATGGCACCGGGATCGTCGTTCTGTATTCCGCGACCGCACCCGGCAGCTACGAGCAGGAAGTGTCCGACCAACTCGCTCGGAACCCGGGTGCTCAGTACCTGCGGACCGACAATTCGTGTTCGTCGCTGCGTCAGGCAACGGCGGAGGGCAATGCGATATACGCCGTGTATCGGGTTGCTGGTCGCACCGAGTCCGAGGTCTGCACAGCAGTCGGCGCGGCCGGTGGCGGCGCGTACGGGAAGTGGCTGGACGAGACGACAGATCCGAGCTACATCATCCCGTGCTGAACCCGGAGTCGTGACCGTGCGTCGTCGAACCTGTCATCGCTGTTCGTCCGGAATCTCTGTGCAACCGGCTCGGTGAATGCACGATGGCCCATATGAGCGAATCGATATCGGACGGCGACCTCGACCGTGTCACCGCTGCTGTCGCGGCTTTAGAGCCCAGACCTCGGCAGCGTCGATGGGTGAGCGTCACGTTCTGTGTTCTCGACGCGGTATGGAGTATCGGATCGCGCTACGACTCGACGGTGGTGCCGGTAATGAAGCGGGTGGCGGACGATTTCGGAGTCCTGGAAGCCTCTGTCCCGAACGCGGCACCCGCGTCGGAGGATCCCGTCCCGCTTCAGCGCTTTCGAGGGACCTACGACGTCGACAGTCTGACGAAACGCACGAACACGCAACGAACGTCGACCAGCGGGGGCGCCCTCAAGGCGGAGGCGGCGCTCGAGTACGCGCGAATCCTGGTCAGCCACGGAATCGATACGATCGACGACGCCAGACGCGCGATCGCCGACCCTGCGCTGTTCAACCGTGTGGAGTGCGATCTGAAGAAGGTGCCCGGAGATGGGTCTCATGGCATTCGTCGGGGTTATTTCTGGATGCTGGTCGGCGACAATTCACGTGTGAAACCGGACCGAATGGTGCTGCGCTGGTTCGCGTCCCACCGATTGGGACTCGATCCGGAACAGGCGGCGCATGTAATTCGACGAGTGGTCGAGCGCCTCAACTCCACCCCACGTGATACCACGATCACCGCATGGGAGGTCGATCACGCAATATGGAACGCGGGACGTCGACTTCCGCTTGAGCGAACGCGGCGGTAGAGCCGACGCGTGCTGCAAGGCGCGCGCGCAGAGATGCCCGCTCGACCCGGGCGGCCCAAGACCGCTGAGCTCGCGATCCGCCGCTCTCGCGCGGCATGATGGGCGACGGAGTGATCGACTTCGGCACCATTGGCCGCTGGGTGCACGACGCCGGCTACCGCGGTGACGTCGAGGTCGAAGTCTTCAACGCGGCGGTGTGGGCGACGGACGGGGACCAGGTGATCGAGACGATGAAACAGCGGTACCGCGATCTGGTACTGCCGGCGCCGGTCGGATGAGAGTGCTCTTCGCCCCCGATTCGTTCAAGGGGACCATCGGATCTGTCGACGCCGCAACTGCATTGATGGAGGGGTGGGCGTCGGTGCGCGGCGACGACGACCTTGTTGCGATGCCCCAGGCCGACGGAGGCGAAGGGACGCTCGACGTGCTGGCGGCGTGTTCGCCGGACTCGTCGTGGTCGGCGGCGTCGAGCGTGTGCGGCCCCGACGGGCGGCCCGTCGACGCGCGGTGGCTGACCCTGGCGGACGGTCGAGCGGTGGTGGAGCTGGCGGAGTCGTCGGGGATTGCGCTGATGAAGGAGCTGGATCCGTTCGGGGCCTCGACGCGCGGGCTTGGCCAGGTGCTGCGGGCGTGCGGGAGCGACCGCGTGTCGGTGGCGCTCGGGGGCTCGGCGTCGACGGACGGCGGGCTCGGGGTGCTGCGGGCGTTCGGGGTTCGCGTGCTGGACGCCGACGGCGCCGACGTGCCGGAGGGTGCGGCGGGACTCGTCGCCGCCCGGTCGGTCGACGTGTCCGGACTCGCGGGGGTGCCGTCGGACGTCGAGGTGCTGACCGACACGCGTGCGGTGCTGTGCGGAACCGACGGTGCGGCGCAGGTATTCGGGCCACAGAAGGGTGCGTCGAACGATGATATCGCGGTGATGGACGAGGCGCTCGAGCGATGGGCGCGATTACTGAACGACGCCGGCTTGTCGGCCGACCCGTCGATGCCGGGCACAGGCGCGGCCGGTGGGACGGGCTTCGGACTCGTTGCGCTCGGTGCCCGCATCGCGGGTGGTGCGGAGCGGGTGTCCGAGCTGACCGGCCTGGCCGCAGCGGTGCCGCCCGCCGACCTGGTGGTGACGGGGGAGGGGAAGTTCGATCGGACGTCGCTCACGGGGAAGCTGGTGGGGCACGTCCTCCAGATGTGTTCGGAAGCAGGCGTTCCCGTCGTCGTGGTGGCTGGGGCGGTGGACGTGGACTCCGACGTGCCGGCGGTCTCGCTGACCGATTTGGCCGGTGGGGCGGACGCGGCGATGGACGAGGCGCGGGGGTGGTTGGTGGAGGCGGGGAAAGCGGTCGCAAGGTCCTTTCGGTCAGGCGCGGCACCTACTGCCTCGTCGGCAGTTGGGGTCACCGCACCAGGGTGACGGCGCAGGAGACACCCGGCGCCGCCGCCAATCGCGCATCGGCGGTCCATAACGGGACGTCCAGCGCCTCGGCTAGGGTGACATAGGACGCGTCGTAAGCGGTGACGTTGTTGCGCAGCTCCCAGCACCGCCGCACCAGGGGAACGTGGTCGCATCGACGGATCGGCAGGTCTGTCAGGTCTTGGACGGCCTGGCCCGCGCGCTCCGAACCGAGTCGACCGGATGCCACGAGTCGACGGAGCACAGAGGCGAATTCGAGGTCGACCAGGTGGGGTGCGGCAAGGTCCTGCATCGACAGGTCTCGGCGCACTGTGCCACCGGACCGGCCATCGTCGATGAGGGCGATGGCCAGCACGCTCGCGTCAACGACGATCACGGTCGAGTCTGATTGCGTCTGCCGCCTCTACGGGGTCGAGGGAACCCCCAGACCGCCCGTCAGTTCTTGCCAAGACCTCGGCGACAGTCGGACGTGTCGCTTCGGCGATCAATCGTGCCAACAAGTACTCCTGCAGGGACTGGTGTGACGCGGCTGCGCGTCGTCGAAGAACTGCGTGAACCTCGTCCGGAACTCCCTTGATCTGCACACTCGGCATGGCGCCATTATGGCGCCACTACGTGACTGTGTCCAGGGCCGTAGCTCGAACCTCGCTTGCTGGAGGTGCGGAAGATGCTCATCCGCGTGGCAACTCGTCCGCAAAGTCGAACGAACACCCGAGCCGATTGGCCGCCTCCACCCCTCCCGCATCCCGCACCCACGCGACGCAGGCGCTCGCGGCGAGAACGCGGTCGCGGGTGAAGAGGTAGCCGTTGGTGCAGTCGTCGAACGTCTCGTCGTGGTGCCACTGGTCGAGCACGAGTCCGTCGACGCCATGGTCGACCAGCCGTAGTTGCCGCAGGATGCGGTGCGAGCGGCGCACCATCACCAACCCGTCGTCGAGGACGTGGAGTTGAGCGTTGACCAGCTCGATGTCGTCGACCTCGTCCTCCGGGATCTCGGTGTTCGGCCCCAGGTCGATGATGAGCCCCGCCGCCTCGTCGCGCATCGACTCCACGAGCCACGTCGTCATCGCATCCCACTGATCGACCGCAAGGATGCGACCCTCCGGCGAGACGAAGCTGTCGAGCAGCGCCGCCGCCTCGATGGTGGCGGCCCACAGCTGGGTGTCACCGTCGTCGTCGAACACGAAGTCGTCGGGCGGCTCGACCCGCACCGACACCGGCGCGAACGGCGACGAGTCAGGCAGGCCGTCGACGTGGTGATAGTGGATCGACCACCCGGTCATGTCGACCCGCGCATCGGTCACCACGACGTAGCGGGTCAAGAGGTCGTCCGAGGCGAAGGTCCACGACGGAACGGCGTCCGGAGCAGAGGTCATGCCTGTGGTTCGAGGCGACGCCCGCCGAGGATCGACCGGGCCGCGGGCGTTATCCCTGCGGCGGGTGGATGTAGCGGCCGTCCACCGGGAAGTGCCCGTGCGTGCCGAACTGGTTGCCCTGCAGGAACGCCTGATTCTGCGCGTGCGCGCTGGCAATCAGACGCATCTGCTCCTGCCGCGCGAGCTCGCGACCTGCCTCGCGCTTCCGGTACGACCGGACGCCCAGCCAGACGGCCGCGCCGAGCAGCGCGAGCCACCAGTACTCCACGACGAACCCGAGCGCGAAGAACCCAAGAATCAGGGTGAGGATCGGATGACGACGAGGCCAGGAGCGCTGCGGCACCACGTACCCGACGGTCGTCTGGTGGATGTTGATGGTCCCGTAGTTCGGGCTGTTGTGGAAGTTGTTCGTCATGACCCTGGTCCGTTCTCGCGTGGGAGCGACACTGTGACACAGGGGTCCGACACTCACGGAGCGCGAGCCGGTTCCCGGTGCAGCACGGCCGGCCCCCACCCCCGTCGCAACCCGGTCAGCAGCACCGCGCACCCCACCCCGGACAGCACCAACCCCGTCCCGAACATCACGGCGTAGCCGAAGAGTTCACCGACCACCCCGGCAGCCAGCCCGGCCGCACCCTGCGAGAACACGACGGCGCAGGCCAGCAGGGTGTAGTCGGTGCCGGCGAAGGCGCGCTCGGACGCGTCCATCATCAGCGCGAACAGCACCACCGTCGCGGCCCCGCCGAAGACGTGCTCGCCGACGTTGGCGGTGACCACCATCGCGAACCCGCCCACCCCGAGCGCGGCGGCGACGTAGAAGCCGAGGGCCAGGGTCTGGGTGATACCGGCAACCATGAGGGCACGCCGTCGTCCGAACCGCGTGGCGTACCACGCACCGAGCGCCGCCCCGACGAGCGCCGAGGCCGACGCCAGACCGCCCTCCAGCAGAGCGATCTGCCCCAGCGACAATCCGAGGTCAGACAGGAACGGGCCCACCAACGCCGACCCCATCGAATTCCCGAACTTGTACGCCACGATCAGCCCGACGAACACCACGATCCCCGGCCGTCGCAACCGCGTCCACCACGCCCCGGCCAGCCCCACGGCGGAGGAGTCGACCACCGGGGCGGCGTCGGCGGACTCGAGGGTCCGTCGCAACGCCAGCACGGGCACCGTCGACACCAGAATCAGCACGGCCATGACGACGAACAGCGCCCGCCATCCGGCGAGCGAGAACAGCCAGAGCAGAACGCCCCCGCCGACGATCATGCCGATGCGATACGCGCCCAGCTGAATTCCGTTACCGACGCCGCGATCTCGGGCCGAGAGCAACCGCACGGCCAACCCGTCGGTCACGACGTCCTGCGTCGCGGACAGCAGATTGATCACCGCGATGCCGACGAACAGCCACGCCAGCCCCGACGACAGATCGAGCGACGCCAGCACCAGCGCCACGACGGCCGCCCCGCATTGCAAGGAGACCAGCCACCGTCGCCGCGTCCCGTAGCGGTCGACGTACGGCGCCCAGAGAAACTTCAGCGCCCAGGGCGCGAACAGCACCCCGGTCGCGCTGATGGTCACCAGCGAGTACCCGGATTGCCTCAGCACCACCGGCAGCGCCTGGGTGAAGAAGCCGAAGGGCAGACCGTGCGCGAAGTACAGCCCGGCCAGGAGGGCGAAGACGCCGCCGACGCGGGTCACGCATCGCCTCCCGGTGTGCGGAAACCGCGGGAGACCACTCGCTGCCGCAGGACGAACCCGAGCCGCTCGTACACCCGCAACGCCGCCGTGTTCGCCGCCGCGAGATGGAGGAACGGCCGATCTCCGCGGGCGTGGATGCGTCGGATAAGTTCGCCGACGAGCGCCCCGGCCAACCCCTGCCCCCGCGCGGACGGGAGGGTGCAGACGGCACTGATCTCCGTCCATCCCGGCGGTTGCAGACGCTCGCCGGCCATGGCGACCAGCGTGCCGTCGTCGTCACGCACACCGAGGTACGTCCCCAGCTCGGGCGTGCGCGGCCAGAACGGCCCCGGCCTGGTGGCATCGATCAACGCGCGCATGGCGGGGTAGTCGGCCTCGCCGAGGTCCACGATCGGGACCGACGACGCCGCGGGCACGTCCCCCGCGAAGACCAGCTGCAGACCGGGGAGCTCGAACATCGGCTCCCAGTCGGCGGGCGGCGTCGCCTCCGAGGAGAAGAGGTCGGCCATTCGGCCGGGCCCGAGCAACTCGGCCAGGGCCGCCCAGTCGGTGCCGACGTCGGCGAAGGTGGCGACGTCGGGGTCGTACGTGACCGCGTCGCCGAGACGACGGGCGAGGTGCGCGTGGCGGGTGCGCAGCGATTCGGCCACCGGGTGATCGAGGGACGTCTCGGGCGTGACCACGACGCCAGTATGGCCGATGCGACGAGCCTTCCTGCCGGTCACGGTCGGTTACCGGCCAGTAGGGAATCGCGGTCGGCGACGGGTGGCGTCGTCGCTGGTCAGATATGTCGCGGCCCACATCTGCCCGCTCGTACCGCAGTCGCCACAGCACGGACGCGGGCGACTAAAGTTGTCACGGAACCCACAAGGAACAGACGACGTCGAACCGACGGAAAACGAGGCAAGTCCTGACATGAGCGACAAGCAGCCGACCATCATCTACACCCTGACCGACGAGGCGCCCATGCTCGCCACGCATGCGTTCCTTCCGGTCATCCGCACCTTCGCGGGTGCGGCCGGCATCAACGTCGAGCCCTCCGACATCTCGGTCGCGGCTCGCATCCTGGCCGAGTTCTCCGACCTGCTCCCCGAGGATCAGCGGGTTCCGGACAACCTGGCCGAGCTGGGTCGGCTGACTCAGAACCCGGACACCAACATCATCAAGCTCCCCAACATCTCCGCCTCCGTGCCGCAGCTGCGCGCCGCGATCAAGGAGCTGCAGGACAAGGGCTACGACCTCCCCGAGTTCCCCGGCAACCCGAAGACCGAGGAAGAGGAGGAGATTCGCAAGCGCTACACCAAGTGTCTCGGTAGCGCCGTGAATCCTGTTCTGCGTGAGGGTAACTCGGACCGTCGTGCGCCGAAGGCCGTCAAGGAGTACGCCCGCAAGCACCCGCACAGCATGGGTGAGTGGTCGCCGGCGTCGCGCACGCACGTCGCTCACATGCGCCACGGCGACTTCTACCACGGCGAGAAGTCGACCGTGGTTGAGGGCGATCGCAAGGTCAAGATGGAGCTGATCACCGACGACGGCGAGACCCTGGTGCTCAAGCCCGAGGTCGAGCTCACGCACGGCGACGTCATCGACAGCATGTTCATGAGCAAGAAGGCGCTCATCGAGTTCTACGAAGCCGAGATGCAGGACGCCTACGAGACCGGCGTCATGTTCTCGCTGCACGTCAAGGCCACGATGATGCGCGTCTCGCACCCCATCGTCTTCGGTCACGCGGTGCGGGTGTTCTACAAGGACGCCTTCGCCAAGCACAACGACCTCTTCGAAGAGCTCGGCGTCAACGTCAACAACGGCCTGTCGGACCTGTACAGCAAGATCGAGTCGCTGCCCGCCACCAAGCGCGACGAGATCATCGAGGATCTGCACAAGTGCCACGAGACCCGGCCCGAGTTGGCCATGGTCGACTCGGCCCGCGGCATCTCGAACTTCCACTCGCCGTCCGACGTCATCGTCGACGCGTCCATGCCCGCCATGATTCGCGCCGGCGGCAAGATGTGGGGCGCCGACGGTCGGCCGAAGGACACCAAGGCCGTCAACCCCGAGTCGACGTTCTCCCGGATCTACCAGGAGATCATCAACTTCTGCAAGACCAACGGCCAGTTCGACCCGCGCACCATGGGCACCGTTCCCAACGTCGGTCTGATGGCGCAGAAGGCCGAGGAGTACGGCTCGCACGACAAGACCTTCGAGGTCCCCAAGGGCGGCACCGCCAACATCACCGACATCGAGACGGGCGAGGTGCTCCTCACCCAGACCGTCGAAGAGGGTGACATCTGGCGTCTCTGCATCGTGAAGGACGCGCCGATCCAGGACTGGGTCAAGCTGGCCGTCAACCGAGCTCGTGATTCCGGCATGCCTGTTCTGTTCTGGCTGGACCCGTACCGCCCGCACGAGAACGAGCTCATCAAGAAGGTCCGCACCTACCTGAAGGACCACGACACCGAGGGTCTGGACATCCAGATCATGTCCCAGGTGCGTGCCATGCGGTACACCCTCGAGCGCGTGATCCGCGGCCTGGACACCATTTCCGCGACCGGCAACATTCTGCGTGACTACCTCACCGACCTGTTCCCGATCCTCGAGCTGGGCACCTCCGCGAAGATGCTCTCCATCGTTCCGCTGATGGCGGGCGGCGGCCTCTACGAGACGGGCGCCGGCGGCTCCGCGCCGAAGCACGTCAAGCAGCTGCTCGAGGAGAACCACCTGCGTTGGGACTCGCTGGGCGAATTCCTCGCTCTCGCAGTCAGTCTGGAGGACCTCGGCAAGAAGACCGGCGGCAAGGCCAACGTCCTGGGCAAGGCCCTCGACGCCGCCACCGGCAAGCTGCTCGAGAACAACAAGGGACCCTCGCGCGCTGCCGGTGAGCTGGACAACCGCGGCAGCCAGTTCTACCTCTCCCTGTACTGGGCGCAGGAGCTGGCGAACCAGACCGAGGACACCGAGCTGGCCGAGTACTTCGCGCCGCTCGCGAAGTCGTTGGCGGACAACGAGGACGCGATCGTCAAGGAGATGAACGACGCCCAGGGCGAGCCCGTGGACATCGGCGGCTACTACTACCCCGACTGGGACCTGACCGCCAAGGTCATGCGTCCCAGCGAGACCTTCAACAAGGCGTTGGAGTCGGCAGGGAAGTAAGAAGCTTCCGCGACGCGGCCCGTCCCCACCTTCGTGGGGGCGGGCCGTTGTCGTGGGTGGGCGAATCGTGGAATCGGGACCCCGGAAAGCGGGTCCCAGATTCCACGATCAGGGTCACGTGAGTGCGACCGCCTCGCCCTCCGACGCCGGGGTGTCGAGACGAACGCGATCGAGCGCGTCGAGAAGGGCCGGCGCGTGGGAGTCCGGAACACACATCTGCCCGTTCACCGGGACGATCAGTCCGAGGTCGATCATCGTGGACAGTCGCACGGACAGCCACGCTCTCACATTCGTGCCGTCGGTGCCGTCACCCGTGGCGAACGCTTCGCCGTTGTACGCAGCGTCGCCGACCAAGGAACGAACGAGGACCATCCACAGCGCGTCGCAGGCTGCGTTCACCTACTGCTTCTCCCGGGCGTCACGGAGGGCGACCACCGGTCGCATGCATTCGACATAGGCCTCTACGAGACTGCGGCGCCCCCACTCCTCGCTCGGCTCTGCGAGCCAGTGATCGAACGCGTCGCCGGCTCGAAGCGCGCGGTCCTTGCGGCGGAGGACGCCAGCTCCCAGCGCGGTCTGGACCACGACGTAGTACTTCAGCGTCGACAGCAGTCCGCTGACGACGTCGTTCTCGTCGTCCTGCGCCGGGTAGATCGCATCGCGAACCTGCCTGCTCGCGCTGGGCTGTGCGAAGCGAGGGTCGGGGACGCTGCCGTTGTCCTCACACCAGGCCGCGACCCGTCGAACATGCGATGTCAGGGTGGTCGGACCGAGGGGTGCCGTGCACCGAGGCGGGACAGGTGCCGTTCGTGGCGGGACCACCGGGTCGAAGTCCACCATCTCCGTCAACAGGTCCTCTTGGTTGGGTGACATACGCTCGGCGACAACGAATCGCGCGAACAAGGCGAGAGCATCGGCGGTGTCGTCGGGTGACCACGGTGTGTGCAGGCAGTCCTCGACGTACAAGTCCCTGTCGAACATTTCCAACGGTAGGTCCGCCCCCGCGATGACGATGCGGCGATCGGCGCTGGATCGGTCGACTGCCATCGCTGTCGAATAGGCCGCCAACGGATCCGCGGTGCAGCCCGAGTGCAGCAACCACTCGGCGAATCGTTTCAGCACCGCAGGCCAGGACAGTGCCGCTCGTTGCTTCGGTCGGCCAGCCGCGGTGCGCTTCGCGGCCTTGGCCCGACGTTGACTCTTACTCATAGGTTCCCCCCCCCAGGATGGTGTGTGCGCAGAGTAGGGGAGGGCTACGACAGGAGCCGATCGTGGATTTTCAGCCCCGGAATGCGGGGTTCGGATTCCACTATCCCGAGTCGCACGCTGCGGTCATCGCGTCGTTGTCCTCGCCAGCGCCGAGTACGTCGCTCGCAGGTACTGTTCGGCCCGGTCGGACCCGATGATGCCGCTGCCCATCTTGTTCATCGCGTACGAGAAGGTGAGGCGCGACTCGGGGTGCATGACGATCATGGACCCGCCCCAGCCTCCCCAGAAGCAGATGCGGCCGTCGGGGATGTACGGAACCGTCTCGGGGTGGGGCAGAGCGAATCCCATGCCGAAGCGCAGGGGGATGCCGAGCACCAGGTCCGGTCCGTCGGTCTGCCGCTCGAAGGCCAGGTCGACGGAGTCCTGACTCAGCAGGCGAACCCCGTCCACCTCCCCGCCCCGCGAGATCGCGGACAGCATCCGCGCGACGGACCGGGCGTTGCCGTGCCCGTTGAGTGCGCCCATGTCGGCGGCGCGCCAGTCGTCGGTGTTGGCGGCATCCGGGGCCACGACCGGGCCACCGAAGGTTCTGATGCGGATCCTGTCCGGGTCGGGCACGTCGACCCGCGGCGGGGGCGGTGGGGCGATGACGTCGGCCACGCGGTCGCGGTCCTCGGGGCGCAACCCGATCTGGAAGTCCGCGCCGAGCGGGCCGGCGATCTCGTCGGCGACGAACTCGCACAGCGTCTTTCCCGTGACACGCCTGATCAGCTCGGCGAGCAGATGCCCTTGCGAGGCAGCGTGGTAGCCGGACGTGGTGCGGGAGTCCCACCACGGCGCCTGTGCGGCGAGCTTCGCGACGGCGGACTCGTGGTCGTACAGCTCTTGCACGGAGATCGGGCGGTCCCAGCCCGAGACGCCCGACGAGTGCGACAGGATGTGCCGCACCTCGATCCGATCCTTGCCCGCCGCAGCAAATTCGGGCCAATATCGCGCGACCGGGGCATAAGGGTCGAGGAGGCCGCGGTCGATCACCATGAGGGTGGCCAGCGCGGTGACCGTTTTCGTGGTGGACCAGACGTTGACGACGGTGTCCTCGGTCCACGGCGTCGTGCGCTCGGCGTCGCGGTGCCCACCCCAGAGGTCGACCACCGTCTCACCGTCGAGGTCGACCACGACCGACGCGCCGATCTCCGCGCCGGAGGCGAGGTTCGCCTGCAGCGCCTCGGCCACGTCGTGAAACGCTGCGTCGCAACGTCCTTCGACCGACGAATCATCGCTCACGCGGAACACCTCCCAGCAGTCGACGCACGGCGAGATCGACGTACGCGTCGCTGACCTCGTCGATTCCCAGGTCGCCGTCGTCGTGGTACCACGCACTGATGCCGTTGAGCATGTCCACCAGAGCGAACGCGGCGATCCGGGCGTCGGGCACCCCGAACTCGCCCGTACGCATGCCGGCGGCGACCACGTCGCGCACGCGTCGCTGGTAGTGACGACGGTAGTCCTCGACGGCCGCGCGGTGCTCGGGGAGCAGCGACGCCAGTTCGTGCAGTCCGACGACGTACTCGACCCGCCGCCGGGTCAGGTGGTGCAGATGGGCGCGGACCAGGGCCGACAGTCGCTCGGTGGGGGTGCCCGGCGCGTCGAGCAGCGGCAGATTGTCCTCGACGGGCTCGCGCGTGACGGTCAGGCAGATCGCGAAGAGGATCTCTTCCTTCGACGGAAAGTGGTGGTAGAGACTGGCTCCCCGAATCCCGACCGCATCCGCGATGTCGCGCATCCCGACGTTCGCATAGCCGTCCCGCGCGAAGATCGCTGCGGCCTGCGACGCGATGTCCTCCTTGCGCCGCAGGGTCCGCACGGCACGGGGGACGACGGCATCACCGTCGGGTGTACTCACGCCGGTTCCGGCGCCACCGCCAGCGCGCGGAGCTCGCGCTTGAGAATCTTGCCCTGCGCGTCGACGGGCAGTTCCGTGACCACGTGCACCGACTTCGGCGCCTTGTACGACGCCAGCTCGGCCCGGCAGAACTCGATGACGGCGTCGGCGTCCGGGTGCACGCCGTCGGCCGCGATGACGAAGGCGGTGACGGCCTCGGACCAATACGGATCGGGCATGCCGACAACGGCAGCGCGGGCGATGTCGGGGTGGCTGTGCAGCACTCGTTCCACCTCCTGGCTCGACACGTTCATTCCCCCGGACTTGATCATGTCCTTCTTGCGATCGTAGAAGAACAGGTTGCCGTCCGCGTCGCGACGCACCATGTCGCCGGTGTGGACCCAGCCGTCGCGGAACACCTCCGCGGTTCGCTCGTCGTCCTTGAAGTAGCCGAGCATCACCGACGGTGTCCGGCAGAGCAATTCGCCGACCTCGGCGTCGTTGCCGTCGGCGTCGACCACGCGCACCTCGAGGTGGGTGACGGGCTTGCCGATCCAGGACGGGTCCCCGTCCGGGATGTCGTCGAGCGTGGTGAACCAGCCGACCGAGCCGAGCTGGGACAGCTCCGACTGTCCCCAGTACGTGCCCCAGATCGCCTCGGGCGCAGCGTCCGCCCAGGCTAAAATGGTGTGCGGGGAGACCTGACCGCCGTAGGTCAGGCAACGACGCACCTGGCCGACGGCGTCGGGACCGAACGTGGCCTCCCGCGCGAGCGCGAAGTAGAAGGTGGGAGTCTGCGCGATGACCGAGACCTTCTCGTCGGCGATGATCTGCAGCGACCGTGCCGGTTCCACGCTCGACGGCAGCACCAGCGTGGCGCCCATCAGGGTCAGGGTGGTCATCGACCCCAGACCGGCGATGGTGTGGAACGGCATGACGAACAGCCAGGTGTCCTCCGGACCGGTACGCAGACCCCAGCTCCAGGCCGGCGCCGTCGAGATCAGAAAGTTGCGATGCGGGATCATCACGCCCTTCGGCGCCGCCTCGGTGCCGGAGGTGTAGACCATCATCGCGATGTCGTTCTCGTCCATCTCGACGTCGGGCTCGGTGTCGGACGCGTCCGCCATCGCCGTCGCACAGTCGTCCCCGTACGTGAGCAGCGTGGTGCCGTCGGGGAGGACCCGGCGCACCGTGTCGGCGAACTCGGAACCGGCCACCACGACGGTCGGCTCGGCGTGCTCGAGTTGATGACGGACCTCGGCGTCGCGGTAGAGAACGTTGATGCCCGTGAAGGCGGCCCCGACCTTGAGGGTGCCGTAATAGGCGATGACGACGTCGATACTGTTGCGCGCCATGGACGCCACGCGATCACCGGACGTGACACCGAGGCCGAGCAGGACGTTCGCGAAGCGGTTGGCCGCGCTGTCCAGTTGGCCGTAGGTGGTGACGTCTCTCGTGCCGTCGGCGTCGTAGGAGATGAACGCGGTCTTGGTCGGCTGCGTCCGGGCGTGACGACGGAGTTGGTCACCGATCGTGGCGCGGCCGGTGAGAGAGCGATGCTGGGGGGCGAGTCCGGGCACGAGAGTCCTTGTCGGGTAGCAGGAAATCAGACGGTGGCGGCGAACATCGGGCGGTCGAAGGACTCGAGCGCCACGATCTCCTCGACGGGGCTGCGCGTCAGCTTGGTGGGGAACGCGCGCTCCGGATAGCCGACCGCGATGTGGGCGGCGGTGATGTACTCGTCCGGGATGGACAGCATCTCCCGCACGGCGGGCTCCTCGTGGCAGAGCAGGGTGGTCACCGCGGTGGCCACGCCCTGGTCGCGCAGGGCCAGGCAGAGGTTCTGCATGGTGGGGTAGATGGAGGCGCCGCCGACCACCGACAGGCGACCGAGTTCGTGGTCGGTGGGGTGCAGGCCGTCGAGTGCGGCACACACGACGATGATCGCGGGGACCTCCGCGAGGTGGCGCGCGAAGTAGTCGGCGTCCTGCACCGTCTTGGGCAGCGCGCCCACCGAGACCGTCCCGCCCGTGATGCCGTTGAAATAGGCGTCCCACATCGGCAGGTAGAGGTCCTGGAGTGCCTGCTTGCGCTCCGCGTCGCGGACGACGATCCAGCGGACGGGCTGGCGGTTGCCGCCCTGGGGGCCGAACCGTGCGTGGTCGAAGGCGGTGCGCAGAACCTCGTCCGGAACGGGATCCTTCGTGTATCGCCGACACGTTCCCGTGGTCCGCATCGCCTCGGTGAGTTCCATCGCTGTCCCCTTGCCTGTCCGCCGTTAGGTTGCGTTCGCAGCATGCTGTGGCGTGGGACACATTGTCAAGGGTTGTTCGAGCTGGGAATCGCATTGCCTGCAGGCCCTTGCCCGCAAATGCCTAACTGTGGTTAGTTTCGATGAGGTCCGGCCCGGACCGACGAGGGAGGCACCATGTCGACACCCAAGGTCACCGTCGACCGCGAGCGGCTCACGCGTGCGGTCGAGTCGGCGAACATGCCCACGCTCGTCGCCGTGCTGCACCAGCTCACCGGCGACCGCACCTGGCTCACCGATCCCCATCGGCCCACCCGCAGTCGCGGTATGGACGACAACGACAGTGGCGGCTTCGCTCCCGACGTGGCCGAGCGCATACGCGGCGCGGCGGTCGACGCGATCGAGGCGTGGGTCAACGGCCGACCCGTCGCGATACCCGCCCCGTCCGGCGAGCAGCTCATCGAGATGATCAGCGCTGCGGTCGGTGAGCCCGTCCCGCCCGAGTTCGCCGAGATGATCGCCGAGGACATGGGTTTCGCGGTGCCGGCTCCGCGCGAGGTCCGACCGTCGCACCTATCGGTAATCGTTATCGGCGCCGGCGTCTCGGGCATGCTGGCCTCGATCCGCCTGAGCGAAGCCGGGATCGACCACGTCGTTCTGGAAAAGAATTCGGACGTCGGCGGGGGATGGTTCGAGAACACCTACCCGGGCGCGGGCGTCGACACGCCGAGTCACCTCTACTCGTATTCCTTCGCGCCGCGGGCGTGGACGTCGCACTTCGGCAAGCGCGACGAGGTGTGGCAGTACCTCGCGGACGTGGCCGACGAGCACGATCTGCGGTCGAAGATCAGGTTCGACACCGAGGTATCGACGGCCGAGTACGACGCCGACCGTCAGGGCTGGACCGTGCGGACGGCGGCGGGGGAGGTGCTGACGGCCGACGTCGTCATCACGGCGACCGGACAGCTGAATCGACCCAAGGTTCCGCCCATCCCGGGTCTCGAGGACTTCGCCGGCCCGATCTTCCACACCGCGCAGTGGCCGGTCGACCTCGACCTGACGGGGAAGCGTGTGGCCATCGTGGGCAGCGGCGCGAGTGCGATGCAGGTGCTCCCGGCCATCGCGTCGACGGTCGCGCACGCGACCGTGTTCCAGCGCTCGCCCCAGTGGGTGGCGCCGAGCGACGTGTACTTCGAGCCGATCGTCGACGACGTCAATTACCTCATGGATCTCGTTCCGCTGTACCGACTCTGGTACCGCGCGCGGTTGGCGTGGAACTTCAACGACCGAGTCCACCCGTCGCTGCAGAAGGACCCGGAGTGGGGCAACCCCGCCGTGTCGATCAACGCGATGAACGACGCCCATCGGCGCGTGTTCACGCGGTACCTCGAGAAGGAACTCGAGGGTCGACCGGACCTGATCGAGAAGGCGCTGCCCGACTACCCGCCCTTCGGCAAGCGGATGTTGCTCGACAACGGGTGGTACGCGGCGCTCCGGCGGGACAATGTGACTCTCGTTCCCGAAGCCGTGGCGTCCATCGACGCGCATCACGTCCGGGGAGCTCACGGCACGGTGGCCGAGGTGGACATCGTGATCCTGGCGACCGGCTTCGAGACTCACAAGCTGTTGACGCCCATCGACGTTCGCGGCCGGTCGGGTCGCTCGATCCGGGAGGCGTGGGGCGAGGAGGACGCGCACGCGTACCTCGGGGTCACCGTGCCCGACTACCCCAACCTGTTCATCACCTGCGGACCGGGCACCGTGCTCGGACACGGCGGCAGCTACATCACCATCGCCGAGTGCCAGGTGCGCTACATCCTCGACGTACTGGCCACCATGGCCGAGCGCGACCTGGGCGCCGTCGAGGTCAAGGCCGACGTGGAACAGGACTACGTCCAGCGTCACGACGACGCCCACGCCCGCATGATCTGGACGCACGAGGGCATGGACAACTGGTATCGGAACGACGCGGGGAGGGTGGTCTCGACTCTGCCCTGGCGCATCGTCGACTACTGGCAGATGACGCGGAGCGCCGATCTGGACGACTTCGTGGTGGAGCCCCGGCGGGGGTAGCGGAATTATTGCTCCGGTGGCGTCGGCTGCGGGCGGGATCCCGCGCGTCAGGGGTGCGACGGGAGCGCGGGACCAGGGTCAGCCGACCCGCGCGGCCAGGAACGCCTCCGGATCGATGAGGTCCGCCTGACCGACGATGGAGCCCAGATCGGCGATGCGCTCGACTCCCGTCAGCACCATCTCCTCCTCGACCGTGCCTTCGGCGTAGCCGTAGTAGCAGGTCGACGACGTGGGGTTGTGGTCCTGGTCGATGCGATTGGCCCGCCCCTCGATCTGCCGGATCTCGATGGGCGTCCACCGCGGGTCGTGGATCAGGGTGACGCGGGGTGCGAGGGTCGACGTCATCCCCTCGGGGAGCAGCAACTCGTTGGTGTGCAGGTTGATCGCGCTCGTGGTGGTCGAGACGATCACCGGAGCCGCGCCCGTCTGGAAACGGCGGATTGCGACTTCCTGCTCGGCGCTGCTCATGCTGCCGTCGACCACGGCGACCTCGAGCCCGCTGTCGCCGAGATCCTCGGCCAGAGCGGCGACCGACTCGCGATAGAACATGGACACAAACACCTGATTTCCGGCCTTCACCCACGCCCGCACCTGATCGGCCGACGCGGGAATGCGCAGATACGAACACTTCTGGCGGAACCGGAGCGTTGCCGCCCGCACACTCGGGTTCTTCTGCAGTACCCGGCGACCACCGGACGTCGTCCACACGGGGAGGCCGACCTCCTTGCGGTAGTCCACCCACGCGGCGTTATAGAGACGCTTCTGGGCGGCGGTCAGTTCCTGGCCGAGCGGTTCCCGCGGCGTGGGCGGCGACGGACGTGAGATCGACCACGGCACAGCACCTCCCGAGAGCCACCGGTGCACGGCGTCGATGTCGCGGGCGCGCTGCGCGGCGTCGTCGGGGTCCCAGCGCCACGTCGTCAATCCGGTCGACGCCGTGCCGGCCTTGACGGCGAAGCCCGACTCCTCCAGGAAGTGCGCCCATCGAACGGTGAGGGCGTAGCCCAGCGCCCCGTCGTCACCCACGATGTCGACCCCGCGGGCCCGTTCGACGGCGCGCGCCATGTAGGCGAAATGGAGTGGCTGATAACCGGGCGTGGCCGACATCCACACGACGGCGCTCGCGGCTTCCTGATAGCGCCAGACGATCTGCGACTGTTGCGATTCGATGTTCATCAGCGCATGCGCTTCGTCCGCGATCACCACGTCGATGTCGAAGCGCAGGTCGCCGAGCGCGATGGTCCGCTTGTTCTGGGTCCGTTTACGTTTGCCCAGATCGGTGTCCGCCGGCACGGACAGCAGCTTCTTGGTCGACTGGTACGTCACCAGCAGCCACCGCTTGCGCTCGGCGGGGTCGAGATCGGCCTCGCTGTCGGCGATGGTGCGGCGCCAGCCGGGCAGCGCGCCCTTGGGCGCGACCACCAGGACGGTGGCGACGTCGGGCATCTGCCGCACCGCCTCGCACACCGACAAGGTCTTGCCCAGGCCCGTCGAATCCATCTGTGCGAAGTACGGGACACCGCTCTCGATCGCTGCCAGCTGGCGGCGCACCGACTCGAGTTGAGTCTCCCGCGGGGTCATGGAGCGGGCGCGGATGGTGACCTCGTCATTGGAGGACTCGTTCGCGTCGTCCTCGAGCCACCGCTGCAGGCTGTACGGCGAGGACTCGTACGGCTGCAGGAATTCAGGGAGTTCGGTGCCGTAGTAGGCGAACACTCCCGGCCCGGCCTGCCACCGAGCACCGGCCGCGCCCGCCGCGGAGCGGTCCTCGAACGGCACGTCGAGCACCCACACGCGCTCGCCGGGAGCGGGAGCGCGGAGGTCCGGGTCGGCGGACTTCCGCGTTGCCGTTCGGCGCGGCTTCCGGGTGAGAGCGGCGCGGCGGCTGCCGGCGCGGACGGTGCGGGCGGTGGTGGTGGGTTTGCGAGGAGGCATCGCGAGCAGTCTGACCGATCGAACCGACAACCCGCCCCACCGCCCGGCCGTAGCCTTGCTCGATGCGCCCCCTCCGCTACTCCATCAACGTCTCGATCGACGGGTGTTGCGACCACACGGCCATCCCGGCCGACGAGGAACTGCACCAGGTCGCCGCGGACAACTTCGCGCGCTCGGACGCGCTGCTGTTCGGCCGAGTGATCTACCGAATGATGGAGGAAGCGTTCCGTGGCCCGTCCGATCCCGACGACCCCTTCGCCCGCGCGATCGACGCCGCCCGCAAGTTCGTGGTCTCGTCCACGCTGACGAGCGTCGACTGGAACGCCGAGCTGGTGCAGGGTGATCTGCGGACAGCCGTGGAAGCGCTGAAAGCGCAGCCGGGCACCGGCATCGCGACGGGCGGCGTGCAGCTTCCGCGAGCGCTGGCCGAGATGGGCCTGATCGACGAGTACGAGTTCATCGTGCACCCGAGGATCGTGGGCCACGGGCCGTCGGTGTTCGGCGGCCTGCGCCACGCCGTCGATCTCGAGCTGGTCGACCGTCGTGACCTCCGGTCCGGGGCCGTCGTGCTGCAGTACCGCCCGGCCGGGTGATGAGTTCCGCTCGCTCGTCGAGTCGATACGGCATGACCACCAGCACCCTCGCCGTCGACGGCGCCACCCTCACCTACGACGTCCACGGCGACCTGTCGTCGGGAACGCCCCTCGTTCTCGTCGCGTCACCGATGGATGCGGTCGGATTCGGGTCCCTGCGGTCCAGGATCGTGGACCGACCCGTCGTCACCTACGACCCGCGCAACGCCGGACGGAGGCGACGCGACGAGCCCACGGCGGCCGTGACGCCGGAGCAACATGCGGATGACCTCCACGCGCTGATCGTCGCTCTCGGTACCGGTCCGGTCGACGTGTTCGCCTCCAGCGGTGGCGCCGTCAACGCCCTTGCGTGCGTCGAGCGTCATCCCGACGCGATGCGCACACTCGTCGCTCACGAACCACCCGCCGGCGGCGTTCTCACGGACGGGGCTGCCATCTCCGCCGTGTGCGCCGACATCGTGGCCACCTACGACGCGTCCGGAATGGGCTGGGCCATGGCGAAATTCATCGGCATTGCCATGCATCGTGGGAAGGTCGACGACGACTACCTCGCGCAGCCCGCGCCCGACCCCGCGCAGTTCGGGATGCCGACCGACGACACCGGGGATCGCACCGATCCGCTCATGTCGAACCTGCGCGGACCCGGATGCGACTACGCGGCCGATGTCGACCGTCTGCGACAGGCGTCGACACGCATCGTTCTTGCCGTGGGGGAGGAGTCGGGCGGACCCGACGACGGCGAACTGGCCGGTCGCGCAGCCCATGCCGTCGCCGCCGCCCTGGGGCGCAGTCCCGTCGTCTTCCCCGGTGGCCACAACGGCTTCCTGGGCGGCGAATACGGCCAGATGGGCAAGCCCGACGAGTTCGCCGCCACCCTGCGCGAGGTGCTCGGCTCAGCTGGATGACGTGGAGCTCGTCAGAGCTGCGGGGGCCCATGAAGGCCAGTGCGGCGGCTCGACGAGCTGGCACCACGCGCGATCACGTCATCAGGATTATTGCACTCCACGTAGGGTCGGCCCTCCGACTCGAAGTCGCTGCGTAGATCGAGGCTGCTGCTGAGTGCGTCGACTCGCTCGACCCATTCCGCGCGAACGACGGCCTGAGCAGGCGGATCGAGCGTGTCGTAACTTTGCCGACCCGAGAGGACCTCGGCAATCTCACGAGACGGCAGGTGACGGGACGCCTCTACTTCCCGCCCAATCCTCGCCCAGTGTGCAAGTTGCTCGGTGGCACCGCGACCGGTCACGCGTCCGACGGACTGCGCCGACGCGAACAGCTCACTGCGAACATGTGATGATGGCGTGGAGTTCAAGGTCGGAACCTCCCCCTCGGTCGTGCTCTCCGTAATTATCTGCCACACCTGCGGTTCGGGTCAGCCCAACTCGATGACGTCGAGCTTCCCCTCGGCATGCGATCCCCGCAGCCGCTTCTTGTCGTACTTGCCCACGCTGGTCTTGGGCACCTCGTCGATGAACGTCCACCGCTCGGGCAGTTGCCAGTGGGCGACGCGCCCGTCGAGGAACTCCCGCAGTTCCTCGGGCGTGACCGACTGGCCGTCCTTCACCACGACGGCGACCAGCGGACGCTCGTCCCACTTCGGATCCGGCACACCGATGACGGCGGCCTCCAGCACGGCCGGGTGCTCGACGACGTGGTTCTCGAGCTCGACCGACGAGATCCACTCCCCGCCGGACTTGATGATGTCCTTGGATCGGTCGGTGAGGGTGAGGTAGCCCTCGGGGGAGATGGTGCCGACGTCGCCGGTACGCAGCCACCCGTCGTCGAATTTGTCGGAACCGTCTGCGCGGTAATAGCTTCCTGTGATCCACGGGCCGCGCACCTCGAGCTCGCCGACCTGCTGCCCGTCCCACGGCAGCACGGTGCCGGCGTCGTCGACCAGCCGTGCCCGGACCCCGGCGACGAAGCGCCCCTGGGTGCACCGACGGTCGAATTCGTCCTCCGGCGAGAGGCCGGCGTCGGGACGGCCGGACGTGCCCAGCGGCGACGTCTCCGTCATGCCCCATGCCTGGGAGATCGGCACGCCGTACTTCTCGCGGAACGCGCGAATCAGGCTGGGCGGGCATGCACTTCCGCCCACCAGCACCTCGCGCAGGCTCGACAGATCGACGGGGTGCTCCTCCAGGTGCACGAGCAGCGCCTGCCAGATGGTCGGCACCGCGGCGGTCGCGGTGGGGCGCAGGGTCGACAGCATCTCGGCCAGCGGCGCGGGTTGGAGGAACCGGTCCGGCATGATGAGCGACGCCCCGACCATGAGAGCGGCGTAGGGCAGGCCCCACGACATCGCGTGGAACATGGGCACGATCGCGAGCACGGAGTCCCGCTGCGACAGCGCCATCGCGTCGGTCATGCACGCTTGCATCGAGTGCAGCCAGATCGAGCGGTGGGAGTACACGACCCCCTTGGGGTCGCCGGTGGTGCCGGAGGTGTAACACATTGCCGCGGCGTCGGTCTCGTCGAGCTCGGGCCAGTCGAAGGTCTCGGGACGGCCGGCCAGGAGATCGTCGTAGCCGTGCACGGTGATGGCGTCGGGTGCGTCCACCGAGCTCGGATCGGCCCCGACCACCACGAGGTGCCGCACCGTCGGCATGGTCGGTAGCAGCGGGACGAGCAGGGGGAGGAGGCTGCCGTCCGCGATGATCACGTGATCCTCGGCGTGTTCGACGATGTAGGTGAGCTGCTCGGGGAAGAGGCGGATGTTCAGGGTGTGCAGCACGGCGCCCATCGCGGGCACCGCCATGTACGCCTCCATGTGGGCCGAGTTGTTCCACATGAAGGTGCCGACGCGCTGATCCCCGTCGACACCGAGGGAGCGCAATCCGTGCGCCAGTTGCGCCGCGCGGCGCCCGAGATCGGCGAACGTCACGGTGGTCGGGCCCGTCTCGGACCAGGTGGTCACCGTCGCCGTCGCATGGATCGACGTTCCGAACCGCACGAGCTGTCCGATCGACAGCGGGGTGTCCTGCATCGTGCTCTTCATGGCGCTCCTCGGGTCGGCGAGTGGTCCCGATCACATAGTGCCGGGTGCGCCGCGCAGTGGGAGCGGAAACGGCTGTCGGCCCTTGTAATAGACCACCTGGTGCCCGGTGGCGAGGAGCTCGCCACTCGCCGACCACAATTCGGCCGACTGGTCGAAGTAGCCGCGGTGGAAGCGACGCGCGTGCGCCGTCGCTAACACGTGAGCGTCGCCGTGGGCGGCGAGGTCCTCCGCCGTCGCGAAGTAATGGATGGTGAGCGAGATGGTGCCCGCCGGCAGGTACTGCCCGCGGCGCTGGAACACGCGGGGGTAGAAGATGTCGGTCATCGAGGTGAGGGCGACGTGGTCCAGGGGACGCGGCGGGGAGTCGCGCACCCACAGCGTCGCGACGGAGTCGGCCGACCCGCTCTCGTCCAGAGCGCCTGCGTGGAAGCGCATCTCGTAGTTCTGCGCCCACGCGATGAAGTCCGGCAGTCCGGCACGCTCGACCTCCACGGGCGCAGGAACGGCGGGCGGGGAGGACTCGATGTCGTCCCACGTCTCCCGGCGGGTGCCGAACACCGCGGTGGCGGTGGTGGCGACCGTGCCGTCCTGGGAGAGCTCGAGGTACCAGTGCTGATTGCTGCGGTTGGTGCGCACCGCCCGCGCCTGGATGTCGAAGGGGCCTTCTGCCACCGGCCCGGCGAAGTTGACGGTCAGACTCACCGGATCGCCCAGCCGGTCGGGGTGCAGCTCGATCGCCCGCACGAGGATTGCCGCGGTGACGCCGCCGAACGGCCCCACCATGTTGTTGTACGGCGCGGTGGTGCGGCCCCGGAAGCGTCCGTCACCGAGCTGCTCGAGCTCGAGGGCGTCGTCGAACGGGTGCGTGCTCATCGGTCTCCCGGGGTCGGTCGGACTGGCCGACCCATTCCACCACCTGCCCGGTCGGCGCGGCCGGAGGGTCCGGTCGCAAGCGAGGTGTGAGCCTCGCCGGCTCCGACGGCGGGATCTCGCGCGCGAGGCCGCCGAGGCGCACACCGTGCTCAGTTCACGTGCTCGAGAACCCGCCGCGCCCGCTTGGCCACGGCCTCGTCGATCAGATACCCGTCGGCGTCCACCCCCGCACCGTCGGCCTCCAGCGCCGCGAGGATCGCCTGCGCCTTCCGCACGTCGTCGTCGGTCGGTGACCAGACGTCCCGTGCCGCCGTGACCTGCGCGGGGTGGATGCACGCCCGCCCCACGAAACCGAGCCGCGCCAGGTGGCGGCAGTCCGCGGTGAACGCCTCGACGTCCCTGAAGTTGCGGGACACCGCGGCGAGCGGAGCCTGCACCCCCGCCGCCGCACTGGCCGCGACCACCTGCGACCGGGCGAAGAGCAGCGCGCTGTCGTCGGTCTCGGCGTCGACGCCCAGGTCGACGGCCAGATCGACCTCGCCGATCTGCAGGAAGCGCACCCGCGGAGCCCGCGCGATCGACAGCGCCTCGAACACCCCGCCGCCCGTTTCGATCATGGGGGACACCACGGCCTGCGGGCACACCTCGGTGAGCAGGGTGTCCATCGCGGCCACCTCGTCGGCCGATCCGACCTTGGGCAGCCAGAACCCGGTGAGCGTCGCGTGGGCGACCGTACGGACGTCGTCCTCCTGCAGCGTTCCCGGATTGACCCGGACCCAGATCTCCACGTCACCGGGTTCGACCGCGGCGACCCAGTCGGCCACCGTCCGCCGGGCGGAGTCCTTGTCCTGCAACGCCACCGCATCCTCGAGATCGAGGACGACGGCGTCGGCACCGGAGGCGAGCGCCTTGTCGAACCGCTCGGGCTTGGTGCCGGGAACGTAGAGGTAGGTGAGGGCGCCGCTCACCCGATCACACTCGATCCCGCGACGAGGGACTTGGCGATGACCGTGCGCATGATGTCGTTGGTGCCCTCGCCGATGGCCATGAGCGGCGCGTCGCGGTAGAGGCGCTCGACCACGAACTCGGTGGAGTAGCCGTAGCCGCCGTGGATGCGCATGGCTTCGAGGCTCGCGGTGATGGCGGTCTCGGAGGCGAAGTACTTGGCCATCCCGGCCTCCATGTCGACGCGCTTGCCCGAGTCCGCCTGCGAGGCAGCCCAGTACGTCATGAGTCGGGCGGCCTGCAGCTGCGTGGCGATGTCGGCGATCTTGAGCTGGATGGCCTGGAAGTCGGCGATCGGCTGACCGAACGCCGTGCGCTCCTTGGCGTACTGGAGCGCGGCGTCGTACGCGGCCTGGGCGATGCCGACGCTACGGCCGGCGATGTTGAGGCGGCCGATCTCGAGGCCCGAGAGTGCCTGCTGCAGACCGCGGCCCTCGACCCCGCCGAGGAGGGCGTCGACCGGCACGCGGACGTTCTCGAGGGTGATCTCGCAGGACTCGGTGCCCTTGTAGCCGAGCTTGCCCATGTCCCGCTGCACCTCGAAGCCCTCGGTGGAGGTGTCGATCAGCAGCAGGCTCATGCCCTTGTGCGGCGGGGTGGCCGAGGCGTCGGTCTTCACCAGCACCGGCAGCACGTTCGCGTGGCGCGCGTTGGTGATCCACGTCTTGGCGCCGTTGACGACGTAGTGGTCGCCGTCGCGCTTGGCGGTGGTCTTGATGCCCTGCAGATCGGTCCCCGCACCCGGCTCGGTGAGGCCGACGCCCGTGCGCCACTCACCCGCGGACAGCTTGGGGAGCAGGGACTGCTTCTGCTCCTCGGTGCCGTGCTTGGCGATCATCCAGCACGAGAGGTTGTGGCTGCCCACGATGCCGGCGATGCCCATCCACCCGCGGGCGAGTTCTTCGTACACGAGGGTGAAGGAGACCTTGTCGAGGTCGATGCCGCCGTACTCCTCCGGCGTGGTGATGCCGAAGAGGCCCATCGCCTTCATGTGGTCGACGATCTCGGTGGGGTAGCGGCCGGAGCGCTCCCACTCGCTCGCGACGGGGACGATCTCCTTGTCCACGAAGGTGCGGAGAGCCTTGCGGAACGCGGTTTGCTGTTCGTCGAACGTGAAGTCCATGGTGAGTCCTTTGACTGTCTCAGGAGGAAGAGGCGAGGGCGGCGGCGAGGTCGAGCACGGCCGTGAGGTCCGATTCGCCGGCGAGGTCGAGGAGCCGGGCGGACAGTTCCTTCGCCCGGGGCTGGTGGCCGCAGTTGGCCAGGAACTTGTCGGTGAGGTCGTCGTCGGACAGCGGAAGTGCTGCGCTGCCTCGACTTCCGTCGACGGACCCGGTGAGGACGCGGCCATCCGTGAGCGTGACGACGGCGCGGCCCGGTGCAGCAGCGGCAGGGCCGTCGGTGACCAGTTCGACCGAGCGGACGCGGCGAGCGGTGTCGAGCACGTCGGGGCGGGCGATGGAGTCGTCGGTGTAGGTGGCGACGTCGACCACGCCGTCGTGCAGCAGCGCAGCGACGCTCCAGGGCAGATCGAACTTGCCGTCGTAGGTGCTCCGTGGAGCCGCGACGCCGGCGTTGGGGCCGCAGACGATGGGCAGCGAGTCCGAGTGCACGGCCACCTCGACGTCGGCGATGTCGGACGCGGTGACGTCGTGACCGGCCACGGCCGCGGAGACCGCGTCGAGAGCGACGTGCATCAACTGGCAGCTCGGGTACGGCTTGATGCCGATACGCGTTGCTTCCCAGCGAATTCCGAGACCGTCGGTCAGCGCGGTGAAGTCGGCGGGCCGCGACGTCAGTGCGGCGTACAGGCCGCGGCGCCCTTCGAGCACGGACGACGGTCCGGTGGCGCCGGCCGCGGCGAGGCGTGCGGCGAGGACGCCGTTCAGACTCGCCGAGCCGGGGTGCAGCGCCTTGGTGTCGGCGTCGGTGTCGAGGAACTCGAGCAGGCCGGCGCCGGACGACCCGGCGATACCGAGTGCGTGGACCAGGGTTGCCGACGTGAGCCGGGACAACCGGCCCGCGACGAGCGCGGCGACCAGGGGACCGACGGCGCCGGTCGCGTGCACACCGCCGGAATGGAATCCGTGCGGGCTGACGGCGCCGAGACGGCACGCGGTTTCGAGACCGATGGCCCCGGCGAGCAGGACGTCGGCCCCGGACGCGGCGCGTTCCTGGCCGACCGCGATGGCGGCGGGAAGGGTGACGGCGGTGGCGTGGACCAGCGCTCCGGCGTGGGTGTCGTCGAAGTCCAGGGCGTGCACCATCACCCCGCTGGCGAAGGCGGCGGCCGGCGCCGACAGCGCCTGCGTCCCGGTCAGCGGCCGGGCCTCGGGGGGTCCGCCGAGCGCGGTGGCCACCGTCCACGCGGGCCGACCGTAATCCAATCGTGCTGCGGCGACGGCGTTCCCGACGCCGTCCATGAGGTGCCGCGCGGTCGCGTGGCGGACGTCGTGCGACAGGTCGGGCAGTCCCAGGTCGGCCGCCCACTCGGCGAGCACGGTCGAGGTCATACGGTGGCCTCGACCGGTCCGAAGGCACCGCCCGACGAGAGGTCGGCCACCCGGTCCGCGTCGTACCCCAGTTCCTTCACGACGTCGGCGAAGTCCTCGTTGCGACGCGGGGCGCGGCGGTACGTGGGACGCTCGGGACCGAAGTTGACCGGCGAGGCGACCTGCTTCACCGTGTCGTACACCGGATGTTCGGTCTCGACGACGAGATTCCGTGCGATCGTGTGCGGTTCGGTGAGGGCGTGCGCAACGTCGTTGATCGGTCCCGACGGCACACCGGCCGGACCGAGCAGGGACAACCAGTGCGCCACGGTGTTCGTGGCGAAGGTGTCCTCGAGCATCGGCAGCAGCACGTCCTTGTTCTGCCCGCGCAGAGCGAAGCTGATGAAGCGGGGATCCTGGCCGAGTTCCGGGCGACCGATGGCGACCACCAGGCGCTCCCAGAACTTCTCCTTCGCGCAGCCGACGATCAGCCAGCCGTCGCTCGCCTCGAAGGCCTGGAACGGGACCAGCGACGGGTGGGCGGAGTTCTTGGTCCGCACGGGCTCGAAGCCGGCGTTGAGATGCCATGTCGCCGGGTAGGTGAGCAGGCTCATCGCCGTGTCGTAGAGCGAGACGTCGCAGTCGCCACCGATGCCGTCGCGACGCGCGGCGTGCAGTCCGGACAGCAAACTGATCGCGGCGACGAACCCGCCGGAGTAATCCACCAGCGACAGACCGGATTTCGTGGGCGGGCCGTCCGGATCACCGGTGACGGACATCCAGCCGGCGAGGCCCTGCAGGATGTAGTCGTAGCCGGGCTCCTTGGCCCGCGGGCCGGTCATGCCGAAGCCGGTCAGGCTGCAGCACACGATGGCGGGGTTGAGGTGCTTGAGATCGTCGTACGTGATGCCGATCTTGGCCGGAACGTCGCCGCGCAGGTTGGAGTACACCGCGTCGGCACCGCGCACCAGGTCCTCGAACACGCTGCGCCCGGCCGGAGTCGACAGGTCGAGCGAGAGGCTGCGCTTGTTCCGGTTGAAGGACTCGAAGAACAGTGAGTCCTCGCCCTCGTTGAACGGGGGGACGTAGCGGCCGACGTCGCCGCCGGCGTTCGGGTCCTCGATCTTGATGACGTCGGCCCCGAGGTCGGCGAGATGGAGGCTGCCGAACGGGCCGGCGCCGTACTGCTCGAGCGAGATGATGCGGACGTCCTCGAGTGGCTTCATGCGGTGGCACCCTTCTCCTCGGGCAGCTGCAGCGGCCCGTTCTGTGCTGCGGGGAAATAGTTCTGGCCGATGCCGCTCTCGCGAGTGGCGACCATGACCGAGCGCTTCCACGAAATGACCTCGACGCCATCCTGATTGAGGCCGCGGGTGATCATGGAGACGATGCCGGCGTAGGGGCGCGACTCGGACTTGCGAAGGCCGGTGCAGATGCTCTCGGCGTAGATGGTGTCGCCCTCGTACACCGGGTGCGACATCTTGATGTCGGTGAACGCGAGGTTCGAGATGGCGTTCTGGCTCATGTCGAGCACCGAGATGCCGAGCACCACGGCCACGGTGAATCCCGAGTTCACGATCACGCGACCCTCGGTGATGGGGTTCTGCGCGGCGAGGTGCGCGTTGAAGTGGTTCTGGTTGGTGTTCATCGACAGCAGCGTGATCCACGTGTTGTCGGTCTCGGTGATCGTGCGGCCCAGGGGGTGCTGGTACACGTCCCCCACCACGTAATCCTCGAAGAAGCGCCCAAGAACGGCCGGGTGGGTTGCCACGGAATCTCCTCGTGTCGGGTCGGCGAAGCCAGTGCGTCGACCATAAACATCAGATGATTACGGCGTCAAGAGGGCAATTCCGCACGATGTGGCGAGGTGGGGCGGCGTTCGTCGAATCAAAAAGCAGATCTTTTGCGGGTTACGAGGTGCGCAACATGTCCATCTGCCGGTACGAGCCGCCCAGGTGGTCGAGGTGTCGTCGCATCTCGTTCATGGCGGTCATCGAATCCCCGGACTCGACCACCTCGAGAATGGCGCGGTGGTCGTGGTCGACGCATTCCCAGAACCCGTCGGGCGCATGGTCGCGGCCGAAACGCTTGGACAGCACGCGGAAGACGGGCGCGGTGATGAGCTCCAGGAGGGGGTTGCGGCTCGCGCGCAGCAGCACGAGGTGGAACTCCTGGTTCTTGGCGAAGGTGTCCGGTCCCTGCGTCTCGGTGGGATCGAAGATGGTCTCCCGCAGCTGCGCCAGGTCCTCCTCGGTGCGCCGGAACGCGGCCAGCCCCGCCGCCGGCACCTCCATGAGGTTGCGCACCTCCATCAACTGATCGACCGTCACGGTCTCCGCCGCCGTCATCAGCGCGACGCCCGTCTCCAGATGCTCGCTGATGTGCCCGACGCTGGGCGTGGCCACGAAGCTGCCGCCGGTCACGCCGCGGGTGGTGTGGATGAGGTTCTGGCTCGCCAGTGACCGCAGGGCCTCGCGGATGGTGCTGCGTCCGACCCCGAACTCCGCCGTCAGTTCCGCGTCGCCGGGCAGGCGTTCGCCGGGCTGGAGGTCGCCGGAGAGGATGCGCTCACGCAGCCGCGCGGCGAGCACCGCGTAGGCGGGGCCGGACTTGGTCGGGGTGTCGGTCACGTCGAGCGGGCCTTCCGTCAGGGGGTTCGCCGGGGCGAGACCGCCCGAGCGTAGCGCGCGGACGGGGCCCGCGGCGGGGGATGAGGGTGTCTCGCGGAAACGGGTAAAGGTCGGCTCTTTCGGCGAGACCCGGTGGGGATGGGGCGGTGCCGGGGGTGGATCGAGGCTTCACACGGCCGAAACATCTGAGGTATTGCTTTCGAAACAGAGGTGGAGCACTATGACTCGTGTCACCCGATCGGGGTGGCCACGATCACCTCCGAGTCGTCGACGTCGGGCCCGCGCACGGGCCCTCGGTCGCGGCCTCGGATCTTCGGCACCGGCCTCGCACGGCCCGACCTTTCCGCTCCGCACGCGAGCGCCGACAGCAGAAACGGATGGCACATGAAACGAATCGGAGTCGACGTCGGTGGCACGTTCACCGACCTGGTGCTGTGGGACGACGACGGCACGGTGGTGGTCCACAAGACGCCGTCGACCAACCACGATCCCTCGATCGGCACGATGGACGGCATCGCCGTCCTCGCCGAGCGCGCCGGCATCGACCCGTCCGAGATCGACATGTTCTTCCACGGCACCACCGTGGCCACCAACATCGTTCTCGAGCACAACGGGTGCGACGTCGGCATGATCACCACGGAGGGTTTCCGCGACCTCCTGCACATCGCCCGCAAGAAGCGCCCGCTGAACTATTCGAACTACCAGGACCTGCCCTGGCAGAAGTGGCAGCTGGTCCCGCGCCGCAACCGGCGCGTGGTGCCCGAGCGCATCGACGCCGCCGGCAACGTCCTCACCCCGCTGGACGAGAACGCGGTGCGCGAGCAGGTTCGACTGCTGCGCGAGCGCGGCGTGCAGGCCATCGCCGTTGCGTTCCTGCACTCCTACCGCAACCCCACGCACGAGCAGCGGGTCAAGGCCATCATCGCCGAGGAGTTTCCCGGCGTGTTCGTCTCCCTCTCGAGCGAGGTCGCGCCGCAATACCGTGAGTACGAACGCTTCTCGACGGCGGCGCTCAACGCGTTCATCGGACCGAAGACGAGCCAGTACATCGAGAACCTCGCCCGGAAGGCGCGCGACGCGCAGGTGGGCGAGGACGTCCATCTCATGACGTCGGCCGGTGGCCTCGTCACCTCCCGCAGCGCCACCGAGATCCCCGTCTCGCTGCTCACCAGCGGCGTGATCGCCGGACTGCTCGGCGGCTGCGCGATCGGCAAGGCGTCGGGCTACCCCAGCGTCATCACCCTCGACGTGGGCGGAACGTCCGCCGACGTCGGTGTCGCACCGGACGGCGCGCTGCGCATGAAGCACCTGCTGGACACCAGAATCGGCGACTACCACGCCATGGTGCCCATGGCCGAGGTCGACACCATCGGCGCGGGCGGCGGGTCCATCGCCGTCGTCGACGACGGCGGAATGTTCCGTGTCGGTCCGCGCAGCGCCGGCGCCGTCCCCGGCCCCGCCTGCTACGGCCGCGGCGGCACCGAGCCGACCTCGACCGACGCCATGGTCATGATGGGCTGGCTCCGCGAGAACAGCTTCCTGTCCGGCACCATGGAGGTGCAGCCGGAGCTCGCGCGCACCGCGATCCAGACGCACATCGCGGACAAGCTGAACACCTCGATCGACGACGCCGCCATGGGCATCTTCAAGATTCTGGCGCACTCGATGACCGAGGCGATCAGCCTGCACTCGGTGCGCAAGGGTTACGACCCCCGGGACTTCTCCCTCATCGCCGAGGGCGGTGCCGGGCCGCTGTTCGCCTGGCAGATCGCCGATCAGCTCGGCATCCCGCGCGTCATCGTCCCCGGTCACCCCGGCATCACCTCGGCGGTCGGCCTGCTGACCACCGACATCAGGTACGAGGAGCCCACCACCGTGTGGACGTCGTCGGCCGACCCGGACATCGAGCTGCTGAAGGACCAGATCGACCGCCTGTCGAAGCAGGCCGTCGCCCAGCTCGAAGCCGATGGCATCGCGCCGGAGAACATCTCGCTCGAACGCAGCGTCGATTGCCGGTACGTCGGACAGGGGTACGAGCTGCGCGTCCAGGCGCCGGACGGTGAGATCGACGACGTCTGGGTCAAGACGACGGCGGAGGCGTTCCACGAGGCCCACGGGCGCACCTACTCCCAGCGGTTCGACGACAAGCCGGTACAGCTGGTCAACGTGCGCGTCACCGGCGTCGGCGCCGTCCCGCACGTGCAGATCGCCGAGATCGAGCGCGGCACCGCGGATGCGTCGGGCGCGATCAAGACGACGGCCCGTGCGCTGTTCTGGAAGGACGACACCGCAGCCCCCGAGTGGGTCGACACCCCGGTCTACGAACGCTCGCAGCTGTTGGCGGGCAACGAGATCAGCGGTCCGGCCATCGTCGAGCAGTTCGACTCCACCACCATCATCGGCATGAACCAGCACGCCACCGTCGATGCCGTCGGTCACATCATCATCGAGAGGAAGTCCGCATGAGCAAGGCGCTGATGCCCACGACGGGAGTCTCGCTCGCCGGCGAGGCCACCCGCACGTGGAACGACGTGGACGTCGACCCGATCACCCTGCGGGTGATCGGTGGCGCCCTGCAGTCCATGGCCAAGGAGATGGCGCAGGTCCTCTATCGCATGGCGTACTCGAGTCTCATCCGTGAGTCCGAGGACCTCGGCGCCGGCATCTTCGACGTCAACGGTCGCGAGCTGTGCGAGTCGGATTCCACTCCGATGCACTGTGGTTCGATCCCCGCCTACATCCGCGGCGTGAACCGGCGACTGGCCGGCACGTACAAGCCGGGCGACGTGATCCTGCACAACCACCCGTATCACGGTGCGGCGCACTCGCCGGACTACGGCGTCATCATTCCGATCTTCTGGCAGGGCGAGCACATCGGATTCGCCGGGTGCACCGGTCACGTCTCCGACGTCGGTGGCAACTTCCCGGGTCTCTGTATGGACGTCGTCGACGTCTGGGCCGAGGGCAAGCTCATGGACTCGATGAAGATCTACGAGGCCGGCGTCCGCAACGACTACCTGATCCAGCACATCCTGGACAACGTGCGCACCCCGGAGCAGAACCGCGGCGACCTCGAGGCCCTCATCGCCTGCTCCCGCATCGGCGAGAAGCGATTCACCGAACTGCTCGAGAAGTACGGCCTCGACACGGTCATGAGTGCCGGCGAGCGGTGGATGGACTACTCCGAGACCAAGCTGCGCAACAAGATCCGGGAGATTCCGGACGGCAGCTACGAGGCGCCCCTGGGCTACCTCGACGACGACGGCAAGAACCGCGACGAGCCGCTGAAGGTCGCCGTGCGGGTGCAGGTGGACGGCGAGGACATCCTCATCGACCTCACCGGCTCCAACAGTCAGGTGCCGACGGCCTTCAACGTGCCGTTCGAGGGATCCGTTCTTCCCGTTGCGGTCTCGGCGATCCGGACGATCCTGCTCGACGAGGACGTCACCGAGGACTTCGTGCCCCAGAACGACGGCTGCTTCCGCCCCGTGAAGGCGTACGCACCGGAGGGCACGATTTTCAATCCGGACTTCCCGGCGTCGTGCTTCGCGCGCTTCTCCCAGGTCAACCGCGTCTTCGACTCGATCAACCTGGCCCTGGCGCCGGTTCTGCCGGACCATGCTGTCGCCGGGTCGTCCGCCGCGCTCTGCGCCATCGCCTACTCCGGCATCGCGCCCGACGGCGAGTCGTACTGGGTGTACATCGAGATCAACGAGGGCTCCTACGGCGGCCGTAACGGCAAGGACGGCATGGACGCCGTCGACGCCCTCATGGCCAACACCCGCAACAACCCCATCGAGGAGCTGGAGCTCAACCACGCGATGCGGGCGCTGCGCTACGAACTGCGCGACGAGGCGCCGGCTCCCGGCAAGTGGCGCGGCGGTATCGGCAGCGTGCGCAAGTGGCTGATGGAGACGGACACCTTCCTCGGCTCCGAGGCGGACAACCGGTCCGACGCCCCCGCCGGTGCACTCGGCGGCCACGACGGCGTCTCCGGATCCTTCACCCGCAACGCCGGGACCGATCGCGAGGAGGTGCTGTACTCGAAGGTCACCCAGGAGACCATCAAGTCCGGCGACACCCTCGAGATCAAGCTGCCGTCCGGCGGCGGATTCGGAAATCCGTTCGAGCGGGACCCCTTCCAGGTCCTGAGCGACGTGTGGGACGAGTACATCACCGCCGAGGACGCACGTCGGGACTACGGCGTGGCGGTCGACGTCGACTCGTGGACCATCGACGAGAAGGCCACCGCCGACCTCCGCGCGAGCGCGGCCTGATGGTGAACGGGGGACGGGCCGCCTCCCGCGGCCCGTCCCCGCAGCGGATCGACGAGCAGGTGAACAGCGTCGTCACGTGGATCGACGACGCCGGGTCCGGAGACGGCCCGCTGGCCGGTGTCCGGGTCGGCGTCAAGGACAACATCGACGTCGCCGGCGTCCGATCGACCTGCGCGTCCCGGTTCTTCGCCGACCGCGTGGCCGACGCCGACGCCGAGGTGGTGCGCCGACTGCGCGCGGCGGGTGCCGCCGTCGTCGCCACCCTGAACATGGCGGAATTCGCCGTGGGCGTCACCTCGCAGAACTCCGCCGCCGGCGGTCCGCGTAATCCGTGGGACACCACGCGCGTACCGGCGGGATCGAGCGGCGGGTCCGGCGCGGCCGTGGCGGCCGGCATCGTGGACCTCGCGCTCGGCACCGACACCGGCGGGTCCGTCCGCCTGCCCGCCTCGGCCTGCGGGGTCACCGGCCTCCGCCCGAGCCGCGGAGCGATCAGCAACGACGGTGTGTTTCCCGTCAGCCCGGACTTCGACACCGTGGGGCCGATGGCCCGGACGGTGCGCGAGGTCGCGGACGCGTTCGCGGCGCTGGCCGGTCCGCCTCTCGCGCGGACGGTGCGACGCATCGGTGTGCCCGACGTGTTCGTCACCGCCGACGTCGATCCCGCTGTGGCCGAGGCCGTCTCGACGGCCGTCGACGACCTGGCGATGCTCGGATACGAGATTGTGCCCATCGAGGTGCCGGGGGCGACCTCGGCGCAGGACGTCGTCTACACGGCGATCTATCACGACGCCGCGCGGATCCACCGCGATCGGTTGGACACGCGTCCCGACCTCTTCCAGCCGGCCACCCTGGAGCGAATCTCGCTGGGCCTCGGAATATCCGAGGCCGATCGGCGCGACGCGGCCGACGCGCGTCGTCGATTCTGCGACGGGCTCGCCCCGCTGTTCGACGCCGTCGACGTGGTGCTCACCCCCACGATGCCCGTCGACGTGCCGCCGATCGACGGTGGCGACGACGTCCTGGCGCAGTCGCGTCGAATGGGGCAGTTCACCTATCCCTGGTCGTTGCACGAAGGCCCGACTCTCGCTGTGCCCGTGGGCTTTCATCGTGTCTCGGGTATGCCGGTGGGGATGCAGCTGACCGCCCCGGTCGGGCACGAGGGGGCGCTCTTCGGGGTGGGTGAGCGGTACCAGGCCGTGACGCGGTGGCACACCATGCGGCCCGGCTCGGCCTAACCATCTGATCTTTAGGTCGCGATCAGGTGTCGAATGGACGTGAAATCGTCCGTTTCGCGCCATTCTTACGTCAAATATCATATGTTTGTGATGAACGCGGCCCCGCATCAGTCGACTCGTTCGCGGAGTGCCTTCGACCGACCCGGCTCACCCGTCGTCCGGTGAGCAGCGAGGATCACCCATGAGAACCCATCGCCTGCTCCTGGCCGCCGCTCTCGCGGCGACCCTCGGAGCCTCCGCCTGTAGCTCCGGTCCTGGACCCGATGCCGATCCCGCGAACCCGGTGTCCATCGACGTCACCGTGTCGGCGGCGGCCGAGATCTACAGCATCCCCTGGCTGGTCGCCCAGCAGCAGGGACTGTTCGAGAAACACGGCGTGATCGTCGAGAACATCGTGCCCGGCAAGGGCGGCAGCGCCACCATGCGCACCCTCCTCGACGGCAACATCCCCATCGGTGAGGTGAGCTACCCGTCGATCGTGCAGGCCGACGCCGGCGGATCCGAGCTGCGGATCGTCGGCGGCGGAACCCAGGGGCCGTACCCCATGAATTTCTATGCCCTGGCGTCGAATTCGAGCATCCAGTCGATCGACGACGTTCGGCGCTGGGCCTACACCCGACCGAATTCCGCGTCCGATGCGCTCACCCGCTTGCTTCCGTCCCTCGCGGGCGCGGATGCCGATCGGATCGAACGTGTCTCCACCGGCGGCATCGGAGAGGGGCTCGCGCTGCTCGAGGCGGGGTCGGTCGACATCGCACTCATCCCGTCCATCGTCGCCGAGCAGCGGCCGGACGATTTCCGGCTGATCGTGTCGAGCCCGGACTACCTGGAACGCTTCCTGCAGTCGACCATCACCACCACGAAGGACTACGCCGCGAGCAACCCCGGCGTCGTCCGTGCCATCAACGCCGGTTACACCGAGGCCGTCGAGTCCATCCGGACCGATCCGGATGCGGCCGCACGAATCTATGCCGCCTACACCGGTTTCGACGTTCCGGCGGCGTTGGCGGTGGTGGAGCGAGCGTCGTCCGTCGGCACCTGGGGTGGCGGGTTCGACCCCGCAGCGATCGAATCCGCCCAGGCCGGCGTCGAAGCGTCGGGCAGTGACCGTGACCCCGATTTCTGCACACTCTTCGACCCCGATTTCCTGCCCGAGGGTGCGGCCACCGACATCCCCGGCGACTGTGCCTGACCACCGCCCACACGAAAGCGGACCCACCATGACCTCTTCGAACACCCAGTCCACCCCGGCCGCGACCGGCACATCGCCCATCGCCGTCGCGTCCTCGGTCTCCCGCCACTTCGGCTCGGTCACGGCACTCGACGACATCGACCTGTCCATCGGCCGCGGCGAATTCGTCTCCATCGTCGGTCCGAGCGGCTGCGGTAAGTCCACCCTGCTGGAGATCTTCGCCGGACTGCAGGACCACGACAGCGGAACGGTGACCATCGACGAACGCCCGCTGACGGGGCCGCGCTCGCGCACCGCCGTGATCTTCCAGGAGTCCGCCACACTGCCGTGGCGGACAGTGCGGGACAACGTCGCGTTCGCCCTCGAGGTGCGGGGCGTGCCGAAGAAGGAGCGGCGGGCCCGTGCCGACGAACTGCTGGAGACCGTCGGGTTGTCCCGGTTCGGCGACCACTACCCGACGCAGTTGTCGGGCGGCATGCGGCAGCGCGTGGCCATTGCCCGATGCCTGTCGATGGAACCCGACCTCATCCTGGCCGACGAACCCTTCGGTGCCCTCGACGAGCAGACGCGCCTGGTGATGTCGCACGAGCTGCTGCAGATCGTCGACAAGCTGACCTGCGGCGTCCTCTTCATCACGCACAGCATCCAGGAGTCGGTGCTGCTGTCCGACCGGGTGATGGTCATGAGCGCTCGTCCCGGTCGGTTCATCGACGAGGTGACCGTCGACCTGCCGCGTCCGCGCTCCGAGGACGTGCTGGCCAGCCCTGAGGCCGTCGTGCTGCACGAACGCATCTGGTCGTCGCTGCGTGAGGAAGCCAAGAAGACGATGAGCGCCACCCGATGAGCGAGCGCACCGAGAACCGCTCCGTCGTACCCGGTTACGTGCGCCCGGCACCGTCTTCCGTCGCGGGACTCCCGCACTGGGGGTGGACGGCGGCGGTGCTGATCACAGTGCTGATCGTGGTCGATGTCATCGCGCGGTTCTTCGCCTCACCGCTGGACATCGTCCCCGTCTCGGACATGGCTTTCACCGCGGTGGACCTGCTCACCGATCCGGACTTCCTGGTCGGCGAACTCGGGCGAACGCTCGCCATTATCGCCATGGCGTTCGTCGCCAGTGGGGTCCTGGGCGTCGCGGCGGCGTACGTGCTGTGGCGATTCGAGCTGTGGGACCGGGCCTTCGAGCCCTACCTCAACGTGTACTACGCGGTACCCACCTTCGCGCTCTACCCGATCATGGTGGTGCTCTTCGGCGCGGGCGTGACCCCCATCGGGGTGCTGTCGACCGTCTTCGCGTTCGGCGTGGTGACACTCAATGCGCGCAACGGATTCGCGGCGGTCTCGCCGATCGTCACCAAGCTCGGTACCACCCTGATGCTGACGCGGTGGCAGTTCTTCCGGTCGATTCTGCTGCCGTACGCGTTGCCGAACATCGTGACCGGGCTCAAGCTCGGGCTGTCCTACGCCATCATCTCGGTGCTGGCGAGCGAGTTCATCCTGTCGACGCAGGGTCTCGGTCACTTCATCTCCATCGCCTACGACAGCTTCGACATCGCGGAGATGTACGCCGGCATCCTCGTGGTCGCCGCCGTCGCGTTGATCTCGACCTTCGGGATCTCCGCTCTGCTCAACCGATTCGATTGGAGGCGTCGCTGATGACGCAGGCCACGCCCACCGCGGGACCGGCCGAGGCCGGCGCCGCCACTGTGCCCGCCGTGCCGCCGACGCCCACCCGTTCGACGTCGGCGGGGATGTCCGCCGCTCGCCGCGTGGTTCCACCCTTGGTGGTGGCCGTCGCCGGCGTTGCCCTCTGGTGGGTCGCCGCGGTGGTCGCCGACAGCACCATCTTCCCGAACCCGGCGGAAGCAGTGCGGTCCCTGGTTGAGGACCTGGGCAAGGAGGATTTCCGGGCGAACGTGCTCGACTCCATCCGCATCCTGGTGATCGGCTTCCTGGCCAGCACCGTGCTCGGCTCGCTCCTCGGTCTGGCGCTCGGGCTCAGTGCCTTCTGGACTCGCGCGATCCTGCCGATCTTCTACGCGATCAACAGCATCCCGAAGATCGTGCTCTACCCGATCTTCCTGTCCTTCCTCGGAATCGGAGAGCTCAGCCGGGCGGGGTTCACGTTCTACGCCGCGTTCGTCCCGATGTTTCTCGTCGCCGTGGAGAGCACCGCGTCGGTTCACCGCATTCACCTGAAGATGGCCGCCTCGCTGCAGGTGGGATGGCCGCGACTGGTCCGACAGATCGTGATTCCGTCCGTCCTGCCGTCCCTGGCCACCGGAATGCGGATGACGTTCGGGCTCGCCTTCCTGGGACTGCTGCTCGCCGAGATGTTCTCGTCGTCCGCCGGGATCGGCTACGAGCTGCTGCGCAACGTCAGCCTCGTGCGGATGGAGAACATCATGGGCACCGTGGTGCTGATCCTCCTCATGGCCCTGCCGCCCACCATCGCGCTGCAGTGGTTGGAGAACCGGGTGGTGTGGAAGTACGGCGGTCGCTGACCTTTCAGGCGACCGTCTGTTCCGCGATGGAGTGCAGGTGGTCGTCGATGGCCGCCAGGCCCTCCGGCGGCAGGCCCAGTCGGTCGCCGTGGTGGTGGGCAGCCCGCGCGAAGATCGGCACCAGCGGTGCGTACTTGGCGGCCAGCTTCGAGCGCTTGGCGTCGTCGGTCAGGTACTTCAGGCTGCCAGCGTTGTCGACGAAGTCGGCCAGCTTGACCAGTAACACCCGCGGATCGGCGATCGCGGCGGTGACGTGCTCGGCGTACTGCTCGGCCTTGTCGCGCGCGGGATCGCGTGGGGGATTGGTGACGGCAGCGACGAGATCGGCGACGTCCGTGCCGAAGTGGCGTCGCAGCGCGTCGAGGGCGTCGGAGCCGCCGAGCAGGGTCACCACCCGATCCGGTCGATCCTCCACGACATCGTGCAGCGCCGTGGCGACGAGCACCGCCGCGTCGGTGCAGCCGTACCGCAGGAGCCGCAGCGTGTTGCGATACGGATGCGTGATGTAGGGGTCCGCGACCTGGTCGCCCCGCTGGGTGCGCCGTTGCTCGAGGTGGGCGTACGAGGCCACCGCCAGAGCGTGGTCGAGGTCCGTTCGGTCGATGCCCCGCGCGTCGGCCTCGACATCGATGGCGTGCACGAGCAGGGAGGGGTCCATGTCCTTCAGCGCGGTCGCTCGCAGCGCCGCCAGGAGAAGGTGGTGCGTGGAAGTCGGGGCGTCGGGTGTCGGAGTGGTCATGCGTCCTCTCGGTCGGTAGCGGGGAGTGCGTCGGGGAAGGAGTAGTCGCAGCCCAGGGCGTCCAGGGCGTCGAGACCGCCGTGGTCTCGGAACCAGGCCGTGCACGCACTGGCGGCGAGGTGGAGGTCGGTGGTGAAGAGGTAGCCGTCCGTGCAGTCGTCGAAATGGCCGTCGTGGTGCCACACGTCGAGCTCCAGGCCTTCGACGGAGTGGTCGCCGAGCCGGAGTCGGCGCAGCACGGTGCGGGAACGCCGCACCATGACCACGCCGTCGTCGAGCACATGAAGCTGGGCGTTGATCACCTCGTCGTCCGGGTCGAGGACGTCGGCGAGCCCGAGGTCGTCGTCGTCCACGTCCTCGTCGACCGGGGCGACGTAACCGCCCGGCCCCAGGTCGACGATCAACCCGGACCCGTTGCCCACCAAAGTTTCCACGAGCCAGTTGGTCATCCCGTCCCATCGGTCGACGGAAAACTCCGTGCCCTGCGGCGTCGCGAAGGACGTGAGCAGAGCATTGCCGGGGAGCGTTGCAGTCCAGGCCTCGATGCGGTCCCCGTCCCCGAGGAGGTTGACCAGTCCGGCCTCGTCGATCCACACCAGGTCGCGGGTGAGCTCCGCGGTGTGTTCCTGCCCGTCCGACTGCCGCGACGCGACGGTCCACCCGTGCAGGTTCGCCGAGCCGTCCGGAACGACCACCATCCGCCCGTTCTCCCCGCCGAGCGCGAACTGCCAGTCCGGAACGCGGGGTGGGTGGTAGCGGGCGCGGTCCTCCAGCTCGAGGTAGTAGGTCTGCGAGTCGACGACGCGGACGCGGTTGATCAGCCAGTCGTTGCTGATGACTTGCAGTGCCTTCGCACCCATGCCCCCGGTGACCTCGAAACCGCTGCCCCGCGAATGCGTCACCAGGTGATGCCGACCCTCGGGCGCCGGGGTGCAGTGGGAGGGTCCGAGGTACCGGAAGTTCGTCAGAGCCCCTGCAAGATCGATCGGCCGCTCCCGAGCTCCGGCCTCCAGCTCGACGGTCAGGACGGTGACGTTCTCGCTTGGGACGCCGGTCCATCCGACCTCGTTCGGCATCGTCGGAAAAATCGGTTCCTCCGCCCACAGGTCCGATCGGCAGATCTCCGCACCGAACACGTCGAACTCGGTCTCGATGGCGCGGAGAACGCGCAATGCGTCGTCTCCGGCCGCGAACCAACCGGTGTGCGGCAGTTCGTAGACCACCCGGGCGCACCCGGTGGCGGACTGGTCGAAGTCCGCCCCGGGGCGGCCGGTCAGCTCGAGGAGACGGATCTGCTCGTGGAGTTCGAGGTCGTACAGGTCGGTGCCGATCTCGATGGCGACCGTGAAACCGGGGTCGCCGGCCGGTCGACCGAACAGGCCGAAAGGGGAGTGAGACATGGGGTGCTCCTGGGGTGATGCCCGACGAGCGGGACCGTTCACCGCTCACCCCTTGTCTACAGGAGAGGTCCGACAGAAATCAGATTCCGCGCAGGGGTTGGTGATCGGCGCACATCGAGTAGCGCTCCTCCCAGGGAAACGCCCCGTACGCGTCCGGCCACACCACCCGCAGCGCGGTGAACCGTGGGTAGAGCGCCCGCGTGACCACCATGTCGGATCGGTCCAGCACCTCGACGAACGACAGTGCGGGAATGCCGCCCACCGCGCCGCGGATCGTGATCGACGGCGCCAGGAGGGCGGGATCGTCGAGCATCGTGTCACGCAGCTCGTCGAAGACCTTGTACGCGAGTCGAGCGGGAAGCCCGTGACACAGCAACTCGGGTAGTCCGGCGCTGGTGAGACCGCTGGTGTAGGCGAAGTCGCCGCCTCCGTGGACCGCGGTGACGTGCCAGCCGCGGTTCCTGATGTTCTTCCTGACCGCGTCGAGATCGATCGGTCCGTCGCACATGGGGTCCCCCTTGGTGTCGATGTGGACCGCGAAGTTAACGCCGGGCCGTGACACGGTGTGCGATCCGCTGCTGTTCCAGCGATCCGCGTCCCCTGTAACTCGCGCGGAGTGCTGGACCGCGCGCGGATCGGGCCGCTGTGGACAACCCGGATGCCTGTGGACGGGCGCCACGGGCGGCGCCCGAGATGAGAGACGCTGGCCCCGTGAACATCACGGGGCGGACTTTCCTGACGCGTGCGCAGCTCGCCGCGGCGGGGGTTGGGGACCAGGAGATCAGGACCGCACGGCGGCAGGGCTCGCTGGTGTGCGTCGGGCGCGGTGTCTACAGCGATGCCGCCGTCTATACGGACGCCGGCGAGAGGGGCCGGCACTTCCTCGCGGTCCGCGGGGTCGTCGCCGCTCGGACGAACCCCGTTGTCAGTCACGTCTCTGCGGCGGTCCTGCACGATCTGCGGATGTGGAACCCCGACCTGTCGCGGGTCCACCTCAGCGTCGACGCCGCGCGAGGCGGTCGGCGGACGGCCCGCGTGCACACGCACACCAACAGGTTGACCGACTGTCTGACGCAGGTTCGCGGTCTGACCGCCACCACCGTGGCCAAGACGGCGGTGGACCTCGCACGGGAGCTGTCGTTCGAGGGCGGGGTGTGCGTGGTGGATTCGGCACTCGCGGTGGCGTCGCGGGCGGACGTCGATGCCGCGCTGGACGGGTGCACCGGGATGAGCGGATGCAGCGCTGCCCATCGAATAGTGGCCTTCGCCGATGGGCGCAGCGAGAGCGTCGGGGAGTCGCGGACGCGGGTGTACCTGCAGCGCTTCGGGTTTCCGCCGTTCGAGCTGCAGGTGACCTTGCGTCACGGTGCGTTCGTGTGTCGCCCCGACTTCCTGCTCGACGGGGTGATCGTCGAGTTCGACGGGCGGGTGAAGTACACCTCGGAGCAAATGTTGTTCGACGAGAAGAAGCGGCACGACGAGTTGATGTCGCTCGGGTGGACCGTCGCGCGGTTGACGTGGGCGGACCTCGCTTCGGACGCGGGTGCCGTGAAGGTCCGGCGAGCGATGGCGCTGGCGAAGGGCCGGCCGCCGCCCCTGACCCATCGGGTGCCGTGACCGCCCGATCCGCTTCCGTTCCAGCGATCCGCGTGCGCTGCAGCAGACGCGGATCCCTGGAAGTCGCGCGGATCGGTGCCAGGCTCCCGGATTCCGGACCCCCGACCCCCGACCTCAGCCCCGACTCAGCCCCGCGCCGCGGCCAGGTGCGCTTCGGACGCTGCCTTGAGGTGGGTGAGGTCGGAGGCGACGGTGGCGAAGGTGAAGCCCTGCGTCAACCGCCGCGCCGCGACCTCCCCGGACGGGGTGTGGATGCCGCAGGCGATGCCGGCGGCCGCGGCGGCGTCGGCGATGCGCACGAGGGCGGCGTCGAAGACCTCGTCGACGGAGCTGTCGGCGGGAGAGCTGCCGCCCACGGCGATGCGCAGGTCGGACGGGCCGACGTAGATGCCGTCCAGACCGGGCACGGCGCAGATGTGTTCGACGTTCTCGAGCCCTTCGGGGGTCTCGATCATGGCCAGCACCACGACGGCGTCGTCGGCCTCGGCGGGCAGCGGCCCGACGCGCAGTTGCGAGCGCATGGGCCCGTAGGACCGCACCCCGACGGGTGGGTACCGGGAGTAGGAGACGGCGAGGGCGGCGTCCTCGGCGGTGTCGATCAGCGGCACGATCACCCCGCGGGCTCCGGCGTCGAGGGCCTTGCCGATGTACGTCCGGTCGTTCGCCTCCACCCGGACCAGTCCGGCCGGGCCCCGAGCGGCGTCGACGGCGGTGAGGCCGCGCAGCATCCCGTCGTAGCCGATCAGGCCGTGTTGGAGGTCGAGGCAGAGGTAGTCCCATCCGAGGTGGGCGAGCCACTCGGTGGACACGGGCGAATCGATGACGGACCAGTAGCCGAGCACCTGCTCGCGGGCGCGCAGGCGGCGGGCGAAATCGTCGACGGACACGAAGGGTTCCTATCGGTTGTAGGCGGGCATGGGTCCGCGCAGCGCAGCGCCGACCTCGTCGCAGGCGGTGACCACGTCGGCCGGCAGCGGACCACGAGCGAGGGCGTCGATGTTGGCCTGCAGGTGGGAGGTTCGGGATCCGCCGAGCAGGATGGGGCCGGCGGTGGGGGTCGACCGCAGCCACCGGAGGGCGAGCTCGGTGAGCGGCATGCCGGCGCCGTCGGCCACGGCCGCGAGCCGGGTCACGGCGTCGAAGATGTCGGCGTTCCAATACCGTTCGCGGTACATCCCGGCCAGGCGGGAGTCGCCGAAGCGTCCCTCGCCGGGCTCGTCGGAGAAGGTGTGCTTGCCGGTGAGGAGACCGCCGCCGAGGGGGTTGTAGACCATCGTGGCGATGCCGGTCGTCGCGGCGAACTCGGCGTACTCCTCCTCGATGCGGCGTGCGAGGAGGTTGTACAGCTGCTGGGCGACGACGGGTCTCGGGGCGCCGACCTCGTCGCACACGTGGTTCGCCTCGGCGATCTGCCAGGCGGCGAAGTTCGAGACGCCCAGCGCGCGGATCTTGCCCTCCGCGACGAGCTTCGCGACGGTGGAGAGGGTGTCGTGCAGCGAGGCCGCGCGGTCGGGCTGGTGAAGGTAGAACAGATCGACGTGGTCGGCGCCCAGACGCGTGAGGCTCGCCTCGAGGCTGAGCCGCAGGCCCTCGGGCGAGAGCGGGGAATGGCCGCCGGCGTCGCCGAGGTACATGCCGGCCTTGGTGGCGACGGTGACGCGATCACGTCGGCCCGCGAGCAGGCCGGCGAGCATCCGTTCCGCGTCGCCGGCGGAATAACCGTTGGCCGTGTCGATGTGGGTGACGCCGGCGTCCAGCGCGACGTCGAGCAGGGCGCGTGCGCCGTCCGCGTCCACGGTGTCGCCGAAGGTCATGGTGCCGAGCACCATCGAACTGAATTGCATTCCGAATTCCATGGTGGTCAGGCTCCTCGGGTGGCGACGGGGGCGGGTCGGCCGGACAGAACGTAACGCGGCTTGAGACCGACCATGGTGGTGGGGTCCAGCGCGGCGGCGCGCAGCGCCGCACTGTAGGGGTGCTGTGGGTCGGCCAGAACCGAGGCCGTGGAACCGAATTCGACGACGGCGCCCTTGCGCATGACGATCACGTGATCGCTGATCTCGCGCACGACTCCGAGGTTGTGCGAGATGAACACGTACGTGATGCCGGTGTCCTGCTGGATCGACCGCAGGAGGTCGAGCACCTGCGCCTGGACGGACACGTCGAGTGCGCTGGTGGCCTCGTCGCACACCAGGATCTCCGGTCCCGACGCCAGCGCGCGGGCGATGCCGATGCGTTGACGCTGGCCGCCGGAGAACTCCGCGGGACGCCGTCCGAGGGACGACGGCGGCAGCTGCACCTGGTCGAGCAGTTCGGCGGCGCGGCGGTGCCGCTCCGACTTCGACCGAATACCCTGCAGGCGCAAGGGTTCGCCGACGATGTCGACGGCGGTCAGGTGCGGATCGAGCGAACCGTACGGGTCCTGGAACACCATCTGCACCCGCGATCGGAACGGACGCAGCGCACGCTCGGACAGTCGTGCGATGTCCGTGCCGTCGATGAGGATCCGCCCGGACGTCGGGGTCAGCAGACGCACGATGGACTTGGCGATGGTCGACTTGCCGCACCCCGATTCCCCGACGACGGCGAGGGTGGAGCCCTTGTCGACGCTGAAGCTCACGTGGTCGACGGCGCGGAACGTTCCGGTGGCCACGGGGTAGTCGACGACGAGGTCCTCGACGGTGAGCAGGCTCATGCGAGCACTCCTTCGCGGGTGGCGGGGGCACCGGACCAGTCGCCGAGTTGGGGCACGGCGCCGAGCAGTTTCCGGGTGTAGGCGTGGGTGGGGTCGTCGACGAGGGTGCGGGCGTCGCCGCTCTCGACGAACGTGCCGGATTTCATGACGTGGATGCGGTCGGACATCAGTCGCGCGACCCCGAGATCGTGGGTGATGAGGAGCATGCCGATGCCGGTGCGTTCCTGCAGTTCGAGCAGCAGGTCGAGAATGCTCGCCTGCACCGTGACGTCCAGGGCGCTGGTCGGCTCGTCGGCGACGATCAGGGCGGGGTCGGCGGCCAGCGCACAGGCGATGAGCACGCGCTGGAGCATGCCGCCGGAGAGCTGGTGCGGGTACCGCCCGAGCTGATCGGCAGGGTTGACGATGTGCACCCGTTCGAGCAATTCGACGGCCCGAGCGGTCTGGGCGCTCTTCCCACGAATGCCGCCGTGGTGCACGGCTTCCCGCAGTTGCGAGCCGATGGTGTGGACCGGCGAGAGCGCCGTCATCGGGTCCTGGGGGATGAGGGCGATCTCGGACCCGCGCACCCGGCGCAACGCGGCATCGTCGCCGAGGATGTCGGCGGACTTCCACCGCGCCCGCCCGGACAGCACGGCCAGATCGGTCGGCAGCAGACCGAGCAGGCCCATGGCCGTCGTCGACTTGCCCGAGCCGGATTCGCCGATGATGCAGACCGTTTCGCCGGCTGCGATGGTGAAGGAGACGCCGTCGACCGCGCGGACGACACCCCGGTCGGTGATGAGCTCGATCTGGAGTTCGTCGACCGTGAGCAGGGATTCGCTCATGTCAGGCCTTCTTTCCCGAGAGTGCGACGCGGCCCAGTAGGGCGCGGAGGCCGGATCCGGCAGGCCGGTCACGCAGTCCGTCGCCGAGCAGGTTGACGCCGATCACGAGCAGGACGATCACCAGGCCCGGAAGGGTGACCAGCCACCACGAGGTGGTGATGTAGTCCTGGCCGTCGGAGATGATGCGACCCCAGGTCGCGAACGGGCGCTGCGGGCCGGCGCCGAGGTAGCTGAGCGCGGATTCGAGAAGCACCGCTTGCGCGAGGAGCAACAGCACCACCAGCGAGGTCTGCTTGATCACGTTGGGCACGATGTGCCGGGCGAGGATCGCGGTCTTCCCGAGCCCCAGTACCCGCGAGGCGGCGATGTAGGGCTTCTCCCGCTCGACGAGAACCAGAGATCGTGTGAGCCGGGCGATCTCGGGCCACTGCGCGATGGCGATGACGAAGGTGATGACCGGAATGGACGGGCCGAACAGCGCGACCACGAGCAGCAGCATCATCAACAGGGGAAGGGAGAGCTGCGCCTCCAGAAGACGGCTGACGACGGTGTCGACCCAGCCACCGAAGTAGCCGGCCATCGAACCGAGGACGAGGCCGATCACTCCGGAGACGAGGACGGCGAGAACACCCACGAGCAGCGAGACCTGGCCGCCGTAGAGGATGCGGGCCAGCAGGTCGCGGCCGAGCTGGTCGGTGCCGAACAGGTGCCCGTCCGTCAGCGGCGGCAGGCGGCGCGAGCCGAGGTCGGTCGCGTCGGGATTCTGCAGGGGCACTACGCGGGCGAAGGCGACGGGCAGGATCACGATCAGCGCGCAGACGCTGCCCACCCAGATCTTGAGGCGGCTGTCGCGGGCGCGCCGGGTGGCGCCGGCCGCGGCGAGGTGCTTCGGAGTGACCGCGGACGGTCGTTCCGGCGGCGTCGGGTCGGCCGGTGTCGGGCCCGACGCGTCGAGGGTGGCGGTCATCTAGGACGTTCCCTTCCCCAGCCGGACGCGCGGGTCCAGCAGCGGATAGCAGAGGTCGACGAGCAGTTGGACGAGGACGGCGAGCACGGCGGTGACGAGAACCGTGGCCTGGATGAGCGGGTAGTCGCGGGTCTCGAGTGCGCGAACCACGAGCGATCCGACGCCGGGCCAGGCGAACACGACCTCGACGACGACCACGCCGTTGAGCATCGAGGCGAAGCGGGTGCCGAGCGCGGTGAGCACCGGGATCGAGGAGTTGCGCAGGGCGTAGCGCCAGACGAGCCTCCGCTCGGACACACCGCGGGCGCGGGCGACCGTGGCGTACTGGGAGGAGAACGCGCCCACCATCTCTCGGCGCACCATCCGGGAGATGAGGGCGATCTGCAGGATCGCCACGGTCACCATCGGCAGGACGAGCGAGGACCACGTGGCGAAGCCGGCGGCGGGGAAGATCGGGAGCACCACCGCGAAGAGGGTGATGAGCATGAGGCCCGTCCAGAAGTCGGGCATGGACTGGCCGGCGATGGTGAGCACGTTCGCGCCCAGTTCGCGGCGGGTGTCCGCGCGACGGGCCATCCACACGCCCAGCGGGATGGCGAGCAGCGTGGTCAGGCCGATGGACGCGACGGTGAGCGTCAGGGTGTAGGGCAGGCGGTCCAGGACCACGTCGAACGCGGGTGCCTGGAAGGAGTACGACGTGCCCAGGTCCAGCTGGAGGAGTCCCTGGAGGTACTTCCAGTACTGCGTGACGATCGACTGGTCGAGGCCCATCGACTGGCGGATGCGCTCGATGTCCTCGCTGGAGGCGAGGGGTCCGGCCATGGCGTAGGCCGGGTCGCCCGGGGCCATGCGGACGAGGACGAACACGGTGGTGAGCGTCAGGAAGATCGCCAGTGCGCTCTGACCGAGGCGCTTGACGACGTAGCGCGCGGTGCCGGCCGAGCGAGACCGGGCCTTCGCCGGTGCCGCCGTCGTCGGCTCGTCGGCCGGCGCGATCATGCCGGCGGTCATCGCGCGCTCGACAGACGGTGACGTGAGCAGGGCTGATGCATCGAACGACCTTTCTGCGGACTCGACGCTCCGGGCGGGATCCGGGTACGGCACTTCCGTCTCCGGCGTCGTTGTAACTCAGCTCACAATGACACTCGTGCGCGAATCGCGCAAGTGGCAATCGGTAGTTGCGTGTTTCGTGCATATCTGCGTACAGTTCCGGTGTGCTCGCAGTCACAGCCCCGCCGTCGGCGACGGGCGTGGCGGGCCCCACGACATCCTCGATCGAAAGAGGTCGACCATGACCGATTCGCTGCTTCACCAGCGGTTCTCGCGGCGCAATCTGATGCGCGGCGGGCTGCTGCTCGGCGGCGGTCTCCTGCTCGGCGGGGCCGCCACCGGATGCGCGACGCCCACCGGTACGCCCGGACCCACCACCGTGAGCCTCGCGCTCAACCGGTCCCTGGTCAGCCTCGACAACAAGCTCAACCAGTTCGACGCCGCACTCACCGTGCAGCGCGGCGTCCGGCAAGCCCTCACCGAGATCGACGCGAACCTGAAGCCGCAGTTGGTCCTCGCCGATCGCTTCGAGCTGGTCGAGCCGACGCGGTGGTTCGTGCACCTGCGCGACGGCGTCCGCTACTCGGACGGCTCGCCGGTCCGCGTGGAGGACGTCGCCACCGCGCTGAAGATGTACAGCGAGGTGGACGGGTCCTTCGTCGGCGGGTTCTTCCCCGAGTGGCCCACCGTCGAACCGATGGACGCCTCGAGCTTCTCCCTGCTCACCACCAAGCCGGTGCCGGTGCTCGACTATCTGATGTCGAACATCCTCATCACCCCCGCGGCGGCCAACCGGCCCGAGGAGCTGCAGTCCGGCGTCGGATCGGGACCGTACGTGGTGACGTCCTCCGACCGCGGCACCGGCAACTACACCCTCGAGCGCAACACGCAGTACTGGGGACCGGCGCCCAACATCGAGACCGTCCGCGTGCGCTTCGTACCCGAGGAGTCCTCGCGGGTGGTCACGCTGCGTAGCGGGGAGGTCGACGTCATCGACTCGATCACTCCCGACGCCGCCGATCAGCTCGAGGGCCTGTCGAACGTCGGCGTGGAGCGGGTCGACGGAGTGCGTCTCAACCAGTTGTTCTACAACTTCCGCAAGCCGGCCGATCACCCGCTCGCGAACGCGCGGGTGCGCAAGGCGTTGACGTACGCGATCAACGGCCCCGCGCTGATCGATCAGGTCATGCAGGGATCGGCCACGGCCTCGCGGGGCGTGATCCCGTCCATCCTCGACGGCGCCATCGAGACGGGGGAGTACGTGTACGACCCCGCTCGTGCTCGCGGCGAGCTCGACGCGCTCGGCGTGCGGGACCTGAACCTCAAGATCATCTGGGAGTCCGGCGAATTCGCCGCCGACACCGACATCATGGAGTCGGTCGTGCAGATGTTCTCCGACATCGGGGTCCGGACGTCGTTGCAGCAGTTCGAGCCCGGCGGCGACATCATGCAGTGGCGCCAGGGCAAGGCCGGCGACTGGGACGTGCTGGGCAACGGCTTCCCCAGTCCCACCGGGCTCGCCATCACGATCATGCAGGGCATGTACGCCGGCACCCCCGAGAAGGAGGCGACCCGCGACACCTACCACGGGTACCAGTTCCCGGAGATCGCCGCGGCCATCGCGCGCGCGTCCGAGGAGGTCGACCCCACTCGCCGCGGGCAACTGCTCGCCGACGCCCAGCGGCAGATCTGGGACACCGTCCCGTGCCTCTGGTCGTTCGTCCCGAAATCCGTGCTGGCCAAGCGCGATCGGATCCAGGACGTCACGCTGCGCCCGACCAACTCGTACAACCTGTCCGCCGCCACCCTCGTCTGAACGGGAGATTCGCCGTGACCACCGCCCTCGATGCCGACGGCATCGTTCGTCCCACCGCCGACACCGGCCGTCGGGACGCCCTGCTGTTCCCGCCCGAGGTCCAGAATCACGCCGCGAATCTCGCCGTGCTGCCGGACGGCACTCTGGCCTGCGTCTGGTTCGCCGGAACGCAGGAAGGCGTGCCGGACATCAGCGTCTGGTTCTCCCGCCGCGAGGGCGACGCGTGGTCCGAGCCCGTACGGCTCTCGGACGACCCCGGGCGCTCCGAACAGAATCCCGTCCTGAACGTGCGGGCGTCGGGTGAGGTGTGGTTGCTGTGGACCTCGCAGCACGCCGGCAACCAGGACACCGCACGCGTGCTGCGTCGCGTGTCGACCGACGGGGGCCGCACCTGGGGCGCCACCGACGTCCTGGTCCCCGAGACCGACGCGGGCGGCGTCTTCGTCCGGCAGCCGATGGTCACCCTGCCGTCGGGCCGCATCCTGCTCCCGGTCTTCCACTGCGTGAGGATCGACGGCCGGAAGTGGGTGGGCGATCGCGACTACTCCGGCGTGATGATCTCCGACGACGACGGTGCGTCCTGGCGCGAGGTCACCGTGCCGGAGAGCACGGGATGCGTCCACATGAACATCGGCCGGCTGTCCGACGGGCAACTCGTCGCGCTCTACCGCAGCCGCTGGGCCGACCACGTGTATCGCTCGGTCTCCGACGACGACGGCGAGACGTGGAGTGCGCCCGAGCCGACCGAGCTGCCGAACAACAACTCGTCGGTGCAGTTCGTCGTGCTGGACGGCGATCGACTTGCGTTGGTGTACAACGAGTCCAGTCGCGCGGACGCGACCGAGCGGCGGCTCTCGCTCTACGACGAGATCGACGACGACGGCATCGCGGAGACGCAGGGCACGGTGGAGGAGAGCGCACCGCTCACCGACGGCGATCCGCGTCAGGCGTTCTGGGGTGCCCCGCGCGCGCCGATGACGCTCGCGCTGTCCGACGACCGCGGAGTGACCTGGCCGCGCCGACGGAATCTGGAGGAGGGCGACGGCTACTGCCTGTCCAACAACTCCCGCGACGGCCTCAATCGTGAGTTCTCGTACCCGTCGATCGTCGCGGACGGCACGACGCTGCACGTGGCGTTCACCCGCTTCCGGCAGGCCATCGAGTACTGCGAGCTGACCCCCGAGTGGCTCTCGTGAAGCACGCCGTCGTCACCGGCGTCAGTTCCGGCATCGGCGCCGCCGTCGCGACCACCCTGGTGGACGAGGGTTGGCGCGTCACCGGTCTGAGTCGGCGTGAACCCGAGGTCGTCGGACTCGACTGGATCGAGGCCGATCTCGCGGATCTGGACCGGGTGAGTGCCGTCGCGGCCGAGCTGGCCGACGTCGATGCGGTGGTGCACGCGGCCGGTCTGCAGCGCTCGGCGCCGCTGGGCAGCTTGGACGTCGCCGATCTGGAGGCGATGTGGCGCGTCCACGTCGCCGCCGCCGAGGTGCTGGTGAACGGGGTGGTGGACCGTATCGCCGACGGCGGTCGCATCGTCCTCATCGGCAGCCGGACCATGACCGGGAACGCCGGCAAGAGTCAGTACGTCGCGACCAAGTCGGCGTTGACGGGCATGTCGCGGTCGTGGGCCATGGAACTGGTCTCGCGCGGTATCACCGTGAACGTGGTCGCGCCCGGGCCGACCGACACGGCGATGCTCGGCGACCCGTCGCGCGCGCACACGCCGCCCCGGACTCCGCCGCTGGGCTCGTTCATCGAGCCCGCCGAGGTGGCCGGTCTGACCGCATTCCTGCTCGGTCCGCTGGGCCGCAACATCACGGGCCAGACCATCGTGCAGTGCGCCGGAGCGTCACTGTGATGCTGCGCGAAACACGCAATACACGTACGATTGGTTGCGTGGTTCGCGCAACGAGGGAGGTGGCGACATGACCCGCACCGTGGTGCTGGCCGACGACCTCTCCGGCGCGGCCGAGGTGGCCGGAATCGTGCTCGAGCGCACGACGGATCTCGAACTGTCACTCTCCGGTGTTGACGGGCTGACCGCGACCGTCGGCATCGTCGATCTCGACACCCGGTCGCGATCGACGGCCGAGGCCGGCGCCCGCCTGTCCGCCGCGCTCGACGCCGTGCCCACGGAAACGCGCGTCGTCGTCAAGATCGACTCCTTGCTGCGCGGTCACGTCGCCGCCACCGTCGAGGTGCTGGCCCGCCGCGGCCGCGTCGTGGTCGCCGCCGGTCATCCCGGTCTCGGCCGAGTCGTCCGAGACGGCGTGTTGTTCGTGAACGACGTTCCGCTGCACCGCTCGTCGGTGTGGAACGCCGAGCCCGGCCACCCGCCCGCGACCGTGCGCGACGTCGTCGGGACAGCACCGTCCGTCGCCGTGCCCGACGTGGCCGGCGATCGCGACCTCGACGACGTCGTGGCGTCGGTCGCCGCCGACCCGGACGCCGTCCTCGTGGGGTCCGGCGCCCTCGCCGCCGCGGTGGTCCGCACACTGCCCGCGGTGGACGCGGCCGCGGACACGACGACCCACGGATCGTCGCGTGACGTCCTCACGGTCGTCGGCACCGCTTCTGCCGGCGCCCGCGACCAGGTCGCCCGGCTGGCCGAGGACGGTGTTCCCGTCGTGTCGGTCGACGCCGCGGCCGTCGTCGCGGGACGCGCGTCGACCGCGGAGCTCGAGAGCGTCCTCGCTCGGGGCTCCGCCGTGCTCATCGTCTCGGGCCCACTCGACCCGTCCGCCTCCGGCCGCCTGGTCGCCGCGCTGGGGCAGTTCGTCTCCCGCGTGGTCGCGGGGCGCAGCGTCGATCTCGCCCTCACGGGCGGGGAGACCGCCCGCGCCGTCGTCGACGCGCTCGGCATCACCACCCTGCGGCCCGTCGGCCGGGTTCACTACGGCGCCGTCGTTCTGCGAGCCCCGGACGGCCGCCGCGTCGTCACCCGACCGGGCAGCTTCGGCGACCGCCACAGCCTGTCCGCCATCCACGCCCACCTCGCCGGCCTCTCCGTCGGTACCGTCTCGCAGAGCTGAGGACCCACCATGACGTCCACCCCCACCCTCGACCTTCCGGTCGTCGCCCTCACCATGGGGGACGCAGCCGGTATCGGGCCCGAGGTCATCGTGCCCGCTGTCCTCGACGACCGGGTCGCCGCGTGGTGCCGGCCCGTCGTCATCGGCGACGTGGCCCGGTTGCGTTCCGCGGCATCGATTCTCGGTGTCGACTGCGAGGTTGTCGCCGTCGACCACGTCCGCGACGCCGAGTTCCGGCGGGGGCGGATCAACGTGGTCGATCTCGGTTTGATCCCGGACGACCTGCCCTGGGGCGAGCTGTCCTCCGTGGCCGGTCACGCCGCCTACGAGTACATCCGGGTCGCCAGCGAGCTCGCGGTGGCCGGCGACGTCCAGGCCATCTGCACGGCCCCGCTGAACAAGGAGGCGCTCCACGCTGCCGGGCACGTCTTCCCTGGCCACACCGAGCTTCTCGCGCATCTCACGGGCACCGAGGAGGTGTCGATGATGCTGTCGACACCGAAGCTCAAAGTGATCCACGTGACCACCCACATCGGACTGCTCGACGCGGTGGCGAAGATCGAGCCGGGTCTGGTGGAGCGGACGGTGCGGCGGGGACACGACGCCCTGGTGCGCTCGGGCACCCCGAACCCGAAGATCGGCCTGTGCGGCATCAATCCCCACGCCGGAGAGAACGGGCTGTTCGGCTACGGCGAGGAGGATCTCAAGATCGTTCCGGCCGTGGAGGTTCTGCGTGCGGACGGTATCGACGCTGTGGGGCCGCTGCCCGCCGACACCGCGTTCTTCCTCGCCGGCCGCGGCGATTACGACCTCATCGTCGCGATGTACCACGACCAGGGGCACGGACCGGTGAAGGTGCTGGGAATCGAAGCAGGCGTGAACATCACGGTCGGCCTGCCCGTCATCCGAACGTCCGTCGACCACGGCACGGCCTTCGACATCGCCGGCAAGGGGATCGCCGAACCGGGCAGCATGGTCGAGGCGCTCCGGCAGGCGGCAGAACTCGCGACCAGCACCACCCCCGTCGGCTAGGTTCGGGTCGGAGCGAAGGAGGACCGGTGGCGGTACGGGAGTCGGAGGTGCGGCGCGCGGAGATCGTGCGACTGGCCAAGACCAGTGGTCTGGCGAGCGTCGACGAACTCTCGGCGCAGTTCGGCGTGACCGCGTCGACCATCCGCCGCGACCTCTCCCACCTGACGACGCGGGGTCTGCTCGCCCGCACCTACGGCGGCGCCATCGCCCTCGATCCGCACCCCGAGTCCTCGATCCGCCAGCGAGCGGTGGAAGGCTTCGATGCCAAGCGAGCGATCGCGAAGTGGGCCGCGGGCGAGGTGCAGCCGGGTGAGACGGTGCTGCTGGACGCCGGCACCACCGTCGGGGCGATGGGCGAGTTCCTCCGGGACCGCCCCCGACTCACGGTGATCACCGCGGGACTCACCGCCCTCGAGTCGTTGGCCGACGCGGACGACGTGCGCGTCGAATGCCTCGGCGGAACGCTGCGGCACCTGTCCCAGGGCTTCGTCGGCCCGCTCGCCGAGGCGTCCCTCGCCCGGGTGTCCTACGACCGCGCTTTTCTCGGGGCGGATGCGGTGACCGCGGACCGGGGAATCTGCGAGGCCGAGATCGAGCAGACCCGGTTGAAGGAACTGATGATGGATCGCGCCGGCAGCATCTACGTGCTGGCGCACGCCGCCAAACTGGGACGCCGACCGTTCCACGCCTGGGCGCCGCTGCCGGCCGGGGTGACGCTGGTGACCGACGCGTCGGCCACCGATTCCGACACAGCGCCGTTCGAGGACGCCGGTATCACCGTGGTGCGCGTGTAGCCGCGTCGGTGTGACCCCCCGGGGCCTCGACCACCGGTGCCGTGACCGCCCGATCCGCTTCCGTTCCAGCGATCCGCGTCGGTTGCAGCAGGCGCGGATCCCTGGACGTCGCGCGGATCGGCCGGGAGGGCCGTCAGAGCTCGTCGAGGGTGATGTACCCGTCCTGCAGGGCCCGCGCGACCAGCGCGGCCTTGGAGTTGGCGGACCGGCCGACGGCCTCGTACTTGTCGCGGACGCGGGCGATGTGGGTGCCGACGGTGGCGGGGGAGATGTACAGCGACCGCGCGACGTCCCCTTTGGAATCGCGCACGATCCACTCGAGCAGAACTTCGACCTCCCGCGCACTCAAGGCGGGGCGCTCCCTGTCGTCCATGATCGTCTGCATCCGTTTCCCCCCGGTCGGTCCGTGCGGCGTCGTTCGACCGCTGGAACAGACCGTAAATTCCGATCGGGGGACCGCGACAGACCCCAATTTCGGGGGCAAGGCGGAGAAGAGTGCTGAGCACATGCAACCACACGGTGCGGGCCGGCGTCTGTCCCCCGAGCAAGGGACAGTCGTCAGGTCGCGACGATCTTGCCCGGGTTCAGGATCCCGTGCGGGTCGAGCGCGGCCTTGACCGCGCGGTGCATGGCCAGCACCACCGGGTCCAGTTCGCGCGCCAAGCCGTCCATCTTCAGCAACCCGACCCCGTGTTCACCGGTGACCGTTCCGCCCAATTCGAGTGCGGCGGTGATGATGTCGTCGAACGCGGCGCGGGCACGATCGCGCGCGGCGTCGTCGTCACGGGGTGCGACGAGAAGTGGGTGGAGGTTGCCGTCGCCGGCGTGGGCGATGTTGGCGATCACGGTGTCGTGGCGGCGACCGATGGCCTCGATCCGGGCGAGCATCTCCGGCACGTGCCGTTTGGGCACGCACACGTCCTCGGTGAGAACGGGGCCGAGCCGCTCCATCGCCGGGTAGGCCAACCGGCGCGCGGCGAACAGGGCGTCCGATTCGGCCTGGTCGGTGGACACAGCGGACCAGGTGGCGCCGGCGTCGTCGAAGCACGCCGACATCCGGGTGGCCTCCGCGTCGCCCTCGACGCCCGGGGTGTCCACCCGGCCCAGCAGCACGACGTTCGCGTCGACGGCGAGTCCCATGTTCTTCCACGCGTCGACGGCCACGAGGCACTGCCGGTCGACCAACTCCAGTGCGGACGGCGTGAGGCCCGCGGCGGCGACGGCGGCGACGGCCCGTCCGGCGTCGACGATCGAGTCGAAGTAGCCGGCCACCGTGCGCGGCGGGTGCTGCAGCGGGCGCAGCCGGACGGTGACCTCGGTGACGATGCCGAGGGTGCCTTCGGAGCCGACCATCAGGGAGGCGAAGTCGTAGCCCGCCACACCTTTGGCGGTGCGTCGACCCAGGCGGACCAGCTCGCCGCTGCCGGTCACCACCTGCAGTTCGAGGACGTAGTCGCGGGTCACGCCGTACTTGACGCAGCACAGTCCGCCGGCGTTGGTGGCGACGTTGCCGCCGATGGTCGACCAGGGCGAGCTGGCCGGGTCCGGCGGGTACCAAAGCCCGTGTTCGGCGCAGGCCTCACGCAGGTGGTCGTTGATCACGCCGGGCTGCACGACGGCGTAGCGCTCGAGGGTGTCGATCTCGACGATGGAGTTCATCGCGTCGAGTGCGACGACCACGCACCCGGCGACGGCATTCGCCCCGCCGGACAGACCCGTTCCGGCCCCGCGCGTGACGACGGGCGTTCCGGTCTCGACGCAGGCGAGGACGACGGCGCGCACCTCTTCGGCCGAGCGGGGTCGCACGACGGCGGCGGGCTCGCCGTGCGGTGCCCACTCGGCCTCGTCGTGCACGTAGGAGGCCACGACGTCGGGATCGAGCAGGAGGCGATCCGCGGGCAGGGCGCTTCGGAGTGCGTCGACCACGGCCGACCCGACCGCGGTCACGGTCGCCCCATGAAGTCGAGCAGCGCGGCGTTCACCGCGTCGGGTCGGTCGAGGTTGGCGGCGTGACCGCAGTCCTCGATCACCACCGACTGGCCGAGCGGGTTGTCGGCCACCGCGGCGGCCGAATGCTCGGCGGGCCAGAACTGGCTGTCACGAGCCGCGAGCATCAGCACCGGCACCTCGGCACCGGCGATCGTTCCGCGCCAGTCGCGGCGAGCATGGTCGTCGAGCAGCGCGCGCATCGGCGCGGTGTCGGGTGACGCCATTCGCGGCACACCCCGCAGGCGCAGAGCCAGTTTCGCCATCGGCATCACGGACTTGCGGGTGGGCCGTCCGCGTCCGGTGTCCGGGATGCCGCCGTCGAAGAACCCGTCGACGGTCGCCTCGGTGAGACCGTGGAAGCCGTACGGCCAGTCGGCATCGGACACCATCTTCGGCGTCTGGTCGATCGAGACCACCGCGCGCAGCCGATCGGTGCCGAACGTGTCGACGTACGACCACGCGGTACTCGCGCCCATCGACCCCCCGATCAGCGCGACGTTCTCGAGGGCGAGCGCGTCCAGAAGGTCGTGGAGGTCGCGGCCGTGGCGGTCCATCGTCGCGCCGTGCTCGGGCGACTCGGATTCCCCGTGACAGCGTCGATCCCAGGCGATCACGCGGTAGCCCGCGTCGACCAGGGCGTCCTGCTGGAACACCCAGGTGGTCGCGGGAGCGCAGAACCCGGCGATCAGCACGATCGCCGGGTTCGGGCCGCCGGTGTCGGTGTACGCCAGGGTGACTCCGTCGTCGGTGACGAACGTGGGCACGGATACCTCCCGGCGAGGGTCGACAGTGGTCAGGCGATGATCGCGAACAGCACGCCCGCGACGGCGAAGCTCACCACCGACAGTACGGTCTCGAGCACCGTCCAGGTCTGCAGCGTCTGCTTGACCGTCATGTTGAAGAACTTCGCGATGATCCAGAACCCGCCGTCGTTGACGTGGCTGAGGATGATCGACCCCGCGGCGATCGACATCGCGATCAGAGCTACGGCCACCGGCGAGTAGTCCTGGGCCGCCACGAGCGGTCCGACGATGCCGCCGGTGGTGACGATGGCGACCGTCGCCGAGCCCTGGGCGATGCGCAGGGCGCAGCTGATGATGTACGCCAGCACGATGATCGGCAGCCCGGCGGCGGACATGGTGTCCGCGAGCGCCGTCCCGATGCCGGTGGCCGAGATGACCTTGCCGAAGAACGCGCCGGCACCCACGACGAGCAGCAACATGCCGACCGGGCGGAGGGATTCGCCGGTGAGCGTGGACAATTCCTGCACCGTCGAGCCACGGCGGATGCCGAGGACGTAGAACGCGATGAGCACGGCGATCAGCAGTGCCACCGCGGGCGTGCCGAAGAAGGTGAGCACCTGCAGAAGGCGACCCTCGTCGAGCAGGATCGTGCCGAAGGTGGCTCCGAGGATGAGGATCAGCGGAACGGCGATGATGGCGCCGATGGTGCCCACCGACGGCGGGGTGGTGACGCGGGGACGCGCGGTGGTCACGGCGGTGCCACCGGAGACGTGCGGGCCGTCCTGGTCGGAACCGGTAGACGTGCCGCTGGTGGCGGCGTCGGCGTCGTTGACGAAGTCCTCGGGCACCTCGACGATCACACGCTTGCCGATGTAGCTGCCCCACAGCAGGCCCGCGGCGATGAAACCGGGGATGCCGCAGACGAATCCCATGAGGATGAGCCAGCCGAGATTGACCTCGAGCAGGCCGCCCAGGGCGACCGGGCCGGGGTGCGGCGGGAGGAACGCGTGGGTCATCGACAGGCCGGCGAGCATCGGCATCGCGTAGAGCACCAGCGACTTGCCGCCCTGACGTGCGGCGACGTAGACGAGCGGTGCGAGGACGAAGATGCCGATGTCGAAGAACACGGGGATTCCGAAGATGAGCCCGAGCAGACCCATGGCGATCGGCGCTCCGCGCTCACCGAACACACCGAGCAGGCGCGCCGTGAGAGCCTGTGCGCCGCCGGACCGTTCGAGGATCGCGCCCAGCACCGTGCCGAGACCGATGATGACCGCGATGTGGCCGAGGATGCCGCCGAAGCCGGTCTCGAGAATGGAGTCGCCGCTCTTGATGGCGGTGCCGACGATCTGCGAGACGGGGAGTCCGGCCGCCAGGGCGAGCCCGAGACCCACGATCAGCAGGGCGATGAACGGTTCCAGCTTGATCTTGATGATGACGAACAGCAGTACCGCGATCGCGATACCGCAGAGCACGAGCAGTCCGGGTGTGGACGTCCGGAGCCAGTCGACGACGGAACTCATGGGGGTGTGCCTTTCGAGGGGGTTACGGGCGCGCGATCGCGCGGACGAAGTGGGCGGCGCGGGAGGTGATGTCGTCCCACCGACCGGCGGCGACGGCATCGGGCGGAACGACGTCCGTTCCCGCGGTGACGGCGACGGCGCCGCGCGCGAGGAAGTCGGCGGCGTTGTCGGCGTTGACACCACCGGACGGAATCAGGGCGGTGTCCGGGAAGGGTCCGCGCAGATCGCCGAAGTAGGAGGGCCCGAACAGCTTGGCAGGAAACACCTTCACCGCGGCGGCGCCCAGATCGACGGCGACCATGATCTCGGACGGGGTGAGCGCGCCCATGACCACCGGGACGTTCCGCTCGGTCGCGACGCGGGCGACGTCGGGCCGGAGGCCGGGGGTGACGAGGAACGTGGCGCCGCTGTCGATGGCGGCCGCGGCCTGCTCGGCGGTGACGACGGTGCCCGCACCCACCACGGCACCGGATGCGGCGGCCTTCTCGAGGCAGGACAACACGTCCGGGGTGGTGAACGTCAGCTCGACGGCGCGCAGACCGCCCGCGGCGAGGGCCTCGGCGAGGGCGACCGGGTCGGGGATCGCGGGCGCGCGCACGACGACGAGCGCGCGGTCCTCGAGGACGGTGGAGATACTCATGCGGTTCCTGTCGGAGAGTGGCGGAGGGAGCGGCCGGCGAGCACGCCGGTGGGTGCGCCGTCGCGGACGGCGAACCGGCCGGCGACGAGAACGTGGGGGATGCCGGCGGCGGCTTGCTTCGGATGGTCGAAGGTGGCGGTGTCCCGGACGGTCTCGGGATCGAGCACCACGAGGTCGGCGGCGTGGCCGGGGCGGACGAGTCCGCGGTCGCGCAGCGACAGGCGCGCCGCGGGGCGACCGGTGAGGTGGTGGATGCACTCCTCGAGCGACAGCAGCCCGATCTCGCGCACGTAGTGGCCGAGGTAGCGGGGGAACGTGCCCCAGGCGCGCGGGTGCGGGCGGTCGCCGACGAGGATGCCGTCGCTGCCGCCCATGTGGTGCGGGTGCACCATGATCGCGCGCACGTTCTCCTCGTGGCCCACGTGCTGGAGAATCGTCGTGGCGAACGCATCCCGTTGCAGCACATCGAAGAACACGTCCACGGCGGGTCGATCCTCCGCGCTCGCGATCTCGGCGACGGTCCGGCCCACGTAGGGATCGAGCTCGGGATTGGCCACCCCGCTCAGCTGGATGGTGGTCCAGTCGACCGTGACACCGTGGCACCCGTCCGAGCCGTAGCGGGTGACGTCGTCGGTGATGCGTCGGCGAGCGTCGGGGTCGGTCAGACGAGAGAGGGCGGCGTCGAGGCCGCCGGACATCGCCCAGCTCGGCAGGAGCGCCGAGAGGGTGGTGGCACCGGGTAAGTACGGGTAGGTGTCGAGCGTGATGTCGCACCCCTCGGCCACGGCGGCGTCGACCAGCTCGAGGAATTCCCCGGCGCGGCCGCGGTTCTCCTCGAAGTTCATCGTGGCGTGGGTGAGGTGGAGCGCGCAGCCGGTCTCGCGGGCGAGGTCGATCATCTCCCGGTAGGCGTCCAGCGCACCCCGGCCGTACGAGCGGGTGTGCGGAGCGTAGAACCCGCCCCGGCGCGCCACCACCTCGCAGAGGGCCCGCAGTTCGCCGGTGTCCGCGTACATGCCCGGCGTGTAGGTGAGGCCACTGGACATACCGACGGCGCCCTCGTCCATCGCGCGATCGACCATCTCGGCCATGCGGTCGACCTCGCGGCGCGTGGCCGGTCGCTGGTCGGCGCCCACCGCCAGGTAGCGCAGCGTGCCCTGCGGGACGAGATACGCCGCATTGGGGGTGATGCCGGTGTCGAGTCGGTCGAGGTACTCACCGACCGTGCGCCAGGAGAAGTCGAAGTCCGCGGGATTGCCGTTCCACCCGGCGATTTGGCGTCGCACCACGGCCAGGGTCGCGTCGTCGATCGGCGCGTACGAGAGCCCGTCCTGACCGATGACCTCCGTCGTCACGCCTTGGGTGATTTTGGCGACGTGGCCGGGGTCGGTGAGCAGACCGAGGTCGGAATGGGCGTGCATGTCGACGAATCCGGGGGCGACGACGTGCCCGGCGGGGACGTCGACGACCTCGCCGGCGTCGACCGGCGTACCGGCCGGAACGACGTCGTGAATGCGGCCGCCGGCGACGAGCACGTCGGCGCGGACCCGGGCGGCGCCCGTGCCGTCGACGACGTCACCGCCGCGCAGAATCAGATCGATCACGGCGCGCTCCTAGAAGAAGGTGTGGATCAGGTCGACGACGCGCGGGTTCGCGCCGTCGGCGTCGTCGACGACGGGCAGCAGGCGCCACTTGTCGAAGGCGGTGCAGGGATGCGAGAGGCCCAGTCGCACGACGCTGCCGACGGGGGCGTGGTCCGGGCCGGCGCTCGGCATGCGCAGGAAGGCGTGCTGGTCGTTCACGGCCGAGATGTGCTGGTCGGCAGGGACATCCGCGGTGTCGATCCGCTGCGGGGTGGGCAGGCCCTCGTCGAAGGGCACGTCCCGCTTGCCCGCGTCGAGCAGGGCCAGCTCGGGCTCGGGGCGCGAGACCACACGGGCCCAGCCGTGCATGGCCGACGCGAGATGGGCTGCGCCGACGCGGGATTCGATCAGCGGCGAGATGTCGGCGTAGAAGCCGTCGTCGTGGACGAGGTAGGCGCCCGACCGCAGGACGACGCGCGTGGGAACAGTGACGTTCTCGGTGAGTTCGGCGAGGTGCCGGACGACCAGATCGGGATACGCGCTGCCGCCCGCGGTGACGACGGCGGCGCCCGGGTACAAATTCTGGTCGACGAGCGTGCGGTGCAGGTCGGCGACCGCGTCGAGATACCGGGCGACGGCGGCGAGTCCGTCGGGCGTCCGGTCGTGGGCGAGTGCGCCCTCGTACCCGCCGACGCCCGCGAGGGCGAGGCCGGGAGTGTCCGCGACGCGGCGGGCGACCGCGACGGCGGCGTCGACGGTGCGCGCGCCCGTCCGTCCGTGCGGCCCACCCAGTTCGACGACGACGTTCACCGGGCGTCCGGGAGAGCCGAGAATCTCGGCCATGCGGACGACGGTCTCCTCGCTGTCGGCCCAGCAGAGGAAGTCGAACTCCGGGTGCTCGTCGAGCTCGGCCGAGATCCACCGCAGGGCAACGGGATCGACCAGGGCGTTGGCCAGCATGATGCGCTGCACGCCGAACGCGCGGGCGAGCTGGACCTGCCACGGGGTGGCGAGCGTGATCGCCCAGCTCCCGGCGACGAGCTGCTCGCGCCACAGTGCGGGAGCCATCGTGGTCTTGCCGTGGGGAGCGAGGTCGACGCCGGCGGCCGCCGCCCAGTCCGCCATCACGGCGATGTTGGACGTCAGACGCGTCCGATCGAGGGACACGACGGGAGTCTGGAAGTCCGCCAACGTCGGTCCGGTGCCGAGGAACTCGTCCACGGTGAGTCCCCACGACGACGGCGGGACGGACTTGTGTTCGGGGCCGAGGCGTCGCTCGCGCAGGGCGTCGACGGTGCGCCTGTCGATCATGGGTTGTCCTCCGGTCGGGCTCGGATCGGCACCGTTCTGCGGCGATCCCGGCAACCGTTGCGTAATATGCAACGCTGATTGCACAATGTGTTCAGTGTCGTTAGTCTGCAACGAGACCGGCAGGAATGGCGAGAGAATGCTGAGAAGAGCGAGGATCCGACTGTGACGAGCCCCCGAGCGGTGTGTGTCGGCGAAGGGCTCGTGGTGATGGTCGCCGAGCCCGGCCCGCTCGAGCACTCCGGCCACTTCGTCCGCGGCGCCGGCGGAGCCGAGGCCAACGTCGCCCGCGTCCTCGCCCGGCTGGGCGTGGACACCGCCTGGGCCTCCCGCGTCGGCGACGACGGCTTCGGCCGCTACCTGCGGTCCGATCTGGTCGAGGCCGGCGTCGACACCTCCGCCGTGCTCGTCGACCCCACCCGCTCCACCGGCCTCTACGTCAAGGAGCGGGGTGCGGGCACCGCGCACCCCTACGACCTCGCGCTGGGCGACAGTCGCATGGCGTACTTCCGCTCCGGGTCCGCCGCGAGTGCCCTGTGTGCGGACGACGTCGAGTGGATCGGCGAGCGACTGGGCCGCACCGACCTCGTGCACGTCAGCGGGATCACCCTGGCGCTCTCCGATTCCGCGCGCACGGCGGTCGAACGCATCCACACTCTCGGCGCCGCGGTGAGCTTCGACCTCAATCACCGCCCCACGCTGTGGAACTCGGGTGTCGAGGCGGCGCGCGTACTCGGCGAGCAGGTGCGCCGGAGCGACATCGTGCTCCTGGGCGCCGACGAGGCCGAGGTGGTCTTCGGGACCGGGGATCCGGCCGCGCTGCGCGCCCTGTTCCCCGAGCCGCGGCGCCTGGTGATCAAGAACGATTCCGCGGCCGTCACGGCGTACGACGGCGAGCGGTCGGTCGTGGTGCCCGCCGTACGCGTGGAGGTGGTCGAGAAGATCGGTGCGGGAGACGCATTCGCCGGCGGCTATCTCGCGGGTGTCCTGCACGGCGTCGGGACCGTCACTGCCGTGCGGTGGGGGCATCTGTGCGCGGCGGCCGCGCTGACGGCGCACGGGGACGGCGCCGCCGTGCCCACCGTCACGGACCTGGCCGCGGCCGCGGACGTCACCGACGACGCATGGTCGAGGCTGGCCTGGGTCGACGTGGCCGGATCGGTGGCGTCGTGAGTCAGTCTCTCGCACGAGCATTGACCATTCTGCGGGCCCTGGCCGACGGCCCGCGGTCCCTCGACGACCTCGCCGCGCACGTGGAGGTGCACAAGACGACGGTGCTGCGGCTGCTGCGAACGCTGGAGGCCGACCGCGTCGTCACCCACGATGCCGAGCACCGATATCGGTTGGGCGCCGGGCTGTTCGAGCTGTCCAACCGCGCGCTCGAGCACCGCGACGTCCGCGTGATCGCACGCCCGCATCTGGTGGCGCTCAACGCCGACACCCGGCAGACGGTGCACCTGGCCACCTACGAGTCGGGCGAGGCGATCTACGTCGACAAGCTCGACGCGACCCAGAGCGTCCGGATGTACTCGCGGGTGGGCAAACCCGCTCCGCTGCACTGCACGGCCGTGGGCAAGATCCTCGTCTCCGGGCTGCCCGCCGACGAGCAGGACCGCATCGCCCACCGGCTGGAGTACACGCGCTTCACCGAGCGCACCATCGACTCGCCGGAGCGGTACCTGGCCGAGCTCGCTCTGGTGGCGCAGCAGGGCTTCGCGGAGGACCGCGAGGAACATGAATCGTTCGTCAACTGCATCGGCGTGCCGGTGCGGGACGGAACGGGCGCGATCGTCGCTGCGGTGTCGATGTCGGTGCCCGACATGTTGCTGGACCACGCCCGCGTGCTGGGCACCCTCCCTCGGGTTCGAGCCGCCGCCGACGCCGTGTCGGTGGAACTGGGCTGGAGCCCCCCGTCGTCCCCGGAAGGACCTCGATGACCGAGAAGATCGCCGTACTGACCACCGACGCGCCCGCCCCCGCGCACACGTTCTCCCAGGGCGTCCGCAAGGGCAACTTCGTCCAGGTGTCCGGCCAAGGGCCGGTGGACCCCGCGACCAGCGAATACCTCTTCCCCGGCGACGTCGCCGCGCAGACCACCCGCACCCTGACCAACGTCAAAGCCATCGTCGAGGCGTCCGGGGCCACCTTCGACGACGTGGTGATGCTCCGCGTCTACCTGACCAAACGCGAGGACTTCGCCGTCATGAACGACGCCTACGGTGCCTTCGTGCTCGAGCACACGCGCGGCGACGTCCTGCCCAGCCGCACCACGGTGTTCACCGGACTGCCGCGCGAGGAGATGCTGGTGGAGATCGACGCGGTGGCCATTCTCTGACGCGATGCGTTCTCCGAGGTCCGACGCGGCTAGACCTCGAGACGCTGCCGGATGTTCCGATCGGTCATCGCCACGCCCTGCCCGATGAACGGCTCGACGATCTTGGCCAACGCTCGCCCGGTGAGCCCGCCGGGGAACTCGTAGCCGAACTCGACGTCGGCGCGGCACCGGGCGTCGTCGATCGGGGTGACCCGCCACCGCGAACTCGTCTCGAAGCCGGCGACGGACCGCAGCGCGAACACCTCGTCGTCCACCCACTCGACCACGTCCAGGGTGGACCGCAGCGTCTTCGGGCCCAGCTTCATCACGGCGTCGAATCGGTCACCCACGTCCCGGCTCACCGGCCGCACCGGGTCGAAGGCGGTCACCCCGAACATCCAGTGCGGCACGTTCTCGTGGTCGGACAGGTACGCGAAGGCGTCGGACGCCGGGACGGCGATCTCGACCTCGCGGGTGATGACGGGCATGCGTCCTCCGTGTTCGACCGCCCGCATCTCGGGTGGCCCCTGGCCTGACGACCGTAGGCCGTGTCCCGAGGTCGACGGGGGTGAAACGCGGACCTGTGTCGTGAGACGACAAATCGGGCACTCCCGGATCATGTCCAGACTGCGCACTCCCGTCGTCGCCTCGGTCGGCGTCCTCGCCCTCGTCCTGTCCGGTTGTTCGTCGTCGCAGGACGGCGAACCGACGGCCGAACCATCGGCGTCGGCGGCCGCCACCTCGGCGTCGGCGGGGCCGTCGGGACCGTCGTCGGCCGCCACGCCGTCGTCGGGATCGGCGTCCGTCTACCGCCTGCCGGGAACGGGCGTCTTCCCGGAGGGGATCACCGCCGACGACGACACGTTCTGGGTGACGTCGACCTCCGACGGGGCGGTGTTCCGCGGAACGGTCGGCGACGAGGAAGTCCGGCCGTTCCTGGCGCCGGGGGAGAACGGGCGCACGGGCGCGGCCGGTCTCGACGTCGAGGACGGGGACGACGACGAGACCGGCGTCCTGGTGATCGCCGGCGGCGCGACCGGTCGGGTGTGGGTGCACGACGCGGAGACCGGCGCGCTGCGAGCGACCCTGACGAACGGTCTGGGCGCGGACGCCACGTTCCTCAACGACGTCGTCGTGGGAGACGACGGCGAGGCCTACGTGACCGATTCCCGCAGCCCCGTGCTGTGGCGCGTGCCGCCGAACGCGCAGGGTGACGGGCAGCTCGAGCCGGCGGTGACCTTCGACGGCACGCCCTTCGTGTACGGCGAGGGCTTCAACGCGAACGGCATCGTCGAGGTCGACGACGACGCCCTGGTGATCGTGCAGTCCTCCACCGGCAACCTCTACCGCGTCGACGGTGTGTCGCGGGAGGTGACGCAGGTCGACCTCGGCGGCGCCACGCTGCAGAACGGTGACGGTCTCGAGTACGACGACGACACGCTGTACGTGGTGCGCAACCGCGACGGTCTGATCGCGCGCGTCGATCTGTCCGACGACGGCCGGTCGGGTCGCGTCACCGGGGAGATCCGCGACCCGAGCTTCGCGTACCCCACCACCGTCGCCGCGGTCGACGACCGGCTGCTCGTGGTGAACAGTCAGTTCGACAAGCGGGGCGGGGAGCCGGTGGAGCCGTTCACCGTGAGTGCCGTCCCGCGCTGACCGATCAGCCGCCGAGGAGTGCGGCCATGGTTCTCAGCCGCCGAGGAGTGCGGCCATGGTTCTCAGCCGCCGAGGAGTGCGGCCATGGTTCTCAGCCGCCGAGGAGTGCGGCCATGGTTCTCAGCCGCCGAGGAGTGCGGCCATGGTCCTGGGAAACGACGCATCCGGTCGACGCTCGTAGAGCTCGGCCGGTCGGCCACCGTCGACGGCGGTGACCTCCCCGGTGCCCTGGATCGCGCCGAGGGCGTGTCGGCGGAAGGTGTCCTTGGGCAGCGTGCGGTCGAAGACGACTTCGTAGAGACGTCGCAGGCGCAGCAGGGTGAATCGGGGCCCGAGCAGCCCCGACGGGTCGGGGGCGTCGGTGTAGCGCGTGCGGAGATCCTCGACGGCCGCGGTGACCATGTCGGCGTGGTCGAAGGCCATCGGCACGGTGGGCCGGCCGTGCTCGACGTCCACCGTGCGGCCGTCGGGCGGCAGGGCGGACGCGGCGACCTCCGTGGAGTGCGCCATCGACAGGACCCATCCACGGTCGTCGCGGTCCGGCGCGTCGAACATGCGGAGCTGGTGGAAGGCCACCTCCTCGATGCCGGCCTTGGTGCGCAGCGCGCGACCGGCCGCGTCGGCCAGGGTCTCGCCGGGGTGCAGGAACGTGCCGGGTAGAGCGTGGCCCCACCGGGAGTCCACGGTCACGACCGCCAGCCCGTGGTCGGTGACGGTGAGCACGGCGACGTCGACCGCGACGGACGGGCGGGGGAAGTCGGTGAGGTCTGACGGCACGCTTGCATCTTAGCGCAAGACTGATCTATAGTTAGCGCATAATCGAGCAAAGGGGTGCGCAATGCTGACGACGGATCGGATCGACCGGGCCGAGGGTGTCCTGCTGGGAACAGCGGCGGGCGACGCCCTCGGGGCGGGCTACGAATTCGGGTATCCCACCCCCGATCAAAAGATCGCGATGATCGGGGGTGGGCCGTTCGACTGGGCGCCCGGTGAATGGACGGACGACACGTCGATGGCTCTGTGCGTCGCCGACGCGCTGGCTCTGTGCGTCGCCGACGCACTCGCCGGACACGCCGACGCCGGATTGCTCGACGCCGTCGCGGCGAATTTCGTGACCTGGTACGACACACGGCCGCCGGACATCGGGAACCAGACGCGGGCCGTGCTCTCCCACCGCGATCCGTCGGCCGATGCGATGACTCGGCGAGCCGCCGGTCTCTCGGGCCGAACCGGGGGCAACGGCTCGCTCATGAGAACGGCGCCCGTCGCCCTGGCGTTCCTGCACGACGGGCGCGCGCTCGCCGACGCGGCCACCCGCATCAGCGCGTTGACCCACTCCGATCCACAGGCCGGGGAGGCGTGCGCCCTGTGGTCCGTCGCCATCCGCCACGCGGTGCTGCACGGAACGTACGACGGCCTCCGCCTCGCCCTGTCCGCGGACCCCGTCCTGTCGAACATTTGGTCGCCCCTGCTCGAGGCGGCGGAAACCGGAACGCCGGCGGACTTCGCGAACAACGGGTGGGTGGTCCACGCCCTGCAGACCGCGTGGTGGGCCATCGCCACGACGGAGGAGGACGAGCGGCAACTGCCGCGGGCGCTCGAGAAGTGCGTCCGGGCCGGCGGCGACACCGACACCACGGCGGCCATCGCGGGTGGCCTGCTCGGCGCTCGCTGGGGGCGTTCGGCGATCCCGGCGGAGTGGATCGAGTTGCTGCACGGGTACCCCGGACGCCGAGCGGCCGACCTGATCACCCTGACCCACACCCTCACGGACGGAGCGTCATGACCACCTCGGGACCCCGGCGACTCGACGTCGTCCTCGGCGACATCACCACGGTCCGGGCGGACGTGGTGGTCAACGCCGCCAACTCCACCCTGCTCGGCGGCGGCGGGGTGGACGGCGCGATCCATCGGGCCGGCGGGCCGGCGATTCTCGACGCCTGCCGCCTGCTGCGCGCGACGACGCTCCCGAACGGACTCGACGTCGGCGCCGCCGTCGCCACGACGGCGGGTCACCTGCCGGCGCACTGGGTGATCCACACCGTGGGCCCGCGGTACTCGGCACGCGAGGACCGGTCGCCGCTGCTGCGGGCTGCGTACGAGCGGTCGTTGATCCTGGCCGACTCGCTGGGAGCCTCGTCGGTCGCGTTCCCGCTGATCTCCGGCGGCGCCTACGGGTGGCCGGTCGAGTCGGCCGCGCGGGAGCAGATCCGGGCGATCCGCGGCGCCGCCACGGCCGTCGACGTGGTCACGGTCGTGGCCTTCTCCGCCGCCGTCCGAGACCTCACGCTGCGCGCGATGGCCTAGCGCGGTCGCGCCATGCGGCCCACGCGCCGGTACTCCACAGCGCCCAGCCGATGAGCAGCGGCTGGAACAGGAGTCGGATCGCGCGGGCGTTGTCGCTGTCGAGGCCGAACGCGTCCGTGCCGGTCAGATACTGCGAGACGTTGCCGGGGAACACCGCGACGAAGAACGCGGCGACGATCCACCCGACGACGGTCCGTCGCCACCCGGAGAGCAGGAGCACCCCGAGCACCACCTCGACGACGCCCGACGCGAGCACCACCGCGTCGACGTCGAGAGGTACCCACGTCGGGACCTGGGCGCGGAATTCCTCACGCGCCCAGAACAGGTGGGACAGACCCGCGAAGGTGAGGAAGGCGCCGAGAAGCACGCGGGTGACGGTGCGCGGCGCCGACGTCCGGTGGTCCGCCGCGGGTCGTGTCGTCATGTCCGCCAACCTACGCGGCGGATGGGTCTGCACTCGAGGTGATTCTGAACCTGGACCCGAGGCGGGCGGCCGACGACCGTCGTCGGCATGACTTCTGCGAAGACCTCCGTGAAGACCTCCGTCGTCCCCTTCGTCGTCGACGCCCGCGGTACCGGCGTCGCCCAGCACCTGTCGGTGCAGGGCACGGCCGGCCACGAGTTCGACGCCGACGCGTACCCCGCCTTCGGCGGCCGGGACGCCGCGCCGAGCCCGCTGTTCTACGCGCTGGGCGCGCTCACGTCCTGCAACCAGGTGACGGCCAGCCTCGTGGCCAAGGACCTGGGTATCACGCTCGGCGAATTCACCTTCCGCGTGCAGGGCGATCTGGACACCGGCGTTCTCGTGGCGGGGGAGGACGGTAACGCGAACTTCGACCGCGTCACCGTCGAGGCGACCGTGCAGACCGACGCTTCCGGCGAGGCGTTCGACCACTTCGTGGCCGAGGTCGAGCGACGCTGCCCGGTCTCGCAGCTGTTCGTTCGCAGCGGCCTCGAGTTCGTCAATCGTTGGGAGCGTGCGGACCTGACCTGACCCCGACGGTGCCGGTTCCGATTCTTCGCGCGGGCGCACCCGAGATCAGCCACCATGGGTGGTGACCTGCGAGAGGATGGCGACCGTGCAGGACGACATGGAGAGCAGGCATCTGTCGGTGGTGATCGCGGCCCCGGCGCGCGAGGTCTACGACTACGCCCGACGCCCGGAGAACCTCACGGCATGGGCGGCGGGCCTCGCGTCGGGGGTCACCCGCGACGGCGACGATCTCCTGACCGAGTCGCCGATGGGAACGGTGCGGGTCCGGTTCGCGGCCGAGAACGATCTCGGCGTGCTGGACCACACCGTCACCCTGCCCGACGGCACCGAGGTGCTGAATCCGCTGCGCGTCGTCCCGCATCCGGACGGTGCGGAGGTGCTGTTCACCGTGCGTCGGCTCGGCATGACCGACGCCGAGTTCGACCGGGACTGCGTGGCGGTCCAGCGTGACCTCGAGACCCTGAAGGGGCTGCTGCAGAGGTGATCAGGCGGCGGACCGGGCCCGCACCTTCTTGGTCACGAACCAGCCGATCAGTGCCACGACCAGGCCGATGACGACGTACTGGAAGACCGAGGCGTAGTTCTCCACGTAATGCCAGTTCTCGCCCAGGTAGTACCCGGCGAGCACGAAGATCGAGTTCCACAGCAGGCTGCCGGCGGTGGTGTAGAGCAGGAACTGCCAGAAGGGCATGCGGGAGACGCCGGCCGGGACGGAGATGCCGGACCGCACCATCGGGATCATGCGGCCGAAGAAGACGGCCGACCGGCCGTGGCGGGCGAACCAGTCCTCCGCCTTCGCCAGATCCTCGGTGTCGACGAGGGGCATCCGGTCCACGATCGCGTAGAGGCGGTCCCGGCCAAGCTTCACGCCCAGCCAGTAGAGGACGGCCGCGCCCACCACCGAACCGAGCGTCGTCCAGAACAGCGCGCTGAACAACGAGAAGCCGCCCTGCGACGCCGTGAACCCGGCCAGCGGAAGGATGATCTCGCTCGGAATCGGGGGGAAGAAGTTCTCCACGGCGACGGCGAGGCCGGCGCCGGGGCCGCCGATGGCCTCCATCAGCCCGACGGCCCACCCGGCGAATCCACCCAGTTCTGTACTCGCGGCAGCGGTGACGGTGTCGCTCATGCCTGGTACTTTACCGACGGTTTACTCTCCGAGCCGCCGCGCGAGATGCCGACCGGTGTGGCCCGAGTCTCGAAGGAGGTCCGCCGGAGTGCCGGTGAACACCACCCGGCCGCCGTCGTGACCGCCGTCCGGGCCGAGATCGATCACCCAGTCCGACGCCGCGACGACGGCGAGATCGTGCTCGATCACCACCACCGATCGGCCCTCGTCGACCATGCCCGACAGCAGCGCCACCAGGTTGTTCACGTCCGAGGGGTGAAGACCGGTGGTGGGCTCGTCGAGCACCAGCAGCGCCGCCGTACCGGTGAGCTCGGTGGCCAGCTTCAGTCGTTGGCGCTCCCCGCCGGAGAGCGAGGTGAGGTTCTGGCCCAGCGTGAGGTAACCGAGACCGACATCACGGCACCGCCCCAGCACGGCGCGAATCTTCGGCGCCGTGAAGAACTCGAATGCGGCGTCGACGGACATCTCGAAGACGTCCGCGATGGACACGCCGTCCACCGTGTACTTGATCGCTCCCGAGCGGAACCGGCGTCCCTGACACGTCTCGCAGGTGCTGGTGACCGGGTCGGTGAAGCCCAGCTCGGTGAAGATGGTGCCGGTGCCCTGGCAGTCCGGGCAGGCCCCGTCGGAATTGGGAGAGAAGAGCGCCGCCGGGCGGCCGGTGCGTTTGGCGAAGTGCGCCCGGATCGGATCCAGCAGGCCGGTGTACGTCGCGGGCGACGATCGCCGCGACCCGCGGATGGGGGACTGGTCGATCATCACGGCGTCGGGGCGGACGGCCGGCAGATGGTGGTGGATCAGGCTGGACTTGCCGGACCCGGCGACCCCGGTGACGGCGACGAGCACGCCGAGTGGCACGTCGACGGTGACGCTGCGCAGGTTGTGGGTGCGGGCGTTCTCGAGGCGAATCGATCCGGTGGGCGTCCGCGGACGACGAGGTGCGGTGGCCACCTCTCGCAGTGCACGCCCGGTACGCGTGTCCGCGGTGCTCAGCTCCTGCGGCGTGCCGACGAAGACGACGGTGCCGCCGTCCGCCCCCGCCCCGGGGCCGATCTCGACGATGCGATCGGCGACGGCCATCACCTCGGGATCGTGCTCGACCACCAGGACCGTGTTGCCCTTGTCGCGCAGGGCCAGCAGCATCGCGTTCAACCGGTGGACGTCGCGGGCGTGCAGACCGGTGGTGGGCTCGTCGAAGACGTAGAGCATGTCGTTGAGCGTCGACCCGAGGTGGCGCACCATCTTGATGCGCTGCGCCTCGCCGCCGGACAACGACGACGTCGCGCGGTCGAGGCTCAGGTACCCCAGGCCGAGATCGCCCAGGCGACGCAGCTGGGTGACCACCTCCCGCCGCGGTGCGTCGAGAACGCCGAGAGACCAGCCGTCCATGACGTCCGCGAGATCGGAGACCTGCATCGCGAACGCCTCGGGGATCGACAGACCCTCGAGGCGTGCGCCGTGAACCGTCGGGTTGTACCGAGAGCCGCGGCAGGCGGGACAGACGCCGCGGGTGACGATGCGCTCGTAGGCCTCCTTGGCCTTGCCCTTCAGCGTGGCCGCGTCCTTGGTCAGGTAGCTGCGACGGAACTTCGAGAGCAGTCCCTCGTAGGTGGTGAACACGCCGTCGGTGTTCGGCATGGCCACCTCGCCGGGGGCGGCGTCGAGAAAGATGTGCCGCTCCCGCGCCGAGTACTGCTCGAGCGGAACGTCGAGATCGAACAGGCCCGAGTCCGCGTACAGCCGGTAGGGCCATTTGCCCGGCTGGAAGTCGGGATGACGAATGGGTCCTTCGCGCAACGACTTCGAGAAGTCGACCAACTCGTCGACGTCGATCACCTTGGCCTCGCCGAGTCCCTCGCAGTCCGGGCACATGCCGGCCGGATCGTTGAACGAGAACGCGTTGGCGTGGCCGATCGACGGACGGACCCCGCGGGCGTAGAGCATGCGCAGCCAGTCCCCGATGTCGGTGATGGTGCCGACGGTCGATCGGGGCGAGCCGAACAGACGCTTCTGGTCGACGATCACGACGGCCGACAGGTTCGCGATCAGGTCGGCGTCCGGACGCCCGTACGAGGGCAGGAAGGTCTGCGCGAACGCGCTGAACGTCGCATTGATCTGCCGCTGCGCCTCGGCGGCGATGGTGTCGAACACCAGCGAGGACTTGCCGGATCCGGACACGCCGGCGAACACCACCAACTCGCCCTTGGGAAGATCGAGATCGATCCCCTTCAGGTTGTTCTCGCGGGCGCCGCGGACGGTGATGGTCGAGAGGGCATCGGTCACGCAGGCCCTTCTACCAGAATCTCACTCCTGATGCGCCTGCAGTTTCGTGAGCCGGTACCGCAGCTTGCCGAGCCGGTCCCGTTCGGTGGTCAGCGTTGCCGTGCGGACGATGTGCGCCTCCCCGAACCGATCGAGCAACAGGTCGTCCACGAGGCGAACGTGGCCGGGCCGATGCTGATAGTCCATGGCCCCCACCACGAACGGCACGCGCGACGGATCGAGAGCGTCCTCGAGTTCTGCACCCGTGGTGATGCCGTTCGCGGTGACGAGGGTGAGCAACCACTCGTAGTGGGTGGGCCGGCTGGAGGCGTATTCGGGCAGCAGATCGGTGACGATGCTACGCAGCTTCTCCGCCGTCAGTTCCAGGTCCATGCCGCGCGCGGCGTCGGCTGCGCGCAGTTCGGCGATCTTCTCCTTGTGGTGACGGTCCGCGAGCTCGAACTGTTGATCGGCGAGTTCGATCAATCCGGCCGCCAGGGTGAACGCGCGGTCGATCACCGGGGAGCCCTGGGTGCGGGAGTTCTTGAACCGGATGTCGTGCTCGATCTCGGCCCACGCGTGCTGCAGCACCGTGCGGATCTGCACCTCGAACCCGAGACCGACGACGTCCCCGCAGCCGGGCGGCACTCGGTCACCACCCGGCGTGAGGATCAGATGCTTGCCGGCGTAGCCGAACACGCCCGTCTCCTGGGCGAGCGACGACTTGTCGATGGTCTTGAGCAACTCGAACCGCGACGACAACGCCTCCGCCACCCGCTCGATGTCGGAGGTGAGGTACGTGATGACCCGTACGCCCACGAGGTCCGTCACCTCGGTCAACGGATCGGTGAATTCCAACGAGCCGTCGGGCTTCAACCGCGCGAACTTGCCGGCCGCGGATTCGACCGATTTGGTGCGGGCTTCCACCGCGTCCACATCGAGGCCCGCGTCGGCGACGATCGACTCCACCGCCGTGGCCAGGGCGACCGTCGCCCGCACGAACCAGTCGTAGCGATCGCGGTAGGTACCGACGGGGTCGATCATGGTCGGCTCCTTCTGCATGGTCGCCGATTGTGCCGTATCACCCGACCTCGCCGGTCGGACGCGCCCGGACCGCGCATCTGGTGAACTGGGCGGCATGACCCTCCCCGTGGACACGGCCGTGCTGGTGCTCGTCTCGGGCCTGATCCTGCTGTGGGCGTTGGTGCTCGGGGTCTGGAAATTCCGCGGCATGGCGACCTCGCCGACCGGGCAGGCGCACCCCTACGTCGACATCGCCCACCGCGCGGCGTTGCTCTACTCCTTCGCCACGATGGTGCTCGCCGCGTTGGTGCATTTCGGGGCGTGGTCGACGGCGGTCAACCTGATCGCGTCGGGCGCCGTGGTGTTCTTCTTCGTCGCAGCCATCGTGAGCTACGTCGTCCACGGCGCCCGACGCGACACCGACAACCAGTTCGTGAACCCGGTGCGGGGAACGCACGCGTTCATGGTCGCGCTGGCCGGGGTGGAGATCGTCGGCCTCGCTGTGTTGATCGCCGGGTTCGTGCGGGCGCAGTTCTTCTAGCGCGCCCGAACGTCGTCGGGCCTAGCGCGCCAGTGCGACGTCCTCGGCGTCGTCGCTGAACGGATCGCCGTCACGCGGCGCGTCGTACCGCTCCCGGTTCAGAATGCCTTCGCGCTTGGCAACGATGGTGGGCACGAGTGCCTGGCCGGTCACGTTGACCGCGGTGCGGCCCATGTCGACGATCGGCTCGACGGCGAGGAGCAGGCCGACACCGGCCAGCGGGAGGCCGAGAGTGGACAGCGTCAGCGTGAGCATGACCGTCGCGCCGGTGGTGCCGGCGGTCGCGGCGGATCCCACGACGGAGACGACGACGATGAGCAGGTAGTCGGTCAGCGTCAGGTCGATGCCGTAGAACTGCGCGACGAAGATCGCGGCGATGGCCGGGTAGATCGCGGCGCAGCCGTCCATCTTGGTGGTGGCGCCGAGCGGCACCGCGAACGACGCGTACTCCCGCGGCACACCGAGGTTGCGCTCGGTGACGCGCTGGGTGAGCGGCAGGGTGCCGATCGAGGAGCGCGAGACGAACCCGAGCTGCGTGGCCGGCCAGACACCCGAGTAGAAGCTGCGGACCGACAAGCCGTGCGCGCGCACGATGATCGGGTAGATCACGAAGAACACGATCGCGAGGCCGACGTAGATCGACACGGTGAACACGCCGAGCGAGCCGATCGCGTCCCAGCCGTAGGTGGCGACGGCGTTGCCGATGAGGGCGGCGGTGCCGATGGGGGCCAGGCGGATGATCCACCACAGCACCTTCTGCACGATCGCGAGCAGCGAGGCGTTGAACGTGAGGAACGGCTCGGCGGCCTTGCCGACCTTCAGGGCGGCGATGCCGATGGCCGCGGCGACGACGAGCAGCTGCAGGATGTTGAAGTTCAGGCTGGTCGACAGGGCGCCCTCGGCCTGCGTGGTCTTGGCGCCGAGAGCGAGGAAGTTGTTCGGCACCAGGCCGGTGAGGAACGACCACCAGGAGCCGGAGGTGGCGGGGGCTTTCTCCAACGCGGCGTCGACGCCGGTGCGGGACCCCGGCTGCGCGACGAGGCCGATGACGATGCCGACGATCACGGCGACGAACGCCGTGATGGCGAACCACAGCAGTGTCTGGCCGGCCAGGCGCGCGGCGTTGGTGACGGCGCGCAGGTTGGCGATGGAGCTGACGATGGCGGTGAAGACGAGCGGAACCACGGCGACGGTGAGGAGCTTGACGTAGCTCGAGCCGATGGTGGACAGGGTTTCGACGAGCCAGTTGGGATTGCCGTCGGCGGCGTCGAGCATGGAGCGGGCGACGAGCCCGAGGACGACGCCGAGGATCAGGCCGGCGACGATCTGGGGTCCGAACGACGTGGCCCACTGGGGCAGCCGACGGGTGGGGGCAGCGCTGGGCGCGGACATGGGTGTGCCTTCTGGTGTGAGGTGCTGGGAGTGACGACGCGGAGCGGGGTCACCGACAGATTGCGGCGTCGGTGACGCGGAGCGGGGTCACCGACAGATTGCACTCGCCTGGCGGCGCAGGTCGACGTGTCGACGCGAGGTCAGCAGAAGTGGCACGGATGCGATGCTACGCGCGGATGCGGACCGAGGTCCGCGGGGGGACCGTCGCCACCGACGACGCGGTGTCCATCACCGCGGCGAAGCGCGCGGGCACGTCGTACGGCGACTCGGCCACCAACGCGCACAACGTGATTCGCGCCTGGGCGGGACTCGCGGTACCGGCGGACAGGGCTCCCGCGGCCACCAGATCGGCACCGCCCCCGCCGCCGCCGTAGGTGGTGACGACGCCGCCCGACGGGACGCGGGTGGACAGCACCACCGCGACACCGGCGTCGACGGCGCGGCGCACCGCGGCGACGACGTCGACGTTGGCGTTGCCGGCGCCCATCGCCTCGAGCACGATGCCCGCGGCCCCGTGGTCGCACGCGGCGTCGATCATCACGCCGTCGACTCCGGGGTGGAGCGCGACGATGTCCACGCGGACCGCCTCGATCGGGTGGCGGGACACCGTCGGTCGGGGGTGGGGGACGTCGGCGTCGAGTCCGGTGTAGGCGTCGAGATCGGTCGTGTGGGCCTTGCGCACTCCGCGGGCCCGCAGGACGCGCGGGCCGAAGGCGACGAGCACACCCTGGTCGCGGCGTTCCGGGTCGGCCGCGACCGCCACGGCGAGTTCGGCGTTGTGCGGGCCGTCGCCGTCCGGATGGTCGGCGGTGCGCTGGGCGCCGGTGAAGACGACGGGGCGGGGATCGTCGTGCACGAGGTCGACCAGCATGGCCGTCTCCTCGAGCGTGTCCGTGCCGTGCAGGACGACGACGCCGACGACATCCGACCGCAGGTGCTGCGCGACGGCGGCCGAGACGGTGTCGAGATCGGCGTTCGACATCGCGGCGGAGTCGACGCGGAGAACGTCGACGACCGTGACGTGCACGCCGAGGCGGGCGCCGATGGCGTCGAGATCCACGGCGACCTTGCCGGGGGTGCTCACTCCGTCGGATCCGACCCGGCTCGCGATGGTCCCGCCGGTGGTCAGGACGACCACCGACGGGACGGACGCGAGTGGCGATCCGGTCATCGAGCGACCGCGCCGCCGCGGCCGTCGGCACGCTCGCGGGCGAGCCGCTCGATACGCGGCTTGGCCACGCGCCATCCGACGGCGAGGGCGGGAACGATGAGCAGCAGCGAGGCCAGGGTGTACGTGCCGACCGGGTAGTCGAAGCCCATGAGGACGACGACGACGGCGAGGAAGACGAGCGTGGCGATGCCCGTGTAGGGGGCGCCGAAGAGGCGGAACGACGGTCGCGTCAGGATGCCCTCCTTGGACAGGTGCCACAGCTTGAGCTGGCAGAGCACGATCATGGCCCACGCGCTGACGATGCCGAGAGCGGCGAGGTTGAGCACGATCTCGAACGCCTGCTCCGGGACCACCGCGTTGAGGGCGACGCCGAGGAGCGTCACGACGGACGTCAGCAGGATCCCACCGTAGGGGACGCCCGATTTGGTCATGCGCATGGCGAACTGCGGGGCGCTGCCGGCGGCGGCCATGGAGCGCAGGATGCGGCCGGTGGAGTAGAGGCCGGCGTTGAGCGACGACAGCGCGGCGGTGAGCACGATGAGGTTCATCGCGGTGTCGGCGCCCTCGACGCCGATGGAGCCGAAGAAGGTCACGAAGGGGCTCTCGCCGGCGCGGTAGGCGGTGTACGGGAGGAGCAGGGCGAGCAGGGTGACCGAGCCGATGTAGAACACCGCGATGCGGACGATGACGGTGTTGATGGCCTTGGGGATCACCTTCTCCGGGTTCGGCGTCTCGCCCGCGGCGGTGCCGACCAGTTCGATGGAGGCGTAGGCGAACACGACGCCCTGGATGATGACCACGGCGGGCAGCAGACCGTTGGGGATGAGACCGCCGTTGTCGGCGATCATCGACAGGCCCTGCTCCTGGTTCGGTGTGCCGGCGATCAGCAGGTAGAGGCCGACGACGAGGAACGCGGCCAGCGCGAGCACCTTGATCAGTGCGAACCAGAACTCCAGCTCACCGAAGACCTTGACCGACACCAGGTTCAGCGACAGCACGACCACCAGCGCGATCAGCGCCCAGACCCACTGGGGGACGGCGGCGATCGGCGCGGAGTACTTGCCGAAGAACTCCATGTAGAGGGCGACGGCGGTCACGTCGACCACCGCGGTCATCGACCAGTTGAGCCAGTAGAGCCAGCCGGTGACGAAGGCCGCCTTCTCGCCGAAGAACTCGCGGGCGTAGGAGACGAACGAGCCGGACGTGGGACGGTGCAGGACCAGTTCGCCCAGCGCCCGCAGGATGAGGAAGGCGAAGAAGCCGCAGATGGCGTAGGAGAACACCAGGGCCGGTCCGGCTCCGGCGAGGCGCCCGCCGGCGCCCATGAACAGGCCGGTGCCGATGGCGCCGCCGATGGCGATCATCTGGACCTGCCGGGTCTTCAGGCCCTTGTGGTAGCCCTGGTTCTCGACCTCGTGGAGCGCGGCGTCGGCGCCCCGATGGTCGGTGGTGGGAGTGGTCATGGTGCGTCCTCGGTGGGTGCGGGGGAGCTCGGGTGAGTGGGGGGAGCCGTTCAGCTCTGCAGGTTGGCCAGGTGCTCCGGGCGGAGCAGTTGTTCGAGGCGATCCGCGGTGAGGAGGCCCCGTTCGAGCACGAGTTCGGCGACACCGCGGTCGGTGTCGAGGGCTTCCTTGGCGATCTCGGTGGCGGCCTGGTAGCCGATGTGCGGGTTGAGCGCGGTGACCAGGCCGATCGAGTGCTCCACGTCCGAGCGCAGATGCGCCGCGTGGGCGGTGATGCCGACGACGCATCGGTCGGCGAGAGTACGGCAGGCGGCGCCGAGATGCGTCATGCCGGAGGTGAGCGATTCCATGATGATGGGTTCGAAGGCGTTGAGCTGGAGCTGTCCGGCCTCCGCGGCCATGGTCACCGTGACGTCCTGACCGATCACCTGGAAGGCGACCTGGTTCAGCACCTCCGGGATCACCGGGTTGACCTTGCCGGGCATGATCGACGAGCCGGCCTGGACCGCGGGGAGATCGATCTCGCCGAAGCCGGCGCGCGGGCCGGAGGACAACAGCCGGAGGTCGTTGCACACCTTCGACAGCTTCACCGCGCAGCGCTTGAGCACGCCCGACAGGTGCACGAACTGGCCGACGTCCTGCGTGGCCTCGAACAGGTCGGTGGCGCTGACGAGCGGCAGTCCCGTGACCTCGCGCAGATGGCGCACGGCGGCCTCGCGGTAGCCCGGCGCGGCGTTCAAACCGGTGCCGATGGCGGTGGCGCCGAGGTTGATCTCGTGTACCAGCAGCGACGCCTCCTCGAGCCGCGCGCGGTCCTCCTCGATCATGACGGCGAAGGTGCCGAACTCCTGTCCGAGCGTCATCGGCACGGCGTCCTGCAGCTGCGTGCGGCCCATCTTGACGACGGTGCGGAACTCCTCGGCCTTCGCGCGGAACGTCTTCTGCAGGTGGTGCATCGACTCCGACAGCACGCCCACGGCCATGATGGTCGCGATGTTGCACGCGGTGGGGTAGACGTCGTTGGTCGACTGTCCGAGGTTCACGTGCTCGTTGGGGTGCAGGTAGCGGTACTCGCCGGGGCGGTGGCCCAGCAGGGTCAGGGCGCGGTTGGCGATCACCTCGTTGGCGTTCATGTTGGTCGAGGTGCCGGCGCCGCCCTGGATGACGTCGACGACGAACTGGTCGTGCCACTGCCCGTCGAGGATCTCGCGGCAGGCGGTGAGGATCGCGTCCGCGCGCTCGGCATCGAGCAGGCCGAGGTCGCGGTTCGCCGCGGCGGCCGCGTACTTGACGGCGGCGAGGGCGCGGATCAGGGCGGGGTTGCTCGAGATGGGCCGACCGGTGATCGGGAAGTTCTCGGTGGCGCGCAGGGTGTGGATGCCCCAGAGCACGTCGGCGGGCACCTCGCGGTCTCCCAGCAGGTCGTGCTCGGTTCGGGTGGCGGCCACGTCGGTTCTCCTCGGGTCGGGGGGTGATCGCGTCGAGTTCGATCGGATGTCAGGCTGTCTGACAGGTTGAGTGTGGCGCACCACACAGGCGATGTCAACGGTCGACTGCGCCACCGTGGAAACGGGTCGGTTCGGTCCGCCGTGTCGGGGGCTCGGGTTACCGTCGCGGACATCGGCCCGAGACGGGCCGGTCGGTGCGGCCCCCTCGGGTCGCTCGCGACACGTCCGACGGGAGATCCGCGTGCTCGAGATCCACCGCGCCGAGCGGGCCGACACCCTGGCCGACGCCCTCGCGCAGGTGCTGCGCACGCCGCTCGCGGATCCGTTCACCACCGAGGTCGTCGCCGTTCCGGCCAAGGGCGTCGAACGCTGGCTGCACCAACGCCTCTCCGGGGTGCTGGGCGTCGGCTCGGAGGGGTCCGGCGACGGTGTCGCCGCCGGTATCGAGTTCCCCTCGCCGAGTCGGCTGGTGGACGACGTCGTGTCCACCGTCGGCGGGATCGACCCCGCCGAGGATCCCTGGTCCGCCGACCGATCGACCTGGTCGGTTCTGCGCGCGATCGACGACTGCACCGCCGAGCCGTGGTGCGCGGTCCTCGCCGCGAGCATCGGCGCCGCCGCCGACCCCGACGATCACCGCCGCGGACGTCGGTGGTCGGTGGCCGCGCACGTCGCGGGGCTGCTGCGGACCTACGCCGCGCAGCGTCCCGCCATGCTGCGCGACTGGGCGGCGGGCGTGGACACCGACGGCGCCGGCGGCGCGCTGCCCGACGATCTGCGATGGCAGGCCGAGATCTTCCGCCGGGTGCGGTCGGACCTCGGGGCGCATCCCGCGGAACGACTGCAGGCGGTCTGCGAGCAGGTGCGCCGAGACCCGTCGCTCGTCACGCTGCCCGAGCGACTGTCGGTCTTCGGCCCGACCCGCCTGACCACCACCCAGCGCGAGCTCCTGCACGCGCTCGCGGGGCATCGCACGGTTCACCTCTGGCTCCCGCATCCGTCGCCCGCACTGTGGGACGCGGCGTCGTCGATCGTGCCCGGGTCACGCCGTCGGGACGCACCGGCCGCGGCGGCCGGCGGTCACCCGTTGCTCGTCGGCCTCGCCCGTGACGTGCGGGAACTGCGTCCGCTCGTCGCGCCTCTGGCCGATCGCGACCACTACCTGCCGAGCGTCGACGAGGCGGGCGCCGACACCGTGTTGCGGCGGCTGCAGCGCGACCTGGTCGCCGATCGCGCGCCGACCCCCGCGGGGGCCGCACTCCCGGACGGCAGCGTCGAGGTGCACGCGTGTCACGGTCCGGCCCGTCAGGTCGACGTCCTGCGGGACGTGTTGCTGCGTGCGTTCCAGGACGATCCGACGCTGGAGCCACGGGACGTGCTGATCATGTGTCCCGACGTCGAGTCGTTCGCGCCGCTCGTCCGGGCGGCGTTCGGCGGTGCGGTGGTCGCGGGGCGAGCCTCGGAGCATCCGGCACACTCGCTGCGTGTCCGGCTGGCCGATCGGGGGCTGCGACGGACCAACCCGGTCCTCGAGGTGGTCGCGACCATGATCGAGCTGGGCACCGCGCGGGTCACGGCCGGCCAGATGCTCGACGTCGCGGCGTTGTCGGCGGTGCGGGCGCGGTTCCGGTTCACCGACGACGATCTCGAACGTGTGCGGGACTGGGTCCGGGAGTCCGGCGCCCGCTGGGGCATCGACAGCGTGCAACGCTCGGCCTTCGGCCTGCGCGATTTCGAGCAGAACACCTTCACGGCCGCGCTCGACCGGCTGTTGCTGGGGGCCGCCGCCGACGAGTCGACCGGTGAGTGGCTGGGTCTCGCACTGCCGGTCGACGACGTCGACGGCGGGGACATCGAGTTGGTCGGCCGGTTCGCGGAACTGGTCGACCGGGTGTCGAAGGTGCTGCACGGCCTGCGTGGGGCGCGGCCCGCCGACCAGTGGCGCGACCACCTCCTGCTGACCACGGACCTGCTGTGCGACGTTCGTCCGGTCGACGAGTGGATCCGAGCGGACGCTCGCCGCGAGCTGGCCGCCGCGTTCGACGGCGCGGGAACGGTTCCGCTCCGGTCCGCGGACGTGCGGGCGCTGCTCGGTGCCCGGCTGGCCGGGCGACCGACACGATCGAACTTCCGCACCGGTGAGTTGACCGTCTGCACCATGGTGCCGATGCGGTCCGTACCCCACCGTGTGGTGGTGCTCCTCGGCCTGGACGACGACGTCTTCCCCCGCGCGGGCCACGTCGACGGCGACGACGTGCTCGCGCGCGATCCGCTCGTCGGCGAACGCGACGTGCGCAGCGAGGACCGACAGTTGCTGTTGGACGCGGTCATGGCGGCCACCGACCGACTGCTGCTGTTCCACACCGGAGCGAACCCGATCACGGGGGTCGTCGAGCCGCCCGCCATTCCGCTCGCCGACGTGATCGACGCGGTCACGGCGACGGCCGGGCGGTCGCCGGTGATCCGGCACCCCCTGCAGCCGTTCGACCCCGCGTCGTTCGCGGCGGCGGCGCCGCGCAGTTTCGATCCCGCCGCGCTCGACGGTGCGCGGGCCCTGCAGCGACCGTCCGCACCCGCCCCGCCGTTCCTGAGTGGAGCGTTGGCGCCGACCCCGGTCGAGGACGTCGACCTCACCGAGCTCCTCGCGTTCGTCCGCAACCCGATCGGGGCCTTTCTCCGGCAGCGGCTCCAGGTGCGGGCGGACATCACCGAGGACGAGATCGAGGACGCCTTGTCGGTCCGCCTGCCACCGCTCGCCAAGTGGGCGCTGGGGGACCGCATGCTCGCGCAGATGCTGGCGGGCGTCGACGCCGGCCGCATCCGTGCGGCGGAATGGCGACGAGGGTCGCTTCCGCCGCACCACCAGGGAGCCCGGGAACTCCAGGGCATCGAGTACGTGGTGGGGGAGCTGTTCCGCGCCGCGGCTCCGGTGCACGTGGGGGCGCCGGAGACCGTGGACGTCCTGGTCGATCTCGGCGACGGGCGACGGCTGACGGGCAGTGTTCCCGGCATCCACGGCACCACCGTCGCGCGCGCCCGCTACTCCACGCTGAGCGCCGCGCACCGCCTCGAGGCGTGGCTGTACCTGGTGGTCCTCACCGCCCACGATCCGTCGCCCGGGTGGACGGCCGTCACGACCGGCCGCACCGAGAACCGAGCGACTCGCCAGGTCCTCCGGCCACCGGACAGCGCCGCGGACGTGCTCCGGAACCTGGTCGACCTGCGTGACCGCGGCCTGCGCGAGCCGCTGCCGCTCACCACCAGGGCCGGCGGCCTCTATGCCGACCGGGTGACCAGAGGGGTGCGCGAGGACGCGGCGCTGGCCGCGGCCGAGCGGGAGTTCGGTGGCTTCGGCGACGGGTCCGACGCCGCCGTGCGACTGGTCCACGGGCCGGCGGTGACCTTCGCGGACATCACCGCCGACACCCCGCGGGACGACGAGCGCGTCTGGTCGGACGACAGCACGCGGTTCGGGGTGCTGGCCCGTCGCTTGTGGGCCCCACTGCTGGCCGTCGAGACCCTGGAGGTGCCGTGACCGACGGTGCAGGAGCAGCCGTGAGTTCGTTCGACCTGACCGGACCCCTGCCCCGGGGCACGACGGTGCTCGAGGCCAGTGCGGGAACGGGAAAGACCTACGCGATCGTCGGACTCGCGGCGCGGTACGTCGCGGAGGGCATTGCCGACATCGCCGACATCCTCCTCGTCACCTTCAGCAAGGCGGCCACGAGGGAACTCCGCGAGCGCACCCGTGCGCGGTTCACCGAACTCGCCGCCGCGCTGCGTGATCCGGCGGCCGCGCGGGACTCCGACGACGAGCTGACGGTCCACCTCGCGGGGGTGCCCGACCCGGACGTCGCGGCGCGGCGGGGCCGACTGCTGCGGGCGTTGTCCGAGTTCGACGCGGGCACCATCGCGACCACCCACAGCTTCTGCCAACGCATGCTGGACGGGCTCGGCATCGCCGGCGAGCCGGAGCCGGGGTCGACGTTCGTCGAATCCGTGGACGACATCGTCGTCGACGTCGTGGACGACCTCTATCTGCAGCGGTACAGCAGGCTCGCCTCCGAGCCGCCGGTGACGCCGCAGGACGCGCGGACCGTCGGTCGGGCGGCGGTGTCCGATCGGCGTGCCGTGCTCGGTCCGGACGTTCCGGAGGGGACCGAGGCGGGGGACCGTGTGGCGTTCGCGCGGGACGTCCGCGTCGAGACGGAGCGACGCAAGCGACTGGCCGGCATTCGCGACTACGACGACCTCCTCGGTCTGCTGCACGACGTCCTGACCCATCCCGACCACGGTGCGGCGGCGTGCCGGCGCATCCGCGACCGGTTCCGCGTGGTGTTGGTCGACGAGTTCCAGGACACCGACCCCCTGCAGTGGGAGATCCTGCGGCGTACGTTCCACGGCCACGGCGGAGTCCTGGTACTGGTGGGCGACCCCAAGCAGGCCATCTACGCCTTCCGCGGGGCGGAGGTGACCAGCTACCTCGACGCCGTCGCGGTGGCCGACCACCGCCTGGCGTTGACGACGAACCGGCGCAGCGACGAGGCCGTGGTGCGCTCGCTCGCCCACCTGTACGAGGGCGCCGCCCTCGGTGCCGACCAGATCGTGGTGACGAGTGTGTCGGCGTCCCACCGGAGCCGTCGGCTGACGGGACCGGCGGGAACGACGGATCCGATGCGTCTGCGGGTGCTCCCGAGAACCGGGTGCGGGCCGCTCAACAAGTCGGGGTTCCCCTCGGCGCCGCGTATCCGGCAGCGCATCGCGACGGACGTGGCGGACCAGATCGTCGCGCTGCTGACCAGCGGCGCCGCGGTCGACGGCACTCCCGTGGGGCCGGGCGACGTGGCCGTCCTGGTACGGACGAAGGTGCAGGCGGAACTGGTGCGCACGGCGCTCGACGACGCGGCGGTGCCGTCCGTGCTGACGGGCGGGGCCGACGTGTTCTCGACGCCCGCGGCCGCGGAGTGGCTCCGGGTGCTCGAAGCCGTGGAGCAACCGCACCGGGCCGACGTGGTGCGCCGGGCGGCGCTGACGCCGCTGCTGGGGTGGACGGCCGATCGTCTCGACGCGGCGGGGGACGCCGCCACTTCCGAGCTCAGTGCCCGCTTCCGTGAGTTGGCCGGGGTGGTCGAGCGGGTCGGCTTCGCGGCCATGGTCGAGGTGCTCACGGGCGCGACCGACCTGCAGGCCCGCCTGCTGGCCCGCGATCGCGGTGAGCGCGACGCCACCGATCTGACCCACGTCGCTCAGCTGCTCGACCGCGAGTTCCAGGAAGCCGGACACGGTGTCGCGTCGCTGTGCCGGTGGTTGGCCGATCGGGTGGCCGACCCGTCGCTCGGGTCGGCGTCGGACCGCAGTCGCCGCCTCGACAGCGACGCCGATGCGGTGCAGGTGGCCACGGTGCACTCGGCGAAGGGCCTCGAGTACCCCGTGGTCTTCGTGCCGTTCGCGTGGGCCGCGAGCGGGGGATTCGATCAGCCGACCCTGCTGTATCACGAGGACGGCCGCCGCATCCTCGACGTCGGCGGCCCCACCGCCCGGGGATACGCCGCGCGGCGTGTGCTGCACGACGACGAGGCGGCGGGGGAGGAACTCCGCCTTCTGTACGTCGCGCTCACCCGCGCCCGCAGCCAGGTCGTGGTGTGGTGGGCGCCCTCGTACACCACCAAGAACGGCCCGCTGCATCGTCTGCTGTTCGGTCGGGTCGACGGGGTGCCGGCTCCGGAGCGGTCGATTCGGCTGCCGGCGGACGAGGCCGCGCTGTCGGCTCTCGTCGCGCGGGCCGGTGACAGCACGACCGTCGAGGCCGTGGGCGCTCCGACGGGTGCACGCCTGACTCGACGGGGCGCCGCGGGTAGCCCCGCGCCCCTCGCTGCCGCGGTGTTCGACCGCCGACTCGATCACGCCTGGCATCGCACCTCGTACACGGCACTGACCGCCGGCGCGCACGACGATCACGGCGCGGACGCCGAGGACGCGGTCGACGAGTCGGAGGTTCCCGGCGTCGTCGACGAGCCGGAGAGCGTGCTCGTCGCCGGCGGCGAGCGCGTGGCCCCGGCCGAGGCCGCCCTGGCGTCGCCGATGAACGGATTGCCGGCGGGCGCGGCGTTCGGCACGTTGGTGCACGACGTCCTCGAGTTCGTCGACACCGCCGCACCCGACCTCGATGCCGAGCTCGACGCTCGCTGTCGGGACGCGGTGACGCGGTACGGGGCCGACCTCGATCCGGCCCATCTCGCCCACGCGCTCGGCGCGGTGCTCCGGACTCCGCTCGGCTTCGGGACGCTGGCCGACGTCGCCCCCGCGGACAGGCTGTCGGAGCTCGACTTCGAGCTTCCGCTCGCCGGCGGGGACCGGGCGGGACGCCGCTGTGCCTCGGTCCACGACATCGCCGAATTGCTGGACCGTCACGTGCCGACCCACGACGTCCTGGGCGCGTACTCGACTCGACTCCGTCGCCTGGACGACCGCGAGTTGCGCGGGTACCTCACCGGCAGTATCGATTCCGTGATCCGGGTGCGTGGGGGACAGGGCGGAGGCGAGCCGCGGTTCGTCGTCGTCGACTACAAGACCAATCGCATCGTGGCGGGCGACCTCACCGTCGATCACTTCACCACCGATGCCATGGCGGGAGAGATGATCGCGGCGCACTATCCGCTCCAGGCGCTGCTGTATTCGGTGGCGCTGCATCGGTTCCTGCGCTGGCGGCTGCCCGGATACCGGCCCGAGGTGCATCTGGGCGGAGTGCAGTACCACTTCGTCCGGGGGATGGCCGGGCCCCGCACCCCACCGGGTCGGGGCGTGTTCGCCTGGCAGCCCTCGCCCGCTCTGGTGACGGACCTGTCGGATCTCGTGGCGGGAGGGGTGGGATGACCGACCACGATCGGTACCCGGTGTCGGTCGCGCAACGCGGCAAGGGTCTGCTCCGCGCCTTCGACGAGGCGGGGGTGCTCACGGCCGCGGACGTCCACGTCGCCCTCCGGCTGGGCAAGCTCGGCGGCGAGGACGACCAGGTCGCCCTGTTCGCGGTGGCGCTCGCCGTCCGGGCCGTCCGCGCCGGCTCGGTGTGTCTCGACATGACGCGAATGCGGGACGTCACGGCGGACGAGGACGTCGACCTCGACGCACTGCCCTGGCCGGACGACGCCGCCGTGCTGGACGCCGTTCGACGCAGTCCGCTGGTGCTCGGGAGCGAGGCCGGACCGCTGCGCCCCATCCTGCTGATCGACACCGCCGACGGCCCCCTGCTCTACCTTCAGCGCTACTACCTGCAGGAACGCATCATCCGCGACGTTCTCGCCGAGCGGGCGCGCAGTGCGCCCGAGGTAGACGTCGAGGCGGTGTCCGCCGCGCTCGACCGGTACTTCCCGGGCAGCGCGCCGCCCGACCGGCAACGACTCGCCGCGGCCGTGGCCGCCACCGCGTGGACCACGGTGATCGCCGGCGGTCCCGGCACCGGCAAGACGCACACCGTGGCGCGCATCCTCGCGCTGCTGCAGTCGATGCACGGGCCCCGGCTCCGGATCGGTCTCGCCGCACCGACCGGTAAGGCCGCCGCGCGGCTGCGGGAATCGGTCGAGGACCAGAGCGACGAACTGGGGTTGCAGAACGTCCCCGGTGCCATGACGGTGCACCGCCTGCTGGGGTGGCGGCCGGGCCGCAGCCGGTTCCGACACGACGCGCACAACCGCCTGCCTTACGACGTCGTCGTGGTCGACGAGACGTCGATGGTGTCCTCGACGATGATGAGCCGACTGCTCGCGGCGATGCGCAGCGATGCCCGCCTGATTCTGGTGGGCGACCCCGACCAGCTCACGTCGGTCGACGCCGGTGCCGTGCTCGCCGACCTGGTGGCGCGGCCGGTGACCGGTCCGATACCGGACGCGGTGGCGCGCCTGGCCGGGCGGGACCTCGCCGACGACTTCCCGGGGGACGGACCGGAACGGGCGCTCGGCACCCGCGAGCGCGACCGGCTGGCCGCGGGCATCGTGCGGCTCAGTCGCGGCCGGCGTTTCGGTGGCGCCATCGCCGACCTCGCCGTGGCGGTGCGCGACGGGGACGCCGACGCCGCGATCGACCTGTTGCGCGCCGGGCCGCCGGGGATCGAGTTCCACCCCGACGCGGCGACGGACGCCGTCGATAGGGACGTGGTGGCCACGGCGCGGGCGGTCTTCACCGCCGCCGATGCAGGGGACGCCGCCGGGGCATTGGCGGCCCTCGAGCAGCACCGCATTCTGTGCGCGCATCGCGAGGGCCCGCACGGGGTCCGACAGTGGTCGGCTCGCGCGGCCGAGCGCATCGGAGCGGACCGCGGATCGTTCCTCGACGAGGAGTCCTGGTACGTCGGACGCCCGTTGCTGGTCACCGTGAACGACCACGACAACCGGGTCTACAACGGCGATACCGGGGTGGTGGTGAGCGACGGGGCCGGTGGTGTACTGGCCGCCTTCGCCCGCGGCGAGAGCCCGCTCACCGTGCACCCGAGTCGCCTGTCGGGTGTCGTGAGCGTGCACGCCATGACCATCCACCGATCACAGGGCAGTCAGTACGACACCGTCTCGGTGGTGCTTCCGGACGACACGTCGTCGTTGCTCACCCGCGAACTGCTCTACACGGCGGTGACCCGGGCGAAGACGGTGGTTCGCGTGCTCGGGTCGGAGGACGCCGTCCGCAGCGGGGTCGGGCGTCGGGTCCTGCGCGCCAGCGGGCTTCGCCGCGAGGTGGGGACTCCCGTGGGGCACGGCTCCTAGCGGCCGCGGGCCGCGCGCGACGCCCGGCGGGTGTCGTGCGTGTGCGCTATATTCACCGGCGTTCGCAGTCGGGGGGACTGCACTGATGCCGCGAACGGCGGCGGGGGGCGGTTGATGAGGTCGTCGGTGGTCGCGGGGCTCGGTTCCGCGGGTCGCAGCGGGCGCGGTGACGGCGCCTCGACGCGCAGTGCCCGCGGCGATCGCGCCGACCGCGGCGTCGAGCGCGTGCTCGCAGGACCGCTGCCACTGCGTCAGCGCGTGGTGATCGTCGACCCGGGCCACGCCCCCGACGCGGCGTGCCGCGCCCACGCCTCCGACGCGGCGCGCAGCGTCGCCGACCCCGACGCGGCGTGCCGCGTCGCGGTCGGCCTCGCGGACGCGATCGCGCGGCACCGGCCGGGCAGTGTCGTTCTCTGGCATCCCGCCGACGACGTGTCTGCCACTCTCGCGCTGGGTTCGGATGGCTTCGCCGTGGTGGCTCCGGACGGCTCCGCTGTGGTCGCGCCCTCGCGCGAGGTCCTCCGCCCCCGACGCTCGGGTGTCGACGAGGTGGTGGCGGGGCGGGCGGCGCGCCCGCTCACCAGCGCCGACGTCGCGGCGGCGGCCGCGACGCTGTCCGCGATTCGCCAGACCGTGGTCGTCCGGGCGTGCCCGGACGAGCCGTGGTTCGGTGTCCTCGCGGACGACGCGGATGCGGTGGTGGTTCCGGTCCTCGACGAGGACGCGGTGTCCCGTGCGATCGCGCTGACGGCCGTCGTCGCCGCCCGGCGGATCACGGTGATCCGGCCCACGGGGTCGGCCGACCGCTCCACCGACGTGCGTCGCCGTCTCGGCGAAGCCGGCATCGGCACCGTCCTCGACGTCGGCCGTGGTGCCACGACTGACGACACCGCCGAGCGCTCGGCCGACGACACCGCCGAGCGCTCGGACGACGTCGCCGCCGAGTGGTCCCGCGCCGCGTCCGTGATACTGCGACCGCGACCGACTGCCGGGACCGACGCGCCGGTGGACCCCGCCACGTCCTTCGAGGACACCACGGCCACCCTGCGGGCGCGGTCGACCGGCGACCGGCGACGGGTCGGCCGCGACGAGCATCGGCGCCGACCGGTCGGGGTCACGGCCGCGGCGGCCATCGTCGCCCTGGTGGTGGGCCTCGGTGCCGCCGTCGCGGTATCCACGGCACGCGGGGACGGGCCGCCCGTCTCGGCCCGGACGGATGCGGCGAGCGCGACGTCGGGTGTCGAGTCGCTCGACGGTCCGGGAGTCATCGCCCGCTTCGACGACCTCTACTACCGCGACCGGGACGCCGCGGCCGCCGCGGCGTTGTGGGAGCTGCCCGCGGGGGTCGACCGGGCGAGCATGGTCGCCGACCTCGAGGCGTCCATCGACGCCGTGGAACGCGGCACCACCCACCGGCTCGACCTGCGCCCGACCGTGACGCCGGACGTCTACGACGCCCTGCTCACCCTCACCACGCCGGACGGTCGACGGTTCGACTACGACCAGCAGTTCACCGTCCGCCGCGGCGCCGACGGGTACACGATCGTCCGCAAGATCGAGTGCAGCGCACCGTGTTCCGCGACCACCGACACCACCGGGGAGACAGGAAGATGACCATGACGTCGCTGCGCGGAGCCCGATGGCCGCGACTGACCCGAGGCGTGATGCCGGTGCTCGCCGCCGCCGGACTGGTGACCGGCGGCGTGCTGGCCACGGCGGTCGCGGCACCGAGCTCGGCCGTGGCCGCCCCGTCGTCCTCCGACGAGGAGGATCCGTCCACGGCCGACCGCGACGCGATGTCGCTGTCGGAGCAGAAGGCGGACGACGAGCGGCGCTCGCACATGACCTTCCAGGAACGGGTCAGCGAGGACATCGCACGAGACCGAGCCGCGGACGATCGCGCCGAGGAGGAGCGGCGCGAGGACGAGGCGCGGGTGGAGCGGGACGCACTCGCCGACGCCGTCGCGGCCGACGCGGAAGCGGACCCGGGGGCGCCCGCGCCGTGGGTTCTGCCGCTGCCACCTCTCCCGACTCTGCCGTTCGCCGTGCCGGGCCTGACCCCGCCGCCACCGCCCGCAGCGCCGGTGCCCGACCCGGCCGTCACCGAGGCGCCTGCACCCCCGGCCGTCGATACGCCCGTCGACCCGGCGGCCGAGCAGTCCTGGTCGACCGGCACCGAGCTGCCGGCGCCCCCCGAGCTGCCGGCGCCCGCTCCACCCACGGAGTCCCCGGATCCTGCCGCGTCGGCCGGGCCCGGCGTGCCCGGCGCGCCCGGCGACGCACCCGCCCCCGAACCGCAGCGCGCTCCGGCGCCCGGCCCGGCACCGCTGCCGGCCACTCCGCAGGTCCAGTCGGCGCCGACGGCGCCGAGCGGCGGGACCGGACCGCACGGCGGCGGTGCGCCCGGCCCCGATCCCGACACCGGAGGGCCCGATCCCGACCGGTCCGATCCCGGAACGCCCGACGACACTCACGACGGTCGCGATCTCGACGGCCCCGACGGGCCCGACCGCTCCGCCGGCAACGGTCACGCCGATCGTCACAGCGGTCGTCACGGGGGCGACGCGTCGGAGACGTCGTCGTGGGCCAATCCGGCACCCCCGGACACCGGGGACAGCGGCCGTCCCGGCGACACGGGGTGGATCAACCCGTCGCCCCGCTGACCGCCGCGCCGGGCGCGAATCCGAACAGCGCGGCCGGTGTCAGCCCGCGACGCGTGACGACGCCGCGCACAGCGCACCCCAGCCGAGAGCGACGCCGACGGCCTTGGCCCGCGTCGTCGCGTCGGGAGCGGCGAGCGCGAACAACGCCGCGTCGCCGACGTCCGAGGCGACCCGAACGCCGATCGCGGTGCGCAACGGACCGCCCCGCCGTGCGACCACCATCGCCGCGCCGCTTGCGATGTCCCGCAGCGCGATGCCCCGGACCGCCGTGGCGACGGACGGGGAGACGAACCCGGAGTCGGAGGTGAGACCGGCCGGGACGGCCAGGGTGCGCGGGGACGCGAGGACCACGGCGCTGTACGCCACGGTGAGGGCGCCGAGCACGCGCGGTGCACGGGTCAACAGGGAGGACGTCGTCGTTGCCATACGCGCCTGATACCCCGTTTCGGCGCCGAGGCCACCTGCCGGCCCCGCAGCGAGGTCAGCGCCGCAGGACCAGGATGCCGTTGACGTCGTCGACCACGCGGTAGCCGTCGGCGAGGGCCTCGCTCACGGCCTTCCGGTCACCCTCCGCATTCTGCGGCCACCCGGGCGGATTCGCCTCATCGACGAGAATCCACTCCGGGGTCGTGGAGTCCGACGGCCGCTGCGGGAAGACCGTCGTCGGGTGGGTGGCGACGAGGTGCGGAACCAGATCGTTCGACGCAGCGACGCGCGCGTCACGGGGGATGTCCGCGCTCACGTCGCGCACCGTGTCGATGCGCGGGTCCATCCGCCATCCGTCCGCGGAGGCGAGCCGCGCCAACGGTTGGAACGGCAGCGCGATGAGAGTGACCGCCGCGACCGCACTGAGCACGATGCGTTCCGCGCGCGGCGACAGCTCGCGCCGCGTCCGACCGCGGACCAGCGCGTCGATCAGGGCGGCGAAGAGGATCGGCATGAGCACCGCGTTGTAGTGGAAGATCGGCTTCCAGAAGTTGGTGTTGTCGCTGAGGAAGCGCCACGCGACCGTGGGGACCGCGACGAGCGTGAGTGGGGACCGCAGGGCGGCGAAGCCGGTGATCGCGAGCAGCAGCAGGATGGTCGCGGCGCGGGGGTCGCCGCTGACCAGACCGTGGGTGGTGTCGGCGATGCCTTCCGAGAGCGGCGGCAGCTTGGATCCCTGTCCGTAGGCGTCGTCCGGGCTGAGCGCCGGCACGATCACCGCCACCGCGAGCACGGTCCACAGGACGCCCCACGCCGCGGTCAGCACGCCGATCAGCCGGTCGCGCCCGCCGGTCCACACGGCGATCAGCGCTCCGATGACGACGACCGTGAGGCCCATGTCCTCCTTCACCCAGACCAGGGGCAGCGTCCACAGGGCTGCGCTGCGCCAGTGCCCCTGGCCCAGGGCGGACATCGCGAACGCGAGGAGGGGGACGGCGAACGCGATCTCGTGGAAGTCGAAGTTCAGGGCGGACTGCAGTCCCCACGACAGTCCGTACCCCACGGCGACCACCACCGCGGGAACGACGCCGAGCGTGCGATGCGCCCATCGGGTCAGCGGGACGACACCGACGGCGAACAGCACGGCCTGCGCCACCAGCAGCGTGTCCGGAGCGGGAGCCACCGCGTACAGCGGGGCGAGGAGCACCGTGATCGGCGAGAAGTGGTCACCGAGCGTGTTCCAGCCGGTACCGAGCAGATCCGAGGTGGGGGCACGCCCGTCCGCGTAGGACGAGATCTGCTGGACGAAGATGCCGAGGTCGAACCCGGACGTGCGGCCCTGGTAGTGGCCCGTCACCGATAGGGCGGCGTAGAGCGGCGCCAGCAGAAGGAACGCCACGGCCGGGAGCAGGACCTCGGCACGCCCGAACCGCGAGCGTCCCACTCGCGCTGCGGTGGACCCCGACGCCCGCGCACGGGCTGCCGCACCGGCACGGGCGGGTGCCGATGCGGCAGCAGAGGTCGACGCGTTCTCGATGGCCGTCACAGCCCTCAGTGTTTACACGACATTCGTGAGACGCGATTGTGAACGACCCCGGGCAGGGTCAGCGGCTGACCGCCTTGGCGTAACGACGGATGGCGAGCGGCACGAACACCACCAGGATCAACAGGGACCACCCCAGGGTGGCGAGGACGGGGTGTTGCAGCGGCCACGCCTCCGGAACCGGTACCTGCGCGCTGGTGTTGCCGAACAGTTCGCGGCACGCCTGGGTGATCGCGGAGATGGGGTTCCACTCGGCCACCGTCTGGAGGGGACCCGGCAGGTCCGAGCTCTGAACGAAGGTGTTCGCGATGAACGTCAACGGGAAGATGACGATGAAGGTGGCGTTGTTGAACACCTCCGGTGTCCGGATCCACAGCCCGATGACCGCCATGACCCACGACAGCGCGTAGGCGAAGAGCAGCAGCAACGCGAACCCGGCGAGGGCCTCGAGGAACGACGAGCGAATCCGCCAGCCGACCACCAGCCCGGTCAGCGACATGACCACCAGCGAGATCACGTTGATCACGATGTCACTGCTGGTCCGTCCGACCAGCACGGCGGACGGCGCCATCGGCAGGGTGCGGAACCGATCGATGATGCCCTTCTGCATGTCCTCGGCCAGCCCGAGGCCGGTCCACGTCGACCCGAAGATCACGGTCTGGACGAAGATGCCCGCGATGAGGAACTCGCGGTACGACGTTCCGGGGACGTCGATGGCCGAACCGAAGATGTAGGCGAACACCAGCACGAACATGATCGGCGAGAGCAGCGTGAACACGATCAGGTCCGGTACGCGCTTCAGCTTGATGAGATTGCGGCGGGCGATGGTGGCGCCGTCGGACAGGGCGAGCAGGGGAGTGGTCATCGGGTGGATCCTGTCGAGGCGGACGCGCCGGCGTCGGTGGCAGGGGTGGCGTCGGTGGCAGGGGTGGCATCGGCGCTGTCGGCCGTGGCGCGACCGGTCAGCGTGAGGAACACGTCGTCGAGGCTGGGCTTGGCCAGCGAGGCGTCGGTGGGCACGATTCCTCGCTCCCGCAGGGCGAGCAACGCGTCGGACAGGGTGATGGCCCCGTCGGACGCGGGCAGCGTGAGTCGCCGCGACGACTCGTCGGCCGTGACCTCACCGGCCGGTCGGCCGAGGATCTCCACCGCTGCGCTCAGGTCCTCCGCCGTCGCGAGGGTCAGGTCGATGCGCGAGCCACCCACGCGGGACTTGAGATCGTCCGCCGTACCCCGCTCGATCACCACGCCGCGGTCGATCACCGCGATGCGATCCGCGAGTCGGTCCGCCTCCTCGAGGTACTGCGTGGTGAGCAGCAGGGTGGTGCCGGCCGCCACGAGCTCGTCGATGACCGCCCACAGATCGATGCGAGCCCGCGGGTCGAGTCCGGTGGTCGGCTCGTCGAGGAAGAGGACGGGCGGATCCGCGACCAGCGCGCCCGCCAGATCGAGCCGCCGACGCATGCCGCCGGAATAGCCCTTGACGGGCCGATCCCCGGCGTCGACCAGGTCGAACCGCTCGAGCAGCTCCCGTGCCCGCGCTCGGCTGCGCTTGGCGCCCAGGTGATACAGCCGACCGACCATGTCGAGGTTCTCGAACCCGGTGAGGTACTCGTCCACCGCCGAGTACTGCCCCGACACCCCGATGCGCGAGCGCAGCTCGGCCGCGTCCTTCACCACGTCGAGCCCGGCGACGGTGGCCGCGCCGCTGTCCGCCCGCAGGAGAGTGGTCAGCACGCGGATGGTGGTGGTCTTGCCCGCCCCGTTGGGCCCGAGCAGGGCCATGACGGTGCCCTGCTGGACCTCGAGATCCAGCCCGTCGAGGGCGTGAACGTCCTTGTAGTGTTTGACCAGGCCCGTGGCTCTGATGGCCGTCTCGGCCTCTCCGCGTGTACCCATGACTCCCCTTCTCGGTACCGGTGGGACCCGGCGTCCCTGCTCTGCTCGACCCTGCTCGACGATCCTCGAATCCGAGCCGACCTCCGAATGGACCGCCGCCGCCCTCGAAACTCATCGCACCACAGGCCACCGACACGGTCACGTCGCGAGACGGGGGTTCGGAGGGCCGGGGGTTTGAAGAAGGAACGCGTGCGGCTATTCGACCGTCACGGCCGGGCGCGGTGGTCTGACGACTCCGCCCTCGGCGTTCGCAGGTAGACGACAGAACGGGGTTCGCGGTGTCCGAGTACGACTACATCATCGTCGGGGGCGGCATGGTCGCCGACAATGCCGCGAAGGGGATTCGCGAGCAGGACCCGACGGGCTCGATCCTCGTCGTCGGCAACGACGTCGACGCGCCGTACACCCGTCCCGCGCTGAGCAAGAAGCTGTGGACCGACGAGGAGTTCACCACCGACAAGGTGCCCCTCGGTACCGAGGAGACGGGCGCCACGGTGGTCACGGGCACCACGGTGACCGGCCTCGACCGTGAGGCGCACACGATCACCACCGACGCGGGCGACACCCACACCTACCGGTCGCTCCTGCTCGCCACCGGTGCCTCGCCGACGCAGCTCGACCTGCCGCCGTCGGAGCGCGTCGTCTATTTCCGCACCTTCGCCGACTACCGCCGGTTGCGGGCGCTCGCGTCCGAGGGCACGCACGTCGCCGTCGTCGGCGGGGGCTACATCGGCACCGAGATCGCGGCCGCGCTGTCCCAGAACGGCGTCACCGTCACCCTCGTCACCAGCGACGACGTCGTCGGCGGCCACATGTTCCCCGAGACCCTCGCGCGCGAGTTCCACCGGACCTTCGTCGACCACGACGTCACGATCCGCATGGGCGTGAAGGTGTCCTCCGGACAGCAGTCGGGCTCGTCGGTCTCCCTGACGCTCGACGACGGGTCGACGCTGGACGCGGACGCCGTCGTCTTCGGTCTCGGTGTGAAGCCCAACGTCGACCTCGCCGAGCAGGCCGGTCTCGAGGTCGACAACGGCATCGTCGTCGACGAGCACCTCCGGACCGCGGATCCCGACGTCTACGCGGCCGGCGACGTCGCCAACTACCCGGACGCGATCCTCGGCCGTCGCCGCATCGAGCACGTCGACAACGCCAACGAGATGGGGAAGACCGCGGGCCGCATCATGGCGGGCTCGACCGACCCCTACACGTACACGCCGTACTTCTACTCGGACGTCTACGACAACGGCTACCAGGCCGTCGGGACGATGAGCACCGAGCTGACCACCGTCGAGGACTGGAAGACGCCGGGCAAGGAAGGCGTCGTCTACTACCTGGACGAGAACTCGGTGCTGCGTGGGGTGCTGATGTGGAACGTCTGGGAAGGCCTCGACGAGGCCAAGGAGATGCTGAAGTCCGACGCCCCGCGCTCCCGCGAGGACCTCGTCGGCGCCCTGTGACCCCGGCCGGGTGCGGCGCAGCGCCGCACCCGCGCCGTGCTCAGTCCTCGATCAGCGACGGCACACGGCGCAGGTCCTCCACGGATACCGCTCGGCCGGCGCTGTCCGCCAACGGAATCCGCCAGTTCTGGTACTGCGTCTCGTCCGTCCCCGGCTGATTCTGGATGCGGTGTTCGCCGACCATGTCCACCAACGCGACGCCCAGCAGGCGCGACGGGCTGCGCTGGATCAGGCGGTGCAGCGCGGCGACGGTGTCGTCGGGCGACGCGTCGTCGGCGAGCAGTCCGTGCCGACGGGCGAGGTCCAGCACCGACTCCCGCTGCGCCTCGTCCTGCTCGCGTTCGGAGTCGACGTCGCGTTCGAGCAGTCCCAGGCGTGCCCGCAGGTCGATGTGCTCGCCCGCCAGGTATCCGGCGGTGGGCGGGAGATCGTGGGTGGTGACCGAGGTGAGGCAGAGTTCGCGGTAGTCGGCCGGGTCGATCGGACCGTCCTCGTCCCGCTCGAACCACAGAATCGACGTTCCCAGAACGCCTCTCGACGCCAGGTACTCCTGCACCACGGGCTCGAACACGCCGAGGTCCTCGCCGACCACCACGGCGCCCGCCCGGTCGGCCTCGAGGACGAGGATGCCGATCAGCGCCTCGTGGTCGTAGGTGACGTACGTGCCCTCCGCCGGCGACGCCGCGTCGGTGGGGATCCACCAGAGTCGGAACAACCCCAGGATGTGATCGACCCGCAGTCCGCCGGCGTGCTTGAGGACGGTGCGCAGCATGTCGCGGTAGGGCGCGTAGCCCAGCTCGGCCAGGCGGTCGGGACGCCACGGCGGCTGATTCCACTGCTGCCCCTGCTGGTTGAAGTCGTCGGGCGGGGCTCCGACCGTGACTCCCTCCGCCAGCGCGGAGCCCAGCGACCAGGCGTCGGCGCCGCCCTGCGCGACGCCGACGGCGAGGTCGTGCACGACCCCGATGTCCATGCCGGCGGTGTGTGCGGCCGCCTGCGCGTCGGCCAGCTGCTCGTCGCAGATCCACTGCAGCCAGCAGTGGAAGTCGATGCGGTGCGCCAGCTTCACCTGCTGCCGCTCGACCCACGGCGTGCGGGGGCCGGCGGCCTTGGTCCGCCACCGCTCGTCGGACGGCGACAACTTCTCCGTCAGCGCGCACCAGGTGGCGAAGTTGTAGAGCCCCTCGCCCTCCTCGCGGCGGAACGCGGCGAACGCCGCCTCACGGGCCGGACTGCGCGGCACCAGGAACACGGCCTCGAGGGCGCGCAGCTTCGCGCGGAAGGACTTGTCCCGGTCGATCGTGTCGGTCCGCGTGTTCGCGCGGTGCAGGCGCCGGGCGGCGTCACGAATGCGCGCGTACTTGTCGCGCGGGAGCATCGCCGTCTCCCGGATGTTCTCGACCCGGATGTAGAGCGGGTTGACGAACCGTCGGGTGGTGGGCAGGTAGGGCGAGGCCTCGATCGGCGGGCGCGGCGCCGCGGCGTGGAGGGGGTTGACCAGTACGTAGTCCGCGCCGTGGTCCTCGCCGAGGATCGACGCCATGTCGGCCAGGTCCGCGAAATCGCCCACGCCCCAGGACTGCGGGGACCGCACGGAGTAGAGCTGAGCCAGAACGCCCCACCGCTGACGGTCGGCCAGGCCCGCGGTGGTCGAGAGCACCGGCGGGGTCACCACGAGGGTGCACGACGACGGCGCGTCGGCACCGTCGACCTCCGCGACGAGCGTGTGCCACCCGGGTTCCAGGTCGGTGGGCAGGGCGAACGTCGCCCGGCCGACGAGGGCGCCGTCGATCTCCCGGGGATCGACCCACACGTCGCGCTGCTGCGTCTCGCGGCGGCCGCCGCTCTCGGTCTCGATCGACAGCGTCACCGACGCGCCGTGCGGGACGTGCACGGGCACGTCCCGGTCCGCGCCCGCCACGGTGACGACGGACGGGGGCAGCGTGCGTCGCCACGGCGCCTCGTCGTGCGCGGCGATGGCGGCGTCGGCCGCGGAGTCGGTGCTCGCGTCGACGTCGAGCGCGCCGAGAACCGCGCGGAGGGTGGATTCGGCGACGTCGCGACGGGTCTTGTCCCACCCTTCGTACGACGTCGCGACGCCGTGGAGGTCGGCGAGCGTGCGGAGGCGGTCGATGTCGGTCACCCGACCGATCGTAGAGGTGGGTACCGACGACGGCGGCATCGCGGGAACGGGGACGACCGGGGTCCGGGGCGCGGGTCTGGAACGATGGTGATGTCCGGTGCGACCGGCCCGATCCAGCTGCGAGGTGAGACGAATGCCCGGTGATCCCACCGACGACCGCGCGCGTCGCGCGGATTCGGTGCGCCGCATCGCGGAGTCGGCCCGCATCGACGCCGTGCACGAGCCGCTGTCGGACCGCGCCGCCCTGCTCTACGCGATGGGCCGGGTAGACGAGACGGTGCGAACCGTGGCTCTCGCGCGCCTGCGCGCCGGGCGACGGTTTCCGGCCATCGGGGGGTTCGCGGCGTTGCGGCCGCTGGTGCGCGAGCTCGACTGGATCGAGGAGCGACTGACCCATGGCCGTTCGGGTCCGACGCGGGTGGCGTTGATGCAGCGGAAGGCGCTGCTGTCGCGGCGCCTCGGGGGTCTGCGGACGCGTTTCGTCATGAGCTCGGACCACTACGCGACGGGGGTGCGGGCGATCCGGCGGGATCGGCGCGACGGGCTGCACCTCGACGTCGATCAACGCACCGCGCTGTTCGACGCGCTGTGTCACACGCCCGCTCCGCTCCGCGCGGGCCCGGGGCCCGTGGGGCGGGCGCGCGAGATCCTCGGCGGACTCGCGGCCGAGCGCCTCGACCCCGTGCACGAGCGCGGCGCGGCGCTCGCCCGGTCCGTGGCCGGCACCGACGTCGATCGTTTCCCGGACCGCTACGAGACGATCGGGTTCCTCGCCGGGACGTACCACGACCGCATTCTCGGTGCGCGCATCTGGCACACCGACCTCTTCGCGGTGGCGAGGGCCCAGCTCGACCCCGGACTGGAACTGGTCGGCATCGCGGTCGACGTGGTGGCGTTGGCGCAGCTCGACGCCGACCTGACGGCGGCGTTCGAGGCGCAGGGCGACGCGATCGACGACGAGGGTCGCCGCGAGATCCTGCGCCGCCGCGGCGATCTCATCCCGGTGTGGGATCAGGTGATCGACCGGGTGGCCGCGCTGTCGCGCGTCGTCGACGAGATCGCCGTCGCCGAGGTCGAGCACCGCTCGCTCGACGTGCTGGCGCAGACGGAGGGGCTGGATCGGCGCATCGAGGATCTGCTGGGCCGGTCCGGCGATCGCGAGATCTCGGCCGACAACACCCATTCGGTGTCCGATCAGATCTCCCGCGACCAATGGTGAGCGGTGGATCCGAGCGAATCCGACATGAGCCCCCCCTCCGAATGATCGGATAGGTGCGTCGCCGCCGATCCACGAGGCGACGGTCGGAGAGGAAGCGTCGCCCCATGCCCGCTGTTCTGGAACGTGCCCGCATCGTCGCCCGACCCGGGTGGAGCCGATGGCTGATCCCGCCGGCCGCCCTCGCGATCCACCTGGCCATCGGCCAGGCCTACGCGTGGAGCGTGTTCAAGGCCGCCATCTCGTCCGACACCGCACTGGGTCTGAGCGGCACCGCCACGGCGCTGCCGTTCCAGCTCGCCATCGTCATGCTGGGCCTGTCGGCCGCCGTGCTCGGCACCAAGGTCGAGGTACACGGTCCTCGGTGGGCCATGACGATGTCGTTGCTGTTCTTCTGCTCCGGCCTGCTGGTCTCGGCGTTCGGCATGTCGATCGGGCAGTTCTGGCTCGTCGTGGTCGGCTACGGCGTGATCGGCGGCATCGGCCTCGGAATCGGTTACATCTCCCCGGTGTCGACGCTCATCAAATGGTTCCCCGACCGGCCCGGAATGGCCACCGGAATCGCCATCATGGGCTTCGGCGGCGGCGCCCTCGTGGCGTCCCCGTTGACGACGAAGCTGCTGTCCGCCTACGGCGGCAACACGACGTCGTCGATCGCCACCACGTTCCTCACCCTCGGGATCGGCTACGCGATCTTCATGGCCCTCGGGGTGGTCCTCATCCGCGTACCCGCCGACGACTGGCGGCCCGCCGGCTGGACCCCGCCGGAACCGAAGGAGGGCGAGCACACCCAGCGCGTGTCCGCGGCCAACGCCGTGAAGACGCCGCAGTTCTGGCTGCTGTGGATCGTGCTGTGCTTCAACGTGACCGCGGGCATCGGCATCCTCGAGCGCGCCGCCGGCATCTACACCGACTTCTTCCCGGATCCGGTCGCCCCCGAGTCCGTCGCGACGGCCGCGGCCGGGTTCGTGGCGTTCCTCTCCCTGACCAACATGCTCGGCCGCTTCGTGTGGTCGTCGGTCTCGGATCTGGTGGGCCGCAAGAACATCTACCGGATGTACCTGGGGGTGGGAGCGCTGCTCTACCTGTACATCTCGCTGTTCACCAACAGCAACAAGGTTCTCTTCCTGGTCAGCGCCATGGTCATCCTCTCGTTCTACGGCGCCGGCTTCGCGACGGTGCCCGCCTACCTGCGCGACCTCTTCGGGACCTACCAGGTCGGCGCCATCCACGGCCGCCTGCTCACCGCGTGGTCCGTCGCCGGGGTGCTCGGACCGCTGATCGTCAACGCCATCGCCGACCTGGGCGAGGCGGGGACCACCGGCCGTTACGTGCCGGCGTTCGTCACCATGATCGTCCTGCTCTCGATCGGGTTCGTCGCCAACGAGCTGATCAAGCCGGTCGATCCGAAGTACTCCGAAGCCGCCCCGACGCGGGAGGAAGGTGTCCGCGCATGAGCACCGATCGTCAGGCGTCGCCGCCGTCGGCCGTCGCCACCCCGGTGATCGTCCTGTCCTGGCTGTGGGTCGGCGTGCCCTTCGCCTGGGGCCTCTACGAGCTGATCCTCAAGGCGAAGAACCTGTTCGGTGGGTGACCGGTCGGACGGCCCGCGGCTCTGGCCGCGTCCTCCGATCCTGCCGAGACCCGTTCTGCTCGACCAGCGCTGGGAACGACTGCTGTTTTTGCACTGGCGAGTCGACGCCGCCGACGTCGCGCCGCTGCTCCCGCCGGGAGTGTTACCCGACGAGTACGACGGGTCCAGCTGGGTCGGCCTGATCGGGTTCCACATGGTGGGGGCCGGGCCGGGCTACGGTCTGCCGGTGCCGTACCTGGGCACGTTCGGCGAGATCAACGTCCGTCTCTACAGTCGCGACGGCGACGGTCGGCGCGGCGTGGTGTTCCGGTCGCTGGAGGCGACGCGACTCGCCGTCGTGCTCGGCACCAATCTCGCGGGTGTGCCGTATCGGTTCTCGCGCATCGGAATCGCCGACGACGGCGTCGTGTTCGGGTACGCGAGTACGCGGATCGCCCCGCCGCATCGCGGCGCCGCCACCGACTTCGCCGTCCGACGTGGATCCGACGACCGCAGCAACGACCCGCTGGCGGTCTTCCTCACCGCCCGGTGGGGGATGCACACCGCGGTCGCGGGTCGGCCGCTCCACGTCCCGAACACGCACCGGCGGTGGCCGCTGTACGACGCCGAGGTGGTGCGGCTACGGGACGATCTGGTCGCCGCGGCGGGTCTGCCCGGCATCACGGACCGGGCGCCGGACTCGGTGCTGTGGTCGCCCGGGGTGCGGACGCAGTTCGGGCGGCCGTTCGGTGTCACTCCGGCCTGACCGCGGCCGCGTCGCTGAGCCCTGACCCGCGGCCGCGCCGCTGAGCCCCGACCCGCGGCTGCGCCGCTGTGACTCGACTTGCGGCTGCGCCGCTCCGGGTCAGACGAGGCCGTGCCGCGGCGGGTGCGCGCCGGTGAGCGCGTAACGCCCGACGTGTTGCACCTTCCACCGCGACGGGTCGTGCAGGGTGTGCGTTCGAGCGTCCCGCCACAACCGGTCCGTGCCCGACGACGCTGCCGCACTGCGCGTTCCGCCCGCGTCGAACAGTGACGCGGTGGTGTCCAGGGCGGCTCGGGTGGCGACCACCTTGGCCGCGGCCACGGCGATCGACGCGGCGGCGGCCACCTCGGGATCGGTGGTCCCCGGCCCCTCGGCTCGGGGATCCTCGGCACGGTCGATCGCCCGGCCCGCCTCGACGAGCAGGGCCTCCGCGGACCGCACCGTGATCTCGAGGTCACCGAACTGCTGGAGCAGCAACGGATCTCGATCGGCGGTCTCGACTCCGGCGTCCACCGGCGGACGCGCGCCGGCCACGGCGGTCCGAGCCGCGTCGATCGCGGCCCGGGCGATCCCGACGTCGATCGCGGCGTGGACGAGCTGCGCGCGAGCACCGTAGGTGGAGGCCTCGGTGAAGATGGCGGAGTACGGGATCAGCGCGTCGGCGGGCACGTCGACGTCCGACAGCACGACGGTGCCAGAGGCGGTGGTTCGCTGACCGAGCCCGTCCCAGTCGTCCTCGACGACGATGCCGGGGGTGTCGACGGGCAGGTAGGCCAACACCTTTCGGCGCTGTGCGTCCGACGCACGGTGATCGCCGACGACGCCGCGCACGACGAGCCAGTGCGCGAGCAGAGCGCCGGTGCAGTAGTACTTGCGCCCGTTCAGCCGATAGGACCCGTCGGAGCGCGGCACGAACGACGTGTGGTCGATGCCGACCGTCGGCGTCCCTCGCTCGCTCTGCGCGTTGGCGAATCGCCGTCCGCTCAGCGCCTCGCCGAACCACCGCTTCTGCTGCAGGTCGGTACCCGTGCGGCGCAGCGCGTCGAGGAACGTCAGGTGGCTCTGGGGAATCTGGGCGACGCTCGCGTCGCCGCGCGCCAGCGTCGCGACCACTCGCGCGACGGTGGCGGTGGCGACCGGTCGGCCGCCGAACCGGGCGGGGACCGTGATGCCGAGCAGCCCCGACTGCGACAGCGCGTCCAGTTCCGCGCGCGGCAGAATGCGATCGCGGTCCCGTGCCGCGGCGCCCGCGGCGATCACGGGCCGCAGCGACTCCGCGGCGGCGATCGCGGCGTCGTCGTCGAGCAGGGGCGGTGTCACCGGGCGGCCGGGAGGAACGGGGTGTGGCCGGCACCGTCCGTGCGCGTGTCGGCGGGCACCAGACCGCGACGCCGCAGGATCGGCAGCACACCCTCGCCGAACCAGTAGAGCTCCTCGAGGTGCGGGTAGCCGGAGAACACGAACTCGTCGATGCCCAGGGCCGCGTACTCGGCGATCCGGTCGGCGACCTCCGTGTGGCTGCCGACGAGCGCGGTGCCCGCCCCGCCGCGGACCAGGCCGACGCCGGACCACAGGTTCGGCGCGATCTCCAGGGCGCGGGGGTCCTTCCAGGACCCGTCGCGGCGGCTCTCCTCGTGCAGGGCGAGCATGGACCGCTGGCCGACCGACTCGCTGCGGGCCAGATTCGCCTGCGCCGTGGCCACGGTGTCCTCACCGAGGGCGTCGACCAGGGCGCCCGCCTGCGCCCAGGCGTCCGCGGCCGTGTCGCGCGTGATCACGTGCAGCCGGATACCGAAGCGCACCGTCCGTCCCCGCTCGCGGGCGAGGTCGCGGATCCACGCGATCTTGGCGGCCACCGCCGCCGGGGGCTCACCCCAGGTGAGATAGACGTCGGTGTGGTCGGCCGCGACGGGACCCGCCGCCGGCGACGATCCGCCGAAGTACAGCGGCGGAATCGGATCGGGCAGGAACGGCAGCGACGCGTCCTCCACCTGGATGTGGGTGCCGCGATGGGTGACGGACTCGCCGCGCCACAGCCCGCGCACCACCGACAGGAACTCGTCGGTGCGGGCGTACCGTTCGTCCTTGCTCAGATGGTCGCCGTACTGCCGCTGCTCGTGCGCCTCGCCGCCCGTCACCACGTTGAGCAGCAGACGGCCCGGGGCGTGGCGGGTGAAGGTCGACGCCATCTGCGCGGCCAGTGTCGGACTGATCAGGCCGGGACGGAACGCGACGAGGAAGGCCAGCTTCTCGGTCTCCCGGGCGAGCATCGCGGTGGTGATCCACGCGTCCTCGCACCAGGCTCCTGCCGGCGTCAACGCGCCGGTGAACCCGAACTCCTCCGCGGCCCGCCCGATCGAGGAGAGGTACCCGATGGTGGCGCGTCGGTCACCACCGGCGGCGCCCACACGGCTGCCGTGACCGCCGCCCACGATGGACCGGCTGTCGCCGTAGGTGGGCAGGAACCAGTGCAGAGCCAGAGAGGGCAGGCGCGGCGCGCTGTCGACAGTCACTCGGTCGAGGCTAGGACCGGTGGGACACCCCGACCACGATTGCGCTCGCCACGATTCGAACCCTCGCCCGACCGGCTTTGGGACGTCAGCCCCGCGCGATCAGCAGCGGAATTCGCACCTCCGCCTTGGTGAGTGAGCCGTGATGACCGAGCAGGGCGGACTGATTCGGCTCCGCCCCGGACCGCACGACGGCGCCGGACCCCAGTGCCAGCGCCAGGACGTCTCCGATGGTGCGGGCGACGGCCGGACGGACGGGCCCGAACCACCCGCGGTCGATCGCGTCGTCCCGGCCGATCACCAGATAGTCCTCGCCCAGCGTCGCCTGCCAACGGTCGGCGACGTCGGACGCCGCGCCCGACCGGGCGAACACGTGCCGGGCGCGGGGCTCACCCGCGATCATCGTCACGTCCTGCGACAGCGCCGGCGTCGTGTCCACGTCGACGCGGTCCGCCACGTCCACCATCCCGTGATCCGCTGTGACCACCAGGGCGGCGTCCGCCAACAATCGGGCCGCGACGGCCTCGACGATCGAATCGACCTGGCGCAGCTCGTGACTCCAGGCATCCGACGACGGACCCCGGACGTGTCCCGTGAGGTCCAGCTCGGACCAGTACGAGTACACCAGCGACCGGTCGCCCCGGCCGAGCGCGCTCACGGTCCGCGCGACCAGATCGCCCGCCGACACCGACGCGGCGAACTCCCCGCCGCGCAGCACCGCTCGGGTCAGACCGGACTCCTGCTGATACGACGGCGCCACCCGCGTCACCGCGATGCCCGCCGCCGCGGCTCGCTCGAACACCGTGGGTTGCGGCTGGAACTCCTCCGGCACCAGGGTGGACAACAGATCCGACCGCGAACTCTTCGACCGGCCTCCGGCCTGCCCGTCCCCTCCCGACCGGCCTCCGGCCTGCCCGTGCAACCGCCAGTGCAGCGGATTCATCGGACGGTCGTACCCCTCGACCGCCGTCAGATAGCCGACGATGCCGTGACGCCCCGGCGGGCTGCCCGTCCCGAGCGAGGCGAGGCTGGTGGCCGTGGTGGACGGGAACGTCGAGGTCAAGGTCCCCGCCCGCATCGACGTCAGCATCGGCGCGTACTCCGCCCGCGCCGCGAGCTGCAGCGCGCCCAGCCCGTCGATCAGCAGGACACAGACGCGGCGGACCCCGGTGAGACCGAGCCCCAGCGGGTCCTCCCCGCCCGTCAACCCCGCGAGGACGGCGGGCAGCAGATCGGACAGCGTGCTCTCCCCGTAGCGGGGCACCGACACCAGGGGGGAGGCCATCGGTCCGAGGCTACCCGGGCGAACCGGATCACCCGGCCGGCCAGGGTCAGTCGAACAGCGTGTCACCGACACCGCCCGACGGATCGACCCCACCGAACAGGTCGAGCTGCACGGTGGACGATCCGTCCCGCTCGTCCGCCACGAGGCGGCGGTGCGCGGCGGTCAGCAGCGTCGCCGTCACTCGCCACACCCGCGCGTCGAGGCCCGCCGCGGCGGCGACGCGCTCGTCGTCCCGCACCGTGCGGGTGAGCGAGGCGGTCTCGCAGCCGCGGGCGAGAGCGAGCAGGTCGGCGATCCGAGCGCGGTCGGGCCCGCACAGGGCGATGACGTCGGCCACCGTCACGTCCGCACCGCGCTCCCACACCGCCTCGGCCACGCGGCACAACGATTCCGGGAGCTGGGGCAGCCGCAGGTCTCGATCCGCAGTGACGGCGCCCGTGCCGTCGAGGTAGGGCCGCGCACCGACGGCGGCCACGACGCCGTCCGCGGCCTCGGCGACGAACTTCTCCATCACCGCGAGCATGTCGAGTACGTGCTGGGGCACGAACGGCACGACGGTGATGTCGATGGTGGCGACCACCCGATCCTCGTCGAGCACCAGTTTGACGTGCGGCCACCGCCGGTTGACGTCGGCGACGACCGCGGCCGCGTGCCGGGTGTCCTCGACGCCCGCGGCGACCGGCGCCAGGATCTGCACGAACGGCGCGTCCTCGGTGGGGCAGAGGTACAGCCACGCGGGGCCGAGCCGGAACGGGTAGTCACCGTCCTCGTCCGGCTCCGGCAGGAAGCCGAGCAGGTGCCGGAGGGTCGCCTCCACCATGGCGCGTCGGCCCGCACCGTCCGCGGTGCGCACGGCGACGAACGGGTCGAACGCCGGCACGGGCGGCGCGTCCGGCGCGTTCGAGGCGACCGTCCCCCCGATCCCGCACACCGCCGCGTCGGCGGGCCCGGTCACGGTCAGGAAGCTCGGATGGAGCACCTGCCAGCCGTCCCGCAGGACTCGCACCGCCGCGTCCGCGGCGCGGTCCGCGTACCGGCGGGGGAGATCGAGGAACCAGTTGACCGGCACCGACCGGTCCTCCGGGGCCGCGCCCGCGGACTCGGGCGGCGCACGGAAACCGAGCTCGGTGAGGAGAGCCGCCCCCGCCGGAGTCCAGGCGCGATGGGGTGCGAGATACGGGTCGGCGAGCACCTCGCACCGGACCACGTCGGCGTCCCAGCCGTGGAACTGCACGCACGGCGGCGCCGAATCCGACGGCGTCTCCGGGCAGGAGATCAGCAGCGTGTCACCCGATTCCAGCGACGCCAGACCGTCGGCGAGCAGGCTGCGAAAGGTCGCCCAGGCGCTGTCGGTCGCGCCGTCGAGCGTGTCCACCTCGTTCATGCCGCGACCGTAGCGGTGACCACCGACAGAATCGCCCGTGGCGGACCGGTGGGTCAGGCGCCCGCGACGAGATCCTGGTACTCGGGGTTCGTGTCGACGAAGTGCCGCACGTAGCTGCAGCTGGGAACCACGCGCAACCCGGCGGAGCGGGTGTCGTCGAGCGCCTCGCGCACGAGGACCGCCGCCAGACCCCGTCCGCGGAACTGCGGCAGCGTGACGGTGTGGTCGAAGTCGCGCTCCCCGGCGGTCGGGCGGTACTCGGCGTAGCCGGCGACCTCGTCGCCGACGAGGATCTCGAAGCGTTGCCGGTCGGTGTGATGCTCGACGCGGGTGGTCTCTCCGGATTCGGTCATGGGGCGAATCTACTCGGGCCGGTCCGGCCCGGGTGAGTGCTCGACGAGTACTCGGACGGCGCAGGAACAGCGCGAAGCGCCGCGGTGAGTCGACGCTCGTACTCGGCGAACTCGGGCGTCGTGACGCGGTCCGCGCCGCGCGGACGGGGCAGGGAGACGGTGACGTCGTCGACGACGCGGGCGGGTCGCGGCGACAGCACGACCACGCGATCCGACAGATGCACCGCCTCGCGGACGTCGTGCGTGATCATCAGGACCGTCCAGCGGTAGCGCTGCCAGACCTCCTCGAGCCAGTCCTGCATGGCCGCGCGGGTGATGGAGTCGAGCGCGCCGAAGGGTTCGTCGAGCAGGATCACCTCCCGACCCTGCACCACCGTGCGCAGCAACGCGGCGCGTTGGCGCATGCCGCCCGACAGGGCCGACGGCCGCGCGTCCTGGAACCCGTCCAGGCCGAACACCGGGAACAGGTCGTTCGCGGCGGCGCGTGCCTGCGCGGCCGGGACGCCCTGCACCTCGAGACCCAACGTGGTGTTGGCCAGGACGGTGCGCCACGGGAACAGCAGGTCCTTCTGCGGCATGTAGGCGCAGCGCGGAGCCGTCACCGACCCGGCGTCGGCGTCGTCCAACCCGGCGATCACCGAGAACAGCGTGGACTTTCCGCAACCGCTCGGACCGAGCAGCGACACGAAGCGACCCGCCTCGACGGAGAGGTCGACACCGTCGAGTACCGATCGGCCGTCGAACGCCTTCCGCACACCCCGCAGATCGACCACCGGCCGCGCCGTCATCGCTCGTCCTCGGCGGCCCACGGCGCCACGATCCGCTGAACGAGGTAGGTCGAGAGGAACAGCACCACCGAGCACAGGGCCGTCACCACGACGGCCGCGAGCACCAGGTCGGTCCGGAACGCGTTCTTCTGCTGGCTCATGTAGATGCCGAGACCGCTGCTGGCTCCGACGTACTCGGCGAACACGGCGCCCACCACGGCGTAGGTGATGCCGATGCGCAGGGAGGTGAAGAAGCGGGGGATCGCCGACGGCAACCGGACGTAGCGGAACTGCTGACGCCGCGACGCGCCCATGCTGCGCAGCAGTCGGTCGGAATCACGGTCGGCGGAGGCAAACCCTTCGACCAGTCCCACCGTCATCGGGAAGAACGTCACCAGCGCGACCACGAGCAGCTTCGGCAGGATGCCGAAGCCGAACCAGATGATCATCAACGGGGCGAGGGCGACGATCGGGAGGGTCTGCGAGATCACCAGCAGCGGAACGACGGCGCGGCGGAGCCAGGGGGAGAAGTCCACGCACGTCGCGATGATCCACGAGACCGCCAGCGCCAGTGCGAAACCCAGCAGAGTCACCTGCAGGGTGGACGCGGCGTGACCGGCGATCACCTCGCGGTTCGCCCACCCCTGGACGACGACGCGGCTCGGCGCCGGCAACACCCGCGGTGAGACGTCGGCCAGCCGAACGTAGCTCTCCCACACCGCGATCAGGATCGCCACGAGGATCATCGACGGGGCCCACCGCGCCGGACGCACGCCTGCCGGACGACGCGAGGCGGGCGCCGCAGGTCGATCGTTGGCGACCCGATCAGTCGGCGAGATACTCATCGGTGAAGTACGTCGACCAGTCGGGTTCGGTGCTCAACGGTGCGCCGTCGGGACCGGTGAGCACACCGGCCTCGTACAGGAACCGGGAGAAGCCGGACCACGTGTCGAGGGTCTGCGTCCCCACCCGGCCGTCGGCGTCGCGCAGGTACCGCTCGGAGAGGATGCGCTGGCTCTCGATCACCAGGTTCTCGTCCGGGAACGCGCCCGGATTCGCGTCGATCAGATCCTGCGCCGCCGCCTCGGGGTTCTCGGCCGCGAACTCGTACCCCCGCTGCAGCGCCTGCACGAAAGCCCGTGCGCGGTCCGTGTTCTCGGCCAGCCAGTCCTCGTTGCCGTCGATCACGATGGCGTACGCGTCGGGGAAGCCGTGGTCGGTGTAGTCGAAGTACTTCATCGGCGTGCCGGCGCGCTCGGCCTCGAGCCCCTCCCACGCGAAGTAGGACACGGTGAAGTCGGCCTCGCCGGAATAGACGGCCTCGTACGCACTGGTGCCGAGCACGACGGTCTCGAAATCGCCCGTGCCGCCGTCGTTGCGGATGACCTCGGCGAGCGACGCCGATTCGCCGGCGTCGCCGAACCCGGCGTAGGTCTTGCCGTCGAGGTCGCGCGGCGACGCGATGTCGGTGCGGTCGGCGCGCACCCCGATGCCGGTGGCCCAGTGCTGGAGCGGCGCCATCACCGACACGATGTTCGCCCCGGCGGCTTTCGCGTGCGTGGCCGAGCTCTGGAAGCTGACGCCGAATTCGGCGTTGCCCGAGTCGACGAGGGTGTCGGGGGAGGTGCTGTTGTACGGCAGCACCTCGACGTCGAGACCGGCGTCGGCGAAGAAGCCCTCCTGCTGGGCGACGAAGAAGCCGGTGTGGTTGGTGTTGGGGGTCCAGTCCAACGCGAACCGGACGGTGCCGTCGGAGGCGTCCGACGAGGCGCACCCGGCCAGCGACGACGCCAGGACCAGAACGGCGGCCGCCACCGCGCGCGCCCTCATGCGGCGGGCCACGGGGTGACGTGGAGTGCGGTGTCCCAGAAGAGCAGCTCGTACCGCAGCGCGACGACGAAGGCGCGGGTCATCCGCGCGCGCTCCTCCGGTCCGGCGGCGAGTGCGGCCGCGTCGACCACCTCGCGGGCGCGGGCGGCGGAGGTCTGGAAGTCCTCGGCGTCGTAGGTGGTCACCCACCGCGCGTAGGGGTGGTCGGGATTCGCCGCGAGCACCTCGCGGGCCGACGCCGCGAGCGCGCGGCCGACCTCGGCGTAGATCCAGAAGCACGGCAGCGCGGCGGCGGCGCCGACGGCGTAGCTGTCCGTGGCGGCGGTGGCGGTGAGGAACGAGACGTACCCGAGGCAGGCGGGGCTGTGTTCCGGTGCGGACGGGGCGACGCCGAGGCGGGGATCGTCGAGCAGGTCGGCGTGCAGCGACTTCTCCACGGTCACCGCGGTGGCGGCGGACGTCGCCCAGAAGGCGCCGTCGACCGGGTCCGGGGCGCGGGACGCGAGCAGGGCGAGCGCCTTCGCGTAGCCCTCGAGGTAGAGACCGTCCTGCTCGATGTAGGTGCGGAAACTCTCGACGGGGAGGGTGCCGTCGCCGAGTCGGCGCAGGAACTCCAGATCGTCGATCGCCTGGCGCAGATCGGCGGTCACGTCCCAGAGGTGGTCGGTGAATCGCGGGTGCGCCGCGCTCTCGGGTGGCGCGTTCTCGGGCAGCGTGGTGTGCGGCATCGCCGGACATCCCTTCGTCAGAATTATCTGCATCAGGTTCGCGGGTGTCTTCTCAGCCTCGCCGTACTCGGCGAAGCACCCCGTGTCGGTACGCCGCGACAGTAGCACCGCCGCCGCCGACGGCGGCCCCGTCAGCACCGCCGCCGGCGGGCGGCCCCGTCACCGGCGCGGGCGGGCGCACGACGCACGAATCCGCGGCCCCCGGGTGCGGGGCCGCGGATTCGCGGGCGGAGTCGTGCGCGGTGGGGAACCGGTCAGAACTTCATGTCCTCCAGTTCGAGACCCTTGGTCTCGGGAATCTTGGCCTTGACGAAGAAGAAGGACACGGCGGCGAAGAATGCGAAACCGCCGTAGACGATCGACAGTCCCACCCATTGCGTCAGCTGCGGGAACATCAGCGAGATGACGAAGTTCGCCACCCAGTTGGCGGCCGTGCCGATGCCGAGGGCCATGGCGCGCATCCGGTTGGGGAACATCTCGCCGAGCAGAACCCACATCACCGGTCCCCAGGTGGCGGCGAAGAAGACCACGAAGAGGTTGGCGCCGATCAGGGCGACCACGCCCCACGGCTCGGGCAGCGAGACGTCGTCGCCGCTGCCGATCTGCTGCGAGAACGCGACGGCGGCCAGCAACAGCCCGACGAACATGCCGATGGACCCGGCCATCAACAGGTTTCGTCGTCCGACCCGGTCGACGAAGAGGATGGCGACGAACGTCATGGCCACGTTGATCACCGAGGTGATGACCGACGTCGTGAACGACTGGGATTCGCTGAAGCCCACGGACTTCCACAGGGTGGTCGAGTAGTAGAAGATCGCGTTGATGCCGACGAACTGCTGCAGGACGGCCATGATGATGCCGACCCAGACCAGCGGCTGGAGTCCGAAGCGGGGACCGCGGATGTCGGCGAACGAGGACTGCTTCTCCTTGCGCAGGGTCAGCCGGATCTCGTGGATGCGCTCGTCGGGGTGCAGTTCACCGGTGACCTCGGCGAGCACGCGGGCGGCCTCCTCGTCGAGGTGCTTGCCCACCAGGTAGCGCGGTGACTCCGGAATGAGCAGGGCCAGAACGCCGTACACCACCGCGGGCACGACGCCGACGATGAACATCCACCGCCACGCCTCGATGCCGAACCAGTAGTCGTTGGACGCGCCGCCGGCGCTGTTGGCGAGTACGGCGTCGGACAGCAGCGCCGCGAAGATGCCGACGGTGATGGCCAGCTGCTGCAGCGAGGCGAGGCTGCCGCGCATGCGCGCCGGGGAGATCTCGGCGATGTAGGCCGGGGCGATCACCGACGCGATGCCGATGCCGAGTCCGCCGAGCACGCGCCACACCATGAGGTCGGGGACGCTGAACGCCAGGCCCGATCCGATCGAGGAGACGATGAACAGGAAGGAGCCGAGCAGCATCACCTTCTTGCGGCCCCACCGATCGGCCAGCCCGCCCGCGAACCAGGCACCGGCGGCGCAGCCGAGCAGGGCGATGGCGACGGTGAAGCCGGTGAGGAACTCACCGAGGACGAAATGGCCCTGAATGGCGTCGACCGCGCCGTTGATCACCGACGAGTCGAAGCCGAAGAGAAAGCCGCCCACGGCCGCGGCGACGGTGACGCCGATGACTTTCGCGGTGTGGTTGGCCGAAGCCTGAGTGGTCATCTGCGTACCTGGTTTCTCGAAGCGACGTGGTCCGTTCTCGGACACTACGCCGCGGGCGTACCCCGTGGTCCGAGACTCCCCACGGGTGTCGCCGCGGGTTTGAACGGTCGCCGGCGGGTCTATCCGCCCGCGGTGAGAACGACGCTACGACGACGCGGGCAGGCCTCGGCGGACACGGCCTGGGAGCGCTATGCGGACATCTCGTTGTGGCCGACGTGGGCGCCGCAGATCCTGGGGGTCGACGCGTCCACCGATCGTCTGACGACCGGGACGACGGGCACGGTGAAGGGTCCGGTGGGCGTTCGCGTGTCCTTCGAGGTCCTTGCCGTCGACGAGGTCGCGCGGACGTGGACCTGGCGTGCGTGGATCGGCGCCCGTAGTGCCGGCCTGACCCTCGAACACGGGGTGGAGGCGCGCGGCGGCGGGTCCGCCACCTGGCTCACGGTCGACGGTCTGGCGCCGATCGTGCTGGCGTACGCCCCGGCCGCCTACCTGGCGCTCGGGGGACTGGTCAGGCCGTGATCGCCACCGCGTCGGGGTCGTTGGCCGGCGGGTAGCGTCGGCCGGGTGCCGCAGAGCGAGAGCACCCTGGTGATCGAGTGTCCGTTCGGCCGTGTGCGCGGGGTGGTGCGCGGCGAGGTGGTGTCCTTCAAGGGCATGCCCTACGCCGAGCCGCCCGTGGGGCCGCGGCGGTTCCGTCGGCCCGGACCGCCCGTCTCGTGGGACGGCGAGCACGATGGCTCGGTGTTCGGCGCGATGGCGCCGCAGGGCCGGGACGGCCCGGTGCCGATGGACGCGACGTTGCCCGTCGACGAGGACTGCCTGACGCTCAACGTGTGGGCGCCGGTGCCCGACGGCGTGTTGCGTCCGGTGATGGTGTGGATCCACGGCGGCGCGTACTCGTTGGGGTCGTCCGCGCAGCGCATCTACGACGGGCATCACCTCTCCCATCTCGGCGAGGTGGTCGTGGTGACCGTCAACTACCGCATCGGGGCACTGGGCTGGCTCGACCTGTCGGACCCGACGCTCGGCGGGGACCGCTTCGACACGAACATCGGGCTGCGGGACCAGATCGCCGCGCTGACGTGGGTGCGCGAGGCCATCGCCGCGTTCGGGGGCGATCCGGGCAACGTCACGATCTTCGGCGAGTCCTCGGGCGGTGCCTCGGTGACGACGTTGATGACCTCGCCGCCCGCGGCGGGCCTGTTCCACAAGGCGATCGCGCAGAGCGCACCGGCCACCTCGGTGTACGGGCCGGACCGGGCGCGCACGGTGGCGGAACGCTTTCTCGAGCTGCTGGACCTGCGTCCGGAGAACGTCGAGGACCTGCGCGACATGCCGGTCGAGCGGCTCGTGGAAGCGTCCGACCTGTTGGTCTACGAAATTCCCGAGAAGGTGCCGGGCACACTGGGATTGGCGCCGGTGGTGGACGGCGACGTGGTGCCCCGCTACCCGGTGGCCGCGTTCCGGAAGGGGTACTCGCATCCCGTTCCGTTGATCATCGGGTCCAACAAGGACGAGGCCTCGGTGTTCCGGCTGATGAAGTCGCCGCTGATGCCGGTCACGTCCGACACGGTGGCGACGATGTTCGAGGCCATCGCCGCCGATCATCCGGATCTGAGCCCCGAGCGCATCGCGGAGATCATGGCCGCGTACCCCGATCCGACCGGACACGCTGCGCTGCAGGCGTTCTCACGCGACGCGAGCGCGGGGGCCGCCGGACTCGCCCGTGACGCGGGCTTCCGGATGCCGAGCCTGTGGATCGCCGACGCCCACTGCCGACGGTCACCGACCTTCGTCTATCGCTTCGATCACGCGACGCCGGTGCTGCGGGCCGCGCGGATCGGCGCGGGCCATGCCACCGAACTGCCCTACGTCTTCGGCAACTTCGGGACCTTCGACCGCGACCCGACGTTCTGGCTCGGGGGACGACGAGCAGCGCGGCAGGTCTCCCGCCGGATCCAGCGACGCTGGGTCGCCTTCGCCTGGCACGGGGTACCTGCCGCGCTGGACGGCTCGAAACACTGGGCGCCGTACGACTCTCGCCGTCGGACGCTGCTGATCGACACCCGCGACTCGCTGGTCGAGGACCCCGATCGCGAACTCCGCGAGGTGTGGGGCGACGAGGTCCTCGGCTTCAGCTGATCAGGCCTTGCTGTAGGTGAGGCAGTTGGCGGTGTCGGAGGACTCGCCGGCGCCGATGCGGACCGCGGCGGCCGTGCACTCGAGGTCCTTGTTGTGGGCGCAGTCCGCGCGCTGGCAGGCGCCGACCTGCGGGGACACCACGTCGAGTCCGCCCTTGGTGGAGAGGGGGATGAACGTGGCGCAGTCCGCCGTGCCGTTGGAGCCGCCGACGCTGATGGCGAAGGCGTGGCAACCGTCGTGGTTGTAGGAGCAGCTGCTCACCGAACAGTCGGTGACTTCGGGCATTTCCAGAGTGGCCATGACATTCTCCGTTTCGAGTGACGCGGTCGGTCGTCGTGGAACGACCGTAACGAAGAAAAAGGCCTCTCACCAGCAAGGTCAGGCTGACCTGAGTATGGGCTGCCTTTCAGCAACGCGTCCGTGACGAAATGATTCGAGGCGATCAGAGCACGGCGCCGGGATTGAGAATTCCCGCCGGATCGAGCGCATTCTTGATTCGCCGGGTGAGCTCCATGACGTCGTCGCCGACCTGGTCGGGCAACCACGCCTTCTTCAGTCGGCCCACCCCGTGCTCACCGGTGATGGTGCCGCCGAGGGAGATCGCGAGCGTCATGATCTCGCCGAACGCCTGGTGCGCCCGCTGCTCCATCTCCCGGTCGTCGGGGTCGAAGACGATCAGCGGGTGGGTGTTGCCGTCCCCGGCGTGCGCGATCACGGCCACCGTCACCTGCCGCGCGTCGGCGATCTTCTCGATGCCCTGCACCAGATCGGCGAGCGCCGGCAGTGGAACGCCGACGTCCTCGAGCAACAGCGATCCCGTTCGCTCCACGGCGGGGATGGCGAAACGGCGTGCGGCGGCGAAGGCTTCGCCCTCGTCGGGATCGTCGGTGACGAACACCTCGGCCGCGCCCGCCTCGGTGCACGCGGCGGCCATGATCTCGGTTTCCTCGGTGCGGTGGGCGCCGGGGGAGTCCGAGCGCGCGACGAGCATGGCGGCGGCGTCGCGGTCGAGGCCCATGTTCATCGCGTCCTCGACGGCGTTCACCGAGGTGCGGTCCATGAACTCGAGCATTGCCGGGCGCAGTGACCGCGTGATCGCCAGAATGGCGTCGGTGGCGTCGGACAGGTCGGCGAACGTCGCCACGACGGTGCTGGCGGGGGGCTGCGCCGGAATGAGGCGCAGTGTCACCTCGGTGATGACGCCCAGGACGCCCTCGCTGCCGACGAAGAGCTTGGTGAGCGACAGACCGGCCGAGTCCTTGAGCCGAGCGCCCCCGAGCCGCACGACGACGCCGTCCGCGAGCACCACCTCGAGGCCGAGGACGTAGTCGGTGGTCACGCCGTACTTGACGCAGCACAGACCGCCGGCGTTGGTGGCCGCGTTGCCCCCGATGGAGCACATCTCGAACGACGACGGGTCCGGCGGGTACCAGAGCCCGTGTTCCGCCGCGGCCGCCTTGACCTCGGCGTTGAGCAGACCGGGCTGCACCACCGCGGTCCGGGTGATCGGGTCGACGGTGATGGCCCGCATGTTCTCCGTGGACAGGACGATGCCGCCGTCCACGGCGGTCGCTCCGCCCGACAGGCCGGAGCCGGCTCCGCGCGGGACCACCGGGACGGAATGCGCGGTGGCCCAGCGCATCACGGCCGCGACGTCGTCGGTGTTGCGCGCGCGGACCACGGCCAGCGGTGTGCCGGCGTCGGGATCGCGGGCCCAGTCCTGCCGGTAGCCGACGAGGATGTCGGGGTCGGTCACCACGACCTTCTCGTCCAGCAGCCCGATGAGTTCCTGCACTCGTGCGTCGGTCATCTACGGTCCCCTCCACGCGCGGCACCCCTGCGTGGGCGCCCGACGACCGACGCTACCCGCGCCCGTCCGGGCGACGAGGAAAGTTGCTGAGGTGCTCGGTCGGCGGCGGTGCGGTCACGGAACGGGCCGAGTCACATCAGTCCACAACAGTCACAGTGTTCACTCTGTTACCAGATCGTGCCTCGCGAGCTGCCGACAACGATGCGACGTGGGATTAGCGTCGGGACCACGGCAACTCGGCACCTCCGCCGACACCGAGGGGGCGAGTAAGGAGGGTTCTCATGGCCAGGTCTCACAGCACGCGACGATCACCGACATCGGCGCCTGTGCGCAGCACGTCCGGCTCCGGTGCGACGGCCGTCGCCGCGGCGATGTTCTCCTACGACTTCGTCGAGGACGGGGTCGACTACGACACCCTCGAGGCCCTCCACCGCGGGGAGATCACCCCGTGGATCGAAGCCCTCGCCCACTCGGGCCTGCTCGGTGCGGACGAGGTCGCCGCGGTGGCCCGCGAGTGGTCCGAGCGGCCGTCACTGCTTCTCGACGCGCTGCTCACGGACGCCGACGAGATGACGGTCCGACGCTGCCGACTGGCCTGGGCCGCGATGGATCGACTGGCCCCCTTCACCTTCCCCATCGCGCACATCGGGTGAGAGCCGCCGGGTAGGCCCTTCGCGGTGGAACGGCGTCAGTACACCCGGTCGTCGGCGTCGGTGCGCACGAACACCTGGTCGTCGGTCAGGGTCCGATACGGAACGCCCGCCGCCCGGCAGGCCGCCGCCATGGCCCGGACCGCGCCGTCGGGATCGAGCTCCGACGGCGCCGTCGCCGTCGGCCAGTGCGGGACCAGGACGTCGTCGATCAGCCCCAGTCCGTCCCGCGGCACCGGATCGTCGGTGATCTCCGCGAGTTCGGCGGGCGGATCGGCGGCGTCGACGCCGGTGAGCGAGGGGCCCATGACGCAGGCGCCCGCGCTGTACCCCGCGTAGACCAGATCGTCGCGCCGAAGCCGCTCGCGCAGAACCCGATCGACACCCGACGCCGCCAACCGGTGGCGGAGGACGAACGTGTTGCCGCCGCGGACCCAGACCGCCGGCAGGGTGCGCAGGGCGGCGTCCGCCGTCGCCGGTGTCACCGACCGGAGATCGACCTCGACGGGGTCGAACCCCGCCGCGGTGAGAATCGCGAACTCACTGGTGACCGCCGACTCCCGCGCGGTCGCCGGCCACGCGTCGGCGGCCGCGGCGATCACGCCGATCCGGCCCGGTGTGCCCACCAGGTCGAGCAGGCGGTAACGGTGTGCGCCGAATCGGTAGGACGCCAGGAACAGTCGCATGGGGTCCAGCCTCGCATCCACCTGTCCGGGACGGCCGTCGGCCGTAGGGTCGAGGCCATGTCGTCCTCGAAGATCGTCGATCCCGGCTCCGTGGTCTCCGACGCCTGCCGAGCCACCGCGCGTGCGTCCGCGGGCCTGCGCTGGGTCGAGCGGCCCGGGTACTTCACCCGCCGGGTTCCCGCCGACGACGCTCGCGCCGGCCGAGTCGCCGTGGTGTCCGGCGGCGGGTCCGGCCACGAGCCGATGCACTCCGGTTTCGTCGGCGCGGGCATGCTCGACGCGGCGGTTCCCGGCGCGGTCTTCACCTCGCCGAACAGCCTGGCCGTCGCGGCCGCCACCCGAGCGGTGGACGGCGGCGCCGGCGTGGTGCACGTGGTGAAGAACTACACCGGCGACGTCATCAACTTCGGGGTCGCGGCCGACCTGTGCCGCGCGGACGGTATCGACGTCGAGACCGTCCTGGTCGACGACGACGTCGCCACCGACTCGTCCGACCCCGACGGGCCGGGTCGCCGCGGCACGGCGGCGACCGTCGTCGTCGAGAAGCTCTGCGGTGCCGCCGCCGCCCGTGGTGACGACCTCGCCGCCGTCGCCGCGCTCGGCCGACGGGTGGCGGCCGCCGCGCGCAGCATGGCCGTCGCCTTCCGGGCGTGCACGGTGCCCGGCGCGTCCGCCCCGTCGTTCGACCTCGGTGACGACGAGGTGGAGTTGGGCGTCGGCATCCACGGCGAACGCGGGACCGGGCGGACCGGGACCCTGTCGGCCCGGGAGGTGGTCGAGGCGCTGCTCGGTCCGGTGCTCGACGCGCTGGACGCCGGCGAGGGCGACGACGTGATCCTCGTCGTCAACGGTCTGGGCGGCACGCATGCGCTGGAGATCGCCGTGGTGTTCGGCGACGCCCTCGAGCTGCTGGCCGCGCGCGGAATCCGGGTGCGCCGGCACCTGGTGGGCACGTTCGTGACCGCGTTCGACATGGCAGGGGTGTCGCTGACGGTGGTGCGGTGCGGCGACGAGCTCCCGATCGACGACGTCCTCGCGCTCTGGGACGCGCCCACCGCGGCACCCGCGTGGCCCGGCCGACCGGCCGGCGAGCCGGCCGAGGACGCGGTGGTCGACGGGGAGTCCGACGCGGACGGCGGTCGCGAGGACGACGCCGCGGAGGCGGATGCGACGGTGACCGCCTGGGTCGCCCGGTTCACCGAGCGGGTGCGCGGCGCGGTCGACGAGCTCACCGACCTCGACCGCCGCGCCGGTGACGGCGACTTCGGCGTCACCATGGACGCCGGACTGCGGGACGCCCCGGATCCGTCGACGCCGCTCTCGCCCGCCGCGACGTTCTCGCGGCTGTCCCGCAGCTTCCTCGAGAACGCGGGCGGCACGTCGGGCGCACTGTTCGGGGCGATCTTCCACCGAATGGCCGACGCGACGGCCGGACGCGACCTCACCGCCGAGGTCCTCGCCGATGCCGTCCGCGGGGCGCTGGAGATCGTCGTGCAGTTGGGTGGGGCGTCGGCGGGTGACCGCACGATGGTCGACGCCCTCGCGCCCGCGGCCGACGCCCTCGACGGCGCACGCGGCGAATCCGTCGCGGCGGCGCTCGCCGCGGCCGCGGACGCCGCCGCGCGAGGAGCCGAGGCGACGGCCACCATGACCGCACGACGGGGCCGCGCCAGCTACGTCGGCGACGCGGCCCGCGACGTGGTCGACCCCGGCGCGCTGGCGGTGGCGTGGTTCTTCGCGGCCGGTGCGGAGGCAGCGGCGGGCTGACTCGGCCGCGGCGGGGGTCGACATCGACAAACAAGAGCCCGCGGCCGGGCTCGACTCAGTCCGCCGCCGCAGCGGCCCGGATGGCGTCACCGGTGCGGGCCAGATCCCCCGGTCGCCGGGTGACGAACCCCGCGACGAATCGGATGCGATCGCCGTCGTGCCGCGGGACGACGTGCAGATGCGAGTGGAACACCGTCTGGAACGCCGCCCGACCGTCGTTCATCACCAGGTTGACCCCGTCCGCGTCGAGGCCGCGCCGCACGGCCCGGGCCAGTAGTTGCCCGGTCCGGAAGACCTCGCCCGCGACCGCGGGGTCGAGGTCGGCGAGGCCGGACGAGTGCACCTTGGGGATCACGAGGGTGTGCCCGGTGGTGACGGGTCGGATGTCGAGGAACGCGAGCGTCGTGTCGGTCTCGTGGACGACGGTGGCGGGGGCGCGACCGGCGACGATGTCGCAGAAGACGCACTCGGGGGTCATCGCGGGTCTCCCTGGTCCAGGACGCTCTGCAGCAGCGCGGGAAGCACGTCGGCGGCGCCGCCGCGCAGGTGGTGGTGGGCCATGTCGGAGACGGCCGTCTCCGCGGGGTCGATCTCGACGACCAGCGCACCGGCACTGCGGGCCAGCGCCGGCAGCCCGGCGAAGGGGTAGACCACCCCGGACGTGCCGATCACCAGCACGACGTCGGCGTCCTCGGCCGCACTCTCGGCGGCGCGCCACGCGTCCTCGGGCAGTTCCTCGCCGAACCAGACGATGTCCGGCCGCACCGGGCTGCCGCACTCCGCGCACGACGGGGGCGGCACCCGAATGTCGTCCTCGGTGTCGGCAGTGCCGGCCTCGCCGGCGGTGATGGTCGCGTCGGCGTCGGCGTCGGCGTCGTCGACGTCGACGTCGTCGAGCGGCCCGTGATACGGCGCCTCGCAGATCGAACAGCGCACGGCGGTGAGCGACCCGTGCACGTGCGCGGCGACCACGGCGCCCGCCCGCTCGTGCAGATCGTCGACGTTCTGGGTGGCGATGGTCAGCCGGGCGCCGCGGTCCTCGGCGTGCCGCTGCCACCGGGCCACCGCGAGGTGCCCGGCGTTCGGCTCCGCGCGGGCCGCCAGCGCCGCGCGCCGGCGATACCACCCCCAGACCAGGTCCGGGTCACGCACGAAGGCGGCGTGACTGGCCAGGTCGGCGGGATCGAAGCGGGACCACAGGCCGGTCTGCGCGTCGCGGAACGTCGGGATACCCGACTGCGCGGACATGCCGGCTCCGGTCAGCACGGTGATGGAGTCGGCGCGAGCCAGGGCGGCGAGGACGTCGTCGGGAAGGGAAGCGGTCACGCCGTCGAGTGTGCCCGGTGACCGGACCCGGCGGGTGTTATGAGTTCTCTCACAATCGGTGTCCGGTATGGCTCTGTGTGTCTGTGGTGTGCGTTACGTTTCTGGTCGGCCGTATCCGGCCGTGATGCGGAACCGATCGGTGACGTGGCGCGAGCGAACCGCCCCCGTCCTCCGTCGTTCCTTCTCGCATGGCCACGGCCCTGCCGACCGGGCCCCACCACGGGCTGCGTCGGCGATGCGCAGGCCGTTCCCCCGACGTCTCGTCGTACGTCGGGACCCCGATTGTCGTTCGTGAGGAAGTCGTCAGTGGTGGAGAACTCTCCGGGCGCCGGGCCGCTCGTCGGTGTCGTGCGCGAGAGCGCGGAGGGCGAGCGGCGGGTGGCGTTGGTGCCCAAGGTCGTGTCGTCGTTGGTGAACAAGGGTGTGCGGGTGGTCGTGGAGGCCGGTGCCGGCCTCGGCGCCCTCATCCCGGACCAGCTGTACGTCGACGCGGGAGCCGAGATCGGCGACCCGTGGTCGGCGGACGTGGTGGTCAAGGTCGCGCCGCCGTCGGAGTCCGAGGTGGGCCGGCTCGCGTCGGGCACCACCCTCATCGGGTTCCTCGCGCCCCGCAACGCCGACACCGTCATCCCGGCGCTCGCCGCGGCCGGCGTCCAGGCGTTCGCGGTGGAGGCGATTCCCCGCATCTCCCGCGCGCAGGTGATGGACGCGCTGTCCTCGCAGGCCAACGTGGCCGGCTACAAGGCCGTGCTGCTCGCCGCGTCGGAGTCGACACGCTTCTTCCCCATGCTCACCACCGCCGCGGGCACGGTGAAGCCGGCGACGGTGCTGGTGCTCGGTGTCGGTGTCGCCGGACTGCAGGCCCTCGCCACGGCCAAGCGCCTCGGTGCGCGGCCCACCGGGTACGACGTGCGGCCGGAGGTGGCCGATCAGGTCCGGTCGGTCGGTGCCCAGTGGCTCGATCTGGGCATCGACGCGGCGGGCGAGGGCGGGTACGCCCGCGAGCTCACCGAGGACGAACGCGCGCAGCAGCAGGCGGCGCTCGAGAAAGCGATCGCGACGTTCGACGTCGTCATCACCACCGCACTGGTGCCGGGCCGGCCCGCGCCGCGGCTCGTCACGGCCGCGGCGGCGTCGGCGATGAAGCCGGGCAGCGTGATCGTCGACCTCGCCGGGGAGACGGGCGGCAACTGCGAGCTCACCGAGCCCGGCCGCACCGTGGTGAAGAACGACGTCACCATCTGCTCGCCGCTCAACCTGCCGGCCACGATGCCCGAGCACGCCAGCGAGCTGTACTCGAAGAACGTGTCCGCGCTGCTCGAACTCATGCTCGACGACTCCGGGACGTTCGCACCCGACTTCTCCGACGAGGTTCTCGAGAAGTCCTGCGTGACCCGGAACGTCACCACCACCGAGAAGGCGGACGCCTGATGTACCTGTCCCTGCTCGCGAACATCGCGATCCTGGTTCTCGCCGGGTTCGTGGGGTTCGCCGTGATCTCCAAGGTGCCCAACACGCTGCACACGCCGCTGATGTCGGGCACCAACGCCATCCACGGCATCGTCGTGCTCGGCGCGCTGATCGTCCTGGGGCGGTTGCCCGAGGACGCGTCGTGGGGCGTGCGGATCATCGCGTTCGTCGCCCTGATCTTCGGCACCCTCAACGTCGTCGGCGGCTTCCTGGTGACCGACCGCATGCTGGGCATGTTCAAGTCCAAGCCCGTCGCGCGTGAGGGGGCGGAGCAGTGAACAACCTCGTCGCGGTGCTCTACATCGCCGCCTTCGCCCTGTTCATCTACGGCCTGATGGGCCTGACCGGTCCCAAGACCGCCGTGCGCGGCAACTGGATCGCCGCCGTCGGTATGGGGGTGGCCGTGGTGGCCACGCTGATCGAGGTGCGCGACACCGCCGCGATCAACTGGATCCTCATCGCCGCGGGTCTGGCGATCGGTGTGATCCTGGGTGTGCCGCCGGCCAAGCGCACGAAGATGACGGCGATGCCGCAGCTGGTCGCCCTGTTCAACGGCGTCGGCGGTGGCACCGTGGCGCTGATCGCGTGGTCGGAGTTCCTCGAGACCGACGGGTTCTCCGCCTTCCAGCACGGGGAGGAGCCGACGGTCCACATCGTGGTCGGGTCGCTGTTCGCCGCGGTGATCGGGTCGGTGTCCTTCTGGGGTTCGCTGGTGGCGTTCGCCAAGCTGCAGGAGTTGCTGAACAAGAAGGTGGAGAAGGCGTTCGTCGCCAGTGCCCGCACGTTCCAGCTGCTCAACATGGTGCTGCTGCTCGTGGCGGTGGCCGCGTCGGTGGGGATCGGCATCCACGCCACTCCCGGTGAGGGCACGGCGGTCTGGTGGATCGTCATCGTGCTGGTCGCGGCGGGCCTGATGGGTCTGTTCGTGGTGTTCCCGATCGGCGGCGCGGACATGCCGGTGGTCATCTCGCTGCTCAACGCGCTGACCGGTCTGTCGGCCGCAGCGGCGGGTCTGGCGCTGAACAACACCGCGATGATCGTGGCGGGCATGATCGTCGGCGCGTCCGGCACCATCCTCACCAACCTCATGGCGACGGCGATGAACCGGTCCATCCCGGCGATCGTCTTCGGGTCGTTCGGTGGCGGCGGTGCGGCCGCGGCGGGTGTCGCCGGCGAAGGCGGGGGAACGGTCAAGTCCACCTCCGCGGCGGACGCGGCCATCCAGATGGCCTACGCCTCGCAGGTGATCGTGGTGCCCGGCTACGGGTTGGCCGTCGCGCAGGCGCAGCACGCGGTCAAGGACATGGCGTCGATCCTCGAGTCGAAGGGCGTCGAGGTGAAGTACGCGATCCACCCGGTGGCCGGTCGCATGCCCGGGCACATGAACGTGCTGCTGGCCGAGGCGGACGTGGAATACGACTCGATGAAGGAGATGGACGACATCAACGGGGAGTTCTCCCGCACCGATGTCACCCTCGTCATCGGCGCGAACGACGTCACCAACCCCGCGGCCCGCAACGATCCGAGCTCGCCCATCCACGGGATGCCGATTCTCAACGTCGACGAGTCGCGGTCGGTGATCGTGCTCAAGCGGTCGATGAGCTCCGGCTACGCGGGCATCGAGAATCCGCTGTTCACCGCGGACCGCACGTCGATGCTGTTCGGCGATGCGAAGAAGTCCGTCAACTCGGTCATCGAGGAGCTCAAGGCGCTCTGAGTTCCTCCGGCCCGCGACACGTCCCGACCACTCGGCAGCCCTGGAGTCCCGCCCTCAGCGGCGGAGCTTCAGGGCTGCGGTGTCGAGAGGGTTCTTGTGTTCGCGGCGGGCCGCGATCGGCGAGTGCGCCATGACCACGGCGGCCAGTGCCCACCAGGTTCCGGTGACCGCCAGCGCACCGAGCACGCCGACGACCGACGCGGCGGCCGTGACGACGGCCGCCGCGGCGACGGCGACCGTGGCGGCGAGCCCCAGTCCCAGAACGGCCGGACGGACGCGCGGCGACACCACCAGCGACGCCGCCGCGACCAGCGAGGCGACCGCCACGATCCGACCGTCGGGGTGGGCGGACGCGAGCACGGAGTCCGGCAACCACGAGCGTGCGGCCGCGGCGGTGAGCGGGGCGCCGGGACAGAGCATCAGCACGGCCCCGATGCCGTAGGGGAGCGTGCGCACGATCGACACCACCGTCAGCGCGGCGACCACCACGAGGACTGAGGTCACGTCGATGACGGACAGCAGCCGCGACGCCCCGCCGGCCACCGGACCCGGGACGGGCCGGGCTGCCGGATACTCCACCCCGGCCAGGGGCAGGACGGCGTAGAGAACGGCGAGGATCAGCGCGCCGGCGGCCGCGGCCAGCCACAGCCGCGGCGTGGACCGCTGCACGGACAGGACGATCTGCTCGGTGGTCGAGGTGCTCACGGCACACCATGATGGACTGTCATCCTGGCAACCGTCTGTGAGAGCTCGATCACCCCGCTGGGGTCAGGCGAGGACGGTGTCCACTCCCGCGAGGATGCGATCGACGTCCGGCAGGTGATGCCGCTCGAGCCGCGCTGCCGGATACGGGACGTGGAATCCGGTCACGCGTTCCACCGGTGCCTCGAGGGAGTAGAAGCACTCACGCGAGACCTGCGCGGCGATCTCCGACGCCATCCCGAGGAATCCGGTGTCCTCGTGCACGACGACCAGGCGTCCGGTGCGCCGCACCGAGCGGCACACGGTGTCCATGTCCAGCGGCGAGAGCGACCGCAGATCGACGACCTCGAGACTGCGTCCCTCCTTCTCGGCGACCTCCGCCGCCAGGATCGCGGTGCCGACGGTCGACCCGTAGGTGACCAGGGTGGCGTCGGTTCCCATGCGCATGATCCGGGCGCGATCGAGGGGCAGGTCGGGGGATTCGGGAGACCAGCCGCCCTTGTCCCAGTACCGCCGCTTCGGTTCGAAGAAGATCACCGGATCGTCGGAGGCGACGGCCTGCTGGATCATCCAGTAGGCGTCGTGCGGGGTGCTGGGGGCGACGACGCGCAGGCCCGCGGTGTGGGCGAAGTACGCCTCCGGCGACTCGGAGTGGTGTTCGACGGCGCCGATGCCGCCGCCGTACGGAATCCGGATCACCATCGGGGCGCCGACTCGGCCCGCGGTGCGGTATCGGATCTTGGCGACCTGGGAAACGATCTGGTCGAAGGCCGGGTAGACAAAGCCGTCGAACTGGATCTCGACGACGGGCCGATACCCGCGCAGGGCGAGGCCGAAGGCGGTGCCGACCATGCCGGACTCGGCGAGTGGCATGTCCAGGACGCGATGCTCGCCGAAGTCCTTCTGCAGTCCGTCGGTGATGCGGAAGACTCCGCCGAGCTTGCCGATGTCGAGACCCATGAGGAGCACTCTCGGGTCCGAGTCCAGCGCCGCGCGCAGTCCGGCGTTGATCGCTCCGCCGAGGGTGCCGGTGACGCGGTCCGCCGGTCGGTCGGAGGAGGGCCCCTCGGGACGGATGGGGGTGGCGGTGGTCATCGCAGTGCCTCCTTCTGGCTGTCGACGAGTGCGTGAGGTTCGGCGTAGACGTGGTCGAGCAGGGTGGCGGGGTCGGGATCCGGGGCCGCCACGGTGGCCGCGCGCAGACGCGCCGCGACGTCGTCGGCGGTCGCCGCCACTGCGGCGCGCGCCTCGTCGGTGAGGACGTTCTCACGCTCGAGCAGCCGTTCGAGCCGCTGGAGCGGGTCGCGGGCGGCCCAGACGTCGCGCTCGGCGCCGGGGCGGTAGCGCGTCGGGTCGTCGGAGGTGGTGTGCGGGCCCATGCGGTAGGTCATGGCCTCGACGAACGTGGGCCCACCGCCGGTCCGGGCGCGCTGGGCGGCCGCCCGCGTCACCGCCAGGACCGCGAGCACGTCGTTGCCGTCGACCCGCAGGGCGGGCATGCCGAATCCGGTGGCGCGTGTCGCCAACGGGACCGGGGTCTGGAGGGAGACGGGCTCGCTGATGGCCCAGTGGTTGTTCTGGCAGAAGAAGACCACGCCGGCGCCGAAGGCGACGGAGAAGGACAGCGCTTCCGAGATGTCGCCCTCGCTGGTGGCGCCGTCGCCGAAGTAGGCGACGGTCGCGGCGTCGACGCCGTCGAATCGCGTCCCCATCGCATAGCCGGTGGCGTGCAGTCCCTGCGCGCCGACGATGATCGCCGGGTTGGTGATGCCGTACTCGGTGGGGTCCCAGCCCGCGTGGGCGGTCCCGCGCCAGAGCGCCGTCAGCTTCTCGACGGGAACGCCGCGGCAGTAGGCGACAGCGTGTTCGCGGTAGCTGGTGAAGACGTAGTCCTCGCGGGCGAGGGCGCGGGCGGACCCGACCTGTGCGGCCTCCTGGCCGAGGAGCGGTGCCCAGAGCCCCAGTTCACCCTGTCGTTGCAGGGCCGTGGCCTCGGTGTCGATACGACGCGCGACCACCATGTCGGTGTAGAGGGCGAGCATGTCGGCGGCGCTCACATCGGCGACGAGGTCCCAGTACTCCCGATCGTGAACGCGGCGTCCGTCGGGCTGCACCAACTGGACGGGGTGGGCGATGCGGTCCACCGGTCGTGACCGGCGGTCGTGCGGTGTCGTGGGCTCGCCGACGAGGTCGGTGAGCCGCTGATGCGACGGGGTCATGATCGTGTCCCTCCTGCGCCGGCCCGGGCCGTCTCGTGAACGGCCGAGGACATGCTGTGGTCGTGCCGCCTGTGGCGTGCTTCACAGCATGCCCCTCACAGCCGGATGCGCAAGAGAAACTTCGTCGACAGGGCAGAGTGCGCAGTAGGGCCGGTCGGCATCTGCGCCGACCGGCCACTGTGCACGGTCAGTCCTTCTCCAGCTCGCTGTCCAGTTTGAGCAGTTGGGTGCCGTCCTCCTGCTCGAGCAGGTACGCCGGATTGTCGTCGGTGCCGTTGCGGGTGATGTCCGACCCCTTGATCTTCTTGCTCACCTTCTCCTTGTGGACCTCCACCACCTTGCCCTCGGCGGTGTTGTCTCCCCACTTCCACTGAACCTTGGTGCCCTTCTTGTACGTCATGGCTGGTACGTACCCCCTCCGCTCTCGTTTCACCGGCCCCGGTCCGGCCGCGATCGGGCCTCGATTGGGTACGGACGCGGCGGGGAATGATCACCCATGGCCACACCCGCACCGCTCTGGGTCTTCGCGGACCAGCTCGGACCCCACGTGCACTCGTCCGACGAGACGAAGGACCGCGAGGTGGTGATCGTCGAATCCGCTCGTGCGCTGGGGCGCCGGCGCGGGCATCGGCAGAAGGCGCACCTGCTGCTGTCGGGGATGCGGCACCTCGCCGACGAGCTCGGGGACCGCGCGATCCACCTGCGCACCGACACCTACCGCGAGGCGCTCGAGAACGTCGGCCGGCCCGTGGTGGTCCATCAGCCGACGTCGCGCCGGGCCGAGGCGTTCGTCGCGGCCCTGGCGGAGGAGGGCCTGGTCGAGGAGGTTCTGCCCACTCCCACCTTCGCGCTCTCGCGCGAGGACTTCGCCGAGTGGGCGGGCAATCGCACGTCGTTCGTCATGGAGAACTTCTACCGCGATCAGCGGCGACGGTTCGGGGTGCTCATGGACGGCAAGGATCCCGAGGGCGGAACGTGGAACCTCGACGCCGAGAACCGCGAGAAGCCGCCGAAGAAGCAGGCGACGCTGGGCGTCCCGGAACCGTGGTGGCCCACCGAGGACGAGATCGACGAGCAGGTTCGGAGCGATCTCGACGGGATGGACGTGCAATGGTCCGGCACGGACGGCCCCCGTCGCTTCGCGGTGACGGCCGCCGAAGCGCGCCAGGCGCTCACGACGTTCGTCGACACGCGGCTGTCGACGTTCGGTCCGTACGAGGACGCCGTCATGGCCGCGGACTGGACGATGTCGCACTCGCTGCTCAGCGTGCCGTTCAACCTCGGGGTGCTGCACCCGCTCGAGGCGGCGCGCGCCGCGGAGAAGGCCTACCGGGACGGCGACGCCCCCCTGGCCAGCGTCGAGGGATTCGTCCGACAGATTCTCGGGTGGCGCGAGTACGTCTGGCACCTCTACTGGCACCTCGACGACAGCTACATCGACAAGAACGAGATGGGCGCGGACACGCCGCTGCCGCCGTGGTTCGCGAGTCTCGACGCGGAGGAGGTCACCGCGGCCTGCCTGTCGGACTCCCTCGCCGGTGTCCACGACCGCGGGTGGGTGCACCACATCCCGCGGTTGATGATCCTGGGAAACCATGCGCTGCAACAGGGTTACGATCCGCGCGCACTCACGCGGTGGTTCACCGAACACTTCGTCGACGGGTACGAGTGGGTGATGCCGGTCAACGTGGTCGGCATGAGCCAGCACGCCGACGGCGGCATCATCGCCACCAAGCCGTACGCCTCGGGCGGTGCCTACATCGACCGAATGACGGACTACTGCAAGGGATGTGCGTACGACCCCAAGAAGCGGCTGGGCGAGGACGCGTGCCCCTTCACCGCCGGGTACTGGGCCTTCACCCACCGCCACCGGGATCTGCTGGCCTCGAACATGCGCACCCGCCGGGCGGTCAGTTCGATGGATCGGCTGAAGGATCTCGACGCCGTGCTCGAGCAGGAGAAGAAGCGCACCTCGTTCTGACCCGGCCGCCTCCGGTCGGACCACGCCCCTCCTGTCGTGACCTGGCTCACCCGTGCCTACTATCGGAACGATGCGAATGACGGACAGGGTCGCGGTCGTCACCGGAGGTGGCGCCGGCATCGGTGCCGCACTGGCGTCGGCGCTGGTCGACGCGGGTAATCGGGTGGTGGTCGTCGATCTCGACGGTGATGCGGCGCAGGCGGTCGCGGATCGGCTCGGTGAGCGAGCGCGGGCGCTCGGCGGCGACGTGGCCGACGACGCCGTCATCGCCGCGGCGGTGGATCTGGCGGAGTCGACCTTCGGTCCGCTCGACGTGTTCGTCGCCAACGCGGGCACCACGGCGGGGATGGGCCTCGACAGCACCGACGCGGCGTGGTCGACGGCGCTGAACGTCAACGTGCTCGCCCACGTGCGTGCCGCGCGCCTGGTGATTCCGCGGTGGCTCGAGCGCGGGACGCCCGGGTACTTCCTGACGACGGCGTCGGCGGCCGGCCTGCTGACCCAGATCGGCTCGGCCACCTACTCGGTGTCCAAGCACGCGGCGGTCGGGTTCGCCGAGTGGCTGTCGGTCACCTACGGCGATCGGGGCGTCGCCGTCAGCTGCCTGTGCCCGATGGGAGTGAACACGGCCCTGCTGAACTCCGGCTTCGACAGCGACCGCGAGGGCGCGTCCGTGGCCGCCGCGGCGGTGACGAGCGCCGGCGACGTCCTCGAACCCGAGGACGTCGCGCGGACGACGCTCGAGGCCATGGAGGCCGAACGGTTCCTGATTCTCCCGCACCCGCAGGTGCTGACGATGTACTCGCACAAGAGCGCCGACTACGACCGGTGGATCGCCGGAATGCGCCGCTACCGAAGCACTCTCGAACACAGCACCCCCGACCCCGCCGCCGACACCAGACAGGGCTGACCCGCATGGACTTCTCCTTCACCGACCGCTGTCTCGACTACCGTGAGCGACTCCTCGCCTTCATGGACGAGCGCGTGTATCCCGCGGAAGCGGTGTACGAGCAGCAGATTCGCGAGTCCGGCGACCCGCACCACCAGCCGGCGATCCTCGAGGAACTCAAGTCCGAGGCCCGTGCCCGCGGACTGTGGAACCTGTTCCACCCGGATCCCGAGTTCGGCCCCGGTCTGACCAACGCCGAGTACGCGCCCCTCGCGGAGATCATGGGCCGCAGCCCGGCCATCGCGCCGGAGGCCTGCAACTGCTCGGCGCCGGACACCGGAAACATGGAGGTGTTCACCCGGTTCGGCTCCGACGAGCACAAGCGGATGTGGCTCACCCCGCTGCTGAACGGGGAGATCCGATCCGCGTTCGCCATGACCGAGCCGGCCGTCGCAAGTTCGGACGCCACCAACATCGCCATGTCGATGACGGCCGACGGGGACGACTGGATCCTGAACGGGCGCAAGTGGTGGACCTCGAACGCGCTGCACGCGAACTGCAAGGTCATGATCGTCATGGGCAAGACCGCGCCCGAGGCGGCGACGTACGAGCAGCAGTCGATGATGGTGGTGCCCGTGGACGCCCCCGGCGTCACGGTGCTCCGCGGGCTGCCGGTGTTCGGCTACCAGGACCGCGAGGGCCACGCCGAGGTGCTGTTCGAGAACGTGCGCGTTCCCGGTAAGGACGTCCTCGCCGGTCCGGGGGCCGGGTTCATGATCGGCCAGGCCCGCCTGGGCCCGGGACGGATCCACCACTGCATGCGCGCGATCGGGATGGCGGAGCGGGCGCTGGAGCTGATGTGCGAGCGGGCGTCGTCCCGCGTCGCGTTCGGCAAACCCATTGCGGCGCAGGCCAACATCCAGGACTGGATCGCGGAGGCGCGCATCGAGATCGAGATGGCCCGGCTGCTCACGCTCAAGGCCGCCTGGATGATGGACGAGTTCTCCAACAAGGAGGCGCGGGTCGAGATCGCCGCCATCAAGGTCGCCGCTCCCGCCATGGCGCTGAAGATCGTCGATCGCGCCATCCAGGTGCACGGCGGCGGCGGAGTGTCCGACGATTTCCCGCTCGCGTCGATGTACGCCCACCTGCGGACCCTGCGGCTCGCCGACGGCCCCGACGAGGTGCACAAGCGCACCATCGCGCGGACCGAACTCGCGCCGTACCGGAAGGTGTCGTCGTGACCGACCCGACTCCCGCCGGACTGAATCCCGACGGCATTGCGTCGTGGATCGCGGGGTTGGACGTCGGCGCGCAGGGCGCTCTCGCCTACGAGCGCATCGGCAACGGCAAGTCCAACCTGACGTACCTGGTGTCGGACGACGCCGGTCACCGGTGGGTGCTGCGCCGACCCCCGCTGGGGACGTTGCTCGCGTCCGCGCACGACGTCGCCCGCGAGTTCCGCATCCTGTCGGCGTTGCAGGACACCGCGGTTCCGGTGCCGCGCACGATCGCCCTGACCGACGATCCCGCGGTGACCGACGCGCCGCTGGTCCTCATGAGCCACGTCGACGGCGTCGTCCTGGACGATCCGTCGGTGGCGGCCGGACTCTCCGAGGACCGTCGTCGCACCATCGGGGTGGAGATGCCGACCACCCTCGGCCGCATCCACGACGTCGACCTGGACGCGACGGGTCTGACCGACCTGGCGAGCCACAAGCCCTACGCCGCGCGGCAGATCAAGCGCTGGTCCGCCCAGTGGGAGCAGTCCAAGACCCGTGAGGTCCCCGTGCTCGAGCGGCTGGCCGCGGCGCTGACCGACCACGCGCCGGAGCAGACGGAGCTGTCGCTGGTCCACGGCGACTTCCATCTGAGCAACGTCATCACCGGGGGCGACGGCACCATCGTCGCCGTCGTCGACTGGGAGCTGTGCACCCTGGGCGATCCGCTCGCGGACGTCGGTGCGCTGCTGGCCTATTGGTCCGAGGCGTCGGACGACACCCCGGGCTTCTTCCAGGCGTCGACCCTGCCGGGCTTCCCGCGTCGGGACGACCTCGTGGAGACCTACGCCCGCTCGACGGGTCGCGACACCGCCACCGTGCCGTACTGGCACGCCCTGGCGTTGTGGAAGCTGTCCATCATCGCCGAGGGTGTCCTGCGCCGCGCGATGACGGACGAGCGCAACCGTGCGCGGGACGGGGGGCCGACGACGTCGCTCATCGACGGGATCGTCGCGCGCGCCGTCGCCACCGCGGAGGACGCAGGGATTCTCTAGGTCCGGTCGGCGGTCACGGCGCTCACCGCCAGACCGGCGACGAGGGCCCAGAAGGCCGAGCCGATGCCGGCGACCGCGACGCCCGACGCCGCCACGACGAACGTGATGGCGGCGGGCACCCGGTCGGCCGGATGCTGGGTGCTCGCCGCAAGCGCCGAGGCGAGGGTGCCCAGCAGAGCCAGCCCCGCGACGGTCTCGACGATGCCGGCGGGGGCCAGGGTGACCAGGGTGGCCAGAGCCGCGGACGACACCGCGAGCAGCAGGTAGGCGACGCCCGCGGCGACGGCGGCGATCCAGCGACGGTCCCGGTCCGGCTCGGCGTCGGGGGAGGCGGCGAGGGCGGCGCTGATGGCGGCGAGGTTGACGGCGAAGGCACCCACCGGGGCCGCCGCGGCGGTCGCGGCCCCCGTGACCGTCATCGAGGCCCGCCACGGAACGGTGTAGCCGAAGGACGCCATGACGGCGGTACCCGGAATGTTCTGGGACGCCATCGTCACGATGTAGAGCGGCAGGGCGACCCCGACGGCGGCCTGCCAGGTCCAGATCGGGGCGACGGGCGAGAGCGTCGGGACCAGCGCGTCGGCCGGGACCGCGGTGCCGGAGCGCAGGAGGGACACCCCGATGACCACCGCCGCGACTCCGAAGGCCGCGGGGACCGCCCACCGCGGCGAGAAGCGTTGCAGGACCAGCCAGGTCAGCACCACGGGCGCCACCGCCACCGGCGACGCCGCCAGCGCCCGGACGGGCTCCAGGCACAGCGGCAGGATGACGCCGGCCAGCATGGCCTGGGCGAGCGAGACCGGAATCGACGCGATCAGCGCACCCAGCCGCGGCCACGCGCCCGTCAGCACGATGGCGAGACCCACCACGACGAACGCGCCCACCGCGGCCGGCCACCCGCCGACGATCGCTCCGGTGCCGGCGAGCAGCGCGGCGCCGGGCGTCGACCACGCCAGGGTCAGTGGAATGCGATAGCGCAGAGCGAGACCCACGATGCCGACGCCCATGATGAGGCTGAGGGCGAACAGCCCGGAGGCGGCCTGGGTGTCCGTTGCGCCCGCCGCGCGCAGCCCCGTCAGGACCACGGCGAACGACGACGTGAAGCCCACCAGCGCGGTGACCGCGCCGGCGCCGATCGGCACCGCGAGGCTCACCGGCCGCGCCGCGGGCTCCGTCATGCCGTGAGCGGCTCGACGACGGCGCGAATGTCGGGGGGAATCGGAACCGGTCGGCGGGTCGCGGAGTCGACGTACACGTGCACGAATCGACCCGTCGCCGCCGCCACGAGCTGGTCCTGGTGCACCCGGAACACGGCCAGGGAGTACACGATCGACGACGTCCCCAGCTTCTCGACCGCGATGCCGACACGCAGCTCGTCGGGGAAGCTGAGCTGGGCGAGAAAGCGGCACGACGTCTCGGCGACGACCCCGACAGCGTCCAGCTCGCGAATGTCGGTGCCCGTGGCCGACATGAGCCAGCCGTTGACCGCGGTGTCGAAGAACGAGTAGTAGGCGACGTTGTTCACGTGCCCGTAGTGATCGTTGTCCGCCCACCGCGTCGGCACCGGCCACAGCACGGGGTAGTCGGTGGCCTCGGGAGCAGTGGTCATGGCACAGGAGAATGCCACACCCGGGAATCTGCGACCGGCCTCCGGTCCGCCCGGGATCATGCGGCGGGACGGACCGAAAGCGCGCGCGCAGGAACGACGTCCCGACTACGATCGGTCGGGACCAGTCCGTACCGCTGCGGCGGGGTGGACATCGTCGCCCCGCCCAGCCCCGCCCTACTCGGCCGAGACCCCCGGAGACGCTCGTGGTGATGCCCGTCCATCTTCGGGACAGTGCGGTCCCCAAACACGAACAGCTGCGGGCGATCCTGCTGCACCGCTGCACCAAGGAACTGCAGCCCGGGGACCTCATGCCCAGCGAGCGGCGGCTCATGGAGGACTACGGGGTCAGTCGCATCACCGTGCGCGAGGCGATCGGGCAGCTGGTCAACGAGGGCCATCTGGTGCGGGTGCGTGGCAAGGGGACGTTCGTCGCCAGCCGGCCGGTGCAGTCGCGCCTGCATCTGGCGTCCTTCTCGGAGGAGATGCGAGCGCAGGGCCTGCGGCCCACCACGGTGGTGCTGTTCGCGCGGCTCGAGGAGCCCTCCGCGGCGACGGTGGCCGCCCTGGGCATCGACGGGGGCCGAAAGGCGTACCACATCAAGCGACTTCGCCTCGCCGACGGCGAGCCGGTCAGCGTGGACGACGGGTGGTACGACGCCGAGGTGCTGCCGGGTCTGATCGACCTCGATCTCAGCGCCTCGATCTACGAGGCGGTCTCGGTGCACTACGACCGCACCATCGACCGCGCCGAGCAGACCGTCAGTGCGACCGCCGCGGACTCCGAGGTCGCGACGCTCCTGGGCACCAAGCGCGGGGCTCCGGTGCTGTACTTCGATCGCGTGTCCTTCCACGGCGATCAGCCGATCGAGCACTGCGAGAGCTGGTACCGGTGCGACCGCTACCAGCTGTCGATGGAGGTGCAGGGCCAGCGACGTCCGGGTCGCCGGCCCTGACCCCCCGCGAATCGGGGTGTGCCGGATCAGATCTCGAACACGGTGTCGCCCGGGGTGACGTCCGTGCCGACGGTCGACGCGTCCACCGAGTCGGCCGCCGAATCCATCAGCACCACTGGGCACACGTCGTCGTACCCGGCGGCGGCGACGGCCTCGGGGGAGTAGCGGACCACCACGTCGCCCGCCGAGACGGTGTCGCCCTCGGTGGCGACGAGCTCGAAGCCCTCGCCCTTCATCTGCACCGTGTCGATGCCGATGTGGACCAGGACGCCCTTCGTGTCGTCGGTGAGGACGACGAACGCGTGGTGGTGCAGCTTGAGCAGGCGGCCGGCGACGGGCGCTGCGACGTCGACGACGCCCGTCCGCACCGACGGTCGGATCGCGACGCCGGCCCCCACCATCTGGGCCGAGAAGACCGGATCGGGCACGTCGGCCAGGGCGATCACCGTGCCGGCCAGAGGTGCCGCGACCGTCGTCACAGAATGTCCTCGATGTCCTCGGCGAGCGTGTCGGCCTCCGGGCCGACGATGACCTGGACGGCCGTGCCCTTGGCGAAGACGCCGTGTGCCCCGGCGGATTTCAGCGCGGCCTCGTTCACGAGGGACCCGTCGCGCACCTCGGTGCGCAGCCGGGTGATGCACGCTTCGATCTCGACGATGTTGTTCGCGCCGCCGAGGCCGGCCACGATCTGCTCCGCCTTGCCCATGGATGGGGTCCTCTCGCTCTCGGTGTAGTCGCGGTCACAGAAGGCGGTTGACATCATTGCCCGACCTGGCCAAACTACAACTGGTTATGACCGGACAGTACCCGTGGGAGACGCCGGTCCACAACACTCTTCGAGAAGAAGGTCCCCATGGCTGCCCCCATCGACGGTTCCACAGGAACGCCCGCGCCGAACGCGGATTCGACGGTCACGAAGGAGTCCCGGTCGTTGGCCGGACTGCAGCGCTTCGGCCGGTCGCTCATGTTGCCCATCGCCGTACTGCCCGCGGCCGGCATTCTGCTCCGCCTCGGCCAGCCCGACCTGCTCGGACGATTCTCGCCGCTGGAGACGGCCGCGTCCGTCATCTCCGCGGCCGGTCAGTCCGTCTTCACCTGGCTTCCCCTCATCTTCGCCGTCGGTATCGCCATCGGGTGGGCGCGCAAGGCCGACGGCTCCACCGCCCTCGCCGCCGTCGTCGGCTACATGGTGATGAACGGCGTCTTCGAGGCCATGTCGCCCGTGGTCCTCGCCGGTGAGGTGGACGCCAACGGGGATCCCGCCACCATCGACTACGGGGTGTTGGCGGGCATCGTCATCGGCCTGCTCTCCGCCGTGCTCTGGCAGCGCTTCTACCGCCAGAAGCTGCCGGACTACCTGGGGTTCTTCAGCGGTCGCCGGTTGGTTCCGATCCTCACCGCCGTCACGGGTCTGATCGTCGCGGTCCTCATGTCGTTCCTCTACCCGCTCTTCTACAGCGCGTTGAACTGGGTCGGCACCACCGTCGCGGATCACTCCGTGGTCGGCAGCGGCATCTACGGCTTCGCGAACCGCATGCTGATTCCCACGGGCCTGCACCACATTTTGAACTCGGTCGTCTGGTTCCTCGTCGGTGACTACACCGATGCCAGCGGACAGATCGTGCGCGGCGACCTCAACCGATTCTTCGCCGGCGACCCCTCGGCCGGGGTCTTCATGACGGGCTTCTTCCCCATCATGATGTTCGCGCTCCCCGCGGCCGCGTTCGCGATCTACCGCAACGCCAAGCCGTCGCAGAAGAAGGTCGTGGGCGGCATCATGCTCTCCACCGGTCTCACCGCCTTCGTCACCGGCATCACCGAGCCGCTCGAGTACTCGTTCATGTTCGTCGCGTGGCCCCTCTACGTGGTGCACGCGGTGCTCACCGGCACGTCGATGGCCCTGACGAACGCCCTCGGCATCCACGACGGGTTCTTCTTCTCCGCGGGCGGCATCGACTACCTGCTCAACTTCGGCATCGCCACCAAGGCCTGGATGCTCATCCCGATCGGGCTGGTCTACGCGGTCGTCTACTACGTCCTGTTCAGTGTCGTGATCAAGAAGTGGAACCTGCGCACGCCCGGTCGGGAGGACGACGCCGTGCTGGACGACGCGTCCGGAAAGGCGTGACCGAGCGCATCTTTCGCGGGCGCGTCGTCACCGCCGACGCCGTGATCGACGACGGCGTGGTGCTGGTCCGCGGCGAGCGGATCGAGTGGGTGGGCCCGGCAGCAGAGTGCCCCGATACCGGTCCGGCCCTCGACGACGAGGCCGGTCCGGCAGGCCCCCGCACCGTCCTGCCGGGCATGGTCGACGTGCACTGCCACGGCGGCGGCGGTGTCGGCTTCCCCGACGCGTCGACGGAGACCGCCCCGACCGCGGTGCGGTTCCACCGCCGACGAGGAACGACGACGATGCTCGCCTCCCTCGTCTCCGCGCCGGAGGACGTGATGGTGCGGCAGACCGCCGCACTGGCGGCGCTGTGGCGGTCCGGCGAGCTCGCGGGCGTCCATCTGGAGGGGCCGTTTCTCGCCGCGAGTCGGTGCGGGGCACAGGATCCCGCGTCGATCGTTCCGGTGGACACGGCGATGCTGGGCCGGGTGCTCGCCGCCGGTGACGGGGCGGTGCGGTCGATGACGTTCGCACCGGAGGTCGACGGCGTCGAGCACCTGATCGACGCGCTCGCCGACCACGACGTCCGAGGGTCGGTGGGCCACACCGACACCGACGCGGAGACCGTCACCGACATCGTGCGGCGACTCGCCGGACCGGTGTCCGCGACGCACCTCTTCAACGGCATGCCGCCGTTCCACCACCGGGCTCCCGGCCCGGTCGCGGCGTGCCTCGCCGCGGCCGCGCGCGGGGAGATGATGCTCGAACTGATCGGCGACGGAGTCCATCTCGACCCCGTCACCGTGCGCACCGTCGTCGACCTGGTGGGACCGGACCGCATCGCCTTCGTCTCCGACGCCATGGCCGCGGCCGGGTCCGCCGACGGCCCGTACCGCCTCGGCGCGCTCGACGTCACCGTCACCGACGGGGTGGCGCGGTTGACGACCGGCGGTGCCATCGCCGGTGGCACGTCGACCGTGTTGGACATCGTCCGTCGGGCGGTGGACGAGTCCGGGATCGATCTCGTCTCCGCGGTGCGGATGGGGTCGACCACCCCGGCGGCGTTCCTCGCCCTGGCGGGCACCCTCGGCCGGCTGGAAGCGGGATTGCGCGCGGACCTGGTGATCACCGACGACCGCCTCGCGCCCGTGCGCGTGGTCCGAGCAGGAGAGGACGTGACCTGAGTGGAGATCGTCATTCGCGACGACGCCGCGGCGGTGCACGCGCTGGCCGCCGACATCGTGGAGAAGGTCGTGCGCACCGGCCGGGACGCGGACCGGCCGGTGCTGGGTCTGGCGACGGGGTCGACCCCGCTCGGGGTGTACCGCGAGCTCGGTCGGCGACACCGCGAGGAGGGGCTGTCCTTCGCACGGACGCGGGCGTTCCTGCTCGACGAGTACGTGGGCCTGCCGGCGGCGCACCCCCAGTCGTACCGGTCGGTGATCAGGACCGAGTTCGCGGCGCTGGTGGACATCGACCTCGACGCGATCGACGGTCCGAACGGCGAGGCCGCCGACATTCCCGCCGAGTCGGCGCGCTACGACGCCGCGATCGCCGACGCCGGGGGCATCGACGTCCAGCTGCTCGGCATCGGGACCGACGGGCACATCGGCTTCAACGAGCCCGGCTCGTCGTTGGTCTCCCGGACGCGCGTGAAGACGCTGACCGAACAGACCCGGCGGGACAACGCCCGGTTCTTCGACTCCGCCGAGGACGTGCCGCACCACGTGATGACCCAGGGACTGGGGACCATCCGCGAAGCCCGCCACCTGGTGCTGCTGGCACTCGGCGACGGCAAGGCCGACGCGGTGGCCGCGGCCGTCGAGGGCCCGGTCTCGGCGTTCTGTCCGGCGTCGGTGATCCAGATGCATCCGCGCGTGACCGTCGTGGTGGACGAGCCGGCCGCGGCTCGGCTCCGCCTGGCGGACTACTACCGCTACGCGGCGGAGCACAAGCCGTCGTGGCAGGGCTGGTGACTCCTCTCGCCGGAGAACCCCGACGTCAGCGGCGGGAGAACTCCGACGCGCGTTGAATCTGTTCCGGGCGCAGCGTGATTCCGGTGTACAGGGTGAACTGGGACGCGGCCTGCAGGGCGATGACCTCCGCACCGGTGATCACCGGCCTGCCGGCTGCGCGGGCGGCGCGGATCAAGGGGGTCTCGCTCGGCACGGCCACGACGTCCATCACCGCCGTCGCCGCGGCGACGGCCTCGGTGGTGAACGGCGAGGCGTCCGCGTCCGGGCCACCGGCCATGCCGATCGGGGTGACGTTCACCAGGAAGGACCCCGGCGCGGGGTCGGGGGCGGACTGCCACCGGTAGCCGTAGGCGTCGGCCAGTGCCGGGCCCGTGCGCTCGTTGCGCGCGGCGACGACACCGTCGGTGTACCCGCTGTCGCGCAGCGCCGCGACGACGGCTTTCGCCATGCCACCGCTTCCGGTCACGGTGACCGGGGCGGCGGTGTCGACGCCCGCTGCGGTGACGAGGTCCGCCACGGCCGAGTAGTCGGTGTTGTGGGCGTGCAGGACACCGCCCTCGTTGACGAGGGTGTTGACCGAGTCGATGGCGGAGGCCGACCGGTGCAGGACGTCGACGTGCTCGATGACCGCTTCCTTGAACGGCATCGACACCCCGCAGCCGCGGATTCCGAGAGCGCGGATCCCCGCGACGGCGCTCGGCAGGTCGTCGGTGGTGAACGCCTTGTAGACGAAGTCGAGGTCGAGCTCGTCGTAGAGGTAGTTGTGGAACCGGGTCCCGATGTTGCTCGGCCTACCGGAGAGCGACATGCAGAGCTGGGTGTCCTTGGTGAGCATCCGCGACATGGTCGGCAACGATAATCCTCCGCACGGTCAGGGACACCCCTGCGCCACCGCCGCCATCGCGTCCCGATCCGCGGCCGTGACGGGCAGCCCGTAGGACACCGCCGCCGTGAGGTACCGGCCCACGTAGAAGCAGTGGTACGCGGGATCGGGCGGCAACCAGTCCGACGGGGTCTTGTCGCTCTTGGCCTGGTTCTCCGCGCCGGACACCGCCATGAGGTTGACGTCGAGATCGTTCGCGAAGCGGATCCGCGTCTCGAGCGGCCACGACGCGGCGCCCATGTCCCAGGCCGCCGCGAGTGGGTAGATGTGATCGATCTGCACGTCGTTCGCGTTCTGCTTGGTGAACGGCAGCACCTCGCCGCTGTACGGATCGGCCAGCGTCCCCGCCACCACCACGCACTCGTTGGTGCCGGGACGGAACTGCAGGTCGGTCAGGGACAGGGCCAACACGTTGTCCCGCGTGCCGCAGCCGTCGTGACCACCGGGACCGTCGTGATCGTCGGTCCACGCCGGGCCGAACACGCAGGCGTCGCCCTGCTTGCAGCTGCGTTGATACCCCGGCACGTCCGGGCGCTCCGGTACCACCGCGACCTGCGCCAACAGCTGATCGAGCGCGGAGGCCGGCGGACTGCCGGGGGCGGGCTCCACGGGCGCGATCAGCGAGCACCCCGCCAGAACGGACACGAGCACCGCGAGCATCGTCACCGCCGCGAACGGCGGGCCGGAGAGCGGGCGGCGGGGCGGGGTGCACACGGG
>NZ_JABUBU010000029.1 GCF_019834675.1 Rhodococcoides corynebacterioides | reverse complement strand
CACCCCCCACCCCCCAGCCCGCAACCCGAACCGAAGGAACGCTCATGACCACCGCAACAGCCGCCGCCTCCGGCGCGAACGCCACCCAGCGATTCACCACCGACAAGGCGATGGCGGCGTCGACGCCGCCGGAACGCGTCAGCCTCCTGGCCCGCGAGGTGCTGGGGGCCGTGCACCGCACGGTGCGCGAGCACAAGGTGACCTACGAGGAGTACAACGCCCTCAAGGCGTGGCTCATCGCCGTCGGACAGGACGGTGAGTGGCCGCTGTTCCTCGACGTGTGGGTCGAGCACGTCGTGGAGGAAGTCGCCAGCGAGACCCGGGACGGCAGCAAGGGCACCATCGAGGGGCCCTACTACGTGCCGAACGCACCCGAACTCGGCAGCGACGCAACGCTTCCCACCCGCGAGAACGAGCAGGGCACGCCGCTGGTGTTCCAGGGTCAGGTCACCGGAGTCGACGGCAGCCCGCTTCCCGGTGCCGTCGTCGAGATCTGGCACGCCGACGCCGACGGCTTCTACTCCCAGTTCGCGCCCGGCATCCCGGAGTGGAACCTGCGCGGCACCGTCACGGCCGACGACAGCGGTCGGTTCCGCATCCGGACGATGAAGCCGGCTCCGTACCAGATCCCCACGGACGGGGCGTGCGGCAAGCTCATCTCCGCGGCCGGCTGGCACCCGTGGCGACCGGCCCACCTGCACCTCAAGGTCGGCGCGGCGGGCCACCAGCAGATCACCACGCAGCTCTACTTCCCCGGCGACGCCCACAACGACGACGACGTCGCCAGCGCCGTCAAGCCCGAGCTGGTGCTCGACCCGCAGGACGTCGACGGCGGCCAGGAGGTCACGTACGACTTCGTCCTCGACCGCGCCGATCGGGCCTGAAGCGATGCTGTTCGCCGTGACCATGGACGTCGCGATCCCGCACGATCTGGATCCCGACGTCCGCGCCGACACCCTCGCGCGGGAGAAGGCGTACTCGCAGGACCTCCAGCGCGGCGGTGAGTGGGTGAGCATCTGGCGGTGCGTCGGCCAGTACTCCAACCTGTCGATCTTCGACGTCGCCGACAACGCCCGCCTGCACGAGATCCTCTGGAATCTGCCGCTGTTCCCGTACATGACCATCGCGGTCACGCCGCTGGCGCAGCACCCGTCGGACATCGCCGCGGGCTGAGCCACCCTCGACACGACGCGAGCCCCCGATCCGTACGGATCGGGGGCTCGCGTCGTGCGCGGGTCAGGCGCTCTTGTTGCGCCGCTCCGGCCGGTCGGGCTTGCGCGGGACAATGGTCGGCAACACGTTGTCGTTCACCGTCTCCGCCGTCACCACCACCTTGGCGACGTCGTCCCGACTGGGGATGTCGAACATCACCGGGTTCAGGACTTCCTCCATGATCGCCCGCAGACCGCGGGCGCCGGTGCCCCGGTGGATCGCCTGCTCCGCCATCGCGTCGAGCGCGTCGGAGGTGAACTCGAGTTCCACCCCGTCCATGTCGAACAGCCGGGTGTACTGCTTGACCAGCGCGTTCTTCGGCTCGGACAGGATGGTGACCAAAGAGTCCTTGTCCAGGTTGGTCACCGAGGCGACGACCGGCAGACGGCCGATGAACTCCGGGATGAGACCGAACTTGATCAGATCCTCCGGCATGACCTCGGCGAAGTGATCCTGCGTGTCGATCTCCGCCTTCGATCGCACCTCGGCACCGAAGCCGACACCGCGCTTGCCCACGCGGTCCGACACGATCTTCTCGAGTCCGGCGAAGGCGCCGGCCACGATGAAGAGCACGTTGGTGGTGTCGATCTGGATGAATTCCTGGTGCGGGTGCTTGCGTCCACCCTGCGGCGGCACGCTGGCCTGCGTCCCCTCGAGGATCTTCAGCAGTGCCTGCTGCACACCCTCACCCGACACGTCGCGGGTGATCGACGGGTTCTCGCTCTTGCGGGCGATCTTGTCGACCTCGTCGATGTAGATGATGCCGGTCTCGGCGCGCTTGACGTCGTAGTCCGCGGCCTGGATCAGCTTGAGCAGGATGTTCTCGACGTCCTCACCGACGTATCCCGCCTCGGTGAGCGCGGTGGCGTCGGCGATGGCGAACGGCACGTTCAGCATCTTTGCCAGCGTCTGCGCGAGGTAGGTCTTGCCGCAGCCCGTGGGGCCGAGCATGAGGATGTTGGACTTGGCCAGTTCGACGGACTCACCACGCGAATCACGGGCCTTGTCCCCGGCCTGGATGCGCTTGTAGTGGTTGTAGACCGCGACGGCGAGACGACGCTTGGCGGCGTCCTGGCCGATGACGTAGTTCTCGAGGAAGTCGCGGATCTCCGCGGGCTTGGGCAGCTCGTCGAGCTTGACCTCGCTGGACTCGGCCAGCTCTTCCTCGATGATCTCGTTGCAGAGGTCGATGCACTCGTCGCAGATGTAGACGCCGGGACCGGCGATGAGCTTCTTGACCTGCTTCTGACTCTTCCCGCAGAAGGAGCACTTCAGCAGGTCGCCACCGTCTCCGATGCGTGCCATGGGGATCGATCCTCACTTGTCGTTCGAATTCGGCCACCCGTGGGTGCCGACGCGACGAGGCGACGGCCGGGAGCCGAACTTCTGCCTGCGACCGTACCCGTCCGCGCGGCGCACGGTCGAGATGTCGCGAGATCGTGTCGAGGTCCCGCCGCCCCGACCGGCCGCGACACGCTCCGGGTTCCCGGGCGTGTCGCGGGCGGGTCGATCAGCGGGGTCGATCAGCGGCGAGCCGAGAGCTTCCGGTACTCGAACACGGTGTCGATGATGCCGTAGTCCTTGGCTTCCTCGGCGGTGAGGATCTTGTCGCGGTCGGTGTCCTTGCGGATCACGTCGGCGTCCTTGCCGGTGTGGCGCCCCAAGGTGGTCTCCATGAGACGACGCATGCGCTCGATCTCCGCGGCCTGGATCTCGAGGTCGGACACCTGACCCTGCACACCGCCGGTGGACGGCTGGTGGATCAGGACGCGCGCGTTCGGCAGCGCCGCACGCTTGCCGGGTGCGCCCGCCGCCAGCAGCACCGCCGCGGCGGACGCCGCCTGGCCGAGGCACACCGTCGCCACATCGGCCCGCACGTACTGCATGGTGTCGTAGATGGCCATCAGCGAGGTGAACGAGCCACCGGGCGAGTTGATGTACATGGTGATGTCCCGGTCGGGATCGAGTCCCTCGAGCACCAGCAGCTGCGCCATGATGTCGTTCGCCGAGGCGTCGTCCACCTGCACGCCGAGGAAGATGATGCGCTCCTCGAACAGCTTGTTGTAGGGGTTGGACTCCTTGACGCCGTAGCTCGAGTGCTCCACGAACGACGGCAGGATGTAGCGCGAATCGGGTCCCGCCGGCGAGGTGGATCCCGGCGCGAAGGTCTTGCGAGGGTCGAACAGTTCTGTCATGGAAGTCTCCAGGTGTGAGAACGTGCCGCGAGCGGCGCGGAGGAGGGGTGGCGGGTTCCGCCGAGCGTCAGTTGTCGGCTCCGCTGGTGCCCCCGGCCTGCTGCGCACGGGTGATGACGTGGTCGACCATGCCGTACTCGAGAGCCTGCTGCGCCGTGAACCACCGGTCGCGGTCGGAGTCCTCGGTGACCTGCTCGAACGACTGCCCGGTGTGCTGGGCGATGAGCTCGGCCATCTCGCGCTTGGTCAGCGCGAACTGCTCGGCCATGATCGCGATGTCCGCGGCGCTGCCGCCGATACCGGCGGAGGGCTGGTGCATCATGATGCGCGCGTGCGGCAGGGCGTAGCGCTTGCCCTTGGTGCCCGCCGTCAGCAGGAACTGGCCCATCGAGGCCGCGAGTCCCATCGCGTAGGTGGCGACGTCGCACTCGGCGAAGTTCATGGTGTCGTAGATCGCCATGCCGGCGGACACCGAACCGCCCGGCGAGTTGATGTAGAGGGCGATGTCGCGCGTGGGGTCCTCCGCGGACAGCAGCAGGATCTGCGCGCAGAGCTTGTTGGCGATGTCGTCGTCGACCTGGGTGCCGAGGAAGATGATGCGCTCGCGCAGCAGCCGCTCGTAGACGGAATCGGAGAGGTTGAGTCCGGCGGTCGCGGACGTCATGACCGGAGCGGCCTGGTGGATCGATCCCGCGGGGCCGGACTTACCGACCGGGTTCGTGCTGGTCACGTTACCTGCCTTCTGGTGCTCGGATGGTGCTCGTGGTGTTGTCTCGTCCGACGCGGCGGGGAGGAGCTGCCGCACGCCTTCTCGACATCGACACTAACGAAGGACGGCGGCTCCGGAGTCCCGGAACCGCCGTCGTTCGCTGTCAGCGTTATTACTGCTCGGCGGCCGTGTCCTCGCCGCTCTCGGTGCTGCTCTCGTCACCGTCGGGCTCGCCGAACAGTTCCTTGGTGTCGACGGCCGCACCGGCGGTGTCGGTCACCTGCACGCGATCGACGATCGCGGCGAGGGCCTTGCTGCGGCGGATGTCCGCGAACAGGGCGGGCAGCTGGTTGGCCTGCTGCACCTGCTGGATGAACTGCTCGGGCGCGATGCCGTACCGCTGCGCCTGGAACACGATGTTCTGCGTCAGCTCGTCCTGGCCCACCTGGACCGACTCGGCGTCGGCGACGGTGTCGAGCAGCAGCTGCGTCTTCACCGACTTCTCCGCGTTGGCCTTGGCCTCGGCGTCGAACTCCTCGCGCGAGGAGCCGGCCGCGGTGAGCTGCTCGGCGAGCTTGTCCTCGTCGTGGTCGAGCGGGTGGATCGCGTCGTGCAGGGCGGAGTCGACCTCGGCCTTGACGAAGGCCTCGGGCACGGGCACCTCGGTCTGCTCCAGGAGCGCCTCGAGCACCTTGTCCCGGATCTGCCCGGCCTGCTCGACCTTCTTGACGCGTCCGACGCGCTCGCGCAGGTCGGCCATGAGCTCGTCGAACGTGTCGAACTGGCTGGCCAGCTGCGCGAACTCGTCGTCGGGCTCCGGCAGCTCCCGCTCCTTGATCGACCGGACCGTCACGGTCACCACGGCCTCGCGACCGGCGTGCTCGCCGGCGAGGAGGGTGGTGCCGAACTCCTTCGACTCACCCACGGCGAGGCCGACGATGGCGTCGTCGAGACCCTCGATGAGCTGACCCGAGCCGACCTCGTGCGAGAGACCCTCGGTGGACGCCTCCTCGACGTTCTCGCCGTCGACCGTCGCGGACAGGTCGATGGAGACGAAGTCACCGGTCTGCGCGGGACGCTCGACGCCGGTGAGGGTGCCGAACCGCTGGCGCAGCGACAGCAGCTGCTCGTCGACGGCCTCGTCGGTGATCTCCACCGGGTCGACGGTCACGGTCAGCTTCGAGAAGTCGGGCAGCGTGATCTCGGGGCGGACGTCGACCTCGGCGGTGAACGCGATCTCCTCGCCGTCCTCGAGCTTGGTGATCTCGATGTCCGGCTGGCCGAGCGGCTTGAGCTCGGTCGAGTTCAGCGCGTCGTTGTACTTGCCGGGCAGAGCGTCGTTGACCACCTGGTTCAGGACGTTCGCCCGACCCACACGCGCCTCGAGCAGCTTGGCCGGCGCCTTGCCGGGCCGGAAGCCGGGCAGACGGATCTGCTGGGCGAGCGTCTTGTACGCGCGATCGAAATCAGGCTTGAGCTCCTCGAAGGGCACCTCAACGTTGATACGGACTCGCGTCGGGCTGAGCTGCTCGACGGTGCTCTTCACGGACATGGCTCCTTCGTGTGGTTCGTCGGGTGTTCTCGGGCCCGGGCCCGGTCGGGGTCGGGATGACAGGATTCGAACCTGCGACCCTCCGCTCCCAAAGCGGATGCGCTACCAAGCTGCGCCACATCCCGTTCACGTGCAGGGCAGGCGTCCGGCGCGCCCGGGGTGCGGCACGCGTCGGACCGAAGTCCTTGCGCGGTCGATCCTACGGTGAGTGCGCAGGCACGGTCGACGCCGGGCCGATTTTCGAATCCCGCGCGGGGTTCGGTACAGTCTTCTCGCAGGCGACGGGTCGGCGATCCCGAACTCGCCGTCGGCATGCGGGCGTAGCTCAATGGTAGAGCCTCAGTCTTCCAAACTGATTACGCGGGTTCGATTCCCGTCGCCCGCTCCACGAACAGCCGTACGGCCCCGAACTCCGCGGAGTTCGGGGCCGTACGTCGTTTCCGGCGAGCGGGACCGGCGGTCAGCCGACCTCGGAGAACAGCTCGTCGTCGGTGAAGGATTCCACGGCCTCGTCGACGGTCTCGAAGACCGTGATGGGCGAGCAGACACCGAGCAGGCCGAGCGGGCGACGGACGGCCGGGTGCACGGCGACCAGCGCGATGGGGCGGGCGGCCACGGCCGACGCCGCGTCGAGCAGCAGGACCGCGCCGGCCGAGCCGAGGAAGGTCACGTCCGTGAGGTCAAGGACGACGGCGTCCTCGCGACGGGCCGCGAGACGCACCAGGACGTCCCGCAACTCGGGAGTCGTGCCCAGGTCGATCTCGCCACCGATGGACAGCACCGTCACACCGTCGCGCACGTGGTCGACGACGGTCAGATCGGCGACCCGCGCGACCTGCGCGACACCGGCCTCGGCACGATCGGTCGAGACGATGTCGGTGGTGAAGAAGTCGAGTGCGCTCATGGTGTGTGTCTCCCCTGTCGTCGTGCATTCCGGTCCGGGACCGGCATCGGTGTCGCGAATGGCGCTGGTCTGCACCAGGTGCGGCATGGGGCCGGCGGTTCCGGTGACGAGATCGCCGGACCCGATGGCCATGTCACTAGATTCGACCGCCGACATGTCAGGGCAGCGAGCGCAGCATCTCGATCCGATAACGAAGCAGTATCATCCAGATAAACACGTTGCGTTTGCAATCAGCGCGTTTCGCCCCGGCCGCGCCGCCGGGCGGCGACACTGATCACGGTCGCCGCCGGGCGGCGACACTGATTGCGGTCGCCGTCGGGCGGCGACTGGAAGCACGGTCGGGTTCGACGGGAGCACCGGCCGGTCGACGACGCGGGGAAGCCCGCACGGAGGTGGGCATGTCGGACAGGGGGCGGTCGGATGCGAGCACGGGGCGTCGCGGACCGGTGGTGGTGGGCGTCGACGGGTCGGCCGAGGCGCTCGACGCGGTCTCCTGGGCCGCGGACGTCGCGGGCCGGCAAGGGCTGGAGCTGACGGTCCTCACCGCGGTCGCGCCCACCGTGCACGTCGCCGCGACGATCGACGCCCCGCCGGGATCGTCCGCGTCAGCACTCCTCGATCGCGCCCGCGACGTCGCCGCCGACCGACTCGGCGACGCCCGGGTGCACGTATCCGCGGTGACCGACCACGGCACGCCCGCCGGTGTCCTCGTCGACCACTCCGAGTCCGCGTCGCTCGTGGTGGTCGGGACGCGGGGTCTCGGGGAGTTCACCGGCGGTCTGTCCGGTTCCGTGAGCACGGCCGTGGCCACCCACGCCCGGTGCGCGGTCGCCGTCGTCCCGGCCGGGTCGTCGCGAGCCGACGGACCGGTGGTGGTGGGCGTCGACGGCACGGCGAACAGCATGCCCGCCCTGCGCTTCGCCTTCGCCGCCGCCGCGGCCCGCGGGCTGCGCCTGGTCGCGGTGCACGCCTGGAGCGACATCGACGTTCCCCAGCCCGACGGCGCCGACGGCGGGCCCCACACGGAGGTCGGGGAGCAGGCCACCCTGGCCGAGTCCCTGGCGGGTTTCGCCGAGGACAACCCGACGGTCGAGGTGGACCGCGTCGTCGTCCGCGATCGGCCGGTCCGCGAACTCGTCGCCCGATCCGCCGACGCCTCGATGGTCGTCGTCGGACGCCGTGGTCGCGGCGGCTTCCGCTCCCTCCTGCTGGGCTCGACCTCGCGGGCGGTGCTGCACTCGGTCGACGTCCCGGTCGTGGTCGTCCCGGGAGACACGAGCCCCACCGCCGCGCGAGACGAGACCGCGTGACCTTGGTCCTTCCGGACGTCGTCGAGGTGCATTCGCTGTACCAACCCGTGGTGGACCTGATGACGAGGTCGATGGTGGGCGTCGAGGCCCTCGCCCGCGGACCGGCGGGAACGCCCTTCGAGAAACCGGACGACCTCTTCGCCGCAGCTCGGGCCGCGGGACGCCTCCGCGAGATCGACTGGCTCTGCCGCATCAGCGCACTGCGCGGAGCCCTCGCGGCGCCCCTCCCGCCGGGCCAGCTGTTGTTCGTCAACATCGAGCCGGGCGCCACGACGGGACCGATCCCCCGCGAGGCGGACGATCTCATCCGTCGGGCCGCCGCGATGTCGGTCGTCGTGGAGATCACCGAGCGCGACCTCCTCCTGAACCCCGCGGCACTGCTCCGCGCGGTCGATCGAGTCCGCAGCCAGGGGTGGTTGGTCGCGGTCGACGACGTCGGGGCCGACACCGCCTCGCTGGCGCTGCTCCCGTTTCTCGAGCCCGACGTGATCAAGCTCGCCATGTCCTTCACCCAGTCGCGGGCGGCCGACGACACCGCCTCGGTGATTTCGGCCGTCGCGGCCGAGTCGGGGCGCACCGGTGCCCGCGTGCTGGCGGAGGGCATCGAGACCGAGCATCACCTCGGACTGGCTCTCGACATGGGCGCGAGCCTGGGTCAGGGCTTCCTGTTCGGCGAGCCCGCGCCGCTCCCCCGCCGCGCTCCGGACGCGATCGACGCGGTCACCTCCCCCGACACGAGCCCCGACACGAGCCCCGACACCGCCCCTGTGGGTACCGCGGTCGGCATCACCGTGCGGGGGCGACCCGGAGGCACACCGTTCACGATCGGCGCGGCGTCCGGTCGAGTGCAGCGGGCGGACGGCGAGCTCGTCGTGTCCCTGTCCCGGCAGCTCGAGCGCCAGGCGGTGGCGATGGGTCCGTCGACGATCGTCGTCATGAGCATCCCGTTCCTGTTCCCGCTCGACGCCGGGGCGATCGACGGGGCGCGCGGCGTGGCCCGATCGGGCGCCCTGGTCTCGGTGTTCGGCCGCGACGCGCACCGCGCCGCCCTGCCGTCGTTGCCGAACCTGCGCACCCTCGACGTCTCACCGGACGATCCGATCGCCGACGAGTTCACGCTCATCGTCGTCAGCCCGCACCTCACGGCCGGCCTGCTGTCCCGCGTCGTGGTCGACGGCCCCGCGCCGGGCTTCGACTACCGCCTGACCTACGACCGCACGGTGGTCCTCGACGCCGCGTCGTACCTGTTGGACCGCACCTCGGCGGCGCCGTCGATGTTCGGACCCGCTGTGAACGGGTAGCCGCGACTGGTGACGTCCACTCTGTCTTCCGCCCCCACCTCCGACACCGCCGCGCTGCCCACCCCGCGTGGTCCACTGTCGGCCGCGGTGATCGGCGCCCTGGCGTCGACCCCCGATCAGGGGTCGACCGCCCTGGCCGCCCCGGACGGGTCCGCCGACGCCGCCGTCGCCGATGCGGATCCGTACGGCGACGATCTGCACCTCGCGCTGTACGTCTGCTACGAGTTGCACTACCGCAGCTTCACCGGCGTCGACGACGCCTGGGAATGGAACCCCGACCTGCTCCGTCTGCGCGGCCGGATGGAAGCGATCTTCCTCGACCACCTTCGCGCGCACGTGCCCACCGGTGGATCCGTGAACGACGAGATGGATGCCCTGGCCACCGAACACGTCGACGGCAGCGGCCCCTCGTACCACCTCCGCGATCACGGCACGGCCGAGCAGATGCGCGAGTACCTCGCCCACCGCTCGCTCTACCACCTCAAGGAGGCCGACCCGCACGCGTGGGCGATTCCGCGGCTGCAGGGGCAGGCCAAGGCGGCCTACGTCGCCGTGGAGTTCGACGAATTCGGCGGCGGACGCGGATCCCGCATGCATCAGGTGCTCTTCCGCGATCTCCTGGACGCCGCCGGCCTCGACTCGTCGTACCTCGGCTACCTCGATCACGTCGGGGCCCCGACCCTCGCGCCGGTCAACCTCATGTCCTTCTTCGGACTGCATCGTCGCTGGCGCGGCGCCGCGGCCGGGCACCTCGCCGCGACCGAGATCACCTCGTCGCCCGGGTCGTCGCGTCTGGTGACGGCACTCCGGCGGCTCGGCTTCGCCGAGCAGTGCGTGGCCTTCTACGCCGAGCACGTCGAGGCCGACGCGGTGCACGAGCAGGTGATGCGGCACGACGTCGTCGGCGACCTCGTGGCGAGCGACCCCGCTCTCGAGGCGGACGTCGTCTTCGGGATGCGCGCACTCGGGTACGTCGAGGACGTGCTCGCCGCGCACCTGATGGAGGCCTGGGCCGCAGCGCGCCCCAGCATCACACTCTGATCTGCGTCCGGTTCGTCCGTTTCGGGACCTCCGTACACTGGGATCCGAAGCCGACGATGGAGGAACGATGGAACCCCTGCTGCTGATCGTCGTCGTCATCGCCCTGGTGGGCGGCGTCGTGATGATCTCCCAGAAGAACACCGGCAAGCGCGAGGCCGCCGCCGTCGACGACGCGAAAGCCGATGCGCGGCAGGCGATCGAGCGGCTCGGCGGGCAGGTGTTCAATCTGGTCGGCAGCGACACCGCGTCCAAGCAGGCACTGGCCGACGCCTCCGAGCGCTACACCGCGGCGGGCTCGCAGATCGACCAGGCGCGCACCTCGGCCCAGGCACGGCTGGCGAAGCAGACCGCCCTCGAGGGCCTGTACTACATCCGTGCCGCCCGCCTCGCCATGGGCATGGACCCCGGCCCCGACGTGCCCACCATCGACGGCCAGAAGTCGGCCGGTGAGGTCACCGAGGAGCGCACCGTCGACTTCGAGGGCCGGCAGGTGACAGCCGCACCCGACCCGAGCGAGAAGACGCCGAACTACTACCCCGGTGGCCGCGTGGCCGGTCGTCCGGTGCCCGCCGGCTGGTATTCCGAGCCCTGGTGGAAGCCGGCCCTCGTCGCGGGCGCCTGGGGCGTCGGGTCGATGTTCCTGTTCTCCGCGATGTTCTCGGGCATGGGCGGCGTCCCGTACGACGCGCAGGCGTTCGAGAGCGGGTACGGCGACGGCTACGAGGACGGTATGAACGACGCCGGCGACGGTGGAGATGCCGGTGGTGACTACGGCGACGGCGGTGGCGACTTCGGCGATGCGGGCGGCGGCTACGACGGCGGCGGGGACTTCGGCGGCGGGGGCGGCGATTTCGGCGGCGGAGACTTCGGCGGCGGCGGGGACTTCGGCGGGTTCTAGTCCGCCTGGCAGGTCGGGCACCAGAAGAGGTTGCGGCCCTTCATGTCCTGCGTGCGGATCGGCGTTCCGCAGATCCGGCAGGGCAGCCCCGTCCGCTTGTACACGTAACTGCGCGGCCTTCCGGGTCCTCGGGAGGCCGCGCTGTCGTGTTCGGGGCGCAGGGTGACGATGCGCCCGCGCCGCACCCCGATCTTCATCAGCTCGACCAGGTCCACCCACATGGCGTTCCATCGCTCGGTGTCCAGTTTCTTGCCCGGCAGGAACGGGTCGACGCCGTGGCGGAAGAGCAACTCGGCGCGATAGACGTTGCCGATGCCGGCGATCACGTCCTGCTCCATCAGCAGCGCGCCGATGGCCACCGACGACTTGTGGATGCGGTGGAACGCCTTGTCCGGGTCGGACTCTCGGCGCAGCGGATCCGGGCCGAGCCGCGCCACCAGGGCATCGACGTCGGACTCGTCGTAGATCTCGCACCGGGTGGGGCCGCGCAGATCGGTGCCCTTGTCCCGGCCGACCAGGCGCATCCGCACCTGACCGACCGGGTCCTTCATGGGCACGGGTTGATCGGTGAACTTGCCGTAGAGACCGAGGTGCACGTGCACGATCGCGCCGTTGTCGTACCGATGCAGCAGATGCTTGCCCCACGCGTCGGCACGCAGCAGCACGTGACCGGTGACCCACTCCGCGCCCTCGACGAACCGCCCCTGCGGACTGGACACCTCGAGTTCCTGACCGGCGAAGGACTTCTGGTGTGCGCGGGCCAGACGGTGCAGGGTGTGACCCTCGGGCATGAGCGGTCCTGTCCGGTGAGAAGGGTGTGGGCCCTTACTGTTCGGAGCCGGCGGGCGCTCCGGGCACTGCCGGCGCGTCGCCCGTGCGCTCGTACTCGGCGAGGATGTCGATGCGGCGCTGGTGACGCTCCTCCCCGGACCACGGCGTCTCGAGGAACGCGTCCACGATGGCGAGGGCTTCGGGGAGAGTGTGCATCCGTCCACCGATGCCGATGAGCTGCGCCTTGTTGTGCTGGCGGGCCAGCTGCGCGGTCTCCACGCTCCACGCCAGCGCGCAACGGGCGCCGGGCACCTTGTTCGCGGCGATCTGCTCGCCGTTCCCGGACCCGCCGAGCACCAGGCCGAGGCTGTCCGGATCGGCGACCGTGCGGCGGGCGGCCTCGATGCAGAACGCCGGGTAGTCGTCGACGGCGTCGTAGGTGAACGCACCGCAGTCCACGGGCTCGTGCCCGGACTCGCGGAGGTGATCGATGATCTGATTCTTGAACTCGAAGCCGGCGTGATCGGCACCCAGGTAAACGCGCATGGCTAGAGTTTGACAGGTGCGCGGCACCGGCTCGGCTCCCGCTCCCCCGGTCGCGGGTGTGGACGGCGCCGCCGGCCGCTGGGTGGTGGCCGTTCTCGCCGAGCGCACCGTGCGGCTCCGGCTCGCCGAGTCTCCAGCCGACGTCCTGCGCGCCACCGCCGACTGCGCGGTGATCGGCGTCGACATGCCGCTGACGGTCCCGGTCGACGGGACGCGGGCGTCGGAGACCGCCCTGCGCGCGTTCCTCGGCCCGGCGCGCTCGTCGCTCTTCCCCACTCCCGTCGCGGACGCGGTCCGGGCGTCGTCGTACGAGGACGCCTGCGCGGCGTCGCGCGCCCGGACGGGCAAGGCGATCAGCAAGCAGGCCTGGTTCCTCTGCCGGCACATCCTGGACTGGTCGGCGGCCCTGGGCGCCGCACCGGACCGGAACCGGGTGATCGAGGTCCATCCCGAGTCGTCGTTCCGCGCTCTCGCGCCCGACGTGGCGTTCGGGTCGAAGAAGCGGGCGCGGGGCCTGGCGCAGCGCCTCGCGGCGCTGGGTGCCGTCGTCGACCTCGCCGACGTGCTGGCGGCCACGGCCGCCCTGGACGACGGCTTGGCCCTCGACGACGTTCTGGACGCGGTGGCCGCCGCGTGGTCGGCCGGACGGTGGCGAGACGGGGAGGCGCTGGTGTTCGGGGCGTCGGCCGACGACCGCATCGTGGTGTGACGTGCCGGGCCACGGGGCGGGGGCCGGCGCCGCAGCGCCGACCCCCGCCCGGAGTCGATCGAGAAACCCTGCCCCTCAGTCGAACTGCGGGTCCTCGTGACGAGTTCGCTTGAGCTCGAAGAAGTGCGGGTAAGAGGCGAAGATCACCGACGCGTCCCACAGCTTCCCGGCTTCCTCGCCGCGCGGAATGCGCGAGAGGACGGGCCCGAAGAACGCGACGCCGTTGACGTGGATGGTGGGGGTGCCGACGTCGTCGCCCACTTTGTCCATGCCGGCGTGGTGGCTCTCGCGCAGCGCGTCGTCGTACTCCGTGCTGTCGGCCGCGGACGCGAGCTCGGCGGGCAGATCCAGTGCGGCGAGGGAGGACTCGATCACGTTCGCGAAATCCTTGTTGCCCTCGTTGTGGATTCGCGTGCCCATCTCGGTGTAAAGGGGTTCGAGGATCTCGTCGCCCTTCTCCTGCGCGGCCGCGATGGCCACGCGCACCGGCCCCCACGCCTTCGTCATCAGCTCGCGGTACTCGTCGGGCAGGTCGCGTCCCTCGTTGAGCACCGCGAGGCTCATGACGTGGAAGTTCGTCTCGATGTCGCGGACCTTCGCGACCTCGAGGATCCACCGCGACGTGATCCAGCACCACGGGCAGAGAGGGTCGAACCAGAAATCCGCCACGTCCTTGGTCTCGCTCACATCTGTCCTTCCGTCGTGACCACTGTGTGCAGGTGCGCTCGCACCTGCACTGCGCGCCGATGCGCTCACACCTGTTTGTACCCGCATCGGACGGACCCGACATGATGGGATGTATCCAGCCCGTGCGGAGAGCACGAGAACCGTTCACATTCGGGCGTTCGTCCGCCCACGACCAGGAAGGGTGCACGTGGTTGCTCCCAATCTGACCCGCGACCAGGCAGAGACACGATCCGGCCTGATCTCGGTGTCGCACTACGCCATCGACCTCGATCTCACGGACTCGGCGGGAGGGCCGGGCGAGAAGACCTTCCGGTCGAGCACCACCGTGTCGTTCACCGCCACGCCGGGCGCGTCGACGTTCGTCGACATCGTGGCGGCCGGAATCCACTCCGCCACCCTCAACGGCACCGACCTCGACGTCGCGGACTACGACGAGTCCACCGGCATCGCCCTGCCGGACCTCGCCGAGACCAACGAGCTGACGGTCGTCGCCGACTGCGTCTACTCCCACACCGGCGAGGGGCTGCACCGGTTCGTCGACCCCGCCGACGGGTCGGTCTACCTCTACAGCCAGTTCGAGACGGCCGACGCCAAGCGCATGTTCGCCTGCTTCGACCAGCCGGACCTCAAGGCGACGTTCGCGCTGACGGTCACCGCGCCGTCGGGCTGGGCCGTGATCTCCAACGCGGCAGCCGGTGACACCGAGGCTGCCGGGGACGCTGCCGGGGTGCGCCACGTCTTCGAGACGACGCCCGTGATGAGCACCTACCTCGTCGCGCTGATCGCCGGTCCGTACGCCAAGTGGACCGACAGCTACAGCGACGACCACGGCACCATCCCGTTGGGCATCTACTGCCGCGCGTCGCTGGCCGACCACATGGACGCCGAGCGCCTCTTCACCGAGACCAAGCAGGGGTTCCGCTTCTACCACGACAACTTCGGGACGCCGTACGCCTTCGGCAAGTACGACCAGCTGTTCGTGCCGGAATTCAACGCGGGCGCGATGGAGAACGCGGGCGCCGTCACGTTCCTCGAGGACTACGTCTTCAGGTCCAAGGTGACGCGCTACTCCTACGAGCGCCGCGCGGAGACCGTGCTGCACGAGATGGCGCACATGTGGTTCGGCGACCTGGTCACCATGCGCTGGTGGGACGATCTGTGGCTCAACGAGTCCTTCGCCACCTTCGCGTCGGTGCTGTGCCAGGCCGAGGCGACGGAGTACACCAGCGCGTGGACGACGTTCGCCAACGTCGAGAAGTCGTGGGCGTACCGGCAGGACCAGTTGCCCTCGACGCACCCCATCGCCGCCGACATCCCCGACCTCGCGGCCGTGGAGGTGAACTTCGACGGCATCACGTACGCGAAGGGCGCCAGCGTGCTCAAGCAGCTGGTGGCCTACGTCGGGCTCGAGGACTTCCTCGCCGGCCTGCGCAGCTACTTCCGCGACCACGCCTACGGCAACGCGACGTTCGACGATCTGCTCTCGGCCCTCGAGACGGCGTCCGGGCGCGATCTGTCGGACTGGGGTGCCCAGTGGCTGCGCACCACGGGCCTGAACACCCTGACCCCGGAGTTCACCGTCGGCGACGACGGCACCTACACCGCGTTCACCGTCCTGCAGGGGCCGGCGGAACCCGGCGCGGGCGAGCGCCGCGTCCACCGCATCGCGGTCGGCGTGTACGACGACGACGCGGCCGGCAAGCTGGTCCGCACCCACCGCGTCGAACTCGATCTGGACGCGGCCGAGCGGACCGACGTGGCCGAGCTGGTGGGCGTCCCCGCGGGCCGTCTCGTCCTGGTCAACGACGACGACCTCACCTACTGCTCGCTGCGCCTGGACCCGGCGTCCCTCGAGACCCTGGTGGCGCGGATCGGCGACATCGCGGACTCGCTCCCCCGCACTCTGGCGTGGTCGGCGGCGTGGGAGATGACGCGTCAGGCCGAGATGACGGCGCGCGACTTCGTCGCGCTGGTGCTGCGCGGCGTCGACGCCGAGACGGAGGTGGGCGTGGTGCAGCGACTGCTGCTGCAGGCGCAGACCGCCATCGGCTCCTACGCCGACCCGACCTGGGCCGAGACCACCGGGTGGCCCGATTTCGCGGACCGGGTGCTGGAGCTCGCCCGCGCCGCCGAGCCCGGCTCCGACCACCAGCTCGCGCACGTCGGCGCGCTCGTGTCGTCGGTGCTCGCGGACCGGCACCTCGACGTGCTGCGCGCGCTGCTCGACGGCGACGCGGCGGGGCAGGGTCTGACGGGCCTCGCGGTGGACACCGACCTGCGGTGGCGCATCGTCACCGCGCTCGCTCGCAGCGGGGCCGTCGACACCGGCGACGAGACGCCGACGATCGACGCGGAGGCGGAGCGCGACAACACCGCGGCGGGCGCTAGGCACGCCGCGGCCGCGCGCGCCGCCCGGCCGCAGGCCGCGGTGAAGGAACGGGCCTGGACCTCGGTGATCGAGGACGACTCGCTGCCCAACATCACCGCACGCGCCATCATCGGCGCGTTCCCCGGCGTCGGCCAGGGCGAGTTGCTCGCGCCCTACGTCCAGCGGTACTTCGACGTCGTCGCCGACGTGTGGGCGCGCCGGTCCAGCGAGGTCGCGCAGACCGTCGTCGTGGGCCTGTACCCGTCCTGGGCGATCTCGGAGGATGCCGTCGCCGCGGCGGACGCGTTCCTGGCGGGCGACCATCCCCCGGCACTCGCGCGCCTGGTCGTCGAGGGCCGGGCCGGTGTGGTCCGCTCCCTGCGCGCCCGCGCCGCCGACCGGGCGGCCGCTTCCGCCTGACGACGCACGAGAGCCCGTCACCGATCGGTGACGGGCTCTCGGGTGTTCGGGGGGAGCGTCAGGCGGACGGGCTCGCGATCGCCGCGCTCATGACCCGGACGGCCGCGACGAGGCCGTCGATGAGGTCACCGTCGCGGAACGGGCTGAGCGCCGCGGTGACGCCGAGCTGGGCGATGCGATCGTCGACCCGGTGCGCGATGCCGCGGCCGGACCGGATCTCGATGACGCGCTGGTTCGGCGAGACCGCGATCAGCACGGAGTACGCGGATTCGGGGGCCGCGGCCAACGCCTGCTCCGCACCCACGGCGGGATCCGCGCCGAGGTCGCCGACGACGATGCTGAAACGGATACCGGTGCGACGCGTCGCCTCGATGAGCGTCTCGTCGAGCTGGATCAACTCGTCGGCCGCGAAGGGCGACAGGTCGGGGTTGGGCGTGCCCACCTGGTGCACGCCGGACACGCGACCGCTGGCCGTGACGACGTGGCCGACGGGCAGGTCCTCCTCGTTCACCGCACGATGCGCGAGTTCACCACTTGCCACTTGCCCGGCCTCCGATCAGTGCCTGCGAGCCCGCGGTGAGCTCGGCGTGTCCCGAGTGCGCAGCACCCGCTTGATGTGTGTACGGCGTGACCTCGTCCGTCGCCGTCCACAGCACCGGTGCGTGCGTCCAGGTCTGCCCCAAGCGGTAGGGAGCCGGACGCGGGGCCGGTGCGCGGGACGTGATCTTCGCGAAGACGAACAACGCGAGGAAGATGGCGAGCGGGATCAGTCCGAAGATCACCGTGGTTTCGAGGATGCTCACGCCGCTCAGCCTAGTGGACGCCCCCCGCCGCGTCCGATCAGGCAGCACCTTCGCCGAGGTACGGCAACCACGTCGGGTCGAGCTCCTTGATGCCGGCCAGCAGCCGCCAGTGCGGACCCGTCGGCGGGGTGAGCGCCGCGCGCAACGTCCACCCCAGCTCGGAGAGCAGTTTGTCCGCTTTGCGGTGGTTGCACGGCGCGCAGCAGGCCACGCAGTTCTCCCACGAATGGCCGCCGCCTCGACTGCGCGGCACCACGTGGTCGATGGTCTCGGCCTTGCCGCCGCAGTAGGCGCATCGGAAGCGGTCCCGATGCATGAGCGCCGAGCGCGTCATCGGAATGCGTGCCCGGTAGGGCACCCGGACGTAGGTCCGCAGCCGGATGACGGACGGCACCTGCAGGGCCAGGTCGACGGACCGGACCAGCGGGCCCTGGTCGTCGTCGTGCACGACGGTGGCCTTCTCGCACACGAGAAGAACGACGGCGCGGCGCATCGGCAGCGCGGTCAGCGGTTCGTAGGTGGCGTTCAGCAGAAGAACGCGTCGGGAGAGCCAGGCCGGGACGGAGTCGTCCCCGGCGGGCAGATCGTCCCGGTGGTCCGGGTCGGCGGTGACCGAGCGCAACGCGCGGTGACCGGAACTGGTGTGCGCCCCCCACGGCGCGGACGGCGAGGACCGCGCGTCGGTGGGCGGGGTTTGTCGATGTCCGGCGAGGGCCGTGGGCCGATGCTTCGTCATGCCACCTCCAGTACGCACCACACGCGCGGCGGGCGTCCCGGGGTGAGGTCTGCTCGCTCGCGCGTCGGTCGGCTCGCGCCGCCGGAGTGCGGCCGACGCCGACACACGTGACGTCCACAACAGTGGATCACGGATCGATGCAGGACGCACGGCGTTTCGGGGGGCCGCGGCGCGTCGGTCGGGTGAATTCTCGGGGCCCCGGGGTCGGGGTCGATCCGTAGACTCTTCGCCGTGTTCTCGACTCTTGCGCTGTCCGAGACCGGCCGTGACTGGCTGGTCGACCGTCCGCTCCAGATCGTGGGCTATCTCGCGTTGGCGTTGGTGCTCCGGTTCGTGCTGCACCGGGCCATCGACCGGGTGACGCTCCGCCGCCCCGGCGACGGACGCAAACCCGCGTTGCTCAAGCCGCTGCGCGAACGGACGACGTCCAAGTTGCAGGCCGACATCGTCCACGAGCGTCGTGCCCAGCGTGCCCGCACCATCGGCTCGGTCCTGAAGTCCGGGGTCTCCGTCACCATCCTGATCTGGTTCGTGCTGTCCGCGCTCTCCATCGTCGGCGTGAACGTCGCCCCGTTCATCGCTTCGGCCGGCATCGTCGGCGTGGCACTCGGCTTCGGCGCGCAGAACCTGGTGCGCGACTTCCTCTCCGGCATCTTCATGCTGCTCGAGGACCAGTACGGCGTCGGCGACATCGTCGACCTCGGCGAAGCCACCGGCACGGTGGAGACCGTGGGGCTGCGCGTCACCACCGTGCGCGACATCTCGGGCACCCTCTGGTACGTCCGCAACGGCGAGGTGCTGCGCGTGGGCAACATGAGCCAGGGTCACGCCGTCGCCGTCCTCGACCTCCCCGTGGCGCACACCGCCAACATCGACACGGCGTGCGAGGTCGCGGAGAAGACCGCCACCGAGGCCATCGAGCACGGCGACTTCGACGACGACATCCTCGAGTCCCCGCAGATGCTCGGGGTGGACGCGGTCACCTCCGACACGGTGACCCTGCGGCTGACGGTGAAGGTCCGACCCGGCCGGCAGTGGGCGGTGCAGCGCCGTCTCCACCGGCGGATACTGGAGGCGTTCGACGACGCCGGGATCGCCGCGCCGTATCCCAACGGGCGCCCCTTCGGTGCCACCACCACCCCCGTGACCACGTGAGGACCCCCCGATGACATCACGCGGCGACGCTCCCCCGACGAAGCCGACGCAGCCCGCGAGCACCTTCTACGACGCCGTCGGTGGCGCGGAGACCTTTCGCGCGTTGACCGCCCGGTTCTACGAGGAGGTCGAGCGCGACGAGATCCTGCGGCGCCTCTACCCGGAGGAAGATCTGGGACCGGCCGAGCGGCGCATGCGGATGTTCCTCGAGCAGTACTGGGGTGGCCCGCGTACCTACTCCGACGAGCGCGGCCACCCGCGTCTGCGGATGCGGCACAGTCCGTTCGTCATCGGCCCGTTCGAGCGCGACGCGTGGCTGCGTGCCATGCACACGGCACTCGCGTCCATCGACTCGGCCACGATGGACGACGAGCACCGACGGCAGTTCGTCGACTACATCGAGATGGCGGCCCAGTCGATGGTCAACTCCCCGATCTGACCGACCCGGCCGCCGCGCGCCTAGCCCGTGAAGCCGCCGGTCCGGGCACCCGCGCCGCGCAGCTTGCGGGCGACGCGCATGGCGAACCAGATCGGACGCGGGATGTGCGGGCGGAGGATGGCGTGCTTGCGCACGTAGTGCGGCACGTGCCACCGGGCCCACGTGTCGGCGTGGAACAGCGCGGCGTCGCCCGCCCGCAGGGTGCGCGGCGGCTGACCGGCGGAGGTGACGATCACCTCGCCCTCGATCACGTGGATGGTCTCGTCCTGTTCGAAGTACCAGTCGAACGTTCCGGCGGTGCAGTCCCACACCCAGGTGGACGTGGTGGTGTCGGGGCTGCAGGACCACTGCCCGCTCCGCGCGACGGGGGTGCCCTCCACGATCCAGGTGGGATCGATGGGGGCGGGAGCGAGCTCGACGTCGTCGAGGCGGACGGCCTCGAAAACGGGAGTGGTCATGTGCAGTCCTTTACTGTGGCTTGACGATCGCCCTGAAAATACCCTACGAAACCGACCGATGGTTGCAATCGGTCGACCGTGAACTCCTCAGTAACCCTGGAAGACCCCGCGCCGGGCGGAGGTCGCCCTGCGCACTGGCACTATGACTGCTGTGAGTACGCGCGCCAGCAGACGGATCGCCGCCCGCCGCGGCGACGGCGAGGACGCCGGAACACCCTGGTGGTCCGACGCGGTCTTCTATCAGATCTATCCGCGCTCGTTCGCGGACTCGAACGACGACGGCGTGGGCGACCTCGTCGGCGTTCGCGAAAAGCTGGGCTACCTGGAACTGCTGGGTGTCGACGCGCTGTGGATCAGTCCGGTGATGCGGTCGCCGATGGTCGACCACGGGTACGACGTCTCGGATCCCCGCGACATCGATCCGCTGTTCGGCACGCTCGACGACATGGACGGGCTGATCACCGACGCGCACGCGCGCGGCATCAAGGTGACGATGGATCTGGTGCCGAATCACACCAGCGACGAGCACCCGTGGTTCCGGGCCGCTCTGGAGGCCGGACCCGGGAGCCCCGAGCGCGATCGGTACATCTTCCGTGACGGTCGTGGGGACGGCTCCGAGCCGCCGAACAACTGGCCCAGCATCTTCGGCGGTCCGGCGTGGCACCGCGTCACCGAGGCGGACGGCACACCCGGTCAGTGGTATCTGCACATCTTCGCGCCGGAACAACCGGACCTGAACTGGCACAACGACGAGGTTCGCGCCGACCTCGAGGCCACCCTGCGATTCTGGCTCGACCGCGGGGTCGACGGATTCCGTATCGACGTCGCGCACGGCATGGCCAAGCCGGCCGAGCTGTCGGACATGGACCTCACCACCAACGAGCTGATGCGCAACGCGGACGGCGACCCGCGGTTCGACCAGGACGGCGTGCACGAGATCCACCGGGCCATCCGCCGGGTCGTCGACGAGTACGACGCCATGACGGTCGGCGAGGTCTGGGTGCGCGACAACGAGCGCTTCGCCCGCTACCTCCGCCCCGACGAGCTCACCCTCGGCTTCAACTTCCGACTCGCCGAAGCCGCGTTCGACGCCGACGAGATCAAGGACGCCGTCGACAACTCGCTCGACGCGGTGGCACGCGCCGGAACCGAGACCGCGCCCGGGGTGCCCACCTGGACCCTGTCGAACCACGACATCGACCGCGAGGTCACGCGCTACGGCGGCGGCGACCTCGGAACCCGCCGGGCCCGCGCGATGGCGCTGGTGACGCTCGCGCTCCCGGGCGTGGTGTTCCTCTACAACGGCGCCGAACTCGGCCTCCCCAGCGCCGACGTCCCGGACGACGCCCGGCAGGACCCGGCGTGGTTCCGCTCGGGCGGCACCGAGAAGGGGCGGGACGGCTGCCGCGTGCCGATCCCCTGGGAGGGCGAGGTCCCGCCGTTCGGCTTCGGCACCGGCGACCCCTGGCTGCCGATGCCTGCGGAGTGGGCCACGCTGACCGTGGAGGCGCAGCTCGAGGACCCCGACTCGATGCTCAATTTCCACCGCACCGCGCTCGAACTGCGCTCCACGAGACCGGAATTCGCCCACGCCGGACTCGATTGGTACGGCAGTCCGCCCGGATGCCTGGCCTTCCGGCGGCGCGGGGGCCTGGTCTGTGCCCTGAACACCACGTCCGACCCGGTTCCCCTGCCGCCGGGCACCGTCCTGCTGGCCTCCGCCCCCGTCGTCGACGGCATGCTGCCGGGCGACTCCGCCGCCTGGCTGGTCTGAGTTCATCCCGCGTCGGTGCGGGGGCTGCTCGAGTTCCGGTCACATGCGCAGGGTGCAACCGGTGAAAGTGACCAGAACCTGAGCAGGAACGCACACGAGGACCATCACCGCCCCGGCGTCACCATCAGCGGTATCGACGCCCCCCGCGCACGGACGACGGAGCCGTAGCGGGCGTCGAGGCGCACCCACGAGCGGTGCAGCCGCACCCGCACCCGGTCGTCGGACTCCTCACCGGGGACGAACTTCATCGCGTTCAGAGCGAACACCATGCGCATCGGGATGTCGACGGTGTCCGCGGCGGAGCGTGCCGTGAGCACCGTCTGGTCGAGCAGCGACGTCGGTGGGCCGTGCTCGCCGCCGTGTTCCCGAGCGAGGGCGACGCCGCGTTCGGCGAGGTCGACCAGGACCGGCCCGGGGACGTCCTCGACGTGGGCGAACCCGTCGGCGCTGTCGCCGGGCACGGGCCCCCGCCAGGCGGAGTCCATCGCGAACCCGGGATCGAACGGTGCGGATCCGGCGCCGGCGAGCAGGCTGCGCAACCCGTCGGCGGCGACCGTGACGTCGCCGGGGCGCACGGTCCCGCGCACGGCGCGGGTGGCCAGGACGTCGAACCCGGTCTCGCACCACGCGACGACGCGATCCGGCGCCCGCTGTCGGAGCCGAACGACGGCCGCGGCGTCGAGGCGGGTGACGTGGCCGAGGAAGGTGGACAGATCGCTCCGGTCGGACGGCGCCGGAAGCGTGAGCGACCGTTCGGCGAGGGCGCCGGTCACGGTCGGCCGGTCGAGTCCGAGCGCGTCCAGCGCCCGAGGTACTCCCGTTCGGCAGGCGTGAGCCGCCGCAGACGCTGGGTGTCGATGTCGAACGCCGCGATCTGGGTCGAGGCGACGATGGACGGCGGGGTGGACATCGCCGCGCCGTGGGGACGCACCTCGTACCCGACGGTGAAGTCGACCGCGCGCAGCTGCTGGGTCCACATCACCACGTCCAGCGGCGTGTCGGCGTGACGGAGCTGCCCGCGGTAGCGCACGTGGAGGTCGGTGATGACGGCGCTGTTGCGCAGCGTCGCCGTCGGCACCCCGTCGGCCATGAGCCAGGGAATGCGCGCTTCCTCGAGCAGCGTCACCATCCGGGCGTGGTTGATGTGCTGGTAGACGTCCATGTCGGACCACCGCACCTCGACGGGGCAGTGGAATCCGACGGGCTCGTGATCGGTCACCCCGCCAACCTAGCGGGTGCCGGCACCGCTGCTCGCCGCGCGAACCATGCTGCGGATCTGCCGCGCCGCGACCGACAGGGTGGCGAGGTCGACGGTCCCGGACTCGCCGATCTCCGTCAGAGCCGTGCGTGCGCGTCCGAGCCGGGACGCGTTGCTGGACTCCCAGTCGGCGATCATCTCCTGCGGGGTCTCCCCCGGTGCGCCGCCGTCGACGACGTCGAGGGTGAGCGCGCGCAGGGACGAGTAGAGGTCGTCCCGCAGCGCCAACCGGGCCAGCGAGTGCCACCGGTCCCCCCGCTCGAGGGTCGACACGGCGCCGAGCAGCCAGTCGATGCCGAGATGTTCGCTGAGTGCGTAGTACACCTTGGCGATCTCCACCTCGTCCGCGCCGCCGATGTCCGCGACCTCCACCACGTCGAGGAGGCAGAAGACGTCGAGCAACCGGAACACGCGGTGCGCCAACTCCTCCGGCGCGCCGAGGTCGATCGCGCGGGTCGATCGGGCGAGGCCCGCGTCGGCCAGCCGCCCGTCCAACCACTCCGACAGTCGCGGTGCCATCGACTGCACCTTGCGGGCGAAGCGGGTGATCTCGGCGCCGACGGCGAGCGGTTGCGGCCGGTTGCTCAGCAACCAGCGCGACCCGCGGTCGAGCAGCCGACGGGTCTCGAGCACCAGCGCGTCGGAGGCCGCGGTGGGCATCTCGGTCCGCGCGATCTCGTCCCACAGGTCGTGGAGGCCGAAGATCGCGGTCGTCGCGGAGTAGGCGCGTACCGCGTCCGTGCTGCCGACGCCGGAATCCTCGGCGAGGCGGTAGGCGTACGTGAGGCCGGCGTGGTCGACGGTGTCGTTGACGATGCGGGTCGCCACCAGTTCCCGACGCAGCGGGTGCGCGTGGATCGCGGTGGCGAAGCGCTCGCGCAGGGGCTCCGGGAAGTAGCCGGTGAGGAGCGGCGCGAAGACGTCGCTGTCCGGCAGCTCGGTGGCGAGCAGGTCCTCCTTGACCGCGAGCTTGACGTGCGCGAGCAGGGTCGCCAGTTCCGGTGACGTGAGTCCGAGCCCGTGCTGGAGGCGGCGGTCGATCTCCCCCGTCGTCGGGAGGGCGTCGAGGTCGCGGTCGATCCGGCCGTCGCGCACCAACTCGGCGATCTGACGGGCGTGCACCCCGAGCAGTTCGGGGGCGTGGGCGCGGGAGACCCCGAGCACCTCGTTCTGCGCCACGTTGTCGGCGAGCACCAGCGCGCCCACCTCGTCGGTCATCGACGCCAACAGATCGCTGCGCTCGTCGCTACCGAGATCACCGGCCGTGACGGCCGAGTCGAGAAGGATCTTGATGTTGACCTCGTGGTCGGAGCAGTCCACGCCGGCCGAGTTGTCCACCGCGTCGGTGTTGATCTTCCCGCCCGCCGCCGCGTACTCGATCCGGCCGAGGGCGGTGACGCCGAGGTTGCCGCCCTCCCCGACCACCTTCGCCCGGACGTCGGCTCCGTTGACGCGCACCGCGTCGTTGGCCTTGTCCCCGACGTCGGCGTGGGATTCGGTGCGCGCCTTGATGTAGGTGCCGATCCCCCCGTTCCAGAACAGATCGACGGGTGCACGCAGGATCGCGCGCATGAGGTCGGGCGGGGACAGTGCGGTCACGTCGTCGTTCATCCCGAGCGCCGCGCGGATCTCGGGGCCGATCGGCACCGACTTCACCGTGCGATCGAAGACGCCGCCGCCGGCGCTGATCAGGTCGGTGTCGTAGTCCCGCCACGACGAGCGGGGAAGCTCGAACAGTCGCCGCCGCTCCGCGAACGACGCCGCGGGGTCGGGATCGGGGTCGAGGAACACGTGCCGGTGGTCGAACGCCGCGACGATGCGCAGGCGGTCGCTGAGCAGCATGCCGTTGCCGAAGACGTCGCCGCTCATGTCTCCGATGCCGACGACGGTGATCGGGTCGCGCTGGGTGTCGACGCCGAGTTCGCGGAAGTGCCGTTTCACGCTCTCCCAGGCGCCCTTCGCGGTGATGCCCATGGCCTTGTGGTCGTAGCCCACCGACCCGCCGGAGGCGAAGGCGTCACCGAGCCAGAAGCCGTACTCGGCGGACACCTCGTTGGCGAGGTCGGAGAACGTCGCGGTGCCCTTGTCGGCGGCGACCACCAGGTAGGTGTCGTCGTCGTCCCGACGCACGACGCGCTCGGGCGGGACCGTCGCCCGCGTCTCCGGATCGAGATTGTCCGTGACGTCGAGCAGGCCCGCGATGAACATGCGGTAGCACGCCCGGCCCTCGGTCTGCGCCGCCTGCCGGTCCGCGGCCGCGTCGCCGGTGGCGACCGGAGGACGCTTGACGACGAAGCCGCCCTTGGCGCCGACGGGCACGATCACGGCGTTCTTCACGGCCTGGGCCTTCACCAGGCCGAGGACCTCGGTGCGGAAGTCGTCGCGACGGTCCGACCAGCGCAGCCCGCCGCGGGCGACCGCACCGAACCGCAGGTGCACCCCCTCGACGCGGGGCGAGTAGACGAAGATCTCGAACCGCGGACGAGGCTGCGGCAGGACGTCGACGGCCCGCGGATCGAACTTCAGCGACAGGAACGATCGTGGTGCACCGTCCGCACCGCGGACGAAGTGGTTGGTGCGCATCGTCGCCCGGATCAGGCCCAGCAGGGACCGCAGCACGCGATCGGCCTCGAGGCCGACCACCTCGTCGATCAGACCGGTGAGCGTGTCGGCGATCTCGTCGGGGTCGGGTCCGTCGGCCCGGCCGTCCGGGTCGAACTGGGCGTCGAAGAGGTCGACGAGCAGCCGCGCGGCCCGCGGATCGGCGAGCAGGACGCCCTCGACGGTGTACTGACTGTAGGGAAAACCGGCCTGCCGCAAGTACTTCGCGTAGGCGCGGAGCACCACGGCCCGGCGCCAGTCCAGACCGGCGCGCAGGACCAACTCGTTGAAACGGTCGGCCTCGGCGCGCCCGGACCACACGGCGTGGAACGCGTCGGTGAACCGGCTGCCGAGGTCGGCGGGGTCGACGTCGCCGAGCACCTCCGGCTCGGCGGCGAGTCCGAAGTCGTAGATCCAGCACCGCACGCCGTCGGGCCGGACCACGGCGTAGGGCCGCTCGTCGACCACCTCGACGCCCAGGCTCTGCAGAACCGGAAGCACCTGCGAGAGCGACACTTCGGTGCCGGAGACGTAGAGCGAGAAGCGCCACCGCCCGCGCTCGGAGTTCTCCGGCCGATACAGGCACATGTCGATGGCGTCGCCACTGAGCGCCGTCACCCGCGCGATGTCGGTGAGCGCGCGCGCCACCCCGAAGTCCTGCTTGTACGCCTCGGACAGTGCGGCGGCGTACCGGGCGGCCATGTCCGGCGACACCCGCGACGTCGTCGTCGCGGCGGTCCGCAACGCCTCGTCCCAACTCCGGGTCGCCTCGGCGATCAGGCCGCGGATGCGTTCGGCGTTGGCCTCGGACACGTCGACGTCGTCCGCGGACTGCCCGGTGAAGCGCACCGTGAAGTGCACCAACGCGAGCGGGCTGTCGGTCACCCGCGCCTCGTACTCGATGCCCGTTCCGCCCAATTCCTGCACCAGGATTCGCTGCGTCTCGAGCCGGACCCGCGTGGTGTAGCTGTCGCGCGGCAGGTACACGAGCGCGGAGACGAAGCGTCCGTACCCGTCACGACGCAGGAACACCAGCACGTCGCGCCGCAGCCCGCTGCGCTCCACCGCGGTGGCCACGCGGTACAGCGACCGGGCGTCGGCGGAGAAGAGTTCCACCCGCGGAACGGCCTGGATGGACTCGAGCATCGCCTGCCCCGAGTACGACGTCAGGGTGTGGCCGGCCCGCTCGATGACCGACCGCACGCGGTCACCCACCACCGGGATGTCGAGGGCGTTGCCGTACAGGGCGCTGATGGTGAACAGACCGACGAATCGGTACTCCCCCACCGTGTTTCCGGCGTCGTCGAGATCGTGGACGCCGACGAAGTAGGGATGCACCGTCCGATGCACCGACGTCGATCCCGACGCCTGGGTGAGCACCAGGAGATCCTCGCGGGCGACCACGCGGTCGGTCGGGAGGTCGAACGACGCGGTGCTGTTCCCGTCGGAGGTCCCGGTGCCGCCGGTGCCGTCGACGCGCAGGATGCCCAGGGCGGTGCCGTCGATCGGGGTGAGACCACCGGACCCCGCCCCGTCCGGCCCCGCACCGTCCGACACTGCGTAGCGGCAGCTACCCAGCAGACGGAAGTTGCCCTCGGCCAACCACCGCAACAGCCGCGCCGCACCCCGACGCGCCTCGGGACCGACGGCCCCGTCCCGACGCTCCCGTTCGAGCCCCTCCGCCAGCTCCAGCTGCCGTCGCCGCATCTCCGCGCTGTCGTCGGCGACTCGGCGCACGTCGCGCAGCACCGCGATCAGCGCGTCCTCGAGGGAGTCGAAGGACTCCGACGACGCCGCGGGGTGCAGCACGACGTGGATCCACGATTCGAGCAGTTCGCCGTCGCTCGCCGTGCCGACGGCGAGCTCCGCCTCGTCGGCGGGCGTCGCCGAGCCCAGGACGCCGCGCAACCGGCCGTCCGGGTCACGATCGACCCGCAGGATGGGATGGACGACGTCCATCACGGCGATACCGACGCCGCTGAGCCAGGCCGTGACCGACTCGACGAGCATCGGCATGTCGTCGGTGACGATCTGCAGTGCCGTGCCGACGCCGCCGTCGGTGCCGCGACGCAACGCCAGCACCGGAGTGCCGGGGCGGCGCGACGACGCCAGCTCGGCGTGCAGCCGCACGATCTCGCCGGGGTCGACGGCGGTGGAGCGGCGCAACTCGTCGAGGTCGACGTGGCCGAAGTAGGCGGCGCGCACCTGGTCCGTCGTCAGAGCTTCCGAATGCGCCATCTGCGCTCCACCTTCCGTCCCACGCGGGTCGCCCCACCGCGACGAGGGCGGGCGGTCTGATCCCGACCCTAGTGGTATCGGCCACACCCGACGGCCCCGGGTGGGCGGCGCTTCGACGGCAAACCGGTTACCGGCCAGTACATTCGGCGTGACCGCCCCGACGGAGGTCCGGCGGCGACCCCTCGAACGCGACCGGCGCCGACGGAGAATCTCCGTCGGCGCCGGTCGGTGGTGCGGGTGGGTGCGTCAGTCGCGGGTGAGCTTGCGGTGCGTGACGCGGTGCGGACGCGCGGCGTCGGGACCGAGCCGCTCGACCTTGTTGGCCTCGTAGCCCTCGAAGTTGCCCTCGTACCAGTACCAGGCCGCCTCGTTGTCGCCGAAGCCGCCTTCCCACGCCAGGATGTGCGTGCAGGTCCGGTCGAGGAACCAGCGGTCGTGGGAGATGACCACGGCGCAGCCCGGGAATTCCTGCAGGGCGTTCTCCAGGGAGCCCAGCGTCTCGACGTCGAGGTCGTTGGTGGGCTCGTCGAGCAGGATCAGGTTGCCGCCCTGCTTGAGCGTCATCGCCAGGTTGAGGCGGTTGCGCTCACCACCGGAGAGAACACCGGCCGCCTTCTGCTGATCGTGTCCCTTGAACCCGAACGAGCTGATGTAGGCGCGGGACGGGAACTCCTGCGTGCCGACGGTGATGAAGTCCAACCCGTCGGACACCGTCTCCCACACCGTCTTGGCCGGGTCGATGCCCGCACGGTTCTGGTCGACGTAGCTGAGCTTGACCGTCTGGCCGATCTTGACCTCGCCGCTGTCGGGCTGCTCGAGACCGACGATGGTCTTGAACAGCGTCGACTTGCCGACGCCGTTGGGGCCGATGACGCCGACGATGCCGTTGCGCGGCAACGTGAACGACAGGTCCTTGATGAGGATGCGGCCGTCGAAGCCCTTGTCCAGGTGCGAGACCTCGACCACCACGTCGCCCAGTCGCGGCGGGTTGGGGATCTGGATCTCGTCGAAGTCGAGCTTGCGCATCTTGTCGGCCTCGGCCGCCATCTCGTCGTAGCGATCGAGGCGGGCCTTGTTCTTGGCCTGACGAGCCTTGGCGCCGGACCGCACCCAGGCGAGCTCGTCCTTGAGCCGCTTCTGCAGCTTCTGGTCCTTCTTGCCCTGGACCTCGAGGCGCTCGGCCTTCTTCTCCAGGTACGTCGAGTAGTTGCCCTCGTACGGGTAGAGGCGACCGCGGTCGACCTCGCAGATCCACTGGGCGACGTGATCGAGGAAGTACCGGTCGTGGGTCACGGCCAGGATGGCGCCCTGGTAGGCGGCCAGGTGCTGCTCGAGCCACAGCACCGACTCGGCGTCGAGGTGGTTGGTGGGCTCGTCGAGCAGCAGCAGATCCGGCTTGCTCAGCAGCAGCTTGCACAGCGCGACGCGGCGCTTCTCACCACCGGACAGGTGGGTGACGCCCTCGTCCGGCGGCGGGCAGCGCAGCGCGTCCATGGCCTGCTCGAGCTGCGAGTCGATCTCCCACGCGTCGGCGTGGTCGAGCTTCTCCTGCAGCTCGCCCATCTCCTCCATGAGCTCGTCGGAGTAGTCGGTCGCCATGAGCTCGGCGATCTCGTTGTAGCGCTTGAGCTGCACCATGGTCTCGCCGAGGCCGTCCTCGACGTTCTCGCGAACCGTCTTGGTCTCGTCGAGCTCGGGCTCCTGCATGAGGATGCCGACCGACGCGCCCTGGGCCAGGAAGGCCTCACCGTTGCCGGGCTGATCGATGCCCGCCATGATCTTGAGGATCGAGGACTTGCCGGCGCCGTTGGGGCCGACCACACCGATCTTCGCTCCCGGGTAGAAGCTCATGGTCACGTCGTCGAGAATGACCTTGTCGCCGTGCGCCTTGCGCACCTTCTTCATGGTGTAGATGAATTCCGCCACGGGTTCCTCTCGAAGTGGTCAGATGCGATCGGAGTCTACCGGGACGCCCGTCGCCGCCATAACCGCCGCAGCGGGGTGCCGATCGCCGGCCGGGGGCCGCGCGACCGGCACCCGGACGCCTACCCGACCGGCGTGGGTTCGGGGTCCCGCGCGTCGTCGACACCGTGCTCGGCGAGATCGTCGACGGCGTCCACGAGCTCGCTGTCGGCGGGATCGGGCTCGGTCGGCGCAGGTTCACGCCGCGGCCGCACCATCGTCGCCTGGCAGCGCGACAGGTCCGGCCCGACGGCCGTCGCGGTGATCTCGAGACCGGACCGGCCCACGCCCTCCTTGGTGGTGTACTCGCTGGTGCGGGCGCGGCCGTAGACGATCACCGGGTCGCCCTTCATGAGCGAGGCCCCCACCCCGGACACCAGCCGTCGCCAGCAGGACACCGACGCGTACAGCGTGTCCCCGTCGATCCAGTCCCCCGTCGCGCGGTCCTGCCGACGCGAGTTGCTCGCGACGCGGAAGCCGAGCACCTCGTCCCCGGCCTGCGTGGTGCGCTTGATCGGATCGGTGATGACGGTGCCCACCACCGTCGTCCAGACGTCGTTCATCTCTCCCCCTCCCGTCCGGCGGTGATGCCGGTACGTCGGCGAGGATGCCGTCGGGCGGGGACGGCGCAGGCACGTCGCCGGGCGCCCTGTGGACGGCGATCCACAGGGCGGACGGGGGGTTGACGGTCAGCCGACCGGTTCGAGATCGGGTGCGGCGAGCAGCGCGGCGTAAGCGCCGTTCGCCAGAACCAGCTCGTCGTGCGTCCCCTGCTCGAGGATGCGGCCGTGGTCGAGAACCACGATGCGATCCGCGTGCCGCACGGTGGAGAGCCGGTGGGCGACGACGATCCGGGTACGGCCGCGGCCGAGCTCGTCCATGGCCGTCGCGACCGCACGCTCGGTGGTCGTGTCGAGGGCGCTGGTGGCCTCGTCGAGCACCAGGATCGGCGGGTCGCGCAACACCGTGCGGGCGATGGCCAGCCGCTGCTTCTCGCCGCCGGAGAATCGGTAGCCGCGCTCGCCGACCAGGGTGTCGTAGCCGTCGGGCAGCGCGAGGACGAAGTCGTGGATCTGCGCGACGCGGGCCGCGTTCTCGATCTCGTCGTCGCTGGCGGACGGCTTGGCGAAGCGCAGGTTCTCGCGGATGGTGTCGTGGAACAGGTAGGTCTCCTGCGACACCACCCCCACCAGGTCGGCGACCGTCGCGAGCGGGAGGCGCCGCAGGTCGACGCCGTCGATCTCGACGCTGCCCGACACCGGATCGTGCAGGCGGGCGGTGAGGTACCCCAGCGTGGTCTTGCCGGCGCCGGTGGCGCCGACCACCGCGAGCGTGCTGCCGGCGGGAACGGTGAGGTCGATGTGCTCGAGGGTCGGACGGGCGGTCTCGGGCGACCCCGGGTAGCGGAAACCGACGTCCCGGAACCGCACGTCGCCGCGCGCCCGGCGGGGGTCGAGGACGATCGGATCGGCGGGCTCGTCGATCTCGACCGGCAGGTCGAGGTACTCGAAGACGCGCCCGAACAGAGCCAGTGAGCTCTGCACCTCGACCCCGGTGTTCAGCAGCGACATGGTGGGCCGGAACAGCTGGGTCTGCAGGGTGGTGAACGCGACGAGCGTGCCCACGGTGATGGCGTTGCCGTGTCCGATGGTGACGCCGGCGAACCAGTAGACCAGCGCGGGCATGACGGCGAAGCTGATGGAGATGGTGGCCATCCGCCACTTGCCGGCCATGGTGGAGCGCAGTTCCACGTCGGCGACCTCGGCGGAGCGCGCCGAGAACCGCTCGGTGAGCACGGACCCGGAGCCCGTGGTCTTGCCCAGCAGTACGCCGCTGACCGACAGCGACTCCTCGACCTGCACCGACAGTTCCGAGAGCAGGCGCTGCCGAACCGAGGAGATGCGACGACGCTCGTCCCCGACGCGGCGCGCGATGCGCACGAACACCGGGAGAATGAGCAGGGAGAACAGCGCGAGCCGCCAGTCGAGCAGGAACAGCGCGACGACGGTGGCCAGCACCGTGGTCGCGTTCTGCGCGATGGACGTCGCGGTGTTGGTGACGACGGACTGCATGCCGCCGATGTCGTTGGCGATGCGGGACTGCACCTCACCGGTGCGGGTGCGGGCGAAGAAGCCGAGCGACTGCCGCTGCAGGTGCGAGTACACCTGCACCCGGAGGCGGTGCATGAGGGCCTGGCCGATGCCGTTGGACATCCACGTCTGCGCGACGCCGAGACAGTTGGTGACCACGGCAACGGCGATCATGCCCGCGGCGAGCAGCGTGACCAGCGTCAGGTTCGCGTCGGGAATGGCGTGGTCGAGCATCTCGCGCAGCAGCAACGGCGAGGCCAGGGCGACGACGGCACTCACGGTGATGACGGCGGTGACGGCGAGGACCCGGCGGCGGTAGGGACGGAAGAGGGCGACGACCCGACGGAGCGGGGCGGGATCGGCGCGGAGCGCCGGGGTGGGAGCAGCACCGGCG
>NZ_JABUBU010000028.1 GCF_019834675.1 Rhodococcoides corynebacterioides | reverse complement strand
GTGCGTGGGGCGGGTCGGGTGGGTTCGCGTTCGCCCGATTGCTTGTTCGTGCCGGAGGCGGGTGGGTCGCCGAAGACGATCATGTCGAGTCCGGGGTGGGTGTCGAAACCGGTGTGCGCCGGGCCGAGGACTGTGCGACCTTCGGGGATGGTGACCGTGCGGACGATCCGGCCCGGGTGGTCGGGGTCGTCGTATTGGTCGTCGACGAAGTCGCCGAACGTTTTCAGTAGGTGGTGGAACCGACATTTCGCGCCGAGTCCGGTCGCAGTGGTCTTCCCGCCGTTCTCGGGGTGGGTGTGGTCGTATTCGGTGATGTGGTCGAGGTCGCCGTCCCACGCCGGCTTGTTGCAGCCGGGCCAGGTGCAGTACTGATCTCGGGCGCGAACGTTCGCATCGAGTGCGGCCGAGGGTCGGTACGGATCCGCCGGTTGTGTCGCGGGCAACGGAGTGTCGGTGCCGTCGCCGAGCGGGCGGATCAGGGTGTCGGGGTCGGCGGCGAGGTCGCGGACGTGGGCGCCGGAGATGATGCCGAGCCCGGCGACGAACCCGACACCGTCGACCAGTTCGCGCTCGGACTCGGACTCGGGCACAGCGTCGGCGGCCGCTGCCTCGTCCACCGCCGCCGTGGTCGTGTTCGCGGGAACGGGTCCGGTGAGGGTGGTGGTGTCGGCGACCACGTGGATGACGATGCGTGCTGCGTTCGCTGCGACCTCGTCCGCATCGACCACGGTGAACGTGCACTCGGGGCGGGCGCAGTCGCAGCCGAACGGGGCGTGCTTGACGAGTGCGAACAGCGCGTCCGATGCCCGCGCGGTTTTGGTGCGACTGTCGTGCTTGCAGACCTGCGCGGCCAGTCGTTCGACGACGCGGGCGACGACGGCGGCGCGTTCGGCGGACACCGTCGCCCCCACGGTCCCCATGCCGTCGAGACCGGCCTCGGTGAAGAAGCACCGCCCCTTGAGTGCTTCCTCCCGCCGTTCGCGGACGGCGTCGGGGTCACGGCGGTAGACCATCTGATCGCACAGATCCCGCACTCGGGCTGTCGACCACGTCCCCGGCTTGCGCAGGGCGGCGGCGATGTCGGCGTCCACCAGTCCCTGATACAACCGGCCGTGGATGAGTTCGGTGCGCGAGACGATGGCGCGGATGAAATTGGCGGAGACCACCCCGTCGCGTAGGCATTCCGCCACCCGGGGGAGGCGGTCGCGGAGGGCGACGGCGTCGTCGAGGAGGCGTTCGGCGACGTACTGCGACACCGACAGAGTGGTGGCGACGCGGGCGGCGCACTGAGCGAACGCATCGACCGCCCGCTCGTCGCGGTCCTCTTCGGGGACGACGATTTCGGTGTGCAGGGCGGCGGCGTGCTGGTAGCGGCGCCATTCGAGGTAGGCCGCCCCCGCAGCAAGGTCGGCCAGGGCGTCGAGGTGCCCACCCACGGGCAGGTCGAAGGACACCGGCAGACCCATCGCGGCATGGTCACGCGCACCCCAGGCAACGCCCCCGACCTGCGCACCCCCCACCGCTCCGACCCCCCTATCGCTCATGTGTTCGATTATAGAGACCCCCACCGACATCCACCACGCCAACAGCCGGAAACCGGGACAGCTAGATCAACCCGCCCTTTCCGGCGAGATGCACGGCCTCCGCGCGTCGGGTCGCGCCCAGCTTGCGCATGATGTTGCTGACGTGGAACTTCACCGTGGTGGCGGAAATGAACAGTTCCGACCCGATGGCACTGTTGGACAGTCCGGTCGCCAGCAACCTCAACACCTCGAGTTCCCGCTCGGACAGCGAATCCTCCCGCACCCCGGTGCCGTTGAGGGATCGCACCACGGCCGAGGCGCTTCGTGCGTCGAACGCGGATTCGCCCCGCGCCACTGCGCGGATCGCCCGCACGAGCTCGGTGGTGTCGACGTCCTTGACCACGTATCCCCGCGCGCCGGCATGGACGGCGTCGACCACCAGCCGTTCGTCCAGGAACGTCGTCAACACCAGCAGACCCATCGTCGGGTGGCGTGCGGACAGCGCGCGGCAGACGGCAAGCCCCTCGTGGTCCGAGCCGGCGGAGAGCTTGAGGTCGAGCAGCGCGACTTCGGGCACCAGCCGATCCGCCAGGGCCAGTGCTTCCCGAGCCGAGGCGGCCTCCCCGACGACCTGCAGGTCGGGTTCGCGCTCGAGCACCGACCGCAGTCCCTGCCGCAGAATGGCGTGGTCGTCGACCAGCATGATGCCCGTCATCGCTGTCCTTCCGTCGGGATGGTGGCGGCGACCTCGATGCCACCGAGCCGTGAGCGCCCGACGTCGAGCCGACCGCCGAGTTCCCGTGCACGCGTTGCCATGTTGACCAGTCCGCGGTGCGCACCGCCGAGGTCGCCCGACTCGGCGAGACGCATGGCGGTGCGCACGGTCGCGGGGTCGCCGTCGCCGTCGTCGGAGACGACGAGCATCACCAAGTCCCGCCGGTAGCGCAGATCGAGGGCGGCGTGCGACGCGTCGGAATGCACCGCCGCGTTGAACAAGGCCTCGCCGGCGATCCGCAGGATCGCGTGCTCGACGTCGCCCGGCAGTTCCTCCGGTGTTCCGTCGATGTCGACGACGACTTGCAACTCGTCCGGCATGTGCACGACGCTCAGCTGATCGAGCATGTCGGGCAACGATGATCGCTCCGCGTCGCCGGCGCGGCCCAAGGAGTAGATGGCGGAGCGCAACTGCTCGACCGCGCGGCGGGTCAGATCCTTCGCCAGATCGAGGCGCTCGCGTCGCTCCGCATCCGGAATGTCGTTGCGACACACCTCGATTTGCATCCCTGCCGAAAGCACTGCCTGGGTCACGCTGTCGTGCAGCTCGCGCGCGATGCGGTGGCGCTCCTCGTCGAGCACCTGATGGCGATGCGCGGCCCCGAGGCGTCGCTGCGTGGCCTCGAGCTCGGCGTTGCGCACGGCGAGATCGGCCGCGGTACGTCGCGCATCCTGAAAGGTGGCCGAGTTCTGCAGTGCCACAGCCGTTTGCGACGCCAGGATGCTGAGCACGGCGCCGTCGGTCGCGTCCAACGTGCGCCGCGGATCCGTCCACGCGGCGAGAGCACCGACGGCGCCGTCGACGGACTCGATCGGCACGAAGGCGTAGTGCGGTTCGATCACCTGCTCCGCGGCGAAGCGGGCACTGCGAACGTCGTCGAGACACGCGAGCACGTCGTCGGGCAGCGGCGGGCCCTCCACCTCGCCCACCAGGAACGGACTCGCGTCCGGTCCGAGGACCAGTCGACGAGGCCCGGTGCCCGGCAACGACGCGTCGGTCAGTGCGACCACCACCCACCGGGCGTTCAGGTGCGCCCGGGCTGCCTCGGCGACCGCACAGATCAGCGTCTCCGGGCCCTCCACGGTGCGGGTCAGCGCACGCGAGACGAGATCGAGGGCGTGGACGACTCTTTCGAGCCGTTCCGCGGCACCCCGATACTGCGGGTAGTACGTGCTTTTCGACGATCGGAGCCCGGTGAGCAAGGACAGATCGGTGACGGGTTCGGGACCGCTCACGGCGCCGTCGCTCTCGCCGGACTCACAGCGCCTGCCGGACTCACAGCGCCTGCCGGAACAACGCCGCGACGTCGGCGTGGGTGACCGGACGCGGATTGGTCGCCATACACGCGTCACGCAACGCGAAACCGGCGAGACGATCGACGTCCTCCTCGCGGACGCCGATGGCCCCGAGAGACGCCGGTACGCCCACCTGCCGGGCCAACGTCTCGACCCGATCGGCGACCGCCAGCGCGGCTTCGCGGGCACTCCCCCGCGCCTCGTCGAGACCGAGTTGCCGCGCCACCGGAACGTAGGGCGAGCCATCGGCGTCGGCGTTGAACCGGATGACGTGCGGAAGCAGGATTCCGTTGATGACGCCGTGCGGCAGGTCCAACAGACCGCCCACCTGGTGGCTCATGGCGTGGGCCGCACCGAGAATGGCGTTGGTGAAGGCCAGGCCGCCCTCCAGGCTGGCTTGCGCCATGACGGTGCGCATGGGCAGCGACGTGGGGTCGTCGATGGTGCGCGCCAGCGTGCCGATCACCAACGTGACCGCCCGGAGTGCGTGATCGTCGGTGAGAGGGTTGTGCGCCAGCGAGACGAACGCCTCGATCCCGTGCGTGAGCGCGTCGAGACCGGTTGCGGCACTGAGCCATTCCGGCATCGTGGTGAGCAGCCGCGGGTCGATCACCGTGATATCGGGAACCAACGAGCGGCCGAGGATCGTGATCTTGGTGCCGCGGCCGGTGTCGGTGACAATGCAGAACTGGGAGACGTCCGCGCCGGTTCCGGCGGTGGTCGGCACCATGACCAGCGGCGGAATGGGAGCGGCCACCCGGTCCACGCCCTCGTAGTCGAGGATGCGCCCGTCGTTGGCCGCGAGGATCGCCACACCCTTGGCCGCATCCATCACGCTGCCGCCCCCGACCGCGACGAGGACGTCGCACCCGCGGTCGCGGTAGACGTCCGCGCCCGCCTCGATCTCGTGGTCCTTGGGATTCGGCGTCGGCTCGGACCACACCACGGGTTCGAGCCCTGCCGACCTTAGGTCACGCGCGACCTCGTCCACCCAGCCCGTCGCGACCAGCCCCGCGTCGGTGACCAGGAACGGTCGCCGGCCGCCGAGCCGCGCCACGGCGTGCGCGACCTCCCCCGTCGACCCGACTCCGAAGACGATCTCCGGCGCGTGGAACTTGACCACCCGACCCGCGCCGTCGCCCGTGACGCGGGAGAGCGAGGTCGCCGGGGTCGAACCGGTGGAGACGTCCGTCGTGCCGAGCATGTGATCCAGCTTACGTCCGGTGGGTCCGGTTTCCCCTGCCCGATCGGGCAGGTCGATCACCGCAGCGCGGATCCCAGATCGGCCGCCCGCTCCACCAGCCGGCGGGCGTCGCAGGCCACCACCACACCGTCGCAGACCTGCGCGTACTCCTCCATCGAACACGTCGCCTGAGACCAGTACCGCTCGGCCTCCGGCGTGATCCACGCCAGCCGGTGCGTGCGCCGGGCGATGGTCTCGAGGTCGCGGACGCCGGACGGTAGACCGTTGCACCGACCGTCCCCGACGATCACCACCGAGGTCCGGGACGTCACCGCGGACCCGTGGTGTGCGAGCACGTCGGCGAAGACGCGTCCGTAGTCGCTCGACGCCTCGAGGTCGAGTTCGGGCGCGGCGAGCACCGCGGCCAGGGCGTCGTCGCCGGTGCTGCTCGCGAGGACGTCGGTGACATCGACGGGCCGATCGACGAACGCGAGCACCGTGCACCGGGACACGCGGTGGCGCAGCGACTGCGCGAGCCGCAACGCGAACGCCGTGATCGGCCGAACCGACAGCGACACGTCCGCCAGCACGAGCAGCCTGACCTGCTCCGGGACCGGGGTCCGCGAGATCAGACGGAACGGCACCCCGTCGGTCCGCATGCCCGCCCGCACCGTCCGCCGCAGATCGAGTCGGCCCGCGCCGTGCTCGCGGGGACGCGGCCGAGGCGTACCCCGCATTCGCCGCACCACCTCGCGGGACGCCGCGACGACGTCCGCGCGGTCGGTGGGAACACACGGCTCACCGGTCGCCGCGAGAGCGTCGACATCCTGCTGCGCGACGGCGTCGACGAACGCCTCCACCGCCGCCGCCAACCGATCGAGTTGCGCACGCGTGAGTTCCTCGCCGAATCCGGCGTCGCCGTAGACCGACGCCGGGTCGTACGCGTTCAGCCACCCCAGGATTCCCGCCGGGTCGTCCCACCGCAGCACGCCCTGCGCGACCACGGCGTCGGACGACGCGAGGTCGCCGACGGTCGCACTGTCGCCCCGATCGACCTCCACCGTGTACGTCACGCCCCGCCGGCCGGATTCGGCGTCGGTGTCCACCGAGACCTCCGAGTCGGCGCCCGTGAGCGAGAGGTCGTCGTCGTCCTTGTGCGGGTTGAAACCCTTCTCTTTCTCCGGGGTGTCGAAGAACTCCCCGACGTCGGCGGCCCGGTCGTTGTAGTCGGCGTAGCGGCCGACGTCGGCGTGGTCCCCCGCCACGTCCAGCGACGTCGGCAACCCGTCCGCGGTGATGACGCCGGACGGCCGCCGCGGATCGTCGTCGGCGAGGGCGACGGCAGGGGCGAACATCGCATCGAAGGCGCGGTCGAACGCGTCGCGCTCATGAGAGTACTTCGCGCACGTCGCCCGCAGCGCCCACCGCAGCGCGCCGAGATCACCGGCGCCGAACAGTCCCAGCACCCGCCGGACCTCGATCACCTCGGCGGGGGAGGCCGCGACCCCGTACCTCCGCAGAACGCGCCCGAAGCCGGCGGCGATCACGTCGAGGACGGCGGTGGGCGCGTGGGCCGCGGGGTCGGTCACGACCGACCGCCTCGTCCGCGGAACGCGGCCGTCGTGGTGTTCGGCGGCGCACTCGCGATGCTCGGCGTCGGGCGCTCGGTCGCCGTGCGTGAGGTCGGCCCCGTCTCCGAGGGCGGACGCGCCCGAGCCCGCACCAATTCGGTGTCCGAGGCGTACTTGAGCAACACCGAGTACAGGATCTCGCGCGTCGCGGCGGAGGCGGTGTCGCCGAGGAGCATCGCCGCGCGGGCGGCATCGATCACCTCGGACACCGACGGCGCCTTCCGCAGCGGCAGGTCGCGCAGGGACCGCGCGAGGTCCACCACGTCGGCGATCACGCCCTCCTCCACGTCGGGCGCGCGGGACGCCACGATCTCGCGTTCGATCTCCGCGGTCGGGAAATCGACGGTCAGATGCAGACAGCGCCGTTTCAGCGCACCCGACAGTTCCCGAGTGTCGTTGGAGGTCAACACGACCCACGGGGCGGTGCGTGCGGTGAAGGTACCCACCTCCGGCACCGTCACCTGCTTCTCGGCCAACACCTCGAGCAGCAGCGCCTCCATCGCTTCCTCGGTGCGGTCCACCTCGTCGACCAACAACACCACCGGTTCCTCGGACAGGATCGCGTCGAGCAGGGGGCGCGGGGCGAGGAACGCCTCCGAGTACAGCCCGAAGTCCGTGTCCGCCAGCAGGGCCGACGCTGCGGCCAGGTCCGGCGCCGACGCGAGCTCGGCACTCGTCCGGTCCCGCAGCATCTGCACGTGCAACAACTGCCGCGCGTAGTCCCACTCGTAGAGCGCCCGGTTGTCGTCGAGACCCTCGTAGCACTGCAACCGCACCAGTCGTCGCCCACCCGCCGCCGCGAGCGCCTTCGCCAGTTCCGTCTTGCCGACGCCGGCCGGGCCCTCGAGCAGCAGCGGGCGATCGAGCGCGATCGCGAGGCGGACCACCGTGGCGAGCTCGTCGTTCGCAACGTAGCCCGTCGCCGCCAGTGCGTCCCGCACGCTCGCCGTCGTCGTGAGGTCCGCGCTCTCCCGCTGCCGCGCGAAGGATCCGACCGTCGTCATCTCGTCGCCCCCGATCAGCGCCGGTAGGCGGAGTTGATGGCGTGATCGACGACCGGAATCATCGAATCCACCGTCACCTCACGGGGATTGCCCGGGGTGCACCAATCGTCCTGGATGTGCTCGGAGATCGCCAGCACCGTCTTCTCGTCGCCGGTGATCACCTCGCCGCGGCCCGTGTACTTGCCGGTGTTCATCCGGTTCTTGTCGTAGAGCTGGGTGGTGACCTGCGAGAAGTTGTCGGGGATGCCGACGTCCTGCGACAGGCGGATCGCCGCCTCCACGGCCGCGTCCGCGGCCTGCACCGTGGTCATGTTCCGCGTGTCGACGCCCATCGCGCCGGCCAGCTGGGCGTACCGCTCGTAGCGGGCCGGCAGGTTGTACTCCCACACCCGCGGCAGGGCGATGGCGTTGTTGAGCCCGTGGTGGCTGTCGAAGAACGCGCTCACCGCGTGCGAGATCGAGTGCACGATGCCGAGACCGCCGGAGTTGAAGGCCTGGCCGGCGATGTACTGCGCGTTCATCATTCCCTCGCGAGCCTTCAGGTTGCGCGGCTCGTACACGGCTTCGCGGAGGTTCTTGGCCACCAGTTCCACCGAGTACAGCGCGTTGCCCAGCGACGGCGCGAAGTCGAGGCGCGAGACGAACGGCTCGCTGCCGTGAGCGAGGACGTCGAACCCGCAGTACGCCGTGAAATGCTGGGGGCAGGTGTAGTACAGCAGCGGATCGTCGATGGCGACGGTGACGATCGACGCCTCGTCGAAGGCCACCCACTTGTGCGGCTTGTCCATGTCCGAGGTGTCGGTGATGACGTAGGCCCACGACGTCTCCGAACCCGTTCCCGCCGTGGTGGACACGGCGATGTGGGGCGGGTTCTGCTTGTTGGTGGACTTGGCGAAGCCCTCGAACTCGTTGATGTTGCGGCCGTCGTGGGCGATGACCACGCGGGCACCCTTCGCGGCGTCGTGGCTCGAGCCTCCACCGACGGAGATGATGCTGTCGCACTTCTCCTTCTGATACAGCGCGGCGGCGTCCATGACGTTGTAGTCCTTGGGGTTCGACTCCACCTTGTCGAAGAGCACCACCTCGACACCCTGGTACTCGATCTTGCCGATGAGCTCCTCGATGATGCCGGAGCCTCGGAGTCCGGTGGTCACCAGCAGGGTGCGCTTGAACCCCAGGTTCTTCGCCTCCACCCCGATTATGTCGTGGGCGCCCACACCCATCAGGGCACGCGGGAACGGGTGGAACTCCTTGATGGGGAAGTCCCAGATCTGGTTCAGCTCGATGGCCATCGGAGGTCTCCTCGGGGGTCGGCAGTCGATGTGACTGCCATCACCCTGCGTGCTCCTCGAGACCGCGAGAAGCCTTACGCGGCAGAACCGTCCGGTGGCCGACCCGCTCCTACCCGATCGGTCAGGCCGCCCGCCCCTCCGACCCGAGCGGCCGAACGTCCCGGCTCGCTCGTCGGGCGGAGACCCGCGTCGCCACCACCGAACCGAGGGCGCACGCGATGACGTACCCGCCGTACACCGTCGCGGTCACCGACAACCCGACCACCCCGACGACGATTCCGGCGACCACCGCCGGCAGACCGAAGGCGAGGTAGCTGAGAACGTACGTCGTCGAGAAGACGCCGGCGCGGTCGTCGGGGGGCGCGATCGCGCCGATCACGCGCATCGCGCCGAGGAACGCTGCGCCCCACCCGAGCCCGGAGATCGCGGTCCCCGCGAAGTAGACGGCGGCCGTTCCCGTCGCGAGGCCGACCAGATCGAGCCCGACCCCGACGACGAGGACCAGCGCGCCGATCGCCATCACGCGACGCCCGGCGGCCGCGTCCGTGACCACCCGCGACGCCACCGCGGCGCCCGTCGCGCCGGCGGTGAAGAGGGTGAAGATGTCCAGCCCGGCCGCGGCGGCCCCGGTGAGGCCGAACTCGGACCGCATGATGGACGGGCCCAGCGACAGGTGGAACCCGCCGAGGGACCACGTGGCCACCAGCGACGGCAGGACCGCCCAGAACGCCGGCCGAATCGATGCGGGCAGCGACACCGTCGGGGTCACCGCGCGGCGCAGGTGCCGACGGTCGGTGAACCCCGCGGCGATCGCGGACTCCGGGACGACCGCCATCGCCGCCGCCAGGATCAGCAGCGCCCCGATCAGCAGAAGGTAGACCAGCGTGGTCGGCCACGGCGCGAACTGCACCAGCAGTCCGGCGCCCATCCCGCCCCCGGCGAGACCGATCGCGGGCGCGAGACTGTTGACCAGTGGACCACCGCGCGGCGTCGGCGACAGATCGGTGATCGCGGCCGTCAGCGCCCCCGTGGCGGCACCCGCGGCGACGCCCTGCAGCACCCGCGCGGCGATCAGCCACCCGACCCCGTCCGCCGCCGCGAACACGATCAGCGACACCACCAACAGGCCGAGCGCGGCGAACACCACCGGCTTGCGGCCGATGTGGTCGGACAGTCCGCCGACCACCAGGAGCGCCACGAGCAGCGCCAGCGCGTACACGGCGAACACCACCGTCAGGACCGACGCGCCGAATCCCCAGTCCTCCCGGTACAGGGGGTAGAGCGGGGACGGCGCACTGCTCGACGCCATGACGGTGAAGTACACGACGGCGACGATCCGGAACGCCGTGCGCCGGGAGATGCGGGCGGGCGCGGGAGCGAGGTCGGTGGTCGTCACGTCGGGTGTCAGCGTCACCGGCCGCGACATCATTCCCTACCCGAACGAGATGTCCGGTTCTCGGTTGGACCGGACCGGTCGCGGGTAGGACGAACGATGCGTTCCGGACATCTCCCCCGCACCTCCGGGACCGTCACCGTCGCGGACGTGGCGGCCTTCCTGGGGCGCGACGCGCCCGCCGGGAACGACGTCGCGATCCGGGACGTCTGCGACGACTCGCGCGCGCTGCGCCCCGGTGACCTCTACCTCGCCCTGCCGGGACGACGTCATCACGGACTCGAGTTCGAGCGCGACGCGATCGAGCGCGGGGCCGTCGCCGTCGTCAGCGACCGCGTGGCCGACCACCTGCCGACCGTCGTCGTGCCGCATCCGCGCACCGTCGCCGGCCCGCTGGCGTCGTGGTTCCACGGCCATCCGTCGTCCGCGCTCGAGGTCTACGGCGTCACCGGGACCAACGGCAAGACCAGCACCACCCACTTCCTGCACGCGGGCCTGCAGGGGGCGGGACGCAGCCCCGGTCTGGTGTCCGGCGTGGCGATCTCGTCGTTCGACGGCGCCGCCGAGCGCCCGATCCGCACCACCCCCGAGGCCACCGTGCTGCAGCGCACGCTCGCCACCTTCGTGCACAACGGATGCGACAGCGCGGCGGTCGAGGTGTCCTCCCACGCCGTCGTCGAGCATCGTTCCGACGGCCTCGACTTCGCCGTCCTCGCGTTCACCAATCTGGGCCGCGACCACCTCGACTACCACGGGTCGATGGAGAACTACTACGCGGCCAAGGCCTCGCTGTTCGACCCGGAACGCGCGCGCGCGGCGGTGGTCGGCGTCGACGACGAGTGGGGACGCCGACTGGCCGCGGAATGCGCACTCGACGTGACCACGGTGTCCACGTCGGACGCCGCCGCCGACGTCCTCGCCACCGACATCGACTGCACCGCCCACCGCACGTCGTTCCGCGCCCGCACACCGGTCGGGTCGGTCGAGCTCACGCTGCCGGTCCTCGGTCCCCACCAGGTGTCCAACGCGCTGGTCGCACTCGCCGCGCTGGTGGCCGGCGGACACGACCTCGACGCCGCCGCCCACGGCATCTCCTCCGTGCACGGCATTCCCGGCCGCCTCGAACCCGTCGTCGCCGGCCAGCCGTTCACCGCGCTGGTCGACTACATGCACAACCCGTCGGGCCAGCGCAGCACCATCCCGTATCTCCGGTCGATCACGCGCGGGCGCCTGGTGCTGGTGATCGGGGCGACCGGCGGACGCGACCCGGGCAAGCGGGCCGAGCTCGGCGCCGTCGCCGGCCGCTGGGCCGACACGGTGATCGTGACCGACGAGAGTCCGGTCGACGACGTGCCCGACGTCCTGCGTGGCGACGTCCTCGCGGGCGCCCGGACGACGCCCGCGCAGGTGATCGAGATCCCCGACCGTCGTGCGGCGATCGACCGCGCCGTCCGCGGACTCGGTGCCGACGACACCGTCGTCGTGGCGGGACGGGGCAGCGACCGATGGCAGCACGTCGGGTCGCGCAGAGTGTATTTCGACGACGCCGCCGAGCTGTACGACGCGATCGTGCACGACGGCGGAGCGCCCGAGGTCAGGAGCGGACGGCCCTGACGGCGGTCGGCTCGATCGACGCGGCGAGCAGCCGACCCGCCTCGAACGACTGCGCTTGCGGCGGAAGGGATCCGGGGCGACCGGACAGGAACACCGACAGCGCGCCCGCACCCGGCGCGGCACCCACGGCCTCGACCTGCCGCAACGTCTGCGCCGCCACGGCATCGGCGCTGTCGTACATTCGCACCGTCGGAGCGAGCGACGCCAGGATCTCGTCGGCGACCAACGGATAGTGCGTGCAGCCCAGGACGATCGCCTCGGTGTCGGCGGGGGTGCGCTCCGCGGCCGACGCGATGGCGGCCGAGACGGCGTCGGTGTCGCCTCGGTCGATCGCGTCGGCGAGACCGTGGCAGGCGACCGCCGTGACGTCGGCGTCCGCGGCGAACTGCTGGATCAGCGCGGCCTGATACGACGACGCGGTGGTGGCGGCCGTGGCCCACACCGCGATGGTGCGGCAGTCCCGCGCGGCCGGCTTGATGGCCGGCACCGTCCCGACTACGGGGACGGAGGGGCCGAGGGCCGCGCGCGTCTCGGCGAGGGCGACGACGCTCGCGGTGTTGCACGGCAGCACCACGACGGCGGCGCCCCCGTCGACGGCACGGCGGGCGGTGTCGACGACGCGGCGAACGGTCCACTCGACGGGCTTGGGACCCCACGGTGCGCCCTCGGGGTCGAGGTGGAGCTGCAGGTCGAGCCCCGGACGCGCGCGACGGAGCCGGGCCGCGGTCGGCAGGGAGCCGAGCCCGGAGTCGATCAGCGCAACGGTCACGGTGATCGAGTCTACCGGCGGGCGGGACGGCACCCCGCACCCCGTGGAGCACCGGAAACGCCGAACGGCGCCCACCCCGAAGGGTGAGCGCCGCAGGCGGAAGTGGGACCCGGAGGTCCTACTCGCGGGGGTCTTACTTGACGATCTTCGTGACGCGACCGGCGCCGACGGTACGACCACCCTCACGGATGGCGAACCGCAGGCCCTCGTCCATGGCGACCGGCTGGATCAGCACGACGGACATCTCGGTGTTGTCACCGGGCATGACCATCTCGGTGCCCTCGGGGAGGGTCACGACGCCCGTCACGTCCGTGGTACGGAAGTAGAACTGCGGGCGGTAGTTGTTGAAGAACGGGGTGTGGCGACCGCCCTCGTCCTTCGACAGGATGTACGCCTGGCCCTCGAACTCCGTGTGGGGAGTGGTGGTGCCGGGCTTGACGACGACCTGTCCACGCTCGACGTCCTCGCGCTTGATGCCGCGGACGAGGAGGCCGACGTTGTCGCCCGCCTGGCCCGAGTCGAGCAGCTTGCGGAACATCTCGATGCCGGTGACCGTGGTCTTGGTGGACTTCTCGCGGATGCCGACGATCTCGACGTCCTCGTTCACGTTGATCTGTCCACGCTCGACACGGCCGGTGACGACGGTGCCGCGGCCGGTGATGGTGAAGACGTCCTCGACGGGCATGAGGAACGGCTTGTCGGTCTCGCGGACCGGGTCCGGGATGGAGTCGTCGACGGCCTGCATGAGCTCGGCGACCGACTCGGCCCACTTCTCGTCACCCTCGAGGGCCTTGAGAGCGGAGACCTTGACGACGGGGGCGTCCTCGTCGAACTCCTGCGCAGCGAGGAGCTCGCGGACCTCCATCTCGACGAGCTCGATGATCTCGTCGTCGTCCACCATGTCGGCCTTGTTCAGGGCGACGAGGATGTAGGGCACGCCGACCTGGCGGGCGAGCAGCACGTGCTCACGCGTCTGGGGCATCGGGCCGTCGGTGGCGGCCACGACCAGGATCGCACCGTCCATCTGAGCCGCGCCGGTGATCATGTTCTTGATGTAGTCGGCGTGACCCGGAGCATCGACGTGCGCGTAGTGGCGCTTCTCCGTCTGGTACTCGACGTGGGAGATGTTGATCGTGATACCACGAGCCTTCTCCTCGGGAGCCTTGTCGATCTGATCGAAGGCAAAGCTCTCGTTGAGGTCGGGGTACTTGTCGTGCAGAACCTTGGTGATCGCTGCGGTCAGCGTCGTCTTGCCGTGGTCAACGTGACCGATGGTCCCGATGTTGACGTGCGGCTTCGTCCGCTCGAACTTCGCCTTCGCCACTGTGTGTCCTCCTGGACTGTCGATGTCTGCGGTGTGCAGTCTTTTACGGTAGGTGGTGCCGGGACCGGCCGAGTCGGCCGGTCCCTTCGGTCCTGCGTTCGGAGACTATTCTCCGGTGGCCTTCGCGATGATCTCCTTCGAGACGTTCGAGGGAACCTCTGCGTAGGAGTCGAAGACCATGGAGTAGTTCGCGCGGCCCTGGGTGCGAGACCGCAGGTCACCGATGTAACCGAACATCTCCGACAGCGGAACCAGCGCCTTGACGACACGGGCACCACTGCGTTCCTCCATGGCCTGGATCTGGCCACGGCGGGAGTTCACGTCGCCGATCACGTCGCCCATGTACTCCTCGGGCGTGATGACCTCGACTGCCATGAGCGGCTCGAGGATGACGGGGCCGGCCTTGCGGGCGGCCTCCTTCAGTGCCTGCGAACCGGCGATCTTGAACGCCATCTCCGAGGAGTCGACGTCGTGGTACGCGCCGTCGATGAGCGTCATCTTCAGGTTCACCAGCGGGTAGCCGGCGAGCACGCCGTACTGCATGGCGTCCTGCGCACCGGCGTCGACGGACGGGATGTACTCGCGCGGAACGCGGCCACCGGTGACCTTGTTCTCGAACTCGTACGTCGCACCGTCCTCGCCGACGAACGGCTCGAGACCGATGATGACCTTCGCGAACTGGCCCGAGCCACCCGTCTGCTTCTTGTGGGTGAACTCGTGCTTCTCGACGGTCTTGGTGATGGTCTCGCGGTACGCGACCTGCGGCTTGCCGACGTTCGCCTCGACCTTGAACTCGCGACGCATGCGGTCGACGAGGATGTCGAGGTGGAGCTCGCCCATGCCGCCGATGACGGTCTGGCCGGTCTCCTCGTCCAGCTTCACCGAGAAGGTGGGATCCTCTTCGGCGAGCTTCTGGATCGCGGTGCCCAGCTTCTCCTGGTCGGACTTGGTCTTCGGCTCGATCGAGACCTGGATGACCGGGTCCGGGAACGTCATCGACTCGAGGATGACCTGGTTCTGCGGATCGCAGAGCGTGTCACCGGTGGTCGTGTCCTTCAGACCGATCACGGCGTAGATGTGGCCGGCGCTCGCGGTGGCGACCGGGTTCTCCTTGTTGGAGTGCATCTGGAAAAGCTTGCCCAGACGCTCCTTCTTGCCCTTGGTCGAGTTGATGACCTGCGAGCCGGAGTCGACCTTGCCCGAGTACACGCGGACGTAGGTCAGCTTGCCGAAGAACGGGTGCGTCGCGATCTTGAACGCCAGTGCGGCGAACGGCTCGTCCGAGGACGGGCGACGGGTGAGGATCTCCTCCTCGTTGTTCGGCGCGTGGCCCTGCACCGACTCCACGTCCAGCGGGGACGGCAGGTAGTCGATGACGGCGTCGAGCATGGGCTGCACGCCCTTGTTCTTGAACGCCGAGCCGCAGAGGATCGGGTACATCTCGGAGTTCACAGTGAGCTTGCGAATCGCTCCCTTGATCTCCTCGATGGTGAGCTCCTCGCCGCCGAAGAACTTCTCGAGCAGCGCCTCGTCCGACTCGGCGACGGTCTCGAGCAGCTCCTGGCGGTACTGCTCGGCCTTCTCCTGCAGATCGGCCGGGATCTCGCGGACGTCGTACTTCTCGCCCAGCTTGGTCTCGCCGGACCAGACCTTCGCGTTCATCTCGACCAGGTCGACGATGCCCTCGAAGCCGTCCTCGGCACCGATGGGGAGCTGGATGACCAGCGGCTTCGCGCCGAGGCGATCCTTGATGGTCTGCACCGTGAAGTAGAAGTCGGCGCCGAGCTTGTCCATCTTGTTCACGAAGCAGATACGCGGCACGTCGTACTTGTCGGCCTGACGCCACACCTGCTCGGACTGGGGCTCGACGCCCTCCTTGCCGTCGAACACGGCGACGGCACCGTCGAGGACGCGGAGCGACCGCTCCACCTCGACCGTGAAGTCCACGTGTCCGGGGGTGTCGATGATGTTGATCTGGTTGTCGTTCCAGAAGCACGTCGTGGCAGCAGACGTGATGGTGATGCCACGTTCCTGTTCCTGCTCCATCCAGTCCATCGTGGCTGCGCCGTCGTGGACCTCACCGATCTTGTACGAGATACCGGTGTAGAAGAGGATGCGCTCGGTAGTGGTGGTCTTACCGGCATCGATGTGGGCCATGATGCCGATGTTGCGGACCTTGTTCAGGTCGGTCAGCACGTCCTGTGCCACGAATTCATCCCGCCTTGGTGTTGGAAGAGGTAGTTCTCGGTCGGATCAACGCCCGGGCGGCGCCGGATAGTTCCGGCGCCACCGGGCGTTACGCGATCACCAGCGGTAGTGCGCGAACGCCTTGTTGGCTTCCGCCATCTTGTGCGTGTCCTCGCGACGCTTCACCGCGGCACCGAGGCCGTTGCTGGCGTCGAGGAGCTCGTTGGCCAGGCGCTCGACCATCGTCTTCTCACGACGAGCGCGGGAGAACGAGACGAGCCAGCGCAGCGCCAGCGTGGTGGAGCGGCCGGGACGAACCTCGACCGGCACCTGGTAGGTGGCGCCACCGACACGACGGCTGCGGACCTCGAGGGCCGGCTTGACGTTGTCGAGGGCGCGCTTGAGCGTCACGACGGGATCGGTGCCCGTCTTTTCGCGTGCCTGCTCGAGAGCCTGGTACACGATGCGCTCGGCGGTCGACTTCTTGCCGTCGAGGAGGATCTTGTTGACGAGCTGCGTGACCAGCGGCGATCCGTAGACCGGGTCATTGATCAGCGGCCGCTTGGGTGCAGGTCCCTTGCGTGGCATGTCAGCTCTTCTCCTTCTTCGCGCCGTAACGGCTGCGAGCCTGCTTGCGGTTCTTGACACCCTGGGTGTCGAGCGAGCCGCGGATGATCTTGTAGCGAACACCCGGGAGGTCCTTCACACGACCGCCGCGGACGAGCACCATCGAGTGCTCCTGCAGGTTGTGGCCCTCACCGGGGATGTAGGCCGTGACCTCGACCGCGCTGGTCAAGCGCACGCGCGCGACCTTACGCAGAGCGGAGTTCGGCTTCTTGGGCGTCGTGGTGTACACGCGAGTGCACACGCCGCGACGCTGCGGTCCGCCCTTGAGGGCGGCGGTCTTCAGTTTCGCGACCTTGTCGGTGCGACCCTTGCGGACCAGCTGGTTGATCGTTGGCATGAACCGGCTTTCTTCGTGTCGAGAATCAGGGATGGAAAGCAGTTGGGACAAGGAAGCGCTGCCCCTCACCCGGTACCGTTTCCGGCACTGCCACCGCGGGTCTTCTCACCCCGCGGTCGGGTGTGTCGCATACCCCCACACGGTAGCCATGAGCTTGCTCGGTGAAGAACATGAGCACGGCCGTACCTCGTATAGGCACACAGACGGTCCGGACGCGCCGGACACAACCCACGACGATACCCGTCGGCGCGCCTGCGGGTCAAAACGCATCCCCATCGGGTACAGGCGTGATCGCCCGATCAGGCGCTGAGGTTCAGCGACAGCTGCATCAGCCGCGTCGCCGCCTCGCACGGGTCCGCCGGGTTGCCCGGTCGGTACTGCACCCACCACCCAATGACGCCCGAGATCGGCGACGGCGCGCTGACCCCGCACGACGCCGGATCGTCGGGCTGCCGGATCTCGATGGCCCCGCGGGAGGACACCGTCACGTCGGTGACGGTCCAGCCCATCCGTTCGTTCGCCTCCCGCTCGGCGGCGAGCGAGCCGGACTCGAACCAGTCGAACGTCACCTTCACCGCGCCGGCCGGACCGGTGACGTCCCACCGACAGATCGCGCCGAGGAAGCCCTGGTCGATCGCGGTGCCGCCGACGACGTCCGCGATCTGCTCCGGCGTCACGGTGTTGCACTCCTCGAGCAGCGACTGGAACTCCTCATCGCCGGTGTCCGCCCCCACCGGCACGGGCCGGCCCTCGATGGTGGAGCCGCATCCGGCGAGTACCAGGGCCGCGGCGGCGAGCGCCGCGAGCGGCGCCTGTCGTCTCACTGCGCACGCTCCGCGATGGTCTCGAGCAACTGCCGCGCCACCACGCACGGGTCGGCGGTGGGCGTGGTGTCCGCGTAGGTCACCGACAGGTGGACGAAGTCCGCTCCGTACTGCAGCGCGCTCTCGCACAGCACAGGCTGACCGAGTGCGTCCTGGTAGAGCGCCTCGAAGCCGGACTGCCCGGCGATCTCGATGTCCGCGGCGGGGCGGCCGATCAGTTCGGACCCCGCGCGCTCCCGGCCGATGGGGCTGCCGCGGTACCAGGAGAAGCTGACCGACGGGCCGGTCGGACCGGAGACCTCCCACTCGCAGCCGACCGAGTTGCGCGTCACCGTCGCGAAGGCGGGAACGGCGAGGGCCTGCCGGACCTCGTCGTCGGTCACCTGTCCGCAAACGCCGAAGAACGGACCCGACCGCGCGTCCGCGGTGGTCGTGGTCGGTCCGGCCGCGGGGTCGGACGTGCCGCCGCAGGCGGTCAGCGCCGCCGCCGTCGCCAGGCCTGCGGCCCACCGCCCCGGTCTCATGCCGGGCACTCTAACGCGGACCGTCGGCTGCGGCAGGCAGCGACGACTCCAGTACCGCGGCCCAGGCGCGCACGATCTCGCCGCGCCGTCGGGAATCGTCGCTGAGCAGATCGGCCAGTCCCAGCCCACGGGCGAGGTCGAGCGTGGCCTGGACCAACCGGTGGGTGCGCGGGTCGGCGTCGTCGACGCCGAGGTGACGCACGGCGGTGCGGTGGGCCGCCCGGCCGAACTTGTCCTCGAGCGGCAGGACGCGCGCACGGAGTTCCGGGTCGGACGACGCCGCCGTCCACACCTGCAGCGCCGCCTTGAACATGGGGCCCGTGTAGTACTCGACCAGCCGCGCGACGACGGCCTCCGTGCGGTCGGAGCCGGTCGGCAGATCGTGCTCCTCGGCCACGGCGTCGCCCATGCGGGTCTCGAACATGTAGTCCAGCGCCGCGGTGATGAGATCCTCGCGGGTGGGGAAGTGATGCTGCGTGGCGCCGCGGGAAACCCCCGCCCGCTCGGCGACGTGTCCCACCGTGGTGGGACCCCACCCCTGCTCGGCAAGGGACTCGATGGTGGCCTCGAGCAACCGCTGCCGGGTGACCCGGCTGCGGTCCTGCTTCGGCTCCCGCGGAGCGACCACGTCTTACCCCCTCACGACGGCCCAGGACGGCGGGCGTTTCTCCAGGAACGCCATCATCCCCTCCCGCGCCTCGGCGGACGCGAAGAGGCGGGCGGAGTCCGCGGCGAGGGCGTCGGCGCGGCGATCGAACGCGTCGAGGACGGCGGCCGTGGTGAGCTTCTTGGTCTCGGCCAGTCCCTGCGGGGAGGACAGGCGGAACGACGCGAGCAGGGACCGGATCGCCGCGGACGGATCGTCCGCGGCCTCGGTGATCAGGCCGTACGCGGCGGCCTCGGCCGCACCCACCTTCTCCCCGGAGAGGAACAGCCGGCTCGCCGCCCGCGAGGTCAGCCGCGGCAGCACCGTCAGCGAGATGATCGACGGCGCCAGTCCGAGCCGCGCCTCGGTGAGCGCGAACGTGCTGCTCGGTCCGGCGATCACGACGTCGCACGCGCCGACGAGTCCCATTCCGCCGGCCCGGACGTGCCCGTCGATCGACCCGACCACCGGCTTCGGCGTCTCGAGCACGGCGCGCAGCACCTCGACCATCTGCGCCGTCCGGGTCCCCGGATCCGAGCCCGCCTCGGTGAGATCGGCTCCGGCGCAGAACGTTCCACCGGTGTGGGTGAGAACGACGGCGCGGACGTCCGGATCGGCGCCGGCCCGGCGCAGGCCGTCCAGCAGACCGGCGACGAGAGCGGAGGACAGGGCGTTGCGGTTGCGCGGGCTGTCGAGCGTGAGGGTGACGACGCCCGCGTCGCGCTCCTCGCGGACGGGCGGCGACTCGGGCGACTCGGTCGGTTCGGGCGACTTTGCCGCCATCAGTAACTCTTCGGCAGACCCAGCGAGTGCTGGGAGACGAAGTTGAGGATCATCTCCCGACTCACCGGGGCGACGCGGGCGATGCGCGCGACACCGAGCATCGAGCCGAGGCCGTAGTCGGAGGTCAGGCCGGCACCGCCGTGGGTCTGGATGGCCTGGTCGAGCGCCTTGATACTGGCCTCCGCGGCCGCGTACTTGGCCATGTTGGCGGCCTCCGCCGCACCGAAGTCGTCGCCGCTGTCGTAGAGCACGGCGGCCTTCTGCATCATGAGCTTCGCCAGTTCGAGCTCGATCTTGCACTGCGCCAACGGATGCGCGATGCCCTGGTGCGCGCCGATGGGCGTCTTCCAGACCTGACGCTCCTTCGCGAACGTCACTGCGGCGTCGAGGGCGTAGCGGCCGATGCCGACGGCCATCGCCGCACCGAGGATGCGTTCCGGATTCAGCCCGGCGAAGAGCTGCGCGATCGCGGCGTCGGGCTCGCCGACCAGCGCGTCGGCCGGGAGGCGGACGTCGTCCAGGAACAGGGTGAACTGGTGGTCGGGTTCGATGACGTCCATGGTCATCGGGGTCTTCTGCAGACCGGGTGCGTCCGTCGGGACGATGAACAGCGCCGGCTTCAGCGTTCCGGTCGCCGCGTCCTCGGTCCGCGAGACGACCAGCACGGCGTCGGCCTGGTCCACGCCGGAGATGTAGATCTTGCTGCCCCGCAGCACCCACTCGTCGCCGTCCCGACGGGCGGTGGTGGTGATCTTGTGCGAGTTCGACCCCGCGTCCGGCTCGGTGATGCCGAACGCCATGATCGCCGACCCGTCCGCGAGGCGCGGCATCCACTCCTGCTTCTGATCGGGGGTGCCGTACTTCGCGATGATGGTGCCGCAGATGGCCGGGGAGACCACGACGAGCAGCAGACCCGCGCCGAACGACGACATCTCCTCCTGCACCAACGCGAGCTCGTAGATGCCCGCGCCGCCGCCGCCGTACTCCTCGGGCAGGTTGACCCCGAGGAAGCCGAGCGCACCGGCCTCGTTCCACAGTTCGGTGAGCGGTTCGCCGCGGCGCGCCTTGGGCAGGACGTAGTCGAGGTAGTTGTGGCGCTTGCCCAGTCCCGCGACGGCGGCGCGCAGGCTCTTCTGTTCCTCGGTCTCGACGAAGCTCATGACTGTTCTCCTTCTCGGGAATCGGCTGTATCGGGTTCGGCGGGACGGCTGTCGGCGGGATCGGTGTCGGTGTGTTCGGACACCACCGCGAGGACGGCGTCCACTTCGACCTGCTGTCCCACGGACACCGACAGGTCCGTCACGACGCCGTCGGCGGGGGCCGTGATCGTGTGTTCCATCTTCATGGCCTCGAGCCAGACGATCGGTTGCCCGGCCGTGACACGGTCGCCGACCGCGACGCCGATCCGGACCACGGACCCGGGCATGGGCGCGACCAGCGAGCCGGCGGCCACCGTCTCGCTGGGGTCGACGAACCGCGGCCGACGCCGCAACGCGACGGGGCCGAGGGAGGACTCGACGGCGACGTGCGATCCGTGCACCGACACCGCGAAGGAACGACGGACACCGGCGTGGTCGAGAACCACCGAGCGTCCGTCCGCGCGCACCACCGTGCAGTCGGCGAGGTCGGTCTCGAGCCCGTCCCGGCCGAATCGGTACTCGACGACGAGATCGGCCCCGTCGGCCCCGTCGACCCCGTAGACCGTGCGCTGCCGAGTCGCCGGCAGGTTGCGCCAGCCGCTGGGCAGCGACCGGCCCACCGGGGTCGCCGCCCGCCGCGCCGCGGCGTCGGCGAGGGCGGCGGCCAGCGCGGACAGGCGGAGCGTGTCGCCGCCGACGAGGGGCCGGGCCAGTGCGGCCAGGCCGTGGGTGGCGAAGAATGCGGTGTCGGTGTCGCCCGCGAGGAACGCCGGGTGCCGCAGCACTCGCACCAGCAGGTCGCGGTTGGTGCGCAGGCCCACCAGTCGCGCCCGCTCCATCGCGGCGGCCAGGGCGGCCGCGGCACGACGGCGGGTGGGGGCGACGGCGATGACCTTGGCGAGCATGGGGTCGTAGTGCACGCCCACGACGCTGCCGCTCTCGACGCCGGAGTCGACGCGCAGACCCGTGCCCGTCACGGCGCCGGCCGGAACGTCGAAGTGCACGGCGGGACCGAAGTCCACCTCGTGCAGCGTCCCGCTCTGCGGCTGCCAGTCCCGCGCCGGGTCCTCGGCGTAGAGGCGGACCTCGATCGCGTGTCCGACGGTGGGCGGCGGCTCGGCGGGCAGCGCTCCCCCGGCGGCGACGTGCAGTTGCAGGGACACGAGGTCGAGCCCGGTGGTGCACTCGGTGACCGGATGTTCCACCTGCAGGCGGGTGTTGGTCTCGAGGAAGAAGAACTCGCCGCGCTCGTCCGCGAGGAACTCGACGGTGCCGGCGCCCTCGTAGTCGATGGCCGAGGTGGCGGCGCGGGCGGCGTCGAACAGCCGCTCGCGCATGCCCGGCGTGCGTTCGACGAGCGGTGACGGCGCCTCCTCGACCACCTTCTGGTGACGCCGCTGGATGGAGCACTCCCGCTCCCCCACGGCCCAGACGGTGCCGTGGCGGTCGGCCATCACCTGGACCTCGATGTGGCGACCCGTCTCGAGGTACCGCTCGCAGAACACGGTGGCGTCGCCGAAGGCGGACAGCGCCTCTCGGGCCGCGGCCTCGATCTCGTCCGACAACGCCGCGAGGTCACGCACCACGCGCATACCGCGGCCACCGCCACCCGCGGACGCCTTGACCAGCACCGGCAGATCGGCCTCGGTGACCGTCGCGGGGTCGAGACGATCCAGGACGGGGACGCCCGCGTCCCGCATCATTGCCTTCGACTCCACCTTCGAGCCCATGGTCTCGATGGCCTTCACGGGCGGTCCGATCCACACCAGGCCGGCGTCCTGCACGGCCCGCGCGAACTCGGCGTTCTCGGAGAGGAATCCGTACCCCGGGTGGATCGCGTCGGCACCCGCGCGGCGGGCGGCGTCGACGACGAGGTCGCCGCGCAGGTACGTCTCGGCGGAGGAGACACCCGGCAGTCGCACCGCGGCGTCCGCCTCCGCCACGTGCGGGGAGTCGGCGTCGGCGTCGGAGAACACGGCGACGGTGCCGATGCCCTCGCGTCGGCACGTCGCGATCACGCGGCGCGCGATCTCGCCGCGGTTGGCCACGAGCACGCGCGTGATCGGGGTGTCGGGGTCGTCGGTGCGGTGGGGGTTGCCGGGCGTCGTGCCGGGCGTCGTGCCGGTCGGCGGAGTCATGGCGCTCACATCCGGAAGACACCGAACTCGGCGGTGCCCTCGATCGGGGCGGAGGCGATGGCCGACAGGCACATCCCCACCACCGTGCGGGTGTCGCGGGGGTCGATGACGCCGTCGTCGTAGAGGCGCCCGGAGAGGAACATCGGCACCGACTCGGCCTCGATCTGGTTCTCGATCATCGCGCGCAGCCCGGCGTCGGCCTCCTCGTCGAACGCCTGTCCCCGCGCCTCGGCAGCCGCACGGGACACGATCGAGATGACGCCCGCGAGCTGCGCGCCGCCCATGACGGCGGACTTGGCGCTGGGCCAGGCGAAGAGGAACCGCGGATCGAACGCGCGACCGCACATGCCGTAGTGGCCGGCGCCGTAGGACGCTCCGAGCAGCACCGAGATGTGCGGGACGGTGGAGTTGGAGACGGCGTTGATCATCATCGCGCCGTGCTTGATCATCCCGCCTTCCTCGTACTCCTTGCCCACCATGTAGCCGGTGGTGTTGTGCAGGAACAGGAGCGGCGTGTGCGACCGGTTGGCCAGCTGGATGAACTGGGTGGCCTTCTGCGACTCCTCGCTGAAGAGCACCCCGCGCGCGTTGGCCAGGATGCCGACCGGGAAGCCGTGCAGCTCGGCCCAACCGGTGACCAACGACGAGCCGTAGAGCGGTTTGAACTCGTCGAACTCGCTGTCGTCGACGATGCGGGCGATCACCTCGCGCGGATCGAACGGGATCTTGAGGTCGGCGGGCACGATGCCGAGCAGGTCCTCCGCGTCGTACCGAGGCGGCAGCACGTCGGCGCGCGGCGCCGGACCGGCCTTGCGCCAGTTCAGCCGGGCGACGATGGAGCGGCCGATGCGCAGCGCGTCCTCCTCGTCGACGGCGAGATGATCCGCGAGACCCGACGTGCGGGCGTGCATCCGTGCGCCACCGAGGGATTCGTCGTCGGTCTCCTCGCCCGTGGCCATCTTCACCAGCGGCGGACCGGCCAGGAATACCTTGGACCGCTCCTCGATCATCACGACGTGGTCGGACATCCCGGGGATGTACGCACCGCCGGCGGTCGAGTTGCCGAACACCAGCGCGATCGTGGGAATTCCCGCGGCCGAGAGCCGGGTGAGATCGCGGAAGATGCGTCCGCCGGGGACGAAGACCTCCTTCTGCGTGGGCAGATCGGCGCCGCCGGACTCGACGAGGGAGATCACCGGCAGGCGGTTCTGCATCGCGATGTCGTTGGCCCGCAGCGTCTTGCGCAGCGTCCACGGGTTGCTGCTGCCCCCGCGGACGGTGGGATCGTTGGCGACGATCAGACACTCGACGCCGCTGACGACCCCGATGCCGACGACGACCGACGCCCCGACCGGGAAGTCCGAGCCCCAGGCCGCCAACGGGCACAGTTCGAGGAACGGCGAGTCCTGATCGACGAGCAGGTCGATGCGTTCGCGGGCGGTCAGCTTGCCACGGGCCCGGTGCCGCGCGACGTACTTCTCCCCGCCGCCCCCGACGGCCTTGGCGTGCTCGGACTCGATCTCGCCGAGCTTGGTGCGCATGGTGTCCGCGGCGGCCGCGAACCCGTCGCCGTCGACGTCGAGTCGGGACACCAGGGCCGTCATGCGGTGTACCCCAACCGCTTCGCGGCCAGCGACGTGAGGATCTCCGTGGTGCCGCCGCCGATGCCGATGATGCGCATGTCCCGGTACTGGCGCTCCACCTCGCTCTCGGCCATGTACCCGAGCCCGCCGAAGAGCTGCACCGCCTGCGAGGCCACCCACTCCCCGGTCTCGACGGCGGTGTTCTTGGCGTGGCACACCTCGGCGATCCCATCGGTCTCGCCCGCGACGTAGCGGTCCACCAGCGCGCGCGTGTAGGTGCGGGCGACGTCGATACGGCGGTGCATCTCGCTGAGGGTGTTCTGCACCGACTGGCGCGCGATCAGCGGCTTGCCGAACGTGCGGCGATCCCGCGTCCAGGCCACGGTCAGGTCGAGGCAACGCTGGGCGGACGAGTAGGCCTGCGCCGCGAGCGCGACCCGCTCCGAGACGAACGCCTGCGCGATCTGGCCGAAGCCGGAGTTCTCCGCCCCGACGAGGTTGGTCACGGGCACGCGGACGTCGGCGAACGACAGCTCCGCCGTGTCCGAGGCGCGCCACCCCATCTTCTCGAGTTTGCGCGAGACGGTGAAACCCGGTGTGTCCCGCTCGATCACGAGCAGCGACACTCCCGCCGCGCCGTCGCCGCCCGTGCGGACGGCGGTGACCACGAAGTCCGCTCGGCACCCGGAGGTGATGTAGGTCTTGGATCCGTTCACCACGAACTCGTCGCCGTCGCGCACCGCCCGCGTGGTCAGGTGTCCCACGTCGGACCCGCCGCCCGGCTCGGTGATCGCGAGGGACCCGATCGTCTCGCCGGCCAGCGTCGGCCGCACCCACCGGTCCACCTGGTCGGGGTCGCGTGCGCCGACCAGGTGGGGCAGGGCGATCCCGCACGTGAAGAGGGACGCGAACACTCCACCCGAGGCACCGGCCTCGTGCATCTCCTCGCAGACGACGGTGGCGTCGACCAGCGTGCCACCGCCGCCGCCGACCGCCTCGGGGAACGGCGCGCCGAGGAGCCCCAGCTCCGCCGCGGTGCGGTGCAGGCTGCGCGGGATCTCGCCGTCCCGTTCCCAGTCGGCCTGATGCGGTGCGACGTCGCGATCGACGAACGCGCGAACGGTCTTGCGGAGCTGCTCGCGCTCCGGTCCTCCCCAGGGGGTCATGCGGATGCTCCTGATGTGGCGGTGGTCCGTGCGGTGGTCTCGCGCAGCAGGTGTCGTGGAATCGGAACGCGTCGGGATCGCAGCCATTCGCCGAGCCCCTTGGCCTGCGGGTCGAAGCGGGCCCCGGATGCGACGCCGGCGCCGAGCAAGCCGTGCACGACGACGTTGATCGCCCGCAGGCTCGGGAACTCGTGGCGCTCGAGGGTCAGCGCGGCCGTCTCGGGCAGCAGCTCGCGTATCCGCTCGACGGTGAGAGTGGCACGGAGCCAGGCCCATTCGTCGTCGGTCCGCACCCAGACCCCGACGTTCGCGTCGCCGCCCTTGTCGCCGCTGCGGGCGGCGGCGAGCGTGCCGAGCGGCAGCATCACCGTGTCGGTGTCGGCGTCGGTGCCGGTGTTCTCGACGCTGCCGGGCACGTCGGCATCGTCGGACCCGGGCGTCGTGACGGTCGGCGCCGGGATCGCGACGCGCGTGCCGTCCGGCAGGACCGCGGTGTGCTCGGGGACCGACTGCTCGACGTAGCCCGCCTCGAACACGCCGTAGGGCGACCCGTGTCCGGGCGGCGCGGTGACCGCGAAGCCGGGGTAGCTGGCGAGGGCCAGTTCGATGGCCGCACCGGAGAACCGCCGCCCGACGGCGTCCGGGTTCGGGTCGCGCACGACCACGCGCAGCAGTGCGCTGGCCGCCTCCTCGGTGTCGGCGTCGGCGTGGTCGGTGCGGGCGAGTGTCCACTCCACCTCGGCGGGCGGCGGGGTCAGGGCGTCGGTCAGCTGCGCGCGAACCAGCGCCGCCTTGGCCTCGACGTCGAGACCGGTGAGAACGAAGGTGGTCTCGTTGCGGAAGCCGCCCACCGAGTTACGGGAGACCTTGAGCGTCGGCGGCGGCGCCTCGCCCCGCGCACCGGTGATGCGGACGCGGTCCGGTCCGTCGTCGGTGAGGGTGACGGTGTCGAGGCGCGCGGTGACGTCCGGTCCGAGGTAGCGCGGGCCCGAGACCTCGTACATCAGCTGGGCGGTGACGGTGCCGATCGTCACCGCTCCGCCGCTGCCGGGGTGCTTGGTGACGACCGAGGATCCGTCGGCCTCGATCTCGGCGATCGGGAAACCCGGTCGCCGGAGGTCGGGGATCTCGCGGAAGAAGGAGTAGTTGCCACCGGTGGCCTGGGTACCGCACTCGACGACGTGGCCGGCCACCACCGCGCCGGCCAGAGCGTCGAGATCCCCTTGGCCCCAGCCGAACCGGGCCACGGCGGGCCCGACGACCAGGGACGCGTCGGTCACCCGTCCGGTCACCACCACCTGCGCACCCGCGTCGAGGCAGCGGGCGATGCCGAATCCGCCGAGGTAGGCGTTGGCGGTGAGCGGTGACCCGAGTCCGAGGTCCCCGGCCCGGTCGATCAGATCGTCGCCCTCGACGTGGGCGACGGCGACGGTGAGCCCGAGGCGGTCGGCCAGCGCGCGGATCTCGTCGGCCAGACGGGCCGGTGCGAGACCGCCGGCGTTGCTCACCAGGGTCACGCCGCGGTCGAGCGCCGTTCCCAGGCACTCCTCGAGCTGACGCAGGTACGTCCGGGCGTACCCGTGGGCCGGATCCTTCAAGCGATCGCGGCCGAGGATGAGCATGGTCAACTCGGCGAGGTAGTCACCGGTGAGCACGTCGAGGTCGCCGCCGTCCAGCATCTCGCGCATGGCCGAGAACCGGTCGCCGTAGAACCCGGAGCAGTTGCCGATGCGCAGCGCGGTCACCGTGTGGTCCCCGCTCTCCCTGCCGTCCCCGCTGTCCAATCCGCGAGGCGATCCCGCCCGGCACCCGGCGCTCCCGCGAACGCCTGCGCGATCGTCAGCCACTCCTCGGCGTCGCCGCCGACGGCGACCAGCGCGGTGTCGTCGCGGTGGACGCGCTGGGTGACCAGCAGACAGAAGTCGAGCGCCGGGCCGGTGACGCGCTGCTCGGCGTCCTCCGGCCCCCAGGTCCACTCCGTGCCGTCGGGTGCGGTGAGGACGACGTGCACGGGGGACGTCGGCGCGGGCCGGTCCCGCAGGGCGTAGGCGAACTCGCGCGTCCGCACGCCGAGATGGGCGACGTGACGCAGGCGGGCCGTCGGTTCGCGGTGCACGCCGAGCGCGTCGACGACGTCCTGGCCGTGCGCCCAGGTCTCCATCAACCGTGCGGTGGCCATCGACGTGGCGCTCATGGGCGGTCCGAACCATCGGATGCGCGTGCCGGCGGGGACCCCGGGCAGCACGGACAGCAGTTGCGACCGGCCGAGCCGCCACCGGGCCAGCAGAGTGCTGGGCTGTTCGCCGGCCAGGGTCTCGGCGGCGGCGTCGACGAATCCCGCGGGATCGGCGAGCCCGTCGGCGAGGACGGCGTCGAACGCCGCGGCGGCGTCCCGGTCACCCGCCGACCCGGCCGCCGTCAACGCGGCGACGTGGTCGGTCCAGTGCAGGTGCGCGATCTGGTGGGCGACGGTCCACCCGGTGGCGGGGGTGGGGGTACGCCATCCCGCCTCGTCGACGTCGGCGAGAAGGTCGTCGAGAGCGTCGCCCTCGGCGCGGAGGTCCGCCAGTACGGCGGCCGTGTCGGCCATGCAAGGACCGTGCCAGCCGATCCCGAAAAAAGCAAGCACGCTTGCTTTGTTGACGCGAACGCCGGTACTTGTGAGCCGTCACAGAACCTGGCCGGTCCCCGCTCTTCCCCTCCCCGGAACCCGAAGTCCTGGTTTACGGTGACGTCACCGGGCGGATCGCCCTATACCGCATCACATCTCGACGTGCACCTCGACGCGCCGACCGAGCCGCGAACCACCGGCTCGACGCAACACCGGCTCACCGCAACACCGGCTCACCCACACACCGAAGGGAACGGGACCGACATGGCACCAGCACCGGAGGGTCTGCCTCAGCCCTATCCCCCGCACTACGGGCGGGGAGGCGCCGGCGCGCTCGGCGGCGCGGGAGCGTTCGGAACGGCGTTCACCCCGTCGGCGCCCGCACGGGCGTTCGCGCCGCGTGCGGAGCCCTGGCCCGCCGCGACCGACGACGACCGCCCCGACCGCCCCGATCGAGCCGACCGGGACAGCCGGGACGAGCACGACGACCGGGACGACGCCCCACGCAGCCTGCTCGAGAGCCGCTACGAGTGGATCGTCGGGATGATGTACTCGTTCGCCGACGAGCGCGTCGTGCGGGTGCTCGTCGCCCTGTTCACCGCGGGCATGGGCGTGTGCGCGACCCTCGAGATCCTGTTCGGCTTCGGCGCGCAGACGCAGCCCGCGCTCGGCATCCAGATCGGCTGCGCGGCGTTCGCCTTCTCCGCGGCCCTGTGGTGGCTGGTCATCTCCTGGCCGCGCTTGTGGAGCATGTTCGTCTTCGTCGTCCTCGCCGACATCGGCATCATCGCGGCCAACCTGTCCGCGAACATCCCGCCCGAGTTCGCGATCGGCAAGACGGCCTTCCTCGCCGTGCTCGGCCTGGTCGCCGGCGTCTTTCTCGACCGGTGGATGTTGATCACGCACATGGCGCTCAGCGCCGGCGGCGTCACGGGCATCATCGGGTGGCTCCTGGTCACCTCGGACGTTCCGGTTCTCGGCGCCCTGGTGGTGTGGGTTCCGGTGACGGCCCTGACTCTCGCCATCCCGACGCTGCTCTACACCTTCGTGCGCGCCGTGCGGCTCGACCAGAACTAGCCGACCGTCGGTCAGGTGTCGATGCTCGACATGTCGCCGTAGCGCGCACCCACCACGGCCGACGCCGGCACCGCGGCCTCGAGCTCGTCGAGGATCTCCTGGGTGGCGGCCACGTCGAGGGCGCCGACGTTCTCCTCGAGGTACCGCACCCGCTTGGTGCCGGGGATGGGGGCGACGTCGTCCCCCTGCGCCAGCACCCACGCCAGTGCCAGCTGACCGGGCGTGCAGCCCAGCTGGTCCGCGATCGCGCGGACCTGCGCCACCAGGGTCAGGTTGGCCTCGAGCGCCTCGCCCTGGAACCGCGGGAAGTACGACGTCCGGCGCGAGTCCTGCTCCGCGAGCTGCGACTCCTTCTCGATGGCGCCGGTCAGCAGGCCACGTCCGAGCGGCGAGTAGGGCACCAGCCCGATGCCCAGTTCACGCAGCGTCGGCAGCACCTCGGCCTCGACGTCGCGCGTGAACAGGGAGTACTCGGTCTGCACGGCGGTGATCGGGTGCACCGCGTGCGCGCGGCGGATGGTGCCGGCGGAGGCCTCGGACAGCCCGAGGTGGCGGACCTTGCCCGCCTCGACCAGCTCGGCCATGGCGCCGACGGTGTCCTCGATGGGCACCGACTTGTCCACACGGTGCTGGTAGTACAGGTCGATGTGGTCGACGCCCAGGCGCGACAGGGACGCGTCGCAGGCCGACCGCACGTACTCGGGACTGCCGTTGATCCCCAGCCGAGTGCCGTCGGGCAGGCGCTCGTTGCCGAACTTCGTGGCCAGCTGGACCTCGTCGCGCCGCCCGGCGATCGCCTCGCCGACCAGTTCCTCGTTCACGAACGGCCCGTACATGTCCGCCGTGTCGAGAAAGGTGACGCCGAGGTCGAGGGCACGGCGGACGGTCTCGATGCCGGACGCGCGGTCGGTGTCGCCGTAGAACTCGGACATGCCCATGCAGCCGAGTCCGAGGGCCGACACGGTGAGGGCCGACTGCGTGCCGAGGGTGCGCTGCGAGAGGGTCATGCGACCCACAGTAGGCCGAGCGGTGCCCCGCATGACCGGCTCAGCGGAACAGCGGCCACTTCCGCTTGCGCGCCAGCTGATCCATGCCCTCCTGGATAGTGCGCCGCACCTCGTCGTACTTGGCCTGCACGTAGTCCTCGTCGTCGACGAGGGCGAGATCCGGTTCCACGGTGACCGCGGGCATGAACCGGGTGCGGATCTTCGCCGGCAGCGGGATCTGCGGCAGCGCCGCGGGCGCCACGATCCACGGCAGCGACACCGCGATGGGGAACACCTTGAGCCGGGCGATGCGATCGAGCCGCAGCGTGCGCGAGAGCCGGTCGCCCTTGATGAGCACCGGCATGGCGTCGCCGCCGCCGACGGTCGCGATCGGCACGATGGGGACGCCGCACCGGATGGCGAGTTTGACGAACCCGGTGCGCCCGGCCAGCGTCGCGACGTCGCGCTCGCGCCAGGGCCGCAGGGAGTCGACCTCGCCGCCCGGCCAGACGATGACGTCGCGGCCCGCCGCGAGGGCCGTGGCCATGGAATCGGGAGCGGCGGGGAGTACCCCCATCGATCGGAAGAGGCCGCCGATGAGCGGGAAGGCCATCAACGCGTCGTGCGCGGTGCCGTGGAGAGGTCGGTCCGGGCCGAACCGTCGCCACCACTGCGCGCCGACGGTCCACGCGTCCCATACGAACGGCGCCCCGGTGTGGACCCCGACGAGCAGGACGGGGGCGTCCGGGATGTTCTCCCAGCCATCGATCTCCATACGGAAGTACTTGTCCACGAGCGGGTTCCACAGGCGCTCCTGCTTGCGCATGCGCTCGACGTCCTGATCGTCGAGGTCCCAGTCACCCGCCCGCGAGGCGACCATTCCGGACAGACCGCCCGACTGGCCGGCTCGCTTGTCCTTCATGTGCAGCCGTGCCGCGGCCGCGACCCGCTCGGCCTGATCCGCCACCTCGGGGTCGCGTCCGTTGCTTGCGCTCATGAAGCGCGAACCTACCCCGCGCCGCCCCGTCCCGACGGGGGTTCGGCGATGCATCGGTACCGATCATGAACGGGTCGACGTCCGGGTGACGACGCGCCAGTGCGCCGTCGTGTCGACGTCCGCGCCCAGGGCGATACGAGCGGCGATCCGGCCCTGCTCGTAGAGCGACTGGGCCACGGTGGTCAGTCCGGCGTCGGCGGCTTCGGTGGAGTCGTCCCAGCCGACGACGGACACCGCGCCCGAGGCGACGTCGGGACCCAGCTCGATCATCGCGCCCAGGGCGAGTTCGTCGCTCATCGCGAGCACGGCGTCGGGATCGTGGGCGTCCCGGAACTCGGTCAGGGCGCGTCGGCCCTCGGTACGGAAGCTGCCCGCGCCGAAGACGACCGGAATCTCGGCCCACGCCAGGCCGACCGCCTCGGCGGCGGCGCGGTAGCCGCGCAGTCGGTGGCGGGTGACGGGGAAGTCGACGCGATCGGGATCGGGGCCGTGGACGACCTCCCGACGTCGTCCACGATCGGCGGGGAACGACAGGACCATCGGCCGTCGGGCACCGCGGAGTCCCTCCCGCGCCACCGACTCGGCCGCCGCGGTGTCGTCGATGGTGACCACCGCCGCCCCGGCGTCGGCGGGCCCGCCCTGCACGCAGACCGGCCGACCCGTCGCGACGGCGGCGGCCAGCGCGGGATCACCCGTGACCGTCGTCCAGAAGACGTAGCCGTCGACGGCGGCGTCGCGCACCCGGTCCACCGCGACGCCGTCACGCGCGTTCGGCAGCAGGACCAGACCGGTGTCGGTGTCGAGACACGCATCGGCGATGCCGGAGAAGAACCGACGCGCGTGGGGGTCGTCGAACGCGAACGCGAGGGTCTCGGTGAGCACGACGGCGAGGTCGTTGGTGCGGCCGCGGCGCAGGGACTGCGCACCGCGATGGGGGCCCGTGTAGCCGAGCGTCTCCGCGGTGGCCAGCACGCGGCGTCGGGTCTCGTCGGACACGCGGTCCGGGCGGCCGAAGGCGTAGGAGACGGTCATGACCGACACGCCGGCCGCGGCGGCGACGTCGGCCATCGTCGGCGACCGGCGACGCGGCGCGGGCCGGGGGTCGGGCGGCCGGGGGTCGGACGGTCGCCGACGATGGCCGACGT
>NZ_JABUBU010000027.1 GCF_019834675.1 Rhodococcoides corynebacterioides | reverse complement strand
GGCATGCGGGGTGGGAGGGGGTCACCGGTGAGGGTGGTCTGCTCGGTGAGCAGCATCGAGCGGCGTAGGCGGGTGCGGGCGTCGGGGAGGTCGATGTGCAGGAGGCCGGAGAGGGCGTCGGCGCAGGTGAGGCCGGTGTCGGTGAACGCCCCGGTCTGGACGGCGCGGTGCAGCCAGGTCTGTCCGAGGCCGGTGAGGGTGCGGGTGGCGCGTTCGGAGTCGACGATGAGGGCGAGGAGGTCCTCGAGTCCGGTGGTGCGGGTGTCGAGGGCGGCGAGGTCGGCGATCGCCGCGTTCAACGCGGCCCTCGCCGCCGACACCGCGGTCACCGGTGAGACCGGTGCATCCAGTGGTGTTGCTGCTGTGTGTGCGGGTCCGTTCCCGCCGCCCCCCGACGACATGACCCCAGTGTAGATCGACCCACCGACAGAAATCGATCATACGTTCGAACTGCCGACACGCACGCAAGACGGGGCCACGCCCACGGTCAAGACGTCGCGGTCGAGCCGTTCGGGAGAGCTCGGCCTGGCGCGGTCAGCGCGCGGCGTCGTAGGGCAGCACGCGCTGGGGATGCTTGCTGAGCAGCTGCTTCAGCGAGTAGTGGCCGGTCACCGGGTTGTACGCGCGCGACGGCACCCAGAACAGCAGGTGCAGAACCCGCATCGAGCGCACCGCCGCCTTCGACTTCTCCGCCTCCTCGTGCATGCCGCGGGCCTCGTACGTCGCGGGCATGTACTCGACGAACTTCTTGTAGCTGGAGACGCTCGACAGCATTCGACGGCCCGACGCGCTGATGTCCATGCCCGGCACCAGGACGGACTTCTGGCACGCCTCGGAGATGCAGAGCGTGATGTCGAGGTCGTCGAAGATGCCGGGGATGTCGAGCAGGTGCGGACGAATCAGCGCCCAGGTGCTACGCCGCACGGCCATGTTCGCGCCGAACAGCGTGGGGACCTCCAGGGGGCCGTCGCCGGTGTTGCGGAAGCCGACGTCCAGGAAGAACTTGTGGACGCGCTGCAGCGGCATGTCGTACTGATCGAAGCGGCCGGTGCCGGCGCCGATGTCGTCGGCGGCGGTCGCGAAGAACTCACGCACGGTGCGCGCCCACCCCGGCTTGGCTCGGGCGTCGGCGTCGAGTCGGCCGATGATGTCACCGGTGGCGACGTCGAAGCCGGCATTGCGGGCCATGACGACGCCGGGCCGCGATTCCTCGACCACGCGCAGGACGGGCAGCTCCGACTCCAGGCGCGCGAGGATCTCCCCGGTGCGGTCGGTGCTGTTGTTGTTCACGACGATGATCTCGTGAAATTCGTCCAACTGGTCTCGCACCGAGTCGATCAGATACTCGATGGTGTCTTCCTCGTTGAATGCGGGAATGACGAGGGACAGCGTGGGCAAATCCATGGGCGGGATGTTACGTCATCGCGCAGCGGACGGCTGCTCGCGATTTCGGTGAAACCGGCGCGGAGTCGGTTCGAGACGCCGAAAACATTCGTTCACTCGTCGTTCGAGCGGAAAAGGTGGAGCACCTCGAACCGGGATGTCCGCGGATTCCACAGGCGAAACGGAACCCACATGGCGAGATAGAACGGAATCGTCGCGGTGAGCAGTGTCACTATCGCTCGACGACGTTCCGCCGTTCGGCCGTGCATCGCGAACGTGCGCTGATCGCACCAGCTGTAGCGGAGGTAGGAGACCGGGCCGGACTTGAACCGCCGGCCGGAGATGAGGGCGCGGGCGTCCGGAATGACGGCACAGCGAATGCCCGCGTCCGTAGCGCAGATCGTCAGATCGACGTCCTCGAAGATGTCCGTGCGCGTCGAGGTGTGGGGCCGAATCCGATGCCACGCCTCGCGCGTCATCGCCATGTTGGAGCCGAACAATCGGGGTGCGTCGACGTCGTCACCCGCGGCGAGTTTCTCGTGCACGGTCCGGCACAGGGCGTCCTGAGCGGACCGGAACTTGTCCTGAAAGGGCAGGTCGTAGGCGGTGCATGTGCCGGACCCGGCCGCGTAGGTCTCGCCGTGGCGCGCGAAGAACTCCCGCGTCGCACTCGCCCATCCCGGCTCGACCCGCGCATCCGCGTCGATCCGGGCGAGGATGTCAGCGGTCGCGGCGTTCAAGCCGGTGTCACGGGCGTAGGGCAGTCCTTGGCGGGACTCGTGCAGGACGACGACGGGGTCTCGTCCGGTCGCGTCGGCGTGGGCGGCGGCGCGACTCTTCACTTTCGCGACGGTGTCGTCGTGCGAGTTGTTGTCGACGACGACGATTTCGTGAATGTCGTCGGACTGCGCCAGGAGCGCGTCGAGGCATGCCTCGATCACGGCCGACTCGTTGAAGGTCGGCACCACCACCGAGAGGGTCGGGTGCGTCATGGGAACCATTTAGTCGCAGCCGGCCGTGCGTGTCCAATCGACTCGGTCCGGTGTAGTACGAATGGATGTATTCGGTCGGAGGATTACGGTTCGTACCGGGTGGTTTGGTAACATGCACGCGTGAGCGAGAACCACACTTCTACCCAAGATCGGCATCTGCCCTCCGTCTCGATCGTGGTTCCGGTATTCAACGGATTGCCGTTGCTCGACGTTCAGATCGAGAGATTGACGTCACAGACGTACGCGGGTCCGCTCGAGATCGTCCTCAGTGACAACGGGTCGACCGACGGTGTGAACGAGCACGTCCGGCGGCGGTGGAGCGACAGTCCCGTACCGGTCCGCGTCATCGACAGTTCCGCGACGCGCGGCACCGGTGCCGCGCGCAATGCCGGAGTCGAGGCGGCGACGGGGGACATCATCGCGTTCACCGACCAGGACGACGCGGCGCGTCCGGAGTGGATCGACGAGCTCGTCGCCGCGTTCCGCGACTCCGACGCCGACGTGGTGTCCGGCACCGTCGCGGTGGACCGCATCAATTCTCCCGAGGTGGCCGGCTGGCGGCCGATGCCGGGTGCCGACGACGGGTGGCACGTCGAGGGCTACTTCGACACGGCGATCGGTACCAGTCTGGCCGTGACCCGGAAGGCGCACCAGGCCGTCGGGGGTTTCGACGTCGACTACCTCGGCGGCGGGGAGGACAACGACTACGTGTGGCGCCTGCAGCACGCAGGGTTCCAGCTCGTGCACACGCCCGATGCGGTCGTCGACTACCGACTCCGTGACACCTACAAGGGCCTGTGGAAGCAGATGGTCGCCTACGGTCGCGCGGACGTCCGCAACCACGTCAAACACAAGCCACTGGGATTCCGCGGATACAATTTCCCGCTGATGTTCCCGTACATCGTGGTGTCCCTGTCGCTCCGCAACCCGCTCCTCCCGCAGCGGATCACCAAGCTGTCCCGTGGACGATGGGTCTACTGCGTGGCCTACGAGTACGGGAAGATCCGGGGCAGCATCGAGAACCGGGTCTGGTGCATCTGATGCGCTCCGCTCACGCGGAGTACCGAATGCGCAGGCGCTCACACGTCCGTTCGATCTCGGCCGCGACCAGTTCGGGCTCGGCCAACTGGATGTAGTGATCCCGCGACTGCGACGAGACGTGCCGTCCGTCGGTGACGGCGTCGACCGTCGCCTTGTGCGATTGAAAGATGAAATCGCGGTCGAATTGCTCGGGAGTGCTGCTGCGCCTGGACGTGATCTCGGTGAGGGGAATGTCGGGCACGTGTGGTCCCGTCGCTTCCAGTGCGTGCATACCGGCGATCATGTTCTGCCATTCCGAGCGCGCCGCTCGGGCCGCACAAACTCGACCCGATTCGGCGACGACCTCACGCAGGGCAGGTCCCTGGAGCGCGCGGAAATAGGTGCGACGGAGAGCCTGACCCAGCAGCCCGACGCGCGCCAACCACACCTGCGCGCCGTACAGGACCCCGGCGCCGCCCATCGCCCGGCGGAGGAGGTCGGCGCCGGCGGCTTCGCTCACCTCGTCGACCAGCACGATCCCGACGACCTTGTCCGGTCGTTCGGCTGCGGCGCGTCGCGCGATCGGCCCACCGTAGCTGTGCCCGACGAGGACGCACGGGCCGGCGACCATGGTGTCGAGCACCCGCAGATGGTCGCGGAGCAGGGCCTCGAAGGTGCGCGGTGCGTCGGTGGCGTCGCTGCGGCCGAGACCGGCACGGTCGTAGACGACGGTCCGCGCGAACGCGGCGACCCGGGGCTGGACGAGCGCCCAGGTGGACCGTGACTTGCCCAGGCCGGCCTCGAAGAGCACCGTCAGCGGGCCCTGACCGTCGGTACAGAAGTGCAGACGGCGCGGCTGTCGCTCGTCCGCTACGGACAGATGATCGGACGTACCCAACGCGCTGCGTTCGCTCACACTGACAACCCCGTCGCACTGTTTCGGGTACCGACCACCGGTACGGCGTTCGCGGGCGGAACGGCAGTGTCCGGCGGCCGATGCGGACCATTCGTGAGCAAGTCTATCGATGACGGCGTCGGCCCGACGTATCCGTCGAGGATCGAAGAGGGAGGCGCAGCTCGCGCGGCCACGCGAGCGTGGTCCGGTGACAGCCGGGGGTTTCGAGCTTCTACGAGCAGACGACGGCCGGATCCACGACGTACGACGGGTCCAGCCCCCTCGACACGAGCGCGACGGCCGCGGGCTTCGACGTCAGGCCCATGTGGCCGATCGCGGCGCCGGGGCACGTGTCCTGAACCCACTGGTTCGACACGGTCGCGCCGGGGCCCGGGGTGAGGAACGTGTTCTCGGGCGGCGTCGAGACGGTGTCGTCGCGGCTGGCCACCACGGTGTAGGTGACGCCCGGCAGGGTGTCCCCACCTGCGTTGAGGACCTCGAGGAACGGCGAGCCCACCATCTGCTGGACGGCGGACGGGCCGACGGCGACCGCTGCCGCGTCCTGGACCGGAAAGCCGACGAGTTCGGCGATCTTGCCGATCAGCTGCTTCTCGTCGTAGGTCGTGCCGTGGTTGGTGGCACCGAGGGTGACGAGCTTGTCCACCTTGTTGCGCGCCGGGTCCAGCACGTCGGCGCCGCCCTCGAACTTGAGGTACTGGCGCGCCATCGTGCCACCCTGCGAGTGGCCGACGATGTCGACCTTCGCGGCGCCCGTGCGCTCACGGACGGCGTCGACGAATGCGGCGAGTTGTTTCGCGGAGTCGCGGATGTCCGCGCCGCCCCACATGCGCAGCAGGTTGTCCGGCTCCAGCAGCGCCGGCTGACCGTAGTTCAGCGCGAACACGCAGTAGCCCTGTGCGTGCAGTTCGGGCGCCAACTCGGACCACGTGGCCGCGGCGTTGGACCAGGTTCCGTGCACCAGGACCACCGGGTTCGGGTGGCTCGGGCTGGGCACGCACGACGGGTCGTCGGCGCCGGGGACGTCCACGGCCGCGCCGGAGAGGGGCGCGGCGGGCTGGACGGGATCGGCGTGCGCCACGCCACCACCGAGGGCGATCGCGGATGCGACCGTGGCTGCGGCGAACAGTGAGCGGGCGCGACACGCCATGGTGATGAACTCCGTTTCGGGGGCACGGTGGGGTAGGAGGACGCATCGATGTTACAGAAGTGGCTGGTGTGGCCTCGATCACACGACCGGGACGCGGGTCGCTGGTGGATCGCACGCGGCGGTCGTACGGTGCTTGCATGTGCGTCGGGGCACTGGAGGATCTGCGTGATGCAACGCGGGCGACGTTGGCGGACGTCGTCCGTCGCACCCCTGTCGCCCTGCTCGACCACCCGCACTACTTCAACGCCGGTGACCACCTGATCTACTCGGAAATCTGGCATACCTGAACGCCCTGGGCTGCTCGGTGGACCATGTCTGTGCACCCCACACCTACGACGCCGAGTTGCTGGAGCAGCTCGTACCGTCCGGCCCGATTCTGTTGCAGGGTGGCGGCAACTTCGGCGATCGCTGGCCCATGCACCAACGGTTTCGCGAGCGCGTCGTCGCCGACTTCCCACACCGGCGCATCGTCCAGCTCCCGCGGTCGTTCGACTTCACGGACGCGGGCGCGCTCGCGGCGACGAGGTCGATCTACGAGGAACACCCCGATCTGACGGTGCTCGTCCGGGACCGGGAGGGCGCGGAGCGCACCGCCGAGGCCTTTCCGACCACCGCGGTGCGGTTCTGTCCCGATCTCGCTTTCGGGGCGACGGTCACCGCCCCGGCGGAGCCCGAGGTCGACATCGTGGTCCTCGCCCGCCGCGACGCCGAGGCCGTCGATCGGCCGCCGGCGCTGCGTCCCGGCGAGGAGCAGGTCGACTGGTCGCTCGGAGCGTCGGCCAACGCCCAGTGGTGGGCATCCGCCGCGATCGAGGCCGGCGTGTGGCGACTCCCGTGGTTGCGTCGACGGGTCCACCCGATCGCGCGCGTCGTGATGGATCACCGCACCCCCCTGAACCTCGACGCGGCGTGCGCGCGCCTGGGGCGCGGACGCGTGGTCGTGACCGACCGACTGCACGGCGGCGTCCTGGCCGCCCTGCTGGGACGCCCCGTGTTACTGGTCGACAACGTCAACAAGAAGTCAACAAGAAGGTGTCCGCGATCTTCCGGGACTACCTGCGCACGCTCCCCGACGTCGAACTGGCCACCGATTTCGCCGACGCCATGGCGCGAGCGCGGAGTCGAGTCGGCCGGGGACGCGCGACCTGACGCACCACGCGTCGCAGGCCACGCCGAACCCCCGTCGGAGCCCCCGTCAGCGGAGCTGTCGACGGTCCCCGGCATCGTCGAGCGCGTTCAGCACCACCTCGACGGCCGCGCGGTCGGTGGTCAACTCCATGTGCCCGGCCGTGGAGTCCGGCGCGACGTCCTGCAACCAGAGATTGGTCACGACGGCGCCCTCCCCGGCGTCGAGGAAGGTGGCCTTGGGGGGCGTCGACACCGTGTCGAACCTGGTCGCCAGGACGGTGTAGCGCACGCCGGGGACGGTGTCGCCGTGCTCGTTCAGGGCCGCGATGAACGGTGAGCCGAACAGCTGCTGCGCGTACGACGGGCCCACCGTCGCGTCGGTCGTGCCGACCACGGGGAAGCCGAGTTTCTCGGCGACGGCGCCGACGATCTGCTTGTTGCCGTAGGTGGTGCCGTGGTTGGTGGCACCGAGCGTGACCAGGGAGCGGACCCGGTTCCGCGACGGGTCGTTGGCGTTCGATCCACCGTTGAACTTGAGGTACTGGTGGGCGACGGTGCCGCCCTGGGAGTGGCCGACCAGGTCGACGGTGTCGGACCCGGTGACCGCGACGACGCGCTCGACGAATCCGGCGAGCTCGCGGGCCGATTCGGCGATGTCGGCGCCGCCGACCATGTTGAAGACATTGGTGGTGTCGTAGCCGCGGCGGTGGCCGTAGTCCAGCGCGAAGACCGGGTACCCGCGCTTGACCAGGGCGGGCGCCATGGTGTGCCACGTGTCGTAGGCGCTGCACCACGTGCCGTGCACCAGCACCACCGGACGACGACGGACGGAGCGCCGTCGGAAATCGTTGACTCCGGGGATGTCGTCGACACGACGGGGCTGCGACCGCGCGTGCCGGATGGTTCCGATCATGGCCCCGACGGCCGCCGCCAGTACTGCGACGGGGGACTTCCCCGACCCGTTGTCGGGCGTGGGTGTGGACGTCATCGGTGCGTCGGCTCCTGGTTCGCGGATCGGGTGGGACGAGAGACCGACTGGTCTCGATCGCCCCTCGGCGACTTCACAGACTACCGCTGCCGACTGTGAACGTGGTGAGAGCTCACGACGACTCGGCGGGCAGAGCGTGTGGTCCGCACTACTGTGGGGGACGTCGAGACCGTGGGGGACGTCCTCGAGCGGGGAGCGACTCGGCAGGAAGGGGCGTGCGCCGGTGACACCACGCGACCTGACGGCCGTCGTGGCCCGCACGGCTCGCCTGTTCCCCGACGCCCCGGTGTTCTCCGACCGACCCGACGGCCTGCGATTCGACGCCCTCGCCGCGACCGCGACGGGCCTGCGTGCGGCCGTCCCCGCCTTCGCCGCCGCACCCGACGGCGCGATCGTCGCGGCCGTGACCGCGTCCGCACCGGCCGACGCCGCGCGGCACGGGACCGACCTGCCGGACGTCGTTCGCGCGTCGGCGGCCCGCGAGGGCACCGTGGTCGCGGCGCTGCGGCGGGTGGTCCGCCACCATCCCGATCGCCTCGCCGTGCGGGACGGTTCGGTCGCGTTGACCTACGCGGACCTGTGGACGCGCGCGACGGACCGGGCGACGACGGTCCCGCGGGAGCCCGTCGTCGTGCCGGCCGCGGAGGGCGTCGACGCCGCGGTGGACGCGGTGGCCGCGCTGGTGGCGGGAGCGTGTCTGGTGGCGGGCGGCCCGGCGGATCTCGTCCGGCCGGGGGACACGGCTGCGGCGCGCGTCGTGCTGGCCGTGGCCGACGACGACGACGACGGCGCGTTCCTGTTCGACGACGCCGCGCTGGTGGCGGGATGCCGGTCGGTGTGGGGCGACGTCGACGGCCCGGTCCTGTGGTGGCACGCGGCCGACCGCGTGTGGGGTCCGCTCGAGTTCTGGGGTGCGCTCCTGCAGGGCCTCGGTCTGGTGGTGGCAGACCGGAGCGTGCCGGCGGCGGAGCAGATCGCCCGCGACGGCGTGCGCACCGTCGCCGCCACGGTCCACCAGCGTCCCGACCTGGACACGTGCGACGCGGTGGTGCTCACCGACGGCCCCGCGTCCGCGACGGACCGACTGCGACCGATCGTGACCGCCCCGGGCGTGTTCGGCGCCGCGAGCGCGGAGGCGCTGGTGCTCGACCGGCGGCTGCGGCGGGTGCCGGCCGGTGTGGTGGGGGACCTCTACGTGCCCGGCGACGCCGTCGCCTCGTCCGCGGCGTCCACAGCGTCCACGGCGTCCACAGCGTCAACAGCGTCCACCTCGTCCACGGCGTCCACGGCGTCCGCGTCGCTCACGGCGCTGCGGCTCGTCGCCGCGGCGGGCGGTGACCGCGTGCTGCGCACGGGCGTGCGCGCGACGGTCGACCGGTCCGGCGCCGTGGGTGTCACCGGCGACGGTGGCGTGCTCCGCCGCGGCGTCCGCGTGTCCGTCGCCGACACGGCGAACCGGGTGCGGGAGCTGGACGGGGTGACCGACGCCCACGTCGTCCTCCGCGACGATCCCGCGTCGGGTCCGGTGCTGGTGGCGTACCTGCGCTCGGCCGGAACGCAGCCCGACGACGCCCTGCGGGCCGCCGCCCGCGACGGACTGCCGGACTACGCCCGCCCCGATGCCACGGTGGTGCTGCCCTCGCTGCCGCTCGGACCGGACGGGCGGGTCGACGAGGCGCGGCTCCCGGAGGTCGACGTCGGTCTCTCACCGACGGCCGACGACGTTCCGGACGCACGGTCGACGACCGTGGATCTGGTGCAGTCGGTGTTCGCCGACCTGCTCGGCACCCCGACGGTCGGCTACGACAGCAGCTTCTTCGACCTGGGCGGGTCGTCTCTGGTGGCGACGAAGGCGGTGGCCCGGCTGAACGCGGCCGGACTCGGGCGCCTGCGGGTGGCGGACATCTTCGACGCCCCCACCCCGCGCACGTTGGCGCATCGACTGGACGCCGCCCGGAACCGCGACGCCTCCGAAGACTCCGAAGACTCCGACGCCGCTCTGCCGCGTTTCGCCGACATCGCGGGAACCCCGCGGCCGCAGCGGCTTTCGCTCGCTCCGGCCCAGGTGCGGTTGTGGGTTCTCGCGCGGCTCGACCCGACGTCGTCGGCGTACACGGTGCCGCTGGTGCTGCGGTTGAGCGGTGAGCTCGACGTCGCCGCGCTCGGTCACTCCCTGACGGATCTGGCGGTGCGTCACGAGAGTCTGCGCGCCCGTTTTCCCGAGGACGACGACGGCCCGTACGTCGACGTGCTCGAGGTGGACGACGTGGTCGACGGCGCCGCGCCACTGCTCCGGCCCCGCGCGGTGTCCCCGGACGCGGTCACGGAGGAGATCACCCGCGTGGTGGCCGAGCCCGTCGACGTCACCCGCGAACCGCCGTATCGCACTGCGCTGCTGCGTGTCTCGCCCACCGAGCACGTTCTGGTCGTGTGTCTGCACCACCTCGTGGTGGACGGCGAGTCGCTGCCGCCCCTGGTGACGGACCTGGTCACCGCGTACGCCGCCCGCTCGCGGGGCGCGGCGCCCGTCTGGGTCGACCGTCCCGCCGCCTACACCGACTACGCGCGGTGGCAACGCGACCTGCTCGGCACCCCGGACGCACCGACGCCCTACGCGACGGCCCAACTGCAGCACTGGGATCGAGCCCTGGAGGGGTTGCCGGCCTCGGTGACCCTGCCCGTCGACCGATTGCCCAGCGAACGTCCCGGCGCTCCGGTCGCCGGGGAGGTGCGTGCGGCACTTCCCGCCGACCTGCATCGCGAACTCGACGCGCTCGCACGACGATTCGGGGTCAGCGAGCACATGGTGCTCCTCGCCGCGCACGCCGTCGGCATTGGCCGGTGGGCCGGCGTCTCGGACCTCGCCGTCGGCGTGGCGACGGCGGGACGGACGGACCCGGCGCTGACGACGGTGGTCGGCATGTTCGTCGGCACCGTCGCCGTGCGGGTGCGCGTCGATCCGTCGGACTCCTTCGCGGACGTGATCCGGCGGGTCCGGGACACGACGCTCGCCGCGTACGACGCGGCCGACGTGCCGTTCGACTGGGTCGCCGGGCGACTCGGCCGGACGGACTCCCCGCTCTACCGCGTCGGGTTCGCCTACCGCGCCGCGACGTCCGCCGTCGACGTCGCGCTCCCCGGATTGCGCGTCTCGGTCGTCGACGCCGACGTCCTCGCGCCGAAGGACGACGTGCTGCTGACCGCGGAGGCCGCGACGGACGAGGCCGGTCGTCCGGCCGGGATCGCCCTGTCGATGGTGTACTCGGCGACCGTGTTCGACGCGCCGACGGTCGCGTCGGCGTTGTCGGTGGTGCAGCGGGTGCTCGAGGAGGGAATCGCGCGCCCGGAGACCCCCGTCGCCGACCTCGACGTCCTCGGGCCGGACGGGCGGCGTCGACTGATCGCGTCGCTGCGCGGGGCCGTGGCCGTCGGCACCGGGGTCCTGCCGGACCTGTTGTTCGACGCCGCCGCCCGCCACGCCGACCGTCCGGCCGTCACCGACGGGTCGGTCACCCTCACGTACCGCGAGCTCGCCGACCGTGCGACGCGCCTCGCCCGGACCCTGATCGCGCGGGGCGCCGGCCCGGAAACCGTCGTGGCCGTGTCCTTTCCGCGGTCGGTGGAGATGGTGGTCGCGGTCTGGGCCGTCGCGGCGAGCGGCGCCGCGTACCTGCCGCTCGACGCCTCGTACCCCGCGGCGCGCCTGGCGTTCATGGTGGCCGATTCCGGCGTGCGCCTCGGTCTCTGCTCCTCGGAGCGACGGGCGGGTCTGCCGGATGCCGTGGACTGGACGGCATTCGACATCGGGTCGGGGTCGGACCCGGTGACGGCTGCGGAGCCGGTCCCGGTCACCGACGCCGAGCGCCGCGGCACCGTCCGCCCCGACTCCGCCGCGTACGTCATCTACACGTCGGGGTCCACCGGGACACCGAAGGGCGTGGTCGTGACCCACGCCGGGCTGTCGGGTCTGGCCGCGGAGACCCGGATCCGGTTCGCGACCCGGGTGGGCTCGCGGCCGGCGCAGACGGCGTCGCCCAGCTTCGACCCGTACGTCATGGACATGCTGCTGTTCGCGCTCGGCGGCGCCGTCCTGGTGGTGGTGCCGCCGGACGTCGTCGGCGGTGACGAGATGACGGATCTGCTGGCCGCGCAGCGGATCACGCACCTGTCGACCACGCCGGGTCTGCTGGCGACGCTGGACCCGGATCGCCTGCCGACGCTCGAGATGGTATCGGTGGGCGGGGAGCCGCTGTCGCCCGGAGTCCGCGACGCGTGGGCGCCGCGGCTGCGGCTGGTCAACGCCTACGGCCCCACGGAGGCGACGGTCGCGAGCCACTTCTCGGAACCGGTGCGGCCGGGGGCGACCGTCACGGTGGGTCGGGCGATCACGGGAATGGGGGCGGTGATCCTCGACGAGCGGTTGCAGCCCGTGCCGCTGGGGTCGGTCGGCGAGCTGTACCTCCTCGGCCGTGGTCTGGCCCGCGGCTACCACGGACGGTCCGGGCTGACCGCGACGCGCTTCGTCCCGAACCCGTTCGACGGCAGCGGGTCTCGGCTCTACCGCACGGGTGACCTGGTGCGCGCCGTGGTGGCGACGGACGACGCCGCCCCCGTGCTGCGGTACGTCGGGCGGGCGGACACCCAGGTCAAGGTGCGCGGTATCCGGGTCGAGCCGAGCGAGGTCGACGCCGTTCTGGTCCAGCGGCACGGGGTCGACGCGGCGGTGACCGTGCCCCGGACGACGCCGGCGGGGGACACGGTGCTGGTCAGCTACGTCGTCCAGCGCGGCGAGCGCACCCCCGACCACCTCCGCACTCTGCTCGCCGCCGATCTTCCGGCCGCGCTGGTGCCGTCGGCCGTGGTGGTGCTCGACCGCCTGCCGCTGACGCCGAACGGCAAGATCGACACGGCCGCACTGCCCGCGCCGGATTCGGCCCCGACACCACCGGTTCCGGGTCGCGCGGCGAGCAGCGACGCCGAACGCGCGGTCCTCGCCGCGTTCGCCGCGGTGACCACGGGGGTCGAACTCGGCGCCGACGACGACTTCTTCCGGCACGGCGGCGACTCGCTGGGTGCCACCCGCGTCGCTTCGCGGTTGGGGCGCGAGTTCGGTCGACGGGTGCCCGTGCGGGCCGTCTTCGACCGACCGACGGCCGCCGGGCTCGCGGCGTACCTGACCGACCCGGCGACCGATCCCGAGTCCGGGTCGGCCGTCGAGAACGCCGGGGCCGGCGCGGTTCTCGCGCCGGGCTCGCTGCCCCGCCCGGACCGTCCGCCCCTGTCCTACGCCCAGGCGCGCATGTGGTTCGCCAACCGGTTCGACACCACCGGGTCGTCGTCGACGGGACCGGCCACGGCGTACAACGTGCCACTGGTGACGCGCATGAGCGGCCCGGTGGACGTCGCGGCGCTGGCGGCGGCCGTGCGGGACGTCGTCGCCCGGCACGAGGTATTGCGCACCCGCTATCCCGATTCCGACAACGGGCCCTTCCAGGAGGTGCTGCCCCCGGAATCGGTACCCGTGGCTCTCGAGCCGGTTCCGGTGACCGACGATCCGACGTCGGCGGTCGCGGCGTTCGTCGGAACGCGGTTCGACGTGACGGCCGCGCCGCCGGTCGCCGTCCGGTTGTGGCGGCTCGCCGCCGACCCCGCCTCCGGCACCGCCGCCGACACCGAGTACCTGTTCGCCCTCGTCGTCCACCACGTCGCCCTCGACGGGGAATCGATGCAGCCGCTGGTCCGAGATCTTCTGCAGGCGTACGCCGCTCGGGTCGCCGGTGCCGCGCCCGCCTTCGCTCCGCTGCCGGTGCAGTACGCGGACGTCGCCGTGTGGCAGCGCGCGCGGCTCGGTGACGACGCCGACCCCGGCAGCGAGGCCGCCGCACACGTGCGGTTCTGGCGAGACGCGCTGGCCGGCGCGCCGGAGTCGCCGATCCTGCCCACGGATCGGCCGCGTCCGCCGGTGGCGTCCCTGCGGGCGGCGACGGTGCCCGTGGCCTTCGACGCGGAGACGACCGGCGGCGTGCAGCGCGTGGCCGCCGCGACCGGCGCCACTCCGTTCATGGTGGTCCACGCCGCGCTGGCGGTGTTCCTCGCGCGCTGGTCACGGGAGAACGACATCGTGATCGGCACACCCGTCGCGGGCCGCGGCGACGCGCTGCTCGACGACGTCGTGGGCATGTTCGTCGGCACCGTCGTGCTGCGTACCCGGGTCGACGGGCGTCGGTCGTTCGAGGACGTGGTGCGCGCCGTGCGCAGCGCCGACCTCGACGCGTTCGGGCACGCGGACCTGCCCTTCGAGCGGGTGGTCGACGCGCTGGATCCGGTGCGGTCCACGGCGCACCATCCGGTGTTCCAGATCATGCTCTCCTATCAGAACCTCACGCGCCCGTCGGCGGTCGTGGAGGGCGTCGAGATCGCGCCTCTCGACGTCGATGCCGGAACGTCGCAGTACGACCTGCATCTCGTCGTGGCCGACGGTGCCGAGAACGCGGGGGCTACCGACGGCATGGCGGCGGCCCTGACCTACGCGACCGATCTGTTCGACGAGGCGACGGCCCGCGCGTGGGCGCGGTCCCTCCCGATCCTGCTCGCCGCCCTGGTCGCGGATCCCGCGCGGCCGGTGGGCGACGCCCCGCTGATGGAGCCGGCCGAGGAAGCAGCGCTGCTCGCCGTCGGCGCCCGGTCCGCGGCGCCGCCGCTCACTCTCACCGACCTGCTGACGGCGTCGTACCGGGCGCACGCGGACCGGGTGGCCGTCGTCGACGGGGACACCGAACTCACGTACGCCGCACTCGGGGAACGTGTCCGGGCTCGTCGGGACCGGCTGATCGCCGACGGCGTGGGTCCCGAATCGGTGGTCGCGGTTCGCGCCGAGCGCAGCGTCGACTTCCTGGTCGAGGTGCAGGCGATCGTGTCCGCCGGGGCGGCATATCTGCCGGTCGACCCGTCGTGGCCCGAGGACCGGCGCGCCCGGGTGCGGGGCGCCGAACGTCGGTGCGGCGCCGGGACGTCCGTCGCGCCCGGCCATCCGGCCTACGTCCTGTTCACCTCGGGCTCGACCGGCGCGCCGAAGGGTGTCGTCGTGCCGCAGGGTGCCGTCGCGTCACAGCTGCTGTGGTTGCACTCCGCGGTGCCGTCGGTCCCCGAGGCGGTCATGCTGTGGCGCACCCGCGTGACGTTCGACCTCTCGGTCTGGGAGCTGTGGTGGCCGATGATCGGCGGCGCGACGCTGGTGGTCGGGCCGCCGGACTGCGACCGCGACCCGGCGATCCTGGCCGACACCCTGCGCCGCCACCGGGTCACGACGGTGACGTTCGTTCCGTCGCCCCTCGCGTCGTTCCTCGCACACGATCCGTCCGGCGTCGCCGACGCGATGGCATCGGTGTGCGACATCCTGTGCATCGGTGAGGCCCTGCCCGCCGCGCTGGTCGACGCCGTACGCGCGACCACCGGGCAGGACGGTCCGACGGTGCACAATCTCTACGGGCCCACCGAGGCGACGGTGTCCGTCACCCACCACCGTGCGTCAGCAGGTCGCTAACGTCCGGCGGAGCTTCTCGATGCCGGAGTAGTCCTGCAGCAACGGCTCTCGCGTGGCGTCCGCCGCGACCTCGCGCAGCATCCGGTGGCGCTCCGGCACGTCCTCGAGCTCGAGGATGCGCTCCCAGGTGGTCATGTCGTTGGCGGAGAACGCCTCCATCGCGCGATCCAGACTCGCCTGGAAGAACGCCCGATCCCGCTCGGACAGACGGCGATACACCACCACGGCCATCTCGTCGGCGATCGACGCGTGGCAGTGCTCGTCGCGCTCGTGCAGTGCGACCGTCGCCCGGTTGACCGGTTGGATGTCGGGGCCGTCCTCGATGAGCGCGAGGTACGAGGTGATGGAGATCTCGGCGACGGTGGTGTAGGCGAGCCCGATGAGCGCGGCGTCGTGCTCGGACTCCGCGGCGGCGAGCTCGGCCCGCAGCCGGCGAACGGTGGTGGGCGCGGGGAGATCTCGATCCGCCAGGGCGAGTCCGCGTTCGCTCCGGGTCAGCGCACTGGCCTGCAGGTGCATGAGGGTGTGGTATTGCTCGTCCACCATCGCCTGGGTCACCGCGACGGCCAGGGAATCGCCCATGCCGGTGTCGAACACGTCGCGGGCGAGCAGGGCGAAGCCGGGGTTGACGACGTGCTGCTCGACGTCCATCACGTTCTTGTTGAACGCGATCCACGCCGCGGCCCGGATGCGGTGCCGCTGCTGCTCGTCGAGCGCGAGGTAGATCGGATGACGACCGAACGGCACCAGCGCATCGGGGTAGTCGTGCTTGTCCGGGTCGAAGAGACCGGTCCAGTCGGGATCGGCCTTCTTCACCGCGGCGCGACGACTCCAGTTGCCGCGCAGGCGATCCACGACGGCGCTCTCGACGGGCGTGCGCGGCTCGAGGGACGGTTCCGCATCGAACGAGGTGGCGGTCACTGCAGGTCCTCCTGGTCGGATTCGGGGCGGTCGATGGACCGCAACCGGTCGAAGAGGTCCGCGCACCGCGCGGACGCGGGCGCGAGTTCGGGGCCGAGTGCGGCCCGAGCGGTGGCGAGCAGGGCGGTGAACTCGGCGACGTCGGCGCAGGACGAATCGACCGTCGCCACGGCGCGTCCGAGCGCGGCGCGCGCCGGTGCGGCGAACGGATTGCCCTGTTGCACATCGGCGTACACCTCGGGGGTGCCCGTCGCCACGCGGGCGAGGAGAGCCGTCGCCGTCGCGAAGGGCGGGGGCCCGAGCGCCGCGGCCACCGCGGGGTCGACCCCGAGTTCCGCCAGGGCGGTCCCGAACGCGAGGATCGCCGCGTGGGTGAGCGCCTGCGTCGACGCCACCACGCGGTCGTGCTCGGACGCCGAGACCCGCACCACGGGTCCGCGGGCGGCGACGACCTCGAGCACCGACGCGACGGCCGGGCCGTCGCGATGCACGACGGCGGCGGTGGGGCGCCCGTCCATCCCGAGGGACGGCGCGTACATCGGGTTGAGCCCGACGGCGGCGACGACGGTCGAGCGCGCGACGGCGTCGGCGATCGCGGTCTTGACCGAGAGCGTGTCGACGACGGTGGCGCGCGGGGCGATCGTGCTCAGCACCGGCACGGCGGCCAGGGCCACCGATTCGGGAACCGCGAGGATCACGACGTCCGCGGCGCCGAGCCGGTCGGTGGCCGCGGCGTCGGGCCGGAGGACGTCGCCGCCCACCTCGTCCGCCGCGGGATCGAGCACCGACACCGCACAGCCGGCCCCGGCGAACGCGTCGGCGTACAGCGCGCCGACCGCGCCGGCGCCTCCCACCACGACGACCCGCCGGATCATGCCCGGTGCTGCCGACCCACCGCGGACCGGCGTCGACGCGACAGAGCCGGACGATGAGCGGCCGGCGCGACCGTGGTCCGCACCGGAGCGGCGGCGAGGGCGCGGGCCATGGTGGAGGCCTTGACCAGCGTCTCCTCGAACTCCTCCTCGGGGTCGGACAGTGCCGTGATGGCGCCGCCGATGCCGAACCGGGCGCCCTCGGGCGTCGTCACCAGGGTGCGGATGACGATGGACAGGTCGGCCGTGCCGTTGAGCGAGAGGTAGCCGATGCTGCCCGAGTACACCCCGCGCGGCCCCGCTTCGAGGCGGTCGATGATCTCCATGGTCCGCACCTTCGGCGCCCCCGTCATGGACCCGCCGGGGAACATCGCCCGCACGCAGTCCACCGCCGAGGCGTCGGTGAGCGCGCCCCGCACCGTCGAGACCATCTGGTGCACCGACGCGTAGCTCTCGATGCCGAACAGCACCGGCACGTGCACCGATCCCGTCGCGCAGACACGCGAGAGGTCGTTGCGGACCAGGTCGACGATCATGAGGTTCTCCGCGCGGTCCTTCTCGGACGCGACGAGGTCCTCGCGCAACGCGGCGTCGGCACCCGCCGTCGCGCCGCGCGGGCGCGTGCCCTTGATCGGCTTGGACTCGACGACACCGGCGGTGTCGATGCGCAGGAACCGCTCGGGCGACGTACTCACCACGGCGAGCCCGTCGAACTCGAGCAGCGCGCCGTACGGCACCGGGGAGATGGTGCGCAGGTGATCGAACGTCGAGACCGGGTCGACCGTCACCGGGGACCGGGCGACGTTGGTCAGACAGACCTCGTAGGTCTCGCCGGCGGCGATCTCGCTCTGGCAGTGGGCCACGAGGTCGACGTACGACGCGTGGTTGTGGCGGAGATCGAGACCGGTGTCGGTCGGGTGCGTCGCGATCGGCGTCGGTTCGGCGCCGCCGCCCGCGCAGGGCAGGCGGCGCAGCGTCGTCTCGACCTCGTCGAGCCACCGGTCCGACGCGGAGCGGACGGCGTCCGACCCGTCGGTCAGGGCCAGCGCGAACGCGCGACGGCCGTCGTGATCGAGGACGACGGCGCGATCGGCGAAGACGAGGGCCGCGTCGGGATCGGGGGAGGAGTGCACGGCGTCGCCGCCCGTCTCCGCCTTGAGCTCGTAGCCGAGGTAGCCGACGTAGCCGAGCCGGAAGTCGAACGGCAGGTCGCCGCCCCGGGGGTCACCGTCCTGTCGGTCACCGCCGTGCGGCAGCGCGCGGTCCCGCAACGACGCGTCGAGGTAGTCGAAGAACGGCGTCCGCACCGTGCGGCTGCGGCCGTCGCTTCCCCGGACGGTGACGGTGGTCGTGTCGACGTCGTAGGTGACGTACTCGGCGAGCGGTCCGCGGCAGTCGCCGATGATGGTGAACCGCGCGTCGGGCTCGACGCTGCCGTCGAGCCAGAAGCGGCCGTGGTCGCCGCCGGTGACGGCGTCGTAGACCGCCCGCGGATCGGCGTCGACGCCGACCTCGCGCACGAGCACCTCGTAACCCACCGCGTCCGAACCGGCGGCCCGGGCGGGTGCGGGCGGCGCCTCGACCGGCGTCGATCGCTGCGGTCGCGCGGCCCGCGCGAGGTCCAGGAAGTTCGCGATCAGCCGGTGCCCACCGGCGGATTCGATCGACTCCGGGTGGAACTGCACGCCCCACCGAGGGAGCGTGGCGTGCTCGATCGCCATCGGCACGCCGTCGGCGGTCCAGGCGGTGACCGACACCTCGTCGGGCAGGCCCTCGACGATCAGGGAGTGGTAGCGGACGACGGAGAGCGGGTGGTCGAGCCCGGCGAACAGTCCGGTGCCGGTGTGCTCGATCCGGGACAGGCGGCCGTGCATCGGTTCGGCCGCGCGCACCACGCAGGCGCCGTGCGCCGCGGCGATGCCCTGGTGACCGAGGCAGACACCGAGCACGGGCATCGCCGTCTCGTCGAGGATGCGCGCGCACACGCCGAAATCGGCCGGGTTCTGCGGGTTGCCGGGGCCGGGAGAGAGGACGACGGCGTCGTACGACGCCAGGTCCAGCGAGTCGAACGGGACGTCGTTGCGGACGACCACCGGACGCTCGCCGGTCACCGCGGCCAGGAGCTCGGCAAGGTTGTAGGTGAAGGAGTCGACGTTGTCGACCAGCAGGACGCGGGTCACCGCCGGGCCTCGTCGTGAGCCCGGTCGGTCGTGCCCGGCCGGCCCGAGTCGTCTGCGCCGACGAGCAGATCCTCCACCCGGCAGGTCTCGGCAATGATGGAGCGGTACACGGCGTCGAAGTAGTCGGGGTCCACGTCGTGGCGCTCGGCGTACTCGCGGGCACCGCGGGTGACCTGGTCGACGCGGGCGGGCTGCATCACGGGGATGTCGTGGTCACGCTTGAGGCGGCCGACCTCCTCGCACACCCGCAGGCGATCGCGCAGCGCGTCACGCAGACCGGCGTCGATGCGGTCGAGCTCCGCGCGCAGGGTGGCCAGACGGTTCTGCGGATCGGCGGCGTCGTCCGCCGTCGATTCGCGGTCGTTCGCCTGTCCGTCGTCGAGCCCGGAACCGAGCACTGTGCGTCGATCCGTCACGGTGCACCACCCACTTTCGCCTGTCTCTACTCCGGCAATCGTTCGCCATGACCGATTCGTTTCGCCGGGTCATGACAGATGGGTGTGAACGGCAACCGGATCCGACGGAGAATGAGGGGTGAACGGTCGGGACAGGGTCGGGGTACGACGCGACGGTCAGTCGCGTCCCATCGCCGCCTTGCGGTAGCCGCGCACGGCGGGCACGGCGAACACGACCGTGAGCGCGACGGCCCAGATCGCCGTCTGGGTCAGCGGGCCCTGCACCGGACCGCCGGCCGACAGTCCGCGCATCGATTCGATCGCGGTGCTCATCGGCTGATTGGCGACGAAGCCCTGCAGCCAGGGCGGGTAGGCGCGGGTGGGGACGAATCCCGAGTTGAAGAACATGAGCAGCGTGCAGACCAGCGACAGCAACTCCACCAGGGGGAGCTTCGGCGCCATGACCGCCAGGGCGGTGACGAACGTGGCGAACCCTGTGCCGAGGAGCAGCGGCAGACCGAAGAACGCGATCGCGGGCAGGACGCCCTGATCGAACCGGAACCCGATGGCGAAGCCCACCAGAACGATGAACAGGGTGGTGAGCACCATGCGCACGGCCTCGGCGAGCAGTCGCCCGGTCAGGCCCGACGCGCGATGGGTGGGCATGACGTAGAAGCGGGTCAGCAGACCGGTCTGCGCCTCCCGTTTGAGCGAGACGCCACTGGCGAGTGCGCCGAAGACCGACCCGACCAGCGCGATCATGGGCACCTGGCCGTAGACGGCGTTCTCGCCGGTGGCGCCGGTGATCGAGCGACCGAGGACGACCGAGAACATCAGCAGGGTCACCGACGGATAGATCACCGTCTGGATCATGGTCAGGGGGTCACGGAACCACTTGGTCAGCAGTCGCTTGGCCTGCAGCAGGCTGTGCACGACGTACGCACGGGGGCCACGCTCGGTGGCCGGTCGCTCGGGCGTGGGGAAGTCGGCGCGAGGTCGACCGATCACCGGGGACCCGCCGGACGGGACACGCAGCGCGGGCATCTTCTCGGTGACGGCGTCGGGGTTCGTAATTCCGGGGTTCGTGGTTCCGGGTCCCATGGTCCCAGGGTTCACGGTCTCGGGGTTCATGCTCACTGCCTCCTCACGTTCGCCCAGATCGACAGCGGCGCGAAGATCACCACGAAGGCCAGGCACCACAGCAGGGCCGGGATCAGGGCGGCGGAGTTCACGGTGCCCTCGGCGAGGTCACGCATGGCGTGCGCGAACTGCGAGATCGGCTGATTGCGGGCGAACGGACGGATCCATTCCGGGAAGCCCTCCTCCGGGACGAACCCGGTGGACAGCATGCCGAGGATGAGCTGCGGCAGCGTGAGCGCCTGACTGGTGGCCTCGGGGCTGCGGGAGAGCACGCCGATGGCGTCGCCGCCCATGGCGAACGCGGTGCCCACCAGCATCGCGATGGTCACGAACAGCACGGCCGGCCCGACGCCGCCGGTGAACCGGAAGCCGATCAGGTAGCCGTAGAAGAGCGCCGCGATCAGCGACAGGGCGGAGCGGAACGTCGCGCCGCCGATGCGGGCGAGCAGGGGCACCGCCGGCCCGATCGGCATGGTCTTGAAGCGCGGGTTGATGCCGTTGAGTTCCTCCGCCGCACCGCGCGAGGCGGCCGAGATGGCGGTGAACGCCATGGCCTGCAGCACGATGATCGGCATGACGAACTGGGCGTAGTCGATGCCCTGGACACGCATGACGAAGCGCAGGGGCAGATAGAAGCCGATGGCGAAGATCGCCGGGGCGAGCAGCGCGACAGTGAGTTCGTGGGTGCGCAGCTGACTGGCGATGACGCGGCCGGTCAGGGCCCGCCACTGCTGGAACGACGACAGTTCCGGGGCGCGATGGCGCCCGCTGGACCGCGTCGTCGCGACGGTCGCCGTCACCGCGCCGGCTCGTCTCGCCGCTCGGAGTGGCCGGTGAGGGAGAGGAAGACGTCGTCGAGCGACGGACGCCGCAGGGCGATGTCGGCCAGGTCGATCTCGGCCATGTCGAGCCGGCGCACCACCTCGGTGAGCGTGCGCGGGCCGTGCGCGGCCGGAATCGACATGCGATCGGGCTCCGAGTCGTCGACCACCGCGGCCGATCCGGCGACGGCGGCGAGAATCTCGCGAACCCGACCGAGGTCGGCCGGCTGACGCGGAACCACCTCGCAGTAGCTGTCGCCGGTGCGGGCCTTGAGCTGGTCGGCCGTGCCCTCGGCGATCACGGTGCCCTTGTCGATGACGACGATGTTGTCGCTGAGGAGGTCCGCCTCCTCGAGGTACTGGGTGGTGAGGAGGATCGTGATGCCCTCGTTCTTGAGGTTCTCCACCAACGACCAGACGGACTGGCGACTGCGGGGATCGAGGCCGGTGGTGGGCTCGTCGAGGAACACCACGTCGGGCCGCGTGACCAGCCCGCAGGCGATGTCGATACGACGACGCATGCCGCCGGAGTACCCCGACACCTTGCGGTCGGCGGCGGCGACCAGGTCGAACTGCTCGAGCAACTCGGTTCCGCGAGCGCGAGCCGCCTTCTTCGACAGCCCCATCAACCGGCCGAACAGTTCGAGGTTCTCGGCACCGGTCAGGCCCTGGTCGAGCGCGGCGTACTGGCCGGTCAGCATGATGCGTTTGCGGACGTCCTGCGCGTTCTTCACGACGTCGAACCCGGACACCGACGCGTGGCCGCCATCGGGTCGCAGCAGCGTGGACAGCACGTTCACGGTGGTCGTCTTGCCGGCGCCGTTGGGACCGAGGACGCCGAGGACCGACCCGACGGGGACGGAGAAGCTCACCCCCCGCAGTGCGTGGACGTCGCCGAACGACTTGGTGATTCCGTCGACGTGAACGGCCACTCCGGTAGGCATGGCCTCGAGTATGGCAGAAGAAAAATGCAGGGAGATGCGGACGCGACCGGGAACGGACCTTCGTCGGCGCACGGGCCCTCGGGCTGTAACACCGCGGTACGGCGCGGCGATGAGGCCGCCATTCTCGGCCGGGACGAGTCGGTCGGCGCGCCCGGGGAAACGGCGTGGGAAATGTCCGCGAACGACGACCGCGCGCCGACGCGCCGGGCCTGCGTCCGATGACGATGTGGTCTCGGGGAGGTCTCGAGCGTTCACGGCGTCCGCTCCGCCCGGTTACTGTGACGGCCGAGGGTGCCCCGCACCGGCCTCGGCCGGCCGGTCGGTACCTGCCGCGTCATCGAAGGGAACACCGCCGCCGTGAAGGTTCGCACCCACTCGTCCGTCCCCGCCGTCGCTGCGCGCACACGGCGGTCGTTCGGCGTTCTCGCCGTGGCCGCCGTCGTCGCCTCCACCGCGGTCGTCAGTGCGGGTTCCGCAGTGGCGCAACCCGTTTCCGGCGCCGCAGCGGTGTCGTCGGCACCGACGTCGGGCTTCGTGGGCGCCGACGGCAGCAGCGTGGTCTCGGTGACGCGAGTCGAGGGGCAGCGGTACGACGTGGTGGTCCGCTCGGCCTCGATGGACCGCACCGTCGACCTGCAGGTGCTCCGGCCGGCCGACACCAGCGTTCCGCGGCCCACCTACTACCTGCTGAACGGCGCGAGCGGCGGCGAGGATCCGTCCAGCAACTGGCCCGACCAGACGGACGTCGTGCCATTCTTCGCGGACAAGAACGTCAACGTCGTCATCCCCAAGGCCGGCGCGTTCAGCTATTACACGGATTGGCTCGCCGACGATCCCGAACTCGGCCGCAACAAGTGGGAGACGTTTCTCACGTCGGAACTCCCGCCGTTGATGAACGCCGCCCTCGGAACCGACGGACGCCAGGCCGTCGGCGGAATCTCGATGGCCGCGAGCGCGGTGCTCATGCTGGCTGCCGACGCCCCCGGGTTCTATTCCTCCGTCACCTCGTTCAGCGGCTGCGCCAACACCTCGGACGACCTCGGGGCGGCCTACGTCAAGCTCGTCGTCGAGGCGCGCGGCGGCGGCGACACCGAGAACATGTGGGGACCCACCGGCGGGCCCGGCTGGATCGCCAACGACGCCCTGCTCAACGCCGAGAAACTGCGCGGCACCCCGCTCTACCTCTCCACCGGCAACGGCCTGCCCGGCTTCGACGACACCCTGACCAGCGCGCGCATCGGCGGGGACGTCGCCGACCTGGTGAACCGCGTGATCGTCGGCGGCGGCATCGAGTCCATCACCGACCACTGCACCCGCGTCTTCGCCGGCCGACTCGCCGAACTGGGCATCCCCGCCGTCGTCGACTTCCGCGGACCGGCCACGCACTCCTGGGCCTACTGGCAGGAGGATCTCCACAAGTCCTGGCCGTTCACCGCTGCGTCGCTCGGCCTCTGACCCGACGCGACCACTCGGGTGTGACCCACGCCGAATTACTTCGGTGTGACCCACACCGGGCTATTTGGGTGTGACCCACACCGTGATGTCCGCGTGCACCACCTCGGCACCCGACCGATCCGTCAGGTACACCGGAATCACCAGGTCGGTGCCCTCGGTGAGAGCGCCGAAGTCTGGCAGTTCGTCCAACTCGGCTCGGGCCGTCATACCCGTCCGCCCCGCCGCGAGGTAGGACACCGTCATCCCCTTGGGGATCCACCGGTGCGTCGTCGGGACGGTGGCCTCCGCCAGCATCCCCATGGCGACCTCGGCCAGGTTGCAGGACGCGATGGCGTGGAAGGTGTGCAGATGGTTGTGCACGCCGAACCACATCGGCGCCGTCACCACGCACCGGCCGGGTTCGAGCTCGCGCACGCGGGGGAGCACGGTCGCGAAGAACGGGACGCGCGCGCACATGCCGAGAGAGAAGAGCGGACTGCGCACGGGGCGCGGCAGACGGCGCCAGAGCCCGTACGTGCCGGTCACGGTGGTCATGACCGCGGACCCTACTCGGCGGGCCCGCCGCTGGGCCCGACGAGTGTGACGGAGTCGATTTGAACTGAGCCCCGTTCGTGGGTCATACTCGTCGGGTTGCCTTGACCGAGGTGATCGCTGTCGTGCGCCTCGTGCGTGCGCGGAGTGACCGTCGGTCGGGCAGTGAACAAGCAGTGATCGCGCCGGCTCGATGGGCGCATCCGGTTCGTACACGACTCGCCCATCCGGGACACCGGACCGGGCAGAGGATTGGTCGGGAATGCGACACGCCCGACCGCGTGGACCGGAGATCCATGACAGATGAACAGCGGCAACGGATGTCCCGGCCACGCCTCGTGCGTGCCCACAGCGGCTCCGCCACGTGATTCGTCATCGGATGTCGTCCGTCCCGTCGGGGCCGGACGCGCACTGCCGGAACGTTCGGGACTCGTCCCGGCGAACCGCGAGAAGACCTACCGAGTTGGTTGACACCCGAGTCGGTCGACACCTACGGGCAAGGAAGAGGACATAAGCGTGGCGGGACAGAAGATCCGCATCAGGCTCAAGGCCTACGACCACGAAGCGATCGACGCGTCTGCACGCAAGATCGTCGAGACGGTGACCCGTACCGGGGCCCGCGTGGTCGGACCGGTGCCGTTGCCCACCGAGAAGAACGTGTACTGCGTCATTCGTTCGCCGCACAAGTACAAGGATTCTCGCGAGCACTTCGAGATGCGTACTCACAAGCGACTCATCGACATTCTCGACCCGACGCCGAAGACCGTCGACGCACTCATGCGTATCGACCTGCCGGCCAGCGTCGACGTCAACATTCAGTGAGCGCGGAGACAACCATGACTGACAACAAGAACCGTCCGGCCAAGGGAATTCTGGGCACCAAGCTCGGCATGACCCAGGTCTTCGACGAGAACAACCGCGTCGTCCCGGTCACCGTCGTCAAGGCGGATCCGAACGTCGTGACCGCGATCCGCACCGAGGAGCGCGACGGCTACAGCGCCGTCCAGGTCGCCTTCGGCGCCATCGATCCCCGCAAGGTGAACAAGCCGGTCTCCGGTCAGTTCGCCAAGGCCGGCGTCACGCCGCGCCGCCACCTCGCCGAGCTGCGTGTCGCCGACACCGCCGCCTTCGAGGTCGGCCAGGAGCTCACCGCCGCCGAGTTCGAGGACGGCGCCTACGTCGACGTCACCGGCATCAGCAAGGGCAAGGGCTTCGCCGGCACGATGAAGCGCCACGGCTTCGCCGGTCAGGGAGCCAGCCACGGCGCCCAGGCCGTGCACCGTCGCCCCGGTTCCATCGGTGGTTGCGCCACCCCCGGCCGCGTGTTCAAGGGCATGCGCATGTCGGGTCGGATGGGTAGCGACCGCGTCACGACGCAGAACCTCTCGGTCCACAAGGTGGACGCCGAGAACGGCCTGCTGCTGATCAAAGGTGCGATCCCGGGCCGCAAGGGCGGCGTCGTGATCGTCAAGAGCGCAGTGAAGGGTGGTGCGCGAGCATGACCAGTCTCGAGAAGAGCGCAACGAAGTTGACGCTCGACGTCAAGGAAGCCGGCGGCAAGGCCAACGGCACCGTCGATCTCCCCGCCGAGATCTTCGACCGCACCGCGAACATCGCGCTGATGCACCAGGTCGTCGTCGCGCAGCTCGCGGCCGCACGCCAGGGCACGCACTCGACGAAGACGCGTGGCGAGGTCCGCGGTGGCGGCAAGAAGCCGTACCGCCAGAAGGGCACCGGCCGCGCACGCCAGGGTTCGACCCGCGCACCGCAGTTCGTCGGCGGTGGCACGGTCCACGGCCCGCAGCCGCGTGACTACAGCCAGCGCACCCCCAAGAAGATGAAGGCCGCCGCTCTGCGCGGAGCCCTCTCCGACCGGGCGCGCAGCGAGCGCATCCACGTGATCACCGAGCTGGTCGCCGGGCAGGTGCCGTCCACCAAGGGCGCGCGTTCCTTCCTCGCCGAGCTCACCGATCGCAAGAAGGTCCTGTTGGTCATCGGCCGTGCGGACCTCGCTGCCTGGAAGTCGGTGCAGAACCTCGACGGTGTGCACCCCATCGCCCCCGACCAGCTGAACACCTACGACGTCCTCGAGAGCGACGACGTGATCTTCACGGTCGAGGCGCTGAACACCTTCATCGCAGGTCCGGCTCGCTCGGCGGCTGCGGAAGCACAGGAGGACGACAAGTGAGCACCATCGCGGACCCCCGCGACATCCTGCTGGCGCCGGTCATCTCGGAGAAGTCCTACGGACTGATCGAGCAGGGGACGTACACGTTCATCGTGCACCCCGACTCGAACAAGACGCAGATCAAGATCGCCGTGGAGAAGATCTTCGGCGTGACCGTGACCAGCGTCAACACCGCCAACCGGCAGGGTAAGCGCAAGCGGACCCGATTCGGCTACGGCACGCGCAAGTCCACCAAGCGCGCGCTCGTGACCCTCTCGGCCGACAGCAAGCCCATCGAGATCTTCGGGGGCCCGGTCGCGTAAGCGGCCGGAGCTCACGAGGGTCCTCGAGGATCAAGGGACGAGACAAACATGGCAATTCGCAAGTACAAGCCGACCACTCCCGGTCGTCGCGGCGCGAGTGTCTCCGATTTCGCGGAGATCACGCGCTCGACACCGGAGAAGTCGCTCATCCGCCCGCTGCACGGCCGCGGAGGCCGCAACGCCCACGGTCGCATCACCACCCGTCACAAGGGTGGCGGCCACAAGCGCGCCTACCGTCTGATCGACTTCCGTCGCAACGACAAGGACGGCGTGCCGGCCAAGGTCGCTCACATCGAGTACGACCCCAACCGCACCGCCAACATCGCGCTGCTGCACTACGCCGACGGCGAGAAGCGCTACATCATCGCGCCGAAGGGCATCTCGCAGGGTTCGCCCATCGAGTCCGGTGCGACCGCGGACATCAAGCCGGGCAACAACCTGCCGCTGCGCAACATCCCGACGGGTACCACCATCCACGCGGTGGAGCTGCGTCCCGGCGGCGGAGCCAAGATGGCTCGCTCCGCCGGCGCCGGCATCCAGCTCCTCGGCAAGGAGGGCCCCTACGCCACGCTGCGTATGCCGTCCGGTGAGATCCGCCGCGTCGACGTGCGCTGCCGCGCCACCGTCGGCGAGGTCGGCAACGCCGAGCAGTCCAACATCAACTGGGGCAAGGCCGGCCGCATGCGCTGGAAGGGCAAGCGCCCCACCGTCCGTGGTGTCGTCATGAACCCGGTCGACCACCCGCACGGTGGTGGTGAGGGCAAGACCTCCGGTGGTCGCCACCCGGTCAGCCCCTGGGGACAGCCTGAAGGCCGCACCCGCAAGAACAAGCCGTCCGATCAGTTGATCGTCCGCCGCCGCCGCACCGGCAAGAACAAGCGATAAGCAGGAGGGAGTAGCAGATGCCACGCAGTCTGAAGAAAGGCCCGTTCGTCGACGACCACCTCCTGAAGAAGGTGGACGTTCAGAACGAGAAGGGCACGAAGCAGGTCATCAAGACCTGGTCGCGTCGCTCGACCATCACCCCCGATTTCATCGGACACACCTTCGCCGTCCACGACGGTCGCAAGCACGTCCCGGTGTTCGTCTCGGATGCCATGGTCGGACACAAGCTCGGTGAGTTCGCGCCGACGCGCACGTTCAAGGGACACATCAAGGACGACCGGAAGGCGAAGAGGCGATGAGCATCTCTCGTTCAGGGATTGTCGCGACCGACAACCCGACCGCTCGCGCGACGGCCAAGCACGTGCGCGTCACCCCGATGAAGGCACGCCGTGTCGTCGACCTGGTCCGCGGACGCAGCGTCGAGGATGCACTGAACATCCTGAAGTTCGCGCCGCAGGCAGCGAGCGAGCCGGTGGCCAAGGTCGTCGCCAGCGCCGCCGCCAACGCCGAGAACAACCTCGACCTCGACCCCAGCACGCTGGTCGTGGCCGCGGCGTTCGTCGACGAGGGCGCAACGCTCAAGCGATTCCAGCCCCGTGCCCAGGGTCGCGCGTTCCGTATCCGTAAGCGCACATCGCACATCACGGTCATCGTGGAGAGCCTGCCCAAGACCGGCGGCTCGGCACGTGGTCGCCGGAAGGGAGCTCAGTAGTGGGCCAGAAGATCAACCCGCATGGCTTCCGCCTCGGCATCACGACCGACTGGAAGTCGCGCTGGTACGCAGACAAGCAGTACTCGGAGTACGTCAAGGAAGACGTCGCGATCCGGAAGCTCCTCGCCACGGGCATGGAGCGGGCCGGCATCGCGAAGGTGGAGATCGAGCGCACGCGTGACCGCGTTCGCGTCGACATCCACACCGCGCGTCCGGGCATCGTCATCGGTCGCCGCGGCGCCGAGGCCGACCGCATCCGTTCCGAGCTCGAGAAGCTGACCGGCAAGCAGGTCCAGCTGAACATCCTCGAGGTCAAGAACGCCGAGTCCGAGGCTCAGCTCGTGGCTCAGGGTGTGGCCGAGCAGCTCAGCAACCGCGTCGCCTTCCGTCGTGCGATGCGCAAGGCCATCCAGTCGGCCATGCGTCAGCCGAACGTCAAGGGCATCCGCGTCCAGTGCTCCGGCCGCCTCGGCGGCGCGGAGATGAGCCGCTCCGAGTTCTACCGCGAGGGTCGCGTTCCGCTGCACACGCTGCGTGCGGACATCGACTACGGCCTCTACGAGGCGAAGACCACCTTCGGTCGCATCGGCGTGAAGGTCTGGATCTACAAGGGCGACATCGTCGGTGGACGTCGTGAGGTCGCTGCCGCGGCCGCACCCTCCGACCGTCCCCGCCGCGAGCGTCCGTCTCGTCCGCGTCGCAGCGGTGCCTCGGGCACCACGGCGACCAGCACCGAGGCCGGCCGCGCCGCGACCGCAACCGCTGATGCACCCGCTACGACCGAGCAGAAGGAGGGCTGACGCATGTTGATCCCACGTCGGGTCAAGCACCGCAAGCAGCACCACCCCAAGCGTTCGGGTGCCGCCAAGGGCGGGACTCAGGTGACCTTCGGTGACTACGGCATCCAGGCTCTCGGGCCGGCCTACGTCACCAACCGTCAGATCGAGGCAGCTCGTATCGCCGTCACCCGCCACATCAAGCGTGGCGGCAAGGTCTGGATCAACATCTACCCGGACCGCCCGCTCACCAAGAAGCCGGCCGAGACCCGCATGGGTTCCGGTAAGGGTTCGCCGGAGTGGTGGGTCGCCAACGTCAAGCCCGGCCGCGTGCTCTTCGAGCTCAGCTACCCGGACGAGGCCATCGCCCGCGAGGCGCTGACCCGCGCGATCCACAAGCTGCCGATGAAGGCACGCATCGTCACGAGGGAGGTTCAGTTCTGATGGCCACCGGTACCCCGGCTGCCGAGCTCCGCGAGCTCGGTGACGAAGAACTGATCGACCGCCTTCGTGAGTCGAAGGAGGAGCTGTTCAACCTCCGCTTCCAGATGGCCACCGGCCAGCTGGACAACAACCGTCGACTGCGCGTCGTCCGCCACGAGATCGCGCGCATCTACACCGTCATGCGTGAGCGTGAGCTCGGGCTGGCCAGCGGTCCGTCCGAGGACACGGCAGGTGACGCAGCGTGAGCGAGGAAGCAGTGACTGAAGAGACCCGCAACAGCCGGAAGACGCGTATCGGTTACGTCGTCTCCGACAAGATGCAGAAGACGATCGTCGTCGAGCTCGAGGACCGTGTGAAGCACGCCCTCTACGGCAAGATCATCCGACGCACCACCAAGGTCAAGGCCCATGACGAGAACGGGATCGCCGGCGTCGGCGACCGCGTTCAGCTCATGGAGACCCGCCCCCTGTCCGCCACCAAGCACTGGCGACTGGTCGAGGTCCTCGAGAAGGCCAAGTAAGACCTGCAGTACCGCGAACGGCCCCGCACTCCCCGTGAGTGCGGGGCCGTTCTGCATCCCTCACCCCTTCCCGCGCTGCGGCTGTACACGCGCGCTGCGAGCAGTCAGCGCGGCACCACAACCGCAGCGCGGGAAGGCAGGGCGGTCACCGGCCGACCATCCGCAGCCCGTCCCGGAGCAGGCGGTGCAGCCGGTCCGACTGCATCAGATCCGGCCACGCCCACCGCACCACGTGGACGCCCAGCGCGTGCAGGTCGTTCTCCCGACGGCGTTCGGCCAGGACGGCGGCGCGCGTGTCGCCGCCGTACTTCACCTCGCCGTCGAACTCGCCCACCAGGCGGCCGTCCCAGTCGAAGTCGGTGCGCGCGACAACGTTCCGTCGTCCCGAGTGAAGGTGTGCTGCAGGCGAGGCTCGGGCACGTCGGCCCAGCCCCGCATCAGCGCCCGGCTCCACGATTCGCCGATGCTCTCGGTGCGGCCGTCGGCGTAGGCGAGCCCCGCCCGCGCGACGGCAATGCCCCGACGACGCCCGACGCGGACCAGGGCCGCGGCCAGTCCCTCCCGCGTCGCACCGGCACGCAGCGCGGACTCCGCGACGCAGACCGCCTGCGCGAACGTGCCCGCGCACGCCACGTCGACGGCGGTGCGTTCGAGGGTGGTCACGGACAGGCCGTCGATCGTCGTGACGTCGACGGGGTCCAGGGGGCATCGGTGCAGGGCTCGCGAACCGCCGTGGCCGCCGCTGCGCCCGTCGAGCGTGAGGTGGACGACGCGTCTGTCGGGTCGCAGCACCGGGAGGCCGTGCAGCGCCGCGGCGGACTGGTGGCTCAGGGAGGCGGGCAGGGTGAGTGCCGCTGCGGCAGCACGCACCTCCACCAGGTAGCGGGCGTCGTCGGTCAGGGCCGCCCACTCACCGGCGTCGCAGAGGTGCCCGCGTCGAATGCGGTGCAGCGAGCCCGCGGCGACGGCACGACGGACTCGCGAGTCGGTCAGACCGAGCCGGAGGGCCGACTCTCGCGTGAGGTGGTCCATGCCGCGAGCCTGCCCGTGCCGGCGGCGGGCGGCGGGCCCCCGAGCAGGGCCTGTGGAACACCGTTCTCCCGGGGATCGCCCCTCCCGCGCTGCGGCCCGTCACGCGCGCTGCACACAGGCAGCGCGCGAGCGGAACCGCAGCGCAGGAACGGGTCTAGACCAGGCGCTTCTCCGGGCTGACCGTCTTGGCCGGGTCCTTCTCGACGATGTCTCCCAGGGCCTCGTCGATCCGCGCGAGCACGTCGGACTCGAGGGTGACGCCGGCCGCCTTCACGTTGTCCGCGATCTGCTCCGGCCGGGAGGCGCCGACGAGGGCCGCGGCGACGTTGTCGTTCGCCAGCACCCAGGCGATGGCGAGCTGCGACATCGACAGGCCCAGATCGTCCGCGATCGGCTTCAGCTTCTGCACGCGGGTGAGGGTCTCGTCGTTCATGTACCGCGAGATCATGTCCGCGCCGCCCTTGTCGTCCGTGGCGCGCGAGCCCTCGGGCAGCGGCTGACCGGGCACGTACTTGCCCGTCAGCACGCCCTGCGCGAGCGGCGACCAGACCACCTGCGAGATGCCGAGTTCCTTCGAGGCCGGGACCACCTCGGCCTCGATGACGCGCCAGAGCGCCGAGTACTGCGGCTGGTTGGACACGATGGAGAAGCCGCGCTCGCGCGCCAAGGACTGCGCCTCACGCAGCTGGTCGGCCGTCCACTCCGAGACGCCGATGTAGAGCGCCTTGCCCTGCTGCACCACGTCGCCGAAGGCCGCGATGGTCTCCTCGAGCGGCGTCTCGTGGTCGTACCGGTGCGCCTGGTAGAGGTCGACGTAGTCCGTGCCGAGCCGGCGGAGCGAGTTGTCGATGCCCTCGCGAATGTGCTTGCGCGAGAGGCCGGTGTCGTTGGGGCCCTTCGGGCCGACGGGGAAGTAGACCTTGGTGAAGATCTCGAGGCTCTCCCGGCGCTCGCCCGCGACGGCCTTGCCGAGTACCTCCTCGGCGGCGCCGTTGGCGTAGACGTCGGCCGTGTCGAAGGTGGTGATACCCGCGTCGAGCGCCGCCTTGACGCATGCGGTGGCGACGTCGTTCTCCACCTGCGAGCCGTGCGTCAGCCAGTTGCCGTAGGTGATCTCGGAGACCTTGAGTCCACTGTTGCCCAGAAATCGGTAAGCCATGGCAACCAAGTTACGCGCGACGCCGCCGGGCGCCCCGTCACTCACGCGCCAGCGCGAGGACCTCCTCTTCCGTCGGCGGGCTCTTCGGGTGGTAGGTCAGGCACAGCGGGGTGGCGGTCCGCCGGAACTCGGCACCCTCGACCGCCGCGTAGAACTGCCCGGCGGGCAGCCGCCCGACGTCCGGAACCGACCCGCCCTTGGCCCGCGCCATCTCCTGCGCGGCGGTGATCTGCGCAGGGCTGTTCAACAGGCCGTAGAACTGCGTCGCCGCGTTGCCGGCGATGCGGTTGTGCAGACCCTTCGGCGCCTGCGTCGCGAACACCAGCCCCAGTCCGTACTTGCGGGCCTGCGACGCGAGGGCCAGGGTGCTGTGCGTCGCCGCGGTGTAGCGGTCGGACGGCGCGTAGTTCTGGGCCTCGTCCATCACGAACAGTCCGCCGAGCGGCCGATCACCGGCCGGGTTCTTCTTGATCCACGCGAACAGGCCCATCTGCAGCTGGTTCACGAAGCTCTGCTTCTGGTCCTCGGTGGTCAGCCCGGCCAGGTTGATCACGGACACGCGGGCCTTCTTGCCCTCCGCCGGGGTCAGCAGGACACCCGGATCGACGGGCGTCCCGCTACCGGCGAACAACGGATCGTTGGTCATCGCGGCCTTGAGGTTCTCGGCGAGGTCCGCGGCGATGCGCGTCGCGTCGCGCATCTCGCTGGCGTCGTCGGGAAGGTTCTCGAGCAGGTCGACGAAGTCGGCGAGCGACCCACCCCGCGATCGACGCCCGAATCCCTCGAGCGCCGACTTCAGGACGGCCTGCCGATGCTTGGCCTTCTCGGTGGTGCCGACGGCGGACGCGGCGGGGGCGAGAGCGGCGAGCGCCGACTCGACGGACGCGTCGAACTCGTCCCGGTCGCCGACGACGCTGGCGAAGTCCGGCAGCGGCTGGAAACTCAGCGGGCGTCCCGACGACTTCCGGGGCGTCCAGACGACGACGTCCGTGTCGCGGAGGTAGGCCGTCGCCTTGGCCTCGTCGCCGGGCGGCCACGTGCGTTCGTCGTCGGGCCACGCGCTGCCGAGGCGGGCGAGATCGTTGTTGATGTCGAGCACGATGGCCGAGACACCTTGCAGGGCACACTCTTCGACGAGCCGGCGAATCAGCACGGTCTTGCCGGACCCGGATCCCGCGAAGATCGCCGTGTGCTTGCGCAGCGCTTCGAGGGGGATGCGGACCTCGGCGTTGGTGCTGAGCTCCGTGCCGATCTCGATCTCGGGCCGACGCGCGGGGCGGCTGGTGATCGGTTCCGGCTCGATGAGGGCGCGCTCGTCGTCGACGACACTGACCTCGGGCAGCGTCGTGCGGAACAGCTCGATCTCGTGCGCCGGCTTGCGGGAGAGCAGCCACGAGGTGAGGGCGGGGGAGTTCTCGTCGAGCAGTCGCCCCAGGGCGGTGAGCGCTCGGCGGTCGGACTCGGTGAGCGGGACCTCGACGGCCCCGGCCTGCCGCACCGCCGCGATGGTCTGCTGCGTCTTCGCGCCCGACGGCCACGGATCGTTGCGGATCAGGATCAGTTTCCGTCGCGGCATGTCGATGTGCAGGCCCGCTGCGGTGACCGCCCGCCCGATCCGGGCACCCGCGGCGCGCCAGTGCGTCGCGGTGATGGCGCGGAAGCACCAGTGCTCCTCGTCGTCGGTGTCCGTATCGACGGTGTGGCGCAACCGGGCGTGCAGGGCGGCCCGACCGCTGGGCGGCGGGTCCTGCGCGAGGCTGTCGTCGGAGGACTGGTGCTCGTGGATCCACGCCGTGAGTCCGGCGGCGAGCAGGGTCGGGACCAGCACGTCCTCGGTGGTCGGGGAGATCTGGACGCTGACGTCGGCGTCGGCGATCAGCGCGGCGTAGCGCTCGTCGAGGGCGGCCAGCTCGTCCTGCTCGACGACGATGCGCTGTCCACCGTCGCCGCCCTTGTCCCGGAAGTCGGTTAGCTCGTCGGCGACCCCGCTGTCGAGGCAGCGGCGGATGTGCCGGTCGACGGCGATGAGCAGCTGTCGCGGGGTGAAATCGGGCGCCTGATCGAAGGCGTCCGCGGCCACCGGCCACGTCTCGTGCGGCGGGACGAAGCCGACGTCGCGGAAGCACGCGTTCAGCCGCCGCCCCAGCAGGAGCCGACCGATGTCCGACGACGGGATGCGCTCGAGATCCGTCGTCACCCGGAAGCGGTCCTTGACCGGCGCCGTGCCGCGCGCCTCGATGAGATCCCACGCGCTCGACAGGGCGGAGAGCACCGACGCCGTGCGCGGCAGGGTCTCGCGCAACGACATCAACCCGTGCGCCAGCTGCTCGACGACCTTGTCCTCGCGGGCGTCCGCGAACTCCTGGTCCGAGCCCGTCCGCGCCTGCGCGACGAGGGTGTCGATCTGGTCGATGGCGAGCACCGTCGGACCGGTGATGGCGAGGAGGCGCGAGATGTTCTCGGCGATGCCCTGGTGGCCCAGTTCGGCGCGCACGATGCCCCAGGCGCGGAACTCCTCCGGGTCGACGTCGTCGATCGACTGCAGGTACGCGTCGCCGATGTCCTGCACGCCGGTGTCCGGCGCGACCGACAGCACCAGCGACCGCAACGTGTGCTGCGAGGTACGCCGGTGTCGCGGATGCACCTTGTAGACCGCGGTGACGAACGTGTTGAGGGCGTCGACGTCGATCATCGTCTCGCCCATCACCTGTGCGCGGACGGACTCGTCGACCCCGCCCACCTCGCACAGTCGACGGAGCATCAGCGCGAGCTGGCTGTCGTCACCGCGCCCGGACGGGCGGGTCAGGTCGTCGAGCATGCCCATCAGCACCGACCGCCAGAAGCCCGCGGCGTCGAGCAGCCGGATGAGGAAGAAGTAGCCGCCGCGCTCCTGGATCTCCTCGCGCACCTGGCCGAGCAGGTGGGTCTTGCCCGACCCGGCCGGCCCGCGCACGACGACGCCCAGCGGGCTCGCGTCGTCGGACTTCTCGGCGTCGGTGTAGGCCGCCATGACGTCGGCGTACACGCGGTCGTGCAGGCCGGCGACGTGGACGTCGGACTGGGACCGCCACACGTCGTCGGGAGTCGGCGCCCAGCTCAGGCGCACCGACTCGAGGGCGCGGATGCGGTCGTCTGCAGTGCTCATGGAAGTACCCATCACGAGGTGATCGTCAGCAGGTGGTTGCGCTGGTTCCCGACGGTCACCGCGGCGGCGCGATCGTCGTCGGACAGCGTCTTCTGGTTCTCTTCGGGGATCAACGAGACGCCCGGTTTCCGCTGCAACGCGACCAGCGCGTCGTCGAGGCGGTCGCGGGGAACGTCGGACAGGGCGGGCCGCAGCCGGGTCAGCCGCACCCGCGCCCCGGGCTCGCGCGCGAGGTCCGCGTACGCGCGCCGGATGCGCGTCTCGAGGTCGGTGCCGCTCTCGGCCGAAGAGTCGGGAACGGCGTCCTGTTCGCGCACCGACTGCGGTACGACGGCGTTCGGCGGCGTGGGCAGCGGCTCGATCGCGGCGGGGGTGTCGCGGGGGAAGAACACCTCGGCGGGGCGAACGTCGTCGCGGTCCATCCATCGACGCAGACCGGCAAGGACCGTGAACAACGCCCGGTTGGCGCGCGGCGGGGCCTCGTCGCCCATCAGGTCGTAGGCAGCCTTCCAGCCCTTGTCGGTCAGCTCCAGGGTCATCGATCTTCCGCTCTTGCCGAGGGACACGACGCCCTGACGGACCAGCTTGTCGCGCGATGCCTTCTTGGGCTCCGACGCGAGTTCCCTGAGTTCCTTGTTGGTCAGAGCCCGCGCCTCGGCCATCAGCACCATCAACACGGCGACCTCGGTGCCGGTCAAGTCGGTCGTGCTCACGTGGGGGTCCCCTTCGCTCGTCGTCGGTGCAGTGCCTGGTCGATGATCGTGACGACGCTCTCGTGGTCGGTGAGCACGTCCTCGTTGGTGAAGCGCAGCACCATCCAGCCGTGTGTCTGCAGCAGGTTGTCCCGTGATCGATCGTCCGAGAAGCGGTGCCGGGACCGATGTTCGGGGCCGTCGACCTCGACGGCGATCTTCTCCTGCAGCCAGACGACGTCGACGGTGAACGGCCGGGCGAGTTCGGAGACGCGGACCACCTGGTTGTGCCCACGGCCCGTCGCCCACTCCCGTGCCGAGAACAGGCGGTGGAGACGCTTCTCTGCGGCGCTCGCCGCGTGCGGATGCCCGACGACGGGTGGATAGCTCGCGGGACGGAACCGATCGACGATCGTGGCGACGTCGTTCGGCACGCGCGGCGCCTCGACGCGGACGGTCGGCACGCGGTCGTCGTCGGCCGCGCCGAGCCCGGTCAGCCACACCCCGACCCCGGTGCGGCACAGCCATTCCGCGGCCGCCGCGACGTCGCGGGACGGCGCCTCGGCGGGGACGTCGAGAATCACGACGGCGCTGTCCCGGCCGTGCGCCTGCGCGACGACGCGCGCGGCGCCGGTCAGCCGCGTCTCGCGGGAGAACGCGTCGGAGCGCGGGGGACGGGCCGACGCGCGGGCGCCGGCCAGGGACGCGAGGTACGGCCCGAAGTGCGCGCTCGATCGGGCGAGGTCGACGGCCCGGGCGCGGGCGGCGTCCCGGACGAGCGACGAGTGGTCGCCGGGCGAGTCGGTACCGGGCACGACGAGGGGGATCAGCTCGATCGCGGCCTGTTCGACGGCCGCGACCACCGCGTCGGTGAGCGCTGACGCGCTCGCCGCGGCGGCGTCGTCGGCGCAGAAGAAGAGCGGCGCGGGGGCGTCGGCGGGCAGCGGATCGACGTGATCGGCGAGATCGCGGAGCGACGCCCCCTCGACCCGGACGACGCGGGTGAGCGGCAGGGCGCGCCACCAGGCCGCCGCGGTGGAATCGGCACGGGTCATCACGACCTCACCGTCCCGCTGGGAGGTAGCGGGCGCACCGACGGTTCCCATCGGGCAAACCGTACCCGGGGACGGAAATCGTCGTCGCGCGGGTGGGCGTCGTGGCAGGCCATTCAGCGTGCCGCGCGCTCGTCGGCCTCGGGCCACCAGCGGGCGGCGTCGACGTCGACGATGCCGCGCCGCAGCGGGGTGCGTTCGAGATGCCAGTGCTCCTGGGCGTCGATCACCAGGTGGGCCGGCAGCGTGCCGTTCGCCCGCACGACGCGCCACCACGCGACGGCCGCGCCCTCGCGCGCCATCACGCCCCCGACGCCGCGCGGGCCCCCGCGCTGCAGGTACTCCGCGATGTCGCCGTAGGTCATCACTCGCCCCACCGGGATGTGGTCGACGACGCCGAGCACCTGCTCCGCGAACTCCTCCTGTGCGTCGGTCATCGCCGGAGCCGTCACCGGCCGAGCAGACCACCGAGAGCGCCGCCCACTCCGGCCTGCTGGCCGCCGCCGGTACCGGCGATCAGACCGCCCGGGGGCAGCTCGGACGGCTGCACCACCACGAAGCCCTGCCCGGAGAACTGCAGCGTGAACCGCTCGCCGGTGCTCCGGCCGATGAGGGTGCCGAAGTTCAACTGGTCGTTGCTCTTGACCGACGTCTGCAGGCTCGACGACCACGCCACCGCCGCCTGGGGATCGGCGAACGTGGGCTGGTCGACGTTCAGCACCACCGGCTGTCCGTCCGTGGTGATCGCGATGCGGCCGCGACCGGTGAAGACGCAGTTGAACAGCCCCGCGTTGGAGCTGGCCGCGGCCCCCTGGACCCGGCCGATGCGGTAGGAGAGCGAGGTGTCGAAGGCCAGCACGTTGGAGCCGTTGATGGTCAGCCCGTCGCTGCCGTCGAGGTCGATGATGTGGACGTCCTGCGCGGCGTTGGCCAGGAACAGGTCGCCGCGGCCGCTGACCTTCATCAGCGGAACACCCTCGCCGGTGACGGTGCGCCGGATGAGGTTGCCGATCCCGCCCGAGCCCTGCGCCTCGAACCGCAGGTCGCCCTGGTACGCGACCATGGATCCCGATCGGGCCATGACCTCGCCGTTCATGGCGACGCGGGCCATCTTGCTGCCCTGTTTGAGAATGCCGTTGCCCTGCACCTCGGCATTGGAGGGGGCGAACAGTTCGCTGCGCACGGCGAGACCTTCCTGTCGGACCGGTGGGGCGGGCTGGGGGGAGACGGGCTGCTGGGGATATGCGGGTTG
>NZ_JABUBU010000026.1 GCF_019834675.1 Rhodococcoides corynebacterioides | reverse complement strand
GGGCGGCGGGGCGGGGTGAACACGTCGCGCAGTATGCCCGCCGCCACCGACAGGCTCGTCGATCGCCGTGTCGGACGGCGGTGCTTTCATGGACCTCGTGCTCCACGGACTCTGGACCCCCGGATCGGGGCTGCTGCTGTGGCAGGACCGTGCGGTGTCGGACGGGGACGGGCTCGCGGGGGACGGTGGGGAGGGCCACGACGATCTGCCGCCCTTCCTCGCCCGGGTGATGGCCCGGCGTCTGCGACACACCGCGTCCGTGACCATGCCCGCGGCCGCCGGTGCGGCGGACCGCGTGGAGGCCGTGCCGGCGGCCGCACTCGCGCCGATGGAGGCGGCGGATCTGTTGCGCCGGGTGCCGCTGGTGCACCCCGCCCTGTCCGGCGACCTGCGGTACCTCGCCGCGGTGACGCGGGGGCTCGAGCGGTGGGCGCGGGCCGGTCGGGTGGTGCCCCACCAGGTGCGGCTCGAGAACCGGTGGTGGCTGCGGTGGCGGCTGCTCGGCGACGAGCATCAACGCGGGTGGCGCGCCGAGCTGCTGGCCGCCATGCCGCCGGTCCAGCGCGCCGAGGGCGACCCCGCCGTGGTGCTCGACGACCTGATCGCCGAGCTCACGGACCCGGTCGTGCGCCACGTCCTCGGCCGGCCGGACGTCCACCATCCGTTGCTCGTGGCGCTGGTGGAGGAGGAGCCGTACGAGGACGGATCGACTCGATCCGAGCAGGCCCTCGATCGGTGGCGGGACAGTCTGCGGGGCGACGACGCCACCCTGGTCCTGCGGCTGGTCGAGCCCGACGATCTCGATCAGGACCTCGACCAGTACGACGACCAGCACGACGGAGGCGACGCGCGCGCCGCGCCCGACGGCGAGAACCGCACGCCGTCCGCCCTGTGGCGCCTCCAGGTGCTGGTGCGACCGGACGGCGAAGCGCCGCAACCGGTCTCGCTTCGGCCGGGTGCGGGGGTGGCCGACACCGAGAAGTTCCGCGGCGCGCTCCGGGCCCTGGCGGAGGCCGCCGGGGCCTACCCACCGCTCGCCCGCGCCGTCACCGCGCCGGGCTCGGTGGACCTGCTGTTGCCGACCGAGATGGTGCTGGACTTCGTCGTCTCCGGTGTGCGCGCCGTGCAGAGCGTGGGAGTCGACGTGCTCCTGCCGCGGGAGTGGGCCCGCGTCGAGACCTCGATGCGGCTGACCGTGGACGCGCCGCCGTCGCCGACCACCAAGGACTCCGCCGTGGGGCTCGACCGGTTGGTGGAGTACGACTGGCAGGTCGCGGTCGGCGACATGGTGCTGTCCGCGGAGGAGATGGCCCGCCTGGCGTCGTCGAAGGCCGACCTGGTGCGGGTGCGCGGCAAGTGGGTCCATGCGGACGGCGCCGTGCTGGCTCGGGCCATCGACTACGTGGAGCGGCACCGGGCGCCGACCTCGGTCCCGTTGGCGTCGGCGCTCGGACAGCTGGCGGCGTCCGAGCCGCCTCCCGTCCCGGTCACGGACGTCGCCGCCACCGGGTGGGTCGCCGCGCTGCTCGACAGCGACCGGCGGCCCGAGCCGGTCGAGATCCCGTCGTCGGTGCGCGCGACGTTGCGGCCCTATCAGGAGCGCGGCGTGCGGTGGCTCGCGTTCATGAGTTCGCTCGGACTCGGCGCGATCCTCGCCGACGACATGGGTCTGGGGAAGACCGTGCAGATCCTGGTGCTGCTCGGATCGGAGCGGGCGGCGACGCCGGCGCAGGACCGGCGACCGACGCTCGTGGTGGCACCGATGTCGGTGGTCGGCAACTGGGCTCGGGAGGCGGCGACGTTCGTGCCCGATCTGACCGTCCACGTGCATCACGGTGCCGGTCGGGTCACGGGGGAGGACCTGCAGGCGGTGATCGCGTCGTCCGACGTCGTCGTCACCACGTACGCCCTCCTGGCCCGCGACGTCTCGGCGCTCGCCGCCGCCCGGTGGCGGCGGGTGGTCCTGGACGAGGCCCAGCACATCAAGAACAGCGGTACCGCGCAGGCGCGGGCGGCGCGCGCCGTCCCGGCCGAGCACCGGATCGCGCTGACGGGAACGCCGGTGGAGAACCGGCTCGAGGAGCTGCGCTCGATCGTCGACTTCTGCAATCCGGGGTTGCTCGGCGGCGCGGCGGTGTTCCGGGCACGGTTCGCGGTGCCGATCGAGCGCGAGGGCGATCAGCACGCCCTGGCCCGATTGCGTTCCCTCACGGCACCGTTCGTGCTGCGGCGGGTCAAGACGGACCGGACGGTCATCGCGGATCTGCCCGAGAAGTTCGAGATGACGGTCCGCACCAACCTCACGGCCGAGCAGGCGAGTCTGTACCAGGCAGTGGTCGACGAGACGATGCGGCAGATCGACGACGCGGAGGGGATGGAGCGCAAGGGCGCCGTCCTCGCCGCGCTGACCCGGCTCAAGCAGGTGTGCAACCACCCCGCCCACTTCCTCGCGGACGGGTCGACCGTGCTGCGCCGCGGTCGTCACCGCTCGGGCAAGGTGGCACTGGTCGAGGACATCCTCGACTCCGTGCTCGCTGACGGGGAGAAGGCTTTGGTCTTCACGCAGTTCGCCGCCTTCGGGCGACTGGTGGTGCCGTATCTGGAGGACCGTTTCGGGGTCGAGGTGCCGTTCCTGCACGGCGGGGTGCGCAAGCGGGGACGGGACGAGATGGTGGCCCGCTTCCAGTCGAGCGACGGGCCGCCGATCCTGCTGGCCACCGTGAAGGCGGGTGGCACCGGGCTGACGCTCACGGCGGCCAACCACGTGGTCCACCTCGACCGGTGGTGGAACCCGGCGGTGGAGAACCAGGCGACCGACCGGGCCTTCCGCATCGGCCAGCGCCGGGACGTCCAGGTGCGCAAACTCGTCTGCGTGGGAACCGTGGAGGAGCGGATCGACGAGATCCTCACCGGCAAGGCCGGTCTCGCGGACATGGCGGTGGGGGCGGGGGAGAACTGGATCACCGAGCTCTCGACCGGCGAGCTGCGGTCCCTGTTGTCGCTCTCGGACGAGGCGGTGGGCGAATGACGCCGCGTCCGATCGAGTACGGGCCGCGCCGGCGCGTGAAGAACGGCGTGCAGGCGACGACGGCGCGCGGCAAGTTCGGCGCCACCTGGTGGGGTCGACGGTTCGTCGAGACGATGGAGGGCCTGGCGGAGGACGGCCGCCTCGCCCGGGGGCGCACCTATGCCCGTGGTGGACAGGTGATCTCGCTCGCGGTGCTGCCCGGCCGCATCGAGGGCGACGTGCAGGGCAGCCAGGTCGAGCCCTTTTCCGCCACGGTGACGATCGCGACACTCGACCCCTTCGACACCGAGGAGGTCGTCGAGACCGTCCGTCGCTCGCCCGGCATGCTGACGGCTCTGGCGTCGGGGGTGTTGCCGCAGGAGCTCGGACGCTGGCTGCTGCCGTCGAGTGCGTCCGACCTGCGCTTCGACTGCTCGTGTCCGGACCACGGGTCGCCGTGCAAGCACGCCGCGGCCTTGACGTATCTCACCGCGGAGCGCATCGACGCCGATCCCACCCGGCTGCTGGTCCTGCGCGGACTGTCCGTCGACGCGATCGTGGGGGACACCGAGGACGACGCCGGGTCCCTGGTGGATCCGTCCGACCATTTCGGGGACGCCACCGTACTGCCGGCGCTTCCCGACGTGCCCTTCGCCGCGGCTCCGGACGATCTGGAGGAGAACGCGCTGCTCACCGCGCTGCGGACGGCCGAGGTGGGGGAGGCCGCCGTCCGCGACGGGGTGGCGGAGCTGATGTCCCTGTACCGGCGGCTGGGCGGATTCTGACCCGGCCGTAGACATGCATGGACGTCCAACCATAGGATGACCGCTATCAACGACGAAGGTGGTTCCATGGCTCTCGATCAGTCCCCGTCCGACGGCGCTCCCCGCGAACTGACGCATTTCGTCGGCGGCAAGCACACTCCCGGCCGCTCCGGTCGCTTCGCCGACGTGTTCGACCCCAACACCGGTGCCGTGCAGGCGCGGGTTCCGTTGGCCTCGGCCGACGAGGTGTCGGACGCGATCGCCGATTCCGAGGCGGCGCAGCGCGAGTGGGCGATGCAGAACCCGCAGAAGCGCGCCCGCGTGCTCATGCGGTTCCTCGCCCTGGTGCAGGCCGAGATGGACTCCCTGGCGCAGTTGCTCTCCTCCGAGCACGGCAAGACCGTCGCCGACGCCAAGGGCGACATCCAGCGCGGCCTCGAAGTGGTCGAGTTCGCGACCGGTATCCCCCACCTGCTCAAGGGCGAGTTCACCGAGAGCGCGGGCACCGGTATCGACGTCTACTCGATGCGTCAGCCGCTCGGTGTGGTCGCCGGCATCACCCCGTTCAACTTCCCGGCGATGATTCCGCTCTGGAAGGCCGCGCCGGCCATCGCGTGCGGCAACGCGTTCGTGCTCAAGCCCTCCGAGCGTGACCCCTCCGTCCCGCTGCGCCTGGCGGAGCTGTTCCTCGAGGCGGGCGGCCCGCCCGGGATCTTCACCGTCGTCAACGGCGACAAGGAGGCGGTCGACGCGTTGCTGACCGACGAGCGCATCCGCGCCGTCGGCTTCGTCGGGTCCACGCCGATCGCGCAGTACATCTACGAGACCGCCGCTGCGCACGGCAAGCGCGCGCAGTGCTTCGGTGGGGCCAAGAACCACGCGATCGTCATGCCCGACGCCGATCTCGACGAGGTGGCCGACGCCCTCATCGGCGCCGGCTACGGCAGCGCGGGTGAGCGCTGCATGGCCATCTCCGTCGCCGTTCCGGTCGGCGAGGAGACGGCGGAGGCGTTGCGCGCCAAGCTCGTCGAGCGCGTCGAGAAGCTCAGCGTCGGGCGCAGTGACGACGCCGCCAGCGACTTCGGGCCACTGGTGTCCGCCGACGCGGTCGAGCGCGTGAACCACTACGTGCAGATCGGGGTCGACGAGGGCGCCGACCTCGTCGTCGACGGCCGCGGATTCTCCCTGGCCGGCCACGAGAACGGATTCTTCACGGGCGCCTCGCTCTTCGACCGGGTGACGCCGGAGATGCGCATCTACCAGGAGGAGATCTTCGGTCCCGTCCTGCAGATCGTCCGTGCGGCCGACTACGAGGAGGCGCTGCGCCTGCCGTCGGCCCACGAGTACGGCAACGGCGTGGCCATCTTCACTCGCGACGGTGACACCGCGCGCGACTTCACCGCGCGGGTGAACGTCGGCATGGTCGGGGTCAACGTGCCGATCCCGGTGCCGATCGCCTACCACACGTTCGGCGGCTGGAAGCGGTCCGGTTTCGGCGACCTCAACCAGCACGGACCGGACTCGGTGCGCTTCTACACCAAGACCAAGACGGTGACGCAGCGGTGGCCCAGCGGTCGCAAGGAAGCGGTCGCCCAGAATCACTTCGTCATTCCGACGATGGACTGATCGCATGGCCCTGGATCCGTTCGCGCTCGACGAGGACGAGCGCGCGATCGCCGACACCGCAGCGGATTTCGCCGCGGAGTTCCTGGCGCCGAACGCGGTGGAGTGGGACCGGGAGAAGCACTTTCCGGTCGACGTGCTCCGCAAGGCGGCGGCGCTGGGCATGGGCGGCATCTACGTCACCGAGGACGTGGGCGGCTCGGGCCTGCGCCGGGTCGACGCCGTTCGCATCTTCGAGAAGCTGGCCGGCGGCGATCCGTCCGTGGCGGCCTACCTGTCCATCCACAACATGGTCGCCTGGATGATCGACACCTACGGCAGCGACGAGCAGCGCCGCCGGTGGCTGCCGTCGCTGTGCGCGATGGACCAGCTCGGCAGCTACTGCCTGACCGAGCCGGGTGCCGGTTCGGACGCGGCGGCCCTGTCCACCAAGGCCGTTCGCGACGGGGACCACTGGGTGCTCACCGGGGTCAAGCAGTTCATCTCCGGGGCCGGGACGTCGGGCGTCTACGTCGTCATGGCGCGGACCGGGGGCCCCGGCCCGTCGGGGATCTCCGCGTTCGTCGTCGAGAAGGACACGACGGGACTGTCGTTCGGCCCCAACGAGGTCAAGATGGGGTGGAACGCCCAGCCGACCCGGCAGGTGATTCTCGACGGCGTTCGCGTGCCGGCCGACCACCTCCTCGGCGGCGAGGGCAACGGATTCCGCATCGCGATGAACGGACTGAACGGCGGGCGCATCAACATCGCGGCGTGCTCGCTCGGCGGCGCCGCCGCGGCGTTCGACACCGCGGTGCGGTATCTCGCCGATCGCCGCGCGTTCGGTGCCCGTCTGCTCGACGCCCAGGCCCTGCAGTTCCGGCTCGCCGACATGCGGACCGATCTCGAGGCCGCCCGCGTGCTGCTGCTGCGGGCCGCGGCGGCTCTCGACGCCGACGCCCCGGACAAGGTGTCCCTCTGCGCGATGGCGAAGAAGTTCACCACCGACACCGGCTTCACCGTCGCCAACGACGCGCTGCAGCTGCTCGGCGGGTACGGCTACTTGAGCGAGTACGGACTCGAGAAGATCGTGCGCGATCTCCGAGTGCACCAGATCCTGGAAGGAACCAACGAAGTGATGCGACTCGTCATCGCCCGGTCCGTGGTGGGCGCGGCATGACCGACACCCCCAGCGAACCCGAGGTCCTTCTCGGCGTCGACCGCGGCGTCGCGACGATCACGCTGAACCGGCCACGCGCGATCAACGCGCTCAGCCACGCGATGGTGCGGACCATCGACGCCGCCCTGATCGACTGGGCGGCGGACCCGGCCGTGCGCGTCGTGCTGATCACCGGCAACGGCGAGCGCGGGCTGTGCGCGGGTGGGGACATCGTCGCCATCCACGACGACGCCAAGGCCAAGCCGGGCGCGAACTGGCCCACGGGCTCGGCCACGGCGCAGTTCTGGCGCGACGAGTACACGATGAACGCCCGCATCCATCGCTACCCCAAGCCGGTCGTCGCCGTCATGGCCGGCGCAGTGATGGGCGGCGGCGTGGGCATCTCGGCGCACGCGTCGGTCCGCGTGGTCACCGACACCGCCAAGGTCGCGATGCCGGAGGTCGGCATCGGCTTCGTGCCCGACGTCGGCGGCACCTACCTCCTCGCCCGCACCCCCGGCGAGATCGGCACACACCTCGCCCTCACCACGGCGCGCATGACGGCCGGCGACGCGATCGCCGCCGGATTCGCCGACCACTACGTGCCCACGGGTGACCTCGAGGCCTTCGTCGAGGCGCTGCACACGGGCACCGTCGACACCGCACTCTCCCTCGCGTCCACCGCACCCGACTCGACCCTCGCCGCACACCGGACGTGGATCGACGACGCCTACGCCGGCGACGACGCCGCCGAGATCGTCGCCCGCCTCCGGCGCGCCGGGATCGACGAGGCCGTCGCCGCGGCGGACGCCATCGAGTCCAAATCGCCCACCTCCGTCGTCGTCACGCTGCGGTCACTGCGCCGCGCCGCCGCCGCGACGTCGCTCGAGGAGGTCCTCGACGAGGAGTACCGCGTGTCGATCGCCTCGCTCGACTCACCCGACCTGGTCGAAGGCATCCGGGCGCAGGTCGTCGACAAGGACCGGCAGCCGTCCTGGCGACCGGCGTCCCTCGACGCGGTGACCGCCGCGGACGTCGATCGCTTCTTCGCCCCCCTCGGCGACGCCGAACTCGGTCTCGCCTCCCGCGCCGAGCCCCTCGACCCCACCCCACCCGTACGCGAAGGATCCCCCGCATGACCACTGTCGCCTTCCTCGGCCTCGGCCACATGGGTGGACCCATGGCCGCCAACCTCGTCGCCGCCGGGCACGAGGTCCGGGGCTTCGACCCCGTGCCCGCGTCGCAGGACGCCGCTCGGGCGAGCGGCGTGACCGTCGCCGACTCCGCCGCCCGGGCGGTGGCCGGGGCGTCCGTCGTCGTGACGATGCTGCCGAGCGGCCGTCACGTCCTGGACTGCTACGCCGAGATCGTGCCCGTGGCCGAGCCCGGCACCCTCTTCGTGGACTCGTCGACCATCGACGTCGCCGACGCCCGCGCCGCGGCCGAGGTCGCCACCTCGGCGGGCCACCGCGCCGTCGACGCGCCCGTGTCCGGCGGGGTCGGGGGAGCGACCGCCGGCACGCTGACGTTCATGGTCGGCGGGCCCGACGACGACGTCGCCGCGGCCACGCCGCTGCTCGAGATCATGGGGCGCAAGGTCGTGCACTGCGGCCAGGGCGGCAACGGTCAGGCCGCGAAGGTCTGCAACAACATGATTCTCGGCATCTCGATGGTCGCGGTGAGCGAGGCGTTCGTGCTCGGCGAGAAGCTCGGCCTGACCAACCAGGCACTGTTCGACGTGGCGTCCACCGCGTCCGGCCAGTGCTGGGCACTGACCACCAATTGTCCGGTGCCGGGGCCGGTTCCGACCTCGCCCGCGAACAACGACTACACCCCCGGTTTCGCCGCCGCGCTCATGCGCAAGGATCTCGGCCTCGCCGCCGAGGCGGTGCGCGCGAACGGCGTCGAGGCCCGGATGGGCCTGCTGGCCGCCGAGCTCTACGAGGAGTACGCCCGCGAGCACGGCGGAACCGACTTCTCCGGCATCGTCCAGGACATCCGCGAGCGGTCGGGGGAGACGGCGTGACGGGAGCATCGGGGGCCCACGAGACCATCGAGACCTCGGTGTCGGGCCGGGTCGCCGTGATCCGGCTGCACCGGCCGAAGGCACTGAACGCGCTGAACTCCACCCTCATGCACGAGGTGGTTGCCGCAGCGGAGCAGTTCGACGCCGATCCGGAGATCGGGTGCATCGTGCTCCTCGGATCCGATCGGGCGTTCGCCGCCGGAGCGGACATCAAGGAGATGCAGACCAAGACGTACGCCGACGTCCACGGCGGGGACCTCTTCACCGAGTGGGACCGGTTCGCCGCGGTGCGGACACCGACGCTCGCGGCGGTCGCCGGCTACGCCCTCGGCGGGGGCTGCGAGGTCGCCATGATGTGCGACGTGCTGCTCGCGGCGGACACGGCGCAGTTCGGTCAACCCGAGATCACACTGGGCACGATTCCGGGAATCGGTGGCTCGCAACGGCTCACGCACGCGGTCGGCAAGGCCAAGGCCATGGAGATGTGCCTGACGGGTCGGCGCATGGGCGCCGAGGAGGCCGAGCGGGCCGGGCTGGTCTCACGAATCGTCCCGGCAGCCGACCTCGAGGCCGAGGCGATGACGACGGCGCAGACCATCGCGTCGCAGTCGCTGCCCGTGGCGATGCTGGCCAAGGAGGCGGTGAACCGCGCGTTCGAATCCACGCTCGCCGAGGGAGTTCGCTTCGAGCGTCGGGTCTTCCACGCCACGTTCGCGACGGAGGACCGGGCCGAGGGCATGGCCGCGTTCGTCGAGAAGCGCACGCCGGAGTTCCGGCACCGGTGACGTCCCGCTGGTGACCGACGGTCTCCGTCGGTCACCAGCCGGAGTCGTCCTCGTCGTCGAAATCGCCTGCCCGGCGGCGGACCCCGGCGAGGATGGCGACCAGGGAGTCCAGATCCCGCCCGGCCAGCCCCGGCTTGCCGAAGACCCGCTCGTTGAGTTGCTCGGTGGCGGACACGGCCAATCGCCGTCCGCTGTCGGTGATCTCGACCAGCGTGGTGCGGCGGTCGGTGGGGTGGGGGACGCGGGTGACCAGGCCCGCCTTCTCGAGTCGGTCGACCGCGTTGGTCACCGACGTCGGGTGAACCTGTAGTCGCGCACTGGCTTTCGCCATGGGGAGCGCCCCGGTGCGGGTGAAGGTGAGCAGGGTCAGCAGTTCGTAGCGGGCGAACGTGAGTCCGGTGGGTTTGAGCACTTCGTCGACGCGGGCCATCATGATCTGCTGCACGCGCATGATCGACGTCACCGCTGCCATGCCGTCCGCGGCGTCGGTCCATCCGTGCCGGACCCATTGCCGATGGGCCTCGGCGATCGGGTCGAGCGGGAGCTTCGGTGCGGAGGGCATGGGTCGATCTTTCCACGACGATGCCCCGTGGTCAGTGTATGCGCGCGAACGCCCGCTGTTCACACCAGTCACATCAGTATCATGCGACACTTCGGTATCACTTGGGTCTCGACCGCCGTGATGTGCCGGAACGCGTGGTGAACTCGTACCGAGCAGTCCGTGCGGGGATCCGTCCGTCCGGGCTCCGACCCACCACCGCACCGCCCGACTCCAGGAGAGATCATGCGTACTTCCCGACGACTCCGGCGCACTGTCGCCGGCCTCGCCCTCGCGTGCGCCGGAGCGCTCGCGGTCCCTGCCGTGGCCACCGCCGAGCCCGCCACGCCGACCACCCCGACCACCCCGGCCACCGGAGTGAACCCGCTGCTCGCCGCCATCGCCGCGCTCGAGGGCACCGGATCCGGTGACGGCACGGGATCCGCCGAGGGCACCGACCCCACCGACCCCGTCGGCGACGCACTGGACGCCGCCCGCGCCGTCCTGGGCGCCGCACCCACCGTCGACGTCGCGGAGCCCGACGGCAACCCCCTCGCCCTCGTGGACGCTGCGAACGGCCTGCTCCAGGGCTTCGGGCTCACACCGTTCTTCTACCCGACCGCGGCCTTGAACTGCTCGGCCCTTCCCGGTGTGCCGTTCGGCGTCGTTCCGGCCGTGGCCGGCGCGGCCCCCGGCCCCTACACGCCGACGATCCCCGGCGTCGGCGCTCTGCCCACCCTGCCCAATGTCGACACCAGCATCGCCGACCCCGGCGAGACGCTCTACGCCTTCGTGCCCGCCCCCGGCGGCATCGTGAACGACGCCGCGAACAAGTCCGGCATGCAGGTCGCGTGGTTCAACGTCAACACGCTGAAGGGCGGCTTCGCCGACATGGGCGGGCTCACCGACGTCATCTCCGCCGAGGTCATCGACGGCCTGCCCCCGTTGCTCCAGGGTCCGGCCCGTGACCTGGTGCAGCGCAACCTCGGTGCCTTCCCCAGCGCCGGCGTGCGCCTCGCGCCCGTGGCCACCGGGTCCGGCACCGTGCTCGCCGCGGTCTTCGGCCAGGTGACGCACGACGGCAAGACCTGCGCATTCTTCCCCACGGTGGGCCTGACGCAGGTCCCCTGACCGCACTCGCCTCGAGCGAACGGGCCCCGGTGATCACGCCGGGGCCCGTTCTGCTGTGGTCTCCTCGCGGCCTACCCTCCGTGTCATGACAGCGGGTGAGGCAGCGGAGTGGACGGGGGAGTGGGCGGGACAGGGGATCGACGTCGCGGTCCACGACCCGACCGACGACCCGTCCGCCCTGGTGGTCCTCGCGCACGGCGCGGGCAGCGACAGGAACGCGCCGGTGCTCGTCGCCGTGGCGACGGAACTGGCGTCGCGCGGGCTGCGCGTGGTGCGCACGACGCTGCCGTTCCGACAGCAGCGGCCGACGGGGCCGCCGAACCGCGCGGGCGCCGCCGCGGATCGCGCCGGCATCGCCGCCGCCGTCGAGTGGGCGGTGGCGCGAGAACGTCGTCGCCCGACGGTGATCGTCGGCGGCCATTCCTACGGCGGTCGGCAGGCCTCGATGCTGGCGGCCGAGAACCCGGCCGTGGCCGACGGGTTGCTTCTGCTGAGCTATCCGCTGCATCCGCCCCGGAAGCCGGACGTGCTGCGGGTGGACCACTTTCCGGCGATCACGGTGCCGACGGTGGTCGTGCACGGCAGCAAGGACCCGTTCGCGACGAGCGAGGAACTGACCCGCGAGGTGCGCACGATCCCGGCGTCGGTCCGCGTGGTCACGGTGGAGGGGGCGGGCCACGATCTGGCCCCGAACCGCAAGCCCACGGCGACGCTCACCGCGGATGCGGTGGAGGGCGAGTGGGTGCGGCGAGAAGAGTGAAAACGAGTGCCCCCGGCAGGATTCGAACCTGCGGCCTTCCGCTCCGGAGGCGGACGCTCTATCCCCTGAGCTACGGGGGCGCACCGGAGAACCGGTGTGCCGATCGGGCTGTCACAGACTAGCGCATGCCGACGATCAGATCGGCGCGGCCCCCTTCTCGGTCAGCATCTGCGTCATGAGCTGCGACTCCGACTGCTGCGTGTCCACCATGGTCTGGGCCAACTGCCGAACGACGGCCGTGCTCGCGTGCATCGCGCCGTACTCCATCATCGGCAGTCCGCCCTGGTGGTGGCGCAGCATCAACTGCAGGAACAGCACGTCCGCCGCCGGGCCGGTGGCGGCCCGCAGGTTCGTCATGTCCTGCGCCGTGGCCATGCCCGGCATCGCCGCGACGGTGCCGTCGCCGGATCCCGACGTGCCCGTCATCCCCGCCATGCCGCCTCCGCCGTGACCGCCGTGGCCGGAGTCGGTGGACATCCAGCCCATGTAGCCCCCGGTCGGGAGCGGGGGAGCGTCCCACAGTGCGAGCCATCCCTGCATCTGCCCCACCTGGTTCTGCTGGGTGGTGAGAATGTCGTACGCGAGGTTGCGGACGAGGGGGTCGGTGGCGGAACCCAGTGCGACGGTGGCCATCTCGATGGCCTGGTTGTGGTGCACCGTCATGTCCTGCGCGAAACCGACGTCCACCGAGTCGAGCGCGGGGTGGGGCGGGGTGTCGTCCCGCAGGGGCAGCTGCGCGAGGAAGCCGACGGCGAATCCCACGAGCAGGAGCGCCACGGCGCCGAGAACCAGGAGAGGGCCGCGCTGGCTGCGCCGGGGCGCGTCCGTGGTCGGCTCGGTCACGGCGTCGGCACGACGGGCTGGGCCGGATCGGCCGGCAGCTGCGCGGGATCGGTCAGCTCGGTGCTGTCGGGGGTGATGCCCTCACCGGACATCGGCACCGCGTCCGGTCCCGGCGGCGTCGGGTCGAACGGCGGCGGGTTGTCGGGATCGAACGTCTGCGGCGTGGTGGAGCAGCTCGCACCGACCTCGGGGTACTGGTAGCGGTTCAGGCGCAGCGCGGCGATGAAGTGGTCGATGCGCGGGTCGTCGACACTGTCGAGCTTCAACTGGTGACCCCACGACTGCAGCGACACCGGTGAGTCCAGCCCCGGGTAGGCGGACATGAGCATGTACTGCTGGCCGTCGACCTTCGCCGCGAGCGTGGCGATCTGGTCCTCGGAGAGCTCGTCCGGGTTGTACGCGATCCACACGGCGCCGTGCTCGAGCGAGTGCACGGCGTTCTCGGTCCGCAGACCGTTCGGGTAGACGGTGCCCATGCAGTTGGCCCAGATCTGATCGTGCGGGCCACCGAACGGCGGCGACTGGTCGTAGGCGACGCGCTGCGTTCCGGTGACGTGGAGCGCGGCCGGGTACTGCTGGATCTGCACGCCCTCGATGGCCGTCGAGGGGTCCTGGTTGGACTCGCTGGGCGCGAACCGCTGCGCCTCGGCGCGGTCCTGGTACTTCGGCACCAGGTTGATCGCGAGGGCCACGATGAGGCCGAGAACGACCACGACGGCGCCGATGGTCAGCCACGGCACGTTCCGGCCCGCGGCGCCCCCGGTGCGGGCGGGGACCCCGCCCTTGGTCTTGCTCTTCCTGCCGGCCGCCTTGATGGCCTTGGCCGATTTCGATCCGGACTTGTCGGAACCGCTGGGCATCGTCGGAGTGCTCTTTCGGTCGTGGGTCATGTCGCCGCCGACGCTCGTCGTCGGGCAGCCGAAGCGCGGCCGACCGGGTCGGCGGGGCGGATCGAGGCTGCCGGCGCGGACGCGCGGCATCCCCACTGTACGGAGCGAGTCCGAGATCGCGCCGACGGCCGCATCCGCTCGCCCGGGCGGCGTGACCGACCACGGTTCGGGGCGCGGGCGTCCGGGCCATAGGATAGGGCCTCGTGACTCCCGCCGACCTCGCCGAACTGTTGCGTGCCACCGCTGCGACCGTCCTGACCGAGCGCGGCCTCGACGCCGCGGTGTTGCCTCCGACGGTGACGGTGGACCGTCCGCGCAACCCCGAGCACGGCGATTACGCGACCAACGTCGCGATGCAGGTGGCCAAGAAGGCCGGCGTCGCCCCGCGCGACCTGGCGACGTGGCTGGCGGAGGCGTTGGCCGGGAGCGACGCCGTCGACGAGGTCGACGTGGCCGGGCCGGGCTTCCTCAACATCCGATTGGCCAAGTCGGCGCAGGGGGCGATCGCCCTGCGCGTGCTCGCGGAGGGCGAGGCGTTCGGTCGGTCCGACTCGCTCGCCGGTACGTCGATCAACCTGGAATTCGTCTCCGCCAACCCGACCGGCCCGGTCCACCTGGGCGGGACGCGCTGGGCGGCGGTCGGCGACGCGCTCGGTCGCATCCTGGCCTCGCGCGGCGCGTCGGTGACGCGCGAGTACTACTTCAACGATCACGGCGCCCAGATCGACCGCTTCGCTCGGTCGCTCGTCGCGGCGGCGCAGGGCCTGCCCGCCCCGGAGGACGGCTACGCCGGGGAGTACATCGCCGAGATCGCCGCGCACGTGCTCGAACAACGCCCGGACGCGCTGGACCTGCCCGAGGACGAGCGGCAGGAAGCGTTCCGGTCCGTCGGTGTGGACGCGATGTTCGCCAAGATCAAGGCCGATCTGCACGAGTTCGGGACCGACTTCGACGTCTACTTCCACGAGAACTCCCTGTTCGAGTCCGGCGCGGTGGAGCGGGCCGTCGAGACCCTGAAGCAGTCCGGGAATCTCTACGAGAAGGACGGCGCCTGGTGGCTCCGCAGCACCGAGTTCGGGGACGACAAGGACCGCGTCGTCGTCAAGAGTGACGGCAACGCCGCCTACATCGCCGGTGACATCGCGTACTTCCAGGACAAGCGGGCCCGCGGCTTCGACCTCTGCATCTACATGCTCGGCGCCGATCACCACGGCTACATCGGGCGTCTCAAGGCCGCCGCCGCGGCGTTCGGCGACGACCCCGCGACGGTCGAGGTGCTCATCGGGCAGATGGTGAACCTGGTCCGCGACGGAGTCGCGGTGAAGATGAGCAAGCGCGCGGGCACCGTCATCAGCCTCGACGACCTGGTCGACGCCATCGGCATCGACGCCGCGCGCTACGTGATGGTCCGCAGCTCGGTCGACCAGTCCATCGACATCGACCTCGCGCTCTGGGCGAGCAAGAGCAACGACAACCCCGTCTACTACGTGCAGTACGCGCACGCCCGGCTGTGCTCGCTCGCGCGCGGCGCCGCCGACCTCGGGGTCACCGCGGACGCGCCGGACTTCTCCCTGCTGGTCCACGAGAACGAGGGCGACCTCATCCGCACCATCGGCGATTTCCCGCGGGTGGTCGAGAGCGCGGCGAGTCTGCGTGAGCCGCACCGCATCGCGCGGTACCTCGAGGATCTCGCGGGTGCCTACCACCGCTTCTACGGTGCGTGCCGCGTCCTGCCGCGCGGCGACGAGCAGGCCGAGCCCGTCCACACCGCTCGGCTCGCGCTGGGCAACGCGACGCGGCGGGTGCTGGCCAACGGCCTCAATCTCCTCGGCGTCTCCGCCCCGGAGAAGATGTGAGCGCGCATCCGGCCGGCCCGCGGCACGCCGCGGCGCCCGGTCCCGCGACGCCCGAGCGGCCGTCGGCGGCCACAGACGTGACGTATCTGGATCCGACGGTGTTCCCGCGCAACGCTCGTCGCGGCGACGACGGCGTCGTCACCGTCGCCGGGATCTCGGTCACCGACCTCGCGCGCGAGTTCGGCACACCGCTGTTCGTGATCGACGAGGACGATTTCCGGTCGCGCTGCCGGGAGATGGCGGCGGCGTTCGGCGATCCGGCCCGAGTGCACTACGCGTCCAAGGCCTTCCTGTGCGGCGAGATCGCCCGCTGGGTCGCCGACGAGGGCCTCTCGCTCGACGTCTGCTCCGGCGGAGAACTGGCCGTCGCGCTGAACGCGGGCTTCCCGGCGAACCGAATCGCCATGCACGGCAACAACAAGTCCCGCGAGGAGTTGGCCGCCGGCGTGCGGGCCGGCGTCGAGCACGTGGTGCTCGACTCGATGGCGGAAATCGGCCGCCTCGACGAGATCGCCGGTGCGGCGAACACGGTGCAGGACGTGCTGATTCGCGTCACCGTCGGCGTCGAGGCGCACACCCACGAGTTCATCGCCACTGCACACGAGGACCAGAAGTTCGGCTTCTCGCTCTCCGACGGCAGCGCGATGCGGGCGGTGCGACGAGTGTTCGACGCCGCGAATCTCCGCCTGGTGGGCCTGCATTCGCACATCGGCTCGCAGATCTTCGAGGTCGACGGGTTCGAACTCGCCGCGCACCGTGTCATCGGGCTGCTCGGGGACATCCGCGCCGAGTTCGGCGTCGAGAAGACCTCGCAGATCGACGTCGTCGATCTCGGTGGCGGCATGGGCATCCGGTACCTGCCGGGCGACAACCCGCCGCCGGTCGAGGATCTCGCGGCCAAGCTCACCGAGATCGTGCGCTCGGAGTCCGCGGCCATCGGCATCGAGCCGCCGACGCTCGCCGTCGAGCCCGGTCGCGCCATCGCCGGTCCCGGCACCGTGACGCTGTACGAGGTGGGCACGGTCAAGGACGTGACGGTCGACCAGGGTCGCACGCGCCGCTACATCAGCGTGGACGGCGGGATGAGCGACAACATCCGCACCTCGCTGTACCAGGCGGAGTACGTGGGTCGTCTGGTCTCCCGCGACTCCGCGGGCGAGCCGGTGCTGGCCCGGATCGTCGGAAAGCATTGCGAGAGCGGGGACATCGTCATCCGCGACACCTGGCAGCCAGACGATCTCGGGGACGGTGACCTGTTCGCCGTCGCTGCCACGGGGGCGTACTGCTACTCGATGTCGTCCCGCTACAACCTCCTGCCCCGTCCGGCCGTCGTCGCCGTGCGCGAGGGTGAAGCCAGAACGGTGCTCCGCCGTGAAACGTTCGACGACCTGCTCAGCTTGGAGGTAGACCGGTGACCGCTCAGACCGTCCCCGACGAGGATCGTCCGGCCGCGTTCGTCAGCCCCGTGGACAAGCCGCTCGGTGTCGCCGTGCTCGGCATGGGCAACGTCGGCACCGAGGTGGTCCGCATCCTGCAGGAGCACACGGCCGATCTGGCCGCACGCGTCGGCGCACCGTTGGTGTTGCGCGGGGTCGCCGTGCGGGACCTGGCGAAGGACCGCGGCATCGATCCCGGCCTGCTCACCACGGACGTGCACGCGCTCGTCGCGCGGGACGACGTCGATCTGGTGGTCGAGGTGCTCGGCGGTATCGAGCCGGCCCGGGAGCTGATCCTGGCCGCGCTGAACGCGGGCAAGTCCGTCGTGACCGCCAACAAGGCCCTCCTCGCCGAGTACACCGGCGAGCTCGCCGAATCCGCCGAGCGCCACCGCGCCGACCTCTACTTCGAGGCGGCCGTCGCGGGTGCCATTCCGGTGGTGCGTCCGCTGATGCAGTCCCTCGCCGGGGACCGGGTCGATCGCGTGATCGGCATCGTCAACGGCACCACCAACTTCATCCTGTCCGCGATGGACGAGACCGGTGCCGACTACGCCGAGACGCTCGCCGAGGCGGGCCGTCTCGGGTACGCCGAAGCCGACCCCACGGCCGACGTCGAGGGGTACGACGCCGCAGCCAAGGCCGCCATCCTCGCGTCGCTCGCCTTCCACACGCGGGTCACGTCCGCGGACGTCCACCGCGAGGGCATCTCGTCGATCACCGCCGAGGACCTCGCGACGGCGCGGGCCTTCGACTGCACGGTCAAGCTGCTCGCCCTGTGCGAGCGGGTGGTCGAGGACGGAACCGAGCGCATCTCCGTGCGCGTCTACCCGGCGTTGCTGCCGCTGTCGCACCCGCTCGCCCGTGTGTCCGGGGCGTTCAACGCTGTCGTGGTCGAGGCGGAGGCCGCGGGACAGCTCATGTTCTACGGACAGGGTGCCGGCGGCGGCCCCACCGCGTCGGCGGTGATGGGCGACCTGGTGATGGCTGCCCGCAACAAGTTCTTCGGCGGCCGGGGACCGGGCGAGTCGACGTACGCCAAGCTGCCCATCGCGCCGATGGGGGACACCCCGACGCGGTACCACGTCAACATGCAGGTCGCGGACCGTACCGGCGTCCTGTCGGCGGTCGCCGCCGAGTTCGCGAAGAACGACGTCAGCATCTCCACCGTCCGGCAGGAGGGCGCGTCGGACTGCGCTCGGCTGGTCGTGGTCACGCACCGCGCCAAGGAATCCGCGCTCGCCGCCACCGTCGCGGCGCTGTCCGACCTCGAGATCGTCGGCGCCGTCACCAGCGTGCTGCGGCTCGAGGGAACGTCGGAGTGATCACGCCGTGACCGCCACGCTGATCGCGGGGACGACGGTGCGCGCGGTCGTGCCGGCGTCCAGCGCCAACCTCGGACCGGGCTTCGACACCCTCGGGCTGGCCCTCGGGTTGTACGACGAGATCACCGTGACCGCCGTCCCGTCGGGACTGTCCGTGCGGGTCGACGGGGAGGGCGCCGGCGAGGTGCCCTGGGGGCCCTCGCATCTGGTGGTGCGCGCCATCGAGCGCGGTCTCGAAGCGGCGGGCGTGTGGGCCAACGGCCTGGACGTGCACTGCCACAACAGAATTCCGCATTCGCGCGGGCTCGGCTCGTCCGCGTCGGCCGCCGTGGGCGGTCTGGCCGCGGCCAACGCCCTGGTGACGGCCGTCGACCCGTCACTCGCCCTCGCGCCGGAGACACTGGTGCAGCTCGCGTCCGAGTTCGAGGGTCACCCCGATAACGCGTCCGCCAGCGTGCTCGGCGGCGCGGTCGTGTCCTGGAGTCGCGAGGTGGGTCCGCCCGAGGGGCCGCGGCACTTCGCCGCGGTGCGGTTGGACGTCCATCCCGATCTCGGCGCGACCGTACTGATTCCGGGGGAGAAGTCCTCCACCGCCCACACTCGCGGACTGCTGCCCGACCTCGTTCCGCACCGCGACGCCGCGTTCACGGCGAGCCGGTCCGCGCTCGCCGTCGTCGCGCTGACCTCGCGGCCGGATCTGCTGCCCCTCGCCACGGAGGACCGGATCCATCAGCCCTACCGGGCGGAGGCGCTCCCCACGACGACGCGCTGGGTGCGCACGCTGCGGGCGCACGGCCACGCGGCGACCGTGTCCGGGGCGGGTCCCACCGTGTTGGTGCTGGGTACGGACTCCATTGCGTCCGATCTGCGGGCGCAGGCCGAGGACGACGGGATGACCGTGCTCGACCTCGAGATCGCCGGCGCGGTCGATTCCGCGCTCGTCACCGCCTGACCCCCGCGCGGCGCGCCGACCGGGGGTGTTGTTGCCCGTCGCGGTCGGGTTGGCTATGGTGGGCCTCGTCCGTACATCGTGCGCAGTCGCGCCGACTTCTGGTCTCTCCACGGTCTCGCCCCCGCTCCTCGGTCCTTCCGTCCGTCACCTCGGACCCGTGATCGAGCCGACGGTGCCCGCCGCGGACGTGACCCCCGTTCGGTAGCCCCCTTCTCGACACGACGTACGAGGCATCCGCGTTCGGTACGAGATCCGAACGTCGGACACGAACCCTCGATCAGCGCACCAGGCGCGCGAGGGAAGGAAAGGACCTCCGTGACCGATACGGACATGACCGCTGCTCCGGTCGCCATCCCCGACGACGCCACCGGTGCGTCGGAGCGTCCCGCCCGCGCACGCGCTGCGCGCCGCGGCGACGGCCTCTCCGGAATGGTGCTCACCGAGCTGCGCGGCCTGGCCTCCGAGCTGGGCATCAAGGGTGTCTCCGGGATGCGCAAGGGCGATCTGGTCGCGGCCATCGAGTCGAAGCGCGTGCCCGCGCCGGCCACCGGTTCCGCCCGCGCCGAGCGTCCGGCCGCCGCGCCCGCCGCCGACGGTGCACCTGCTGCGCCCGTCGCTGCAGCCCCCGCCGTGGAGACGCCGTCCAGCGAGACCGAACCCGCTGCCGACACCACGCCCGCCGGGTCGTCGACCACATCGACCACGTCGGGCGACGACGCCGGGGCCGATGGACCCCGTCGCACGCGCAACCGTCGTGGCGCGTCGCGCCGTGCCGGCGCAGCCGACGCGCGACAGGACGGTGCCGGGGTAGCCGACGCAGCCGATGCGAGACAGGAGACCGCCGACGCGCCCGCCACGGCGCCGTCCGAGTCCACCCCGAGCCGGAACGGGCAGGCGGACGCCGCCGACGGCGGATCCGCCGGGGCCGAGACCGACGGTGGGGAATCGAACGACGACGGCCGTCAGGGTCGCAACCGTGGTGACCGGCCGCGCCGGGATCGCCAGAACCGGAACGACAACCGGAACGACAACCGGGGCGAGAACAACCGGGGCGACAACTCCGACCGCGGCAACCGCAGTGAGAACAACCGCGGCGAGAACAACCGCGGCGAGAACAACCGCGGCGAGAACAACCGCGGCGAGAACAACCGGAACGACCGCAACGACAACCGGAACGACAACCGCAACGACCGCAACAACGGTCCCCGCGACGACTCGTCGGACGACGACGGAGACGGTCGGGGTCGGCGCGGACGTCGGTTCCGTGAGCGTCGTCGCGGGCGTGACCGCGACGGGTCGGGCAACGATCAGCGCGAGCCCGAGTTGCGGGACGACGACGTCCTGCAGCCGGTCGCCGGCATCCTCGACGTGCTCGACAACTACGCGTTCGTGCGCACGTCGGGCTACCTGGCCGGCCACAACGACGTGTACGTGTCGATGAACATGGTGCGCCGCAACGGCCTGCGCCGCGGCGACGCCCTGACCGGCGCGGTCCGCGTGGCCCGCGAGGGCGAGCAGAACAACTCGCGGCAGAAGTTCAACCCGTTGGTCCGGCTGGACACGGTGAACGGCGCTGCGCCGGACGGCAACCGCAAGCGTCCGGAGTTCAACAAGCTGACGCCGCTCTACCCGAACCAGCGGCTGCGGCTCGAGACCACGCAGAACATCCTCACCACGCGTGTGATCGATCTGGTGATGCCGATCGGCAAGGGCCAGCGCGCCCTGATCGTGAGCCCGCCGAAGGCCGGTAAGACCTCCGTGCTGCAGGCGATCGCCAACGCGATCGCCACCAACAACCCCGAGTGCTACCTCATGGTCGTCCTGGTGGACGAGCGTCCCGAGGAAGTGACGGACATGCAGCGGTCGGTCAAGGGCGAGGTCATCGCCTCGACGTTCGACCGCCCGCCGAGCGATCACACCTCGGTCGCCGAGCTCGCCATCGAGCGGGCGAAGCGGCTGGTCGAGGACGGCCGCGACGTCGTCGTGCTGCTGGACTCGATCACTCGCCTGGGCCGCGCGTACAACAACAGCTCGCCGGCATCGGGTCGCATCCTGTCCGGTGGTGTCGACTCGACGGCGCTGTACCCGCCCAAGCGGTTCCTCGGTGCGGCGCGCAACATCGAGAACGGCGGCTCGCTGACGATCATCGCCACCGCGATGGTCGAGACCGGGTCGACCGGCGACACCGTGATCTTCGAGGAGTTCAAGGGCACGGGTAACGCCGAGCTCAAGCTCGACCGCAAGATCGCGGAGCGTCGCGTGTTCCCGGCCGTGGACGTCAACCCGTCGGGCACCCGCAAGGACGAGTTGCTCATGAGCCCGGACGAGGCCGCGGTGCTGCACAAGCTCCGTCGCGTGCTGTCGGGTCTGGATTCGCACCAGGCCATCGACCTGCTCATCGACCGTCTCAAGAAGAGCAAGAACAACATCGAGTTCCTGATGTCGGTCTCCAAGACGGCACCGGGCGGCATGGACGACTGACGTCGCACCCGACGAACCACCCCGGTCGTGGCGGCCGGGAACAACTCGGCCGCCGGCCGGGTTGAGACGATTACCAGCGCGGACAGCTGCTCTGGCATACTGATCGGCCGAGTCCGGTTCCGGTTCACGCCCACGACAGTCGAGGGCGACCCGGCGACCACGAAAGGGACACCATGAAGGCAGGAATCCACCCCGACTACACGGCGACCACCGTCGTGTGCGGTTGCGGCCACACGTTCGAGACGCGGAGCACCAACAGTGCCGAGCGCATCAACGTCGAGGTCTGCTCGCAGTGCCACCCGTTCTACACGGGCAAGCAGAAGATCCTCGACACCGGCGGCCGCGTCGCCCGCTTCGAGGCTCGCTACGGCAAGCGTGCCGGCAAGAAGGCCGACGCCGACAGCTAGCTCGTCCACCGACGCCCGTTCCGAGAATCGTCTCGGGACGGGCGTCGGTCGTTTCTGCAGCTTTCGTTTCTCGCACCCGTCTCACCCCCCGTGTCTCCCCAGAGAGGGGCATCGACGTGTCCACCCCGACACCGCGGGCGACGCCGTCCGCCATCGACGACGTGCTCGCCGAGCACGCCGGGCTCGAACGTGCGCTCTCGGACCCGTCGCTGCACGACGATCCAGCCGCCGCCCGTCGCGCCGGCAAGCGCTTCGCCCAGCTCGCCCCGATCATGAGCGTGCACGGCAGGCTCGTGGCCGCGCGCGACGATCTCGCCGCGGCTCGCGAACTCGCGGCCGACGACGCGTCGTTCGCTGCCGAGATCCCCGCGCTGGAAGCCACCGTCGACGAGCTCGACGCGACGTTGACCGATCTGCTCGCCCCACGCGATCCGCACGACGCGGACGACGTCGTTCTCGAGGTGAAGTCGGGGGAGGGCGGTGAGGAATCCGCCCTGTTCGCCTCCGACCTCGCGCGGATGTACGTGCGGTACGCCGAGCGGCACGGGTGGCGCGTCGAGATCCTCGACGCCACCGTCTCGGACCTCGGCGGATACAAGGACGCCACTCTGTCGATCAAGGCGCGGTCGGATACCGCGGACGGGGTGTGGTCGCGCTTCAAGTTCGAGGGCGGCGTGCACCGGGTGCAGCGCGTTCCCGTCACCGAGTCGCAGGGGCGGGTGCACACGTCCGCCGCGGGCGTGCTGATCTACCCCGAGCCGGACGAGGTCGAGGAGGTCGCCATCGACGAGGGCGATCTGCGTATCGACGTCTATCGGTCCTCGGGCAAGGGCGGCCAGGGCGTCAACACCACCGACTCGGCCGTGCGCATCACGCATCTGCCGACCGGCATCGTGGTCACGTGCCAGAACGAGCGCTCGCAGTTGCAGAACAAGGCGCGGGCGATGCAGGTGCTCGCCGCGCGTCTGCAGGCGGCGGCCGAGGAGGCCGCGGACAAGGAAGCGGCCGCGGGCCGCGCGAGTCAGGTGCGCACCGTCGACCGGTCCGAGCGCATCCGCACCTACAACTTCCCCGAGAACCGCATCACCGACCACCGCATCGGATTCAAGGCGCACAACCTCGATGCCGTGCTCGACGGGGACATGGACGCGTTGCTCGACGCCCTGGGCGCCGCCGATCGCGCCGCCCGCCTGCAGGCGGAGTGACGTGGAGCGCGTTCCCCTCCGGCTCGCCATCGTCGAGGCCACCCGCGTGCTCGCCGAAGCCGGGGTGTCGAGCCCCGGGGTCGACGCCGAGCTCCTCGCGGCCCACGTGCTGGACACCCCGCGCGGGCGGCTGGGGCTGACCCCGCTGGTCGACCCCGGGACGGCGGAGCGGTTCCGTGCCCTGGTGGCCCGCCGTGCCGAGCGAATTCCGTTGCAGCACATCGTCGGTAGCGCAGCGTTCGGGCCCGTCGAGGTCCTGGTCGGTCCCGGGGTGTTCACCCCTCGGCCCGAGACGGAACATCTGCTCGAGTACGCGCTGCGGGTTCTGGACGGCCGCCCGCGCCCCGTCGTGCTGGACCTGTGTACCGGCAGTGGCGCGCTCGCCCTCGCCATCGCCGCGGCGCGCCCCGACGCCGCCGTCCACGCCGTCGAGAAGGACCCGGCGGCCCTGGCCTGGGCGCGTCGCAACGTCGACCGTCGCGCGGACCTCGGTGACACCCCGGTGCGACTGCACCACGGTGACGTCACCGACCGCACTCTGCTGCCCCACCTCGACGGCGGAGTCGACCTCGTCGTCGCCAACCCGCCGTACGTCCCGGACGACGCCGAGCTCGAACCCGAAGTGCGCGAACACGATCCGCACGCCGCGCTGTTCGGCGGCCCCGACGGGCTGGCCGTCATCGAGCCGATGCTCGGGTCGATCGCGCGATGGGTGCGCGTCGGCGGGCACCTCGCGATCGAGCACGACGACTCCCACGCCGACGGCGTCGTGGCGCTCGTCCGTCGTCGGTCGGTGTTCGGTGACGTCGTCGCGCATCGCGACCTCGCCGGCCGTCCGCGGTTCGTCTCCGCGTCCCGGGTGACCCGCGCCGCCCAGTGACCCCTGCCGCCCAGTGACCCCTGCCGCCCAGTGACCCCTGCGGTGCAGTGACCCCTGCGGTGCGGTGAGCCGCGGGTGGCAAGATGGCCGGGTGCCCACCGTCTACGACTGCTCCGACACCGCGTCCCGCGCGGCCGGACTCGACGCCGCACGGCGCGCCCTGTCCTCCGGTCGCCTGGTCGTGATGCCCACCGACACCGTCTACGGCATCGCCGCCGACGCGTTCGACAGCTCCGCCGTCGCGGAACTGCTGCGCGCCAAGGGGCGCGGCCGCGACATGCCGGTGCCCGTGCTGGTGGGTTCCTGGCACACCATCGACGGGCTGGTGCTCGGGGTCCCGCAGGCGGCGCGGGAGCTCATCCGCGCGTTCTGGCCGGGTGCCCTCAGCCTCGTCGTGCACCAGGCGCCGTCGTTGGCGTGGGATCTCGGTGACGCGCGCGGGACGGTCATGCTGCGGATGCCGCTGCATCCCGTGGCGATCGAACTCCTGCGCGAGGTCGGCCCGTTGGCCGTCTCGAGCGCCAACGTCTCCGGTCGCCCGCCGGCCGTCACGGCCGCCGACGCGCAGCTGCAGCTCGGGGACTCCGCCGCGGTCTATCTCGACGGCGGCCCGGCCGAGCACGCCCTCGCGTCGACCATCGTCGACCTCACCGGGGACAGCCCGCGCATCCTCCGCGTCGGTGCGGTGGCCACCTCCGACATCGCCGACGTGCTCGGCGTCGCACCGGAGTCCTTGGTCGCCGGAAGCGCCTGACCGGTGATCGATCTCGACCCCGCGGCACGTCCGGGAACCGCGCTGGTTCTGGCGCAGGGCGGCGGCGGGGGAGCGGGCGTTCCCATCCGCGAACTCCTGCTGGTGCTGCTGACGGCCGCCGTCGTGACCTTCCTGGTCACGGGGGTGGTCCGTGCGATCGCCCTGCGCGTGGGGGCGGTCGCTATTCCGCGGGAGCGGGACGTGCACGTGCGGCCGACTCCGCGGTGGGGCGGCATCGGTATCTACCTGGGCCTGCTCGTCGCGCTGTCGTTCGCTCAGACGCTCCCGGCGCTGACGCGGGGATTCGAGTTCACTTCCGACGTCCAGGCCGCGCTGGTGTCGGGGGTCATCCTCATGGTGGTCGGCATGGTCGACGATCGGTGGGGTCTCGACGCGCTCACCAAGTTCGCCGGTCAGGTCACCGCGGCCGGCGTGCTCGTCCTCATGGGGGTCAGCTGGCAGGTCCTCTACCTGCCGTGGGGCGGGGGATCGACCCTCGTGCTCGACCAGTTGCAGGCCGGACTGGTGACCGTGCTGATCGCCGTCGTGATGATCAACGCGCTGAACTTCGTCGACGGGCTGGACGGGCTGGCCGCCGGCGTCGGCGCGATCGCCGCGGTGGCGATCTGCCTGTTCTCCGTCGGCCTGCTGCACGAGCAGGGCGGCGACGTCAGTGCCTACCCGCCGGCGATGATCGCGGCCGCCCTCGCCGGCGCGTGTCTGGGGTTCCTGCCGCACAACTTCCAGCCCGCCCGCATCTTCATGGGCGACTCCGGATCGATGGTCATCGGTCTCATGCTCGCCGCGGTGGCGACCAGCGCCTCCGGTCGCATCAGCCCCAGCCTGTACGGCACGCGCGACCTGCTCGGTCTGCTCTCGCCGCTGCTGCTGGTCGGCGCGGTGATGTTCATCCCGATCCTCGACCTGCTGTTGGCCATCGTGCGCCGCACCCGCGCCGGGCGCAGCCCGTTCAGTCCCGACAAGATGCACCTGCACCACCGGCTCCTCCAGATCGGCCATTCGCACCGCCGCGTGGTTCTGCTGATCTACCTGTGGGTCGGGGTCCTGGCCTTCGGGGCGGTCGGTGCGGCGCTGGTGGACCGTCGTGTCGTCGTGCTGCTGTTCGCCGGGGGGTTGGTCTTCGCGCTCGTGGTGACGGCCGTGCCGTCGATCCGGGGGCCGGACCGACCGGGCCGGTCGAGTGCACGCCGACCGGGGGGTCGCGGTCGGCGCGGCCGGTAACCTGCGGGGCGTGACCTTCTCGCCTGCGCCCGTTCCGTCGTCGACCGCCCCGTTGCGTTCGGCCGTCCGCTACGGCGTGATCGCGCTGGTGGTGCTCGCCGTGGTGTCCGCGATCGTCGCCTACCTCGTCGCCGGAACGGCGGGGCTGTGGGGCGCGTTGATCGGATCGGCCGTGGGTGGGGTGTTCATCCTGGCGACCGCGGCGTCGGTCCTGTGGTCGGCCAACTTGCCGCCGACGACGGTGGGGGCCGTTCTGCTCGGTGGGTGGTTGGCGAAGATGCTGGTGGCGATCGTCGTCCTGGGCATCCTGCGCGGCATGGACTTCTACTCGCGGCCGGCGCTGGGCCTGGTGCTGCTGGCGTCGCTGCTCATCGTGCTCGGTGCGGAGACGGTGGGCGTTCTGCGTCAGCGCGCTCCCTACGTCGATACCCCGTCCTCGGACGACAAGTAGTACGACTTTCTGTAGTAGGGTCCCGGTACGGGAACGACCCCCGGCGCGATGAGGTCGATTGTGTTGATAAAGTTCCCACCGAGCGTGGGCTTACCCGACGTAACGGACAATCGTCGCGACGGGATCGCCCCCGCGGTGATCGGCGTCACTGCGGACGTGTCGCGGCCCACACCTCGTGTGAGAATGTGGACCGGCACGCCGAAGGATCGCTCGACCGCACCGCCCGACCGCCCCTTTGTCCGATCGAACCGCGTGGGTACCACGCACGCGGCCGACCACGGGAGAGACCGCTGAGCGTCACCAACTTGGCCGCGGAGTTCCATCCGCCGTCACTGTCCGACTTTTTCCCACCGGCCATCCTGTTCGAGGGCACTCCGTTCGAGCTCGACCGCTTGATGCTCGTGCGCATCGTCATGACGGTCGTCCTGCTCGCGTTCTTCTTCCTCGCCATGCGCAGCCCCAAGATCGTGCCGCGCGGCATCCAGAACGTCGGCGAGCTCGCGCTGGGCTTCGTGAAGGACCAGATCGCGGACGAGGTTCTCGGCAAGGAGCAGGGGCGTCGCTTCCTCCCGGTGCTCGCGACCATCTTCTTCGCGGTGTTGTTCCTGAACTTCTCGGGCATCATCCCGTTCATCAACATCTCGTCGAACGCGCGCATCGGCATGCCGATCGTGTTGGCCGCGATCGCGTACATCGTCTTCAACTACGTGGGCATCAAGAAGTACGGCTTCTTCAAGTACGTGAAGAGCAGCATCGTCGTGCCCGGCGTGCCGCTGCCGCTGCACTTCCTGCTGATCCCGATCGAGTTCGTCTCGACGTTCATCCTGCGGCCCTTCACGCTGACCGTGCGTCTCATGGCCAACATGCTGGCCGGTCACATCATGCTGGTGCTGTTCTTCAGCGCGACGCAGTTCTTCTTCTTCGAGGCCGCGACCGGCATGAAGGTGTTCGGCATCTTCTCCCTGGTCGCCGGCTTCGGCTTCACCCTGTTCGAGATGCTGGTCATCTTCCTGCAGGCCTACGTGTTCGCGCTGCTCACCGCGGTCTACATCGACCTCGCGCTGCACGCCGACTCGCACTGACCCACCCCGGCTCGACGAGCCACCGGTAACAACCTGACCCGCTGCCGTCCGGTCGTGGGCAACAGAAAGGGAACCAATCATCATGAGCCTCACCTACCTGGCGCAGGAAGCTCAGGAAATCACCGGCGGCGGCTACGGCGCCATCGGCTACGGCCTCGCGGCCATCGGCCCCGGCATCGGCGTGGGCATCGTGGTCGGTAAGGCCATCGAGGGCATCGCCCGTCAGCCCGAGCTCGCCGGCCAGATCCGGACCAACATGTTCCTCGGTATCGCGTTCACCGAGGCCCTGGCGCTGATCGGCCTCGTCGCCGGCTTCATTTTCTGATCGCCATGTCGACATTCGCAGTCCTCGCAGCGGAAGGGGGAGAGGACGTCAATCCTCTTCTCCCCGCGACGTACGACATCGTCTGGTCTGCGGTCTGCATCGCCGTCATCGGCTTCTTCTTCTGGAAGTTCGTGCTTCCGCGGTTCCAGACGGTGCTGTCGGAGCGGTCCGAGAAGATCGAAGGCGGGATCAAGCGCGCCGAAGAGGCACAGGCCGAGGCGAAGCAGGCGCTCGAGCAGTACCGCGCCCAGCTGGCCGACGCTCGCCAGGAGGCCGCCAAGATCCGTGAAGACGCACGCACCCAGGGTCAGCAGATCCTCGCGGAGATGAAGACCAGTGCGCAGGCGGAGAGCGATCGCATCGTGGCCTCCGGTCACCAGCAGCTCGCCGCGCAGCGTCAGCAGATCGTCACCGAACTGCGCTCGGAACTCGGCCGCACCGCCGTCGAGCTCGCCGAGAAGGTCATCGGTGAGCAGCTGTCCGACGACGTCAAGCGCGCCGGAACGATCGATCGGTTCCTCGACGAACTCGATTCTGTCGGCGCAAAGTCCACCAGCGGGAAGTGAACACCATGTACGCAGCGAGTCGTGAGGCTCTCGCCGAGGCCCGCACCGCTCTGACCCGCGGTCTCGATTCCGCGTCGGACTCCACGTCCGCCGCGGCCGGGGCCGGATCCGACCTCTTCGCGGTCGTCCGGGTGCTCGACGCCCAGCGTCCGCTCCGGTCGGCTCTCGCCGACGCCTCCGCGTCCGCCGATTCCCGTCGACAGCTCGCCGAGCGACTGTTCGACGGCAAGGTCGGAACGGAAGCGGTCGAGACGGTGAAGGCCGCGGTCGCGCAGAACTGGTCCTCGGCGCGTGACCTCACCGACTCGCTCGTACTGCTGGGCCGCGAAGCGCTGCTTCGCGCGGCGGAGGACCAGGATCAGCTGGGCACCGTCGAGGACGAGTTGTTCCGGCTCGGGCGCATCATCGCCGGCGATTCCGCTCTGGAGCAGGCGCTGTCGGATCGCACCAAGCCGGCCGAGGCGTCCGGACAGCTGCTGAAGACGCTGCTGTACGGCAAGGTCACGGCCATCACCGAGGCTCTCGCCGTGCAGGCCGTCGGACGACTGACCGAGGCTCCGGCCGAGGTGTTCGGCGAGTTGTCCGCGCTGGCGGCGACCCGGCGGAACAAGGAAGTCGCATACGTCCGCAGTAGCACCGAGTTGAGCACCGATCAGGTCGACCGCCTCACGTCTACGCTGGAAGGTATCTACGGCAAGTCCGTGACCGTTCACGTGGAAGTCGATCGCGACCTGCTGAGCGGTCTCGTCGTTCGCGTCGGTGACGAGGTGATCGACGGCAGTGGTGCGGGGCGTCTCGCGCAGCTGCGCAAGTCGCTCAAGTAACCCGGTTCACGCACCCGACCGGCAGGCACGACCAGAGTTTGTCCCCACCCACGTTTCGGTGATTCGGCCCAGGGCGGCCGGCGTACCGAGGCCACAGACAGTGAGAGCAGGAAAACATGGCGGAGTTGACGATCTCCTCCGACGAGATCCGTAGCGCAATCGAGAGCTACACCGCGAACTACGCACCGGAGTCCTCTCGTGAAGAGGTCGGTCTGGTGTCGGACACGTCCGACGGCATCGCCCACGTGACCGGGCTTCCGTCCGCGATGTCGAACGAGCTCCTCGAGTTTCCCGGCGGCGTCCTCGGCGTCGCGCTGAACCTCGACGATCGCGAGATCGGCGCCGTCATCCTCGGCGACTACGAGAACATCGAGGAGGGCCAGGAGGTCAAGCGCACCGGAGAGGTTCTGTCCGTCCCGGTCGGCGACAACTTCCTGGGCCGCGTCATCGATCCCCTCGGCAAGCCGATCGACGGTCTCGGCGAGATCGAGTCCGACGAGCAGCGTGTGCTCGAACTGCAGGCTGCCTCGGTGCTCGAGCGCCAGCCCGTGGAGGAGCCCCTCGCCACCGGCATCACCGCCATCGACGCCCTCACCGCCATCGGCCGCGGTCAGCGCCAGCTGGTGATCGGTGACCGCAAGACCGGCAAGACCGCGGTCTGCGTCGACGCGATCATCAACCAGAAGAAGAACTGGGAGACCGGCGATCCCGACAAGCAGGTGCGCTGCATCTACGTCGCGATCGGTCAGAAGGGCTCCACCATCGCCGGTGTGAAGACCGCTCTGGACGAGCACGGCGCCATGGAGTACACCACCATCGTCGCGGCTCCGGCCTCCGACTCCGCCGGCTTCAAGTGGCTCGCCCCCTACACCGGCTCGGCCCTCGGCCAGCACTGGATGTACCAGGGCAAGCACGTCCTCATCGTGTTCGACGACCTCACCAAGCAGGCCGAGGCCTACCGCACCATCTCGCTGCTGCTGCGTCGCCCGCCGGGCCGCGAGGCGTACCCGGGTGACGTGTTCTACCTGCACTCCCGTCTGCTCGAGCGGTGCGCCAAGCTGTCCGACGAGCTCGGCGGCGGATCGATGACGGGCCTGCCCCTCATCGAGACCAAGGCCAACGACATCTCGGCGTTCATCCCGACCAACGTCATCTCCATCACCGACGGTCAGGTGTTCCTCGAGTCGGACCTCTTCAACAAGGGTGTCCGTCCCGCCATCAACGTCGGTACCTCGGTGTCCCGCGTGGGTGGTGCGGCGCAGACGAAGGGTCTGAAGAAGGTCGCCGGTTCGCTTCGTCTGGAGATGGCGCAGTTCCGTGAGCTCGAGGCGTTCTCCGCCTTCGCCTCCGACCTCGACGCGGCGTCCAAGGCGCAGCTCGAGCGCGGTGCCCGCTGGGTGGAGCTGCTCAAGCAGGACCAGTACACCCCCGTGTCCGTCGAGGACCAGATCGTCTCGATCTACCTCGTCGACGCCGGGTACTACGACACCGTTCCGGTCGACGACGTGCGTCGCTTCAACCGTGAGCTGCTCGAGGACCTGCACCGCAACGCCTCGGACGCCTTCGATTCCATCGCCGGCGGCGGGGTGCTGAAGGACGACGCGGCCGAGTCGATCAAGAAGGCGACCGACGAGTTCAAGCAGGGCTTCCTCACCTCCTCGGGCGAGCGCATCGTCAACGAGGCCGAGGCCGAGGCGCTCGACAAGGACGAGGTCGACCAGGAGAAGGTCACCGTCACGCGCAAGACCGTCGGTAAGTGATGATCGGTCCGCGACGAGCAGGGAGTGAGGTGAACCGTGCCCAGCATTCGTGAGCTCCGCTCCCGGATCAGGTCGACGAACTCGATCAAGAAGATCACCAAGGCGCAGGAACTGATCGCGACCTCGCGCATCACCAAGGCGCAGGCCCGCGTGGAGGCGTCCAAGCCGTACGCCACCGAGATCACCAAGGTGCTCTCGGCTCTGGCGAGCGCATCCGGCTCGCTCGATCACCCGTTGCTCACCGAGCGCCCCGAGCCCAAGCGGGCCGCGGTGCTGGTGGTCACCAGTGACTCGGGTCAGTGCGGCGGCTACAACTCGAACATCCTGCGCGAGGCCGAGGAACTGCAGCAGCTGCTGAAGTCCGAGGGCAAGGAACCGGTCATCTACGTCCTCGGACGCAAGGGCCTGACGTACTACACGTTCCGTGATCGGGACGTGAAGGGCGCCTGGACCGGGTTCTCGCAGCAGCCGACGTACGCCGACGCGGCGAAGGCCGCCAAGCACCTCGTCGAACTGTTCATGGCCGGGTCGGGTAACGAGATCGAGGCCCCCAACGGTGAGGGCACCGTCGAGGGTGTCGACGAGCTGCACATCGTGTTCACCACGTTCGTCTCGATGCTCTCGCTCAAGCCGACCGTGCGACGGATGGCCCCGTTGGAGGTGGACTACGACGACGAGGAGATCGAGCTCGGCGCCGACATGCTCACCGACTCCAAGCCGTCCACCGAGGTCACCGCGCAGTACGACTTCGAGCCGGAGGCGGACACGCTGTTGTCGGCGTTGCTGCCCAAGTACGTCAGCACCCGCATCTACGCCGCACTGCTCGACGCGGCAGCCTCCGAGTCGGCCGCCCGTCGTACCGCGATGAAGGCCGCGACGGACAACGCCAACGATCTGGTCAACGCCCTGTCCCGTCAGGCCAACCAGGCGCGCCAGGCCCAGATCACCCAGGAAATCAGCGAGATCGTCGGCGGCGTCGACGCGCTTGCAGCGAGCTCAGGAAGAGACTGAACATGACCGCAGCAGTAACCGATAACACGGGTACCGGCGCCGCGAAGTCCGAGAACGGGCGCGTCGTGCGCGTCATCGGTCCCGTCGTCGACATCGAGTTCCCCCGTGGCTCCATCCCCGAGCTGTTCAACGCTCTGCACGCGGAGATCGAGCTGTCGGCCGTCGCCAAGACGCTGACGCTCGAGGTCGCCCAGCACCTCGGTGACAACCTGGTGCGCACCATCTCCATGCAGCCGACCGACGGCCTGGTCCGCGGCACTCCGGTGAGCGACACCGGCAAGCCGATCTCCGTGCCCGTGGGCGACGTGGTCAAGGGCCACGTCTTCAACGCGCTCGGCGACTGCCTCGACTCGCCCGGCCTCGGCCGCGACGGCGAGCAGTGGGGCATCCACCGCAAGCCCCCGGCCTTCGACCAGCTCGAGGGCAAGACCGAGATCCTCGAGACCGGCATCAAGGTCATCGACCTGCTGACCCCGTACGTGAAGGGCGGCAAGATCGGCCTGTTCGGCGGCGCCGGCGTGGGCAAGACCGTGCTCATCCAGGAGATGATCACGCGTATCGCCCGCGAGTTCTCCGGCACGTCCGTGTTCGCCGGCGTCGGCGAGCGCACCCGTGAGGGCACCGACCTCCACCTCGAGATGGAGGAGATGGGCGTTCTGCAGGACACCGCCCTGGTGTTCGGTCAGATGGACGAGCCGCCGGGCACGCGTATGCGCGTCGCCCTCTCGGCCCTGACGATGGCCGAGTACTTCCGCGACGTGCAGAACCAGGACGTGTTGCTCTTCATCGACAACATCTTCCGGTTCACGCAGGCCGGTTCCGAGGTCTCCACCCTGCTCGGCCGCATGCCGTCCGCGGTGGGCTACCAGCCCACGCTGGCCGACGAGATGGGCGAGCTCCAGGAGCGCATCACCTCGACCCGTGGCCGCTCGATCACCTCGCTGCAGGCGATCTACGTGCCCGCCGACGACTACACCGACCCGGCGCCGGCCACGACCTTCGCGCACCTCGATGCCACCACCGAGCTCTCGCGTCCGATTTCGCAGAAGGGCATCTACCCGGCTGTGGACCCGCTGACGTCGACCTCGCGCATCCTGGAGGCGTCGATCGTCGGTGACGAGCACTTCCGCGTCGCCAACGAGGTCAAGCGCATCCTGCAGAAGTACAAGGAGCTGCAGGACATCATCGCCATCCTCGGTATGGACGAGCTCTCCGAGGAGGACAAGGTCACGGTCTCCCGTGCCCGTCGTCTGGAGAAGTTCCTCGGCCAGAACTTCATCGTCGCCGAGAAGTTCACCGGCGAGGAGGGATCGGTCGTGCCCCTGTCCGACACCATCGAGGCGTTCGACAAGGTCACCAAGGGCGAGTACGACCACCTGCCCGAGCAGGCGTTCAACAGCTGCGGTGGACTCGACGACGTCGAGGCCGCAGCCAAGAAGATCTCCGGGAAGTAGTCCGACATGGCTGAGATGGACGTCGAACTGGTCGCGGTCGAGGAACGGCTGTGGTCGGGAACGGCCACGCTGGTCAGCGCCCAGACCACCGAGGGAGAGATCGGCATCATGGCCGGCCACGAGCCGGTGCTCGGCCAGCTGATCGAGGGCGGCACCGTGGCCATCACGACGACCGACGGTGAGCGTCGCGTCGCGGCCGTCCACGGAGGGTTCCTCTCCGTGACGGGGAAGACGGTGACCATTCTCGCCGAGTCCGCGGAGTTCGCCGAGGACATCGACGTGGAGGCCGCCAAATCGGTTCTGGCCGAGGGCTCCGAGGACGAGGAGGCGCTCGCGATCGCACGCGGACGCGTCCGCGCCGTCGAGCGGGCCTAGGTCACGGCAGAGCAGAAGCCGCGGCGGGCCCGGTGATGATGACGATCTGGATGACAGTGCTTGTCGTTCTGGTGGTCGTTCTCGCCGGGCTCGCCGCGGCTTTTCTGTATCGCCTGATCACCCTGCGCCGCGGCGGCACCGCCGTGATTCTCCGGTCGTTGCCGGCCGGCCCCGGCGCCGGTTGGCGTCACGGCATCTTTCGCTACGGCGAGAACGTGTTGGTGTTCTACAAGCTGTCCAGCCTGCGGCCCGGCCCCGATCGGCGCATGGTGCGACAGACACTCGACCTCGGCGAGCGGCGTCGACCCGAGGAGTCGGAGTTCGACATCATGACCGAGGACATCGCGATCGTCGAACTCTTCGACGCCGATCGACGCTATGAGGTGGCGTTCGACCGCGGTGCGTTCACCGCCTTCACCTCGTGGGTGGAGTCCCGACCGTCCGGCCGCTCCCGACGCCCGCGCCCCGGCGCCGGCGGAGCCCGCTGAGCGCCCGGTCCACTCGAGTCTTAGCCTCGATCGTCCCCGCCCGGCCGCCACAACACGTCGCCGTCCGGGTTGGTGATCCGCCCGAGCACGAACAACAGGTCCGACAGCCGATTCAGATACAGCGCGGGCAGCTTGTTGGTGACGTCTGGGAACGCCTCCACCGCGGCCCACGCGGCCCGCTCGGCCCGACGGGTCACGGTGCGCGCGTGATGCAGCAGCGCCGATGCCGCCGTGCCGCCCGGCAGCACGAACGATCGCAGCGGCGCGAGCGTGGCGTTGTACTCGTCGCACCACCGTTCGAGGCGGTCCACGTAGTCCTGCGTCACCCGCAGCGGCGGGTGCTTCGGGTTCTCCTCGACCGGCGTCGCCAGGTCCGCGCCGACGTCGAACAGATCGTTCTGGATGCGACCGAGCACGGGGATCAGGTGCTCCGGCGGCGCGCCGAGAGCGAGGACGAGCCCCAGGGCGGCGTTGAGTTCGTCGCAGTCCGCGTACGCCACCACCCGCGGGTCGTTCTTGCCGACGCGCTCGAAATTGCTCAGGCCGGTGGTGCCGTCGTCACCCGTCCGGGTGTAGATCGAGGTCAGATGAACCGCCATTTCTCGACCCTACTGTGGTGCCTCTAGTCTTGGTGGTCGTGAGCGAACGTTTCCTGGTGACCGGCGGTAGCCGCCTGTCCGGTGAGGTCTCCGTCGGCGGCGCGAAGAACAGCGTGCTCAAGCTGATGGCCGCCGCGCTGCTCGCCGAGGGAACCACCACCATCGCGAACTGCCCCGACATTCTCGACGTTCCGCTCATGGCCGACGTGCTGCGCGGGCTGGGATGCGAGGTCGAGCTGGTCGAGGACACCGTCCGCATCACCACGCCGGCCGAGCCGAAGTATCACGCCGACTTCGCCGCCGTGCGTCAGTTCCGTGCCTCGGTGTGCGTGCTCGGCCCGCTCGTCGCGCGCTGCCGGCGTGCGGTCGTCGCGCTGCCGGGTGGCGACGCCATCGGGTCGCGGCCGCTCGACATGCACCAGTCGGGCCTGCGTCTGCTCGGTGCCCACAGCGAGATCGAGCACGGGTGCGTCGTCGCGACCGCGGAGAAGCTGCACGGCGCCACCATTCGGCTCGCCTTCCCGTCCGTCGGCGCCACCGAGAACATCCTCATGGCGGCCGTCCTGGCCGAGGGGGAGACCGTCATCGACAACGCCGCCCGCGAGCCCGACATCGCCGACCTCTGCGCGATGCTGAACAAGATGGGCGCGAAGGTGGCCGGCGCCGGCTCGTCGACGTTGACCATTCAGGGCGTCGAGCGGTTGCACCCCACCGAGCATCGGGTGATCGGCGACCGCATCGTCGCGGCGACCTGGGGGATCGCCGCGTCGATGACGCGTGGCGACGTCACGGTGCGGGGGGTGAACCCGAAGCATCTGACGCTGGTGCTGACCAAGCTCGGCGCGGCGGGTGCCGAGGTCGACCTGCTGCCCGACGGGTTCCGCGTCCGTCAGCCCGAGCGGCCCGTCGCGGTGAACTTCGCGACGCTGCCGTTCCCCGGCTTCCCGACCGACCTGCAGCCGATGGCCATCGGCCTCGCCTCGGTCGCCAACGGAACGTCGATGATCACCGAGAACGTCTTCGAGGCGCGATTCCGGTTCGTGGAGGAGATGATCCGGTTGGGCGCCGACGCCCGGACCGACGGTCACCACGCCGTGGTCCGCGGGGTGCCGCGGTTGTCGAGCGCCCCCGTGTGGTCGTCGGACATCCGTGCCGGGGCGGGCTTGGTGCTCGCGGGCCTGGTCGCCGACGGGACGACCGAGGTGCACGACGTCTACCACATCGACCGCGGCTATCCGCGCTTCGTCGAGCAGCTGCAGGCCCTCGGCGGGGACATCGAGCGCGTGCAGTAGTACTCGGCCGCGTGAGTACTCGGCTGCGTGTCGGTCGCGGTGGCAGGTCTCGGCCGCGCGTCAGTCGCGGTGGCGTCGGAGTTCGTCCGCCACGACGTCGAGCGCCGTGCGAAGTTCCACGTCGGAGAGGCGTCCGTAGCCGATCACCAGACCGCCCGGATCGGGGTGCGATCGAGCGGACTCCGCGATCGTCGGAACCGTGACACCGCGGGTCGCGGCGGCGCGGGCGACGGCGTCGGCCCGCCCGGGTGCGAGGACGAGCGTGGTGTGCATGCCTGCGCCCGAGCCACGGAGCTCGCCGAACTCCGACAGCGAATCCCTCACCACCGCATCACGATTCCGATATCGGCGCCGGGCTGCGCGCACCAGTCGGTCCCATTCGCCGTCGTCGAGCAACGACGTCGTCGCCGTGCAGAGGGGTGTCGACGGGAAGTCGCCGACGGCCGACCGGTGGCGGAGCACCGGCTCGACCAGCTGCGCGGGTAGCACCATCCAGCCGAGCCGGACGCCGGCGCCGAGGGTCTTGGCGATGGTGCCGAGATAGACGACCCGGTCCGCGTCCAGATGGGCCAGGGCCGGGAGGGGTGCGACGTCGTAGCGGTACTCGGAGTCGTAGTCGTCCTCGATCACGACGGTGTCGGTGTCGCGCGCGTACGCGACGAGGGCGGCGCGGCGTCCACCGTCGAGGGTGCCCCCGGTCGGGTACTGGTGGGACGGCGTCACGTACACCGCGCGCGTCGAGTCCGGAGCGGATCGCAGGGCGTCGACCACGACGCCGCCCCGGTCCACGGGGAAGTCGTGTACGCCCCACCCGACCGCCGTGGCGGCCGTCGCCGCCACGCGATAGCCCGGATCCTCCATGGCGAGAACGGGTTTCGAGTCCGCACCGAGAGTGCGCAGCGCGGCCAGGGCCAGGGTCAGACCGTGCACGGCACCCGTGGTGACGACCACCCGTCCCGGGTCGACGGTCATGCCCCGCGCGCGAGCGAGCAGCGCACACACGCTGCGTCGAAGGGCGAGAGGGCCCGCCGGATCCGGGTAGTCGTGCGGTGCGGGTTCGGCGCCCGCGATACGCCACGCACGCCGCCACGCTGCGCTCGGGCGAGGTGGTGTCCAGGGAATGCCGGGTCGGAGTACGAGGTCGGCGCGGCCGTCGTCCTCGATCGGGGTCGTCGCGGGGGCGGGAGCGGTTCGCGGGACCGCGGGTATCGCGGCGGCCACGAAGGTTCCGGATCCGGTCCGCCCCTCGATCCATCCCTCCGCGGTGAGCTGGTCGTACGCGTGGTGGGCGACGCCGCGGGAGACCTGCAGTTCGGCGGCGAGGGCACGGGTGGAGGGAAGTCGATCGCCGGTGACGAGGACACCATCGGCGATCGCCCGGCGGAGGGCGTCGGCGACCTGCAACGGCAGAGGGCGCGCCGAGGTCCGGTCGAGGGTGACCGGTACGGCGCGCGGGGTCGCGGGCATGAGGCCTCCGTCGATCGGTCGGTGCGTCGCACCGGCGAGTGGTCCGGTGAAACGGTAGCGAAGTGGACCGTGACGATGGTCCACTCGTCCCTCAGGCTGGTGCCATGACGACAACCGACGGTGCTCGGACCACGGGCTCGAACGCGGGTGACGATGTCGACGTGCTGGCCACCTCGCTGTCCCCGACGGACCGAACCACGCTGCGGCGCAACCGCAGTCGAGCGCAGATGCACAGGGCCGCGTTGATCGACGTTCTCGACGCGGCTCGCATCTGCCACCTCGGGGTGACGGTGCACGGTGCTCCGCTGGTCGTGCCCACGGCGTTCGCCTACGACCTGGACGGACCCGACCGGGGCGGAACGCTGTACGTCCACGGCTCCGTCGCCGCCGCGAGCCTGGGCGCCGACGGGGACGTGTGTGTGACCGTGACGGTGGTGGACGGCCTGGTGTTGGCGCGCTCGGCGTTCCATCACTCGATGAACTACCGCAGCGCGGTGGTGCGGGGGAAGCCACGGGTGGTGTCGGACGCCGACGAGCGCGACGCGGCCCTGGCACTCGTCGTGGACAAGGTGGTCCCCGGAAGGGCGGCCGTGCTCCGGCCGAACACCCGCAAGGAGCTGGCAGCGACACGAGTTCTCGCGGTCCCGCTGTACGAGGCCTCGGTGAAAACCCGTGCCGGCGGACCGGTCGACGACGACGCGGACATCGCCGCCGGGGGTGTGTGGGCCGGGGTCCTGCCCGTGACAGAACGAATCGGAACGCCGGTGCCGGCCGCCGACCTGGATGCCGCCGGCGCGTCGAGGACACCGACGTCGCCGACGTGACCGGCGTCATAGTTTCGAGTAGCGGTGCATCGGTGTGCCCGTGGCACGGCCGAATACGTCCCACCTGCGACGACGGGCTCGCGACGCACCCGTGTCCAGGCGATTTGCGTTGTGGGGTTCGGGTGCGTAACTTTTGTCGAGTCAGAGCGACACGGACGCCGACCCGGAGCCGAGAGGCTGGGGTGAACGAGGCCGTACGGGGTCGCCTGATTCGGACAGAAAAGGTTCGTCTGCACGTGGTGTAGGCTGAGCGGACAGTCCAGATCAAGTACGAGGCCTTCCCGGCGGTGTGGTTTGACTGCGGTGTCGGGTGGTGGTTAGTCTGGAACGGTTGCCCCGGATCCGGTTCACGTTGGTGGGTCGGTGGTGGTGTGCGTGTGTTCTTTGAGAACTCAACAGTGTGTCGATGAATGTCAGTGCCAATTTTTTTGGTTCCGGTTCTTCTCCTTCTTCCCGTCGGGGGAGGATCGGCTTTGTCAGTACATTTTTGTGTGCTGGCGTGAGTTTTATTGCTGGATTTGGCTCTCTAGTTTTCATTGGCTGCTCGGTTTCTGCTGGGTGGTCGATAAGAGTCTTCAACGGAGAGTTTGATCCTGGCT
>NZ_JABUBU010000025.1 GCF_019834675.1 Rhodococcoides corynebacterioides | reverse complement strand
TACCGCATCAAACACACCGCGATCGAGTCACTGCCTTCCGTCGCCGCCGACCGTGAGGCAAACTCGACCACCTAACCTGCTCACTTTTCGACCGGAACAACTGCTCACTTTTGGACCGGAGCTGACACAAGTCGAGCGGCCGGGCGTTGGACAGCGTCCAAACCGCAACAAGAGCTGTACTGGCCGTCGCGCCAACTCGGCATAGGGCAGCAGGCGACATCCGCACGCGTCGACCTTACGGGAGCATTGGGGCATCGATGGTGCCCGGACGCTCTGGTTGTACCGCCCGGCATGCGGCAAAGCCCCGCCACTCCTAGCCTATGTATTGATCCGACGACTCGCGTTACTGGAACGGCTCGAAGTGGACGCAACACACCCACCCGAAGGTGTAGTTTCTACCTTCGACGCCTCGCGTCGGCGCGAAACCTGTCCGCCGTATAGCGTCCATCGCATGGAGCCGGTCGCGACCAGACGCAGGACTCAGCCTCCGCCGCCTCATGTCGTGTTCAACGACCTGACCAATCCCGGCCGACCGACTCGTCGGCCTTGGCTGCACCTGCTCGCCGACGAAGTGGCCCCGCGAGTGCTGGTGTCCGAGCACGCGTCGGTTGTCGTGTGGTCGTCGATCTGGCTGGCGCGTCCTGACGCGAAGGTCCGGTTCGAGCTGGCGTCTGCCGAATCCGGAACCGATCTGCGGTTCACCCTGCTGCCCGATCCGCCGATCCCCGACGATGACGAGATCCGCACGATGCGCAAACGACTCGGGTGGCTGATCAACGGCCAGTTGCGGTACACCTACGGCCAGTGAGGTCGCCGGCGCGGAACCCGAGACTTCAGGGACCTCGACGTAACGATAATAATTGCCGATAATTTATCTTATGTAAATAAGGCGCAGAAATTTGCTGGTCAGGTGGGATAATAAAGACCACCTGTTGCGCGTCAACCGCCTCGTGGCCGACCGAGAGCGGTCGAAGTGCGTACCGCCCACCACGTCGGCCGACGGGTGCGGGCATCGATCCATCCTCGGCGAGGTGTCACGGAACAAGTGTGACCGGCTGCTCCCCCCTGGCAACCACCGATGACGCCTCGGTCGACCTCACCGACCACCGCTTGCAGTTTCTTCGGCCGCAGCATCTTGACGAACAGTGGACCCGAACAACGTTCGCCCGGACGCCACGAACACGCACAGCATGCTGCACACGCCGAACAGGAAATAAGGGTGGAAGAAGACCACCATGAGCACGAAGTACCGGAATTGGTACAGCCCGAACAGCAGGAGCAGCGACGCTCCCCAGCCGAGCGCCTTGTCGGTACGCCACAGAACCTCCGCAACGAGCCCCGCGCACAGCAGCACGCCGAGGAACGGGCCGTTCTGCCATTGAAGGAACACCGACAGTCTCGGCTCGTCCCCCAACGTGTCCAGACTCGGCACGAGGATGAGCAGTTCGAAGGCGACGGCCAGCGTCACCCATGTCAGCGGGTGACGAAGTATCCGCCGCACCGGTCCACCATGGCTCGTCACTGGCTCATCCTGTGTAGTCGGTCGTGGAGAACTCAAATCCTTCGACGGTGTCACGACCTCGCTCGCTCTCCACGATCGCTGCATCGCAGCGTCCCCGTCGGCCGCGGGCGGTCATGCCGTAGTCGGGCGCTCCATCATGCAGAACTTCCACATGCCGTCCTCTTTGACGACGCCGATGGTCACGCTCGCCGGCGGAGACGGTTGTCCTCGGGTTTCGATCGATAGGGACACCGGGACAGTCGCGGAGTCCCCCGCGACTTCTGCCACGCCGATCTGGTGCACCACGGTCGGCAGCAGCGGGGGTGCGGCCTCACCTCGTTGCGCTGCGGCGCAGGCCGTGTCGTTCATCGTCCGCACGTCACCGGCGTTGTAGGCATCGAGATAGCGCCGCAACACGTCGACGATCTCCGCTTGGTTGTCCGCAGCGGACCCTGCATCGGGCGCACGGGCAGTCTCTCCGGTACACGCGGCCGCGGCGACCGAAACCAATGTGAACACACCGATCATTGCCGCCAGCCTGACCGTGCTGCCGGGTAGTCGCCTGGGGTGATCCGTCAGGCCGTCGCCGCATGCAGCGACGAGACCGACCACGGCGGCCGCAGGGGCCAGGCCTGCGGCGCGGGACTTGTTCATACCGCAAAGTCAATCACCGAGGGCCAACATTCGCAGACCGTCCAGTCGGGTGTGCGCGGGCGGCGCAGCGGGCGATGCACCCCTGCCGTGCACACTCGTGCGCGTCGACGGGACGGGTGAGTTGTCCCGATCGACCGAGGAACGACCTAGCTGCCCGACGAAAGGATCGACAATGAACGACGCTCTGGCCTGGGTGACGGCGATCGGGGCCGCGGTGACGGCGGTCGCGACGATCGGCCTGGTGGTGGTTGCGTATCGGACTCTCGGCGGTGCACGGGGTCAGCTGACGTTGCTGCGTCAGCAGGCCGAGCAAGAGCGTCGACCGTATGTCGTAGCCGACCTCGTCCCGGGGCTGCACGGCGCCGGCAGTACAGACTTGGTGATCGCCAACGTGGGCCGGTCCCTCGCACGCCAAATCCTCGTTGAGATCGGTCCGCTGGCCAAGCGCAACGACCACGACCACATCAGCGATGCGCTCGACAGGTACCTCACCACCCCGAAGATCTTCGTTCCCGGCGCCCGGCACAGGGTGATGTGGCACCACGCAGGAAACGCCAAGTCCGGCCGACTGGACGCCGGTGTGGACGGCGGCGTTTCAGCGCGCATCACTTACACCGACGACGGCGGCACCGAGTACACGGAGACCTACGAGCTCGACATCGCGGCCATGACGGCAGTGAGTCCCGTGCCGACCGACGGGCCGCGGCGATCCGGAAGCGGAAACGAACTTGCGGACATCGACCACGCTCTGCGCGCGCTTGCGGGCCACGTCGGCGAATTGCGTCGGTAGTCGCGTTCCAGATCGAAGATCACTGCCCCGCAACACCGCGATCGGCGGGCAGTGACCGACAGGTTCCGGGTCGATCGACGATTCGGCGACGGCGGCTCTACCTCTCGTAAGCCTCGCCTGCGCCCCGTGCACCTCTATCGGCCCTGTCCGCCCCGTCACCTGATGACGCGGTCGGTGCGTGTGCGGGACCGTCCCGATGGGGAGCCCCGCCGGTGTTGCCCAAGCCGGTCAACCGGGCTGCTTCCCACGCTTCCGCCGACACACCGTCGGGGCGACCGCCGTCGCGAGCGGTCACCGCTCGCGGAACCGAGTCCGACGCGGGTGAGACCGCACCGCGGTCCGCAACGGACTTGCGTACGAGCTGGGTGTGCAGCGCCGTCAGTTCGCGTTCGCGTACTCGAACGAGTTCGTGCGCTTGTCGTGCGTTTCCGGCGGCGCGTTCGGCGTCGGCGAACGCTTCCATCGTGCGCATCATCTGGCGGAGCAACAGGGCGTTCGCTGCGGCGCCGCCGCGTGCCGTGAGCGCGGTCTGCAGCACGATCAGCGCGGCCCCGCCCGCATGCCGACGATCCGGGTCCGGGGTGATGCGTTGGTGCGCCGGGATCTGCGCGGACTGGGACAGAGCTGCCGCCGCTTTCGCCAGCGGACCCGGCAACGACTCGGTGCGCGCCGACCACGCGGCGAACACTCCCGCAGTGCGTCCTGCGGCACGTGCCCATTGCGCGGTGTCCGAGGCCGGAATCGAGGACAGGTAGGTGTTCCACTTACCGATGTCCTCGGCCGCCCGCGCCATCACGCCGGCGTCGAGCTGCGCACGTTCGCGACCGGTCGTGATGGTCACCGCCGCGCCGCGCCGCGCCGCCGACCACTCCGCCGCTGCGTCGTGTTGCGCGGTCCCGGTGGTCTCCCACTCGTCGCGCAGACGCGGCAACGTCAGGTCCTTCGCCAACCGGCCGCCGCCGAACCACACTGGCTTGCCTCCGGCCGCCCGCTCGGCCGCTGTCGGCGTCGTGGCGACGGAGTAGCCGACCACGCTCCCGGTGGTGCCCGTGTCGTAGCGCGGCCGGACAAGCACCTTCTCCGCCCGCAGGCGCCGCACGAATTCGCCTTCGGTCTTCGACGCCGTGGCGCACGCCCGCACGGTGCGCTCGAGACGCGCGCGGGCGGTCTCCGCCGCGCCGGAGCGTGCAGCGACGCCGGCCTCGGCCGGTTTGACGCCGCGTGTTCCGCGGTCGTTCTCGCGTGAGGTCAGCACAACAAGTCCGTGGGCGCGTTCGAGCGTTCCGCACGCAGCCTGTGCGCGCTTGAAGTCGTTGAACGTATCGACCTTCGTGCCGTCCTCACGGACGGCGGAAGCCGCGATGTGAATGTGGTCCCCGCCCGCGGTGGTCTTACCGTGCCGAATCGCGACCCACCTCGCCGCCGCCCGCGGTGAGTCCGGGTCATCGAAGCCCATCTCACGCATGAAGTCGGCCGCGATCGCGCCCCACCTGGCATCCGACAACTCCCCCTCGTCGGGGTTCAGCGAGAGCGAACAGTGCCAGACATTGCGATCGCTAGTGGCGTCGGCGAGCGCCACAGAGCGCGGGGTGCCATCGTCGATGGCAGCGTTCATCTTCCGACGGTTGGTGTAGGAGACCTCGGTGCCGAACACGATCCGCGCCGTGTCGATCTCGTGCGCCAACTCGATCGCATCGGAATGCGACAACTCCCCCGCCGGTGCAGCGAAGAGCACCGCCTCGTGGCCGGCGACGACGTGAGGGTTCTCGTGCTCGTTCGACCGGCCGGGACCGGCGAGGTACGACACCAGCCCCGTCATCTTCGCGCCACGCGTGATGTTCGGGATCACGTGCCGGACAGCTCCCGCGGCAACGTGCGCACCCGATCGAACACCGTGCCGCGTCGGAGGACCCGCCCCGCGGACCGGGCGGCGACTGCGGGTCGCTTGCCGACTATCGACGGTTCTAGGACACGCGCTAGAAAGAGCGAGAAAGACCTGACGAGGTTGCTACCGTCACACCATGGACCCCGTGCGGAACCCCTACGCCCCCGGTGCCGGCCAGCGCCCGCCCGAGCTCGCCGGGCGCGGGAAGCAGCTCGACGCGTTCGACGTGGTGCTCGAACGCATTGCACGGGGCCGCCCGGAACGCAGTGTGATGCTCACGGGACTGCGCGGTGTGGGAAAGACCGTGCTGCTCAACCACCTTCGGTCCGCGGCAATCTCGCGGCGCTGGGGGACCGGCAAGATCGAGGCGCGGCCGGATCAGGACCTGCGCCGTCCGCTCTCGTCCGCGCTGCACATGGCCGTCCGGGAAATCGCTGTCTCACATCGGGACCCGGACCGCGTCGAGCAGTTCCTCGGTGTCCTCAAGTCGTTCGCCCTGCGGGCGTCGCAGGACAAGGGCATGCGGGACAAGTGGCAGCCCGGCATCGACGCGCCGGCGGTGAAGGGGCGCGCGGACACCGGTGACATCGAGATCGACCTCGTCGAACTGCTGCTCGACGCGGCGTCGTTGGCCCGGGACGTCGGCGTCGGTATCGCGATCTTCATCGACGAGATGCAGGACCTCGGCGCCGCCGACATCTCCGCCATCTGCGGCGCCTGCCACGAACTCAGTCAGGACGCGGCTCCGTTGATCGTCGTCGGGGCCGGGCTCCCGCATCTGCCCGCCGTGCTGTCGGGGTCGAAGAGCTACTCCGAGAGGCTGTTCGGGTACCACCGCATCGACCGACTCGATCGCGCGTCGGCCGATCTGGCCCTGATTGCGCCGGCGGAGCGCGAGGACGTCGAGTACACCGCCGAGGCACTCGACGCGCTGTACGCGGCGGCGGACGGCTACCCGTACTTCGTGCAGGCCTACGGCAAGGCCACCTGGGACCACGCCGCGGACAGTCCCATCACCGCCGACGACGTCCGTGTGGCCGCCCCGACCGCGGAGGACGAACTGGCCGTCGGCTTCTTCGGATCGCGCTACGAGCGCGCGACGCCCGCCGAGCGGGAGTACATGAGGGCGATGGCCGAACTGTCCGGTGACGACGGGCCGGTGTCGACGGCGAGCATCGCCGTCGAACTCGGTCGCAAGCCCGCGTCGTTGTCCCCCGCGCGTGACGGATTGATCAAGAAGGGCCTGATCTATTCCGCCGAGCGGGGGTCCATCGGGTTCACGGTCCCGCACTTCGGCCGGTACCTGCGGGGTCAGTCGGAGGAGTAGGTCCTGCCGACCGACCCCGCAGGGGGTGTCAGCGGGTGGGGACGCGGAGGATCAGGGCGTCGCCCTGACCCCCGCCGCCGCACAGGGCGGCCGCACCGGTGCCGCCGCCGCGTCGCTGCAGCTCGAGCGCGAGGTGCAGGGCGATGCGGGCGCCGGAGGCGCCGAGGGGGTGCCCGATGGCGATGGCGCCGCCGTTGACGTTGACCTTCTCCGGGTCGAGGCCGAGCTCGCGGGTCGAGGCGATGCCGACGGCGGCGAAGGCCTCGTTGATCTCGACGAGGTCGAGGTCGGTGGGGGCGATGCCGTCCTTGGCGCAGGCGGCGGCAATGGCGTTCGCGGGCTGGGACTGCAGCGACGAGTCGGGGCCGGCGACGACGCCGTGGGCGCCGATCTCGGCGAGCCAGGTCAGGCCGAGCTCCTCGGCCTTGGCGCGGCTCATCACCACGACGGCCGCGGCGCCGTCGGAGATCTGCGAGGCGGACCCGGCGGTGATGGTCCCGCTCCGGTCGAACGACGGCTTGAGGCGCGCGAGGGACTCGGCGGAGGTGTCGGGGCGGATGCCCTCGTCCTCGGTGACGACGATCGGATCGCCCTTGCGCTGGGGGATGGTGACGGGGACGACCTCGTCGTCGAAGACGCCGTTCTTCCACGCGGCGGCCGCGCGCTGGTGCGAAGCAGCGGCGAAGGCGTCCTGGTCCTCGCGGGAGACGAACTTCTCGTCGGCGTTGCGGTCCTCGGTGAGGGCGCCCATGGCCTGGTCGGTGAAGATGTCGTGCAGTCCGTCGTAGGCCATGTGGTCGGCGAGGGTGACGTCGCCGTACTTGAAGCCGGTGCGGCTCTTGGACAGCATGTGCGGGGCCTGCGACATCGACTCCTGACCACCGGCGACGACGATGTCGAACTCGCCGGCGCGGATGAGCTGGTCGGCGAGGGCGATGGCATCGACGCCGGACAGGCACACCTTGTTGATGGTCAGGGCGGGCACGGTGAGCGGGATGCCGCCGGCGTGGGCGGCCTGGCGCGCGGGGATCTGGCCGGCGCCGGCGGTGAGGACCTGCCCCATGATCACGTACTGCACCTGCTCGCCGGTGATACCCGCCTTCTCGAGCGCGCCCGCGATGGCGACGCCGCCGAGGTCGGACCCGGACAGGGTGGACAGGGACCCGAGCAGACGCCCCACGGGGGTGCGGGCGCCCGCCACGATGACGGAGGTGGTGGGAGTCGATGCGGTCATGACGGGGTCCTCGCTTCGGATGGATGGGTGGCGGCGGCCGCGGCACTGCTGCCGCCCACGCCCAGTGCTGTCAACGACATGGTGGACAGGGTCTGTTCCAGGACCGGGACCGGGACGCGACCCACGGAGTGCGGGGTGGAGTTGAGCAGTCCGAACGCGGCGTGCGCACGAATGCGGGCGTCCTCCTCGGACCGCGACGGATCGAGGTCGCGCAGCGCCCGGACCCAGGTCTCGACGTAGGCACGCTGCAGGGAGCGCACCCGGTGGCGGGCGTCGTCGGGCAGGTTGGCGAGGTCGCGGAACTGGATCTCGATCAGGCGCGGCGAGGTGAGTGCGAAGGTCAGGTGGAAGCCGACCAGCGCACGCACCCGGGCGGCCGGATCGGGCTCGGTCGCGGCGTTCTCGCCGCCGCGGTGCAGGTACTCGGACACGCCGACCAGCAATTCGACCAGGACGGCTTCCTTGTTCGGGAAGTGCCGGTACACGGCCGGTCCGCTGATGCCGACCGCCGCGCCGAGGTCCTCGAGGCGCAGTCCGTGGTAGCCGCGCGCGGCGACCAACTCGGCGGCGGCGTCGAGCAGGTTGCTGCGGCGCTCGGCCTTGAGGCGAGAACGCTCGGTCTCGGTGCCGTCGCTCCTCTGCCCCACGTGCGCCGCCTTCCCGGTTCGTTCCGCCGGACGGCAGCGTACCATTTCGGTTAACCGCCATTCACCAACAAAGTGGTCGACAACGGTGTCGTCACGCCCGGTTCGTGGGAACAATGGTGGGAAGTCGGGTTTCGCACCGTGGGGTCGCGCCAACCGCGCCCGGGAAAGGTGGAGCGATGTCGACGTCCTGGTCCACGCGGGTGCTGCTCGGCGGCCTCGTCGTGGTCGGTGCGTACGGGCTGATACCCGCCGGTCCCGTGGCCGGCGCGGTCTACTCCGTCGTGGCGGCGTCGTCCGTCGTGGCCGTCGTCGTCGGAGTCCGGACCGGCATCAAGCGGGACACCCTGCCGTGGAAGATCCTCGGGGCGGCGCTGCTCGCCTGGACCGCCGGCGACGTCTACACCGGCGTGCTCGACACCACCGCCGCCGGCACCCCGTTCCCGTCGTGGGCCGACGCGGGCTACGTCCTCGGCTACGTGCTGATCGTCGCGGCCCTGCTGAGCGCGCGCGACTCCGTCGGCCGGCTCATCGCACCCGTCGACGTGCTGGACGCCGCGATGACGACCGCCGGCGTCGGGCTGACGTCCTGGGTGTTCGTGTCCGCGCAATTCCCCGACACCCCCGCGTCGGTCTGGCTCGGGCTGTTCTACACCGAGATCGACGTCTTCGTCCTGGTGCTGGTGCTGTCGGTGTTCCTGCGTCGGCGCGCCGGCACCGTGACGCTGGTGCTGGTGGGTGTCGGCCTCGCCGTGATGGTCGTCGCGGACTACGGCTCCTACGTGTGGAAGATCGAGGGCACCGCGGAGACGGTGCTGAACATGATGTGGCTCACCTCGTACGTCCTGTTCGGCGCCGCCGCGGTGCGACCCGAGCGGCCCCGGCCGGCGCCGACGTTCTCGCGTCGGGGCACCGGCCTGTCGCGCCTCGCGCTCATCACGCTCGCCGTCGCGTTGACGCCGACCGCGATGACCCTGCAGCTCTCGCGCGGTGTGCCGGCCTCGGAGTGGGGATCGGTGGCGGTCGTGGCCACCGCCGTCATGGTCGTGGTGGGGTCCGTGCGCGTGTGGATGTTCCTGCAGGTGCTGGGACGGCAGGCCGAGGCGCTGCGCGAGTCCGCGACCACCGACCGGGTGACCGGGCTGGCGACCCGCAACGAGCTCGAGCGTCGGCTGTCCCGCCGTCTCGCGACCGACCCGTGGGTGGGGCTCGTCCTCGTCGACCTCCACGGCTTCGCCGACGTCAACGCCACCTTCGGCTACACCGACGGGGACCGCCTGCTGCGGACGATCGGCGAGCGACTGCTCGACGCGGTGCCTCCCACCTCGGTGGTCGGCCGTCTCGGTGGCGACGAGTTCGCCGTCGTCGCCGGCCCGCTAGACGACCGGTCCGCGACCGAGTTCGCCGCCGTCGTGCGCGCGGCCGTCACCGCACCGATCGAGATGCGCGACATGCAGGTCACCGTCGACTGCAGCATCGGCGTCGCGCTGCGCGCGTGCGACGGGTCGGACACCGGCACGGCGGGAGTCACGACGGCCGAGAACATGATCCAGCGCGCGCACGCTGCGGTCGGGGAGGCGCAGCGTCGACACCCGCGGGTCGCCGTCTACGACCGCACGATGGAGACCGACCAGGCCAACCGGCTCCGCCGTCTCGGTGAGCTCGAGGTCGCGATGCGCTCGGGTGAACTCGACCTGTTCTATCAACCGCGTCTCGATCTGCGGTCGGGTCGGGTGTCGGGCCTCGAGGCCCTGCTGCGGTGGCGCCATCCCGTCGACGGGTTGCTGGGGCCCGCCGACTTCCTCGCGGGGGCCGAAGCGACGTCGATCATCGGGGCGCTGACGTCGTACGTCCTCGATCGGGCGCTCGGGGACTGCGCTCGGTGGCGGGCGGCGGGGCTGGACGTCGACGTCGCCGTCAATCTCTCGGTCCGCAACCTGGTGGATTCGACTCTGCCGGACCAGGTCTCGGAGGCGCTGTCGCGGTACGACGTGCCGCCGTCGGCCGTGGTCCTCGAGGTCACCGAGACGTCCGCGATGACCGACCCGACCCGCGCGGTGATCACGATGAACGCCCTGCGCGCCCTCGGCGTGACGCTCTCCATCGACGACTTCGGTACCGGATACAGCTCGCTGGCCTATCTCTCGCGGCTGCCGGTCCAGCAGCTCAAGCTCGACCGGTCCCTGGTGGCGTCGATCGTCGACGACGAGGTCGACCGCGCCATCGTGGCGTCGACGGTCGACCTGGCCCGCCGGATGCGCCTGCACCTGGTCGCGGAGGGCGTCGAGGACGCGGCGACCCTGGAGATGCTGCGGCACTGGGGGTGCGACGCGGTGCAGGGGTTCTTCGTCAGCCGGCCCGTTCCGGTCGGTGAGGTGACGGCGGTGGTCCGCGCCCTCGACGCGGCACCCGTGTGACGCCGGGCACGCGTGTGGTTGTCTGAACGTCGATCGTCGACCACAGCAGTTTCCCGACGGAAGGACCACGGCGTGCGCGCAGTACAGGTGACCACCCTCGACGGGCCGGAGTCGGTCACCGTCGCCGACATCGCGGAGCCGACCGGTGACGGGGTGCTGATCGACGTCCACGCGGCGGGGGTCGCGTTTCCCGACGCGCTGCTCACCCGCGGTCTCTACCAGTACCGCCCGGACCTGCCGTTCGTGCCCGGGAGCGAGGTGGCGGGCGTGGTCCGCTCCGCGCCGGAGGGCTCGGGGCTGACCGCGGGCGATCGGGTGGCAGCCCTTACCGGGATCGGCGGCGGGATGGCGGAGGTGGTGCTCGCCACCCCGGAACTGGTGTTCGCACTGCCGGATCAGGTGTCCTTCGAGGCCGGCGCCGGAGTGCTCTTCAACGACCTCACCGTGCACTTCTCGCTGCGTGAACGCGGCCGGCTCGCCGAGGGCGAGACCGTGCTGGTGCACGGCGCGGCCGGCGGTATCGGCACCTCCGCGCTGCGGCTGGCCCCGGTGCTCGGCGCGTCCCGCACCATCGCCGTCGTCAGCACCGAGGAGAAGGCCGCCGTCGCGCGCGCCGCGGGTGCGACGGACGTCGTGCTCGTCGACGGGTGGCGCGAGCAGGTGAAGGAACTGACCGGTGGCCGCGGCGTCGACGTCGTCATCGACCCGGTGGGTGGTGACCGGTTCACCGACAGCATCCGTTCCCTCGCGCCCGCCGGCCGGTTGGTGGTCATCGGCTTCACGGGCGGGGAGATCCCGACGGTGAAGGTCAATCGCCTGCTGCTCAACAACGTCGAGGTGGTCGGCGCCGGATGGGGTGCCTGGTGGATGTCCCGTCCGGGCTACACGGCGACGCAGTGGGCGGAACTGGCGCCGCTCTTCGCGGACGGTCGGCTGTCCGCACCCGAGCCCTCGGTGTACCCCCTGGCGGAGGCCGGAGCGGCCGTCGCGTCCCTGGAGAACCGCACCGCCACCGGCAAGGTCGTGCTGAGCCTGCGGTGACCGTCGGAGCGCGTCGGTAGGGTCGAGCCATGCGCATCGGGGCACACGTTCGGTCGGATTCGCCGCTCGACGAGGCGACGTCGTTGGACGTCGATCTGGTCCAGCTCTTCGTCACCGACCCACAGAAGTGGAACAAGCCGGTGATCGACGAGTCCCTCGCGGCGGTGCGGGACTCGGCCGTCGACGTCGTCGTGCACTCGTCGTACGTCATCAACGTCGCCAGCCTCAACAACCGGATTCGCATCCCGTCGCGCAAGGCGTTGGCGCAGCAGGCCACCGTCGCCGCCGAGCTCGGTGCGCTGGGGATGGTGGTGCACGGTGGGCACGTGCGGGACGGGGAGGACCCAGCCGAGGGAGTGGCCAACTGGCGCAAGCTCTTCGAGCGGCAGGCCGAGTCCGGCGGGTTCGAGGTGCCCATCTGGATCGAGAACACCGCGGGCGGCGATCGGGCGATGGCGCGCCGGTTCGACGCCATCGCCCGGCTGTGGGACGCGGTCGGCGAGTTCGGCGCCGGGTTCTGCCTGGACACCTGTCACGCGTGGGCGGGCGGCGAGGAACTCGTCGACGTCATCGAGCGGGTGAAGGCGATCACCGGCCGCATCGACCTGGTGCACCTCAACAACTCGCGCGACGAGTTCGACTCGGCCCGCGACCGCCACGCCAACCTCGCCTCCGGATCCATCGACCCCGAGGTACTCGCGGCGGTGGCGGCCGAGTCGGGCGCCCCGATCGTTCTGGAGACACCGGGCGAGGGCATCGCCGACGACGTGGCGTACCTACGCGGTCGCTGACCGGTCGACCACGGTCGCGGTGGCCGACCCGTCGACCAGGGCCTCGGTGGCCGACCCGTCGACCACGGTCTCCGGCCGGTCGCGGTCGGGTCGCGCGTAGGCCAGCGCGGCCAGAGCCACCACGGCGCCGCCGGTCATGGTCATCGCCATGGCCGGGCCGTCGTTGCCCAGGGCGCCGACGAGCGGTGCGATCAGGGCACCGAGTCCGAACTGCGCCGCGCCGAGCAGGGCCGCAGCGGTGCCCGCTGCCTCACCGTGCCGCGAGAGGGCCAGGGCGGGCGAGTTGGGCATCACGAAGCCGGCCGAGGCGAGGACGCACAGCACCGGGATCATGAAGCCGACGACGCCGCCGACCTCCGTCGTCGTCGTGACGATCAGGGCGACGCCGGAGACAGCCATGGCGATCAGCGCGACGGTGACGATGCGGGCGGGTGAGAAGCGTTGCAGCGCCAGCACGTTCAGCTGGGACGCGCCGATGAGGGCGACGGCGCCGATGCCGAAGACCAGGGCGAACTGCTGCTCGCCGAGCCCGTACCCGTCCTGGAGGACGAACGAGCTGCCGGAGATGTAGGCGAAGAGAGCCGACATGCCGAGGCCGGCCACCAACACGAGGACGACGAAGCTACGGTCGCGCAACAGGCTGCCGTAGGTCCGCAGCACCGGCACCACCTCGGGAGCGCGGCGGCGCTCGGCGGGCAGCGTCTCGCGCAGGAAGAACACCGCGACGAGCATGAGCAGCACACCGGCCACGGCCAGGCCGGCGAAGATGCCGCGCCAGGAGCCCTGCAGCAGGATCACGCCGCCGAGGCTGGGGGCGACGATCGGCGCGACGCCCATCACCAGCACCAGGCGCGACAGGACAGTGGCGGCGGCGCGGCCCTCGTAGAGATCGCGCACGATGGCGAGGGCGATCACCATGGTGGCGGCGGCGCCAAAGCCCTGCAAAGCCCGCGTGACCCCGAGCACCGCAACGGACGGGGCAATCATGCACAACAGTGACGCGACGATGTGGACGGCCGTGCCGGCGATCAACGGACGGCGCCGGCCGAGAGCGTCGGACAGCGGGCCGATGACCAACTGGCCGACGGCGAGGCCGATCAGGGTGCCCGTGAGGGTGAACTGCACCGCGGCGTCGGTGGAGTTCAGATCGTCGGTGATGGCGGGCAGTGCCGGCAGGTAGACGTCGATGGTCAGGGGGCCCAGGGCGACGAGAGCTCCGAGGACCAGGATCATGCGCAGTCGCGACGGCGGCGATTGATCGCGGGTCGTGGTGAGGGCAGCGACCGAGGCGGGTTTCGTCGTCACCCGGGCTGCAGCACCCGGGGAATCGGATCTGTTCCCGTCCCGGCCCGGTCCGTGGTCAGGTGGAGGCGAGCCGGGGAGGTGCGGGCACCTCCACCGAGCCGCGGTCGAGGGCGGCGAGGACCGTGTCGGCCCAGCCCACGAGGCCGACGACGTCCACCCCGTGCGGCGGCGCAGCGCCGTAGGGGGTGAGGCGGTCCCGACCGCGTGTGATCAGCGTCACAGCGCCGGCGGCATTGCCCCGCATCAGGTGGGTGAGGCCGACGGCCAGTTGCGCGAGGCCCTGCCAGAGTTCGCGATCGTCGCCGTTGGTCGCCTTCCAGGTGCCCTCGAGAACGTCGTGGGCGTGGAACGGCATCCCGTCGTCGAGGTAGCGCTGAGCCAACGGCAGCGACTCGTGCGGGGGAAGCTGAAGATCGTCCGGCACGCGCGGGACGCCGACGGAGCCGTGCGGCAGTGGCCGCCCCAGGATGTCTCGGGGTCGGCCGTTCTGGGGTCGGCCGTCGCCGAGGCGGTCGCGCGCGGTCGGGGAGCGGTCCCCGGTGTCGACGCCGCTCGTGTCGTCTCCGTGCATACCCTCCGTTCTACTCTGGCCGGTCGAGCCGGTGCCGAGACGTCGCCCGGTCAGAACGGGGGTGGTGCGTCGTCGGGTCCGGGTGGTCGGACCCCGTTCAGGTTGTTGCGGAGTCGGTTTCGGTTGCGTTCCTGGCGGCGGCGGGCGTGTTTCTGCTCGGTGCGTGGGGCGGGTCGGGTGGGTTCGGGTTGGTCCGGCTTCGGGGTGCGTGGTGTCGGTGAACTGGTGCTGCCGGTGACGGGTGGGTCGCCGAAGACAATCATGTCGAGTCCGGGGTGGGTGTCGAACCCGGTGTACGCCGGACCGAGGACGGTGCGGCCTTCCGGGATGGTGAAGGTTCGGATGATGCGCCCCGGGTGGTCGGGGTCGTCGTACTGGTCGTCGACGAAGTCCCCGAACGTTTTCAGTAGGTGGTGGAACCGGCACTTGGCGCCGAGTCCGGTCGCGCTGGTCTGCCCGCCCCGCTCGGGGTGGGCGTGGTCGTATTCGGTGATGTGGTCGAGGTCGCCGTCCCACGCGGGGGTGTTGCAGCCGGGCCAGGTGCAGTACCGGTCTCGGGCGCGGATGTAGGTGTCCAATGCGGTCGAGGGCCGGTACGGATCCGCCGGTTGGGTCGCGGGCAGTGGAGTGTCGGTGCCGTCGCCGAGCGGGCGGATGACCGCCTCGGGGTCGTCGGCGAGGTCGCGGACGTGGGCTCCGGAGATGATGCCGAGCCCGGCGACGAACCCGACACCGTCGACCAGCTCGGGCCCGGGCTCCGCCGCAGCGTCGGCGGCCGCATCCTCACCCGCCACTGTCTCCTCGACCTCGACCTCGACCTCGACCGCCTCAGCCTCGACCGCCTCAGCCTCGACCGCCTCAGCCTGGACCTCCTCGGCCTTCTCGACCGGAGCATCGTCGGCCACGACGTTCTCGCCCGCGACCGCGTCGACCACAGCCACGTCGACCCCGGCCTCGTTCTCGACCCCGCCGTCCTCGGCTCCGTCAGTTATCTCGACCTCGTCGGCTGAACGGCCCGCATGGGGTGCGGTCGCAGCCGTGTTCGCCTCCTGCGTCTGCGGGTGCGCTGTCGGTGACGACGTGGATCACGATGCGTGCTGCGTTCGCTGCGACCTCGTCCGCATCGACCACCGTGAAGGCACACTCGGGGCGGCCGCAGTCGCAGCCGAACGGGGCGTGCTTGACCAATGCGAACAACGCATCCGACGCCCGCGCGGTTTTGGTGCGACTGTCGTGCTTGCAGACCTGCGCGGCGAGTCGTTCGACGACGCGGGCGACGATGGCGGCGCGTTCGGCGGACATGGTTGCCCCCACCGTCCCCATCCCGTCGAGACCGGCCTCGGTGAAGAAGCACCGCCCCTTGAGTGCTTCTTCGCGTCGTTCGCGGACGGCGTCGGGGTCACGGCGGTAGACCATCTGATCGCACAGGTCCCGCACCCGCGCCGTGGACCACGTCCCCGGCTTGCGTAGCGCGGCGGCGATGTCGGTGTCCACCTGCTCCTGGTACGGGCGGCCGTGATGAGTTCGGTGCGGGAGACGATGGTGCGGATGAAAGTCGGGGATACCAGTCCGTCGCGCAGGCACTCGAACACCCGCGGCAACCGGTCCCGCAGGGCGACGGCGTTGTCGAGGAGTCGTTCGGCGACGTACTGCGAGACCGACAGTGCGGTGGCGATGCGGGCGGCGCACTGGGCGTACGCATCGACGGCCCGCTCGTCGTGGTCCTCCTCCGGCACCACCAACTCGGTGTGCAGGGCCGCGGCGTGCCGGTAGCGGCGCCACTCCAGATACCCCGCGCCCGCGGCGAGGTCGGCCAGGGCGTCGAGGTGCCCACCGACGGGGAGGTCGAAGGACACGGGCAGGCCCAGCGCGGCGTGATCGCGCTCAGGCCACGGCACACCGCCCACCTGCGCCACGCTCACCGCGCCGACCCCCCGATCGCTCATGTGTTCGATTGTAGTGGCTCCCACCGACACCCGCCACGACAACGACCGGGAACCGGGACACCGATCGAAGGGCGGGCGGCCAGAGTCTTACTCCCCGACAGCGTCCGAGGCCTTGGTGAGCCGAGCGACCTCGTCGTCCGTCAGGCTCAGGCCGGGCGCCTCGGTCAACGACGGGAGCTGCCCGATCCGGCTCGCGCTGGCGATCGGTGCGACGATGCCCGGCCGGGTCAGGAGCCAGGCGAGCGCCACGGTCGGAATGGCGGTGTCGTGGGCTTCCGCGATCTCGGCGAGCGCGTCGACGACGGCGAGCCCCGAGTCGCTCAGGTATCCCGATGCCATCTTCCCGCGCATGCTGTCCCCGAGATCGTCCTTCGTGCGGTACTTCCCGGTGAGGAAGCCCGACGCGAGCGCGAAGTACGGGAACACGCCGAGGTGGTTCTCGGTCGCGAGCCCCTGCAGCGCGGGCTCGTAGGACTGCCGGTGCACCAGGTTGTAGTGCGGCTGTAGCGCGACGGGCTTGTCGAAGCCCTCCCGATCGGCGATGTCGAGCCAGGCCTGTGCACGCTCGGGGGAGTAGTTCGAGATGCCGACGTAGCGGACCTTGCCGGCCTTCACGAGGGCATCGAACGCGGCGACGGTCTCGTCGAGCGGGGTGTCCTCGTCGTCGAAATGCGCGTAGTACAGGTCGATGTGGTCGCTCTGGAGTCGCGCCAGCGATGCTTCGGCCGCGGCGGCGATGTTCGAGGCGGACAGACCGGGGAAGTCCGGGTGCCGACTCACCTTGGTCGCGAGGACGACGTCGTCTCGCCGGCCGGTCCGGGCGAACCAGTTACCGATGACGGTTTCGGACTCGCCGCCCGAATTGCCCGGTGCAAACGCCGAATACGAGTCGGCCGTGTCGATCAACGACCCGCCGGCCCCGAGGAACGCGTCGACGATGTCGTGCGAGGCGGCCTCGTCGGAGGTCCATCCGAAGGTGTTGGCGCCGAGCGCGAGCGGGAAGACGTCCAGGTCCGAGTGTCCGATGCGAGTCATACCGAGAACAACTCGTGAGCCGTGCTCACTGTTCCCGCGTCAGGCCGACACGCTGATACCGATGCCGCCGAGGGTGTCCGCACCGAAACGCTCGATCTCCGCGTCGAGGTCGAGCGGCCGAATGGTGGTCTTGGCCTGAAGGATCGCGTCGTCGAGGCGGTCGGCCGGGATCAGCCAGACGATCTCGAACTCGAGGCCGTCGGGATCCTGCCCGTAGAGACTCTTGGTGGTGCCGTGATCGGACGCGCCGACCAACGCTCCGGCGCCGGCGAGATCGTCGCGCACCGTGGCCAGATCGGCGAGCGTCCGCACTTCCCAGGCCAGGTGGTAGAGGCCGACCGTCGCCCGACCGGCGGGACTGGCGCCGGCCGCGTCGCCGACGGAGAACAGGCCCAGGTCGTGATCGTTGGTGCTGTCGGGAGCCTGCAGGAAGACGGCGCGGTCGCCCATCGCCATCACGACGCGGAATCCGAGCACGTCGCGATAGAACGCGGCGCTGCGCTCGGCGTCGCGAACGTAGAGAACGGCGTGGTTGAGCCGAGAGATGGCCATGGGGGGAGTCCTTTCCAGTCAGTGTTGAAGCTTCAACGCAGACTGTACGCGAATCATTCCCCGCGGGTCAGTGGAACCGGTGGTCGGTGATCGGGGTGCGCGGCCCGAACTTCGGCCGCACCGCCATCCCGCTCACCTCGAGGAGCCGCACCGCCCGGTACCGGTGCGGGCGGAGCGGCTCGAGGTACGCCACCATCTCGTCGTCCGTCATCGGGGCGCCGACGAGACTCCACCCGATCACCGCCGCCAGGTGATAGTCGCCGACCGACAGCGCGTCGGCGTCGCCTAGGGCGCGCTGGCACACCTCCGCCGCCGTCCACTCGCCGATGCCGGGGACCAGCCGCAGGCGTCGATACGCATCGTCGTGGGTCATGCCCACGATCGGGGTGAGCTTGTCCGCGACCCGTGCGGCCTCCACGATCGTGCGCGCTCGTTTCGGATCGACGTTGGCGCGGTGGAATTCCCACGACGGAACACGACGCCAGACGTCCGGTGGCGGCGACACCGCCATGCCCGACGGCGCCGGGCCGGGTGCGGGAGCGCCGAAGCGCGTCACCAGGCGACGCCACGACGCGAACGCAGCGACGCCGTGGACCTTCTGTTCGAGGACGGCGGGGACGAGCGCTTCGAACACCTGCCCCGTCCGGCCGAGGTGGAGGTGAGTCAGGCGTCGGGCGGCCTCGACGAGGATGCGGTGTTCGGGTGCGAATCCCGTGGCGTCGTCCAGCATTCCGACCAGACCGGGCAGGGTGTCGACGAACTCCTCGGCGCCGTCGCCCCACACGTCGGCGACGACCTCGGTACGCGACGGTTGGCGGAGTCGGTAGGTCACGGCCCCGCTCGCGAACAACGATGTCCGCCAAATGCTTCCGTCGGGCAGCGTGCGGTGCGTCGGGTCGCTCCGACCCCGTCGATGGGGAGAGAGCGTGTGGCGCAGGCTCAGTGGACGATCCGAGTGCAGGACCCGCCGCAGGGAGGGGGACTCGCTACCGGACACGAACCAGCGCGCGCCCGGTGTTCTCGCCGCCTCGCAGTGCGTCGATCACGCCCTGGACGCCGTCCAACCCCACCTCGGTGGTCACCTCGGCGAGTCGGCTCGGACGCAGATCGTCGGCGAGCCGCGCCCAGAGCGCACGTCGGGCGTCGATCGGCATCTGCACGGAATCGATGCCCAGCAACGCGATTCCCCGCAGGATGAACGGCAGGACGGTAGTCGACAACGTCGGCCCACCCGTCAGTCCGCTCGCCGCGACGGCGCCGCCGTACCGGACGGTGGAGAGCACGTCGGCCAGCGTCGCACCGCCGACGCAGTCGACCGCACCGGCCCACCGCGCCGTGCCGAGCGGACGGGGCTTCGCGTCCGGGTCCGCGGGCAGCCGGCCGACGACCTCGGCGGCCCCCAGGGTGCGCAGCAGATCGTGCGCCGACGTCTTTCCGGTGGACGCGACCACCTCGAAACCCTTGCGCGAGAGCAGGTCCACGGCCACCGTGCCCACGCCGCCGCTCGCGCCGGTCACCACGATGGGTCCGTCATCCGGCCGCACGCCGTGCCGCTCGAGGGCCTGCACACTCATCGCCGCGGTGAAGCCCGCGGTACCGATGGCCGCGGCATCCGCCGTCGTGAGGTCGTCCGGCAGCGGGACCACCCACTCCGCCGGCAGACGCGCGTACTCGGCGTACCCACCGTGGCGGCCGGTGCCGATCTCGTATCCGTGGGCGACGACGCGGGTGCCGACGGCGATGTCGGGCGACTCCGACGCGACCACCGTGCCGGCGAGGTCGATGCCCGGCACGATCGGGTAGTCCCGCACGACGCCACCCTTCGGGGTGACGGCGAGCGCGTCCTTGTAGTTGATCGACGAGTACTCGACGGCCACCGTCACCGTGCCGTCCGGCAGGAACGACGCGTCGACGGTCTCGGCGGCGAGGTCGATGCCGTCGTCGGTCGCGCGGGCGACGAGGGCACGGAAGCTGTCGTTGGGTGCGGTCACACGATCGAGGGTAGGGGAACCCCGGTGCGGGCGACGTCGGCGCGGGAACCGGACCGTGTCGGTGGGTGCGGATACTGTCGCGGACGTGATCATCGTGAGTACGGACGGGTCCTGCCTGAAGAACCCGGGCGGCGCCATCGGCTGGGCCTGGGTCGACCACACCGGACCCAGCGCATCGGGTGGAGCGTCGTCCGGCACCAACCAGATCGCCGAGCTCAGAGCGCTGCTGGAGGCCGTGCTCGCGCACCCGGGCGCGGAGCCGCTGCTCATCGAGGCAGACAGTCAGTACGCCATCAAGTGCGCGTCGGAATGGCTGCCGGGCTGGAAGCGCAAGGGGTGGCGGACGTCCACCGGCACCGCGGTGCGCAATCTCGACCTGGTGCGGGCCATCGATCGCGCGATCACCGAGCGTGAGGGCCCCGTGCGGTTCCGCTGGGTCCGCGGGCACGTGGGCAACGAATACAACGAGATGGCCGACCAGCTCGCCGGTGAGGCCGCGCGGGGAGTCCGCGACGGCACGCTCGAGGAGAGCCCGCCGGCCGGGTCCGCCGTGGCGATGGCCGCGGCGGAACCGGTCACGCTCTTCTGACGGTCACTCCGACCGCGTCGTCTGCTTGTCGTCCTTGTCGCCGGGGGTGACGTCCTCGGGATCCGGCGTGCCCAGTGTCTTGCCCTCGTCGACCACCGCTTCGCTGCGGTCGAGGGTGTCCGGGCCGTCGGTCTCCGCGTGGTGATCGAATTCGCGGATCGCCTCGTCACGTTCGGACTCGGACTGCGCGGTGTCGGCGCCCGTGCCCCGAGTGGCCTCGCGGGGATCGACGCTGGTGGTGTCGACAGGAGTGTTCGCGGCATCGCTCATGACACGGGAATGCCCGGTCGACGGGGTCGTCAACCGGGCATCCGCGTCACAGGTGGATCAGCCTAGGGCGTCGGTGTGAGGGTCACCGAGAAACGCTCCTCGATGTTGTTCGTGAACTCCTGCTGGCACTGCTCGACCTTCGCCTGATCGCTGCCCGCGTTCGACAGGCACTCGGTCAGATCCTGGCCGCCGACCTCCTGGAACAGGCGGAAGCCGAAGAACACCAGCGCGGCGGCCACGACGATACTGAGCACACCGAGCACGATTCCGGCGGTCGCCATCCCCTTGTTGGTGGCTACGAGTTTCTTGACTCGACTTCGCCCGATGAAACCAAGGATCACCGCAACGAAGCCGAGCACGATGCCGCCGAAGATCGTGAACGACGTCAGGAGCGCCAGGATGCCGACCACCAGCGCGGCGATTCCCATGCCGTTCTTCGGACTCGCCGGCGGCTGCTGCTGATAGCCGCCCGCGTACTGCGGGGCGGCCTCGTACTGTCCGCCCTGCGGGCTCTGGCCGTACTGTCCGCCGGGCGGGGGCGGGTACTGCCCGCCTTGCGGGCTCGAGCCGTACTGCCCGGGCGGGGGGTACTGGCCCGAGTCGCGGGGAGTGTCGTCGGGTCCGGGCTGGCCGGGGTAACTGGGACCGGTCATGGGGCTCCTCGGGGTCGAGCCGGGACCCGTGACGTGTCTCGGCTGGTAGTCGCGACTGTAATCGGACACGGGGTACCCCGAGCGCGGGTGTGACCGCACCGTTACCGCGCGGGGAGATTCGGGTACGGGGTAGCGATGAGCACCGTGACGGTCGGCGACGGCACCACCCTGCACTACACCGAGAGCGGGACGGGTCGGCCGCTGATCCTCCTGCACGGCTGGGGATTCAGTGGTGAGTTCTTCGCCGACGTGGTTCCGGGGCTGGCCGAGCACGCTCGCGTGATCGCCGTCGACCTCCGGGCCCACGGCCGGTCGGAGGATCCGGGCCACGGCTACCGGGTGTCGCGGCTCGCCGCGGACCTCCGCGACCTGATCGTCGCCCTCGACCTGGACGACGTCACGGTGCTCGGCTGGTCTCTCGGCTGCCCGGTGATCTGGAGCTACCAGGAGCTGTTCGGGACCGATCGTCTGCGGCAGGCCGTCTACGTCGCGCAGACCCCCAAGCAGTACCGCGCACCGGACTGGACGCTGGCCCACCACTCGATCTTCGACGACGCGACCCTCGCCGCCGTGCAGGGCCGGGTCACCTACGACCGGGCGGCGTTCGACCGCGAGCAGGTCGACGAGATCACCGCGACGGACCTTCCCGACGGCCGAGTGGACGTCCTGGTCGAGGAGATGTCGCGCATGACGTCGTCGGCCCGCAACGCGGTCATGGCCGATCACACGCACCACGACTGGCGCGATCTGCTGCCCGGCCTCACGCTCCCGTCGTTGGTGATCGTCGGTCGCCACGACCGTGCATTCCCCTGGGAGGCAGCACGATTCGTGGCCGACACGTTGCCGAATGCGCAGTTCGAGCTGTTCGAGAACAGCTCCCACGCCGTCTTCCTCGACGAGCCGGAGACGTTCGTGTCCGTGGTCGGACGATTCCTCGCGTCGTGAATCCCGCCTCGACGGCGAGGGTTTGCCCGCGGTCCGCGGCGGACACCCGAGAACCATGAGCCAGGACCTGTACACCGCCACTGTCACCGCCACCGACGGATCCGTCACCTCCAGCGACGACGTGCTGACCCTCGACGTCCACGAGCCCGCCGACCTCGGTGGACCCGGCGGCGCCACCAACCCCGAGCAGCTGATGGCGGCTGCGTTGTCGTCCTGTCTGCTCGAATCCCTGCGCATCGCCGTCGGCACCGTCGGCGGCAGCCTCGACGGCGCGTCGGTCGAGGGAGCGGTGACTCTCGCCGCTGCCGACGGCGCGGGGTACGACGCCACCTACCGCCTCTCGGTCACCCTGCCGGGCGTCGAGAACGCGGGCGACGTCCTCGAGCAAGCGCGCTCGATCTGCCCGTTCCTGAAGTCCGTCACCGGTGTCGACGTTGCGCTGACCAGCTGAGATCGGGGGCGTCGTACGCCCCCAGCGAACAGGGTCCCCACCCGGGAACAGCGTCCTCGTCCGCGAGGTTGAGCCGAGCACGCTGAACCCTGGAGGACCCCATGAGCGAACCCACTCGCTTGCCCGTGCTTTTCCTCGACGACCCCGTGGTGCTGCCCGGCATGGTGGTGCCCGTCGAGTTGGACGACGCCGCCCGCGCTGCCATCGACGCGGCGCGCACGTCGGCGGACGGCAGGCTCCTCGTCGCACCTCGGCTCGACGATCGGTACCCCGCGTACGGCGTGGTGGCGACCATCGTGCAGGTCGGGCGCCTCGCGACCGGCGCGCCGGCGGCGGTGCTCGAGGCCCGCACCCGCGCGCATCTCGGCGCCGGTGTGAGCGGGCCGGGAACCGCTTTGTGGGTCGAGGCGGAGATCGTCGCCGCCGACGAGCCCACCGATGCCGTCCGCGCGTCGGCTGCGGAGTACAAGACGCTCGTGTTGGCACTGTTGCAGCGCCGCGAGGCGTGGCAGGCCATCGATTCGGTGACCAAGCTGACCGACCCGTCGGCGTTGGCCGACACCGCCGGCTACGCGTCGTGGCTGACGGACGTGCAGAAGCGTGAGCTGCTCGAAACCCCGGACGTCGCAACCCGTTTGGCGACGTTGATCCGCTGGACCACCGATCACCTCGCCGAGATGGAGGTGACCGACAAGATCGCCGGCGACGTGCGCGAGGGCATGGAGAAGACGCAGAAGGACTTCCTGCTGCGTCAGCAACTCGCCGCCATCCGCAAGGAGCTGGGCGAGACCGAGCCCGACGGGGCGGACGACTACCGCGCCCGCGTCGAGTCCGCCGACCTGCCGGACGCCGTGCGGTCCGCCGCGCTCCGCGAGGTGGAGCGGCTGGAGCGTTCGAGCGACCAGAGCCCCGAAACCGGCTGGATCCGAACGTGGTTGGACACCGTGCTGGGCCTGCCGTGGGCGACCACCACCGAGGACACCACCGACCTCGTCGCCGCTCGCGTCGTACTCGACGCCGATCACCACGGCTTGGACGACGTGAAGGACCGCATCGTCGAGTACCTCGCCGTGCGCGCTCGTCGTGCGTCGCGCGGCCTGTCCGTCGTCGGTGGACGCGGCTCCGGCGCCGTGATGGTGCTGGCCGGTCCGCCCGGCGTCGGCAAGACCTCGCTCGGTGAATCCGTGGCCCGCGCGTTGGGCCGCCGCTTCGTCCGTGTCGCGCTGGGCGGCGTCCGCGACGAGGCCGAGATCCGCGGCCACCGCCGAACGTACGTGGGCGCCATGCCCGGTCGTCTCGTCCGGGCGATCGCGGAGGCGGGGTCGATGAACCCCGTCGTCCTGCTCGACGAGATCGACAAGGTGGGATCCGACCACCGCGGCGATCCGGCCGCCGCCCTGCTCGAGGTGCTCGATCCGGCGCAGAACCACACCTTCCGCGACCACTACCTCGACCTCGATCTGGACCTGTCGGACGTCGTGTTCCTCGCGACCGCCAACGTGGTCGAGCAGATCCCGGCGGCGCTGATCGACCGCATGGAGTTGGTCACCGTCGACGGCTACACCGAGGACGACAAGGTGGCCATCGCGCGCGACCACCTCCTGCCGCGTCAGCTCGACCGCGCGGCGATGACCGACGACGACGTGCGGTTCACCGAGGCGGCCCTGCGCCGCATCGCCGCCGAGTACACCCGCGAGCCGGGTGTGCGACAGGTCGAACGTCTGGTGGCGAAGACGCTGCGCAAGATCGCCGCGGCGGAGACCGGGCCGATCACCGTCGACGCCGACGACCTGACGGGCTATCTGGGTCGGCCCCGCTTTACTCCGGAGGCGCACGAGCGCACCGAGGTGCCCGGCGTCGCCACGGGACTGGCGGTGACCGGCCTCGGCGGCGACGTCCTCTTCGTGGAGGCGAGCAGCACCGGGACGGAGCCGGGTCTCACGCTCACCGGCCAACTGGGCGACGTGATGAAGGAGTCCGCCCAGATCGCCCTGTCCTACGTGCGGGCGCATGCCGAGCAGCTCGGGGTGGACCCCGCGGCGCTCGACCGCACGATCCACGTGCACGTGCCCGCCGGCGCGGTGCCCAAGGACGGGCCGTCCGCGGGCGTCACGTTGGTCACCGCCCTGGTGTCGATGGCGACGGGACGGCCCGTGCGCTCGGACGTCGGCATGACCGGCGAGGTGTCGCTGAACGGCCGCGTGCTGCCCATCGGCGGGGTGAAGCAGAAGCTGCTCGCCGCGCAGCGGGCGGGACTGAGCACGGTGTTCGTGCCGATCCGCAACGAACCCGATCTGGACGACGTCCCCGCCGACGTCCTGAGCGCCCTCGACGTCCGTCCGATGTCGGACGTGGCGGATATCGTCGCGGCTGCGCTGGAGCCGGTAGCGCGAGCGGCCGAGACCCCGGCGGCGTGAGCGGGTACCCGGTGCGGTCGGACGAGTGGAGGAGCGCGTCGTGAGCATGGAATCGGTGGCGTACAGCCAGATGTATCGCGGCATGCATCAGAACACCGACGCACGCCCGTTCTCCCGTGTCACCCTGCGGCGGATCCTGGTGTTCGCCCGCCCGCTCCGGGGCCTGCTGATCGGGTTCCTGATCCTCAGCGTGGTGTCGGCGGCGCTCGCCGTGGCGACGCCGATCCTCGCGGGGCGGGTGGTCGACGGCATCGTGCGCGGCGTGGAGTTCCGCACGGTGCTGATCCTCGCCGTCGTCATCGCGGCGGTGGCGTTGTTCGACGCCGCGAGCGGCCTGGCCAACCGGTGGTTGTCGTCGCGCATCGGCGAGAACCTCATCCTCGACCTGCGGACCCGGGTGTTCGACCACGTGCAGCGGATGCCGATCGCGTTCTTCACCCGGACTCGCACGGGAGCGCTGGTCTCCCGCCTGAACAACGACGTCATCGGCGCGCAGCGCGCGTTCAGCGGCACGTTGTCCGGCGTGGTCAGCAACCTGGTGACCCTGCTGCTGACGCTGGTCGTCATGATCGGCATCTCGTGGCAGATCACCCTGCTCGCGTTGATCCTGCTGCCGGTCTTCGTGATCCCTGCCCGGCGAATGGGCGCGAAACTCGCGACGCTGCAGCGCGAGGCGGCGGGGCACAACGCGGCGATGTCGACGCAGATGACCGAGCGGTTCTCCGCGCCCGGCGCCACGCTGATCAAGCTGTTCGGGCGCCCCGATCACGAGTCGCAGGAGTTCGCGACGCGGGCCGGCCGGGTGCGGGACATCGGTGTGCGCACCGCGATGGTGCAGACCACCTTCGTCACCGCCCTCACCCTGGTCTCGGCCCTGGCGCTGGCCCTCGTCTACGGGCTGGGCGGCTTCTACGCCCTGCGCGGCACCCTCGACGCCGGGTCGGTGGTCACCATGTCCTTGCTGCTCACGCGTCTCTACGCGCCGTTGACCGCGCTCGCGAGCGCGCGCGTCGACATCATGAGCGCGGTGGTCAGCTTCGAGCGGGTCTTCGAGATCCTCGACCTCGAACCCCTGATCGCCGATGCGCCGGACGCGCGTCCGGTGCCCGACGGGCCGGTCACGGTCGAGTTCGACGACGTCCGGTTCGCCTACCCGTCCGCCGACAAGGTCTCGCTGGCCTCGCTGGAGGACGTCGCCGTCCTCGATTCGCGCGGCGGTGAGGAGGTGCTGCACGGCATCTCGTTCCGGGCCGAGCCCGGGCACATGGTGGCCCTCGTGGGATCGTCGGGCGCGGGGAAGTCGACCATCGCGCAGCTGGTCTCCCGCCTCTACGACGTCGACGGCGGTGCGGTGCGTCTCGCCGGCGTGGACGTCCGCGACCTCACGGCCGAGTCGGTCCGCGCGACGGTGGGCATGGTGACCCAGGACGGGCATCTGTTCCACGAGACCCTGCGGTCCAACCTCACCCTGGCCCGCCCCGAGGCGACCGACGACGACGTCTGGTCCGCCCTGGAGCGCGCGCGGCTCGGCGAGTTGGTGCGGTCGCTGCCGGACGGTCTGGACACCGTCGTCGGGGAGCGGGGCTACCGATTCTCCGGCGGTGAGCGTCAGCGCGTGACCATCGCGCGCCTGCTCCTCGCGCATCCGAGGGTGGTGGTGCTGGACGAGGCCACGGCGTCGCTGGACTCCACGTCGGAAGCCGCGGTGCAGGAGGCACTGGCCGAGGCGCTCGACGGGCGTACGTCCCTGGTCATCGCGCACCGCCTCTCGACCATCCGCGCCGCGGACCAGATCCTGGTGATCGAGGACGGCCGGGTGGTCGAGCGCGGCACGCACGTGGAGCTCCTGGCCACGTCGGGCCGGTACGCCGAGCTCTACCGCACCCAGTTCGACGAGCCCGTCCGCACCTGACCGGTCAGCAGGTGCTGGGTGCGGGCAGGCCGGCGAAGCGATCGACGAGCCACTGCAGCGCCGCGGGCAGGCCCAGGAGCGCCGCCGACAGGTGATCGGGGGTCGGCGTCAGCAGGGTCTGCACCGGCGTGCCGGCTGCGCAGTACCGCGCCGTCGAGTTGTCGATCGCGTCGACGGGGATGAGCCCGTCGGTGGGGCTGTGCCACTCGAAGATCGGGGCACGCGGCACGCCGGGGTACAGCTCCAGGCTGTTCTCCTCGACCACCCGGCGACCCTCGGGATCCTGGAACACGGACCGGTTGGCCGTGATCTCGGCGGCGCTGTGATTGGCCCCGACGGCGAGGATGTCGTTGGTGCAGGAGTTGGCCACCTGGTTCATCATGGCCGTGCCCTGCGGCGTCAGGCTCTCCGACACCGGCATGGTGTCCGGGTACTCGCGTCCCAGACCGATGGCCGCGGCGAGCGCGAGGCCGAAGGTGGGATGCGGGTTGGTCTCCCCGAGCAGGTAGGCCATCTTGATCAGGTTCATCGGCACGCCGCCCTGGGCGCTGCCGACGATGTTCAGCTCGGGGGCGTACGACGGGGCGAGGGCAGCGGCCCAGGCCGTCGCCATGCCGCCGCCGGAGTACCCGGCGATCGCGACCGGGCTGTTGCGCAGCTGCAGCGGGTCGAAGTTCTGGGCGGCGCGGATGCCGTCGAGCGTGATCTGACCACCGAGCTTGGCGGCGCCGTAGGCACTGGTGGGGCCGAGGTGGTCCGGCATCGCGACGGACCATCCGCGCTGGAACACGACGTTGAGCGCGGCGGCGTCGCGGATGACCACGTTGGGGTCCGTCGAGTACAGGGCCTGCGAGGGCGCGCACTTCAGGCCGAGGGCGTTGACGATCTGCTGGTAGGAGAGCAGCGGCCCGTCCGGTGCCTTGTTCACGGGGACGAAGACCGTGGTCACGCCGACGATCGGCTTACCGAGGCTGGACGTGCTGCGGAAGGCCAGCTGCCAGGTGTTCACGCCGACGAAGTTCGGCGGGTTGGGCATCGGCCGCGCCGCGATCACGGTGCCGGGGGCGACCCCGGAGATGTCCCCACCCTCCGAGTAGAACGGATCGGCGTTGGGAATCGGGAACTGCGCCCCGGCCGAGGCCGTGCCGGGTGCCGCGAGCACGACCGCCACGGCCGCCACGGCCCCCACGGCGCTGAGAAACGAACGACGGATTATGCCCACGGTGCTACCACTCCCTACGAACCGACCGTGCGGTTATCGGTGCCGATGATGGCACGTCGGCAATCGAGTGAACGAATTCCCCCGGACAACCGACGCCGACCGCGCCGTTCGGCACGGAAACCGGCACCCCGCTCCGTATCCGAACCGTAACCATGCACGTCGAGTACCGGCAATCGAATGCGCCGGTGTTGTGAGCGGTCCCGGGTGCGGCCGGTCCGCGTCAGGCTTCGCGCACCACGTCGCCGGGGTTCTTGTCCTCGCGAAGCCCACGCCAACTCGGGTGGCGCAGCGACCCGCCGTCCGTCCACTCGAAGAACCGCACCTCGCCGACCAGCGTCGGCTCGGTCCACGTGGCGTCCTTGCGATCGGCGGTCGGCAGCGGACGGTCGAAGGGCGAGTCGTCCCGCACCAGCGGGCGCAACCGGTCGAGCAGATCGGTGCGGGCGCGCTCGGTGAATCCCGTTCCCACCCGGCCCACGTACCGCAGCCCGACGCCGTCGGGCACGCCGAGCAGGAGGGAGCCGATGCTGCCGGCCCGCCCGCCCTTCCCGGCCCGCCACCCGCCGATCACGACCTCCTGCGTCCGCCAGTTCTTCACCTTGATCCACGCGGTGCTGCGCCGGCCGACCTCGTAGACGGAATCGCGGCGCTTGGCGACGATGCCCTCCCAACCCCGTCGTTCGCTCTCCGCCAGCGCGCCCGCCGGGGTGCCGGCCATCAGCGGGGACACCGTCGCCGATTCGAGGCCGGTGAGGAGCAACTCGAGGATGCGGCGTCGGTCGGTGAACTTCTTGCCGGTGAGATCGGTGCCGTCGAGATGGAGGATGTCGAAGCAGATGTACTGGACGTCGTCGGGATGGGCGTCCTGCAGGAGCTCGAAACTGGTGACGCCGTCCTCCCGGTACGCGACGGCTTCCCCGTCGAGCACCACCCGGTGGTCGGCGAGGTCCGCCGCCAACACCGTGATGCCCGCGTAGCGACGGGTGAGGTCCTGCCCCGTGCGGCTCTCGAGCACGGCCTCGCCCCGGTCGAACGTGGCCACCACGCGTACGCCGTCCCACTTGCCCTCGAAGGACCACTGGTCGGCGTCGAGCGCGTCGAGCTCACCGGCGGTCGCGAGCATGGGACGAACCCGGGTGGGCAGCGCCGCGTCGCCCTGCGGGATGCCCGACGCGTTCTTCTTGGTCCGGCGCACCAGCCACTGATCGCCGCCGGTGCGGATCAGGGCGTAGCGGCCGGCCACGCGGTCGCCGGCGAGGGTGACGATGACCTCGTCGTCCCGCCACTTCTCGGTGGTGTACGTGCCGTGGTCCCAGACGGTCACCTCGCCGCCGCCGTACTCGCCCGACGGGATGGTCCCCTCGAACGAGGCGTAGTCGAGCGGATGGTCCTCGGTGTGGACGGCCAGGTGGTTCGAGGACGTGTCGGTGGGCAGGTTCTTCGGCACCGCCCACGAGACCAGGACGCCGTCGCGCTCGAGTCGGAAGTCGTAGTGCAGCCGCCGGGCGTGGTGCTCCTGGATGACGAACGTGGTTGTGCTCCGGTCGGATTCGGGCACCTGCTCGGTGGGAACCGGCTCGGGCGTGCGGGAGGTCGTGCGCTTGCCGCGGTACGGGCCCAGCCGGTCGGAGGTGCCGCCCGGCACCGCGGCGTCGAGGTCGGCGAGCAGGTCGCCGTCGCGGTGCAGCCGGTCGACGACCTCCGTGAACGTCAGTTGCGCCAGACCACCGCCCTCGATCTCCGCCCAGGTCCGCGGGGCGGCCACGGTCGGCCGGCTGCGCCCGCGCAGCGAGTACGGCGCGATGGTGGTCTTCTTGCCGTTGTTCTGACTCCAGTCGAGGAACACCTTGCCCGGCCGCAGCGCCTTGGACATCGACGCCGTGACGAGGTCCGGCATCGTGCCCTCCAGCAGCGTCGCCACGCGTTTGGCGACGGTCGACGCGCCCGCCGAGGTGACCGGCTTCTCCAGCGGCACGTAGAGGTGAATGCCCTTGCTGCCGCTGGTGAGTGGGAATGCGGTCAGTCCGATGTCGGTGACCATCGCCCGCACCGCGCACGCGACCTCCGCGCACGTGTCGAGGTCGACGTCGTCGCCCGGATCGAGGTCGAAGACGATGCGGGTGGCCTTGCCCTGCTCGTCCCGATCGAAGGTCCACTGCGGAACGTGCGCCTCGAGCGCCGCCTGCTGCCCGAGCCACGCGAGGTCCGCCGGGCCGTGGAACACCGGATACACGACGACGCGGTCGGAATGGTGAATCCGCCTGCGATCCAACCACTCCGGGGCCGATGCGGCCAGGTTCTTCTCGAAGAACGCCGGGTGGTCGACGCCGTTGGGCCAGCGCTTGCGGGTGACCGGTCGCCCGGCGAGGTGCGGCAGCATGGCGTCCGCGACGGCGAGGTAGTAGTCGATCACCTCGGCCTTGGTGGTGCCGGTCTCCGGATACAGGACCTTGTCCGGATTGGTGAAGGTCAGCGCGTGCCCACCGATCTCGCGGCGCGTGGACCCGGCGGGTGGCATGCGGTCCAGCCTAGGCGGGCGTGTGCCACCCGACCGTGGGACGGTTGTGGCGAGTCCGCGGTGGGTACAGGTGGACCCGGACCCGGGCCGCCGGGGAACCGGTGCGAGCACGACGACAGGGAGCGAGGGACCGCGTGGCGGGAGTGAACGTGACGGTGGAATCGACGATGACACCGGACGAGGCCTGGGCGCGGGCGTCGGACCTGTCGGGTTTCGACGACTGGATGACCATCTTCGGTGGGTGGCGCAGCCCGATCCCGACGACGCTCCACGAGGGCGTGACGGTCGACTCCCTCATCAAGGTCAAGGGGTTCCGCAACGTCATCACCTGGACCATCGCCGAGTACGACAAGCCGCACGAGATCGCGCTGCTCGGCACCGGGAAGGGCGGCGTCAAGATCGATCTGCGCATGCTGGTGGCGCCGAAGGACGCGGGGTCGACGTTCACCCTCGAGGCGAACTTCCGCGGTGGGCTGCTCAGCGGCCCGATCGGCACCGTCGTGGCCAAGGTGCTCGAATCCGACGTGCGGGACTCGGTGACCAACCTGGCCAAGCTGGGTTAGTCGCCGGCACGCTCGGTGCGCCGCAACCACCAGAGCGCGGCGACGGGCAGGACCACCGGCACGAAGAGGTAGCCGGACCCGAAGTGCGACCAGACCGTCGGCTCCGGGAACTCCTGCGGCGCGGCGTAACTGGCGATCGACACGGCCACGACGCCGACCAGTTCGACCACACACGAGATCGTGGCGATCCGCCGGGAGACCACCGAGGCGCGGGCCAGGCAGACGGTCCCGACGATGTAGACCACGGCGGCGAACGCCGACAGCAGGAAGGCGATCGGGGCCGCGTCGAATCGCGTCGCGATCTGCACGGCGGACCGCGACGTCGCGGCGACGGAGAAGATCGCGTAGAGGGCGATGAGGATGCGACCCGGTCCGGACCGTGTGGTGGCCGCCAGGGTCGCGCGGGTGTCGGCGGTGTGGGCGTCAGGCATGGCCGTTCCAGATCTGGGTCAGTCGCAGCACCATGACCGCGAGCGTGAGGGTGACGACGACGAGGACGGCGGTGCCGCCGCGGCTGCGGTCGCCGAGCGACCACCACATCCCGAGGGGCAGCAGCAGCGCGAGCCCGATCAGGTAGGCGCCGAACGTCACGGCGTGGACCTGGTGATCGGTGACCGCCAGGCTGACGAAGCCGACGACGGCCTGCACGATCACCAGCAGTTCGATGCCGACGAGGAAGCGGAAGAAGACGCGGTCGCTGCGGTGCGCCAGCAGCAACGGCTTGTCGCGGACGATCTTCACCGTCGCCCACCCCGCGGCGACGAGGGGAAGCACGTACAGCGCGACCGTGATGGGTGTGAGCATGGTGAGCCCAGTTTATCGGCGAGCGAAGCCCGCCGACCGCCGCGGTGACGCGAGCCACCGCGACGGTCCACAGTGGGTCAGACGGTGCAGAGCGGACGGATCTCGTTCGAGCCCTCGGTGGTGGGCGAAGTGAGCACCAGGCAGGCGTTGTAGCCGCGGCTCTCGACCACGCGCCGGATCTCCTGCCACTTCTCCGTGCTCACCTGCGGGGAGCGCGAGAGGACGAAGCCCGACGTGCGGAACGGATCGCCGACCAGGGCCCACGAGTAGTCGTCGGCGATGTAGGTGACGATGTAGTTGGTGGGGCCGTCCGGGTTGTCCTGGGTGGGGACGCCGGGGAAGCTCACGTGCAGCTGCGCCTGCGTGACCGGGTCGTTGACGCGGGCGTTGCCGAGGATCTCGTTGCGGCCGCCGTCCCAGCGGGTGCAGGTGTTCTGCACGCGCACGTTCGCCGGGTCGAGCAGCTGGTAGTTGGCCTTGGTGTCCTTCGCGCAGTTCAGGTTGAACGGCTGCGGCACGGCGGCGAGCTGCCACCAGTCGCCGGTGTAGCGCTCGACGTCCAGCTTCTGGATCGGCTGCAGCGGCTCCCACAGCGGCTGGGCGGAGGCGGCGCCGCTGCCGGCCAGGGCGGCTCCGGTGGCGAGGGCGAGAGCAGCGGCGGCTCGGGCGAACGTGCGCTTCATCGGTGAGCTCCTTCGTGAGTGGGTGTCCCTGGATCTTCGGGTTCTGCGGGTTCTTCGGATTCGGGGTCGAGCGCGGTCGGCCACCAGATGCGGGGACCGACCAGCGTGAACAGCGCCGGGATGACGACGGTCCGGACGACGAACGTGTCGAGAAGGATGCCGATGCCGACGATGATGCCCAGCTGGGTGAGCAGGATGAGCGGCAGCACACCGAGCACGGCGAACACGGCGGCGAGCACGATGCCCGCGCTGGTGATGACCGCACCCGTCGAGGCGACCGCGCGCACGATGCCGGTCCGGGTGCCGTGCTGCGGTGTTTCCTCCCGCGCGCGGGTGACCAGGAAGATCGTGTAGTCGACGCCCAGCGCGACGAGGAACAGGAACGCGAACAGCGGCACGTTGTCGCCCAGGGCCGGGAACCCGAACACGGTCTGGCTGGCCCAGCTGCCCACACCGAGCGCGGCGACGGTGCTGAGCACCGTGGTGGCCACCAGGATCAGCGGCGCGGCCACCGAGCGCAGCAGCAGGAACAGGACGGCGAGCACCACGGCGAGGATCACCGGGATGATGACCAGGCGGTCCCGCTGCGCGGCGTCGGCGGTGTCGAGTGCCTCGGCGTCGCTGCCGCCCACGACGGCGTCGGCGTTCGGGACGGCGGAGAGTTCGCCGCGCACGGCCCGGACGGCGTCGAACGCGGCATCGGAGGCCGGTTCGCCGTCCAGGACGACGGCCCATTCGGTGAGCCCGGTGGTCGACGCGGCCGACTCGGTCGCCGAGACCACGCCGGGGGTCGCGTCCAGTGCGTCCTGGACGGCGGGGGCGGCGTCGGTCCGTGCGATGACCACGGTCGGATCGGACTGACCGGCCGGGAAGTGCTCCGCGAGGGTGTCGATGCCGGTCACGGCTTCGGCCTCGACGCGGAACTGCTGGGTCTGCGACAGCCCGACGCTGGTGCCGATCAGCCCGAGCGCGCACACCGCGAGGGCGACGATGGAGACGACGGCCGTGCGGCCGGGGCGGCGGCTCACCCCGGAGGCGATGCGGAAGAAGACGCCCTTGTCGGTCGGTTCGGGATCACCGACGCGGGGGACGAACGGCCAGAACAGCTTTCGCCCGAACAGGGCAAGCAACGGGGGGAGCACGAACAGGACGAAGATCGCGGCGACCACCAGTCCGGCCGCGGCCAGTCCGCCGAGACTCCGTGTGCTGGGCAGGGTGCCGAGCAGCAGGGTCAGCAGCGCGAGCACCACGGTGGCGTTGCTGGCGAGGATCGCCGGGCCGGCGCGGCGCACGGCCAGGCGCAGTGCGACGCGATGGTCGGCCTCGCGCCGCAGTTCCTCGCGGTAGCGGGAGATGAGGAGCAGGGCGTAGTTGGTGCCCGCGCCGAACACCAGCACGCTGGTGATGCCGGACGTACTGCCGTCGAAGGACAGTCCGGTCAGCTCGGCGACGGCCGTGCCGACCGACGACGCCACGCGATCACCGAATCCGATGACGGCCAACGGAATCAGCCACAGGACGGGCGAGCGGTAGGTGACGATCAGCAGCACCGCCACGACCAGGGCGGTGACGCCCAGGAGGACGAAGTTCGCGCCCGAGAACGAGTTCGCGATGTCCGCGCCGAACGCCGGCCCACCCGTCACCTGGAGGACGAGGTCGGCGGGCGCACCGTCGCGGGCGGCGTCGCGCAGCTCGGTCACGGTGTCGGACAGGCCGAGTCCGGTCTCCGCCGTCGACAGCTGCACCGGGGCGATGGCCGCCTGACCGTCGGGCGACGGAATCACCGGTGCTGCCGGGGAATCGGCGTCGAGACCGCGGTCGACGGTGAGCATGCGACCGCGCGCCTCGTCGACGGCCGCGAGGTCCTGCGGGGTGAGCGTACCGCCGTCGGCGCGGGTGGCCACGAGGATGGTCGACGCGACGTCGGCGTCGGGGAACTGCTCGAGCAGCGCGCTCGCGCGGGCCGATTCCGCGTCGGTGGGGACCGAGCTGGGGGAGCTCTCGGCGGCGTCGTTGGCCCCCACGCCGCCGACCAGTCCGATGGCGGCGATGGTGACGATCAGCGCGACGATCCAGGATCGGCGCGAGGAGACCAGAGCGGAGACGCGCCCCCACAGCGACGACGACGGGGACGACGGGGACGACGGGGACGACGAGTCGGCGGGTGCAGATGGTGCGCTCACGGCGTCAACTATCTCAGTTTCTTGATGATTCAGCAACTGAGATACTTCGACGCGAGTAGTCTGACTCCGGTCGAAGGAGTGTCGATGTCAGCCCAGGACGGCAGTCCTACCCCCGAGCGGGCCGAGCTCGAGTCCCGCATCGCGTCGGACGTGCGCGCGATGACCGCCGAGTCCGATCGTCTCGGTCGAGTATTCGGAGCCCAGCACAGCCTGAGCGCCAACGACTTCCGAGCGCTGCTGCACATCATGGTCGCCGACGTCGGCGGTCGGCCCGTGTCGCCGGGTGAGCTCGGCTCCGTCCTCGGGCTGTCCTCGGCCGCCATGACCTACCTGGTCGAGCGCATGATCACGTCCGGCCACATCCGCCGCGAACCGGACACCCGCGATCGACGACGGGTCATCCTGCGGTACGACGAGCCCGGCATGGAGGTGGCCCGCGAGTTCTTCGGCCCGCTCGGCGTGCACGTCCGGACGGCCATGGCCGACCTGCCCGACACCGACCTCGACGCCGCCCACCGCGTGTTCGGCGCCCTCACCGCCGCGATGGCGGCCTACCACCGTGAACTGGCCGGCTGACGCCGGGTGGGCGTCCCGGCTGACGCCGTCTAACGCCCGGCGTGCTCCGCGATGACCGCCTTCACGCGGTCCGCGTCCGCCGGGACCACGTCGAACTTCTGCGGCAGGTCCTCGATGCCCTCGAACGCCGTCGGCCGCTCCGGCTCGCGGCCGAGCGCCTCGCGGACGATGTCGGCGAACTTCGCCGGCAGGGCCGTCTCGAGCACGATCATCGGCACGCCCGCGGTGAGATGGTGCCGCGCGACGGTGACGCCGTCGGCGGTGTGCGGATCGATCGCCACCCCGTAGCGCTCGTGCACGTCGCGGATGGTCTCGACGCGGTTGGCGTGCGTGCTCTTGCCTGAGACGAACCCGAAATCGCCTGCGATGCGGTCGAACTCGGGGGTGCCGGTGAAGTCGAAGCCGCCCTCGGTGTCGAGGCGGGAGAACAGCTCGCCCAGCCGGGCGGCGTCGCGATCGACCAGGTCGTAGAGGAACCGCTCGAAGTTCGAGGCCTTCGAGATGTCCATACTCGGGCTCGACGTGTGGTGGGTCTCGGCGGCCGACCGCGGACGGTAGACGCCGGTGCGGAAGAACTCGTCGAGCACGTCGTTCTCGTTGGTGGCGACGACGAGGCGGTCGATCGGCAGCCCCATGCACCGGGCGATGTGGCCCGCGCAGACGTTGCCGAAGTTGCCCGACGGCACGGAGAACGACACCCGCTGCCCCGGTCCGTCGGTGGCGAGCAACCAGCCGTGCACGTAGTAGACGACCTGCGCGACGACGCGCGCCCAGTTGATCGAGTTCACCGTGCCGATGGCGTGGTGCGCCTTGAACTCCGCGTCGCGCGAGACGGCCTTGACGATGTCCTGGCAGTCGTCGAAGTTGCCTTCGACCGCGAGGTTGACGATGTTCTCGTCCTGCAGGCTGAACATCTGCGCCCGCTGGAAGCTGCTCATCCGGCCGTGCGGGCTCAGCATGACCACGCGGATACCGCGCTTGCCGCGCATCGCGTGCTCGGCGGCGCTGCCGGTGTCCCCCGAGGTCGCGCCGAGGATGTTCAGTTCGGCGTCGTCGCGCGCCAGCGTGTACTCGAAGAGGTTGCCGATCAGCTGCATCGCCATGTCCTTGAAGGCGAGCGTCGGCCCGTTGGACAGGCCCAGGAGGTGCAGCGGCGCGCCCTGCTCCTCGCCGAGGGTGCGCAGCGGGGTGATGAGCGCGGTGTCGTCGCCGGGGCGGCCGTTGCAGTACACGTCGGCGGTGTAGGTCCGCCGGGTGATGTCGCGCAGCGCGTCCTCGGGAATGTCGTCGACGAACTTCCGCAGCACCTCGTAGGCGAGGTCGGCGTAGGCGAGCGATCGCCACGACTCGAGCTCGTCCGTCGTCAGCTGCGGATACTCGGCGGGCAGGTAGAGACCGCCGTCGGGGGCCAGGCCGCCGAGCAGGATGTCCGAGAAGTGCTGGGGCACGTCGTGGCCCCGCGTGGACTGATACTGCATCACTGTCTTCCTGGTCGACGGCCGATCGGTGGGCCCAAACCTACCCGCACGTCCTCCGCTCAGGTCTCGGTGGTGACGACGGGACTCCGACGTCGCCGTACGACACCGGTGATCACGGTGACGACGGCACCGACGGCGAGCACGATCGCCGACGCGAACGGCAGCGCCGTGTCGACCAGGCCGACCAGGAGCACCACCGGGACGGCCAGGGCCGGCCACGGGACCACCATCCGCCACCCGCCCGACGACCAGGCCAGGACCAGGCACACCCCGACGACGAAGAGGGCGACGCCACCGGAGAGCAGCCACCGCCCGATGTCGGTCAGCTCGCCCACCGGATGCAGGACGTACTGCTCGATCCCGACTCCCAGCAACGCCACCCCCAGCGTCAGCGGGAGGTGGCCGTAGATGTACCCGTCGGCGCGTCCGCTCCCGACCGCCCGTTCGTCGTCCTGGATCTCGGTCTTGGCCTCCGCGCCGCCGATGTCGAAGTACATCCACCACACGGCCGCCGCGATGGTGAACCCCAGCGCCGACACGGCGATGGACGGCAGCGCCCAGTGGGTGTCCTTCGTCCCCAGCACGATGGCCGAGATCGATTCGCCCAGCACGAGAATGACGAACAGGCCGAACCGCTCCGGCAAGTGGTCGAGGTGCAGCGGCACGTCCGGACCCCACCGGGTGGCGGCGAACGGAGCCGCCGCCTCCACGGCGATGCCGGCCGCCCACAGGACGTACGTGATCGGGGACGGGGTGAACAGCGACACCGCCCACAGCGCGATGCTCACGGTCGTGGCGGCCAGGTACAGGTCGACGGTGACGCGGACGTCGGGAATGTGCCGTCGGGCGCGCAGGTAGAGCGCGGCGAGGATCACCCGCGTGGCGATGTAGCCGACGCCGAAGGCCACCGTCCCGTCGCCGCCCACCGCGGTGGCCGCGGCGGCGGCCATGACCGCCACCGCGAACGTCGCCGCGAGCTTGAGCAACCGGTAGAGCACGTCGTTCGTGTCGAAGCGGTTGGCGTACAGAGTGCTGGTCACCCACGACCACCACGTGACCGCGAAGAGGCCGACGAACGTCGCGACGCCCCGCCCCGTCACGTCGGCGGTGAGGGCGAGCGCGAGCTGGTGGACCACCAGGACGTACGCCAGGTCGAAGAACAGCTCGAGCCGGGTGGCGGCTCGATCGTCCTCGGTGCGCAGGGTCGGCGGCTCGATCAGCGGCGTGCGCTGATCGGCACCGTCGCGCTCGTCCGACGGGGTGTCCACCGGCCGCGACTCAGCCGGCGATGCGGGACAGCACGCCCCGCGCCACCTGGTCGGGTCGGAACTGCTCGCTGGCGTACGCCGACACCGCGACGACGCCGCCGGTCAGAGCGGGGACGACCCACTGCAACGCGGTCAGCTTCTGCTGCGCGGCGGCCACCTGCGGCGGCGTCGACGCGGTGGGCGTGGTGCCGTCTGCGGCCGGCACCGCGCCCTGCCGGGAGACGGTCTGCCCCAGAACGCGGCTGTACGCGGTGACGGCCAGCGCGGCCGCGGTCAACGAGGTCTTGACGACCGCCATCGTGGCCACGCCGTCCTGGTTCTTCAGCCGGCCGTAGTCGTTCTTCAGCAGCGCCGTCGCGCCGACGAGGTGCACCCCGATCGCGGCGGCGTTGACCGGCGTCCATCGGTCCCACCCCTCGTTGGCGACGGATCCCGTCGAGGAGGCGGTGTCGGCGTTCGCGGCGGCCTTGTTCAGGGCGACCGCGTTCGCGAGCGTGCCACCGAACCACGCGGCGATGCCGACGTCGTGCAGCAGGTGGGCGAGAGTGGCTCGAGCCATGGGGAACTCCTTCGAGGGGGAGCCTCGAACTACCCGTGCGCCGACCGTCGAAACGCCGACCGTCGTGACCCCGTCCGCTTCGGCCCGGGTCGGCCCGGGGTCAGCCCCGGGGTCGATCCGGCGGCGGGCCCGGTTGGCAGTGCGGGCACCACCAGGTACGACGACGTTCGGGGTCGCCGGGCACCTCGGCCACCACGCGGATGGTGGTGCCGCAGCGCAGGCAGGGTTTGCCGGCCCGTCCGGCCACCCAGTGCTGCCGACCGGGTCGGGTGTCGCCGGTGGTCACCTGCATCGCACCGGGCACGGTCGCGGAATGCCGCATGGTCTTCCGGGTCAGGGCGACCAGTCGATCGGCGTCGACATCCGACGCGGGAACCCAGGGGCCGAGGCCGCGGAGGAAGCACAGCTCGTTGGCCCACAGGTTGCCCGGCCCGGCCATGACGCGCTGGTCGAGCAGCACCGCGATCACCGGCCGCGGATCCGCGCGGACGTTCGCCGCGGCGAGTGCGGCGTCGAAGTCGTCGTGCAGTGGATCGGGGCCGAGGTAGGCGAGCGCGCGGGCGGCGTCGGGCGTGGTCATGAGCTGCACGACGGGCAGCGTGATGCCGTACGCGGTCGGCCCGTCGGCGACGCCGAGCTCCACCCGGACGTCGGGGGCGACCCGGCGCGGGAGGCGTCGGCCGGGCCGGGTCACGGTCCACGAGCCGGTCATCTTCAGGTGGGTGTGCAGGGTGAGGCCGTCGTCGAGATCGGTGAGCAGGTGCTTGCCGACGGTGCGATGCCCGAGCACCGTCCGACCCGACAGGTCGGCGGTCGCGTGGGCGGGGACGTTCAGGCGCCCGACGGCGAGTCGCTGCCCGTCGAGGGCGGGCCGGAGCCGACGCGCGAGCGCGAAGACGGTGTCCCCTTCCGGCACGGCTAGGTCCAGTAGAGCAGCTGCGCCGACGGCACCACCCGCTCGAGTTCGGCGGTGAACCACGAGCGCATCTCGGCCATCACGTCCTTCGGGTAGACGTACTTGACCCCGCCGAACTTCGACCGCTTGGCACTGCGCGCGTCCTCGTCCATCTCGAGCTTGGTCGCCGGGTACCAGCCGAGCAGCACGTCCTTGCTCGCGGGCGTGAAGCGGTGCGTGATGATCTCGGCGGTGAGGTCGAGATCGGGGACGTCCGCGACGGCGTCGGCCAGGTCGGCGAGCATCCGTCCGTACTGTTCGCGCCAGCCGGGAATCGGCATGATCGGGGCGATGGTCACGCCCACCGGGTACCCCGCGAGGGCCAGGGTGCGCAGCGCCGCCCACCGCGCGGGCATGCGGGCGGTGCCGCCCTCGAACCGGTGGGCGACGTCGGCGGCATTGACCGAGAACCGCACCCGCGTCCGCCCGCGGTGATCGAGCGTCGCCAGCTCGGTGACGTCGTCGAACTTGGTGGTGAACCGGATCGACGCGTCGTCGCCGAACTCGCCCGCGCCGACGCGCGCGATCGAGGCGGCCAGCGACCCGGTGACCCGCTCGATGCCCAACGGGTCGGTGTAGCAGGACATCTCGAACGTGGTGCCCTCGTGGGCGCGCTCGGCGGTGCCGGACGTGACCGAGCCCCGGCCGACGTGCGTCGCGATCGGCGCGAGCACCTCGTCGAGGTTGGCGTAGACGCGGGTGATCGGCGGCCCCGACAACGAGCCCGCCAGGTAGCAGTACTGGCAGTGCGCGGGGCAGCCCTTGGCCAGGTCGATGCGCCAGTCCGCACTCGGCGGAATCGGTTGGGGCTTGCGGGCACTCGGCGGGGCGACGACGACGGCCAGGGTGGACTTCGCCCGCGCGTACACCTCGCGGTCCGACCCGGCACGCAACCCGGTGATGCGATCGCCCGGCAGCATCGTCACGTCGTCGACGCCCGCGGCCGCGCAGCGCCGCAGGATTTCGGCGGTGTGCGGCAGGTCGGCGGCGGAGGCGGTGACGACGACGTGCTTCGGCGTCCACAGGCGGGTGGGCTCGACGAGGGCGGTCGCGGCGGGAGTCCGGGGAGGAGTCATTGCCTCGGATCAACGCCCGGAGTCGCTCGATCCTTCCCGTGCGCTGCCGTGATCGGGGTGGTGCGCCCGGTTGTGTCGCAGGGCGAACGTGCGCAGTTTGTGGAAGCCGCGGACCCGCAGCGGGCGGAGCGACTTGAGGTAGAACTCGTCGACGTCCGACAGCGCCTCGGCCGTGTGCTCGTCGACCAGCACGGTGCCGGGGTGGGCGTTGCTCGTCAGGCGCGCGGCGATGTTGACCACCGACCCGTACAGGTCGCCGAAGCGGGCCAGCGCGGGCCCGAGGGCGATGCCCACCCGCAGCGCGGGCACGTCGTCGCGGTCCGCGAACGCCTCGTGCAGCCGCAGGGCGATCCGCGCCGCGTCGACCGGGTCGGCGCACTGGAACATCACCTCGTCGCCGACGTTCTTCACCACCGATCCGTGCCCGCGCGCGATGACCTCGCCGGCCACCGACTCGAACTCCTCGAGCAACGACGTCAACTCGTCGACGTCGAGGCGCCGCGTCAGCGAGGTGTAGCCGACCATGTCGGCGAACCCCACCGCCAGGGTGCGGCGGGTGTCCGACGACCCGTCGACGTCCAGCGACCGCCCCGCCACCGCGGCGACGTGACGACGCCACACGTAGTTCTGGAGCATCTCGAGCGCCGGGACGGTGTCCGCGGCCAGTTCCCGCGCGTCGTGGCGGATGCGGTCCGGATCGGTCTCGCCGCCCGCGGCCTCGTCCTCGCGAATGCGCGCGGCGATGTACGAGTTGACCACGCCCACTTGCCATTCCGCGAGCCGGGACATCGACTGACCGAGCGTGCGGGCGACGGCCACCTCCATCGACTGCTCCACGACGTTCCGGTCCACCAGCGTCGTGAGCGCCCGCAGCGCCTCGACGTCGGCGTCGGTGTACATCACCGCGTCCGGGTCCGGAGACACGGGGAAGCCCATGGCGACCCACAGGCGTCGGGCGCGGTCGAGGTCGACGCCGGCGCGTCGGGCGACCTCGTCGCGGGTGTACGACGCGGGGGAGCCGAGGACGGCGTCCTCGACGCGGCGTCGGGTGGCGTCGGCGGGGTCGGGGGTGGGG
>NZ_JABUBU010000024.1 GCF_019834675.1 Rhodococcoides corynebacterioides | reverse complement strand
GCCTCATTCGGGGGCGGGCAGGTCGGAGGGCTGAGTCGGTGGGGGCATGACGGCCTGCGGGTCGGTGGCCATCCGGTCGATGAGGTCCCCGGCCCGAGCGGCGAGTTTGCGCTCGTCGGCGTAGGCGAGCCGGGTGTGGAGTTCGGCGAGCGGCACCCAGGCGACCTCGGTGACCTCGACGTCCTCGTCGGACAGTTCGCCGCCGGTGAAGCGCAGGAGGTAGTGGTGCACGGTCTTGTGGACGCGCCGGCCCTCGGTGACGAACCAGTAGTCGATGCTCCCGAGCGGCGCGAGCACGGTGCCGTTGATGCCCGTTTCCTCCGCGACCTCGCGCTCGGCGGTCTGTTCGGGGGTCTCACCGCGTTCGATGTGCCCCTTGGGGAGGGACCAGAGCAGGCGCCCGCGTCGGTCGGTGCGGCCGATCAGAGCCGCGCAGAGGCGTTCGGGCGGGCCGCCCAGCCCGTCGACGACGAGTCCGCCGGCCGACGTCTCCCGCACGGTGCGGAGGGTGGGTCGATCGCCGGTCCGGCCCGCCGCGTCGCCGCGCCCACGCCGTCGCACACCGCGACGGGTTCGCTTGGCTCGTTCGGGACCGGACACCCGATCGATACTAGTTGCCGACGGGCACGTCGCCGGTGTCCGTGGCGCGTCCTCCACCCGGTCACCGCCGTGCTCGGGTGGCGCCGGGCGTCGTCGGTAGGGTGTTGCGACGTGTCCACTTCCGTACCGGATCCCGACCGACGCGCGCGTCTGCTCGCGTCGGGGACCGTGGCGCTCCGGGCGCACGACGACATTCTGCGTCCCCTGGGCTCGCTGTTCGCCGCGGCGGGTTACGAGCTGTTCCTGGTCGGCGGCAGTGTGCGCGACGCGCTGCTCGGCCGGTTGAACACCGATCTGGACTTCACCACCAACGCGCTCCCGGAGCACACGCAGGCGTTGCTGGCCGGCTGGGCGGACCATCAGTGGGACACCGGCATCGAGTTCGGCACCGTCAGCGCGGTGAAGAACGGTCGGCAGATCGAGATCACGACGTTCCGGAGCGACGCGTACGACCGGGTCTCGCGCAACCCCGTCGTGCGGTACGGGTCGACGCTGGCGGACGATCTGGTGCGCCGCGATTTCACGGTGAACGCGATGGCCGTGCGGGTGGACGCCGACGGCGCCGGCGAGTTGGTCGATCCGCTCGGCGGGCTGGACGCGCTGCTCGAGGGGGTGCTGGACACACCGAGTGCCCCCGAGGTCTCGTTCGCCGACGATCCCCTGCGCATGCTGCGGGCGGCCCGGTTCGTGTCCCAGCTGGGGTTCGCCCTCATGCCGCGAGTGCGGACGGCGGTGCGGGAGATGGCAGCGCAGATCGATCGCATCACCGTCGAGCGCATCACGGCGGAGCTGGACAAGCTGATCCTCGGCGAACACGCCGTGGACGGGGTGGAAGCGTTGTGCGACACAGGCATCGCGCAGCGCATCGTCCCGGAGGTGCCGGCGATGAAGCTCGAGATCGACGAGCACCACCAGCACAAGGACGTGTACTGGCACTCGCTCACGGTGCTGCAGCAGGCGATCGACCTCGAGGAGGGCGATCCGGATCCGATTCTGCGGTGGGCGGCGTTGCTGCACGACATCGGCAAGCCGGACACCAAGCGTAACGAGCCGGGTGGCGGCGTCAGTTTTCACCACCACGAGGTGGTCGGCGCCAAGATGGTGCGGCGTCGGTTGCGGGCGCTGAAGTACCCGAAGAAGGCGGCGGACGACATCGCCCAGCTGGTGTTCCTGCACCTGCGCTTCCACGGATACGGCAAGGGGCAGTGGACGGATTCGGCGGTGCGGCGCTACGTGACCGACGCCGGCGACCTGCTCCCCCGCCTCCACAAGTTGGTGCGGGCGGACTGCACGACGCGCAACAAGCGGCGCGCGGCGGCGCTGCAGGCGACGTACGACGACCTCGAGGCGCGGATCGAGCGCCTGGCCGCCCAGGAGGATTTGGCGCGGGTGCGTCCGGACCTCGACGGCAACGCGATCATGGAGCTGCTCGACATTCCGGCCGGTCCCGAGGTGGGCCGGGCCTGGCGGTTCCTCAAGGAACTTCGTCTGGATCGGGGTCCGCTGGACCGCGACGAGGCGGAGCGAGAATTGGTGGCGTGGTGGAACTCTCGTCGTTCGGCGGAGCAGGCCGAGTGACGGGCGAGCTCGCGACGATCACGGCGGCGACGAGGTAGATCGCCGCGCCGACTCCCACGGCGACGAGCTCCACGATGCCGGACGCGGTGCTCACCGGGCCGAACGCAACGGCCACGGCGGCCACCGCCGCGACGAACGCGGCGTTGAACACGGTGTCCTGCAGGGCGAACACGCGGCCTCGGCGGCGATCGTCGACGTCGGTCTGCAAGGCGGCGTCGGCACTGAGCTTGACGGTCTGGCCGGCCACGCCGAGGACGAAGGCGCCGACGACGAGCAGGTCGGGTTCCAGCGTGATCACCAGGGTTCCCTGGACGACGGCGGCGAGAACCAACGCCGAGGCCGTCAGTCGGCGGGCACCCAGGCGGGGGCGCAGGATCGGGGTGGTGAGGGCGGCGACGAACAGTCCCGTCGCGGTCGCGGTGACGGCCAGTCCGAATCCCGCGATGCCCACCGGCAGCACGGTCGCGCGCTCGGTGGTCGCCGCGTCGCGGAGCACCAGGATCGTCACGACGGTGTCGATCCCGAAGACGATGCGGTGCGCGCCGACACCGAGCAGCGCCGAACGCACGGTCGGCGTCGCGGCGACGGTGCGCAGACCCGTCGCGACGCCGCGTCCGACGCCGACGATTCCCCCGGACTCGTGGCGCTCGGCGGTGCGGTCCCCGGCCGGACCGAGCCGACCGGCCGGGAACCGACGGGCGAGAAGGGCGGCGACGACGGCGCCGAGAGCGGACACCGCGGTCGCGACGGCGGCCGGAACGCCCGTCGGACCGGCGAGAGCGAGGACCGTGGTGGCGACGGCGGCCCCGGTGGCAGCGGTCACCGCGCCCAGGGTGACCAGCGCGGAGTTGGTCGGGACCAGTGCGTCCGTCGCCACGACCCGCGGCAGCGCGGCCGACATCCCCGCGAGGACGAAGCGGCTGATCCCGACGAGGACGAGGGCGGTCACCAGGACGGCCGCGGTCGACGCGTCCACCAGCAACAACACCGTCGCCAGCACGATCAGCGCGGTCTTGGCCAGTCCGGCCCCGATCAGCACGGCGCGGCGGTCGAGACGATCCAACGCGACGCCGGCGACGGGCCCCACCAGCGAGTAGGGCAGCAACAGGACGGCGAAGCCGGCAGCGATCGTGAGGGGGTCGGCGGCCCGCGCGGGGTCGAAGAGCACGACTCCGCCCAGCGCCGCCTGCACCATGCCGTCACCGAACTGCGTCGCCAGTCGAACGAGCGCGAGGCGGCGTGCGTCGGGGGCGCGCGCGACCACGCGCAGACCGGCCAGGATTCCGTTCATGCGGGCCCTCCGGTCTCGCGGCGCCGCGCGGTCGCCGGTGCCATGATGAGACGGTGGCACACGCAGAGGACCCGGAGGACCGGACGGCGACGCCCGACCACGCCGTGCGGCCCGGAAGCTTGCTGATCTCGTCCAACGAGCTGGTGGAGCCCACGTTCCGGCGCACCGTCGTCTACGTCATCGAGCACAACGACGCGGGCAGTCTCGGGGTGGTGCTGAACCGGCCGAGCGACACCGCGGTGCACGACGTCCTCCCGCAATGGGCGGCGCTGACGAGTGCGCCGAAGGCCCTGTACGTGGGCGGACCCGTCAAGCGCGACTCCGCCCTGTGTCTGGCGACGCTGCGCCGCGGCGTGTCCACCGAGAACGTGCCGGGACTGCGCCGCGTCGACGGCCGTGTGGTCATGGTCGATCTGGACTCCGACCCCACCGTCGTCGCGTCGCTCGTCGACGGCATGCGCGTCTTCGCCGGCTACTCCGGCTGGACGCTCGGTCAGCTCGAGGGCGAACTCGAGCGCGACGACTGGATGGTGGTGTCGGCGTTGCCGACCGACGTCGTCGGGCCGGCCCGGGTCGACCTCTGGGCGCGCGTCCTGCGTCGGCAGCCGATGCCGCTCGCGATGCTGGCCACCCACCCGATCGACACGTCCCGCAACTGACCGGAGCGCGTCCGGGCGCCGGGGCACGCCGGTCAGTGCGCGAACGCGCGGGCGTGCGAGTGCCCGCCGCGATCACGCAGTGACGCCACCACCTGATCGATCGCGTCGCACAGCTGCCGGGCGAGGTCGGCCGAGAAGCCCTCGCGCACCACGATTCTCAGGACGGCGACGTCCTCGGCGCGGGCGGGCATCGTGTACGCCGGTACCTGCCAGCCGCGTGCCCGCAGCTCGTGCGAGATGTCGAACACGGTGAAGCCCGGGTCCCCCCGCAGCGCGAACGCGACCACCGGGAGAGCCTGCCCGTCGCCGATGACGTCGAAGGTGTCCGACGCCGCCAGGCGCCCGGCCACGCGGGTGGCCGTCGCGCGGAGCGACGCCATGACGTCGGTGTACCCGCGTCGTCCCAGACGCAGGAAGTTGTAGTACTGCCCCACCACCTGGTTGCCGGGGCGGGAGAAGTTCAGCGTGAAGGTCGGCATGTCCCCGCCGAGGTAGTTCACGTGGAACACCAGATCGTCGGGGAGGTCCTGCGCCTCGCGCCAGACCACGAAACCCAGTCCCGGATAGGTCAATCCGTACTTGTGGCCGCTGGCGTTGATCGACTTGACCCGCGGCAGGCGGAAGTCCCACAGCAGATCGGGGTCGAGGAAGGGGACGACGAACCCGCCGCTGGCGGCGTCGACGTGCACGGGCACGTCCGGCCCGCCCGCCGCGGCCACGTCGTCGAGCGCCTCGGTGATCTCGCGAACCGCCTCGAGTTCACCGGTGAACGTGGTTCCCAGGATGGCGACGACGCCGATGGTGTTCTCGTTCACCGCGTCCCGGACCTGGTCGGGCGTGACGACGTAGCGGCCCGGCTCCATGTCGAGGTAGATCGGCTCCACGTCGAAGTACCGGCAGAACTTCTCCCAGACCACCTGAACGTTGGTGCCCAGCACCAGGTTCGGCCGCGTCGCGTCGGCGTCGGCCTCCTGCCGCCGTGCGCGCCACTGCCACTTGAGGGCCAACCCGGCGAGCATGACGGCCTCGGACGAGCCGATGGTCGACACCCCGGTGGCACTGGACGGATCGGTCGGGTCGAGGTTCGGCGCGTTCCACAGATCGGCCACCATGTTGACGCAGCGCTGCTCGATCGCCGCCGTCGCCGGGTACTCGTCCTTGTCGATCATGTTCTTGTCGAACGTCTCGGCCATGAGCTTCTCGGCCTGCGGTTCCATGTACGTGGTGACGAACGTCGCCAGGTTCAGCCGGGAACTGCCGTCGAGCATCAACTCGTCGTGCACGAAGCGGTAGACCGCGTCGGGATCGGTGCGGTCGGTGGGAAGCCGGAGGGCCGGCACGGGATCGTTCGCCAACCGGCCGGTGTACGCAGGCGCGATGGTGCCGTCGGGATGAGTGTCCGTCACCCTCGCCACGCTACGGGGAGTCGGGCGGGCGCGGGGGTCACCTCAACAGACCGGCCGCGATGCGGAGATCGGCGACCAGGCCGTCGAACGCCGCGTCGCGGTCGGCGTCGTCGGTCCGCAGGACGGCCGACGGATGCACGGTGGCAACGGCTTTCGCGTCCCCGAGCGCGAGGACCTCCCCGCGGCTCGCCCCGATCCGGAACGACGGGCCCATCAGCGCCTGCGCGGCCGTCGCGCCGAGCAGCACCACCACCTCCGGATCGACGGCCCGGAGTTCGGCCTGCAACCAGGGGTGACACGCCGTGACCTCCGAGCGCAGCGGCTTCTGGTGGATGCGCCGCGGGCCCGACCCGCGGGTGAACTTGAAGTGCTTCACCGCATTGGTCACGTAGGTGACCTCCCGATCGATGTCCGCCTGCGCCAGAGCGCGGTTCAGCAGGATGCCGGCGGGTCCGACGAAGGGTGCGGCCCGCCTGTCCTCCTGGTCACCGGGCTGCTCGCCGACCAGCATCATGCGCGCTCCGGCCGAGCCCGCGCCGAACACCACGTGCTCCGCCGGCTCCCAGAGATCGCATCCGCGGCACTCCCGCGCCGACGTCGCGAGGTCGGCCAGATCGAGGGTGTCGGGCACGAACGTCGCCGCGCCGGGGAACTTCGCCATGCGCCGCGAGTACCCGGGCGGCCGATCGCCACACCACACCGGGGGTCGTTCGCCACACCCCACCGGGGGTCGTTTGCCGCCGACGCCGGCCGGGCATGCGGCAGCAGCGACCCGATGGAAACCACCCGTCGCCTCGTTCCCATTCCGTCCACCACCCCCGGTTGGAGCCTTGCCGTGACCGATCAGTACACCTTCACCGACCCCGTGACGCAGTACCACCAGGACGGTTTTCCCGAGCAGCACCAAGACCCGCCCGGCCTCGCCGCCGACCTCGAGCCGCGCGCCGACCACGGCGAACGGTCCTACCGCGGCACCGGCCGACTGACCGGCCGCAAGGCGCTCGTCACCGGTGCCGATTCCGGCATCGGACGCGCCGTCGCCATCGCCCTCGCCCGCGAAGGTGCCGACGTCGTCCTCAACTACCTCCCGTCCGAGGAACAGGACGCACAGGAGGTCGCCGAGCTGGTGCGCGAGGCCGGCCGGACCGCCGTCCTCGCCCCCGCCGACCTGACCGACGAGCAGGCCACCCGCGGCCTCGTCCGCACCACCGTCGACGCCTTCGGCGGCATCGATCTCCTCGTCGCCGTCGCGGGCAAGCAGCAGTACGTCGAGAAGCTCGAGGATCTGTCTCCGGAGCAGTTCGACGCCACGTTCAAGACCAACGTCTACTCGCTGTTCTGGATCGTGCAGGAGGCCGTGCCGCACATGCCGGCGGGGTCGACCATCGTCACCACCAGCTCGATCCAGGCCTACACGCCGTCGCCGGGACTCGTGGACTACGCGACCACCAAGATGGCCATCAACACCATGAGCAAGGCGCTCGCCCAGCAGCTCGCGCCCCGCGGCATTCGCGTGAACGTCGTGGCGCCGGGACCGTTCTGGACGCCGTTGCAGGCGTCCGGCGGACAGCCGACGTCGGCGCTGCCCGAATTCGGCCAGGAGACACCGCTGGGCCGCGCGGGTCAGCCGGCCGAGCTGGCCGCGGCGTACGTCTACCTCTCCTCCGCAGAGTCGAGCTACGTCACCGGCGACACCCTCAACGTCAACGGCGGCATGCCGACGCCGTGACACCGGGCGTCGGCGGGCCGACGCCGTAACGGTTCGGGCCTACCCTCGACGCCATGACCGACGACGCCACCACGCCCACCGACTCCACCCCCTCCGATCGCGAGGTGCTCGAGACCGTGGTGGCGCTCACCGCCTCTCGCCCCGCGCTGGCCGCGGTGCGGGAGGCGGCGTCGTCTCTGCTCGCGGGACCGGAACCCGGCGTCACGGTCGACGCGGAGATCGTCGACGACCCGGTCGGCCCGCCGGTGGGCGTCGGTGTCACCGAACCCGGTCTCGCCGCCCCCGGCACCGTGGCGGGAACGCCCTGGACCGCGGATGGCGTCCCCACGTGGGACGGGGTTCGCGAGCGCGTCGAGGGTCGATCCGGGACGGCCATGGGTGCGGCCGAGTTGGACGCCGAGAGTGCCGTCGGCCGCACGGAGGCGGAGAAGTTCGCGGAGCGCGAGCGGGCCGGCAAGGCGCGCCTCGAGGAGATCAGGAAGTCGATGCGGCGTCCCTGATCGCCTGCCGCTCGTACCGCGCGGCCAGCATCGCGCACACCACCAGCTGGATCTGGTGGAAGATCAGCAACGGCAGCACGATGATGCCGATGGGCTGGCCGGCGAAGAGCACCGAGGCGATCGGCAGCCCGCTGGCCAGTGACTTCTTGGAGCCGCAGAACAGCACCACGATGCGGTCGGCGCGGTCGAACCGGCACAGCCGGCCGATCAGCTCGGTCAGTCCGAGCACCACCGCCAGCAGCACGCTGCACACGGCGACCACCGCGGCGATGCGCCACGGCGAGAGCACCGACCACACGCCCTGCACACGGGAGACGCTGAACGCGGCGTAGACGACCAGCAGTATCGAGCCGCGGTCGACGAGCTTGGTGGCCGACGCGTGCCGCTGCACCCACCCGGCGATGCGACGACGGGCGAGCTGGCCGAGCAGGAACGGCACCAACAGCTGCAGGAGGATGTCGCCGATCGCGGAGGCGTCGACGCTCGCCTCCCCCGTCGTCGTCACGAGCAGGACCACGAGTAACGGCGTGACGACGACGCCCAGCAGGTTGGAGACCGACGCGCTGACGACGGCGCCGGCGACGTTCCCGCGGGCGATCGAGGTGAACGCGATGGACGACTGGATGGTCGACGGGACCAGGCAGAGGTACAGCAAGCCGGTGTACAGCTCGTCGGTGAGGATCGTCGGCGCGAGGATGCGCATGGCCAGCCCGAGCAGCGGGAACAGCAGGTACGTGCATCCGAGGACGACGGCGTGCAGGCGCCAGTGCGTGAGGCCGTCGAGGGCGTCGCGCGGGGAGAGCCGGGTGCCGTAGAGGAAGAACAGCAGCGCGATCGCGGCGACGGTGACCGCGTGCAGGACGTCGGACGCGCGTCCGGTCGCGGGCAGCAGGGTCGCGACGGCGGCGACGCCGAAGATCGCGAGGACGAAGCCGTCCAGAACCGCGGCGAGTCGCCGCACCGGTCCCATGTCAGGCGGGCTTGCAGGCGTCCTTGAGGCTGCACGAGATGCAGGAATGGCCGCAGCCGCCCTGCTCGTCGGGGGCGGCCGCGGCGGCGGCCGCGGCGCGGGTGCCCATGGTGCCGCCGTATGCGGCGGAGACCAGTGCGGCGGCCGTGGTGACGGCCGCGGCGAGGACACCGAAGAGCCCACCGGGCGCGATCGCGGCGACGGCGCCGAGCAGCAGCATCACGGCAGCGGCCGCGGTGGTGGGCGCGGCCACCTTGTTGGCGAGGGCGAAGGACTCGTCGCTGGCCATGCTCGCCTCGGTACGCACGCCGACCAGGGCGTTGCGACGCAGACGCCCGCGCAGCCCGAGGACCGCGACCACGCCGAGGGCGACGGCGGCGGCCAGGAGCAGGACGAACAGAATCACGGACACGACGATCACGGGGTCCAGTTTACGGTCCGTCGGTGACCGGGCCGATCACGGCCCGGGGCACGCTTTACGCTGGTCGCGTGACTTCGCAGCCTGACCCCACCGCCGAGACGACGCCCGGACACCGCTACACGGCGGACCTCGCGGGCTCCATCGAGGCGCGGTGGCAGAAGCGCTGGGCCGACGAGGAGACGTTCGCGGCGCCCAACCCGGTGGGCGATCTCGCCACCGACGGCGAGCTCCCGGCCGACAAGCTCTTCGTCCAGGACATGTTCCCGTACCCGTCGGGCAGCGGTCTGCACGTCGGGCACCCGCTGGGGTACATCGCCACCGACGTGTTCGCCCGCTACCACCGCATGCGCGGACGCAACGTGCTCCACACCCTCGGCTACGACGCCTTCGGGCTGCCGGCCGAGCAGTACGCCGTCCAGACCGGGACGCACCCGCGCACCACCACCGAGGCGAACATCGCGAACATGCGGCGGCAGCTCGGTCGGCTCGGGCTGGGCCACGACATGCGCCGGTCGGTCGCGACGACGGACGTCGACTTCTACCACTGGACCCAGTGGATCTTCCTGCAGATCCACGGAGCCTGGTACGACGCCGAGGCGGGTCGCGCGCGTCCCGTCGCCGAGTTGGAGGCCGAATTCGAGTCCGGGACGCGGACTCCCGACGACGGCCGGGCCTGGTCCGCGCTCTCGCCCGCCGAGCGCCGCGAGGTGATCGACGGGTATCGGCTGGTCTACCAGTCGAATTCGCTGGTCAACTGGTGCCCCGGCCTGGGCACGGTGCTGGCCAACGAGGAGGTCACCGCCGACGGCCGCAGCGACCGCGGCAACTTCCCGGTCTTCCGAAAGAACCTGCGTCAGTGGATGATGCGTATCACCGCGTACTCCGACCGGCTCATCGACGATCTGGACCTGCTGGACTGGCCCGAGAAGGTCAAGACCATGCAGCGCAACTGGATCGGGCGCTCGCGCGGTGCCCAGGTGCGGTTCGACGCCCAGCTGCCGCACGGCACGGGCACCGCCGGTATCGAGGTCTTCACCACGCGACCGGACACGCTCCACGGCGCCACCTACGTCGTCCTCGCTCCGGAACACCCTCTGGTGGACGACATCACGGCCGTCGCCTGGCCGGCGGACGTCGATCCGCGCTGGACTCTCGGGGAGGGCACGCCGCTGCAGGCGATCGGCGCTTACCGCCGTGCCATCGCCGCGAAGTCCGACCTCGAACGGCAGGAGAACAAGGAGAAGACGGGCGTCTTCACCGGGTCCTACGCGGTCAATCCCGTCACCGGCGAGTCCGTGCCGGTGTTCGTGGCCGACTACGTGCTCACCGGCTACGGCACCGGCGCGATCATGGCCGTCCCCGCGCACGATCAGCGGGACTGGGAATTCGCGACGGCGTTCGGACTGCCCGTGGTGCAGGTCATCTCGGGCGGCGACGTCACCGAGGCAGCGTGGACGGGCGACGGCACGCTCGTCTCGTCGGGCGATCTCGACGGCCTGACGGTCGACGAGGCCAAGACGCGGGTGATCGCCCAGCTCGAGGAGAAGGGCACCGGGCGCGGCACCATCCAGTACAAGCTGCGGGACTGGCTGTTCGCCCGGCAGCGGTACTGGGGCGAGCCCTTCCCGGTGGTCTACGACGCCGACGGTCACGCGCACGCGCTGCCCGATTCCGCTCTCCCGGTGGAACTCCCGGACGTCGAGGACTACGCGCCGGTGTCGTTCGACCCCGACGACGCCAACAGCGAGCCCTCGCCGCCGCTGGCCAAGGCGACGGAGTGGGTGCACGTCGATCTCGACCTCGGTGACGGCCTGCAGACCTACACCCGCGACACCAACGTCATGCCGCAGTGGGCGGGCAGCTCGTGGTACCAGCTGCGGTACATCGACCCCACCAACGCCGACGCACTGTGCGCCCCGGAGAACGAGGCGTACTGGATGGGCCCGCGGCCGGACGTCCACGGCGAGAACGATCCCGGTGGTCTCGACCTCTACGTCGGCGGTGTGGAACACGCTGTGCTGCACCTGCTCTATGCCCGCTTCTGGCACAAGGTGCTGTTCGACCTCGGACACGTGAGTTCGAAGGAGCCGTACCGCCGCCTGTACAACCAGGGCTACATCCAGGCCTACGCCTTCACCGACGCCCGCGGGGTGTACGTCCCGGCCGACGAGGTGGTCGAGCGCGACGGGCAGTACTTCTTCCAGGACCAGCCGGTGAACCGCGAGTACGGGAAGATGGGCAAGTCGCTCAAGAACTCCGTCTCGCCCGACGAGATCTTCACCGAGTACGGCGCGGACACCCTGCGGGTGTACGAGATGTCGATGGGTCCGCTGGACACCTCGCGCCCCTGGGCCACCAAGGACGTCGTCGGCGCGCAGCGATTCCTGCAGCGCGTGTGGCGGCTCGTGGTCGACGAGGAGACCGGAGCGCTGCGGGTCACCGACGATGCTCCGTCGGACGACACCCTGCGCGCGGTGAACCGGGCGATCGAGGGCGTCGACGCGGATTACGCTGCGCTGCGGGACAACACGGCCGGGGCGAAGCTCATCGAGCTGACCAACCACCTGACCAAGGAGTACCCGGGCGGCGCTCCGCGCAGCGCCGTGGAGCCGCTGGTGCTGATGCTCGCGCCCCTGGCGCCGCACATCGCCGAGGAGCTGTGGTCGGTTCTCGGGCACGACGGATCGCTGGCCCACGGACCCTTCCCGGTGGCCGACGAGACGTGGCTGGTCGACGACACCGTCGACTACCCCATCCAGGTCAACGGCAAGGTCCGCAGCCGGATCAGCGTGGCGGCGGATGCGTCTCGCGAGGCGGTGCAGGCGGCGGCGCTGGCCGACGAGAAGATCGTCGCGCTGCTGAACGGCGGGGAGCCGAAGAAGGTCATCGTCGTCCCCGGGCGCATGGTCAACGTGGTTCTCTGACGCGGTTCACGCCGCCGCGGAGTGCATCTCCCAGATCAGGATCTCGCCGGGTGACGTCGTCGTGATGCGGGGCGAGCCGCCGCCGGTGAGGCGGACGGCGTCGCCCTGGCGGAGCTCGACGCCGTCCATCGTCGCGTCGCCGCGCGCGAGGAAGACGTGGACGAACGGCGCGTCCGGCACGGTGATCGACTGCCCCGCAGCCGGTCTCGCGACGTGCAGGGCCGCGTCACGGTTGCCGAGGGTGACCGCGGTGCGGTCCGCGTCGCGGGGCAGGCCGGACGCGACCACGATCAGGTCGCCGCCGGCGAGGGCGTCGGACACGTCGCGTTCCTCGTAGGACGGCTCCGTGTCCGGGGTGCTCGGCGGGACCCACATCTGGACGACGCGCAGCGGGCGACGCGAGGTGTACCCGGTGGCGTTGCGCTCCGAGTGCAGGACGCCGGAGCCCGCGCTCATCCGCTGGATCACCCCGGGTCGGAGGACGCCGGTGTTGCCCACCGAATCCTCGTGCCGCAGTGTCCCGTCCAGGACCCAGGTGACGATCTCCATGTTGCGGTGGTGGTGACGATCGAACCCCTCGCCGGGCGCGACGGTGTCCTCGTTGTGGACCAGCAGCAGCCCGTGGGCGGCACTCGCGAGGTCGAAGTTGCCGGTGGCGGGGAAGGACTGCCACGAATCGATCGCGCCGTCCCACCAGTGCTTCCGGTCGGCGCTGCGGACGATCTGCGCGGTGGGGTCCTCGGTGGTCATGTCGAGGTGCCCTCCTCGGTGGTCATGTCGAGCGGAACCGGCGGTGCGCTCTCGGCATTCCCGGCACTCACCGATCCAGGCGCAGGTCGTCGGGACCGGTCAGTTCGATCCACGGCACGGGCCGCGCGCCGGGAACCGCGGCGAGACGGTCCGCATTCACGAGCAGCGGCATGGCGAGGTCCGTCGCCGCGGCGATGTCCGCGATCGGAACCTGGTAGGTGCGGTAGGCACCGAGCGGGGGGACGTCGTCGGCCAGGACGCCGCGCTCGAGGATCGGACCCAGCGAGTCCGTCTGGTCGAGCACGTACCCGGTGGCGGCGAGGCTCTCCTCCTGCGCCCACGCCGCGACCTTGAAGAACCGTCGAGGAATCGGGACACCTCGGTACACCGGATCGTCCGACTCGAACAAGCACCCCGTGAACACCGAGAGCCGTTCCTCGTACTGCCGGGCGTGGTCCAACACGTAGTCCTCGAGCCCGAGCCACAGCGTCTTCGACTGGTTGAGGGTCGCCGTCTGCGGAGCGCACACCGTGTAGTGGAACGTATCGGCATTGGCGCGCTCGGCGTCCTCGCCCCACACCGGATCGCGGCGCCGAACCAGGTGACCGCGGTCGAGGTCGTTGTCGGAGTACAGCTCCGGCCCCGCCTGCTGCGTCGCCGGCAGCCGGGGGTCGAGGCGCCAGTCGTCGCCGCGCTCGACGTCGCGGAGGTCGCCGCCGTCGATGTTCACCGCGCTCACGGCCGCCAGCCGACGCCCGGTGTCCATCGACACCGCGAAGTGCGTGTAGTCGAGGGTGACCAGGCCGTCGCGCGACGGGATCGGGAGGGCATCGGCGGTACCGAGGAAGCTCGCGTCGTAGGTCATGCGGAGCAGTCAGCCACACCGCGGTGACGGTGGGGTGAACGCGCCCGCTCGACCTGCGTGGCGGCACACAGGAGTGGTGGATCGACGGGTTCCCGGCGCTGAGGTCCCGTTGTGTGTGCACGGAGGCAGGTCGGGCTCAGAGCCCGAACGAGCCGGCCCGCCTCAGAGCCCGAAGGCCTCCGCGTATCGGAATGGCCCGGCGACCGGGTCGTCGGTGAGCACGAGCGCCTGGAAGTACCGCCCCCACGAGGCGACCGGCGCGTCGATCCCCTCGCCGGCGGCGGGTGCGAAGTCGAACCGCCGGTAGTAGTCGTTCTCGCCGAGCAGCACCAGCGCCGGTTCGTGCCGCGCCTGCGCGGCCCCGATCAGCGCCCACATCAGCGCGGACCCCACGCCTCTCTGCTGGTCCGCCCTGCCCACGGCCAGGGGCGCGACCCCCACGGCCGGAGTGTCGCCGATGTACCCGCGGGTGCCGATCACGTACCCGATCACCTGCTCGTGTGCCGTGGCGACCAGGGAGTACTCGGGGATGTACCCGGGATCGTCGAACAGGGCTCGGGTCAGGGCCACTTCCCCGGGCTCGTCGGGGCCGCTCGCGAACGCCTCGTGCACCACACGCAGGACGCGGGGCCGGTCGGAGGGCTGTTCACGTCGTATCCGCACCGGCCGAGTGTCCCAGACCTGCGCCACGGCACACAGGTGCGCCGAACCGACGGGTTCCCGGCGATCCGGCCGACCTGTGTGCACGCAGGCAGGCCATGCCCGACGGCGGACCCCCTAGAAGTCCACCCGCCGCCGTGACCGGACCTTGGTCACCGCCGAGAACACCACCGCGATGATCATCAGCGTGTAGAGCACCACGGTGATGCCGCTGCCGACGAGGACGGTGGGGTCACCCTCGCTGACGGCCAGAGCGCGGCGGAGGGAGTCCTCGGCGAGCGGCCCGAGGATCACGGCGATCAACACCGGCGCCAGCGGAATCCCGAAGCGCCGCAGCATGAATCCGATGATTCCGAGGCCGAGCATGAGGATCAGGTCGACCAGTGAGGCACTCGACGCGTAGACACCGAGCGAGGCGAACACGGTGATGCCGGCGTACAGGTAGTTCTTGGGAATCCGCAGCAGCTGGGCCCACAACGGCGCGAACGGCAGGTTGAGGATCAGCAGAACGACCATGCCGACGAACAGGCTGGCGATCAGCGCCCAGACGATCTCCCCGTTGCGGTCGAACAGCAGCGGCCCGGGCTGAATGCCGTACTGCTGGAACGCGGCCAGCAGAATCGCCGCGGTGGCGGACGTCGGCAGACCGAGGGCGAGGAGCGCGCCCATGGCGGTGCCGGCCGTCGAGTTGCCGGCGGCCTCGGGACCCGCGACGCCGCGGATGGCGCCCTTGCCGAACATGGGGTTCGGGCGACGACGGTCCAACCGGCGCTCCGTGCCGTAGGCCAGGAAGCTGGGGACCTCGGCGCCGCCGGCCGGGATGATGCCGAACGGCACGCCGAACGCGGTGCCGCGCATCCACGCCGGCAGGGCTTCGCGGAACTCCGACCGCGTCAGGAACGGGCGGCCCTTCGAGGGGATCAGCGTGGTGTCGTCGGGCTTGCCGATCTTCGAGGCCACGTGGATCACCTCACCGAGCGCGAGCATGGCGACGGTGATGACGACGATGTGCACACCGTCGAACAGCGCCGGGACCTCGAACGTGAATCGTGATGCGCCGGAGGGTCCGTCGATGCCGACGACGGCCAGGGTCAGGCCGATCAGCAACGCGGACATGCCCTTGAGCACCGAATCGGAGACCACCGCGGACGTGGCGATGAATGCGAACACCGCCAGCGCGAAGTACTCGGCCGGGCCGAAGTTGGTCGCCAAGGAGGCCAGGGTCGGGGCGAAGAACACCACCAGCGTGGTGGCGACGATGCCGCCGATGAACGCGCCGATCGCCGACGTCGCGAGAGCCTGTGGCGCACGGCCGTTCTTGGCCATGCGGTGGCCCTCGAAGGTGCCGGCGATGGCCGTGGAGTTGCCCGGCGTGTTCATGAGGATGCCGGAGATGGAATCGCCGAACAGTCCGCCGAAGTAGACGCCGGCGAACATGATGAGGGCGGACGTCGGCTCGAGGGTGAACGTCACGGGCAGCAGCAGTGCGACGGCCATGGCGGAACCGAGGCCGGGCAGGACGCCGACGGCGGTGCCGAGGAGGGCGCCGACGACCACCCACACCAGGTTCATCGGTGTGAGGGCGGTGCCGAACCCGTCGAGGAGATTGCCGAGGGCATCCATCAGAACACCGCCGCCAGCAGTCCGCCGGGGAGGGTCAGGCCCAGACCGCCGGAGAAGACGAGTTGCACGGCCGACGACACGAGCAGCGCCACCGCCGCGTCGAAGACGTACCGGCGCCCACCGAGACCGACGGAGACGCCCCAGAACAGGAACGCGCCCGCCAGTACCCAGCCGAGCGGCTCGAGCAGCGCGACGAACAGGGCGACGGTGCCGACCGTGATACCGACGCTGCGCCAGTTGGAGAAGGTCCCGGTGTTCGCGCGGCCGTCGTCGTCGACACCGAGTTCGACCGGCTCGGGACGCCGGATCAACTGCACCGCAACGAGAGCCGCGACGAGGAAGCAGCATCCGGCGACGATGGCGGGGAACACCTGCGGGCCGGGTGACGTCGCGGTGTCCGGGACGACCATCGTCACGGTGCCGTAGACCAGGAACAGGCCGAGGGCCACCAGGAGGGCGGGGACCACCAGGCCGGCGCGGCCGGTGAGAGGTCCGGACCGTGCGCCGGTGTCCGGCGGGTCGGTGATCACGTTGCTGCTCATATCAGACCCAATTCTCGGAGAATGTCGGAGATGCGTTGTTGTTCGACCTCGAGGAAGTCGCCGAACTCGTCGCCGGTCAGCACCGACTCCTTCCAGCGATTGCGCTCGACGGCCGTCGCCCACTGGTCGGTGGCGGTCATCTCGGTGACGATGTCGATCAGCGTCTGCCGATCCGTGTCCGAGACTCCCGGCGGCGCGACGACGCCGCGCCAGTTGACGAGGTCGACGTCGTACCCCTGCTCGATGAAGGTGGGGGTGTCGATGCCCGGCACCGGTTCCGGCGCCGCGACGGCGAGGGCCCGGACGTTGCCGGACTCGATCTGGTCGCGAAAGTCGTTGTACCCGCTGACCGCGACACCGACGGTGTCGGACAGCAACGACGTCAGCACCTCACCGCCACCGGAGAAGGCGATGTAGTTGATGGCCGCGGGGTCGATGCCGGCCTGCTGCGCGAGCTGGCCGGAGACGATGTGGTCGATGCCGCCGAGCGAGCCGCCGCCGATGGGCAGACCGCCGGGGTTGGCGCGCCAGGCCGCGAGGAAGTCCTCGAGGTTCTCGTACGGGGAGTCGCGGGGAACCACGAACACCTCGAAGTCCTCGGCGAGCCGAGCGATGGGCACGGTGTCCTGCAGAGTGATCGGCGAGTCGTTGATCGCGATGCCGCCGAGCATGACGGTGCCGGTGACCATGACGGTCGTCGGTTGGCCGGTCAGCGTCTCGAGCTGGCTCAGTCCGATGGTGCCGCCGGCGCCCGGCACGTTCACCACCTGGGCGTTGTTGACGATGCCGTCGGAGCGAAGCGCCTGCTGGGCCTCTCGGGCCACCAGGTCCCAGCCGCCACCCGCGGCGGCGGGTGCGACGAGGGTCAGCTTGGCGCGGGCGTCGGAGCCGCCGGCGCTGCCGGCGGCGTCGATACCGGCCACCGTGACGGCGGCGGCCACGGCGACGGCGCCGAGGGCGCGCGTCAGCGTGATCTGCATGAGCGTGGTTTTCGGAACGTGGTGTCGGTCACAGCTCGGGACGGTATGGGTGATCTGTCCGTTTAGTCCAGACAATCCGAATTGTGCGCATAGTGTGCACGGCGCGGTTCGCGGAAAGGGCTACCGCGCTCCGCCGATTCGGGCAACCCTGGTATCGGTTCGGCGCCGGGCCGACCTCACCGAAAGGCACACCATGACCGTTGCAGTAGCCATGAACTCCACCCCCGAGGGTCGCGCGGCGCTCCTGGCGGGAGGCGCGGAGGCGCAGTTCCGCGGGGACGACCTGGTGGTGCTCTCGGTACTCGACGCGGACGAGGTGTCCCCGGCCGATCGCGACTCGGTCGAGAGTCAGGCCCGAGAGCTGCTGGGCGACACCGCGTTCACGACGCGCGTCGAGCCGGACGGCGGCGACGAGGCCGGGGCGATCGTCGACCTCGCGGCCGAGGTCGGGGCGACGCTGGTGGTCATCGGATCCAAGCGGCGCAGCGCCGTCGGCAAGTTCCTCATGGGCAGCACCGTGCAGCGTGTCCTGCTCGACTGCCCGGTGCCGGTGCTGGTGGTCAAGGCCGAGCACTGACCCACCGAATTCAGCGGGGGCGCAACACGATCTCGGTCGGGTGCGCGTCCGCCGGGGTGTCGATCGCCTGGCGGACCGCACGCGCGACGGTGTCCACGGTGAGGTATCGCGAGCCGTCGTACTCCCCGCCCTCACCGGCAACGATGGCGCGCTGCATGTCGGTGTCGATGCGACCCGGATGCACGCTGGTGACCCGGATGTCCGGCTCCTCCTGGCGCAGTGCGTCGCCGAACGCGCGAAGCGCGAACTTGCTGGCGGCGTAGGCACTCCAGCGCGGGTTGGCCCGCAGGCCGGCGCCGGAGTTGATCAGCACCACGTGACCGTGAGCGCGCCGGAGTGCGGGCAGCAAGAGGCGGGTCAGCTCCGCGACGGCGAAGACGTTGGCCTCGAACGTGTGTCGCCAGTCGGCCAGGGACAGTTCCTCGACGGTCCCGAGGTCGGCGACGCCGGCGTTGTGCACCAGGACGTCGAGGGATTCGATGTCGGCGGTCGCCGCGCGGAGGGCGTCGGCGTCGGTGAGATCGACGGGCCACGGTGTGGCGGTGAGGAGTTCCTCGGCCACCGTGGCCACCGAGTCGGCCGTCGTGCCGCCGATCAGCACGTCGTGATCGGCGGAGAGCAGTCGGGCGATGCCGGCGCCGAGTCCGCGGCCGGCGCCCGTGACGAGTGCGGTGGGTGACATACCCGCGAGCCTAGTGACGCGCGGTGGTCTGCAGGTGGGCGCGCATGTCGGAGTAGATGCGGCCGAGGGCGTCGACGTCGTCGTCGGAGAGCACGTCGAACATGGATTCCCGGACGGCGTCGACGTGGCCGGGGCTGGTCGCCGCCAACTTCTCCATGCCGGCGTCGGTGAGTTCGGCGGACATGCCGCGTCGGTCGTCCTCGCACTCGACGCGCACGACCCACCCGGCGTCGACGAGTCGGGTGATGGCGCGGGTGACGCCGCTGCGGGTGGTGGTGACGGCGTCGGCGAGGTCGCGCATGCGCATGCTGCGGCCGGGCGCCTCGCTCAGTTTCACGAGGAGCTCGAAGTCGGTGAACGAGATGCCGGACTCGCGAACCAGCTGGCGGTCGAGGGTCTGCAGGAGCAACCGGGTCGAGTCGAGATAGGCGCGCCAGGCACGCTGTTCGTCGTCCGTCAACCAGTTCGCCATGCACTCAGTCTACGACAGATAGTTGACGGCGCAATTATTTCGGCTACGGTGATGAGTGATTGACACCGCAACGATCTTCGCCGGACCACGACTCGGAGGCGCCACCATGAGTATCCACGAGAGCGAGACGATCGAGCAGCGCGCGGCTCGTGGCGAGGCCGAGCGCGAGCGCCTGCGTGGCCTGCATCTGCAGCCCGCCGAGTCGAGGCCGACGTCGTCCGCCCGCGGTCTGCACCACACCGCGCTCATCAGCAGCGACGTCGAACGCACCATCGACTTCTATCAGGGCGTTCTCGAGTTCCCGTTGACGGAGCTGATCGAGAACCGCGACTACCCCGGCTCGTCGCACTTCTTCTTCGACATCGGCAACGGCAACCTGCTCGCCTTCTTCGACTTCCCCGGCCTCGACGTCGGCCCCTACGCCGAGGTGCTCGGCGGGCTGCATCACGTCGCCATCAGTGTCGAGCAGGAACGCTGGGATCACCTGCGTATCAAGCTGATCGACGCCGGGGTCGAGCTGGTCGAGCACAGCGAGGTGTCGCTCTACTTCCGCGACCCCGACGGCGCCCGCCTCGAACTCATCGCCGATCCGCTCGGCGAGATGTACGGCCAGCAGGTCCTCTAGCCCCGAACCATTCCGCAGAACCGATCACCCCCGAGAGAACCACCGACAGAAAGGCACACCATGACCAAGATCGCCGTTCTCTACTACTCCTCCACCGGCCACGGCACCACGATGGCCGACATCGTCGCCAAGGCCGCCGAAGCCGCCGGCGCGGAGGTCCGCGTCCGCCACATCGCCGAGACCAAGGACCCGGCGACGTTCGCCGAGAACCCGGCCTGGACCGCCAACTACGAGGCCACCAAGGATCTCCCCGCGGCCACCGGCGACGACATCGTCTGGGCCGACGGCGTGATCTTCGGGTCTCCCACCCGCTTCGGCAGCACCACCAGCCAGTTCCAGACGTTCATCGACTCCCTCGGCGGACTGTGGGCGCAGGGTGCGTTGGCGAACAAGGCGTACGCCGCGTTCACCTCCAGCCAGACCGCGCACGGCGGCCAGGAGACCACCATTGTCAACCTCTACACCTCGCTGATGCACTTCGGCGGCGTGCTGGTTCCCCCGGGCTACACCGACGGCCTGAAGTTCGCCGACGGCAACCCCTACGGCGTCGGTCACGTCACCGGACCGGAGAACAAGAACGAGATCGACGACGCCACCCGCAACGCCCTCGAGCACCTCGCCACCCGCGTTACCGGCATCGCCGCCAAGCTCGCGAGCTGAGTCCGCCTCCCCTGCAGCACCCCCGACGGAAGGTCGTCATGACTGCCTCCACCTCCCCCGTGCTCGACGTGCGACGGGCCGACGCCCGCCCGCACACCCGCATCGAGTGGCTCGACTCGCACCACTCGTTCTCGTTCGGGCATCACTACGACCCGGACAACACGCACCACGGGGTGCTCATGGTCAACAACGACGACATCGTCGCGCCGGGAACGGGTTTCGACACCCACCCGCACCGCGACATGGAGATCGTGACCTGGGTGCTGCAGGGGTCGCTGGTCCACCAGGACTCCATCGGACACAACGGCGTGATCTACCCGGGCCTGGCGCAGCGCATGAGCGCCGGTACGGGAATCCTCCACTCCGAGAAGAACGACGCGTGGCGGCGCAGTGACGCCACCGTCCCGTCCGCCGACCCCGTGCACTTCGTGCAGATGTGGGTGGTCCCCGACGAGGCCGGCGTGACGCCGGGGTACGAGCAACTCGAGATCGACGACGAGTTGCTCTCCGGCGGACTGGTGCCCGTCGCGTCGGGCATGGACGCCTACCGCGACCACTCCGCCATCCGCATCCGCAACAAGTACGCGGCGATGCACGTCGCCCGCCTGCGTGCCGACGGCGTCCCGCAGACCCTGCCCGACGCCCCCTTCCTCCACGTGTTCGTCGCGCGCGGCGAGGCGTCGCTCGAAGGCGTCGGGGTGCTCGGCGAGGGCGACGCGGTGCGCGTCAGCGGCGGGGGCGGGCAGCGACTGACGACGACGTCCGCGGCGGAGGTCATCGTGTGGGAGATGCACGCGTCCATCGGTCGCTAGACCGGCGCCTACCCGGCGCCTACCCGGCGGTGACCCGGCGCCTACCCGGCGGTGGGTTCCAACCGGGACCGCCGCCGGGAGTACCCGAAGTACAGCGCCGACGTCGCCCCGAGCCAGATCGCGAACAGGATCCACGTCTGCACGTGCAGCGTGCTGATGAGGTAGAGACACGCGGCGATCGAGAGCAACGGCAGGACCGGGTAGAGCGGGACCTTGAACCCGCGGTCGATGTCGGGTTCGCGCCGCCGCAGCACGATCACGCCCGCCGAGACCACCAGGAACGCCACGAGCGTGCCCATGGACACCAGGTCGGCCAGGAAGTCGAGGGGCAGCAGCCCGGCGAGCAGCGCCACGCAACTCGCGACGATCACCGTGTTCTTCACCGGCACCAGGCTGCGGGGCGCGACGTCGGAGAAGACCGACGGCAGCATGCCGTCGCGGCTCATCGCGAACAGGATGCGCGTCTGGCCGTAGAGGGTCACCAGGGTGACCGAGAAGATCGACACCACGGCGCCCGCCGAGAGCACGATCGACGGCCAGCTCGACCCGGTGACGTAGGACAGGATCTCCGCCAGCCCCGCCTCCTGACCGTCGAACTCCGTCCACTTCTGCGCACCGATGGCGGACAGGGTCACCAGCAGGTAGACGAGCGTCACCACCACCAGGGCACTGATCAGCGCGATCGGGAGGGTGCGGCGGGGATTCTCCACCTCTTCGCCGGCGGTCGACACGGCGTCGAGACCGATGAACGAGAAGAAGATCAGGCCCGACGCCGCGCCGATGCCCGCGACGCCGAACGGCGCGAACGGCTCCAGGTTGTCCAGGCTGAAGCCGGTGAATCCCACCACCGCGAACATCGCGAGAATGCCGATCTTCACGATCACCATGATCACGTTGGCGCGCGCGGACTCACTGGTGCCGCGGATCAGCAGCAGAGCGCACAGACCCACCAGCACCACGGCGGGGAGGTTGACGCCGAAGCCCTCGCCGCCGCCCGGCGCGTGCGAGAGCACGTCGGGAATGCGCAGGCCGACCGTGCGGTCGAGCAGGTCGTTGAGGTACTGCGACCACAGGACCGACACGGCGGCCGTCGACACCCCGTATTCGAGCACCAGGCAGGCGCCCACGAGCATCGCGACGAACTCGCCGATGATCGTGTAGGTGTACGTGTACGTCGACCCCGACGCGGGAATCGACGACGCCAGCTCGGCGTAGCAGAGTGCGGTCAGTCCGGCCGTGATCGCGGCGATGACGAACGAGAAGATCACCGCGGGCCCGGCGACGGGAACGGCGGACGAGAAGATGAAGAAGATGCCGGTGCCGACGGTCGAGCCGACGCCGATGCAGGTCAGCTGGAACGTCGTCATCGACCGTTTCAGGTCGCTGCCGCCCGACGTCTCGAGGGCGGCGATGTCCGCCAGCGGCTTGCGGCGGAGCAATCCGTGTCCGGATCCCGCGGCACTGCGGTCGTTCATGCTGTCTCCTTCGACGAGTGCGCCGGACGTGCGGACCCGAGGCGACTGCCCCGCGGTACGACGATCACCGGAACCGGACTGTGCCTGACGATCTTGGTCGCCGTCGACCCCAGGAAGACCCGCGCCAGCGGACCGGGACGGGACGATCCGAGGACCAGGACGTCGTCGTCGACGAGATCGACCGAGCGCAGGACGTCCTCCCAGCCCCCGCCGACCCCCACGGCGCACGTCGGTGTCAGCGCCGGATAGGTCGTGCCGACGCGCGTCGCGGCGGCGCGCAGCAGGCCGGTCGCCTGCTCGGACCACTGCGCCGTCACCAGGTCCTCGGCGCCGTAGCCGCCCAGCGGCGGGAACGTCGTCGACCGACGGGGCGCGAACGCCACCAGGTGCAACTGCAGGTTCCAGCGGTCCGCGAGCACCGCGGCGGTGTCGACGGCGTCGTCGGACTCGGCGGTTCCCGTGTAGGCGCACGCGATGCGGCGGAAGGGTCCGCGGCGCTCGGCGTAGCCGCGGGGGACGAGCGCGAGCGGGACCCGCGACGAGTGCAGGAGGGCGTCGCTGGTGCTTCCCGACGAGAAGCGGCCCGGCGGTCCGTCGGTGGACCCGAGCACCACGATGTCGGTGTGGTGAGTGGCGGCCGCGCCGATCAACCCCGCCGATTCGGCGGGGTTGTCGACGTGGAACGCGGCCGGCTGGTCCAGCTCGTCCGGATGCAGGACGTCGGTCAGCGCGTCGTGCGCCGCCCGGACCGACTCGTCGCCGCGATCACGCACCCAGCGTCGGTAGTCCGCGTCGGCCGCGTTGGACGTCGGGAACGGCCAGGTGCGGGGCAGGACGGTGCAGCATCGGACCAGCACCCGCGGCTGTTCCGAGGGAGCCCTGTCCACCGATCGACCCGGCCGGGCCTCCCGCGCCGTCGCGGCCGCCCGCCCGGCCCAGCCGACGGCGTCCCGGCCGGAATCGTCCGGCAACCACCCGACCAGTACCGACGTCGTCGCCACGGTCCCCCCTTCGCTGCCTCGCGGTCCGTGACCGTGAGTATGCGCCCGGAAAGCCGGGGAGGGGGACTACCGGGGCCGCGTGCGCCGGGTCAGGCCTTCCAGACCGCGACGACGGACGGGCGCGGCTGGGTGTCGCCGCCGTCCGGCCAGTGCGAGGCCGGGGCGTCGGCACTGGCGTCGTCGAGTTCGCCCGGGTGCTGCACCGACACCACGACGCGCTGCTCCTGCACGATCGGCCCGCAGGTCTCGGCGCCCTTGGGCACGGTGAGGAACTGCTTGGTCTGGCCACGACGCTCGCCGTCGAGGACCACCGAGAACAGGCCGTCGTTCGATTCGAGTGCGTTGCCGTCGGTGGAGATCCACAGGTTGCCCGCCGGGTCGAACGCCAGGTTGTCCGGGCAGCTGATGGGGCTGACCTGCGACTTGTCGAACCCACCGAAGTACGTGTCGGCGGCTTCGGGGTCACCGCACACCAGGAGAAGGTTCCACGTGAAACTGGTGCCCGCGTGGTCGTCGTCCAGCTCGAGGACCTGACCGTTCTTGTTCTTGTTGCGGGGGTTGGCCTCGTCGGCGGGGGCCTTGCCCTCGGTGCCGCGGCCCGAGTTGTTGGTCAGCGCGACGTACACCTTGCCCGTCACCGGGTTGGGCTCGAAGTCCTCGGGCCGGTCCATCTTGGTGGCGCCGACCTCGTCCCCGGCCTGGCGGGTGAACACCGCCACCTCCTCCGCGGACATGCCGTCGACGAGGGACTCGCCGCGTCCGTCCTCGCCCGTGCGCAGCAACGGAATCCACTCGCCCTTGCCGGCGAAGGTGCCCGAGGCGGGAATCTGGCCGCTGCCGTCGATCTCGTCGGGCGAGTCACCGGTGAGCTTCGCGACGTACAGGGTGCCCGCGTCGAGCAGCGTCAGGTTGGAGCGCACGGCCGCGGGGCCGGTGCCCTGCATCATCTTTCGCGACGAGACGAACTTGTACATGTAGTCGAAACGCTCGTCGTCACCGCTGTAGGCGACCACGGTGCCGTCGTCGGTGACGTGGATCGTCGCGGCCTCGTGCTTGAACCGGCCGAGGGCGGTGTGCTTGATCGGGGTGGAGGCGGGGTCCCACGGATTGACCTCGACCACCCAGCCGAAGCGGTTGACCTCGTTGGGCTCCTGCGCCAGATCGAACCGCTTGTCGAAGCGCTCCCACTTGCGTTCGGACGCAGCACCTTCCACGCCGTAGCGTGCCAGGCGTGCCGCTGCGGTCGGGTCGGTGACCGACTCGGCGTTGGCGAAGTACTGGTTGATGTTCTCCTCGCCGGAGAGCACCGTGCCCCAGGGCGTGAGGCCACCCGAGCAGTTGTTGAACGTGCCGAGGACCTTCGTGCCCGTCGGGTCGGCGGAGGTCTTCAGGAAGTCCGAGCCCGCGGCCGGGCCGGTGAGGACGAATTCCGTGGTGCCGGTGATGCGGCGGTTGTAGCGACCCATCTGCGGCGTGAGACGGCCGGATCCGTTCTCGCCCTGGACCTCCACGACGGACAGGCCGTGGGCGGCCAGACCGATGGCCACCTGCTCGGCGGTGGGGTTCTCCGCGTCGTACCCCCGGAAGAGGAACGGCTCGGTCGTGTACTCGTGGTTGACCACCAGCAGGTAGTCGGAGCTGGACCCGTCGATCGGCAGCAGGCCGGCGAAGTCGTTGTTGAAGCCGAACTGCTTCTCCTGGGCCGCGGCGGTCTGGTTGTCGAAGTCGAACTCCGGCGCACCCGCCACCACCGGGTCGCCCCACCGGATCACGACGGCCTGCTCGTGACCCTCCGGGATCACCACGGCGTCCTCGGTGTTCGGCGCCACCGCCGCAAAGTCCAACCCGCGCGGCTCGGGGGGCAGGGTGGACGACGGGTCCGCCGTCGTCGCGGTCCCGGACTCGCCTCCGCCGCCGCACGCCGCGAGGGCGCCGGTCGCGCCGACGGCCACCACGGCCATCGCCCCGCCCTTGAGAATGCCGCGTCGCGTCATCGCGGTCTTCACGACGTCGCCGAAGTACTCCCCGCGCGAGGTGTTGGGCACCTCGTGGAAGCAGGCGTCGCCGCACTTGTAGCGGCACGTGAGGGTGGAACGCGAGGAACGGCCGTCGTGGGAGTGCACGACGTGGAGGGACAGCGGAATCGTGGTCACGGAGCGACCGTAGGCAGACCAGGCAAAAGGAAACCGGAACGAAGGCGACGGCCCGGAACCGTCGACGTGAACGCAAAGCGAACGCGTGTCACGTTTCGGTCGGTCGGGTAGACCGGACCCGAGTGCACGCATCGACCCGAGACCGGGCCCGGCCGTGCCCGAGCCGCAGACCGAAGGAGACACAGCCATGCCCATGCTCACGGTGGGAGTCGAGAACGACACCCCGATCGACCTGCACTATCAGGACCGCGGCGAGGGCGCTCCCGTCGTGCTGATCCACGGCTGGCCGCTGAACGGACGGTCCTGGGAGCCGCAGATCACGTCGCTGCTCGACGCCGGACACCGCGTGGTCACCTACGACCGCCGCGGGTTCGGCAGCTCCTCGCAGCCCGAGTCGGGGTACGACTACGACACGTTCGCCGCGGACCTGTCGGTGCTGCTCGAGACCCTCGACCTGCGCGACGCCGCCCTGGTCGGCTTCTCCATGGGCGGCGGCGAGGTGGTGCGTTACCTGGCCAAGTACGGCAGCGAGCGGGTGGCCAAGGCCGTGCTGGCCGGGGCGGTGCCGCCGTACCTGTACAAGACCGACGACAACCCGGACGGCGGCCTCGACGACGAGACCATCGAGGGCTTCCTGGGCGGCGTGGAGAACGATCGGAACGCGTTCATCGACGGCTTCGCCACCAACTTCTACAGCGCGAACGGCGAACTGAAGGTCAGCGAGGAGACCCGGCAGTACGCCGTCGACATGGCCGCCGAGGCCTCCACCACCGCGATGCTCGGGTGCGTGAAGGCGTTCTCCTACACCGACTTCCGCGACGATCTGCCGAAGATCGACGTGCCGACGCTGGTGATCCACGGCGACGCCGACGCGATCGTCCCGCTCGAGGTGAGCGGAAAGCGCTCGCACGAGGCCATCGCCGATTCCTCGCTCGTCGTGATCGAGGGCGGGCCCCACGGGTTCAACGCCTCGCATCCGGACGAATTCAACGCCGCACTGCTGGAGTTCCTCGCACGCTGACCTGCCCGGCTGCACACAGAACGCCCCGATCGACGGGTTCCCGCCGATCGGGGCGTTCTGTGTGCGGTGGTGCAGGTGCCGGGTGGTGCAGGTGTCGGGCGGCGCCGGTGTCAGGCGGCGCCGAGCATTCCGTGCGGGTCGAGCACGAACTTGGTGGCCTCGCCGCGGTCGAAGTCGGCGTAGCCCTGCGGCGCCTGCTCGAGCCCGATGGCGCGGGCGTTCACGGCCTTCGCGATCTGCACGCGGTCGTGGAGGATCGCCATCATCAGCCCGCGGTGGTACTTCATCGTCGGGCACTGACCGGTGGTGAAGGCCAGCGACTTCGCCCAGCCCGTTCCCAGGCTGAGCGACAGGGAACCCTTCTTGGCGGCCTCGTCGGACGCGCCCGGGTCGCCGGTGACGTACAGGCCCGGAATGCCGAGCGAACCACCGGCCGCGGTGACGTCCATCAGCGAGTTCAGCACGGTGGCCGGGGCTTCCGTCGCGCTGCCGTCACCGTGGCCGCGAGCCTCGAAGCCGACGGCGTCGACGCCGCAGTCCACCTCGGGGACGCCGAGGAGCTGCTCGATCTGGTCCGCCGGGTCACCCTTGGACACGTCGACCGTCTCGCAGCCGAAGCTGCGCGCCTGCGCGAGTCGGTCGGCGTTGAGGTCGCCCACGATCACCACGGCGGCGCCGAGGAGCTGGGCGCTGGCGGCCGCGGCGAGGCCGACGGGGCCGGCGCCGGCGATGTACACCGTCGAGCCCACCCCCACTCCGGCGGTGACGCACCCGTGGAAGCCGGTGGGGAAGATGTCCGACAGCATGGTCAGGTCGAGGATCTTCTCCATCGCCCGGTCGCGGTCGGGGAACTTCAGCAGGTTCCAGTCGGCGTACGGCACCATCACGTACTGCGCCTGACCGCCGACCCAACCGCCCATGTCGACGTAGCCGTACGCGGCGCCGGGGCGATCCGGATTGACGTTCAGGCAGATGCCGGTCTTGCGCTCCTTGCAGTTGCGACAGCGACCGCAGGCGATGTTGAACGGCACCGAGCACAGGTCGCCCACCTGGATGAACTCGACGCCCGGTCCCACCTCGACCACCTCACCGGTGATCTCGTGGCCCAGCACCAGACCTTCCGGGGCCGTGGTCCGACCGCGCACCATGTGCTGGTCGCTGCCACAGATGTTGGTGGACACCACCTTCAGGATGACGCCGTGCGGGCACTCGCGGCCCACGCTCGCCGGATTCACCCCCGGACCGTCCTGCAGGGTGAAGCTGGGGAAGTCGATGTCGATCACCTCGACCTTCCCGGCTCCGGCGTAGGCAACGGCTCTGTTGTCCGACATGGGGTCTCCCGTCTCGTCGATCACGATGGCCGGTGCAGGCATGCCTGGATGCGCATGCCTGCACCGATCTCGACAGTACGGGACACCGTGTGATGCGGGTCACGAACGGCGGCGGCAGAAGACCTCCGCGCGCGCCGACCTGCCCGGCTGCACACGACACGCCCCGATCGACGGGAAACCGCCGATCGGGGCGTGCTGTGTGCGGTGGCGCCGGTGTCAGAGCACCTCGGAGAGGAACCGCTTGAGACGGTCGGTCTCCGGGTCGTCGAAGAGCGCGGCGGGCGGGCCCACCTCGACGGCGCTGCCGTGGTCCATGAAGAGCACGCGGTCCGACACCGAGCGGGCGAAGCCCATCTCGTGGGTGACCACGACCATCGTCATGCCGCCGGTCGCGAGGTCGGCCATGAGCGCCAGGACGCCCTTGACCAGCTCCGGGTCCAGGGCGGAGGTGGCCTCGTCGAAGAACATGACCTGCGGGGTCATGGCCAACGCCCGCGCGATGGCGACACGCTGCTGCTGACCGCCGGAGAGGTTGCCGGGACGCGAGCCCGCCTTCTCCTTCAGCCCCACCTTGTCGAGTTGCTCTAGGGCGACCTCGCGGGCCGCCTCCTTGCTCTGCCCCTGGAGCTTCCACGGGCCCAGCGCCACGTTGTCCAGCACGGTCCGGTGCGGAAAGAGGTTGAACTGCTGGAACACCATGCCGATGCGCTGACGCAGCGCGTCGGGGTCGTCCTTCAGCACGGACTTGCCGTCCAGCAGGATGTCGCCCTGCTCCGGTTCGTGCAGGCGGTTCAGCACGCGCAGAAGCGTCGACTTCCCGGAGCCCGACGGGCCGATGACGGTGGTGGTGGACCCGGCGGCGACGTCGATGCTCACGCCCCGCAGGACCTTGTTGGCACCGAAGGACAGATGCAGGTCGCGTCCGGCGAGGGAGACGCCGGTGAGTGTCTCGGTGGTCATGTCAGCCTCTTTCCACGACGATGGCCTGCTCGACCGGGTCGAGGGTCTTCTCCGCACGGCCCGTGCGGAGGCGCTTGTCGATGTAGTTGACCAGGTGGGTCAGCGGAACGGTCATGGCCAGGTACACCAGGCCGGCGGCCACCAGGGGTGACAGGTTGCCGGTCTGCGCGTTGAGGTCGCGGCCCACGGCGAACAGCTCGCGCTGGGTGGCGAGCAGGCCGAGGAAGTAGATCAGCGAGGAGTCCTTGATCAGCGAGATGAACTGGTTCACCAGAGCCGGCAAGACCCGTCGCACACCCTGCGGCACCACGACCAGGCGCATCGCGCCGCGGTAGCCGAAGCCGAGGGCGCGTGCCGCCTCGAGCTGACCCCGCTCGACCGACTGGATACCGGAGCGGAAGATCTCGCCGATGTAGGCCGCCGCGAGCAGCGACAGCGCCAGCGCACCGAGCCAGTACGGGTTGTTACCGGTCAGGCTGCTGGTCACCGGGCCGATGCCCAGGCCGATGATCAGGATGATGACCACGGCGGGCAGGCCGCGGAAGATGTCGGTGTAGACCCGCGCCGGCCAGCGCAGCCAGCGCGAGCGGGACAGCCCCGCGAGGGCGAGCAGCATGCCGAGCACGGTGCCGATGACGCCCGACGCGAGCGCCAGGATCAGCGTGTTCGGCAGGCCGGTCTTCAGCAGGTCCGGGATGGCCCGCTTGTAGAGCTCCCAGTCGAAGAACGTGTCCCCGAGCTGCTGCAGCGTCGACTTGGGCGCGACGGCCTGGGCGGCCGGGGCGGCGGCGTCGTTCTCCGCCGCGATGGCCGCGAAGTCGGGGAGATCCGGCTGCGGGGCGGCCTTGCTGCCCGGCTTGAACCCCTCGGGCAGCTCGCGCGGCACCCAGTCCGAGTACAGCTGCGCCCACGTGCCGTCGGCGATCACGGCGTCGAGTCCGGAGTTCAGCGCGTCGATCAGCGGCTGGTTGTCCCGCGCGACGGCCCACCCGACGAAGTTGTTGAGCGAGAACGTGTTCTGCGTGATCGCGGTGCCGTCCTCCGGCTTCACCAGACCTTCGGCCTGCTGCGACGGAGCGACCCACGCGTCGATCTGCCCGGTGCGCAGGTTCGCGTAGGCGGTGTTGTAGTCGGGGAACTTCACCGGGTCGAGGCCGAGGGTGTTGACGACGTAGTCGTCCTGCACCGTGCCCTGCACCACGCCGATGCGGGTGGTGGGGCCGAGGTCCTCGAAGGCGGTGATGGGGCCGCCGGCCTTCGCGACGAGGGAGAAGTAGCCGAAGTCGTACCCGTTGGTGAACCCGACCGTGTTGCGACGCTCGTCGGTGGTGGTGATCGACGACGAGCCGACGTCGAACCGTCGCCCCGCCACCTGCGCGAGCAGGCCGGAGAACTCGGTGCCGGAGAACGTCACCTGCAGGCCGAGCTTTGCCGCGACCGCCTTCAGCAGCTCGTTGTCGTACCCGGTGTACGTGCCCGAGCCGTCGACGCAGATGCTCGGCGGGGCGTCGGACAGGGTGCCGACGGTGAGGGTGCCCGGCGTGATCAACCCGAGTTGCGCGGTGTCGATGCGATCGAGCGGCGTCACGGACGGCGTGGTGTAGCGGTCCTCCGACGCGGCGGCGGCCGCGGCGTCGAAGTTGGTGGGCACCGACGACGCGCTCTCGACGCCGGGAGGCGCGCAGAGTTCGGTGGGCGCGGCGGCGGCCGCGGTGTCGCCGTCCGACGACGACCCGCACCCGGCGAGTAGACCCGCGAGAAGAAGGACGAGAACCACGGCGACGGACGTTCGCCCCGTGCGGTGCGCGTGCATGACCTGAACAGTAGGGCCACCGCAACGCACCCACCGAACGGTGTTCTGCGCAAGTGTTGCGCTCAGCGAGTCGAGTGACCTCGGTCCCGCCGAACGGAGGGGGGTCAGCGGGAGCGGGCCCAGCCGATCGCCTGTCCGAGCTCGGTGAGGTCGTAGTCCGGCCCGTTCACCCCGACCGTGAAGAGCGTGGCGCCGGCGTCGACGAAGTCCTGCGCGGTCTCCGCGCCCGGCCACGCCACCGACCGCTCGATCTGCGACACGTCGCGGCCGACGGTCTGCCCGTGCTCGGCGAGCACGCCGGACTTGTGCTTCAGGGCGTCGAGATCGGCGAAGCTGTGCCAGACGTCGGCGTACTGCGCCACCATCTTCAGCGTCTTCTTCTCGCCGCCACCGCCGATGAGGATCGGGATGTGGCGGGTGGGCGCGGGATTGCCGACGTCCAGGCGGTGCGCGATGCGGGCGAGGCTCTCGTTCAGCAGCGCCAGGCGCGACCCGGCGGTGCCGAAGTCGTACCCGAAGTTGTCGTAGTCCTTCTGGTTCCATCCCGCGCCGATGCCGAGGATCAGCCGCCCACCGCTGATGTGGTCGACCGTCCGCGCCATGTCGGCCAGCAGATCCGGGTTGCGGTAGCCGCCGCCGGTGACGAGGGCGCCGATCTCCACGGTCGAGGTCTGCTCGGCCCAGGCACCGAGCATGGTCCAGCACTCGAAGTGGGCGCCGTCGAGGTCGCCGTAGAGGGGATAGAAGTGGTCCCAGTTGAAGACGATGTCGACGCCCGCGTCCTCGGCGCGGAGAACCGCGTCCCGGATCAGCCCGTAGTCCGGGGCGTGTTGGGGTTGCAGTTGGACTCCGATGCGCACACGAGTGTCGGCCACCCGACCGACACTAACCCTCGGTGGGCGTCCGCGTCAGAGGTGCGCCATCGCGGTCAACCGGTCGGCCCACTCGACACGCGCGGCGCCGATGCGCCGCAGCGTGCGGGTGTAGCGCGGCAGCATCTCGGCCGGTCGGTACCGGGCGGCGTCGACCAGCCACTCCCCGGCATCTTCCGCGGACAGCGTCGGCACGTCGCGGTAGCGCGCCGTCGGCTCGATCATCGGGGTGCGGATCAGCGGGAAGTAGACGGTGGTGACGCCGACTCCGGTGCCGGCCAGCTCGATGGCGATACTGCGTCCGAACATCGACACGGCGCTCTTGGACCCGGCGTACGCGGAGAACTTGGGCATGGCCCCGCCCGGAACCCCCCAGGTGGAGACGTTGACGAAGTGCCCGCTGCCGCGCTCGACCATGGCCGGCGCGAAGCCCAGCGTCAGCTGCACCGGGGCGAAGTAGTTGATCGCCGCGGTGCGCCGGTAGTCGTGCAGCCGATCGGTGGCGTCGAGCATGCGGCGGCGGATGGAGCGGCCAGCGTTGTTGACCACGACGTCGGGGGCGCCGTGCTCGCGCAGCACCGTCTCGACGAGCCGGGCGGCGTCGTCCTCGTCGGCCAGGTCCGCGGTCAGGGCGACGGCCGTGCCACCGGCGTCGACGATCTCGCGGCGAACCTCCTCGAGAGGCTCGGCGGAGCGCGCCACCAGCAGGACCGTCGCCCCCTCGGCTCCGAACCGACGAGCCGCCGCGGCGCCGATGCCGGACGACGCCCCGGTGACCAACACCGTCGACCCCGTGAGCGGGTGCCCGCGGCCGACCAGCTCGGACACCGACCGTGGTCGCTGCAGACCCGCGCGGTCGAACCGCGCCGCCCCCCGCCGGTACGTGGTGGTCACGGCCCCCCACACGTCCATCGCACTTCCCTTCCACCCCGGTTCGACCGCCCGAGGTTAGCCCACGCGGACGTCGTTGCGGCCGAAGATGCACCGCAGGACGAACGCGGCCTCGGGCCCCACCACGCGGTCCAGAAGGTCGAGGAACCGAGCCGTGAACTCGGGGCCGTGGGCGGCGTGCGGGGTGGTCTCCGGGTCGCGATCCTCGAGGTGGTGGGCGATCTCGTGCAGCACCACCAGCTCCCGCATCGCCCACGCCCGACCGGCGACGTGCAGGGGCACCGCGATGACGGCGGCGTCGTGCTCGTAGTGCGCCGCGCCCTGTCCGGCCCGGGCGCGGACCCGGCAGCGGCGGGAGGCCCGGGAGTAGCGGCGACGGACGTCCCCCCGGGCGAGCACCGCGTCGACGTAGGTCTGCACCGAGTCGATCGAGGCGAACCGACGCTCGATCGGCAGGGTGACGGTCGAGCCGCCGATCTCCACCGACCGGCCCGCGTCCGCGGCGTCGGCACGGTCGATCATGGTGCGCAGCAACGTTTCCGACTCGTACACACGAGCGCGCTGCGAGTCGCGGGCGGACACCGCGGCTCAGCGGTCGATCGCCCCGCGCGGAGACCCGAGCTCCGCGTCGGTTCCGAGCCGGGCCCGCCGTCCGGCGTGGTCCCCGGCACGCCGCGCAGCGCGCGAGAAACTGGTGGGTGCGGCGTTGCCCCGCCACCGGCCGCGAGCCGTCGACGTGCTGCGGTAGAAGTCGGTGAGCGCGAGATCCTTGTCGCGCAACGCCAGCGCCGTGCCGGTGGTGACGTCCGACGTCCGGACCGCCTCGGCGGTGATCTCCGCCTTCACCGCGGCGAGACGCGCACCGATGCGGTCGGCGAACGCCGACTGGAACTCGATGCGGGCCGTGACCGCGGCGAGCGGCTTGCGTTCCACCCGCGCGCGCCCGTACCCCGGCCGCACCACCCGGTCGACCGTCGCGTCCCGGTAGGCGCCGGACGCGATGTACGCGTCCGACGCGCGGACCATCTGCACGACCAGCGACGCGTAGAGCGCCTGCGTGGTGTCGATGTCCGACGCGAAGCCGTACGCGTAGACCTGGGTGGACGTGGACAGCACGTCGCACGTGACGTCGTTGGCCGCGGCGATGGCGACGAACAGGCGAACGTAGGTCTTCAGACCCCGCTTGCCGCGCTCACCGATCTCGACCGTGCGCTGCACGGGCCCGCTGCGCGACTGCCCCCCGGCAGTGTGCGACCGCGCGACCGCGAGATCGATCGACGCGGCGGTGGCGAGCCGCTGGGCGGCCTCCATGAACGCCTCGGCCTCGTGCGGATTGTCCGTGGACTCCGCCTGCCTGAGCAGCCCCCCGATACGGGTGAGCATCCTGTCCTGACTCACGACGGCGACAGTACGCCCGGACGCCGACAGGCCCCCGGTCGTGACCGGGGGCCTGTGGATGAATCCATCGAGCGGAAGAACGTCAGTCGTCGGCGCCGATGATGAACGCTTCGAGCTGCGCCCGAGCGGTGTCGTCGGCCATCTGCTCCGGCGGGCTCTTCATCAGGTACGCCGAGGCCGGCAGGATCGGGCCACCGAGGCCGCGGTCCTTGGCGATCTTGGCCGCACGCACGGCGTCGATGATGATGCCGGCGGAGTTCGGCGAGTCCCAGACCTCGAGCTTGTACTCGAGGTTCAGTGGCACGTCACCGAAGGCGCGTCCTTCGAGGCGGACGTACGCCCACTTGCGGTCGTCGAGCCACTCGACGTGGTCCGACGGGCCGATGTGCACGTTCCGGTCCGCGATCTTGTTGGACAGCGTGCCGGTGAGGTTCGAGGTGACGGCCTGGGTCTTGGAGACCTTCTTCGACTCCAGACGCTCGCGCTCGAGCATGTTCTTGAAGTCCATGTTGCCGCCGACGTTGAGCTGGTACGTGCGGTCGAGGGCGACGCCGCGGTCCTCGAACAGCTTGGCCATCACGCGGTGGGTGATGGTGGCGCCGACCTGGCTCTTGATGTCGTCGCCGACGATCGGCACACCGGCGTCGGCGAACTTCTTGGCCCACACGGGATCCGAGGCGATGAACACGGGGAGCGCGTTGACGAAGGCGACGCCCGCGTCGATCGCGGCCTGCGCGTAGAACTTGTCGGCCTCGTCGGAACCGACGGGGAGGTAGGAGACGAGGACGTCGACCTGCGCGTCACGCAGGGCCTGTGCCACGTCGACCGGCTCCGCGTCGGACAGCTCGATGGTCTCGGAGTAGTACTTGCCGATGCCGTCGAGGGTCGGGCCGCGCTGCACCGGCACGTCGGCCGGCGGGACGTCGGCGATCTTGATGGTGTTGTTCTCGCTGGCGAAGATGGCCTCCGAGAGGTCGAAGCCGACCTTCTTGGCGTCCACGTCGAACGCGGCGACGAACTCGACGTCGCGGACGTGGTAGCGGCCGAACTTCACGTGCATGAGGCCGGGAACGGTGGCGTTCTCGTCGGCGTCCTTGTAGTACTGCACGCCCTGAACGAGGGACGACGCGCAGTTGCCCACGCCCACAATGGCCACGCGCACCGCAGTGCTGTTGTCACTCATGGTCGGGATCTCCTTTGCTTTCGTGTCGGCGGGTCGAGGCGTCGGTGGGGGCCGACTCTCGGTGCCCGGGTACCGAGACCGGGGGATCGGTCGCGGCTGCGGGCGGCGGACCCTCCGAGCTGATCGCCAGTGCCTCGGCAGCGATCAGTTCGTTGAGCCACCGCACTTCGCGCTCGCTCGACTCGAGGCCGAGCTGATGCAATCCGCGCGTGTATCTGTCCACCGACCCCGTTGCGCGGCCGATGGCGTCGCGAAGCCCTTCCCGGCGCTCCTCGACCTGACGTCGCCTGCCCTCGAGTATTCGCATCCGCGCCTCGGCGGGGGTACGCCCGAAAAAGGCCAGGTGAACGCCGAATCCATCATCGGTGTAGTTCTGCGGACCGGTGTCGGCGACGAGTTCGGTGAACCGCTCTCGGCCGGCCGGGGTGAGCTCGTAGACGCGGCGTGCACGACGCACGGTGCCCCCCGAGGCCTGGTTCTCCACGATCAGTCCGTCCGCCTGCATGCGGCGCAGGGTCGGATAGAGCGAACCGTAGGAGAAGGCCCGGAACGCACCGAGCAGGCCCGTGAGCCGCTTCCGGAGCTCGTACCCGTGCATCGGTGAGTCCAGGAGCAGTCCGAGAACGGCGAGTTCCAGCACGGTCCGCCCCTTCCCGATCGAGATCCCGTCCGATGCACGAACGTCCGCAGTGATGACGCGTCCGACTATAACCGTCGTATGTATCGGGCCGATACATACGGGTACGCGTTACTCACCGAGACAGGAACAGGTACCCCCTCTCGCGTGATCCCAATCAGCGGCCGGGGGCTGCCTCGATGCACAGAAGTGGACGATCACGCCCGCCGGATCAGTCCGGTTCCACCGAGAGCACGGCCCCGGCCGGATCGACGACGACGGTGCCGACGCCCTCACCACGCGGATCCACCACGTCCAGCCGAATCTCCGGCGTGCCGAAGTTCCGCAGGTTGACGGTGTCGACGACGCCGTTCGGTCGGCCCAGGGACAGCGGCGCCCCGGCGAGGTGGCCGGCCAACGCGTCGACGTTCAGCGTGGTCCAGTCGAGGGTGCGTTCGCTGTCGGACGGTTCGGACGTCGAGTCGGACGGGTCGAAGCCGCCCATGACGTTGACCTGCTGCTGCCGCCCGTCCGCGACCGGACGCGTGACGGACGCCCGACGGTCCCCGAGGTCGAGGTACATCGAGTAGATCTCCGCGGACCCGAAGCGCTCGATCCAGCGAGCGCGGAAGTCGGCGAGCCCCGCGGCGGTGTCGAACGCGAACGGCTGCGCGACGATCGGCGAGACGTCCGGCGGCAGGTCCGGTGCGGGGGCCGGCGCGTCGGCCGTCGGGACCGCGGGTGCGGGGTCCGGGTCACGGGCGAGTGCCCATCCCCCGGCCGCGACCACCACGGCGACGGCCGCGACCAGGGGCCACCGACGCCACGGGCGCCGCGCCCGCCGGGGGACCTCGGGTTCGGGCAGGGGAACGTCCGACTGCAGGTCCGAGACCAGGGCGTGCAGGTCACCCACCGTCCGCGCGGACCGCGCCGACGCACTGCGCGTCCGGTGCTCGTCGAACGTCAGCTGGCCGTCGGCGTACGCGCGGTCGAGGGCGGTGGCGGTCACCGCCCGGTCGACGTCGCGCGCTCGCAGGCTCGATCGCGGCTGGGTCATCGCTGGTCCTCCCCGTCACTCGTTCGGGTCGAACCGGTCGACGTACACGAACGCGCCGTCCGGGCCGGCCGTGAAGTAGCCGTCCTCGTTGTCGTCGTTGCTCGCGTGGAGCATCACGCGCGGGCCGGAGTCGTCGGCGCCGAGCGAGAAGTACATCGAGTCGATGCGGTCGAGATTCAGCGAGTCCGGTGCGCCGAGCACCAGACCGCCGAGCACGTCCGCGCGGAACGTCGTCACGTCGACCGCGACGGTGTCCGACGACCGATCGCCGGTGAACCCGTCCGTCCACTCCCCGTCGCGGAAGGTGACGGAGACGGACCGGCGGGGCGCCTCGGGATCCTGCACGTCGACGATGACGTAGTCCGGATAGAACAGCACCGAATCGACCGTCGTGGTGCCGGTCCGCGACGGGATGGCGGCGAGCACGTCGGCGATGGCCTGCGGGGCGAGGTACCCGGCGGACCCGTAGACCGACGTCGGATCGTCGCTGCGGACGTACGCCCGGATGCCGGCGGCGACGGCGGCGATCGTCGCGATCACCACCAGGACGGCGACGGCCACCACGACGAGGATTCCGCGTCCCGACACCGTGCCGGGCGGCAGCGCTCGGGGCAACACGACCGGCGCGAGCCGCGAGTCGCCCTGCAGGTCGTCGACCAGGTCGTGCAGGTCGCCGAGCGTGCTCGCGTCCGTGGCCAGCCCGACGCGCAGGGCGTGCTCCTCGGCGTCCAACTGCCCGTCGTCGAGGGCTCGGTCGAGTTCCGCGCAGGCGTCCACCCGGTCCTGGTCGCGGGCCCTCGTTCCCGCAGGTCGGCCGATCGCCACGCGCAGATGATACGACTGTGAGAGCCGATCGTGGGTCCGCCGCGGGACCCCCGCGACCCGGGCGCACGTACTCTGGTCGTCGTGCGATTCGAACGGCAGGTAGTGGACTACGCGTTGCAGCGCAAGTCGCTGCTCGCCGAGGTGTACTCGGGTCGCACCGCCGTCGCGCAGGTCTGTGACGCCGATCCCTACCTGCTGCGCGCGGCCAAGTTCCACGGGCGCCCCTCCACGGTGGCCTGCCCGATCTGCCGCAAGGAACAGCTCACCCTCGTGTCCTGGGTGTTCGGGGAGAAGTTGGGCCAGATGAACGGCTCCGCGCGATCCGCCGAGGACCTGGGCCGACTGGCCGCCACGCAGGAGGAATTCTCCGTGCACGTGGTCGAGGTGTGCCGCACGTGCAGTTGGAACCACCTCGTCCAGTCGTATGTACTGGGCAGCGCACCGGCCCCCACCCGTCCTCGCACCCGCAGCACCGGCCGTCGCCGCACGGCCAGCGAGTGACCGGGGCGGGTGATCGGCGGTACCGTCCGCCGAGAACCGACGCGCGGGCACCCCGGCCGGGGCCCGCTCGCGCTCAGTGGACCACCGACGCCGACGCCTTCGTCGCGCGTCCCGACAGTGGAGTACGTCAGTGACCACCCCCTACGACGGGTCCCGCGACGACGGGACCGGAGCGGGTAACGACCGTCCCCACCGCGACGGCCCGGACCACGGCGGCCGAGACGACTACCGGCCCCGCCACCAGGCTCGCGACGACGCGCCCGGCGGATACGGCCGCGACGGTGTCCCGCCGCGTCCGCCCATGCCGCCGCGCCGGGACGACGCACCGGGTCGCTACCCCGGTTCCGCCGGCCGCCCGCCGCAGGGACCGCCGCCGCAGGGTCCGCCTCCGCAGGGTCCGCCGCCGCAGTACCGACCGCCGCGTCCGGCCTACGGGACCGGGGGGTTCGACCCGAATCGCGACCCCGGGTACGGCCCGCGGCGCGATGCCGGATACGGCCCCGCGTACGACCCCGGGCGCGATGATGCGACGCGGGCTCGCCCCGTCGGCCCACCGCCCGGGCAACGGCGTGACGACGAGACCGGCTACCTCGGTGGCGCCGCCGGCGCCGGTGCGGCAGGCGCCGCCGGCAGCGCCGCGTACTCGCAGGCACGCTCCCCCCGCGACGACGCCCCGACGTCCGGTTACGGACGCGGCGAGTACGACCGTGACGAGGACAGCTCCCGGTCCGGTGGAGGACCCACCGAACCGCCATCAGGAGGTAGGACCACGAAGACCGCGAAGAAGTCCCCCTGGCGCACCGTGCGGCGCACGCTGTACGCGCTGGTCGCGCTCGGTCTGATCGTGCCGATCCTCGCGTTCGTGGTGGCGTACGTCATCGAGGACGTGCCTCGTCCCGGTGACATCAAGACCAACCAGGTGGCCACGATTCTGGCCTCGGACGGGACGTCGGTGCTCGGCACCGTCGTGCCGCCGGAGGGGAACCGCACCGACGTCGAGATCGGGCAGATCCCGGAGCACGTCCGCAACGCCGTGCTCTCGGCCGAGGACCGCGACTTCTACTCGAACCCCGGCTTCTCGGTCTCCGGGTTCGCGCGGGCCGCGCGGGACAACGTCCTCGGTCGCGACAGCGCCGGCGGCGGGTCCACGATCACGCAGCAGTACGTCAAGAACGCGCTGGTCGGTTCCGAACGCACCCTGACGCGCAAGATGCGCGAGCTCGTCATCTCCTCGAAGATGGCCCGCCAGTGGACCAAGGACGACATCCTCGCCGCGTACCTCAACACGATCTACTTCGGGCGCGGTGCGTACGGCATCGCGGCCGCGTCGAAGGCCTACTTCGACAAGCCCGTCGAGGCGCTGAGCGTCGAGGAGGGCGCGGTGCTCGCCGCGACCATCCAGCAGCCGTCGGGCCTGGACCCGGAGAACAACCCGGCCGGCGCGCAGAGTCGCTGGAACTACGTGCTCGACGGCATGGTCACCATGGGTGCCCTCGATCAGGGCGCCCGGTCGGCGATGCAGTACCCCGCCACCCGGCCGCTGGCCTCCGTCAACAGTGGCGACGCCACCGACTCGGGACCGAACGGCCTGATCAAGACGCAGGTGCTGCGCGAGCTGTCGTCGTCGGGCATCAGTGAGCAGGACCTGAACACGGCCGGGCTGCAGATCACCACCACCATCGATCCGCAGGACCAGCAGGCCGCGATCGACGCCGTGAACAGCAACATGGAGGGCGAGCCGTCCGAGTTGCGGACGGCGTCGGTGTCCATCGATCCGCGCACGGGTGCGGTGAAGTCGTACTACGGCGGGGCCGACGGCCGCGGCTTCGACTTCGCGCAGTCCGGTCTGCAGACCGGCTCGTCGTTCAAGGTGTTCGGCCTCGCCGCGGCGCTCGACCAGGGCATCCCGCTGTCGCAGATGTACGACAGCTCGCCGCTCACCGTCAACGGCATCTCCATCGGCAACGTCGAGGGCGAGTCCTGCGGCACCTGCACCATCGCGGAGGCGCTCAAGCGGTCGCTGAACACCAGCTTCTACCGCCTGCAGCTGAGTCTCGACGGCGGACCGCAGGCCGTGGCCGACATGGCGCACCGCCTCGGCATCCCCGAGGAGACCGAGGGCATCGGTCCGACGCTCACCGAGCCCAACGGCGCCGGCCCCAACAACGGCATCATCCTGGGCCAGTACCAGTCGCGGGTGATCGACATGGCCAGCGCGTACGCGACGCTGGCGGCGTCGGGCACCTACCACGCGCCGCACTTCGTCCAGCGCGTCGTCACCGCCGACGGCACCGTCCTGCTCGACCGCGGCACCGAGCCCGGTGAGCAGCGGGTCGAGCCGGTGGTCGCGGACAACGTCACGGCCGCGATGCGTCCCATCGCCGGCTACTCCAACGGCCACAACCTCGCCGACGGTCGGCCCTCCGCCGCCAAGACGGGCACCGCCCAGCTCGGGGACACGGGCGAGAACAAGGACGCGTGGATGGTCGGGTACACGCCGTCCCTGGCCACCGCCGTCTGGGTGGGTACCGAGCAGGGTCTGCCGCTGCGCAACGTCTACGGCGGACCCATCTACGGCTCCGGTCTGCCCTCGGACATCTGGAAGGACACCCTCGACGGGTCGCTCGACGGCAGCCCGGTCGAGTCGTTCCCGGCGCCGGGCGCCATCGCCGGCCAGGCCGGAATTCCGCAGTACTCGGCACCGGCACCGACCCGCGCACCGGTGACCACCTCGGCCGAGGCACCGTCGCCGCCGCCGACGACGGAAGCGCCGGCGCCGCCCGTCGTCGTGCCGTCGCAGGTGGAGATCCTGCCGGGCATCACCATTCCGGTCCCCGGCCTCGCGCCGGCTGCGACCACCACCGCACCGGGCGCGGAACCGGGTGCCGGTGCCGGTGGAGGCGCCGGGGCGGGAGCGGGTGAGGGCGCAGGCGGTGGTGCCGGTGCGGGTGCCGGCGGTGGCGCCGGTGCCGGTGCGGGTCAACCGCCGGCCGCGTCGCCCGGCGGCTAGGGGTGCCGGGCAGGCCGGAAGCCGAGCAGACGCTGTTGGCGAGTGCGGGCACGTTGGCGAAGGACCGCCGCTCGGCCCGCTGGCGTGACCTGCCGAGCCGGACGGACCCGATGGTCGCCGAGTTGTCGTCGGTGGTCGGGGGGCCGGTCGGGCGTCATGCGATGGTCGGCCGCCAGCGTCGGATCACGCCGCTGCGGGTGATCTTCGCGTTCACGGTGGTGTTCCTGGCGCTGGGGTGGTTCGGCAAGGCCGCGTGTATCCAGCAGGCGCCCAACGGTCCCGACGGTCAGCTGGGGCTGGACTGGAGCGGCAGTCGGCAGTACGTCGCGATGTGTTACTCGGACATCGTTCCGCTGTACGGGGCGGAGCGGTTGAACGAGGGGGCTCTGCCCTACAAGAAGTCCTGGGAGGAAACGGGTCCGGGCGGCGCCACCATCACCCGGTACATGGAGTATCCGGTGCTCGCCGGGATGTACCAGTACGTGTCGATGCAGGTGGCGCACGCATGGGCGGCGGTGCCGTGGTTGCCGCAGGCGCTGACGGTCGCCCTGTACTTCAACGTGGTGGCGTTCGGGGCGGCGCTGGCGTGGATCGTCACGGTGTGGGCGACGACGATGTTGGCGGGTCGACGCGTGTGGGACGCCGCGCTGGCCGCGGCCTCGCCGCTGGTGGCGGTGCACGTCTTCACCAATTTCGACGCTCTCGCCACGGCATTCGCGTCGGGTGGTCTGCTGGCGTGGGCGCGTCGTCGCCCGGTCCTGGCCGGGGTGCTGCTGGGCCTCGGCGGCGCGACCAAGCTGTACCCGCTGTTCCTGCTCGGTCCGCTGCTGGTGCTCTGTGTCCGCACCGGAACGCTCGCCTTCTGGGCGCGGGCCGCGGCGGCGGCGGCCGCGACGTGGTTCGTCGTCAATCTGCCGGTGGCGCTGCTGTTTCCGCGGGGGTGGGCCGAGTTCTTCCGGCTGAACTCCGACCGCGGCGCGGATCCGGACTCGCTGTACAACGTCGTCTCGTCGTTCACGGGGTGGGCCGGATTCGACGGTCCGCTCGGCGCGGGGGACAAGCCGACGATCCTGAATGCGGTGTCGGCCTTGCTGTTCGTGGCCGTGTGCCTCGCCGTCGCGTACGTGGCGCTGACCGCGCCGCGTCGACCGCGGCTGATGTCGCTGTGCTTCCTGGTGGTCGCCGGATTCCTGTTGACCAACAAGGTGTGGAGCCCGCAGTACTCGCTGTGGCTGGTGCCCCTGGCCGTGCTGGCTCTACCGCATCGGCGAATCCTGCTGGCGTGGATGACGATCGACGCGCTGGTGTGGGTGCCGCGCATGATGTACTACCTGGGCGTGAGCAACAAGGGACTGCCCGAGCAGTACTTCACCTCGGCCGTGTTGGTGCGCGACCTCGCGGTGATCGGGCTGTGCGCGATGATCGTGTGGCAGATCTATCGCCCCGGCGAGGACCTGGTGCGCCGCAGCGGCGACGACGACCCCGCCGGCGGGGTGCTCGACGAGGCGCCCGACGCCTACCCGGAGCGCATCCCGGCGTGGCTGCGGCCGCGGGTCGTCACGGCACCACCGTCACCGGCCACCGCCCCAGTTTGACCAGTCGTACCGCCACCGAGCCGAAGATGCGGTGGCCGGCGCGTTCGCTGGTGCCCACGACGATGGCGTCGGCACGCAGTTCGTCGGCCACTGCGGCCAGGCCCGTCGCGGGATCACCGCGGAAGGTGCGGAACTCCCACGCGACGTGTTCCTCCTCGCCGAAGCGGAGCACGTGCGCCCGGATCTCGCGCAGGAGGTCGTCGGCGGCCTGGGTGCCCGAGTCGTAGAGCACCCCGGAGGCCTGCGCGAACGCGCCCGCGCCGAGAGTCTGCACGTAGACGAGTACCAGCCGGGAGCGCTGACGGCGGGCCTGACCCGCGGCGTATGCCGCTGCGCGCCAGGACGAGTCGGATCCGTCCAGGCCGACCACGATCAGCTTGGCCCCGTCCACGCCGTACTCGAACCCCGTCACGGGTCCACCCTACGACTGCAGCGCGAGCGGGCGGCACCCCGATTGCGGGGCGGCTCCCCCGATCGGGGGAGCCCGATCGGAACCGGGGAGCTACTGGAGATACGGCGCCAGTTGCGGCAGTGCCTCCCCGGCGTGCTTGGCCTGGATCCCGTCGCCGATCGCCTGCAGCTTCCACTCCCCGCCGGCCCGGTAGACCTTCGCCATGACGAGGCCCGTGAACGGCATGCCGCCCTGCAGGGTGAAGCGCGCCAGCTCGGAGCCGACGGGGGCGTCGACCAGTCGGGTGAAGGCGTTGGCCACCTGCTCGAACGTCTGCCCGCGGTACGACGTCACGATGAAGATGATCGACGTGACCTGCGCGGGGACGCGGGTGAGGTCGACGGTGATCACCTCGTCGTCGCCCTCGCCGTCGCCGGTCAGGTTGTCGCCGGCGTGGACGATGGACCCGTCCTTCGACCGCAGCTGACCGAAGTAGACGACGTCGGCGTGCCGGGTGCCGGCGAACATCAGTGCGGACGCGTCGAGGTCGACGTTGGCGGTGCGGCCACCGCCGAAGAACCCGCCGGCCTTCTTCACGGGGTCCCAGCCGAGGCCCATCCGAATCACGGTCAGCGCGACGCCGCCGTCCTTCTTCAGCGTCACCTTCTGGCCCTTGGACAGGCTGACCGGGCGTGCCTTGGTCAGGCTGACTTCGGGTGGGGGGGTG
>NZ_JABUBU010000023.1 GCF_019834675.1 Rhodococcoides corynebacterioides | reverse complement strand
TGGAAGCGGCATTTGGCGCCGAGCCCGCAGGCCGTGGTCTGACCTCCCCGCTCCGGGTTGCGGTGGTCGTATTCGGTGATGTGGTCGAGGTCGCCGTCCCAGGCGGCTCGGTTGCAGCCGGGCCAGGTGCAGTACCGGTCGCGAGCACGGATGTAGGTGTCCAGGGCCGCGGACGGCCGGTAGGGGTCCGCCGGTTGCGTCGCCGGAAGCGGGGTATCGGTGCCGTCGCCGAGGGGTCGGATGAGGGTGGCGGGGTCGGCGGCGAGGTCGCGGAGGTGGGCGCCGGAGACGATGCCGAGTCCGGCGATGTAGCCGACACCGTCGACCAGCTCGGGGTCGACGCGCGGAGCCTCGACCGCAACGGCATCGGCCGCAGCTGCCGCCTCGACCGCAACCGCATCCGTCGCCGATTCGGCCGCAACGTCCTCAGCCGCGACCTCGTCGGTAGCGACCGCGTCCGCACCAACTCCCTCGGCTGCGACGTCCTCGGTCGAGACCGCCTCCGCGGCAACGCCATCGGCCGCAACGGCATCGGCCGGAGTCTCATTGGCCGCGAGCTCCTCGACCACGACCTCCTCGACCACGACCTCCTCGACCGGGGTCTTCTCGGGCGCGACCTCATCGAGTGAGACCTCGTCGGCGAGGACCTGGTCTGCCGGAGCCGCGACCGCGGTCGTATCCGCGTCTTGAGTCCGTGCGTGCGCTGCCGGCTGCCCGGGCTCGCTGACCGCAGCGTCGGCGGAGGTGGTCGCAGCGGCGGTGGTCGCTGAAGTGGTTGCGGGTACGGGTCCGGCGAGGGTGGTGGTGTCGGTGACGACGTGAATGACGATCCGTGCTGCGTTGGCCGCGACCTCGTCCGCATCGACCACGGTGAAGGCGCACTCCGGGCGTGCGCAGTCGCAGCCGAACGGGGCGTGCTTGACCAACGCGAACAGCGCATCCGATGCCCGCGCGGTCTTGGTGCGACTGTCGTGCTTGCAGACCTGTGCGGCGAGGCGTTCGACGACGCGGGCGACGATCGCGGCGTGTTCGGCGGACATCGTCGCCCCCACCGTCGCCATGCCGTCGAGTCCGGCCTCGGTGAAGAAGCACCGCCCCTTCAGTGCGTCGTCTCGGCGTTCGCGGACGGCGTCGGGGTCGCGGCGGTAGACCATCTGATCGCACAGATCCCGCACTCGGGCTGTCGACCACGTCCCCGGTTTTCGCAGGGCGGCGGCGATGTCGGCGTCCACCAACCCCTGATACGGGCGACCGTGGATCAGTTCGGTGCGCGAGACGATGGTGCGGATGAAGTTGGCGGAGACCACCCCGTCGCGCAGGCATTCCGCCACCCGCGGCAGGCGGTCACGCAGGGCGACGGCGTCGTCGAGGAGGCGTTCGGCGACGTACTGCGACACCGACAATGAGGTGGCGACGCGGGCGGCGCACTGAGCGAACGCATCCACCGCTCGCTCGTCGCTACCCTCCTCCGGGACGACCAGTTCGGTGTGCAGGGCGGCGGCGTGCTGGTAGCGGCGCCACTCGAGGTACGCCGTCCCCGCACTGAGGTCGGCCAGGGCGTCGAGGTGCCCACCGACGGGGAGATCGAACGAGGCGGGCAGACCGGTCGCAGTGAGGTCGCGCGAGGACCACGGCACACCGCCGACCTGCGCATCCCCCGCCGCTCCGACCCCCCGATCGCTCATGTGTTCGATTGTATCGACCCCCACCGACACGATCCAGCAAACCGACCGCAAACCGGGACGGAATCAGGAACCGAGTATCAGGAATCGGGCCCGCTCGACAGGCGCTCCGTGCGGTGCTCAGCCACCGCCTGGCGCAGCTCGGTGAGGGCCGAGCGGATCATCTCGCCGTACGCGTCGTCGGGTAGTGCCGACAGACGCTCCTCGGCGCGATCGAGGTGGTCGGCGGCGGCCGGAAAGGACCCCAACCGCCGGAGGTTGTCGGCAAGGTTCAGATGCAGGCTCGGGTAGAACGCCGCGACCTGCAGGCTCGCGTGGTGCTGCTGCGCCCGGTCGTCGTCGAGGGCATCGGCCGCGTCGAGAGCGCGAACATCCCAGATCAGCGCGACGGCGGCGTCGTCGTACAGATCGGCGAGGTAGTGCGCCAGCGTGCAGCGATGGAACTCGTCGCCGCGCACCCCGATCTCGGACCAGAGGGCCTCGAGGTCGGACCGCGCCCCGGCGACATCGCCACCGCGGCCGCGCATCACGGCCGCGGTGATCGCCTCCATCGTCGGATCGGGTGCCGTCATGCGCGGTCCGTCAGCACCTTCTCGATCGGGTCGGCGAGCTTCTCGGGCTTGGTGGTGGGTCCGAAGCGGTCCACCACCTGCCCGTCGGCGTCCACCAGGAACTTGGTGAAGTTCCACTTGATGCGGTTGCCCAGCACGCCGGACTTCTGCTGCCGCAGCCACTGATACAACGGGTGGGCCTCGTCGCCGTTCACGTCGATCTTCTCGTGCAGGGGGAAGGTGACGTCGTAGCGCAACGAACAGAAGTTCTTGATCTCGTCGGCGTCGCCCGGCTCCTGGTGGCCGAACTGGTCGCACGGAAAGCCGAGCACCACGAGTCCACGGGGACCGTAGGTGCGGTGCAGGGCTTCGAGACCTTCGTACTGCGGCGTGAACCCGCACTGGGAGGCGGTGTTCACGATCAGCATCGGCTTCCCGCGGTAGTCCGCGAGGTCGACGGGCTCGCCGTCGATGGTGGTGGCGGTGAAGTCGTAGGCACTGGTGCTCGTCACGTCGAACGACGCTACCGAAGATCCGCTCCGGGGGGTTTGGTCGGGTTTTTCGCAGGGTAGACGCGGCGCATGACTCCGGACCGAGTGGCGCCCGACGGCGAAGCCGAGGGAAGCGAGGACCGCGAGCCGCGCGACGACGAGCGAACCATGCGCGCGCACGCCGGCGAAGCGATCGCCGACGCGCGCAACTGGCCCGGCTACTTCCTCATCGCTCTCGGTCTGGGGGCGCTGGGGTCCGCTCTGGTGGCGGCCGGCTACGGCTTCGAGGGCTGGGCGATGATCCTCTTCCCCGCCACCGTCGTGCTGTGGGCGGCCGGCCTCGCGCTGGTTCTGCTCGAGCGCAAGCGGGTCAAGAACGCCGAGGGCAAGGACCTGTTGGATCAGACCGGTCACTGACGGGGCGTGCCGGATCGCCGCGGGGCTCGTACGTTGGAGAAGTGACCTCGAGCATCGACCGTCCGACCACACTCGGTGAACTCCGCGCGTCGGGCCACGTCCAGAAATCCGTGAAGACCGAACTTCGTGAGAACTTGCTCGCCGCCCTCCGGGACGGGCGCGACGCCTGGCCCGGCATCCTGGGCTTCGAGGACACCGTCCTCCCGCAACTCGAACGTGCCCTGCTCGCCCAGCACGACGTCGTGCTGCTCGGCGAACGCGGCCAGGGCAAGACCCGACTGCTCCGCACCCTCCTGACCCTGCTCGACGAGTGGACGCCCGTCATCGACGGTTCCGAACTCGGCGAGCATCCCTACGAGCCGATCACCCCGACGTCCCTCCGTCGGGCCGCGGAACTCGGTGACGACCTGCCGGTCGCCTGGCGCCATCGCAGCGAGCGGTACTCCGAGAAGCTGGCGACGCCGGACACCTCCGTCGCCGACCTCGTCGGTGACGTGGATCCCGTCAAGGTGGCGGAGGGCCGCAGCCTCGGGGACCCCGAGACCATCCACTACGGCCTGGTGCCGCGCACGCACCGCGGCATCGTCGCCATCAACGAACTCCCGGACCTCGCCGAGCGCATCCAGGTGTCGCTCCTCAACGTCATGGAGGAGCGGGACATCCAGATCCGCGGCTACACCGTGCGCCTGCCGCTCGACGTGCTGTTGGTGGCCAGCGCCAACCCCGAGGACTACACCAACCGCGGCCGCATCATCACCCCGCTGAAGGACCGCTTCGGCGCCGAGATCAGGACGCATTACCCGCTGCTGCTCACCGACGAGATCTCGGTGATCGAGCAGGAGGCCGACCTGTCCGCCGACGTGCCTCCGCACGTCCTCGAGGTGCTGGCCCGTTTCACCCGGCTGCTCCGTGAGTCTCCCTCGGTGGACCAGCGTTCCGGCGTCTCGGCGCGCTTCGCGGTCGCCGCGGCGGAAACGGTGGGCGCCGCCGCGGTCCACCGTGCCGCGGTGCTGGGCGAGGACGATCCCGTCGCCCGTCCCGTCGACACGACGACGGTGGTCGACGTGCTGCGCGGCAAGGTGGAGTTCGAGTCGGGCGAGGAGGGCCGCGAGATCGAGGTGCTGACTCACCTGCTGCGTCGCGCCACAGCCGACACCGCGCGAGATGCGTTGGGTGGCATCGATCTCGGCCCGCTGGTGAACGCGATCGACCAGGGCGAGCCCGTGGTCACCGGTGCCCGGGTGACGGCGAAGGCGCTGCTCGACGCGCTTCCCGACCTCTCGGTGGTCGACGAGGTCGCCCGGCGGCTCGGCGCGACCTCGGTGGGAGAGCGGGCGTCCGCCCTCGAATTGGCCCTGGAGGGCCTGTATCTCGCGCGGCGTATCGGCAAGGACACCGCCGACGACGGGCAGACGGTGTACAGCTGATGGCGCGCTCACCCGACAGGCCGACCCGATCGACCCGCTACGGCCCGTACGTCGACGGTCCGGATCCTCTTGCGCCGCCGGTGGATCTGCGCGAAGCGCTCGAGACCATCGGCCGCGATGTGCTCGAGGGCTCGTCGCCGCGGCGGGCTCTGCAGGAGATGCTCCGCCGCGGAACACGATCGATGCGGGGGCTCGACGATCTCGCGGCACGCGCGAACCGGAAGCGCCGGGAACTGTTGAAGAACCGCAACCTCGACGGCACCCTCCAGGAGGTCCGCGAGCTGCTCGACAAGGCGGTGCTCGAGGAGCGCAAGGCGTTGGCGAGGGCGTTGGACGATGACGCCCGATTCGCGGAGATGCAGCTCGCCGAGTTGCCGCCGTCGACCGCGCAGGCCGTGCAGGAGCTCACCGACTACGACTGGCGCAGCTCCGAAGCGCGCGAGAACTACGAGAAGATCAAGGACCTGCTCGGCCGCGAGGTGCTCGACCAACGCTTCCAGGGCATGAAGCAGGCGCTCGAGGGCGCCTCGGAGGAGGACCGTGCCCGGGTGCAGCAGATGCTCTCGGACCTCAACGATCTGCTCGACGCCCACGCGCGCGGGGAGGACACCGACCAGCAGTTCCGGGACTTCATGGCCGAGCACGGCGAGTTCTTCCCGGAGAACCCGCAGAGCGTGGACGAGCTGATCGACGCTCTGGCCCAGCGGTCGGCGGCGGCGCAGCGGCTGCGCAATTCCCTCTCGGCGGATCAGCGTGCCGAGCTGGATGCGTTGGCGCAGCAGGCCTTCGGCAGTCCGGACCTGATGGACCAGCTCGCTCGACTGGACGCGAATCTGCAGTCCGCCAGGCCCGGTGAGGACTGGGACGGGTCGCAGAACTTCAGGGGGCAGCAGGGCATGGGGCTCGGCGACGGGACCGGCATGCTGCAGGACATCGCCGAGCTCGAGGAACTGGGAGACCAACTCTCCCAGCAGTACAACGGCGCGGCGTTGGACGACATCGACGCCGACGCGCTCCTGCGGCAACTCGGGCCCGAGGCGGCCGCCGACGCGCGCATGCTGGCCGACCTGGAGAAGGCGCTGCAGCAGGAAGGATTCCTCGACAAGGGTGCAGACGGTCAATGGCGCCTGTCCCCGAAAGCCATGCGGCAGTTGGGTCAGGCCGCGCTGCGCGACGTGGCCGGGTCCCTCGCGTCGCGACGCGGTGAGCGCGACACCCGGCGGGCGGGTGCGATGGGCGAGCCCACGGGCGCGTCCCGCGCGTGGGAGTTCGGCGACACCGAACCCTGGGAGGTGGTGCGAACGGTGACCAACGCGGTCCTGCGGACCGCGGCGGAACCGCGGTCCGAAACGGGAGCGGTCGGAGTGCGTCTGGCGGTCACCGACGTCGAGATCACCGAGACCGAGCAACGGTCGCAGGCCGCGGTCGCGCTGCTGGTCGACACCTCGTTCTCCATGGTCATGGAGGGGCGGTGGGTGCCGATGAAGCAGACGGCCCTGGCCCTGAACCATCTGGTGTCCACCAGGTTCCGGGGCGACGCGCTGACGATGATCGGATTCGGTCGGCACGCACAGACGCTGACCCCGTCGGAACTGGCGGGGCTCGACGGCGCCTGGGACCAGGGCACCAACCTGCATCACGCGTTGATGCTCGCGGTGCGCCACCTCCGCCGGCACCCCAACGCGCAGCCGGTGGTGCTGATCGTGACCGACGGCGAACCGACGGCGCATCTGGAATCGGACGGCAACGCCGTGTTCGACTACCCGCCGAGTGCGCGCACGCTGGGGTTGACGGTGCGCGAACTCGACACCGTGGCCCGAATCGGCGCGCAGGTCACCATCTTCCGGCTCGGGGACGATCCGGGGTTGGCTCGTGTGGTGGACCGCATGGCCCACCGCGTGGGAGGCCGGGTGATCGCCCCGGACCTCGACGGGCTGGGCGCCGCGGTGGTCAGCGACTACCTGTCGTCGCGGAAGCGGCGGTAGGTCAGGTTCCGTTCCGGACGGTGCGGTCGCCCACCGGGGCGGAGAGGTCGAGCTCCATGGTGCCGACGACGGCGATCATGATGCAGGACTTGTCCTGCGCGGACGCGAGGCGACCGGTGCGGACGGTGATCGTCACGTCGCGGTCGGTCTCGGCGACGGTCGCGTCGGCGCCGTAGCACTCGGGGGAGCCGGTGACGAAGTGCACCGCGATGCGGTTGCCGGACAGCGGAGTCCAGGCCTCGAACGGTGTCGACTGCGCCATCACGAGGGCGGGCTCGGGGCGAAACGCGGTGCCGGACTGGTCGATCGGTACCTCGTGCGGCACGGGCGGGGCGCCGGGCACCGGCACCATGTCGGTGGGGCTCGCTCCTGCGCCGTCGGGGTCGGCGGGTTCGGCGGAGCCGGAACTGCAGGCGGCGAGCGCCAGACAGAGCAGTAGTCCGACCGCGAGCGCCTTCATGACCTCCACCGTAGCGAAAGTTTTTCGCGCCCCTAGGCGAGCAGCGCGGCCACGGTGGCGATGAGGGGGATGGCGAGCACGGTGGTGACGAAGCCGGTGTCGCGGGCGAGGACGACGCCGCGGCCGTAGCGGGAGGCGTAGACGAACACGTTCTGCGCCGTCGGGAGCGAGGCGATGACGACGACGGCGAAGAGTTGCTCGCCGTCGACTCCCCACACCCACCGTGCCAGGACGTAGGTGAGGACGGGCAGGGCGACGGTCTTGAGTCCGGCTGCTATCAGGACGTCCGATCGGGGGGTGTCTCCGCCGCGCTGGAGTACGCGTGCGCCGCGCAGCGACATGCCGAACGCCAGGAGTGCGCCGGGGACGCTGACGGCGCCGAGAAGGGCGAACGGTTCCGCGACCGGCGCGGGCAGGGTGACACCGGTGACGGCGAGGGCGAGGCCGGCGAGCCCGGCGAGCACGATGGGGTTGGTGAACGGCGCGGCGACGATCGACAGGGCCGAGGCGCGCCCGGGTGACGTCGTGACGTCGAGGATGCCGAGTGCGACGGGGGAAAGCACCATGATCTGGAAGAGCAGCAACGGGGCGACGAAGGATGCGTCACCGAGGACGAAGACCGCGATGGGGATGCCGAGATTGGCCGCATTGACGTAGCACGCGGAGAGGGCGGCGACCGTGGCCTCGGGTGCCGGGCGTCGCCGCAGGAGTGCAACGACAAAGGCGAGGACGCCGATCGCCGACGCGCTGACCGCGGTGATGGCCAGGGTGGACGAGAAGACCACCGACAGGTCGGACGTGGAGAGGGTGTCGAACAGCAGCGCCGGGGTGGCGACGAAGAAGACGGTGCGGCCGAGGACGAACTCGCCGTGGGCGCCGAGCACCCCGGTGCGGGCCACGACGTAGCCCACGGCGATGACCACGAAGATAACGGTGAACCCGGCGACTACTCCCGACACGTCGCCGGCCACACCCTCCTACGTCGTCGGTGTCACCGAGTGGTGAACGGCAGCAGCGCCATCTCGCGGGCGTTGCGCACGGCGGTGGCCACCTGCCGCTGCTGCTGCGGGGTGAGGCCGGTGACGCGGCGGCTGCGGATCTTGCCGCGGTCGGAGATGAACTGACGGAGCAGGTTCACGTCCTTGTAGTCGACCTCGGTGATGCCCGCGGCGATGAGCGGGTTCTTCTTGGGCTTGCGGTTCGCCTCGGCGCGGTCCTTCTTGGACGGGCCTCGCTTGACTGCCATGTGGTGCTCCTACTTCCCGGCTCGTGTCGGTGCTTGCGCTGTCACCAGCTGCTCTTGTGGACGCCGGGGAGTTCTCCACGGTGTGCCATCTCGCGTACGCGGATGCGGGACAATCCGAACCGGCGAAGATGCCCGCGGGGGCGTCCGTCCACAGCGTCGCGTCGGCGCAATCGTACCGGACTCGCGTCACGCGGCAGACGCTGCAGGGCGGCGAGGGCGGCGGTGCGGTCCGCGTCCGAGGTGGAGGGGCGCCGGATGGTCTCCTTGAGTTCGCGACGACGCTCGGCCCACCGCTCGACGACGACGCTGCGCTGGGCGTTGCGGGCGATCTTGGATTTCTTGGCCATCAGCGCTCCTCGCGGAAACGGACGTGCCGACGCACGACGGGGTCGTACTTCTTCAGCACCAACCGATCGGGGTCGTTGCGTCGGTTCTTGCGGGTGACGTAGGTGTAGCCGGTCCCGGCGGTGGACTTCAGTTTCACGATGGGCCGGATGTCGGTGCTCTTCGCCATCTCAGACCTTCCGTCCGTCGGCGCGCAGCCGAGCGATCACGGCGTCGATGCCGTCGCGGTCGATGGTCTTGATGCCCTTGGCGGACACGGTGAGGGTGACGCGGCGGCCGAGGCTGGGGACGAAGTACGTCTTCTTCTGGATATTGGGGTTCCAGCGTCGTGAGGTGCGGTGGTGCGAATGCGACACCGACTTCCCGAAGCCGGGTGCGCGTCCGGTGACGTCGCAGTGCGCGGACATGATCGAGCCTCCTTTGTCGACAACGATTGTCGTTTCGGTCTCTGGACTGTACGCTGAACCGCCGGTAATGACAATCGTTGTCGAAAGGATGCCATGACGGTCGATCGCACCCCGCTCGTGCTGGTCTGCGGACCGCGCGGGCCGCTCGAGGCCGTGACCACGTCCCTCGCCGAGCCCGGCACCGCCGTCGTCCACCACGACCTGAGCGGCGTCGAGGCCGGCGTCGTCACCCGACGCACCACGCGCGTCGACGCCGACGGGGACGCCCGCGTGCGCGACGTCGCCCTCGGCGTCGCGGGCTGCTGCGTCGACTGCATGCTGCGCATGGACCTGCTGCCGCTGCTGCGCACGCTCGCCGACGACGCCGCGGTGCGCCGCATCGTCGTGCGCCTCGACCCTCTGTTGGAAGCGGAGGCGTTGTGCTGGGCGATCGAGAACACCGTCGTCACGGGCATGGTCGGCCGGGTGGACGCCCCCGCGGGTCACGACGTCCGGATCGAGGCCGTGATCGGCTGCGTCGACGCGGCGTCGTTCCTCGGTGACGCGACCGGCGACGAGCCGATGTCGGCGTACGACGACCGCACCGTCGCGCAGGTGACCGTGGGCAACGCGCGTCACGCCGACGTGCTGGTGGTCGCCGACACCGCGCCGGATCGCTGGACCGCGGCCCGGCTCACCGCCGTCCTCGCCCGCCTCGCGCCGCGGGCGGCCACCAGGTGGATCGTCCCGAACGAGACGCCCGCCGACCTGCTCTCCGCGGTGCCGGCGTCGTCGCGTCGCGGTGCGGTGGACGACGCGCACGCCCCGCTGCTCGACGGCGCCCCGCCGCTCACCGAGGACTGCGGAGTGCAGTTGCTCGAGATCGCCGACCGCCGTCCGTTCCATCCGGGCCGACTCCACGAGGCGGTCGACGTCCTGCTCGACGACGTCGTCCACGCCCGCGGCCGACTCTGGGTGGCCACGCAGCCCGACGCGGTGCTCTGGCTCGAGTCCGCCGGCGGCGGTCTCCGCATCGCCGCCGCCGGGCGGTGGCTCGCAGCGATGGACCCTACCGAGTACGACGACGTGTCGGTCGCCCGCCGGGCGATGGCCGCGCTGGGGTGGGACGACGAGTACGGCGACCGCGCCCAATCGCTCGTCGTGCTGCTCGCCGGCGCCGACCCCGAGCACGTGCATCGCGTCCTCACCGACGCGCTGCTCACCGATGTCGAACTGGCCGATCCGGAGAGTTGGACCACCCGGGACGACCCGTTCGGCCAGTACCACGAGGACCCGTGCGAGACAGACGACTCCCGCACGAGCACCACCGAATCCACCCTCCCGCGCAACACCGGAAAGGCACGCGAATGAAGAACGGCATCCACCCCGACTACCACCCGGTGGTCTTCCAGGACTCGGGCACCGGCTCGATGTTCCTCACTCGGTCCACCGTGACCAGCGACCGCACCGTCGAGTACACCGACGGCCGCACCTACCCGCTGGTGGTCGTCGACGTCACCAACGAGTCGCACCCGTTCTGGACGGGCGCCGCTCGTGTCATGGACACCCAGGGCCGCGTGGAGAAGTTCGAGCGGCGCTACGGAAAGCGGCGCTGAGCCATGGCCGTTCCGAAGCGGAAGATGTCGCGGTCCAACACCCGCAGCCGACGCGCCCAGTGGAAGGCGACGCCGCCCGACCTGGTGACCGTGACGGTCGACGGGGTGACCCACCGCGTTCCCCGACGGCTGGTCAAGGCTGTTCGGCTGGGGCTGGTCGATCCGCGGTGAGGCCGGTCGATCCACGCTGACGGCGCCGCGGTGAGGGCTAGCATCGCCGCATGAACGTCGACGTCACCCTGCTGCCCGGGATCGGAGTGCGGAAGGACTTCGCGCTGGCCGGTGGTCGGCGCATCGGGGTGATCACCCGCAAGGACGGCACCAACGAGCTGATCGTGTCCAAGCGCGACGATCCGGACACCACGCAGGCGTCGATCACTCTGAGCAACGAGGAGGCGGCGGCACTGGGCAACCTGCTCGGTGCGCCGCAGCTCGTGGCACAGCTCGGCGAGGAACACCGCGAGCTCCCCGGCATCCGGACGCGGCAGCTTCCCGTGCAGGAGGGTTCGCGGTTCGACGGCCGAACCCTGGGGGACACGGCGATGCGCACCCGCACGGGGGTGTCGGTGGTGGCGGTCATGCGGGCCGGGCAGGTGCAGCCGTCGCCCGCTCCGGACTTCACCCTGGTCGCCGGTGACCTGCTGGTGGCCGTCGGCACCACCGACGGGCTCGATCACGCCGCCAAGATTCTCGGCTGCTGACCGTGGGGGAGACCGCGCTGGGGCTCACCGAGCTCGGGGCGGTCTTCTTCGCGCTCGGCCTGCTCGCCCGTCTGGCCTCGCGCATCGGCCTCTCGCCGATCCCGTTCTATCTGGTGGCGGGCCTGTTCTTCGGCGAGGGCGGCTTGATCGACCTCGACGGCATCGACGAGTTCACCGAACTCGCCAGCGAGATCGGCGTGGTCCTGCTGCTCCTGCTCCTCGGTCTCGAGTACACGGCGGCGGAACTGGTGACGGGTCTGCGCCGCTCGTGGATCGCGGGCGTGGTGGACATCGTCCTCAACGCGGGCCCCGGCGCGGTGGTGGCCCTGATGCTCGGGTGGGGTCCGGTCGGCGCCCTGGTGCTCGCGGGCGTCACGTACATCTCGTCGTCGGGCATCGTCGCGAAGGTGCTCACCGACCTCGGTCGCCTCGGAAACCGGGAAACGCCCGTGGTGCTGTCGATCCTCGTCTTCGAGGACCTCACCATGGCGCTCTACCTCCCCGTGCTCACCGCCGTCGTCGGCGGCGTGACGCTCCTCGGAGGTGCCGAGGCCGTCGGGATCTCCTTGCTGGTGGTCTCCGTGGTGCTTCTCGTGGCCCTGCGGTACGGGCGCGTGGTGTCCGCGCTGCTCGCCGGCCCGGACCGAGAAGTGATGCTGCTGAAGGTGTTCGGGGCCGCGCTGCTCGTCGCCGGACTCGCGTCCGCCCTGCAGGTGTCCGCCGCGGTCGGGGCGTTCCTGCTCGGCATCGCGGTGTCCGGCACCACCGCGCAGGCGGCGACCCGCGTCCTGGAACCGCTGCGGGATCTGTTCGCGGCCGTCTTCTTCGTGGTGTTCGGGTTCAACACCGACCCTCGCGCGATTCCACCCGTACTGGGTTACGCGGCCGCCTTGGCCGTGCTGACCGCGGTCACCAAGATGATCACCGGCGCCTGGGCCGCCGGCCGTCTCGGCGTCGCTCCGCTCGGCCGGATGCGCGCCGGAGCCGCCCTGATCGCGCGGGGCGAATTCTCCATCGTCATCGCCGGTCTCGCGGTCGCGGCAGGTGCGGTCCCGCCCGATCTGGCCGCCCTCGCCACCGCCTACGTGTTGATCATGGCCGTCGTCGGCCCCATCGCAGCCCGCGTCGTCGAGCCGGTGACGGAGCGGGTGCTGGCTGCACGCGCCGCGCCTCCGCCCTAGCGCGGGCCAGCGCGTCCCGGTCTCGAACCCACTGCGCGACAACGGCGTCGACGTCGACCCGCGACACCGGGATCACCGGCCCGACGGGGATGCGCAGATAGTCCATGATGCGCCGGTTCAGCTCGCGCACCTCGGCCCGCACGGCGTCCTCGGTGCGCAGACCCGCGACCGTGTCCCGCAGGTTCTCGATCTCCTTGCGCAGCCGCAGCGGGGTGGGGAGCAGCGCGTCGGACGGCAGATTCTCCCGCCGGAGATATCCCCGCACCCAGGCCAACTCGTCGGTACTCGACGCGGGGATCGGCTTGCCCGCCCCCGGCAGATTCTCGAACGCACCCGCCTCCTGCGCCGACCGGATCTGCCGGTCGACCCAGGTCTCGATCGAGATGTCGTGGGGTTTGCGGTCGGTCATCGGGCCTGCCGGGGTCAGCCCAGCTCGCGCACGAAGTCGTCCACCACCTGCGCGGCGAGGATGCGGGCCTTCACGTTGTCGGTCTGGCTGCGCTTGGCGATGATCTCGAACGCGCGGTCCGGACCCACGTTCTCCTGCGCCATGATCAGGCCCACCGCCTGGCTCAGCACACTGCGACTGTCCAAGGCGATCCGCAGGGACGAGATCTCGCGCTGCGCGTCGCCCAGCAACTGCTCGCGCAGTCGCGCCAGCTCCAGATGGACGCGCACCCGGGCCACGAACTCCGCCGGCTGGAACGGCTTGACCACGTAGTCGTCCGCCCCGATGCGCAGGCCCTCGATCACCTGCGCGGACCCGGTGCGGGCGCTCACGAGCACGATCGGCACGCGGACCAAGCGCCCGTCCGAGCGTGCCTCGTCCACGAGCGACAGTCCGCTGCGTCCCGGCAGCATGATGTCGCTGACGATGATGTCGGGCGGAGTCGCCCGCGCGGTCGCGAGAGCGGTGTCGACTTCGTCGGTCGCAGCGACGTGCCAGCCCTGGTCCTCGAGCAGACCGGTGACGTAGCGGCGCATGTCGGCGTTGTCCTCGACCAGGAGGACCCGTCGTTGCCCGTCCGTCGGCGGGGCCTGCGTCGATCGGGTCCCGTCGGAGTCGATGGGCCGCCACTGCTCGGCCTCGCCGACGTAGCGCGCTCCGAGATCGGTGACCAGGTCGGTCGGCGCCACCGTGTCCGGTTCGGCGTCGGCGGTCGTCGTCGGAACCACGACGGTGAACACCGTTCCGTGCGGGGCATTGTCGGTGACCTCGACGGTGCCGCCCAGGGCTGCGACGATGTCCGACACCAGGGACAGCCCGACACCCGATCCTTCCCGACTGCGGCCGGACACCCCGGCCACCTGGTAGAAGCGCTCGAAGATCTTCCCCCGGTCCGCCTCGGGGACGCCGGGTCCGGTGTCGGCGACCTCGAGGACGAGGCGGCGTGCCCCGTCCACCTCTGCGACGGGGCCGCGCAGCGTGACGCGAATGGATCCCCGGGTGGTGAACTTGACGGCGTTGGACACCAGGTTCATCACCAGGTGGGTCCACAGCGTGCGATCGAGATCCAGCAGGGTGCCCCCGGTGTCGCTGTCGATCGTCAACTCCACCCCGGCGCGATCGGTGCTGTCTCGGAACAGGTTGACGGCGTCGCGAATCAGGGCGGCGGCATCCGTCGGTTCCGGGCGGGGTCGCAGTTCCCCGGCGTCCGCGCGAGCGACGTCGAGCAGCGTGTCGACGAGCTTCTGCAGGCGCAGGGCGGACCGACGGGCCGACTGCAGAGCCTGGACGTGGCGGTCGTCGAGGTGGTCGGCCGCTTCGGACAGCACGGCATCGAGCGGCCCGAGCAGGAGGGTCAGGGGTGTGCGGAACTCGTGGCTGACGTTCTCGAAGAAGCGGGTCTTGTCCGCGTCCAGCTCCTCGAGCTGCGCGGCGCGGCGGCGCTCGGCCGCGTAGGAGTGGGCATCGGTGAGCGCGGTGGTGATGCGCCCGGCCACGAGTTCGAGGAAGACGCGGTAGTGGTCGTCGACGCGTCGCAGTTCGCTGGTTCCCGTGACGAGCACGCCCGTGGGCGCGTCCGACGACGCCAGCAGCGGCTGTACCAGGGCCGACGTCGGACCGACCGTGACGGTCTCGGCGACCCCCGACGCGGCGACGCGGGACGCAACGTCGCCGAGGTCCGTGGTGCTCAGGACCGCGTCGGCGGTGTCGAACGACGCCACCTCCCGCAACCCGTCGTCGCCGACCAGGTAGGCGGCGGCGAACGGGACGTCGTCCCGGTTCTCCGACAGCCGCGACAGCACCGCGCGGCAGACGCTGTCGACGCCGGCGGCCGCGGTGACGGAGACGGTGCCGAGGTCCCGCAGCGTCGCGAGGCGGCGCTCGGTGAGCACCTCCTGCGTGACGTCCGAGGTGGCCACGAAGACGCCGTTCACGGTGTCGCCCTCGCCGCGAATGGGGCTGTAGGAGAACGTGAAATACGTTTCCTCGGGATAGCCGAAGCGGTCGAGCAGGAACAGCTCGCGACGTCGATGCACGGCCGTCCCGCGCAACGCCTCGTCCGCAAGGGGGCCGATGGCGTCCCACGCGAAGTGCCAGCAGTCCTCCGCCCGTTGACCGACTGCCTTGGGGAACAGCTCGCCGGCCATGGGGGTGTAGGCGTGGTTGAAGATCTGGACCAGATCGTCGCCCCACCAGAGCAGCATCCCCACCTCGGAGGGCAACACGGTGCGGATGGCGGAGACGAGGGCCGCAGGCCAGTGCTCGACGGGACCGAGCGAGGTGGTGGACCAGTCGAACTCGCGATGCGCGGTCGAGGTGGGATCGGTGCCGGGGAACAACTCGTCCCGGGTCGTCATGCTGCGTCGACCGTCATGCGCGGTGCGACCGGTGGGTGAACATCCCGGCCATGATTCTGTGACTGCCCTTCCCGTATCGGTACTCGTACAGTGTAAAGCGTTCGCGGACCCCCGGGTGACGATCCGACGACCGGCCCACGCCTCGGGGTCTGTGGAACCATGTGAGCGGTGACGCCCTCGAGGATCGATCCACCGATGTCCGCGCCCTGCCCGCAGGTGGTCGTTCTGTTCGGAGCCACCGGTGACCTGGCCAAACGCAAGCTGCTGTCGGGCATGATGCACCTGGTTCTGTCCGATCTGGCTCCCCGCCTGCGCATCGTGGGCACCTCGCTCGAGGCGATGACCGACGAGGAGTTCCGGGCGATGGCCGAGACGGCGGTCGAGACGTTCTCGGCGCGGTCGCCGTCGCAGGAGGAATGGGACCGGTTCGAGGGACGCCTCACCTACGTCTCGCAGCAGGACGGCCCGGAGGCCCTGGCCGCGGCGGTCGACCGGGCCGAGGAGGCGCTGCGCGCCGACGGTGGGGACGGGAGCGGCGAGACGCGGGTGGAGCGACTGCACTACCTGTCGGTTCCGCCGGCTGCCGCGTTGTCGGTGGTCGAGATGCTCGATCGGGCTCGGCTGGTCGAGCGGTCCCGCATCGTGATGGAGAAGCCGTTCGGTACCGACCTCGCGAGCGCCCGTGAGCTCAACGCCGCGGTGCACGAGACCTTCGCCGAGGACCAGATCTTCCGCATCGACCACTTCCTGGGCAAGGAGCCGGCGCAGAACATCCTGGCGTTCCGCTTCGCCAACGGCCTGTTCGAACCCATCTGGAACCGCACGTTCATCCAACACGTGCAGATCGACGTGCCCGAGACGCTGGGTCTCGACGGCCGCATCGGGTTCTACGAGGCGACCGGCGCGTTCAAGGACATGGTGGTCACCCACCTGTTCCAGGTCCTGGCGTTCGTGGCGATGGAGGCCCCCACCGCCCTGGAACCCGACGCCATCCGCGAGGAGAAGAACAAGGTCTTCCGGTCGATGCTGCCGGTGGAGCCGACCGACGTCGTACGGGGGCAGTACGCCGGGTATCGCGACGAGGAGGGCGTGGCGCCGGACTCGGAGACCGACACCTTCGTGGCGCTGCGGGTGCACATCGACAACTGGCGTTGGGCCGGGGTGCCGTTCTACCTACGGACCGGGAAGAGGTTGGCGGAGGGCCAGCGCATCGTCTCCATCGCGTTCCGGGAACCGCCCAAGTCCATGTTCCCGGCGAATTCCGGTGTGGGAGCTCAGGGTCCGGATCATCTGACCTTCGATCTGACGGACAATTCCAAGGTCTCGCTGTCCTTCTACGGCAAACGTCCGGGCCCCGGTATGCGCCTGGACAAGGCCAGCATGCAGTTCGCGCTCGAGGACACCGAGTCCGCCGACGACGCGCTCGAGGCCTACGAGCGGTTGATCCTCGACGCGATGCTCGGCGACCACACGCTGTTCACCACGGCCGAGGGCATCGAACGGCTGTGGGAGGTCTCCGCGCCACTGGTGGAGAACCCGCCGCCGGTGCGCACGTATCAGCCGGGGTCCTGGGGGCCCAACGCGATTCATGGTCTGGTCGCCCCGCACACCTGGCGCCTGCCGTTCGAGCGGCAGTGGCGCGAGTAGCGACACCATCGGGGCAGTGGCGCGAGTAGCGACACCATCGGGGCGGTGGCGGGAGTGATCACACAGTCGAGTCAGGGCACCTCGGCGCACGACGACGGCGCGGGCGCTCCGGCGTAGCGGTCCCGGAGCCACTCGGCCGGGGCCGCCCCGAAGTCGAGAATGCCGTGTCCCTGGCCTGGTGCGCCCCGCAACAACACCGTCGAACCCCGCTCGCACGCCTCGCGGGCCGCGTCGATGGTCCACTGCGGCAACGTCAGGCGATCCTCCTCGCCGTAGCTTACGAACATCGGCGCCGACGCGGCCGACGTCGGCACTCGGGCCTGGCGTAGCCAATCCCGTAGGCGGTCGGCCGCCGCGTCGTCGACGGGCGCGTAGTCGGCCGGCGTCGTGCGTGCGGCGATGTCGGCCTGAAGGGCCGCGTTCTCGCCCTCGCACGCGGCGAACACGTCGGCTCGATCCGCGAGTTGCCCACGGAGGTAATCGGATCGGACGAGGTCGGGGTGCACCACCTCCAGTCCGCGAATCAGCGACGGCAGGACGACGATCTGCTCCTCGGTGAGCGTGCCCGCCGTCATCTCGTCGACGATCGGGGACAGATCGGTGGCCGGCGACGCGCTGATGGTGCCCAGCAAGGAGAGTTCGCCGGCGTAGTTCGCCGCGGCCTCGTTGGCGGCCCAGACGGCCTGACCGCCCTGGGACACTCCGTATCCCACCCAGCGCGCCCCGGCGTCGCCGCTCACGGCGCGGGCGGCGCGCACCGAATCGAGCACGTTGTACCCGGCGGTGCGGGCGTCGAGGTAGGGGTGCTCGTCGGAGGTGCCGAGGCCCTCGTAGTCGGTCATGGTGACGAGGTAGCCGTTCGCGAGGAACGGCAGCACCGTCGGCAGCGAGCCCAGCAGGCCGGTGTGCGTGGACGGGGCGCAGCGACTCGCCGTCCCCGACGTGGCGTGCCCGACGGCGACCACCGGCCACCCTCCGGCGGGCGGAGTCCCGTTGGGAACGAATACCACTCCGGTCACGGCCGTCGGCGAGCCGTCACGCGCGGAGGTCGAGCGGTACCGGACGGTGACCGCCGTGGAGGTCAGGTCGTCGAGTGCGGCGTACCCGACGAAGTCCTCCGGCGGTTCGAGTAACTCACCGGGGTCTGCGGCCGCCGGTGACAGGGTGGTCGAACTCGGTGTCCGTACCTCGCCGCCGGGTGTGCAGGACGCCGCCAGCACGAGCGTCGCCACTGCGGCGAGCACCCGAACCGGCGACCCCACGGCTCACTCCCCGTGACGCAGCAGGGCGACGGGATCGAGGCACGCCCGCCGCAACGCTCGCGTGACCACGTTCGGGTCGATCATGTCGGCGCAGAAGGTCGCCGCGAGGGTGCGTCCCTTGTTCAGCCGGGAGACCAGGACGGTGATGCCGTCCGGACCGTCGGGTTCGAGCGTCGCCGTCATCTGCGCCGGGCGTCCGTCGTCGGCGAATTCGAGGTGGCGGTACAGGCCGGTGAGGTTGCCGAGGTCGCTGACCGCGAGGCGCAGTCGGTCCGGCACGGTGACGGTGCCGGTGTCGTCCGCCACCGAAGCGATCCGGTGCCGGGTGAGCGCGCTCCGGGCCTCCGAGGCCCCGAGAACGGCCAGGGGCCAGCCGGAGTCGATGACGTCCTTCATCACGGTGGCCACGAGGCCCGGCGTCGCACCGGCGCCGACGCGCACGGGAATGCCGATGGCGAAGTTGCCGTGGCCCGTCCGGTCCGCTTCGGCGAGGTAGCGCCGGCAGTTGAAGAGGATCATCACGTGATCGTCGAGCGCCACCTGCTCGGCGCGCAGCGCCGCGTTCACCAGGGCGACGGTGACGGACGCCGCCGTCGCGCCCGGGGCGTGCTCGCGCGCCCACGCCTCCAGTGCGGCCGAGACCTCGGGGGTCATGAACTCGGCACGGCAGGTCTTGGTCTTCGCCCAGTTGTCGACGGTGCGGGTGGGCACCCCGTCGTCGGCGGTGTCGGGGCGGGCGTGGTCCGCGCGGACGCGGCGCAGATCCCGGACGGCGCGGGGGTTCTCGCGGTAGTGGCGCCACAGGGCGCGCCGGGTGGCGTCGGCCGGCAACGCGGGTGCGAGGGTCGGGGAGAGAGTGCCGTCGGGATCGCCGGCGGCGACTCCGACCAGCAGGATGCCGAACTGCCCGTCCCCGACGCCGTGGGAGTAGTCCACCACCGTGTAGTCCCCGCAGAGGATCACCTCGACGGGCAGTCGCGCGCCGTCTCGCTCGCGGATGCGGTTCATGAGCTCGCCGAGATCGTCGGTCGGCAGATCGGGCCGTTCGGTCACCGCGACCCCACCGGCGATGTCGTCGCGATACGACCAGATGCGCTGGTCTGCACGAGGATCGAGCGCGATGCGGGAGGTCGGGGACGCGGATCGGGCCGCGGTCAGGACCTCGCGCACGGCGTCGGCGGTCACACCGGTGATCGGTCCGAGCACGGCGATGGACCGGGCCGGCACGAAGGTGCGATCCAGGGGAGTGGAGGTGTACCGGGGTCGATCAGAGCGCGGCATCGACGACCTCCTGCATCTTGCGACGGAACTCGGCCCGCGAGAACCCTTCCGCCCACGACCGGATGTCGGCCCGGTCGAACGTCGACGGGTCGAAGGACCGCATCGCCTCCGCGAACCCGTCGACGATCTTCTCGTCGGAGCCCGGTGCGACGTGAACGCCGGTCCGGCCGTCGAGGACGGAGTCGAGTGCGCCACCCTCGCCGAGTGCGATCACCGGCGTGCCCGTCGCCATCGATTCCACCGGCACGATGCCGAAGTCCTCGATGCCCGGCATGAGCAGGGCGCGGCAACTGCGATGCAGGTGCAGCAGCGTCTCGTGCGAGACCCGGCCGAGGAACTCGGTGTCCGGGCCCGCGAGGGCACGGCACTGGTCCATCGCCCGGCCGTCGCCTGCGACCACCAGCCGCACACCGGCTTTCGCCGCCGCCCGGATGGCGATGTCGGGGCGCTTGTAGGGGACCAGACGGCCGGCGAGGAGAAAGAAGTCCTCGCGCTCGACGGACGGATCCGGCGTGAAGCCCTCGGTGTCGACGGGCGGATGGACGACGAGCGCGTCGTCGCGTCCCCACCAGTTCGCGATGCGCTCGGCGACCGCCGACGAGTTCGCCACCACCGTGCGCAGCCGTGGCGCGGCGCCGATCTCGCAGCGGCGAGCCACTGCGGACAGGCCGGTGAGGATGGCCGCACCCGCCTTGCCGCCGCCCTCGCCGGCGCGCAGCTCCTTGTCCCAGGCCCACCGCGCCGGACTGTGTACGTACGCGATCACCGGGGCGTCCGTGGCGTGCACGGTCTGCGTCGCGAAGGCGTGGTGGCTGACCACGACGGCGTCGACGTCGCGAAGCGGGAGACGCCGGAACGCGAGCGGCATGAGCGGCAGCACCGGGGCGTAGGAACGCTGCCCTATCCCGTCGTAGATGCGGTTGAGCCACGTGGTGTGCGGCGGCGAACTCAGCCCGGCCGGAATGCCTTCCGGGCGTGCGATGGGCGCGTACACCTGCGCCTGCGGCCACTGGATCGACAACTGCTCGACGACGTGCTCGGAGCCGGCGATCTCGGTGAGCCGCTCGTGGACGACGGCGATTCTACGATCGTTGGGCATTGTCCTCGACCTGTCTGTCGGGGCGTCGCACGGACGCGGGAGCGGGCCGGCTCGCGCTGCCGGCGGGTTGGACCACCAGGTGGGTGGGGATCTGGAACTCGGACAGGCGGCGCAGCGCGGCCTCGGCGGCTTTGCGGTCCGACCCGCCCTCCGAGACGAGCACCACGGCGGTGTCGACACTGCTCGCGTCGACGTACGTCCACCACTGACCCGTGAGGTCGGCACCCACCAGGGCGTCGGGGTGGCGGGCGTGCCCGTCCGGGCCCGTCGACATCGGCGCGGGGTAGCGGGCGTCGTCGCCGACGAGAACGAGAATGGTGGGCGACGACCCGTGCCGGGCGTGGCGCGCGCCGCTGCCGTTGCCTCGCTCCGCCGTGGCGACGGCCGCGGCGACGACGGGCGGAAGGCCTTCGCGGACGGTGGGATCGAAGCGGGCGCGGTACTTGCGCGCGATGCGGCGCGCCCAGGCGCGGCGGGGCTTGCGCCCGATGCGGCTGCGGATCAGCACGATCAGTTCCGCCGCCACGATGAACGCGGCGATCGCGGCCACCGAGGCCTCCGAGACCGGCAACGGCGAGACCGGGGTGTCGCTGGGTTCCGGCACGGCGAGCACCACCAGGCGGTCGCCGCTCCCCGTGGTCTGCAGTTGCGTCGCCTGGTCCCGCAGCTGCGTCAGGGACTGTTCGGCGGCCGTCCGCGACGGGTCGCCGGGGATGAGCTGGGCGATGCGTGCTTCCTCGGCCGCGATGGAGGCCTGGACCTGCTCGAGGCTGCTCTGCGAGTCCCGGGCGGCGTTGGCGCCGGCCGCCTGCGCCACGGTGGTGACCGTGGTGCGGGCGACGTCGAGTGCCTGCTCGGGGGAGTCGGCGGTGACGGTGAAGTCGAGCAGGGCCGGCGACGTCCCGGGCGCCAGCTCGAGGTGGGAAGCCAGTTCCGCTGCGGTCCATCCGGTGTCGGTCTGCGAGACCACCTGCTCCAGGACGTCGTTGTCGGCGGCGAGCCCGATGAACGGCGCGCGGAGCTGCTCGATGAACGCGTCGCCGGGGATGACCTCGCCCGACGGCACGATCTCGGTGGTGACCGTGGCGGCGTACTGCTTCTCGGTGGCGAACGCACGCAGGCCGTAGACGCCGGCGCCGACGAGCAGTGCGATCAGCAGGGCGGGCACGACGGCGCGCCCCAGTTCCTTCATGTGCCCGGCCAAGTCGATCGGCGGCGGCACGTCACCGCGGTGAACGGGATCGTCTATGGGCGCCAACCGAATCTCCCGGGGTTGTCCGTCACTGGTCTGCGGTGCTGAACGGTGCTGCATCGCGTCGCACGGAATCGCACGTGTGCAACGCCGATACTACGCAGGGGCACAGGGCTTTCGCGGTAGGTGAACCGCCCCGTCGGCCCGCCGTCGGTGGCCGGTCGGAAACGGTCGGCGAAACCGCCGAGTCGACCGATTTCGGGAGCCGTGCCGTCGGTCCTCATCGGCTCACCGCCGTCAGGGCGTCCAGCAGGTGCGGGAGTGTCGTCGCCACGTCGTGACGGTCGGCGACGGCGGCGCGAGCGCGTCCGCCGATGGTCGCCCGGCGTTCGTCGTCGGCGAGGAGCGCCGCGATCTCCCGGGCGAGGGCGTCGGCGTCACCCGGCGGAACCAGCACGCCCGCACCGTCGGTGAGGAATTCGGTGGGCCCGCCGTGAGCGGAGGCCACCACGGGCAGGCCGTGCGCCATGGCTTCGAGCACCGAGAGCGGGCCGGCCTCCGGCAGGACCGAGGAGGACACGACCACGTCCCACCCGGCCATCACCGTGTCGGGATCGACGTGGCCGAGGAAGCGGACGCGGCCGGCCAGGTCCGGTCGGGCTGCGCGCGTGCGCAATTCGTCGACGTACGCCTGATCGCCGGAGAAGCTGCCACCGGCCAGTTCCACGATCACGCCGTCCAACCGGGCGACGGCGTCGAGCAGAACTCGGTGTCCCTTCCACGGCGTGAGCAGGGCGAGCATCCCGACGACCGGGGGATTGTGGCGGGCACCGCGAAAGTCCGTCACCGGCCACCGCACCCCGTAGGGGACCACCCGCACGTCGGCGCCCAACGCGCGGACGGGGGCCGCGGCGGCCTCCGTGCAGGCCACCACGCGGTCGATGCCGGGGAGTCCGAGTCGCGCGACCGCACGTTGCCGGCCGCCGGGCACCGCGTCGTGCACCAGCCAGGACACCCCGCCGGGCAGCCCGCCGCCCCGGCCGGCCAGCCGCGCCGCGGGCAGGGCGAAGAGCGAATTGACCACGACGACGGGCCGAGTGCCGTCGGTGGCCGGACGCGCGATGCGCCGGAGGACGCGCGCGGCGGTCGCCCACCGCGCGAGCATGCGTCCGGCGGCGGCGACGCGCGCGACACCGCCCTGGCCGCCGAGACCGAGGTCGGGGATCGACACGTGCCGGACCTCGGCGGGCAAGGTGTCGGCGAGCGCGCCCGGCGGGCACAGCACGGTCACCGGACGGTTGGCTCGCCGGGCTTCCCCGAGCACGGCGAGCAGCATCTTCTCCGCCCCCGAGACGTTGGCGGTGTGAGCCACCAGGATCACGGGCGCCCTCACGACTGCCTCCGCAGCAGCAGGAACCCCGTGCCGCCGACCACGGCAGCGCCCACTACCGAGATCGGGAACCACCATGCGGGGGCGGCGGATTCGAGCAGGGACCCGAGCGCCGCCACCGCGGCGGTGACGACGGCGACGATGCCGATCGACGCGACCGGCAACAACCCGGACACCGGCATCGTCCGGCCGATGACCACCCACAGCGCGACCACGGTCACGGCGAAGGTCACCACCGTCGCTACGGCGGATCCGGTGTAGGAGTACCGGGGGATGAGGATCAGGTTGAGCACCACGTTGAGGACCAGTCCGGCGAGGGCGACGGCCGGGTAGTGACGTTGCTTCGACGCCGACGCCAGCAGGAACACGCCGAGCAGGATCAGGCTCATCACCGCGGCGCCGAGCACCAGCAACCGCGCCGCGTCGGCGCCGGGGACGAAGCGATCGCCGTACAGCAGGCGGATCAGCGGATCCGCCGACGGCCAGAACGCGGCCACCGCCACACCGCCGAACGTCGCGAATGCCAGTGCGGCGGTGCGAGTTCGCTTCCGGAAGGTCGGCAGTTCCGACGGCCACGCGGCCACCAACAGGGTGCTCACGGGAGCCACGGCGGCGAGGGCGATGGTGTCCATCATGTCGGAGAACTTGTAGCCGATGGAGTAGAGCCCGACGGCGTCGAACGTGTCCAGCAGACTGAGCATGAGCACGTCGATCTTGAGCATCGCGATCGTCAGCGCGAAGCCGATGGCGAGCGGAATCGCCTCGCGCAGATAGGGACCCCACCGGTGGACGTCGAGGTGCCGAGACGGGCGCAGTCCGACCGAGCGTCTCCGCACGGCGAGTCCCTTGGTGATCACGCGGAACGCCTCGTTGGCCACCGCGGGGAGGACGAAGATCAGCAGGGTCGGCGCGAACACCGCCGCCAGCACCGTCAGGGCGAGTTGGAGTACCTGACCGGCCGATTCGGCCACCGCCACCAGCAGCATGCGGTGGCGTGCCTGGAACAGCACGGACAGCGCGTGCGACGGCGTCGCGAACACCACCACCAGGCCACCGAGCACGGTCGCCAGGATCACCTCGCCCGGGTAGCCGAGTGCCACGACGTATCCCACCGCCAGGACGTACCCGACGAGTCCGAGGACGGTCCGCAACGCGAGGAACGACGATGCGGTGCGGGCGATCTCGTCGGGATCGTCGTCGATCAGCTTCGCCAGCACCACACGTCCGACACCGAGGTCGGTCACCACCGACATCAGGCCGAGCAGGGCGAAGACGAAGCTGAACTGGCCCCACTCCTCGGCGCCGAGCGATCGGGCGACGACGACGCTGCCGGCCCAGCCCAGACCGGCGACGATCACGCGCGACGCCAGCACCGCGGCGGTGGCGCGCGCCGCGGCCTTCGGGTCGGCGGCGAGCGCGCGGTAGTCCGGGGACGTGCGCTCCGCCTCGGCGGTGACGTCCGGTGGCAGTTGATCGGGATTCTCGTCCACGGCCGTCGCCCTACGCGATCAGGCCGGCGTCGCGGTAGGCCTGCACGGTGCGCTCGGCGGTCCGCTCCCACGTCAGGTCGGCCATCGCCCGCCCCGCCTCGGCCACGAGGTCGGCGCGGGCGGTCTCGTCGAACAGCAACGGCCCCATCGCTTCCGCCCAGGCGCTGGGCCGCTCGTTCTCGAGCAACACCGCGCCCTTGCCGACGACCTCGGGTAGGGCGCCGACCGCGCTGGCGACGACGGCCCCTCCGCAGGCCATGGCCTCCACCGGCGGCAGTCCGAAGCCCTCGTACCGAGACGCGTACGCGGTGACCGTCGCCGCGGCGTAGAGGGCGGGCAGGTCCTCGACGTCGACGTACCCCAGGCCCGTCGCGTATCGCGGTTTCGAGGGCCCGGTCGACCCGGCGCCCGCCAGCAGGCACGGCACTCCGAGGTGCTCGGCGGCGTCGGCCACGAGCTGGACGTTCTTGCGGGGCTCGACCGTGCCGACCTGCATCACGAAGGTCTCGGGGAGGCCGTACTTGGACCGCACCGCCTCCACTGCGGCGGGCGCCGGCGGGGTGGCCCAGGCCGCGGGGGCCAGCTCCACGACGGTGGCGCGACGGCCGGACACCGCCTCGATGCGGTCGGCGGTGAACTGGGACACCGCGATCAGCAGATCCGCTCGGCGCAGGGATCGACGTACCAGGCGCTGCTCGCCCGCGGCGCGCAGCCGGGACGACGCCGACGGCATGTCGATGACGGACACGTCGTGCACTGTCGCCACCGTCGCGCCGCGGGTGCCGAACGGTAGGTCGACGTCGAGACCGTGGACGATGTCGTGCGCCCCGACGGGCAACGCGCCCAGAGCGGCTCGAACGACGCCGTCGCTCACCGGCCGCGGCAGCGGCTCGATGTCGGCGGGCAGGTCGCCGACGGCATCCTTCTGCACCACCGCCGCGAGCTCGGCGTCCGGCAGCTTGCCGGGCAGCTCGTTCAGGAGCTCGCGAATGTAGGTCTGGACGCCGGAGCCGCCCGGTCGGAGGGCGAGCGCCCCGTAGACGATTCGTGTTGTGCTGCGGCGCATCCCACTACTCCTAACAACAGCCAGAAATACACGTCGATGGGGAAGATCTCGAAGTACGTCGCCACCAGGGACGCGAAGAGCGACGCCACGATGGACGCTCCGACGCCCAGCGTGAGTGCGCCGTCCTGTCCCGGCAGGGTCCGGGACAGTCGGGTGCACCAGAGCAGCGAGGACAGCAGCAGGGCGATCACGGCCCACAGACCGATCGGGCCCAGCTCGAGCGCCGTCTTCACGTAGTAGTTGTCCGGTTGGTAATTCGTGGACAGGCCGGAGAAGACGGTGCCCTGCGCCGTCGAGATCCGGTCCGCTGCAGCGCCGCTCGACCCCAGGCCTTCCCCGAACGGGTGGGTCCGAATCTTCTCGATGACCTCGTTCCACCGCCCGGACCGTTCGTTCAGGCTGGACGAGGAGAAGAAGACGGACGTGATCGTGGGGACGAACGGCAGGATCGCCCCGATCAGCACGGCGACCGCGATCACCGGGGCGGCGAGCGCGCGGAAGCGGATGACGATCATGTAGATCGCGCCGACCGCGAGTCCCAGGATGGCCGCGCGCACGATCGCGGTGGACATGGCCACCACCATGACCGGGGCGAAGCACAGGAACAGCAGGTTCCGTCGTCGAGACGGATTCGCGAGCGCCACCGCACCTCCGACGAGCAGCGAGAGCATCACGTAGAGACCGAAGGGGAAGGGCAGATTGAACGTCGAGAACACGCGCAGCAATCCGCCGGACGTGCGGACCTGGGTGCCGTACTCGTAGCCGAGGGAGACCAGAAAGGCCGGTCCCGCGAGCAGTTGGGCGATGCCGACCAGCGAGGTGAACGCGCCCATGCCCATGAGGACGCTCACCAGGTGGTCCCGGTCGCGTGCGTCGAACGGCGCGAGCCACAGGACGACGACGAGCAGCAGGTAGAAGAACGTGACCTTGATGCCGACGAATCCGATGACGCCGAACGAGATCAGCGCCGAGGCGACGCCGAAGGCCACGAACAGCGCCGCGGCCGGCCACCAGGGCAGCAGGATGGTCGGGGCGGCCACCTCGCCGGCCGGAACGCGGCGACGGCGGAGCCACGCGCAGATCAGGGTGTAGAGGAGCAGGCCCTCCTTCCACCCGGAGACTAACCCCGGCAGCGGCAGGATCACCAGGAGGCCGTTGAGCGGGACGAACGCCGCCAGCAGCAGGACGCCGAGCTGCGGGCGGAAGTACACCGCTCTGGCCACGATCACGGCGGCGATCGCGACGACCAGGGCGGCGAGGACGGCGATCGCCGTGGTGATCACCGGATCACCGTCAGTCCTCGGCCTTCTTCAACACGGCCGCGACGGTGAGGAACAGGATCTTGATGTCGAGTGCCAGCGACCAGTTCTCGATGTAGTAGTTGTCCCACTCCGCGCGGTCGGCGATGGAGGTCTGTCCGCGCAGTCCGTGCACCTGTGCCCATCCGGTCACACCGGCCTTGACGCGGTGTCGCTCGCCGTAGCGACGGATCTGCATCTCGAACAGGTCGACGTAGGCCGGTCGTTCCGGGCGCGGCCCCACCAGGGACATGTCGCCTCGCAGCACGTTGAGCAGCTGAGGCAGCTCGTCCAGGGACGTCTGACGCATGAGCTTGCCGATCTTCGTCCGTCGATCCACGCCCTCCACGCCACCGGGGGCGGCCCCCTCGGTCAGCTGGAAGTCGGCGTCGGACGCACGGGGCGGCCGCATCGACCGGAACTTCAAGCAGCCGAACGGGACTCCATCGCGGCCGATACGCTCCTGGGAGAAGAAGATCGGGCCCGGCGAGCTGAGCTTGACCAGGATCGCCAGCGTGAGGAAGACGGGGGAGAGCACCAGGACCCCGAGGCCCGCCAGCGTGCGGTCCATGGCGCCCTTGACCAAGAACTGCCAGCCCTTGGGGTCGACGTGCGGGAGAACCATGAGCGGGAGGCCGCCGAGGTGCTCGACGCGGGTGCGCACACCCACCGTGTCGAAGAGGCGGGGAACCACCCAGACTCGCATCTTGTTGCGATGCGCCGCCCTGATCATCTTGACCAACTGCTCGGTCGGAACGTCGGCAAAGGCCACGATGAGTTCTTCCGCCCCCGTTGCCTTCACGGCGGCGTCGAGGTCGCTCGGCAGCCCGAGATAGGGCACGGTGAACTCCGCCGGCGCATCCGACGGGACATCGTGGACGGGCGCCTTGTCCAGGACGCCGACAGGGTTCAGGCCGTATTCGGGGAACTGCTTCATCCGCGCGGCGAGTTGGTGCACGACGGGCCCGCCCCCGACGATCAACGTCGGGGCCTTCGACTTGCCCCGAACGCGCAGGTAGCGCTGGATCGTCGTGCGGAGGAAGCGGGCCAGGGCGACCAAAACGGCGGCGGCGATCCAGACCCGGACCATGAAGATCCCGGGGCGGTACTCGGTGCCGAGGGTGATGAGGAGGGCGAGGATCAACAGAACGGACAGGGCGACCGACGTCTGCACTGGCCCGATCTCGTCAAGGAAGTTGCGCCGCAGCCCTCGCCGGTACATCGAGCGCGACGCGAGCAGGAGCAGCAGGAGCGGGACGAAGAGCCACGGCACCCAGCCGTAGTCGACGCCGCCCGAGCCGGGCCAGTTCCGCGCCACGAGGATGGCGAGAACGGCGGCCACGACGTCCCCGGCCACCGACAGTGCGGTGTAGGCCGGGTCGGCTCGCAGCCGATCGGCGAGCGAGTGGCCTGCCGGCCCGGCCGCTGGAAAGCCGTTGTCCGACAGCGTTTCTCGCGACTCCAGTGTGTCGGACACCAGCTGTTCTCCGTCCGGGTTCGACGATGACCTTCGTGCAATTCGTAGCCTATCCCATAAAAGACGGAACACACTTATGAATGGTCACGAGGCCATTACGAGAAAAGGACCGACAGACAGAAAAAAGCGCTGGCGCTCGGCTTACGGTCGGGAACGGCGGTCAGTCGAAGATCTGCTCTCGAACGATCCACGCCAGATCCTTGAGAATCTGGATGTGGCCGGTGGTCCACTGCCGCGGCTGCTGGTCCCACACGCAGAGCGTGCCCAGCGCATGACCGCCGTCGTCGAGCAGGGGAATGCCCAGATACGACACCCAGGTCTTGTCCAGAACGCCCGGATGGTCCGCGAACAGCTCATCGGTGCGGGCGTCCTCCACCACCAGAGGCCGGCCCGTCTCCACCGCGTAGCGGCACACCGACCGCCCGACGGGCATCTCGGTGATCCGGTCGTCGTTGTCGCCGAGACCGACTGCGGCCTTGAAGAATTGGCGCTTGTCGTCCACCAGAGAGACGGCCGCGATGGGAACCCCGAGCGCGTCCGCCGCCATGGCGACCAGTCGGTCGTATTTCGGATCCGGTGGGGTGTCCAGCAGGCCAGTGTCGCGCAGCGCCTGCAGGCGGGCGGCATCACGGATGACGGAGTCGAACGGGATGCCGTCGTCGGGGGCGGACTCTTCGGCCGGCGCGGGGGTGGGGGCCGCGTCCTGCGCGTCCCGCATCGTGCGCAGCATGCGGCCGAGGTCGGAGTCGGCGTCGTCCGCCAGTTCCTTGACCAGTCGCGTGACCACGGCGCGTCGCACGTAGGCGTCCACGGACTCACCGCTCTTGTCGGCTTGCTGGGCGAGTACCTCGTTGAGACGGTCGTCGAAGCCGGCCATTCCGGATGTCATTGCTCCGATGATAATGCAGACTCCGTGCATTCTGCGGTGAACATTTGCCGTGACACGGCGCGGTAGCATCGGCGACGTGACATCGCGGCGTGCACGCGTGGGGGTTCGCGTCGTCCTCACGGCATTCCTGGTTGCGTTCGCGGCGCTCTCCCCGCTCGGCCCGGGCCTCGCGGCCGCGCAGGCTCCGACGAGCTGCACCACGGCGTCGGGGTCCACGCAGGTGGGGGGATCACCCGGCGCGTTGTTCGGTGGTCTCTCCGACGCGGATCTGGCGCGGGAACTCGATCTGGCGCGGGACGCGGGCATGTTCGCGGTGCGTATCGACGTCGACTGGTCGGTGATCGAACCGGTTCGCGGTGACCGTGATTGGAGCGTCCCCGACCGCATGGTCGACGCGATCACCGCGCGCGGCATGTGCGTTCTCGGCATCGTGACCTATGCGCCCGAGTGGGCGCGCGTGGCCACGGCCGTCGACGAGGATTACGGGCGTCCTGCGGACCCGGGTCGTTTCGCCGAATTCGCCGGAGCCGCCGCCGAGCGCTACCGCGACCGAATCTCGTTGTGGGAGATATGGAACGAGCCCAACCTCGCGACCTACTTCAAGCCGGCGCCGGATCCCGTCGTCTATGCCCTGATGTTGCGTGGGGCCTACCGCGCGATCACGCGAGCGAATCCGGATGCCGTGGTGGTGGCGGGCGGAATGGCGCCCGGGTCCGCCGCGGCCGGTGGCATCCCGGCCGTCGCGTTCGTTCTCACGCTGTACGAGCTGGGGGCGGTGCGGTACACCGATGCGCTGAACGTGCACCCGTTCACGTTTCCCGGCCTGCCGAACGACGCACCGGCCGCCGGGGACGCGGACGGGAATTCGGCGATGGTGCTGTGGCCGATACGCGACATCATGGTCGCCCGCGGCGACGCCGCGAAGCCGGTGTGGATGACGGCCGTCGGAGCGCCGACGGGCACGGCCGAGGGCGCGGTGTCGGAGGAGGGGCAGGCATCGACCGTGCGCATTCTGCTGAATGCGACCGTGGGGAATTCGTGGCTGGGGCCGTCGTTCGTCTACGCGATCCGGGACAACGGAACGGACGAGTCGGTTCTCGACGACAATTTCGGCATCGTGCGACGCGATTACACGCCGAAACCGGCGTTGGCGGATGTCAGGGACTTCACCCGGCTGTATCCACCCAACGCCGGTCGGTGACCCTCAGCGACGACGGTACTGCTCCGCTGTCTGGCGTCCGGCGAAGTCGAGATCGCGTCCACCGGACAGCAGGGCGACGGCCAGCGCGGCCGCACCGAACAGTGCGAATGCGATCATGGGTTCCTCCTGGTGTGCGGGTCGGCGGCGCCGTGGCGGCCACCGCTCTGCTCACATGATTGCCCGCAGCGCGGTGCTTTTCACCGAACTGAGGGCGACTCCACCCCGCCTCCGTCGGCATGACGCGCGTCACGATAGGTGTGTCGCGCGGTCACGGTTACCCCTGCGGGTCGGTCTACTCGCGCAGCCCGTCGGCCAGTTCGCACGCGCGACCCACGTAGCGCCGCGCGAAGACCTCCAGAGCGGAGTCGGACAGTTCCGCGCACCCCACCCGCCGGAACCAGTGTTCGAGGTCCACCAGGCGGGCGCCGAGCTCGACCCGATGATCGTCGAGCGCGCCGAGTTCCGCCGCGAGGGCCTGCAGTTCCGCGACCTTCACTGCCACCTGATGCGCTGCGACGTCCATGTCCTCAGCGTACCGATTATCGAACACATGTTCTAGTTAATTGCTCGCCCACCCTCGCCACCGACGCGATACTGTGACGCCGTGCCGAACCGCGTCGCATCAGCCCTGCTCGTGACCGCCGCGACCGCGGCGCTCGCCCTCGTCCCGGTGTCCGTGGCAGCTGCCGAACCGACCGCACCGCCCGGCACGCTCGTCGCGTCGGCACCGTCGCCGGCGCCGATCCCGGGCAGCGCCGATGCGCAGCGCATCACCTACTGGTCCACCGGCCCGCAGGATCGACCGGCCCTGAGCACGGGCGGCGTCTACCTGCCCGCCGGCACCCCGCCCGAGTGCGGATGGCCGGTACTCGCCTGGGCGCACGGCACCTCCGGCCTCGGGGACGACTGCGCACCGTCCGTCATCGGCCCGACCCTCCCCGAGCGGGACTACCCGTACCTGCAGCGCTGGCTGGACGAGGGGTACGCGATCGTCGCCACCGACTACGTCGGCCTCGGCACGCCGGGTGTCCATCCGTATCTCGACGGGAAGACCTCGGCCCGCAGCGTCGTCGACAGCGTCACCGCGGCCCGTGCGCTGCATCCCGAGTTGTCGAACCGCTGGGCGGTGGTGGGCCAGTCGCAGGGCGGCGGCGCCGCGGTGACCACCGCGCGGTACGCGACGCAGTTCCAGGCCGCGGACCTCGACTTCCGCGGTGCCGTCGGCACCGGCGTGCCCGCCAACATTGAGCTCGCCCTGCTGCCGCTGGGACCCGGCGTGCCGCCGGTGGCGATCTCCGACGGCCTGACGGAGTACGTCCTCTACATCCTCGCCGGGCTGCGCAGCGCGCGCCCGGACATCGACCTCGACTCCTACCTGACCCCGCTCGGACGCGAGTGGGTCGACCGCGCGGAGACGGTGTGTGCCGTGCCGTTCGAGGAGGAGGTCCGGGGGCTGCGGCTCGGGGATCTGTTCTCGCGACCCCTCGCGCAGGTTCCCGATCTCTACGGAGTCCTGAACGGCTACATGGGCGTGCCGACGTCCGGCTACGACCGGCCGGTGTTCATCGGTCAGGGCCTCGCGGACGTCGACGTCCCCGCGCCGAGCGCGCTCTCGCTCGCCGCGGCGATGACGGCCAACGGAGAGCCGCTCACGTTCCGGACCTACCCCGGCGACCACAGTGCCGCATTCCGGGACTCGCAGCCCGACGCCATCGCCTTCGTGAACGGACTCTTCGGCCGGGGCTGACGAGTCGGGACCCGGCAGCATCGTCGTGATCGGGCGGGGCCCTCTCAGCACCATCTCAGTCGCTCGGGCCACACTGATCACATGCGCATTCTGGTGACCGACGACGATCGTGCGGTGCGCGAGTCGCTGCGCCGCTCGCTGACGTTCAACGGCTACACCGTCGAACTCGCGTCCGACGGTCTCGACGCGTTGGAGAAGGTGGCGTCCGACCGACCCGACGCACTCGTTCTCGACGTGATGATGCCGCGTCTCGACGGTCTCGAGGTGTGTCGCCGCCTGCGCAGCACCGGGGACGACCTGCCGATCCTGGTGCTCACCGCGCGTGACTCGGTGTCCGAGCGCGTGGCGGGCCTCGACGCCGGCGCGGACGACTACCTGCCCAAGCCGTTCGCCCTCGAGGAGCTGCTGGCCCGCCTGCGGGCATTGCTGCGCCGGACCGGGGGAGAGCTGGGGCCGGACAGCGAGACCATGACCTTCGCGGACCTCTCGTTGGACCCCGTCACGCGTGAGGTGCGCCGCGGCGAGCGGCCGATCAGCCTGACGCGCACCGAGTTCTCCCTGCTCGAGATGCTGCTCGCGAACCCCCGCCGGGTGCTCGGGCGCAGCCGCATCCTCGAGGAGGTCTGGGGATACGACTTCCCGACGTCGGGCAACGCCCTGGAGGTCTACGTCGGGTATCTGCGACGCAAGACCGAGGCGGACGGCGAGCCGCGACTCATCCACACCGTCCGCGGCGTCGGGTACGTGCTGCGCGAAACGCCGCCGTGAGCCTGCGCCCACCGTTCGGCCGGGCCGCCCACGGCCGCCGCGGTGACGCCGCGTCGCCGCACATGCGCCCGCCGATGCCGCTCACCCGGTCGGTCTCGTTGCGGTGGCGCGTCACCCTGCTGGCGGCCTCCGTCGTCGCCGTCGCCGTGGCCGTCATGGCCCTCGCCGCGTACGCGGTGGTCTCGCGCGCCCTGTACGACGACGTCGACAACCAACTTCGGACGCGCGCGGACTCGCTGATCGACACCAATCTGGTCGCCTTCGATCCCCGTTACGTCGCCGGGGCGACGCTCTACAGCACCGATGTCAGTGTGGCGCTGATCTTCTCGGACCTGACCAAGTACACCCCGCCGGGATCGACGGTGCCCATCGGGGAACCGGAGATGGACGTCGCCCTCGGCCGCACCGACACCTCGCTGCGGACCGTCGCGGGCGCGCGGGTGCTCGCGGACCGCACGCAGGACGGCAGCACCATCGTCATCGCGCAGCGGCTCCAGCCGACCGGGGAAGTGCTCGAGCGACTCGCCTGGGTGCTGTTCATCGTCGGTGGGTGCGGCATCGGCCTGGCCGCCGTCGCAGGAACCACGGTGGGGCGCACGGGACTTCGGCCGATCGGCCGTCTCACCGCCGCCGCCGAGCGGGTCGCCCGCACCGACGACCTCACCCCCATTCCGGTCACGGGCAACGACGAGTTGGCCAGGCTCACCGAGAGTTTCAACACCATGCTGCGGGCCCTGGCCGAGTCGCGGGCACGGCAGAGCCGGCTGGTCGCCGACGCGGGCCACGAACTTCGCACTCCGCTGACGTCGCTGCGCACCAACATGGAACTGCTCATCGCCTCCGGTCAGCCCGGTGCGCCGCGCATCCCCGAACAGGACATGGCCGAACTGCGGGCCGACGTCGTCGCTCAGATCGAGGAACTGTCGACCCTCGTCGGGGACCTCGTCGATCTCGCGCGCGAGGACGCTCCCGAGGACGTCTTCGAACGCGTCGATATGGCCGACGTAGTGGAACGCAGCCTCGAACGCGTCCGTCGGCGTCGCAACGAGGTCACGTTCGACGCCGTCCTGACGCCGTGGATCCTCTACGGGGACGGCGCGGGACTCTCGCGCGCCGTGCTCAACGTGCTCGACAACGCGGCCAAGTGGAGCCCGGCCGGAGCGACCGTCGAACTGCAGATGCTCGCGCGGGACGACGGGCTGCTCGAACTCACCGTCGCCGACGCCGGACCGGGCATCGCACCGGACGAGCGCGAATTGGTCTTCGAGCGCTTCTACCGTTCCACCGCGTCACGGTCGATGCCGGGATCCGGGCTGGGTCTGGCGATCGTCCGTCAGGTGGTGCTCAAGCACGGCGGCACCATCGCCGTCGAGGACTCCCGGTGGGGCGGGACGCTGATTCGGATCGTGCTCCCCGGGGAATCAGCGACCGTGGGGCGGCCGGGCAGGGCCGTGAACTCACAGGACCCCGACAGGGCGGGCTCAGTCCCCTCTCAGGGCGGCCCGGCATCGTCGACTGCAGACGAGGTGAACTGACCGGCCCGCGTCGGCAAGGACGACGACCGGTAGGACGATGGAGTGAGACATGAGCGACGACCGCAACACCGGTGAGGGCAACCGCGAGAACGCGCCCGGCGGCTCCGGTAACTCCGCGCAGGGTGGATCCGACGATCGGACTCCCGGCACGGGATCCCCGCAGCAGCACCCGCAGGGTGGGTGGAGCGGTTACGGGGGGTCCGACCCCCGCACGCAGCAGTACGGCGGGTCGGCCTACGGGCAGCAGCACTCCACCCAGCAGCACCCCACCCAGCAGCACCCCACCCAGCAGTTCGGCCCGTACCAGCAGCCGCCGCAGTACTACGGTGCGCCCGGTCAGGCCGCGACTCCCCAGTCCTCGCAGCGCAAGCCGGGACGCACCGCGCTGGTCGCCGGCGCCGTCGCGCTGGCCCTGCTGAGCGGCGGCATCGGCGGCGCGGTGGGTGCGCTCGCGACCGGCTCGTCGAACGGCGGCGTGACCAACGCGCTGAATCAGCCCGTCACGCAGGCGAATCAGGCAGCCAACGCACCCGACGGATCGGTGCAGGCGGTCGCCGCGAAGGTCGTGCCGAGCGTCGTGCAGATCCAGGTGACCGGGCGTACCGGCGAGGGCGAGGGTTCCGGCGTCATCCTGTCCTCCGACGGGCTGATCCTCACCAACAACCACGTCGTGTCCGGGGCCGGCGCGGGTGCGCGGCTCGAGGTCAGCTTCAGCGACGGCAGCACGGCCGGCGCCACCGTCGTCGGCACGGACCCGTCCTCCGACATCGCGGTCATCAAGGCGCAGGGCCGCAGCGACCTGCAGCCCATCGAACTCGGAACGTCCGACGGTCTGCAGGTGGGCCAGGGCGTCGTCGCCGTCGGCTCGCCGCTCGGACTCGCCGGCACGGTGACCTCCGGCATCATCTCCTCACTGAACCGGCCCGTCGCGACGTCCGGACAGTCGACCGACCAGACGACCGTGATCGACGCGATCCAGACCGACGCCGCGATCAACCCCGGCAACTCCGGCGGCGCGCTGGTGGACATGAGCGGCAAGCTGGTCGGCATCAACAGCGCCATCGCCACCCTGGGCGCCGGCGCGAGTTCGGCGGAGTCGCAGAGCGGGTCGATCGGTCTCGGCTTCGCGATCCCCGTGGACCAGGCACGTCGCATCGCCGACGAGCTGGTGCAGAGCGGCAAGGCGACGCAGGCGATCATCGGCATCAGCGTGCCGAGCCGCGACGACGCCAACGGTGCCACCGTGCTCGGCGTGACGGACGGGGGGCCCGCGGCACAAGCGGGAATTCCGACCGGCGCCGTGGTGACCAAGGTCGACGACCGCGTCATCTCCAGCGGCGACGCTCTCATCGCGGCCGTGCGCTCCCACGCGCCCGGTGATCAGGTCTCGGTCACCTACGAGCAGGGCGGTCGATCGAACACCGTCTCGGTGACCCTCGGGACCGCTCCGAGCGGGGGCAACTGATGCGGGGGCCGCGCTTCGTCCGCGACAGCGGACACCTGACGACGGTGGTCGGGCACGTGGAGTTCGTCTCGGGTTCTGCGCCCGACGGCCCGGGCATTACGGTGAGCGATATGAACATGGATGCACCCGTCGCCGGTCGTGCCCTGGTGGTGGTCGTCGACGACCGCGCCGCTCACGGTGAGGCGGATCAGACCGGACCGCTGGTGACCGAACTGCTCACCGAAGCCGGCTTCCTGGTCGACGGTGTCGTGGTGGTCAGCAACGACGAGGTCGACGTGCGTAACGCCCTGAACACCGCCGTCATCGGGGGAGTGGACCTGGTGGTCTCGGTGGGCGGGACCGGAATGTCGCCGCGCGACGTCACGCCAGATGCGACGGCCGAGGTCCTGGACCGCGAGCTCCTGGGCATCAGCGAGGCACTGCGGTCCTCCGGTCTGGCGGCCGGCTCGCTCGACGCGGGTCTGTCGCGCGGCCTCGCCGGAGTCTCCGGCAGCACCCTCGTGGTCAACCTCGCGGGCAGCCGCGCTGCGGTCCGCGACGGCATGGCCACCCTCACGCCCCTGGCCGCTCACGTCATCGGTGAGTTGTCGAGCCTGGACGGCTGAGATCTCCGATCACGCGCCGGACGAGATCGGCGACCGGACGAACGACTCGAGCCGGGCCCGCGCACGACGGGCCCGGCTCGATCGTGTCTTCGGGGACGTCCTGCCCGAGCCGACGTCCGACGACGCGCCGGAGGCATCGGAGCGGTCGCGCGGGGGCGACGACTGGTGGCGTTCGCAGCGACCGCCCCACTACGAGTGATCTGTATTTGTGATCTGCATCACTGTGAACCTCCACAGTGACCCCGTCGATTCTGCGCGAGTTCACCGGATGTTTTCTTCCGGGCGAGTGTCCGCGCGACCGCTACCAAAGGGTAGAAGTGACGCGTGGGACTCGTGACCGCGGCGTGACGGCACTTCCGCTCACTCGTGACCCAAAAAAGTCCCATGTCACGCGCCGTGACCCGAAAGAGACCTCGTGTTTCCGCCGTTCGGCCGCGTTCGGGCGCCCCTCGTTGCGCAACGAAAAGTGTTGTGTCGGGAGTTCACAAGGGCGAAACACACGGGCGTGAGTTCGCGTCGCGGCTTCTCGTCGTAAGTGTTGTCAGCCCCCCGTCCGCCCTCTAAGGTTCCGTTCAGGTTCATCGGCCGACGCTGAATCGATACGAGACTGCGTCGGATTCGTGGTCCTGCTCAGACACGACGCGCGAGTCACGAACTCGCCGTCGCCGCCTGATACGGTTCGCTCGCCAGCGGCCGTTCGGGAGGATCCGAGAGCCCGACAGCGCACCCGGCGCACACGCGTGCCGGGACGAACATGATGAGGAAATACATGAGGATTCAGAAGTCCGTGCGTGCAGCAGTGGTTGCCAGCGCCGCAGTCGTCGGCCTGGTCGTCGGCTCCGGATCGGCCTCGGCGGCTGTCGACGATTCCAACTCCATCGTCGACGGTGGCGGCAACACCATCACGGTCTCGCAGAGCGACACCTTCATCAACTCCGTCTTCCCGCTGGACGGCAGCCCGCTGACCCGTGAGTGGTTCCACAACGGTCGCGCGATCGTCGACGTCACCGGCCCCGACGCCGAAGACTTCTCCGGCACCGTCACCATCGGCTACCAGGTCGGTTACCCGGCCTCGCTCGGTGGCGAGCTGACCTTCGATTACACGACGCCGCAGATCGGTCTCGAGATTGGTTCCGCTACCACCACCACGGTTTCGGACATCCTCCCGCAGGCCGGCGTCGGCGTGACCCTGGAGCCGGGCCCCGGCATCGAGACCGTCGAGGTCGCCTCCGGTGCTGCGTCGGGTGCGCACACCGAGATCCAGATCGCGAACCTGCACGGCACCGCCACCAAGATTGCCGGCAATGTCTCGGTTCGCCCCTACGTGCAGGTCGTCTCCGACAACGGTGACGTCGCCACCACGTTCGGCCAGCCGTGGCGCTTCAACTGATCCAGCCCTGACGGCCGAATCGGCTGCCGATCGGCCCGCTGATCGGTAAAACCCGAACACCGCACGAAGCCCCATCCGAATTCTCGGGTGGGGCTTCGTCGTGTTCGGGAGCGGCTCGAGGGTGGGTGACAACGGCACTGGGCCATGTCTCGTCCATCGTCACGAGGCGCCCGATCCTGCACCGCCCCACCGGCTTCGGGCCCGACTCGGTGAGGTTGAATGGGGGACATGACTTCTCTGTCCACTCGTTTTCTCACCGCGAGCGTCGCCTCGGTCGCCGTCCTGGGCCTGGCGGCCTGCGGGGGCGGTGACTCCGGCGGCGGCAACAGCGAGAACGCCTCCGCCTGCAGCGAATTCGAGACCACCTACAACGAATTCACGGCCCTCGTGAAGGCCGGCCCCGCCGACAGCGACGTCCAGCTGTGGACCGACGCCAAGACCGCCGAACTGCAGAAGTTCCAGCCGCTGGCGGACACCGCCACCGGCAACGTCGAAGGCGCCCTCGGCACCCTCATCGGTGCTCTCCCGGAGGACTCGCTGGAGCTGAGCGAGCCGGACAGCGAGTCGGGCAAGGCCTTCGTCGCCAACTCGACCGCGGTGGCCGACGCCTGCTCCGCAGACGGAACTCCGATCGAGCTGAACGACTTTCCGCTCCTGAGCTTCAACTGAGCTCGAGCCGAACGCACGAAGGCCCGATCCCGCCGCGCGGGATCGGGCCTTCGCTCGTCTCGGGGTCAGCTGGGGGTGCTGCCCGGCGTCGTGCCACCCGTCGACGGTCCGGTGACGCCGTCCTTCGTGGTGGTGACGCCGTCGGCCCGGCCCTCGGCGAGCAAGTCGCGGATCTGGATGAGGATGTCCTGATCGCTGAGCGACTTCTCCTTCTTGGTGGCGAAGCGCTTCTTGGCGGTGTTGACCGGCAGGATCAGCACGAAGTACACCACCGCGGCGATGATGACGAAGTTGATGACCGCGGTGATCACGGCGCCGAGGTTGACGAACGTCGCGTCGTTGCCCGCGCGGATGAAGAAGCCCCATCCGAGATCGCTGCTCGCCCCGATCGACGAGATCAGGGGGTTGACGATGTTGCTGGTGAACGCGGTGACGATCGCGGTGAACGCCGCGCCGACCACCACGGCGACCGCCAGATCCACCACGTTTCCGCGGAGCAGGAAATCCTTGAAACCCTTGAGCATGCACCTCACCCCTCGCTAGGACTGCGTCTGTTAGACCGGGAAGTTCGGACCCGATCCGAACGGCGCGAGAAGCCTAACGCACCACCACGGTGAGGGCGTCGGTCAGCGACGCCGCGGCGACGCGGGTGGCCGCGGCCGCCGGTAGGGCGATCAGTACCACTCGGTCTTGTCGAGTGGTTCCCGTGCCGGCCTCCGAGACCAGGACGACGAGGGCGTGGTCGGCCAGCACGTCGGGGGTCGAGGGCAAGTCGCCACCGGACACGTCACCTGCGCCCCGGACGACGTCGACGACGTCACCGATCCGCAGGACGTCGGCCACCGAAGGATCGGCGAGGCGCACCGGGACGATGCGGGCGTCGTCGTCCCTCGTGCCCGCGGCGGCGAGCTCCGGGCCGAGCAGTCGGACATCGGTGAGGATCTCCCCGGCGCGAACCGGGCCGGCGACGGTGCGGTCGACCGCGTGGGCGAGGTCGATCAGGGGAGCGGTCGGTGCGGTGTCGTCCTCGACGGCCGTCATCTGCACCTGATCGGCCGTGACGACGACGCCCGGCATCAGGTCGACGGTCGCGGTGACCACGGTGACCGTCCTCCGGTCGGGATCGGGGCGCACCGCCGCGACCAGAGCGAGGACGACGAGAAGACCGGCGATCACCCGTCGTGACGCGGGCGAGGTCAGCCGCGGGGGCAGAGCCGGGAGGCGATCGAGGAGGCGAGGCGAGAGCGGAGAGCGGGGCGTCACGCGCCGAACGCTAGGAGACGGCCGCGGCCCGACGCGGCCGAGCCGAGGTGCCCGGGGACAACCGACGGCTTGTCCCCGGGGTGCGGAGGATCAGCTTGCGGCGGCGGTGCTGCTCGTGCTGGAGCTGCTGCTCGAACTGCCGGTGCTGCCGCTCGAGCTCGAGGTGGAGGGCGCCGACGACCCCGACGACGACTTGTCGCTGCTCGACGAGGATTCCTTGCTGCTGCTCGACTCGGATCCGGCGGATTCGCTGCTGCTCGAGCTGCCGCGGCTGTCGTTGCGGTAGAAGCCGCTGCCCTTGAAGACGATGCCGACGGTGTTGAACAGCTTGCGCAGCTTCCCGGAGCACTGGGGGCAGACCGTCAACGAGTCGTCGCTGAACGACTGAACGATGTCGAACCGGTTGTCGCACTCGGTGCAGGCGTAAGAGTAGGTAGGCACGTTTCCTCCGTGGTCGGACCTGATTGGCACTCTACAACCGACAGTGCCAACCCCGGCAATCGAGCAACGCTCACCAGGGGCGACGCATTCCGCTCACTCCAGCGGCAGCGGTCGCAGGCCGCCGCCCGGAGTCAGCACGTGGGTCATTCGCACGTCGTGGCCCTCGGTGGGCAGCCGGTCCACCAGGTCGTCGTCGTACACCACGCCCACCAGCCACGCATCGGGCGCCGCGAGGTGGAGGGTGCGGTCGTAGAAGCCGGCGCCGCGGCCGAGTCGACCGCCCCGACGATCCACTGCCAGGGCCGGCACGAGAATCACCGCGGCATCGCCGATCGTGTCCGGCGGCAGGACCGGTCCGGACGGCTCGAGCAGACCGTGTCGAGCGGGAACCAGCGAGTCCGGGCCCGTGTAGTGCGCCCAGGACATCGGACCCGGATCACCCGCGATCGGCAGCAACACGGTGACACCCGCCCGCATCGCGGCGTCGAGCATGGCCGTGGACCCGGGCTCTCGACCGATCGGTACGTACGCTGCCAGGGCTCGGTCACCACAGTCGCGGAGACGAGAGGCCAAAGTCCCGACGGCGTGAGAGAGTGCCTCTGACGCGTCCACGCGGTACCCGTCGTCCAGGCCCCGTCGAGCGGCCCGGGTGCGGTCTCGCCAGGCGCGTTTGTCGTCGTCGGTCACGGGGGAAACCCTAGGGTCTTCGCGATCGGGCTTCGCGAACGGAGTTCGCGTTCTACAAGGATGGGAAACAGGCGCATGAGTGCAGCAGGCAGTGGGTCCGAGACCGGCGGCAAGAATCCGCCCTTCCGGACAGCCGTCGTGCCCGCCGCCGGTATGGGCACGCGCTTCCTGCCCGCCACCAAGACGGTGCCGAAGGAACTGCTGCCCGTGGTGGACACACCCGGTATCGAACTGGTCGCCGGCGAGGCTGCCGAGGGTGGGGCCGCGCGGCTGGTCATCGTGACCTCGCCCGGCAAGGACGGCGTGGTCGCCCACTTCGTCGAGGACCTGGTGCTCGAGAACAAGCTCGAGGAGAGCGGCAAGCTGAAGCTGCTCGAGAAGGTGCGCGTTGCGCCCAAACTGCTGGACGTGAAGTCCGTCGTTCAGCAGAAGCCGCTGGGACTCGGGCACGCGGTCGCGTGCGCCGAGGAGGCGCTCGACGACGACGAGGACGCCATCGCCGTGCTCTTGCCGGACGATCTGGTGATGCCGCGCGGCGTGCTCGACGTCATGTCCCGCGTGCGCGCCAAGCGCGGCGGGTCGGTGCTGTGCGCCATCGAGGTGCCCGAGGAGGCGGTCTCGGCGTACGGCGTCTTCGACACCGAGGTCGTGCCCGACGCGTCGAACCCCAACGTGCTCAAGGTCAACGGCATGGTGGAGAAGCCCGCGAAGGAGGAGGCGCCGTCCAACTTCGCCGCCGCCGGCCGATACCTGTTGGACCGGGCCATCTTCGACGCGTTGCGACGCATCGAGCCCGGCGCCGGCGGTGAGCTGCAGCTCACCGACGCCATCGCCCTCCTCATCGAGGAAGGCCACCCGGTCCACGTCGTCGTCCACCGTGGGGTGAGACACGACCTCGGAAATCCCGGGGGATATCTTCGTGCTGCGGTTGACTTCGCGTTGGAACGCGAGGATTACGGCCCGGCACTGCGCGAGTGGCTCCAGGAGCGCTTGAGCGACAGCTGGGCACCGGAGCTCACCACCTACGAGTGACGCGCCGGTCGACGGATGGAAGGTGCGGATGCGCTCGGTCGAAGAGCAGCAGTCGAGAGTGACGGCTGCGGCGGTAGCTCCCCGGCCGGTGCGGGTCGCCATCTCCGAGGCGCAGGGCCTGCTCTGCGCGGAGGAAGTGGTCACCGAGCGCCCGCTGCCCGGCTTCGATCAGGCCGCCATCGACGGGTACGCCGTCCGTAGCGTCGACATCGCTGCCGCCGGATCCGCCGTCGACGAGAACGACGAGCCGGTGGACATCACGTTGCCCGTCGTCGGCGACGTCGCCGCCGGCTCGCGTCAACCCATTCGGCTCCAACCGCGGCAGGCGGTCCGCGTCGACACCGGCGCTCCGCTGCCCACCCTCGCCGACGCCGTCCTCCCGACCGACCACGCCGAACTGGTTCGCGGCCGCATCAAGGTCCTCGCTCCCGTCCGGTCCGGCGACTACGTGCGGCGCATCGGCGACGACGTGCAACCCGGCGACGTCGCCGTGCGGTCCGGCACCATCATCGGGGCGGCGCAGGTGGGCCTGCTGGCCGCCGTCGGCCGCGACAAGGTGCTGGTGCATCCCCGCCCACGCCTGTCGGTGATCTCGCTCGGCGGGGAACTCGTCGACATCGAACGCACCCCCGGTCAGGGGCAGGTGTACGACGTCAACAGCTACGCCCTCGCCGCCGCGGCACGGGACGCGGGCGCCGACGTCAACCGCATCGGCATCGTCTCCTCCGACCCCACCCGATTGCGAGAAGTGGTGGAGGGCCAGCTCATTCGGTCCGAGATCGTCGTCATCGCCGGTGCCGTCGGCGGCACCGCGTCTGACACGGTCCGCGCCGCGCTCGAGGATTTCGGCGACATCGAGGTGGGCCGCGTCGCCATGCATCCGGGGTCGGTGCAGGGCTTCGGGCAGCTCGGCCGGGACGAGGTCCCCACGTTCCTTCTGCCGTCCAACCCCGTGAGCGCGCTGGTGGTGTTCGAGGTGATGGTGCGTCCGCTGGTGCGCATCGCGCTCGGCCGTCGGCAACCGATGCGACGCATCGTCACCGCCCGCACCGTCGGTCCGATCACCTCGATCGCCGGGCGTCGCGCGTACCTGCGCGGCCAACTCATGCGCGACGAGGGGACGGGCGAGTACCTGGTCCAGGCACTCGGCGGGGCACCGGGCAGCTCGTCCCACCTCCTCGCGACCCTCGCCGAGGCGAACTGTCTGGTGATGGTCGACGCCGACGTCACCGAGGTGCGCACCGGCGAAGAAGTCGAGGTCGCCTTCCTCGCACAACGGGGCTGAGCGGTAGCTTTCGGTCCATGGCGCGATCGTGGTCGGCTCACCCCGGGTGGCCGGCGAAACTGGGACCCCTCGTGGTGTCCGCCGGGTCCGTGACGGTGCGGCCCGTTCGACTGCGCGACGCGTCGGCGTGGTCGCGCACCCGCCTCGAGAACCGCGCGCACCTCGAACCGTGGGAACCGACCGGCGAGGCGCCGTGGGACGTGCGGCACGCGATGTCGTCGTGGCCGCCGCTGTACTCGTCGCTGCGCTCGGAGGCCCGCCGCGGCACCATGATGCCGTTCGCCATCGAACTCGACGGCGCCTTCTGCGGCCAGTTGACGGTCGGCAACATCGTGCGCGGCGCGCTGCGCTCCGCGTGGATCGGGTACTGGGTGGCGCGCGACGCCGGCGGCGGGGGAGTGGCCACCGCCGCCCTCGCCATGGGCCTGGACCACTGCTTCGGGCCCGCGAAACTGCACCGCATCGAGGCGACCGTGCGGCCGGAGAACCAAGCGTCGCAAGCGGTTCTGCGCAACGTCGGCTTCCGGCAGGAGGGGCTGCTGAAGCGGTACCTCGACGTCGACGGCGCCTGGCGGGACCACCTTCTGGTCGCCATGACCGTCGGGGAGGTGCCGGGGACGGTGTGCGACGTGTTGGTGCGGGGTGGCCGGGCGTCCTGGCCGCGGTAGTTCTGTCCCTGCCCGCCCCCTTCTCCTGTTCCCCTT
>NZ_JABUBU010000022.1 GCF_019834675.1 Rhodococcoides corynebacterioides | reverse complement strand
CGGCTGACGTGTCAGGTCGACCGCGCGCCGGCGGAACTCCTCTGGATGTGCAGCGGGCATGGCTCGGACTCCTCTCCTGCAGCAGCAACGCTACAGATCAGGTGTCCGGAGAACCGGGTCAAGCTCCCTGGAACTGTATCCAGTAGAAGACTCGACACCGACCAACGGTTCGTATCCCGCGCCGATGACGACACCGCTCAATTCGCGTTGCACCGTCCAGCACTCGGCCCCGAAGAAGACGAGTCCAATCACGGCGCCCACGAGTGTCATCGCTCCAATCAGCCGCAGCATGTTGCAACAGAACCACACTCGGTCCCGGCGCACTTCGCACGACAGCGGGGTGGTGATCTTCGACGTCCGCTTCTTGGGGTCGACGTCGGAGACGACAGGGACTCCCTCGTCCTCGCTAACGCGCCCAAGGCGGTCTCACGTCTCCGATGCGCCCGTAGGCGACCATCTCCATCCAGAACGCGCAGAGGCCGTGCGCCCATTGCCCGGCGGTCATCGGAAACACGGGCGGGTGGTACCCGTACCGTCCGACGTGGTCTCCGGGCGGCGGTGGGCTCGCGAGGTCGGCAGGCGAGGGAATGGGCACCGTGGCGTCGTAGATCCCGGGGCGACCGACGAGGCGGTAGGTCAGCGTTGCCGACCGCCCCACCAGATGGAAGGCGACGGGAACGAACCGCGTGTGCACCCCGCCGCGAACCCGAAGCAGGTCGGTGAGCATCCGAAACGTCGCGGCCGTGTCGTCGTCGGCGTCGCGCGCGCTCGTCTCGATGCGCCACCGACCGTCAGGAGTGGTTCGTGGATCGAGGTAGGGGCTGGGGTCGGCGAACGGACCCTCACGCAGAATTCGTTCGCGCAGCACAGTGTTCGCATCGGAGGGTGCCAGTTTGTGTATCCCACGCTCGGCCCGGCGGTCCACCCGAGACCACTCGAAATTGGTCGGCGCCAGCATCGGGGCACCCGTCGCGTCCAGGATGAGTCCGAACCGGTACAAGCCCGCACGCGCCGGTATCACGTCGTTCGCGGCCCGCAGGTATGCGTAGTCGGCCCACTCCTCGCCCACACCGGCACGAAACCAACCCTCGGCCTCGACAAGGGACACCTCCGCCGTCGGGTCCGACTGCAGACGCAACGGCGGCGCGGACGGCGCCAGTCGATACGCAGACACCACGACGCGAACGGACATCGGGACGCTATCCGTCGGGAAGGTCCCGAGATCAGCGGTGTACGGGTGAAAGCTGTGGCCGACGACGATGCGTGTGGCGTCGTCGCACACGGATGGGCCGTAGAGGCGTTGGTCGGGTCGCGGCCGGATGTCCGACCGCCCCTCGGACGTCACTGCCGATCGAATATCGTGCTGCAGCAACGCGATCGGGCCGGGATGACGGGTTCGGATACGCGCTGCGACATCGGCAGCGTTGGCAGGACCGTCAGTGTGCAGCATGCTTTCTCTCGGATGTCATTCCGCAATCCTAGGCCCTCCGCGCAGCAGCGAGTTCGATCGGCGCCCCTCCCCGGCGCCATACGTCTTACTCTGATGCGATGGTGTCGACGGGTGTTGTCCGCGAGTGGCACTTCGACGGCCGGTGGGGAGTCATCGACTCTGATGACACCCCGGGCGGCGCCTACGCGAGGCCCCACGCGGTGCGCGTCGAGGGCGTCGCCGACCTCGAACGGTCCCCGATTCGGGGCTTGCGCCCCGGCACAGAAGTCTATTTCGAATGGACCACCGCACACGAGCCCATCCGGGGAATGCACTATCACGTCGAGTGCGTATGGCCGCGGGGGGCGACCGCGCCGTCTGCGCGAGAAGGGGCGTTCCATACGAGCTTCTGGCACAGCGTCGACGCCCCGGGCCCCGATGGCCTCACCGTCATGCGGGAAGAGTCATCCCGCGACAGCATGAAGACCGCGGCGATCGAACCGCGGCCCTTCCTCACCGCAATCGGGACGGTGCGCCTCTGGCACGACGAGCAGGGGTGGGGTGTACTCGATGCCGACAGCACCCCCGGCGGCGCCTGGGCGCACTTCTCCACGATTGTCGGCGGGGGCTTTCGAAGACTGGAGCCCGGACAGCGGGTCGAGTTCGATTACGAGCCTGCGATCCAGGACGGGTTTCGGTTCCGAGCCGTGAGGGTCCGGGCATCGTGAGCAGCTATTTCTCGCATCGGTTGATCCACCGATGTCGCGTCCCGGGAGGTCCCCAGCACGGAAAATCGCCGCGATAGTGCTGGCATGTGTTGCGAGTGCAGCGTGCCATTGCCCGCGATCGGGGACCGGCCACTGACCGGGCGCCTCGAGCCGACAGCCCATCTCCGCCTCGCGGCGCAGCGCCGCCCACGGTGCCCGAACTGCAGTTGGTCATCGCGGCCGAGCGGCGCATTCCGCTGCGAGACAATGTCGATCGTCCGAGGAAGGATCGTCTTCGAACGTTGAACTCTGCTCGTGCCGACCCCGAGCGCGATGAACGACCTAGGTCGACGGCCACCGAGAAGCGAGGGCCTCGCAGATCGCCTGCTGCTCGCGCTCGTCGCTCGTGTGCATCAGCAGTCCTTCGACGGTGAACACGGCGATCGCCACTTCCGCATCGACCGTGTCCGAAGACACGCCGACTGCCTCCAACTCCGCGCGGAACATGCTGCCGGTGAGCCAGTGGAAAAAGGTGTGCCACTCGGCGACCGCAGGCGAATGGGGCACACGCGCGTGCACCGTCGTGACCAGTCCGGTCAGCTCGGTCAAGCGCCGAACGACCCACAGAACGCGGGCAGCGACCGGCTCGTCCGCGATGGCGTCGTACTCCGGAAGGACGTCGGCCAGCACCGCGGACACGACGGCCACGAGCACATCGTCCTTGTCGCCGAAGTACCAGTAGATCGTGTTGGGCGCCACGCCGGCTTCCTTGGCCAGCTTGCTCATCGACGTCCCCTCGAACCCGCCCTCGACGAACAACTTTCGTGCGGCCGCGACGATCTCGTCACGCTTCTCGTCGGCGGCCTGTGGCCTCTTGTTCCGCGCCACGACACCGTCACCTCCACCTCCAGGTCTTGAATGTCATTCAAGACGCTGCTAGCTTGTTGAACGTCATTCAAGATACCTGGTGGAGGTCCCGGCCATGACACGTCAGTTCGATTACGTGCGGTCCGACGTCACGTTCGATTCCAGCGGTACCCGGTGCGCAGCGTGGCTGTACCGGCCGAGTGACGTCGCGAACCCACCGATCGTCGTGCTCGCACATGGATTCGCCGCGTTCCGAGAACTCCGTCTCGACGCGTACGCCGCGCGATTCGCCGAAGCCGGCTACGCAGCACTCGTCTTCGACTACCGCCATTGGAGTGCCAGCGCAGGACTACCTCGACGCATCCTCGACATCGGCAAGCAACAGGCGGACTGGGAGGCCGCGATCGAGTTCGCCCGCAGCATCGACGGCGTCGACACCACGCGGGTCGTGGCCTGGGGGTCCTCCTTCGGCGGCGGACACGTCCTCCGGTTGGCCGCCCGGGATCGGCGCCTCGCCGCCGCCATCGTGCAGGTCCCCCACGTGAGTGGACCCGCGTCGGCGTTCGCTCGGAACCCGAGAGCGGTCGCACGGCTGATCGCCGCCGGGGTGTACGACCAGATTCGTGCCTGGACGGGCCGGTCGCCGTACCGCCTCGCCGCCGTGGGACGACCGGGTGACAACGCCATGATGACCTCGCCAGGCGCCTACGAACTGGTCGAACGCATGGGAGACATGCGCGAGGAACTGCTCGCCGAGAACGACGTCGCCGCCCGCGTCGCAGTTCGTGTGCCGTTCTACTCCCCCGGACGCCACGCCACCGCCATCGACGTGCCCGTTCTCGCCCAACTCGCGCCCACGACGACGTCACGCCGATCGACACGGCCCGGGCCGTCGCCCGGCGCATACCGAAGGGTGAGGTGCGCACCTACGAGTGCGGCCACTTCGAGCCCTATCTCGATCCGTTCTTCGACACGATCGTCGCCGACCAGATCCACTTCCTCGACCGCCACGTAGGAGACGCACGATGAGCACACCCCAGCCCCGCCGTACCGCCCTCGTCACCGGCGCCTCCGCCGGGATCGGCGCCGCCTTCGCCCGGCATCTCGCCGCCGATGGTCACGACCTGATCCTGGTGGCGCGGCGATCCGACCGACTCGAGACGCTGGCCACCGAACTCCGCCGTGATCACGGGGTGCGCGCCGAGACGGTGACGGCCGACCTGACCGACCGCTCTGCTCCCGCCGCGATCGTGGATCGCGTCGACGAGCTGGGTATGGCCGTCGACGTCCTCGTCAACAATGCTGGGCTGTCGTCGAAGACCATGTTCTCCGACACCGACTGGGACACGCTCGCCGCCGAACTCCAGCTGATGATCACCGCGGTGACCGAGTTGACCCATCGCGTGCTTCCCGGCATGAAGGCCCGCCGATGGGGACGCATCGTCAACCTGTCGTCCGTGGCCGCGGTCTCCCCTCCCGGGGCCGGACTGCTCTACACCGGCATCAAGTCCTACGTCCTGAACATGTCCCAGTCGCTCGACATGGAGCTGAAGCCGCACGGCATTCACGTCACCGCGCTGTGCCCCGGCTTCACGCGCAGCGAGTTCCACGACGTCATGGGCACCCGCGACGTCGCCGACCGCCTGCCCGGATTCCTGTGGCAGCAGCCGGAAGACGTCGTCCGCGAAGGCTGGAACGCTGTTCGCGCCGGCAAGCCGGTCTGCATCACGGGCGTCGTCAACAAGGTCTCGGCAGCAGCCATGCGCCCCATCCCCGGACGCATCGGATACCTCCTCGGCCGCACCCTGAACCCGTTCAAATAGCAGGACGGGCAGCACGGGCGCGACTGGCTTGTCTGGTGCGCTGGAATGCTCGTCGTCATAGCGCTCACGGCGCAATTTTTTAGAACCGCAATATGTCCGGGCACTTCGACAACGACCCTGTGCCTCGCGGCGCTACGGTGACCTGATGACAGGGTCCGAAACACCGAAGTTCACCCGGCGCGGTGACGTCATCGGACCCCTCGCTGCGATTGCGGCGGTTCTCGGGATGCTCGTCCTTGGATTCTTCGCGGCGATGTGCGCGGCTGGTTTCGCGCCGGACCTCGCCCCCGGTTACGCCGTACCTTCCGACCTTCGGCGTCACGCAGAGCTACCGCCGCCGCCGACCGGTTACTGGGTCACCTGGTGCGCTCCGCCGCTCGTCGTCGCAGCGGTTGCCGGCGCAACCATGCTGTGCGCCGGGCGGATTCGCTGGGTCGCCTTCGTCGCGGCCCTGACTTTTCTCGTCGGGTACCTCCCGTTCGCATTCTTCGTCGTGTCACTCGACATCGGGGGCTTCGCACCGACCTGAGGCCTCCGCGACCCCGGCGTCCGGGCATTGTCGGACCTCCGGGTGACACCGCCCACCGGCGGTCGACTCCCCCATAGGGGGCGACGTCGGAGCGCAAGCGCCTCCGACACTGCTCCACAGCACCCGTTCTCGGTAGCCTGCCCCCATGTCCAGCCGACTCCGGGGTTCCGACCTTCTCGACACCGTGCCCGGCCGGCTCTTCGTCGCCAGACTCACTCGCGATGTCGCCATGCACGGAGATAACCGGTGTCGCAACACCTTCCTGCGCAGCTTGACCACGCTCAGCCTCATCAGCGACGCCCGGACCGACATCAGCTCCTACCTCTACGGCAACGGCATGGACAAGGCACTGCAGGTGGATGTTCGCGACCCGGCAATCGTCGCGACGGCAGAAGCGGTCGCCGACGAACTCGGCTCACCCACCCGAGATACCTTCACGTCCCCCCAACGACACTCGGGTCGAGTGGAGGTGCTCGTGCGGCCGAGAGTCCACAACAGGTCGAGTCCGGCCGAGGTCCTCCCCGACGGCGCCCTGTGGACAGCGACACCCCTCGAGGGCGACGTGGACACCTGGACTCGGAGTCGGTCGAACAACCCTGAGTTCGTCTACGAACTGCACTTCTCGCCGCCGACGGTGAAGGTCCTGAGGATCGACAGCAGCGACGACTGGCGGCGCCTGATCACCACGCACCCCCGCGCCGGTTCCGGCACACTGCGCCCGGACTGGGTCTCGGTGGCACACGACTGTAACGCCGTGCACCTCTCGCTGGCCGGTCTGCTCACCGCGCATCCCCGATTGTCCGAAGTACACCCGGCAGACGGTGCCAACGGATACAGCCACAGCCAGAGCGGGCCGCGGGCCGGAGTCGGCGACTGGTCCACTGTCAGCACCGCCTGGATGGCACTGCCGCGGGACTACGAATGGACCGTGCTGCGCCGAATGCGGCACAGATGAGCGCGCGGGTGAGCACTCGCTCCGACAGCCCGTCTCCGCCTCGCGGCGCAGCGCCGCCCACCGCGCGCATGCTGCAACCCGCGCGCACCGGCGGGCGCTGCGCACCCAGCACCGCACACCAGCAGGACCACATCCCGACAACAGAAAAGCCCCCCATCAGCGATGGGGGGCTTTGCCTGTGCGCCCACAGGGACTCGAACCCCGGACCCAGTGATTAAGAGTCACTTGCTCTACCAACTGAGCTATAGGCGCCGAAGCGGTTGCCCGCTCCGTGGTGCGAGAAAGACCCTAACACCTGCGGGCGCGCGGAGTGAAATCGACGCCCTGATCAGGCGAAACGGGTCAGCTGACGATCTTGCGGACCACGAGGATGGCGACGACCACGCCGACTCCGATGAGGGAGAACTTCACGGCCGGCTCGTTGAGGGTGGCGACGGCGCTGCGCTTGGTGTTCTCCGCGAGGCGCTTCGGATCCACCCGCACGCTCAGTTCGTCGAGGGTGGCGGCCAGCTGGTCGCGTGCGGCCTCGATGTCCCGCTCGATGTTGTCGGTGTTGCGTGCCACGTGGCCCTCCACAGGTGATCGTTGCGCGGTCGAACCTCGAGCCTAGAGCACGGCTGCCGCGCCCTTCTCGACTAGGTTTGCCGGTGTGACCGACTCGAGACTCTCCCCCGGTGATCCCGCGCCCGCACTCTCGCTGCCCGACGCCGACGGCACGACGGTGTCGTTGGCGGACTACCGGGGCAAGCGGGTCGTCGTGTACTTCTACCCGGCCGCCGGCACGCCCGGCTGCACCAAGCAGGCCTGCGATTTCCGCGACAGCCTGGCGCAGTTGAACGATGCCGGTCTCGAGGTTCTCGGCGTCTCGCCGGACAAGCCCGCCAAGCTGGCGAAGTTCCGGGACGAGGAGGGGCTGACCTTCCCGCTGCTGTCCGACCCGGACAAGACGACGCTGGAGGCGTGGGGCGCGTTCGGCGAGAAGACCATGTACGGCAAGACCGTTCGCGGCGTCATCCGCTCGACGTTCGTGATCGATCCGGACGGGGCCGTGGAGGTCGCGCAGTACAACGTGCGCGCGACCGGCCACGTCGCCAAGCTCATCCGCGATCTGAAGCTCTGACCACCCGCTCGAGGAACAGCGCTTCCGCGACGGCGAGATTCTCGATCTCCGACGGGTCCACGCTCTCGTTCGGCGCGTGGATGCGGCACAGGGGTTCCTCGACGCCCATGAGCACGATCTCGGCGTCGGGGAGCGCCTCCTGCAGGGCGGTGCACAGCGGAATCGACCCGCCCTGCCCGGCGACGGCCACCTCTCGCCCGTAGACCTCCTGTAGGGACTCGGTGAGGGCGGCGTAGGCCGGCCCGTCGGTACGTGCCGCGAACGGCTGCCCGACGGCTTCCTCCGCGACGGTGATTCGTGCGGACCAGGGCACCCGCGCACGCAGGTGCGCGATCAGAGCAACCCGGACCGCGTCGGCGTCGGCGCCCGGCGGGACGCGCAGGCCCAGCCGCGCCGACGCCCTCGGTACGACGGCCGCCGCACTCCCGACGACGGGCGGGCAGTCCATCCCCATGACCGTCACGGACGGCCGCGCCCACAACCGGTCGGCGATGGACCCGTCGCCGGCGAGCCCGACCCCGTCGAGGACTCCGGCGTCGGCACGGAACCGATCCTCGGGATAGTCGGCGCCGGACCACGTTCCGGACGCGTCGACCCCGTCGATCGTGGTGTTTCCGGCGTCGTCGTGCAGCGTCGCGAGCATGCCGATCAACGCCACCAGGGCATCGGGTGCCGGACCGCCGTACATGCCGGAATGCACGGCGCCGCCGAGGGTCTCGACGTCGACACGCACGATGGCCATGCCGCGCAACGACGTCGTGACCGTCGGCTCGCCCACCGCGACGTTCCCCGCGTCGGCGATAACGACGGCATCGGCCGCCACCAGGTCGGGACGCTCGGCCACCAGGTGCTCGAGTCCGCCGGTGCCGGTTTCCTCGGATCCCTCGCACACCACGACGACGCCCACCGGTGACTCCCCCACGGCGCGCAGCGCGGCGAGATGCATCACCAGGTTGCCCTTGCAGTCGGCCGCACCCCGGCCGTACCAGCGACCGTCACGCTCGGTGAGCGTGAACGGGTCACTGGCCCAGGCGGATTCGGGACCGGCGGGTTGCACGTCGTAGTGCGAGTAGAGCAACACCGTGGGGGCGCCCTCGCGCGCGGGCCGACGACCGATCACCGCCAGCGACCCGTCCGACGTCTCGTGCAGGTCGACGTCCGGAATTCCCGCGTCGACCAACGCCCGACGCACCCAGTCGGCGGCATCGCGGTTGTCTCCGGCGACCGAGGCATCGTCGGCCACGGACCGGAACGCGACCAGCGCGGCCAGTTCCTCCCGCACCCGAGGCATGTCGGCGAACACGGACGCGCGGAAGCGGTCGAGAGAGGCAGTCATGGCACCCGAGTCTGCCTCACACGGTCAGCCGCCGAACTCCTGGTTCAGCCACTCCCCGGTCTGCTCCCAGTGCCGGGCCCAGGCCTCGTCCTGCAGCTGCTGCGGAGACTTGTTCGGATCCTGGTCCGGCACCGGCACCGCGAACACCGGAGGCGGCACGGTGGAGGTGCGGGGCGGCGGGGACCACGTGGTCTGCGGCGGGACGCTCGGTGACGCCGGCGTGGACCACGACTCCTCGGTCAGCTCCGGCTCCGGCTCCGCGGTCTCGGTGGTAGGTGCGACGATCGGCACCGGCGGAGCAGGCGCCGGAACGGCCGCGGCGCCGGTACCCGCCGCCGGCACATCGGCAACGGGCTGCGCCGTCTCGGGGGCGGCGTCGGTCGCCGACGCCGTGCGGGCCGGCTCGTCCCCCGGCTTGCCGACGACGACGGCAGCCCCCGCGATGCCCGCAGCCACCAGGATCGCGGCGGCCGACGCGGCGACCAGCGTGCCCGCGCGTCGGGTCCGGCGTCCGTCCGTCGTCGACACGGGGGCGGGAGCGGGCTCGTCGTCGACGACGACAGCGAACGCTTCGGTCACGTCGTCCGACGATGCGGGACCGGCGACGTTCGGTGCCGGCGCGTCGTCGTCCGCCGGTGCCGGACGGGCGTCGGCCGGCGGTGTCGGCACGGTCTCGCCCGCCTGCGTGAGCGCGGCGGACGCCACCCGGCCGGGCCGGGACGCATCGGACGCCGGCACGGACTCCCGCGTCGGCTCGGCGGATCGACGGCCGGGTGCCGCGGGGACGGGACGCGCGGGACGCAACCGCTGCGGCGCGCTGCGATCCCACGGGGCGGACCCGCGGGAGTCGACGACGACCGTCGGCGACGGCGCGCGGTGAACGGGCACGTCCAAGGCGAGTTCGAGGATCGGTGGTGCGGCGTCGACGTCGGCCGCGAGTCCGGTGACGACGACGCAGGTGACCGTGACGTCCGCGTCGTCGATCAGGCGCCACAGCGAGGGCACGGAGAGGCCGATCTGCTCGGCGGTGAGGTCGCCCAGCGTGACGACGGCCGGCGGGCCGACGACCGATCCGTCGGCCGCGGCGAGCAACTCGGCGGTCACCGTGCTGCCCTGTACGTGGTAGGCCAGCACTGCAGCCGGCGTGGAGTCCTTCATGGCGAGCCCTCCCTGGTCTCGACGCGTGTCGGGGCGGTGCCGCCGCAGGGCCGCGCCGCCATCCGCAGGGACGAGCGACGCGGGCGCAGCGCACCCGGAACCTCACGCAGTCCGAACCACCCCCGTCGATCCGGGGCGCAAGGGCGAACGAGGCGGACCTTTTCGGTCCATCTCCCTCTCAACTCTCTCCAAACATACCGGATGTGCACAAACGGCGGGCCCGATCGGGGATGCTCGGTGGTGGCGACGCGCCGGACCGATAGTCTCGATGACGTGGAGTCCACCGCCGGGTCACCGTGGCCGCACCAGCCGAGCACACCCGACGACCCCGACACCCTCGACGAGTCGGACGTGCGCGACGGCGCCGACACCAGCGAGAACGCCGACACCAACGAACCCGTGGAGCTGCTCCCCCGGCGTCGTCCCACGCAGGAGCGGAGCAAGCGCAAGTTCGACGCCCTGCTCACCGCGTCCCGCGAGCTCCTGGTCGACGTGGGGTTCGAATCGTTCACCTGCGAGGAAGTGGCGTCCCGCGCGGGCCTGCCGATCGGCACGCTCTACCAGTTCTTCGCCAACAAGTACGTGATCGTCTGCGAGCTCAACCGCGAGGACCTCAAGGGCGTCCAGCGCGAGCTGGCGGAATTCGACGGCGAGATCCCGTCGATCGACTGGTTGCGATTCCTCGACGACTTCCTCGACCACATGTCCGGTCTGTGGTCGTCCGACCCGTCCCGTCGAGAGGTGTGGCTGGCGATGCAGAGCACACCGGCCACGCGGGCGACGGGCGTCATCCACGAGCGGGCGTTCGCCGCGCAGATCGAGCGGATGCTCGCGCCGCTCACCCCGCGGACGCCGCGGGCGCGCCGCAACCTCATGGCCGAGGTGCTGGTTCACGTCGTCTACTCGATGCTGAACTTCTCCGTCCAGGACGGCCAGACGCACGCCGACGCCGTGGTCGAACTCAAGCGCATCATGGCCGCATACCTGTCACTGGCAGAAAAAGAGAGCCGGCGCTGATCGCGCCGGCTCTCTCCCCCGAGTCACTCCGTACTCACTCCTCCAGAATCGCCACCGCGGCGGCCATGTCGCCGTCGTGCGTCAGCGACAGGTGGATCTTCACCGACGGCAGGAACTCCGCCGCCATGCCGTGCAGCTTGATCGACGGGCGACCCCAGGCGTCGTTGACCACCTCGATCAACGGGTAGGGGTTGTCGCCGATCTGCGGTGCGCGGGCGAAGCGGGACCCGGCCCATGCCTTCAGCACTGCTTCCTTGGCGGCCCACCGCGCGGCGTAGTGCCGCGCGGGATCGCTGCTCTTGGTGGCGGCGTGGCGGCGCTCGCCGGCAGTGAAGCTGTCGCGGACCATGGTGGTCCCGACGCGCTCCATCTGCTCGGCGAACTCCGACACCGACACCAGGTCCAGTCCGACTCCGAGGATGCTCATTCGGTCACCGTGCCATCCTGCGCGGCGACGCGGTAGACGTCGTCCGCACCGAGTCGGGTGGCCTCGCTGAGCAGCAGGTCGGCCTCGAGCTGATGCTTGACGGCCGACGGGGTGCCGTCGTGACCCAACCGGCGATCCTCCGGACGCCGATACAGCGCGTCTCCGCCGCACATGGCGTCGGCGAGGCGTCGGCGCCCGGCGACGACGCGCTCCCGCGACGTGCGCAGGTACTCCTCGCGTCGATCGGCCGGAATCGCGGCGACGAACGCCTGCGGGTGCACCACCGCGATCAGCCCGGACACGTGGCCGAACCCGAGGCTGGTCAGCAGACCGGCTCTGAGCGGCAACGAGTTTCCGAACGTCAGCGGCCGGCGTGCCCACACCAGGTGCTCGAACTCGGCCATCTTGTCGTCGACGCAGTCGAGGCTGCGGTTCGGCGGCACGACGCCCTGCGCCAGCACCTGGCACAGACCGATCAGCTGGAAGGCGGCGGCGCCGCCCTTGCTGTGACCCGTCAGCGACTTCTGCGACACCACGAACAGCGGGTTGCCCTCGCTGCGGCCGAGTGCCCGCGCCAGACGCGTGTGCAGTTCGGCCTCGTTGGGGTCGTTGGCGTTGGTGGACGTGTCGTGCTTGGAGATCACGGCGATGTCGTCCGCCGCGACGCCGAGCGCCGCGAGCGAGAGCGCCATGGCCGAGTCCCGGCCCCCGCGACCCACGCCGAGGGCGCCGAGGCCCGGGGCGGGAATCGAGGTGTGGACACCGTCGCCGAACGACTGCGCCCAGCCGACCACACCGAGGACGGGCAGACCCATCTCCAGGGCCAGGTCGCCGCGGGCGAGCAGAATCGTTCCGCCGCCGTGCGATTCGACGAATCCGCCGCGCCGACGATCGTTGGCTCGCGAGAACCGCCGATCGCTGATGCCCTGGGCCCGCATGGCCTCGGTGTCCGCCGTGGCGGACATGTCGCCGAAGCCGATGATGCCCTCGTTGCTCAGGTCGTCGAAGCCGCCGGCGACCACGAACGTGGCCTTGCCGAGACGGATCTTGTCGACGCCCTCCTCGACCGACACCGCGGCCGTGGCGCAGGCCGCCACCGGGTGCACCATCGCACCGTACGAGCCGACGTAGCTCTGGACCACGTGCGCCGCCACGACATTCGGCAGGGCTTCCTGCAGGATGTCGTTCGCCCGTGCGTCGCCGAGCAGCGTGTCGATGTACAGCGAGCGCATCGACTCCATGCCGCCCATGCCCGTGCCCTGCGTGTTCGCCACCAGAGACGGGTGGGTCCAGCGCATGAGCTCCGACGGCTCGAAGCCCGAGGTGATGAACGCGTCGACGGTGCACACGATGTTCCACAGTGCGACGCGGTCCACCGAGCTCGCCATGTCCGGCGAGATGCCCCACTTCACCGGATCGAAGCCGGTGGGGATCTGGCCGCCCACGCTGCGGGTCAGCTTCATCCGGCGCGGCACGCGAATCTCGGTGCCCGCCTTGCGCGTCACCTGCCAGTCACCGTCGGCGTTGGTGGTCACCACGGTCCGGTCCGGATCCGCCGAGACGAACGCGCGGGCCTCGGCCTCGCTACCCACCACGAAGGTCAGGTCCTGGTCGAGGAACACCGAGGACATCAGCGGCGCGGTGTTGTTCACCATGGCGCCGTCGTCCTCGTACCGGCGGATGCCGCACCGCTCGACCACCACGTCGTGGTAGCGATCCGCGATCTCGGCCTCCGGCACCAGATCACCGGATTCGACGTCGTACCACCCCGGCCTGGGATCGTTCTCCCAGACCACCAGGCCGGTGCTCCACGCGAGCTCGAGAACGCCTGCCGCCGAGAGCTTCTCGTCGACCTCCATCTCGAAGCGCGTCCGTGCACTGCCGTACGGTCCGAGCTCGCCGGCACCGACGATCACGACCAGCTCCGACGGGTCCACGTCGAGCTCCGGCCACGCCGGAGCGTCGAGCTCGCCGGTGATGCGCGGCGGCTCGGGCAGCGCGTCGACGGTGGCCGGCGCGGGGGCCGGAGCCTCCTCGGCGACGGCCGCGTCGGCGGCCTCCTTGGCCAGCGCGGCCAGATCGAGCCCGGCCTCGGCGAGACCACCGGTGAGGTCGACCTCGAGCGGAGCGTCGACCGCTCGGCGGCGAGACTCCTCGTCGCACAGCGCGATCAGCTGCTCGGCCATCTCCTGCGTCGACCACGTCCGCACGCCGGCCGCCTCCGCGGCCTCGGCGACCACGTCGTTGTGGCCCATGAGCCCGGTGCCCCGGACCCAGCCGATGCGGGCGTGCGCCAACGTCACTCGCTCGGCCCAGCTGCGCTCGGCCTTCCAACGGTTGGTCACGGCGTCCAGCGCGGCCTTGGCCTCGCCGTACGCGCCGTCGCCACCGAAGAGTCCGCGGTTCGGCGAGCCCGGCAGCACCACGTGCAGTCGGCTGTCGACGTCGCGGTCGTACCCGATGGTGGACAGTCCGCCGATGAGACGCTCGACCGACCAAAGGAGAACCTTCATCTCCATCTCGGCGCGAGCGCCGGCGTCGGACAGCTCGCCCGCCACGCGCGGCGCGGCGAACGGGAACAGCATCGTCGGCGTCATCGCCGGCTTGACCAGCTTCTTGGCGCCACCGGCCGAATCGATCCGGTCGGTACCCACCCACTCGACGAACGCGTCGACGTCGGCGTACGACGCCATGTTCGCGGGGACCACCCAGAGAGCGGCACCAGCCACGGCATGCGTGCGGTAGAGCTCGCGGTAGAACCCGACGCGCTCCTCGTCCAGACGAGACGTGGTCAGGAAGACCGTCGCCCCGCCCGAGAGCAGCTCGCCGGTCACCGCAGCGGCGATCGAGTTCTTGCTCGCTCCGGTCACCACGGCCACCTGATCGGCCCACTGTCCGGGCGTCTCGGTCGCGGTCGCGGCCGCGGCGATGGCGGCGTACGACGACGCCAGGTCGGCCAGACCCTGTGCGTCGGCACGGCGCTGCCACCACGTCGCCTGCGCGGCCACGGCCTCGCCGGCGCCGGTGAAGGCGTCGACCGCCAGGGCGCGAGCGGCCTCGTCGCCGATCCACAGGCGAGCGAGATCCTCACGCGCCGTGGCCCATCGGTCGTCGATCAGGACCGCACGACGGGCGTCGAACGACGGCGCCACGAGACGCGGCCAGTCGCTGCCCAGTTCGGACGAGACCAGATCGATGAGATCGGACTCGGCGGTGTCGGCCTCCGGGAGCGTCTCCGCGTCCGCGAACCCGAGCTGCTCGAGCACCAGACGGGCCGCCGAGGCGAGCACGCCGCTCCGGCCGGTGATGTTCTCGGTGAACTCGCCGAGCGCGGCGGCGTCGACGGTGCCCCCACCGCCGCCGCCCCCACTGGACGGCATCGAGACCTGCACCCCGCGGCGCTGACCGACGGCCGTCACGGCGGCGTCGATCAACGCGTCGACGGCGGCGCCGTCCGACGGAGCGGTCTCCCCGAGACCACCGAGCGCCCCGCCGCGGACGGACTGCCCGTCGCGGGTGCCGAGGGCGACCTCGGCGGTGACGTGGTGTGCCCACCCGTCACCGAGCTGCCAGACCTTGGTCACCCGCTCGGCGACCGCGCCGGGACGACGTCCCGACGGGCCGAACACCTTGCGCAGGTGGTCGTTGATGGAATCGCTCAACACCGGGCCGTAGGGGCGGTAGGTGCGGGCGAGCTTGTTGACGGTGCCGGCCAGAGCGCCCATGTCGGCATCGGCCGCACCGTCGATGGCGCCGAGCGAGAGCTCGGAACCGAGGTCGACCAGCAGCTGGTTCCGACGCGAGGACACGCCGTCGCACAGTGCCTCGATGGTGTCGGCGGGGCCGATCTGGTCGAGGCGGAGCTTGGTCCACAGGCCGATGAGCACGGTGGTCGCGTCCGACGCGGTGAAGGCGATGTCGTCGGGACGAGGCCCGCCCGCCGGTGCCGCTGCGGGCGCCGGCGCCGCGGGAGCCGCGGCCGGCGCGGTGGCGGCCGGGTCGGCGGCCGGGGTCTCCTCCGGCTCGTCGACGATCTCCGGGTCGGTGTCCGTGGAGTACACCACGGCGGCGTCGCGCTCGATGTTGAGCACCTCCACCGGATGACCCACGCGGCCCGGCAGTTTCAGCGTGTTGGTCGCCAGGTTGGCGACCGTCGGCATGGCGCCGAGGCCCACCTCGACGAACCGCTCGATGCCCAGCCCGCCGTCGGCGGTGTCGGCGAACAGCAGGTCCTGCGTCTCGATCCACCGCACCGGGCTGGCGAACTGCCAGGCGAGCAGCTCGGTCAGCACCACGCGGCACAGGTCGGACGGGCGGGCGGCCCAGTCGTCCCACGCGCCGAGCACGTCGACGAGCGGCTCGGACGGCACCAGGTCGGCGATCTCCTGCACGAACGCCTTCTCGAGCGAGAACAGGCGCGGCACCAGGTTGGGGATGTAGCGCCCCACCAGGATCGACGGATCGATCGTCTCCGGCAGCAGGTCCAGCAGACGGCTGCGGAAGTCGTCGACTCCGCCGCGCAGGACCGTGGAGTGGAAGGGCACGTCGATGCCGGGCACCAGGATGAAGGCACGCTTGCCGCCGAATTCCGCACGGCGACGGTCGATGTCGCGCTCGAGCTCCTCGAGCCCGGCGACGGTGCCGGCGATGGCGTACTGCGACCCGCGCAGGTTGAGGTTCACCACCTGCAGGAACTCGCCGACGCGGGCGCCGATGGACTCGACGTAGGCGATGACGTCGTCGTCGGCCAGGCCGATCTGCGACGGGCGGATGGCGGCCATGCGGTAGTCGCTGCGGCCCTGCGCATCACGCGGGACCAACTGGTGCATGGCGGACCCGCGCTGGAAGACCACCTCGAGAACGGCCTCGAGCGGCAGCACACCGGCGACCGCCGCGAGGGCGTTGTACTCGCCCACCGAGTGGCCCGCGAGGAACGAGTCCTCCACGAACGCACCGGACTCGCGGAGCTCGGCCACCTGGACCACACCGAGGACGGCCATGGCCACCTGGGTGAACTGCGTCAGGTGCAGCACGCCGTCGGGGTGCTTGTGGGTGACGCCGCGAGCGCGCAGCTCGGTCGGGTTGTCCCGCACCACCGCGAGGATGGAGAAGCCCAGCGCGGACCGGGTGTGCTTGTCGGCACGCTCCCAGATCTCGCGTGCGGCCTTGGACCGGCTCCGCGCGTCGAGACCCATGCCGCGGGTCTGGATGCCCTGACCGGGGAAGGCGTACACCGTCTTCGGCGCCGCGATGCGGCCGGTGGCCTGCATGACCAGGTCGCCGTCGACCTTGCACGAGACCTCGACGACCTCGCGGCCGGCCTCGAAACCGATGCGATCCACGCGCACGTCGATCGACGCGCCGGGGCGCACCATGCCGAGGAAGCGGGTGGTCCACGCGGTGAGGCGACGCGGCGGAGTGGTGGCCGACGGGTCGACGGCCGTCACCACCTGCTGCGCGGCGGCCGAGAGCCACATGCCGTGGACGATCGGGCTGCCCAGACCGGCCAGACGCGCGGCGGCGTCGGAGGTGTGGATCGGGTTGTGGTCGCCGGACACCTGGGCGAAGGCACCCATGTGGCGCGGCGCGGTGACGGTGACGTCCCGACGGCGACGACGCGGCGTCTCCACCAGGGCGTCGGTGAGCGACCCACCCGCACGCGGCGGATCGGTGAGCGTGCCGGCACCGGTGCGGCCACGAATGGCGAAGCGCTCCACCAGCGTCGCGACGGCGGGGGCGTCGAGGCCCTCGCCCAGCATCGCGCCGATCTCGACCGAGACCTCCACGACGCGGCCGAGGTCGGTGTCGATCACTTCACCGGCGGTGGCCTTGACCACGAGGATGCTGTGGTGGTCCGGCAGCTCGCCGACCAGGTCGATCCGGTGGTCGAGGTGGACCAGGTCGAGCATGCCCTCGATGACCGAGCCGGCGTCCGCGGTGCGGGCGGCGCCCAGCACGGCGAAGACGGCGGGCCAGCAGGCCCCGACGAGCACGTCCGGGACCACCGACTGGCCGACGCCGTACTCGGCGGGCAGGCCGGAGCCGGTGACCCCGGCGTGATCGGCGGTCAGGTCGGGCGACCAGGCGATGTTGAGACGCGCGGTTCCGTTCTTGACGGTCGGAAGGTCCTGTCCCGCAGCCACACCGAGGAGGGCGGACATGGCGGTCTCGGCGTCGGCGTCGGTCACCAGCGGCGCGCCGCCGTCGACGGCGGAGGCCGGGACGGTGATGCGGATGTCGACCGAGCGGCCCGCGGTCAGCGGCACCGACAGCAGCACGGCGTCGTCGCCGGACGTGGTGAGGGTGGCTCCGGTGCCGGGGTGCGTCGCCTGCTCGTCGGAGGTGACCTCCCACTCGCTCACGGCGCCGAGACGGCGAACGGGGTTGGGTGCCAAGCGCGATGCCCAGGTGATGTCCGGCGCGGCGAGCACGACACCGATGGCGCCACCGGCGACCTCGGGGTGGCGACGCGTGGCGACGGCGACGGGCTCGGCGCCCTCGGCGAGCAGCCGGTCCGTCGTGGCCTTCTCGAAGCGGTTCAGCAGATCACCGACGGGCTCGTCGACGCGGTCGATGCCGGCGACGGCAACGGTGCCGGGGATGACGCAGACCTGATCGGCGCTGTAGCGCGGATCGTGCGCCTGCCACAGGGAGTCGCTACGCCACCAGCGGCGCACGTCCTTGTCGACGACGGGCACGAAGTTGACCGGCTTGCCCGGCAGGCGGCACAGCGCGACGAAGAACGGGACGTCGGCGGGATGCAGGCGCACCGACTCGGCGTCGGGGTACGCCCGCAGCAGCGCCGCAACGGCGTCGGCGGGACGCTCGAGCAGGTCCTCGTCCGCGAACAGCGTGGGAACCGGTCCGCGGTCGGCCGGGTGCAGACGAGCCTCGCTGCGCTGCAGCATGTCCCGGAAGCGCACGCGCCAGGTGATGTCGAGCCACGGGTTCTCCACGCGCGGGTCGTCGCCCACGGCGAGCTCGACGTAACGGTTCAGCCACTGCAGGTACGTCATGTCGGCGACGTCGCCGAAGTACGGCTTGGCCGTGGCGTCCAGCGCGGCGACGATCTCGTCGCGACGCGCCGCGACGGCGTCGTCGTCACCGGCGACCTCGTCGAGCAGACGGCCGGTGCGCGACGCGGCGTTGTCGATCTCGTGGATGTCCGCGCCGAGCTGGCTGCGGCCCGATGCCATTCCGCCCGTGGCGGTTCCGGCGCCCACCCAGTCCGGGCACCCGGGAGTGTCGACCAGGAGCTGCTTGACCTCGGGGGCCGTGGTGGCCTCGAGGGTCGCCATGGCGGCGGTGCCGACGAGGATGCCGTCGAGCGGCATCGCCGGGAAGCCGGCGTCCACGGACCATTGGCCGGTGAGGTACTCGGCGGCCCGCTCCGGGGTGCCGATGCCGCCGCCGACGCAGATGACGATGTTGTCGTGCGCGCGCAGCTCGGCGTAGGTGGCGACGAGCAGGTCGTCGAGGTCCTCCCACGAGTGGTGGCCGCCGGCGCGCCCGCCCTCGATGTGCACGATCACCGGGTAGTCGGGCACCTCCGTGGCGATACGGATGACGCTGCGGATCTGCGCGACGGTGCCGGGCTTGAACGCGACGTGGCTGATGCCGACCTCGGTCAGCTCCTCGATCAGCGCGACGGCCTCGTCGAGTTCGGGGATACCGGCGGTGACGACCACGCCGTCGAAGGGTGCGCCCGCGGTACGGGCCTTCTGCACGAGGCGCTTGCCACCCAGCTGCAGCTTCCACAGGTACGGATCGAGGAAGAGCGAGTTGAACTGCACCGAACGGCCCGGCTCGAGCAGGTCCTTCAGACGGTCGACGTGACCGGCGAAGATCTCCTCGGTGACCTGGCCGCCGCCGGCGAGCTCGGCCCAGTGGCCGGCGTTGGTGGCCGCGGCGACGATGGCCGGATCGACCGTCGTCGGCGTCATGCCGGCGAGCAGGATCGGCGAGCGACCGGTGAGCTGCGTGAAGGACGTCTCGACGACGGTGCGGCCGTTCGGCAGCGTGACGACGCGCGGTGCGAAGTCGGTCCACGGGCGGTCGACGGCGGGAGCGGCGCCCGGCGTCAACAGGTTCCGGTGACCGGTCCGGGTCGACGCGGCGACGACGCCGACGCCGTGTCCGCGCATGTTCGACGCGGTCAGGCGGGTGAGCGCGTCACCGGGGCCGAGGTCGAGAACCCAGGTCGCGCCCGCGGCGACGACGGAGTCCACAGCGGCGACCCAGTCGACCGGCTCGACGAAGATGGCGGTGGCGAGCGAACGCGCGCGGTCGACGTCGAGACCGCATCGCGTGGCCCAGCCCTCGACGATCTCGACGGCCTCGGCCAGCTGCGGGTGGTGGAAGCCGACCTCGATGTCGAGGGGCTCGAAGACGGGCGCGAACACGTCGCCGCCACGCTTCTTGGCCTCGCGCTCACGGCTCTCGCGGTCCGCGATCTCTTCGCAGCGCTGCTGGATGCGGACGAGTGCGGTGTAGGGGCCGCTGAGCACGACGCGACGACGCCCGTTGCGGATGGCGACGACGGCGGCGGCGTTCTCCGTTCCCGCGAACTCGTCGACGACGGCCTGCAGACGGGTGGGATCGATGTTCGAGACGGACACCATCGGGGCGCGATCGCCGGCACCGATGAGACCGCGGCGGCGGCCGACCAGTCCGGCAGCGGCACCGATCAACTGGGCGAGCGCGAGCATCTCCACGTCCGCGGCACCGCGGTCGGCGACGACGGCCTCGGCGAGGACACCCTGCGAGTGACCGATGACCGCGACGGGCGCGGTGGTGGTGTAGTCCAGGCCCTGCACGGCCAGGGCGCGCAGCGCGGCGATCTGCGTGAGCAGCACACCGGGCACCGACACGGCGGCCGAGACCAGCGCCGCCGCCGACGGGCCGGCGGACGGATCCTCGGCGAGTTCCTGCTCGAGCATCCACGCGATGGGGTCGAACCCGAGAGGGCGCACCACCAGCAGCTCGGCGGCCACGGGCGCGAGCACCCGGGCGGCCGAGTTCACCAGGTCGGTGATCTGCGGCTCGAGCGCGCAGTCGCGCGTGAGCTCGTCCAGCGTGGGCAGCCACGGGGCGCCCTGACCGCCGAAAGCGAGGGCGTACGCCTCACCGTCGACCAGGCGCTCGGCGAGCGAGCTGCTGCGGTCGCCGGACCGCGGGCGGGATGGGGTGCTCTCGTTGATCGTCACGCGTGCGTGTCCTCTCCTACCTCGGGTGCGAGGCGATGGGGGTTCGGGGCCGCTGGGGGCGGCGACCTCGGTTCTCGTGGATCCGGTCGGTCGTACGAGTCCGGTGAGGCGGTTCGTGCTCGCTCCATGGCGCGGAGCCGTCGCCTCGTGGGGACAAGGGTGGCACAAAATCATGAGGAAATCCTCACGTTCTGTTTGACGTCCTAGTGCTACCCGCGGGTACGTCGTGACGGACCCCCGACGCCGACGCGGGACCTGACCGACGAGTAGGTCGAGTCGTCGCAGACCAGGGGGTATCTCTCCCCGCCGAAACCCGAGGAAACCCTCGGCTTCGGCCGATCTGGTCCGTGATGCAAGTCACGGCGACGGAGTAACTGTGACCGGGAGTCCTGTCGGACCTCGGCGTTACCGTCCGCGTCGCACGGCGCCCGTCGTGCACCATCGCGGCGCCGTCCGCGCCGCACGCAGATCCGGGGGGGATTCTCGTGACCACAGTCGAACCGACCACCACCACCACCGCTGCCACCGCAGCGACCGCCGCCGCCGCGCCGTCCGCGCTCACCGCGGCCGTCCTCCGCGCGGTGCCGCGGGAGACCTCGCCCTACTGGTTCTCGGGGTGGCCCGACACCGAGGCCGCACTTCTCGATGCCGTGTTCTCCGCGCGCGCGTCCTACGGCGGGCCGACCACCGGGGTGCGCGGGGTCGTCTCGGCCTGGCGTACCCACCGACACGGTGCGACGGACGACGTGGCCGCGTTCGCCGCGTGCGACGGCGACGGGCTGGCGGAGTTGCTCGGCAACCGCCAGCGCGTGCCCGGAAACAGCACCACCAAGGCCGCGGCGGTGATCGCCGCGGCCGCCGCCCTCACTGCGGTCGGGGTTCGTGGTGCCGCGGACGTCGCGAACACCGAGCCGATCCGACGCGCGGTCGTCGACGTCCCCGGGCTCGGGAATCGCACGTGGCTGTGCTTCCTCGGCAGTCTCGGCATCGACACCCCGGAGAACGACGCGCTCGTCGCCACCTTCCTGGGAGACGTCACCGAGACGGTCGGGGAGTTCGACGCGTCGAACGTCGGCGACGCCCTCGCCGCGATCGCCGCGGAGCTCGACCTCGACGTGGCCACGGTCCGCCACGCGATCTGGCGCCACCAGCGCACGGTCTCCGGCCGACGGTCCCCCGCGCCGCCGCGCGCGGCCTGAGCCGGGACGTCCGCGTCGCCGATCATCGGCGGCGCGGGCGTCTAGACTCGGCCCGCACGCGCGAGTGGCGAAATGGCAGACGCGCCAGATTTAGGTTCTGGTGTCCGAAGGACGTGGGGGTTCGAGTCCCCCCTCGCGCACCACCGCACCGACCGGGAACTACGACGCCACGTCGTTGACGAGGGCGGCGCTCCGGTAACCTGGTGGTGTGGATCGACGCGGCGACGGAACTCGGACGAGAAGTCGACCGGCGCTGATTCTGCTGGTCGTCGTGGCCGCCGCCGGCTGTCTGGCCCTCGGGTGGTGGCAGTGGGAACGGTTCGAGTCCTCCACCGGATCCGGCCAGAACCTTGGGTACGCGCTGCAGTGGCCGCTGTTCGCCGCGTTCGTCGTGTTCGCCTATCGCCGCTTCGTGCAACTCGAGGACGCACCCGACGAGCCCCCCGTCGATGCCGAGGCGGAGCCCACCGAGATTCCCGCGGACCTGCTGCCGCAGCGACCGACCGTGACGCCGGCGGACACCCTCGGGTCGGATTCCGACTCCCACACGCTGAAGGAATACAACCGCTATCTCGCGGAGCTCGGCCGCGAGGACAGGAGCAGTTCGTGAGCATCGCCGATTCCGGATCCGCCGCCCCCACCCGCGCGAAGGATCCGCGGGTCGCGCCCGCCCTGCTGCGGTACCGCGTGCTCGCCTACGCGACGGGTATCTGGCTCCTGGTGCTGACCGCCGAGATGGTGGCCAAGTACGGGTTCGGCGTGCAGGACCTGCCCGGGTGGATCGCCGTCGTGCACGGGTGGGTGTACTTCGTCTACCTCCTCCTGACCCTGGACCTGGCCGTCAAGGTGCGCTGGCCCGTCGGTCGCACGGTGGGCACCCTGCTCGCCGGGACCGTGCCGTTCCTCTCCTTCGTCATCGAGCACCGGCGCACTCAGCAGGTTAAGCGCGACTTCGCCGTCTGACCTGCGCCACGGCCCACAAGTCGCCTCGACTGCCGGGAACCCGTCCGATCGCCCCGCCTGTGTGCTACCGCGCAGCTACCGCAGCGCAGCGATCGCCGGCACCAACGCCCGCAGCGCGATACCCCGATGCGAGGCCGCGTCCTTCTCCTGCGGGCTCAACTCCGCGGCGGATCGGTCGGACCCCTCGGGCACGAACACGGGGTCGTAGCCGAAGCCGCCGCCACCGGCCCGCTCCCGCGCGACCACCCCGCGCCACTCGCCGCGGGTGACCGTCTCGGTGCCGTCCGGCAGCACCAGCGCACAGGCGGAGACGAACCCCGCGCCGCGTCGCTCGTCCGGCACGTCGCCGAGTTGGGCGAGCAGGAGCGAGGTGTTGGCCTCGTCGTCCCCGTGCCGCCCGGACCAGCGCGCCGACAGCACGCCCGGCATTCCGTTCAGAGCGTCGACGGCGATCCCGGAATCGTCTGCAACACAAGCCAATCCGGTGGTCGCGGCGCCGTCGCGCGCCTTGATCAGCGCGTTCTCCTCGAAGGTGGCGCCGGTCTCGGGGGTCTCCGGATACTCCGGCACCTCGTCCAGCCCGACCAGCTCGATGCCCTCGACGGCCGCGGCGTCCAGCACCCGCCGCAGCTCGGCGAGCTTCTTCGGGTTCCGGCTGGCGACCAGCAGACGCACCGGTTCAGGCACCGGGAAGCTCTCCGGGGTACGGCGCGGCCAGGGCCTCACGCTGCACGTCGAAGATGCGCTCGCATCCGGCCAGCGCGCTGTCGAGCATCGCGTCGAGGGTCGAGCGGGGGAACGTCGCGCCCTCGCCGGTGCCCTGGACCTCGACGAGCGTGCCGGTGTCGGTGGCGACGATGTTCATGTCGACCTCGGCACGCGAGTCCTCCTCGTACGGCAGGTCCAGTCGCACCCGGCCGTCGACGACGCCCACCGACACGGCGGCGATGGCGCACGAGATGGGCTGCGGGTCGGCGAGGCGTCCGTGCGCACCGAGGTAGGTCACGGCGTCGGCCAGCGCCACGTAGGCGCCGGTGATGGCCGCGGTGCGGGTGCCGCCGTCGGCCTGCAGGACATCGCAGTCGAGCGCGATGGTGTTCTCGCCGATCGCGGCGAGGTCGATGCAGGCCCGCAGGGACCGACCCACGAGCCGGCTGATCTCCTGCGTCCGGCCGGACACCTTGCCCTTCACCGACTCTCGGCTGTTGCGTGTGTGGGTGGCGCCGGGCAGCATCGCGTACTCGGCGGTGAGCCAGCCGAGCCCGGAACCCTTGCGCCAGCGCGGCACCCCTGCCTCGACGCTCGCGGTGCACATGACCCGCGTGTTGCCGAACTCCACGAGCACCGACCCGGCGGGGTGCGAGGTGAACCCGCGCGTCAGGGTGATGGGGCGCAGTTCGTCGTCAGCTCGTCCGTCTTCGCGTGTGGCCACGGGACCACCCTATCGGGTGCGACGGCGGCTCAGATCTCGACGACGTACCCGGGCGACACCGCGTGCACGGGGCCGTCGAACTCCCGTTTGGCCTCGGCGATCACGTCCTCCCGCGAGGTCCACGGCGGAATGTGGGTGAGCAGCAGTTCTCCGACCCCGGCGCCGGCCGCGAGACGCCCGGCCTCCGCGCCGGACAGGTGCACGCCGAGCGGCCGGTCCCCCGCGTCGGTCCACGACGCCTCCGCGAGCAGCACGTCCGCACCGCGGGCCAGCGTCTCGACGGCGTCGCACATGCCGGTGTCGCCGGTGTAGGCGAGGACGGCGCCGCTGTCGGTGGTCACCCGCATGCCGTAGGACTCCGGCGGGTGGTAGACGCGGCGGGTCTCGATGGAGAGGGTGCCGAACTCGATCACGCCGCCGTCACGCAGGTACCGCAGGTCCAAGGTGTCGGACATGTCGTCGATCTTGCCGCCGCTCTCGGCGGACGCGACCCCGAGCCGGAACGCCATGTCCGACGGGCCGAACACCACGGCGCGACCCTGCGCCGGCACCGGGTGGTAGCGACGCCACACCAGCAGCCCCGGCACGTCGAGGCAGTGATCGGCGTGCAGATGCGAGAGCAGGACGTGGACGTCGACTGGATCGGCGTACTTCTGCAGCGCTCCCAGAACGCCGGGCCCGAAATCGAGGACCAGCGGCGGAGTGTCGGGCGCCTCGAGGAGATAACCGGATGCGGGCGAGTCGGGACCCGACACGCTGCCCGAGCAACCCAGGACCGTGAGACGCATGACCGTCATGCTGCCATGCGATCCCGACCTGCCGAGCAGGATCGGTCGCCGGTCGTGTCGTGTCCGGTCCGGGGACTCACCGACTGTGCGGTGACAACGCCCGGGACGGGTCGGAGGGGCGGCGCCGCGAGGCGAACATCCACGCCGCCAGCACCCCCGCGAGCGCACCGAACAGATGCCCCTGCCAGGACACCCGCTCCTCGGTCGGCAGCACGCCCCACAGCAGGCCGCCGTACACCACCAGAACGACGAACCCCAGTGCCATCTGGCCGATGTCGCGGGCGAACACGCCGCGCACGATCAGGTAGGCGAGCCACCCGAACACCAGGATCGACGCCCCGATGTGAATCGACCCCGACGCCCCCGTCAGCCACGTTCCGAGCCCGCCGACGATCCAGATCACGGCCGTGACGGCGAGCGCGCGGCCGACGCCGGACAGCAGCAGAACGAAGCCCAGCACCAGCAGCGGACCGGTGTTGGCGAACAGGTGATCCCAGCCGTCGTGCAGCACCGGAGCGAAGGCCACCCCGCTCAGCCCGTCGACGTCCCGGGGCCGGATGCCGGCGTTGTCGAGTCGCATGCCCGACGCGACGTCGACCGCCTCGACGACGTACAGCAGTGCCAGGAAACCGAGGATGCCCACCGCGGCGGCGCTCCACCGCGACCGGGCACCCGAGGGCGTCGTGCTCGGGGTACGAGTAGGGGGAACGCTCATGTCGCCGTCCTGGTCCGTCGGGTGGAGGGTTCCCACCACGGTACCGGCGGACGTCAGGCGCGAGCGCCGACGAGGACGTCCCGATAGGCCGGAACGCCGGCCACCGACGTGGCCGTCAGCACGGCCCGTGCGATCGCCCGTTCGGTGGCGACGGCGGCCATCGCGCACAGCGCGTCGAGCACGGCGAGGTCGGGCATCATGTGGCGATCGACCGGTACGACGTCGGCCCGCGGCCCGACCCGCCCGGTGGCGAGCGCGAAGAACGTGTCCCCGTCCAGCGGGGTGTGCGCGGGGCGAACGGCGCGCGACAGGCCGTCGTGTGCCGCGACGGCCAGTCGGCGGCATCCCGACGCCGTGAGGTCGGCATCGGTGGCGACGACGCCGATGGTCGTGTTGAGCGTGGTCTCCTTGGCGCCGAGGGCGGCGGCGGCCGCGATCTGCTCGGCGGTCGGCGCCGGGAGCCGCACGCCGGGATCTCCCCACAGGACACCGGTGCGGGGATCGAAGACCGATCCGACGGGGTTGGCCACCACCAGCGCGCCGACGGTCAGTCCGGCGGCGGGCCCGTCGACCGCCGTCTCGGAGGCGGTGCCCACGCCGCCCTTGACCACGCCGGCCCGCGCCCCGGTCCCGGCGCCGACGCTGCCCTGCTCGACGTCGGTGGACGCCGCCTGCGCCGCGGCGTAGCCGAACGCGGCGTCGGGCCGGGCGGTCCACTCCCCCAACGGCAGGTCGAAGATCACGGCCGCGGGCACGATCGGGACGACGCGGTCCGGTCGCCCCATCGCCACGCCGCGACCTCGTTCCTCCAGGTACCGCATGACGCCGTCGGCGGCGGCGAGGCCGTAGGCACTGCCGCCGGTGAGCAGGATCGCGTCGACCCGCTGCACCGACTGGGCCGGATCGAGGAGATCGGTCTCGCGCGTGCCCGGTCCGCCGCCCCGCACGTCGACCGCGGCGACGGCCGGCTCGTCGGCCAGCACGACGGTGCACCCGGTGGCCGAGCCGACGCCGTCGCGGTCCTCGGTGGCCACCGTGACGTCGGGTGTCAGCACGCGGTGGTGGCCGACGGTCAGACCGACGACGTCGGTCAGGCGGTCCTGCATCAGGCCATCATGACCTGGACCAACGAGTCCTGCATCCAGGTGAGCCAGTGGTAGACGTCCAGGTGCGGCGCGCGGGGGTCGTCGGCGGGCAGCTCGTCGGGTGTGTCGGCGTCGATGCCGAGGGTGGTGCCGAGCGCGAGGCGGACGTCGTTGAGGCCGGTCAGCCACAACTCCGCCTGCTCGGGGGTCAGCGTCACCTTGCCCCCGGCCGCCGGCAGCGAGTCCAGGATGGCCGCGCCCGCAGCACGCTTGGCGTCGATGATCTCGGGCTCGTGCATGCCGCGCAGCGCACCGTTCAGGTCGGCCTGTCGCGCGAGCGTGTCCGGAGTGTCGGCGGCGTCCGCGCCCTCGGGCCGGTGGAAGTCCGGCAGCAGCCGCGCCAGGGTGGCGTCCTCCGGCGGGCTGGTGTGACCGGACCGGATGCCGGTGATCGCGGCCAGGTCGTCCGTGGGGGCGTCGGCGCTGCGCTGGTCGAGGAGTCCGACGACGGACTCGACGAGCGACCGGAGCACGGCGACCTCTCGCGCGTCCATCTCGGACCGGAACTTGACCCCGCCCAACGCGGATTTCCGGGTCCACACTCGCACCGAACTGTCTCCCTGCTCTGTCGTGGGGAACGGCGTCCGTCGTGGGGAACGGCGTCCGCCGTGGGGGCGGCGTCCGCCGAGGGCGAACGGCATCGTGGAACGTCAGACGTCGTGCTGCATGGTGGCCCAGAGACCCGCCGCGTGCAGTTTGGCGACGTCGGTCTCCATCTTCTCCCGTGGCCCGCTCGACACCACGGCCTTGCCCTCCGAGTGCACCTGCATCATCAGCTCGGTGGCCTTGTCCTTGCTGTAGCCGAAGACCTTCTGGAACACGTAGGTCACGTAGTGCATGAGGTTGACCGGGTCGTCCCAGACGATGGTGACCCACGGTGTGTCCGCGGCGGTGTCCTCCGCGACGGCGACGCTCTCCTCCGGGCTGGCCTGCGGCAGCGTCGAGAGCGGCGCCGGACCGGCGGTCGGGACACCGGCGTACGGCATGTCAGTGACGGCGACCATGGCCCCAGGATACGGGCCCGTCGGGCGCGGTTCACCCACCGGCGACGCCGCACGCCCTACTGTTCCGGGGTGTGAGCCCCCACACCGCCTCCACCGCGCTCTTCACCGACCGCTACGAGCTGACGATGCTCTCGGCCGCCCTGCGCGACGGGACGGCCCACCGCTCGTGCGCGTTCGAGGTGTTCGCGCGGCGTCTGCCCGGTGGGCGCCGGTACGGCGTCGTGGCGGGCACGGGTCGACTGCTCGAGGCCCTCACCCGGTTCCGCTTCACCGACGCGGAGGTGGCGTCCGTGGCGGAGTTCCTGACCGACGAGACCCTCGACTGGTTGCGCGACTACCGCTTCTCCGGTGACATCGACGGCTACCGGGAGGGCGAGCTGTACTTCCCCGGCTCGCCGGTGCTCTCGGTCCGCGGCACCTTCGCCGAGTGCGTGATCCTCGAGACGCTGGTCCTCTCGATCTACAACCACGACAGTGCGGTCGCCTCGGCGGCGGCGCGCATGGTGAGCGCGTCGGACGGTCGCCCGCTGATCGAGATGGGGTCCCGACGCGCCCACGAGGAAGCCGCCGTCGCCGCGTCGCGGGCGGCGTACATCGCCGGCTTCTCGGCGACGTCCAATCTCGAAGCCACTCGGCGACACGGCATTCCGGGCGCCGGCACCAGCGCGCACGCTTTCACCCTCCTGCACACCGACGCCGACGGGCCGGACGAGGCCGCCGCCTTCCGCGCCCAGGTCGACGCCCTCGGCGTCGGAACCACCCTGCTGGTCGACACCTACGACATCACGGCGGGCGTCGAGACCGCGGTGGCCGTCGCCGGACCCGAACTCGGCGGTGTCCGTATCGATTCCGGCGATCTCGGGGTTCTCGCCCGGCAGGTGCGGGCCCAGTTGGACTCCCTCGGCGCACCCACCACGCGCATCGTGGTGTCGGGCGACCTCGACGAATACGCGATCGCCTCGCTGCGCGCCGAGCCCGTCGACGTCTACGGCGTCGGGACGTCCGTGGTCACCGGGTCCGGCGCACCCACGGCCGGGATGGTCTACAAACTCGTCGAGGTGGACGGCCTGCCCGTCGCGAAACGCAGCGCGCACAAGGAGTCTCGCGGTGGGCGCAAGCGGGCGCTGCGGTTGGCACGCCGCACGGGAACGGTGGTCGAGGAGCTGGTGACGGCGGCCGACGCTCCCGTCGCGCCGACGGATCCGTACGTCGCGCGCGAGGTGTCCGTCCCCCTGGTGCGCGGCGGCGACGTCGTCGACACCGGGACCGTCGCCGACGCCCGGGAGCTCGTCGCGTCGGGCCTGACGTCGTTGCCGTGGGAGGGACTGGGTCTGTCCCGCGGAGACGCGGCCGTTCCGACGGTATTCTCCTGACTCGTGACCACTGCGCTCGTCGTCGTCGACGTCCAGAACGATTTCTGCGAGGGCGGCTCCCTCGCGGTGCAGGGCGGCGCCCGCGTGGCGTCCGCGATCAGCACCCTGATCCAGGGGTCGACGTACGACGTCGTCCTGGCCACCCGTGACCACCACATCGACCCGGGCGAGCACTTCTCGGACACGCCGGACTACGTCGACAGCTGGCCGCGGCACTGCGTCGCGGGCACCACGGGGTGCGAGTTCCACCCCGATCTGGACACCTCCGCGTTCGCGGCCGTCTTCTCCAAGGGCGAGTACGACGCCGCCTACTCCGGTTTCGAGGGTGTCGACGAGTCGGGAACGCCCCTGGCGGACTGGTTGCGCGCCCACGACGTCGACGCGCTCCACGTGGTCGGCCTGACCACGGATTTCTGCGTTCGCGCCACCGCGCTCGACGGACTCCGCGAGGGCTTCGACGTCACGGTGCTCGTGGACTACACGGCCGCCGTCACCCCGGAGAACGTCCCCGGAGTCCTCGCCGCCCTCACCGAGGCGGGTGGCCGCACCACCCGTCGGTAGTCGCCGTCGTAACCTTTCTCGGTGCCACCCAAGACCGAACTGCCCACCGTCCCGTCGTTGCTCGGCACGGCGGTCACGGCGCTCGGCGGGACGGAACGGACGGCGCAGCTCACCATGGCCTCGGCCGTGGCCCACAGCATCGACACCGGTGAGCACCTGGCCGTGCAAGCCGGAACGGGCACCGGCAAGTCCCTCGCCTACCTCGTTCCCTCGCTGCGGCACGCCGTCGAGTCCGGGCGCACCGTGGTGGTCTCCACCGCCACCATCGCGCTGCAACGCCAGCTCGTCGATCGCGACCTGCCGCGCCTGGCCAAGGCGCTCACGCCTGCCCTGAAGCAGGAGCCGCGGTTCGCGATTCTCAAGGGCCGCGGCAACTACCTGTGCCTGAACAAGCTCCACGGCGCGCCGGTCGACGACCCCGCGGAGGAACTGTTCGACGCCTTCGCGGTCTCCCGGCTCGGCCGTGAGGTCAAGCGGATCACCGAGTGGTCCTCGGACACCGAGACCGGGGACCGCGACGAGCTGACGCCGGGCGTGTCCGACCAGGCGTGGCGGCAGATGTCGGTCACCTCGCGCGAATGCCTCGGCAAGGCCCGCTGCCCGTACGGCGAGGACTGCTTCGCCGAGCGCGCGCGGGTCGACGCGGCGAAGTCGGACGTCGTCGTGACCAACCACGCCATGCTCGCCATCGACGCGATCACCGGGATCGCCGTGCTGCCCGAGCACGACGTCGTGGTGATCGACGAGGCGCACGAACTGGTCGATCGAGTGACCTCCGCGGCCACGGCGGAACTGTCGTCGTCCTCGGTGAGCGCCGCGCTGCGCCGGTGCGGGAAGCTGGTCGAGGAGGAGACGCTGGATCGTCTCGCCGGGGCCGGCGACGGCCTGGCCGACCTGATCGAGGATCTGCGCGGCGGTCGGTGGGAGGAACTGCCCGGCGGCGCGGGTCCGGTTCTCGCGTCCGTGCGAGACGCGGCGTGGGCGGTGCGCACCGCCATCGGCCCCGCCGAACGTGGTTCGGCGGCAACCGATCCGGACGCGGCCGCCGCACGCACCGCCGCCCTCGCGGCGATCGACGACGTCCACGACACCGCCGTCCGCATCCTCGAGACCTTCCAGGAGACGGACCCCGCCGCGCGTCGGGACGTCGTCTGGCTCTCGGTCGACGAGTTCCGCGGCGTGACGCGCCGCGTGGTGCGGGTGGCGCCGCTGTCGGTCGGCGGCCTGCTGCGGACGCGACTGTTCGCCGACTCCACCGTGATCCTCACCTCCGCCACGCTCACGGTCGGCGGCAGCTTCGACGGTCTGGCGGTGACGTGGGGTCTGCCGGCGGCGAATCCGTCGCGGGTCGACGCCGCGCTGGCCACGGGCAGCGAGGCGCCGTCGGACACCGCCACCGTGCGGTGGAACTCCCTGGACGTGGGCTCGCCGTTCGACCACGGACGCGCCGGCATCCTTTACATCGCCAAGCACCTGTCCGCACCCGGTCGGGACGGCGCGGCCCCCGCGCAACTCGACGAGATCGCTCAGCTGGTGTCCGCCGCCGGTGGGCGGACGCTCGGCCTGTTCTCCTCGATGCGGGCGGCGAAGGCCGCCGCCGCCGAGATGCGCGACCGGCTGGACACCCCCGTCCTCTGCCAGGGCGACGACGCCACCGGGGCCCTCGTCGACCGCTTCGCCGCGGACGAGGCGACGTCCCTGTTCGGCACCCTCTCGCTCTGGCAGGGCGTCGACGTGCCGGGCCCGTCGTTGACCCTGGTGCTCATCGACCGCATCCCGTTCCCGCGGCCCGACGACCCGCTGATGGTCGCGCGTCAACGGGCCATCGAATCGCGGGGCGGCAACGGCTTCCTCGCCGTCGCCGCCAACCACGCGGCGTTGCTGCTGGCGCAGGGAGTCGGCCGGCTGCTTCGCAGCACGAACGACCGCGGTGTGGTCGCCGTCCTCGATCCGCGGTTGGCGACGGCGGGGTACGGCGGCTACCTGCGGGCGTCGCTACCGCCCTTCTGGGAGACCACCGACCCCGACGTCGTCCGTCGCTCGCTGCGGCGACTCGCCGAACGCTGACCCGCTCCTACACCAGAGCCGGGCCGGCCACCTTGCCCAGTTCGGCGTCCCCGGCGAGCAGCTCGTGGTGCGGGAGCACCCGCACGGTGTAGCCGACGGCGCCGGAGAGCGGCAGCGTCGTCTCGACGGCGAAACGGTCACTGCCGTCCGCGGGGCCGCGGTGCGTCATCGGCACGGTGGTGACGTCGTGCAGCTCCTCGTCGGATCCGACGCGGCCGAACACCGCCTGCACGGTGACGTCCGCGGGCGTCAGTCCGCCCAGATCGACGGTCGCGGCGAGGGTCAGCTCGGAGCCGAGCACCGGAATGTCCGGCAGGCCGTCGGCCTCGACGTCGCGCACCGTGACCGCCGGCCACGCCGCGTCGACCCGTCGTCGGTATCCGGCGAGGGCCTTCGCTCCCGCCCACCCGTCGGCGGCGACAGTGCGACCCGCCCGCGAAGCCGGGCCGTAGTACCGGACGGTGTAGTCGCGCACCATGCGGGACGCCAGCACCTTCGGTCCCAACGTCTCGAGCGTGTGCCGCACCATGTCGACCCACCGGTGCGGGACGCCGTCGTCCCCGCGATCGTGGAACGCCGGCAGGACCGACTTCTCGAGCAACTCGTAGAGCGCAGCGGCTTCGAGGTCGTCGCGGCGGACGTCGTCGACCCCGTCGGCCGTCGGAATGGCCCATCCGTTCCGGCCGTCGTACATCTCGTCCCACCACCCGTCGCGGATGGAGAGATTCAGCCCGCCGTTGAGCGCGGACTTCATGCCCGAGGTCCCGCAGGCCTCGAGGGGCCGGAGCGGATTGTTCAACCAGACGTCGCATCCCCAGTAGAGGTAGCGGGCCATCGACATGTCGTAATCGGGCAGGAAGACGATGCGGTGCCGCACGTCGTGCCGGTCCGCGAACCGGACGATCTGCTGGATCAGCGCCTTGCCGGCGTCGTCCGCGGGGTGCGACTTGCCGGCCACCACCAGTTGCACGGGCCGCTCGGGATCGAGCAGGAGGGCCCGCAGCCGCTCGGGGTCCCGCAGCATCAGCGTCAACCGCTTGTAGGTCGGCACGCGTCGGGCGAATCCGACGGTGAGCACGTCGGGCGAGAAGGCCTCGTCCGTCCACGCCAGTTCCGCTTCGGTCGACCCGCGCTCGAGGCACGACGCCCGCAGCCGACGCCGGATCTCGGTGACCAGTTCGGCGCGCAGGGCGTTGCGGGTGGCCCAGAGCTCGTCGGCGGAGACGTCGTGCAGCTTCTCCCACCCCCGCGCTTCCTCCACCATCTCGCGGCCGGCGACGCGTTCGGCCAGATCCAGCCATCGCGGCGACGCCCAGGTGGGTGCGTGGACGCCGTTGGTCACCGAACCGATGGGTACCTCGTCGGCGTCGAACCCGGGCCAGAGCTCGTCGAACATGCCCCGGCTGACCCGGCCGTGCAGCAGCGAGACCCCGTTGGCCCGCTGGGCGGACCGCAGGCCCATGTGCGCCATGTTGAACAGCGCGGGGTCGCTCTCGCGGCCGAGGGCGAGGATCCGGTCCATGTCGAGCCCCGGCAGCAGGGACGAGCCGGTGCCGCCGTCGCCGAAGTAGCGCTGCACCAGGTCGGCCGGGAAACGGTCGATGCCGGCGGGAACGGGGGTGTGCGTGGTGAAGACGGTCGACGCCCGCACGGCGGCCAGGGCGTCGTCGAAGTCGAGACCCTCCGACCGCAGCTCGCGGATGCGCTCGAGCCCCAGGAAGCCCGCGTGCCCCTCGTTCATGTGGAAGACCGACGGGTCCGGCAGGTTCTCGTACCGCGTGAACGCCCGCACCGCCCGGACACCGCCGACACCGGCGAGGATCTCCTGCTTGATGCGGTGGTCCTGATCGCCGCCGTACAGACGGTCGGTCACCCCGCGCAGGTCGACGTCGTTGTCGGCGATGTCCGAGTCGAGCAGCAGCAACGGGATCCGGCCCACCTGGGCGATCCAGATCCGCGCCCGCAGCACGCGTCCGCCCGGCATGGCGACGTGCACGAGCACGGCCGAGCCCGCCTCGTCGGAGAGCAGACGCAGCGGCAGTCCCTGCGGGTCCAGCGACGGGTACCGCTCGGCCTGCCAGCCGTCGGCGGTGAGGGACTGGCGGAAGTAACCGGAGCGGTAGAGCAGGCCGACGCCGACGAGCGGCAGACCGAGGTCGGAGGCGGCCTTGAGGTGGTCGCCCGCCAGGATGCCGAGGCCGCCGGAGTAGTTCGGCAGCACCTCGGAGACGCCGAACTCCATCGAGAAGTAGGCGATGCCGGCCGGGAGGTCGGCCCCCGCGTCCACCTGCTTCTGGAACCACCGCGGCTGCGCCAGGTACGAGTGCAGATCCTCGACCAGCTCGTCGACCCGACGGACGAACACGTCGTCCTCGGCGAGCGCCGCGAGCCGATCGGGATCGACCTCGCCGAGAACGCGGCCGGGGTCCCGCTCGCCGCTCACCCACAGCGCGGGGTCGATGCTCTCGAACAGCTCGAGCGTGGGGGTGTGCCAGGACCAGCGCAGGTTGACCGACAGTTCGGCCAACCCGGAGAGTCGGGACGGAAGCTGCGCGCGCACGGTGAATCGACGGAGAGCTTTCACGATTCCGAAGCCTAGCGGCGCGGGCGGTCCCGCACGTCGGTTCGGCCGGGTCCGCTCGCCGGGTCGGCCCGCGTTTGCCGATGGGCCGGACGGGTAACGCTGGGGCGGGACCGTGATGGCTCGGGTGTCCGGCATGCGCTCGCTCGTCTACGGTTGGACCCGCTCAGCCCGTGCACCAGCGACATCCGTCAGAAAAGGGGATCCGGTGACAGGCCGTATCGGCATCGACGACGTATCACCCAACACATCGTCCGGAAAGTATCCCGCGAAAGCCGTTGTCGGCGAAGCATTCCCGATCACCGCGGCCGTGTGGCGCGAGGGCCACGACGCGGTGAACGCCACACTCGCCGTACGGGCCCCCGGCGCCCGGTCGTCGGTCCACGTCCCGATGACCCCGGGCACGGAACCGGACATCTTCCACGCGGTGTTCACCCCCGACCGCGAGGGCTACTGGATCGCCCGCGTCGAGGGCTGGGGCGATCCGATCGCGACGTGGATGCACGCCGTGGAGGCCAAGCTCGGTGTCGGCCAGAGCGCCGCCGATCTGGCGAACGACCTCGAGGTCGGTGCCCGGCTGTTCGACCGTGCCGCCGCCAAGGCTCCTGCCGCCGACCGCCCGGCCCTGACCGCCGTCGCCGCCGCCCTGCGCAGCGACGCGCACCTGCCGTCGCGAGTCGCCCCCGCGTTCACCGACGACGTCCGTCGCATCCTGCGGGAGTCACCGCTGCGCGAACTCGTCACTCGCGGCGAGGCGATCAACGTCTGGGTGGATCGCCGCGCCGCCCTGGTCGGCTCCTGGTACGAGCTGTTCCCGCGCTCGACGGGCGGGTGGAACGAGGACGGCACGCCCCGCCACGGCACGTTCAAGACCACGATCGGTGCCCTCCCGCGGGTCGCCGCCATGGGTTTCGACGTCGTCTACTTCCCGCCGATCCATCCGATCGGCCGGGTCAACCGCAAGGGCCCCAACAACACGCTGACCCCCGGCCCGACCGACGTCGGCTCGCCGTGGGCGATCGGTGCGGCCGAGGGCGGTCACGACGCGGTGCATCCCGAGCTGGGCACCGAGGCGGACTTCGTCGAGTTGGTCCGTGCCGCCGAGAAACTGGGCCTCGAGGTCGCCCTGGACCTCGCGCTGCAGTGCGCCCCGGACCACCCCTGGGCCGAGGAGCACCCCGAGTGGTTCACCGTGCTGCCCGACGGCACCATCGCCTACGCGGAGAACCCGCCCAAGAAGTACCAGGACATCTACCCGGTCAACTTCGACAACGACCGCAAGGGCATCTACGCGGAGGTCCTGCGCGTGGTCCGCCACTGGGTGTCGCTGGGCGTCAAGACGTTCCGAGTGGACAACCCGCACACCAAGCCGCCGGACTTCTGGGAGTGGCTGATCGCCGAGGTCAAGAAGACGGATCCGGACGTGCTGTTCCTGGCCGAGGCGTTCACGCGGCCCGCCCGACTGTACGGCCTGGCCCGACGCGGGTTCACGCAGTCCTACACGTACTTCACGTGGCGCGTCGCCAAGTGGGAGCTCACGGAGTTCGGCACGGAGATCGCCGCGAAGGCCGATCTGGGTCGACCGAACCTCTTCGTCAACACCCCGGACATCCTGCACGAGAGCCTGCAGACGGGCGGGCCGGGCATGTTCGCGTTGCGCGCTGCGCTCGCCGCCACCCTGTCGCCGCTGTGGGGTGTGTACTCGGGATACGAACTGTACGAACACCGTCCGGTGCGCGAGGGCAGCGAGGAGTACCTCGATTCCGAGAAGTACCAGCTGCGTCCTCGCGACTTCGAGTCCGCCCGCGCCCGCGGCGAGTCCCTCGAGCCGTGGCTGGGCACGCTGAACGCCATTCGCAAGGCGCACCCCGCGCTGCAGCAGTTGCGCAACATCCACTTCCACCACATCGACAACGACGCCCTCATCGCCTACTCGAAGTTCGACGCCGTGTCGGGTGACGCCGTGCTGGTCGTGGTCAACCTGAACCCGTTCGGGGCCGAGGAGGGCACGGTCTGGCTGGACATGCCGGCCATCGGCCGCGACTGGCAGGAGCGCATCACCGTGACCGACGAGGTCGGCGGGCAGCAGTTCGAGTGGGGCCAGGCGAACTACGTGAAGCTCGAGCCCTGGCGGCAGGTCGCCCACATCCTGGCGCTGCCGCCGATCGGCGAGCCCGAGCGCACCACCCTCGCTTTCCGGAAGGAACCGTCATGACGACTCCGAAGGACACCGTCGCCGCCCCGTCCGAGGCGGATCTGTCGCGGCTCGCTCGCGGCCACCACCACGATCCCCACGCGGTCCTCGGCGCGCACCCCGTGGCCGGTGGCACCGCCATCCGGGCGCTGCGTCCCAACGCCCTCGAGGTGACGGCGTTGATCGGCGGCGAGAAGTACCCCCTCACGCACGTCGCGCACGGGATCTTCTCCGTCCTCGTTCCGATCGAGGACCCGTCCGACTACCGCCTGCGCGTCCGGTACCCCACCGGCGGCGACTCCGTGCACGAGGTGACGGTCGCCGACGGGTACCGCTTCCTGCCCACGTTGGGCGAGCTGGACCTGCACCTGTTCGGCGAGGGGCGCCACGAGCGTCTGTGGGACATCCTCGGCGCCCATCCGCGCTCGTACACGCTGCCCGACGGCGAGGTGCACGGCACGTCGTTCGCCGTCTGGGCGCCCGGCGCCGTCGGCGTCACCGTCGTCGGCGAGTTCGACGGGTGGGGCGGCCAGACCTGGCCGATGCGTGTTCTCGGATCCACCGGCGTCTGGGAACTCTTCGTCCCCGACATCGGTGACGGGACGCTGTACAAGTTCCGCGTCCACGGCAAGGACGGGTCGGTGCGCGACAAGGCCGACCCGATGGCCTTCCGGACCGAGGTGCCGCCGTCGACGGCGTCCGTCGTGACCACCAGCGCCTACACCTGGAACGACGACGCCTGGCTGGCCACGCGCGCCGACTCCGAACCGCATCGCGCCCCCATGAGCGTCTACGAGGTCCATCTCGCCTCCTGGCGGCCGGGACTGACGTATTCCGAACTGGCCGAACAACTCTCGGCGCACGTGCGGGAGACGGGCTTCACGCACGTCGAGCTGCTGCCGGTGGCCGAGCACCCCTTCGGCGGATCCTGGGGCTACCAGGTCACCTCGTACTACGCCCCGACCTCCCGCTTCGGCACGCCGGACGACTTCCGCGCGTTCGTCGACCGGCTCCACCAGGACGGCATCGGCGTCATCGTCGACTGGGTGCCGGCGCACTTCCCGAAGGACGAGTGGGCCCTCGCCCGATTCGACGGTTCGCCGCTCTACGAACACGGCGATCCGAAGCGCGGCGAGCAGCTCGACTGGGGCACGTACGTCTTCGACTTCGGCCGCACCGAGGTCCGGAACTTCCTCGTGGCCAACGCGCTCTACTGGATCGACGAGTTCCACATCGACGGACTGCGGGTCGACGCCGTCGCCTCCATGCTCTACCTGGACTACTCGCGTCCCGAGGGCGGCTGGACGCCCAACATCCACGGCGGGCGCGAGAACCTCGAGGCCGTGGCGTTCCTGCAGGAGATGAACGCGACGGTGCACAAGCTGCACCGCGGCGTCGTCACCGTGGCCGAGGAATCCACGTCGTGGCCGGGCGTCACGCGTCCCACCTCGCTCGGCGGGCTCGGGTTCTCGATGAAGTGGAACATGGGCTGGATGCACGACACCCTCGGCTTCATCGGCCGGGACCCCATCCACCGCTCGTACCACCATCACGAGGTCACGTTCTCCCTCGTCTACGCGTGGAGCGAGAACTTCGTGCTGCCCATCTCGCACGACGAGGTGGTCCACGGCAAGGGCACCCTGTGGTCCCGGATGCCGGGCGACGACTGGCAGAAGGCGGCGGGCCTGCGTGGCCTGCTCGCCTACATGTGGGCACACCCCGGCAAGCAGCTGCTCTTCATGGGCCAGGAGTTCGGTCAGACCGGCGAGTGGTCCGACGAGCGCGGGCTGGACTGGTGGGAGATCGGTACCGAGGGCGTCGGCAACCTGCACCGCGGCGTGCAGCAACTGGTCGGCGACCTCAACCGCACGTACACCGCGAGCCCGGAGTTCTGGACGCAGGACCACACGCCGGACGGGTTCTCCTGGATCGACGCCAACGACACCGCGAGCAACGTGCTCAGTTTCCTGCGGTACGGCGACGACGGCAGTGTGACGGCGTGCCTGTTCAACTTCTCGGGCGCGGTGCACGGGACGTATCGTGTGGGTCTGCCGGAGCCGGGGCGGTGGGTGGAGATCCTCAACACCGACGCCGAGGCCTACGGAGGGTCGGGCGTGGGCAACCTCGGTGAGGTCACCGCCACCGACTACTCCTGGCACGGACGGCCGGCATCGGCGCAGGTCGCCCTCCCCGCCTACGGAGCGATCTGGCTCAGACTGGAGAAGTGATGGACGGGGCTCGCCGACACGGATTCGCGAGCCCCGTTCTCGCTCTCGTCGGCGGACTGCTGCTCTCCGCCTGCGGGTCGACGATCGTCGGCACACCCGTCTCCATCTACGAGGATCCCTTCACCGTGGCCGGGCTGCCGGTCACCGACGGCCCGTCCGGGCCCCGGCCGGGCGTCGCGCACGCGCAGCTGGACGTCGTCGGCTTCTCCGGATCCGACGTCGACGTGGTGGCGACCGACGCCCTCGACGACATCCAGAAGTTCTGGCGCCGGAACTACTCGACGCTCTTTCGCGGCGAGTTCACCCCGGTGCGGCGGCTGGTCTCGTGGGACGCCGCGGCGCCACCGGGCGACGGACCGGTGTTCTGCGGCGACCCGACCGACGGCTTCGTCAACGCCGGGTACTGCTCGCTCGACGACAGCATCGGATGGGACCGCGGCATTCTCATGCCCGCCATGGTCGACGCGTTCGGACCGATGTCCGTGGTGATGGTGCTCGCCCACGAATACGGCCACGCCGTGCAGAGCCAGTCCGGGTCGCTCGGTGAGGACGATCCCACCATCGTCGCCGAGCAGCAGGCCGATTGCTATGCGGGCGCGTTCATGCGCCACGTCGCCGAGGGCGACTCCACCCACTTCACGCTGAACACCTCGGACGGGCTGAACGACGTTCTCGCGGCGACGGTCTCGGTGCGCGACGAGGACCCGGGAGACCCCGACTCGGTGCACGGCTCCGCGTTCGAGCGGGTCACCGCGGCGCAGATCGGCTTCACCGACGGCGTCGCCGCGTGCGCCGCCATCGACCTCCAGGACGTCGAGACCCGTCGGTCGACGCTGCCGCGGGAGTTCGACAACCCCCTCGACACCGGCGAGCTTCCCGTGACCCGCGACAGCCTCGAGGCCTTCGCCGCGACGTTCGGCGACATCATGCCGACCGCACCGGCGCCGACCGTCGACTACGGCGGCGCCGACACCGGCTGCCCCGATGCCGCCGCCACGGAACCGGTCTCCTACTGCCCCGCCACCAACACCATCGGCGTCTCCGTCGACGCGCTCGCCGAGCGCGGCCGACCACCGGTCGACGACGCGGATCGCGTCGTCCCCGTCGACGTCACCGGCGACTACGGCGCGTACGTGGTGTTCCTCTCCCGCTACGTCCTGGCCGTGCAGCAGCAGGCCGGGCAGATGCTGACCGACGCCCGCGCCGGGCTCCGATCCGCGTGTCTCGCCGGCGTCGTCACCGCGGCACTCGCCCCGTCGGGCGGCACTCCGAACGCGGCGGTGACCCTCTCCCCCGGCGACCTCGACGAGGCGGTGTCGGGACTGCTGACCGACGGGCTCGCCGCGAGCGACGTCGACGGACGCACCGTCCCCAGCGGATTCGCGCGAGTGGACTCGTTCCGCTGGGGTGTGCTCGGCGGCCGCGCCGCGTGCGACGCCCGCTACGGCTGACCCGGCACGGCGGGTTGCCGCTAGTACAGGGCCGAGGCCAGCTTCCGCCGCGCCGCGACGACGACGGGGTCGGCCGCGTCGAAGAGCTCGAACAACTCCAGCAGCCGGGCACGCACCCGAGCGCGGTCGTCGCCGGCGGTCCGGCGTACCAGGTCGACCAGCCGCGCGAAGGATTCCTCGGTGCGCTGCTGGTAGAGCAACGCGTCGGCCGCCTGGAGGCCGAGATCGACGTCGGCCGGATCGGCGTCGGCCCGCTCGAGGACGTCGTCGGGAAGGGCCTGCGTGCGCGCCAGGAACCGCACCTGGCGGACCCCGTTCAGTGCCTGCTTGTTCTGCGGTTCGGCGTCCACGATCGCCTGGAACGCCGCTTCCGCCCGGGCGAGGTCGCCCTCGGCGAGGGCGTTCTCGGCCGCGTCGAACCGCGGGTCCTCGGGTTCCGGAGCGGGGCCGGCCTCGCCGACCGGGCCGGTGAGCTTGCCCTCCACCGCCTGCGCGATCGCCGTGAGCCACTGGCGGAGATTCTCCTCCGGCTGCGGCCCCTGCAGGTCGGCCAGCGGCTGACCCGCGGCGACGGCCACGAGGGTGGGTACGGCCTGCACGCCGAAGGCCTGCGCGATCCGCGGACTGACGTCGACGTCGACGTTGGCCAGGATCCAGGTGCCGTTGCCCTCGGCGGCCAGCGCCTCGAGGGTCCGCGTGAGCTGCAGCGAGCCGGGCGACCGCGGCGAGAGCAGGTTCACGATGACGGGCACCTGGTTCGACCGGACCAGCACCTCGGCTTCGAAGTCGGGCTCGGTCACCGTCACGACGACGGGGACGCCGCCGGCGCCGGTGGGCGCGGGCGGTGCGGCCGCGGCCTCGGCCTTGGCCTTGAGCGCGGACAGATCGACGGCTCCGGACATGGCGGCAGCCGCGGCGGCGGACGGACGAGCAGGCGGGCGGGATCCGGGTCGAGTCACGCCCCGTATTTTGTCACTTGCGCAGAGTCGGCGTGGATGCGGTCCGGGCGTCCTGGACGTCGAGACGACCGGTCCGGTTCGCCCAGATCTCGAACACCACGGTGCCGAGCGGCGGGATGCTCGCGAGCAGGGCGATCACCGTCAGTCCCTTGCTCCACCGCAACGCCAGCGCCGTGGCCACCGTGACGAGCAGGTACAGCACGAAGACCGCACCGTGCGCGGCGCCCGGGTAGCGCACCGCGCTGTCGATGTTCGGTTCCGGGATGTACTTGATCGCCATACCGACGAGCAGGGCCACCCAGGTGACGGCCTCGGCGACGGCCACGATGCGGAACCAGCGCACGATGGCCGGTCGAGGGGTGCGCGCGGTGGGCGCGGTGGTGGTTCCGGGGGCTGCGGCGATCCCTGCGTCGGGTCGAGAATCGGACATGCCTGCATTCTGCCCGACACCCGGCCGTCGCCCGGGGTGTCGTTCACCACGACGCCCGGCGGGGCTCGTTGTGACACAGGACACCATCGTCCGGGGACGGAAAAAGGTCTAACGTCAAACTATGAGCACCGCTGCCGCCGCCACCCCCACGTCCGACGCCGTGGCCGCCGGCCTCGTGACCGCGATCGATCACGTCGGCGTGGCCGTGGCCGATCTCGACGAGGCGATCGACTTCTACCGCTCGCACTTCGGCCTCGAGGTCACCCACCGCGAGGTCAACGACAGTCAGGGCGTCGTCGAGGCCATGCTGGCCGTCCCCGGTGCCGACGCGGGCGCCGCCCAGATCCAGCTGCTCGCCCCGCTGGACGAGACGTCGACCATCGCGAAGTTCCTCGACCGCAACGGTCCCGGTCTGCAGCAGCTCGCGTTCCGCGTGGCCGACGTCGAGGAGGTCGCGGACTTCCTCCGCGCTCGCGGCGCCCGGCTGCTCTACGACACCCCGCGACGCGGCACCGCGGACTCCCGCATCAACTTCGTGCACCCCAAGGACGCCGGCGGCGTACTCGTGGAACTGGTCGAGCCCGCACGCTGACCGGCGTCCGGGCGTCCTGCCGCTCGATCGGCGGTCCCGGCCGGTAAGTTGTCGGCCATGGCCCCCGACACCGCCTTCGGCAGCAACTCCCTACCGTTCAGCGTGGTCCGCAAGGGTTACGACAAGGACGAGGTCCAGCGCTACTTCGACCGGTTCGACGCCGAACTGCGCGTCATCGCCACCGACCGTGACGCCGCGGCCGCCCAGGCCCGTGACCTGGCGGTGCAGCTCGAGGACGCCCGCGACGAGATCGACGATCTCCGCAAGGACATCGACCGCCTGTCCGTGCCGCCGACCACCGCGGAGGGCATGAGCGACCGCATCTCGCGGATGCTGCGGCTGGCCTCCGACGAGGCGTCCGAGGTCCGCGCGAAGGCCGAGGCCGACGCCGCCGAGATCGTCTCGATCGCCGAGCAGGACGCGACGCGCATGCGCGGCGAGTACGAGGGACTGCTCGCCGAACTGAAGGATCGACGCTCCGCGCTCGAGACCGAGCACGAGCAGACCATGGCCGAGGCCCGCACCGAGGCCGCCCGCATCGTCGAAGCGGCGCAGGCCGAGCGGGACCGCCTCGACGCCGAAGCGGAGAAGAAGCGCACCACGGTCCAGGAGGACTTCGAGATCGCCATGACCGATCGCCGCAGCAAGGTGATGAAGGCGGTCGACGACCTCGAGGCCGACTCCAAGGCCGAGGCCGAGCGCCGGCTCGCGGACGCGACGGCCGAGGCGAAGCGCCGCCTGCAGGCCGCGACGGAACAGTCCGAGCGGCGCATCGCCCACGCCAAGGAACTGGCCGAGGAACTGCGCGTCCTGCGTGGCCGCGTGCTCGCGCAGTTGCTGGGGATCCGCGGACAGCTCGACTCGGTGCCGGCCATGCTCGCGTCGGTCAATCGCGAGAGCGAATTGCTCGACGCGCCCCTCGCGCCGGACGACCTCGAGATCGACGAGTCCCTGGAGAACGTCGTCGCGACGGACACGCCGGCCGATCCCGCCGACGAGGCCGCGACCACCGGTTCCGCCCGCGACACCGCCGACACGCGACGGTGACCACGCGCGGGGTCACGACCAGCGTCGCGTGAGCCCTCGACTGCGCCGACCGGACCAACATCCGGTGTGCCAGTGGCGCCGGTCGTCCGCACCCCCCGGCCGGTCGATCGGCCACACCACCAGGTGCGGGACACCCGGGACGATCTCGTGGTCGCACCCGGGGCACCGGTAGGTCTTGACCGCACGCGCGCCGGGGATCGAGCGCACCGCGTAGTCCTCGTCGCCGTCCGTCGCCGGACCCGATTCCGTGCGCGCCGTCGCACCGCCGAACGTCGGCGACGGGCGAGCCGGCCGGCCGGATCGGTGATGGTTGCGACGAGGCATGGAGCCAGCGTAGCGACCGCGCGTCAGAACAGCCGGAACTCGCTCGTCTCCACGCCGCGAAGGGCGTCGTAATCCAGTGTGAGACAGCGGATTCCGCGATCATTGGCCAACGTTTTGGCCTGCGGCTTGATCTGCTGCGCGGCGAAGACGCCGTGCACCGGGGCCAGCAGCGGATCGCGGTTGAGCAGCTCGAGGTACCGCGTCAGCTGCTCGACACCGTCGATGTCGCCGCGCCGCTTGACCTCGACGGCCACGGTGGCGCCGTCGTCGGCCCGGCAGAGCAGGTCGACCGGTCCGATGGCCGTCGGGTACTCCCGGCGCACCAGCGACCATCCGGCCCCCAACGTGTGCACGTGCTCGGCCAGCAGCTCCTGCAGATGCGCCTCGACCCCGTCCTTGACCAGACCCGGATCGATCCCCAGGTCGTGACTGGTGTCGAGCTCGATCTCCTCGAGCGTGATGCGCAGCTCCTCGCCCGCCTTGTTGGTCACCACCCACAGACGGCGGTCGGCCGGGACCAGGTCCTCGTCGGTGGTGGACGGGTCCGGCGCGCGCTCCTCGAGCCAACAGGGCGGGCTCATCCAGTTGAGGGGCTTGTAGGCACGGTCGTCGGCGTGGACGCTGACCGACCCGTCCGACTTCACCAGCAGCAGACGCGTCGCCCACGGCAGGTGGGCGGTCAGCCGCCCGACGTAGTCGACCTGACACCGAGCAATGACCAGACGCACCGGGTCACCCTATCGAGGGGTGGCGAGCCGGGTCTCCTCCGCCCGCCCGCGCAGCGTCACCGACTCGCCGAAGCTCCAGTCGTCCCCGTCGATGCTCGTCGCGTGCTCCACCGTGCGTGCCGACGCGACCAGACGCCCGTCGGCGGACTTGGCCAGCTCCGACAGCCGGGCCGCCTCGTTCACCGGGTCGCCGATCACCGTGTACTCGAAGCGCTCCTTCGCACCGATGTTGCCGGCCACCGCCCGCCCCGAGGCGATCCCGATGGCCGCGGTGCAGTCGGGGACCTCCGTCTCGAGCCGGCCCATGATGGCCCGCGCCGCCCGCAACGCGGCGCCGCAGTGATCGTCCAGGGCGCCCGGAGCCCCGAACACTGCCAGGGCCGCGTCGCCCTCGAACTTGTTGACGAACCCGCGGTGCCGGTCGACCTCCTCCACCACGACGGCGAAGAAGCGGTTCAGCAGGTCGACGACCTGCTTCGGTGGCTGCGACGCCGCGAGCTCCGTCGACCCGACGAGGTCGATGAAGAACACGGCGACGTCCCGCTCCTCGCCGCCCAGCTCGGGGTTCTTCGCCAACGCGGCCTCCGCGACCTCCATGCCCACGTGGCGGCCGAACAGGTCGCGGATACGGTCCCGCTCGGACAGGCCCTCCGCCATTCGGTTGAACCCGCTCTGCAACTCGCCGAGCTCGGTGCCGTCGTAGACCTCGACGCGCGCATCGAGATCACCGCGTTCGACCTCGGCCATCGCGGCCCGCACGTTGTCGATCGGCGCGGTGGTCGCCAGACCACCGAGCAGCGAGAGTGCGAAGCCGAATACCAACGTGATGCCGCCGAGCGCCAGGATGGCTACGGCGAACTGCGTGGCCGACGTGTCCTGCCGGATGAACGACGCGATCGCGATGACCATCAGGCCGGCCACCGGAACGCCCGTGCCCAGCATCCACGTGAGAATCGATCGGCCCATGACGCCGGCGATCCGGATACGCCGCGGATCGCCGTACTCCAGCGCGCGGGCGGCCGCCGGCCGGAGCGCGAACTCGGTGAGCAGGTAGCTGAACGCGCACACGGTCGCGCCACCGAAGGCGATCGTGAACGCGACCTTCGGAATGGAGTTGGGGTCGATGATGCCGTCGGCCGTCGTCACCAGGATCAGCCCGACGATCCACAACCCGATCTGCAGACGGGTCAGCCGCCACGGCATGGCCAGGGTGCGGCGCTGCTCCTTCGGCGTCGGCGGCCGGTCCTCGATCGCCCACCGCAGACCCTGCACGGTGCGTTTGGTCCCCCACCCGACGCCGATGAGGAACGCGACGAGCAGATACACCGGGATGAGGATGAAGTTTACCCACCAGTACTCCCGCGGCGTCACCACGTTCGGACCCGGCACGACCACGCTGATGAGCGCGGCGACGATCACGGCGCCGATGGCATTGGCGCCGAGCAGGAACACCGTCAGCAGGACCTGCACCCGAATGCGGCGCCGACGCGGGGATTCGTCGGTGTGACCCAACAGTGGGCTCCCTAGCGGGGCGATGGATCGTCGGGGTTTCTGCGGCATGGTGGGGTGAGAGTAACCCGAGTCCCTCCCGGCGGGGTTGCAGGCGAGTCACGCGGTCGTGATCTCCGGTTGTCGGACCCCCGAGTCATGATCCGGTCCATGACCACCCCGCGCGTTCTGCTGACCCACGCATCCGAGGGCGAGCCGGTGCTGGACCTCGCCACCGGCGAGCTGTCGTACGACGGGATGGGCTGGCACTTCCCGGCACAGCTCGAGGACGGCGACGTCGTCGTGCACGCCGCACGCGGCCGTCGCACGGCGGTGGTCAGCGTGGCCACGGTCGTCCGTCGGCCGGGCGAGCCCGCCTACTACGCCGGGGAGAGCCTGCTGACGCGGCCGGTCCCGGAAGTGGCGTTCTGGCGAGCGACCGGTCGCGCCCTCCCCACTCGGTCGGTGATCCTGCGTGACGGTGACCGGTGGCTCGGCGACATCGAGCGGCTCCGGTTCGTGGCCGTACCGTGGCCCGTTCTCGACGCGTCAGCGTGCGCCGACGCGGCTCGGGTCCAGCGAGCGGTGCTCGAGGACGACGGGGTCGCGAACACCGGCCGGTGCGCGTGCTGTCGGCGGCGGCCGACCATTGCACACCCCCATCTCGACGGTGCGGCGTTGTCCTTCGTCTGCGACCGCTGCCACGACACGCTGCATCATCCGTTCGGACCGACCGTCGCCGCGCTCGCGGCCCACCACGCACCCGTGTGCCCCCGGTGCGGAAGTCGCGATGCGGTCGAGATCCTCTACGGCATGCCCCCCGGTCCGGTGCCGGACGACGTCCCCATCGGCGGATGCGTCGTCGACCCGACGGGGCCGGACATGGCGTGCCGGACGTGCGGTCACTGGTTCCGCTCGGGCCCGGTCGACGTCGCGTAGGGGAAGGCCGCTCCGGGGTACTCCCGCCCCATGCCGGAACTCCCCGAAGTCGAGAACGCTCGTCAGGTCGTCGAGAAAGCGCTGCACCGCGTCGTCACCGACGTCGACGACCGCGACGAGTTCGAGTGCCGTCCGCACCTGCCCGGCGACATCGCCGGCGCGCTGAAGGGTGGGCAGCTCGTCGCGGCGCACCGGCGTGGCAAGGCCATGTGGTGCGACACGGTCGACGCCGACGGGAACGCGGGGCCGGCGCTCGGTATCCACCTGGGCATGGGCGGCCGCATCATCGTGACCGCACCCGACGGTGACTCGACCTCCCGTTACGGCGGCGGCGATCCGCACGTCGGTGAGCGCGAGACCGACAAGCCCGAGTGGACTCGGTTCTCCCTGACCTTCGAGGACGGCGGACAGTTGCGACTGTTCGACAAGCGGCGGTTGGGACGCGTCCGGCTCGACCCCGACGTCCACGCACTCGGGCCCGACGCCGCGGAGATCGGACGCGAGGAGTTCCGGGCGCGGATCCAGGCGAGCACCGCGCCGATCAAGGCACGCCTGTTGGACCAGTCCGTGGTGGCCGGCATCGGCAATCTGCTGGCCGACGAGGTGCTGTGGCGCGCGAGCATCTCCCCGTCCCGACGGTCGAAGACCCTCGACGACGACACCGTCGACGAACTCCGGGTGGTGTTGCGGCGCGCGATCCGCTCCGCGATCGCGAAAGGCGGCGTGCACACCGGCGAGATCATTCCGTTCCGCAAGGCCGAGGCCACGTGTCCGCGGTGCGGGGCGCCGATGGCGCGGGGAACGGTCGGCGGCCGCACCACCTGGTGGTGCTCGAACGAACAGGCCTGAAACGCACGACACCCCCCGACCTGGTGGTCGGGGGGTGTCGTGGAATGGTTGTTCGGCGGTGTCCTACTCTCCCACACCCTGTCGGGTGCAGTACCATCGGCGCTGGAGGGCTTAGCTTCCGGGTTCGGAATGGGTCCGGGCGTTTCCCGCTCCGCTATGGCCGCCGTAACTCTGTG
>NZ_JABUBU010000021.1 GCF_019834675.1 Rhodococcoides corynebacterioides | reverse complement strand
GCGGCCCGCGCCACCGTGACGACCTGCCGCCGGGAGCCCGTGGCGGCGCTCCACAGACCGCACCCGGCGGCCATCGTCACGAACGCGACCGCCAGGACCACCGCGGCGGACGCCCCCGACGCCACTCCGAGTCCGCACGCGATCCACGCCCCCACCGCCGACGGCACCAGGCGCAGGTCCGGAACGGTCGAATCCTGCTGTTCCGCAGCGTCGTCGGCCCCGCCGGGGTCGTCCGTCACGGCACCACCAGGTCCGTCAGCTTCTGCAACCGTGCGGGCCCGATGCCGGTCACCTCGGCCAGCTGGTCCACGCTCGCGAACGGCCCGTTCTCCTCCCGCCACGCGACGATCGCGGCCGCGGTGACCGGCCCGACGCCCGGCAGCCCGTCGAGTTCGGCCTCGGTGGCGGAGTTCAGCGAGATCCGTCCCGGCGCGGTGGCACCGGCGCCCACTGCCGTCGGCGTCCCGCCCGCCGGAGGCGTCCCGCCCGCCGGTGTCCCGCCCGCGGTCAGCACCCCACCGACCGGCGCCGCACCGCCGACCCCCACCACCACCTGCTCCCCGTCGGCGACGGGCCTGGCCCAGTTCAGGGTGAGCATGTCGGCCTCGGGCCGATGTCCCCCGGCCGCGGCCACGGCGTCGGCCACGCGGGAGCCGGCCGGCACGGTGACCAGTCCGGGCCGCATCACGGCGCCGACCACGCTGACGACCATCGACGCGGGCGGGTCGGGCTCGGCGGACGGACTTGCCTCCATGGCCGGTCCCGCCACCGGCGGAAGCGGCGGCACGGCCACCACCTCCGGCGCCTCGCGCATCAGCAGCCCGGCCGTTCCGAGGACCAGGACGGCGCTCACCACGATCAGCACCCGCAGGCCCCGGGAGCCGAGGTCCAGGCGCACCGATCGCGGCCGCGGGGCCGGACGGGCCGGGGGTGCGTCGAGGTCCGCGTCCGGCTCGGGTGAGGTCATGCCCGCGACGGTAGGGTCCACCCCCGACGCGACGGCCTCGACGACGCCGACCCGGGGATAACCCGAGCGCTGGGGATGAACGACTCAGGAACCGCTCAAGACCCGCGCAACACTCGCACCATCGCCTCCGCGACCCGCTCGTGCGACGCCCAACCCCAGTGGATGCCATCGGGATTGGTGGTCCCGGCGCGGAAGTCGTCGATCACCGCGGCCTTGAGATCCACCAGGGAAACACCCGTCGAGCGAGCCCACGCGGTGGTCGCGCGCACGGCGGGTTCCCGGCCCACGTGCACCCGACCGTAGGCGTCGCACTCGTGGACGGACGGCAGGGTCGCCACCATCGGCAGGTCCGGCCGCACCGCGGCCGTCGCACTGCGGATCTGCTCGAGGTAGTCGACGGACAGCGCGGGCGGCAGCGCCACCGGACGCCCGAGCCGCGACAGCCGGGGTTGCGCCCACCCGTATCCGGCGCGCACCGCACGACGCAACGCCGGCGGGCGGACGTAGCGGATCTGTTCGCGCAGGGCGGTCGGCAGCGGCGAGGGCAACGAGTCCATTCCACCGGTCCCCACCACCAGCGCCGCGGCACGCGGAATCGCCGCCCAGACGCGCGGGTCCTGCGTCAGGGCCCACCACGCGTCGCGGCAGGTCCAGCCGATGCGGGCGACCAACTCGACGTCCCACCCCAGCTCGCGCCCGGCCAGCGACGGCCAGATGCGCGGATGGTCGGCGGGCAACCCGCCCTCGGGCCCGTAGTACGAGAGCGAGTCGGCCAGGACCAGCAACACGGGCCGGTCGGTCACAACACGTCCCCGGCGACGGCCGCGGTGGCGTTCCAGATGTCCAGGCGCCAGGGCGGCTCGGAGTGGTAGCGCGACAACTGAACCCAGCTCGCGTTGCCGAGCCCACCGAGCACGGGCCACGACTCCACCGGCAGCGCGAGCAACGACGCCGTCAGCGCCGCGATGGTGCCGCCGTGCGCGACGAGCACCACCGGGTCGGCGGTCCACGCCGCGTCGGTCAGCAACTCGTCGACGAGCGGGCGGGCGCGGGCAGCGACGTCGAGGCGCGATTCACCGCCGGGCGGCCGGAACTCGGAGTCGCTGCGCCAGGTCTCCCGGATACCGGGGGCCGACGCGTCGATGTCGGTGTGCGAGAGCCCTTGCCAATCCCCGAGATGCGTCTCGCGCAGCCGCGCGTCGGTCTCGACCGACACGGCGGCGTGCGTGCCCAGGGCGCGGGCGGTGTCGTGCGCGCGGCGCAGATCGGAGGTGACGATGCGATGCGGGCGCAGGGTCGCCAGTTCCCGCGCCGCGAGGTCGGCCTGCCGGCGTCCCAGGTCGGTGAGGTCGGTGTCGAGGTGACCCTGCATGCGCCCGGTCGCGTTGTACTCGGTCTGGCCGTGCCGGAGCAGCACCAGCCGACGCACCGGAAGCGGAGCACTCACGCCGTCGGGGCGCTTCCGTTCGGCTCGTCGTGGCCCTCGTCGCTGCCGTAGGTGGTGCGCTCCTCGGCGCGGACGCCCTCGATCTCGAGGACGGGGCAGTCCTTCCACAGCCGCTCGAGGGCGTAGAAGTGGCGCTCGTCGTTGTGGAGGACGTGGACGACGACGTCGACGTAGTCGAGCAGCGCCCAGCGGCCCTCGCGGGTGCCCTCGCGACGCACCGGCTGATGACCGGCCTCACGCAGCTTCTCCTCGATGTTCTCGACGATCGCGTTGACCTGGCGCTCGTTGGGTGCGGAGGCGATGACGAAGCAGTCGGTGATGACGAGCTGCTCGGAGACGTCGATGACCATGACGTCGGCGGCCAACTTGTCGTCGGCGGCGCGGGCGGCGACGGTCGCGATCGCGACGGCGTCGGATGTGGCACTCACTGCGGAACTCCCGGGTGTTCGGTGGACGACGGTGCGGCCGGTTCGGAGACGGTGTCTCGTTCCGCGGCCCCCGCCGAGCGATAGAGGTTGCGTTTGGAGATGTATTGCACGACACCGTCGGGCACGAGGTACCAGACGGGTCGCCCCTCTCCGGACCGCCGACGGCACTCCGTCGACGAGATGGCGAGGGCGGGGATCTCGACGAGCGTGAGCACGTCGCGCGGCAGGCGGGCGAGGTAGTCCGCCAGGTGGTCCGCCTCGAGTTCGTAGCCCGGCCGGGACACCCCGACGAAGCGCGCGAGGCCGAACAGTTCCTGCCAGTCCTGCCAGCCGAGAATGCTGCCCAGCGCGTCGGCCCCGGTGATGAAGTAGAGCTCGTCCCCGGGGTGCTGACGCGCGAGGTCGCGCAGCGTGTCGACGGTGTACGTCGGTTTGCCGCGGTCGATGTCGACGCGGCTGACGGAGAACCGCGGGTTCGACGCCGTGGCGACGACGGTCATGAGATACCGGTCCTCCGGCGGACTCACGCTGCGGTCGTTCTTCTGCCACGGCCGACCCGTGGGCACGAAGATCACCTCGTCGAGGTCGAACCGATCCGCCACTTCACTGGCCGCCACGAGGTGGCCGTGGTGGATCGGATCGAACGTGCCGCCCATGACGCCGAGCCGCCGCGGCTCGGATGCGGACGGCCCGTCCGACGGGTTCGGCGCTGGGTGCACGAGCGTCGACTCTACGTGGCCGGGAGCAGGCGTCCGACCACGTCCGCCAACTGCGACGCCGACCGGCACTCGTGCATGGGGATCACCCGGCGGTAGACCTCGGCCGCCGAATCGCCCGTCCCCCACTGGGCCCGCGGCTCCGGGTTGAGCCAGTGCGCGTGCCGGGCGACGGCGACCGCACGGGCGAGGGACTCGACCCGAGGGTCCCGGAAGTTGGTGCGCGCGTCGCCCAGGACGAGCAGCGACGACCGCGGCGTCACGACGGACAGATGTCGCATCGCGAACGACTCGAACGAGTGCCCGTAGTCGGAATGCCCGTCGTAGGAGACGAGGTCGGCCTCGGCGATCATGCGGCTCACCGCGTCGGTCACCCCCGCCGAGGCCGGCCCGGAGAAGAACCGGGTGACCTCGTCGACGGTGTCGACGAACGCGAACACCCGGACGCGCGAGAACTGCTCCCGCAGCGTGTGCACCAGCGACAACGTGAACTGACTGAAACCGGCGACGGACCCGGACACGTCGCAGAGGACGACCAGGTCGGGCCGGGCGCGGCGCGGCGCCTTGGTCACCAGCGTCACCGGCACCCCACCGGTCGACATGGACCGTCGCAGCGTGCGTCGCAGGTCGATCGACCCGGCGCGGGACCGGCGACGACGCACGGCCAGCCGTCCGGCGAGGATGCGGGCGAGCGGGACCATCTGGCGTCGCAACGCGGCGAGTTCCGCTTCCGACGCGCGGAGGAAGTCGACGTCCTCGGCGGCGCGGGGTACGCCGTACGACGCCACCCGCTCCCGGCCGAGCACCTCGGCCGTCCGGCGTCGGACCTCCTTCTCGATCATCGATCGGAACTCCGCGACCCGCACGGCGGCGGTGCGGCGGACGAGTTCGCTCTCGAAGTCGCCGGACGTGGGTGCGCCGGGGTCGCGGCTGCGGCCGCGAAGCCCTTCGACTATGCGGGCGAGCAGCGTGTCCGGGGCGACCTCGCGGAGCGTCTGGTACTCGGAGAACGAGTCGCCGCGTGCGGTCGAGTACTTACCGTACGTCTCGACGACGTCGCCGACCAGGCGTCGCACCTCGGCCATCGCCTCGTCGGACCCGTCCGCGAGCAGGTCGGCCAGCACGTGCTTGAGGGCGTCGAGGTCGACGCTGCCGTCGTCGCGTCGCGGCGGCGTGACGACGGCGTCCTCGTCGGCCGTGCGGGCCCCGATCGCGGCGGGGAACCACAGGTCGAAGAGGGCGTCGAACGCCGGCCGGTGCGACGGCCGCCGCACCAGGGAGCAGGCCAGTCCTTCGCGGACGGCCTCGCGGTCGAGCAGATCGAGCACCGAGAGCACGGCGCCGGCGTCGACCGTCTCGGACGGGCCGACCGCGATGCCGCGGCGGCGCAGGGCCTCGACGAAGCCGACCAGGTGCGCCGGAATCCCGGCGACGTCGGCGGCGGCCGTCATCAGCCCAGGCGCAGTTCGGCGACGGCCCGCTCGGTGTCGGAGCGGTGCTTGAGCACCACGCCCAACGTCGACTTCACGACGGCGTCGTCGACCGAGTCGGCGCCCAGCGCGAGCAACGTCCGACCCCAGTCGATGGTCTCGGCAACCGACGGCACCTTCTGCAGCTGCATGTCCCGGAGCACCTGGACGATGCGGACGATCTGCTCGGCCATCGCGTCGGGCAGCTCGGGGACGCGGCTCGCCAGGATGCGGCGTTCGAGTGCGGCGTCCGGGAAGTCGAGGTGGAGGAACAGGCACCGGCGCTTGAGCGCCTCGGTGAGCTCGCGGGTCGCGTTGGAGGTGAGGACGGTGAACGGCCGGCGGGTCGCGGTGACGGTGCCGAGCTCGGGAACGGTGACGGCGAAGTCGCTGAGCACCTCGAGCAGCAGACCCTCGATCTCGACGTCCGCCTTGTCGGTCTCGTCGATCAGCAGGACCGTCGGGTCGCTGCGGCGGATCGCGGTCAGCAGCGGCCGCGGCAGCAGGAACTCCTCGGAGAACACGTCGTGCCGCGTGGCGTCCCAGCCCGAGCCCTGGTCGGCCTGGATGCGCAGGATCTGCTTGGCGTGGTTCCACTCGTAGAGCGCGCGGGCCTCGTCGACGCCCTCGTAGCACTGCAGCCGCACCAGTTCCGCGCCGGTGGCCTGCGCGACGGCCCGCGCCAGCTCGGTCTTGCCGACACCCGCCGGCCCCTCGACCAGCAGCGGCTTGCCCAGCCGATCGGCCAGGAAGACCGCGGTGGCCGTGGCCTTGTCGGCGAGGTAGCCGGTGGTCGCGAGCCGGGCGACGACGTCGTCGACGTCGGTGAAGACGGGGACGATGTTCGCGGTACCGGCGGGGGTCTGGAGCGCAGGGGTCACGAGGAGCCTTCGGGTGAGTGGCGAGTCGGGGTCAGGCCGGGCGGACGTGTCCGTCGCCCCACACGATCCACTTGGACGAGGTGAGCTCGCGGAGTCCCATCGGGCCGCGGGCGTGGAGCTTCTGCGTGGAGATGCCGATCTCGGCGCCGAAGCCGAACTGCTCGCCGTCGGTGAAGGCGGTCGAGGCGTTGACCATGACGGCGGCGGCGTCGACGCGCGCGGTGAAGGTCCGGGCGGCCGCGACGTCGCGCGCGACGATGGCCTCGGTGTGGCCGGTGCCGTAGCGGTCGATGTGCCCGATCGCCCCGTCCACCCCGTCCACCACGGCGAGCGCGATGTCGTGCGAGAGGTACTCCTGTTCCCAGTCCGCGTCGGTGGCCGGGATCAGGCCGGGCAGATCGCCGTGCACGCGCACGTCGTGCGCCTGCAGCGCCGCCGTCAGCCGCGGCACCGCCGTCTCGGCGACCGCGCGGTCGATCAGGACGGTCTCGGCGGCGTTGCACACGCTGACGCGACGGGTCTTGGCGTTGAGGACGATGCGCTCGGCGACGTCGAGGTCCGCCGAGGCGTCGACGTACACGTGGCAGTTGCCGACGCCGGTCTCGATGGTCGGCACCGTCGCGTCCCGCACGACGGCGGCGATGAGGCCCGCTCCCCCGCGCGGCACGACGACGTCGACCAGCCCGCGCGCCCGGATGAGGTGCGTGACGGTCGCGCGGTCCTCCGACGAGAGCAACTGCACGGCGTCGGCGGGCAGGCCCTCCGCGGCGAGCGACGCCCGCAGCACGTCGACCAGCGCCGCGTTGGTGCGCGCGGCGGACGACGAGCCGCGCAGCAGCACGGCGTTGCCGGACTTCAGCGTGAGACCGAAGGCGTCGACCGTGACGTTGGGCCGCGCCTCGTAGATCATCCCGACGACGCCCAGGGGCACGCTCACCCGACGGGTCTCGAGTCCGTTGGGCAGGGTGGTGCCCTCCAGGGTCACGCCGACCGGGTCCGGCAGACCGGCCACCTGCCGCAGACCGGAGGCGATGCCGTCGATCCGGTCGGGCGTCAGACGCAGCCGATCGAGCACCGAGTCCGGGGTGCCGTCCGCCGCGGCGGTCACGACGTCCTCGGCGTTGGCCGTGAGCACGGTGTCCGCCGCGGCGAGCAGGGCGTCGGCCGCGGCGTGGAGCGCCCGGTCCTTGTCCGCCGTGGTGGTCTGCGCGAGGACGCGCGCCGCGAGCCGGGCGCGTCGGGCCGCGGCGTGGACGGCCTCCCCGAGAGAGACGGATGCGGGAGAGACAGCGGTCACGAACCCAGGGTAAACGCCGGGAATAGTTCGCCGCCGAGCCGGTTGGCCACGAACGAGAGAGGGAGTCGAGACGAGGAGTGAATCGATGAGCGTGCTGTTCGAGCCCCTGACCCTGCGGGAGCTGACCGTCCCCAACCGCATCTGGATGTCGCCGATGTGCCAGTACTCGGCCGACGCGGACGGGCCGCAGGTCGGGGCGATGAACGCCTGGCACCGGACGCATCTGATCTCGCGCGCGGTCGGCGGCGCCGGGCTGATCGTGACCGAGGCGACGTCGGTGTCGCCCGAGGGGCGGATCAGCCCGTGGGACCTGGGTCTGTGGACCGACGAGCAGGAGCGGGCGCTCACCGACGTGGTCGCCGAGATCGTCGCGCACGGCAGCGTGCCGGCCGTCCAGCTCGCACACGCCGGCCGCAAGGCGTCCACCGACGCCCCGTGGCGCGGCGGCAAGCCCCTGCCGGCGGAGAACCCGCTGCACTGGGAGACGCTCGGCCCCAGCGCCGTCCCGTTCGGGCACTACCCGGCGCCGCGGGAGATGTCCGTCGAGGACATCGACACCGTCGTCGACGATTTCCGGGCGGCGGCGACGCGTGCTCTCCGGGCGGGCGTCGAGATCGTCGAGATCCACGCCGCGCACGGGTACCTGCTGCACCAGTTCCTCTCCCCCGCGAGCAACCTCCGCACCGACGAGTACGGCGGCAGCTGCGACGGCCGGGCCCGATTCCTCCTGCGCGTGGTCGACGCCGTGCGCGAGGTCTGGCCGGCCGAGCGCCCCGTCTTCGTGCGCGTCAGCGCGACCGACTGGACCGGCGAGGACCGCGGCGTCGACTCCGACGCCTGGACCGCCGACCAGACGGTGCTGCTCACCGAGCGGCTGCAGGATCACGGGGTCGACCTGATCGACGTCTCCACCGGCGGCAACGTCGCCAAGGCCGACATTCCGGTCGCTCCCGGCTATCAGGTGCCGTTCGCGCGGCGGATCCAGAGCGAGACCACCGTGCCCGCCGCGGCCGTCGGGCTGATCGACGAGGCCAAGCAGGCCGAGGACGTCGTCGCCTCGGGGGACGCCGTCGCCGTCCTGCTCGGCCGCGCGCTGCTGCGCGACCCGTACTGGCCGCGTCGGGCGGCGCAGGAACTCGGCGTGGAGATGACCCCGGCGACGCCGCCGCAGTACGAGCGGGCCTACTGATCTCGCACGGGACGTGATCGAGTCCAGATGACCGCCGCGACGAGCTCGAGAGCGAGCCGTCGCGGCGCGGGGTCGTCGGGTTCGATCATGGCCTGGGCCATGGCCCCGTCGTAGGCGGCGACGACGCTGCGGCCCATGGTGTCTTCGTCGACGGCAAGTTCTCGACCGAATGCGGCCAGGACGCGCTCGATCATGGGCAGCAGCGCGTGCCGCATGGTCGCGCGGTGCTCGACGATGACGCGGGCGACCTCCGGTCGACGGGCGGCGTAGGCCGAGAACTCCGCGGTGAGGACGTGCCAGGACACGTCCGCGGTGAGCCCGGCGAGGCCGTCGGCGACGGTGTCCGTGAATGCGCGATCCCCCGACGGCGCGGGGGCCGCGGGGGGCGCGTCGACGTGCACGTCCTCCACCGCCGCGCGGAGTCGCTCGACCAGCGCGTTCGCCTGCCGCTGCCAGAGGGCGAGGAAGACCTCGTCCATCGAGGAGAAGTTCGAGTAGAAGGCGCCGCGGGTGAAGCCGGCGCGCTCGCAGATCCGTTCCGGGGTGGATCGGCCGAACCCTCGCTCGGCGAACTCGGCCAGGGCGCCGTCCAGCACGCGTTCGCGCGTCGCGGCGCGGCTGCGTTTCGGCCGGGCTGTCTCGGTGCTCACAGGGGGTCGGTCCTTGTCGGTCGCAGGTTCGATGCACTACTGTATCGAACCGTCACTCGATACAGAAGTGCATCGAGTACACGCCACCGACTCCGCCGAGAGGGACCTGCCATGTCCACCGAGACCGCACCGCGTCCGTCGGCGTTCCGCCGACCCCTCACCTGGGCGATCCCCGTCGTCGTCGTCTCGCTCCTGATGTCCCTGCTCGCCGCGCTCTACCTCGGCGGCGTCGCGGACCCGCAGAAGAACCTGCACCACTTCCCCCTTGCGCTCGTGCAGAACGACGAGGGCGACGTCCTGCCGAACGGACAGCAGGCCAATCTCGGCGCGTCCATCGCCGACGGCATCGAGAAGGGCCTCGACCCCGATCGGTTCGACCTCCGCGTGGTCGGCATCGCGCAGGCGCAGGAGATGCTGGCGAACGGCGACGTCTACGCCGCCGTGACGATTCCCAGCGACTTCACCAAGCGCGTCACCGTGCTCGCCGAGGCCGCCGCGGTTCCGGGCGACGTCGAGAAGCCGATCGTCACCGTCAGCACCAACCCCCGCGCCGGCACGCTCGGGTCGACGCTCGCGAGCACCGTCGCCGACCGTGCGCTCGCCGAGGCGAATTCGACGGTCGGGTCGCAGCTCGTCGACCAGGTCACCGCCGGTCTGCCCGAGGGAACCGCCCTGACCGGCACCGCCGCACTCACCCTCGCGCAGCCCATCGACGTCGTCGTCGCGCCGTACGACCCCCTGCCGGGCGGCACCGGGCTCGGCCTGTCCGCGTTCTACTACGCCCTGCTGCTCGTCCTCGCCGGCTTCACCGGCGCCACCATCGCCAACGCACTCGTCGACGGGGCCATCGGCTACCTCCCGCTCGAGTACGGACCGTTCTTCCGACAGAAGCCGGCGGTCCCGGTGAGCCGTCTGCGCACGCTGGTCGCGAAGTGGCTGACCATGGTCGCCGTCGGCGCCGTCGTCTCCGCGCTGTACCTCGCCATCGCCGCCGCCCTGGGCATGCCCACGCCGAACGCGCTGCTGCTGTGGCTCTACGGCGCCCTCGCGATCAGCGCGGTCGGTGTCACGGCCATGTCCGTGGTCGCCGTCTTCGGCACCCCGGGGCTGGTGATCAACCTCGTCCTCTTCGTCATCCTCGGACTCCCGTCGGCGGGCGCCACCATCCCCATCGAGGCCACCCCGCGGCTGTTCGGATTCCTCGCCACGTTCGAGCCGATGCACCAGGTCTACCTGGCGGTCCGCGCCGTCCTGTACTTCGACGGCCGGTGGTCGGCCGGGTTCGCGCACGGCCTGACTATGACGCTGATCGGTCTGGCACTCGGCCTCGTCGTCGGCGCGGCGGTCGCGGCGCTGTACGACCGTCGAGGGCGTCGTCGGGCGGTCACCGCGCCGTCCGCGCGAGACGAGGCTGTCGGCGCCGACGGTTAGTGTCGGCGTCGTGGCCCCTCCGGAACCCCCGCGCATCACCGTCGTCGGCAGCATCAACATGGACGTCTCGGCGCGGACGCCGTCGCTGCCCGCCCCCGGCGAGACGGTCGCGGGCACCGAACTGGTCCTCGGCCGCGGCGGCAAGGGCGCCAATCAAGCCGTCGCCGCGGCGCGGGCCGGCGGGGACGTCCGGTTCGTCGGCGCGGTCGGGGACGACGCCTTCGCTCCCGAGCTGCGGGCGAGTCTGCAGGCCGACGGCATCGACACCGACACCCTGCGCACGACGCCCGGCGCCAGCGGCGTCGCCGTGGTCACCGTGGACGACGCCGCCGAGAACACCATCGTCGTCGTCGCCGGGGCCAACGACTCCCTTTCCGAGCTGGGCGCGGACGACGTCGCGGCGATCGAGGGCGCCGACGTCCTGTTGCTGCAACTGGAGATTCCGGTGCCCACCGTCGTCGCCGCGGCCGAGGCCGCGCGCCGCGGCGCTACCACCGTCTTCCTCAACCCGTCTCCGGTCCGGCCGGTGCCCGACGCGCTCCTCGACGTCGTCGACGTGCTGGTGGTCAACGAGAGCGAGCATCGAGCGCTCGGTGACGCCGTCGAGCGCGCCCCGCACGTCGTCACCACCCTGGGCGCGCGCGGTGCCCGGCATCGCGGACCCGACGGCGTCGTCACCGAGGTCCCCGCACCGCGCGTGCAGGCGATCGACACCACCGGCGCCGGCGACGCGTTCACCGGCGCGCTCGCCGTCGCCTGGCGGGACGGGCCCGTGGCCGCGGTGCGCCGCGCCGTCGTCGGCGGTGCGCTCGCGACCACCCGAGCGGGCATCGCGGCCCCGACCGCGGCCGAGATCGACCACGCCGCTCAGGATTTCGCGTGAGTACGCGCGAGCGCGCGCAGGAACTGCTCGCCGATCTGGCCGGCCCGTCGGCGGTGCTGCGCGACGATCAGTGGACGGCCATCGAGGCACTCGTGGTGCACAAACGCCGCGCGCTGGTGGTCCAACGCACCGGCTGGGGCAAGTCCGCCGTCTACTTCATCGCCGCGCGGTTGCTGCGCGAGCAGGGCCTGGGGCCGACGGTCATCGTCTCGCCGCTGCTGGCGCTCATGCGCAACCAGGTCGCGGCGGCGGAGCGCGCCGGGGTCACGGCCGCCACCATCAACTCCGGCAATGTCACCGAGTGGGACAACGTGCACGCGCGCGTCGCGGCCGGGGAGCTCGACGTGCTCCTCGTCAGCCCGGAGCGATTGAACAACCCCGACTTCCGCGATCAGGTGCTGCCCTCGCTGTCCGCCGACGCCGGCCTCGTGGTGGTCGACGAGGCGCACTGCGTCTCCGATTGGGGCCACGACTTCCGGCCGGACTACCGCCGCATCCGCTCGCTGGTCGCCGAACTGCGCGACGGCGTCCCCGTGCTCGCCACCACCGCCACGGCCAACGATCGGGTGGTCGCCGACGTCGCCGCGCAGTTGGGGGTGGGCGGGGCCGACACCGAGGTGCTGCGCGGCGGTCTCGGCCGGGAATCCCTCCACCTCTCGGTGGTGCGCATCCCCGATCCCACCGCCCGCCTCGCGTGGCTGGCCGACCGTCTCGAGTCGCTGCCGGGATCGGGCATCGTGTATTCGCTGACCGTCGCGGGCGCGACCGATCTCGCGGCTCTGCTGGCCGAGCGGGGCGTCGCGGTGGCCGCGTACACCGGTCAGACCGACCCGACGGAACGCGAAGCGGCGGAACAGGATCTGCTGCAGAACCGCGTCAAGGCGCTGGTGGCCACGTCGGCGCTCGGCATGGGGTTCGACAAGCCGGACCTCGGGTTCGTGGTGCACGTCGGCGCCCCGTCCTCCCCCATCTCGTACTACCAGCAGGTCGGCCGCGCCGGCCGCGCCACCGACCGCGCGGAGGTCGTCCTCCTGCCGGGCCCGGAGGACCGCGAGATCTGGAGCTACTTCGCCTCGGTGGCGTTCCCGCGCGAGCACGTGGTGCGCCGCGTCCTGGAGGTGCTCGACACCGAGCGACCGCAGTCCACCCCCGCCCTCGAACCGCTCGTGGAACTCGGCCGCACCCGCCTCGAGATGGTCCTCAAGGTGCTCGACGTCGACGGCGCCGTCCGCCGGGTCAAGGGCGGCTGGCTCTCCACGGGTGCGGAGTGGGTGTACGACCGCGAACGGTACGAGCGCCTCGACGCCGCCCGCGCCGCCGAGCAGCAGGCGATGCTCGACTACCAGACCACCGACGAGTGCCGCATGGCCTTCCTGCGCCGGCAACTGGACGACCCGTCGCTCACCGGCGACGCCGACGCCGATCGCTGCGGGAAGTGCGACAACTGCACCGGCACCCACCTCTCCGCCGAGGTGGACGCCGACGCCGTCGACCGGACCCGGACGCGGCTCGACCGCCCCGGTCTCGACCTCGCGCCGCGCAAGCAGTGGCCCACCGGGTTGGCCAAGGTCGGCGTGACGCTGTCGGGTCGGATCACCGACGGCCCCGAGCCCGGACGCGTCCTCGGTCGGCTGACCGACCCGGTCTGGGGCCCACGGTTGCGCGCCCTCGTCGACGGCGACGACGGCCCGGCGCCCGACGCGCTCGAGCAGGCCTGCATCGCGGTACTCGCGGGGTGGACCTGGGCGGAGCGGCCCACCGGCGTGGTGGTGATGGAGACGTCCCGGCCCGGGCTGATGGAGGACCTCGGTGCCCGCCTCGCGCGGATCGGTCGACTCGCGCCACTGGGCACCCTGCGGCGCCGCCCGGACGCCCGGCCGGCGTCCGGTGCCAATTCCGCGTTCCGGGTGGCGAGTCTGGTCGACGCCTTCGACGCGCCGGATCTCACCGCGCACGACGGACCGATCCTGCTCGTCGATCTGCTGACCGACACCGGGTGGACCACCACGCTGGCCGCCCGGGCCCTGCGCCGGGCCGGGGCCGACGCCGTCCTCCCCTTCGTGCTGGCAGCGCGGGCGTGACGGACCGCGCGCCGCTGCGGTGGCCGAACCTTCGCCTGCTCTGGACGTTCGTCCGGCCGCATCGGCGCATGTTCGTCGGCGGACTGCTCCTCGGGCTGCTGGCCACCGGCTCGTCCCTCGCGACTCCCCTGGTGACCAAGCGGCTGCTCGACTCGTTCGGGGTGCCCGGCGCCACCGCGTCCGCGGTGACGGTGCTGGTGATCCTGCTCCTGGTGGGCATCGTCGTCGGGTTCGCCCAGCGCCTGTTGCTCGGCACCATGGCCGAGCGGGTGGTCCTGGAAGCCCGGTCGTCGATGGTGCATCGATTCTTCGGCGCCACCGTGCCGGCCGTCACCGCGCGCCCGGCGGGCGAGATGCTCACCCGCGTCACGTCCGACACCGTGCTGCTGCGCGAGGCGTCGTCGTGGGCGCTCGTGGAGATCGTCAACGGCACCATCGCGATCGTCGGTGTCGTGATCCTCATGGCCACACTGGATCTCCCTCTGCTCGGCACCGCACTGCTCGGCATCGCCGGAATCGGCGTCGCAGCCGGCCTGCTGATGCCGAAAGTGGCAGCGGCGCAACGCGACGCGCAGGCGGCGATGGGACGCCTGGGCGGCATGCTCGAGGGCGCGCTGCGCGCGGTCCGCACCGTCAAGGCCAGCCGAGCGGAGGACCGCGAGGGTGAGCGCATCGTCGACGAGGCACGGGTGTCGGCGTCGTTCGGCATCCGGTCCGTCCGGCTCGAGGCGTGGGCGTGGACCATCACCGGCAGCGGCATCCAGCTGACGATCATCGCCGTGCTGGGCGTCGGTGCGTACCGGGTGTCGTCCGGCGCGCTCGCGGTGTCGTCCTTGGTCGCGTTTCTCCTCTACGCGTTCCAGCTGGTCGGTCCCGTCGCCCAGCTGACGCTGTACGTCGCGCAACTGCAACGCGGCGTCGCGGCCGCGACCCGCATCCGTGAGATCCAGGTGATGGAGCCCGAGGCCGCCGCGCCCGCGATCGTCGCCGCCCTGCCGGCTCGTATCGAGCACGCGCCGTCCGCTCTGGATCTGCGGGCGGTGACCGCCGGATACGGGGACGACCGGTCGGCCGTGCACGGAGTCGACCTCACCGTCGCCGCCCGCGGACACACCGCGCTGGTCGGACCGTCCGGCGCCGGCAAGACCACCCTGTTCTCGCTGATCCTGCGGTTCCTCGAACCCCGAGACGGCGAGCTGCGCCTCGGCGGAGTTCCCTACCCGACGCTGTCCCACCGGCAGATCCGGGAACGCGTCGGCTACGTCGAGCAGGCCACTCCCACCCTGCCGGGCACCATCGCGCAGAATCTCCGCCTCACCCACCCCGACGCCTCCGACGACGAACTGTGGGCCGCGCTGCGGCGGGTGCGGCTGGCCGAGAAGATGGCGTCGCTCCCCGACGGGCTCGACACCGAACTCCGTGACACCGCCGTGTCGGGTGGGGAACGGCAGCGCATCGCCCTCGCCCGCGCGATCGTGCGTCCACCCGACATCCTGTTGCTCGACGAGGCCACGGCCCAGGTCGACGGCATCACCGAGGCCGCCATCCACGAGGTCATCCGCGATCTGTCGGCTCGCGGCGCGGTGGTCACCATCGCGCACCGCCTCTCGACGGTCATCGACGCCGACACCATCGTCGTGCTCGAGCGCGGGCGCGTCCGCGCGCAGGGAACGCACCCGGCGTTGCTGGCCGGCGACACGCTGTACCGCGACCTCGTGGAGGCGCTGCGAATCGCGACGTAGGGCTCAGACGGCCGCGAGGGCCGAATCCCCGCCCGTGACGGCGGCGACCACTCGACGCCCGATGTCCTCGCCGCTCTCGGACGGGTCCAGATCGACCGGCCGCACGATCACCCCCGACGACGCCAACTGCCCGGCCAGTTGCTCCGCGAGTCGATCGAGCAGCGCCGCCGCGAGGGACGCGCCGTCGAGACCCGCGGTGACGGCCGCACGGTGCGGCACCAGGATGACGCCGGAGTGCTGGCACACCATGTGCCGGGCGGCGGCGCGGGCGGTGATGAAGTGCGAGCGCAGCGCGCCGAGGACGGGCCCCTCGAGCTCGGCGAGTTCGGTGTGGTCGACCCGGTCGTGGTGCTCCCCGAACGGGGTGGGACCCACCAGGTCCACCGAGATGTCGATGCTGCCCGAACACGCCGCCACGACGTCGACGTACTCGTCGACGTCGACCTCGTCGAGGACGTCGATCACCTGGGCCTCCGCGTGACCGCCGAGATCGGTGATGCGTCGGACGACGGTGTCGAGGCGGCTCCGGGAGCGGCCCGCGAGGTGGACCCGCGCGCCGCCGCGGGCGAGCGCCAGGGCCACGGCACTGCCGACGACCCCGCCCGCCCCGTAGACCACCGCGTTGGCGCCGGACAGCAGCACGTCGCCTCCTCGTCCCGGTGGTGGATCCGCAGGTGTCACGACCACGCGTGCGGTGGTCCTCCGGTGCGGTGGTCCTACGGTACTGAGACGACGTCCTCGTCGTCAGCGCTTTCGGCAGCGTCGCCCCGCTGGTCCCGCGATTCCCGCGCATCAGCGGCGTCCTCGTCCCCGGCCCCGTCGACCGTCCGCTCGCCGTTCCGACGACCGAGGGCGGTGGCGACGGCCAGCGTCACCGCGGCGGCGAGGAGGGACACGAGCGTCGGCAGGCCGGGACCCGCGACGGCGTCGGTGAGGGCACGCACGATCTGACCGACGGGGGTGAAGTCGGCGATCCGGGTGAGCACACCGTCGGTGCCGCGCAGCGCAGCGCCGCCGAGGATCACCTGGACCAGGCCGAGCACCGCGAGCGCCGCGGCCCCGGCCACGGCGCCGAGGGCGAACCGCACGGCGCGGCAGGCCGCGACCACGGCGGCGACCCACAGTCCGACCGTCACCGTGGCGACGGTCGATCCGGCCAGCGATGCGCCGGTGTCGACGAAGGTCAGGGCGAGCACCATGGTGGCGGCCGCACCGACGGCGCCGACCACGGCCGCGCGCGCCCGCGGGACCAGGAATCCGACCAACGCGGCCGCGACCACGGCGAACACCGCGGTCAGGTAGGGCCAGCTCGGGACGGCGGGCCGCACCACGAAGGACGAGCCGGCCGGGTCCACCTCCGTCGACGCCGCGGCGGGCAACGACGAGGACGCCTTGTCGACGTTGGAGCGCAGGGTGGTGAACATGCCCTGCATCGGGCCGACACCCTCGCGCAGTCGCGTGGTGCCGTCGACGAGCAGGACGCCGCCGTCGTCGAGTTGCACCAGACCGTCGCGCAGCTGTGCCGAACCGTCGGTGGCTCGGACGATGCCGTCCACGAACGGCGACGACGGGTCCGACAGCTGGTACGACACCTGGCGCGCCCCGTCTCGCAGGCGCTCGAGATCGGTGAGCACCCCACCGTTCAGTCCCTGGGTGCGCAGCAGATCGAGCACCGTTCGCAGCTGATCGGCCGTGGCCGCCGCCGCCGGATCGGTGGAGGTGGCGAGCGAGTCGAGCGTCTGCTGGACGATGACCTCGATCTGCCCCTGGGCCGCGCCCACTCCGGTCAGCGCGCCGACGACGCGATCGACGCCGCCGCTCACCTGCGTCGAGCCGTCCCCGAGTTGCCACAGCCCCTGCCGCAGCTGGGTCATCCCGTCGGCCAGTTGTTCGCCACCGTCGCGGGCCTGCCCCAACCCGTCGGCCAGCCGGTGCGCCCCGTCGTCGAGCTCGACGCTGCCGTCGGTCAGTTCCGTCATGCCGCCGGTGAGGATCTGCAGCGGGAGCGCGGTGTTGCCGAGCGCCCCGCGGGTCGCGGCGAGGGGGTCGGTGGACTGCGACGCCGTCGCCACTCGGGTCGGTCCGGTGGTGGCCGCGTCGTCGGACGTGGTCGCCGCGACGACCCCCGCGGCGAGGGTGGGCACCAGCAGCGCCAGCAGCAGTCCGGCCGCGGCCCGACGAGGGCGGCCCGACCGCGCCGGAACCAGGCGGGACAGCGACGACGGCACGCGCATCATGGCCGGACGATAACGAGAAATGGCAGGAAACGGTGGGTGCCATGCCGGTCCGAGGGCCGGCGATTCCCGCGCGCCGTCGACGGGCGGCTGTGAGCACCTTCACACACCGACCGCGTACAGGGGATTGACGGGGGTCTCGCGGTCGGATCGACCGGACGCACCTGACTTACCGGAGCGACCTTGTTACGTTCGATTGCCATATGACGCCCGTGTTACCCAGTGCGACCTCGACCCCGTCCGATCTCCACTCCGAACACGCATTCCGGCCCCCCGACGTCAACGACGGCGTCCGGCTGTGGGAAGTGGCGCGCGATTCCGGCGTTCTCGACGTCAATTCGAGCTACTCGTACCTCCTCTGGTGTCGTGACTTCGCGGCCACGTCCGTCGTCGCCGTGGACCGTCGTGATCGGCCCGTCGGCTTCGTGACGGGGTACCTCCGGCCCGACGCCCCCACCACCGTCTTCGTGTGGCAGGTCGCCGTCGACGCGGCGTACCGCGGCCGAGGACTGGCCGGCGGCATGCTCGACGCGCTTCTCGACCGCGTCGTCCGGGAAGCCGGAGTCACGACGCTCGAGACCACGGTCAGTCCCGACAATCCGGCGTCCATCGCCACCTTCACCGCCCTGGCGCGACGCCGCGGCACCGACATCGTCAGGTCCGACCTGTTCGCCGCGGGGCAGTTCCCCGACGCGCATCAGCCGGAGCACCTGTACACCGTCGGCCCCGTCGCGCCGACCACCCTCGATTCTCAGGAGACCCCGTGAACCAGACCACCCCCACCCCCGACGTGTTCGAGACCCACGAGTCGCAGGTGCGCAGCTACAGCCGTCAGTGGCCCGCCGTGTTCGACACCGCGCAGGGCTCCTGGATCACCGACGAGGACGGCAAGCGCTACCTCGACTTCTTCGCCGGCGCCGGCGCGTTGAACTACGGCCACAACAATCCGGTGCTGAAGCAGGCACTGGTGGACTACATCCTGCGCGACGGCATCACCCACGGCCTGGACATGTCCACCGTGGCGAAGCGTGACTTCCTCACCACCTTCACCGAGAAGATCCTGGAGCCGCGCGGCCTGGACTACAAGGTGCAGTTCCCCGGCCCGACGGGGACCAACACCGTCGAGGCGGCCCTCAAGCTCGCCCGCAAGGTCACCGGCCGGTCGTCGGTCATCAACTTCACCAACGCGTTCCACGGCATGACGCTCGGCGCGCTGTCGGTGACCGGCAACTCCATGAAGCGGGCCGGCGCCGGCATCCCGCTGGTGCACGCGACGCCGATGCCCTTCGACAACTACTTCGGCGGCGCCACGGACGACTTCCAGTGGATGGAGCGCGTGCTCGACGATTCCGGCAGCGGCATCAACCGGCCCGCCGCGGTCATCGTCGAGACGATCCAGGGCGAGGGCGGCGTCAACGTCGCGCGCGCCGAGTGGCTGCAGGCTCTCGCCGAACTGCTGAAGCGCCGCGACATCCTGCTCATCGTCGACGACGTGCAGATGGGCGTCGGCCGCACCGGCCAGTTCTTCTCGTTCGAGGAGGCCGGCATCGTGCCGGACATCGTCACGCTGTCGAAGTCGATCGGCGGTTACGGAATGCCGATGGCGCTCACCCTGATTCGTCCGGACCTCGACGTCTGGGGTCCCGGTGAGCACAACGGCACCTTCCGCGGCAACAACCCCGCCTTCGTCACCAGCGCCGCGGCGATCGACCACTACTGGTCCGACGACGCGTTCGAGAAGGAGATCCTGGCGAAGGGCGAGCGCATCCGGACCGCGTTCACCGAGCTGGCCGACCGCTTCGACGGCGTCAGCACCCGAGGCCGCGGCATGGTGCACGGACTCGTCTTCGCCGACGGCGACCTCGCGGGCAAGGTGACCTCCCTCGCCTACGACAAGGGTCTGCTCGCGGAGACGTCCGGACCGTCGGACGAGGTGGTCAAACTGCTGCCGCCGCTGACCATCTCGGAAGCCGACCTCGACCACGGACTGTCGATCCTGCGCGAGGCCACCGAGACCGTCTGCTCCTGACCGTCCGCTCCCGACCACCACGACCGAAAGGATCATCGACATGATCGTGCGCACCACCGACGAGATCACCGGCACCGAGCGGGACATCGCGAGCGAGGACGGCCAGTGGCGGTCCAAGCGCATCGTCCTCGGCGGCGACCGGGTCGGCTTCTCGTTCCACGAGACCACCATCGAGCCGAACACGGTGAACAACTTCCACTACGCCAACCACGTCGAGGCCGTCTGGCTGATCGAGGGCGAGGGCACGCTCACCGACCGCGAGACCGGCGAGACCTACCCGCTCGGGCCCGGCAGCATGTACCTGCTGAACGGTCACGAGCGCCACACCGTCGAGACGACGACCCGGATGCGCATGCTCTGCGTGTTCAACCCGCCCGTCGTCGGCGACGAGCGGCACGACGAGAACGGCGTGTACCCGCTGATCGAGGTGCCCGCCTGACGTCGGTCCGTCCGACCGATCCGACGAGGCCGCGCGTGCGACCTATCCTGGACGAGGTGACCTCCGTTTCCCCGTTCCGGCCGGCGCAGCGCGGTCTCGTGTCGTTGGACGACGTCATGGCGCGCGGACGCGTCGTCGCGCTGACCGGCGCCGGCATGTCGACCGACTCGGGAATCCCGGACTACCGCGGCCCCGATTCCCCGCCCCGCAACCCCATGACGTTCCAGCAGTTCATCGGCGACGACGAGTTCCGTCGGCACTACTGGGCCCGGAACCACGTCGGATGGCGCCACATGGACGCCACCCGGCCCAACGCGGGACACCGCGCGCTGGCCGAACTCGAACGGCGCGGCGTCGTGTCCGGCGTCATCACCCAGAACGTCGACATGCTCCACACCAAGGCCGGCAGCCGCACCGTCATCGACCTCCACGGCGTCTACGGCCGGGTGCGCTGTCTGAGCTGCGAGACGCTGATCTCGCGCGTCGCCCTCGACGAGCGGTTGACGGCCGCCAATCCCGGCTTCGTCGAGTCGGTCGTCGGTGCGGACGGCGTCGAGATCGCGCCCGATGCCGATGCCGAGATCTCCAGCACCGCACACTTCCGCATGGTCGACTGCGACCGGTGCGGCGGGATCCTCAAGCCGGACATCGTCTACTTCGGAGAGAGCGTGCCCAAGCCCCGCGTCCGCGCGGCCTACGACATGGTCGACGACGCGGCGGCGCTGGTGGTGCTCGGCTCGTCCCTGACGGTGATGTCGGGACTGCGCTTCGTCCGGCACGCCGCCAAGCACGACATTCCCGTCGTCATCGTCAACCGCGGCACCACCCGGGGCGACGAGTTCGCCGACGACACGGTGCACGCCGGGTGCTCCGAGGTGCTGACGTCGTACCTGTGACTTGCCGCCGCACCGCGGCGGTATTGAAACGCCGCGCCGCGGCGGTCGCGCTGATCTTCTTCGTCAACGGCGCCGTCCTCGGCAACTGGGGTCCACGCATCCCGGCGATAGCGGGTGATCTCTCCCTCGACGCGGCGACGCTCGGCCTCGCGTTGGCCGGCATGGGCACGGGCGGGCTCCTGGCCACTCCGCTGGCGGCGCTGGCCATCCGTGCCCGGGGCAGCCGGGTGACCACCCTGGCCTCGGCCACCCTGCTGTCCGTGGCAATCGTCCTCCCCGCCCTGGCCGGCACCTGGTGGTCCCTCGGCCTCGCGTTGATGGTCCTCGGCGCCGCCGACGCCGTGATGGACGTGGCGATGAACGCGCAGGGCGTCCTGGTCGAGAACCGTCGTGGCCGGTCGATTCTGAACCGTCTGCACGCCGGATGGAGTGCAGGCGCCGTGACGGGTGGCCTGATCGGCGCCGGTGCCGCGGCGCTCGCCGTGCCCGTCGAGGTCCACTTCGCCGTGGTCGCCGCCGTCCTGCTCGCACTCACCGTCGTCACCGCGCGACACCTCGAGCCGGACGCCGGACGGCGCGGCCTTGACAGCGCGGCACCACCGGAGCGATCCGGCTCACGGCGTGGCTCGGTCGCCCGTCGTCGGTCGGGCCCGGCCGCGGCTCTGGCCCTGCTCGGTGCGCTCGTGTTCGTCTCCTCGCTCGTCGAGGACCTCCCCCAGTCCTGGGGCGCGCTGTACGCGACCGACCTCGGGGCGACACCCGGACCCGCGGGACTCACCGTGGTCGCGTTCTCGACGGCGATGTTCGTCGGACGCCTCGTCGGCGACGCCGTGGTGGATCGAGTGGGACGCCATCGCGTTCTGATCGGCGGGGCCGTGGCCATCGCGCTGGCCTTCCTCGCCGCACCGTGGGTCACCTCCCCCACCGTCGCGGTGGTGATGTTCGCGGTGGCCGGCCTCGGCGCCGCTCCGATCTTCCCGGCGGTGTTCGGCATGGCCGGTCGGCTCCCCGGCATCGCGGCGGGCACGGCGCTGTCGGTGGTCTCGCTGGTGGCCCGCATCGGCATCCTCGTGGCCCCGATCGGGTTCGGCACCCTCGCCGGGCAGCTCGGATACGGCTGGGCGTTGTGGTCCATGGTGGCGGCCGGTCTTGCCGTCGCCGCCCTGGCCACCGTGCTGCGAGCGCGCACGTCAGCTCACGCGCCGCAGGGGTAGCGGTTGCGCCGGGGGTCTCGACCGGTAGGTGTGGCCGGTGGGGGTGCGGAACTCGACGGTGTGCACGTCGGTGCCCTCGGTGTCGTCGGTTCGGGTGGTGGCCCAGCCGTCACCTTGCTTGGCCAGGTTGCAGGCGGCGCAGAGTCCGAGGCCGTTGTCGGCGGTGGTGGGTCCGCCGTTCTCGTGCGGGGTGATGTGGTCGTGGTGGCGGATCGGGGCGTCGCACCAGGGGGTGCGGCAGGTGCGGTCGCGCAGGTCGATCAGCCGGGCCAGGCCGGTGGGGAGGCACCGGGCGACGGACTCGACGGCGGTGAGGTGTCCGTCGGTGGGTCGGGCGTAGAGCTTCCGCAGCGTCACCGCGGTGTCGGAGTCCACGGCGTCGTGAATCCACTGTCGTGCTGCCGCGGCGGGGATCGGCCCGTACCCGGGCACCTCGGCGGGGATATCGCTGCCGCCGAGGAGACTCTGGTCGGAGATCACGACCTGCACCGCCACCGGCGGGCTCAGGGGGTGGGCGAGTCCGATGGTCCGCTCGACGAGCAGGTCGGCCATGATCTGATCGCGGGTGCGGCCGTCGGCGTCGCCGGTGGCGATGAGGGTGTCGGCGTCCCGGCGCAGGGTGGCCCAGACGCAGACGGCGCGGTCCATCGGCAGCAGCGCGCCGAGGTGACCCATGAAGTCCGGCGCAGGTCGGACGGTGACGCGACGGTGCCGGGCGGCGCGGGCTTTGCGGCGGGCGACGGCGGCGGCGTCGAGTTCGGCGGCCAGGCGTGCGGCCATCGCCGCGACGGTGCTGTCGCCCTTGCCGGTGAGGACGGTGGGGTCGGCGCAGAGCCGTTCGTCGACGATCCGGCGGTCGTCGGCGGTCAGGCAGGCGGTTTCGCGCACCAGGATCGTCGCTCGCCATTCGGAGAGGTCCCCGCAGCGCAGTTGCCCCAACGTGTGGGGCATGTCGGCGGTGAGGGCTCGGGCGAGGCCGAGGTGGGTGGTGCCGCGGTGTGGTGAGTCCTTCCGGGCGAGCCCGATCTGGGTGGCGATGCCGGTGTTCCAGCGGGCGGCGGGTCGCCCGGCGTCGCGCCGCCCGCGTCGGATGGTGTCGGCCACCTTGTTGGTGAGGACTGCTTGCGCCCCCGCGCCGGCGGCTTTCAGCTCCTCGAGCGCGGTGATGGTCTCGACCGCGAGCGTTGCAGAGGCCCCGTCGGCCCCGTCGTCGTCGGCCTCCGTACTGCTCACCGCGATGGCGGCGATGCGTGTCAGGAATCGTCGAATGTCGTTCGGCGACAACCCGTCACCGCATGATTCGTCGTCCACGTGAATCCCCCCGATCTCGTGTCACCGACACCATGACACAGGGGTCCGACAAGAAAATCCGGACCGATGCCGCAGCTTCCGGTCAGACCGCCACGAGGTCGTCGGCGTGGACGACGGGCCGCCGCGCGTCGGGCGCCAGGTCCGACGTCGACTTCCCGAGCATTCCGGCCAACTCGGACGAGTCGTACGCCACCACGCCACGTGCCACCGGGGTGCCGTCGTCGGCATGCAGGGACACGACGTCGCCGGCGTCGAAAGACCCTGTCACGGAGGTGATTCCGGCGGACAGCAAGGAGCGCCGTCGTCCCACGACCGCCTCGACCGCACCGGCGTCGAGCGTCAGCCCGCCACTGGTGTCGGCGGCGTGCCGCACCCAGAATCGTCGCGCGGACAGCCGCGTCGGCCGCGCCGCGAACACCGTGCCGGTGGGCCCACCGGCCAGGGCCGAGGCGGCATCGGACGCCGCGGCGAGCAACACGGGAACTCCGGCGTCGGCCGCGAGCCGCGCCGCGGACAGCTTGGAGGCCATGCCGCCGGTGCCGAGTGCGCCACCGGAACCCGCGACCACGCCGTCGAGATCCTCCGGTCCGTCGACCTCCGGGATCAGCCGCGCGGCGGGATCCTTGCGGGGATCACCGTCGTACAGACCGTCGACGTCGGACAGCAGAACCAGCGCATCGGCTCCGACGAGGTGGGCGACCAGCGCCGCCAGCCGATCGTTGTCGCCGAAGCGGATCTCGGTGGTGGCCACGGTGTCGTTCTCGTTGACCACGGCCACCGCGCCGAGCGAGCGCAACCGGTCGAGCGTCCGCTGCGCGTTGCGGTGGTTGGCACGACGCGCGATGTCCTCGGCCGTCAGCAGGACCTGCCCGACGGTTCGACCGTGGCGGGCGAACGACGTGCCCCACGCGTGCGCCAACGCCAACTGACCCACGCTCGCCGCGGCCTGCTTGGTCGCCAGGTCCTGCGGGCGTCGTCGCAACCCGAGCGGAGCCATGCCCGCCCCGATCGCACCCGAGGAGACGACCACGACGTCCGAGCCGCGACGCATTCGCGCCTCGATGGCGTCGGCCAGGGCGTCGAGACGCGCGACGTCGAGTCCCTCGGCCATCGAGGTCAGTGCCGACGATCCGATCTTGACCACCACGGACCGTGCGGCCGCGATGGTCTCCCGCGTTCCGGTCACTGCTCGTCGGTGTCGAGCCCTCGGCGGACCCGACGCGCGTGCTTGCGCTCGGCCGCACCGATGCGGTCCACCTGGTCGATACGCGAGTCGGTACCGCGACCGGTGAGCGTGACCTCGACGCCCGCGGGAGTCTGCGGTTCCCAGTCGAAGCTGACGTCGCCGATGGTGACGGGGGCGCCGGGCTGCGCACCCTGCTTGACCAGCTCGTCCTCGACCCCGAGCCGCGCGAGGCGGTCCGCGAGGTAGCCCACGGCCTCGTCGTTGTCGAACGCGGTCTGCTTGACCCACCGCTCGGGTCGCTCGCCGCGCACGATGAAGCCGCCCGGCTCGTCGGGATCGGCGATGACGCTGAAGCCCGCGCGATCCGTCGCGACCGGCCGGATGACCTGACGACGCGGGGCCGCCTTCGGGTGGTCGCGACGATACTGGGCCACCAGCTCCGCCAGGGCGAAAGTCAACGGCCGCAACCCTTCTCGGCTGACGGCCGAGATGGTGAACACCGGCCAGCCCTTGGCCTCGAAATCGGGGCGCACCATCTCCGCGAGCTCCGCGGCCTCGGGCACGTCGACCTTGTTCAGCACCACGATGCGGGGCCGATCCGCCAGATCGCCCAGGCTCGCATCGCCCGACAGCGCCGGCACGTACGCCGCCAACTCGGCTTCGAGTGCCTCGACGTCCGAGACGGGGTCGCGGCCCGGGTCGAGGGTGGCGCAGTCGACCACGTGGGCCAGCACGGCGCAGCGCTCGAGGTGACGCAGGAAGTCGAGACCGAGCCCCTTGCCCTGGCTCGCACCCGGAATCAAACCCGGCACGTCGGCGACGGTGAACGTGGTCTCGCCGCTGGACACCACGCCGAGGTTCGGCACGAGCGTCGTGAAGGGGTAGTCCGCGATCTTCGGCTTGGCCGCCGAGAGCACCGACACGAGCGAGGACTTCCCGGCGCTGGGGAACCCGACCAGGCCGACGTCCGCGACGGACTTCAGCTCGAGAACCAGATCGCGTTCCTCGCCGTCCTCGCCGAGCAGCGCGAAGCCGGGCGCCTTGCGGGCGCGGGACGCGAGCGCCGCGTTCCCCAGGCCACCGCGGCCGCCGGCGGCCGCCTCGAACCGGGTGCCCTCACCGATCATGTCGGCGAGAATGCGGCCGTCCTTGTCCAGCACGACAGTGCCGTCGGGCACGCGCAGGATCAGGTCCTCGCCGATGGCCCCGTCGCGGTTGCTGCCGGCGCCCTGCGTGCCGTTGCCGCCCTTCGCGTACGGGTGGAAGTGGAAGTCGAGGAGGGTGTGCACGCCGGAGTCGACGACGAGCACGACGTTGCCGCCGCGCCCACCGTTACCGCCGTCGGGGCCGCCGAGGGGCTTGAACTTCTCCCGATGCACGGACGAGCATCCGTTGCCGCCCTTTCCTGCACTGACGTGCAGAGTGACGCGGTCGACGAAGCGCGACATGGGAGAGGTCCTTCCGAGCGGGTGACGCGAGTGGTGACTGGTGGGGAAAAGCCGACAGGGGCGGTCGGAGAGCACAAGCCCTCCGAGCCGCCCCTGTCGGGAACGTGTCGGTCAGCGAGAAGCACGGCTTCCCGCGGTGCCGCAGGAGGATCAGACCTCTGCGGCGGCCGGAACGATGTTGACGGTCTTGCGGCCACGCTTGGTGCCGAACAGGACCGAGCCCGCAGCGAGGGCGAAGAGGGTGTCGTCGCCGCCACGGCCGACGTTCACGCCGGGGTGGAAGTGGGTGCCGCGCTGACGGACCAGGATCTCGCCCGCGTTGACGTCCTGGCCGCCGAAGCGCTTGACGCCGAGTCGCTGAGCGTTGGAATCGCGACCGTTGCGTGAGCTGGACGCGCCCTTCTTGTGTGCCATGAGAAACCCTCCCGGGGTCGGTGAAGAGATCGAGAACGTCGGACGACGTCAGTTGATGCCGGTGACCTTCAGGACGGTCAGCTTCTGCCGGTGTCCCTGCCGCTTGTGGTAGCCGGTCTTGTTCTTGAACTTGTGGATGCGGATCTTCGGGCCCTTGGTGTGCTCGACGATCTCACCGGCCACCGACACCTTGGCCAGCTTGTCGGCCTCGGTGGTCAGCTCGGCGCCGTCGACGACGAGAACCGGGTCAAGCGAGACGGCCGTGCCGGGCTCTCCCTCGATCTTCTCGACCTTGACGAGGTCACCCACTGCGACCTTGTACTGCTTTCCGCCGGTCTTGACGATCGCGTACGTTGCCATCGGACGGCTACCCCTTGCTTGTCGAACGTGCTCGCTCCCCGTGCGGGGGCGACTGGTCTCTCGGTGCGAGACGGCCTCCGGCGAACCGGGGCCTCTCGCATCGAGTGATGATCTGCTGGTCGGCACAGCGGGCGGGACCCACCCGAGAGGTGGGCACGACACGACCGCGTCGCCGACAGCGACCGTCCAAGATTACGGGAGAGCGTCGTGCCGGGTCAAACCGGTGACGCCCTACCCCTCGTGCCTACTCCTCCACCGGCGGGCCGGCGGGGCGACCTGCGGCGCGACGTCGTGGACGACGCACCGGCGTGGCCGCCGAGGCGGACGCCGCTCCCCCGGTGGTGACCGACGCGTCGGTCCCGGGCTGCGCATCCGGGGTCTCGGATTTCGCGGTCTCGGACTCCGGGGTCCCGGAACTCGGGGTCCCGGAACTCGGGGTCCCGGAGTTCGGGGATGCCGGAGCATCCGAGCTCTCCGACGCCGACCCGTTCGACGACGGGCTCTCCGACGCGCTCTGAGCCGGAACGACGATCACCGTCCCGGCCGACTCCCCGGCCGGGGCGGACGCCGCCCGTGCGACCCGACGAGCGCGACGCGGGCGGGTCGCCGGCGGGGTGGGCTCGGCCGGTGCGTCCGGCTGGGTCGATGCTGCCGGTGCGTCCGGCTGGGCCGGCGGGGTCGATGCTGCCGGTGTGTCGGATGCGGGTTCGGACTCGGCCACCGTGTCCACCGTGCTCGCCGCACGCACCGCCTCGACGGCCGCCTCGGCGTCGGCGACGGGGTCACCCGTCTCGGCGACCGGATCGCCCGCCACCTCGGCGTCCGCCTGATGGTGGGCCGCCATCGCGAGGGCGACGGGATGCGGCTGACGCGGGGCGACCTTCGCCTCCGACGTGCCCGACGTGCCCGACGTGCCCGACGTGACCGACGCAGCGGATTCCGAGGCGCCGCCGGACTCGGCGTCGCCCGTGGTCTCGATCTCGGTGTCGGCCGACTTGTCGCGATCGCCGGACCGGCCGCCGCGCTTGCGTCGGGACCCGCCCTGCTGGTCGCCGCGCGCACCACGGCCGTCGTCCTTGGCCGCCTCGACGGGGAACTGGTGCACGACGATGCCGCGGCCGTGGCAGTGCTCGCAGGTGGTGGAGAACGCCTCGATCAAGCCGGTGCCCATGCGCTTGCGCGTCATCTGGACCAGGCCGAGCGAGGTCACCTCGGACACCTGATGGCGCGTGCGATCGCGGCCGAGCGCCTCGGTGAGTCGACGGAGCACCAGGTCACGGTTGGATTCGAGGACCATGTCGATGAAGTCGACGACGATCATGCCGCCGATGTCCCGTAGACGCATCTGGCGGACGACCTCCTCGGCCGCCTCCAGGTTGTTCCGCGTGACCGTCTCCTCGAGGTTGCCGCCCTCGCCGGTGAACTTGCCCGTGTTGACGTCGACCACGGTCATGGCCTCGGTGCGGTCGATCACGAGGGTGCCGCCGGACGGCAGCCACACCTTGCGGTCCAGCGCCTTGGCCAGCTGCTCGTCGATGCGGTACGCGGCGAACACGTCGACGTCCTTGGACGTCGACTCGTAGCGCGTCACCTTCGGCAGCATGTCCGGAGCCACGGCCTCGATGTAGCTCTGCACGGTCGACCACGCGCGCTCGCCCTCGATGACCAGGCCCGAGAAGTCCTCGTTGAACAGGTCGCGAACCACCTTGACCAGGAGGTCCGGCTCCTCGTACAGCGTGACGGGCGAGGACCCCTTGCTCGACTCGGCCTTCGACGACCGTTCCTGGATGGTCGCCCACTGCGCCTGCAGTCGGGTGACGTCACGTTCGAGCTCCTCGGCGCTGACACCCTCGGAGGCGGTGCGGATGATCACGCCGGCGTCCGCGGGCACGATGTCGCGGAGAATGTCCTTGAGTCGCTTGCGCTCGTTGTCGGGCAGCTTGCGGCTGATGCCCGTCGACGACCCGCCCGGTACGTACACCAGGAACCGGCCCGCCAGCGAGATCTGCGTGGTCAGGCGAGCGCCCTTGTGCCCGACGGGGTCCTTGGAGACCTGCACCAGCACCTGGTCGCCGGACTTCAGCGCCTGCTCGATCTTGCGGCTGTTGCCGCCGAGACCCGCGGCGTCCCAGTCCACCTCGCCGGCGTAGAGCACGCCGTTGCGACCCTTGCCGATGTCGATGAACGCCGCCTCCATGGAGGGCAGCACGTTCTGCACGCGGCCGAGGTAGATGTTGCCGACGATCGAGCCCGACGACGTGCTGGTGACGAAGTGCTCCACCAGGACACCGTCCTCGAGCACCCCCACCTGCGTCAGGTCCGGGTGACCGGCGAGCGACTTCTCCCGCACGACCATCGTGCGGTCCACCGATTCCCGACGCGCGAGGAACTCGGATTCGGTGAGGATCGGCGGACGACGCCGTCCGGCGTCCCGACCGTCCCGACGACGCTGCCGCTTGGCCTCGAGGCGCGTCGAGCCCGTGATGCCCTGGACCTCGTCCTTCTTGGCACGCTGACGCGGCTCGCGCTCGTGGACGACCGTGTTCGGGGGATCGTCCTCGCTGGTGGTGTCGTCACCGTCACCGCCGCCGCTCTTGCGACGACGTCGACGGCGTCGGCGTCGGCTCGCGGACTCGCCGCCGGTGTCCTCGCCGTCGCCGGACTCGTCGGTCCCGTCGGCGGCCTCGTCGGACTCGGTCGCGGCCTCCGCGGCCGAGGTGTCCGGAGTGCCGGTGGCCTGCTCCGACTCGCCGTCGGAATCGGTGCCGGTCGAGTCGCCCGACGACTCGTCCGCGGACCGGGCGTTCCGCTGCCCGCCGCGCCGGCTGCGACGACGACCGGACCGCTTGGGTGCATCGGAGTCGTTCTCGTCGGCGGTACTCGCGTCGGCGGTGTTCTCGTCGGTGTCCTCGTCGGTGTTCCGGTCGACGGTGTTCTCGTCGGAGTCCGTCCTGTCGGCGGAGTCCGCGGTCGCGCTGCCGTCGGTGTCGTTCTCGTCGGAGCCGGTCGCGTCCTCGGTCGAGTCGCCCGCGTCTCCGCGTCCACGGCCACGTCCGCGACGGCCCCGACGACGGCGGCGTGAGCCGCTCCCGGACTCGGAGTCGTCGTCCGCGGTGTCGTTCCGGTCCGCGTCGTCGGACCCCGTGGGTTCCTGCTGTGCGGTGTCCTGCTGCGCGGTGTCCTGCCGTGCTGCGTCCTGCCGTGCGGTGTCCTGCTGTGTGGCGTCGTCCGTGGCCTCCGGCTCCGCGGCGGGTGCCGCCGGTGCGGCCTTCCGCGTGGACGCGCGACGACGCCGGGGCGCCTCGGGCGCGGGTTCGGGCTGGAGGAAGAGCGGGACGTCGGCGGGCGCCGGCGCGGCGGTCTCGGCGGCGGACTCCTCCGGCGCGGCGGTGTCGGGCGCCGAGGTGAAGAGATCGGGCTCCGTGGGCGATGCGGGGCTCTCGTCGGCGGTGGAGCCGACGGCCTGCTCCTCGGCGACCGCATCCAACGCCTCGGGCGCGGCAGCGGTACCGAGCGCCTCGGGCGCGTCGCTACCGAGCGCGGTGGCGACGGTCTCGGCGTCCTCACGCACGACGCTGGACTGGACGCTGCGGACGTCCTTGCCCATCTCGGCGAGTTGGGCGACGACCTGCTTGCTGGTCACTCCCAGCAGCTTGGCCAGGGCATGAACGCGGATGCGCTCGGGGAAAGTTCTGGGCGGCTCGTGATCGGCCACGTGTTCTCCTCGGGGCCCCGGGCGCGGTCGTCGCGAACGGTCGGCCCCTGGTGGGGGCTTCGTCCGTCGACACGACACGCGGCCACGCGGGTGCCTTGGTCTGTTCGCGGAACCCGGGCGGGTTCGACGAGGTCGGGTCGCATCTCGGCCCGCCGCCGACCGGAACGGTCGCCGACGAGTACCGCGAATGCCTGGGCGGATGGCCGGTCCGAGCGCCTCGTCCTCAGCGTCGGCGTCGATGCCGCGCCCCGAGGGCACGACGACCGACGCACGGTCCGCGATGACGGGCACCGGGTGCCGTGGATGTCATCCGGTCGCCTGCGCGTGGTGCGCGCCGCAACCTCCGTCAGTATCCCACACGGATGCGTTCACCCATGCCACCCGGCGCTCGGAACGGCGCGACCGCGTGGCCGGCCGGTCCGAGCGGGGGGCATCAGCGCAGTTCGGGGAACCAGATCGCGATCTCGCGCGCGGCCGACTCGGGCGAGTCCGATCCGTGCACCAGGTTCTGCTGGCCGTCGAGGGCGAGGTCGGCCCGGATGGTGCCGGGCACGGCCTTGGCCACCGGATCGGTCCCGCCGGCGATCTGACGGAACGCGGCGATGGCGCGAGGGCCCTCGAGCACGGCGGCGACGAGCGGGCCGGAGGTGATGAACTCGAGGAGCTCGGGGAAGAAGGACTTCTCGGCGTGCTCGGCGTAGTGCTGCGTCGCGTCCTCCTCGGACACGGTGAGCATCTTCAGAGCGACGATGTCCAGGCCCTTGCGTTCGACCCGGCCGAGGATCTCTCCGACGAACTTGCGGGCGACGCCGTCGGGCTTGATCAGTACGAGAGTGCGTTCGGTCACGCGGCAGAGCCTAGCGTCCCTGTTGTTCGCGCTGACTGGGCAGTCGGCCCTCCGCGATGCGCTTGCGCAGATCCCGTCGCAGATAGATCAGGTACGCCCACACGCAGGAGAAGAGCAGCCCCACGATCGCGATGGAGGGGTGGGCCAGGAACCCGACGATCACCAGCACCTGCAGCGCGACGTCGAACTGCAACGCCCACGGACGGCCCTGCAGCCCGGCGCCGAGCAGCATCACCACGCCGAGGCCGACGATGTAGATACCGCTGATCCAGGACAGGCCACCGCCGACGGTCGCCACCACGGGAAGCGCCAGGAAGACCACGATGGCCTCGAGCACCAGCGTGCCGGCGCAGACGCCGCGGAAACCCTTCCACGGGTCGCGGGCGGGAGCGGGGACGGTCCCGTCCCCGTCGGGTGGGGTGGTGGTCATGCGGGGTCCTTCCCGAACAGGGTGCGGGCGGCTCCGGCGGTGACCACGGAACCGGTGACGACGACGCCCGCGCCGGACACGGCCTCGCCCTCGTCGGCGACGTCCTCGGCGATGCCGATGGCGATCTCGAGCGCGTCGGGGAGGGTCTCGGCGACGACGACGCGCTCGTCCCCGAACTTGGCGACGGCCGCGTCGGCGAGGGCGTCGACCTCGAGTCCGCGGGGTGATCCGTTGGTGGTCACCACGATCTCGTCGAAGACCGGTTCGAGAGCGGTGAGGATGCCGTCGACGTCCTTGTCCTTCATGACCGCGACGACGCCGACGAGCTTGCGGAAGTCGAACTCCTCGCCCAACGTCGCGGCGAGCGCCGCGGCGCCGTGCGGGTTGTGGGCCGCGTCGACGAAGACGGTGGGAGCGTTACGCACGCGCTCGAGACGACCCGGGTTGACGACGGTCGCGAAACCCTCGCGCACGGTGTCGAGGTCCAGGCCGTGGTCGGCGCCCGCGCCGAAGAACGCCTCGACCGCCGCGAGGGCGACGGACGCGTTCCGGGCCTGATGGGCACCGTGCAACGGCAGGAAGATGTCGTCGTAGACCCCGCCGAGTCCACGGAGCTCGAGCTGCTGGCCGCCGACGGCGACGCGGCGCGAGAGCACGACGAACTCGGACCCGGCCCGCGCGACGGCGGCGTCGGACTCGACGGCCCGGCGCAGGATCACCTCCATGGCCTCGGGCTGCTGCTCGTCGACGATCACGACGGTGTCGACGGGGTCGAGCCGCTCGGGCGCGCGCTTGACGATGCCCGCCTTCTCCCCCGCGATGGACGCGAGATCGTCGCCGAGGTACTCGGTGTGGTCCATGCCGACCGGGGTGATCACGGCGACCTGCGCGTCGACGACGTTGGTGGCGTCCCACGTGCCGCCGAGTCCGACCTCGACCACGGCGACGTCGACCGGCGCCTCCGCGAACGCGGCGAACGCCATCGCGGTGACCACCTCGAACTTGCTCATCGCCGGTCCCCCGGCGGCCTGGCTGCGCTCGTCGATCATCTCGACGTACGGCAGGACGTCGCGGTAGGTGTCGACGTACTGACGGGGCGTGAGCGGCACCCCGTCGATCGCGATCCGCTCGGTCGCCAGCTGCAGGTGCGGGCTGGTGGTGCGGCCGGTGCGGCGATGGAACGCGCGCAGCAACGACTCGATCATGCGGGTGACCGACGTCTTGCCGTTGGTGCCCGCCACGTGGATGGACGGGTAGCTCGCCTGCGGCGACCCGAGCAGATCCATCAGGGCCCGGATGCGGGTGAGCGACGGCTCGATGGTGGTCTCGCCCCACCGGCGGTCGAGCTCCGACTCCACCAGGGTGAACTCGGCCAGATCCACCGGGGACGGTGCCGCGGCACCGTCGGCGCCGTCGACCGGGCCCGTCACGCGGAGCCCAGATCGTCGAGACGCTTGGTGAGCCGCTCGACCTCGTCGCGCGCCAACTGCTGGCGGGCGGTGATCTTCTGCACGACGGCCTCGGGCGCCTTGGCCACGAACGCCTCGTTGCCGAGCTTCGCCGTGGTGGTCTCGAGTTCCTTGCGCGCGGCCGCCAGGTCCTTCTCCGCGCGCTTGATCTCGGCGGCGACGTCGACGGTTCCGGAGGTGTCGACGGCCACCGTCACGGTCGCCCGTGACAGGCGCACCTCGATGGACGCCGATTCGGTGAACCCGCAGTCGGGGCCGTCGGGATCGGTCAGGAACGCCAGCGCCTCCACTGCGGGGACGAGCGCCGTCAGCTCGGCGTCGTCGATGCCCACGAGACGGGCGGGCACCCGCTGCTTGGGCTTGACGCCCTGATCGCTGCGGAAGCGCCGCACCTCGGTGATGAGCTTCTGGGCGTCGGCGACGCGCTGCTGCGCCACCGGATCGGCGCCCACGCCGGTCTCCTTGGGCCAGTCCGCGACGACGACGGACTCCCCGCCGGTGAGGGCGGTCCACAACGTCTCGGTGACGAACGGGATGACCGGATGCAGCAGGCGCAGAACGGAATCGAGCACGGAGCCGAGCACCAGCCGGGTCGCGGCCGCCCGGTCCTCGGTGTCGCCCCCGTCCCCGGTCGGCGCCGAGAACTGCACCTTGGCCAGTTCGAGGTACCAGTCGCAGACCTCGTCCCACACGAAGTGGTAGAGCGCCTCGCACGCCTTGCCGAACTCGTAGCGGTCCAGGGCGTCGTCCACCTCGGCGCGCACGGTCGCGAGCCGGTCGAGGATCCAGCGGTCGGCGTCGGTGAGCGTGTCCCGTGCGGGCAGCTCCCCCACCGTCGCACCGTTCATGAGCGCGAACCTGGTGGCGTTGAACAGCTTGGTGGCGAAGTTGCGGGACGACTGTGCGTTGTCCTCGCCGACGGACAGGTCACCGCCGGGGTGCGCGCCGCGGGCGAGCGTGAAGCGCAGGGCGTCGGCGCCGAACCGGTCCACCCAGTCGAGCGGGTCGATGCCGTTGCCCTTGGACTTGCTCATCTTCCGGCCGTGCTCGTCGCGCACGAGCCCGTGCAGGAACACGTCTCGGAACGGCACGGGACCGGGCACCGAGTCGGCGATCGCGGTGCCGAACATCATCATTCGCGCCACCCAGAAGAACAGGATGTCGTAACCGGTGACCAGGACGGAGGTCGGATAGAACTTCTCGAGGTCCGGGGTCCGCTCCGGCCATCCCATCGTCGAGAACGGCCACAGACCCGACGAGAACCACGTGTCGAGCACGTCGGGATCCTGCGTCCAACCCTCGGGCGGCGTCTCGTCCGGACCGAGGCAGACGGTCTCGCCGTCCGGGCCGTACCAGATGGGAATGCGGTGGCCCCACCACAATTGGCGCGAGATGCACCAGTCGTGCATGTCGTCGACCCACGAGAACCAGCGCGGCTCCTGGCTGGTCGGGTGGATGGTGGTCTCGCCCGAGCGCACGGCGTCGCCGGCCGCGGCGGCGAGGGAGGACACGTCCACCCACCACTGCAGGGACAGACGCGGCTCGATGGGTTCACCGCTGCGCTCGGAGTGCCCGACGCTGTGCGTGTAGGGCCGCTTCTCGGCGACGACGCGACCCTGCTCGGCCAGCGCCTCGCGGACCTTCACGCGGGCCTCGAAGCGGTCGAGACCGTCGAACGGCGTTCCCGTGCCGGTGATGCGGCCCTCGGTGTCCATGATCGACGGCATGGGCAGCGAGTGCCGCACGCCCATCTCGAAGTCGTTGGGATCGTGCGCGGGGGTGATCTTCACCGCGCCCGTACCGAACTCGGGGTCGACGTAGTCGTCGGCGATGACCGGGATCTCGCGGTCCAGGAACGGATGCGGGAGCGTGGTGCCGACGAGGTCGCGGTACCGCTCGTCGTCCGGATGCACGGCCACGGCGGTGTCACCGAGCATCGTCTCCACGCGGGTGGTGGCGACGACGACGTGCGGCTCGTCGTCGTTCAGTGAGCCGTAGCGCAGCGAGACCAACTCGCCGTCGACGTCCTCGTACTTGACCTCGATGTCGGAGATGGCAGTCTGCAGCACGGGCGACCAGTTGACCAGCCGCTCGGCGCGGTAGATCAGGCCACGATCGTGCAGTTCCTTGAACATGGTCTGCACGGCACGCGAGAGGCCCTCGTCCATGGTGAACCGCTCACGGCTCCAGTCGACGCCGTCGCCGAGTCGGCGCATCTGCTCGCCGATGGTGCCGCCGGACTCACGCTTCCACTGCCAGACGCGATCGATGAACGCCTCCCGGCCCAGCTCGTCGCGCGTGGTGCCCTCGGCGGCGAGCTGCTTCTCCACCAGCGACTGCGTGGCGATGCCGGCGTGGTCCATGCCGGGCAGCCACAGCACCTCGTAGCCCTGCATCCGCTTGCGTCGAGACAGTACGTCCATCAGCGTGTGGTCGAGGGCATGACCCATGTGCAGGCTGCCCGTGACGTTGGGCGGCGGCAGCACGATGGAGTACCCGGGCCGGGCGCTGTCCGGATCGGCGGTGAAGTATCCGGCGTCGACCCAGCCCTGGTAGAGGTCGGCCTCGACGTCGCCGGGGTTCCACGCCTTCGGCAGGCGGTCGGCGGGAGTCGGGTCGGGAGCAGTCGACGCAGTATCGGTCACTCGGGCGATTCTAGTTCTCGTCCGATGCGCCGGTTCTGCCCGGTCGCGCGCCCAGCGCCGCGGGCATGGGCAGCTCGCGGCCCAGCACGTGCGTCGAGAGGAAGGCCAGCACCGCGCCGTACCAGACGGCGATGTGGGGTGGCGTCAGGATCCAGTGGTTCTCGTCCGGGAAGTACAGGAAACGGTGCACCGTCTCGCCGTTCGCGTCCGCGGGCGACGCCGACTCGGACAGCAGCTCCCACCACAGCCGCAGCGATTCGCCGATCGGAACCCGGAAGTCCTTGTCGCCGTGCGTGATCAGCATGGGTGTGACGATCTCGGACACCGACAGGTGCGGCGAGTTCTCGAAGGCCATCTCGGGCGTCATCTCGTGGGCCCAGTACGACGCCTCGTCGGTGGTCGGTCCGAACTGGTCGAGCGCCCACAACCCGGCGTGGGAGACGATGGCGCGGAAGCGGTCCGTGTGCCCCGCCATCCAGTTGGCCATGTAGCCGCCGAACGAGCCGCCCATCATGGCGGTGCGGGTGCTGTCGATGTCCGGCCGGTCGGCCACCGCGTCGGTGATCGTGGTGAGGTCGGTGTAGACCTCGGCGCCCCAGCGGCCCCAGCCGCGTTGGACGAACGCCTGCCCGTACCCGGTGGACAGGGCGGGATCCGGCATGAGCACCGCGTAGCCGGCGGCGACGAGCATCCAGGGATTCCACCGCCAGGACCACGTGTTCCAACTGCCCAGCGGACCGCCGTGGACCCACAGCACCAACGGCGCCTGCCAGTCCGGCGAGGTCCCCTCCGGCAGCGCGAGCCAAGCCCGTACCCGGGTGCCGTCCGCGACGCGGACGTCGACGTCCTCGAGGGTGCCGGGCAGCGACGGCAGCGGCGCGGGGGCGTTCAGCACGGTCACCGCGCCGTCCGCCAGCGAGATGCGCACGGGGTGCGGCGGGGCCAGGTACGACGCCCGCAGCGCGAACACCACGTCCCCGGCCGACGCGACCTGCAGGTCCGTGAACGCGCCCTCGTCGGTGAGGCGCGTCGCCGACGTGCGGTCGACGCGGAAGATCGGCGCGTGACCGTGGTCGTCGGCCGTGGCCAGCAGCGCGGACGAGTCGGTGGTCCACGTCAGTGCGGTGGGCCACCGATCCCAGTCCCCACCCCAGCGTTCGCTGAGGCCGGTGGCGAGGTCGAGCACCTGCGCGGTGACGCGCGGCGCCGCGTCCGGTTCCGGATGCTCCTCGCGGAGGTAGGCGACGCGGGTGCCGTCCGGCGAGATCCGAGGGGACGACTGGTCCGCGTGCGGGTCGTCGACGAGGGTCTCGGCAGCCCCGGCGCCGCCCCGCAGATCGAGACGGACCAGAACGTGGCGGGTCACGCCGTCGGCCCCGGGGACGCGACGCGTCGCGACGACGGTCGCGCCGTCCGGCGAGACGTCGACTCCGGTGTCGCGGTAGACGCCCCCGCCGGACGGACCGGCGGCGTCGGGCGTCACGGAGGTGAAGACGCCGTCGGGCCCGCCGATCCCGCCGCCGCTCACCACGTCGAACAGGTGCGTGACCGCCGGGCCGAGATCCGCGTCCCAGTGCCGCATCGGGTAGCCGGCGTGCAGGATCGCGGTGACACCCTTCTCTCGCAGCGCCCGCACCTGCTCGTCGCGCTCGGGGTCACCGAGTACCGGGCCGGTGGCCACGATGCGGTCCGAGCCGACGGCGCAGCACACGGTGTCCACCCCGCCGGCCCGGTACGCGATCCGCTGCGGCTCACCGCCGCGGAAATCCAACGCCCACAGCGCTTTCGGTGCCGAGTCCGTGGTGTCGGCCGCGCGGCGGAACAGCAACCGGCCGTCGGCCGCGAACACCGGATGCGACGCCGACGCGCCGCGAGTCAATCGCCGCGCGGGTTCCGTACCCGCCGGGTCGATCGACCACAGCGCGGTGTCGAATCGCGTGCGGTCCTCCGACAGCGTCGACTGGACGGTGACCAGACGCGTGCCGTCCGGCGACAGCGCCAGTCCCGCCGTGCGCGGGGTGTCGAGGTAGGTCTCGGGATCGGCGAACGGGTGCGCGGCAACCATGCTCGTGAACCTAGACGCTCACCCCGACACCGCGGGGATCGGAACCCCCGGGCGGTCAGCGCACCAGCGGTGCCAGGCGGCCGGGAATCTGGTCGAGCGCGAAGGGCAGCGAGAGCACGGTGCTCCAGGCCATCGCCTCGGCGGCCTCGTCCTCGAGGACGATCACCCGGCCGTCCTGCACGACCGGCAACTGCTGGTAGACCGGCGTCGCGGCGAGCTCGGCGCGCAGCTTGTCCCCGAAGCCCCCGCCCGCGTACCAGACCAGCAGGTCGACGTCGGCGAGGGAGAGCTGTTCGGTGCTGATGGCGGCGAAGTTGGCGTCCCCCACCTGCGCGGCCACCGGCGGGTTCACGAAGCCGAGGTCGTTGAGGAACCGCACCTTCGGGTCCTGCGCGCCGTAGACGCCGAACTGTCCGGGCCCCTGCAGAGCGCCGACCAGCACCGTCTTCCCGGCGAACGCCGGGTTGGCGGTGACCACCGAGGCGAACTTCTCCTCGACGTCGGCGATCTGTGTGTCGGCCTCGGCGGACTTGCCGACGGCGGCGCCGAGCAGGCGTGTCTGGTCGCGCCACGAGATGCCGAAGTCGGCGACTCCCGGCGGCGCGGTGACCGTGGGGGCGAGGGCGGAGAGCTGGTCGTACTCGCCCTGTGTGACGCCCGCGTACGTGCCGACGATCAGGTCCGGGCCGACCGCGGCGACCTTCTCCACGTCGATCCCCTCGGCGGCCGTCCCGACGATCTCCGGCGTGGCTCCGCCCAGCAAGGACTGCGCCCACGGCCAGGTCGCCCCCGGGTAGTCGCCGTACCAGTCGAAGACCCCGGCGGGGACCACGCCGAGAGCGAGGAGGGTGTCCTGATCGTTGTAGCCGACGCTGACGACGCGCTGCGGGTCGGCCGGCACGCCGATCTCGCCGTACTTCGTGTCGACGGTCGCGCCGACCTCGTCGGTCGACCCGCCGTCGGAACCCGAGCCGCAGGCGGCGGCGCCGAGCGCGACGAGGGCGCCCGAGGCACCGATGAGGAACGTCCGACGTGAGACACGGGGCGACGAGGCCATGGGCGTGGTGATCCCTTCGAGATCCGGTTGCCGCACACGAGTGCGATGGAGAGGTAAGGCTAACTTGTGTCGGCCCGTGGTGGCGGCGCGACGTGACGGACGTGCGTCTGCGTCACCACGAACGCGGGTCCACTATGGAGACATGACCAGTAGCGCCTGCCGCCCCCACCTGTCGTTCGGACGTTCCTGATGGGCCGCGCGTCGGTTCGTCGCCCGGTGCTGCGTATCCGGGGACCGCACCACTCGTCGAGGCCGGACACGCTGGTGGTCGAGGAGCCGCTCGAGATCCGCGTCGCCGGTCGGGCTCTCGCGGTCACCATGCGCACACCGGGGCACGACGTCGAGCTCGCCCACGGCTTTCTGCTGACGGAAGGCGTCATCGCCGGCCGCGAGGACGTCGCGATCGCGCGGTACTGCGACGGCGTGGACGACGAGGGGCGCAACACCTACAACGTGCTCGACATCGCTCTCGCGGAGGGCGTTCCGGCGCCGGATCCGGGCGTGGAACGCAATTTCTACACGACGTCGTCCTGCGGCGTGTGCGGGAAGGCATCGCTCGACGCGGTGCGTCTGACGTCCCGCCACGCACCGGCCGGGGACCCGGTGACGGTGGACACCGCCGTCCTCACGTCGCTGCCGGACACGCTGCGCGAGCACCAGCGCCTGTTCTCGACCACCGGCGGCCTGCACGCGGCGGCACTCTTCGACGCCGACGGCCGACTGCTCGTCGCGCGGGAGGACGTCGGCCGGCACAACGCCGTCGACAAGGTCGTGGGCTGGGCGGTGTCCGAGGGCCGGGTTCCCCTGACCGGCACCGTCCTCATGGTGAGCGGCCGGGCGTCGTTCGAACTGGCGCAGAAAGCCGTGATGGCCGGGATTCCCGTGCTGGCCGCGGTGTCGGCGCCGTCGTCGCTCGCGGTCGACCTGGCCGACGAGACGGGTCTGACCGTGGTGGGGTTCCTGCGCGGTGACGGGATGAACGTCTACACCCACCCGCACCGGGTCACGATCACGGAGCCGGCTGCACCCGCGGGGAGCGCCGCGCGGTGACGGCACCGACCACCGCGAGCCCGGCGACGACGACCGCCATCGCCAGCACCTGCTGCCGGGCCGCCGCGTCGGTCAGCATGAGCACGGTCAGGCCGGCGAGCAACACCAGGGCGAACCAGCTGAGGTAGGGGAACCCCCACATGCGCACGGGAAGCGGGCCGGCCGCCTCCAACCGGCGCCGGAGGCGGAGTTGCGCGGCCGCGGTCATCGCCCAGATCGCGAGCAGCGACGCGCCGACCGCGTTGAGCAGGAAGGTCAGCAGCCCGTCGAGATCGAGGTAGTTCAGGGCGACCGCGACGAAGCCGAAGAACACCGACACCAGGAGCGCCGCGCGGGGGACGCCGGATGCGGTGACCCGCGCGAGCACGCGGGGGCCGTCGCCGCGATCGGCGAGCGAGAACATCATCCGGCTGGTGGCGTAGATCTGGGCGTTGAACGCACTGAGCAGCGCCAGCACGATGATCGCCTCCATGAAGCCGACCACCCCCGGCAGACTCGCCTGCTGGAGCACCAGCGCGAACGGGCTCTGCGCGGCGGACTCGGCCGGCCCCAGGGAGTTCCACGGCAGGAGCAGGGTGATGACGAGGATCGACCCGAGGTAGAACACGCTGATCCGCCACACGACGCTGCGGACCGCCCGGCCCACCGACCGAGCGGGATCGTCGGACTCGGCCGCGGCGATCGTGACGATCTCGATCCCGCCGAACGCGAACGCCACCACCAGCAGTCCCGCGGCGATACCCGAGACGCCGTTCGGGGCGAAACCGCCGAGCCCGGTGAAGTTGGTCCAGCCCACCGGATCCGACGACGGCAGCAGCCCGAAGATCAGCAGCCCACCGATCACCAGGAAGCCGACGATCACCGCGATCTTCACGGCGGCGAACCAGAACTCGAACTCGCCGAAGTTGGCGACGCGGGCCAGGTTCACCGCGGCGAACACCACCATCGCGACCAATGCAGGAATCCAGGGGTCGACGCCGAACCACCGGCCCATGAACGCGGCGGCGCCGGTCATCTCCGCGCCCATCACCATGATGAGCGTGAACCAGTAGAGCCACCCGATCGCGAAGCCCGCGGTGCGCCCGAACGCCATCTCGGCGTAGGTCGAGAACGATCCCGACGACGGGGACGCTGCCGCCATCTCCCCCAGCATCCGCATGACGAGAACGACCAGCAGCCCGGCCAGCGCGTAGGACAGCAGCACCGCCGGACCGGCGGCGACGATGCCCGCGCCGGTGCCGAGGAAGAGTCCCGCACCGATGGCGGAGCCGAGGCCCATCATCGTCAGGTGGCGGACCTTGAGTCCGGTGGAGAGAGGTGTCTGCTCGGGCGTGCTCATGATGGTGCGAACGCTAGCGCCGATCGGGATGTGACCTGCGCCGGGGTCGGGTCGTGCGGCCCGGGGTTCCCGCGCTGCCGATGTGCTCGCGCGCCGGCAACAGCCAGCGCGCGAACCGACTCGCAGCGCGGGAACGGAGGGGACGGGTCAGCGCACGATCAGGTCGGCTTGGGTGGCCGCGCGGACCTCGTCGACGGTGACGCCGGGGGCGGTCTCGACCAGCACCAGCCCCTCGGGCGTCACGTCGAGCACGGCGAGGTCGGTGACGATGCGGTGGACGCAGGCCGCGCCGGTGAGCGGAAGGGTGCACTCCCGCATGATCTTCGGGCTGCCGTTCTTCGAGACGTGATCCATCATCACGATCACCCGCCGGGCTCCGTGGACCAGGTCCATCGCGCCACCCATGCCCTTGACCATCGAGCCGGGGATCATCCAGTTGGCCAGGTTGCCCTGCGCGTCGACCTGCATCGCGCCGAGCACCGCCACGTCCACGGCGCCGCCGCGGATCATGCCGAAGGACTGCGCGGAGTCGAAGAACGACGCGCCGGGCAGCACCGTGATGGTCTCCTTGCCGGCGTTGACCAGTTCCGGGTCGACGTCGTCCTCGGGCGGGTACGGCCCCACCCCCAGCACGCCGTTCTCGGAATGCAGGACCACCGTCACGTCGTCGGGAATGTGGCCGGGAACCAGCGTCGGCATGCCGATGCCGAGGTTGACGTACTGGCCGTCCTCGAGTTCGGCGGCGACGCGGGCCGCCATCTCATCGCGCGTGAGTGTCATGACCGCACCGTCCGTCGTTCGATTCCTGTGGTGACCGGCCCCACGGGGACCACGCGCTGGACGTGGATGCCGGGGGTGTGGATGTCCTCGGGCCGCAGCTCACCGGGCTCGACGAGGTGCTCGACCTGCGCGATGGTGATGCGGCCGGACTCGGCGGCCGGTGGGTTGAAGTTGCGCGCGCTGGCGCGGTAGACCAGGTTGCCCATCCGGTCGCCCTTCCACGCGTGGACCAGCGCGAAGTCGGCGACGATGCCGCGTTCCATCACGTACGTGACGCCGTCGAACTCGCGGGTCTCCTTCGGCTGCGACGCCAGGGCCACGCCGCCGTCGGCGTCGTAACGCTGGGGCAGTCCACCGTCGGCGACCTGCGTGCCGACGCCCGCCGGGGTGAAGAAGGCGGGGATGCCCGCGCCGCCCGCGCGCAGACGCTCGGCGAGCGTCCCCTGCGCCGTCAGTTCCACCTCGAGTTCGCCGGCGAGGTACTGCCGCGCGAACTCCTTGTTGGACCCCACGTACGAGCTGATCGTGCGCCGGATGCGCCCGGCCTCGAGCAGGATGCCGAGGCCCGTGCCGTCGGTACCGCAGTTGTTGCTCACCGTCTCGAGATCCCGCGCGCCCTGCTCGAGCACCGCGGCGATGAGCACGTTCGGCACTCCGACGAGCCCGAACCCGCCGACGGCGATCGACGCCCCGTCCGGGATGTCCGCGACTGCGTCGGGTGCCGACGCGACCACCTTGTTCATCATGTCCACCACTGTAGCGCGGTGTACGCTAGTCGGACAAGAGTCCGCGATGCGGACATACACACCAGCCACACAAGCCACGACCCAGGAGCGCCCGATGACCGTCCCGCTCGCCCACGACCTCACCCCGGCCCCGAGGCCCGACGCGCCCACCGTCGTCCTCCTCGGCTCGCTCGGTTCGGACCGCTCCATGTGGGACGCGCAGGTCGCCGCCCTCGCCGATGTCGCGTCGGTGCTCACGGTCGACGTCCGCGGCCACGGCGGCAGCCCGGTCACCGACACCGACACCGACACCGGGGCACCCGACGGCGTGACGGTCGACCACCTCGCCGCCGACGTGACGGCCCTGCTCGACGACCTCGGCCTCGGTCGCGTACGCGTGGTCGGCCTGTCCCTCGGCGGTGCGGTCGCGCAGACCCTCGCCGCGCAGCATCCGGATCGAATCGCGTCCCTCACGGTCCTCTGCTCCGCTGCCCGATTCGGCGAGCCAGACGCGTGGACCACCCGCGCGGACACCGTGCGCCGTGACGGCGTCGCGTCGATCGCCGGCTCCATCGTCGAGCGCTGGTTCACCGCCGAGTACGCCGCGGCGCATCCCGACGTGGTCGACCGCTGCGTCGCCATGGTCTCCGCGGTCCCCGACGAGGGATACGCCGTGTGTTGTGAGGCCCTGTCGCGCTTCGACTCTCGGCCGCTGCTCGGCACGATCACCGCTCCCACGCTGGTGATCGCCGGTGACCGGGACCCGGCCACGCCACCGGAATCGCTGGCGGTGATCGCCGACGGCATCGCGGGTGCCCGACTGGAAGTCCTCTCCCCCGCAGCGCATCTCGCCGCGATCGAACGTGCGGCCGAGGTGTCCGCCCTCGTCCGCGCCCACGTCACGGCGCACTCGTGACCGAGCCGCGTGCCACCTCGCCGGATCACGTGCAGTCGCTCGCGCGCGGACTCGCCGTGATTCGCTGCTTCGACGCCGCCCACCCGCAGCGCACCCTCGCGGACGTCGCCCGGGCGACCGAGCTGAGCCGGCCGACCGCCCGCAGGTTCCTGCTCACCCTCGTCGAGCTCGGCTACGTCCGCACCGACGGCGCCACGTTCGCGCTGACCCCAGCGGTGCTGGAACTCGGCTACTCGTACCTGTCGTCGCTCGGGCTGCCCGAGGTCGCGCTCCCCCACCTCGAGGCCCTGTCCGCGGAGGTCGGCGAATCGTCCTCGGTGTCGGTGCTCGACGGCGACGACGTCGTGTACGTCGCGCGAGTTCCGGTGCGGCGCATCATGACCGTCGCGATCACCATCGGGACCCGCTTCCCCGCCTACGTCACGTCGATGGGTCGCGTGTTGCTCGCCGCCCTCCCGGACGACGAGCTCGACGCCTACCTCCGCCGGACCGACTTCACCGATCTCACGGGCCGCACCGCGGTCACACCGGAGTCGCTGCGCGACCGCATTCTCGCGGCGCGGTCCGACGGCATCGTCGTGGTCGACCAGGAACTCGAGGTCGGCCTGCGCTCGCTTGCCGCCCCCGTCCACGGGCCCGACGGCGCCGTCGTCGCCGCCCTCAACATCAGCACCCCGGCCGCCCGCTACACCGACGAGGACCTGCACTCCGTTCTCGTTCCGGCGCTGCGCCGCACCGCCGCCGCCATCGACGCCGATCTCACCCGAGTCGGCGTGACCACCCAGCCCTGACCACCCGGAGGACCCCATGCCCGACGCCGTCGTCTGCACCCCGCTGCGCACCCCCGTGGGCCGCTTCGGCGGAACGCTGAAGGACGTCACCGCCCCCACGCTCGCCACCACCGTCGTCGCCGAGATCCTCACCCGCACCGGCCTGTCCGGGTCGGACGTCGACGACGTGATCCTCGGCCAGGGCTCGCCCAACGGCGAGGCTCCCGCGATCGGCCGCGTCGCGGCCCTCGACGCCGGCCTCGGCATCGGCGTCCCCGGCCGCCAGGTGGACCGCCGCTGCGGCTCCGGACTGCAGGCGGTGCTCGACGCCGCCATGCAGGTGCAGTCCGGCGCGAGCGAGATCGTGCTCGCCGGCGGAGTGGAGTCGATGTCGCAGACCGAGTTCTACTCGACGGGGATGCGGTGGGGGGTCCGCGGCGACGCGCTCGCCCTGCACGACCGCCTCGCCCGCGCCCGAGTCACCGCCGGCGGCACCGCATTCCCCGTCCCCGGCGGCATGATCGAGACCGCCGAGAACCTGCGCGCGCAGTACGGCATCTCCCGCACCGACCAGGATGCGCTCGCCGTGCAGTCGCACCACCGCGCCGTCGCGGCGCAGGACAACGGGGTCTTCGCCGAGGAGATCGTGCCCGTCACCGTGCCGAACCGCCGCGGAGACGTCGTCGTCGACCGGGACGAGCACCCCCGCGCCGACACCACCACCGAGTCCCTCGCCCGACTGCGCCCCCTCCGCGGCGCGATCGACCCCGAAGCGACGGTCACCGCCGGCAACGCCAGCGGCCAGAACGACGGCGCCGCGCTCTGCGTGGTCACCACCCCGGAGAAGGCCGCCGCGCTCGGGCTCGAGCCGATGGTGCGCCTCGCGGGCTGGGCGGTGTCCGGTGTCGCCCCCGCCACGATGGGGATCGGACCGGTGTCCGCCACCGCCGCCGTTCTGGGCCGCCTGGGTCTGACCCTCGCCGACATGGACGTGGTCGAGCTGAACGAGGCCTTCGCCGCGCAGGTGCTCGCCGTCCTGCGCGAGTGGGAGATCGATGCCGACGACCCGCGGCTCAATCGCCACGGGTCGGGCATCTCCCTCGGACACCCCGTCGGTGCGACGGGAGCCCGCATTCTCACCACGCTGGCGCGGGAGATGGTCCGCACCGACGCACGCTACGGTCTCGAGACCATGTGCATCGGCGGCGGTCAGGGCCTCGCGGCGGTCTTCGAACGCGTCTGACCGGCCGCAGCCGGGTCCACCGGTCCCGCCGTGCGCCGCGGCACCGTCAGGGTGACCGCGGCGCCCACCAGGGCGACACCGGCGAAAAGGTGGAACGCCGTCGCCGACGACACCCCCGCCCCGAGCAGCAGCCCGCCGACCAGCGGACCGCCGATACCGCCGAGTCGTCCGAAGCCGGCGCACCACGCCACACCGGCCGCCCGAGAGGACGTCGGGTAGTAGCCGGAGACGAACCCGTAGATCAGGACCTGCGTGCCGATGGCGCCGATCCCGGCACCCGCCACCGCGACCAGCAGGACGCCCAGCGGCGCACCGGACGTGAGGACCACCAGGGCGAGCGCGGCCAGACAGAACGTGGCCGCGACCACTCGCTGCGGACCGGTGCGGTCGGCCACCCGCGACGCGATCAGACCGCCGACGATGGCGCCGCCGTTGAGCACCAGCAGGAAGGACAGCGAGCCTTTGGCGTTGTACCCCGCCTCCGACATGATCTGCGGCAGCCAGGTGTTGAGGCCGTAGGTGAGCAGCAGTCCGCAAAAGCTCATCGACCCGAGGAGAAGGGTCGGGCGACGGAGCGGACGGCGGGCGAGCGCCGCGAAGCCCACCCGATCGCCGGGTGCGGACACCTCGGCGTCGGGCACGGGAATGCCGGTCGACGCGCAGACGGCGCGCGCGTCGTCGACGCGTCCGCGAGCCAGCAACCACCGCGGGGACTCGGGCATCCGCAGGATCGCCAGCGGCAGCAGCGTCACCAACGGCAGCGCGCCGAGCCAGAACAGTCCCCGCCACCCGACGGCGTCCTCGGCCACGATCGCCGCGAGGGACGCCAGCACGCCGCCCGCCGGGATGCCGCTGTAGACGATGGCGTTGAACAGGTTTCGGCGATCGGCCGGCGCGAACTCCGCGATCATGGCGCCCACGCTCGCCACCAGGGCGCCCACGCCGATGCCGGTCAGGAACCGCAGGGCGCCGAAGGTTCCGACGGACGGGGCCAGCGCGGTCGCACCCATCCCCACCGAGAACCACACGATGGCGGTGAGCATGGTGCGGCGACGGCCCATGCGGTCGCCCACGGCGCCGGCGAGCAGCGCGCCGACCATCACTCCGATCAAGGCGTAGGACCCGAGTGCCCCCGCCGTGGCGGGGTCGATCGCCCCGAGGGCCGTGGGGTCGGCCAGCAGGGTCGGCAGCACGGCGCCGTAGACCACGAGGTCGTAGCCGTCGAACACGATGGCGGCCGTCGCGAGAGCGACGATCCAGAGAACGCTGCGGCGGTGGCGATTGCTCGCCCAACCGTCCGTGCGGGACACGGCGACCGCGACGCGGCCGTCGTCGGCGGAGGTGGTCATGGGGATCCTGACGTCGAAGGGGGACGTCCTGTGCCGACGAGCGGCCGGGACGGGGTAGATCACGATCGTCACCCGCCATGACGTGGATCACACCGGATGATCACCCAGTGCCGACCCGGGCACCGTTCGGACGCCGGAGCGGCCCAATCGACTTCGCGGCGTGCGTCATTCGCTCCCGGCCGACCGAGCGGCGAGCTCGGCGCGCGAGCGGATCCCCAGTTTCGCGTAGACCCGGGTGAGGTGGAACTGCACCGTCTTCACCGACAGGAACAGCTCCGCCGCCACCTCCCGATTCGACATGCCCGTCGCGACCAGCGACGCCACCGCGTCCTCCTGCGGCGTCAGCGCATCGTGCGGCCGGTCCTTCAGCACGGCCCGCATTCCCCCCGCCTTGAGCTCCCGTTCGCACCGCGCCACATAGGTGTTCGCGCCCAGCGCGAGGTACGCGTCCCGCGCGGCGGAGATCACCACGTCGGCCTCCCGCCGCTTGCCGGCACGCCGCAGCGTCTGGCCGTACGCGAACTGCACGCGGGCCCGGTCGTACACCAGCGGGAGATCCGCCAGTGCCGTGACGGCGGACTCGAACGAGTCCCGTGCGGCGTCGAGATCGCCACGCGCACCGAGCAATCGGCCCCGTGCGTACGCCAGCCGGGCACCGGCCGACCGGTGCCCGCGCAGACGCACTCGTTCCTCGTGGGCGCGGAGGAAGGCGTCCGCCTCGTCCAGCCGCCCCTCGACGACGAGCGCGTTGGCGAACACGTCCGGCCACGGCCAGAACCCCGGTTCGGAGATGTCACCGCGCGCCCAGTCCTCGGTCAGCGGAGCGAGGATGCGCAGCACCGCGGCGTAGTCCGCCCGCGCCTCCGCGACCGCCGCGCGCGCGAGGAGCGCCGGGACGCGCATGATCTCGTAGTCGCGGACCCCCGCGTCACCCGCCCGCGCGCTCTCGTCGGCCGCGTCCCAGTCCCCGCGCAGCGCGTGCACCTGCGTCACCGTCCAGCGCAACAGCGGAACGATCAGATCGGACCCCGACCGGTCGGCGAGGTCGAGACCCGCCGCCGCGACCCGCAGCGCGGCGTTCCAGTCGCCGGTCGCGACGTGGCAGCGCGCGAGCCACCCGTGGGCCCACAACGAGATGCGCGTCGATCCGCCCAGGAAGTCCGTCGGGAGTGCGGATTCGAGTTCGGCGCGCGCCGCGTCCGGGCGATCGGTGGCCAGGTGCAGCCATCCCGCCCCCATCTGCACCCGCTGCCCCATGGCGCCGGACTCGACGTGGGCGAGCAGATCGTCGTAACTCGCCAGTGCCTCCGCGGTGCGGCCGGTCGACCCCAGGCCGAGCCCACGAATGGTGCGGGCCTCCACCGCCGTTGCGTCGGTCGCCCCGACCAGGTCGACGGCGCGGTCGGCCCACGTCACCAGGTCCGCCCCGCGGCACCGCGCCAGATTGTGCAGGACCTCGCGGTGGCAGATCGTGGCGGCCGTGCGCGGATCGTGCTTCTGCCGCACCGAGGTCCACGCCCGGTGCAGCCGCGCCTCCGCGTCCTGTGGCCGTCCCCGCAGGATGGCGAGGTACCCCAGGACGGCGTTCTTCGCCGGGGTGTCGCGAAAGCTCTCGATCTCCGCGCTCCAGCCCGCCGCGGTGGGCACGTCGCCGGCGCCGATCGCGGCGTCCACCGCACGCACCAGCCGGGCGTCCCGCTCGGCGGCATCGGTGCTGGCGCGCGACGAGAGTGCGTAGAGCCGTGCGGCCGTGGCCCATTCGCCCCGCGTCGCGCGCTCGGCGGCGACCTCGTCGAGCCGATCGGACACGGCCGGGTCCGGGACGGCACGGGATTCGACCAGATGCGCCAGGGCGTCGGCCCGGTCCTCCACCGTCGTCGCGGCGACCCGGTGCAGACGGGCGCGCTCGTCCTCGCCGAGCATCGCGAGGATCGCCGCGCGCACCACCGCATCGGTGGTGTCGACGGTGACGGCGGTGGCCGAGCGGTTCACCGCGAGCAGGTCGGCCCGCTCCGCCGCGTCGAGGGCGGACCACGGATCGTCCAGTGCCGCGACGGCACACACCGTGGGCAACGGTGTCCGGTCACCGAGCACGGCGGCCGCCGTCACCAGCGCACGCACCGACGCTCCCCCGTCGGACACCGCGTCCCGCACGCGTCGACGGTCCGCGGCCGGAGCCGGGAGAACGGGCCGATTGATGCGCCAGGCGTCGGGTGGCAGCTCGTCGAGGAGGGCCGCGACGACGCCGGGTCGGCCGCTCGCGTGACGCGTGAGGTGCTGGGCCGCCCTGTGGGACAGCGTGATTCCGCGTTCGGCCGCCATGTCGGCGACGTCCTGCACCGAGGCACGCGAGAGGGCCACCTCGACGTCGGCCGACCGGGCGAGCACGTCGTGGGACGCGGACGACCCACCGTCGCCGGAGTGCACTCCGCACACCATCGACACTGCCCCGTCGCGGTGGTGGCGGATCGCCGTCGTCATCGCGCGCAGGGAGTCCGGATCGGCGTGGTGCGCGTCGTCGATCACCACGACCGTCGGACCGGTGCGCCCCGACGTCACCGGGTCCGGCAGACCCAGCAGGCCGAGCACGCCTCCGGGTGACGTCGTCTCCCACGGGACGGCGCGGACATGCCGGACCTCGACGGGCCCAGTCCGCGCCAGGTCCGCGGCGACGCGGGCGAGCGCCGTGGACAGGCCCGCCCCCCGCGGGCCCCGGACCACCACGATGCACCCGCGCTCGGCGGTGCCGGCGAGGAGGGCGATCGCGTCGTCGCGGCCGCCCGTCGGTCGGGTGGGGCTCACGCGGTCACGGTAACCGTGCTGCGCCGCTCCCCGCGGCGATCCGGGCCGCACGGTCACCGTCAGCCCGGGTCGCCGCCGGCCACCGGCAGGACCGTGCCCGTGATGTACGACGCCTCGTCCGACGCCAGGAAGCAGATCGCCGCCGCCTGCTCGTCGAGGGTGCCGTACCGGCCCATCAGCGACGAGGACGTCGTCTGATCGACCAGATCCTGGTACCACTGCCGCTCGCGATCGTCGGCCGGTCCCGGTCCGCGCGGAATGCGCCGCGGCGGGGCGTCCGTGCCGCCGGGTGCCGTCGCGACCACGCGGACACCGTGAGGTGCCGCTTCGAGGGCGAGGGCCGACGTGATGGCGTTGACGCCACCCTTGGCCGCCGCGTACGGCACCCGGTGGATTCCGCGCGTCGCGACGGACGAGACGTTGACGATGGTCCCGCCTCCGCCGGCGATCATGTGCGGCAACACCGCTCGGCACGACCAGAGCGTCGGGAACAGCGAGCGCCGGATCTCCTTCTCGATCTGATCGGCCGGGTACTCCTGGAACGGCTTGGCCCAGATGGTGCCGCCGACCACGTGGACGGCCACGTCGATGCGGCCGTGTCGGTCCATCGCCGCGGACGCGAGAGCCTCGGCGCCCTCCATCGTCTCGAGGTCGGCCAGCACCGCGGTGACGGGTCCGCCGGACCCGCCCTGCGCGGACAATTCGTCGGCCACCGAGTCGACGAGTTCGGACCGGTCCGCGAGCACCAGGGTCCCGCCCTCGGCCGCGATCCGCCGGGCCACCCACTCGCCGATCCCCTGCGCGGCGCCGGTGACCGTCACGACCTTGCCCGCGAACCGGCCCGGGCTCACGAACTTCGGGCGCTTCGCGGCCAGTGTGTCCGCCATCGCGCGCTTCATCGTGGCCTTCGACCGGTCGGCGTGGTCGGCGATCAGCGTCCGCGCGCGCTCGCGGTCGGCGGCCTCGATGGCGTCGACGATGTCGAGGTGGTCCTGGGCGCACCGCGGGTCGCACCACGTCGCCCCGCGCAGGACCTCGGCCATCGCCGCCTTCACGCCGAGCGCGGTGTACGCCTGCAGGAGGTGGTCGTTGCCGGTCGCGGTGAACAGATAGTCGTGGAAGGCGGCGTTGGTGTCGGTGTAGGCCGCCGCGTCGACGAAACGGTCCCCGTCGACGTAGCGGGTGGTCGCCTCGGCCAGCAGCCGGTATCCGGCTATCTGCTGGGACGACAGTCGGCCGACGACGAGCTCCAGCGCGCCGAGCTCGAGCGCGCGTCGCGCCTCGAAGACCGCATCCGACTCGTGCACCGACGGGTGTTCCTCGCCGATCTCGTAGGGCGGGGCGGTCGACGTCGGTGCCGCCGGGCGTGGGGCGGTGAGTGGCGCGAGGTCACCCGACGCGGGCCGGATCGCCTGCCCGACGATCGTGGCCGCGACGTCGTCGGCGTCGCCGCGCACGTCCCGGTCCGGATCGTCGGTCACCACGCCGTCGCCGCCGGCGGACGGCAGCATCTGCTGCCCCGCCACCGCTCGGGCCGTCGCGAGGTCGTCGCGGAACTCGACCGTCGTGCTCGAGGTTCCGCCCGATGTCGTCGCACGGGAGGCGAAGACCTCTTGGCCGCACAGCCGCCGGACGGGGTCGTCGGACACCGGCACGTCGGGCGCGTCGGCCGCGCGCCCCGGGACGTCGGGCACCGGAACATCGGGCACGGAGACGGCGGGCACCGGGGCGTCGGGAACGTCGGGCGCCGAGACGGGCTGCGGAGGCGCCGCGGCGTCGGACGACGGCGCGAACTTCTCGTAGTAGAACCCGGTCGGTTCGACGCCCCGCTCGGCGAAGTGCGTGCGCACCGCCTCGACCATCGGCGGCGGGCCGCACAGGTAGACCGCGACGTCGCCGCCGTGGAGGTGCTCGTCCTCGATCAGCCCGGTCACGTAGCCCGTGTGCGGGGCGGCGGACGCCGGATCGGACACGCAGTAGTCCCACGTGAAGTTCGGCAAGGACGTCTCGAGGTCCCGCAGGACGTCGAGGCAGACGACGTCGTCGTCGGTGCTGGCGCCGTAGACCAGGTGCACGCGTCGGACGCTGCCGTTCTCCCGCAGCGTCCGCAGGATCGCGAGAACCGGCGCCAGCCCCGTCCCGCCGGCGAGCAGCAGAGCCGGCCGCTCGGCCTCACGCAGGAAGAAGCTGCCGTGCGGGCCGGTGAAGGAGACGGTGTCGCCCACCTGCGCGCGGGACAGCCAGGACGACATCAGCCCGCCGTCGATCAGCTTGATCAGGAACTCGAGCTCGGACGATCCCTGGACGCAGCTGAAGGAGTAGGACCGCGTGCCGACCTCCCGGTCGGACCCCGCCTCCGGCCCCGGCACCGAGATGTTGACGTACTGCCCCGGGAGGAAGGCCAACTCGTCGCCCGCCGGCGCGGCCACCGCCAGCCGCACGGTGGTGGGCGACAGACGGTCCACGGCCGTCACGGTGGTCGTGTACGTCGCGGCGCGGGTCTTGGCCACCGCCGAGGTGCTCGCGATCTGCAGCACCAGGTCCGACTGCGGCGTCATGCTGCACGGCAGGCAGTACCCGTCCGCCGCCTCGGCGTCCGACAACGCGTCGTCCAGATAGGTGCCGCCGTCGAAATCGCCGGACTCGCACACGGCCTTGCAGGTACCGCAGGCCCCGTCGCGGCAGTCGAGAGGGATGTTGATGCGCGACCGGTAGGCCGCGTCCGCCACCGTCTGCCCGTCCGAACAGGTGATGAAGCGGGTGACGCCGTCCTCGAAGGACAGCGCGACACGGTGACTCATGAGTTCTCCTCTCGTGCCGTCAGAAGTGATAGATGTCCACCACGTGGTGGATGTAGTCGTTCTTCAGCACCACCGTCTTGCGGCGGATCAACGGGGAGTCGCCGGAGAAGTCGATGGTGTAGAAGGACGTGCCGTAGTACGGATCGACCGTCTTGTAGCGGAAGTACATGGTGTGCCAGTTGAAGCGCACGTCCACCAGATCGCCTCGGCGCGCGATGACCTCGACGTTCGAGATGTTGTGGCTGGTGCGCGGTTCCGGGATCGAGGTCGCGCTCGAGCGCTCGGTGCGGATGCGGAACACGCGGTCCTCGAGGCCGCCCTTGTTCTCGTAGTAGACCAACGAGATGTCGGTCTGCGGGTCCTCGGTGAGTCGGTCGTCGTCACCCCAGGAGGGCATCCAGTACTCGACGTCGTCGGCGTAGCAGGTGAGCCACAGCTCGAACTCACGGTCGTCGAGGTACCGCGCCTCTCGGTAGAGGAACTGCTCGATGTCGTTCTGCGTCACCGTCTTTCCGGTGGTCACGGAGGGACGGCTGTCGGTCGAGGTGGTCACGTCACTGTCCTTCGGTGGTGCGGTCGAGTGCGGCGAGGAGCGTGGACCGCCAGTAGCCGTGTTGCACGGCGAACAGGCCCTCGTCCTCGTTCTTCACGCCGGCGGAGACGACGCCGTCCATGCCCAGCGCCTCGGCGACGGGGTCCGGCCCGGTGAGCCAGTGCTCGGCGCCACGGCTCATGTCGTTCCACCGGGCTGCCGTCGCCTGGAAGGTCAGCTGGCAGGAGCGGAACTCCTCGAGGTCGTCGGGGGTCGCCATGCCCGAGGCGTTGAAGAAGTCCTCGTACTGCCGGATGCGATGGGCACGGGCTTCCTTGCTCTCGCCCTTGGGCGCGATGCAGTAGATGGTCACCTCGGTCTTGTCCGGCGCGATGGGCCGGAAGTGCCGGATTTGCGTCGAGAACTGGTCCATGAGATAGACGTTCGGGTACAGGCACAGGTTGCGCGAACCCTTCACCATGAACTCGCCCTTGGCGTCGCCGTGCGTCTTCTTCAGCTCGTCCAGGCTGTCCCACAGCGGGCGGTCCTGCGGGTTGGCCGCCCACGTCCACAGGCACAGATGCCCGTTCGGGTAGGACCAGTAGCCGCCGCCCGACTTGCCCCACCCGCCGGCGTCGAGCGCCTTGGTGGTGTTGGCCGACTCCCCGTTGTTCCGACGCGAGGTGGTGGCCGCGTAGTTCCAGTGGACGGCGGAGACGTGGTATCCGTCGGCACCGTTCTCCGCCTGCACCTTCCAGTTGCCGTCGAAGGTGTAGGTGGACGACCCGCGCAGCACCTCGAGCCCGTCCGGCGACTGGTCGACGAGCATGTCGATGACCTTCGTGGTGTCACCGAGGTGCTCCTCGAGCGAGGTCACGTCCGGGTTCAGACTGCCGAACAGGAAGCCGCGGTAGTTCCCGAACTTCGCGACGCGGGTAAGGTTGTGCGACCCGTCGACGTCGAAGGTCGCCGGGTAGCCGGCTCCCTCGGGGTCCTTGACCTTGAGCAGCGTGCCGTCGTTGCGGAACGTCCAGCCGTGGAACGGGCAGGTGAGGGTGGTGCGGTTGTCGGTCTTGCGGCGACACAACATCGCACCGCGGTGCGCGCAGGCGTTGATGAGGCAGTGCAGCTCGCCGTCCTTGTCACGGGTGATGACGACGGGCTGGCGGCCCATGTGGACGGTGAAGTAATCACCCGGGTTCGGCAGCTGCGACTCGTGCGCGAGATAGATCCAGTTGCCCTCGAAGATGTGCGTCATCTCGAGTTCGAAGATCTGCTCGTCGGTGAAGATGGATCGATCGGCGCGGAAGACGCCGGCGGCCTCGTCGTCGACGACGGCGCCGTCGACGCGTGCTCGCACGTTGTCCAGGATGTCGGTCATCGTCAGGCCCTTCGGGTCGATGCGGGGAATGGACCCAGCCTGACGACAGGTGGCCGAGGTCACACCAGGGCTTTTCCCGGATCCGGCCCGGACGTCTATTCATCGCCAGCAGCGATCAATCGGCGACGATCATGTCTTTGTGTCCGAAGGATGGTCGGACCTACTGTGGTACCGGTCACCGGCTCGGGCGAGACGCCGGAGTGGGTGACACTCCCCCGTCGAAAGCGAGAACCGCCATGGAGCTGCGCCACCTGCGCCACTTCGTCGCCGTAGCCGAGACGCGCCACTTCGGCCAGGCGGCCAAGCGGCTCTTCCTCGCCCAGCCGGCGCTGTCGCAGTCGGTCCGTCAGCTCGAGGCCGAACTGGGTGTGACCCTGCTGGCCCGCACCACCCGCCAGGTGACCCCCACGCCGGCCGGGGCCTACTTCCACCGCGAGGCCGTGCGCATCCTGGCGGCGCTCGACGACGCCGTCGACGGCGTCCGCCGGATCGACGACGGACACTCCGGGCTCGTCCGCATCGGCTTCACCGGCACCGCAGCGTTCGATCGCCTGCCCGCGATCGCCCGGGCCGTCGGCCGCCGGCTGCCCGGCATCGCGCTCGAGATCCACGGCGACCTGCTCACCCCCGCTCAGGTGGAAGGGCTGCGGGCGGACCGGTTGGACCTCGCCGTCCTGCGTCCGCCGGTGGCAGGTCACGATCTCGTGGTCCGCACCCTCGCCACCGAGTCGCTGGTGCTCGCCCTCCCGGCCGACCACCGCCTCGCCGACGAGCCCTCCCTCGAAGTGCTCGACGTCGCGCACGACGGGTTAGTGATGTACGCGGACTCGCATTCCGCCGTCAACGACGTCGTCGTGCGCAGTTGTCGCACAGCGGGATTCGCGCCGAAGCGTGCGCACGACGCGCCCGACACGTCCGTCCTGCTCGCCCTCGTCTCCGCCGGACTGGGCGTGGCCATGGTGCCCGAGTCCGTCCGGTCGATGAAGCTCGACGGCGTGGTGTTCCGTGACGTCGCCGGAGCCGAGACCATCGACCTCGCGCTGGCGTACTCCCGCGACGCGCCCGCCGCGGTGCACGCGCTCGTCCGCGCCCTCGAGGATGCCGGAATCCTCCCGACCGACGCCGTCGACGCCGGCCGCACCTCCCCCGAGCACCTCCTCACCACCGAAGGACTGTCGTGAAAATCGTTGCCGTCGAGGCGATTCCCTATCGCATCCTCTACCGCAAACCGCTGCGCTTCGCCAGCGGCGAAATCCACGCCGCGACGCACGTGCTGGTCCGCGTCCACACCGACGACGGCGTCGTCGGCATCGCCGACGCCCCGCCCCGCCCCTTCACCTACGGCGAGACCCAGCAGGGCGTCGTCGCGGTGATCGAGACCGTCTTCGCGCCCGCGGTGATCGGACTGACGCTGCACGACCGCGAGGTGGTGCACGGACGGCTGTCGCGGACGGTGGGCAACCCGGTCGCGAAAGCCGCTCTGGACATGGCGATCTGGGATGCGCTCGGTCGTACCCTTGACACCTCGGTCACCGAACTGCTCGGCGGCTGGACCGACCGCATGCGGGTGAGCCACATGCTGGGGTTCGACACCCCCGCCGCGATGGTCGACGAGGCGAACCGGATGCGCGCCGACCACGGCATCGAGACGTTCAAGGTGAAGGTCGGGCGCCGGCCGGTGTCCCTGGACACCGCCGTCGTCCGGGCGCTCCGCGAGGGCCTCGGCGACGACGTCGAGCTCTACGTCGACGGCAACCGCGGCTGGACCGCCTCGGAATCCGCCCGCGCGATGGCGGAGATGGCCGACCTGAATCTGTCTCTCGCGGAGGAACTCTGCCCCGCCGACGACGTTCTCGGACGCCGCTGGCTGGTGTCCCAACTCGCCGTTCCGTTCGTCGCCGACGAATCGGCGGTCACCCCCGCCGAGGTGACGCGCGAGATCCTCGGCGGCTCGGCCACCGCGGTCAGCATCAAGACCGCACGCTCCGGCTTCACCGGCGGACGGCGCACCCACCACCTGTGCGAAGGGTTGGGCGTCGAGGTCGTGATGGGCAACCAGATCGACGGCCAGCTCGGCTCGGCCTGCACCGTGGCGTTCGGCGCCGCGTTCGACACCACCTCCCGCCGCGCCGGCGAACTCTCCAACTTCCTCGACATGTCCGACGACCTGCTCACCGAGCCGCTGACCATCACGGGCGGCGAGCTGCAGGTACCGCCCGGCCCCGGCCTCGGCGTGCAGATCGACGACGACAAGCTCGCGCACTACCGCACCGACACCGTCACGTCGCGAGACGGGGGTTCGGAGGGCCGGGGG
>NZ_JABUBU010000020.1 GCF_019834675.1 Rhodococcoides corynebacterioides | reverse complement strand
CGACCCGCCCCACGCACCGAGCAGAAACACGCCCGCCGCCGCCAGGAACGCAACCGAAACCGACTGCGCAACAACCTCAACGGTGTCCGACCACCCGAACCCGACGACGCACCACCCCCGTTCTGACCGGGGCGGCGCCGCGCGGTCACACAGGCGACGCAGCGTCCAGTACCGCCCACCCCCCGTGGTGGGAGAACACCTCGTACGGCCGCCCGGAGCGGGCAGCGAGCGCGGTGACGGCGTGCGCGTCGAAGACTCGGACGTGACCGTGGCACGCCTGTGCCTCGTCCTCGTACGGCACCGCGATCACCACGCGGCGTCGGGCGACGCGTAGTGCTTCGGCGACGATGCGGTCGCCGAGGTCGGCGTCCACGTGCTCGAGCAGATGCAGCGCGGTCACGGTGTCGACGGCGTCGTCGGGCACGGGGACGTCCGCTGCATCGCAGACGAGTGTTTCGATGTCGATGCCGAGGGGTGCCCGCATCGCGTCGAGCAACCGCATCGTGCCCGCGTGGATGTCGGTGGCGATCACCGGGACACCGCGGGCCGCGAGTCGCAGCGGGAAGAACCCGAAGCAGGACCCGAGATCCAGAACGGTTCCCCGAACCAGTGATGCCGCGACCTCGTGCACGGGGGCGAAATCGGCGGTCCCGTCGACGAGGTCGCGCAGGGACTGTCGGTAGTAGGTCGCCCACGCGTCGATCGGGTCGTCCACGGTGGAGCGCACCAGCCCGACCATGACGGCCTCGAACTCGTCGCGACCGGCGCCGGCCTCCGCGATCCGCGCCGTCACCTCCGCCACGAGCGACTCCCGCAACCGGTCGGCGGACAGGGTGTGGGTGACCACCAGCCGGCCACCCTCCCGTCGCACCGTCAGCGACGCCGAACCGAGCATCCCCGACTCGCGCAGCACCGTGACCGTGCCGTGTGACCACACTCCCGGCGTGCCGGGGGCGAGGGAGTCGAACGGGGTGAGGGTCGGCATACGCCGAGCGTAGGTCGCGCACGAGGCCGGCCGGGCCGGATGCGCCCGAACCCTCGGGTGCGCCGGTGAGCCACCTACCCGATCGGGCGGTTCTGCACTGCCGCACCGGGTTCGCTTCACCGCGGACCGCCGCGAGGGGGGCCGCGACGGGCCTAGCGTCGTCGACCACGGGACGCACTCGACCGTCCCCGCCGCCCGTCCGAAAGGAAGTCCCATGACCGAGAAGAACACCGTCGCCACCACCGAGGACGACACCGCCCGCCCGTTGGTCCAGGAGTCGCTGGTCGAGGACGTGTCCATCGACGGCATGTGCGGCGTGTACTGATGACCGCCGCAGCGTCCCCGACGGCTCCCGCAGGGAGTCTGCTGACAGGTCGGTGGCAACTCGCCCCTCAGGTGGCCGTGCGCCCGGAGCCGTTCGGGGCGCTGCTGTACCACTTCGGCACCCGACGGCTGTCCTTCCTCAAGACCCGCGGTGTGCTGGCGGTCGTGCGATCGCTGCCCGAGCACCCCGACGTGAGGTCGGCGCTCACCGCGGCGGCGGTGCCGGATGACGCCGTTCCGCAGTACCTGCACGCCCTGACCGCCCTCGCCGAGTCGGCGATGATCGTGCCGGCGCAGCAGGATTCACCGATTCCGGTCTCACCCCTGGAGGACCTCGTATGACCGCCACCCTGCCGGATCGCCTCGCCCCGGCAACTCCGGCAACCCCGACCGCTCCGCAACCCGTGGGCCGACTGATCGACCGGTTCGAGCTGGGACTCGATGCCCCCATCTGCCTGACCTGGGAGCTGACCTACGCCTGCAACCTCTCGTGCGTGCATTGCCTGTCGTCCTCCGGCCGGCGCGATCCGCGCGAACTGTCGACGGAGCAGTGCAAGGCCGTCATCGACGAGTTGCAGCGCATGCAGGTGTTCTACGTCAACATCGGCGGGGGCGAACCCACCGTCCGCTCCGACTTCTGGGAACTCGTCGACTACGCCACCGAGCACCAGGTGGGCGTGAAGTTCTCCACCAACGGCGTGCGGATCGACGAGACCGTCGCAGCGCGCCTCGCCGCGTCGGACTACGTCGACGTCCAGATCTCGCTCGACGGCGCCACCGCCGAGGTCAACGACGCGGTCCGCGGGCCGGGCTCGTTCGACATGGCGGTCCGGGCACTGCGCAATCTGAAGGACGCGGGCTTCAGGGACGCGAAGATCTCCGTCGTCGTCACTCGCCACAACGTCGCCCAGCTCGACGACTTCAAGGCCCTCGCCGACACGTACGACGCCACCCTGCGCATCACCCGCCTGCGCCCGTCCGGCCGCGGCGCCGACGTCTGGGACGACCTGCATCCCACCGCGGCCCAGCAGCGCGAACTCTACGACTGGCTGGTCGCCAACGGGGAGGGCGTGCTCACCGGGGATTCCTTCTTCCACCTGTCCGCCTTCGGCGGCACCCTGCCGGGCCTGAACCTGTGCGGCGCAGGCAGAGTGGTGTGCCTGATCGACCCGATCGGCGACGTCTACGCCTGCCCGTTCGCGATCCACGAGCAGTTCCTGGCCGGCAACGTTCTGCGCGACGCCACCGACACCCTCGGCGGCTTCCAGGCCGTCTGGCAGAACTCCGCGTTGTTCCGAGACCTGCGATCCCCGCAGACCGGTGGTGCGTGCAGCTCGTGCGCCCACTTCGACGCGTGCCGCGGTGGGTGCATGGCAGCAAAGTTCTTCACAGGGCTCCCGCTGGACGGCCCGGATCCCGAATGCGTGCAGGGCTACGGCGAATCCGCGCTCGCCGCCGACCGCGGCGAGATACCGAAGTCGTCCGTCGACCATTCCCGCAGCGGTCAGCGATCGACCCCCCGAGCCTCCGTCCCGCTGACGCTGTTGACGCGGCGGCCGCCGACGACACTGTGCGACGAGAACCCCCTCGCGGGACTGTCGCGAGAGGAGCGTTCCCGATGAAGCGAATCCGATCTCCCTGGGCTCGGCCCGAGTGGATGGAGACCGTGGCCGAGGCCCAGCGGCGGGCGAAGAAGCGGCTGCCCCCGTCGGTCTATTCGGCGTTGATCGCCGGGTCCGAACGCGGCACGTCGTACGACGACAACCAGAGCGCGTTCGGCGAGTTGGGCTTCGCCCCCCGCGTCGCGGACCACGCCGCGTCCCGCGATCTCGCGACCACGGTTCTGGGACAACAGCTCTCGATTCCGGTGATCATTTCGCCGACGGGGGTGCAGGCGGTGCATCCGGACGGCGAGGTGGCCGTCGCCCGCGCCGCCGCGGCTCGCGGCGTTCCCATGGGACTGTCGTCGTTCGCCTCGAAGCCGATCGAGGACGTCACCGCAGTCCACGGTCAGACCCTGTTCCAGGTCTACTGGTTGGGTAGTCGCGCCGACATGGTCGCGCGTCTCGACCGTGCCCGCGCCGCCGGCGCCGTCGGAGTGATCCTGACGCTGGACTGGTCCTTCTCCTACGGTCGGGACTGGGGCAGCCCCGCGATTCCGGAGCGGATGAACCTCGCCGCGATGGTGAAGTTCGCGCCCGAGGGTCTGCGTCGCCCGGCGTGGTTGCTCGACTTCGCACGCAGTGGCCGCATTCCCGATCTGACGACGCCCAACATCGTCCCGCCGGGTGCACCGCAGACGCCGACGTTCTTCGGCGCCTACGGCATGTGGCAGCAGACGCCGCCGCCGACGTGGGAGGACATCGCCTGGTTGCGACGTCAGTGGGACGGGCCGTTCGTGCTCAAGGGCATCTCGCGCGTCGACGACGCGAAACGTGCCGTGGACGCCGGGTTCTCCGCGATCTCGGTGTCCAACCACGGCGGCAACAACCTCGACGGCACCCCGGCCGCGATCAGGATGCTGCCCGCGATCGCCGACGCCGTCGGCGACGAGATCGAGGTGCTGCTCGACGGCGGGATCCGACGAGGCAGCGACGTCGTCAAGGCCGTCGCCCTCGGTGCCCGAGCCGTCATGATCGGGCGCGCCTACCTGTGGGGCCTCGCCGCCGGCGGTCAGGCCGGCGTCGAGAACGTCCTCGACGTACTGCGCATGGGCATGGACTCGACCCTGCTCGGTCTCGGCAAGGCGTCGGTCCACGATCTGTCGCCGGCCGACGTCGTCGTTCCGGATGGGTTCACGCGCACCCTCGGTGTCGATCCGGCGCGCACCCTGACCGCCGTCGCGATGCCCTAGCGGTGCGGGGTGAGACGATGGGCCGGTGACCGATCGCACCGGGCCCGTCGTCCGCCTCGCCCCCATGGACGCGGATCGCCTGCCCGCCTGGATCGAGGCCGGCAAGGCGGACTACCGCGCCGACCGCATCAGAGCGGGCGAACCGGTGGACCGCGCCACCGACGAGGCCGAGCAGACCTACGCCGCGTGGTTCGCCCACGGCGAGCCGGCCCCCGACCACCTGGTGCGCGACGTCGTGTGGGACGAGACCGTCGTCGGGTCGCTGTGGGTCGGGCCGCAGAGCATCGGACGCACCGACGAGTGGTGGGTGTGGAACGTCGAGATCGCCGAGGAGCACCGCGGCCGCGGGTTCGGTCGACGTGCCATGGAGCTCGCCGAGGACCTGGTGCGTGAGCACGGGGCGACCTCGTTGGGCCTGAACGTCTTCGGCTTCAACAGTGCGGCCCGGCGACTGTACGAGTCGTTGGGTTACGACGTCGCGGCCGTGCGCATGAGCAAGCCGTTGGACGCGGAGCCCCGACCGTGACGGAGGAGGGGCAAGAGGACCCGCGACCCGACGCGGCTCTGCCCGCCGACCCGCGCGAACTCCGGGATGCCTTCACCCGCTTCATGATGTCGTACCGCTTCGGGCTCGACGAGTTGCTGACCAAGATCAACATCCTGCGGGACGAGTTCGCCCACCTGCACAGCTACAACCCCATCGAGCACGTCTCGTCCCGGCTGAAGACACCGGAATCGTTGGTGCAGAAGGCCGTGCGCAAGAACGTCCCGCTGACCTTCGACGGTATACGCGAGAACATCGTCGATATTGCCGGCGTGCGCATCAACTGCAGCTTCGTCGCCGACACCTACACCGTGAAGGACATGCTCGTCGGGAGGGACGACGTGCGGGTGGTCGACTACGAGGACTACATCGCGAACCCGAAACCCAACGGCTACCGCAGTCTTCACCTCACGGTGGAGATTCCGGTCTCGCTGTCCGATCGTGTGCAGCGGGTCCCCGTCGAAGTGCAGATCCGCACCATGGCGATGGATTTCTGGGCCAGCCTGGAGCACAAGATCTTCTACAAGTACGACGGCGAGGTTCCGACTCGGCTGCGGACGGAGCTGCGCGATGCCGCGATCGCCGCCTACCGCCTGGACGTCACCATGGAGCGTCTGCACACCGAGGTGACGGCGCTCGACGCCGAGCGGACGCCGCGGACGGACACCGTGGACGTCGGAGCCCTCGAGGGCGTCTTCCTGCGATCGCTGCTCGGGGACGGCGGGCGGTGACCTCTCTCGGCGAGCGGGTCTGGACGGACGTGCCCGGCGGAACCGTCGCGGTGCCCGTCGGATCGGTGGAACAGCACGGCCCGCACCTGCCGCTCGACACCGACACCCGCATCGCGGCGGCGGTCGCCGAGGCCGTCACGGAGACGGTGCGAGGCGGTCTGGTGGCCCCCGCGATCGCCTACGGCGCCAGCGGGGAGCACGAGGGTTTTCGCGGCACGGTGTCGATCGGACTCGACGTGCTCACCTCCGTCGTGGTCGAGTACGGACGGTCGGCGTTCCGGTGGGCCGAGCGGGTGGTGTTCGTGAACGGCCACGGCGGCAACGGCCGCGCCCTGCGTGACGCCGTGACGCTGCTACGCCACGAGGGGCGCGACGCCGCGTGGTTTCCGTGCGCGATCCCGGGCGCCGACGCGCACGCCGGCCGGACCGAGACCTCGCTGCTCCTGCACCTCGATCCCCGGTCGGTCCGGGTCGACGCGGCCGAGGCGGGGGTGACGGATCCGGTGACGAACCTCATGGACCGCTTGAGAGTCGAGGGGGTCGCGGGTGTCTCGCCCACCGGTGTGCTGGGCGATCCGACGGGCGCGAACGCCGCCGAGGGCACGCGCCTTCTCACCGAGCTGCGGCACCGCTTCCGAGTGTCCGTCGATCGGTGGACACCCGACGACCGCGCCGTGCTGCACTGATTCCGATCGCGGTTCCCGATGTCGAGGGAGCTATGACAAATCCCGATCCGGTTGCTTACGATGACCCGATGCGTGACGGTCGACTACCCGACGGATTCGGCGTCCGGATCGACCCGAGGGTGCGCTCGCTGTCCGGTGGTCGCGTTCTGATCGGCGGGTCGCCGCCTCGCATGGTGACCTTGGCGCCCGAGGCCGCGGCGATGATCGGCGACGGGTTTTTGCGGGTGAGCGATCCCGATTCCGCCGTCGTCGCCCGTCGCCTGCTCGATTCCGGTGTCGCCAATCCTCGCCCGATGTCCGTCCCCTCCGCCGCCGACGTCACGGTGGTGGTGCCGGTCAAGGACAACCGTGACGGGCTGCACCGGCTGCTGAAGTCGCTGCGGGGACTGCGCGTCGTCGTGGTGGACGACGGGTCGTCGGTGCCGATCGAGGTGCCCGCCGGGTTCGGCGACGACCCGGCCGCCCCGTCGGTCACCGTGGTGCGGCACGAGTCGGCCCGCGGCCCGGCCGCAGCCCGCAACACGGGACTGGGCGCGGCCGGCACCGATTTCGTGGCGTTCCTCGACTCCGACGTGGTGCCCCGGAAGGGGTGGCTCGAGGTGGTGCTGAGCCACTTCTCCGACCCGTCGGTGGGGCTGGTGGCGCCGCGCATCGTCGCGCTCGAACCGGAGGGCAGCGCGCTCGCCCGCTACGAGCACGCCCGGTCGTCGCTCGACCTGGGCCGGCGGGAGGGACCGGTTCGTGCCGGTGGTCCCGTGTCCTACGTGCCGAGTGCCGCCGTCGTGGTGCGCCGACGGGCCGTGCACGAGTGCGGCGGATTCGATCCCGACATGCACGTCGCCGAGGACGTCGATCTGTGCTGGCGCCTGCAGGACGCGGGGTGGCGGTTGCGGTACGAGCCGGTGGCGCGGGTGGCCCACGATCACCGCGTGACACTGCGAGAGTGGTTCGCGCGCAAGCTTTTCTACGGTACGGGTGCGGTGTCCCTGGCCGCTCGACACGAGGGCAAGGTGCCCCCGGTCGTGATGTCCGTTCCCACCCTCGCGGCATTGCTGATGACGGCCACGGGCACCCGAACCGGCCTGCTCGGCGCCGTGATCACCATGGCCGTGACCATCGGTCGGCTGCGACGGGTGTTCGCCGATCTCGATCACCCCACCCGCCTGGCCGCGGTCTTCGCCGCGCGTGGTTTCGTCGGTGGCGCCTGGCAGCTGGCGTCCGCGGTGGTGCGCCACTACTGGCCGATCACTCTGCTCGCCATCCTTCTCTCCCGACGCATCCGGCGTCTCGCCGTGGCGATCGCGCTCGCGGAGGGTCTGCGCGACTGGGCGTCCCATCGTGAGCCCGGCGGACTGGGCCCGGTGTCCTACGTGACCTACAAGCGTCTCGACGACGTCGCCTACGGCACCGGACTGTGGCTCGGCGCGGTGACCGAGCGAGACCACCGCCCCCTGATGCCCAAGCTCGTCGGGTAGTTCGCGTGCCGGATGTCGTCGTGGTCGGTGGCGGAAGCGCGGGATGCGTTGCCGCAGCGGGGTTCGCCCGCGCCGGCGCGTCCGTGATGCTGCTCGAAGCGGGGTCGACCACCATGGCCCTGCTGTCCGATCCGGGGTTGTCCATGACGGAGCTGACCGACGCGCGGCGTCTGCCGATCGGGCCGTCGTCCCGGTACGTCGACCCGATCACGACGCGAGTGGACGGCGCGCGCGACGTCGTCGGGACCCGCGGCCGGGTGCTCGGCGGGTCGAGTGCGGTGAACGGCGCGTACTTCGTTCGTGCCCCCCTCGCGGACTTCGCGCGGTGGCCTCGGGATCGGTGGTCGGCCGACGTCGTCGCCGAGGGGTTCCGCCGCATCGAGACCGACCTCGACCTGGGCGACCGGCCCGGGCACGGAACGGACGGGCCGATGCCGGTCTCGCGCGCCGTCGTCGCCCCCGTGGCGGACGCGTTCCGTCGCGCCGCGACGGCCGCCGGCCACCGGGATCTCGACGATCTGAACGCGGCGGATGCCGGCGACGGGGTGGGCGCGGTGCCGTCCAACGTGGCCGGTGGACGGCGGGTGTCCGCCGCGGAGGCGTTCCTGGCGCCCGTCGCCGGTCTCGTCGAGGTGCGCGGCGAGGCGGTGGTGGCGCGGGTGGACGTGGTCGCGGGCCGCGTCGTCGGGGTGTCGGGTCGAGATGTGCACGGCGCGTTCACCGTTGGCGCGGACCGCGTGATCCTCGCCGCCGGTACGGTACGGACCGCCACCGTACTGATGCACTCCGGCATCGGACCGCGAGAGACCCTGCGCGGCATCGGGGTCGACGTCGTCGTCGACCGGCCCGGGGTGGGCGTGGGGGTCGGCGATCACCCGGAGGTGGCTGTCGCCTATCGGCCACCGGAGGTGGCGGAAGCGTACCGGCCGCGCCGGGTCGCCCAGACCTGGCGCACCCCCCTGGAGGTGGTGCTGGAGGCGGGTCCTGTCGAATTACGCTGCTATTCCACATCGTTCGACCGACTGATCGACGGAGTTCCGCCCGGCGATCCCGTGATCGGAGTCGCGGCGATGGTCGCCGAACCCCTCGGGTCCGTCGTCCCGCTCTCCGCCGACCCGTTCGCCGCACCGCGCGTCGACCATCCCGTCGCCGATGCCGACCGGCGAGCACTCGTCGACGGGGTGGCGTTGGCGCACGATCTTCTCGGTCGGCCGGAGATGGCCGAGGTCGTCGACCACGTCACCACCGCCCTCGACGCGCCCCTGCCTCCGGGTGCCGCGCTGCACACCGTCGGCAGCGCTCGGATGGGAGCGGACGACGACCCGCTCGCCGTCGTCGACTCGTCCTGCCGGGTGTTCGGGGTGTCGGGACTGGCCGTCGTGGACGCGTCGATGTTCCCTGCGGTCCCGACGCGCGGGCCCCACGCCACGGTGATCATGGCCGCCCACCGGGCGACGGAGATGCTGGTCGCCGAGGCCGACCGGTCGGCTGCCGTTCGCCGAGGACGATGAATCGACACTGTGAGCTGAGTTACAGTGGAGCGGTACACCCCGGTCCCGAGAGGAGCGCACGTGACCAACCCGTGGGTCGCTGTTCGCCCCGGCGAGGACCCGACCGCCCTGGCCCGGACGGTGTCGCGGGCGCACGAGACCTTCCTCGAGCGTCCCAGCGGGACGGACAGCTCGGTGCGGTCGGTCGTGCTGGAATCGTGGCGTCGCAGCCGCACCATGGGCGTCGATCCGGATCGCGCGGCCGACGACGCCATGGACGCCGCGTCGCTCGAGCGCTATCGCACCGAACATCCGATGTCGTTGATCCGACCCGTCGTCCGCAAGCTCCTCGTCGAGGACGCCGCCGACACCGGCCTGCTCGTCGCCATCACCGACGCGTCGGGTCGGTTGTTGTGGGTGGAGGGCGACACCGTCGCCAAGGATCGGGCCCACGCCATGAACTTCGCCGAGGGCACCGACTGGAGCGAGAGCCGGATGGGCACCAACGCCCCCGGCACGGCGTTGGCCGTCGACCACTGCGTGCAGATCTTCGCCGCCGAGCATTTCGCCCGACCCGTCCAGGACTGGAGCTGCAGCGCCGCCCCGGTGCACGATCCGCTCACCGGCCGGATCCTCGGCGCCATCGACATCACCGGCGGCCCGCGGGTGGCGGTGCCGGAGGTGCTGCAGCTGGTGCGCGCCACCGTCGCCGCCGCCGAATCCGAACTGCGTCTGCGGCTGCTGGAGTCCCCGCGCCTCGAGACCGCGGGGCCGCGCCTCGAGGTGTTGGGCACCGCCCGTCCCACCCTGGTGCGCGGCGGGGAGCGGGTTCCGCTGTCCGGCCGTCACGCGGAGATGCTGCTGCTCCTGCAGACCCATCCGGAGGGCCTCGGCGCCGACCACCTCGCCGTGCTGCTCGACGAGAACGACCTCGACTCGGTGACCGTCCGAGCCGAGATGTCCCGTCTGCGCAAGGTTTTCGGGGCCGACGGCCTCGCCTCGCGACCCTACCGATTGGTGGGGACGCTCACCTCCGACGTCGAGGACGTCCGCGCCGCCCTCGATCGCGGCGACGTCGAGACCGCGCTGCGGCTCTACACCGGTGCCGTCCTGCCGTCGTCGTACGCCCCCGGTATCGAGGAGCTCCGCGACGAACTGCGGGTGCGGATGCAGGCGGCGCTGCTGCGGTGCGGAGACCCGGTGCTCCTCGCGCGCTGGACGGCCTCCGTGCACGGCCGCGACGACGCCCGGGCGATGGAGGCGTACCTGCACACCCTCGACCCGGCGTCGGCGCTCCACGCGCAGGTCGAGGCGCGGCTGCGGTTGCTCGGGGTCTAGACCGTCATCCCCGCGGTTCCCACCGCCAGGTGACGAAGGCCAGGAACCCCAGCGCCACGATCCAGAACCCGGTGATGCCGAGGTCGAACACGATGGGCGACACGGGAAGTGGAGTGTCCGCGAGGACCGGCACCGACTCGCCCGCGCGGGCCACCAGGTCCACCGCTCCGGTGAAGGGTGCGAAGAGCAGGTAGCTGCGCAGGCCCGGGTCCACGTTCGGGGCGACGACGAGGTTCGACCCGATCGCCGCGAGCAGCAGCAGCGGCATCACCGAGTACTGCACGCGCTCGCTGTTCGGGGACACCGACCCGACGGCGACGCCGGCGGTCACCGACAGCAGCGCCGTCGCCAGGGCCGCCGCCGCGACCAGAGCAGGATCGGCCGGCAACGGGCCGCCGAGCACGGCGACTCCCGCGACGACGATGCCCACCTGCACCAGTCCGAGCAGCACCAGCGGCACCATCATCGAGACGATCAACTGCGTCGGAGTGAGCTCCGAGGTGCGTAACCGCTTGAACAGCTGCGATTCTCGCCGGGCCGCGACGATGGTGGCGCCGTTGATGTAGACCGAGAACACCAGCACCAGCACCGTCATGGGCGCCATGAGCATGGTCCATCCGGTCGCGTCCTCGGGCCGGGACACGATGGGGAAGAAGAGCACGAACACCGGCGCGAGCAGCGTCGCGAGCAACGTGTTCCGTTGCCGGAAGACCATCGACGTCTCGAACGCGATCTGCCGACGCGTGCGGGTCCAGCCGGACAGGCGACGCGAGCGCCCCGAGGACGCTGTGGTGGGGAGGGTGGAGACGGTGGCGGTCATCGGGACACCTCGCTCGTCTTGTGGTCGGGGGTTGCCGGGTCGGTGGTCGAGTTGCGGACGTGGTGGAAGACCTCGTCGAGCGACGCTGGGCTCGCCCGCAGGGGGCCGAGGACCATGCGCTCGTGGTCGGCCGTGCGGATCAGCCACGACAATGCGGCCTGCTGATCGTCCGAGACCACCTCCAGCGCACGCAGACCGGCGTCGGCGGGCCGACGCGCGTCGTTCCACGCGGCGGTGACCCCGGCGGGGGCGGCGGCGATCAGGCGCTCGCCGTCGACGGGCCGGACGTCGACCTGGATGCGCGACGGACGGGTCGCGAGCACCTCGTCCAGCGTGCCGTGCACGGCCAGCGCGCCCTGGTGCATGATCGCCACCACGTCGGCCAGCTCCTCGGCTTCCTCGAGGTAGTGCGTCGTGAGGACGATGGTGGTGCCGGCGTCGCGCAGGTCGCGGACGAGGCTCCACAACGTGCGCCGGGATTCCGGGTCGAGGCCGGTGGTCGGCTCGTCGAGCACGATGAGTTCCGGTGCGCCCCAGATGGCCATGGCCAGATCGAGCCGTCGGCGCTCGCCACCGGAGAGCGAGTCCACCCGGTTCTCGCTGCGGTGCGTGAGATCGACCAGCCCCAGCACGCGGTCGACGGAATCGGTGCGGCTCGACAGCCGAGACCACATCGTGAGCTCGGCGCGGACGCTGATCTCGCCGAAGTGTCCCGCCTCCTGCAGCACCACCCCGGTGCGGGCGCGAATCTCCGCGGGGTCGCGGAACGGATCGACGCCGAACACCGCCAGGTCGCCTCCGGATCGCTCCCGGAAGCCCTGCAGAATCTCGAGCGTCGTCGTCTTGCCCGCGCCGTTGGTGCCCAGCAGCGCGACGATCTCGCCGCGGCGCACGGTCAACGACACGTCGCGCACGGCGTGGTACCCGTCGTAGTGGAAGTCGAGGCCGGCGGCGTGGACCACGGCGTCGGGGGGAGGTGCCGTGGTCGCGTTCTCGGGGTGAGTCGACTCGGTCATGGCTCGATACTCGGCGACCGCCGTCACGGCGAGTAGTGCCGTTCCAGCCGGTCTCGCATGAGCTTTGTCATGTGTGCCCCGGTCCGACTCCGTGTGCCGTCGTCCTCGGGCGATACTGGGCGGGTGGCGACGGGAGGGGACCGAGTGGGGGACGTCCGCATCGTGGTGGCGGACGACGAGGTGACCATCCGCTCCGCACTGGTCGAACTGATCGGCCTGCGTCCGGGCCTGTCCGTCGTCGGCGGAGCGGCCGACGGAGCGGAGGCCGTCGCTCTGGCCAAGGCCCACCGGCCGGACATCGCGCTGCTCGACGCGGACATGCCCGTGATGAGCGGCATCGAGGCGTGCGCGGTCCTCGCACCCCTGGGAGTGAAGGTCGTGATCCTCACCGCGAGCGTGGCCCCCTCGACGATGCGCGACGCCATGAACGCCGGCGCGAGCGGCTACGTCACCAAGGCCACCGCGGTGGACGAGCTGGCGGACATCATCGGCAAGGTTGCGCGCGGGCAGTCCTACGTCGACCCGCAGCTCGCGGCGAGCGTCCTCAGCGCACCGCAGAATCCGTTGAGCACGAGGGAGATCGAGGTGCTGCGTCTGGTGCTTCCGGGCACGCCGGTCGCGGACATCGCGGAGGAGCTCCATCTGGCGGTGGGAACCGTCCGGAACTACCTGTCGTCCGCGATGTCCGCTCTCGGCGCACGCAATCGGCACGAGGCCGCTCGGATGGCCGTGCAGAAGGGGTGGGTGTGACCGGCGCGTCAGCCGTGCGCCGGCCGATTGCCGCGCAGCGCGACGTACAGCGGGCGGCCGAGGCCGTAGGCCACCAGGACGACGGCGAGCACGACGAACATCGTGTCCGCGCCGCCGCCGACGGCGTAGACGATCGCCAGCGCCAGCGCGCTGACGAGCAGGTTCGCGACGGCCACGGGGATTTCGCGGGCGAGCGTCGGGGCGGGTCCGAACTTCATGACGTCCTCGGTGAAATGCGACATGGTGCGCGTCCTTCCCTTCTCGGAGGGTGTCGATCCGTCCCTCTCGACCCTGCTCGGAGCGGACCCCGCCGGGTAGTGAGGCCGGTCAGGACTCCGGTATGACGAATCACCCGTCCGACTCCCGCGAGCCGGTGGTGCGGCCACCGGTGACGAACTACACCCGCGTCGGCAGCCTCTACGTCGCAGCGACGCTCTACGTCATGTCGTGGGGAACGGTGCTCCCGCTGATGTGGCGGACCCCCCTGCGGCTCGATCGGCCCGCGGTCTGGCTCTGCTGTGGCGTCGTACTCGCGGCCCTGCTCGGTCTGACCTGGCTGATCACGCGGGCGGCCGTGCCCGGTCACGTAGAGTCGCGACCGTTCCGACGCGCGGTGGCCTGGTATCTCGGCGTCGTGGCCGTGGGCGCGGTGATCGTCGCGGTGGTGGGCCAGGCGGCCTACGCGCAGCTCGCCTGGCTCGGCACCCTGCCGTTGATCTGCGGCGCCTTCGCCGCGTCCATGGTGTCGACACGGTGGGGTGCGGCGGCCACGATCGTTCTCGTCCCCGCGTGCCTCCCGATCACCGGCACGCCGGGGGCGCTCTGGATCTTCCTGGTGCTGGGCGCGGCCAACTTCCTCTACGTCCGCCTGGCCATGTGGATCTTCCGCCACGTCCGTGAACTCGACGCGGCCCGGCGACAGATCGCCCGGATGAGCATCGACCAGGAACGGTCCCGGTTCTCCCGCGACCTGCACGACGTCATGGGCCGCTCGTTGTCGTCCATCGCCCTGACCTGTGAGCTGGCCCTGTCCGTGCGAGACGACGCCGCCGCGAAGGACGCACACGTCCGCGACGCGCAGCGGACGGCGCAGCGCGCCCTCGCCGACATGCGCGCACTGGTGCGCGGGTACCACGACATCGAATTCGACACCGAACTCGCCGACGCGCTCGTCCTGCTCCGCACGGCCGGCGTGTTCGCCGAGGCCGACGGCGACGGCGGAGCCGACCTGGACCCGGCGGCGTCGCAGGCCGCCGCGTGGGTGATCCGCGAGGCGGTGACCAACGTGCTGAAGCACGCTCCGGCCGCGACGGAATGCGAACTCACGCTGCGCGAGGGGGTGCTCGAGATCGTCAACGACGGCGTCGACGGGCAGGCCGCCGGCGACGGACTCGGCCGCGGTCTGGCCGGACTGCGCGAGCGGGTGGAGGCCGTCGGCGGGACGTTCGCGGCGGGCCGCGTCGGCGCCACGTTTCGCGTGCGGTGCCATTTCCCGGCGTGATGGCGGCGTGCGCTGACGGCGTGCGGTGACATGTGCTCGAGGCACGCAACGGTGTTGCAACGGTCGGCTTCGTAGTGTTCCCGGTCACAGCCCCCGGGAAACACGGGGGCGGATCACGAGCGACGAAGGAGCTCTTCGATGACCGTCTACACCCGCCCGGGTTCGCCCGACAGCGCGATGTCCTTCCAGAGCCGGTACGACAACTGGATCGGCAACGAGTGGGTCGCTCCCGTGAAGGGCCAGTACTTCGAGAACCCCACCCCGGTCACCGGCCAGAACTTCTGCGAGGTGGCCCGCTCGACCTCCGAGGACATCGAGCTCGCCCTCGACGCCGCCCACAAGGCCGCCCCCGCCTGGGGCAAGACCTCCGCCGCCGAGCGCGCCGTCATCCTCAACAAGATCGCCGACCGCATCGCCGAGAACCTCGAGTCGATCGCCCTCGCCGAGTCCTGGGACAACGGCAAGCCGATCCGCGAGACCCTCAACGCCGACATCCCCCTGGCCATCGACCACTTCCGCTACTTCGCCGGCTGCATCCGCGCGCAGGAGGGGTCCCTGTCGGAGATCGACAGCGAGACCGTGGCCTACCACTTCCACGAGCCCCTGGGCGTCGTCGGCCAGATCATCCCCTGGAACTTCCCGATTCTCATGGCCGTGTGGAAGCTCGCGCCCGCCCTCGCCGCCGGCAACGCCGTGGTGCTCAAGCCCGCCGAGCAGACCCCGGCGTCGATCATGCACCTGATCTCGATCATCGGTGACCTGCTGCCGGCCGGCGTCGTCAACATCGTCAACGGGTTCGGCACCGAGGCCGGCAAGCCGCTCGCCTCGAGCCCCCGCATCAAGAAGATCGCGTTCACCGGCGAGACCACCACGGGACGCCTGATCATGCAGTACGCGTCGCAGAACCTGATCCCGGTGACGCTCGAGCTCGGCGGCAAGAGCCCCAACATCTTCTTCTCCGATGTGCTCAGCCAGAACGACGACTACCAGGACAAGGCCCTCGAGGGCTTCACGATGTTCGCCCTCAACCAGGGCGAGGTCTGCACCTGCCCGTCGCGGTCGCTCATCCAGCAGGACATCTACGACGACTTCCTCGCGCTCGCCGCGATCCGCACCAAGGCCGTCCGCCAGGGCGACCCGCTGGACACCGAGACGATGATCGGTGCGCAGGCGTCGAACGACCAGCTCGAGAAGATCCTGTCGTACATCGAGATCGGCAAGGGCGAAGGCGCGCAGATCGTCACCGGTGGCGAGCGGGCCGAGCTCGGCGGCGACCTCAACGGCGGTTACTACGTGCAGCCGACGATCTTCACCGGCAAGAACAACATGCGCATCTTCCAGGAGGAGATCTTCGGACCCGTCGTGTCGGTGACGTCGTTCTCCGACTACGCCAACGCCATCGAGATCGCCAACGACACCCTCTACGGCCTCGGTGCCGGCGTCTGGTCGCGTGACGGCAGCGTCGCTTACCGCGCGGGCCGCGACATCCAGGCCGGCCGCGTGTGGACCAACACTTACCACCAGTACCCGGCCCACGCGGCGTTCGGCGGCTACAAGCAGTCCGGCATCGGCCGTGAGAACCACCGCATGATGCTCGACCACTACCAGCAAACCAAGAACCTGCTGGTGAGCTACGCCCCGAAGGCCCAGGGCTTCTTCTGATGCTGCCCCGCTTGAAGGCCACCGCCGGGGCGATGGAGTTGCTCCGTCGCCTCGGCGGTCTCCACGGCGCGCTGATGATGCATCAAAGCGGCGGGTGTTGCGACGGCTCGTCCCCGATGTGTTACCCCGCAGGCGAATTCATCGTCGGGGATCGGGACGTGCTGCTCGGCCTGCTCGATCTGCGCGCCGACGTGGACACGGTGCCGCCCGACCTTCCGGCGGACGCCGACGCCGTGCCGGTGTGGATCTCCGGGTCGCAGTTCGAGGCCTGGAAGCACACGCAGATGGTGCTCGACGTCGTGCCCGGGCGGGGGAGCGGCTTCTCCCTCGAGACGCCGGAGGGGCTGCGGTTCCTCAGTCGCGGCCGGGCCTTCACCGAGGACGAGCTGTCGACACTGGCCTCCCAGCCCCCACTCACCGGGGCGCAGTGGGAGGAGGGCGAGCGGCCCGAGGTGCCCGACGAGTCCGTCGTCGTCGCCGAGGCCGTCGACGCCTGCCCGGTGCCGGGTATGACGCTGCAGGGCTGACGGTTCGGTGCAGTAGTCCACCGTCACCGTGGACTACTGCACCCGAGTCACGAAGCGCCGGATCTCGGCGAGGACCTCGTCGGGTCGATGGGTCAGGTCGTGCCAGATATAGCGCAGCACCGTCCAGTGCCGGACGAGAACGTTCTGGCGCCGCCGGTCTCGATGGAAGACGGTGCTGTCCGAATGGAACGCCCACCCGTCGATCTCGATCGCGAGTCGCAGCGCCGGGAATGCGATGTCGATGACATAGCCTCCGAACGGGTGGTTGACTTCCCACCCGGTCAGCCCGCCGGCGGTGAGCAGGCGGACCGCCAGCCGCTCGGCCTCCGACCGGGCACCGCCTTCCGCCGCGCGCAGATATCGCTCGGCCACCCGATGGCCGTGGCGGCGAGCATTGCGGTCCTGCGCCCGTCGAAGGGCGGGGAGAGTGGCGCGGCGCTGCAACTGGCGGTCGACGAGTTGTTGGCCCAGAACGGTCGACGCCTCGAGCACCGTCAGCTCCAACCGTGTCACGCGAACGCCTCGCAGTTCGACGACGTCGGCCGGGTCGAGCGTGCGTCGTCGTCTGCGCACCCCCGAGGCGCTCCGCCCCGACGCCGTGCGAGGCACCGTCACCTCGATCACGGGAACGAGGTAGGTGGTCAGTCCCAGCCAGAACGCGGCGCCGGCGCCGCTCAACACCCCGGACCCGGTGGACCACACGGCGCACCGCGCTCGGGCTTCATCGGTGAACGGTCGATCCACGGCGACGTAAAGCCCCCGAGCAACACGGCGCCAGGCTCCGGAGTTCACCCGCCTCTCGATCACCCGGTGCGTCAGTCCGGCCTCGCGTGCCTGTGCAGCCGTGATCACGCCGTCCTGCCGGGCGAGCACCTTCTCGATCATGACCTGATCGACGCGGCACCGGCCCGCGCAGTTCCGAACCGCACCGTTCTCGGTGCAGTCGTCCACCTCCACGGTGGAGTACTGCACCGAAACCGCGACCGCAGGGAAACACGCGGCAACACCCCCGCAACACACCCCACCTACGGTTCCACCACCCCCCGCGAGAAAGGCTCACCATGGCCGTCAAGGAACCCCGACCCGACACCCAGCCCACCGACGACTACCTCGCCAAACGCACGCTGAGGTCGGGCACGGCGGGGTGGGTGCTGCTCGCCGGGCTCGGCGTGAGTTACGTGGTGTCGGGTGACTACTCGGGCTGGAACTTCGGGCTCGAGCAGGGCGGCTTCGGCGGCCTCGCGATCGCGGCGGTGCTCATCGCCGGCATGTACCTGGCGATGGTGCTGGGGATGGCGGAGATGTCGTCGGCTCTGCCCGCGGCGGGCGGCGGCTACACCTTCGCGCGGCGCGCACTCGGCCCGTGGGGCGGATTCGCCACGGGGACGGCCATTCTCATCGAGTACGCGATCGCGCCGGCGGCCATCGCGACCTTCATCGGGGCGTACGTCGAGTCGCTCGGGCTGTTCGGCATCACCGACGGGTGGTGGGTGTACCTGGCCGTGTACGCGATCTTCATCGGCGTGCACCTGGCCGGGGTGGGCGAGGCGCTCAAGGTCATGTTCGTCATCACGGGCATCGCACTGGTGGGCCTGCTGATCTTCGTGATCGCCGCGGTGCCGATGTTCGACGCCGCCAACCTCACCGACATCGAGCCGACCGACGCCGCGGGCGCGTCGAGCTTCCTGCCCATGGGCTACCTGGGCATCTGGGCGGCGGTGCCGTTCGCGATCTGGTTCTTCCTCGCCATCGAGGGCGTTCCGCTGGCGGCCGAGGAGGCCAAGGACCCGGCGCGCAACGTTCCGCGCGGCATCATCGCGGCCATGGCCGTGCTGCTGGTGACGGCCGCCGCCATGCTGATCCTGGTGACGGGGGCCGGCGGCGCGGACGCGATGCAGTCCTCGGGCAACCCGCTGGTGGAGGCGCTGGGCGACAGCGGAGCCGCGACGGCGGTGAACTACATCGGCCTCGCCGGCCTGGTCGCGAGCTTCTTCTCCATCATGTACGCCTACTCCCGGCAACTGTTCGCCCTGAGCCGTGCGGGCTACCTCCCGAAGTCGATGTCGGTGGTGAACTCCCGCAAGGCGCCGACGCTGGCGCTGATCGTGCCGGGTGTCATCGGCTTCGCCCTGACCTTCACCGGCAAGGGTTCGATGTTGCTGAACATGGCCGTCTTCGGCGCCGCGCTCAGCTACGTTCTGATGATGGTGAGCCACATCGTGCTCCGCCGTCGCGAGCCCGACATGCCGCGCCCCTACCGGACTCCCGGCGGCACGGTGACCACCGGCTTCGCGCTGGTCGTCGCGGCCCTCGCCGTGGTGGCCACCTTCCTGGTGGACAGTCAGGCGGCGCTGTGGTGCCTGGTCGTGTTCGCCGCCTTCATGGCGTACTTCGGTCTGTACAGCCGCAACCGTCTGGTGGCCTCGTCGCCGGACGAGGAGTTCGCCGCCCTGGCCGATGCGGAGCGTGACCTGGAATGACCGTGTACCGACAGTCCCTGGCCGGCAGCACCTTCACCTTCGACGGGCTGGTCGAGGTGATGGCGAAGGCGACACCGCCGCGATCCGGGGATCGTCTGGCCGGCTGTGCGGCCGAATCCGACGCCGAACGTGCCGCCGCCGCATGGGCTCTCGCCGACCTGCCCCTGCAGACCTTCCTCGACGAGCAGGTGGTGCCGTACGAGGACGACGAGGTCACCCGGCTCATCTGCGACGCGCACGATGCCGACGCGTTCGGCGCCGTCTCGCACCTGACCGTCGGCGGCCTGCGCGACCATCTGCTCACCGTCGCAGCGGAATCCGGCAGCGCGGAAACCCTGCGCGCCCTCGCTCCCGGTCTCACGCCGGAGATGGTCGCGGCGACGAGCAAGATCATGCGGAACCAGGACCTGATCGCGGTGGCCAAGGCCGCGGTGGTGACGTCGGCGTTCCGCACGACCATCGGTCTGCCCGGCACGATGGCGACGCGCCTGCAGCCGAACCACCCGACCGACGACCCGCACGGCATCGCCGCGGCCACGCTCGACGGCCTGCTCATGGGGTCCGGCGACGCGGTGATCGGCGTCAACCCCGCCACCGATTCCCCCTCCGCCACAGCCGATCTGCTGTACCTGCTCGACGAGATCCGGCAGCGGTTCGAGATTCCCGTGCAGTCCTGCGTCCTCTCCCACGTGACGACGACGGTCGGCCTGATCGAGAAGGGCGTGACGGTGGATCTGGTGTTCCAGTCCATCGCGGGAACCGAGGGCGCCAACCGCAGTTTCGGCGTCACCGTGCCCATGCTGCTCGAGGCGAACGAGGCGGGAAAGTCGTTGCACCGCGGCACCGTCGGCGACAACGTGATGTACCTCGAGACGGGCCAGGGGTCGGCGCTGTCGGCCGGCGCGCACCTCGGCGCCGGCGGGAAACCGGTGGATCAGCAGACGCTCGAGACCCGCGCCTACGGCCTGGCCCGCGCGCTGGACCCGCTTCTGGTCAACACGGTGGTCGGCTTCATCGGCCCCGAGTACCTCTACGACGGCAAGCAGATCGTCCGCGCCGGCCTCGAGGACCACTTCTGCGGCAAGCTGCTCGGCCTGCCGATGGGCGTCGACGTCTGCTACACCAACCATGCCGAGGCCGACCAGGACGACATGGACACGCTGCTGACGCTCCTCGGTGCGGCCGGGGCGGCGTTCGTCATCGCGGTGCCGGGCGCCGACGACGTCATGCTCGGCTACCAGAGCCTGTCCTTCCACGACGCGCTCTACGTCCGGCAGGTGCTGGGACTCAAACCCGCGCCCGAGTTCGAGGCGTGGATGCACCGACTCGGTATGACCGACGACGCCGGCCGGGTCCTCCCCGTCGACGCCTCCACCTCGCCGCTGCGTGCATTGGCGGCTCCGGCGTGACCGCCCCCGACTTCTGGTCCGACCTGCGGCTCACGACGCAGGCGCGGATCGGGCTCGGCCGGGCGGGCGACGCGCTACCGACGTCGCGGGTGCTCGAGTTCCAGGCGGCCCACGCGGCGGCCCGCGACGCCGTCCACATGCCCCTCGACGTCGACGCCGTCGTCGCCGACCTGGCCGAGCTCGGCCTCGGGGACCCCGTCGTCGTGTCGAGCCGCGCCGAGTCCCGCAGCGAGTACCTGCGCCGCCCCGACCTCGGGCGGCTGCCGGCCGATCTGTCGGCCGTGCCGCGCACCGACGCCGAGCTCGGGATCGTCCTGTTCGACGGCCTGTCCCCGCGGGCCCTCGCCGAGCACGGCGTCGGGCTCACGCGCGCCCTCGCCGACGCCCTGGGAACGTTCACGATCGCGCCGCCCGTCGTCGCCACGCAGGCGCGGGTGGCGCTCGGTGACCACGTGGGCGAGGCGCTCGGCGTCGGCACCGTCCTCGTGGTCATCGGCGAGCGGCCCGGTCTGTCGGTGGCCGACAGCCTCGGGATCTACCTCACCCACGGGCCGCGGCCGGGCCGCAGCGACGCCGAGCGCAACTGCATCTCCAACATCCACCCACCGGGCGGCATGACCTACGACCACGCGGCGCGCGTGGCGGCGTCGCTGGTCGCGGGGGCACGGCAGCTGGGCCGATCCGGCGTCGACCTGAAGGACTCGTCCCGCGAGCTGACCTGAGCATCGGGGCCTACAGCGTCGACGCCGGCGCCCGCGCCTACAGTCTCCACCCGTGCTGCTGCAACGGGTGCGGGTCGATCCCGCGCGGGAGGGGTTGTCCGACGTCCGCGTCGACGGCGACCGCGTCACCGAGATCTCCGCTCCCGGCGAGCGGCTGAGCGCCGCGGGCGAGGACGTCGTCGACGGCGCCGGCGGGGTGCTGCTGCCGGGCTTCGTCGACGCGCACGTGCACATGGCGCAGTGGTCGATGGCCCGCAGCCGGATCGACGTCGGCGACGCGACCAGCGCGGTTGACGTCGTCGACCTCCTGGTGGCGTCGGGGGAGCGGTCCGCCGTGCGGGCCCACGGGTATCGCGCCGCGCTGTGGTCGACGCCCCCGCACAAGGACATGCTCGAGGCGGCGCTGCCGGGTGTGCACGTCGCCGTCACGAGCATGGACCTGCACTCGGTGTGGCTGTCGCCGTCGCTGATGGACGCGCTGGGCGTGGTCCATCCCACCGGCTACCTGCGCGATCACGACGCCATCGCCATGCTCGCCGTCCTCGACGCGCGGGTCGACGACGCCGAGGTGGACCGGCAGGTGCTCGACGGCGCCGACGAGTTGGCGCGGCGCGGCATCACCGAGATCCTCGATTTCGAGTACGACGACAACTGGTCGTCGTGGGCGCGTCGGGCCGCGCGCCGACTGCCCGCGGTGCGGGTGACCGCGTCGACGTGGTCGACGTGGCTCGAGCACTGCGTCGCGGCGGGTCGGCGCACCGGTGAACCGGTGCCGGACACGGCCGGCACGGTCCGCATGGGCCCGCTGAAGATCATGGCCGACGGATCGCTGAACACGCGGACCGCGTGCTGCCACGACCCGTATCCCGACGACGGCGCCGGCGGCGAGTCCCACGGCCTGCTCCTGGTCGACGAGCCGGAGCTGGTCCGGCTGATGACCGTGGCCGCCTCGGGTTCGATCGCGTCCGCGGTCCACGCGATCGGCGATCGCGCCAACACCGTGGTGCTCGACGCCGTCGCGGCGGTGCGGGCCCGCATGCGCACCGGCGAGCTGCCCACCGTCGGCGCCCGGATCGAGCACGCCCAGCAGGTCCGTCCGGCGGACCTCGCCCGGTTCGCCGAGCTCGGCGTCGTCGCGTCGGTCCAGCCGCAACACGCGATGAGCGATCGCGACGTCGTCGACGTCCTGTGGGCGGGCCGCGCGTCGCGGGCCTATCCCTACCGCTCGTTGCAGCGGCAGGGAGTGACGCTGCAGTTCGGGTCCGACGCCCCGGTCTCGCCGCCCGACCCGCGCGCCGCGGTGGCCGACGCCGTGCACCGGACCGACGACGACCGCCCGCCGTGGGAGCCCGACGAGGCGCTGCCGCTGTCGGCGGCGCTGCGGTCGGCGTGCGGTGGACGCGACGCGGTGACGGTGGGATCGGCCGCCGATCTGACCGTGCTGGCGCAGTGGCCCCACCTGCTCTCGAACGCGGATCTGCGGTCGGTTCCGGTGCTCGCGACGATCTCCGGGGGGCGGGTCACCCATCTGTCCGCGTAGGGCGAACGAATGACGATCGTGAGGTCTCCCGATGGAACGACGGCGGCCTTACCGAGCGGTAGGGTCTGGAGTGCGTTCGTGTGGTCTCACGGGCGTCGAGTGCCCTCGGACACGGTGTCGTCGTGTGATGTCACGATTGGCCGTGGTCGAGAGCGCTCGAGTAGGCTCGGTCGGCGGTCCTGCCGATGCGGACCGGCAGTTGTCGAACGACGACGAGCACGAGGAGGAGGCCCGGCCCACGCGGCGCGCACGAGACGGCCGCGGTAACGGCACTCGACCACGGAACGATGTGACCATGTTGCAGTTCGGGTCGTGTGCGCACTTCGGCGCGCGCATGACCGGGTCGGAATCCGGGTACCGAGAGACACGGTGCGCCGGACCGGCGATCGTCGACGATCTTTGAGGATGGTGCAAGACTTGAGCGCTGGGAACGCAGCCGGCCCCGACCGTGTCCCGGACGGCGCCTTCCCGCTGTCCGCGGCGCAGCGTGGCATGTGGTTCGCGCAGCAGGCGCTGGGCGACATCCCGGTCACCATCGCTCAGTACATCGAGGTCGACGGTGACCTCGATCTCGACATGCTCACCGAAGCCTCCGTCATGGCCGGCAAGGAGTTCGGATCCGGCTACCTGCGCCTGCTCGACGTCGACGGCATGCCGTTCCAGATGGTCGACCGCTCCATCGACGACACCATCCGCCTGCAGGACTTCCGCGGCGAGGCCGATCCCGCCGGCACCGCGATGGAGTGGATGCGCCGCGAGTACAGCGCGCCCGTCGATCTGCTGAACTCCCGCCTGGTCGCGCTGTGGCTGCTCCGCCTGGACGACCGGCGCTGGTTCTGGTTCTCCCGCATCCACCACGTCGCGCTCGACGGCTACGGCGCCATGGCGATGATCACGCGCATCGCGGAGATCTACACCGCCATGGCGGCCGGGTCCGAGGTGCCGCCCGCCAAGGCGCTCGACGTCCGCACCGTCTTCGAGGACGAGGCGAAGTACCGGGAGTCGACGCGCTTCGAGAAGGACCGTGAGTACTGGCAGACGCGCACCGCGGATCTGCCCGCGCCGGTGTCGCTCGCCGGTCGCACCGCGCCCGTCGGGGGCCACGCCCGCATCGCGTCCGCGGCCCTGCCGCCGGCGTTGAGCGACGCCGTCGACGTCGCCGTCGACGAGTTGCAGACCGCGCAGGCGCCGCTCGTCATCGCCGCCTTCGCGGCCTACCTGGCGCGGATGACCGACACCGAGGACGTCGTGCTGAGCCTGCCGGTCTCGGCGCGCACGACGGCGCAGCTGCGCAACTCCGGCGGCATGACGTCGAACATCGTGCCGCTGCGGCTGTCGGTCACGCGGTCGGTGACGGTCGCGGAGCTCGTCCGCGACACCCAGCTCGAGCTCACGGGCGCGCTGCGTCGTCAGCGTTACCGGCACGAGGACATGCGCCGCGACATCGGCCGGGGCAACGGCGACCGGGGGCTGTTCGGCCCGTCGGTCAACATCATGCTGTTCCACCCGGTGATCCAGCTCGGCGAGGCCACCGGCCGCCTGCACGTGTTGACCACGGGCCCCGTCGAGGACCTCGCGGTGAACATCTACGCGGGCGTCGCGGGATCGTCGACCAACATCGACTTCGAGGCCAACCCGGCGCTGTACTCCGCCGACGACCTCGCGCGTCAGCACGCCCGCTACTTCCGCTTCTTCGAGGAGTTCGTCTCCTCCGACCCGAGTCGGTCCGTCGCGGACCTGCCGCTCGCGGACGACGCCGAGCGCCGTCTGACGCTCGAGCGCTTCAACGACACGGCCGACGACGTCGAGCCGGGCACGGTGATCGACCAGTTCCGCGAGCACGTGCGGCGGACGCCCGACGCCCTCGCGCTCGACTTCGAGGGTGCGCAGCTGACGTTCGCCGAGTTCGGCGAGAGCGTGGCCCGGCTGGCTCGTCACCTGATCGACCTCGGGGTCGGTCCCGAGGTGCGGGTGGCCGTCGCGATGCGGCGCTCGCTGGATCTGCTGATCGCCATCCACGCCGTCCTCGAGGCGGGCGGCGCGTACGTGCCTCTGGACCCGGATCACCCGCCGGCGCGAACGGACTACGTCCTGCGCACGGCCGACCCGCTGTGCGTGCTCACCACCTCGTCCGACGCCTTCACCGTGCCGGACCACGAGGCCGAGGCCGACCGGGTGGACGTCGACGTGCTCGAGGTCGACCGCCTGGACCTGTCCGCGGTGTCGGCGGAGGCGGTCACCGACGCCGAACGACGCGGGACGGTGCACCCGGCCACCACGGCGTACGTCATCTACACCTCCGGCTCGACGGGTCGGCCCAAGGGCGTCGCCGTGGCGCACGAGTCCGTCACCAATCAGCTGGGGTGGGTGTTCGATACCTACGGCTCGGCCACCGACCGCGAGGTGGTCCTGCAGAAGACCCCCGTCACGTTCGACGTGTCGGTGTGGGAGCTGTTCGCCCCGAGTCGCGGCGCGGCGCTGGTGATCGCCCGTCCGGACGGCCACCGGGACCCCGCCTACCTGGCGGACGTCATCGAGCGCACCGGCGTCACCGCCACGTCGTTCGTCCCGTCGATGCTGACGCTCTTCGTCGAGCAGATCGAACCCGGCCGCTGCGCCTCCCTGCGCGCGGTGCTGGTGGCCGGTGAGGCCTTCGCGCCGCGTCTGGTGGAGAAGTGGCGCCGGTTCGGGTCGGTGGACGTCATCCACAACCTGTACGGCCCCACCGAGTTCACCGTGCACGCCACCGCCGCGTCGGTGTCGTCGGTGCCGCGCATCTCCGTGCCCATCGGGTCCCCGGTGCGCAACTCGCGGGCGTACGTCCTGGACCACCTGCTGCGGCCGCGTCCGATCGGCGCCGCCGGCGAGCTCTACCTCGCGGGCCGGCAGCTCGCCCGCGGCTACGCCGACCGACCCGACCTGACGGCCGACCGCTTCGTCGCCGACCCCTTCTCGACGACCGGTGAGCGCATGTACCGCACCGGCGACCTGGTGCGGTGGAATCCGGACGGCGAGCTGGACTACCTGGGCCGCACCGACTTCCAGGTCAAGGTGCGCGGGCAGCGCATCGAGCTCGGCGAGATCGAGGCGACGCTGCTGCAGGACGACGCCGTCCGCGAGGCCGTCGTGGTGGTGCACCACGGCGATCTCGGTCAGCGCCTCGTGGCGTACGTGGTCCCCACGACCGGGCGGGCCGTCGACGTCGCCGCTCTCACCGACGTCGTGTCGGGCATGCTGCCGGCGTACATGGTGCCGGACACGATCACGGTCATCGACTCGATGCCGCTCAACTCCAGCGGCAAGCTCGACCGCCGCCAGCTGCCCGAGCCGGTTTTCCGCGACGTCGGCGCGAGCTTCCGCGCTCCGACCACCCCGGTCGAACAGCAGATCGCGGCCCTGGTCGCGGACGTCCTCGGCGTCGCGCGCGTGGGTGTCGACGACTCGTTCTTCGCCCTCGGCGGCGACAGCATCATGTCGATCCAGCTGGTCGCGCGGGCCAAGGCCGCCGGCCTGCAGATCACCCCGCGCGACGTGTTCGAGGCGAAGACCGTCGCGCGTCTGGCCGAGGTCGTCGGGTCCGCCGCCGAGGTGCCCGTCCTGGCCGAACTGCCCGGTGGCGGAGTGGGATCGGTGCCGCTCACCCCGATCATCGCCTGGATGACGGAGGACCCGGCGCTGACGGCGTCGTTCGCCCAGTCGATCGTGGTCGACCTGCCGCCGAACCTCGACCGCACCGGTGCGGACGAGGACCGCGTGGTCGCGACCGTCGCCGCCGTCGTCGCGCATCACGACGCGCTGCGCGCCCGGCTCGAGCGGGGCGAGGACGGGTGGGCGCTCACGGTGCCGCCCGTCGGGACCGTTGCGGTGGAGTCGATGCTCGAGCACCGGCCGCTCTCCGCGCGCATCGGAACCGCCGAGTTCGACGCCGACCTGGCCGCGATCTCCCGCGACGCGCTGACGCGGCTCGATCCCGAGACCGGTCGCACGGCCGCGCTCGTGTGGCTCGAGTCGGACGACCGTGACCGTCTGCTGATCGTCCTGCACCACCTGGTGGTCGACGGCGTCTCGTGGCGCATCCTGCTGCCGGACCTCGCCACCGCCTGGGCGCAGCTGAGCGCGGGGGAGCCGGTGGCGTTGCAGCCCACCGGAACGTCGTTCCGGCGCTGGGCGCACGCTCTGCGCGAGCGCGCCACCAGCGATGTCGTGCGCAGCCGACTCGAGCACTGGCGGACGGCTCTCGGCTCCGAGCCGGAGCAGTTCGCGTCGCGCGCACTCGATTCGGCGATCGACACCGTGGCGACGCTCGACCGCGTCGACGTGACGTCCCCGTACCCGGTGACCTACGCGATGCTGACCACGGTGCCGACGACGTTCCGCGGCGGGGTCAACGACGGCCTGCTGACCGCGCTCGCCCTGGCGGTCGGTGAGTGGGAACGCCGCCGCGGCAACGCGGTTCGCTCGTTCGCGGTCAACCTCGAGGGCCACGGCCGCGAGGAGGAGTTGGTGCCCGGCGCCGACCTGTCGCGGACGGTCGGGTGGTTCACGTCCATGTACCCGGTGCGTCTCGACGTCACCGACGTCGACCTCACGGACGCGTTGGCGGGCGGCGGCGCGGCCGGAACGGCCATCAAGGCCGTCAAGGAACAGCTGTCCGACGTGCCGGACCGCGGCATCGGCTACGGCCTGCTGCGCCACGGCCCGGATCCGGTGATCGACGCCGACGCTCCGGTGCCGTCGATCGGGTTCAACTACCTCGGCCGCGTGGGCACCGCCGACGTGCCCGAGGAGATTCGCGCCGGCGGCTGGTTCCCGGACGCGCGGCACGCGGCGCTGAACGGCCTGCGGGGCGACGACGTCCCGGTGCGGTTCGCCCTCGACGTCACCGCGATGGTGGTGGACGGCGAGCACGGCCCGACGCTACGGACGACGTTCGAGTACCCGTCGACCCTGTTCTCCCGCCAGGAGATCGACGATCTGGCGCAGACCTGGTCGGACGCCCTGGGCGCGCTGGCAGCGCACTCGGCGGAACCCGACGCGGGCGGCCTGACCCCCTCGGACGTCGATCTGGTGCGGGTCGACCAGGGCGTCATCGAGTCGTTGGAGACCACGTACCCGGGTCTCGAGGACATCTGGCCGCTGGCGCCGCTGCAGGCGGGCCTGCTGTTCCACTCCGCGCTCGCCGGCGACCGGCTCGACGTCTACTCGACGCAGATCGTGCTCGAGCTGGGCGGTCGCCTGGACGCGGAGCGGCTGCGTGCGGCGGCCGAGGGCCTGGTCGCGCGGCACCCCAACCTGCGCGCCGGCTTCGTGGTGGACGAGGAGGGCACGGCCCTGCAGGTGGTGGTCGACGCCGCGGTGGCGCCGTGGACCGAGCGGGACCTCACCGCCGATCCGGACCGGTCCGCCGCCGACGTGGAGCAGGCCGCCCGCGACGCGGTGCTCGCCGAGCGCACCGCGCGCTTCGACATGACCGCGCCGCCGCTGCTGCGGTTCCTGCTCCTGCGGACGGGGCCGGAGCGCCACGTCTTCGCGATGACCAACCACCACATTCTGCTCGACGGCTGGTCCCTGCCCATCGTGGTGCAGGATCTGTTGTCGCTGTACGTCTCTCGTGATCCGTCGTCGCTGCCGCGGGTGCGCCCGTACCGCGACTACCTGTCGTGGCTCGCCTCGCGGGACGATCGCGCGTCGCTGGCCGCGTGGTCCACGGCGCTCGAGGGGGTCGAGGAGCCCACCGCGTTGGTGCCCGTCGGCTCGCAGACCGCGACCGATGCCGCCGCCGACGCGGTTCCCGCCGACCACACCGTGATCGTGCCCGCCGAGGTGAGCGAGCGGCTGCACGCCTTCGCCCGCGACCGCGGCGTCACCCTCAACACCGTGCTGCAGGCGTCGTGGGGAATCGTGTTGGCGCGCAGCACCGGTCGTGACGACGTGGTGTTCGGCACCACGGTCTCCGGCCGCCCGCCGCAGGTGCCGGGCATCGAGTCGATGCTCGGACTGTTCATCAACACCCTGCCGGTGCGGGTCCGCCTGCGCCGCGGCGACGACGTCGGCACGCTCCTCGAGCGGCTGCAGCGGGAGCAGACCTCGCTGCTCGACCATCACTACGTCGGGCTGACCGATATCCAGCAGAGCGTCGGCGTCGGGCCGCTGTTCGACACGCTGATGGTGTACGAGTCCTACCCGCTCGACCGCGAAGCCCTCACGCGGGAAGCGGATTTCGACGGCCTGCGCGTGCTCGGCGTCGACTCCGGCGACGCGACGCACTACCCGTTGACCGTCATCGCGGTCGCCGATCCCGACCTGCGTCTGACCGCGAAGTACCTGCCGGGCCGAGTCGGCGCCGACGAGGTCCGCGACATCATGGCGGGCTTCCTCGACGTCCTCGCGGCGCTGGGCGAGGACCCGAGCCGCCGGGTCGACGACATCGAGCTCCTGCCCGCCGAGCGTCTCGCGGCCGTCACCGCCGTGTCGGGCGACCCGACACTCGAACCCCGGTTGCTCGGCGACCTGTTCGCCGACGCCGTGCGGCGTCGACCCGACGGCGACGCCGTGGTCACCGACGACGACTCGATCACCTACGCCGAGCTCGACCGCCGGTCGTCCGCGCTGGCGCGGGAACTGTTGGCGCGCGGCGCGACCACCGAAACCGTGGTGGCTCTGGCGATTCCGCGGTCCATCGCCTACTTCGTCGCGGTGTGGGCCGTGGTGAAGACCGGGGCGGCGTACCTGCCGGTCGACCCGCGCTACCCCGCCGATCGGGTGCGCCACATGGTCACCGACTCGCACGCGGTCCTGGGCCTGACGTCGGTCGGGGCCGACGCGGTGCTCGCCGACCCGTTGCCCGACGACGTCGAGTGGTTCCGGATCGACGACACCCCGGCACGGGCGCTGCTGTCGGCGCACCGCGACGGTCCGCTCGAGACCGGCGAGCTCACCGGCGCGCCGAGTGCCGACTCGATGGCCTACATGATCTACACCTCGGGCACCACCGGCCTGCCGAAGGGCGTGGCGGCGATCCACCGCGGTCTGATCAACTTCACGGCCGACGTGACCGCCACGTACGAGGCCGGGCCGGACTCGCGCGTCATGGCGTTCGCGTCGCCGAGCTTCGACGCGTCCGTGCTCGAGCTGCTGCTCGCGACGGGCGCGGCGGCGACCCTGGTGGTCGTGCCCGCCGACGTCTACGGCGGCGAGGAGCTCGAGGCGTTCCTGCGTCGGCACGAGGTGACCCACGGATTCGTCACCCCCGCCGCGCTCGCGACGGTCGATCCCTCGGCTGCACCGCATTTCGACCGTGTCGTCGTCGGCGGCGAGGCCGTGCCCGACGACCTGGTGCGCCGCTGGGCGCCCGGTCGGCGCATGTTCAACGGCTACGGCCCCACCGAGACCACCATCCTCGCGCACACCACCGAGCTGACCGCCGACCGTCGCGTCGTGATCGGCGCGCCGATCCGCGGCATGCGGGCGTCGATCCTCGACGGGCGTCTGCGGCCGGTCGGCCCCGGCGTGCCCGGCGAGCTGTACCTGTCGGGTCCGTCGGTGACGCGGGGCTACCACGAGCGCCGCGGCCTCACGGCCGAGCGCTTCGTCGCCGACCCGTCGGGTGTCGAACCCGGCGCCCGCATGTACCGCACCGGCGACGTGGCGCGGTGGGTCCTCGACCGCGGCGAGTACGCCGTGGAGTACCTGGGCCGCAGCGACTTCCAGGTCAAGATCCGCGGATTCCGCGTCGAGCTCGGCGAGATCGACGCGGCCGTGGGCAGCGAGGACGACGTCGAGTTCGCCGTCACCCTCGGCGTGCCGCTGCCGTCCGGCGCGACCACCCTGGTCACCTACGTGCTGCCGCGGGCGGGATCGTCGCTGGCGTCGGACGACGACGTCCCCGAGACGATCCGCACCCGCGTGGCCGCCGCGCTGCCCTCGCACATGGTGCCGGGCGCCGTGGTGCCGCTCGACTCCGTGCCGCTGACCCCGTCGGGCAAGCTCGATCGCCGCGCCCTGCCCGCCCCCGACTTCACCACCGCGGGCGACGACGGACCCACCACCGACACCGAACGCGCTCTGGCGCAGGTGTTCTCCGACGTGCTCGGGCTCCCGACGGTCGGGGTGCACGACTCCTTCTTCGACGTCGGCGGCAACTCGCTGGTCGCCACCAAGCTCGTCGCCCGGGTCAACGCGCTCGGCGCCGGGCGGCGCGTGGGTGTGCGTGACGTGTTCGAGAACCCCACCGTCGCCGGCCTCGCCGCGGTGGTGGACACCGCGACCGCCGACGACGCCGTCGTCACCGACCTGCCGGAGCTCACCGCCGGCCCGCGGCCCGAGCACGTGCCGCTCTCGCCCGCGCAGCAGTCGATGTGGCTGCTGAACAAGTTCGACACGTCGTCGCCGGCGTACAACATCGTGCTGCCCGTCCGACTCACCGGCACGCTGGACACCGACGCCCTGCAGGCCGCGATGATCGACGTGGTCGAGCGGCACGAGGTGCTGCGCACCCGCTACCCGGAGACCGACCAGGACGGTCCCCGCCAGGACGTGCGTCCCGCGTCCGAGGTGACCGTGGACCTGACGCCGGTCGCGCTGCTGGGCAGCACGGCCGACGGGGCGGGCGCCGAGGATCGCCTGCTCGCGGCGGTGCTCGACTTCGTCTCCACCGGATTCGACGTGGCCGCGGCGCCACCGGTCCGCGCACGTCTGTTCCAGGCCGGCGCGTCCGATCACGTGCTCGTGGTGGTCGTCCACCACATCGCCGCCGACGGCGCGTCGATGGCCGCTCTCGCGCGCGACGTGATGATCGCCTACAGCGCTCGCGCGACCGGAGCCGAGCCCGCCTGGGCGCCGCTGCCCGTGCAGTACGCCGACGTCGCACTCTGGCAGCGCCGCGTCCTCGGGGAGCCGGGCGACCCGGACTCGCCCGCGGGCCGCCAGCTCGAGTTCTGGCGTCGTACCCTCGCCGGCGCGCCCGAGGTGCTCGAGCTGCCCACCGACCGACCGCGTCCGGCCCGCCGGACCACCGACGGCGACTTCGTGCCCGTCTCGATTCCCGCCGACGTCGTCGAGGCGCTCGACGCCGCCGCGAAGGGGGTGCAGGGGTCGCTGTTCATGGCGGTCCACGCCGCGCTCGCCGTGCTGCTCGCGCGGGCGACCGGCAGCGACGACATCACCGTGGGCACGCCGGTGGCCGGCCGCACGGCCGGGCCGGCCGAGGACCTCGTCGGCATGTTCGTCAACACCGTCGTGCTGCGGACGACGGTCGACCCGTCGGCGACGTACCTCGATCTGCTGCGGCGGACGCGCGACGCCGACCTCGACGCGTTCGCCCACGCCGACATCCCGTTCGAGTCGCTGGTCCGCGAGCTGAACGTGCCGCGATCGACCGCGTTCACGCCGCTGTTCCAGACCATGCTCTCGTTCCAGAACAACGCGCCCGTGCAGTTCGAGCTGCCCGACCTCACGGTCTCGGTGCTCACCGACCTCGCCGACGGCGCCAAGTTCGACCTGCTCGTCGCGCTGGAACCCACGGCGACCGACGACGGCCGTACCCGCCTGGACGGCCGCTTCACCTACGCCACGGACCTGTTCGATCGCGCGACGATCGAGACGTTCGTGTCGTGGTTCGTGCACGTGCTCACCGCGGTTGCGGTCGACCCGACGTCGGTGGCGGGGGACATCGACCTCGACGGGTCTGACCTCGACGGAACCGACCTCGACGGGACAGACACCGGCACCGGCACTGCAGGAACCGACCCCGCTCTCGACCAACCCGAAAGGCCCTCTGTGCCGTCTGCTCTGCCCCCTCGTCGCATGACGGTGCGCGATCTCCCCGCGCTCCTCGCAGCGGCTGCCGAGGTCGATCCCTCGGGCGTCGCGGCGTCGTTCGACGGCATGGAGGTGACGTACGCGCAGTTCCACGAGCGGCTGCAGATGCTGTCGGGTCCGATGTCGGCGCGGGGGATGGGCCCGGACGCGATCGCGTCCGTGGTGCTCACCGGTCTGCTGCCCACGCTGATGGCGGCGCCGCCGAACGCGGACGGCACCGACGCCTTCGGCCAGGTGCTCGACCGGGTGATCGCCGATGCGCACGCGCTGGTCGGCGACATCGAGATCCCCGAGCCGGTCGAGGCCGTGACACCGGCCGACACCGTGACCCCGGCCGAGACGCCCGCCCCTGCGGAGACCGGCACCCCCGAGGCGGACACGCTGCTCGCGCTCTGGTCGCGGTCGGTCGCCGCCGACGCGGACGCGCCCGCGCTGCGGATGGGCGAGACCACCGTCGGCCGCGGCGAGCTGGACCGTCGCGCGACGCGCCTCGCCCGGACGTTGATCGACGCCGGTGCCGGTCTCGACACCGTGGTGGCGCTGGTGCTGCCCCGCTCGATCTCCTGGGTGACGGCGATGCTGGCCTGCTGGAAGGCCGGCGCCGCGTACCTGCCCGTCGATCCCGCCGCGCCCGCGGACCGCACCGCGTCGGTGCTGGCCGACGTGCACGCCGTGGCGATCGTGACCGAGGGCGGAGCAGCCGGGGCGGCGTTCGCGTCCGATCTCGACCTGCCGGTGATCGACGTGGCCACGGCCGAGCAGGACGGGGACGCGAGCCCGCTGCCGGACCCGTGGACCGTGCCGGGCGCGGATGCCGCGCTGGCCTACGTCATCACGACGTCCGGGTCCACCGGCCGCCCGAAGCCGACGCTGGTGCCGATGGCGGGCGTCGTCAACACCTACGCCTGGTACCGCGAATTCCTCGGTCTCGGTGAGGGATCGACGACGCTGGTGGTCTCCTCGCCGCGCTTCGACCTGACGCAGAAGAACGTGTGGGGACCGCTGACCTCCGGCGGCGTCGTGCATCTGGTGGACGAGGGATTCGACCCCGCGGTGATCCTCGGCGCCATCGCCGCGGCCGACGCCGCGGGCGAGCGTATCGACGCGATCAACCTGGCGCCCAGTGCCTTCGAGGCCCTCGTCGATTCCGACACCGACACCGATCCGGTCCTGACCCGCCTCGGCGCCGTCGTCCTCGGCGGTGAGCCGATCCGTCCGGCCGTGTACCGCACGCTCATGAACTCCGATGTGCGGCTGATCAACTCCTACGGGCCCACCGAGGCGTCGGATGTCACCTCGGCGTTCGTCATGTCCACCACGGGTGAGCCGCTCGACGCCTCCCGCGTCCCCATCGGCGCCCCGATCGACGGCGCGGAGTACCGGGTGCTCGACGCCCGCCTGCGCCGGGTTCCGCGCGGTGTGGTCGGTGAGCTCTACATCGGCGGCATCGCGGTCGGCCGCGGCTACGGCGGCCTGCGCGGCCAGACGGCCACCCGCTTCGTCGCGGGGTCGGACGGCACGCGGCTCTACCGCACGGGCGACCTGGTGCGCGTGCAGCCGAACGGCGACGTGCTGTTCGTCGGGCGCTCCGACTTTCAGGTCAAGATCCGCGGTCTGCGGGTCGAGCTCGGCGAGATCGAGGCGGCGCTGACGGCCCGCGACGACGTCGCGCAGGCCGTCGTGGTCGTCCAGTCGGAGACGACGCCCGACGGCGGCCCGGTGGACCGGTTGGTCGCGCACCTCGTGCCCGCGGCCGGCGCCGAGCTCGACCCGGCCGAGGTGCTCGGCTCGGTGCGATCGTCGTTGCCGGACTACATGGTTCCGGTCGCGGCCGCGGTGCTCGACGCGCTGCCGCTGAACGCCAGCGGCAAGCTCGACCGCAAGGCGCTGCCGACGGTGAGCATCGGCGACACCGGCTCCGGTGAGTTCGTCGCGCCGCAGACTCCCACCGAGGAGATCGTGGCCGGCGTGTTCGCCGAGGTGCTGCACCTGCCGCGGGTGAGCGCGACCGACTCGTTCTTCGAGCTCGGCGGCGATTCGCTGGTGGCGACCCGCGTGGTCGCGCGCCTCAATGCGGCGCTGGGCGTGGCCGTCACGATGCCGGACATCTTCGAGTCCCCGACGGTGCGCACCCTCGCCTCCGCGGCCGAGGCGTCCCGCGGTGCGGCGCCGCGCCCGCCGCTGGTGCCGGTGCCGCGCACCACCGCCGACGGCGATCCCGCGCCGCTGCCGCTCTCGCTCGCACAGCAGCGGATGTGGATCATCAACCGGTTCGATCCGGAGTCGGTGGGCTACAACATCCCGCTGACGCTGGGCCTCACCGGTGAGTTGGACACCGACGCGCTACGAGGAGCGCTGCGCGACGTGGTGACGCGTCAGGAAGCGCTGCGCACGGTCTTCCCCGACACCGGACACGGTCCGGTGCAACGGATCCTGCCGATGGACGACGTCGTGCTCGACGTGGACGTGGTCGATGTGAATGTGGTCGATGCGGACGCCGGCGACGCGCAGGCCGCGGTGCGGACGTTCGCGGCGCAGCCGTTCGACGTCACCACCGAGATTCCGGTGCGCGCCCGCATCGTCCGGACGTCGCCGACCGAGCACCTGCTGGTGTTCGTCGCGCACCACATCGCCTCGGACGGCGCCTCGTTGCTGCCGCTCGTGACCGATCTGGTGACGTTCTACACCGCGCGTCTGGAGGGTGGGGCCGAGGCGTCCACCGCGACCCCCCTCGAGATCGCCTACGTCGACTACGCGACGTGGCAGCGCGAGCTCCTCGGGTCACCGGACGACCCGGAGTCGTTGTGGGCGACGCAGACCGACTACTGGACCACGGCGCTCGCGGGCATCCCCGAGGTGGGCGAGCTGCCGCTCGACCGTCCGCGGACGACCACCCGCACCGGCGTCGGCGCCGCGCTGCACTGGGAGATCGAGCCCGATCTGCACGCGGAGATCGCGCGGCTGGCCCGCCGCCACGGCGTGTCCCGGTTCATGGTGATGCACGCCGCCGTCGCGGTGCTGCTGTCCCGGCTCGGCGGGGGAGACGACATCGTCGTCGGTACCCCGGTGGCGGGTCGCGGCGAGCCGGCTCTCGAGTCCATCGTGGGCATGTTCGTCAACACCCTGGCGCTGCGGACCCCGATCGAGCAGGACATGACCGTCGCGGAGGTGCTCGCGGCGGTGCGGGACGCCGACCTGGCGGCCTTCGCGCACAGCGAGATCCCGTTCGAGTCGTTGGTCGAGGCGCTGCAGCCGTCGCGTACCACCGCGCACTCGCCGCTGTTCCAGACCATCGTCTCGTACCACTCGGACGCGCAGCCGACCATCGAGCTGCCCGGCCTGTCGGTGACCCCCGGCGCGGTCGACGTCGAGTTCGCCAAGTTCGACCTGGCGTTCGAGTTCTCCGAGCGCGTCGACGAGTCCGGCGCCCCGGCCGGCATCGGCGGCTACCTCGGGTACGCCACCGACATCCTCGACGCCGACACCGTCGCGTCGATGCAGCGTCGACTGCTCGCCGTGCTCCGCGGCTTCGTCTCCGCCGACGCAGCCGCCGACGCAGCCACCGACACGGCCGGCGAGTCCGCCACGGCGGTCGGGGATCTGGAGATCCTCGACCCCGCGGAGACCGCGGAGCTCCACCCGTTCCGCGCGCCCGCCGCCGCGGATCCGGCCGTCGCGACCACCACCCTGGTCGACCTGATGGACGAGGCCGTCCGGCGCAATCCGGACGGTGTCGCCGTGGTGACCACGGACGCCACCGGCTCCCCGGTCGAGATCAGCTACGCCGACCTCGACGCACGCTCGAGCCGCCTCGCCCGCGCGCTGATCGCCCGCGGCGTCGGACCGGAAGTCCGAGTGGCCGTGGCCATCCGGCGGTCCTCCGAATCGCTGCTCGCCGAATGGGCCGTCACGCGCGCCGGCGGCGTCTTCGTGCCCGTCGACCCGAACCACCCCGCGGACCGCATCGAGCACATGCTCACCGATTCCGACTCCCGCTTCGGACTGACGACGGCGGACCGCCTCGGCGACCTGCCGACCGTCGACGGCGTCGAGTGGATCGTGCTCGGCACAGGATCGGCCGGGGGACAGGACGATCCGGCCGACGTCGTCGCGGCGTCGTCCGCGCCGCTCACCGAGACCGACCGTCGCGGACCCGTGCGCATGGACGCGGCCGCGTACGTCATCTACACCTCCGGCACCACCGGTCTGCCCAAGGGCGTCGTGGTCACCCACACGGGTCTGGCGAACCTCGCGGTGTTCCAACGCGAGCGCTACGAGGTCACCACGGCCTCCCGCGTGCTGCACTTCGCGTCGCCGAGCTTCGACGCCTCGATTCTCGAACTGCTGCTCATGCTCGGCGCGGGCGCGACGATGGCGATCGCGCCGTCGGACGTCTACGGCGGAGAGGAGTTGCGCGAGTTCCTGATCCGTCATCGGGTGACGCACGCGTTCCTCACTCCGACGGTGTTGTCCTCGCTCGACCCGACGGGTCTGGACGAGTTCCAGTGGGTGATCGCCGGCGGCGAGGCCGTCTCGCGCGACGTCGTCGCCACCTGGGCGCCCGGTCGACACCTGATCAACGGCTACGGCCCCACCGAGACCACCGTCATCGCCAACACCGCCGCGCTGACCCCCGACCGGCCCGTCGTCATCGGGCGCACCATCGACGGCGTCTCGGCGCTCGTGCTGGACCAGCGCCTGCGACCCGTTCCGGTCGGTGTCGCGGGTGAGCTCTATCTGATCGGCCCCGGCGTGACCCGCGGCTACCACGCCCGACGCGGGCTCACGGCGTCGCGCTACGTCGCCGACCCGTCGTCGTCGACCGGCTCGCGGATGTACCGCACCGGCGACGTGGTGCGGTGGGTCCAGGGTCCGGAGGGACTGCAGGCCGCCTACGTCGGCCGCTCGGACACGCAGGTCAAGGTGCGCGGTTTCCGCATCGAGCTCGGGGAGATCGACGCCGTCCTCACCGCGCACGACGACGTGGCGTTCGCCGTCACCGTCGGGCGCACCGCGCCGTCGGGTGACACCGTGCTGGTCGCGTACGTCACCGCCGCGCCCGGCGCGACGCCCGATCCGCACGCCCTCGCCGCGCACGCCGCGTCCTTCCTCGCGTCGTACATGGTCCCGTCGTCGATCGTGGTGATCGACGAGGTGCCGCTGACGCCGGTGGGCAAGCTCGACACCCGCGCGCTGCCCGAGCCGGAGTACTTCGAGCACGCGGCGGAGGGGCGCCTGCCCGCCACCGCGATCGAGCACACCGTCGCGGAGGTCTTCGCCGAGATCCTCGGCGTGGACCACGTCGGGGCCGACGACTCGTTCTTCGAGATCGGCGGCAACTCCCTGGGGGCGACGCGCGTGATCGCGCGCCTGAACTCCGCCGTCGGCGCCCGACTGGGTGTGCGCGAGATCTTCGAGAACCCCACCGTCGCCGGGCTGGCCCGACGACTCGGCGACGTGGCCGGCAGCGGTGGACGACCGCCGCTCGTGGCCCGGCCGCGCCCGGATCGCGTGCCGCTCTCGCTGGCGCAGCAGCGCATGTGGTTCGTCAACCGGCTCGACCCCGAGTCCGCGGTCTACAACATCCCGCTCGGCCTGCGGCTCACGGGTGACCTCGACGTCGACGCGCTGCGCGCGGCGCTGACCGACGTGCTGGCCCGTCACGAGTCCCTGCGGACGCGCTTCCCCGACTCGGTGGACGGCCCGTCTCAGGTGGTGCTCGACGTCGACGAGGTGGCGGCCCACGTCGACCTCGACGCCGAGATCGTCTCTGACGAGCAGGATCTGCACGGTCGCATCGTCGCCGCGGCGAGCGCCGGATTCGACGTGACGGCCGCACCGCCGGTGCGGGTGCACCTGTTCCGGGTCGGGGACGCGGCCGAGCACGTGCTCCTGCTGGTCGTCCATCACATCAGCGCGGACGGGTCGTCGATGGCTCCGCTGGCCGCGGATCTGGTGCGCGCGTACGCCGCTCGGGTGTCGGGCGGCGAGCCGGACTGGTCGCCGTTGCCGGTGCAGTACGCCGACTTCGCGCTGTGGCAGCGCGCGGTCCTCGGCGTCGAGGAGGACCCGGAGTCCCTCGCCGCCGATCAGGCGCGCTACTGGCGCGAGAACCTGGCGGGTCTGCCGGACCTGCTCGAGTTCCCGCTCGACCGGCCGCGCCCGTCGGTGCGGTCCATCGAGGGCGGCGCCGTCGAGACGACGATTCCGGCCGAGATCCAGTCCGCGCTCACCGATCTCGCGCGCGAGACCGACACGACGCTGTTCATGGTGATGCACGCGGCCTTCGCCGTGCTGCTGTCCCGGCTGTCCGGAACCGACGACGTCGCCGTGGCGACGCCCACCGCCGGACGCGGCGAGGAAGCGCTCGACGGACTCGTCGGCATGTTCGTCAACACCCTCGCGCTGCGGACCCGGGTGGACTCCGACGCGGAGTTCGACGGCGTGCTCGCCGCGACCAAGGAGACCGATCTCGGGGCGTTCTCGCACGCGGATCTGCCGTTCGAGCGGGTGGTGGAGCTGCTCGCGCCGACCCGGTCGAAGTCCTTCTCGCCGTTGGTCCAGGTGCTGCTGACGTTCCAGAACGTCGAGTACCCGTCGGTGGAGCTGCCCGCGCTGACGGTGCAGGCGGTCGACGGCGGTCTGCGCGACGCGAAGTACGACCTGGGTCTGGCGCTGCACGAGGAGTTCGGTGACGACGGCGCTCCCGCCGGCATCACCGCCCACTTCACCTACGCCACCGACATTCTCGACCATGACTCGATCGAGACGTTCGCGGAGCGGTTCCTCGCGGTGCTGCGTGCCGTCGTCACCGACCGTCGCGTGGTCGTCGGCGACATCGACATCCTCACCGATGCCGAGCGCGGCACGGTGGCCGTCGCGGCGCCGGCCGCCCCCGCCCCCGCGCTGGGGTCGGCCCTGGCCGAGCTGGAGGGGCTCTCGCTCGCGGAGCTGCTGGAGCGGGCCGCGCGGGTCAACCCCGACGGCGTCGCGATCTCGCACAACGGGTCCGACGTCACCTACGGCGCGCTGCAGCAGAAGTCGGCCGAACTGGCCGTGACCCTCGCCGCCGTCGGCGTGGGTCCGGAGGCGGCGGTGACCGTCGCCCTGTCCACCCTGCTGCCCGGCATCCTCGACGGGGCGGCGGCGGAGGGCTTCGCCGACCGGTTCTCGACCATGCTGGCGTCGGCGATCGCGGAGTCCTCGGCCGCGGACACCGGCGGCGGGGCGGCCTTCGATGCCACCCTCGCCTCGATGTTCGTCGACCGGCTCACCGCGTCGCCGGACGCGCCCGCGATCACGGTCGAGGGGACGACTCTGTCCTACGCCGAGTTCGGCGCGCGGGTGTTCGCCCTGGCCCGCGAGCTCGTCGACCGCGGCGTCGGGCCGGACGTCCATGTGGCGCTGGCCCTTCCGCGCTCCGTCGAGTTGCTCGTCGGCATGTACGCGGTGGTCGCCGCGGGCGGTGCCTACGTGCCGCTCGACCTCGAGCACCCGGCCGATCGCATCGCATACGTCGTGGGCAGTGCCCGCCCCGCGCTGGTGTTGACCACCGCCGGCAGCGGATTCACGCTGCCCGACGAGGTCTCGGACGTCCCGCTGCTCGACCTCACCACGCTCGACGTGTCGGCTCGGGACACCGCCCCGCTCACCGACGCCGACCGACGCGCACCGCTGCGACCGGACCACACCGCCTACGTCATCTACACCTCCGGCTCCACCGGTCGCCCCAAGGGCGTCGCGGTGTCGCACCGCTCGATCGTCAACCGCATCGTGTGGATGCAGGACGAGTACCGCCTCACCGAGTCGGACGTGGTGCTGCAGAAGACCCCCGCCACGTTCGACGTGTCGGTGTGGGAGTTCTTCTGGGCCCTGCAGATCGGCGCCCGCCTGGTGGTCGCCGAGCCGGGCGGACATCGCGATCCCGCCTACCTCACGCGGCTGATCGCCGCGGAGAGCGTGACCACCCTGCACTTCGTGCCGTCGATGCTGTCGGTGTTCGTCGCCGCCGCCGACCCGGAATCCCTGCGGACCCTCCGCCTGGTCTTCGCCAGCGGCGAGGCGCTCCCGCCCGCCACCGCGGCCCGGCTCTCCGGGCTGACCGACGCGGGGCTGCACAATCTCTACGGCCCCACCGAGGCCGCCGTCGACGTCACGTACCACCGGTACGTCCCGACCGACGTGGACAGCGTGCCCATCGGTCGACCCGTCGCGAACACCGATGTGCGCGTGCTGGATCAGCGGCTGCGGCCCGTTCCGCCGAACGTCGCCGGCGAGCTGTACCTGACCGGTGTCCAGCTGGCGCGGTGCTACGTCGGACGCCCCGACCTCACCGCCGACCGCTTCGTCGCCGACCCGCAGGACGCCGGCGCGCGGATGTACCGCACCGGCGACCTCGTCCGTCGTCGTCCCGACGGGGAGCTGGACTACCTCGGGCGCACCGACTTCCAGGTGAAGCTGCGCGGTCTGCGCATCGAGCTGCCCGAGATCGAGACCGCGCTGACGGATCTGGACGGGGTGTCCGAGTCGGTCGCGCTGGTGATCGACGCCGCGGGCGATCAGCACCTGGTCGCGTACGTCGTGCCCGCCGCGGGCGCGGCCCTCGATCCCGCCGAGCTGACAGCCGCACTCGCGGATCGGTTGCCCGAGTACATGGTTCCGGACGTCGTCCTGCTCCTGGACGCGCTCCCGGTGACCGCCAACGGCAAGCTCGATCGTCGTGCCCTGCCGCAGCCGGAGTTCGGCGTGTCGACGGCGGAGTACGTCGAGCCGCGCACCGAGACCGAGCGCGCGGTCGCCACGGTCTTCGCCGAGGTGACCGGAGCCGAGCGCGTCGGCGCGCTGGACTCGTTCTTCGAGATCGGCGGCACCTCGCTCGGCGCCACCCGCGTCGCGGCGCGCGTGTCGGCGTCCCTCGGCGTCGCGCTGACCGTGCGGGAGGTCTTCGATCACCCGACCGTGGCCGAGGTGGCCGAGCTGATCGGCGGCCGCGACCACACCGGCGCCCGCCCGGTCCTCGAACCGCAGGAGCGCGGGGAGACGATCCCGCTGTCGCTCGCGCAGCAGCGCATGTGGTTCATCAACCGCTTCGATCCCGAATCGCCCGCGTACAACCTGCCGCTCGCGGTGCGGGTCACGGGCGCGCTCGACGTGGCCGCCATGCGGGCGGCGCTGCGCGACGTCCTCGACCGCCACGAATCGCTGCGCACGGTGTTCCCGGACGCGGCGGACGGGCCGCACCAGGTGATCCGCCCGACCGACGAGGTCGCTCCCGACCTCGCGGTGGAGACGGTCGCCGACGAGAGCGCACTGATCGCCCGGATGCGGGAGTTGGCGCTCACCGGCTTCGACGTCACCGAGTCGGTGCCGCTGCGGGTCGCCCTGTTCGCCGTCGCGGGCAGTGGTGACAGCGCTGACAGCGGCGAGAACGGCGGGAACGGCGGGGACGGCGAGAACGGCGAGAACACCGAGCACGTCCTCATGCTCGTCGCGCACCACATCAGCGCGGACGGCGCGTCGATGACGCCGCTGTTCACGGACGTCTTCACCGCCTATCTCGCGCGGGTCGAGGGGCAGGCGCCACAGTGGGCTCCGCTGGCGGTGCAGTACGCGGACTTCGCGATCTGGCAGCGCCGAGTTCTGGGCGACGAGTCCGATCCGACGTCGGTGGCGGCGCAGCAGATCGACCACTGGCGCCGCGCGCTCGACGGTCTGCCCGAGGCGATCGACCTGCCCACGGACCGCCCACGGCCGGCCGTGCAGTCGCTGCGCGGAGCCACGCACGGGTTCACCGTCGACGCCGACACGCACGCGGCATTGGCGGACATCGCTCGCGCACACGACGTCTCGCTGTTCATGGTGGTCCACGCGGCCCTGTCCGTGCTGCTCGAACGACTCTCCGGCAGCGACGACGTCGCCGTCGGCACGCCGGTCGCCGGTCGCGGCGACGCGGAACTCGACCCGCTGGTGGGCATGTTCGTCAACACCCTGGTGTTGCGGGCGCACGTCGACGCGGACATCCGATTCGTCGATCTGCTGGCGCAGGTGCGCGAGACGGACCTGTCGGCGTTCGGCAACGCGGACATCCCGTTCGAGCGGCTGGTCGAGGTGCTGAAGGTGCCGCGATCGACCGCGCACCAGCCGCTGTTCCAGGTGGCGTTGGCGTTCAACAACACCGAGCGTCCCGACTTCGCGCTGCCCGGCCTGGGCATCGCGCCCATCGAGACGTCGCTCGAGGCCGCCAAGTTCGATCTGCAGCTCTCCCTCGGAGAGAACGTCGACGCGGACGGCCGCCCCGCCGGCCTCGAAGCGTCCTTCGACTACGCCACCGATCTGTTCGACGACCGCACGGTGGCGTCGTTCGCGGACCGCTTCCTGCGCATCCTCGCGACGGTGACCGTCGATCCCACCGCGGTGGTGGGCGACATCGAGATCCTCGATGCCGACGAGCGCCGCACGCTGGCTCCCGTGCGCGGCGGCGCGAGCGTTCCCGGCCGCACGCTGGCGGAGCTCCTGGCCGCCGGCGCGGCGATCGACCCGTCGGCCGACGCGGTGACCTTCCGCGGCGAGACGATGACCTACCGCGAGCTCGACGACGCGTCGACGGCGTTGGCGCGCAGGTTGATCGACACCGGGGTGGGCCCGGAGCAGTTCGTCGCGCTGGTGGTGACTCGCTCGCTGGAGTCGATCCTGGGCATCTGGGCGGTGGCCAAGACCGGCGCTGCCTATCTGCCGGTCAACCCCGAGTACCCGGCCGAGCGCATCGAGGAGATGCTGCGCGATTCCGGCGCGGTCCTCGCCCTCACCACGGCCGAGCACGCCGCCGTGCTGCCCGCCGACGTGCCGACGGTGGACCTCACCGCCGCCCTGACCGCACCGGACGGAGCGAACACCGCTCCCGTCACCGACGCGGACCGCACCGCCGTGCTGCGCCGCGAACACCCGGCCTACCTGATCTACACGTCCGGGTCGACGGGCAAGCCGAAGGGCGTCGTCGTCACCCACGGCGGGCTGGCCAACCTGGCGACCGACGTCCGCGAGCACTACGACGTCTCGCCCGAGTCGCGGTTCCTGCACGTGGCGTCGCCGAGCTTCGACACCTCCGTCGGCGAGCTCCTCGCCTGCTTCACGGCCGGCGCGACGCTCGTGGTGGCCCCGAACGACGTCTTCGGCGGCGACGAGTTGGCGGCCCTGATCGCGCGGGAGTCGGTGACCAACGTGGTCATGACCCCGACGGCGCTCATGACGGTCGACCCGACCGGACTGGACACCGTGCGGTCGGTCGTCGTGGGCGGCGACGTGTGCCCGCCCGAGCTGGCCACCCGGTGGTCCGGGAAGCTCCGGAACGCCTACGGCCCCACCGAGACCACGGTGATCGTCACCATCACCCCGGCGCTGTCGCACGGCGACGCGGTCACCATCGGCTCGCCGCTGCGCGGGGTGTCGGCGCTGATTCTCGACGCGCGGCTCCGGCCGGTGCCGCGCGGGGTGCGCGGCGATCTCTACCTGGCCGGTCCGGGCCTGGCCCGCGGGTATCACGAGCGCCCGAGCGTCACGGCCGAGCGCTTCGTCGCCAACCCGTACGGCGAGCCCGGTGAGCGGATGTACCGCACCGGCGACGTGGTGCGCTGGAGCGGTCGGCACGACGTGCCCGCCGATTCGGTGGAGTACGTGGGCCGCAGCGACTTCCAGGTGAAGGTGCGCGGTTTCCGCGTGGAGCTCGGCGAGATCGACGCGGTGCTCTCCGCGGACGACCGCGTCGAGTTCGCCGTCACCGTCGGCGCTCCGGGCCCGGACGGCGACACCGCCCTGGCCGCCTACGTCCTGCCCGCCGCGGGCGCGGTGATCGCTCCCGAGGACATGACGGCCGTGGTGGCCGAACACCTTCCGGCGCACATGGTGCCGTCCGCGGTGATCGTGCTCGACGAGATCCCGCTGACGCCGATCGGCAAGCTGGATCGGCGCGCGCTGCCGGAGCCCGAGTTCGTCACCACCAGAGCCGAGTACCGCGCTCCCACCACCGATCTGGAGCGCGCACTGGCGGGCGTCTTCGAGGACGTCCTCGGTCTCGACCGGGTGAGCGTCGACGAGAGCTTCTTCGAGCTCGGCGGCAACTCGCTGTCCGCGACGCGCGTCGTCTCCCGGGCGGGCGCCGTCGTCGGCTCGCGGGTCGGGGTCCGCGAACTCTTCGAGGCTCCCTCCGTCGCCGAGCTGGCCGCGGCCCTCGCGGACCGCGCCGCCGACACCACGGCCCGACCGGTGCTCGGCCGCGTGCCGCGCGGCGAGCGAATCCCGTTGTCGCTGGCGCAGTCCCGCATGTGGTTCCTCAACCGCTTCGATCCGGACAGTGCGGCGTACAACATTCCCCTCGCGGTGAAGATGGTCGGCGCGTTGGACGTCGACGTGCTCACCACCGCCGTGGCGGACGTCCTCGAGCGGCACGAGTCGCTCCGCACCGTCTACCCGGACACCGCCGACGGTCCCGTGCAGGTGATCCTGCCCGCGGCCGACGTCGCGCCGGACCTGACGCCGGTCGACGTCACCGAGGACGCCCTGCCCGGACACCTGTACGAGCTGGCGACCGGCGGCTTCGACGTCACGGCCGCGGTGCCGGTGCGCGTGCGGCTCTACCGCACCGCCGCCGACACCTACGTGCTGGCACTCGTGGTGCACCACGTCTCCGCCGACGGCGAGTCGATGGCGCCCTTCGTCCGCGACGTCACCACGGCCTACGTGGCGCGCGCCGCCGGGCAGGCCCCGCAGTTCGCTCCGCTGGCCGTGCAGTACGCCGACTACGCCGTCTGGCAGCGGCAGGTGCTCGGCGACGAGAACGACCCGTCGTCGGTCCTCAACGCGCAGGTGTCCTTCTGGCGCCGCGCGCTGGCGAACGCGCCGGATCAGCTCGAGCTGCCGACCGACCGTCCCCGCCCGCCGGTGCAGTCGCTGCACGGCAAGCGCGTCGAGTTCGCGCTGTCCGCGGACGCGCACCGCGGCCTCGAGGCCGTCGCACGCGCCCACGGCGCCAGTACGTTCATGGCCGCGCACGCCGCGTTCGCGGTGCTGCTGGCGCGGCTGTCCGGGACCACCGACATCGCCGTGGGCACCCCGATCGCCGGTCGCGGCGAGGAGGCACTCGAGGGCGTCGTCGGCATGTTCGTCAACACCCTCGCGCTGCGCACGCAGGTCGACCTCGGGGCGTCGTTCGGCGGCGTCCTGGACTCGGTGAAGGACACGGACCTCGCGGCGTTCTCGCACGCCGACGTGCCGTTCGAGCGCCTGGTCGAGGTGCTCAACCCCGTGCGCTCCACGGCGCGCCACCCGTTCTTCCAGGTGGGCCTGTCCTTCCAGAACATCGAGCGCGGTGAGCTGGCCCTGCCGGATCTGCGCATCGAGGCGCTCGACGTCGAGGGCGACAACGCCCAGTTCGACCTGCACCTGATCCTGTCGGACTTCTACGACGACGGCGTCGCGGCCGGCATGTCGGCGATCTTCACCTACGCCACGGATCTGTTCGACGAGTCGACGGTGCGCGACGTCGCCGACCGCTTCGTGCGGCTGGTGGACGCGATCGTCGCCGATCCGGATGCGCTGGTGGGCGACCTGCCGATGCTCTCGGCCGACGAGACGCGCGCGGTGCTGCAGGAGCGCAACGCCACGGACGTCGACCTGCCGCCCGCCACCCTGGCGAGCCTGTTCGACGACGCCGTCGCGGCGCACCCGGAGCAGACCGCGATCGTGTTCGAGGACACCGAACTGACCTACGCCGAGTTCGCCGCACGGGTGCATTCCGTGGCGGCGCGGCTGATCGAGGACGGCCTCGGCACCGAGGACGTCGTGGGTCTGGCGTTCGAGCGGTCCGTGGAACTGCTGGTCGGCATGTACGCGGTCGCGGTCGCGGGAGCGGTCTATCTGCCGATCGATCCGGACCACCCCGCCGAGCGCACGGCGTACGTGCTCGAGACGGCGCGGCCCGCCGTCGTGCTGACCTCGTCCGCCCGCCCGGTGAACCTGCCCGCGGACGTGCGGACGCTCGACGTGGACACCGTGCCCGTGACGGACACACGCGTGACCGACGCGATCCGCGTGCGCCCCCTGCGCAGCGACAACACCGCCTACCTGATCTTCACGTCCGGCTCGACGGGACGGCCCAAGGGTGTGGCGATCTCGCACGGCGCCATCGCGAACCAGTTGCGCTGGAAGCAGTTCGAGTACCCGCTGACCACCGACGACGCCGTGCTGCAGCGCACGCCGGCGACCTTCGACCTGTCGGTGTGGGAGTTCTGGTGGGCGCCGACCGTCGGCGCGACGCTCGTCGTCGCCAAGCCCGAGGGACACCGCGACCCGGTGTATCTCGCGAACCTCGTGCACGACCGACGCATCACGACGACGCACTTCGTGCCGTCGCTGCTCGCGTCGTTCCTCGCCGTGGCCGACCCCGCCCGGCTGACCTCGCTGCGCCGCATCCTCGCGATCGGCGAGGCGCTGACCCCGGACACCGTGCGGCGGGTGTTCGAGGTGTTCGGCGACGGATCCGCCTCCCGTGCACCGCAGGTCGAGCTCCACAACCTCTACGGACCCACGGAGGCCGCCGTGTCGATCACGCACCATCCGGTGTCGCCGACCGAGCAGTCGGCGTACTCGTCCGTGCCGATCGGACGTCCCGAGTGGAACAGCCGCGTCTACGTGCTCGACGACCGTCTGCACCCGGTTCCGGTCGGGGTGACGGGTGAGCTCTATCTCGCGGGAGATCAGCTGGCCCGCGGGTACGTCGATCGCCCGGATCTCACCAGCGAGCGGTTCGTCGCGGATCCCTTCGCGGCGAGCCTCGGCGCTCCGGGTACGCGGATGTACCGCACCGGCGACCTCGTCCGCTGGAGCCGCGCCGCCGACGGGTCGGGTCGCTCGGAGCTGCTCTACGTGGGCCGCAGCGACTTCCAGGTGAAGGTGCGCGGTTTCCGCATCGAGCTCGAGGAGATCGAGCGGGCGCTGCTCGCGCACGACGACGTCGACTCCGCCGTCGTCGCGGTCCGCGGCGACCAGCGGACCGGCGATCAGTTGGTGGGCTACGTGGTGCCGCGCGGCGGTGCCGTCGTGGACACGGCGGCCCTGCTGGAGTTCGTGGGTCGGCGCGTGCCGACGTACATGGTGCCCGCCACCGTCGTCGTCCTCGACGCGATGCCGCTCAACGTCAACGGCAAGCTGGACCGAAAGGCCCTGCCGGAGCCCGAGTTCGAGCTCGGCGGCGGCGAGTACCGCGCCCCGCGCACCCCCGTCGAGGACGTGGTGGCGTCGGTGTTCGCGGACGTCCTCGGCACCGACCGGGTGGGTCTCGACGACAGCTTCTTCGCGCTCGGGGGCAACTCCCTCAGCGCGACGCGCGTGGTCGCACGGATCAACGAGGCCCTCGGCGTCGACCTCGGGGTGCGCGAGCTCTTCGAGGCGCCCACCGTCGGCGGTCTCGCGTCGCGCGCCGAGCACTCGGGCGGTTCGGGGACGGCCCGTCCGGCCCTGACCGCGCAGCATCGTCCCGCGCGAATCCCGTTGTCCACGGCGCAGTCCCGGATGTGGTTCGTCAACCAGTTCGACACGTCGTCGGCCGCGTACAACATCCCGATGGTCATCCGGCTCACCGGCACGCTCGACGTCGACGCCCTGCGCGCCGCCGTCGAGGACGTGATCGACCGGCACGAGTCGCTGCGGACCTACTACCCCGACGACGGGCACGGCCCGGTGCAGCGGATCCTCACCACCTCCGGACTCGCCGAGCAGGGTGTGCTGACCGACGTCGAGGTCGAGCACCTGCCCGACCACGAGGCGATTCTCGCGCGGGTGACCGAACTGGTCACCGGCGGATTCGACGTCGCCCAACGCGTGCCCGTGCGGGCCGGCCTGCTCAGCGCCGGACCCGAGGACCACGTGCTGGTCCTGGTGGTCCACCACGTCTCCGCGGACGGTGCGTCGATGGCGCCGCTGGCCCGAGACATCATGCTGGCCTACGGATCCCGCGTCGGCGGGGGCGAGCCGGGCTGGACGCCGATGGCCGTCCAGTACGCCGACTACGCCCTGTGGCAGCGCGAACTGCTCGGTGACGAGTCCGACCCCGAGTCGCTCGCCTCCCGTCAGCTCGAGTTCTGGACGCGCGAACTCGACGGGTTGCCCGACGCCCTCGACCTGCCCACCGACCGCCCGCGGCCGGCGACGCAGTCGATGCGTGGCGCCGACCACACCTTCACCATTCCCGCGGAACTGCAAGCGGCACTGGACGATCTGGCGCGTCGGAACAACGCGTCGCTGTTCATGGTGGTGCACGCGGTCCTCGCGGTGTTGCTCGCGCGCTCGTCGACCACCGACGACATCGCCGTCGGCACCGCCATCGCCGGTCGCCCCGACGAGAAGCTCGACGACGTCGTCGGCATGTTCGTCAACACCCTGGTGCTGCGGACGCAGATCGACCCGGCGGAGTCGTTCCGCGACCTGCTGGCGCGCGTGCGCAGCACGGACCTCGCGGCGTTCACCCACACCGACATCCCGTTCGAGCGGCTGGTCGAGGTGATCGCGCCCGAGCGGTCCACCGCGCACTCGCCGCTGTTCCAGGTGGCCCTGGCGCTGCAGAACAACCAGCAGGCGCGGCTCGAACTCCCCGGCCTCACCGTCGAGGGACTCGAGGGCGGCACCGGCACCTCGAAGTTCGACCTCCAGCTTTCGCTCGCCGAGAACGTGGGCGAGGACCGGTCGCCCGCCGGGATCGACGCCGTCATCACCTACGCCACGGACCTGTTCGACGCCGACACCGTCGCGCGGCTCGGGGACCGACTGGTGTGGCTCTTCGAGGCCGTCGTCGCCGACCCCACCGTCGCCGTGGGTGACATCGACCTGCTCGACGCGGACGAGCGTCGACAGCTGCTGCCGGTCCGCGGACCGGAGAACGCCGAGCCGCGCACCCTCGCCGCACTGCTGGCCGACTCCGTGGCCGCGAACCCGGACGGCGTCGCCGTCATGCTGGGCGACGAGCGGGTCACCTACCGCGAACTCGACACGCGCGCAGCCCGTCTCGCCCGCGTGCTCGTCGACCGCGGCGTGACGGCGGAGACCGTGGTGGCCTCCGCGCTGCCGCGCTCCGTGCACTCGGTCGTGGCCTTCCGGGCCGTCGCCAAGGCCGGCGGCGCCGTGGTGCCCGTCGACCCGGGCTACCCGTCGGACCGCATCGAGTACATGGTCTCCGACTCCGGGGCGACCGTGGGCCTGACGCTCGCGTCGTCCGTCGACACCCTGCCGGACTCGGCGCGCTGGATCGCGCTCGACGACCCCGACACCGTCGCCGAGATCGAGGCCGCCGACCCGCTCACCGCGCCGGCGCGCGCGACGCGTCTCACCGACGCGGCGTACATGATCTACACGTCCGGCTCGACCGGACGGCCCAAGGGCGTCGTCGTCACGCACACGGGCCTGGCCAACGTCGTCGTCGAACAGCGCGAGCGCATGGGCCTGACCCCCGAGTCGCGGGTGCTGCACTTCGCCTCGCCGAGCTTCGACGCGTCGGTCTTCGAGATCCTCATGGCGGTCGCCGCGGCGTCGACCATGGTGATCGCCCCGACGTCGATCATCGGCGGCGAGGACCTGGTCCACCTGCTGCGCGGCGCGCACGTCACCCACGCCTTCGTCACCCCGGCCGCACTGACGACCGTCGACCCGTCCGGGCTGGACGAGCTCGCCGTCCTCGCCGTGGCCGGCGAGGCGTGCCCGCCCGAGGTCATGCGCCGCTGGGCGCCCGGCCGCCGGATGTTCAACCTGTACGGGCCCAGCGAGGCCACCATCTGGAGCACGTCGTCCGTGCCGATGTCGCCCGACCGCCCGGTCACCATCGGTGGCCCGACGCGCGGCGTGGAACTCGCGGTGCTCGACGAGCGTCTGCAGCCCGTCCCGGTCGGCGTGCCCGGCGAGCTGTACGTCGCCGGTCCGTCCGTGGCGCGGGGATATCACGACCGCGAGTCGCTGACGTCGGAACGCTTCGTCGCGGCGCCGTTCGGCGAGCCCGGGGCGCGGATGTACCGCACCGGTGACGTCGTGCGGTGGGTCGACTCCGGTGCCGACTCGTCCGCCGCCGACCTCGAGTACGTCGGCCGCAGCGACTTCCAGGTGAAGGTCCGCGGTTTCCGCATCGAGCTCGGCGAGATCGACTCGGTGCTCGGCCGCCACGACGACGTGGACTTCGCCGTCACGGTCGGACACAAGCGGTCGCAGACCGGCCAGACCGTCCTGGTCTCCTACGTCCTGCCCGTGCGCGGTCGCACCGTCGACGTCTCGGCGCTGTCCGAGCACGTCGGGGCGTCGCTGCCCGGCTACATGGTGCCGTCGTCGATCGTCGTGCTCGACCGGGTGCCGCTGACGCCCGCGGGCAAGCTCGACCGCCGGGCGCTGCCGGAACCGGTCTTCACCTCCGCCGCGGACACGTACCGCGCACCGGCGACCCCGATGGAGGAAACCCTCGCGGCCCTGTTCGCCGAGGTGCTCGGCGTCGAGCGCGTCGGCGTCGACGACTCGTTCTTCGGGCTCGGCGGCGACAGCATCGTCTCGATCCAGCTGGTCACGCGGGCGAAGGCCGCCGGCGTGGTCTTCCGTGCGCGGGACGTCTTCGAACGTCGCACCGTCGCCGCGCTCGCCGAGGTGGCCACCCTCGCCGACGACGCGGTCGTCGGCGAGACCCTTGCCGAGATCGAGGGCGGCGGCGTCGGCACGATGCCGCTCACGCCGATCATGCGCTGGCTGGTCGACACCCGCCGCGAGTACGACCGCTTCTCCCAGGCCGTGTTCCTCACGCTGCCCGAGGGTGTGACGGCCGACCCGCTGCACCGCACGGTCGCCGCGGTGCTCGATCACCACGATCAGCTCCGCACCCGCCTCGGCGCCGACGCGCTCGAGGCCCTGCCGGCCGGATCGATCGACCCGGCCGACGTGGTCACCCGCGTCGCCACCGACGCGGCGCCCGGCAGCGACGAGTTCGTCGCGCTCGCCGAGGCGGAACTCGACCGCGCGGCCGCGCGGCTCGCGCCCGCCGAGGGCCGGATGGTGCAGATCGTCTGGTTCGACCCCGCGTCCCGTGAGGCCGGCGGCACCGGCCGACTGCTGATCCTGATCCACCACCTGGTGGTCGACGGGGTCTCCTGGCGCGTCCTCGTGCCCGACTTCGCGACCGCCTGGGCGCAGGTCACCGGCGGTCAGGAGCCGTCGCTCACCGCCGTCGGCACCTCGATGCGGACCTGGGCGCACGCCCTGGTCGACGAGGCCGCGTCGGAGTCGCGGGTCGCGGAACTGGCGCACTGGCGCTCGGTCCTCGCCGACGCCGGCCCGCGGCTGGGATCGCGGCCGGTGGATCCGGCCGTGGACACGGTGTCGACGACGGACCGGTTCGAGATCGAGCTGCCCGTCCCGGTCACCGAGGCGCTGCTCGGCCCGCTGCCCGAGGCCTACCGCGGCGGCGTCAACGACGCGCTTCTCACCGCCCTCGCCCTGGCCGTCGGCGCCTGGCGCCGGAAGCGCGGACAGGACGCGGGTGCGCTGACCCTCGACCTCGAGGGCCACGGCCGCGAGGAGGATGCCGTCGGCCGCGCGGATCTCGGCCGGACCGTCGGCTGGTTCACCACCCTCTACCCGGTGCGTCTGAACGTCACCGGCGCCGACCTCGACGACGCGCTGCGCGGCGGTCCCGCCGCCGGCACGGCGATCAAGGCCGTCAAGGAGCAGCTGCTCGCCGTGCCGGAGCGCGGTATCGGCTACGGCCTGCTCCGCCACCTGAACGCGGCGACGGCCGACGAGTTGGCGGCCCTGCCGTCCCCCGAGATCGGGTTCAACTACCTCGGCCGCGTCTCCGGACCCGCCGGGGCGGACGCCGAGCAGTACGCGGCGTTCGGCTGGCAGCCCGCCTCCGACGGGGGACAGCTCGGCGGCGCGCAGGACCCCGGCATGGTGGTCCCGGCGGTGTTGTCGATCAACGCCGCGACGTCCGACACCGCGTCGGGCCCGGTGCTGACCGCGTCGTTCGCCCACGCCACCGGCGTGCTGTCCGGCGCCGACGCGCGTCGTCTCGCCGACCTGTTCGTCGACGCCGCGACGGCGTTGGCGGACCACGCCCGTCGTCCGGACGCCGGGGGCCTCACCCCGTCCGACGTGCCGCTGGTGCCGGTCACGCAGCCCGTGCTCGACCGGCTCGAGAAGCGCTACCCGACGCTCGCGGACGTGTGGTCGCTCGCGCCCCTGCAGGAGGGCATGCTCTTCCACTCGGTGCTGGCCGGCGAGGTCGGTGCCGACGGCGCGGGAACCGACGTCTACACCGCCCAGGTGGCGCTGCGTCTGACCGGATCGGTCGACATCGAGCGCATGCGTGCCGCGGCCGCGGCCCTGATCACGCGGCACCCGCACCTGCGGGCCGGCTTCGTCACCGACCCCGACGGGGCGATGGTGCAGGTGGTCGTCGACCTCGCGGACCCGGTGCACGACATCGACTTCCGGACGGTCGATCTCACGGACGCCGACCCGGCGACGCGGGACGAGACCGTCGCGACGTTGCTGCACGAGCACCGCGTCGCCCGCTTCGATCTGGCCGCGCCGCCGCTCATGCGCTTCCTCATGATCGTCACCGGCCCGTCGTCGTACGTCTTCTCGGTGAGCAACCACCACATCCTGCTCGACGGCTGGTCGATGCCGTTGATGCTCAAGGACCTGATCGTGCTGTACGCCGCCCGCGGCGACGGCTCGGTGCTGCCGCGCGTGCGGCCGTACAAGGACTTCCTGTCGTGGCTGTCGGAGCGGGACTTCGCGGCGGCGACCACGGCGTGGACCCACGCGCTGGACGGGCTGGACGAGCCGACGCTGCTCGCGCCGACCCTGCCCGCCGAGGGCGTGGACGTGGTCCCGGCCGAGCTGGACGTCGTGCTGCCCGACGGCGTCTCCGACGCGCTGTCGGCGGTGGCGCGCGAACGCGGCGTCACCATGAACACGATCGTGCAGGCGGCCTGGGGCATCCTGCTCGCGCGCACCGTGGCGTCCGAGGACGTCGTCTTCGGCGCGACCGTGTCCGGCCGCCCGCCGGAGATCAGCGGCATCGAGTCGATGCTCGGCCTGTTCATCACCACCATCCCGGTGCGGGTGCGCCTCGACGAGGACGAGTCCGTCCACGCTCTGCTCGAGCGCATCCAGTCCGAGCAGGCCGACCTGATCGAGCACCACTTCCTGGGGTTGCCGCGCATCCAGCAGGCGGTGGGCACGGCGGGTCTGTTCGACACGCTGACGGTGTTCGAGTCGTACCCGATCGAGAGCGCCGGGATCGACGAGACCACCGACATCGACGGCATGCAGTTCGCCGGCGCCGACGTCGAGGACGCGTCGCACTATCCGCTGACCGTGCTCGCGCACACCGACACCGCGCTGCACGTGACGCTGAAGTACGTGCCCGCGATCCTCGGTGAGGCCCGCGTGACGGCCATCGCGGCCCGCCTCGGCCGCATCCTCGAGGCCGTCGCGACCCGCGGATCCGCGTCCGTCGGCGAGATCGACGTGCTGTCCGCCGCCGAGCGTCGGGCGGTGCTCGAGGAGTGGAACGACACGCGCCACGAGGTTCCGACGACGACCGTCGCCGACCTGCTGGCCGACCGCGTCCGACGGTCGCCCGACGCCGTCGCCGTCGAGTTCGCCGGTGAGTCCCTGACCTACACCGAGTTCGGGGCTCGCGTCGCGCAGGTGGCGCGCGGGCTCGTCGACCGCGGCGTCGGACCCGACGACCGGGTCGGCGTCTCGTTGCCGCGCTCGATCGACCTGCTGGTGGCCCTCGCCGCCGTCACGACGGCCGGAGCGGCCTACGTGCCGATCGACCCGGACAACCCGGAGGCGCGCACCCGTGCGGTGCTCGCCGCGTCGTCGCCGCGGTGCGTGATCGCGGCCGCCGGGACGACCGCGCCGGAGGGGATCGCCGACGTGGAGTACGTCGACGTCGCCTCGCTGGCCGACGGCCGGTCCGGTGCGGCGCTGACGGACGCCGATCGACGCGGCGTCGTGCGACCGGACTCGCTGGCATACGTGCTGTTCACCTCCGGATCGACCGGCGTGCCCAAGGGCGTCGAGGTGACGCAGGGCGCGCTGGTCAACCAGCTGCTCTGGCTGATCGACGAGTTCGCGCTCGACGAGTCGGACGTGGTGCTGCAGAAGACGCCGTTCACCTTCGACGCGTCGGTGTGGGAGCTCTTCGCCCCGTCCGTCGTCGGTGCCCGCACCGTCGTCGCCGAGCCGGACGGTCACCGCGACCCCGCCTACATGGCGCGGATCGTGGCCGATCGCGGTGTCACCGTGGTGCAGTTCGTGCCGTCGGTGCTCTCGCTCTTCGTCGACGCCGCGGCCGAACTCGGACCGGACACCCTGCGTTCGCTGCGGGCCGTGTTCTCCGGCGGCGAGGCGCTGACCGCGGCGCTCACCGAGCGGGTGCACCGCGTCACCGATGCGCGGGTGGTCAACCTGTACGGCCCCACCGAGGTGACCGTCGACGCGACCAGCTTCGACGCCGTCGGGGTCGACGGCAGCGTGGCGCTCGTCGCCGGACCGGCCATGCCGATCGGCCACCCGGCCTGGAACGTCACCGCGCGGGTGCTCGACCACCGACTGCGCCCGGTCGCCCCGGGGGCGGCGGGCGAGCTGTACCTGGCCGGCGACCAGCTGGCCCGCGGGTACGCGGCGCGTGCCGACCTCACCTCCGAGCGGTTCGTCGCGGATCCGTTCGGCGGTGCGGGCGAGCGCCTGTACCGCACCGGTGACCTGGTGCGCTGGACCGACGACGGCGAGCTCGAGTTCGTCGGCCGCGTCGACTTCCAGGTGAAGCTGCGCGGTCTGCGCGTCGAGCTCGAGGAGATCGAGTCCGTGCTCGCCGGTCACCCCGACGTGGCGCAGGCCGCGGTGGTGGTCCACGAGATCGGCGCGGCGAGCGTGCTCGCCGGGTACGTGGTGCCGCGCGCCGGAGCCACCGTCGACGTCGCGTCGGTGACCGACGCCGCCGCCCGGGTGCTGCCCGGGTACATGGTTCCCGACGTCGTCACCGTCCTGGACGCGTTCCCGTCGACGGCGAGCGGCAAGACCGATCGCCGCGCGTTGCCGGTGCCGGAGCTGTCCGCCGGGCAGTACCGCGCGCCGTCGACCCCGACGGAGATCACGGTGGCAGGGGTCGTCGCCGAGGTCCTCGGCATCGACCGTGTCGGTGCGGACGACTCGTTCTTCGACCTCGGCGGCGACTCCATCGTGTCGATGCAGCTGGTGGCACGGGCCCGCGCCGCGGGCGTGGCGTTCACCGCACGCGAGGTGTTCGAGCTGAGGACGGTCTCGGCCATCGCCGCGGCCGTCGATGCGCGCGGACCCGGCTCGTCGGCGACCGTGGCGGACGACGGTGTCGGCATCGCCCCGCTCTCGCCCGTCGCGGAGAAGATGGTCGAGCGCGGCGGTGACTGGTCCGGCTTCGTCATGCCGCTCATGCTCACGCTGCCCGCGGGAGTCACGGCCAACGCGCTGACCACGGTGCTGTCCGCGGTGGTCGAGCGGCACGACGTGCTGCGGGCGCGGGTGGACGTCGCCGGTCGTGCGCTGGTGGTGCCGCCGGCGAGCGAGTACGACCTCGCCTCCCGGATCCGGCGCATCCCGCTGGCCTCCGGGTCCGAGCCGGGGACCGACGGCTACGCCGACGTGCTGCGGCGCGAGTTCGACGCCGCGATGGCGCGGCTCGACCCGGAACGCGGCGACATGCTCGAGCTGCTGTGGTTCGCCCCGGAGGACGACGCCGCGGCGGGTCGTCTGCTGGTCCTGCCGCACCACCTGGTGATCGACTCGGTCTCGTGGCGCATCCTCGTCACGGACCTCGTCACCGCCGGCGTGGCCGTGTCGTCCGGACAGGTCCCGAGCCTCGCTCCCGTCGACACCTCCTGGCGGACCTGGAGCACCGAACTGGTGCGTCGGGCCGCCGCGCGGCGCGGAGAGCTGGACTACTGGCGGTCCGTGCTCCGCGCCGACGACCCGACCCTCGGGCGTCGTCGCCTCGACCCGGCCGTCGACACCGCCGACCGGTTGACCCGCACCACCGTCGTCGTTCCCGACGAGGTGTCGGAAGCTCTGCTGTCGCCGCGGGGAGCCGAGTCGGCCACCACCGCCGAGGTGCTGGTCGCAGCCCTGTCCGTCGCGGTGGCGGCGTGGCGGGCCGAGCGAGGCGAGACGGCGGCGGCGCCGCTGCTCACGCTGGAGGGCCACGGTCGCGAAGAGGCCGTGGTGCCGGGGTCCGACCTGGCTCGCACGGTCGGCTGGTTCACCACGATGTACCCGGCTCGGGTCGACCTGTCCGGCCTCGACCCGGCTGCGGTCGTCGACGGTCGAGCGGCCGGGGACGACGTGGTGGAGCGGACACGGTCGAGCTTCGCGACCGTGCCCGATCACGGCATCGGCTACGGCATGCTGCGGTATCTCGACGACCCGTCCGCGGCCACGTTGCGTGAGTTCGCGGAACCGCAGATCGTGTTCAACTACATCGGACGCGTGGCCGAGACGGGCGTGCCCGAGGAGTTGCGCGGATCGGCGTGGTTGCCGGACTTCGACACCCCGGACCTGACCGACGTGGCGCGCAACCGCATGCCGGCTCAGGCCGAGCTGGACATCCAGTCCATGGCGGAGACGGACGAGGCGGGCTCCCGCATCAAGGCGTTCCTGTCGTTCCCGCCGGACGTGTTCGAGGAGGACGAGGTGAATGCGTTGACGCAGAAGTGGTTGGCCGCGTTGGCCGTCCTCGCCGGCCGCCGGACGTAGAAGCGCACGACCAGCACCCCGAACCGCACTGCGGTTCGGGGTGCTCGTGCATGGGGGTCGGGCCCCGGCGGTCAGGGGCTGCCGGGGCCCGACCCCCATGCA
>NZ_JABUBU010000002.1 GCF_019834675.1 Rhodococcoides corynebacterioides | reverse complement strand
GCCGCCACCCGTGGCGCGACCGCCCGCGGGTGGTCCTCGGCTCGCTGCTCGTCGGTCTCCCCGTGCTGGGCCTGTGGCATCTGGGCGCGGGCTCGCCGACCGACGCGGACGGTCGGCGAGCCCGCGCCCGATGCCGACGCCGATCGCATGGTGGTCGACCGCGTCGTCGACGGCGATTACGTCCTGCCGTCGTTGTCGCTGTTGATCGAGGGCGACCCGCCGAAGAAGCGCAGTCAGGCCAACGACGCGATGATCGAGGCCATCTCCGAGGTTCTCGAGCAGTTCAAGATCGACGCGGCCGTCACCGGTTTCACCCGCGGCCCCACGGTGACCCGTTACGAGGTGGAGCTCGGCCCCGGCGTGAAGGTCGAGAAGATCACCGCCCTGGCTCGGAACATCGCCTACGCGGTGGCCACGGACAACGTGCGTCTGCTCGCGCCCATCCCCGGCAAGTCCGCGGTGGGCATCGAGGTGCCTAACTCCGACCGCGAGATGGTGCGCCTGGCCGACGTGCTCACGGCGCCGTCCACGCGGAAGGACCACCACCCGCTGGTGATCGGGCTGGGCAAGGACATCGAGGGCGATTTCGTCAGCGCGAACCTCGCCAAGATGCCCCACCTGCTGGTGGCGGGCTCGACGGGGTCGGGCAAGTCGTCCTTCGTGAACTCGATGCTGGTGTCCCTGCTCGCGCGGGCGACGCCGGAGGAAGTGCGGATGATCCTCATCGACCCGAAGATGGTCGAGCTGACGCCGTACGAGGGCATCCCGCACCTCATCACCCCGATCATCACGCAGCCGAAGAAGGCGGCGGCGGCGTTGGCGTGGTTGGTCGAGGAGATGGAGCAGCGCTACCAGGACATGCAGGCCAACCGGGTGCGCCACGTCGACGACTTCAACAAGAAGGTCCGGTCGGGGGAGATCACGGCCCCGCTGGGCAGCGAGCGGGTCTACAAGCCGTACCCGTACATCCTGGCGATCGTCGACGAGCTCGCCGACCTCATGATGACCGCGCCGCGGGACGTCGAGGAAGCGATCGTGCGCATCACCCAGAAGGCGCGAGCCGCCGGCATCCACCTGGTGCTGGCGACGCAGCGTCCGTCGGTGGACGTCGTCACCGGTCTGATCAAGACCAACGTGCCCTCGCGCCTGGCGTTCGCGACGTCCTCGCTCACCGACTCGCGCGTCATCCTCGACCAGCAGGGTGCCGAGAAGCTGATCGGCATGGGCGACGCGCTGTTCCTGCCGATGGGCGCGGGCAAGCCGACCCGCCTGCAGGGCGCCTTCATCACCGACGAGGAGATCACCGCCGTCGTCGACGCCGCCAAGAACCAGGCGGAGCCGGAGTACACCGAGGGCGTGACCACGCAGAAGGCCGCGGAGAAGAAGGACGTCGACGCGGACATCGGCGACGATCTCGACGTCCTCCTGCAGGCCATCGAGCTGGTGGTGACCAGCCAGTTCGGCTCGACGTCGATGCTGCAGCGCAAGCTGCGCGTCGGGTTCGCGAAGGCGGGCCGCCTGATGGATCTCATGGAGACCCGCGGCGTGGTCGGGCCCAGCGAGGGCTCGAAGGCGCGCGACGTGCTGGTCAAGCCGGACGAGCTCGACGGCCTGCTGTGGTCGATCAAGGGCGGTGACCCCGCCGCGGGCGAGGACGACGAGTAGGCAACCGGACCACACCCCGGTTGCTAGTGGGGGTGACGTCGCTCATAGCCCGGCCGTCTTTACCGGGGTTTTACCGAGTATCGAGCGCTCGTGGGGACGCTGCACACCAGCGCTGTGGCATCATTGTCCGAGGAGGGGAGTATCCCCACTCGCGACGGACCCGTCAGCACGATCGAGCCCTGCCTCGATCCGGGTCCACGGTCGATGCCCGCTGTACCCAACGGCGAGGACGCGACGGGAGAGACCTCCGGAGCCCTACGCTGGCCTACCGGAGGTAGCCCTTACATGAACGTCTCCACCACCGTCTGGATCGTCACCTGCGTGGTGATCCTCGGTCTCTTCGTCTTCGACTTCTTCGCGCACGTGCGCACGCCGCACGAGCCGACCTTCAAGGAGTCGGCCACGTGGTCCGCGGTCTACATCGCGCTGGCGGTCGTCTTCGGCGGCATCGTCTTCTGGCAGTACGGGTCGACCTACGGCGGCGAGTACTTCGCGGGATACATCACCGAGAAGGCGCTGAGCGTCGACAACCTGTTCGTCTTCCTCATCATCATGACGACCTTCGCGGTCCCGCGGCAGTACCAGCAGAAGGTGCTGCTCATCGGCATCGTCATGGCGCTGGTCATGCGCGGTGGCTTCATCGCCCTCGGTGCGGCGGCCATCAACAACTTCAGCTGGGTGTTCTACCTCTTCGGCGCGTTCCTGATCTACACGGCCTACAAGCTGATCAAGGAGGCCGGCCACGAGGAGGAGAACGAGGTCGAGCAAGAGACCAAGATCATGCGCCTGGCCAAGAAGGTGCTGCCGACCACCGACGAGTACCACGGTGACCGTCTGACCGTGAAGATCGACGGCAAGCGCGTCGTCACCCCGATGTTGCTGGCGCTGGTCGTCATCGGCTTCACCGACATCCTGTTCGCGCTCGACTCGATCCCCGCGATCTACGGCCTCACCACCGAGCCCTACATCGTGTTCACGGCCAACGCGTTCGCCCTGATGGGTCTGCGCCAGCTGTACTTCCTCATCGGCGGCCTGCTCGACCGCCTGGTGTTCCTGTCCTACGGCCTCTCATTGGTGCTCGCGTTCATCGGTGTGAAGCTGGTCCTGCACGCGCTCCACGAGAACGAGCTCGGCTTCATCAACGGCGGCGAGCACGTCGCGGTCCCCGAGATCACGACGGGCCTCTCGCTGAGCGTCATCGTCGGCATCCTGGCCGTCACCACGATCGCCAGCCTGATCAAGACGCGCGGACAGTCGGCGCAGAAGGTCCAGGAGAGCCACGACGCCGGAGCGGACTCGGTCGACGCCGGTACCGCCGGCGAGGTCGACCGGGACACCACCGCCCGCTGATCCCGCCTCGACGACGCCACGGCCCGGCAGATCCTATGAGATCCGCCGGGCCGTGGCGTTCGTGTTTCGTCGGTCAGGCGAGTGCGCCGAGCACCGGCTTCCAGGCCTGGATCGCGATCGCGTCGACCAACTCGTCGCGGACGAACGGGTCGTCGGCGAACAGATCGCGCACGTCGGCCTCGTCCGATCCCCGCGCGACGATCGTGGCGCCGCTGTCGTCGGGGTACGGGCCCGCCGTCACCACGCGGTCCTGCGCGATCTGCTCCCGCAGCCAGTCCCGGTGCTCGGCGCGGACGCGGTCACGGCCGTCGGCGGTGCTGGGCGAGTAGGTGTAGTGGACGAGGAAATGCGGCACGGGGATGTCCGTTCGGGTCGGTGGGGTCGGTCGGATCGGTGGGTCGGTCGGTCGGGGTTCGGGCCGACGGTCAGAGGGTGAGCAACATGCGGGTGTTGCCCAGGGTGTTCGGCTTGACGTAACTGAGGTCGAGGAACTCGGCGACACCGGTGTCGTACGACCGGCACATCTCGGCGTACACCTCCGCGGTGACCGGGGTGCCCTCGATCTCGGTGAACCCGTGGCGGGCGAAGAAGGACACCTCGAAGGTGAGGACGAACAACCGCGACAACTGCAGCTCGCGCGCCACGTCGATCAGGGTGGTGACCACCAGATGGCCGACGCCGTGGCCCTTGACGGCCGGGTCGACGGCCACCGTGCGGATCTCGCCGAGATCGGCCCACAGCACGTGCAACGCGCCGCATCCCGCCACGACGCCGTCGACCTCGGCGACCCAGAACTCCTGCACCGCCTCGTAGAGGGTCACCAGGTTCTTCTCCAGCAGGATGCGCCCCGCGTAGATGTCGATGAGCCGCTTGATCTCGGGGATGTCCGACGTCCGCGCGCGACGGATGCGGACCCGCTCGGTGGTCGGCGACACCGCATCGGGGGCGTCGCGGCCGACACCGGGGTCCGGATCGAGCTCGGAAGTCATGGGGGAGACAGTAGTGCCCACACGTACCGATATTGTGAGGCCGTGCCCAGTGCCGCAGCGTCGTCGTCGCCCCGCCCCGCGGGCTGCCCGACGTGAGCGCGGAGTCCGATGCGCGGAGCGGCGGCAGCGCCGCGGCGTCCGATGCGTGGAGCGGCGGCAGCGCCGCGGCGTCCGAGGCGCGGAGCGGCGGCAGCGCCGCGGCCCCGCGAGACGACGCGGTGGTGGCGCCGGTTCCGGTGCGTCCGGTTCCCCTGCTGAACATCGCGAACGTCCTCACCGTCGCGCGCATCCTGCTGGTGCCGGTGTTCCTGTGGGCGTTGTTCGCGGAGGACGGCCAGAGCGTCGGGTGGCGGTGGGCGGCCTTCGCGGTGTTCGCCATGGCCGCGGTGACCGACCGCATCGACGGTCAGCTGGCCCGCAAGCACGGTCTGGTCACCGAGTTCGGCAAGATGGCGGACCCGATCGCGGACAAGGCGCTGATCGGCGCGGCCCTGGTCGGACTGTCCGTGCTGGAGGTACTGCCGTGGTGGATCACGGTGGTGATCGGTGCACGCGAACTCGGCATCACGCTGCTGCGATTCGCCGTGCTCCGACACGGGGTCATTCCGGCCGGCCGCGGCGGCAAGCTCAAGACGCTCGTCCAGGGCGTCGCCATCGGGCTCTACGTGATGCCCCTGCCGGCCGCGGTACTGCCCGTGGCGACGGTGCTCATGTGGGCCGCGGTGATCCTCACCGTGGTCACGGGCGTGGACTACGTGGTGTCGGCGATGCGCCCGCGCGTGGCGACGGCGGCCGAGGCGCGCTGATCGTGCCCGCCTCGGTGCGCGCCCCGACGACGCCGTGGCGCTAGGGTTCATCCACCCGCGCCGGGCTGGGTTCGCCCCTACCCGGCCGGGTAACCGAATCCACGTCGAGAGTCGGGAACCACCGGGGCGGTCTCGGCGTTGGACGAAGAACGGGACGGGTTCCGGCGGCGGTGACGTCGTCGAGCCGGCGGTCGACACCGCGGGTCCGGCCCACCGCACGAGAAACTGAGGAGAGGCCACATGATGCTTCTGCGTGAGGCACTCGGCGACAGTCTTCGCCGCACTCGGGTCGCACAGAGCCGCACGCTGCGCGAGGTCTCCACCACGGCGCGAGTGAGCCTCGGATATCTGTCCGAGGTGGAGCGTGGACGCAAGGAAGCGTCGAGCGAACTGCTCAACGCGATCTGCGAGGCGCTCGACGTTCCGCTGTCGCACGTGTTGTCCGACGTCAGCGAGGCGCTGACGCCGGTCACCGAGGACCGAGGCGTCACGCCCGGCGTGCGGGTGGACGACGGCACTCGCGTCGTGATTCCGGCACCGGCCGCGCGGGCACTCGCCGCGGCCTGATCCCGCCGGCCCGCGCGGGGCCGTTCGAGACCGGGGTGAGACCCGAAGGTTCGAAATCGGGCGGCGCGCGTGGAACGATGGGCGAATGAACAGCGGCCGGTGACCGTCGCCGGCCGGGTCGCGTAGCGGCGGATTCCACATGGAGGCAGGAAGAACCGATGGCCAATCCTTTCGTCAAGGGCTGGAAGTATCTGATGGCCCTGTTCAACTCGAAGATCGACGAGAAGGCGGACCCGCAGGTCCAGATCCAACAGGCCATCGAGGACGCGCAGCGTCAGCATCAGGCCCTCTCGCAGCAGGCCGCCTCGGTGATCGGCAACCAGCGGCAGCTGGAGATGAAGCTGAGCCGCCAGCTCGACGAGGTGGAGAAGCTCAACGCCAACGCCCGTCAGGCCGTCACACTCGCCGACCAGGCCAACGCCGCCGGGGACACCGAGAAGGCCGTGCAGTACACCAACGCGGCGGAGGCGTTCGCAGCGCAGCTGGTCACGGCTGAGCAGGGCGTCGAGGACCTCAAGGTCCTGCACGATCAGGCCCTGCAGGCCGCCAGCCAGGCCAAGAAGGCCGTCGAGCAGAATGCCATGACGCTGCAGTCGAAGGTCGCCGAGCGCACCAAGCTGCTCAGCCAGCTCGAGCAGGCCAAGATGCAGGAGCGCGTCTCCGAGAGCCTGCGCTCGATGGACACCACGCTGTCCGCCCCCGGCAACACGCCCAGCCTCGACGCGGTGCGCGACAAGATCGAGCGTCGCTACGCCGATGCGTTGGGCTCCGCGGAGCTCGCGCAGAACTCCGTGCAGGGCCGGATGATGGAAGTCCAGCAGGCGAGTGTCCAGATGGCCGGACACAGCCGCCTCGAGCAGATTCGCGCCTCGATGAAGGGCGACGCTCTCACCTCGGGGCCGACGGCCGATCCCGCTGCTGCGCCGAAGAACCTGTCGCCGCAGGCGAATCCGGAACGTCCGCAGGCCAACTGACGCCGGATCGGGGGCTGTGCGAACGTCATGCGTGATCGACTTCAGGGCCGAGCCGTCGTCGTCGCGCGGGCGGCCCGGCCCCTGATCGAGTCCGCCCGCACCTGGAACGATCCCCGGCGGCGCGCCGAACGCAAACTCCGACGCACTCGTCGTCGGGCCACGTTTTTCGGTGCGGCGTCGGGGTCCAGCGCGGTCGGGACAGCGATGGTGGCGGTCGCGGCCGCTCCGGAGTGGGTGATCGTGGGCGGTGCCGGTACCACGGCGCTGCTCGCCGTGCCCTCGGTGGCGGCGGCTCTGGCGTATCGGCGTCTGCGCGGTGAGCCGCTGCCGGCGGCCCGGCCGGCTCCCCGCTCCCTGCCGCCGTACGGGTCGGCGGCGCGCGAACCGATGGACCGGTTGCGCCGATCGGAGCAGAGCCTTCACGAGTTGCTCGGCATCGTGTCCCGGTCCGGGGCCGTCGCCGAGGACGACGTCCAGGACACCTCTCGCATCGCCGCCGCCGCGGCCGCGTCGCTCACCGCGGTGGCGGACGACGTCGTCGCCATGGAACGGGCGGCGTCGGGCAACGAGACCGCCGCGGCCCATCTCCGCGCCACCATTCCGGCGGCGGTCCGCCGTCTGCACGAGGGCGTCGAGCAGTACGACGGCCTGGTGGCCGCGGCCGCACTTCTCACCGCACCCGCCTCCGGGTCCGTGGCCGCGCAGGACACGCGTCGCGACGCGTTGCAGTTCGCCACCGACCGGCTCGAGGGGTGGGCGTACGGACTGGATCGGCTCGACCGGTCCTGACCTCCGGGTCGTCCCCCGAGACGCCCGTCGGCGGGTGGGTGACCACCCTGAGATCGACCCTGAAATCGCAGCTCGGAGAGGGTTTTCCGTCCCGTTGTCTGTCACGATCGAGGTGCGCGGTGATCGTCGGCGAGAAGCGCCCGACACCGCACCACGACGAAAGGTGGACGACATGTTCTGGAAGATCCTCGGAGCGATCGTGCTGGTCTGGCTCGCAGTGGTGATCCTGGGCGCCGTGCTGAAGGCGCTCTTCCCGCTTCTGGCTCTGGCGGTGGTCGGCGCCGGTCTGTACTTCCTGTACCGGTCGATGACGGACGAGAACCGCACCGACAAGACCGTCGACTCGATGTTCTGACGGAGCGCCGGCCCCAGCGCCGCGGCTGGCTACGCTGACCCGGTGCGAGTGGTGCTGATCGCCGGCCCCGACGCCGGACACGCGTTTCCGGCGATGGCCCTGGCCGAGCGGTTCCGCGCCGCGGGCGACGAGGCGGTGGTGCTTACCGGCGAGCGCTGGTGGGAGGCCGGCCGCGCGGCGGGTCTCGACGTCCGTGCGCTGCCGGGTCTGGAACCGCGGCCCGAGGACGACGACGCCGACGCCGGTCACCGCATCCACGGCCGTGCGGCCCACATGTCGACGCAACTGGTGCCGGTGCTGACCGACCTCGCCCCCGATCTGGTGGTCGCGGACGTCCTGACCGCCGGCGGGGGCCTGGCCGCCGAGCGGTGCGCAGTCCCGTGGGTGGAGCTCTCGCCGCATCCGCTCTACCGGCCGTCCCGCTCCCTGCCTCCGCTGGGCAGCGGCCTGGCGCCCGGGTCGGGCGTGCGGGGACGGATGCGGGACGGCCTGATGCGTCGTCTGACGGCCCGCTCCGTGCGAGCAGGCACGGTGCAGCGGTCGGCGGCGCGGGTCTCGGTGGGACTGCCCGCGGTCGACCCCGGACCGGCGCGGCGACTGATCGCGACGATCCCCGCGTTGGAGGTGCCGCGGGTCGACTGGCCGTCGGACGCGCGGCTGGTCGGCGCGTTGCTCTGGGAACCCACCGAGACCGTCCTCGATCCGCCGCCGGGTGACGAGCCGTTGGTGGTCGTCGCTCCCTCCACGGCCGCGACCGGGGAGGCGTCCACGGTGGACGTGGCGCTGGCAGCGGCGGCCCGCGTGCGGGCGTCGGGCCTGCCGGTGCGGGTGGCGATCAGTGCGCTGGAGGTGTCCGGCTCGGTCCTGCCGACCTGGGCGGTCGCCGGCCTCGGGCGGCAGGACGTCCTCCTGCGGTCGGCGTCGGCGGTGGTGTGCGGTGGTGGCCACGGGATGTTGGCCAAGACCCTGTCGGCGGGAGTCCCCGCCGTGACGGTGCCCGGCGGCGGCGATCAGTGGGAACTGGCGAATCGCGCGGCGCGGCAGGGGAGTTCGGTGCTCGTGTCCCCGCCCGACGCGGAGTCGCTGGCCCGAGCGCTGGACCGCGTCCTGCGGGAACCGTCCTTCCGCCGTGCCGCGGCTCGCGCCGCGGCGAGTGCCGATGCGGTGCGCGATCCCGTGGCGGTCTGTCGGAGCGTGCTCGCCTGACTCGAACAAGCCGGGGCGAGCGGATGTGTTCGGTGCTCGATGCCCGGGTACGGTGGGGCGGTGCGTCTGACCGAATTCCACGACCTCGTCGCCGAGCAGTTCGGCACGGTGTACGGCGACTCGATCCTGGTGGACCACGTGGTGCTGTCCCTCGGAAATCGCACGGCGGCCGACGCCATCGAGGCGGGGGAGGACCCCAAGGACGTCTGGCGCGCGCTCTGCGCCGAGTTCGACGTGCCGCGCTCGCGGTGGTGACCGCGTCCGATCCGGCGTGTCGCCTGTCCGTCGAACAGGTGTTCGCTTAGAGTAGATCCCAGTGACGACGCGGATCGGCTCGCCGAGCGGTTCTTGTCGGTGCCCCCCTCTACCTTGTCGACAGACATGCAGGGGACGAGAACGTCGAGAAGGAGACCATCATGGCGGCAGCAGCGTACGACAGGGACAAGGCGCTCGATCTGGCACTCGCGCAGATCGACAAGAACTTCGGCAAGGGCTCGGTGATGCGCCTCGGGGACGAGGCCCGCGCACCGATCGCCGTCATTCCGACCGGCTCCATCGCGCTGGACGTGGCCCTGGGTATCGGTGGCCTCCCGCGCGGCCGGGTCATCGAGATCTACGGCCCGGAATCCTCGGGTAAGACCACCGTGGCTCTGCACGCGGTGGCCAACGCGCAGGCTGCCGGCGGCATCGCGGCGTTCATCGACGCCGAGCACGCGCTCGATCCGGACTACGCCGCCAAGCTCGGCGTGGACACCGACGCTCTGCTGGTCTCCCAGCCGGACACCGGTGAGCAGGCCCTCGAGATCGCGGACATGCTGATTCGCTCGGGTGCACTCGACATCCTCGTGGTCGACTCCGTGGCCGCGCTCGTGCCGCGCGCCGAGATCGAGGGCGAGATGGGGGACAGCCACGTGGGTCTGCAGGCGCGCCTCATGAGCCAGGCGCTCCGCAAGATCACCGGCGCGATGAACAACTCCGGCACCACGGTGATCTTCATCAACCAGCTGCGCGAGAAGATCGGCGTCATGTTCGGCTCGCCCGAGACCACCACGGGCGGTAAGGCGTTGAAGTTCTACGCCTCCGTGCGCATGGACATCCGCCGTATCGAGACGCTGAAGGACGGCACGGACGCGGTGGGCAACCGGACGCGCGTCAAGGTGGTCAAGAACAAGGTGTCGCCGCCGTTCAAGCAGGCGGAGTTCGACATTCTGTACGGCAAGGGCATCAGCAAGGAGGGCTCGCTGATCGACATGGGCGTCGAGCACGGGTTCGTGCGCAAGTCCGGCTCGTGGTTCACCTACGAGGGCGATCAGCTCGGCCAGGGCAAGGAGAACGCCCGCAAGTTCCTGCTCGAGAACACCGACATCCGCGACGAGATCGAGAAGAAGATCAAGGAGAAGCTCGGTATCGGTGCCGACGTCCGTACCTCCGACGAGGCCGCGGCGCCCGTCGAGTTCTGACAATGACCGGCGCGGGCGGTGCATCCGGCGAGGGCGGGGGTACCGCGGAGCAGGCACGTGACGCTGCTCTGCGATTGCTCACCGACCGGGCGCGCAGCCGGCACGAGCTCACGACGCGGCTGACCGACAAGGGGTTCACCCCCTCGGTCACCGCGTCGGTGCTCGATCGGCTGACCGAACTCGGCCTCGTGGACGATCGCGATTTCGCCCATCAGTGGGTCAGATCGCGGCACACGTACTCCGGCCGCGGCAAGCAGGCGCTGCGGAACGAGTTGCGCACCAAAGGTATCGACCCGGCGGTTGCGGCCGAAGCGTTGGAGACCATCGATCCCGAGGACGAGCGGGACCGCGCGCGGGAGTTGGTGGTGAAGAAGTTGCGGTCACCGTCCGTACGGGCGACCGCGTCGACCGATCGGGACAAGGTGCTGCGCTCGCTCGTCGGCATGTTGGCGCGACGCGGATTCTCGCAGGGTATGGCGTTCGAGATCGCCAAGAGCGAGCTCGAGGCCGTCGGTGCGGACACCGACGGCCTCGAGAACTGACGCAGTCCTGCCGAGCCGTCCTACGTGCTCAGGCCCTGCTGCGTCGCATCACCGGTGAGCACCACGCCGGTGCTCTTCTTACCGCGCCGCAGTCGCTTCTCCAGCGCGGTGGCCACGTAGGTGAGGAGCGAGTTCAGCGCGATCATGATGATCGCCACGATGATGAGGGCGGGCAGGAAGTTGCCGTAGAAGGCACCCACCTGCTGGCCGGATCGCACCACCTCGACGTAGCCGATGATGTAACCCAGCGCCGAGTCCTTCAGCGCCACCACCATCTGCGACACGATGGCGGGAAGCATGGCGGTCACCGCCTGCGGCAGCAGGATCATGCGCATGATCTGGCCCTTGCGCAGACCGATGGCCTTGGCCGCCTCCGTCTGCCCCTTGGGCAGCGAGTTGATGCCGGACCGCACGATCTCCGCGATGACCGAGCCGTTGTAGAGCGTCAGGCCCGTGACCACCGCCGCCAGCGCGAGGTACCGCGACTTGAACACCTGGTACTCGGCGAAGAACTGGTACAGGAAGATCATGAGGATCAACACCGGAATCGCGCGGAACAACTCCACGACGAATCCGGCGATCACGCGCACGGGCTTGTGGTCCGACAGTCGAGCGATACCCAGCACAGCGCCGAGGATCAGCGCGAACACGATCGACAGTCCGGCCGCGACGACAGTGCCCTGGATGCCGGGGATCAGGTACGTGGTCCACGTGGTGGACTCCGTGAACGGGTCCCACTTGGCCGAGGTCAGCTGACCCTTCTCGTCGAGCTTGACGTACACGAAGTACGCCCCGAGTAACAGCACCGCCAGGACGACACCGGACAGGATGTTGTTGCGAACCTTCGCCTTGGGGCCCGGCGCGTCGTAGAGCACGGTGGCGCGGTCGGCGGGCGCCTTCCGTGTCGTGCGGGACTTCGAGGCGTCGGCGCCGGGAGTCGGGGTCTGCACCGTGCTCATCGAGCCACCGCCAATCGGTTGGACAGCCAGCCGAAGAACAGGCCGGTGGGGAAGGTGAGAATCACGAAGCCGAGTGCGAAGATTCCGCCGACCACGAAGATGGCGGCCTCGTTCTCGATCATGGTGCGCATGAGGATCGCGGCCTCGAGCACACCGATGGCTGCGGCCACCGTGGTGTTCTTGGTCAGCGCGATCAGGACGCTGCCCAGCGGGGCGATCACGGCTCGAAACGCCTGAGGGAGCACGACGTAGCGGATGTTCTGCGAGAACGTCAGACCGAGCGATCGCCCGGCCTCCGCCTGCCCGACGTGCACCGTGTTGATGCCGGACCGCAGGCACTCGCACACGAACGCCGCCGTGTAGACGCTCAGACCGAGCACGGCGAGCCGGAAGTTGTTGTCCGCCTGACCGGTCGGGGACTCCTGATCGGCGAGCGTGACGCCCAGGGTCTGGTACAGGCCGAACGCGCAGAACAGCAGAATCAGCGTGAGCGGGGTGTTGCGGAAGATGGTGACGTACGTGGCGCCGACCCACCGTGCGACGGGAACGGGGGAGACCCGCATGGCCGCGAGGATCGTGCCGAGAATCAGGGCGCCGATCGCGGAGAGCACGGCTAGCTTGATCGTCATCCAGAAGGCGTCGAGCAGCTCGGGTGCGTAGTCAAGGAAGATGTCCACCGACGACTCCTCGGGTGTGGGGACGATGTGCAGGGAACGAGCCGACGCGCCGAGCGGGCGGTTCGACAGGTGCGAACCGCCCGCTCGGCGTCGATCGAGTCGAGATCAGTAGCGGTCGACGGTCGGCTGCGCGGGCAGCGGGTAGCCGGACGCGCCGACGGTGTCCTCGAAGGCCTTCTGCCACGAGCCGTCGGCGATCATCGCGTCGATCGCGTCGTTGATCTTGGCGCGGGTCTCGTCGTCACCCTTGGCCAGGCCGATGCCGTAGCGCTCCTCGGTGAAAGGCTCGCCGACCACCTTGAGCTCACCCGGGTACTGCGCGGCGTAGCCGGCCAGGATGATGTCGTCCGTGGTCACGGCGTCGACCGCGCCGTTGCGCAGCGCCTCGACGCACGCGGAGTAGGTGTCGAACTCCTGGAGCTGCACGTCCTGCGCGTACTGGTCCTTGACCTTCTGCGCGGGGGTGGAACCGGACACCGAGCACAGGCGCTTGCCGCCGTTGAGGGAGTCCGGGCCGGTGATGTCGGTGTTCGACGAGCTCACCAGCAGCGACTGGCCGGCGACGAAGTACGGGCCGGCGAAATCGACCTTCTCCTTGCGGGCGTCGGTGATGGAGTAGGTGGCCACGATGTAGTCGACCTCGCCGTTCTCGATCAGCGTCTCGCGCTGCGCCGAGGGCGATTCCTTGAAGGTGATGTTCTCGGGGGTGACGCCGAGCTTGCCGGCGACGTACTTGGCCACCTCGACGTCGAAGCCGCTGAAGGAGCCGTCGGGGTTGCGGAGGCCCAGGCCGGGCTGGTCGAACTTGATGCCGACGGTCAGGTTGCCGCTCTCCGCGCTCTGCGAGGCGCTGGTGGCCTCGTCGCCGCCGCAAGCGGTGGCGGCGAAGGCCACCGCGAGAACGGCGGCGGCGGCGCGGGCGGTACGGGTGAAACGCATCGAATGTCCTCCGATAAGTGGGTGAGTGAGAGCGTCAGTGACTGAGGATCTTGCCCAGGAAGTCCTTGGCGCGATCGGATTTCGGTGCGGTGAAGAAGGTTTCGGGATCGGTGTCCTCGACGATCTGACCGTCGGCCATGAAGATCACGCGATCGCCGGCGCGACGGGCGAAGCCCATCTCGTGGGTGACCACGACCATGGTCATGCCCTCCTTGGCCAGCGAGGTCATGACGTCGAGCACCTCGTTGACCATCTCGGGGTCGAGCGCGGAGGTCGGCTCGTCGAACAGCATGACCTTCGGGTTCATCGCGAGCGCGCGGGCGATGGCGACACGTTGCTGCTGGCCGCCGGAGAGCTGGGCAGGGTACTTGTCGGCCTGGTTGGCGATGCCGACGCGCTCGAGCAGTCGCTGCGCGGTCTTCTCCGCCTCCTCCTTCTTCGCCTTGCGCACCTTGGTCGGCCCGAGCATGACGTTCTCGCGAATCGTCTTGTGCGCGAACAGGTTGAAGGACTGGAAGACCATGCCGACGTCGGCGCGCAGAGCGGCGAGCGCCTTGCCCTCCGACGGCAACGGGTTGCCGTCGACGGCGATGGTGCCCTCGTCGACGGGTTCGAGGCGATTGATGGTGCGGCACAGCGTGGACTTGCCGGAGCCGGACGGTCCGAGGACGATCACGACCTGGCCGGCGGGAACGTCGAGCTCGATGTCCCGGAGCACGTGCAAGTCGCCGAAGTGCTTCTGCACTCCGTGCATCGCGATCATGGGGGCGGTGGACGAGCCGGACACGCGCTCGCCGTCGGGGTGGGTCATGGCGATGACCCTAGAGGTAGTTTTCCCCGCCACTGTCCGTTTTCGTGGTGGGTCGGCGGACATGTAATGGAAACTTTACCGCCCCCACCGACCGGCCCCGGGCGCTCCGACGGCCCGTCCGGGTGGCCGCCGTACCCTGGAGGTCGTGGACACGATCGACCTTCCGACCCGGGCAGAGGGGGCGCGGACCTACCAGGTGCGCACCTTCGGATGCCAGATGAACGTGCACGACTCCGAGCGCCTCGCCGGTTTGCTCGAGGACGCGGGCTACGTCCCGGCCGTCGCGGGTGACTCCGCGGACCTGGTGGTCTTCAACACCTGCGCCGTGCGGGAGAACGCCGACAACAAGCTCTACGGCAATCTCGGCCAGCTCCGTCCCGCCAAGGACGCCGACCCGTCGATGCAGATCGCCGTGGGAGGCTGCCTGGCCCAGAAGGACCGCGACGTCGTGGTGCAGAAGGCGCCGTGGGTCGATGTGGTGTTCGGCACGCACAACCTCGGGTCGCTACCGGCGTTGCTCGACCGCGCCCGGCACAACAAGCGGGCCGAGGTCGAAATCCTCGACTCGCTCGACGCGTTCCCGTCGACGTTGCCCGCCAAGCGCGACTCCGCCTACGCGGGATGGGTGTCGATCTCGGTCGGCTGCAACAACACCTGCACGTTCTGCATCGTTCCGGCGCTGCGCGGCAAGGAGGTGGACCGGCGCCCCGGCGACGTGCTCGCCGAGGTGCAGGCACTCGTGGACGAGGGCGTGCTCGAGGTGACGCTGCTCGGGCAGAACGTGAACGCCTACGGGGCGTCGTTCGCCGATCCGGACACCCCTCGCGACCGCGGGGCGTTCGCCGCCCTTCTGCGGGCGTGCGGAACCATCGAGGGCCTCGAACGGGTGCGCTTCACCTCGCCGCACCCCGCCGAGTTCACCGACGACGTCATCGACGCCATGGCCGCCACCCCGAACGTCTGCCCGACGCTGCACATGCCGCTCCAGTCCGGCTCCGACCGCATTCTGCGGGCCATGCGGCGGTCCTACCGCCGCGAGAAGTTCCTCGGCATCCTCGACCGGGTGCGCGCAGCCATCCCGCACGCGGCGATCACCACCGACATCATCGTCGGCTTCCCTGGTGAGACGGAGGAAGACTTCCAGGACACCCTCGACGTCGTTCGGCGCGCGCGCTTCGTCAGCGCGTACACCTTCCAGTACTCGATCCGGCCGGGCACACCCGCGGCCGAGATGGCCGACCAGGTGCCCAAGGCCGTCGTGCAGGAACGCTACGAGCGCCTCATCGCGCTCCAGGAGGAGATCGCGCTCGAGGAGAACCGCCGGGTCGTCGGAACCGAGGTCGAGCTGCTCGTCGCCGCGGACGCGGGCCGCAAGAACGCGGTGACCGAGCGGATGAGCGGACGGGCACGCGACGGTCGCCTGGTCCACTTCCGACCCGAGGGAGCGGTGGACGGCACCGTGCGTCCCGGCGACGTCGTGACCACCCGCGTCACCGACGCCAAGCCGTACCACCTCGTCGCCGACACCCCGCTGCTGACGCATCGGCGCACCGTGGCGGGCGACCGCCACGAACGCGGACTGCGACCGACCACCGCGCCGGTGGGGGTGGGCCTCGGCCTGCCTCGCATCGGTGCCCCGGCTCCCGAGCCGGCCCCGACGATGGGATGTGCACTGTGACCGAACCGAACGAACTGGACCGGGAGCGGTCGTCGGCGGACCTCGCCGCCGCCGAGCGCCGCATCTCCGGACGCATCGATCCCGGTATCCGGGCCGTGGTGGTGGCCGCCGCGGTGCTGTTGCTGCTGCTGACGTTCGCGCTGCCGCACAGCGGCGCGGCCAACGGCTGGGACGTCGTCGCGTTCGACGAGGACGCCGCCGCCGAGTCAATCGCCCTGCCGTCCCGGATCTTCGTCTGGCTGGCGCTCGTGTTCGCCGTCGGAGTCTCCGCGCTCGCGCTGGTGACCCAGCGGTGGGCCCTCGCGTGGGTTGCCCTCTACGGCAGCGGTGTGGCGTCGGTGCTCGGCATGCTGGCGATCTGGTCCCGCCAGACCGTGCCGTCGAACCTCACCGGCGCCGGCCCCGGCATCGGTCTGATCGTCGGGTGGCTGCTGGTGCTCGTGCTGGCGTTCCACTGGTTCAAGGTGGTGTGGAACCGGTCCACTCAGCAGTGGGCGGCCGCATCGGCGCGCCGGGACGCCGCGATTCTCGACGAGGCCGCACGGGAGACCGTCCTCGATCGGACCCGCCGCGACGGACGTCGGAACGCCCGCCGCGACGGATGAGTCGACAGTTCGGTCAGCGCTCCTCGAGGGCGCCCTGAGCGGCGTCGGCCCATTCGCGCCACTGCTGCGCCTGCGCGCGGTACTTCTCGGCGTCCTTGACCTTGCCCGCCGCGTCGGCCTTGCGGGCCTGATCCTCGAACTGCTCCACGCGCTCGCGGAACTGTGCGGCGCGCGCCATCGCCTCCGGGTCGGTGCGGCGCCACTCGGAATCGGCCGCGTCGCGCACCCGCTTCTCGATCGCGCGCAGCTTGCCCTCGAGGTCGCCCATCCGCTCCCGCGGTACCTTGCCCGCGGCATCCCACTTGTCCTGCAGCGTGCGCAGAGCGGCGCGTGCCCCCTCGAGGTCGGCGGCCGGGTCGATCGACGGCCCGTACTGCTCGAGCAGCTCTTCCTTGCGGCGCGCGTTCTCCTCGAACTCGGCGTTCTGCTCGTTCTGCGCGGCGTTGCGCGCCGCGAAGAACACGTCCTGCGCGCCCTTGAACTTCTGCCACAGGACGTCGTCGGCGTCGCGGGGTGCGCGCCCGGCCGCCTTCCACTCCGTCAGCAGGTCACGGAAGACGTGGGCCGTCTCGACCCAGTCGGTGGAGGAGGACAGCGCCTCGGCGCGGGCGACCAGTTCCTCCTTGCGCACCTTCGCCGCACCGCGCTCGCGGTCGAGATCGGCGAAGTGCGCACCCCGACGGCGATTGAACGCTTCCCGCGCCTTGGAGTAGCGCTTCCACAGCGCGTCGTCGACCTTCCGATCGACGCCGCGGATGGTCTTCCACTCGTCGAGGATCGCGCGGAGTCGGTCGCCCGCCGCCTTCCACTGGGTCGACTCGGCGCCGATCTCCTCGGCCTCCGCCGCCAGGGCTTCCTTGCGTGCCGTCGCCTCGGTCCGCTGCGCGTCGCGGGTACGGCGATGCTCGGCGGCGACCTCGTCGGAATGGTCGATCACGGCCTGCAGCCGCGCGGCGAGCGTGTCGATGTCGCCGATGACGGCGGCGGTCGGCAGCGTCTCCGCGAGCGCGACGGCGGCCGCCTTGGTCTTCTTCGCGTCACCCGCCCCGGAGTTCAGCCGAGCCTCGAGCAGGGCGACCTCCGTCGCGAGGTCGTCGTACCGGCGGCCGAAGTGCGCGAGGCCCTCGGCCGCGTCGCCGGCCTGCCACGACCCGACCACCCGGTCGCCCTCGGCCGTGCGGACCCATGCGGTGCCGTCCTCGTCCACCCGACCCCACTGCGACGGATCGGTGACCACCGGCGTGATCGCGTGGGGGTGGGGCTCGGGCGCGGCGTCCGCGGGGGGATCTGCCGGGGAGCCGGTCGGCGAGGTGGACGACGGTGCGGGCGGTCGGTGACCGGGCACGGGACCCGGGCGGGGGCCCGGCCGGGGGCCGGGACGAGGAGCGGCGGAGCCCGTCGTGTCGGTGTCGCTGCTGCTCTCGTGGTCGGTCATGGTCACTCCGTCTCTGCCGCGCGTCACGGCTGCCGTCGTCGATGTCGGATCCATTCAACCCCCTCCCGCCGCCCGCGACCATCGAAACCCGTGCGGGGAGGCCCCCCGGGCCTCTCGACTACCGTGGCGGCGTGCTGTCCGCCGTCGCCTTCGTCCCCTCGCCGCCGCTGCTGGTGCCGGAGCTGATGGGCGCGGCGAGCGACGAGATGTCCGAGCTACGGGATGCGGCCCTGGCCGAAGTGCGCGACCTCGCCGCCCGCTGCGACGTCCTCCTCGCGCTGGGAACCGACACGCAGGCCGGGATGCTGCGGTCCGTCGTGGCGACCTACGTCGGCTACGGCGCCGACGTCGTCGTGCGGACGGCGCCGGACGCGTCCGGCCCGCCGGATCCGGACCTGCCCCTGGCGGCGGCGACCGTCGGCTGGCTCCGGGACCGCGCCGCGCCGGCGAACGCGATCGACGTGATGCTCGTCCCGGTCGACGCGGACGCCGACGCCTGCGCGTCCGCCGCTCGGGACGTCGCCGACCGCGTGGGCGGTGCGGACCGGGTGGGTCTGCTCGTCGTCGCGGACGGCGCGACCACGCTCACCGCCGGGGCGCCGGGGGCGTTCGACGACCGCGCCGAGGGCGTCCAGCAGCGTGTCGACGACGCCCTGGACGCGGTGGACACCGCGACGCTCCGGTCGCTCGATCCGGCCCTGTGCGCGGAGCTGGGTGTGTCGGGCCGCGCGGCGTGGCAGGTGGCGGCGACGGTGGTCGAGGCCACGGGACGACGGTTCACCGGGCGGACGCGGTACCGCGCGGCGCCGTACGGCGTCGGGTACACGGTGGGGTCGTGGACGTGACGGGTCCGGTTCCCGTCGCCGTCGTCGGGCCCACGGCCACGGGGAAGTCGGCGCTCGCGCTGGACCTGGCGGAGCGGTTCGGCGGCGACATCGTCAACGTCGACGCGATGCAGCAGTACCGCGGCATGGACATCGGGACGGCCAAGACCCCGGTGGGCGAGCGACGCGGCATTCCGCACCACCGGCTCGATGTCCTGGACGTGACCGAGACGGCCACGGTGGCCGCCTACCAGGAGGCCGCGACGGCGGAGATCGACGCGCTGCTCGCGTCGGGCCGCCGCCCGGTGATCGTCGGCGGGTCGATGATGTACGTGCAGGCCCTGCTGGACGACTGGCGGTTCCCGGCCACCGACCCGGACGTCCGGGCTCGCTGGGAGGCCCGGTTGGCGGCCGACGGTGTCGCCGCGCTGCACGGTGAACTCGCGCGGCGTGACCCGGCGGCGGCGGAGTCGATTCTGCCCTCGGACGGTCGACGCATCGTTCGAGCGCTCGAGGTGGTCGAACTCACCGGGCAACCCTTCGCGGCGTCCGCTCCGACCATCGGCGAGCCGCGGTGGGGCACGGTTCTGCTCGGGATCGATCGCGACACCGACGAGCTGGACGCCCGCATCGAGGCCCGCACCGACGCGATGTTCACCGAGGGGTTCGTCGACGAGGTGGCGGCTCTGGCCGAGCGCGGTCTCCGCGACGGCGTCACCGCCCGGCGGGCCATCGGCTACGCCCAGGTACTGCAGTACCTGGACGGGGAGATCGACGTCGACCGGGCCCGGGAGACGACCGTCGCGGGAACGCGGCGCTACGTTCGCCGTCAGCGGTCGTGGTTCGCCCGCGATCGACGCATCACGTGGTTGCGCGGCGAGAACCCGGACCTGCTCGGTCGCGCTCTCGCCGTCGTCGCGGACAGGGAGCCGACATGAGCCGCGTCCTGAGCCGGAACGCGCGATTCCAGCAGTGGCAGTCCTACCTCACCACTCGGGCCAAACGGACGAAGGCCGGGCTGTTCCTCGTGCAGGGGGTGCGGCCGGTGTCCATGGCGCTGGAGCGGGGGTGGCCGATCGAGTCGATCCTCGTGCGCAGCGAGGGCGCCCTGTCCTCGTGGGCGGACGGAGCGGTCGAGGACGGTCGCCGGTCCGGTGCGGAGATCGTGTCCGTGGCACCGGACCTCATGGCCGAGCTGGGCGAGCGCGCCGACCAGCCGCCCGAGGTGCTCCTGGTCGCGCGGACACGGCTGCTGGACCTCACCGGCTGGACACCCGACGATCCGGCGCCGGTGATCGTCGTCGTGGACCGGCCGTCGTCACCCGGCAATCTGGGGACGTTGATCCGCTCCGCCGACGCGTTCGGCGCGTCCGCCGTGGTGGTGACCGGGCACGCGGCGGACCCCTTCGACCCGGTGGCCGTGCGCGCCACCACCGGATCGCTGTTCGGCATCCCCGTGGCCGCCGCGGCCGGACCGGCGGACGTGCTGGCCGTCGTCGAGCGACTCCGCGCGGCCGGCGTTCCGACGTCCGTCGTCGGCACCGACGAGACCGGTGACCGGGTGATCGACGAGCACGACTTCCGGCAGGCGACGGTGCTGGTGGTCGGCAACGAGACCCGCGGCATGTCCGCGGCGTGGCGGGACGCCTGCGACGTCACCGTCTCCATCCCGATCGGGGGGACCGCGAGTTCGCTGGGCGCACCGTCCGCGGGTGCCGTGGGACTGTACGAGATCGCGCGCCAGCGGCGACCGGATCGCCGCGGGCTCGTGGGAGACTCGACCGTATGAGTACCGGCACGACCAGCGGCATCGCGTTCACCAAGGGTCACGGCACCCAGAACGACTTCGTGGTGCTCGAGGACCGTGATGCGCACCTCGACCTCACCGAGAACCGGGTGCGCACCCTGTGCGACCGCCGCGCGGGACTCGGCGCGGACGGCGTGCTGCGCGTCGCCACCGCCGGCGCCCTCCTGGAGCGCGGCATCCTGAGTGCGCTGCCGGACGGCGTCGCCGCCGCCGACTGGTTCATGGACTACCGCAACGCGGACGGCTCGGTCGCCGAGATGTGCGGCAACGGGGTCCGGGTCTTCGCGCACTACCTGCGTGCGGCCGGTCTGACCGGTGAGAGCCGGTTCGTCGTCGGGTCGCGCGCCGGGGCGCGCCCGGTGATCGTCCACGACGTCGACGACACCGACGCGCAGGTGACGGTCGACATGGGACCGGTGCGCCTGACCGAGTCCTCGTCCGCGGTGCTGGACGGTCGTCGGTGGACGGGGACGGGCGTCGACGTCGGCAACCCGCATCTGGCCTGTGTGCCCGCCGACCTCGACGCCGCCGGGTTGGCCGCGCTGGATCTGACGCGGCCGCCGGAGTACGACCACACCGTCTTCCCGCACGGGGTGAACCTCGAGATCGTCACCCCGGCGCGGGAGAATCGCGTACACATGCGGGTGTTCGAGCGGGGCGTCGGGGAGACCCGCTCCTGCGGGACCGGCACCGTCGCCGCGGCCGCCGCGGCCCTGCGTGCCGACGGGCGCACCGACGGTGAGCTGACCGTGACCGTGCCCGGTGGCGACGTCGTCGTGCGGATCGACGACGGTCACGCGACGCTGCGCGGACCGTCGGTGCTGCTCGCGTCGGGCACGCTGTCTCCCTCCTGGTGGGCGGGGCTCGCGGAGGCGGACCGGACGCCGCACGCGTCACAGGAAATGCCCGTGCACTCGGCGCCGCGTTCGTGGATCATGGACGGCGTATGACGACAACGAATGCACAGCCCACGCGCAGCGAGTCCCCCGGCCCGGACGCGGACGAGGCACACGACGACACCTGGTCCACCGGCGAGATGCAGCTCGAGGACCGGAGTGCCCTCCGGCGCGTCGCCGGTCTGTCCACCGAGCTCACCGACGTCACCGAGGTCGAGTACCGGCAGCTGCGCCTCGAGCGCGTGGTGCTGGTGGGGGTCTGGACCTCCGGCTCCGCCGAGGAGGCGGAATCCTCGATGACCGAGCTCGCGGCGCTCGCGGAGACCGCCGGTTCCGAGGTCCTCGAGGGCCTCGTCCAGCGGCGCGACCGGCCGGACGCCTCCACCTACATCGGCTCCGGCAAGGCGAAGGAACTGCGCGAGGTGGTCATCGCCACCGGCGCCGACACCGTCGTCTGCGACGGTGAGCTCACGCCGGCACAGCTGACGGCGCTGGAGAAGATCGTCAAGGTCAAGGTGATCGACCGCACCGCCCTGATCCTCGACATCTTCGCCCAGCACGCCTCGTCCCGGGAGGGCAAGGCGCAGGTCGCCCTGGCCCAGATGGAGTACATGCTCCCGCGGCTGCGCGGCTGGGGTGAGTCGATGTCCCGGCAGGCAGGTGGCCGCGCCGGCAGCAACGGCGGTGTGGGTCTGCGTGGTCCCGGTGAGACCAAGATCGAGACCGACCGCCGCCGCATCCGCGAGCGGATGGCCAAGCTGCGCCGCGAGATCCGCGGCATGAAGCAGGCGCGGGACACCAAGCGCGAGCGGCGGCTGCAGGGCAACGTGCCGTCCGTCGCGATCGTCGGCTACACCAACGCCGGCAAGTCGAGCCTGCTCAACGCCCTGACCGGATCGGGCGTGCTGGTGCAGAACGCCCTGTTCGCCACCCTCGATCCGACCACGCGCAAAGCCACGCTGGACGACGGGCGCGAGTGCGTGCTCACCGACACCGTCGGGTTCGTGCGCCACCTGCCGACCCAACTGGTCGAGGCCTTCCGGTCGACGCTCGAGGAAGTGGTCGACGGCGACCTGCTCATGCACGTGGTCGACGGGTCCGACGCCCTGCCGATCGGGCAGATCGAGGCGGTCCGCGAGGTGATCGTCGAGGTCATCCGCGAGCAGAACGCGACCGCGCCCGAGGAACTCATCGTGGTCAACAAAATAGACGCGGCCGATCCGGTGACGCTCACGCAGCTGCGTGGTCTGCTACCCGGCGCGGTGTTCGTCTCCGCGAAGACCGGCGAGGGCATCGACGAGCTGCGCACGCGCCTCGGGGAACTGGTGCGTCCGCCCGAGGTCTCCGTCAGTGTGCTGGTGCCCTACGACCGCGGGGACCTGGTGTCCCGCATTCACGCGGACGGTCGGATCGCGTCGACGTCGCACGAGTCGGGCGGAACGCGCATCGACGCGACCGTGCCCACGGCGCTGGCGTCGCAGCTCGTTCGTTACGCCCACAGTGCGTAGGGCGGCGCTGCCCGTCGCGCTCGCGGTCGGGGCGGCGGTGCTCGCCCCGGGTGTCGCTGCGGCGCAGGGCGAGGTGTTCTGCACGCCGACCGACCCCGGCCTGGCCGAGCTCTCCGGCCTCACCGTGATCGGGGAGACGGCGTACGCCATCGGGGACAGCGGTGCGGACGATCGTGTGGCGCAATTGGATTCGTCGTGCGCGGTCACGCGGTGGATACCGAATCCCGTCGATCCCTACGACGTCGAGGATCTGGCGTCCGTCGACGGCCGGCTGGTGCTCGCGGACCTCGGCGACAACGACCGTCGACGCGACACGGTGGGCCTGGTGCGCCTCGATCCCGCGACCGGGGCGGGCGATCTGGCGCGACTGACGTACCCGGACGGGGCCCACGACGCCGAGGCGCTGCTGATCGGCGGCGACGGACGCCCGGTGATCGTCACCAAGGACTCCACGGGCAGCGGCGTCTACACCGCCGATGTCGCCGTCGCGGATCTGCCGAGTCCCGGACCGACCGCGCTGCGGCGGGTGGCGGCGTTCGTTCCCGACGACACCGGGACACCCGGGGGGCCGCCGCTGCTGCTCGGGTCGAGTCTGGTCACGGGCGGCGCGGTCACCGCGGACGGAACGCTCGCGGCGGTGCGGACCTACACCGACGTCTACCTGTGGTCGGTGCGGGACGGCGACGTCGCCGGTGCGCTGAGTCGGCCGGCGGATCGTGTGGTCGCCGCGCCCGCTCGCCCTCAGGGCGAAGCCGTGGCGTTCACGGCCGACGGGGATCTGTTGCTGGCCTCGGAGCAGGGCATCGACCCGGCCGCGGCGCTCCCGCCGATCGACGTGCTGCGTGCGGCCGACATCGCACCGGCGCAGGCGCCGGAGTCGACGCCGGTGGCCGACACCGAGGAGGCCCCGACCGAGCCGACGTCGTCGATCCTCGTCCCACTGGTGGTGGCCGCGGCGTCGGTGCTGGTGATCGTCGCGGTCACCGCACTGCTCGTCGTGCGGGTGTTCCGCCGCCGCTGATCGGGCGCAGAAGCAGAAATCGGGTGCAGTGGTCCACCGTCACGGTGGACCACTGCACCCGATTCGCGTCGGTGGGTCAGGCGTCGAGGTCGGACGCCACCAGCGCCGCGATCTTGTCGACGGTGGCCTGATCGTCGGCCGTGACGGTGACCTCGGTGCCCTTGGTGGCGCCGAGCGTCATGATCATCAGCGCGGACCCGCCGTCCACGGGCTCGGCATCGGCGACCTCGAGCGTGACGTCCACGCCGGAGTCGGCGACCGCTTCGGCGATCACGGCGGCGGGGCGGGCGTGCAGGCCGATGGCGGATCCGACGGCGACGGTGGTGCTGGGCATGAACTGCTCCTCGTGTGTGGTGCGTGTGGTGTAGTCGATGGTGTCAGGAATCAGGCTGCGACGGCGACGCGATCGTCGACCAGCTCGGAATCCTTCTTCCCGGCGAACTGCTTGGCGGTGGTGACCAGCACGGCCGACACCACGGCGCCGATGGCCAGCGCGAGGACGAACAGCAGGATGTTGTTCATCGCGAAGGCGACGAAGATGCCGCCGTGGGGTGCGCTGAGGGTGACTCCGAAGGCCATGATCAGCGCGCCGGTCACGGCACCACCGGCCATCATCGACGGGATGACGCGCAGCGGGTCGGTGGCCGCGAACGGAATGGCGCCCTCGGAGATGAACGCCGAACCCAGCAGCCAGGCGGCCTTGCCGTTCTCGCGCTCGGCGGCGCTGTAGAGCCTCGGGCGCAGGATCGTCGAGGAGATGGCCATGGCGAGCGGGGGCACCATGCCGGCGGCCATGACCGCGGCCATGATGCGCAGCGACGCCTCGTTGTCGATGGCGAGACCGGCGGTGGCGAAGGCGTAGGCGGCCTTGTTGACCGGTCCACCGAGGTCGAAGCACATCATCAGGCCGAGAATGACGCCGAGGATGATGACGGACGAGCCGGACAGGCCGTTCAGCCAGTTGGTGAGGCCGGAGGTGATGGCGGCCAGCGGTCGGCCGAGCACCAGGAACATCAGGCCACCGACCACCAGGGTCGCGCCCAGCGGAATGATGACCACGGGCATGAGGCCGCGCAGCCACGACGGCACCGCGATGCGGCTGATCCACAGGGCGACGAAGCCGGCGATGAGGCCACCGACCAGACCACCGATGAAGCCCGCGCCGACCAGGACGGCCACGGCACCGGCGGTGAAGCCGGGGGCGATGCCGGGTCGGTCGGCGATGGCGAAGGCGATGTAACCCGCGAGCGCCGGGACGAGGAACGAGAACGCCAGACTGCCCAGCTGGAACAGCACCGCGCCGAGGTAGGTCGCGAGACCCCCGTCCGGCAGGTTCTGCAGGCTGTTGTTCAGGACGACGTCCTCGGCGACCTCGGTGATCTGGTAGCCGCCGAGCAGGAAGCCGAGCGCGATGAGCAGACCGCCCGCCGCGACGAACGGAATCATGTAGCTCACGCCGGTCAGCAGGATCTGACGCAGGCGCGTGCCCCAGCCGAGACCACCGGTGGACGCGGCGGCCCCCACGGCGGGGGCGGAGCCGGACACGCGGGCGGCCGACGGATCGTCCCCGGCGCGCAGCGCCTCGGCGACCATCGTGTCGGGCTCGTTGATGGCGCGCTTGACGCCGGACTCGATCACCGGCTTGCCGGCGAAGCGCTCGCGGCCCTTGACGCCCACGTCGGTTGCGAAGATGACGGCGGCGGCCGAGGCGATCAGCTGCGGGTCGAGGGCGGTGGAGCCCGACGAGCCCTGCGTCTCGACATGCACGGTGACCCCGGCGCGATCGCCGGCGTCCTTCAGCGAATCCGCCGCCATGTAGGTGTGGGCGATACCCGTGGGGCACGCGGTGATGGCGACGATGTGCTTCGGTGCCGACGACGACGTCGCGGCAGCGGTGTCGGGGGTGCCGGTCTTCGCCGTGCTCACCGCGGTGGCCGAAGCGGCGGTGGCTGCGGTGGCGGTGGCCGGGGCGGCGGTGCCGGCGGGCGTCGCGGGCTTGGGGGCGAGCACGTCCTGGACGAGCGAGACCACCTCGGCCGGGGTACGAGCCTCGCGCAGCGAGGTCACGAAGGCCGGCTTGACCAGCGCGCGGGCCAGCGAGGACAGGAGCTTCATGTGCTCGGCTCCGGCGCCCTCGGGGGCGGCGATGAGGAAGACCAGGTCGGCGTCGCCGTCGGGGGCGCCGAAGTCGACCTTCGGCGACAGCCGGGCGAACCCGAGCGAGGCGGTGGTGACCGCGGCCGAGCGGCAGTGCGGGATCGCGATGCCGCCGGGCAGACCGGTGGCCGACTGCGCCTCACGCGCCAGGGCGGCGTCGAGCAGGGCCGCGGAGTCGGTGGCGCGACCCGCGTCGGCGAGCACGCTCGCCAGCCGCTCGATGACGGCGTTCTTGTCGGCACCGAGATCGGCGTCGAGAAGGATCAGATCCTCCGCGATGATGCCGGGTGCATCCGTGGTGGGAGTGGACATGTTCATTCCTCAGGAGGTGTGTCGAGCGAGGGTGGACGAGCCGGGCAGGGAAAGCGATCGAACGGGAACGGCGTCGACGTGGATGTCGACCGGGGTGGGGAGGCGGGTGCCGGGCAGAGCGGCGGCGGCCGATCCGTAGGCGACGGCCCGGGCGAGTCGCCCGGCGCCGTCCGCACCGTCGAGGTCGGCCAGGACGTACCCGGCGAGGGACGAGTCGCCCGCGCCGACGGTGCTGCGCGGGGTGATCGGGGGAGGGGTGGCGAACCAGGCGCCCGCGTCGGTGACGAGGACGGCACCGGCGGCGCCCAGGGTGGCGAGCACCGCGCCGACGCCGCGGTCGACCAGAATCCGGGCGGCCTCGACCGTGGGCATCGGATCGCCCTGTGCGGCAGCGCCTTCGAGCAGGTCGCCGTCGCGGTCGGTGAGCTGACCGAGTTCCTCGGCGTTCGGCTTGATGAGGTCCGGCGCGCTTCCGGGGAAGCCGGCGGCCAGGGCGGTCAGCGGTGCGTCGGAGGTGTCGACGGCCACCTTGGCGGACGTCTCGCGCAGCACCGCGACGAGCTCGCCGTACCAGCCGACGTCGACGCCGGGGGGCACGGAACCGGACAGCACCACCCACTGGGCACGTTGGGCGAGTTCCCTGACGGCCGCGGTGAGGCCGGCCACGGTGTCGGCGGTGAGGGCCGTTCCCGGCTCGTTGATCTTGGTCGTGGTGCCGTCGGGCTCGCTGATGGTGAGGTTGGTCCGGGCGGGACCGGCGGTAGGAACTGCGTGGTACCGCACGCCCAGAGCGCCCAGGGCGCCGAGCAGCGGGTCGGAGCCGGTGCCCGGCAGCAGCGCCGTGCAGGTCCGGCCCGCGGCGGTCAGCACCCGCGCGACGTTGACACCCTTGCCGCCGGGATCGGTGGTCGTGGTGGTGGCGCGGTGGACGGCGCCGCGCTGAAGGGCGGCGTCGAGGGTGACGGTGCGGTCCATGCTGGGGTTGGCCGTCAGGGTGAGGATCATGCGACCACCACCTCCAATCCGTGTTGCTGCAGACGGGTGCAGTCGGCATCGGTGATGCCGTCGTCGGTGACCAGGACGTCGACGCCGTCGAGCGCGGCGAAGGACATGAAGTACTCGAGGCCGATCTTGGCGGAGTCCGCGACGACGACCACGCGGTCGGCCGAGGCGGCCATGGCGCGCTTGACCGCCGCTTCCTCGGTGTCCGGGGTGGACAGTCCGTGGTCGACGCTGAGGGCGTTGGTGCCGAGGAACGCGACGTCGACCCGCAGCGTCGCGAACGTCCGGACCGCGTCCTCGCCGACCGTCGCCTGCGTGACGCCGCGCACGCGGCCACCCGCGAAGTGCAGGGACACGGACGGGACGGACGCGAGGCGCTGAGCGATGGGCAGCGAGTTGGTGACCACGGTGAGCTCGACGTCGACGGGCACCAGGGCGGCCAGGCGACCGGTGGTGGTGCCGGCGTCGAGTGCGACGGTGCCGCCCGCGCCGGGGAGGAAGCGCACCGCGGCGGCCGCGATGAGGTCCTTTTGACGGGTGCGGGTGTGCTCGCGTTCGGCGAGGCCCTTCTCGACGGCGGCGATGGTGGTGACCGGGACGGCGCCCCCGTGCACCCGACGCACGACTCCCATGCGGTCGAGTGCGGCGAGGTCGCGTCGCACGGTCTCGGTGGTGACCCCGAAGGTCTCGGCGAGGTCGGTGACCGACACGCGGCCGCGCTGGCCGATCAGGCCGGCGATGGCGTTCTGACGCTCCTCCGCATACATCGACGTGGTCACCTCCGCCCCTCCGATCCGTAGTTTGTCTGTTGGTTTATGTTGTTTTACGCCCGTCTCTGTTGACATGTCAAGAGGTTCGAGTAATCTCGATCACAACGACGGAATGCCGAGACGCGACACACACACCGTGGGCGTCGGACGAACAGCAGGAGGAACGACATGACGGGATCCACCACCGTGACCGACTCGCGGACCGACTCGCGGACGCTCCACGGAACCCCGGTCGTTCCCGGCGTCGGATACGGGCCCGTCGTCCGACCCGCACCGCGTCCCACGCGTCCCGACGCGCCCCGGCAGGTCGCCGAGGGGGCTCGCGACGCCGAGGTCGAGCGCTTCCGCGCGGCCGCGGCCGCCGTCGGCGCCCGCCTGCAGGACCGCGCGGCGTTGGCCACCGGCTCCGCGTCGGAGGTTCTCGCCGCCAACGCCGCCATGGCGCAGGACCGCGGGTGGCTTCGGGCCGGCGCCAAGGAGATCACGGGCGGTGCCGACGCCGCGTACGCCGCCGTGGCCGCCACCGAGCAGTTCGTCGCCATGTTCGCCAAGCTCGGCGGGCGGATGGCCGAGCGCATCACCGACCTGATGGACATCTGCGACCGCGTGCTCGCCGAACTGTCCGACCTGCCCGAGCCGGGCGTGCCCACGCCGTCGGTGCCGTCCGTCCTGCTGGCCGAGGACCTCGCGCCCGCTGACACCGCGGGCCTGGATCCGGCGCTCGTCGTCGCCCTGGCCACCACCCTCGGCGGCCCCACCAGCCACACCGCGATCATCGCCCGTCAGCTCGGCATCCCGTGCGTCGTCGCCGTCGGTGACCTCGGCGACGTGGCGGCGGGCTCGACCGTGATGGTCGACGGCACCACCGGCCTCGTGACGGTCGACCCCGACGCCGAGGAGGCGCGTCGCGCGGTCACCGAGTCCGCCGACCACCTGGCCCGCGTCGCCGAGTGGACGGGTCCGGGCCGCACGTCCGACGGTCACCTCGTCGACATCCTCGCCAACGTGCAGGACGGCGCCGGGGCGCGTGCCGCCCGGCAGACCGCCGCGGACGGGGTGGGCCTCTTCCGCACCGAACTCAGCTTCCTCGACCGCGACGTCGAGCCGACCGTCGCGGAGCAGGCCGACATCTACGGCGAGGTGCTGAGCGCGTTCGAGGGGCACAAGGTCGTCGTCCGCACCCTCGACGCCGGATCCGACAAGCCCCTGCGCTTCGCCACCCATCCCGACGAGGCCAACCCGGCACTCGGCGTCCGCGGCATCCGCATCGCCGCCGCCGACCGCGGCATCCTGCACCGCCAGCTCGACGCCATCGCCGCCGCCGCGGAGACCACGTCGTCGTCACCGTGGGTGATGGCCCCGATGATCGCCACCGCCGACGAGGCGAAGGCCTTCGCCGCGGACGTGCGCGAGCGGGGCCTGACTCCGGGCGTCATGATCGAGGTGCCGGCGGCCGCGCTGCTCGCCGACCGCATCCTCGACCACGTCGACTTCCTCTCGATCGGCACCAACGACCTCGCGCAGTACACGATGGCGGCCGACCGGATGTCCGCCGACCTCGCCGCCCTGACCGACCCGTGGCAGCCCGCGGTGCTCGCCCTCGTCGCCCGCGCCGCCGAGGCCGGTGCCGCGGCGGGCAAGCCGGTGGGCGTCTGCGGTGAGGCCGCCGCCGACCCGCTGCTCGCCTGCGTCCTCGTCGGCTTCGGCGTCACCAGCCTGTCCGCGGCGTCTGCCGCCGTGGCCGGAGTCGGTGCCAAGCTCGGAACGGTCACGCTCGAGCAGTGCCGCGAGGCCGCCCGCGCGGTCCTCGGCACCGCGGGACCGGGGCAGGCACGGGACGCCGCGTCGGCCGTCCTCGGCTAGGCCGCGGCGCGGGCCGTGTCATCATTCTGATTCGTGACCTCACCCCACGCCTCGTCGCGCTCCCGCCTCGTTCCCCGGTGGACCCTGCACGGTGACGGCCGCACGGTGGCCGTCGACGGCGTCGTCGCCCCCGACGAACGCCTGTCCTGGCCGCGCACCGTCGGCATCGGCATGCAGCACGTCGTCGCGATGTTCGGGGCGACGCTGCTCGTCCCGACCATCACCGGCTTTCCGGTCACCACCACGCTGTTCTTCTCCGGACTCGGCACCGCACTGTTCCTGCTGATCACGCGAGGCAGGGTGCCGAGCTACCTCGGCTCGTCGTTCGCCTTCATCGCGCCGCTCGCCGCGACCGCCGGCGACGGTGCCGCGGCCCAGCTCGGTGCGGTGCTGGTCGTCGGCGTCGCGCTCGCCGCCGTCGGCGTTCTCGTCAAGGTGGCCGGCAGTCGCGCACTCGACGCCGCCATGCCGCCCCTGGTCACGGGCGCCATCGTCGCGCTGATCGGACTCAACCTCGCCGGCACCGCCGTCACGTCCTACGAGTCGCAGCCCCTGGTCGCGACCGTCACCCTGGCCGCGATCCTGTTGGTGACCGTCGCGGTGCCGGGGCTGATCGGGCGGCTCGGCATCCTGGTCGGCGTCGTCGTCGGCTGGATCTTCGGCGCCGTGACCGGAGCTCTGGACCCCGCCCGGGTCGACGCCCTGCGCGAGGCAACGTGGATCGGGGTCCCGACCTTCACGGGACCGTCGTTCCAGCTCTCCGCCGTGCTGGTCGCTCTGCCCGTCGTGGTGGTCCTCGTGGCCGAGAACGTCGGCCACGTCAAAGCCGTCGCCGCGATGACCGGACGCTCCCTCGACGACGTCGCCGGGGACGCCCTCGTCGCCGACGGTGTCGCGACCGCGCTCGCGGGCGCCGGCGGTGGATCGGGCACCACGACTTACGCCGAGAACATCGGCGTCATGGCGGCCACCCGCGTCTACTCGACCGCGGCGTACTGGGTGGCGGCCGCGACGGCGCTGGTCCTGGCGTTCTCGCCCAAGTTCGGCGCGCTGGTGTTCACCGTGCCCGGCGGCGTCATCGGCGGCGCGACCCTCGTGCTCTACGGACTGATCGGACTGCTCGGCGTGCGGATCTGGCAGGAGGCGAACGTCGACTTCACCCGCCCCGTCAACCTCATGGTCGCCGCCGCTGCCCTGGTCGCCGGGATCGGCGATCTGACCTTGACCATCGGCTCCGTCGAACTCGGCGGCATCGTGTGGGGGTCGGTGGGGATTCTGGTGGGCTACCCGATTCTGCGGGCACTGGCGGGGCGCACTGCCCGCTGAATCGTGAGACCGTGGGGAATGGACTCGCGACGACCCGGTCTCCCGGGGCTCGAGCCGATGCGCCGGGTGAGCGTCGCGCCCGAGGAATGGCCGTCGACGCCGGCGTGGAAGTCCGCCCTGGCCGCCGTCGTCCCGGTCGCGGTCCTCGGGCTCGCGTGGCTGGGCCCGCCCGTGGCCGGGTCGGTCCTCGGAATCGGCGCGCTGGTCGTCGGCCTGCTGCTGAGCGTCGTCGGGGGGCGGCGGGTGTTGCGAGAGAACGCCGGACGGCGGGTGCCGTGGTGGCATGAGCCTTCGATCCGGCGCCGCGACCGCGACCTGGTGCAGAGTGCAGCGGGGTCCTGTGCCGCCGTCGCCGCGGTCGGGCTCGTTCGGGCGACCGGGTCGTGGTGGTTCCTTCTCGCGGCGGTGGCGGTCTTCGTTCCCGACGTGGTCCTGCACGCCCGGCACAACCGAGCCGTCCGTCGCGAGAATCGTGTGCAGTAGTCCGCGCTGAACGCCGATATCTGCACACGATCCGGACGGCAGTGGTCACCGAACGCGCTCGCACAGGTCATCGACGCCGGTTCGCGGCCGGACCTACCGTGGGGTGGTCACTCACGCCACACGAGGAGAGTCATGAAGCGCACGTTGTTCGAGCCCGAGCACGATCTGTTCCGCAGCTCGTACAAGAAGTTTCTCGAGCAGCACGTCGCGCCGCACCACGCGGAATGGGAAGAGCAGAACATCGTCGACCGCGGCGTCTGGGTCGAGGCCGGCAAGCAGGGCTTCCTCGGCACCGCCGTGCCGGAGGAGTTCGGCGGCGGCGGCGTCCGGGACTTCCGCTACAACGCGATCGTCACCGAGGAGACCACCGCCGGTGGATACAGCGGCATCGGGTTCACGCTGCACAACGACGTCGTCGCGCCGTACCTCATCGAGCTGACCAACGACGAGCAGAAGCAGCGCTGGCTGCCCGGTTTCTGCTCGGGTGAACTCATCACCGCCATCGCGATGACCGAGCCCGGCACCGGTAGCGACCTGCAGGGCATCAAGACCCGCGCCGTTCGCGACGGCGACGACTGGGTGCTCAACGGCTCGAAGACGTTCATCACCAACGGCATCAACGCCGACCTGGTCCTCGTGGTCGCCTGTACCGATCCCGAGAAGGGCGCCCAGGGCTTCAGCATCTTCGGCGTCGAGCGGGACATGCCGGGGTTCGAGCGTGGCCGCAATCTCGACAAGATCGGCATGAAGGCCCAGGACACGGCCGAGCTCAGCTTCACCGACGTCCGGGTGCCGGCCGCAAACATGCTGGGCGAGGAGGGCATGGGCTTCATCTACCTCATGCAGAACCTCCCGCAGGAGCGACTGTCGATCGCCGTCGTCGCCGCCGCCGCTATCGAGCGGGCCGTCGAGATGACGGTGCAGTACTGCAAGGACCGCAAGGCGTTCGGCAAGCCGATCGGCAAGTTCCAGAACACGCGCTTCGTCCTGGCCGAGTGTGCGACGGAGGCCACCGCCGTCCGCATCATGGTGGACAAGTACATCGAGCAGCTCAACGCGGGCGAGCTCACCGTCCAGGAGGCCGCCATGGCCAAGTGGTGGACCACCGAGAATCAGGTCAAGATCATCGACCGGTGCCTGCAGCTGCACGGTGGTTACGGCTACATGAAGGAATACCCGATCGCCAAGGCGTACATGGACTCTCGCGTGCAGACGATCTACGGCGGCACCACGGAGATCATGAAGGAGATCATCGGGCGCGGTCTCGACCTCTAGACCCCTCGAGCGAGAACACGAGAACGCCGGCACCGATCCTTCGGTGCCGGCGTTCTCGCGCGTGGGGGGATCAGAGCTTGCGCATCACGGTGACGACCTTGCCGAGGACGACGGCGTCGTTGCCGGGGATGGGCTCGAAGAGCGGGTTGTGGGGGAGGAGCCACACGTCCCCGCCGGTGCGCTTGAACGTCTTGACCGTCGCCTCGCCGTCGATCATGGCGGCGACGATGTCACCGTTGTCGGCGACGTTCTGCTGGCGCACGACCACCCAGTCGCCGTCGCAGATGGCCGCGTCGATCATCGACTCACCGACGACGCGCAACAGGAAGAGCGAGCCGGACCCCACCAATTCGCGCGGGAGGGGGAACACCTCCTCGACGGCCTGCTCGGCGAGGATGGGCCCGCCGGCCGCGATGCGTCCGAGAACCGGGACGAAGGTGGGGGCGGGCATCGCGTCGGACCGGTCTCCGGCATCGGTGCCGGCCGGGTCCACGGTGGGAGCGTCGACGGTCGAGGCCTCCTCGGGGCGTCCGTTCTCGCCCGGCAGCCGCACGTCGACCGCGCGGGGGCGGTTGGGATCCCGGCGCAGGAAGCCCTTCTTCTCGAGCGTGCGCAGTTGGTGCGCGACGGAGGAGGTGGACGTGAGGCCGACGGCGTCACCGATCTCGCGGATGCTCGGGGGGTAGCCGCGCTCGGTGACCGAGGCCCGGATGACCTCCAACACGCGGCGTTGCCGTTCGGTGAGGCCGGAACCGGAATCGGTACTCGTGGCGGACGAGCTCTCGTCGGGCATGGTGTGAACCTCCATCGGTGGCCGGCTGGGGCGGGCGAGTGGTGCCGGTCGCGTCGAACGGTGGTGCGTCGGGGCGTGGTGCGCACGGTGCCGCGGTGGCGCCTGTGACCCCTGGTGTTCGATGCGACGTCGTGAGTTGAAGTTAGACCGGATTCGAACGCGGATCAAACACCTGTTCGATCCGTGTCGCGATTTCGTGGTTCTTGTCGGACCGTCCTGCTATACATCGAACATGCGTTCATTCGAACGCGTGGTCGAACGGAATGGTCGAACGCCAGCCGGCGTTCCGTCCACCGGGGGACCACCGGCTACCCACGAGGAGTGGTTGCAGTGATTCGTACCGATCTGCCGACCATCGAGACCACCCGTTCCGGCGCCTCCGCTCGCCCGTCCACCGACCGCTGGACCTGCGACGACGATTCCTACTGGGGCATCGTCGCCGGCGCCGACACCGGTGCGCGGCCCACCCGGTCGCGCGAGACGGCCCGGCCCGCACCGGTCCGGCGCCGCCCGGTCGTCCGCGACGCGCGGCGCCCGCACGGCGGCGGAATCGAGTACGACGGACGCACGGCCGGCGTATCGCGCGCCCCGCACGGGTCGCGCCCGGCGCGGGGAATCGCGTCCGTCGTAGCTGTGGTTCTCGTCACAGCCGCGTCGGCGCTGGGTCTGGTCGGTGTCGCCAATCTGCGTGCGGCGGACGTCCCTCCGCAGCCGTCCGTCGTGGAGCAGCTCGACCTCGGCGTGTCACCGCGCTGATCGGGTGCGTGCCACCGATCGGTAGGCTCGGGGGCGGCGTCGAGGTCGGCGTCTCGTCACCGAGCCGACACGGTACTGCCGTGAGCATCGAGGGGTCCACGCCGCATGCATTGCCCGTTCTGCCGCCATCCCGACTCGCGTGTAGTCGATTCACGCGAGGCGGACGAAGGACAGGCGATCCGCCGTCGACGCTCGTGCCCCGAGTGCGGCCGCCGGTTCACCACCGTGGAGACGGCCGTGCTGTCCGTGGTCAAGCGCAGCGGCGTCAGCGAGCCGTTCAGCCGGGACAAGGTCGTCCAGGGTGTGCGACGCGCCTGCCAGGGCCGCGCCGTGGACAACGACGCCCTCGTTCTCCTGGCTCAGCAGGTGGAGGACACCGTGCGAGCGTCGGGCTCGGCGGAGATCCCCAGCAACGAGGTGGGCCTGGCCATCCTCGGCCCGCTCCGGGACCTCGACGAGGTCGCGTACCTGCGCTTCGCGTCGGTCTACCGCTCCTTCAGCAGTGCCGAGGACTTCGAGCGCGAGATCGACGAGCTCCGTCGCCACCAGCGCGGCGAGGACACCGTTCCGACGACGTCCTGACCGGGGATCAGCGCCGCGTCGTGCGGACGGCGTCGATCGCTTTCAGAACTCGCTTCTCCGACACCGGGTACGCGGTGCCGAGGGTCTGCGCGAACAGATTGACCCGCAGCTCCTCGATCATCCACGCGATCTCGCGGACGTCATCCGCCGCGCGTCGGGCGGGCGGAAGACTCTCCAGCAGAGTGTCGTACGCGGCGTAGACCCGATCCAGCGCGACCATGCCGGCCGCGTCCCGTGCCGCGCTCGACGGCAGCGCCGCCAGCCGCCGACGCGCCGCCTCGAGGTAGCGCGGCAGATGCGGCAGGTGCGACATGCCCGTCTCGAACACGAAGCCGGGGAAGATCAGCGAGTCGAGTTGCGCGCGAACGTCGTCCGCGGGCTCGCCGCTCGCCCGGTCCAGCGCGAGGCGCACGGCGGTCGCCGCGGCGAGGACGGGTTCCACCAGGCGCAGCACGGCCGCGGTGCGCGCCGCGAGTTCGCGTCGGACCGCGGCCTCGAGGGCGGCGAACTGCTCCGGCGAGGACACCGGGCCGCCGTGCGCCGTCATCAGATCGTCCGCGGCGAGAGTGCGGCAGTCGTCGAGCAGCGCGTCGATGCTGCCGTGCGGGTTCTGGCCCAGGTGCAGCCGTGCTGCCGGTGAGCGACCCGCGAGCAGGGACTTGCTCGAGACCGGAACGGCGTCGAGGAGCAATCGCCGCGTCCCCTCGCGCATCGCGGCGCGCTGCTCGGCGGCCGATCCGAGGACGCGGACGGCCACCCCGTCGCGCTCGGCCACCAGAGCCGGATAGCCGGTCACCTCGCGGCCCTGCACCGTGCGGGTGACGGTCGGCGCGAGCGTGCCGATGGTCTCGGACGTCCAGCGGCGGACGGGGCCCTTCTCGGTGTCCTTGGCCGCCGCCGAGACGGCCGTGGCCGCGGCGCGTCCCAGCCGGGTCTTCAGCGCCGACAACGACGTCCCGCGCCCCAGTTCGGTGGTCCCGTCGACGATGCGGAACGTCATGCGCAGGTGACGGGGCAGTGCGTCGGGGGAGAAGTCGTCGGGTCCGATGGGGACGCCGCCCATACGGGTGAGCTCCCGCGAGAGCGCCGTCGTGAGCGGCTCGGTGCGGGGGCGCATCGCGGCGACGGCGGCCGCGGCGTGGTCGGGTGCGGGAACCACGGTGCGGCGCAGGTCCTTCGGCAGCGTCTTGATGAGGGCGGTCACCAGGTCCAACCGCATGCCGGGGACCAACCAGTCGAAGCCGACGTCGGCGACCTGCGGCAACTGATCGACCGGGATGTGGACGGTGACGCCGTCGTCGTCTCGGCCGGGTTCGAACTGATAGGTCAGCGGGAACTGTCGCTCGCCCTGGCGCCACGCATCGGGGAAGTCGCCGCCCGTGACCGCGGCGGCCGCCGGGGTGACGACCGTCGTGCGGTCGAAGTCGAGCAGGTCCGGCGTCGCTCGGGACGCCTTCTTCCACCACCGGTCGAAGTGGCGCGCCGAGACCACGTCGGCAGGCACCCGCTCGTCGTAGAACGCGTACAGCGCGTCGTCGTCGACCACGATGTCCCGGCGTCGGGCACGCGACTCCAGTTCCTCGGCGTCACTGCGCAACTGCTGGTTGTGGTGGAAGAAGCGATGGTGGGTGCGCCATTCACCCTGGACCAGGGCGTGACGCAGGAACAGGTCGCGGGAGACCTCGGCGTCGATCGAGCCGTAGGACACCGGCCGCTTGGCCACCAGCGGCACGCCGTAGAGCGTCACCCGCTCGTAGGCGACGGCGGCTTCGCGTTTGGTGGACCAGTGCGGTTCCGAGTACTGCCGCTTCAGCAGGTGCGGCGCGAGTTTCTCCGCCCACTCGGGCTCGATCCGCGCCGCCATCCGCGCCCAGAGGCGGCTGGTCTCCACCAGTTCCGCCGCCATGACCCACCGCGGTGGCTTCTTCGACAGCGACGAGCCGGGGAAGATCGCGAACGTCGACCCCCGCGCGCCGAGGAAGTCGCGCTTCTCGCCCTCACGTAATCCGATGTGCGACAACAGGCCCGACAGCAGCGCCTGGTGGATCGTGGCGTCCGACGCCGGGGTGTGCGCGTCGTGGTCCGGCACGGTCCACCCCATGCCGCGGGCGATCTGCCGGAGCTGGCCGTGCAGGTCCTGCCACTCCCGGATGCGCAGATAGTGCAGGAACTCGGTGCGGCACAGTCGGCGGAACTGGTTGGAGGACAACGCCCGTCGCTGCTCACCGAGGTACGTCCACAACTCGCGCAGGGCGAGGAAGTCCGAGCCCTCGACCGCGAATCGGCGGTGCATCTCGTCGGCCGCCTGCTGGTGCTCGGCGGGCCGCTCGCGCACGTCCTGGATGGACAGCGCCGCCACGATGACCAGCATCTCCGGCAGGCAGCCCGACCGATGGGCCTCCACCAGCATGCGCGCCATCCGCGGATCGACCGGGAGGCCGGCCAGCTCGCGTCCGAGGGGAGTCAACCGCGGCCCGTCGTGGTCGTCGGCGTTCGGGGTGGTGTCCAGGGCGCCGAGTTCGGTGAGCAGTCCGAGGCCGTCCCGCACGCTGCGCGGATCGGGCGGTTCGACGAACGGGAACTTCTCCACGGCCCCGAGGCCGAGCGAGGCCATCTGCAGGATCACCGACGCGAGATTGGTGCGCAGGATCTCCGGGTCGGTGAAATCCGGACGCGCCTCGAAGTCCTCCTCCGAGTACAACCGGATGCAGATGCCGTCGGCGACGCGGCCGCACCGTCCCGCGCGCTGACGGGCCGAGGCCTTCGAGATCGGCTCGATGGGCAGCCGCTGCACCTTGGTGCGCAGCGAGTACCGGGAGATACGCGCGGTACCGGGATCGACGACGTACCGGATGCCGGGGACGGTCAGGGACGTCTCGGCGACGTTGGTGGCCAACACGATCCGGCGGCCGGAGTGCCGCTCGAACACGCGATGTTGCTCGGCGGCGGACAACCGGGCGTAGAGGGGAAGCACCTCGACGCCGCGCAGGCGACGGTCCTTCAACGCGTCGGCGGTGTCGCGGATCTCGCGCTCACCGGAGAGGAAGACGAGGATGTCGCCCTCGGGCTCGCGGAGGAGTTCGTCGACGGCGTCGCACGTGGCGTCGACGGGGTCGCGGTCGATCGTCTCGTCCTCGCGGTCCACGGTGAGCGGTCGGTAGCGCATCTCGACGGGGAAGGTGCGGCCCGAGACCTCGACGATGGGCGCGTCCCGGCCGTCGACGGCGAAGTGCCGTGCGAAGCGCTCGGGATCGATGGTCGCCGACGTCACGATCACCTTGAGGTCGGGACGCTGGGGGAGCAGGCGCGCCAGGTAGCCCAGGAGGAAGTCGATGTTGAGGCTGCGCTCGTGCGCCTCGTCGATGATGATCGTGTCGTAGCGGCGCAGCATGCGATCCCGCTGGATCTCCGCGAGCAGGATGCCGTCCGTCATCAGCTTGATCAGCGTGTCGTCGGACGAGCGGTCGGTGAACCGCACCGTGTAGCCGACGGCCTCGCCGATCTCCTGGCCCAGTTCCTCCGCGATGCGCTCGGCCACCGTCCTGGCGGCGAGACGACGCGGCTGCGTGTGCCCGATGGTGCCGCGTACGCCGCGGCCCAGTTCCAGGCAGATCTTGGGGATCTGCGTGGTCTTGCCGGAACCGGTCTCGCCGGCGACGATCACCACCTGGTTCTCGGCGATGGCGGCGGCGATGTCCTCGCGCCGCGCCGTGACGGGGAGAAACTCCGGGTACTCGAGCGCGGGCACGGCAGAGCGCCGGTTCTGCACCCGCACCTCGGCACGGTCGATCTCGGAGGAGATCTTCGCGAGGTCGTCGGGCCGCCGGCTGCGTCCGAGACGCCGACCGATCCGGTGGGCGTCGGTATGGGTGAGGCCGGCGAGACGCGCGGTGAGGTCACTGCGCGTGGGGGAGGTGGAGGCAGGTGTCGACATGGCTGAGTCCAGCGTATCGGTCCGGTCTACGCTGACCGACGTGACCGATCACAGCTCAGCGTTCTGGCACGGCTTCTCCGACATGCACACCGTGGAGTCGGGAGGGCGTTTCGTCGTCGCCCGCGGTGAGGGAGCGCGCATCTGGGACACGGAGGGCCGCGAGTACCTCGACGGCACGGCGGGCCTGTGGTTCACCAACGTCGGGCACGGCCGCACCGAGATCGCCGACGCCGTCGCCCGCCAGCTGAGCACCCTCGCGCACTACTCGACCTTCGGGGACGTCACCCCCGACGTGACGCTCGAACTCGCGGACCGTCTGGCCGAGATCGCGCCGGTGCCGGGCAGCAAGATCTTCTTCACGTCCGGCGGCTCGGATTCGATCGACACCGCCGCCAAGCTCGCACGCCGGTACTGGCACCAGGTCGGCCGCCCGGGCAAGACCGTCGTGGTCGGTCGGCAGAAGGCGTATCACGGTATGCACGTCGCCGGCACCGCGCTGTCCGGCCTCCCGCTCAACCGGGAGAACTACGGCGAGCTCATGACCGACGCGCGCACCGTGGCGTGGGACGACGCCAAGGAACTGCTGTCGCTGATCGAGAAGGAGGGCGCCGACACCATCGCGGCGTTCTTCGCGGAGCCGATCATCGGCGCCGGTGGCGTCTACCTGCCGCCCGCCGGCTACCTGCACGAGGTCCGGCAGATCTGCCGCGACCACGACATCCTCTTCGTCGCCGACGAGGTGGTGACCGGCTTCGGGCGTATCGGCGGTGCCTGGTTCGCCTCGACGACGTTCGAGCTCGAGCCCGATCTGGTGACCACCGCCAAGGGACTGACGTCCGGCTACGTGCCCATGGGTGCGGTGTTCGTCGCCCCGTGGATCGCGGCGCCGTTCTACGAGGGCGGCTCGTGGTGGCGGCACGGCTACACGTACGGCGGCCATGCGGGCGCGGCCGCCGCGGCCCTGGCGAACCTCGACATCATCGACCGTGAGGACCTGCTCACGCACGCGTCGCGAGTCGCCGCGGCACTGCACCGGCATCTGGCGCCGCTCGCGGAACACGACCTCGTCAGCGAGGTCCGCAGCGGCATGGGTGCCGTCGCCGCCGTGCAGTTCGCGGACCCGACGTACGCCATGCCGTTCGTGAGAACCCTGCGCCGCGAGGGGGTCTCGGCGCGCGCGGCGGGCAACGGCGCGATTCAGTTCTCCCCGGCGTTCGTCATGACCGACGAGCAGGTCGAGGAGATGGCCGCGGCCACCGGGCGGGCGCTGGACGCCACGGTCGGCTGAGCGCGTCGGCTCACGCGGCCGAAAACCCGTCGCGCCGGCGTCGGTCGATCTCCTAGCGTCGAAGCTCCACCCGGCCGAGAGGAGTTCGCCCGTGCGAGAACTGATCTACTACGTCGCCACGAGTCTCGACGGAGTCATCGCTGCCCCGGACGGCACCTGGGGTGCGTTCCTCGACGAGGGCGATCACATGGCGGTGCTCGTCGACGAGTACGCGGACATGCTGCCCGGTCACGTCCGCGGGGCGCTCGACATCACCGCCGATCCCACGCTCGTCGACACGGTGATCATGGGGTGGAACACCTACACCCCGGCGCTCGACGCGGGCATCGTCAGCCCGTATCCGCACCTGCGGCAGATCGTCGCCTCTCGCTCGCGCCGACCCGACTCGCCCGACGTCGCGGTCACGGCCGATCCCGTGGCGACGGTGCGGGCTCTTCGCCGCGAGGGCGGCGGCGGCATCTATCTCGCGGGTGGGGGAGCGCTCGCGGGGACGCTGATCGACGAGATCGACCGCCTGGTGCTGAAGATCAACCCCGTGGTCCTGGGCGACGGCGTCCCGCTGTTCGGCGGGGCCTCCTACGCCGACCGGCGGTTCCGGCCGACGCGCACGCGCGCCTTCGACTCGGGGGTCGTCATGGCCGAGTACGTCCGCGCCGGGGCGTGACCGGGTCGTCCGCCGCCGCGGCGGTGGCCACCGCGAGACGCTGGTGCAGCCGTTCCCGGATCTCGTCGGGCTCGTACTCCCGACGCCGGCGCTCCGACCGCGCGACGACGACGCCCGTCGCGGCGACGCCGACGGCTCCGGCGAGCCCGGCGAACTTCAGCCACGTCCGGGGTGAGCCGAACCGGGACGTTCCGCGTCGTGAGGGCATGACCGCACCCTAGCGGCCACTAGGCTTTCCGGCGTGAACGCCTCGGGACCGTCGTCGGTGGATCTGGGTACGGCCGTGGACCTGACCCGGACGGGTGACCTCTGGATCTTTCGTGGCCGCTCGGCCGCGGACCGGGCGATCCAGACCCTCACCAACAGCCCCGTCAATCACGTGGGCATGGCCGTGGTTCTCGACGACCTGCCACCACTGATGTGGCACGCCGAACTGGGGCAGTCGTTGCCCGACATGTGGACCGGCAAGCACCAGCGCGGTGTGCAGCTGCACGATCTCCGGGCCGCCGTGGAGCAGTGGGGGCGTCGCTACGACCAGCGTGCGTGGTTCCGCCAACTGCAGACCCCCGTCACGCGGACGCAGGAGGACGCGTTGATGCGGACCATCGCGCGCCTGGACGGCACCGCGTTTCCCACGACGGCGAAGCTCGCCGGCCGGTGGTTCGCCGGTCGCCTCCCGGCCGTGGGCCGCGGGGACGACCGCGGCCTCGAGACGATGTACTGCGCGGAGGTGGTGGCCATGACCTACGAGGCCATGGGTCTGCTCACCGCGCGGGAATCGCCCACTCCGCTGAAACCGTTCGACAAGCTGGGTCTGAAACCGCCTCGGCGGCGGGCGAACTGGTACGACCCCGGCCGGTTCTGGAGCGGCGACCACCTGCCGCTGGCCGAGGGCGTGACCCTGGGCCGCGAGATCGCGGTGGAGCTCGACTAAACCGACGGGGATGTCCGGTCGGGCACCGACCGTGACTCCTCGGCGGCCACTCGGCCTCCGAGGTCGATCCAGCCGTCCTCGCCGAGAGTGGTGGTCAGGTGGGATCCGCGGCCCTGCTCGATCCGCAGGCTCCGTCCGAGGTGGGCGGTGATGCGCAGCGCCGCCGCGCCCGTGGCCTCGTCCTCCGCGATGCCCATGTCCGGGGCGAACATACGGGACCGGATGCGGCCGGCCGACTGGTCGACCCAGGCCCAGAGGTAGTGGTGGCCGTCGGTGTAGCGGGTGGGATCGACGGCGAGGACGTCGTCGACGGTCGGGAGCTGCTCGATCGCGAACTCCGGCGCCCAGTCGGCGCGCGCACGAACCGACACCTCGTCACCGTCGATGCGGACCGCGAACGGGCCGGCGGGCACGTCGAGCGCGGCGACGGGCGTGCCGCGCCGGTCGAGCCAGGCCGCCGTCCCCACGGTGGGGTGTCCCGCGAAGGGCAGTTCCGCGGCGGGGGTGTGGATACGCACGGCGGTCGACTCGGTCGGTGCGCTCGGCACGTCGACGAACACCGTTTCGCTGTAGTTCAGCCGGCGGGCCAGCTCCTGCCGATCGGACACCGGCACCGCGGCGGCGTCGACGATGCCCAGCGGATTGCCGTGGCGGCCCTCGGCATCGGTGAAGACGCGGACCACGTGAACGTCGATCGTCATGGCGCGATGCTAGGTCCGGGCCGCGCGCGACTCAACCGGCCCGCACGACCATGTCCTCGAACACGACCTCGCCGGTCGCGTCCGACTCGGGCACGTCGACGAGAGCGATCAGGGCCCAGCCGTGGTCGCCCTCGGGATCGTCGATGACCTGCCGAGCCGTCGTGCCGTCGGCGTCGGTGACGAGTGAGAACAGTTGCGGCCCGCGGGCATTCGGGCCCGTTCCGATCTCGCCGTACTCGGCGAAGTAGTCCTCGAGGTCGTCGGCCCAGTCGATGCCGTCGCCGAGCTCGTCCAGCTCGGCCCATCGTCGGCGCGCGGCGAGATCGATCCGCTTGAACAGTGCGTTGCGCACCATGACCCGGAAGGCGCGCGGGTTCGCTGAGATGGGCTTCGGGGTGTCGGCGCCGTACGGCGCCACCGGCGCGTCGCCGTCCGTCGGCTGGGGGTCGGTGAGGTTCTCCCACTCGTCGAGCAGGCTCGAGTCGACCTGGCGCACCGTCTCGCCGAGCCACTCCGTGATGTCGTGCACCTCGTCGGACCGGACCTCCGGCGGCACGGTCTGACGCAGCGCGCGGTAGGCGTCGGCGAGGTAGCGCAGGACGGAACCCTCGGAGCGGGACAGGCCGTACCGGGAGATCACGTCGGAGAACGTCATGGCGCGCTCGACCATCTCGCGCACCACCGACTTCGGCGACAGCGCGAACTCGGACAACCACGGATGGCCGGCCCGGTAGACCTCGAAGGCCGGCCGCAGCACGTCGTCGAGCGGCTTGGGCCAGGTGATCTCCTCGAGCAGCTCCATCCGCTCCTCGTACTCGAGGCCGTCCGCCTTCATCTGCGCCACGGCCTCGCCGCGCGCCGCGTGCTGCTGCGCCATCAGGATCTGCCGGGGATCGTCGAGAGTCGCCTCGATGACGGAGACGACGTCGAGGGCGTAGGTGGGTTGCTCGCGATCGAGCAGCTCGAACGCGGCCAACGCGAACGTCGACAAGGGTTGATTCAGTGCGAAATCGCGTTGCAGATCCACGGTGAGACGGGCCCGCCGCCCCTCGGCATCCGGTTCGTCGAGTTGCTCGACGATGCCGGCGTCGCGGAGACCACGGTAGAGCCGCACCGCCTGCAGGATGTGTCGGCGCTGCGCGGCGCGCGTCTCGTGGTTGTCCTCGAGCAGGTGCCGCATGGCGTCGAAACAGCTTCCCGGCCGGGCGATCACGTTGAGCAGCATCGAATTGTTCACCCGGAAGCGTGACACCAGCGGCTCCGGACTCGCGGCGACCAGACGCTCGAAACTCGGCTTGCCCCAGGAGACGAAGCCCTCGGGCGCCTTCTTGCGCTGAATCCGCTTGAGCTTCTTCGGATCGTCGCCGGCCTTGGCCACCAGGCGCGCGTTCTCGATGTCGTGTTCGGGCGCCTGTACCATCACAGTGCCGAGCGTGTCGTACCCGGCGCGCCCTGCGCGACCGGCGATCTGGTGGAACTCGCGCGCCCGCAGCTGACGGGTGCGGACGCCGTCGTACTTCGTCAGACCGGTGAGCAGCACCGTTCGAATGGGCACGTTGATCCCGACACCGAGCGTGTCCGTTCCGCAGATGACAGCGAGCAGGCCGTCCTGCGCGAGCTTCTCCACCAGCCGTCGGTAGCGCGGCAACATGCCCGCGTGGTGCACGCCGATACCGTGACGCACCAAGCGGGACAACGTCTTCCCGAAGCCGGTGGTGAATCGGAACCCGCCGATGGCCTCGGCGATCGCGGCCTTGGTCTCCTTGGTGGAGACCTGGATCGACGTCAGCGCCTGGGCGCGCTCCAGCGCCGCCGCCTGCGTGAAGTGCACGACGTAGACGGGGGCGAGATGCGTCGACACCAATTCCTCGATGGTCTCGACGATCGGGGTGAGGCGGTACGAGAACACCAGGGGGACAGGGCGTTCGGACCCCTCGACCACCGTGGTGGGCCGACCGGTGCGGCGGGTGAGATCGTCACGGAAGAACGAGACGTCGCCCAGCGTGGCCGACATGAGCAGGAACTGGGCGTGCGGAAGCTCGAGCAGCGGGACCTGCCACGCCCAGCCGCGATCGGGCTCGGAGTAGTAGTGGAACTCGTCCATGATCACCTGGCCGATGGAGGAATCCGCACCCTCGCGCAGCGCCATGTTGGCCACGATCTCGGCGGTCGCGCACACGATCGGGGCGGACGCGTTGACCGCGGCGTCACCGGTGATCATCCCGACGTTCTCCGCGCCGAAGATCTCGCACAGGGCGAAGAACTTCTCGCTGACCAACGCCTTGATCGGCGCGGTGTAGAACGATCGGACGCCCGCCGCCAAGGCGGCGACGTGCGCAGCCACGGCCACCATGGACTTCCCGGACCCCGTCGGGGTCGCGAGCACGACGTTGTTGCCCGAGACCAGCTCGATGACGGCCTCGTCCTGCAGCGGGTAGAGCTCGAGTCCACGGTCGGCGACCCAGGTGGTGAAGGCGTCGTACACCTCGTCTGCCGACGCGGAGCGGGGCACCATCTCGGTCAACAGCATCACTACAGGCTACGTAGCTGACCTCTCGTCCGAACCCATGGCACCCAGAACCGCCCGACGGGTGGCCGGACTGCCCGCGATGTCGCTCTCGCCCACGCCGTCGATCAACAGCCGTCGCCACCGGGCGTCGTCGAATTCGAGCGGCGTCGTCGTCGCCACGAAGTCCTCGAGGACGCGGAGGAACCGCATCGGATCGTCCCGGTGCGGGAAGTGACCCGCGCCGCGGAAGACGTCGAGGCGCGAGCCGGGCATCACCGCGTGCGCGAGCGTGGCGTGCTCGACCGGAATCACCGTGTCGTGCTCACCCCAGACGAGCTGCACGGGGAGGTTCTCGGTGAGGTAGCACCGGTCGAGCATGGTGACGGCCTGCCCGCGCCAGTCGACCACGGCGCGCAACGTCTTGCGGTAGGCGTCGTACGCCGTCGAGTCGAGCAGGTTGCCCACCACCCGCAGGAGGTCCGGCGTGTCGTGCAGCGCGGGCCCGGGGTGCAGCGGGGTGCCGTCGAGTCGCTGCACGGCCGATCCGACCACCCGCAGTGCCCGCATGGCGCCGGGGAGACGCAGCACCTTGAACAGCTCGTTGACCACCGGGAGCGACATCAGCCGCAGGGCCGGATGCACGTCCTTGGTCACGCCACCCGCGGACACCAACACCAACCGCTGCACCATCTGCGGGTACTGGTAGGCGAACTGCATGGCCACCCCGCCGCCCAGCGAATGGCCCACCACGGTGACCGCGTCGATACCGAGGGTGACCAGCAGGTCCCGCAGACCGTTGGCGTAGGCGGCGACCGAGTAGTCGGCCCGCGGTTTGTCCGACAGGCCGTGACCGAGCAGATCGGGCGCGATAACCGTGTGCGACGCGGCGAGGTGCGGGATCAGCTCGAGCCAGGTCTCCGAGCTGTCGCCGATGCCGTGCACGAGCAGCAGCGCCGGCCCCTCGCCGGCCATGCGGAAGGCGCGGCGATAGCCGTGGACGGTGCGGTGGTGCAGACGTGGCCGGGCGTCCGGCACGGGCCGCAGGGCGCGGGTGCGTGAGGTCGTCATGGTCGGTCGCTCCTCACAGCCGAACCGGTCGACGCGGGAGATGCGTCGACCGGTTCAGTGTGGTCGGTGTCTGTGACGGACACGCTACGGGGAGGTGACGGCTCCGTCAGGCGAAACCCGCGTCGGCGAGAACCCGGGTCGGCGAGAACCCGCCGGAGCCCGGCCGTCAGGACTCGTCGTCGCCGCGCTCGTCGGCGCCGTCGGTGTCGGCTGTGTCCTCGGTGTCGTCGAAACCGGTCTGCTCGGCGAGGAAACGCTCGAACTCCGCGCCGAGTTCGTCACCACTGGGCAGTTCCTCGTCGGACGCGAGCAGCGTCGACTTCTGTTCCTGCGCGGTGACGAAGGTGTCGTACTGACGCTCGAGCGCGGCCACCACGGACCCGACCTCCGGATTGCCCTCGACGTGCTCGTCGACCTGCTCGCGCACCCGCGCGGCCGCCGTCGTGAGCGCCACCAGCGGCAGCGTCAGGTCGGCCGCGTCGGCCACCAGCTCGAGCAACTTCTCCGCGGCGCTCGGGTAGGCGGTCTGCGCCAAATAGTGCGGAACGTGTACGGAGAAGCCCATCGACTCGTGGCCGTGCTGCGCCATCCGGTACTCGAGCAACGACGACGCGCTGCCGGGCACCTGCAACTCGCCCGACCACTTGTGGTGGTCTCCCACCAGATCGCTGTCGGACGAGTGCGCGGTCACCCCGAGCGGACGGGTGTGCGGAACGGCCATCGGGATCGAGTTGAGGCCGATGGTGCGGCGCACGCCGAGCTGCTCCGCGAGCAATCGCACGGCGGTGGTGAACTTCTCCCACTTGAGGTCCGGTTCGAGTCCGGAGAGCAACAGGAACGGGGTGCCGACCCCGTCCTGGACCGCGTAGAGGTTGAGCACGGGCTCCTCGTAGTCGGAGAAGTGGTCCGTCTTGAACGTCATCATCGGGCGCCGGGACCGGTAGTCCAGCAACTCGTCGACGTCGAACGACGCCACCAGCTCGGTCTCCAGCGTCTCGCGCAGGTGGGCCGTTGCCAGCTTGACGGCGTGCCCGGCGTCCGAGTACCCCTCCAGCCCGTGCACCAGGACGGGGCCGAGGCCGTCGTCCGAGATCACGCGCGGCGCCGGGAATTCGAGCTCGTACATTCCGGACTTCTCGTCCATGCCGTGTCCTCTCTCGTCGCGCGCGTGCGGATCGTCGACCGTTTCCGGTCGTGCCCCTTGTCGAGGTGACTACCCAGTCTCCCACGGGTCGACGCGCACCCCGTCCTCGTCGTACGTCGTCGGCAACGCACGGCTCACGCGGCGCATTCCCGTCCGCGGCGGGACACGGAGGCGCCGCTCGGATGCCCGGGTTCGCATGTGTGCACGGATAGGGTCGAGACGCGCCCGCCGAACCGCGACGGACGCCTCGACTCGAGACCGACAGGGAGAATCGCCATGCCACAGCAGGTCCGCGGCGTCGTCGCACGGAGCAAGGGTGCACCGGTGACCACCGAGACCGTCGTCGTCCCCGACCCCGGTCCGAACGACGTGGTGGTGGCGATCCAGGCGTGTGGCGTGTGCCACACCGACCTCCACTACCGCGAAGGCGGCATCAACGACGAGTTCCCGTTCCTGCTCGGCCACGAGGCCGCAGGGGTGGTCGAGACCGTCGGCGACGACGTCACCCACGTCGCTCCCGGGGACTTCGTGGTGCTCAACTGGCGCGCCGTGTGCGGCCAGTGCCGGGCGTGCAAGCGCGGGGAGCCCTGGTACTGCTTCGACACCCACAACGCCTCGAAGAAGATGACCCTCGAGGACGGCACCGAGCTCACCCCGGCGCTCGGCATCGGCGCGTTCGCGGACAAGACGCTGGTCCACGAGGGCCAGTGCACCAAGGTCGACCCCGACGCCGACCCGGCGGTCGTGGGCCTGCTCGGCTGCGGCGTCATGGCGGGTCTGGGCGCCGCGATGAACACCGGCAACGTCGGCCGCGGCGATTCGGTGGCGGTGATCGGCTGCGGTGGCGTCGGTGACGCGGCCATCGCCGGTGCTCGACTCGCCGGCGCCGGCACGATCATCGCCGTCGACCGCGACAAGGGGAAGCTCGAGTGGGCGACGGAACTGGGCGCGACGCACACCGTCGACGCCTCCACCGTCGACGCGGTCGAGGCCATCCAGGAACTCACCGACGGGAACGGCGCGGACGTGGTCATCGACGCCGTCGGTCGCCCCGAGACCTGGAAGCAGGCGTTCTACGCCCGTGACTTGGCGGGCACCGTCGTCCTCGTCGGCGTCCCGACGCCGGAGATGACCGTCGAGATGCCGCTCATCGATTTCTTCTCCCGCGGCGGATCGCTGAAATCGTCCTGGTACGGCGACTGTCTGCCCGAGCGCGATTTCCCGATGCTCGTCGACCTCTACCGGCAGGGCCGGCTCCCGCTCGAGAAGTTCGTCACCGAACGCATCGGTCTGGAGGACGTCGAGGCGGCGTTCGACGCCGCGGCGTCCGGCCGCGTCCTGCGCTCGGTGGTGGTCCTGTGAGCGGCCTGCGGATCGACCGGGTCGTCACCTCGGGGACGTTCGCTCTCGACGGCGGTGAGTGGGACGTCGACAACAACATCTGGCTGATCGGCGACGACTCCGAGGTGGTGATCGTCGACGCGGCGCACGACGCCGACCCGATCGTCGACGCCGTCGGCGGGCGCACCGTCGTCGCCGTGCTGTGCACGCACGGCCACAACGACCACGTCACCGTCGCGCCCGAGCTGGCGAAGCGCCTCGATGCCCCGATCCTCCTGCACCCCGCCGACGACGTGCTGTGGGAGCAGACGCACCCCGGCGTCGGTCACCGGGACCTCGCGGACGGCGACACCGTCACGGTGGCGGGGACCGACATCCGGATCCTGCACACGCCCGGGCACTCGCCGGGATCGTCGTGCCTGTACCTGCCGGAGGCGGGCGAGCTGTTCAGCGGCGACACCCTCTTCGCCGGCGGGCCGGGAGCCACGGGTCGCTCGTACTCGGACTTCCCGACGATCATCGGCAGCATCCGCGAACGTCTCTTCGCGTTGCCGCCCGAGACGACCGTCCGCACCGGGCACGGTGACGGCACCAGCATCGGCGCGGAGTCCCCGCACCTCGAGGAGTGGATCGCGCGCGGCTCCTGACCGGGACCGGCGAGCCGCATAACGAACCGGACACCGCGCGGTGTGGGCGCGGTGTCCGGTTCGCGCGCTGTGCGATGCTCGCCGAACGGTCGGGACTCGGCCGGGCCACGGGAGAAGAGGACACGATGGTGCAGCGCAGGACTCGACTCGGATTCGCGAGCTGCCTCGGAGCCGGAGCCGTGCTGGTGAGCGCTGCCTGCGGCGGCAGCACCGTCACGGGTGTGCCCGAGGCCGCCGGCACGACCCCCTCGGCCCCGGCCGCGACGTCACCGAGCGGGAGCGAGTCGACCGCTCCGAGCGGGACGACGTCGCCGAGCGGGAGCACGACGCCGTCGTCGACCACGGGATCGGCCGCCGAGTCGGCGCTGTCCGCGCTGACGATCGACCCGGCGGTGTTCCCGCCCGCCTATCAGGCCGTGGTGCTGCCTCCGCAGGCGGTGGCGCAGGCCGCGCAGGATCTCGAAGGCGTCGCGGCGGGGGCGTCCGTCGAGCCGGCCGGCTGCAAGCCGGAGCAGCCGTCGGCCGACCCGGACTCGTCGTCGCTGGTGGTGGGCACCGATCCGGTGAAGCGCGCCACCGTCTCGGTGGAGCTGGTGCGCGTGCCCGATTCCCTCGACGCGCTCGAAGGGCAGATCGAGGAGTGCGGAACCGTGCGGACCACGGCCGGTGGGGTCACCGCCGAGGTCGTCAGCGAGCTGGTGCCGCCCCCGCCGATCGGCGCCGACGACACCCTCGCCGTCCGCCGCACCGTGTCCTCCGGCGGCGGCAGTACCGACACGGTCACGCAGTCGATGCTGTCGCTGGTCGGGCAGGTCGACGACGTGCGGGTCACCGCCACCTACATGTCGTTCGACGACTCCGAGCCCGATACGGCCACGCTGGACCTGGTGTTCCGCGAGGCCGTCCAGAAGGTCAAGAACGGCTGATTCCGCGCCGTGTTCGATTCCGTGCCGGGGATCGCGGTCCCGGACCTGTTCCGCGTTCTCGACCTCACCGGGGTGGTGGCCAACGCCCTGCTCGGTGGGGCGGTGGCCCGTGCCATGCGCTTCGACCTGGTCGGGTTCTCGGTCCTCGCCGTCGTGTCCGGACTCGGGGGCGGCATCATCCGCGACACGCTCCTCCAGGCCGGGCCGCCGGTGGCGCTCACCGACTACCGCTACCTGACGGCCGCGCTGATCGGCGCGCTCGTCGCGTTCGCCGTCCGCTTCGAGGGACGCGGGTGGGATCGCGTCTTTCCGTACGTCGACGCGCTGGCCCTCGGGTGCTGGGCGGCGGCCGGGGCCCAGAAGACGCTGGGCGTCGGGCTGGGGTGGCTGCCGGCCATCGGGCTCGGCGCCGTCACCGCGGTGGGCGGGGGAGCGGTCCGCGACATCGCCGTCGGTCGTGTCCCGGCGATCTTCGGTGGCAACACGCTTTACGCCACGTGCGCCCTGGCGGGCAGTGCGACGCTGGTGGTGACGCAGTCGCTCGTCGGCACCGACGCGGGCCTGGTCGCCGGAACCGTGGTCGGCGCGTCGCTGTGCGTCCTCGCCCGGTGGCGCGGCTGGATGCTGCCCGAGGGCGTGTCCTGGTCCCGGCTGCCCAAGCCGTCGCTGCCGCGCACCGGGCGGCGACGGGGAGTGGTTACACGCCGCCGGCGGCGATCGACGACGGTCCGGCGGTGGTGGATCAGGATCCGGGGCTCTCGACGATCACGGTGACCGGCCCGTCGTTCACCGACTCGACCGCCATGTGAGCCCCGAACACCCCGGTCGCGACGGTGATCCCCCGCGCCCGGAGGGACGCCACCACGGCGTCGACCAGCGGCTCGGCCACCGGGCCGGGTGCGGCGCCGTTCCACGACGGGCGTCGGCCCTTCCGCGTGTCGCCGTAGAGGGTGAACTGCGAGACCACGAGCACACCCGCCTCGGGCACCTCGGAGACCGACCGCTCACCCGGAAGGATCCGCAGCTCGGCGATCTTGCGGGAGACGTGCTCGACGTCGGTGGGTCCGTCGGTGGGCGCGACGCCGAGCAGGACGAGCACGCCCGGACCGATCTCCCCGACCACGCGGTCCTCCACCCGTACCCCCGCGGACGAGACTCGTTGCAGCACTGCACGCATGCTGACGATCGTGGCACGTCTCGCGGACACCGCTCGGACCTGCGTTCTCCCCGGGGACGCGGTCATCCACAGGTCGGTTCGAGTCGACTCGTCGGCCCAGGTCACGGCCCGACGCCGGTCGGCGGCTCGGCGCAGAGTGCGGCGTGTGACCAGACACCCCTACGCCGCCGATCGTCGCGGCGACCATCCACTCGATCCGCCGCTGCGCGCCACCGTCGGGACGGTGGGCGACCTCGTCGCCGCCGTCCCCGCCCTCCTGGGCTTCGTTCCCGAGCACTCGATCGTCCTGATCTGCCTCTCGCGGGGGTCGACGACGACGGTGCGCATGACCGTGCGGCAGGACCTGCCGGAAGCACCGACCACGGGGGAGGTGTTCCACGCCATCGAACGCTGCGCGCAGGTCTGCGACCGCGAGGCCTACGACGCGATCGTCGCGGTGCTCGTCGTCGGTGACCGCGCCCCGGCGCAGTACGAACCGCTCGCGGACGATCTGCACGAGGCGTTCGACGCCCTCGACATCCAGGTTCTCGGTGTCCACGTGGTACCGACCATCACGGCCGACGCCCCGTGGACGAGCCTCGGCGGCGACGACCGCTGCGGATCGTTGCCGGACCCGCGCACGTCCGCGGTCGCGGCGTCGACCGTCGTGAGCGGCCGACCGATCCGGTCCTCCCGGTCCGATCTGCTGACCGTGCTCGCCCCGGCGTCCGCGGACGACTGCGCGCGCTTCGCGCAGCAGTGCGCCGAGGTCGCCGAGATCCTCGCGCCGCTGACACCGGGGGAACTGCTGGCCGAGGTGGTCGACGACGTCGAGTTACTCGATCTGTCCGGTGAGCTCGACTCCGTGTCGGCGGCGCGGGCGATGGCCGGCCTGGCGGTGCTGTCGATCCGGGACGCGCTGCTCGGGCTCGCCGGCACCCGGCTCGACGCGACCGCGGGGGCGCTGTGGGTGGAACTGGCCCGGCGAACGTCCGGTCCGCGGCGAGCCGCGCCCGCGACGATGGTGGCGGTGTGGTTCTACCTGCGCGGAGACGGACCGATGGCCGGGACGGCGCTCGAGGTCGCGCTGGCGGCGGACCCCCGGTACCGGCTGGCCGTGCTGCTCGACGCCGCCCTGCAGAACGGTCTCGGTCCGGCCGTGGTGACCGACCTCGTGGACTCCGCGCGCGCCGTCGCGACGGGGCTCGGCGTGCGGCTGCCCGCCGACGGGTGAGGTCAGCCCCGGTGTGCGGAGTGGGCGCGGTCGCCCATCGACTGCAGGAACTCCCACGCGTCGGCGACGATGGTGTCGAGGTCGGTGAGCTGCGGCGACCAGCCCAACTGCTCGATGGCCTCGGCGCTGGACGCCACCAGCACGGCCGGGTCGCCGGGACGTCGGGGGGAGTCGACCACCGGAATGTCCCGGCCGGTGACCCGGCGGCAGGACTCGATCACCTCGCGGACGGAGAAACCCGCACCGCTGCCGAGGTTGAAGATGCGGTGCTGTCCGGGAGTGCTGCGATCGACGGCGCGCAAGTGTGCGTCCGCGAGGTCGCGCACGTGGATGTAGTCGCGCACCGCGGTGCCGTCGGGAGTGGGCCAGTCGGTACCGAACACCGAGATGGACTCTCGGTGCCCGGCGGCGACCTGCAACACCAACGGGATGAGGTGCGTCTCGACCACCCGGTTCTCGCCGAGCCCGCCGTAGGCGCCGGCCACGTTGAAGTACCGCAGGCTCGTCGCCCCGAATCCGTGCGCCGCGGTGTACCCCGTGATCGCATGGTCGATGGCCAACTTGCTCGCACCGTACGGATTGGTGGGGCGAGTGGAGAAGTCCTCGGTGATCGGGGTCCGCTCGGGCTCCCCGTACGTGGCCGCCGTGGAGGAGAAGACGAGGCGGGGCGTGCCGTGCGCGACGATCGCGTCGAGCACCGCGAGAGCGGTGCCGACGTTGCCGCGCCAGTACTTCTCGGGCTTCTCCACGGACTCGCCGACCAACGACTGCGCGGCGAAGTGGAGCACGCCGTCGACGCCCCCCTCCGCCAGCACGTCGTCGATACGGTCGGCGACCGGACCCTCCACGAACGTCGTGCCGTCGGGAACGCCGTCCCGGTTGCCGGTCGAGAGGTCGTCGATCACGACCACCTCGTGACCGGAGTCCACCAACACCCGCGCGCACACGGAACCGACGTAGCCGGCGCCGCCGGTCACCACGTACTTCACGGAACTCCTCAGATGGTCTTGACCTGGACGGCGTGCGCCATCTCGATGGACAGATCGACGTCGTCGTGGCCGGGCACCGTGATGGTGACGGCACCGGGCTTGGGGCACACCGTCACGCGTGCGTCCGGCACCACACCCGCGTCGCGCAGGCGAGCGATCGTGTCGGGGTCCGACTGGACGTACTCGGCCAGTCGGCGCACCACGACGGCGGTGGGCGTTCCGGACGGGAGGTCGGACAGGCGCACGAGGTCCTCGACCGGGGTGCTCGGACGCGAGGATCCGAGCAGGTCGAGACCGGGAATCGGGTTGCCGTACGGCGAGGTGGTGGGGTTGTCGAGCACCTCGACGAGGCGCCGTTCCACTTCCTCGCTCATCACGTGCTCCCACCGGCAGGCCTCGGCGTGGACGTCTTCCCAGCGGAGACCGATCACGTCGACCAGAAGGCGCTCCGCGAGGCGGTGCTTGCGCATGACGGACACCGCGAGCTCGCGTCCCTTCTCGGTGAGCTGCAGATGGCGGTCACCGGCGACGAGCAGCAGACCGTCGCGTTCCATCCGAGCCACCGTCTGGCTCACCGTGGGACCGGACTGCTCGAGCCGCTCCGCGATGCGTGCCCGCAGCGGCACGACACCTTCTTCCTCCAAGTCGTAGATGGTCCGGAGATACATCTCCGTCGTGTCCACCAAATCCTTCACAATCACACCCTTCGTCTCTTGTAATTCTACCGGTACGGAGTCGGCATCGCGGGTCGGCCGCGTCGGGCAGATCGGACACGTAGGTTGAACCGCATGAGCGCCCCGTCGAGTCCCCCCGCCCTCGTCTGGAGCGCGGACTATCTGAAGTACCGCTGGAGCGACGACCACCCGATGAACCCGACCCGGCTCGCGCTCACGATGGACCTCGCGACCACGCTCGGACTGCTCGAGGACGCCGACACGGTACCGCCCACCCCGGCCAGCGACGAGGATCTGCTGCGCGTCCACACCTCGTCCTACGTCGGCGCGGTCAAGCGCGCGCACCTCGACCTGCCGCTCGGGTCCCGCGCGACGGACCCGGTCCACGGCCTCGGCTCCGAGGACAACCCCGTCTTCGTCGACATGCACGAGGCCAGTGCCGTGATCGCCGGCGGCACCCTCACCGCCGCGCGGGCCATCGCGTCGGGCTCCGCGCGCCGGGCCGTGAGCATCGGCGGGGGGATGCACCACGCCATGGCCGACTGGGCGTCGGGTTTCTGCGTCTACAACGACGCGGCCATCGCCATCTCGTGGCTCCTCGACAACGGGTACGACCGCATCGCCTACCTCGACGTCGACGCCCATCACGGGGACGGAGTGCAGGCGGCGTTCCTCGACGACCCGCGCGTGATGACGGTGTCCGTCCACCAGCACCCGGCGACGCTGTGGCCGAACACCGGTTGGTCCACCGAGGCCGGGTCCGGGCTCGCGGAGGGTACGGCCGTGAACGTGCCCGTGCTGCCCGGGACCGGCGATCGGCTGTGGCTGCGCGCGTTCCACGCCGTCGTTCCCGGCGCGGTGGCGGCGTTCCGACCCCAGATCATCGTGAGCCAGTGCGGCGTCGACTCCCACCGGGAGGACCCGCTGGCCGACCTCGGCCTCACCGTGGACGGCCAGCGCGCCGCCTTCCTCGCCATGCGTGATCTCGCCGATCGGGTGTGCGAGGGGCGGTGGCTCGCCGTCGGTGGCGGGGGATACGGCCTGGTCCGGGTGGTCCCGCGCGCCTGGACGCACCTCATCGCCGCGGTGCTCGACCGTGACGTCGATCCGTCGACCCCGTTGCCCGAGGAGTGGCGCGAGCGCGTGCGCGGCGCCGCCCCGAGCATCGACCTGCCCTCGACCATGAGCGACGACGGTGACGTCGACTACGCGCCCTGGGACGGCCCGGGAGGCTCGCCGACCTCGGGGGTCGCCGTCGTCGACCGCGCGGTGGAGCGCGTCGACACCGCGATCGTCGCGACCCGGCGTGCGGTGTACCCCGCACTGGGGCTGGACCCGGAGGACCCGCGTGACTGACGAGACCCCCGACGCCGGGAAACCCGAGCTCGAGAACGCCGCGTCGGACACACCCCGGCCCGCCACCTCGGACCCCAAGGCGCTGGAACGGCAACGTGCCGAGACCTACCCCGCGCACTGGTCCGCCGACGTCCTCGCCAGCGACGGTCGTGTGGTGCACCTGCGGCCGATCGTGCCGTCCGACGCCGACGCGATCGTCGCGTTCCACGGCAAGCTCAGCGAGCGCACCCGCTACCTGCGGTATTTCGGCCCGTACCCGACGATGCCGCAGCGCGACGTCGTCAACTTCACGACGGTGGATCACTCCTCGCGCGTGGCCTTCGTGGCGACGCTCGGCGACGAGATCATCGCCGTCGGCCGGTACGAGCGGCTCCCCGACGGCGACGGCAACTCCGCCGAGGTGGCCTTCGTCGTCGCCGACCACCATCAGGGTCGTGGGCTCGGGCCGATCCTGCTCGAGCATCTCGCGGGCGCCGCGGCGGAGAACGGCGTGCGGCGGTTCGTCGCGGAGGTTCTCGCCGAGAACCGCAACATGGTCACGGTGTTCCGGCAGGCGGGCTATCAGGTGAGCCGCTCGTTCGACGGCGGCGTGCTCAATCTGGACTTCGACATCGATCCCACCGACGCCCTGGTGCAGGTGCGAAACTCGCGGGAGCGTGCCGCGGAGGCGAAGAGCGTCCGCAACGTGCTCGCCCCGCGCTCGGTGGCCGTCATCGGGGCGTCCACCGACCCCGAGAAGGTCGGCAACGCCGTGCTGACCAACCTCCTCCGCGCGTCGTTCACCGGGCCGGTCTACCCGGTCAACGCCGAACACACGTCGGTGCGCGGGGTGCGGGCGTACGCGAGCGTCTCCGACATCCCCGACGAGGTGGATCTCGCCGTCGCGGCGGTGCCGTCCGCGCAGATCGACGCCGTGCTCGACGACTGCCTGGCCAAGGGGGTCCGCTCGCTGGTAGTGGTCTCCTCCGGCTTCGGCGAGACGGGGGAGGAGGGCCGCGCCAACGAGCGTCGCCTGGTCCGGGCCGCCCGGGCCCACGGGATGCGCCTGGTGGGGCCCAACGCGCTCGGCGTCGCGAACCTCGACCCCGCCGTCTCCCTGAACGCCACGCTCGCGCCCGTCCTGCCCGGTCGCGGCCGAGTGGGGTTCTTCTGCCAGTCGGGAGCGCTCGGCATCGCGATCCTGTCCCAGGCGTCCGAACGCCTGCTCGGACTGTCGACCTTCGTCTCGGCGGGCAACCGCGCCGACCTCTCCGGCAACGACCTGTTGCAGTACTGGGACCAGGACGAGAACACCGACGTCGTGCTGCTGTACCTCGAGAGCTTCGGCAACGCGCGCAAGTTCTGGCGCATCGCGCGACGGGTGGCGCGGACCAAGCCGATCGTGGCCGTCAAGAGCGGCCGCGGCGCGGTGCCGCCCGCGCTCGCGACCGGCTCGGACATCGACGATTCGATCGTCCGGGCACTGTTCGAGCAGGCCGGGGTCATTCAGGTGGACTCGATCGCCGAACTGTTCGACTGCGCGGTGCTGCTCGGCTACCAGCCGCTGCCGGCCGGTCCGCGGGTGGCCGTTGTGGGCAACTCCACCGCGCTCGGCGTGCTCGCCGTGGACGCGGCGCGGGACAACGGACTGCAGGCCGACGCGCCGGTCGACGTGGGCGCGCAGGCGACGCCGGAGGACTTCGCCGCCGCGGTCACCCGGGCGCTGGACGCGTCGGACGTCGACGCGGTGCTGGCGGTGTTCGTCCCTCCGGTCGCCGTGCGGGTGGAGTCCTACGCGGAAGCGCTCGGCAACGCGGTACGCGGCCGCGACAAGCCGGTGCTGACGACGTTCCTCGCCGCCGAGGGCATCCCGGATCTCCTGGCCGTCCGTGACGACGACGGCAACCTCGTGCGCGGGTCGGTGCCGTCCTACCCGGACCCCGCGCGTGCCGTGCTCGCCCTGACCCGGGCGTGGCGGTACGCGGCGCGGCTCGGTCGCCCGGTCGACGACGTCACCCGGCCGGCGGGCATCGACACCGCCGCCGCCCGCGACCTGGTCGCCGACTGGATGGAGCGCACCCCGGACGGCCGGTGGCTGTCCGACGAGGAAGCGACGCAGCTTTTGGGGTGCTACGGAATCGACGTGGCGTCGTTCCGCACCGTCACCGACGAGGCCGATGCGGTGGCGGCCGCCGAGGAGCTCGGTGGGCCCGTGGCCGTCAAGGCGACCGGCAAGCAGTGGCGGCACCGGCCCGATCTGTCCGGCGTGCGCCTCGACGTGGTGGGAGCCGGCGCCGTCGGCCGCGCGTACCGCGATCTGTTCGCGGCGTCCGGCAATCCGGTCATGGTGGTCCAACGCATGGCCACCAAGGGCATCGGCTGCGTGGTGCGGGTGCAGGACGACCCGTCGTTCGGGTCGGTGGTGTCGTTCGGGCTGTCGGGCGCGCTCCCGGAGTTGCTCGGCGACCGGGCGTACCGGGTGCTGCCGCTCGGCGAGCGGGACGCGGCCGAGCTGGTCGAGTCACCGCGATCGGCACCCATGCTCTCGGGCTACCGCACGGCCACCCCGGTGAACAAGAACGCGCTGGTCGACCTGGTTCTGCGCGTGTCCACGTTGGCCGACGACCTGCCCGAGGTGCGGCAACTGACGTGCGATCCGGTTCTCGCGTCGGCGACGGGGGCGGAGACCACCGACGCCCGCATCCGCATCGGTCCGGAGCCGACGCGCGCCGACTTCGGGCCGCGCCGCCTCCGCTGACGGTCCACGCACGCGAGAAGGGCCCCGGCACGAATGCCGGGGCCCTTCTCGCGTGCGTGGTGTGTCAGCTGGCGTAGGACCGCAGACGCTCGGCGCGATCGCCCTGGCGGAGCTTGCCCATCACCTCGCGCTCGATCTGACGCACCCGCTCGCGGGAGAGTCCGAAGAGCTTGCCGATCTGGTCGAGCGTGCGCGGCTGGCCGTCGTCCAGGCCGTACCGCAGCCGGATGACCTGCTGCTCGCGCTCGTCGAGCGTGGCGAGGACGCTGCGCACGTCGGTGTGCAGCAGGCCGGCGATGACGGCGTTCTCGGCGGACGTGGCCTCCGAGTCCTCGATGAAGTCGCCCAGCGGCGCCTCCTCGTCACTGCCGACGGGCATATCGAGGCTTACCGGGTCACGGCTGTGGTCCAGCAGATCGGCGATCTTCTCGACCGGGATGCCCGACTCCTCGGCCAGTTCCTCGTCGGTGGCCTCGCGGCCCAGCTGCTGGTGCAGCTCGCGCTTGATGCGCGCCAGCTTGTTCACCTGCTCGACGAGGTGGACGGGGAGCCGGATGGTGCGGCTCTGATCGGCCATGCCGCGGGTGATGGCCTGCCGGATCCACCAGGTGGCGTAGGTCGAGAACTTGAAGCCCTTGGCGTAGTCGAACTTCTCCATCGCCCGGATGAGGCCGAGGTTGCCCTCCTGGATGAGGTCGAGCAGCGGCATGCCGCGTCCGGTGTAGCGCTTGGCGAGCGACACCACGAGGCGCAGGTTCGCCTCCAGCAGATGCGCGCGCGCCGCGCTGCCCTCGCGGACCACGGTGGCGAGATCACGCTTCTTGGCAGCGGAGAGACGCTTGCCGGTGGCGAGGACGTGCGCGGCGTAGAGGCCGGCCTCGATCTTCTTGGCCAACTCGACCTCTTCGGCGGCGGTGAGCAGGGCCGTGCGGCCGATACCGTTCAGGTAGACGCGAACGAGGTCCGCAGCCGGGCTTTGAGCGTCGAGATCGGCTTCGCTCGGGCGCGGACGAACGGTGGTGGGGCTGGTCATGACGTGCCTCCTGATCGGTGGTGTCTCACCCGTGTCAACGTCGAAACACTCCCCGAAAGTTCCCAGCCGGCCCGGCCGTCAAACCATCTGGCCTGCGGATTCGTCGACATCGCCCTGAGAAGTTGCTGAGAGAAAGGATCTCCGGGGCCGTCGGTGCGGTTACCGGGAACCGGCCGGCCGCACGAGCCCGTGGACCACCAGGCCGGACACCAGGGACACCGCGCCCGGCATCAGCTCGTCGGCGTCGACGCCGCGCGCCGCGGCCAGCAACTCCACCACGTCGCCCAGGGGCAGACCGTCCGCGCGCAACCCGGCGAGCAGCGTGGCACCGTCCTCGTCGATCTCGTGCTGCCAGGCGGGACCGTCGCCGCGGTGGACCCGACGCACCACCGTCGACCAGCCGCCGTCGGGGTCGGGGAGCGCGACGTTCTCGTACGCGGTGGCGGGGTCGACCGTGAACCGTTCGGCCACGAGGTCGTGTGTCCGCAGCCAGTCGAGACGGTCGAACACGTCGAGGGCCTCGTCGCCCAGCGGGTCCGCGAGGCCGTGGCGCAGGTCCTCCGCGAGCACGCTCGTCGGTCGGTCGGTGCGCCGCAGGTAGACGAACCCGAATCCGACCCCGGTGACGTCGGCGTCCTCGAGTCGGCTCAGCCAGCGCTCGGCGAGCGCGTCGGCCGCCGGCGTGCGAGGGTCGAGTCCGCCGTCGCGCAGCCAGGTGCCGACGTGCAGAGCCGGATCGGCGACGTCGCGCTGCACGATCCAGGCGTCGACGCCGTGGTCCGGGAGCCAGGACGCCACCCGCGAGCGCCAGTCCTCGCCGTCGACGTGGATCCAGGCCGCCAGCAGGGCGGCAGTGCCGCCGAGATGCAGGTGGTCCGGCGCGGTCGACACGACCAGCCGACTCGCCCCGTCGAGGTCGAGGCCGGAATCACGGTAGGAGTGCGTGACGTCGCCCGTCCCCACGACGAACGGGGGATTGGCGACGATGCGGTCGAAGCGGCGGCCGACCACCGGCTCGAACCACGGCCCGGCCAGTACCTCGACCGAGGTCCGGTTCAGCGCCGCGGTCACGCGCGCCAGCACGACGGCGCGGGCGGACAGGTCGGTGGCCGTGACCCGGTCCGCGTACGTGGACCCGTGGACGGCCTGGACACCGCAGCCGGTCCCGAGGTCGAGGAGGGACACCGGGCCGTCGGTGCGGGTCGGTGTCGCCCGGACCAGGGACAGCGAGGCGTGGCCGACCCCGAGCACGTGGTCCGACCCGATGGGCACGTCGCGGGTGCTGCCGTCGATGTCGGACACCACCCAGCGCGTGCCGTGGCCGAGGTCCAGCGGTCGCACGTCGAGCAGCGCGCGCACGGTACCCTCGGCGTCACCGGCGAGAAGCCCGGCCCGCTCGGCGTCGGCCCGCTCGACCGGTGCGAGGGCCGCCCGCGCCGCGTCCGCGTCGACGTCGTCGGCCAGCAGGAACAGGCGGATCAGGGTTCCGAGCTCGCCGAGGTCTCGGCACCGGCGGCGGACGGGCGTGGGTTCACCGCGGCCGAGTGCGTCGTGCACCTCGGACTCCAGGCCGGCGAGGACACCGTCGGCGGTGAAGCCGGTGCGCGCGAACGCCTCACGCAGCGGGTGCGTGAGGCGGAGCAGCGCGTCCTCGTCGATCGCAGGAGAAGCGGTCGGACGCGGGGCGTCGGTGTCACTGGGACGCGAAGCGTCGGTGTCACTGGGACGCGAAGCGTCGGAATCGGTCACGGCGACGAGCGTATCGACCCGCGCCGACCCGCCCGGCGAGTCAGGTCGCGGCCGTCCCGGGGCTCTTCGCGGTCACCGCCGCGCGCGGGGGAGCGGCGGTCTCGTCGAGGTCCACGTCCACGGTCACGACGGGATGGCTCGTCGATTCCAGCGCCGTCGTGTTCTGCGCACGCCACCCGTAGCGGCTGGGCTCGTCGTCGGTCCGCGGCGGGCGGTCGTTCGCGATGAGCACCGCCATCCACGGCAGCGGGATCGAGACGCCGACGATCGCCATCGCGATCCACGGGTTCTGCCACGCCCCGTAGGACAGCGCCGCGAGAACCAGCGCGGGGATGCGGAAGGACATGATGAACAGGTATTTGCGGACACGCGCGCGGTGTTGTTCCTCGACCGACGTGTGTGCCTCGGTGATCAGAACCGCCCGGCGAACATCCTCTCGGGCGGACTGGCGTGAGGTGCCGTCTTGTGCCATGACTCCACTGTGTCACTGTTGAACGAAGTGTGCAGTAATCCGGACCGTGACATGTCCGACGCCGTCGTCGGGAACAACCGTCATAATCGAACGATGAGCAGCACGCAGACCATCGAACGGCCCGATGTCTCCACCAACGAGACCACCGACGACGACACTCCCAAGTTCTTCCACTACGTCAAGAAGAACAAGATCGCCGAGAGCGCGGTCATGGGCACCCACGTCGTCGCGCTGTGCGGCGAGGTGTTCCCGGTGACCAAGTCGGCCAAGCCGGGATCCCCGGTGTGCCCGGAGTGCAAGAAGGTCTACGACGGCTTGCGCAAGGGCGACTGAGCCGTCTCCGGCCGGGCCGACCGACCGCGAGACGCCTCCGGTCGGTCGGCGCGGGCGTCCTGACGACCGAGCCGGACGGGCCCGGTGGCCAGCCGTCCGAGGGCGCCCGTCGCCGGTTCGACGGCCTTGGTGTTCACCCAGTCCTTCACCTGCTCGAGCCGGGACGCGCGCGCGGGCCAGAACTCCTGCACGGTCGCGTTGAACTCCGCGCCGAGGACCACGGCGAATCCGAGGAAGAACGTGAACAGCAGGAACGCGATCGGCGTGGCCAGCGCGCCGTAGGTGTAGCCGGTTCCGGTCACCCAGGACAGGTACGCGCGCAGCACCGCGCTCGCGATCATGAAGAACACGCCGGCCAGCAACGCCCCGCCGAGCAGACGGTGCCACGGCAGCGAGGTGTGCAGCGCCACCTTGTACAGCGTGGTGAGGCCGACGATCAGCAGCAGTCCCACGCCGGGGTAGTAGGCGACGTCGATGATGCTCGACCCGATCTCGTACCACGACGACGGCAGCACCCGGCCGATCATGGTCGGGCCCAGCGCGACCAGCGGCAGGACGAACACCGCGACGATCAGGAACCCCACGTAGAGCAGGAGCGCGAAGATCCGCTGCCACACCGGGTTGCGTGCGTCCTGCTGCCCGTGTGCGGCGACGATCGAGTCCACGAACGTCGAGATCGCCGACGACCCCGCCCAGAGCGAGAGCAGGAAACCCACCGACACCACCGGGCCGTGACCGCTCGCGAGGATGTCCCGCACCGTCGGACCGATGATTTCGTCGACCACGTTGTCGCTGAACACCGTGCCGCTGAACGTGAGGATCTTCGACTCGATGATGTCGAGGGTGTTCGGCCCGAACCAGGCCGCCACCGAGGTGAGGCTGCCGAGCAACGCCAGGATCAGCGGGGGCAGCGACAGGGTCTGCCAGAACGCCGCGGTCGCCGACTCGGAGAAGATCGAGTCGTCCCACGCCTTGCTCGCGGTGCGCACGAGCACGCGCCACGCCGTCCGGACGGGGCGAGCCGGCACCGGGCCGGTGCCGGGGACGTCGGACGCTTCGGGGACGTCGGACGCTGCCGAACCGTTGGACGCTGCCGAGCCGTCGGACGCTGCCGAGCCGTCGGGCACGGCGGTCACGGACTCGGTGGGCCGGTCGTTCTCGGGCGCGGACATGATCGCTCCAGCATGACGGACGGCGCGGGGAGATGCGGCGGTGCCGGGCGGCGTGTCACCCCGTCCTGGGGATTGGTCGGTCCGGCGCGCGGGCCGCTAGGGTTGCCCGCGGTGTGCAGAAGACGAGCGAGCCGGACGGGAGTTCCAGTGCCACGGACGGACCGACCTCTCGTGAGGCCGTGCGCGGAGTCGACTCGGGGCGGGGTGCGCCGATGACCGCCGGGGTGGACGACACACCGCGCGGCGCCACGGGTCCGGCGGGAGTGTCCCTGCCGCCGCTGCGCGCGTGGCAGCGGCGGGCGCTGACGAAGTACCTCACCAGCGGGCCACGAGACTTCCTCGCCGTCGCGACGCCCGGCGCGGGCAAGACCACCTTCGCCCTCCGAGTGGCGCTCGAGCTGCTGGCGGATCGCACCGTGGACCGCGTGACGGTCGTCGCCCCGACCGAGCACCTCAAGCACCAGTGGGCGGAGGCGGCCGCCCGCGTGGGTCTGGCGTTCGACTCGCGCTTCTCCAACAGCACGGGGTCGACCTCGGCGGACTACCACGGCATCGTGGTCACCTACGCGCAGGTGGCGTCGCATCCCGCCCGGCACCGCGTCCGGACCGAATCGTTCCGCACCCTGGTGATCCTGGACGAGATCCACCACGGCGGTGACGCCAAGAGCTGGGGCGAAGGCATCCGGGAGGCCTACGGCGACGCGACTCGGCGCCTGGCGCTCACCGGTACGCCCTTCCGCAGCGACGACAGCCCGATCCCGTTCGTGTCCTACGAGCCGGACGAGGAGGGCCTGCCGCGGTCGCGACCGGACCACAGCTACGGGTACGCCGACGCGCTGGCCGACGGCGTCGTGCGTCCGGTGGTGTTCCTGGCCTATTCGGGCGAGGCGCGGTGGCGCAACAGCGCCGGCGACGAGTTCTCCGCTCGACTCGGCGAGCCGCTCAGCGCCGAGCAGACCGCCCGTGCGTGGCGCACGGCGCTCGACCCGTCGGGGGAGTGGGTGCCGTCCGTGCTCTCGGCGGCCAACACCCGGCTGCACCAGTTGCGTGCCGGCGGCATCCCCGACGCCGGGGGCCTCGTCATCGCCTCGGACCAGACCACGGCACGCGCGTACGCGGGCATCCTCGAAACGCTCACCGGTGAGATGCCCACGGTGGTGCTGTCCGACGACCCGACGTCGTCGTCACGCATCGCCGAGTTCGGCGCCGGCACGTCGGCGTGGATGGTGGCGGTACGCATGGTGTCCGAGGGAGTCGACGTGCCGCGCCTGGCCGTCGGCGTCTACGCCACCAGCGCTTCGACGCCGCTGTACTTCGCGCAGGCGATCGGGCGCTTCGTGCGCTCGCGCCGCAAGGGCGAGACCGCCAGCGTCTTCCTTCCGTCCGTGCCGGTGCTGCTGGACCTCGCGAGCAAGCTCGAGGCGCAACGCGACCACGTGATCGGCAAGCCGCATCGCGAGAAGGACGGTCTGGACGACGACCTGCTTGCGGACGCGAACCAGCAGAAGGACGAACCGGGCGAGGAGGAGAAGGCGTTCACCGCCCTGGGCGCGGACGCCGAGCTCGACCAGGTCATCTTCGACGGCTCGTCCTTCGGTACGGCCACGTTCTCCGGCAGCGACGAGGAGGCGGACTACCTCGGCCTGCCCGGCCTGCTCGACGGGAACCAGATGCGCGCGTTGCTGCGTAAGCGTCAGAGCGACCAGCTCGCGAGCCCGGCCCGCGCCGAAGCGCCGGCCCCGACGCCCGCGCGGGCGGCCGAGAGTCGGGCGGGCGACGCCGCCAAGCTCGCGGATCTGCGCAAGGAACTGAACTCTTTGGTCGCGATGCAGCATCACCGGACCGGCAAGGCGCACGGCATCATCCACGGCGAACTGCGCCGTACGTGCGGCGGGCCGCCGACGGCCATCGCGACGGCCGAACAGCTCACCGAACGTATCGCCGCCCTGCGCTCCTGGTGACGGGGCGCCGCAACGACGAACGGCGGGCGACCACCGAGGTGGTCGCCCGCCGTTCGCGGGTGGAGCGGGGCCGTCAGGCCATCGCGTCGGCATCCGTCACGATGGTCGCGTTCATCTCGCGGAGGCGGTCCTCGTGCTCGTTGGCGTGGTGGCGGCAGAAGAGAAGCTCACCGCCGGTGGCGAGGACGGCGCGCACCCGTGCGCCTGCGCCACAGCGGTCGCATCGATCCGCCGCTGTGAGGGTCGTGTCTGTCATCAATCCGGGCATGACGCCTCCGTACTGACCGCGAAAGCACGGTCCTGGGATCGGTCCTCCGCGCCGGTGCGACGCGGTTCGTTCACTCTGTCAGACGTATAGCCGCCATGCGGTGTTCCCACGCAGGACACGATGTGTCGTCACTAACACGAAACATGCTGGCCAGGGCCTCGGCTGCTCGAGACGTTCGCTGAGGGCAGAACGCGACGGCCCCGTCGGACCCGGCTCGGGGGTCGACCCCGCCGTCTCGCTAGCGTGCTCCCTCGTGGCCTCCGACACGTCGCGTACCGCACCGCGCACCTTCCCCGGGTGGGCGGTGCCCGGCGTGTTCGTCGTCGGCGCGGTGGCCCAGTACCTCGGCGCCGCGGTCGGCGTGTTCCTGTTCGACACCACCTCGCCCACCACCGTCGCCTGGCTGCGAGCCGCCGGGGCGGCGGTGATCCTGCTCGCCTGGCGTCGGCCGTGGCGCACGCGGTGGACGCGCCGGTCGGTCCTGGCCGCAACGGGATTCGGCGTGGTGACCGTCGCGATGAACCTGGCGTTCTACGAGGCGATCGCCCGGATCCCGCTCGGAACGGCGGTGGCCGTCGAGTTCCTCGGCCCGGTGGCGGTGGCCGCACTGGGTTCCCGACGTCCTCGCGACGTCCTGTCGCTGGCGTTGGTGATCGTGGGCGTCGCCCTGGCCGCGGGCGCGACCGGGGACGTCGGCGCCGTCGGGGTGGCGTTCGCGCTGACCGCGGCCGCCCTGTGGGCGGCCTACGTGGTGCTCGGCACCGTGGTCGCCGACGCCGGACGCGGGCTCGATTCGCTCGCCGTCGGCATGGGCGCGGCGACCGTCCTCCTGGCACCGATCGGCCTGACGCCGCAGCTGCTCGCCGACCCCGGTGTGTTCGCGCACCCCGCCACGTGGGCGCTGGGGCTGGGCATCGGCCTGCTGTCGTCGGTGGTGCCGTACGCGCTCGACCAGGTGGTCCTGCGGTCGGTGGGCCGCGCACGCTTCGCGCTCCTGCTGGCCCTGCTGCCCACCACGGCGACGGTGGTGGGCTTGGTGGTCCTCGGTCAGCTCCCCGAGATCACCGAGGCGGTCGGCATCGCCTTCGTCGTGGTCGCGCTGATGCTCGGCGGCGTGGACCGCCGCCCCCGCCCTGCCGATCCACCCCGCTCTGCCGATCCACCCCGCCCTGCCGATCCGCCCCCGACGCGGGCACCGAAAGGACTCACGTGACCGAACTTCTGCACCTCTGCACGCAGGACGAGTGGGCCGGGTATCGCGCCGCCGGCGAGATCGCCCCGCCGTCGCTGGCGACCGACGGCTTCGTCCACCTCTCCACCGCCGAGCAGGTGCACCTGCCCGCGAACCGGCTCTTCCGCGGCCGCACGGACCTGCTGGTGCTCCGTGTCGACGCCGCCGCGTTGCCGGGCGAGGTGCGGTGGGAACCCGGGGTGCCGGGCGATCCGGAATCGATGCGGTTCCCGCATCACTACGGGCCGATCCCGGTCGGCGCCGTACGCCGGGTGGACGCACGACCGCCCGGTGACGACGGCTCGTTCGGCGGGTGACGCCGAGCCGTGGTCACCGGGCGGTGAACGAGGCGGTGCTGCGGGTGCTCAGTCCAGGTAGTCGCGCAGAACCTGGGACCGGCTGGGGTGGCGCAGCTTCGACATGGTCTTGGACTCGATCTGCCGGATGCGCTCGCGCGTGACTCCGTAGACCTGGCCGATCTCGTCGAGGGTGCGCGGCTGCCCGTCGGTGAGACCGAAGCGCAGACGGACCACGCCGGCCTCGCGCTCGGAGAGCGTCTCGAGCACGGACTGCAGCTGATCCTGCAGGAGCGTGAACGACACGGCGTCGACCGCGACCACGGCCTCCGAGTCCTCGATGAAGTCGCCGAGCTGGCTGTCGCCCTCGTCGCCGATGGTCTGGTCCAGCGAGATGGGCTCACGCGCGTACTGCTGGATCTCCAGCACCTTCTCCGGCGTGATGTCCATCTCTTTCGCCAGCTCCTCCGGCGTGGGCTCGCGGCCCAGGTCCTGGAGCAACTCGCGCTGGATGCGGCCGAGCTTGTTGATGACCTCGACCATGTGCACCGGGATGCGGATGGTGCGGGCCTGATCGGCCATGGCGCGGGTGATGGCCTGACGGATCCACCACGTGGCGTAGGTCGAGAACTTGTAGCCCTTGGTGTAGTCGAACTTCTCGACCGCGCGGATCAGGCCGAGGTTGCCCTCCTGGATCAGGTCGAGGAAGGCCATGCCGCGGCCGGTGTAGCGCTTGGCCAGCGAGACCACCAGGCGGAGGTTCGCCTCGAGCAGGTGGTTCTTGGCGCGGTTGCCGTCGCGGCAGATCCAGTTCATGTCCCGGCGCTGCGCGACGGGGAGCTTCTCGCCCTTCTCGGCGGACTCGGCCATCAGCTGCGTGGCGTACAGACCCGCCTCGATGCGCTTGGCCAGCTCCACCTCCTCCTCGGCGTTGAGGAGGGCGACCTTGCCGATCTGCTTGAGGTAGGCGCGGACCGAGTCGGCCGACGCGGTGAGCTCGGCGTCCTTGCGGGCCTGACGCAGCGCCTCGGACTCCTCCTCGTCCCACACGAAGTCGCCCGACGCCTTGTCCTCGGCCGTGGGCTCGGCGGTGGCCTCGTCCTCGCCGTCCTCACCGACGGCGACGACCTCCACCACGTCGGACTCGGCGGCGAGTTCGCCTTCGGGCACGTCGAGGTCGGCGATGTCCGAGGGGTTCTCGTCCGCGTCCTCGGCGGGCGCGGCGGCGGCGCCGGCCTTCTTGGCGGGGGCCTTCTTCGCCGCGGTCTTCTTCGCGGCGGCGCCGCGCGGGGCGGCCTTCTTGGCGGGGGCCTTGCGGGCCGCCTTCTTGGCGGGAGCCTTCGCAGGTGCGGCGACCGCAGCGTCCGCGGTGTCGGTCGCGGTCTCTACGGTCTGACGAATGTCGGTGGCTGCCACGTACGCCCTTTCGTGACGGTGTCGTGCGGCGTCACGCCAGAGTGTTCTTCCGGCGGAGAGGTCTCTCGGATTACCCTGCCGTCGCGGCCGGGGCGTGGACCATTGTAACGACCGCGCGGCACTGTCGGAGACCGCGCGAGTCGAGGGCGGTTCTCAGGGCGCCACGCGGGAGGTCGCGGCGAGTGCGGCACCCACGATGCCGGCGGTGTTGCGCAGGGTCGCGGGCTGGACGGGGGTGCGGTTGGTGAGCAGCGGGATCCACTTCTCGGCCTTGCGGCTGATACCGCCGCCGGCGATGAACAGGTCCGGCCAGAACAGGTCCTCGACGCGCTGCAACACGCGGGAGACCTCCTTGGCCCACTGCTTGTAGGAGAGGTCGTTCTCCTCCTTGACGCGGGACGCGGCGCGGTGCTCGGCCTCCTTGCCGTCGACCTCCATGTGCCCGAGTTCGGTGTTGGGCAACAGAACACCGTTCTGCAGGATCGCCGACCCGATTCCCGTGCCGAACGTCAGCAGGATCACCACGCCCTTGGTGTCCCGGCCGCCGCCGAACTTGTCCTCGGCGATGCCCGCGGCGTCCGCGTCGTTCAGCACCGTCACCCCGCGGCCGTCGAGATGCTCGGAGAACAGGGCACCCGCGTCCGTGCCGATCCAGGCCTGGTCGACGTTGGCCGCCGTGCGCGCGATGCCGCCGGTCACAACGCAGGGGAGGGTGATGCCGACGTCGCCGGTCCACTCGAAGTGGTCGACGATCGCGCGCACCGTCTCGGCCACGGCCTGCGGCGTCGACGGCTGCGGCGTCTCGATCTTGTGCCGCTCACCGATCAGCTCACCGGTGGACAGGTCGACGATGCCGCCCTTGACACCACTGCCGCCGACGTCGACACCGAAGCCTCGGCCCGCGGGCGCGGTGCCGGTCCGGTCGGCGATGGAGACGGGTCCGGGTTCGGTGGGGCCGTTCGACATGCGTGCATCCTCCTCGGGCAGCGGGCGAGCGGAACCGGCGCTCGCGGATCACCCTAGTTGTCGTCGGCGGTACGGGGCGGCGCGGCGGTCGCGGATGTGGTCGGATTGGCCGGTGACCTCGCCCGTGGATCCTTCCTCTCCCGCCGACCGCACCGTGACCCCCGGTGACACCGCCGACGATCCGGAGACGCTGCGGCGCATCGCCGTCGAGGTGGCGCGCGACGCGGGCCGGCTCGTCGCCCGACGTCGCCCGGAGGTGTTCGGCCCGCGCGGCGCGGCGGCCGACGCCGTGCAGTCGAAGTCGACGCGCACCGACCCGGTCACCGTGGTGGACACCGAGGCCGAACACCGGGTGCGCGAACTGCTCCGGACGTACCGGCCCGACGACGACGTCCTCGGCGAGGAGGGCGGCGGGGCCGTGCGCGCGCCGTCGGGGGTGCGCTGGGTGGTGGACCCGATCGACGGCACCGTCAACTTCCTCTACGGCCTGCCCGCCTACGCGGTGTCGGTCGCCGCGCAGGTGAACGGTACGTCCGTCGCCGGTGCGGTCGAGGACGTCGTGGGACGACGGACGTACGCGGCCGCGCGCGGCGGCGGAGCGTGGGTCAGCGAGGACGGCGGGGACTGGGTCCGGTTGTCCGTCACCGACGTCGACGACGTGTCGATGGCCCTGGTGGCGACGGGCTTCGGCTACGGAGCGGCGCGCCGCCGCCGGCAGGGCGAGGTGGTGAGCGGGCTGCTGCCCCGGGTGCGCGACCTGCGCCGGGTGGGATCGGCGGCGCTGGACCTGTGCATGGTCGCGGCCGGGCAGGTGGACGCGCACTTCGAACACGGCCTCTCGCCGTGGGACTGGGCCGCCGGAGCGCTCGTCGCGGCCGAGGCGGGCGCCGTGGTGCGTACGCCGTCACCGCACTCGCGCAGCAGCGACGGGGAGGTCACGGTGGCCGCGTCGCCGGGCGTCGCGGCGGCGTTCTCCGCCCTGCTCGACGAGCTCGGCGCGCTCGATCCCATCGCGGAGGATCCCGCGCGCTGACGTCGGCGGTTCTCGGCGGTCGTCGGGGTTGTCGGGTCGGTCGGGTCGGTCGGGTCGGTCGGGCCGTCAGCAGTCGACGGTGCGTGCCGCCTGCAGCAGATCCTGATCGAGCGCCGGTGCGGGTTGGCCGGGGGCGACCTCGGCGAGCGAGCGGACCACTTCCTCGCCGTCGGTGTTCGGCTGCAGCGCACGGAAGTTCGTGCCGAGCGCGAGGTCGACGGTGTCGTCGGCGCGATCGTCGCGCACGAACTCCGCGCACGGCGCCACCAGCGCGACGGTGCCGGCCGCGGCGGTGCCGGCCTCACCGAATCGGATCTGGGCGATGCACTGCATGTTCTGGTCGACGTAGACCGGGTCGTTGCCCACCTGGACGTCGGGGGCGCTGGCGTACCCGAAGTTGTTGAGGTCCGCGGCGATCTCCGCGGCCTGCCCGCCCTGCCCGTTGGCGTTGAACACCCGCACCTTCGTGGCGGCCAACGGCAGCGGCTCGGTCGCGTCCACGACGGTGCGATCGACCACCGTGCCGAGGGCGGCGGCGGTGGGTGCCGCGGGATCCGAGGGCGGCTGCGGGGAGTTGCACGCCACCGCCTCGGTGCCGGTCTCCGCCGCCGTCAGAACCCGCACCCACACGGCCGCACCCGCCAGCGCGAGCACCACCAGCACGATCAGGATCGGGGCGGGACGACGGCGGGGGAACGGCTTGCCGCGATCGTCGGTCGACGACCCTCGGGTGATGTACGAAACCACGTTGGCGGCTGCCCTTCCGTCGTCGGTCCCCGGCTGGGGCGGCGTGTCGCGATCACTGTAATCGTGACCGGGCCGACAGCGCCGACGAGCCCGACACGGCCGACGGGGCCGGGTGACGGCGGGTGCTTTCGATCCGGGCGGGCGTCGGCTATTGTCTGGCGGCCCGGTCAGGTACGGGCGGCTCGGCGGACCGTCCGCGGCGAACGGTCATCCGTCCGGGCCTCGGCTGCGAATGGTCGTTCGGACGCACCGCCCGGTGGGCGGCGAGGGGAAGCCTCGGGAACAACCTGACCCGATCGGCTGTTCGGCCACGAACACCGTTCGGAAGCACCACAGCGGTGCAGCCGAGGATGTACGCACACGAGGAACGAGTTCGTCGAACAAGAAGCGGTCGACGTCTTGCACATCCCCACGAAGGCGATCGAGAGGATCGGGCACCCATCCCGGTCCGGCAGGAAGGTAAGGGGACACGGTCATGGCTACCGATTACGACGCACCACGACGCACCGAATCCGACGACGTGTCGGAGGATTCGCTGGAAGAACTGAAGGCACGACGCAACGAGGCGCAGTCCTCCGTCGTCGACATCGACGAGACCGACACGGCGGAGTCGTTCGAACTGCCGGGCGCGGACCTCTCGGGCGAGGAACTCTCGGTCCGGGTCGTCCCGAAGCAGGCCGACGAGTTCACCTGTTCGAGCTGCTTCCTCGTTCATCACCGGTCGCGACTGGCCGAGGAGAACGGCGGCGCGCCGATCTGCCGGGACTGCGCTGCCTGATCCCGGCGTCACCCGTAGGAACCACGTACCGGGCACCCGACCACGTCGGGTGCCCGTTGTCGTCTCGGGCCCGGGCCGCCTCGGGGCCGGGCCGTCAGGCGCCGGGGACGAGCGCGGCGACCAGCTCCTCGGGACGTCGGGTGCTGATCAGCCAGTACGGCGTGGGGTCGTCCTCGTCGTCGAGGACGACCAGCGCCAGCGTCTTCACCCAGGACCGGTTGAGCACGTAGGCGGCGGGATCGAGTTGGCGTCCCAGCGCGGCGCTCTTCGCCGTGGCGGGAACGGCTGCGGCGCGCGAGACCACGGAGGCCGGGAGCGTGGCCTTCCCGGCGAGCAGGTACCGCTCGCCCCCCCGCTCCACCACCCGCACCCGGGTGCGTCCCAGGCGGGCGACGATCCACAGGGCGAACGGAACCAGGACCACGTAGGGCAACCAGGCCATGATGCCGGGTGACCCCAGGTGCACCTCGGCGGACAGAATCGCGGCGACGCCGACACCGGCGAACCAGTACCAGAGCGGCACGGTGAGCCGCTCGTCGTGCAGCACGGTCTCCGCGGCGTCGGTTCGATCGGTGCGACGCGTGTCGTTCTCTCCCACGATCCCCAGGGTAGTGCGTCGGGTGCGCGGGTCGGACGGCCGCGGACGGCCGGGTAACGTCGTCGATCGTGACCGACCCCCGCTCGGCTGGGTTCGACGACGGCGAGTGGGCCGTCTCGTTCCGCCGCCTCGACCCGTCCGTGCCCGCCCCGACTCGCGCGCACCACGGTGACGCGGGAGTGGACCTCACCGCGACCGAGGACGTCACCATCGCCCCGGGCGCCCGCGTGCTGGTCGGCACCGGCATCGCGGTCGCGTTGCCCGTGGGAACCGTGGGGCTGATCCACCCGAGGTCCGGTCTGGCGGCGCGCACGGGACTGTCGGTGGTCAACACCCCCGGCACCATCGACGCGGGGTACCGCGGCGAGATCAAGGTCTGCCTGATCAACCACGACCGCACGACCCCCATCGATCTGCGACGCGGCGATCGCATCGCGCAGCTGGTGGTGCAGCGGGTGGAGTTGCCGCGATTCGTCGAGGTCGACACCCTGGACGACACGACCCGCGGCGTCGGCGGATACGGCTCGAGTGGCGGCCACGCGGTGCTGGACGGGGCAGCGGACCACACGACGGACGGCGCGCGCGCGGACCACCCGGTGGTCGGCGCGAGCGAGAAGGAGTGAGCATGTTCGGCAGGAAGAAGCGCGACACCACCGAGACCGCGGAGGCCGAGGCACGGTCGTCGGCCCTCGATGCGGAGGCCGACGAGGACCTCGGTGCCGACGGCGCCGACGACTCCGTCGACGTGGCCGACGGGACCGCGGATCCGGACAGCGGTCCCTGGTCCATCGAGGACCGTGAGGGTGAGCGGGAGGAAATCGCGCAGGGTCGGCTGGACCTCGGTTCGGTGCTTCTGCCGCTCCCTGCGGGTGGTCAGTTGCAGGTCGAGATGACGCAGCAGGGCACTCCGCAGGCGGTGCACATCGTGACCCAGCACGGCCGCATCACGGTGGCGGCGTTCGCGGCCCCGAAGTCGCCCGGTCAGTGGCGTGAGGTGGCCACCGAGCTGGCCGACACGTTGCGACGGGACAACGCCTCGGTGTCCGTCGAGAGCGGCCCGTTCGGCCGTGAGGTGGTCGGCCTCACCGCCGGCGGTGAGCTTCGGTTCATCGGCGTCGACGGCTACCGCTGGATGATCCGCGGGGTCGCGACGGGCCCGGCGGGGTCCGTGGGGGCCGACTCGCCCCTGGTTCAGCAGGCACGGGCCGTGGTGGCGGGCACGATCGTCGACCGCGGGTCCGATCCGCATCCGGTGCGGACGCCGCTGCCGGTGACGTTGCCGCAGGCGCTCGCCCAGCAACTCGCGGCGGCGCAGCAACAGCAGGCCGCCCAGCAGGCAGCGGCCCAGCAGGCAGCGGCCCAGCAGGCCGCCCAGCAGCAGGCCGGGCAGCAACAGGCCGGCTCCCCGCACCCGGCGCCAGAGCCGGGCGAGGACCCGTCGGCCGGCGGGACTCGACGCGGCCCGTCCGGATCGGCGATGCAGCAACTCGGCTGACCCCAGCGGCGGCAGCACTGCCCGGGCCGGGCGGACGCCGGTCAGGGATGCGTCACCCGTGTCCAGGCGTCGAGTGCGCAGCGTCCGAGCACGGCCGGCTCTCGGCCGACGTCGTCGAGCGTCGTCGTGGCCATCGCCGCACGGCGCAGCGCCGACGTCCACCGATGCGCGACGTCGACGGGATGAACCGGGTCGTTCGTCACCCCCACGACGGCGACGGGAATCGCGAGCGCGGCGAGGTCGGCCTCCGTCGGTGAGCGGTGGGCGGCGGCCTCCTCGAGCGCGTCCGGCAGGTGCGGCCACTGCGCCCGCCACGACCGTGCCAGCGTGCGCGCCAGCCAGGCCGGGCTGGTGGCGGCCATGCCGTCGAGGGTGACCTCGAGTCCGTCGCGGCGCAGCATCGCCGCCGACGTCCGGGCCAGCACGGCGGCCGGAGCGGAGTCCGGTGCGCCCGTCCACGCCGGCATCACGGCGACCACACCGTCGACGCCCGCGTCGTCGCCCGCGCTGTCGCCCGCCTCTCTGCCCGCCGCACCCGCCCGCGCGTCGCTCCCGCCGTCGAGCACCCAGCGCACCGCGACCGCGGCGCCGATCGACACACCCCCGACGAGGAGGCGGTGCCCGGGGTGCTCGGCGCGCGCGTCCCGCGCGGCGTCGCCGAGGGCCCGTCGATATCCCGCGACCAGATCGTCCGGCTCGGGCTCGATCGCCCGCAGCCGCCAGTGCGCCGCCGTCGCCGCGGCCTGGAACGCCGTCCGGACGAACGCCGCGTCGGATCCGGTGCCCGGCAGCATCACCAGCGTGGTGTCGGTCACGACCGGGGGCTCCTTCGTCCGTGGTGGGGGCCTGCCGGCAGCGTGACCGAGCAGACGTTCGAGGGGTGTGGTGGGCGGTGCGGCCGGGGTCTACAGTGGCGCTGACAGAAGCGAAACACCAGTCGCGGACCGCCCGCGTGAACGCTCCAGGAGCAACCATGGCACCCGCTGCCGCAGGATACTTCCGCCGCATGGCTCGGAAGTTGACCGAGGACATCGACCAGCTCGATGCCGAGGACATGGAGTCGGAGTCGAGGGCGTCCGGTGCACAACGGGCCTGCGACTGTTCCCGCGGTGACGAGGTCACCATGATCGGCCGCCTCCGCAGTGTCGAGGCGTGCAGCAAGTCCGCGAACGCCGCCGTGCAGGCCGAGTTCTTCGACGGGACCGACACGCTGTCGCTCGTCTGGATGGGCCGCCGCAAGATCGCGGGTATCGAGTCCGGAACGCAGCTCCTCGTCCGCGGCCGGGTCGGCGAGCGCGACGGACGCAAGGTCATCTACAACCCGTACTACGAGCTCCGGTCCGGAGACTGACGCACCGCTCGGAGTTCGGGTGCCCGGTCTGGCAGGGTGAGCAGACATGAGCGACGCCCCGAAGATCGACACCGACGCCCCGCCGCCGACCGTGCTCGCGCAACTCGGCGGCGTGAGCGGCCTCGTCTTCTCCACCCTGCCGGTTCTGGTGTTCGTCCCCGTGAACGCGGTCGCGGGCCTGACGGTGGCCGTGTGGTCCGCGCTCGGACTCGCCGTGGCCATCCTGCTCTGGCGCCTCGTGCGCAAGGATCCCGTCCAACCGGCGATCTCGGGCTTCTTCGGGGTGGCGGTGTGCGCGTTCATCGCCTATCGCACGGGCGATGCCAAGGGGTACTTCCTGTTCGGCATCTACACCTCGCTGGTCTACGGCGGGGTGTTCCTGGTGTCGATCCTGGTGCGGCGGCCCCTGGTCGGCCTCATCTGGGGGTACCTCAACGGCACCGCCAAGGAATGGCGGGGGCACGCGCGCGCCGTGCGGGCCTACGACATCGCGACGGCCGCCTGGGTGCTGGTGTTCGTGGCTCGGTACGTGGTGCAGTCGCGGCTCTACGACGCGGACGAGACGGGATGGCTCGCCGTCGCCCGCATCGCGATGGGGTGGCCGTTGGCGGCCGTCGCCTTCGGCGTCACGTTCTGGGCCGTGCGCCGGGCGGACCGCCTCGTCGCCGAGGCGGCCGAGTCGGACGTGCGCGAGTCGGTGGCGCGGGAATCAGGGACGCGCGAGTCCGAGGCAGGCACGTAGCTCGTCCTCGACGTCCACGGTGGTCACGAACAGCAGTTCGTCGCCGCCCTCGAGCGGGTCGTCGGCCTGCGGGACGATCACGCGTCCGCCGCGCAGGATGGTCACCAACGCGGCGTCGCGCGGCAGCGTGACCTTGCGGACCGGCTTGCCGGCCAGGGGAGTGGTCGCGGGCAGGGTGATCTCGACCAGGTTGGCCTTGCCCTGACGCAGGGTCATGAGGCGGACGAGGTCACCGACCGACACGGCCTCCTCGACCAGGGACGCCAGCATCCGCGGGGTGGACACGGCGACGTCCACGCCCCACGATCCGTCGAACAACCACTCGTTGCGGGGGTCGTTGACCCGCGCGACCACGCGGTCGATGCCGAACTCGGTCTTCGCCAGCAGGCTGAGCACCAGGTTGGCCTTGTCGTCGCCCGTCGCCGCGATGACGACGTCGTACGACTCGAGGCCGGCGTCCTCGAGGGTCGCCAGCTCGCACGCGTCGGCGTGCACCCACTCCGCCTCGACCACCGATTCCGGGTCGACGTGGTCGAGTTTGCGCTCGATCAGCAGGACGTGGTGGTCGGAACGCAGCAGCTCGCGGGCGATCGAACGGCCGACCGCGCCGGCTCCGGCGATGGCGACTCTCATGAACGGGATCCGTTTCTTCGGCGGGTCGAGGTGGGATGCCCGGGCCCGGGCGGCCCGCGGTCTCATTCCTCGGGGGGCGGGCTGCTCGCGAGGGCAACGGCCTCGGCGACCATGCCGTCGACGGCGGCGACCCACACCTCGTCGTCGGCCTGCAGCACGGTCTTGCGATCGGGGAGCAGCCCACTGCCGAAGCGGATGAGGAACGCCACCCGGGTGCCGGTGGTCTTCTCGAGCGTCGTGACGCTGCGGCCGACCCACCCGTCGGCAAGATCGAGTCGGGTGACCGCGACGTTGCCCGACGGGTCACGCCACTTGGTCCGCTCGTCGTCGTGGATGAGCGTGTGCAGGAAGCGATCGGTGGTCCACGGCACCGTCGCCACGGTGGGGATGCCCAGACGTTCGTACACCCGCGCGCGTTTGGCGTCGTAGATCCGGGCGACGACGCGCTCGACACCGAAGGTCTCACGGGCGACGCGGGCGGAGATGATGTTCGAGTTGTCGCCCGACGAGACGGCGGCGAGAGCGTCGGCGCGCTCGATACCCGCCTCCGTCAGCACGTCCCGGTCGAACCCCATGCCGGTCACCCGCTGCCCGGTGAAGGTGGATCCGAGGCGACCGAAGGCCGTGGGGTCGCGGTCGATGACGGCGACCTCGTGACCGAGGCGGGACAGGGCGGTGGCGAGCGAGGATCCGACTCGGCCGCACCCCATGACGACGACGTACAACGATTGCTCCGTTCGGGGCGTGGACTCGCGTGCTGGACCGACGCGCTCACGCTATCGGTCACCCTGCCCCCCGGTCGAGTCCGGCACGGCTTACGCTTCAGCCTGTGTCCAAGCTTTCGACGGCCACCAAGAGGCTGCTGCTGGGTCGGCCGTTCCGTAGCGACACTCTCGGTCACACGCTGCTGCCCAAGCGCATCGCGCTGCCCGTGTTCGCCTCCGACGCGATGTCGTCGGTCGCCTACGCGCCGGAGGAGATCTTCCTGGTGCTGTCGGTTGCCGGCATCACCGCGTACTCGTTCTCCCTGTGGATCGGCCTGGCCGTCGCCGTGGTGATGGCGGTGGTCGTGGCCAGCTATCGGCAGAACGTGCACGCGTATCCGTCGGGCGGTGGCGACTACGAGGTGGCCACCACCAACCTCGGGCCGACGGCCGGTCTGACCGTCGGCAGCGCGTTGATGGTCGACTACGTCCTCACGGTGGCGGTGTCCATCTCGGCCGCGGCGTCGAACATCGGGTCCGCGGTCCCGTTCGTCGCCGAGCACAAGGTGCTTTTCGCCGTCGCGGCGATCGCGACGATCACCGCGGTGAACCTGCGCGGCGTGCGCGAGTCCGGCACGGCGTTCGCCATCCCGACGTACGCGTTCATGGTGGGCATGTTCGTCATGCTGGCGTGGGGTCTGATCCAGGTCTTCGTGCTCGGGGAGGACGTGGCGGCCGAGTCGTCGGCCTTCGACCTGCAGGCCGAGGACAGTCACCTGTACGGCATCGCGTTCGCGTTCCTGCTGGCCCGGGCGTTCTCGTCGGGCTGCGCGGCCCTCACCGGTGTCGAGGCGATCTCCAACGGCGTGCCGGCGTTCCGCAAGCCGAAGTCGCGCAACGCGGCGACCACCCTGCTGCTCCTGGGCACGATCGGCGTCACGCTGCTCATGGGCATCATCGTGCTGGCGGAGAAGATCGGGGTGAAGTACGCGGCGGACCCGGCGACCCAGCTGATCGGCGCGCCGGAGGGCTACCAGCAGAAGACGTTGATCGCGCAGCTCGCGGAGGCGGTCTTCCAGGGGTTCAGCCCGGGCTTCTACTTCATCACGATCGTCACGGCGCTCATCCTGGTCCTGGCCGCCAACACCGCCTTCAACGGCTTCCCGGTGCTGGGCTCGATCCTCGCGCAGGACCGGTTCCTCCCGCGCCAGTTCCACACGCGCGGCGACCGCCTGGCGTTCAGCAACGGCATCGTCTTCCTCTCGGCCGCCGCCATCACGTTCGTCGTGGTCTTCGGCGCCGAGGTGACCAAGCTCATCCAGCTCTACATCGTCGGCGTCTTCGTCTCCTTCACCCTGAGCCAGACCGGCATGGTGCTGCACTGGACGCGGCTGCTGCGGGACGAGACCGACCCCGCGGCGCGACGGCGGATGGTGCGGTCGCGGGTGGTCAACGGCATCGGTCTGGCCATGACCGGCGTGGTGCTGGTGATCGTGCTGCTGACCAAGTTCCTGGCCGGCGCGTGGATCGCGATCGCGGCGATGCTGTTCATCTTCGGACTGATGAAGCTCATCCGGAAGCACTACGACTCGGTGACCGCCGAGCTGTCCGACGTCGAGTGGGACGGGGTGCTGCCCAGTCGTACGCACTCGATCGTGCTGGTGTCCAAACTGCACAGCCCGACGCTGCGCGCGCTCGCGTACGCCCGCGCCACGCGTCCGGACACGCTCGAGGCGATCACCGTCAACGTCGACGAGGCCGACACGCGTGCGCTGGTCCGCGACTGGGAGAAGAGCGACGTCACCGTGCCGCTCAAGGTCGTCGAGTCGCCGTACCGCGAGATCACCAAGCCGGTTCTCGACTACGTGCGACGGGTCAAGCGGGACTCTCCGCGCGACGTCGTCACCGTCTTCATCCCCGAGTACGTCGTCGGCCACTGGTGGGAGCAGGTCCTGCACAACCAGAGCGCGCTCCGGCTCAAGAGCCGCCTGCTGTTCCAGCCCGGCGTGATGGTGACCAGCGTGCCGTGGCAGCTCAACTCGTCCGAGCGCGCCAAGCGCGAGAGCCTGCAGAACGCGCCCGGCGGGTCCCGCCGGGGATACGAGTCGCCGCGTGAGCGCGGGGTCGACTCGCTGCGCGATCGGGGACCGGGCGCGTGAGCGAGTCCTGGACGGGCCGCGTGCTCGAGGTCGTCGTCGGCGCGCCGGGGCACGGCGGATTCTGCGTGGGGCGGCACGAGGGCCGGGTGATCTTCGTCCGGCACAGCCTGCCGGGGGAGACCGTGCGTGCCCTGGTCACCGAGGACACCGGGGGCAGCTTCTGCCGCGCCGACGCCGTGGAGATCGTCGACGCGTCGCCCGAGCGGATCGACCGCCTGTGCCCGATCGCGGGACCCGGCGGCTCCGGTTGCTGCGACCTGTCCCACGCCGGCGAGGCGGGGGCGAGAGCGTGGAAGGCGGCGGTGGTGTCCGACCAACTGCGCCGCATCGCGCACGTCGAGACCGACGTCGACGTCGAGACCTGGGGTGAGCGGACGGGGTGGCGCACCCGGCTGCGGCTCGGCGTGGGCGACGACGGCCGCGCCGGTTTCCACCGCGCGCGCAGTGCCGAGCTGGTCACCGACCTCGCCTGTCCGCAGTCGCCGGTCGCGGCCTACGACGGTCTCGCCGACCGAACCTGGACGCCCGGCGCCGATCTCGCGGTCGCGCTCGACTCCGACGACGAGCGGCACGTGGTCGAGATCGCGCCGCCGACGGCGTCGCCCACGTCCCGCGGCGGCGCGCGTCGGGGAGCGTCGTCCCGACGCGCCCGCCGGTCCGCGCCGCGCGCCCACCGCGTCGTCGTCGGATCGGGCCGCGCGAGGCAGCGCGTCGCCGATCGCGACTGGACGGTCGACGCGCAGGGCTTCTGGCAGGCCCACCGCCGTGCCCCGGACCGGTACTCGGCCGTGGTGCGGGAGTGGGCCGACGTCCGACCGGGCGACACGGTGTGGGACCTGTACGCCGGTGCCGGGGTCTTCGCGGCCGCGGTGGCGGACGACGCCGGGAGCACCGGCTCGGTGGTCGGCGTCGAGGCGTCGGCCGACGCCGTGCGCGACGGCCGCGCCGCGCTCACCGACCTCGCGGCCGTGGACCTACGCGCCGCCCCGGTGGAACGCGCGCTCGCCGACCTCCCGTCGAGCCCGGCGACGGTGATCCTCGACCCGCCGCGGGCGGGCGCCGGGAAGACCGTGGTGGCCGCCGTCGCGGACGCCGGGCCGCGCCGCGTGGTCCACGTCGGCTGCGACCCGGCCTCCTTCGCCCGCGACCTCGGCCTCTACCTCCGGCACGGCTACCGCCTCGAGCACCTGCGCGCGTTCGACGCGTTCCCGCTCACCAGCCACGTGGAGTGCATCGCCGCCCTCGTGCGCTGACGGGCTACTTGCGGTTGTAGAGCCGCATGGTGATGGGTCCGAACACCGCGAGCAGCCCCACCGACCAGATGCCCGTCCACATCAGCGCGGTCGTGTCCACGGCGCCGTCGCACACGCTGCGGAGCGTCGTCACCAGATGCGACACCGGGTTGACCTCGACGAAGGCCTGCAGCCACCCGGGCATGGTCGCGGGGTCGACGAAGATGTTGCTGGCGAAGGTGAGCGGGAACAGCACCAGCATGGACACGCTCATCACGGCGGTCTCGCTGCGCATCATGAGGGCGAACATCGTCCACACCCAGGACACGCAGAAGGAGAACGCGAGCAGAAGCGCCACCGCGATCACCACCCCCGGCAGACCACCGGCGGGACGGAACCCCAGCACGAGGCCCAGCAGCAGCACGATGGTCGACGCGAGGGTGTAGCGGACGACGTCACCGAGCAGCGCGCCCACGAGCGGCGCCGGCCGCCAGATGGGCAGCGAGCGGAACCGGTCGAAGACGCCCTTCTCGATGTCCCGGTTGAGCGTCATGCCGGTGTACATGGTGATCATGACGACCGTCTGCACCAGGATGCCCGGGAGCAGGAACTGGATGTACGCCCCGGTCGAGCCGGCCAGCGCGCCGCCGAACAGGAACGTGAACATCAGCGTGAACATGATCGGGAACATGGTCACGTCGAACAGCTGCTCCGGGACGTGCTTGATCTTCAGCAGCGCGCGCCACCCGAACGACAGCGCCGCCGAGGTCGAGGTGGGTCGCGGCGGACGCGGGCCGGACGACGCGAGCAGGTCGGCGACGGACGGGGTCGGGGTCGACGCGCGGGCGCCGGTGTCGGTGGTGGTCATGTCAGGACGCCTCCTGTTCGGCGGGGCGGCCGGTGAGGGCCAGGAAGACTTCGTCGAGGCTCGGCTGCCCGAGCGCGTAGGTGCCGATCTCGACGCCGGCCTCGTGCAGGGCGGTGAGGCCGCGTGCGACGGCGGCGGTGTCGTCGACGATCGAGGTCAACGCGGCGGGGTCCGCTTCCTCGACGACGTCGGTGTGCAGCGTCTCCCGCAGGATGCGGGCGGCGTCGGGTCGCACCGCCGGGTCCGCGACCCGCACGTGCAGGGAACCGGACCCCACCGACGCCTTGAGCTGACCGGTGGTGCCCTCGGCGATGACCCGACCGGAGTCGATGACCGCGACGCGGTCGGCGAGCTGATCGGCCTCGTCCAGGTACTGCGTGGTCAGCAGCACCGTGGTGCCGCCCGCCACCAGTGACCGCACGATCTCCCACACCTGGTTGCGGCTGCGGGGATCGAGGCCGGTGGTCGGCTCGTCCAGGAACATCAGCTCCGGGGTGACCACGAGGCCCGCGGCGATGTCGGCCCGACGCCGCATACCGCCCGAGTACGTCTTGACCTGCTTGCCGGCGGCGGCCGTGAGGTCGAACACCCGCAGAAGCAGGTCCGCACGCTCGCGGGCGGCGGGCCGGCTGTACCCGTGCAACCGGGACAGCAGGACGAGGTTCTCGTAGCCGGTCAGGTCCTCGTCGAGGGAGGCGAACTGGCCCGTCAACGACACGGCCGAACGGACGGCGTCGGGCTCGGTGGCCACGTCGTGGCCGAGGACGCGGGCGGAGCCGCCGTCGATGCCGGTCAGCGTGGCGAGCATGCGCATCGTGGTGGTCTTGCCGGCCCCATTGGGGCCGAGGACGCCGTAGACGCCGCCGCGCGGCACGGCGAGGTCCACCCCGTCGACCGCCACGGTGGAGCCGAACGTCTTGCGCAATCCGCTGGCCTCGATCGCGAGGTCGGTGCGCGCGGTCGACGCGGGGGTCGCGTCGTCGAGAATGGTGCGGTTCATGACGAGACAGACTCCTGCCGATCCGAGAACTCATCGCGGGGGCCGGGTGCGGCCGCCGCAGTCGTGAGGGGTGACGTGCACCCGGTCGAGCACATGGTGCGCGTGTCCGTGCGGGAATCGCAACGGATTTCCGGTCCGCCCGGTTCGATTCCGGTCCGACTCGGGGTCGGTACCGAATACGGGGTGACGGATCGAAGGGATCTTTCGGGGGCGGAGGACGACGAGTCGGCGCGGCCGGTAGTGAGGTGCGGACGGTGACCACTAGTGTCGTGACCGATGAACGCCACATCCTGTTTCGCGCCCGGTTGCGGCCGATGACTGCGGACGAGCCTCGGACGGCCGAGACCGCCGACCCGACGTGCGCGGTGCCGACCGACGCCCTCCGGTCACGGCGCGCCGCCGAGGCCGACGAGCTGCGCGTGCTGCTGTCCGCGGCGGCGTCGGGCGATCAGACGGCCTTCGGCCGGTTGTACGACCTCACGTCGTCACGGGTGTACGGCATGGTGCTCCGCGTCCTGCGCGACCCCGGGTTCAGCGAGGAGACCACACAGGAAGTCTTCCTGCAGGTGTGGCGCACCGCCGATCGGTACGACCCGGCACAGGGATCGCCGCTGGCCTGGATGATGACGCTGGCCCACCGCCGCGCCGTGGACCGGGTGCGCTCGGAGCAGTCGGGGACCGACCGAGAAGCGCTGTACGGCAGCAAGGCCCACAGCCCGGCGCACGACGAGGTGCTCGAGTCGGTCACCCAGACCCTCGAGTCCGAGGCGGTGGTGCGCTGCCTCGCCGCGCTCACCGAGACCCAACGCGAATCCGTCCGCATGGCGTACTACAACGGGTGGACCTACCGCGAGGTGGCCGAGCGACTCGGTGTCGCCGTGCCCACCGTCAAGTCCCGCATCCGGGACGGACTGATCAAGCTACAGAAATGTCTGGGGGTGGACGGCGGTGAATGACCCTGCCGACCACGGCCGACATCGGAAAGACGAGTACCGCCCCATGACTGCCTCGACCCCCGGCGACACCGAGTCGTCGGACCTCGTCGACCTCGCGTACGCCTACGCGCTCGACGCCGTCGACGACGTGGAACGCGCCGACATCGACCGCCGCGTCGCCGCCGCGTCGCCCGACGTCCGGGCCCGGTTCGACGCCGTCGTCGAATCGGTGCACGTCACGCTCGCACTGGCCGCCGACGCGGACGCCAGCCCGCCGCCCGCGCACCTGCGCGAGCGAGTCCTGTCCGCCGTCGACGCCGAGCAGGCCCCAGATACCGAGCAAGCACTGACTACCGAGCAGGCCGTGACTACCGAGCAGGCCGGTCCCGCCGCTCCGGTGGTGTCCCTCGACGACCGGCGACGCACCCGTCGGTGGCGCATCGCCGCCGCCGCGGCCGCCGCGGTGCTCGTCGTGGGCGTGGGCGGTGCCGTCGTGTCCCAGCAGTTCGGGTCCGACCCCACCTCGCCGACCGCGACGGTGCTCGCCGCCGACGACGTCCAGCGCAGCACCGTTCCCGTCGAGGGCGGCGGATCGGCCACCGTCGCGTGGTCCCGATCGCACGACGCCGCCGTGGTCACCCTCGACGGTCTGACCGACCCGGGCGACGGACGCGTCTTCGAGATGTGGCTCATCGGCGCGGACCCCGCGCCGCGGCCCGCCGGACTCGTCGAGGCCGACGCGGCCACCGCCGACCGCGAACACCTGGTCAGCGGACTCGAGGACGCCACCACCTGGGCCGTCACCGTCGAGCCCGAGGGCGGGTCCGACGCCCCCACCAGTCAGCCCATCGTGGCCGTCACCTTCTAGGCGACCCGCCTGCATCCGACTCAGGCGACCCGCCTGCATCCGACTCAGGCGACCCGCCTGCATCCCACCTAGGCGACCCGCCTGAGCGCTCCCACGATGGTCTCCACCTGCTCGTAGGCCCGGTCCAGCAGCGTGATCACCAGATCGGCCGTCGCGGCGGGGTCGTCGGCCCGCAAACGCTCGAAGTCGGCGGGCGCCAACACCGCCACCGTGGTGTCCTCGACCGCGGTGATCCGCAGGCCGAACTCCGTGCGACGGACCAGGGGGATCTCGCCGAAGCTCATGCCCGCCGACAGCGTCGACACCGGCCGGACCACCCCGTCCGTCGACACGAACTCCACCGTGACCCGGCCGGCCAGGACCAGGGCCAGCCCCAGCGCGGGGTCACCGATGTCGGCCACCACCGTCCCCGCCGGATACGTCGACGTCGTCGTGAGGGCGGCGATGCGATTCCGATTCCCGCGTGACGACGACGCGAGCACCGGATGGTCGTCCAGCGTCACCTCGGTGGCCTGACGCGGCCCGTCGCACCACCGGTCGAGGACCACGTCCTCCGCCCACGTCAGAGCCGAGTCGAGGGTCGAGAAGACCCGGCCCGAGCCGTCCGGGTCGAGGGTCGACACGGTGTGCGCCATGGTGCCCCGCGGGTCCACGAGCCCCGCCGCGCAGCCCGACGCGCGGAGTTGCTCGGCCAGCGCGTCGAGCATGGAGCGGGCGACGTCGCTGACGTCGTCGACCCGTCTCATGTCGAGCACGACCGCGTCGAGAGGCCGGTCGGCGGTGGAGGCGTCGGTGGCAGTCGTGACGGCGGGGGGCGACACGGCGCGCACCACCGACTCCGCGGCCGAGAACAGCAGGTCGCCGTGCAGCTCGAAGATGCGAGAGCGGGTGCCGCGTTCGGTGAGCGTGCGTTGCTCCGCGGCCGTCCGCCGTCGCCGCGAGGGGGCGTCGACGATGCTGTAGCGGGCGCGCACGGCGCTGCGGGCGGCGCGGCCGACGTGGAGGAAGTGCAGTTCGAGGCGGCGCGAGAGTTCGCGGCAGGCGAGGACGCCGCGGACGCTGTTGCCGTGGCCGTCGAGGCGCGGCGAGTAGACGGAGATGCCGAGTTGGCCCGGCAGCACGGCCATCACGGACCCGGCGACGCCGCTCTTGGCGGGCAGGCCCACGCGGTTGACCCAGTCGCCGGCGCCGTCGTACATGCCGCAGGTGGTCATGACGCTGAGGACTCGTTCGATCAGGACGGGATCGGCCGCGCGGTCGCGGGTGCACGGGTTGGTGCCGTTGTTGGCGAGGGTCGCGGCCATCACGGCGACGTCGCGACCGGTGACGATCAGCGAGCACTGCCGGAAGTAGAGGTCGACCGCGGCGTCCGGGTCGGATTCGACCACGCCGAACGAGCGCAGCATGTGGCCGATGGCGCGGTTGCGGTGGCCCGTCGCCGATTCCGAGGCGTGGACGGCCGCGTCGAGCTCGAGGTCGCGCCCCGCGAAGCGGGAGAACGACCGTCGGATACGGTCGAACTGCTCGTCCGGCGTGTCGCCGGCGACCAGCGAGGCGGCGGTGATCGCGCCGGCGTTGATCATCGGGTTGCGCGGGCGCTCGGTGACGGGGTCCAGGCTGATCTCGTTGAAGGGCTCGCCCGACGGTTCGACGTCGATCTTCGCCGCCACCGCCTCCTCGCCGCGGTCGGCCAGCGCGAGCGCGTACGTGAACGGCTTGGAGACCGACTGGACGGTGAACGGGACCCGGGTGTCGCCCACCTCGTAGACGTAGCCGTCGGCGGTGGTGAGGCAGATGCCGAACCGATCGGGGTCGGCCGTCGCGAGCTCGGGGATGTAGTCGGCCACCGCGCCGGACGTGTCCGCCGCGCACAGCGCGTACACGTCCTCGAGGATGTGCTGCACGACGTCGGTCATCGGTCTCGGTACCTCGCTCGGTCGTCGCGGGTGTGGGCCGTCGTACGGTAACGCGACGCCCGGTGACACGTAGACTGGCGTGACCGATCGGCGCGCCTCGATCGGACCGTACGAGGGGAGACGATTTCGTTGGGTGTTCTGTCACGTGTGCACGAGCCCGGCGACCTGCGTGCCCTGTCCCTCGACGAGATGACCGAGCTGGCCGCGGAGATCCGACGGTTCCTGGTGGAGAAGGTGTCCGCCACGGGTGGTCATCTCGGGCCCAATCTCGGGGTCGTCGAGCTGACGTTGGCCGTGCATCGGGTGTTCGAGTCGCCCACCGACGCCGTGATCTTCGACACGGGGCACCAGGCCTACGTGCACAAGATGGTGACCGGTCGGGCCGACAGGTTCGACACCCTCCGCAAGGACGGCGGCCTGTCCGGCTACCCGTCGCGGGCGGAGAGCGAGCACGACTGGGTGGAGTCGTCGCACGCGTCCGCCTCGTTGTCCTACGCCGACGGGCTGGCCAAGGCCTTCGCGCTCACCGGCCGCTCGGACCGGCACGTCGTCGCCATCGTCGGTGACGGCGCTCTCACCGGCGGCATGTGCTGGGAGGCGCTCAACAACATCGCGGCGGGCCAGGACCGGTCGCTGGTCATCGTCGTCAACGACAACGGCCGCTCGTACTCGCCGACCATCGGGGGCCTGGCCGACCACCTCGCCACCCTGCGCCTGCAGCCCGGGTACGAGCGCGCGCTCGACACCGGCCGACGCGTCGTCCGGAACATCCCCGTGGTCGGGTCCCCGGCCTACGCCATGCTGCACGGCATGAAAGCGGGTCTGAAGGACGCCGTCAGCCCGCAGGTGATGTTCACCGACCTCGGGATCAAGTACCTCGGACCGGTCGACGGCCACGATCAGGCGGCCATGGAGTCGGCGTTGCGCCGCGCCAAGGCCTACGGCGGGCCGGTCATCGTCCACGCCGTGACCCGCAAGGGCATGGGGTACTCCCACGCCGAGAACGACGTCGCCGATCAGATGCACTCCACCGGCGTCATCGACCCGCTGACCGGTCGTGCGGTCGCTGTGGCGGCGCCGGACTGGACGTCGGTGTTCTCCCGCGAACTCATCGACCGCGCCGCCGATCGCCCGGACGTGGTGGCCATCACGGCCGCGATGGCGGGCCCCACCGGTCTCGCGGCGTTCGGTGAGCGCTACCCGGACCGCTTCTTCGACGTGGGGATCGCCGAGCAGCACGCGCTGACGTCCGCGGCGGGTCTGGCTCTGGGCGGCCTGCACCCCGTGGTCGCCGTCTACTCGACGTTCCTCAATCGCGCGTTCGACCAGTTGCTCATGGACGTCGCGCTGCTGAAGCAGCCCGTCACGCTCGTGCTCGATCGCGCCGGTGTCACCGGGTCGGACGGCGCCAGCCACAACGGCATGTGGGACATGTCGCTGCTCGGCATCGTGCCGAACATGCGGGTCGCCGCGCCGCGTGACGCCGCCACGCTCCGCGAGGAACTCGGCGAGGCCCTCGCGGTCTCCGACGGTCCCACCGCGATCCGCTTCCCCAAGGGCGCGGTTCCGGAGACCACGGCCGCCGTGCGCCGGATCGACGACGTCGTCGACGTGCTGCACGAAACCGAGGGCCCCGGCGACGTCCTGCTCGTCGCCGTCGGACCGTTCGCGTCGCTGGCCCTCGACACGGCCGAGGAACTCGCCGCCGGGGGCGTGCGCGCGACCGTCGTCGATCCGCGGTGGGTGTTGCCGGTGCCGCAGTCGCTGACCAAGCTCGCCGCGGACTACCGCCTGGTGGTCACGGTCGAGGACAGCGGACTGCACGGTGGTATCGGTGCGTCGGTGTCCGCCGCGTTGCGGGCCGCGGGTGTCGACGTGCCGTGCCGGGATCTCGGTGTGCCGCAACAGTTCCTGGACCACGGCTCGCGTGATCGGATCCACCGGGAGATCGGGCTGACCCCGGCCGACATCGCCGGTCGGGTGTTCGGGTGGCTCGGCCATCGGCCGGACGGCATCTGACCGAGCCACCGCCCGCGTCGCGGTCAGGCTGCCTTGCCCGCGGCGTCCTTCAGTTGCGGCAGGATGCGCTCGAGCACCCACGGCGTGGACACCGGGTTGACGTTGCTCAGCCCGGCGATCACCTGCTGATCGGTCATCGCGATCGCGGACCCGGACTGCACCGCCGGCAGGGTGGCCAGTGCAGGCACCGAGTCGAAGGAGAAGCCGTCCGGGGTGAAGGCGACGATGACGTCGGCGTCGAAGCTCTGGACGTTCTCGAGCGACACGGTGGAGAAGAAGGACCCGGTGGTGTCGGCGTCGGCCAGCGCGGTCACGCCGGGAGCGTTCACGAAGCCCATCTCGTTCAGCACCTGTACGCGCGGATCGGTGGGTAGGTAGACGTTGGCCTGGCCGGCGTCGGTGTCCAGGTTCACGACGGCGACCGTCTTGCCCGCGAACTCCGGGTTGGCCTCGGCTTCGGCGGCGAGCCGTTCGCCCAGACCGTCGATCAGCCCCTGCGCCTCGTCGGGCTTGCCGACGGCCTCGCCGATCATCGTGGTCTGCTCCTGCCAGGTGGTCTGCCAGGGGCCGCCGGGGTACGCGACCACGGGGGCGACACCGCTGAGGGTGTCGTAGTAGGTCCGCGAGAAGCCCTCGTAGGGCGCGAGGACCAGGTCGGGTGCCAGGGCGGCGAGGGCCTCGACGTCCGGATCGCCCGCGGCCGGGTCCTCGTACAGCGTCGTCGCGTCGGCGTCGTAGAACTCCTGCGCCCACGGCATCACGCCGTTCTCGTCGGCGCCGTAGTCGTACCGCGGCTGTCCCACCGGCGTCACGCCGAGGGCGCTGAGAATGTCCTGGGCGTTCCACCCCATCGTGACGATGCGCTCGGGGGCGGAGGGGATCTCGGTCGACCCGAAGGCGTGCTCGATGGTGACGGGGAAGGCGCCCTCGCCGGTGCCGGCGGCGGTCGATTCCGAGCCCGAGTCCGAGGAGCACCCGGCCACGAGGGCGACGGCGGCGGTCGCGGCGACGAGGGGAACGAGGCGGTTGCGTTTCACGAGGATAGCCTAACCTATGCAGGTGGCTGGGGTGGTGGGCCGGGGCTCGCCGTTGTGGGCGGCTCGGGTTCTGGTCAGGCGCGCGGGTTGCAGCCGGTGAGGGTGGCGGGAACCTGCGCGGGTGCAAACTTGCTCCGGTTTCAGCAACTTGCCTCGGTTGTAACAGGAGCAGGTTGCGGAAAGGGGAGCAGGTTCGAAGCCCGACCGCCGTGCGGGTAGCTTCCGAGCCAGCTGCGCTCTGCAGGCAGTGGATTGGAATATCGCGGTCGCGCCGACTTGCCGACGGACGCCTTGTGAGAGCATCGGCGCATGAGTCACGGGTACCCCGCCGGCAGTCCTGTGCTGCAGCGAGGTGACCGCGCCGTCGGGTTCAGTCCCTCCCCGAACGGCTTTTTCGTGCGCGTGTGGTGGACGCACGACGGGAACCCTATCGGCTCCTTCGGCAGCATGGCGGACGCCGTACAGGCGGGACTCGAGGCGCTCGGGTGTGGAGATCGCCCCGACGCCGAACAAGAAACGGCGCGCATCGCCGCCGAGTACGAGTCTGTGTACTGGCCGCTCAACTGATTACGGCTACAACTTGTCGACTTCCGAGCGCACGTTGTCAGGCCCGCACATCGCTTTCCGGCATGGCGAAACGTCTCAACCTGTTCCAGTCGATAGGTCATCGCGGGTGAGAAGTTGCTCCGGTTTCAGCAACCTGCTTCGGTTGTGACAGGAGCAAGTTGCGGAAAGGGGAGCAGGTTCGGGCCCCGACCTCCACCTGCTCGGATTCCAGTCAGGCGCGCAGGTTGCAACCGGTGAAGGTGGCGGAAACCCGTGCGGGTGGACAGTTGCTCGGGTTCCGGTCAGGCGCGCGGGGTGCAACCGGTGAGGGTGGCGGAAACCGCGCGGAAACGACGACACCCCCGGAGGATGCGCGGAGCACCCACCCGGAGGTGTCGGTCGAGCGGCGAACTACAGGCTGGCCACACCCTTGTCGAGGAAGCGGTGCCCGGTGACGGCCTCGGAGGTGCCGGTGCGGTCCAGGTACGGGGTGATGCCGCCGTTCCAGAAGCCGAACCCGCCGCCGAGGATGAGGCACAGGTCGATGTCCTGCGCCGCGGCGACGACGCCCTCGGTGAGCATGATGTCGATTTCCTCCGCGAAGGCGCGGCGGGTGCGATCGAGCACCTGCTCGGACGTGGACGGGGAGTCGCCCTGCGGCCAGAGGTCCGCGACCTCGGGGTCGACGGTCTTGGTGCCGTCGGCGCCGTAGGTCCACACCGCGGACTTCTTCGCGGCGACCATGGCCTGGAGTCCGGGGGAGTCGTGGAACCGCTCCGGGTAGTACTCGGCCATCGTCTCACCGGTGTGCAGTGCCACCGCCGGGCCGACCAGGGACAGCAGGGTCAGCGGACTCATCGGCATGCCGAGTTCTCCGATGGCGTCGTCCGCGACGTCGAAGGGGGTGCCCTCGTCGATGGCGTTCATGACCTCGCCGAGCGCGCGGGTGAGCAGCCGGTTGAACACGAAGCCCGGCTTGTCGGCGACCAGCACGGCCGACTTCTTCAGCGACTTCGCCGTGGCGAACGCGGTGGCCAGGGTGGCGTCGTCCGTCTTCTCGCCGCGGATGACCTCGAGCAGCGGCAGAACGGCGACCGGGTTGAAGAAGTGGAATCCCACCACCCGCTCGGGGTGCTTCAGGTCGGCGGCCATGCGCGTGATCGACAGCGACGAGGTGTTGGTCGCCAGGATGGTCTCCGGGGAGACGTGCTCCTCGAGCTCGGCGAACACCTTCTTCTTGACGTCGAGGTTCTCGAAGACGGCCTCGATGACCCAGTCGGTCTTCGCGAACGCGGCCTTGTCCAGCGAGCCGGACACGAGCGCCTTGAGGCGGTTCGCGGCGTCGGGCGAGAGCCGCTTCTTGCCCTGGAGCTTGTCGATCTCCGCGTGCACGTAGCCGACGCCCTTGTCGATGCGCTCCTGATCGATGTCGGTGAGGATCACCGGCACCTTCAGCTGGCGCACGAAGAGCAGGGCGAGCTGGCTGGCCATGAGTCCGGCACCGACGATGCCGACGCCGGTGACCTTGCGGGCCGCCGACTTGTCGGGCGCGCCGGCGGGACGCTTGGCCCGCTTCTGCACCAGGTCGAAGGCGTAGAGACCGGCCCGTAGTTCGTCGGCCATGAGGAGGTCGGCGAGCGCCTCGTCCTCGGCGGCGAACCCGGCGTCCAACGACGCGGCATCCCCGAGATCGGTGTTGCGCGCCAGCTCCAGCAACTCGACGGCCTTGACCGGACCCGGAGCGTGATCGCGGGTCTTGCCGGACACGATGCCCTTGGCGCGGGCGATCGCGTCGTCCCACGCCTGGCCGCGATCGATCTCGGGGCGGGCGGGAACGACGTCACCGGCGAGCACCGAGGCGGCCCACACGAGCGACCGCTCGAGGAAGTCGGCGCCGCCGAGCACCGCGTCGGCGATACCGATCTTCTGCGCGTCGGCCGGCTTCAGCATGCGGTTCTGGTTGAGAGCGTTCTCGACGACCACCGTCACCGCGGCCGAGGGCCCGATGATGTTGGGCAGCAACTGCGTTCCGCCCCAGCCGGGCACGAGACCGAGGAACGCCTCGGGCAGTCCCAGGGCCGCGGCGTTGTCCGCGACGGTCCGGTAGTGGCAGTGCAGGGCCAGTTCCAGACCGCCGCCGAGCGCGGCGCCGTTGACGAAGGCGAACGTCGGCACCGTCGATTCGCGCAGACGACGGAACACGGCGTGGCCGCGGCGGCCCATCGTCAGGGCGACGTCCCGATCGGCGATCTTCGGCACCCCGTTGAGGTCCGCGCCGACGGCGAAGACGAACGGCTTGCCGGTGACCGCGACGGCGACCGGGTCGGCGGCGAAGGCCTCGTCGAGCGCCGCATCGAGCGCGTCCAGTCCGGCCGGGCCGAAGGTGGAGGGCTTGGTGTGGTCGAAGCCGTTGTCGATGGTCACGAGGGCCACGGGCCCGTCGATGCCCGGGACGGTGAGGATGCGCGTGAAGGCGTGCGTGACGACCTCGTCGGCGAAAGCGGCCGGGGTGGTGGATTCGGTCATGGTGATCACTTGCTCCCGTCGAAGTTCGGGTTCTCCCAGACGACGCTGCCGCCCATGCCGAGGCCGATGCACATGGTGGTCAGGCCGTAGCGGACATCGGGGCGGGTGGCGAACTGTCGGCTGAGCTGGGTCATCAGGCGCACGCCGGACGAGGCGAGGGGGTGGCCGCACGCGATGGCGCCGCCCCACTGGTTGACGCGAGCGTCGTCGTCGGCGATGCCGAAGTGCTCGGTGAACGCGAGGACCTGCACGGCGAAGGCCTCGTTGATCTCGAACAGGCCGATGTCGTCGATCGACAGGCCGGTGCGCGCCAGCAGCTTCTCGGTGGCCGGCACGGGGCCGACGCCCATGACGGCGGGGTCGACGCCGGCGAAGGCGAAGCCCACCATGCGCATGCCGACCTTGAGGCCGAGCTCCGCGGCGGTGTCCTCACCGGCGAGGATGGCCGCGGTCGCGCCGTCGTTGAGGCCGGCGGCGTTGCCCGCGGTCACGCGTCCGGCGGGCCGGAACGGCGTCTTCAGCGCGGCGAGGTTCTCGAGGGTGGTGCCGGGACGGGGCGGCTCGTCCTCGGTGGCGAGGCCCCAACCGGCGGCCGACTTGGTGGCGACGGGCACGAGCGTCTCGCCGATGAGTCCGGCGCGCTTGGCGGCGTCGTACTTCTCCTGGCTCGCGACGGCGTAGGCGTCGGTGCGGTCCTTGGTGATGGACGGGAACCGATCGTGCAGGTTCTCGGCGGTGTTGCCCATGACGAGAGCGCTGGGGTCGACCAGTCGGTCGGCGAGGAAGCGTGGATTGGGGTCGACGCCCTCGCCCATCGGGTGGCGGCCCATGTGCTCGACGCCGCCGGCGATGACCACGTCGTACTGCCCGAAACCGATGCCCGACGCGGTGGTGGTCACCGCGGTCATGGCGCCGGCGCACATGCGGTCGACGGCGAAGCCGGGGACGCTCTGCGGGAGGCCCGCGAGCAACGCGCTGGTGCGGCCGATGGTCAGGCCCTGGTCACCGGTCTGCGTGGTGGCGGCGATGCCGACCTCGTCGACACGCTCGGGGGGCAGTTCGGGGTTGCGACGCAAGAGTTCCCGGATGGACTTGACCACGAGGTCGTCGGCGCGGGTGTCGGCGTACATCCCCTTGGGTCCGGCCTTGCCGAACGGGGTGCGGACGCCGTCGACGAAGACGACGCCACGGGCGGAGGAGGCGGCAGCGGACGAGTGCTGATCGGACATGGTTCCTTCCGGCGAGCGCGAGGATCCGCTCGGACGGTGGTCCGAGCACCGTCACTGTAGACCGTCTGCTACTCGTCGGTAACTTCGGGCGCGTCCGCGGCAGCCAGCGCCTCCGCGACGACCGGACCGACCAGTTCGCGTTGCCAGGGCCGCGCTCCGCGGGCGGCCAGAACCGCGTCCACGTGTGCCGGGAGGTCGTCCGTGGCGGGTGGGCCGGGCCAGTCCCAGCAGAGGCGGCGAATCGTGTCCGGGGCGCAGAGGTTCTCGACGGGCACGTCGACTCGCGCGGACAAGTCCGTCATGGCCTCGCGGACGGCCGCCAACCGCGCCGCGGCCGCCGGGTCCCGCCGGGACCACCGGCTGACGGGCGGGGGACCGGTGAACGGTTGGGTGATCGGCGGCAGCGCGTCGTCGGGCAGGGTGCGGGCACGCTCGAGCGCCGCCATCCACACGTGCGATTGGCGACGCTGGCGCGGGCCGCCGAACACGGGCAGCGATCGCAGCTCCCCGCTGGACGACGGATTCTGTTGCGCCGCAGCGGTGATCGCCGAGTCCGGGAGCACGCGGCTCGGCGCGACGTCTCGCTTCCGCGCGAGATCGTCTCGCGCGGTCCACAGTTCGCGGATCGCGGCCAGGGTGCGGGCGTTCTTCACGGTGTGGATGCCCGACGTGCGGCGCCACCGGTCCGGTTTCGGCGCGGGCGGCGGAGACAGCCGGATGTGCTCGAATTCCTGGGCAGCCCAGTCGGTCTTGCCCTGGCGCTCCAGTTCCTCGGCCATGGCGTCACGCAGTTCGACCAGCACCTCGACGTCGAGGGCGGCGTAGTTCAGCCAGGTGTCGGGGAGGGGGCGGGTGGACCAGTCGGCGGCGCCGTGACCCTTCTGCAGGGACAGCCCCAGGACTCGCTCGACCATCGCGGCGAGCCCCACCCGGTCGAATCCGGCCAACCGTCCGGCCAGTTCGGTGTCGTAGAGCGAGCCGGGGGTCAGGCCCAGCTCGGCGAGGCCCGGCAGATCCTGATCGGCGGAGTGCAGAACCCACTCGAGGTCGCCGATCGCCTCGGCCAGCACCGCGAGAGCGTCCCGGCCGTCCTCGCCCGCCGCGACCACCGGAATCGGATCGAGGAGGACCGTGCCGGCGCCGCGGCGTCGGAGTTGGATCAGGTAGGCCCGCGCGGAGTAGCGGAATCCCGAGGCGCGCTCGGCGTCGACGGCGAGGGGCCCGGACCCGGCGGCCAGCGCGGCGGCGACGGCGCGCACCGCGTCGGGCGTGTCCGTCAGTGGCGGCACTCCGTCACGGGGGGCGAGCAGGGGCTCGGGCGCAGGGCCGTCCGGCGCTGTCGGCTCGGGCGTGTCGGGACTGTCGGGCACTCCGATCACTCTAGGCGTCGGCGGTTCCGGTCGACCCGCGCACACCCAGGCGGGTGATGCCTGCGGGCGGCAGTCCTGCGGCGTACGCGAGGACCTCGCAGAAGGCCTCGACGTGGACGGACAATTCGTCGGTCAGCGCGGTCCAGGAGGACCGCAACTCCAACTGGTGGGCGCGCGGCGGCCCGGCGATGTCGCCGAAGCGCACCGAGCTGGTGGACGTCACGGTGCCGCCCAGGGCGGTCAGCGGCTCGTTCCGCGAGTCGAACGCCTCGACGAGCCAGGACCACGCCACGTCGGGCAGCAGGGGGTCGCCCGCGAGGGAGGCGTCCACGTCGGCCTGGATGTAGGCGACCAGGCGCATCGTGCCGTTCCAGGCCTCGTCGCCCTCCGGGTCGTGCAGCAGGATCAGCCGGCCGAACGCGTCGCCCTCGGTCTGCTCGGGAACGCCCTCCGATTCCGGGTGGCGCACCTCGGCGCCGAGGGCGTAGCTGAACGGCGCCAGACGCTGCGGCGGGCGGATCGGTCCCACCTCGATGCTCGGGTGCACCGTGGCACGGTGCATCGCCTCGATGGCGGCGCGGAACTGCGCGGGTTGCGAGGCGTCGGGCGTGGTCACGAAATCGGACGTTAGCCCGGTCACGGGGCACAGGAGCGGAGGCGCGCCGGACCGCGGCGTTCTGGCAGCATGGACGCCGATGAACACCACCTCGGCCCCCGCTTCCGGTCACGACGTCGCGCGTCGGACACTTCCCGACGCCCCGTTCCTCGCGGCCGCGACGGGCCGCACGCCGTCGCGGCGCCCGGTGTGGTTCATGCGGCAGGCCGGTCGGTCGCTGCCGGAGTACCGGAAGCTGCGCGAGGGCACGTCGATGCTCGCGTCGTGCTTCGACCCCGAGATGGTCTGCGAGATCACCATGCAGCCGGTGCGCCGGCACGGCGTCGATGCCGCGATTCTGTTCTCCGACATCGTCGTTCCGCTCAAGGCTGCCGGTATCGATCTCGAGATCGTCGCCGGCACCGGCCCCGTGGTGGCCGAGCCGGTGCGCTCGGTGGCCGACGTCCGGGCGCTGCCCGCGCTCTCCCCGGAGCAGGTCCGGCCCGTCGCCGACGCCATCGGGCTGCTGCTGCCGGCACTCGGCGACACCCCGCTCATCGGCTTCGCCGGCGCGCCGTTCACCCTGGCCTCGTACCTCGTGGAAGGTGGCCCGAGCCGCAACCACGAGCGCACCAAGGCGCTCATGCACTCCGACCCCGAGACCTGGCACGCCCTCCTCGGGTCGCTGGCCGACACCACCGTCACGTTCCTCACCGCGCAGCTCGACGCCGGCGTCGACGCGGTCCAGCTCTTCGATTCCTGGGCCGGCGCCCTGTCGCTCGCGGAGTACCGCGAGTTCGTCCTGCCGCATTCGACGCGCGTGTTCGACGCCGTGGCCGCGGCGGGCGTACCCCGCATCCACTTCGGCGTCGGCACCGGTGAACTCCTCGGCGCGATGGGCGAGGCCGGCGCGGACGTCGTCGGCGTCGACTGGCGCATTCCGCTCGACGTCGCCGCGACGCGGGTCGGGCCGGGCAAGGGTCTGCAGGGCAACCTCGACCCCGCAGTGCTGTTCGCCGGTCCCGACGCCGTTCGCCGTCAGGTCGAGCGCATCGTCGGCGAGGCCGACCGCGCCCTCGCGGCGGGAGCGACCGGGCACGTCTTCAACCTCGGCCACGGCGTGCTCCCGGCCACCGATCCCGACGTGGTGACGTCGGTGGTGGAGCTGGTGCACTCGCTGTGACCACCGTGGCCGTTCTCGGCGCGGGCATCAGCGGCCTGGTCGCGGCCCATCGGTTGCGACGAGCCCTCGGGTCGTCGGCCCGCATCCTGCTGGTCGACGACGCCGAGCGGGACGGTGGGAAGCTGCGCACCGTGGACGTCGGGGACGTCCCCGTGGACGTCGGTGCGGAAGCGTTCGTCGCCCGCCGCCCGGAGATGCCGGCCCTGCTGGCCGAACTGGGTCTGAGTGACCTGCTCGTGCGCCCGTCGACGACCGCTCGTCCGCTGGTGCGGTCCGGTGGGTCCCTCCACGCGCTCCCCGTCGGGACGCTCATGGGCATTCCCGCCTCGGCGGAGTCGGTGGCGCACCTCGTCGACGAGGCCACTGTGACGCGAATCGAGGCGGAGGCGACGACGCCGTTCCGGTGGACGCCGGGCGACGACGCCTCCATCGGGGACTTGGTCTCCGAGCGGTTCGGGCCGCAGGTCACCGCGCGCAGCGTCGACCCGCTCCTGGGGGGCGTCTACTCCGGACTGTCGGTCACCACCGGCGTCCGTGCGGCGCTGCCCGGTCTCGCGGCGGCGCTCGACGCGGGGGCGACGAGCCTCACCGATGCTGTGCTGCGGGCGCGCCCCGCGCCGGCGCCGGGTCCGGTCTTCGGCGGGTTGCGCGGGGGCTATCGACCGGTCCTCGAAGCGCTGGCCGACGCGGCCGACGCCGAGCGCGTCGTCACGCGGGTGGGGTCCGTGACGACGACCGGAGCGGGATGGACCGTCGACGGCGTGGGCACGGTCGACGCCGTCGTCGTCGCCCTTCCCGCACCGGCCGCCGCTGCTGCTCTCGCGGCCTTCCCGGCCCTCGCTGACCATCTCGGCGCGATCGAGCTCGCGTCGTCCGCCGTCGTCGCACTGCGATTCGACGGGGTCGATCTGCCCGACAACTCCGGCGTCCTCGTCGCGACCGGCGAGCTGCGGCACGACGGCGAACCGTTGCGGGCCAAAGCATTCACGCTGTCCAGCCGGAAGTGGCCGCACCTCGCCGACCGCGGCGGCGATTTCGTGCGCGCGTCCTTCGGGCGCTACGGCGACGCTGCGATCGTGGACGAACCGGACGACGTGCTGATCGACCTGGCGCGGCGCGACCTCGCCGACGTCCTCGGGGTGGACGCCGCCCCGGCCGCCGCCGTCGTCCAGCGGTGGCACGGCGGGCTGCCGCAGTACCGTCCCGGCCACCTGCGCGTCGTGGCCGACGTCGAGGCCGCGGCGGCGGAGCTGCCCCGCCTCGAACTCGCGGGCGCCTATCTCCACGGGGTCGGAGTGCCCGCGTGTGTCGCGGTGGCGAGCGCCGCGGCGCAGCGCACGGCCGCCGCGCTCGCCTGACCGCGGGGTCAGCGGGCGAGGATGCGCTCGAGATCGTCGAGGACCGCTTGGCCGCCCTTCGGTCCGACGCCGGTGATCCACGTGGACTGATCCACCGGGTGAGGGTCGGGGAACACGGCCGGGTCGGCGACGATCGGCGCCGGCAGCGGCGTGTCCGCGCCGGGGTCGACGGTGGTGACCAGCACCAGGTCCGCCTCGGCCTGCGACACCAGTTCGGGGGAGAGGTCGACGCTGATCTCGTCGCCCCACTCGGGGCGCGGCGGGGTGGTGAAGCCGGCGCACTCGAGCGTGCTGCCGGCGAAGGACAGCGGGCCGTAGAGGGTGAGAACGTCGTCGCGCGGGCGAATGAGCTGAGCCGTCCGGCCGGCGGTGTCGTGGGCGGCCGCGACCTCCGCGCAGCGGGCGGTGTACTCGCCGAGGACCTCCTCCGCGCGGCTCTCGCGGCCGAGTGCGCGGCCGACGAGGCGCACGTTGTCCTGCCACGGGTCGGACTGCGACGCCATGAAGACGGTCGGTGCGATCGCCGCGAGCCGGTCGTAGAAGTCCCCGTGCCGGGTGTCGGTGCCCAGGATCAGATCGGGCTCGAGAGCGGCGATGGCTTCGAGGCGCGGTTCGGCCACCGTGCCCACCGTGGGGATCTGCTCCGCCTCGGGGCCGAGGTACGCCGGAACGCCGGTGGCCTCGCTCAGCACGGTGGTGCCGACGGGAATCACACCGAGGGCGACGGAGGTGTCGAGTTCGACGGGCTCGAGGGTGATCACGCGGACGGGATCGGCGGGCACCTCGGTGGCGCCGCGTGCGTGGTCGACGGTGCGGGTGGCGTCGGGCGCGTTGTCGTCGGCACCGGGCGACGAGCACGCGGACAGCGCGAGCGAGGCGGTCGCAACGGCCGCGATCACGAGGGCGACGGGGCGCACGGAACTCCTGACGGTCGAGGTGCGGGGCAAGGGCAGCCTAACCTCATGACGGCGTCCGGTGGGCGGCACGGTCGGTGACACGCCTGACAGTTCGAGCGACGACGGCGGGTGGCACGATGAGGTCATGGCACGTCTCGACTTCGACAAGCTCAACTCGACCCTGCGGTACTCGATGCACTCGGTGTTCACCGCCACGCCCGGCGCGCTCGGCGAGGACCGCGCCGAGGCCCTCACGGAGGCCCGTGCCTTCTTCGACGAGTTGGCCGAGACGGACGTCGTGGTCCGCGGCATCTACGACGTCTCGGGCCTGCGTGCCGACGCCGACTTCATGATCTGGTGGCACGCGGAGAAGATCGAGGACCTCCAAGCCGCGTACGCCCGGTTCCGCCGCGCGACGCGACTCGGCCGCGCCAGCACCGCCTTCTGGAGCAACGCCGCCCTGCATCGTCCCGCGGAGTTCAACAAGTCGCACGTTCCCGCGTTCATCGCGAACGAGGAACCCGGCGCCTACATCTGCGTGTACCCCTTCGTCCGGTCGCTCGACTGGTACCTGCTGCCCGACGAGGAACGGCGCACCATGCTCGCCGACCACGGCAAGGCGGCCCGCGGCTACAAGGACGTGCGCGCCAACACCGTGCCGTCGTTCGCGCTCGGCGACTACGAGTGGATCCTCGCCTTCGAGGCGCCGGCACTCGACCGCATCGTCGACCTCATGCGTGACCTGCGCGCCACCGAGGCGAGACGGCATGTGCGCGAAGAGGTTCCGTTCTTCTCCGGCCCGCGCGTGAGCCTCGAGCAGCTGGTCGAGTCCCTGCCGTGACGGACGCACCGGACGCCGTTCTCTTCGACTACTCCGGAACCCTCTTCCGCCTCGAGGAGGACGAGAGCTGGTTCGCCGACCTCCGCGTCGGCGACGACGAATCGATCGACGGTCACCACCAGGCCGAGCTGATGCGCCGACTCACCCAGCCGGTCGGCGCCACCGTCACCCTCGACGACGACGGCCACCGGGCCTGGGAGCGGCGCGATCTCGACCCCGCCATGCATCGCGCGGCGTACCTGGCCGTGCTGGCGGCGTCGGGCGTACACCGGCGCGAGCACGCGGAAGCGTTGTACGACAGGGTGATCGAGCCGGATTCCTGGACGCCCTACCCCGACACCGCCCGAGTGCTCCGCGGCCTGGCCGAGCGCGGCATCCCCGTCGCCGTGGTCAGCAACATCGCGTTCGACCTCCGTCCGGCGTTCGCGCGCCTCGGCGTCGACGATGCCGTGACGTCCTTCGTCCTGTCCTTCGAGGTGGGTGCCATCAAGCCGGACCCCGCCATCTTCCGCACCGCCCTCGACCGACTCGGCGTCCCCGCCGAGCGGGCCCTCATGGTCGGGGACAGCGAGGAAGCGGACGGCGGTGCTCGCGCCCTCGGCACGGCCTTCGGGCTGGTCGACCCCCTCCCGACCGTCGACCGTCCGACCGCCCTGCTCGACGTGGTGGCGGCGCACGGACTCGACCTGCGGTGACCGGTCGCGTCGTTCCGCATATGGCCCACTACGGGCGCTTCTCCGTCGACACGGACGGCGCCGACGTCGTCGCCGTGCGTCCGGCCGTCGAGGACGGCGATCCCTCCCCGCTCATCGGCAACGTCCCGGGATCGGTGACCCACCCGTCACGCATCCGGCGCCCGGCGGTGCGACGCGGGTGGCTCGAGCACGGACCCGGCCCGACGGCGATGCGCGGCAACGACTCCTACGTGGAGATGGACTGGGACGAGTTCGTCCCGCTCCTCGCCGCCGAACTCCGCCGGGTGATCGACCGTCACGGCAACGAGGCGATCTACGGCGGGTCCTACGGATGGGGAAGCGCGGGGCGGTTCCACCACGCCCAGAGTCAGGTGCACCGGTTCCTCAACACGATCGGCGGCTACACCCGCTCGGTGGGCAACTACTCGCTCGGTGCCACCAACGTGGTCATGCCGCACGTGATGGGCAGTCACTGGAAGTTGTTCTCCCGCTCCACGTCCTGGGACGTGATCGCCGAGCACACCGATCTGCTGGTGGCGTTCGGCGGCGTGCCGATCAAGAACACGTTCGTCAATCACGGAGGGACGAGCCATCATCCGACCCGCGACGCCCTGCATCGACTGCGGGCGCGCGGTGGGCGGATCGTGTCGGTCTCACCACTGGCCGACGACCTCGAGGGTCATGCCGAGCGCCTCGCCCCCGTGCCGGGAACCGACGTCGCGTTCATGCTGGCGCTGGCGTACGTGCTGGCGTCGAACGGGTGGCACGACACGGACTTCCTCGGGCGCTACACGGTGGGGTACGACCGGTTCGAGGACTACCTGCTCGGCCGCACCGACGGCGTTCCCAAGTCACCGGAGTGGGCCGAGGCCATCACCGGCATCCCGGCGTCGGCGTCGGTGGACCTGGCGCGTCGGATGACGAGGAGAACCACCATGATCACGGTGACGTTCTCGCTGCAGCGCACCCGCCACGGCGAGCAGGCCCCGTGGATGGGCATCACGCTGGCCGCCATGCTCGGCGGAATCGGGGTTCCCGGTGCAGGTTTCGGCCACGGCTACGGCTCGATGAACGAGCCCGGCATCGGGCCGGTGCCGTACCCGTTGCCGACGCTGCCGCAGGGCACCAATCCGGTGCCGACGTCGATTCCCGTCGCGGCCGTGTCCGACATGCTGCTGAATCCGGGTGCCCCGTACGACTACGACGGCGAGCAACGGGCGTTCCCCGACATCCGACTGGTCCACTGGGCGGGCGGCAACCCGTTCCACCATCATCAGGATCTCGGTCGTCTGCGCGAGGCGCTGGGACGGCCGGACACCGTGATCGTCCACGATCCGTACTGGACACCGATGGCCAAGCACGCGGACTTCGTCGTCCCGTCGACCACGTCGCTCGAGCGGGACGATCTGAGCTGCACGCGCAACGACCCGTGGCTGGTCGCCATGCCGGCCGCGGTGCCCCGCTTCGCCGACAGCCGGGACGATTACGAGACCTTCACGCTGCTGGCCCGCGAGCTCGGCGTCGAGCAGGAGTTCACGGAGGGGCGTACCGCAGCGGAGTGGCTCCGGCATCTGTACGAGCCGTGGCGCGGATTCGTCTCGGCCGCCGGCCGGGTCACCCCGCCGACGTTCGACGAGTTCTGGCGGGACGGGGCGTTCCGGATGGACACCGAGGACGGTCTGACGTTGCTCGAGGACTTCCGGAACGATCCCGAGCGAGCGCCGCTCCGCACGCCGAGCGGTCGCCTCGAGATCTTCTCCGAGACCATCGACGGCTTCGGTTACGACGACTGCGCCGGCCACCCGCGGTGGTTCGAGCCCCAGGAGTGGTTGCGGGGCGAGCGCGCGGAACGCTTCCCGCTGCATCTCGTCGCGAACCAGCCGAGGACCCGCCTGCACAGCCAGCTCGACCACGGTGCGGTCAGCCGGGCGTCGAAGGTCCAGGGCCGCGAACCGATCCGAATGCATCCCGACGACGCCGGGGCGCGCGGGCTCGCGGACGGTGACGTGGTGCGGGTGTTCAACGACCGTGGTGCGTGCCTCGCGGGCCTGCGCGTCGACGACGGCCTGACGCCGCGGGCGGTGCAGTTGGCGACGGGGGCCTGGTACGACCCCCTCGATCCCGCCGACCCGCGATCGATGTGCGTGCACGGCAACGTGAACGTGCTCACCGAGGACCGTGGCACCAGCTCACTGGCGCAGGGCTGCACCGGCCAGCACGTTCTGGTCGAGATCGAGAAGTGGACGGACGCACTGCCTCCCGTGCGCGCCCACGACCCACCCGCGTTCGCGGAGCGGACTCAGAAGTAGACGCGGGAGATGACCTGCGCGACCAGCGCGGGCTTGTCGACACCCTCGATCTCGACGGTGGAGTCCACGGTCATCTGCACGGCCCCGTCGGCCAGGGTGTCCGCCGAGCCGAGCACGGCCACCAGACGGATGCGCGACCCCACCGGCACGGGGTGGACGTAGCGGACCTTGTTGCTGCCGTAGTTCACCCCCATCCGGGAGTTCTCGACGGTGTACGTCTGCCAGGACAGCATCGGCAGCAGGGACAGCGTGAGGTAGCCGTGGGCGATGGGACCGCCGAACGGGCTCTCCTTCGTGGCCCGCTCGACGTCCACGTGGATCCACTGGTGGTCGCCCGTGGCGTCGGCGAAGGTGTTCACCCGCTCCTGGGTGATCTCGAGCCAGTCGCTGGTCCCGATGGTCTCGCCGACCGCGCCGGTGATGTCGTCTGCCGAGGTGAAGGTACGCATCCCCGAGACCCTAGCGGGCCCCGGCGGACGCGCGGGGTCACTTCGTGTCGGGGACCAGGGTCAGCGAGATCGAGTTGATGCAGTACCGCTGGTCGGTCGGGGTGGGGTACCCCTCGCCCTCGAAGACGTGTCCGAGGTGGCTGTGGCAGTTGCGGCACAGCACCTCGACGCGCTTCATGCCCATCGACCGGTCCTCGCGCAGGATGACCGCGTCGGTGTCGGCCGGGTCGTAGAAGGACGGCCACCCGCAGTGCGACTCGAACTTGGTGGTGCTGCGGAAGAGTTCGGCGTCGCACGCGCGGCAGCGGTACACGCCCTCGGTGGTGGTGTCGGTGTACTCACCGACGTAGGGGCGTTCGGTCCCGGCCTGGCGGAGCACGGCGTATTCGGCAGCGCTCAACTTCTCTTTCCACTGCTCGTCGGTGAGGTCGTAGGCCGGTCGATCGGTGTTCGTGTCACGAGCGGAAGTCATGCGACCACGCTAATGCGTTTCGGCGGCCTCCGCCGTCGTCGCAGGTGAGGCGGTGCGCACCGAGGGGCGAGCGGTGAGGAAGTCGGGGTCGATGCCGTCGGCGAGACGTCCCTCCCGCTTGGCCGTCAGGTACCGGTTCACCAGCACCGCGAAGATCACGACGATGAGCAGCGACCATCCCCACGTCACGCGCAGGTATTCGAGGGTGCGCCCGAACTCGGGGAACCGGCCCACCAGCCAGCTGTCGTAGCTGAGGAAGCCGTACGCCGCGAGCCACGCCGGCCAGTTGCGCATCACCGAGTTCCGCAGCACCACCGACATCAGCAGCGGGAACAGCATCATCGAGTAGTACATCTGCCCCAGCGACGACAGCAGGAACGACGCCACCAACAGCAGACCGCCGGCGGTCACGAGGAAGAAGAGCTCGTCCCGGCGGTAGTACTTCCACAGCAGCCAGAGCGAGACGGCGACCATCGCCGCGAACACCGCCCGCAGGGCGAGCACCAAACCGGTGGGCAGGCCGTAGTAGAGCCCGTTGCCCACGATCGCGCTGTTGAAGTAGTCGCGCGTCTCGAGCAGGTACGGCACGGTGTGCGAGACGAAGGCGAAGGGGTCCACCGAGAGAGGCAGGGCCAGCAGGGTGAGCACCACCGGCAGGCCGACGGCGGTGACGAACACCCGCCATTCCTTGCGCACCAGCGGGAGCAGCAGCAGCGGCGCCAGGGTGGGTTTCACCGCGATGGTCAGCCCGATCGCGGCGCCCGCCCAGTACTGCCGGCGGCGCAACAGCAACATCAGGAAGAGCACCTCGCCGAGCAGGATCAGGCCGTTGACGTTGGTGAAGATCAGGGTGTTGGTCACCGTCTCGGTCGAGAACGCGGCGAGCAGGACGGCCGGCGCGGCGACGGAGGTGACGGACAGGTCGAACAGGCGCAGCAGCACGTACAGGGCGATCACCACGGCGACGGCGTTGACGCCGATGAACAGCCAGCGCGAACGCTCCGGGTCGAGCACCGCCAGCGGCGCGATCAACAAGGTGCCGCTCGGCGGATACAGATAGTGCGGGTCCACCGAGTCGAAGTTCGCGGTGTAGACCTCACGGCGGTTGAGGAACGCGAGAGCGGCGCTGTAGACCGGCCGGAAGTCGTCGGTGATGTTGCCGTTGACGGCCTTGACGATCACGCGGTTGATCACGGTGAGAATCGCGATCGGCCACAGGGCGTAGGTCAGGACCTGCGCGGTGGTCCGACCCGTCCTCGGTTCGAGGGCACTGAGTGCGGACGAGACCGGCGATTCACGAGAAGACACGAGGGGACGGTACCGCGAGCATCAGGCGGGACAGGCATTCCCGCCCGTCGGCACGTCGCCCGCGGCGAGGTACGACGTCACCGCCGCCCGTCCGCAGGCCGACCCGACGAGCACCGGATGGCCGAGCCCGTCCCACGTCACCGTCGCGGTCCGGGTACCGGCGGATCCGAGGGCGCCGGTGACGGTGGGCAGGGCCTCGGCCGTCGCGACGGCGTCGTTCCGACCGCTGAGGATCAGGACGGGCACGCCGGGTGCGGACGGGACGGGCGGCGGCGGGGACGACGGCCAGGCGGAGCAGGCCAGCAGTGCGCGGGCCGCGACCGCGCCGTACGCAGGATAGAGGGACGACCACGCCGTGGACAGCTCCCGGACGCGGTCCGGCCCCGGCCACTGCTGACCGTCGGTGCACCGGCCGACGAACACGCCGTCCGTGGCGGTGAACCCTCGGGTCAGGTCGACGACGCGGGTGAGGGCGGTCGTGTCGCCGGACCGCGCGGCCGCGAGGGTGTCCGACGCCGCGCGGAGGCGGTCGGCGGCCTCGGCCGAGCGGGGGTAGGACAGCAGCGTGACGACGGCGTCGCGCACCGTGGCACCGGACAGCGGAGCGAACTCCCCGGCGTCGGCGCGCGCGAGCAGGTCGACGACGGCGGCGCGCGGATCCGCCCCGAGCGAGCATCCGATCGCGGCGCAGCGCGACGCGAACTCGGTCAGGACGGCCTCGCGCGCTCGCACCACCTGCTCGGCGGCGGGCACGGCGTCGGTGACGACGTTCGCGGGGGAGTCGAGCACGAGACGGGCCACGTGATCGCCGAACGCGGCGGCGTACGCGAGCGCGACGAGGGCGCCGTTGCCCGAGCCGACCAGGGACAGGGACGTCACGCCCCACGCCCGGCGCAGGGCCTCGAGATCGGCCGCGCTGTCGGTCACCGAGAACGCCAACGCGTCGGGTTGAAGGAAGTCGGTGCAGGCGATGGTGGCGTCGCGGGCGAGTGCCGCGGTGGCCTCGACGGGATCGTCGCCGGGCGAGTACTGCCCGAGATCGATCAGCGCGTTGCGGGTGGACGTCGCGCCGGAGTAGCAGTCGAACGGCGCGGAGTTGCCGGTTCCGCGTCGGTCCACCCCCACCACCGGGTGCGCCGCCAGCAGCGCGGTGTCCGGCGCCGCGGACAGCGCGGCGACGTCCGCGAACGACGGCCGGTCGGTTCCCGACGTGTAGACCACCGGGGCGGCATCGCTCGGTGTGGCCGTGGTCCGAACGCGGGTCACGGCCAGTTCGAAGGTGCCGTCCGAGGCCACCTCGGTGTCGATCGGCGTGGTGACGGTGGCGCACTCGACCACGGCGCCCGGCGCCGCGGTCACCCCCACGGTGGCAGTGAGGCGGGCGGTGCAGTCGCTCCAGTTCAGTTCGGTCACCGGAACCTCCAGCGCGGGTGGTGCCGCGGGCGGAGCCGAGGACGCGGGTGCAGACCCACCGTCGGTCCCGCCGTCCACCGCGACGTCCGGTCGCGCCGAGGGCCCCGCGCCGCACGCGGCGAGCAGGACGGCGGCGACCAACAGCGAGCCGGCGGAAGCGGGAAGCCGTCCGGCACGACGCGTCTGCATGCGCACCAGCGTGCCAGAGAACGGCGGCGTCACCGGCTGCGGTCGCGCACCCACCGGATCAGCACGGTGCCGTCGTCGTCCAGCAGAACGTGGGCGGGCGACATCGCGCGCGGTGTCGCGGTGTCGGAGGACGCGATTCGGCCGGCATCGCCCGCCGCGACCATCGGGCTGGTCGTCAGACACACTTCGTCGACGACGTCCTCGGCGAGCAGGGTGGAGAACAGGCCGGGCCCGCCCTCGCACAGCACGCGGCGCAGCCCCAGGCGGTCGAGGACGGCGACGACGCCGGCGCCGGTGACGTCGCCGTCGAGCTGCTCGACGCGCGCACCTGCCTCGCGCAGGGCGCGGACCCGCTCACCATCCGCGGAGGCCGACACCACGATCACCGGCGGCACCTCGGTGTCGGTGAGCACCGACCACCCCGGCTCGACGGAGGCCGAGCCGCTCACGATGACCACGGGCGGCACCTCCGCCTGACCTCGCTCGCGTCGTGCCGCGCGCGCCGACTCGCTCACCCGCACACCGCCGTAGTCCTCGGCGGACACCGTCGACGCCCCCACCAGCACGGCGTCGGCGAGGTCGCGCAGCGTCGTGAAGACGGCGTGGTCGGCGTCCGTGCCGAGACCGCCGCTGCGTCCGTCGACGGACACGGCCCCGTCGATGCTGGAGACGAAGTTGACGCGGATCCGAACCCGATCGTCGTCGGCCGGATACGCGTACAGATCGACGAGGTCGTCGTCGGTCACTGTGAGGTAGGTCCCATTATCGATACGCTGCACAAGGGGCATCCCACCACGTCGTTAACCTCGTCGTCATGCCGACACGTCTGGTCGATCGCAACCCCGAGGTGCCCGCCGACCAGTTGATCGCCAACATGGTCCCGCCCGCGATGTTCGACGACGTCAGCTTCGCGTCCTACATTCCGGATCCGAACGAGCCGACGCAGGCCGAGGCCGTCGCGAAGGCGGAGGAGTTCGCCGGCAAGGTCGGCAAGATCCGGTCGGGTGGCAAGCGCGGGCTGTTCGGCCGCAGGACCCAGGCCACCGGTGCCGGGCTCTACCTCGACGGCGGATTCGGCGTCGGCAAGACCCACCTGCTGGCGTCGATCTACCACGCCTCGCCCGAGCCGAAGGCGTTCGGCACGTTCGTCGAGCTCACCCACGTGGTCGGTGCCCTCGGCTTCACCAAGGCGCTGGAGGAGCTGTCGAACCACAGCGTGCTGTGCATCGACGAGTTCGAGCTCGACGATCCCGGCGACACCATGCTCGTCTCGCGCCTCCTGACGGAACTGTCCGGCCGCGGCGTGTCCGTCGTCGCCACGTCCAACACGCTGCCCGGCCAACTCGGCGAGGGTCGCTTCGCGGCGCAGGACTTCCTGCGCGAGATCAAGAAGCTCGGGTCCATCTTCGAGTCGGTGCGAGTCGACGGGCCCGACTACCGCCACCGCGATCTCCCGCCCGCCCCGGACCCCTTGTCGCCGGAGGAGCTCACCGCGGCGGCCGAGCGCATCGACGGTGCGTCGCTGGACGAGTTCGACGCGCTGGTCGAGCACCTCAGCACGCTCCACCCCTCCCGCTACGGCAAGTTGATCGAGGGCGTCGAGCAGGTGTTCGTCTCCGGAGTGCACGCTGCACCGGACCAGTCGGTGGCGCTGCGCATCGTCGTCCTCGCCGACCGGCTCTACGACGCGGGGACGCCGGTCACGGTGTCCGGCGCCAAGCTGGACGAGCTCTTCACCGAGGAGATGCTGCAGGGCGGCTACCGCAAGAAGTACCTGCGTGCTACGTCGCGACTGCTCGCGCTCTCGCGCTTCGCGTCCGTCTGACCGGACCTACAGGACGCGCTCGAAGACGAAGTCCTCGTGCAGGACGTCGCCGAGCGCGAAGCGGCGATGCCCGACGGGGGAGAAGCCGCACTTGCGGTAGAAGGCCTGCGCCCGCGCGTTCGCGTGGTTGACCCCGAGCCACAGCGACGCCCGACCGAGGTCGCGAGCGACATCCACCGCCGCCTCCATGAGGGCGCCGGCCGCGCCGCGACCGTGCGCCGCGGGGTCGGCGTACATCTTGTTCACCTCGACGGCGGGGATGTCCCGCACCGCGGCGCGCACGTCGCGATCGTCCGGGGGACGGAGGCCCAGCATCGTGTACCCGACCAGGACGCCGTCGTGGTCCGCGACGAGCACCCGACGGTCCTCGTCGCGCAGGTAGCCGCGAAAGGCGTTCTCCGACAACGACGCCGCCACGAACGTCTCGATGTCCGCCGTCGCCGTCCCCGGTGGGCACGCCAACGGGAAGGTGCGCGCAGCGAGCGCGGCGAGCGCGGGCACGTCCGTGTCCACTGCCGGTCGGACGGTGAGGACGTCGATCACGCCGCACCGTGGTGGTCGGCGCGCGGGGCGCCCGCGCCGTGGCGTGACGCGCGCACGCCGGCGGTCATGGCGTCGACGGTGTCCTTCGCCTCGCGCAGCGGCATCCCGGTCCGCCGACGCAGCAGGGCCATGGCCTCCGCCGTGCGGTGCTCGGTGACCAGGGCGGCCACCTCCGTGCGCGTCTCCGCGTCGACGGAATGACCGGTGGCGGGGCCCGGTGCGGCGGCGGCCGACCGGTGCCGGAGGGCGAACCACGTGACCACGACGGCGAGGTCGACCACCACCAGGGCGACCACGAACCACACCCAGCTGGACATGTCCTCCAGTGAACCACCCCCGGGAGGGCGGTCCGGCCGACTTCGGCCGATTCGCCGCGGCGTCGGGGTGTGAGCCCGCTTTCGTGATGGGGTACAGGTGGCACAGGTGACAATCGGACAGGCCGACGGAGGAGTCGAGATGACGGACCGAATGACCGAGCAGTGGTTCCTCGCCCGCGCGGATCGGGTGAAGGCCGCCGTGCAGACGGCGGTCGACGAGGCCGGCGCGTACGGCAGCGATCAGCTGGTGGCCGATCACGAGTGGATTCAGTACGTGCACGATCACGTGCACGTCGTCGAGGAGGACGGACAGCGCGTGGTCGACGACGACGCCACCACGCGTCGGCTCGAGGAGTTGGCCGAGCGCTACCGCGTCTGAGGCCATCGAACCGGTCCCGACGACGCGAAAGGCCCCCCTGCGAAAAGGGGGGCCTTTCGGTGAACTCTGGTGCGCGATACTGGGATTGAACCAGTGACCTCTTCCGTGTCAGGGAAGCGCTCTCCCGCTGAGCTAATCGCGCGGGACCCGGTGGATCACGGACCGGGTAACGAGGTGGAGACGGGAATCGAACCCGTGTGCACGGCTTTGCAGGCCGTTGCCTCACCACTCGGCCACTCCACCGTGGTGACGGGATCCCTGAATCGAGATCTCGATACCCTCGAGCGGACGACGGGATTCGAACCCGCGACCCCAACCTTGGCAAGGTTGTGCGCTACCAGCTGCGCCACGTCCGCACGCTCCTCGGTGGCGTTGCCGCCTCCGTGGTGCGGTTCGAAACATTAGCCCACTGTGTCCGCGAGTCACAAATCGCCTGTTCACGCGGCGTGTACGACCGATTCGCCGGGTGTCGGCACCGTCCGCGGACGGGGCCGGATCGAGCACCGTTCGGTGATGACCCGGCGCTTTTGGGGCCGCGTCGGCTGCGTGCTAGTGTTCCTCCTCGTTCGAGCGTCCGGTTCCGATCGGAAGCGCGTACGCGGTCCCGTGGCTCAGTGGAAGAGCGTCCCGTTCACACCGGGGAGGTCGCTGGTTCGAACCCAGCCGGGACCACCGCAGAAGCATCGCCGGCAGGCCCGCACCGATACCCGGTGCGGGCCTGCTGTCGTTCGTCGGCCTCGACTCGTCCGGTCCGACGCTCACGTCGGTACCCTGAATCCCGTGAACAGCGACGACACGAGCGTGCGGCCCACCGCTGCGGCCACCCGCCGCACCCGCGAGCCGAGCTCCTACCGCCGGTGGCGCGACGGTCTCGCGTCCCGCCCCACGGTGGACCGGGCGTACCGGATCGGGGTCGGGGTGGTCGGCACTCTCGTTCTCGCGGTCGGCATCGTCGCCATCCCGTATCCGGGTCCCGGCTGGCTCATCGTCTTCGCCGGCCTGGGCATCCTCGCGTCGGAATTCGCCTGGGCCAAGACGGTTCTGCGGTGGGTGCGGGCCCGCTACGACGCCTTCATGGCGTGGTTCGAGAAGCAGAACATCGTGATCAAGGGCCTCGGTGTCCTGTTCACGGCCGCCGTCGTCGTCGCCACCCTCTGGGTGCTCGGCGCGCTCGAACTGGCCGGCGGTTGGGTGGGCCTGGACTGGGCCTGGCTGCAGAGCCCGCTCTGATACCGCCGTCGACCGAGCCCGGGGCGGTCGTCGCTGCCGCCGCGCGGGCTCTGCCGTGGGCGGCGTCGTCGTTCCACGTCCCGCCGGGGTCGCCGCCCCTCGGGTCTCTCGATCTCGGCGCGGTGCTCGATCGCGCCGCCGTGCGGTGGCCGGACGTCTCTCCCGCCGTGCTGGCGACGCTGTGGTGGTACGGCTCGAGTTCGACCCTCGCCACCGTCCTCGTGGCGCAGCTGGCGGTCACCGGGCGGTGTGTCGATCCCGCCCACCCGTCGGCCGTGGTCACGGTCGGCGACACCGGCACCCTCGCCTCGCTCGGCGCGGCGGTCACCGTGGACGGGCCCGGCGCCGCGGCGGCGTTCGCCGACGTCGTGGACTCGCTGGTGGGCCGGGTGCGCGACCGGGTTCCGTCCGTGTCCGGGGCGAGTCTGTGGGCGATCGCCTCCGACAGCGTCGCCAACCGCGCGCTCGACGTGGCGACGGCACTGAACCGGGTGGCCGACGCGCCGCGCTGGGCGCAGACGCTGACCGCCGAGCGTCGTCGACACCGGTTCCCGCAGCCGCGCTTCGTCGACGTCTCGGCGAACGGCAGCACAAGACGCTTCCTCCGCCGCAGCTCCTGCTGCCGGGTGGTCGACGCCGGCGAGGACCTCTGCACGAGCTGTCCACGACGCACCCCGCAGGACCGCGCGGCACGGTGGGCGACGCTGGTCGGGCGCTGACCGGGCGGTCCTGCGGCGCGGGGGAACCCGTGACGCCGGGTGCCGATACGCTGTCACCGATCCGTGTCACCCGTCCCCCCAGTCCCGACGCCGTCGTACCGAGGAGCACATCACCGTGAGCATCACCGAGTCCGCTGGTCCCGCACCCCGCATCAGCGTGGCGGCCGGGACGACCGCCGGCACGGCGTTGCGTGACACGGACCTGCCCAACAAGGGGCCGGGCGCCGTCGTGGTGGTCCGGGACGCCGAGGGCCGCCTGCGGGATCTGTCCTGGGCGCCGGAGACCGACACTGTCGTCGAGCCGGTGCGCGCCGATTCCGAGGACGGCCGCAGCGTCATCCGCCATTCCGCGGCGCACGTGCTGGCCCAGGCGGTCCAGGAGTTGTTCCCGCAGGCCAAGCTGGGCATCGGCCCGCCCATCGAGAACGGCTTCTACTACGACTTCGACGTCGCGGAGCCCTTCACGCCGGACGATCTGGCCAAGCTCGAGAAGAAGATGAAACAGATCGTCAAGAGCGGTCAGCGGTTCTCGCGGCGGGTGTACGAGTCCCTGGACGCGGCGAAGGCCGAGTTGCAGGACGAGCCGTACAAGCTCGAGCTGGTCGACGACAAGGGCTCGGCCGACGACCCCGAGGTCATGGAGGTCGGCGGGGGAGAGCTCACCGCCTACGACAACCTCAACCCCCGCACGGGCGAGCGGGAGTGGGGCGATCTGTGCCGCGGCCCGCACGTCCCCACCACCAAGTACATCCCGGCGTTCACGCTCACCCGCAGCTCGGCCGCCTACTGGCGCGGGAACCAGGACAACGCCGGTCTGCAGCGCGTCTACGGCACGGCGTGGGAGTCGCAGGAGGCGCTCGACGCCTACCTGGAGCTGCTGGCCGAAGCCGAGCGCCGCGACCATCGCCGGCTCGGGTCCGAGCTGGACCTGTTCAGCTTCCCCGACGAGTTGGGATCCGGGCTGCCGGTGTTTCATCCCAAGGGCGGCATCGTCCGCAAGGAGCTCGAGGACTACTCGCGGAGCCGACACGTGGCCGAGGGCTACGAGTTCGTCTACTCGCCGCACATCACCAAGAGCACGCTGTACGAGGTCTCCGGTCACCTGGACTGGTACAAGGACGGCATGTTCCCGGCGATGCACCTCGATGCCGAGCTCGACGAGAACGGCGAGGTGCGCAAGCCCGGCCAGGACTACTACCTCAAGCCGATGAACTGCCCGATGCACAACCTGATCTTCGATTCGCGCGGGCGGTCGTACCGCGAACTCCCGTTGCGCCTGTTCGAGTTCGGGTCGGTGTACCGGTACGAGAAGTCCGGCGTCATCCACGGCCTCACCCGCGTGCGCGGCATGACGCAGGACGACGCGCACATCTACTGCACGCGCGAGCAGATGCGCGACGAGCTCACGCGGACCCTGCAGTTCGTGCTGGGGCTGCTGAAGGACTACGGCCTCGACGACTTCTACCTCGAGCTCTCCACCCGGAACCCGGAGAAGTCGGTGGGGTCCGACGCGGTGTGGGAGGAGGCGACGGCGACGCTCGCCGAGGTCGCCGAGGCGTCCGGGCTGCAGCTGGTTCCGGATCCGGGCGGCGCCGCGTTCTACGGCCCCAAGATCTCGGTGCAGGCCAAGGACGCGCTGGGCCGCACGTGGCAGATGTCGACCATCCAGCTCGACTTCAACCTGCCCGAGCGCTTCGTGCTCGAGTACACCGGGCCCGACGGCACCAAGCAGCGGCCCGTCATGATCCACCGGGCCCTGTTCGGGTCCATCGAGCGCTTCTTCGGCGTGCTCACCGAGCACTACGCCGGCGCGTTCCCGGCGTGGCTGGCCCCCGTGCAGGTGGTCGGCATCCCCGTCGCCGAGGCGCACCAGGACCACCTGTTCGCCGTCGTCGGCGCCCTGAAGGCCGCGGGCGTGCGCGCCGAGGTCGACGCGGGCGACGACCGGATGCAGAAGAAGATCCGCACGCACACCACACAGAAGGTGCCGTTCATGCTCCTGGCCGGTGAGCGCGACGTCGAGGCCGGCGCCGTGTCCTTCCGTTTCCGCGACGGCACCCAGATCAACGGGGTCCCGGTGGACACGGCCGTCGCGGCCGTCGGCGCGTGGGTGGCGGAGCGGCGCAACGCCTCGCCCACAGCCGCGTTGCTCGGTGACCTCGTGCCCGCCCCGGAGTCGACGTGAGCGGCCCCGACGGCACGATCGTCGACCACGGAGTCGGCGACGAGGACCGCCTGCAACGGCTGTGGTCACCGCACCGGATGTCGTACATCGCGACGGCGCCGGGCACCGGCGACGACAAGGCCGTGACCGAACCGTTTACCCACATCCCGACGCTCGCCGACGAGGACGGGCTGGTGGTCGCGCGCGGCGAGCAGGTCTACGCGGTGCTGAACCTCTACCCGTACAACCCCGGCCATCTCATGGTGGTGCCGTACCGCAAGGTGGCGGCGCTCGAGGACCTGACCGACGTGGAGAGCATCGAGTTGATGCGCTTCACGCAGCAGGCGATTCGTACCATCAAGAAAGTCTCGCGGCCGCACGGGTTCAACGTCGGACTCAACCTCGGTGCGCCCGCGGGCGGGTCGCTGGCCGAGCATCTGCATCAGCACGTCGTCCCCCGGTGGGGAGGCGACGCCAACTTCATCACCGTGATCGGTGGCGCGAAGGTCATGCCGCAGTTGCTGCGGGACACCCGAGCGCTCCTCGCCGACGCGTGGAAGGACTGACCACGTGCTGAGCATCTTCGGGCGGGCGTCGGCCAGCAAGGTCACCGCGCCGCTCGGCCGGGCCCTGAACAGCACCGGCCTGACGCCCGACTCGGTGACGATCATCGGCACCGTCGTCAGCGTCGTCGCGGCGGTCACGCTGTTCCCGACGGACCACCTGTTCATCGGGACGCTGGTCATCTGGCTCTTCGTGATGTTCGACATGCTCGACGGGGCGATGGCGCGGGCGCGGGGCGGCGGCAGCAAGTACGGCGCGGTGCTGGACGCCACGTGCGACCGGGTGGCCGACGGCGCCATCTTCGCCGGGCTGTCCTGGTGGGCGATCTTCCATCAGAACGACCGGCCGCTGTTGGTCGCGATGCTGGTGTGCCTGGTGACCTCGCAGGTCATCTCCTACGCGAAGGCGCGGGCGGAGGCGAGCGGCCTGTCCGCCGACGGGGGTTGGATCGAACGCCCCGATCGTCTGGTCATCGTGCTGGTCGGCTCGGGCCTGACCGGTATCGGTCAACTGGCGTCGTGGGAGTGGCTGCAGTTCGCCCTCCCCGTGGCGACGTACTTCCTGGCCGCCGCCAGCATCGTCACCGTCTTCCAGCGCGTGCTCGCCGTGCGCAATTCCGCGGGGGCGCGCGACATCATCCCCATCCAGCCGGAACGGAACCGGATCGAACCGGGCCAGTCCTCGTGAGCCTCGGCGAGCAGCTCGGCGCCGCGGGCTACGTCGCCGGCTGGCGGGTGGTCCGGGCGTTGCCGGAAGGCCTGGCGCGTCGGCTGTTCGACGCCGGCGCGGACGTGGCCGCGCGTCGCGGCGGCGGCCCGGAGCAGCTGCGACGCAACCTCGCTCGCGTGCTCGGGACGACGCCGGCGGACGTTCCGGACGAGGTGGTCCGGGCGTCGGTGCGGTCCTACGCCCGGTACTGGCGCGAGGCGTTCCGGCTGCCGTCGATGGACCTCGCCGCGCAGGCCCGCAGCATCGACGCGTCGGTGACCGGCAAGGAGCATCTGGACGCGGCGCTCGCCGCGGGACGCGGCGCCGTCCTGGCCCTCCCGCACAGCGGGAACTGGGACATGGCCGGGGTGTGGCTGACGCAGACCCACGGGCAGTTCACCACCGTCGCCGAACGGCTCCGACCGGAATCGCTGTACCGACGGTTCGTCGCCTATCGGGAGTCGTTGGGGTTCGAGATCTTTCCGCTCAGCGGTGGTGAGCGGCCCCCGTTCGAGCAGTTGCGCGACCGGCTCGAGGCGGGCGGCGTCGTGTGCCTGCTGGGGGAGCGGGACCTCGCGCGGCACGGGGTGCCGGTCACGTTCTTCGGGGAGCCCACGCGCATGCCCGCGGGACCGGCGCGGTTGGCCGTCGACACCGGTGCGGCGCTGCTCCCGGTGCACTGCTGGTTCACCGAGTCCGGGTGGGGTTTCTCGGTCGAGCCGCCCCTCGACGTGTCTGGCGGGGTCGAGGACGCGACGCAGCAGCTGGCCGATCGCTTCGCGGCCAACATCGCGGCGCACCCCGAGGACTGGCACATGCTGCAGCCGCTGTGGTGGGACGACCTGTCCGACGCGCGTCGGGCGCGGATGACGGGGGACGATCGGTGAGGATCGGCATCGTCTGCCCCTACTCGTTCGACGTGCCCGGCGGCGTGCAGGCCCACGTGGCCGAACTGGCGGAGGTGCTGATCCAGCGGGGCCACAAGGTGAGCGTGCTCGCCCCGGCGAGCGACGACACCGTGCTTCCGGACTTCGTCGTCTCCACCGGCAAGGCGCTGAGCTTCCCCTACAACGGGTCCGTGGCGCGGCTCGCGTTCGGCCCGGTCACCTACAGCCGCATCAAGGCGTGGATCGACAAGGGCGAGTTCGACGTCCTCCACATCCACGAGCCCAACGCCCCGAGCCTGTCGATGCTGTCGCTGAAGATCGCGGACGGCCCCATCGTCGCCACGTTCCACGCGTCGACCACGAAGTCGTTGCTGCTCAGCACCTTTCAGGGCGTGCTGCGGCCGTACCACGAGAAGATCGCCGGTCGCGTCGCGGTCAGCGAGCTCGCACGTCGGTGGCAGGTCGAGGCGCTCGGGACCGACGCCGTGGAGATCCCCAACGGGGTGCACGTTCCGGCGTTCCGCGAGGCGCCGCGGTTGCCCGGCTACCCCCGCGCGGGGAAGACCGTGCTGTTCGTCGGCCGGTACGACGAGCCGCGCAAGGGCATGGCGACCCTGCTCGGCGCCCTCGGCCGCATCGTCGCCGCGCATCCCGACCTCGAGGTGCTCGTGGTCGGCCGCGGCGACGAGCAGAAGCTCCGCCAGGAGGCAGGCCCCCTGGCCCACCACTTCCGCTTCCTCGGCCAGACCACCGACGCCGAGAAGGCGTCGGCCCTGCGGTCCGCGGACGTCTACTGCGCGCCCAACACCGGCGGCGAGAGCTTCGGCATCGTGCTGGTCGAGGCGATGGCGGCCGGCGCTCCCGTCGTCGCGTCCGATCTGGACGCGTTCCGGCGGGTCCTGCGGGGCGGGACGGCCGGGGCCCTGTTCCCGGTGGGCGATGCCGACGCGCTCGCCGCGGAGGTCGTCTCGATGCTGGACGACGACGCCCGTCGGGACGCCCTGGTGGCGGAGGCGTCGCGGGTGGTCGTGAACTACGACTGGCCCGTGGTCGCCGAGCAGATCGTGCGGGTCTACGAGACCGTCGCGGTGCCCGGCCGGACCGTCGGGGTGGCGGAATGACCGCGGCGTTCGTGGCGCTCGGCGTCCTGCTCGCGGTGCTCCTGGTGCTCGCCGCGCTGTGGGCGTACTCCACGGCGCACCGACTGGACCGGCTGCACGTGCGGTACGACCGCGCGTGGCAGTCCCTCGAGGCGGCGCTCGCGCGGCGGTCCGTGGTCACGCGCGCCGTGGCGTCAACCCTGGACGGCCCCGACACCCCCGCGCGCACCCTGACGTCGTTGGCCGACCGCGCGGAACGCGCCGACCGGGCGGACCGCGAGAGCGCGGAGAACGCCGTGTCGGTGGCCATCGGCCGAATCGATCTCACCCGGCTGAATCCGCAGCTGGTCTCGGAGCTCGCCGACGCGGAGGCGCGCGTGCAGATCGCGCGGCGTTTCCACAACGACGCGGTGCGCGACACGCTCGCGCTCCGGTCCCGGCGCCCCGTGCGCTGGCTGCGGCTCGGCGGCACCGCGCCGATGCCGACCTACTTCGAGATCACCGAGCGGGACACCACGACCGCGCCCGTCGCCGCGGCCCGCACCCGGACCTCGGCCCGCGTGGTGCTGATGGACGAGCGCGGTCGCGTCCTGCTGCTGCGCGGCCACGACCCCCGCGTTCCCGACGTCCACTTCTGGTTCACCATCGGCGGCGAGGTCGAGGTGGGGGAGACGCTGCGGGACGCCGCCGTCCGCGAGCTCGCCGAGGAGACGGGTCTGCAGGCGTCGGCCGAGGATCTGCGCGGGCCGATGTGGCGACGTACGGCGACGTTCACGTTCGACGGTCGGGTGATCAAGTCCGAGGAGCTGTTCTTCGCGCTGCGTGCGGACGCGTTCGAGCCGGTGTCGACGGGGTTCACCGACCTCGAACGCCGCGTGGTCACCGATCACCGGTGGTGCACGGCGGACGACATCCGACGGTTCGCCGCCTCGGGGGATGCGGTGTATCCGCGCGCGATGGCCGAACTGCTCGACGAGGCCGACACGGTGCTCGCGATGCGCTCGGATCCGGACGTGCGCGCCATCGCATGACCGGCAGGCAGGCCAGCGATACGCGACTGGTTACTGCGAAGGGGTCCAGTCGGAATTACTGTCGACGTCGTTCTCGGCACGTTCGTGCCGCGTCGACGCGACAAGGAGTTCGTTCGTGACCACCGCAGCAGCCCCCCAGCGCAACGGATCCGCCCACCGGTCGGACACATCGGAGACCGGAACCGCCCGCGTCAAGCGCGGCATGGCGGAGATGCTCAAGGGCGGCGTCATCATGGACGTCGTGACCGCCGACCAGGCGAAGATCGCCGAGCAGGCCGGCGCCGTCGCCGTCATGGCCCTCGAGCGGGTCCCCGCCGACATCCGCGCCCAGGGCGGCGTCTCGCGCATGAGTGACCCGGACATGATCGACGGCATCAAGGCCGCCGTGTCGATTCCCGTCATGGCGAAGGCACGCATCGGCCACTTCGTCGAGGCACAGGTCCTGCAGAGCCTGGGCGTCGACTACGTCGACGAGTCCGAGGTGCTGACCCCCGCGGACTACGCCAACCACATCGACAAGTGGCGCTTCACCGTGCCGTTCGTGTGCGGCGCCACCAACCTCGGCGAGGCCCTGCGTCGCATCACCGAGGGCGCGGCGATGATCCGCTCCAAGGGTGAAGCCGGCACCGGCGACGTCTCCAACGCGACCACGCACATGCGCACGCTGCGCGATCAGATCCGGCACCTGACCTCGCTGCCCGAGGACGAGCTCTACGTCGCGGCGAAGGAACTGCAGGCGCCGTACGACCTGGTGGTCGAGGTGGCGCGGACCGGCAAGCTCCCGGTCACGCTCTTCACCGCCGGCGGTATCGCCACCCCCGCCGACGCCGCCATGATGATGCAGCTCGGCGCCGAGGGCGTGTTCGTCGGCTCCGGCATCTTCAAGTCCGGCAATCCCGAGCAGCGGGCGGCGGCGATCGTCAAGGCCACCACCTTCCACGACGATCCCGACGTCATTGCCGACGTCTCCCGCGGGCTGGGCGAGGCGATGGTCGGCATCAACGTCGACGAGATCCCGCAGCCGCACCGGTTGGCCGAACGCGGCTGGTGACCCGCGCGCTTTCGGGACACACGGGCCGTCAGAACACACGCAGCGCCGGACGGTCGGGGTGATCGACCTTCACCTCGACGTCCGGCGTCTCGTCGTGATCCGCGGTCCAGGCGGTGAGCGCGTCGACGGTCCACTGCTCGTCCGCCGGGGTGAGGCGGCGGAGGGCGGAGGACGACAGCGTGAGCGCCACGGTGAGGTCGGCCCCGAGTCCGCGGCCGAGCAGCATGGGGCCGGCGAGAACCAGGACCTGGTCCGCCGCGGCCGGGACCACGCGCAGGCGGGCGGACCGATCGGTGGCCGGATCCCAGATCGCGGGTAGCCAGCGGCCGTGGTCGCGGAGCGCCCCGATCACCTCGCGCGCCAGGCCGTCGTGGTCGAACCAGGCCGTGCGGTAGGACAACTCGTCGGTGCGGCCGTATTCCAGGCGCAGCGACGCCGGTCGGACCCACCCGTGGAGGTCGACGACGTCGGCGGCGCGACCCTCCGTGCGGAGTCGGTCGGTGATGCGGGCGGCCAGGTCGATCGGGCGCGCGGCGTCGGCGCCGTCGACGATCACCACGCGCCGACCGGTCGTCGCCCGCAGTCGGTCCACCACGGCGTCGGCGACGTCGTCGAGGGTGGTGGCGGAGTAGGACGGCATCGGCCTGATTGTTCCCCGGGGTGCGCACTCTGGAACACTCTCCCCGGCGCCGCGGGTCGGCGCGGGGGACGGTCCGATCGTGAGAGAGGCAGCCATGGCCGGCATCGAAGAGATTCTCGAACTGGAGCGCATCGAGAACGACATCTACCGGGGCAGCTCCATCCCCAGCGAGTTGCAGCGCACCTTCGGCGGCCAGGTGGCCGGTCAGGCCCTGGTGTCCGCGGTCAAGACCGTCGACGCGGCGTTCCGGGTGCACTCTCTGCACGGCTACTTCCTGCGTCCCGGCAATCCGAACGAGCCGACGGTCTTCACCGTCGACCGCATCCGTGACGGCCGCTCGTTCGCCACGCGTCGGGTGACCGGCATCCAGGACGGCAAGGCCATCTTCACCATGTCGGCGTCGTTCCACGTCGAGGACGAGGGCATCGAGCACCAGGACCGGATGCCCACCGTGGTGGGACCGGAGGAACTGCCCGATCTCGCGGACGACGAGTCGTCGGCCCGCAAGCTCTTCTTCCGCGAGTGGAGCCGGTGGGACGTCCGGCTCGTGCCGGCGGACAAACTGACCCGGAGCGCGAGTCTGGCTGCGCAGCAACAGGTCTGGATTCGCTACCGTGATCCGCTGCCGGACGATCAGGTCTTCCACGTCTGTGCCCTCGCCTACATGTCGGACATGACGCTGCTCGGCTCGGCGAAGGTTCCGCACGAGGACGTCGCCACGCAGACTGCGTCGCTCGACCACGCCCTGTGGTTCCTGCGTCCGTTCCGCGCCGACGAGTGGCTGCTCTACGACCAGACGTCGCCGTCGGCGGGGCTCGGCCGCGCGCTCACCCAGGGTCGGATCTACGACCGGGAGGGCCGCATGGTCGCCGCCGTCACCCAGGAGGGCCTCATGCGCTTCGACCGGACCGCGGCGCACACGCCGGGTCTGGACACCGGCCGGTGACCGACCCCGTCGTCGGGGTGCTCGCGCTGCAGGGGGACGTGCGCGAGCATCTCGCCGCACTCGAGGCCGCCGGGGTGCGGGCGGTGGGCGTTCGTCGTCCCGCCGAGCTCGCCGCCGTCGACGGTCTGGTGATCCCGGGTGGCGAGTCCACCACGATGGGGCTGCTGCTGCGCACCTTCGGCCTGCTCGATCCGCTGCGCGCGGCCGTCGCGGGCGGACTGCCCACCTACGGATCCTGCGCGGGCATGATCCTGCTGGCGTCGGAGATTCTCGACACCCGACCCGACGCCGTCCACCTCGACGGACTCGACGTGACGGTGCGACGCAACGCCTTCGGCCGCCAGGTCGACTCCTTCGAGGCCGATCTCGACGTCGTCGGGGTGTCCGGGCCGCCCGTCCACGCGGTGTTCATCCGCGCGCCCTGGGTCGAACGCGTGGGCCCCGACGTCGAAGTGCTCGCCACCGTTCCCGCGGGTCCGGCCGCGGGCCGCGTCGTCGCGGTACGCCAGAACTCGGTGCTCGCGACGTCGTTCCACCCCGAGGTCACGGGTGATCGGCGCATCCACGCGATGTTCGTCGACATGGTGCGGGCGGCCGCCGAGCGTGCGGAGCCGGCCGGCGGCACGGCGCGGGCGGACGGTCGGCCCTCGCTGTCCGCGTAAGCTGGATCCGTTCTCCGCCGGTACGAAAGGGGCATTTGCCGATGAGCGGCCACTCCAAATGGGCTACCACCAAGCACAAGAAGGCCGTCATCGACGCCCGTCGTGGCAAGTCCTTCGCCAAGTTGATCAAGAACATCGAGGTCGCAGCCCGCACCGGCGGCGGTGATCCGGCCGGCAACCCGACGCTCTACGACGCGATCCAGAAGGCGAAGAAGACCTCGGTCCCCAACGACAACATCGAGCGTGCGCGCAAGCGCGGCGCCGGTGAGGAGGCGGGCGGCGCCGACTGGCAGACCATCATGTACGAGGGCTACGGGCCCAACGGCGTGGCGGTGCTGATCGAGTGCCTGACCGACAACCGCAACCGCGCCGCCGGCGAGGTCCGCGTGGCCATGACCCGCAACGGCGGCAACATGGCGGACCCCGGATCCGTCGCCTACCTCTTCTCGCGCAAGGGCGTCGTGACGCTCGAGAAGAACGGCCAGAGCGAGGACGACGTCCTCATGGCGGTGCTCGACGCGGGCGCCGAGGAGGTCAAGGACAACGGTGACACCTTCGAGGTGGTCTCCGAGCCGACCGACCTGGTGGCCGTCCGGTCCGCGCTGCAGGAGGCGGGCATCGACTACGACTCCGCCGAGGCCAGCTTCCAACCGTCGGTCAGCGTGCCGGTCGACGCCGAGGGCGCGCGCAAGGTGTTCAAGCTCATCGACGCGCTCGAGGACAGCGACGACGTGCAGAACGTCTACTCCAACGTCGACATCAGCGACGAGGTCATGGCGGAGCTCGACGCCGACTGAGCTCGGGGCGCGCCGTGTCGATGGGCGCGCGGCCGTGCGCCGTGTCGCTCGCCGGTCACTCCCGCCCCGGGCGTTACAGTATCGAACAACAGTTCGTAGGCGCCCGGCTCGTGGTCGTCCCGGCAGAAGGAGTGCGGTCCGGTTGCGTGTGATGGGAGTCGATCCGGGCCTGACCCGGTGCGGCCTGAGCCTCGTCGAGGGCGGCGCCGGGCGTGCCGTGACCGCACTCGACGTCGATGTCGTGCGCACGCCGGCCGACCTCGACCTCGCCGAACGCCTCCTGCTCATCGCGGAGTCGGCCGAGTACTGGCTGGACACCCACCGACCGACCGTCGTCGCCGTCGAGCGGGTGTTCTCGCAGAACAACGTGCGGACGGCGATGGGCACCGCGCAGGCCGGCGGCGTGATCGCCCTCGCCGCCGCGCGTCGGGGAATCCCGGTCGCCTTCCACACCCCCAGCGAGGTCAAGGCCGCGGTGACGGGCAACGGCTCGGCGGACAAGGCCCAGGTGACCGCGATGGTGACCCGCATTCTCGGCATGCAGCGGGCACCGCGCCCAGCGGACGCCGCGGACGCGTTGGCCCTCGCCATCTGCCACTGCTGGCGGGCCCCGATGCTCGCGCGCATGGCCGCGGCCGAGAAGCAGGCCGCCGCGGCGAAGGCGGCGTACGAGAAGAAACTCACCCAGCAGCGCGCCGCTCACCGCGCGCGCACCATCACCCCGGGAGCGACGCGCTAGATGATCTCCTCCGTTCGCGGCACCGTGCTGGACATCGCCCTCGACCACGTCGTCGTGGAGGCGGCCGGTCTCGGCTACCGCGTGAACGTCACGCCGGCCACCCTCGCGTCGCTCACGCGCGGGTCCGAGGCCACGCTGGTGACGTCGATGATCGTCCGCGAGGACTCGATGACCCTGTACGGGTTCACCGACGGGACCTCGCGCGACCTGTTCGGGTTGCTGCAGACCGTGTCGGGGGTCGGCCCCCGGCTCGCCATGGCGGTGCTGGCGGTGCTCGAACCCGACGCGCTGCGCACCGCCCTCGCCGACGGCAACACCGCCGCACTGACGCGGGTACCGGGTATCGGCAAGCGCGGCGCCGAGCGCATGGTCGTCGAGCTCCGGGACAAGATCGACGGCGTGGTGGCGGCGCCGGCCACCGCCGCCGGCCCCGCCGGGGCGGGCGCGGTCCGAGATCAGGTCGTCGAGGCGCTGGTCGGCCTCGGCTTCCCGGTCAAGCAGGCCGAGACCGCCGTCGACGCGGTCCTCGTGGACTCGCCCGACGCGAGCACCTCCGTCGCCCTGCGGTCCGCCCTGTCGACGCTCGGACGTTCCCGATGACGGACGAGGATCGGCCGGAGGACCCCTCGCCCGTCACCGCCGAGGTCCGACCCGACGACGGCGATCTCGACGCGAGCCTGCGCCCGAAATCGCTCGACGACTTCATCGGCCAGCCGCGTGTCCGTGAGCAACTGCACCTGGTGCTGCAGGGCGCGACCCAGCGCGGCGGCACACCCGATCACATCCTGCTGTCCGGCCCGCCCGGTCTGGGCAAGACCTCGATGGCCATGATCATCGCCGCCGAACTCGGCAGCGCCCTGCGCCTGACGTCCGGCCCGGCGCTCGAGCGGGCCGGCGACCTCGCCGCCATGCTCAGCAACCTGGTCGAGGGCGACGTGCTGTTCATCGACGAGATCCACCGCATCGCGCGCCCGGCCGAGGAGATGCTGTACCTGGCCATGGAGGACTTCCGGGTGGACGTCGTGGTCGGGAAAGGACCGGGCGCGACGTCCATTCCCCTCGACGTCGCGCCGTTCACGCTGGTCGGAGCGACCACCCGATCCGGTGCGCTCACCGGCCCGTTGCGCGACCGTTTCGGGTTCACCGCGCACATGGACTTCTACGACCCGCAGGAGCTCGAGCGCATCCTCACGCGGTCGGCCGGGATTCTGGGGGTGCGGATCGAGGCCGACGCGGCCGCGGAGATCGCGGGCCGCTCCCGCGGGACCCCGCGTATCGCCAACCGACTGCTCCGCCGCGTGCGCGACTACGCGGAGGTGCGCGCCGACGGCCGGGTCACCCTGGCCGTGGCGCGCGCGGCGCTCGACGTCTACGACGTGGACGAACTCGGACTGGACCGGCTCGACCGCGCGGTCCTCGGCGCGCTGGTGCGCAGCTTCGGCGGCGGGCCGGTGGGGGTGTCGACGCTCGCCGTGGCGGTGGGGGAGGAACCCGCCACCGTCGAGGAGGTGTGCGAGCCGTACCTGGTGCGCGCGGGCATGATCGCGCGGACACCGCGGGGCCGCGTCGCGACGGCGGCGGCCTGGGAGCGACTGGGGCTGGTTCCCCCGCCCGACCTGGCCGTCGGCGGTATCGCCGTGCGGGTCAACGAGCCGCAGCGGACCCTGTTCGACGAGTCCTGATCGCCCGAAACGGGCATCGGCGTGGCACACTGGACACGCGGTGGGCAGCCGTTCCCCCGGTCGAGCCCGCCACCATTCACCCCCGATCACGAGGATTGACGTTTCCGATGGAACTGCTGTTTCCCCTTCTCATTCTTGCGCTCCTGGTGCCCATGTTCATGGGTATCCGCCGACAGAAGAAGGAGATGGCGAAGGTCTCCGAACTGCAGCAGTCGCTCAGCGTCGGTGACCGCGTGATCACCACCGCCGGACTGCACGGCCTGGTCGACGACCTCACCGACGACACCGTCGACCTCGAGATCGCGCCCGGCATCATCACCACCTGGTCGCGCGTCGTCGTCCGCGAGGTCGTCGCCGATCAGGACGAGGCCGACGAGTTCGAGCAGACCACCGCCACCGCCACCGACTACGACGAGACCGTCGACGCCGGCGCGCGTGTCGATGCGCTGGAGAACGGCCGCACCACGGACACGGACGCCGCGGCGCCCCGCCTGACCAAGGACTGATCGGCCGATCGGGCCCCGCGCCCCGGCCACCCACCGCCCCCGAGGACGTCCTCGGGGGCGGTGTCGTGTCCGCGAGAGGGTACGGTCGATCGGGCTTCGGACCGGAGCCGACTCGTCCCGGCCCGAGAATCCCGAACCCCGACCCCGAACATCCGAGGAGAAGCAGCAATCGTGGCATCGTCCAGCGGATCGTCGTATCCGGTGCGGTATCTCGCCCTGTTCGGGGCGTTGGTCGCACTGATCTACGGCTTGGTGTTCCTCACCGGTGACAAGTCGCCCACCCCCAAACTGGGCATCGACCTGCAGGGCGGTACCCGGGTCACGCTGACCGCGCGGACTCCCGACGGCAGTGCCCCGAGCCAGGACAGCCTGCGCCAGGCCCAGCAGATCATCGAGACGCGCGTCAACGGACTGGGCGTGTCCGGCTCCGAGGTGGTCATCGACGGCCAGAACCTGGTCATCACCGTGCCCGGCGACGACTCGTCGCAGGCGCGCACGCTGGGCCAGACGGCCCGCCTCTACATCCGGCCGGTGATCCAGGCCGCACAGCCCACCGCTCCGGGCACCCCGGCGCCGACCGATCCGGCTGCGCCAGTCGATCCCGCCGCGCCGGTCGATCCCGCCGCGCCGGTCGATCCCGCTGCGCCGGTCGATCCCGCCGTGCCGGCCCCGCAGAACCGGCCGTTCCCGGCGCAGGACCCCACGGAGCCTGCCGCGCCGACCGACACCGCGCCCACCGACACCGCGCCGACCGACACCGCGCCGACCGAGCAGGACGCCGGGTCGGAGCCGGGCGCCGCACCCGCCGAGTCCTCGCCCGACGAGACCGCGGACGCGATCGCCGAGGCCAAGGCGCGGCGCCAGAGCGAGGATCCGGCCGTGCAGCAGCAGGCCGCCGCGACCATCGTCTGCTCGGCACCGGACCCGCTGCAGGGCAACGACGATCCCGCCCTGCCGCTGGTGGCCTGCTCGACCGACGGCACCTCGGTGTACGTGCTCGGGCCGTCGATCATCGACGGTCAGCAGATCGCGGACGCGTCGTCCCAGTTCGACACCCAGCAGTCCCGCAACGTCGTCTCGCTCAGCTTCGACACCACCGGCGGCGACACCTGGGCGCAGTTCACCGCGGCCAACATCGGCCAGCAGGCGGCGTTCACCCTCGACTCCAAGGTGGTCAGCGCACCGGTGATCCAGGGCGCCACCCCGTCGGGCAGCGCCACGCAGATCACCGGCAACTTCACCGCCGACAGCGCGCGTGAACTCGCCAACACCCTGAAGTACGGCTCGCTCCCGCTGTCCTTCGCCGCGTCCGAGGCGGAGACGGTCTCCGCGACCCTCGGCCTGGCGTCCCTGGAGGCCGGTCTGATCGCGGGCGCCGTGGGCCTGGTCCTGGTCCTGCTGTACTGCCTGCTCTACTACCGGATGCTCGGCATCCTGACCGCCCTGTCGCTGGTGCTCTCCCTGGCCGCGATCTACGGCATCCTCGTGCTCCTGGGCCGGTGGATCGACTTCACCCTCGACCTCGCCGGCATCGCCGGTCTGATCATCGGTATCGGTATGACCGCCGACTCGTTCGTCGTGTTCTTCGAACGCATCAAGGACGAGATCCGCGAGGGCCGCAGCTTCCGGTCCGCCGTTCCGCGCGGGTGGGCACGCGCCCGGCGCACGATTCTGTCCGGCAACGCGGTCAGCTTCATCGCCGCCGCCGTGCTGTACGTGCTGGCCGTCGGTCAGGTGCGCGGCTTCGCGTTCACGCTCGGCCTGTCGACGCTGCTCGACATCGTGATCGTGGTGCTCGTGACGTGGCCGCTGGTCAACCTCGCCTCGCGGTCCGAGTTCTGGTCCCGCCCGTCCGTCAACGGTCTCGGCGCGGTGCAGGAGATCGCCCGTGCGCGCAAGCGTGCCGCCGCCGCCAAGACCGCCGCCGTCGCCGGCGCCGACAAGGAGGCCTGATCCATGGCCGGAACCACCACCGACACCCCGATCGCGGACACGGCACCGGAGACCGCCGACCACGGGCGGAGCCTGCTCTCGCGGCTCTACACCGGAACCGGTGCGTTCGACATCATCGGACGCCGCCGACTCTGGTACATCGTCACCGCGGTCATCGTCGCCGCATCGCTGCTGTCCATCCTGGTGCGCGGCTTCACACTGGGCATCGACTTCGAGGGCGGCACCCGCGTGCAGTTCCCCGCCGCCGGGGGCGTCGAGACCGCACAGGTCGAGCAGATCTACACCGACACGCTCGGCACCGAGCCGGTGGCCGTGCAGACGGTCGGCACCGGATCGGGCGCCACCATCCAGATCCGCTCGGAGACCCTCGACCCCGGCCAGGCGTCGTCGTTGCAGACCGCCCTGTTCGACGCGTTCGCGCCGCAGAACGCCGACGGTGAGGCCACCCCGGACGCCGTCACGTTCACCGACGTCAGCGAGACGTGGGGATCGCAGATCACCGACAAGGCGTTGATCGCGCTCGCCGTGTTCCTCGTGCTGGTGAGCATCTACATCGCCATTCGATACGAGCGGGACATGGCGGTCGCCGGTATCGCGGCCCTGTTCTTCGACATCCTCGTCACCGCGGGCTTCTACTCCCTGGTGGGCTTCGAGGTCACCCCGGCCACCGTCATCGGCCTGCTGACCATTCTCGGCTTCTCGCTCTACGACTCCGTCGTGGTGTTCGACAAGGTCGAGGAGAACACCCGCGGCGTCCTGCACCTCAACCGGCGCACCTACGCCGAGCAGGCCAACCTCGCCGTCAACCAGACCCTCATGCGGTCGATCAACACCACCGTCATCAGCGTGCTGCCGGTCATCGCCCTCATGGTCATCGCCGTCTGGCTGCTGGGCGTCGGCACGCTCAAGGATCTCGCGCTGGTGCAGCTGGTGGGCATCGTGGTCGGCGCCTACTCCTCGATCTTCTTCGCCACCCCGCTGCTGGTCACCCTCAAGGAACGGTGGGGGCCCGTGGCCGCCCACACCCGCAAGGTGCACGCCAAGCGGGCCGAGGCCGCTCAGCGGCGCAGCGGCGGCGCCGCACCCGCGACGGCCGGTGGCGCGAGCGACGCCTCCCCGTCGGCGGGTGCGACCGTCTCCGTCCAGAAGCCGCGTCGGAGCAGCACCGACGGGCCGCGCGCGGGCGCGCGGAGCAGCACCGACGGGCCGCGCTCGCGGCCGACCGGCAAGCGGGCCAAGCGGAGGCGCTGACATGAGCCGGGGCAGGACACGAACGGTCGCCTGTGCCGCGGCCGTGCTGGTCGCCGTGTCCGCGGCGGCGTGCAGCACCGAGGAGGACCGCGTCCCCTCGATCGGCTACGCGGTGAACGGGTCGATCACCACCTACAACGCGGGCACCACCGAGGGCGCGTACTCGGCTGCGCCGCAGGCGTTCGCGCGCGTCCTGCCCGGCTTCACCATGATCGGACCGGGCGGCACCTCGGTGGCGGACACCGACATCGGGACGGTCACGGCCGCGCCCGGACAACAGCAGGTGCTGACCTACACGTTCTCCCCGGCCGCCGTCTGGTCCGACGGCGTGCCCATGACCTGCGACGACCTCGTCCTGGCCTGGGTCGCCCGCCGCGGTGACACCGAGACGTCGGGAACGGCGTTCGATCCCGCGGCGACGGCCGGATACTCCGACATCGAGCGCATCGACTGCGTTCCCTCGCAGAAGGTGGCCACGGTCACCTTCCGAGCCGATCGGCCCCTCGTCGACCGACAGTCGCTCTTCGGTGCGGGCAGCATCCTCCCCGCGCACGTCGCGGCCCGCACGGCGGGCGTCCCCGACGTCACGTCGACGCTCGCGGGCGGCGACGCGGACGCTCTCGGCCGCCTCGCCGCGGCGTGGAACACCGGCTGGACGCTGCCGACCGGCACCGTCGACCCCGCGGTGTTCCCCGCGTCGGGTCCGTTCCGCGTCGAGTCGTTTTCCGCGGAGGACGGCCTGGTGCTCGTGCCCAACGAGGCCTGGTGGGGTGTGCCCGCCGCCACGGACCGCGTCGTGGTGTGGCCCGCCGGCGTCGACCTGAGCGAGAAGGCGGCGTCCGGCGACATCGAGGTCGCCGATCTGCCCGGCGGCGCGGCCGTTCCCGACGGGTTCGCCGCCACCGCGCAACCGGGCTTCGGCGTCGAGCAGTTGGTCTTCGCGACGTCGGGCGTGTTCGCCGACCCGGCGGCCCGCCGAGCCCTGGCGGCGTGCGTGCCGCGCACCGCCCTGTTCGACGCCCACGGCCACCCCGGGTACGACGCCGAGGCCGGCCGCGGGTCGGGCGTCGTCGATAGTCGCGTGACGCTGCCGGGCACCCTGCCCTATCGCAGCGTCGCCGCGACGGCCGCCGAGCGGTACCGCACCACCGACGTCGCCACCGTGACCGCCGGTCTCGCGCAGGCCGGTCTCACCGACCCCACCGTCCGCATCGGTTACCGCGGGCCCGACCAGCGTCGTGCCGCGATCGTCGCCGACATCGCCGCCGCGTGCGGGCCGCTCGGCATCGAGGTCGTCGACGCGTCGTCGGACACGTTCTCCCCGCTCGCCCTGCGCGCCGGCGAGGTCGACGTCGTGCTCGGCGGCACCGCCGGCGGCAGCGGGCCCACCGGCAGCGCGTCGGCCACCGCCGCGCGCACCGCTCTGCTCGGCGGGCAGAACGTCAACCTCGGGGGCTATGCGAACGGGCGGGTCGACGAGCTGCTGAACCGGCTCGCCGTCGACGGCTCGGACGCCACCGTGCTGTCGGCCGGAACGGACGTCGAGACCGTCCTCTGGGACGAGATGCCGACCCTGCCGCTGTGGAACGCCCCCGCCCTCACCGCGACCGCGTCGGGTATGCGCGGCGTCGAGGCAAACCCGACCGTCGCCGGAGCAGGATGGAACATGGACAAATGGGTCTTCGTCCGATGAGCGATCAGCTCTCACCCGCCGCGCTCGCCGTGGAGCGGCTCACCCGGTGGGCGGACGACTTCCCGACCCCCGGTGTGCGCTTCGCCGACCTGACGCCGGTGTTCGCCGACGCCGAGGGCCTACGCCTCGTCATCGACGCGTTGGCCGAGGCCGGGCGGGACGCGGACGTCGTGGCCGGGATCGACGCCCGCGGCTTCCTGCTCGGTGCCGGTGTGGCGCTCGCGCTGAACACCGGAGTGATCGCCGTTCGCAAGGCGGGCAAGCTGCCGCCGCCCGTCCACCGGCAGACCTACGACCTCGAATACGGCACCGCCGAACTCGAGATCGCCGCCGACGGCATCGCGCTCGCCGGCCGTCGCGTCCTGGTGGTCGACGACGTCCTGGCCACCGGCGGAACCCTCGAAGCGGCCGCGGACCTCCTGACGCGCTGCGGGTGCGAGGTGGTCGGTGCCGCCGTCGTCCTCGAGGTGGAAGCTCTCGGTGGCCGTGCGCGTTGGAACCATGGACCGCTCACCACTCTGGGTTCCGTCTAGGCTGAGCGGGCCAGGACTGCGGGAGGTGCCCTAGATGACGCGCTACATCGGACAGACGCCGACGGACGCCGAGCCCACCCCTGTCCCGGAGACGGACGCCGCACCGGAGCGGGTGGCCCCCGCGACCCCCGAGGGAACCGACGCCGCGGCCGAGACGCCGCCGAGCGCACCCACCCCGCAGGCACCGACCCCCCAGGCTCCGTCGTCGGCATCGCGGCGGGTGCGCGCCCGCCTCGCCCGGCGCATCACCGCCCAGCGGAGCACCGCCGTCAAGACGGTTCTCGAGCCGCTGGCCGGCACGCATCGGACCCTGTACCCGAAGGCCGACCTCGGCCTGCTGCAGCGCGCCTACGACGTGGCCGAGGAACGCCACGCGTCGCAGATGCGCAAGTCCGGGGACCCCTACATCACCCATCCGCTGGCCGTCGCGAACATTCTCGCCGAGCTCGGCATGGACACGACCACGCTGGTCGCCGCGTTGCTGCACGACACCGTCGAGGACACCGGCTACTCGCTCGACCAGCTGCGCGCCGACTTCGGTGACGAGGTCGCACACCTGGTGGACGGCGTCACCAAGCTGGACAAGGTGGCGCTCGGCACCGCCGCCGAGGGCGAAACCATCCGCAAGATGATCATCGCGATGGCCCGCGATCCGCGGGTGCTGGTCATCAAGGTCGCCGACCGTCTGCACAACATGCGCACCATGCGCTTCCTGCCGCCCGAGAAGCAGGCGCGCAAGGCGAAGGAGACGCTCGAGGTCATTGCCCCGCTCGCGCACCGCCTCGGGATGGCGACGGTGAAGTGGGAGCTCGAGGACCTCGCGTTCGCGATCCTGCACCCCAAGAAGTACGACGAGATCGTGCGGCTCGTCGCCGACCGCGCCCCGTCGCGCGACACCTACCTGGCCAAGGTGCGGGCCGAGATCAACAGCACGCTCGCGGCGTCGCGCATCGGCGCGGTGGTCGAGGGTCGCCCCAAGCACTACTGGTCGATCTACCAGAAGATGATCGTCAAGGGACGCGACTTCGACGACATCCACGACCTGGTCGGCGTCCGCATCCTCTGCGACGAGATCCGCGACTGTTACGCCGCCGTCGGCGTCGTGCACTCGCTGTGGCAGCCGATGGCCGGGCGCTTCAAGGACTACATCGCGCAGCCGCGGTTCGGGGTCTACCAGTCGCTGCACACCACCGTGGTCGGGCCGGAGGGCAAGCCCCTCGAGGTGCAGATCCGGACGCGGGACATGCACCGCACGGCGGAGTTCGGCATCGCCGCGCACTGGCGGTACAAGGAGACCAAGGGCAAGCACTCCGGTGACGCCGCCGAGGTCGACGACATGGCGTGGATGCGTCAGCTCCTCGACTGGCAGCGTGAGGCGGCCGATCCGGGGGAGTTCCTCGAATCGCTCCGGTACGACCTGGCGGTCAAGGAGATCTTCGTCTTCACCCCCAAGGGCGACGTGGTGACGCTGCCGGCCGGTTCGTGTCCGGTGGACTTCGCGTACGCCGTCCACACCGAGGTGGGGCACCGCTGCATCGGAGCGCGGGTCAACGGCCGACTGGTGGCGCTCGAGCGTCGGCTCGAGAACGGCGAGGTGGTGGAGGTCTTCACCTCCAAGGCGCCCACCGCGGGCCCGAGCCGGGACTGGCAGACCTTCGTCGCGTCCCCGCGGGCGAAGACCAAGATCCGCCAGTGGTTCGCCAAGGAACGGCGTGAGGAAGCCCTCGACGCCGGCAAGGACGCCATCGCCAAGGAAGTGCGGCGCGGCGGACTTCCGTTGCAGCGCTTGATGAACGGCGAATCCATGTCGGCCATCGCGCACGAGCTGCGCTACGTCGACGTCTCCGCGCTCTACACCGCGGTGGGGGAGAACCACGTCTCCGCGCAGCACGTGGTGCAGCGGCTGGTGGCGCATCTCGGCGGCGTGGGCGACGTCGAGGAGGAGTTGGCCGAGCGATCGACGCCGTCGACCATCCCCACGCGCCCTCGACGCGTCGGCGACGCCGGCGTTCTCGTCGCGGGGGCCGACGGTGTGGTGGCCAAGCTCGCCAAGTGCTGCACGCCGGTCCCCGGCGACGACATCCTGGGCTTCGTCACCCGCGGCGGTTCCGTCAGCGTCCACCGCACGGACTGCACCAACGCCACGTCGCTGCAGCAGCAGTCCGAGCGGCTCATCGACGTCGAATGGGCGCCGTCGCCGTCCTCGGTGTTCTTGGTCGCCATCCAGATCGAGGCGTTGGACCGCCACCGTCTGCTCTCGGACGTGACCAAGGCCCTCGCCGACGAGAAGGTCAATATTCTCTCGGCGTCGGTGACCACGTCCGGGGATCGGGTGGCGATCTCGAAGTTCACGTTCGAGATGGGCGACCCCAAGCACCTGGGCCACGTGCTCAACGTCGTCCGCAACGTCGAGGGCGTCTACGACGTCTACCGGCTGACGTCGGCGGCGTGACCGACTGACGTCGGCGGCATGATCGGCTGACGTCGGCGGCGTGACCGACTAGCCGGCCAGGTTCTCGGCCGCGCGGTCCGACTCGGGCGCGTCCCACACCGCGGCGGCGTCGGCGACGGGGATGTCGAGCGCCGCGCACAGGCGGACGACGGTGCCGAAGCCCGGGCTCGGGATGCGGCCGGTCTCGATCTTGCGCAGGGTCTCCGCCGAGATCCCTGCTGCGGCCGCGACCGCGTCCGGGTCGGCGCCCGCCCGTGCGGTCCGCAGGAGCCCACCCAGTCGACGACCGGCGGCGAGCTGTTCGGGTGTCAGGGGGAGACGGACCATGCGGGCAGTCTACCGGTATTGGTGTACCGTTCCGCGGATGCGAAGGGATAACAATACCGACGATGCGCTGACGTCCGACGCGACGGAACGGAGCCGGCCGTGATGGAGCTGAAGACCCCCGCCGAGATCGAACGGATGGCCGTCACCGGCCGTTTCGTCGGGGAGACGCTGCGCACGCTCGCTGCCGAGGCCGTGCCCGGGACCAACTTGCTCGACCTCGAGCTGCACGCACGGGATCTGGTGGCCGCGCGCGGCGCGACGTCCTGCTACTGGGACTACGCGCCGTCCTTCGGGCACGGGCCGTTCCGCAACGTCATCTGCCTGTCGGTCAACGACGCCGTGCTCCACGGCAAGCCCCGCGACCTGGTCCTCGCGGACGGTGATGTCCTGACCCTGGACTTCGCCGTGAGCATCGACGGGTGGGTGGCGGACGCCGCGACCACGGTCGTCGTGACCCGCCGCGGTGGTCGCGGGGCGGCGACCGCCGACCCGCAGGACGTCGCGCTGATCGAGTCGACACGCCGCGCACTCGACGCCGGTATCGCGGCTGCCGTCGCGGGCGCCCGGCTCGGTGACGTGTCCGCGGCGATCGGTGCCGTGGCCGCCGAGGGCGGCTATCGCGTCAGCACGGAGTTCGGCGGTCACGGCCTCGGCCGCACGATGCACGAGGATCCGCACGTGCCCAACGTCGGTCGACCCGGCCGCGGCATGGTACTGCGGCCGGGGACGACCCTGGCGCTCGAGCCGTGGTGGGGCCGCGGAACCGAGCGGCTCGTGGTGGACGGCGACGGGTGGACCCTGCGATCCGCCGATGGCTCCCGAACCGCCCACTCGGAGCACACGGTCGCGATCACCGAGGACGGGCCGCGGGTGCTCACGGCCGGGTAGGCCTCGGTGTCACGGCCGGGTAGGCCTCGGTGTCACGGCCGGGTAGGCCTCGAGGTCACGGCCGGGTAGCTCGGCGTCAGACCAGGTCGAGCCGCACGGAGTTCAGCGTCGTCGCGGCCGCGGGCGGGCCGTCCTGGCCGCCGCCCTCGACACCGGCCGCCGCGACCTTGTCGAGCGTCGCGAGTCCGGTCTCGTCGATGGTGCCGAAGACGGTGTAGTTCGGCGGCAACTGCGAATCGCCGTAGACCAGGAAGAACTGGCTGCCGTTGGTGTCGGCGCCGGCGTTGGCCATGGCGATGGTGCCGCGCGGGTAGAGGACCGGCGACTGCAGGCCGGCGGGATCGTCGCCGTACTGATCGGTGGGGAATTCGTTGGCGTACTGGTAGCCCGGTCCGCCGGTGCCGGTGCCGGTGGGGTCACCGCACTGCAGCACCTTCAGGCTGTCGGCGGTGGTGAGGCGGTGGCAGGTGGTGCCGTCGAAGTACTGCTGTCCCGCGAGCGAGGCGAAGCTGTTCACCGTGCACGGAGACTCGGTGGCGTTCAGGGACAGGCCGATGTTGCCCTGCGTGGTCTCCATGCTGACGCTGACGTTGTCGTCCGTGGTCGGGACGTTCTCGGTCTGCGGCGCGGTGTTGGGCTTCGCGGCCTCGCCGGCGGCGGGATACGCGCAGCTCACGGTCTCGGCGAGCGGGGTGGACCGACCGGCGGGCAGCTGACCCTCGGGGATCGGAGCCGACGAGGTGTCGGCGGCCTGCGTCGAGGCGTCGTCACCGCCGCGGGTGACGCCCACCGCCACGGCGACACCGCCGATCAGGACGACCGCGGCGACGGCGACACCGGCGATGGTGGCCTGCTTGCGGCGTCGGGCGCGGGCGGCGCGGTTGGCCAGCTGACGGTCGAGCTTCCGCTTGGCGGCTTCACGACGCTGTTCGTTGGTCGGCACGGGGCGCGGTCCTTCTCTCGTCGAGTGGTCGGTCGGGGCAGCAAGAGTCTGCCAAACCCACCTGAGAGGAGTCCGAGGCGGTGCGCGGCTGCGACGGCGCGGAGCCTAGAGTGGAACGACCTCTTCTCCGCCGACATCAGGAGTCCTGCTCGTGCGCGTCACCGGATTCCCCGCCGGTCTCTTCCAGACCAACTGCTACGTGATCGCCCTCGACGGAGCGCGCGAGTGCCTCGTCGTCGATCCCGGTCAGGACGCCGCGGCGCCCCTCGTCGATTTCCTCACCGAGGCGGAGCTGACCCCCGCCGCGGTGCTGTTGACGCACGGCCACCTCGATCACATGTGGGACGCGACCCCGATCTGCGAGCGCTTCGACGCCCCCTTGTACGTGCATCCGCGGGACCGGCACCTGCTGACCGACCCGGCCGCCGGCATCGGGCCGACCCTGTCGCCGCTGATCGCGGGCGTGACGTTCACCGAGCCCACCGTGGTGCACGAGCTCGATCACGACCGGGACGTCGAGGCGGCCGGTATCCGCGTGCGCGTGACGCACACACCCGGCCACACGCAGGGGTCCGTGGTCTTCGGGGTCGACGCCGGCGCCCGGCGCGTCGTCTTCTCCGGCGACACGCTGTTCGCCGGGTCCATCGGCCGGACCGACCTGCCGGGCGGAGACCACGCCCAGCTGCTCCGGTCCATCGCGGACCGCCTGCTGCCGATGGCCGACGACGTCGCGGTCCTGCCCGGACACGGCGAGGCCACCACCATCGGCGCCGAGCGCGCCGGCAACCCGTTCCTGGTCGGACTGCCGGCCGAGCACGCGTGAGCTCGCGCTCGCCCGCACCCACCGCCGTCGACACGCGAGGACATCGAGGACACCGATGAGCAGGAACGACCGGAGTTTCGCTGCGCCGAAGGGCGTACCGGACTATCTCCCGCCGGACTCGGCCACCTTCGTGGCCGTCCGTGACGGCCTCACCGCCGCGGCCCGCGCCGCGGGGTACGGGCACATCGAGCTGCCGGTGTTCGAGGACACCGCGCTCTTCGCGCGCGGCGTCGGCGAGTCGACCGACGTGGTGAGCAAGGAGATGTACACCTTCGCCGACAAGGGCGACCGCAGTGTCACGCTGCGACCCGAGGGCACGGCCGGGGTGATGCGCGCGGTCATCGAGCACGGCCTCGACCGCGGGGCTCTGCCGGTCAAGGTCGCCTACTCGGGCCCGTTCTTCCGGTACGAGCGCCCGCAGGCCGGTCGGTACCGCCAGCTCCAGCAGGTGGGCGTCGAGGCCATCGGTGTCGACGATCCGGCCCTCGACGCCGAGGTGATCGCCGTGGCGGATGCGGGGTTCCGCAGCCTCGGCCTCACCGGATTCCGGCTCGAGGTGACCTCGCTGGGCGACGACACCTGCCGACCGCAGTACCGAGACTTGTTGCAGCAGTTCCTGTTCGACCTCCCGTTGGACGAGGAGACCCGCCGGCGGGCGGAGATCAATCCGCTGCGGGTGCTCGACGACAAGCGCCCGCACGTGCGGGAGATGACCGCCGACGCGCCGCTCATGGTGGACCACCTCTCGGACTCGGCCCGCACGCACTTCGACACCGTGCTCGCGCACCTCGACGCGATGGGGGTGCCCTACACCCGGAATCCCCGGATGGTCCGCGGCCTCGACTACTACACCAAGACCACGTTCGAGTTCGTCCACGACGGGCTCGGTGCCCAGTCGGGCATCGGCGGCGGCGGTCGCTACGACGGCCTCATGGCCCAACTGGGCGGACAGCCGCTCTCGGGCATCGGGTTCGGCCTCGGGGTCGACCGCACCGTGCTGGCCCTGGCCGCCGAGGGGGTCACGCCCGCGACCACCGCGCGCTGCGAGGTCTACGGCGTCCCGCTGGGCGACGAGGCGAAGGTACGCCTGGCCGTGCTGGCCCACCGCCTCCGTGCCGCCGGGGTGTCCGTCGACCTCGCCTACGGCGACCGCGGGATGAAGGGCGCGATGAAGGGCGCCGACCGGTCCGGAGCCCGCATCGCCCTGGTCCTCGGCGACCGGGACATCGAGGCCGACGAGGTCGGGGTCAAGAACCTCGCCACCGGTGACCAGGACGCGGTACCCACCGCCGACGTCGTCGCTCGGGTGACGGCGCTGCTCGGCCGGAGCGGCTGAGCACCGTGCCGGACCGAAGCACGGTCACCCTCGACCTGGTGCCGCCCGAGTTGATCCTGCCGCGTCTGCGCGTCGCCGCCGGTGTGTTCGCGGCGTTCGGGCTCGTGCTCGGACTGGTGGCGGGCTTCCTGCTGACCCCCGAGGTCGGCGTCGCACTGGCGCTCGCGCTGGTGGCGTCGGCGGTGTGGGCGGTGGTCTCCGCCGGGCGTCGTCGACTGTGGATCGACCACGGCGTCGTCTCGCGCCGGGGCGCGCTGCGCACCCGGCGGGTCAACGTGACCGACGCGGCGCGGGTGGAACTGCTGGTGCGGGTCGCGCGCGTCAGCCAGGTGCTCCTGCGGGTGGGCGACGACGCCACCACGGTGACCGTGCCCCTCGCGCTCTACACGGGCGACAGCGGCCGGGAACTGGGACCGGTGGCCCTGCGTGCGCTCGCGGACTCGCTGGCTCGGTCGTCGACCGCCACGGCCGCGGCGATGGCGTCCGTGCTGATCACGCAGCTGCGCGCGGAGGCGCGCGACGCGGGAGCCGCCGATCGCCCGCTGCACCGAGCGATCGGCGTGGTCGAGCGATCGGGCCGCGCCCCGGTCAGCACCCTCACCGACGCCGAGGTCGCCCGGCTGGTCGACTGATCCGGCTCGGCACCGGGGTGCCGGGTCGTGCCGAGTGGTGCCCGGTGGCGTCAGGTGGCGAGGTACGCGTCGAACACTGTGTCGCTGCCGTGGCGGGCCCCGGAGGTGACCACGAGGGCGCGGTTGAGGTAGCCCAGGGCGCGCGAGGCGGTCGACACGTCGAGAGTGCCGCGGAAGTAGTACGTGGCCGAGTCGACCTCGTCGCCGCGATCGAGAGCCCCGATCACGTCGGCGGTTCCGAACAGGAAGCCGCGCAGCGTCAGCCGCATCACGTCGTCGCCGTCCTCGGTCGCGGCGACCAGGTCGATGGCGTAGGTGCTCGACCCGTCCGCCCGAACCAGACGGGACTCGGTGCCCAGCGGGCGCACCACCGCGTCGATGCCGGGGCCGGTCAGCAGTCCACCGGACACGGCGGCCACCGTGTGCGACCCGGCGGGCGTCTCGCCCACCGACACCGCGTCCGCGGTGCGGATCACGAGGCGGAACAGCGGTTCGAGGGTGGGGGAGACGGGGTCCAGTGGTGAGGACGTGTCGACTGTGGTCACGCGCCCGACGCTAGCGGACCCCGGTGGCTGCGGCGCCACGCGCTGAACGAGCGCACCGACTCGGTGCCCGGTCGCACCAGCCACGGCCACGGATGCACCTCCACGGGAGCGAGCGCTGCGGACCGGCGAGCGAACCCGGGCACCGGAGCGTGGGTGACGGCCAGGGACCGCCCGGCCAACTCGTCGACCACCGTGCCGCGACGCACCTCGACCTCGCGGGTGTCGGCGAGCTCGCCCAGGGTCTCCGCCAGGAAGATCAGGCGCTTGCCGGACAACCGGAGTCGGCGCAGGAGTGGCTCGTCGAAGACGAAGACCGCCGGGCGGGACTCGTCGGCGGCCAGGGCCGGATCCTGCTCGCCCAGTGATTCCGCCGTGAGCCACACCTGCTCCGCGCCGCCGCCGTCCACGTCCGCGGGACCCGCCGGTACCGGACCCGAGCCGAGGTCGGGCCCCTCGACGCGCGGACCGGCGTCGGCGTCGGGCCAGTCCTCGATCGGGCAGGCGGTGTTCAGGGCGCAGTCCCGGCACAGCACCGACGCCCGCTTGCGCACCTGCCACCGGCTGAAGCCGTAGACCTTGCCGCCGCCGGTGCCCACCGTCCACTGCCAGCCCAGACGGTTGGCGGCGCGGGAGCCGTCGAGCAGGTGCGAGAACATGCGGTCCTCGCCGTCCCGCCAGTCCGCCCCGGCCCGGACCGCCCACTGGGAGGCCAACCACATCCGGGTCTGGTTGACCAGCCAGCCGTCGTCGTGCAGTTCGCCCACGGTCGCGTCCATGCATCGCATCTCGGCGGGCCAGGGGTCGTCGGACCACACGTCGCCCGGACGTCGCGGCGGCCGTGGCTGCTCTCGCACCAGGGTGGTCCCCAGCGCGGACCCGACCCGGGCGTAGAGGTGCCGGGCGAACTCCTGCCAAAGCAGCTCGTCCCGGTACTTGCCGCGGTCCCGAGCCGGCGCGTCGGCCACCCCGTCCCATACCTCGCGGAGCGTGAGCAGTCCGTGCCGGATGTAGGGCGACATGCGGCTCGCACCCCGGCGAGTCGTGGGAAGGACGGTGCTGCGGTCGCGGGCGTACCCGGTGACGTCGAGCAGGGCGAGGGCGGAGTCGGCGGCGCCCTGTCCGCCGCGCAGGGCGCCGGGCGCGATGTCGGACGGGTCCTCGAGCGCGAGATCGCCGAGATGTTCGGCCACCCACCGCGCGACGTCCGTGGGGTAGGCGCCGGTGCCGAGGCTCGGTGGGGTGGGAAGGCGGGTCATGTCACGACAGTACGGGTCGGAGCCGGGACGCGAACGAACATCTGTTCGACGAATACCGCCGGATCGCGGTACAGTCCGCATCGTCCATGTGTTCGAACGGGAGGGGTGCGCATGCGGTGGGACGCGCAGACACTCGATGCCCCGGAGGGTGCGCTTCCGGGGTTGGAACGGTCCGGCCTCGTGCGCGCCGGTCTGGTCCGCACCGTGCGCACCCCGCAGTTCGAGGGCATGACCTTCCACGAGGTGCTGTGCAAGAGCGCGCTCAACCGTGTCCCGGAGGAGTCGCGCCTGCCGTATCCCTGGACGATCAACCCGTTCCGCGGGTGCTCCCACGCCTGCGCGTACTGCTTCGCGCGGCCCACCCACGAGTACCTCGACCTCGACGCGGGGCGGGACTTCGACTCCCAGATCGTCGTCAAGACCAACGTGGTCTCGGTGCTGCGCCGGGAACTCGCGCGGGCGTCGTGGAAGCGAGAGCCCGTGGCGTTGGGCACCAACACCGACCCGTACCAGCGCGCCGAGGGCCGGTACGAGTTGATGCCGGGCATCGTGCGCGCGCTCACGGAGTCCGGCACGCCGTTCTCGATTCTCACCAAGGGCACGATGCTCCGGCGCGACCTGCCGCTGCTGGCGCTCGCCGCGCAGCAGGTCGACGTCCGGGTCAGCGTGAGCCTCGCCGTCCGGGATCCGGACCTGCAGAAGTCGCTCGAGCCGGGCACGCCGTCACCGCGAGCGCGTCTGGACCTGGTGCGGGCCATCACCGACGCCGGCCTCGGCTGCCACGTCCTCATCGCCCCCGTCGTTCCGTTCCTCACCGACAGTCCGAGTCAGCTCGACGCACTCATGGCGGACCTGCGCGAGGCGGGAGCGACCGGCGCGACGGTGATGCCGCTGTACCTGCGGTCGAGTACCCGCCAGGTGTTCCTGGAATGGCTGGGGGAGAACCACCCTGCCCTGCTGCGGCGCTACCGGACGCTCTACGGGCGGGGCGCCTACGTCAGCGACGAGTACACGACGTGGCTGCGCGGCAAGGTCGAGCCGTTGCGCCGCAAGCATTCCCTGACCGGGGTCGATCCGCTGGCGGCGCGGCCCAAGCCGGCTCCGCGCCGGGCGGCCGACACACCGCAACCCACGCTGTTCTGACCGGCGTCGGATGTCGGGCGTCTCCGACCGGTGTCAGATGTCGGGCGTCAGCCCCAGGTGCTCGAGGTAGCGGCGGGCCGAGCGCACCACGGCGCCCCGCCCGTCGGACTCGACCACCTTGCCCCACCAGGCGCCGTGGACGGTCTCGAACTCGAGGTCGCGCAGCAGGCGGACGGTGCGGCGGACGGTGTCCGGATGCTCGGGAATCAGGTTCGGGTAGCTGTACATGAAGGACACCCACCGCCGGTCGGCCACCACCTGCACGATGTCCCCGGAGCACAGGTCCCCGCGCCCGTCCGGGCCCGGCCAGTGCAGCACCGTGCCGCCGGCGAAGTGGACGCGCGCGTTGATCAGCGTGCGCCCCGGGAGGACCTCGAGGGTGTCGCCGTCCCAGGTCCGGACGGCTCCGCGGCGCGGAATCCATTGCCGGTCCCCGGCGTGCACGTAGATCGGGGCCCCGCCGAACGCCTCGCTCCACTCGACCATGGCGCTGTAGTAGTGCGGATGGGACAGGGCGATCGCGGCGACGCCGCCCAGCTCGGTCACCCGGGCCACCGCGGCGTCGTCGATGCTGGACACGCAGTCCCACAACACGTTTCCGCCCTCGCCCGGCACCAGGAGTGCACGCTGGCCGATGGCGAAGCTCGGCTCGGTGCCCACCCCGGTCAGACCGGTGATCTCCGGTCGCACCACCGTGCGGTGCTCGGCGGCGATCTCGGCCACGGTGGTCCAGCGCTGACCGCCCGCACCCACGTACTGCCGCTCGTCGGTGCAGATCGGGCAGACCTCGGGATCGACCGCGTCGTACTGGACCCCGCACGTCGCGCAGACGGGCAGGCGCGCACGGGTGGACCGGCCCGGCCCCGTCACCGGATCGACGACGGGTCGTCGAGGTTGCGCGCCGAGTAGGTGTCGCACGCGGCGACCTGCCCGGTGCGGTAGCCGGCGGTGAACCACGCCTGCCGCTGCGCGGACGACCCGTGCGTCCACCCCTCGGGATTCACCCGGCCCGACGACGCCTGCTGGATGCGGTCGTCGCCCACCGACGAGGCGGCCGAGAGCGCATCCGCGACGTCGCCGTCGGTCAGCGGCTCGAGCAGCGGTTCCGAGCCGCCGGGCGCGGGCTCGTCGTCCGCGCGATTGGCCCACACCCCCGCGTAGCAGTCCGCCTGCAGCTCCGTGCGGACCGCGCCGGACTCGGCACCGGCCGGATCGGCCTGCGCGCGACCGATGTCGCCGAGCTGGTTCTGGAGATGGTGGCCGAACTCGTGCGCGACCACGTACTCCTGCGCCAGGGGACCGCCGCTCGAGCCGAAGCGGTCGACGAGCACCTGGAAGAAGTCGGTGTCGAAGTACGCGGTGGAATCGGCCGGACAGTAGAAGGGACCCACGTCGGAGGTCGCGTTCCCGCATCCGGTGGACACCGATCCGCGGAACAGCTCCACCTCCGGCTGCACGTACGCGACCCCGGTCTGCGCGGCGAGCTGGGTGTCCCAGACCTGATCGAGGCTCTGCACCGTGGCCGTGACGCGGCAGTCGACGTTCGCGTTCGCGTCGGCGCCGGTCTCGCAGGTCGGGTCGCCGGCACCGTTGTCCTGTGTCGTGGCGGTGTCGCCGCCGAGGCTGCCGAGCACCTGCGAGGGATCGCCGCCGAGCAGCAGCGCGATCACCACGACGACGATGCCGCCGAGTCCGCCGCCGACGGCGATGCCCTTGCCCCGATTACCCGAGGACCGCTGCACGCGGGAGGAATCGATGCGCGCATCGGGATCGAACGTCATGGGTCACCGCTTTCTCGAGGCCTGTGCGCACAGCTTCGCACGTGACCACTGCCGACACGGTGCTGATTCTCCCGGTGCCGTTTCTCCCGGCGTCGAGGCCGCCACGCGTGGTCCGTAGGATCGACAGCTGCTCCCCATTCATCCCCGGAAGGACTCCAGTGCTGCGCACGCACCTCGCCGGCTCGCTTCGAGCCGAGCACGCGGACCGACAGGTCACTCTCACCGGATGGGTCGCGCGTCGCCGCGATCACGGTGGGGTCATCTTCATCGATCTGCGCGACGCCTCCGGTGTGGTGCAGGCCGTGTTCCGCGACGGCCCGGCGGCCGAGCAGTCCCACCGGTTGCGCGCCGAGTTCTGCGTGCGCGTCACCGGCACCGTCGAGATCCGTCCCGAGGGCAACCAGAACTTCGAGATCCCGACCGGCGCCGTCGAGGTGAACGTCACCGAGCTCGAGGTGCTGGGCGAGAGCGCGCCGCTGCCGTTCCAGCTCGACGAGAACCCGGGCGAGGAGGCGCGTCTGAAGTACCGCTACCTCGATCTGCGCCGCGAAGGGCCGGGCAAGGCGATCCGGCTGCGGTCCAAGGTCAACGCCGCGGCACGCGAGGTGCTGGCGCACCACAGCTTCGTCGAGGTCGAGACCCCGACGCTGACGCGTTCGACCCCCGAGGGCGCCCGCGACTTCCTGGTCCCCGCGCGCCTGCAGCCGGGCAGCTTCTACGCTCTGCCGCAGAGCCCGCAGCTGTTCAAGCAGCTGCTGATGGTCGGCGGCATCGAGCGGTACTACCAGATCGCGCGCTGCTACCGGGACGAGGACTTCCGCGCCGACCGGCAGCCCGAGTTCACCCAGCTCGACGTCGAGATGGCCTTCGTCACCCAGGACGACGTCATCCTTTTGGCCGAGGAGATCCTCACCGCGCTCTGGAACCTGGTGGGTCACGAGGTCGCCACGCCCATCCCGCGCATGACCTACCACGAGGCGATGCGCCGCTTCGGGTCCGACAAGCCCGACCTGCGTTTCGGCGTCGAGCTCGTCGAGTGCACGGAGTACTTCGCCGACACCCCCTTCCGGGTGTTCCAGGCGCCGTACGTCGGCGCGGTCGTCATGCCCGGCGGCGCCTCGCAGCCCCGTCGGCAGCTCGACGCCTGGCAGGAGTGGGCCAAGCAGCGCGGCGCGAAGGGACTGGCCTACGTGCTGGTCCAGGAGGACGGCACCCTCGGCGGGCCCGTCGCGAAGAACCTGTCGGACGCCGAACGCGACGGGCTCGCCGCGCATGTCGGCGCACAGCCCGGTGACTGCGTCTTCTTCGCCGCCGGCCCGGCCAAGGCGCAGCGGGCGCTTCTCGGTGCCGCGCGCGGTGAGATCGCCCGCAAGCAGGGCCTGATCGACGAGAACGAGTGGGCGTTCGTCTGGATCGTGGACGCCCCGCTCTTCGAGCCGGCGTCCGAGGCGACCGCGAGCGGCGACGTCGCCGTCGGTTCCGGGTCCTGGACCGCGGTGCACCACGCGTTCACCTCGCCCAAGCCGGAATCGATGGACACCTTCGACACCGACCCGGGCTCCGCCCTCGCGTACGCCTACGACATCGTCTGCAACGGCAACGAGATCGGCGGCGGCTCCATCCGTATCCATCGCAAGGACGTGCAGGAACGCGTGTTCGCGATGATGGGCATCGACGCCGAGCAGGCACAGGAGAAGTTCGGCTTCCTCCTCGACGCGTTCGCGTTCGGCGCCCCGCCCCACGGCGGCATCGCGTTCGGCTGGGACCGCATCACCGCGTTGCTCGCCGGCGTCGACTCCATCCGCGAGGTCATCGCGTTCCCCAAGTCGGGCGGCGGCGTCGACCCCCTCACCGACGCTCCCGCGCCCATCACGGCGCAGCAGCGCAAGGAATCCGGGATCGACGCGAAGCCCGTCGTTCGCGGCGAGAAGGCCGGCCCCGCCACGTAGGGTGCGGCATGCAGAACGTACGGGTGATCTGTCCCAGCGGCCGGACCCCGGACGTGCTGCGCATGCTCGACGACACCGCCGGGGTGGCGACGGTGTCGGTGATGCGGGACGCGTCGGTCACCCCCGCGGGTGACGTCGTGGACGTCCTGCTGGCCCGCGAATGCACCGACCGCGTCATCGCCGAGCTGCGTCGGCTCGGGCTCACGCACGAGGGAGCGATCGCGCTCACCTCGGTCGAGACGGTGCTCGCCGACGCCGCGCGCGACGCCGAGAAGCGGGCGCCGGGGGAGCCCGACGACGCCATCGTGTGGGACGAGTTGATCGCCCGCACCCGCGAGGAGTCGAGCCTCAACGCGACGTTCCTGGCGTTCCTCACCATCGCGTGCCTGTTGTCGGCGATCGGCGTGGTCCTCGACTCCCCGGTGACCATCGTCGGGGCCGTCGTCGTCGGTCCCGAATTCGGCCCGTTGGCCGCGCTCGCCGTCGGACTGGTGCGCCGACGGTGGTCGCTGATCCGCCGGTCGGTCCTGGCCCTGGTGGTGGGCTTCCCCCTGGCCATGGTGGTGACCGCGGCAGGGGCACTGGCCGCCGAGGCCGTGGGATGGGTGCAGCCCGAGTCCATCGACGATCTGCAACAGGTCGACTTCATCTACCAGGTGGGTCCGTTCTCCCTCGTGGTCGCGCTGCTCGCGGGCGCCGCAGGGATGCTCGCCTTGATCTCGTCGAAATCCGCCGCGCTGGTGGGCGTCTTCATCTCGGTGACGACCGTCCCCGCGGCGGGTTTCGCGGTGGTGGCGGCGACGGTGGGGTCGTGGCGGATCGCGCTGCTCTCCGCCGGCCAGCTCGGCATCAACCTGGTGGGGATCGTGACGGCGGCGTCGGTGGTCCTGCTGCTCCACCGGCGGTCCCGACGAGCGTGACGCGTCGGCCCGGTAGGTTCACCGGTCGTGGACCGAGGAGCGGGGAGCGGCGACGAGCATCCGTTCGCGGCGCACGACACGGCGCGCCTGCGCGCCGCCCAGGCGCGCGTCACCCGGGCCGTCGACGAACTCGGCGTCACCTTCGGGGTCGGTGAGCCGCCCACCGACGACGGGACCCTCACCGACGCGGCGCCCGCTGCGCGCTGGGAACTCGACACGGTGCCGCTGGTGCTCGGCAGCGAGCAGTGGGCACGCCTCGACGCGGGGGTCACCCAGCGCTCCCGCCTGCTCGACGCCCTGCTCACGGACCTCTACGGCGATCGCACCGTGCTGCGGCGCGGGCTCGTTCCTCCCGAGGTGATCGTCCGACACCGCGGCTACCGCCGAGCGGCCCACGGCCTGGCCATTCCCGGTCCCCACCGGCTGTTCTTCCATGCCGTCGACCTGATCCACGACCGATCGGGCGAGGCCCACGTGCTGTCGGACCGCACCCAGGCGCCGTCGGGCGCCGGGTACGCCCTGGCCGACCGGTCGATCCTCGCGCGCGCCGTCCCCGGTGAGTTCCGTGCCGTCGGCCCGCGTCCGGTGAGCACGTTCGTCGGGGCCGTGCGGGTCGCCCTCGTCGAGGCCGCGCCCCCCGCGGCGGAGGATCCGACCGTGGTGGTGCTCAGTCCCGGCGCCGGATCCGAGACGGCGTTCGACCAGGCGCACCTGGCGTCCGTGCTGGGATTCCCCCTGGTCGAGTCCCCGGATCTCGTGGTGCAGGACGGCGCCGTGTGGATGCGCTCGCTCGGCCGACTGCGCCGCGTGCACGTGGTGGTGCGCCGCGTCGACGACGACGACGTCGACCCGTTGGATCTGCGACCCGACTCCCGGTTGGGTGTGGTCGGGCTGCTCGACGTGGCCCGCCGCGGGGCCGTGACGGTGGTCAACACCGTCGGCAGCGGCGTGCTCGAGAATCCCGCTCTGACCGTGGACCTGCCGGGCCTGACCCGCGCCTTGCTGGGGGAGGAGCCGATCCTGCCCGGCGTGCCCACCTTCTGGGCGGGTGACGACGCGATGCGCTCGCACCTGCACGCGCACGCCGCCTCCCTCGTCTTCCACGAGTCGACCAGCGGCGCGAGCGTCGTCGGAGCCGAGCTCACCGCGGCCGAGACCGCGGACCTGCTCGCGCGCGTGGACGCCGACCCGACCGCTTGGGCGGCGCGGGAGATTCCCGAGCTCGGTACGTCCCCGGTCGGGCCCGCCGGACACCGCCGTCCCGACGTGGGACTGGACTCGCGTCCGGTGGGTTTGCGTGTGTTCGACGTGGCGACGCGCGCCGGGTACGTGACCATGACCGGCGGGCTGGGCCAGGTCCTGGTCACGGACCCCCTCACCGAGCCGATGACGAGCACCGCCGCCCTCGACGTGTGGGTCTTGCGCGACCGCCGCGCGCCGGGTACCGCGACGACCATGCGGCGCGACGACGACGCCCGGACCGTCCGCCGTCGGGAGACCGCCGACCCGGTGTCGAGCCCGCGCGTGCTGAACGACCTGTTCTGGATGGGCCGCTACGCCGAACGTGCCGAGAGCACGGCCCGGATGCTCGTCGCCGGGAACGCGTGCCTGCGCGAGCACGGCGTCGCCGAGCGACCGACCGAGAGCATGTCGACCGACCCCGGCGAGATCACCGACCCCGGCCACCGCGCCACCGCCGTCGTGCTGGCCGCCATCACGCGGGTCTCCGGCACGGCGCCGGGGTTCGCGGCCGCGCGGACCAGGGCGGAGGTGGTCGCGGAGTTCCGGTCGCTCACCGTCGACGCCCGCCGGCCGGGGTCGGCGGCGCAGTCGGTGGCCGCTCTCGCGCGCTGCGCGCGGGCCGTGCGCGACCAACTCGGCCAGGACACGTGGGCGGTGCTGTTCCGCGTCGATCAGGTCCTGGCGGAGGCGGCCGCGGCCCCCGTGACCGACGAGGCCACCCTGTGGGCGACGCAGAGCCGCGTGGTCGGTTCCATGCTGGCCGTGGCCGGTCTGACCGCGGAGTCGATGGTCCGCGACCCGGGCTGGCATCTGATGGACCTCGGGCGCCGGCTCGAGCGTGCCGCGGGCATCACCGCCCTCGCGGCGGCCGCCGTGGAGGCCGATCACCCGCCGGCCATCGCGGAGATCGTGCTGTCCGCGGTGCTGGCCGCCGCGGACTCCTCGGTGACGCACCGTCGGCGCTACCGCGGCGCCCCAACGCTCGGGGCGGTCATCGACCTGGTGCTCGCCGACCCGGGGAACCCCCGCTCGATCGTGTTCCAGATCGAGCGGCTCGCCGTGGATCTGTCGGCCCTTCCCGGCGCGGAGGTGACGTCGCGCCCGCTGCGGGCGCTGGACGCGCTCCGGGCGACCGTGCGCCGGCTCGAGCCGGGTGACGTCGACACCGACAGCGGCCGGGCGGACCTGCGCGTGGTCCTCGACACCGTGATCGGGGACCTCGACCGGCTGACCACCGCCGTCGTCGAGACCCACCTGTCCGGACCCGGCGGAACGCAGCCGCTGTGGGGTCGCGGGGCGGGCAGGGTGCTGTCGTGACCGCCCATCGGGACGTGCGGTGGTACGCCGTCACGCACATCACCGACTACCACTACTCGGCGCCCGTGACGTCGTCGTACGGGCGCGGGCATCTGTTCCCGCGGACGACGGCCGCGCAGCGCTGCCTCGACGCCACCGTCACGGTGTCACCGGCGCCCACCGACGCGTCGTCGGGCACCGATGTCCACGGCAACGAGACGGTGTTCTTCCACGTCACCACACCCCACGAGCACCTGCGCGTCACCGCGCGCTCGTTGGTGGCGGTCCGCGCGCCGGACCCGACGCAGCTGACGACGGGGTCCGCCGTGGAGCCGTGGGAGGACGCGCGGCCGGCCGGCCGGGCGGACGCGGCGGTGGACGTCGAATTCGCGCTGGACCTCGAGCCGCCCGAGATCACCGACGACGTCCGGGAGTACGCGGCGGAGTCCCTGCGTCCCCGCCGCCCGCTGGCCGAGGCGGTGTTCGACCTCCAGCGCCGCATCCACCGCGACTTCACCTACCGGTCCGGGTCGACCACGACGACCACCACCGTCGCGCACGTGATGGCCACCCGCACCGGGGTGTGCCAGGACTTCGCGCGCGTCGCGGCGGCCTGCCTGCGGTCGCACGGGCTCGCGGCCCGGTACGTGTCCGGCTACCTCTCCACGACCCCGCCGCCCGGCAAGGAGCGCATGGTGGGGGTCGACGCGAGCCACGCCTGGGTGTCGGTGCGCACGTCGGACGGACGGTGGCTCGACGTCGACCCCACCAACGACCAGTGGTGCGACGAGCGCTACGTCACCGTGGCCGTGGGCCGCGACTACGACGACGTGCCGCCGTTACGCGGCATCATCTACACGGACTCCGCTCGGAGCCGCATCCAGGTCTCCGTCGACGTCGCACCGGTGCTTCCGACCGTGCGATAGGGTCGACGAAACAGCACGAACGGGTTGTTTCCGCACCGGGGTTTCGGGGAACCGGCAAGTGTTCGGGCGACGTGACACCCGGCTTCGGCCTCGTGCGCGACCCCCCGAGCGAAATGCCGCGGCCGCGACAGCACGGACGCGACAGCACGGACGCCACAACACGGACGCCACAGCGCACGACAGCACGGACACGACGACGGAAACGAGGGATGACCCGGCCGCTCCCCGAGGGAGCTGCTGGTCGACACACCGATGACGGCAATGCTCGCAGACCCGATCACCGAGGCCGTGGCCGCGGCCACGGAGCTCCTCACCCGCCGCACCGGCGCGGCGGTCACGCTGGTCGATCCCGTGGATCTCGGCGGCAGCGGACGCACGGTCGTCCTGCGGGTGCGGGTGGCCGAGAATCCGTTCCTGCTGCCGCGCACGCTGGTGATCAAGCAGGTCCGCGAGAGTGCGCACGAGTCCGTCGCCCGCACCGGTCTGGGCGCGGGGGACGACTCGGCGTTCGTCCGCGAGGCCGCGTCGTACCAGTTCGCCACCGCGCTGGCCACCGATTCCCGGCCGGGCCCGTCGCTCATCGCGTACGACCTCACCGAGCGCCTGCTGGTGCTCAGCGATCTGGGCGACAGCGCCCCGTTCACCACGTTGCTGGCCCAGCCCGACCCGGCCGCGGTCACCAACTCGCTCATGGCGTTGGCGCAGGCCTTGGGCCGGATGCACGCGGCCACCGTCGGCCGGGAGGAGGACTTCGGCGCCCTGCTGGCACGGGCGGGGGTCACGCAGACCGGCGACGGTCTCGGTGACCAGGTCGCGGGCGCGGAGGCCGCGATGCCGGGGCTGCTCGCCGACCTCGGGGTCGACGTTCCCGCCGCGGTGACGGACGCCGTGGCGCGCTCCGCTCGCCTGTTCGGCTCGGGTGGTCTGCGGGCGTTCTCCCCGTCGGACCTGTGCCCGGACAACATCATCGTCAACGACGAGGGGGTGCGCTTCCTCGACTACGAGTGGGGCGGCTTCCGCGACGCCACGCTCGACATCGCCTACACCCTGCTGTCCTACCCGGGATGCCTGTGCCGCCTCGAGCTGACGCCGGAGCGGGCCGAGGCCATGGTGGAGGCGTGGCGCGCCGAGGTGGTCGGGATCTGGCCGCACCTCGCCGACGACGCCGTTCTGCACGCGAAACTGCTCGACGCGCAGTTGATGTGGGCGTGGCTGACCACGTACTGGTTCGTCCCCGACGACGACGCCCGGAACGCGTCGTTGCGGCGACACCAGCTGTCCGTGCCGAGGTCGGTGGCCCTGACGACGCGCTGGGGCATCCTCGCCGGATACGCCCGCTCGGTGGGCGACTCGGACCTGGCCGGGTTCGCCGACGACGTGCGCGCGGCCCTGGATGCGCGGTGGACGACTCCCTGAACCCCGCCCTGGATCCCGACGGCCCGCCGGACGACGGGGGGCTGTTCGACCCCGTGGGCGAGGCGGAGGACGAGGGCGCCCGCGACGCGGTCGTCTCCCGCGCCGCGGCTCCGACCCCCGGGGGTCCGCTGGCGGTGCGGATGCGTCCGGCCTCCCTGGACGAGGTGGTGGGTCAGCAGCATCTGCTGACTCCGGGGGCGCCGCTGCGACGGCTGGTCGAGGGTTCGGGTGCGGCGTCGGTGCTGCTCTACGGCCCGCCCGGAACGGGCAAGACCACGCTGGCCTCGCTCATCTCGGGTGCCACCGGCCGCCGCTTCGAGTCGCTGTCGGCGTTGTCGGCGGGGGTCAAGGACGTCCGCGCCGTCATCGATCTCGCCCGGCGTCGGGCGGCGCACGGAGAGCAGACCGTGCTCTTCATCGACGAGGTGCACCGCTTCTCCAAGACGCAGCAGGACGCGCTGCTCGCCGCCGTGGAGAACCGCATCGTCCTGCTGGTCGCGGCGACGACGGAGAACCCGTCGTTCTCCGTCGTCTCGCCGTTGCTGTCCCGCTCGCTCGTGCTGCACCTGCGGTCCCTCACCGACGACGACATCCGCGCCGTGCTGACCCGTGCCGTCACCGATCCGCGGGGACTGAACGGGTCGGTCACGGTCGAGGACGACGCGATGGATCACCTGGTGCGCCTCGCCGGGGGCGACGCGCGTCGGGCGCTGACGGCACTCGAAGCGGCGTCGGACACCGCTGTCGGGCTCGCGGCGCAGGACCCTCCCGTCGTCGATCTGACGGCCGTCGAGACCAGCGTCGACCGGGCCGCGGTGCGCTACGACCGGGACGGCGATCAGCACTACGACGTGATCAGCGCGTTCATCAAGTCCATCCGTGGGTCCGACGTGGACGCCGCCCTGCACTACCTCGCGCGCATGATCACCGCCGGCGAGGACCCCCGATTCATCGCGCGACGCCTCGTGGTCCACGCCAGCGAGGACGTCGGGATGGCGGATCCGACCGCCTTGCTCTCGGCGACCGCCGCCGCGCAGGCCGTGGCGCTCATCGGCATGCCGGAGGCGCGGCTCGCGCTCGCCCAGGCCACGGTGCACCTGGCGACCGCACCGAAATCCGGGGCCGTCACCGCGGCGCTGGGTGCCGCGATGGCCGACGTCGCGGCGGGCAAGGCCGGTCCGGTTCCCCCGCACCTGCGCGACGGCCACTACGCCGGGGCGGCCGCGCTGGGCAACGCCACCGGCTACGCGTTTCCGCACGACGATCCCGACGGCGTGCTGGCTCAGCAGTACCCGCCCGACGAGTTGGTCGGGGTCGATTACTACCGGCCGACCACCCACGGCGCCGAGCGCGACCTGGCGACACGGGTGGGCAAACTCCGCCGAATCGTCCGGCGGTCGTCGCGATAGGGTGACCGTCGTGCAGACCCACGAGATCCGTCGCCGCTTCCTGGACCATTTCGAGAAGGTGGGCCACACCCCGGTGCCCAGCGCCTCGTTGGTTCTCGACGATCCCAATCTGCTGTTCATCAACGCCGGCATGGTGCAGTTCGTGCCGTACTTCCTCGGCCAGCGCACCCCGCCGTTCGACCGCGCCGTGAGCGTGCAGAAGTGCGTGCGCACCGGCGACATCGAGAACGTCGGCGTCACCACCCGGCACAACACGTTCTTCCAGATGGCCGGCAACTTCTCCTTCGGCGACTACTTCAAGCGGGAGGTCGTCGGCTTCGCGTGGACGCTGCTGACCTCGCCCGTCGAGGAGGGCGGCTACGGCTTCGATCCCGACCGCATCTGGGCGACGGCTTATCTCGACGACGACGAGGCCATCCAGATCTGGAAGGACGTCGCCGGTCTGCCGGACGAGCGCATCCAGCGGCGCGGCATGGCCGACAACTACTGGTCGATGGGGATTCCCGGTCCGTGCGGTCCCTGCTCGGAGATCTACTACGACCGCGGTCCGGAGTACGGACGCGAGGGCGGGCCCGAGGCGGACGAGGACCGCTACATCGAGATCTGGAACCTCGTGTTCATGCAGAACGAGCGCGGCCGGGGGACCGGCAAGGACGACTTCGAGATCCTCGGGCCGCTGCCGCGCAAGAACATCGACACCGGCATGGGCGTCGAGCGCGTCGCCTTCCTGCTGCAGGGCGTCGACAACGTCTACGAGACCGACCTCGTCCGCCCGGTGATCACCGAGGCCGAGCGCCTCTCCGGTCGGACCTACGGCGAGAACCACGAGGCCGACGTGCGGTTCCGCGTCATCGCCGACCACGCACGCACGGCCGTCATGCTCATCGCCGACGGCGTCACCCCCGGCAACGACGGGCGTGGCTACGTGCTGCGACGCCTGCTGCGCCGCATCGTGCGCAGCGCCCGGCTGCTCGGGGCGACCGACCCGTCGATGCTCCGCTTCGTCACCGTCGTGCGGGACACGATGGCCGAGTCGTACCCGGAACTGGTCGAGGACTTCGAGCGCATCTCCTCCGTCGCCGTGGCGGAGGAGCGGGCGTTCCTCACCACGCTGAGCTCCGGATCCAAGCTGTTCGAGAGCGCGGCCCAGTCGGTCACCGCGGCCGGCGGCACGCGCATCGGCGGGTCCGAGGCGTTCGTGCTGCACGACACCTACGGCTTCCCCATCGACCTCACCCTCGAGATGGCGGCCGAGGCCGGTCTCGAGGTCGACGAGGACGGCTTCCGGACCCTCATGGCGGAGCAGCGCAGCCGCGCCAAGGCGGACGCGCAGGCACGCAAGCACGCCCACACCGATCTGTCGGTCTACAAGGAGTTCGTCGACCGCGGACCCACCGAGTTCACCGGTTTCGACGAGCTCGACACCGAGGCGATCGTTCTCGCCCTCATCTCCGGCGGCGTGCGTGTGCCCACCGCCACCGCCGGCGAGGACGTCGACGTGGTGCTCGACCGCACGCCGCTCTACGCGGAGTCCGGCGGGCAGCTCGCCGACATCGGCACCATGACCGGTCCGGGCCTGCGCGTCACCGTCCGCGACGTGCAGAAGATCGCCAAGACCGTGTGGGTGCACAAGGTCACGGTCGACGAGGGGCAGCTGACGGAGGGCGACGCCGTCGTCGCGCACACCGACCCGCAGTGGCGGCACGGTGCGACCCAGGGTCACTCGGGCACCCACCTCGTGGGCGGGGCGCTGCGGCAGATCCTCGGCCCCAACGCGGTCCAGGCGGGTTCGCTGAACAAGCCCGGCTACCTGCGCTTCGACTTCACCTACCAGGGCGCGCTGAGCGATGCCCAGCGCGAGGACATCGAGGCGGTGACCAACGACGCGGTCGGCTCCGACTACGCCGTCAACACCTTCACGACGGGACTCGACGAGGCGAAGGCGATGGGTGCCCAGGCGCTCTTCGGCGAGAACTACGGCGACGAGGTCCGCGTCGTGGAGATCGGCGGACCGTTCTCCCTGGAACTGTGCGGCGGCACCCACGTGCAGCACTCGTCGCAGATCGGCCCGGTCACGATCCTCGGGGAGTCCTCCGTGGGGTCGGGCGTGCGGCGCGTCGAGGCGTTCGTCGGGCTGGATTCCTACAAGTACCTCGCCAAGGAGCGGGCGCTCCTCGCCGGACTGGCGACCTCGCTGAAGGTGCCCACCGACGAGGTGCCCGCACGGGTGGAGAACCTCGTCGAGCGCCTGCGCGTCGCCGAGAAGGAACTCGAGGCCACCCGCGCCGCCGCGGTTCTGTCCTCCGCCGGGTCGTTCGTCGACGCCGCGCGCACGGTCGGTGCGGTGCGGGTGGTCGCCGCGCCGGCGCCGTCGGGTGTCGCCGCGGGTGACCTGCGCACGCTTGCGCTGGACATCCGCGGCCGCTTCGGCACCGAGCCCGCCGTGGTCGCGTTGTTCGGCGACGTCGACGGCAAGGTGCCCTTCGTCGTCGCGACGACGTCCGGTGCCCGCGACCTCGGCCTCGCCGCCGGGGACCTGGTCTCCTCGTTCGGACCGGCGATCGGCGGCCGCGGTGGGGGCAAGGCCGACGCCGCGCAGGGCGCCGGCACCGACGCCGCCGGAATCCCCGCGGCCATCGAGGCCGTGACCGCGCGGATCGCCGAGATCGCGTCCTGACCGTGCCGCTCCGCGACGTCGTGCCGGACCGGCCGGGGGCCGACGATCCGGGACGGGGTCGGCGCCTCGGTGTCGACGTGGGCAGCGTGCGCATCGGCGTCGCCTCGTCCGATCCCGACGGCGTGCTCGCCACGCCCGTCGAGACCGTCGACCGCGCGCCGAAGACCCATCCCGAGGCGTCCGACGTGCGGCGCATCGTCGCGTTGGCCGAGGAATACGAGGCGGTGGAGATCGTCGTCGGGCTTCCGCGCACCCTGCGCGGAGAGCGGGGCAAGGCCGCCGACCTCGCTGTCCGGTTCGCCCGAGTTCTCGGCCGCGCGCTCCCCGACACGCCGGTTCGCCTCGCCGACGAGCGCTTGACTACGGTGAGTGCGGCGCGGGGACTTCGCGACAGCGGAATCCGAGCCCGGAACCAACGGTCGGTCATCGACCAGGCCGCCGCCGTGGCGATTCTGCAGGGGTGGCTCGACGAACGTCGGCGGCCCGGGCACGACACGGCCGAGCTGCACGACACGACCGGGCCACACGACACGGCCGGGCCACACGACACGACCGAGCCGCGCGAGGCAACCGCGCCGGCCGACACGGAGGGGGCAACGGTGCCCGACAACGGTGACGACAGCGCGGGGGCGGCGCGGTGAACGACGAGTGGGACACCGATCGCATCCCCACCGTGCGGAACGCACGCGAGGACACCGTGCGGAACGCACGCGAGGACACCGTGCGGAACGCACGCGAGGACACCGTGCGGAACGCACGCGAGGACACCGTGCGGAACGCACGCGAGGACACCGTGCGGAACGCACGCGGCGCACGCGGCGCTGACGGCGGAGGCAGGGCGGGTGAGCGTCGCCGCCGTGCCGCGGAGGGGCGGAAGCGGCGCGCCCGTGTCGTGGGCGGCCTCGCCGTGCTGGCCCTCGTGATCCTCGTCGGGGCGGCGGGCGTGTGGGCGTTCTCGGCCTTCCGTGGCGGACCGGATCCGGCGGCGGACTTCGCCGGCCCCGGCGGCGCGACCGTCGTGGTGCAGGTGCAGCCGGGGGACACGGCCGAACAGATCTCGGGCGAGATGGCCGACAAGCGCGTCACCGCGTCGTCGGCCGCGTTCTACGAGGCCGCGCTGCAGAATTCCGCGATCACCGGAGTGCAGCCCGGCTTCTACCGCCTGCAGGAAGGGCTGCCGGCGGCCGAGGCCGTGGCGACGCTCGTGGACCCGGCCTCGCGCGTGGGGCAGATCCAGATCGCCGAGGGTCGGCAGTTGCACGACACCACCGACGTCAACACCGGTGCGGTGCGCAAGGGCATCTACACCCTGATCGCCGAGGCCAGTTGCGCTGTGGGCGAGGGCATTCCGTGTGTCTCCTACCAGCAGTTGGACGAGGCGGGCGCCGGTGATCCCGCCGAGCTCGGCGTCGCCGACTGGGCCCGCGCCGCCGTGGCCGAGGTGCCCGACCGTGACCGTCAGCTCGAGGGTCTGATCGCCGCGGGAACGTGGAACATCGATCCCAGCGCCAACCCCGCGGAGATGATCCGCCAACTCGTCAGCGAGAGTGCCGAGGTCTACGAGAGCACCGGCCTGCTCGAGGCGGGCGCCACGTCCGGCCTCGATCCGTACCAGGTGTTGGTGGCGTCGTCGCTCATCGAGCGGGAGTCGCTGCCGCAGGACTTCGCCAAGGTCGCGCGCGTCATCCTCAACCGCCTCGCGATCGGGCAGAAGCTGGAGTTCGACTCCACCGTGAACTACGCCCTCGACACCACCGAGGTGGCGACGACGGACGTCGACCGCGGCACGGTCACACCGTGGAACACCTACGCCAAGGAGGGGCTGCCGGCGACGCCGATCTGCTCCCCGGGCGTGGCCGCCGTCCAGGCCGCGGAGAACCCGGAGCCGGGCAACTGGCTGTACTTCGTGACGATCAACGCGCAGGGCGAGACGCTGTTCACCGACAACTATCAGACGCATCTGGACAACATCCAGAAGGTCGAGGGTGGATTCCTCGACAGTGGACGTTAGCCCGGGGCCCCGGGCGGTGGACGCCAGCCACGGGGTCGGGGCGGTGAACGCCGGCCCGGGGGCCCGGCGCGCCGCCGTTCTCGGCTCGCCGGTCACGCATTCGAAGTCCCCGGTGCTGCACCGGGCGGCCTTCGCCGCGCTGGGGCTGACCGACTGGACGTACGACCGCATCGAGTGCACGGCCGACGGCCTCGCGCCGCTGCTGGACTCCTTCGGCCCCGAGTGGGTGGGGGTGTCGGTGACGATGCCCGGCAAGTTCGCGGCCCTCGCGTACGCCACGGAGCGCACGGCGCGGGCCGACGCGGTCGGGTCCGCGAACACCCTGGTCCGCACGGCCGACGGGTGGCGCGCGGACTGCACGGACGTCGACGGCGTCACGGGCGCACTCGGCACCGTCGGTGTCACGGACCTCACCGGCGCATCCGTCGTCGTGATCGGTGCGGGAGGCACCTCGCGGCCCGCGCTGGCGGCCGCCGCCGATCTGGGCGCCGCGTCCGTCACCGTGATCTCCCGCGATCGCGGTCGTGCGGCCGGGGCACTCGACTGCGCCGACCGGTGCGGTCTCGACGCCCGCTGGTCCGCGATCGACGACGCCGCGCTGGCGACCGTCCTGGCCGACGCGGCCGCGGTGATCTCCACGGTGCCCGCCGCCGGGGCGGCCGCGGTGGCCCCCGCGGCCGGAGGTGTGCGCGTCCTGCTCGACGCCATCTACGACCCGTGGCCGACGCCGCTCGGCGCGGCGGTCACGGACGCCGGGGGAGTCGTGGTCGGTGGACTGCAGATGCTGCTGCACCAGGCGTTCGGTCAGACCGAACAGTTCACGGGGCGACCCGCGCCGCGCGAGGTCATGACCCGAGCCCTGCTCGGCGCCTGATCCGGGGCCCCGGCATCCCCGGGGGCGGCGGTGTCCCCGGGTGCGTTCGCGGAGACCGCGCTCGATCGACTCCGGTGCGAGCCTCGGGACGTGACCTCGATCCTGCTCACCGCCTCCACCACCGCAGCCGTCGTCGTCGGGATGCTCGCCGTCGGCACGGTCCGTCGGTGGACGCGCCCGACCGCCGTGGACCACGCCGCGATCGGCGTCGCGTGCGGGTGCGCCGCGGCGATCGCGGGCGGCCTCGATCACGCGACGGTCGGGACGGTGTCGGCGGCGGTGGCGGTCACCGCGTGGGCCGGCGCGCTGTGCGTGGTGGACGGGCACCGGGCGCGGTTGCCGGACGATCTCACCCTGCCCGGCGCTGCGGCCGTCCTGGTCGCGGCGGACGATCCGATCGCCGCGACGGTGGGCGCGCTTGCCTACGCGAGCCTCCACGCCGCCGTCGCGGCGGCGGTGCGGGGATCCGTCGGCGGCGGTGACGTCAAGCTCTGTCTCGCACTCGGCGCGGTGGGGGCCGGGGCGGGACTCGACGCGTGGGTGACGGCGGCCGCGCTCGCCCCGGTGCTCGGACTGGCCGTGGCCGGCGCGGCGGCCGCGACCGGTGTGCGCGGCCCACACCCCTACGGTCCCGCCCTGTGCGCGGCGACCCTGGTGGCGTGGCTCGGCCCCGGCACGTGAAAAGATGGGATGCGTGTTGCGATGGATCACGGCCGGCGAGTCGCACGGCCCTGCACTGGTGTCGATTCTCGAGGGCATGGTCGCCGGGGTCGAGGTGACCAGCGAGGACATCTCCGCCCAGCTCGCCCGACGGCGACTGGGGTACGGCCGCGGTGCGCGCATGAAGTTCGAGGCCGACCAGGTGACCGTCGTCGGCGGTGTCCGGCACGGGCGCACGCTCGGCGGCCCCGTCGCCATCGAGGTCGCGAACACCGAGTGGCCCAAGTGGGAGCAGGTCATGTCGGCCGATCCGGTCGACCCCGAGGTCCTCGCCGACCTCGCCCGCAACGCCCCCCTCACCCGGCCGCGTCCGGGCCACGCCGACTACTCCGGGATGCTGAAGTACGGCTTCGACGACGCCCGCCCGATCCTCGAGCGGGCCAGCGCGCGCGAGACCGCCGCCCGGGTGGCCGTGGGCACCGTCGCCCGTGCGTTCCTGAAGCAGGTCCTCGGAGTCGAGGTGCTCTCGCACGTCGTCTCGATCGGCGCATCCGACCCCTACGTGGGCCCGGAACCGCTGCCCGGTGACCTCGACGCGATCGACGCCAGCCCCGTCCGGGCGCTGAACTCCGTCGCCGAGCAGTCGATGATCGCCGAGATCGAGGCCGCGAAGCGCGACGGCGACACCCTCGGCGGCGTCGTCGAGGTCGTGGTGCACGGTCTGCCCGTCGGCCTGGGCACCTTCGTCACCGGCGACGGCAAGCTCGACGCGCAACTGGCCGCCGCCCTCATGGGTATCCAGGCGATCAAGGGTGTCGAGGTCGGCGACGGTTTCGAGACGGCCCGTCGCCGCGGCAGCGCCGCCCACGACGAGATCACGCCCGGCGACGACGGCATCGTGCGATCCACCAACCGCGCGGGCGGCATCGAGGGCGGCATGACCAACGGCGCCCCGCTGCGGGTGCGTGCCGCGATGAAGCCGATCTCGACCGTGCCCCGCGCGCTGTCGACGGTCGACATGTCGACCGGTGAGCAGGCCGTCGCCATCCACCAGCGCAGCGACGTCTGCGCCGTGCCGGCCGCCGGTGTGGTCGCGGAGACGATGGTGGCGCTGGTGCTGGCCAAGGCGACCCTGGAGAAGTTCGGCGGCGATTCCGTGGCCGAGACCGCGGACAACGTGCGTCGCTACGTCGAGAACGTGTCCCTGCGCCCCCCGCGATGACCGGGCAGGCCGGAGGCCGGTCGAATGGTCCCGGGCAGGCCGGGGAGAATGACCCCGGGCGGGCCGGAGGCGAGTCGACGGACGGCTCGTCGGCCGAAGTACGACCGCGGGTGGTGCTGATCGGCCCACCGGGGGCGGGGAAGTCGACGATCGGTCGCCGGGTCGCGAAGGCGCTGGGTGTGGAGTTGTACGACACCGACGCGGCGATCGAGGCGCGGACGGGCCGCTCGATTCCGGAGATCTTCGCCGAGGACGGTGAACCGGTGTTCCGGGAGATCGAGGAGCAGGTGGTCGTCGAGTCGCTGCGATCGCAGTCCGGCGTGGTGTCGCTGGGTGGGGGTGCGGTGCTGTCGTCGCGGACGCGGGCGGCGCTGCGCGGGCACACGGTGGTCTACCTGGAACTCGGGATCGGGGAGGGGCTGCGCCGGACGGGGGCGTTGAACGCGAACACCTCGCGTCCGCTGCTGACCGGCGTGGATCCGAAGGCGAAGTACCGCGAACTGATGCGCACGCGCCGTCCGTTGTATCGGGAGGCGGCGACCATCCGCGTCCGCACCGACGGACGCAGTCCGTCTCGCGTGGTGGCCGCGGTGCTCGACCGGCTGGGCGCCCCCCGTGAGGTCGCACCACCGAGGCCGGAGCGGCCGCGGCGAGGACGCACCCGGCGGCGCGCCCGCCGGCAGAACCGCCGCACGCCGGCCGGCGACGCACCGCCACCCGCGGTGTCCGACCGCACGTCACCACCGGGGCCCCGCGCCCCCCGACCCCAGGAGCCGACATGAGCGCAGGAGCCGACATGAGCCCAGCAGCCGACGGACGGACCGATGCCGGGTCCGAGCCGGTCACCATCACCGTGGACAGCGCCGATCCGTACCCCGTGATCATCGGTCGCGGGCTGCTCACGGACCTGGTGGATCACCTGCGTGGCACGCGGACCGTCGCGATCTTCCACCAGCCTCCGCTCGCCGAGACGGCCGAGGTGGTGCGCGCCGCGCTGGCCGAGACGGGCGTCGACGCGCATCGCATCGAGATCCCGGACGCCGAGGACGGCAAGGAACTCCCCGTCGCCGGTTTCTGCTGGGAGGTGCTGGGCCGGATCGGTCTCACGCGCAGCGACGCGGTGGTCGGACTGGGCGGCGGTGCGGCGACGGACCTCGCCGGCTTCGTCGCGGCCACGTGGATGCGCGGCGTACGCGTGGTGCACGTGCCGACGACGCTGCTGGCCATGGTCGACGCCGCGGTCGGCGGCAAGACGGGCATCAACACCGATGCGGGCAAGAACCTCGTGGGCGCGTTCCACGAGCCGTCCGCGGTGCTGGTGGACCTGGCGACCCTCGAGACGGTGCCGCGACACGAGATCGTGGCCGGCATGGCCGAGGTCATCAAGACCGGATTCATCGCCGACCCGGTCATCCTGGATCTCATCGAGGCGGACCCCGCGGCGGCTCTCGATCCCACCGGCGACGTGCTGCCGGAGCTGATCCGGCGGTCCATCGAGGTGAAGGCGCGCGTGGTCGCGGCGGACCTCAAGGAGTCCGATCTGCGGGAGATCCTCAACTACGGTCACACGCTCGGGCACGCCATCGAGCGGCGCGAGAAGTACCGGTGGCGGCACGGGGCCGCGGTGTCGGTGGGCCTGGTCTTCGCGGCGGAACTCGCCCGCGTGGCCGGTCGACTCTCCGACGAGGTGGCCGATCGGCACCGTCGCGTGCTGGAGCTGGTGGGTCTGCCCGTGGGGTACGACGCCGACGCGTTCTCCCAGCTGCTCGAGGGCATGCAGACCGACAAGAAGAACCGCAAGGGTCTCCTGCGCTTCGTGGTGCTCGACGACCTGGCCAAGCCGGGCCGACTCGAGGGGCCGGACCCGTCCCTGCTGGCGGCGGCCTACTCGGCGATCGCCCGCGACGCCGATACGCGGGGTTCGACGACCGTCCTGCTCTAGGTCGGTCGAGTCACTGTCGGTCGCGTGCGGGGGCGAAGACCTCGGTGTCGGCGGTGTCGGTTCCCCGGCCGTCGTCGTCGGTGCTCTCGGTGGCGCGACGCTCGTCGGGGTCGGCGGACCGACGGCGGGGGCCGTCGTCGGTGCCGCGTCGGGCCCACCACCGGCCGATCGTCACGGCGATCACGGCGGGCACGAAAACCAGGAGCACGGTGAACGCGGCGCCGGCGGTGACCTCGAAGACGAGGGTGTTGGCGCTGACGGCGATGTTCGCGATCGCCGTGAACAGCCAGGACAGGAACCCGGCGCCGACGCCCGCGATCAGCGACGCCTTCAGCCAGACCATCGTGTGATCGGTGTCGTCGTGCTCGCCGCGGCGGCCCGAGGCGATGCCGTCCAGGGCGCCCCAGACGAGCGCGACCAGGATCACGGCGATCAGGGTGAGTATCTGCAACATCGAGCCGCTGGTGGGCGCGGCCGCGACGGCCAGTGCCAGCACCACCCGCGCCACCACGTGAACGAGCGCCATCCCCACACCGCGTACCACCCAGCCAGTCATGGAGCACACAGTAGCCATGGGGCCGGTCCGGCGGTACCACCGCGCCGTGACGGTACGTTCGGATGATGCTCTCCGCCGATCATGCCGCCCGCCGCGACGCTCTCCGATCCCTGATCCGTGCGCAGGGGTGGGACGCGATGCTGGTCACCGATCTGCTGAACGTGCGCTACCTGACCGGCTTCTCGGGGTCGAACGCGTCGCTCCTGGTGTCGGCGTCGGACTCCGCCGCGGCGGAGGACCGCACGCTGATCTGCACCGACGGCCGCTACGTCACCCAGGTGGCCGCGCAGGTCCCCGATCTGCTCGCGGTGATCGACCGCGCGGGTCCGCCGCGCCTGCTGGCCGACACCGACGCACGTCGAGTGGGCTTCGAGTCGCACGTGGTGTCGGTGGACGATCATGCGCGCTGGTCCGACGGCGGCGACGTGGAGCTGGTGCGCGCTCGGCGGCCCGTCGAGCAGTTGCGCACGGTCAAGGACGAGACCGAGGTGGCGTTGTTGCGCGAGGCGTGCGGAGTGGCCGACCGCGCCCTGGGCCTGATGATGGAGCGGGGGTCCCTCCGTCCCGGCCGCACGGAGAAGGAGGTGGGGCTCGAGCTCGACCACCTCATGCTGGAGCTGGGAGCCGACGGCATCTCGTTCGAGACCATCGTGGCGGCCGGCGCGAACTCGGCCGTGCCGCACCACCGACCGGACGCCACGGTGCTCGAGCGCGGCGACTTGCTGAAACTCGACTTCGGAGCCGAGGTGGGGGGCTACCACTCCGACATGACCCGCACCGTGGTGCTGGGCGCGGCGCAGGACTGGCAGCGGGAGCTGTACGACCTGGTGGCGCGGTCGCAGGCGGCGGGCCGCGCGGCCCTGCGCCCGGGGGCGGAGGTCCGGGCCGTCGACGGCGCCGCGCGCGCGGTGATCGACGAGGCCGGGTACGGCGAGCTGTTCCTCCACGGCCTCGGGCACGGTGTCGGCCTCGAGATCCACGAAGCGCCGGGAATCGGTGCCACCGGCACCGGTACACTGCTTGCCGGTGCAGCGGTGACGGTGGAGCCCGGCGTGTACTTCTCCGGTCGCGGAGGCGTACGGATCGAGGACACGCTCATCGTCCGTGAGGACGAGCCGGAACTGCTCACGCTGACCAGCAAGGAGTTCACCGTCCTCTGACGGCCCCATCCCGTGCCTGCTTGCGGCGCACGGTGCGGTGCGCCGGACGGTGTGCCCGACCCGAGAGCGCTCACCCGAGGGTGCTCACCGCGACACGAGGAGATGCGAAGCACGTGGCTTCCACCAGTGATTTCAAGAACGGGCTCGTCCTGAACATCGACGGCCTGCTCTGGTCGATCATCGAGTTCCAGCACGTCAAGCCGGGCAAGGGACCCGCCTTCGTGCGGACGAAGCTCAAGAACGTCACGTCCGGCAAGGTGGTCGACAAGACCTTCAACGCGGGCGTGAAGGTGGAGACCGCCACGGTCGACCGCCGCGACATGACGTACCTGTACCACGACGGCAGCGACTACGTCTTCATGGACGGCGACACCTACGACCAGATCTCCATCGGCGAGGCCACCATCGGCGACGGGGCCCGTTTCCTGCTCGAGAACATGACCGTGCAGGTCGCGATGCACGAGGGTCTGCCGCTGTACGTCGAGTTGCCCGTCACCGTCGAGCTGGTCGTCCAGCACACCGATCCGGGCCTGCAGGGCGACCGCTCCACCGGCGGCACCAAGCCGGCCACCCTCGAGACCGGCGCCGAGATCAGCGTCCCGCTGTTCATCAACACCGGCGACAAGCTCAAGGTCGACTCGCGTGACGGCAACTACCTCGGGCGTGTGAATTCCTGAGTGAGCGAGTCCCACAAGACCGGACGGCCGGCCCCGAAGAAGCTCGGCGCGCGACACAAGGCGCGCCGACGCGCCGTCGACTTCCTGTTCGAGGCCGAGGCCCGCGATCTCGACCCGGTGGCACTCGCCGCTGATCGTCGCGCGCTCTCGGCCGAGGACGACGCCGTCGCTCCGGTCAACGCGTACACCGACACCCTGGTCACGGGTGTGGCCGAGAGTCTGGACCGCATCGACTCGGTCATCGCCGATCACCTCCACCAGTGGACGCTGACGCGCCTGCCGGCGGTCGACCGCGCGATTCTGCGCGTCGCCGTCTGGGAGTTGCTCAACGCGGCCGACGTGCCGCCGGTGGTGGCCGTCGACGAGGCCGTGGAGTTGGCCAAGCAGCTCTCGACCGACGACTCGCCGTCGTTCGTCAACGGCGTTCTGGGTCAGATCGTGTCGGTGGCTCCGCAGGTGCGGGCGGCTGCCGCCGCGCGGCCGGTGGCCGAGCGCGAGACGGCGACCGACCCGGGGGAGAGCGCCGACTAGGCACCCCCGGTGCCTCGCCGGGCGCGTTGGTAGACTGCGTCCGCACGACATCCTTTAACGATCCGTCCCGTGAGGCGGAGAAGGAGGTCCCGTTTCTCGTGTCCGGAGACGAGAGCGCTACCCACCACAGCCGCGAGCTGCTGTCCACCGCCGACGTCGGCCGGACCATCGCTCGGATGGCTCATCAGATCATCGAGAAGACCGCGTACGGGTCGGCCGATGCGCCGCCGCTGGTGCTGCTCGGTATCCCGACCCGCGGGTCGACGCTCGCGCAGCGTCTCGCGGTTCGCATCGAGGAGTTCGCCGGCGCTCGGCCGCCCGTCGGGTCGCTCGACATCACCCTGTACCGGGACGACCTGCGCACCAAGCCGCACCGGGCGCTGGAACGGACGTCGGTGCCTGACGCCGGAGTGGACGGGGCCCTCGTGGTCCTGGTCGACGACGTCCTGTTCTCCGGTCGCTCGGTGCGCGCCGCTCTCGACGCGCTCCGCGACCTCGGCCGGCCCCGGGCGGTGCAGTTGGCGGTGCTGGTCGACCGCGGCCACCGCGAGCTGCCGCTGCGCGCCGACTACGTCGGCAAGAACGTGCCGACGGCGCGGTCGGAGGACGTGTCGGTTCTCCTCGCCGAGCACGACGATCGCGACGGGGTGGAGATCCGGTCCGGGGAGGACGCCCGATGACCCGCCATCTGCTGACCACCGCCGCCCTCGGCCGGGACGAGGCCACGGAGATCCTCGACGAGGCCGAGCGCTTCGAGCAGGCCCTGCTCGGCCGCGACGTGAAGAAGCTGCCCACGCTGCGCGGCAAGACCGTGATGACGGTGTTCTACGAGAACTCCACCCGCACCCGGGTGTCCTTCGAGGTCGCCGGCAAGTGGATGAGCGCCGACGTCATCAACGTCAGCGCCTCGAGCTCGTCGGCGTCCAAGGGCGAGTCGCTGCGGGACACCGCGCTCACGCTGCGGGCGGCGGGGGCGGACGCGCTGGTGGTGCGCCATCCCGCGTCGGGTGCGGCGCACCGGATCGCCGAGTGGACCGCCGAGGCCGACGGCTCTGGTCCCGCCGTGGTCAACGCCGGGGACGGCACCCACGAGCATCCGACGCAGGCGCTGCTCGACGCCCTGACGTTGCGTCAGCGGCTCGGGAGTATCGAGGGACGACGCATCGCGATCGTCGGCGACGTCCTGCACAGCCGGGTCGCCCGGTCCAACGCGACGTTGCTCGCTACCCTCGGCGCCGAGGTCGTCGTGATCGCCCCGCGCACGCTGCTGCCCGTGGGCATCGAGACCTGGCCTGTCACGGTGGCGTCGTCGCTCGACGCGGAGCTGCCCGCGCTGGACGCGGTGATGATGCTGCGTGTGCAGGCGGAGCGCATGAACGGCGGGTTCTTCCCGTCCGCGCGGGAGTACTCGATCGGGTACGGGCTGAGTCAGCGCCGGTTCGAGATGCTCCCCGAGCACGCCGTGGTGCTGCACCCCGGCCCGATGCTGCGGGGCATGGAGATCGGCTTCTCCGTCGCCGACGCCCCCGACACCGCTGTCCTGCAACAGGTTCGAAACGGAGTTCACGTGCGCATGGCGGTGCTGTTCCGCCTTCTCATCGGATCGGAGGAGACGCGATGACGCTGCTGCTGCGCCGGGTCCGGCCCTACGGGGAAGGCGACCCGGTGGACGTCCTGATCGAGGACGGGGTCGTCGCCGAGATCGGCACCGATCTGAGCGCCCCGTCGGCGGAGATCGTCGACGGCGGGGGAGCGATCCTGCTGCCCGGGTTCGTCGACCTGCACACCCACGTCCGCGAGCCGGGACGCGAGGACACCGAGACCATCGAGTCCGGGTCCGCCGCGGCGGCGCGCGGGGGATACACCGCGATCTTCGCCATGGCGAACACCTCGCCGGTGGCCGACTCGGTGGTGGTCACCGATCACGTGTGGCGTCGCGGCCGCGAGGTCGGCCTGGTCGACATCCACCCCGTCGGCGCGGTGACGGTGGGGCAGAAGGGCGAGGCCCTGGCCGAGATGGGGACGATGCACGCCGGTGAGGCCGGGGTGCGCATGTTCTCCGACGACGGTCACTGCGTCGCCGACCCGCTGCTCATGCGGCGCGCGCTCGAGTACGCGGCGGGACTCGGCGTGCTCGTCGCACAGCACGCCGAGGAGCCGCGCCTGACCGAGAACGCCGTGGCGCACGAAGGGGCGACGGCGTCCCGGCTCGGGCTGGCCGGCTGGCCGCGTTCCGCCGAGGAGGCCATCGTGGCGCGCGACGCGATCCTGGCCCGCGACGCCGGCGCCCGCGTGCACATCTGCCACGCCTCGACCGCGGGGACGGTGCTGCTGCTGGACTGGGCGAAGAAGCAGGGCATCGCCATCACCGCCGAGGTCACCCCGCACCACCTCTTCCTCGACGACTCCCGGCTCGAGACCTACGACGCCGTCAACCGGGTGAACCCGCCGCTGCGCGAGGCCTCCGACGTCGCCGCACTGCGTGAGGCCTTGGCGTCCGGCGTCGTGGACTGCGTGGCCACCGACCACGCACCGCACGCCGAGCAGGACAAGTGCTGCGAGTTCTCGCAGGCCCGCCCGGGCATGCTCGGACTCGAGACCGCGCTGTCGGTGGTGGTGGCCTCGATGGTCGAGACGGGCCTGCTGGACTGGCGCGGCGTCGCCCGCGTGATGAGCGAGCGGCCGGCGGAGATCGTCGGGCTCACCGATCAGGGGCGGCCGATCGCCGTCGGCGAGCCGGGCACGGTGACGCTGGTCGACCCGGACGCGCGCTGGACCGTCGCCGCGCAGGAGCTCGCGTCGCTGTCTGCCAACACGCCCTTCGACGCGCTGGAGTTGCCGGCGGTGGTGACGGCCACGGTGCTCCGCGGCCGGGTCACGCACCGCCGGACGGAAAGGACGGTGTCCTGATGGATCGAGTGCTCCTGGTTCTGGGGTTCCTGTTGTTCTGGTTGGCGATGATCGCGCTGATCCTGTGGGGCTGGCGAAACCGTCAGAAGCGTCAGCAGGACGTGATCGGTGAGCTGCCGGCCGTGCCGGACGACCTCGGCGCCGTCGTCGTCCCGCCCTGCACGGGCCTCTACGTCGGGTCGACCATCGCACCGAGCTGGCAGAACCGCATCGCGGTCGGTGATCTCGGACACCGCGCCACCGGCACCCTCACGCGCTACGAGGCGGGCATCCTCCTCGAGCGCACGGGCGAGTCCGACGTCTTCGCGCCGACCGACTCGCTCCGTGCGATCCGCACCGAACGAGGACTGGCCGGCAAGGTCATGACCCGCGACGGACTGCTGGTGATCCGGTGGCAGCTGCCCACCGGCACCGAGATCGACACCGGCTTCCGAGCCGACGACAAATCGGTCTACCCCGCCTGGGTGGACCGCCACGACACCCCCACGGACGACGGTCCGGGGGATACCGACGAGAAGGAGACGGCGTGAGCAAGCCCGACGCCGCGGCACTGGTCCTCGAGGACGGGCGGGTCTTCCGCGGAGCCGCGTACGGTGCCGTGGGACAGACCCTCGGCGAGGCTGTGTTCTGCACCGGCATGACCGGCTACCAGGAGACGTTGACCGACCCCAGCTACCACCGTCAGATCGTGGTCGCCACCGCACCGCAGGTGGGCAACACCGGCTGGAACGGCGAGGACAACGAGTCCGTCGGACCCGACGGATCCGCGGACGATTCCCGGATGTGGGTCGCCGGATTCGCCATTCGCGACGCGAGCCGCCGCGCCTCGAGCTGGCGCTCCAACGGCACGCTCGACGACGAGATGCGTCGCCAGGACGTCGTCGGGATCGCCGAGATCGACACCCGCGCCGTGGTGCGTCACCTGCGTACCCGCGGGTCGATGAAGGCGGGCATCTTCTCCGGCGACGCGCTCGCCGACCTCGACACCCTCGTCGACCGGGTGCAGTCCCAGCCGTCGATGGCCGGCGCCGACCTCGCGGGCGAGGTCAGCACCACGTCGGGCTACGTCGTCGAACCGGAGGGCGGTGAGGCGCGGTACTCCGTGGTGGCGGTGGACCTCGGCATCAAGTCCAACACCCCGCGCATGTTCGCGCGGCGCGGCATCCGCGTCCACGTGGTCCCGGCGAACGCCACCATCGACCAGGTGCGCGACATCGGCGCCGACGGCTTCTTCCTCTCCAACGGCCCCGGCGATCCGGCGACCGCCGATGCGACGGTCCGTCTGACCGAGCAGGTCCTCGGCGACGGGACGCCGATGTTCGGCATCTGCTTCGGCAACCAGATCCTCGGGCGCGCGCTCGGCCGCGCGACCTACAAGATGAAGTTCGGCCACCGCGGACTGAACATCCCGGTGATCGAGCACGACACCGGACGGATCGCGATCACGTCGCAGAACCACGGCTTCGCGCTCGAGGGCGAGGCGGGGGAGGAGTTCGACACCCCCTTCGGCCGCGCCGTCGTCAGCCACACCTGCGCGAACGACGGTGTGGTGGAAGGTGTTCGCCTGCTGGACGATTCGGCCTTCTCGGTGCAGTACCACCCGGAGGCGGCCGCGGGTCCGCACGACGCCGAGTACCTCTTCGACCGGTTCCTGACCCTCCTCGACAAGAAAGTCGGCAAGTAATGCCACGGCGTACCGACCTGAAGCACATCCTGGTCATCGGCTCCGGGCCGATCGTCATCGGACAGGCCTGCGAGTTCGACTACTCCGGCACCCAGGCCTGCCGCGTCCTGCGCGAGGAAGGCCTGCGCGTCAGCCTGGTCAACTCCAACCCCGCCACGATCATGACCGACCCCGAGTTCGCGGACTCGACCTACGTCGAGCCGATCACGGCGTCGTTCGTGGAGAAGGTCATCGAGAAGGAGGCCGCGGCCGGCCATCCCATCGACGCCGTGCTGGCGACTCTCGGTGGTCAGACCGCACTGAACTGCGCGGTGGCGCTGCACGAGCAGGGCATCCTGGCCAAGCACGACGTCGAGCTCATCGGCGCGGACTTCGACGCCATCCAGCGCGGCGAGGACCGGCAGAAGTTCAAGGACATCGTGGCGAAGGTCGGCGGCGAGAGCGCCCGTTCGCGCGTCTGCTACACGATGGACGAGGTCCACGACACCGTGGCCGAGCTCGGTCTGCCGGTGGTCATCCGCCCGAGCTTCACCATGGGTGGACTCGGCTCCGGCATGGCCTACACGCACGAGGATCTCGACCGGCTCGCCGGCGGCGGCCTCGCCGCGTCGCCCTCGGCCAACGTGCTCATCGAGGAATCCATCTACGGATGGAAGGAGTACGAGCTCGAGCTGATGCGCGACAACCGCGACAACGTGGTGATCGTCTGCTCGATCGAGAACGTCGACCCCATGGGCGTGCACACCGGCGACTCGATGACGGTGGCGCCGGCCATGACGCTGACCGACCGCGAGTACCAGACCATGCGCGATCTCGGCATCGCGATCCTGCGCGAGGTCGGCGTCGACACCGGCGGCTGCAACATCCAGTTCGCGATCAACCCCGCGGACGGCCGTCTCATCGTCATCGAGATGAACCCGCGTGTGTCCCGGTCGAGTGCGCTGGCCTCGAAGGCGACGGGCTTCCCGATCGCCAAGATCGCCGCGAAGCTCGCGGTGGGCTACTCGCTGGACGAGATCGTCAACGACATCACCCGCGAGACCCCCGCCTGTTTCGAGCCCACGCTCGACTACGTGGTGGTCAAGGCTCCGCGCTTCGCGTTCGAGAAGTTCCCCGGCGCCGACGGCACGCTCACCACGACCATGAAGTCGGTCGGCGAGGCGATGGCCCTCGGCCGCAACTTCACGGAGGCGCTGGGCAAGGTGCTCCGGTCGCTCGAGACCAAGGCCACCGGCTTCTGGACGGTGTCCGACGACGTCCTGGCCGGCGAGCGGGCCCGCGACCTCGACGCCGTGCTCGCGGACCTGAAGGTCGCCACCGAGGGCCGCATCTACGACGTCGAGCTCGCGCTCCGACTCGGCGGCACGGTCGAGCAGGTCGCGGCGGCGTCCGGAGTCGATCCGTGGTTCGTCGACGAGATCGCCGGACTGGTCGAGCTGCGCACCCGCCTCCTCGACGCCCCGGTGGTCGACGAGGATCTGCTGCGCCGGGCGAAGCACGCCGGTCTGTCGGATCGTCAGATCGCCGCGCTGCGTCCGGAGCTCGCCGGCGAGGACGGGGTGCGCTCGCTGCGCCACCGGCTCGGCGTGCGGCCGGTGTTCAAGACGGTCGACACCTGCGCCGCGGAGTTCGAGGCCAAGACGCCGTATCACTACTCGTCCTACGAGCTCGACCCCGGCGCGGAGACCGAGGTCGCTCCGCAGACCGAGCGCGGCAAGGTCCTGATCCTCGGATCGGGTCCCAACCGCATCGGCCAAGGCATCGAGTTCGACTACTCGTGCGTCCATGCGGCCACCACGCTGTCCGCGGCGGGCTACGAGACCGTCATGGTCAACTGCAACCCCGAGACCGTCTCGACGGACTACGACACCGCCGACCGCCTCTACTTCGAGCCGCTGACGTTCGAGGACGTGCTCGAGGTGTATCTGGCGGAGAAGGAATCCGGGTCCGGTGGCCCGGGCGTGGTGGGGGTGCTCTGCCAGCTCGGCGGTCAGACCCCGCTGGGTCTGGCGCAGCGGCTGCAGGACGCCGGTGTGCCGATCGTGGGCACCTCGCCCGAGGCCATCGACCTCGCCGAGGACCGCAAGGAGTTCGGCGAGGTCCTCGTGGCCGCCGGACTCCCGGCGCCCAAGTTCGGCACCGCCACCACCTTCGACGGGGCCAAGCGCATCGCGGGCGAGATCGGCTACCCGGTCCTGGTCCGGCCGTCGTACGTCCTCGGCGGGCGCGGCATGGAGATCGTCTACGACGAGGCGTCACTGGACGACTACATCTCTCGCTCCACCGAACTGACGCCCGAGCATCCGGTGCTGGTGGACCGGTTCCTCGAGGACGCGATCGAGATCGACGTCGACGCGCTGTGCGACGGCACCGAGGTCTACCTCGGCGGCGTCATGGAGCACATCGAGGAGGCCGGCATCCACTCCGGCGACTCCGCGTGCGCCCTGCCGCCGATCACCCTCGGCCGCACCGACATCGACGCGGTGCGTCGGTCCACCGAGGCGCTCGCTCGGGGCATCGGCGTGCGCGGCCTGCTGAACGTGCAGTACGCCCTCAAGGACGACGTGCTGTACGTGCTCGAGGCCAATCCCCGCGCGTCGCGCACGGTGCCGTTCGTCTCCAAGGCGACGGCGGTGCCGCTGGCCAAGGCGGCCGCCCGGATCGCGCTCGGCGCCACCATCGCCGAACTGCGGGCCGACGGTGTGCTGCCGGCCGAGGGCGACGGCGGGCACGCCGCGTTCGACGCGCCGGTGGCGGTGAAGGAGGCCGTGCTGCCCTTCAACCGCTTCCGCAAGGCCGACGGCAGCAGCGTCGAATCGCTGCTCAGCCCGGAGATGAAGTCCACCGGCGAGGTCATGGGCATCGACGCCGACTTCGGCACCGCTTTCGCCAAGTCGCAGACGGCCGCCTACGGGTCGCTGCCGCTGTCCGGCTCGATCTTCGTGTCCATCGCCAACCGCGACAAGCGCTCGATGGTGTTCCCGGTCAAGCGGCTCGCGGACCTCGGGTTCCGCATCCTCGCCACCGAGGGCACCGCGGAGATGTTGCGCCGCAACGGCATCGCGAGCGACGTCGTCCGCAAGCACTCCGACGTGGTCGCCGAGGGGGAGCGCACCGTGGTCGACCTCATCAAGGACGGCGAGGTGCACATGGTGTTCAACACCCCGTTCGGCAACAACGGGCCGCGCGTCGACGGTTACGAGATCCGCAGCGCCGCCGTCGCCCGCAACATCCCGTGCATCACCACGGTGCAGGGCGCGGCCGCGGCCGTGCAGGGCATCGAGGCGAGCATCCGCGGCGACATCGGGGTGCAGTCACTGCAGGATCTGCACAGCACGCTCGAGGCCTACTCCACCGCCGGGGAGGGCCCGGCCACCGGAGTGGCAGTCTCCTCGTGACGGGTCCGGTGACGGGACGGTGGCGGACCCGCCTCGAGGCGGCCGTCACCGCCCGGGGGCGGCTGTGCGTGGGCATCGACCCCCACGCCGGGCTGCTCGCGTCGTGGGGCCTCGAGGACACCGCCGACGGGCTCGCCGCGTTCGCCGACGCCTGCGTGGCGGCGTTCGCGGACGAGGTCGCCGTGGTCAAGCCGCAGGTAGCCTTCTTCGAACGCTTCGGGTCGGCGGGCTACGCGGTGCTCGAACGCACCATCGCGTCCCTGCGGTCGGCGCGCGTCCTCGTGGTCGCCGACGCCAAGCGCGGGGACATCGGGAGCACCTCGGACGCCTACGCGGCCGCCTGGCTGGACCCGTCGTCGCCGCTGGCCTCCGACGCCGTGACGGTGTCGCCGTACCTCGGTCCGGGTGCCCTCGAGCCGTTCGTGCGCCACGCGAGCGCGCACGGGGCCGGCCTGTTCGTCCTCGCGCGGACCTCCAACCCCGAGGGGGAGACGGTACAGACCGCGCGGACGGGATCCGGCGAGACCGTCGCCCAGCACGTCGTGGCGTCCGCGGAGGCGGTGAACCGGGACACCGGGGACGCCGTTGCCGGTCTGGTGGTCGGCGCGACACGCGGACACGGGCTCGATCTGCGGGATTTCTCGGGCCCGATCCTGGCGCCGGGGCTCGGCGCCCAGGGGGCGTCGGCGGACGATCTCCCGGCCCTGTTCGACGGCGTCTCGAAGCTGTTGCTGCCCAACTCATCTCGCGACGTCGCCCGGCACGGGCCGGACGTGGCCGCGCTCCGCGACGCCGCGCGGCGGGTCCGTGACGAGGTCGAACGCGCCCTCGCATAGCCGACGCACCGTCCGCGACACGGGCGGGGGGCCGGTTCGCAATCGCGGGCAGGCCCGACTACGGTCGCTATCGCCGCTGGTCGACACCGGTGGCACACCGGTCGACCGACCTCTCCGCCGTGCCGAACCCCGAACGGGACACACCGTCTCGGACGCGCCGTTCGGCACCGACGGATCGCGGACGCCGACCGATACACAAACGACGAGACGGAGGAACCGTGGCCCTTCCCCAGTTGACCGACGAGCAGCGGGCTGCTGCTCTGGAGAAGGCGGCAGCTGCACGTCGTGCCAGGGCAGAGCTCAAGGAGCGCCTCAAGCGCGGCGGCACCGACCTGAAGCAGGTGCTCAAGGATGCCGAAGAGGACGAGATCCTCGGCAAGATGAAGGTCTCGGCGCTGCTCGAGGCCCTGCCCAAGGTGGGCAAGGTCAAGGCGCAGGAGATCATGACCGAACTGGAGATCGCACCCACGCGTCGTCTCCGCGGTCTCGGCGATCGTCAGCGCAAGGCGCTGCTCGCTCGGTTCGATTTCGAAGCCTGACCGGGAGCGTGTCCGGTAGTGACACCCGGACGTCCGCGTCCGGCAGTGACACGACCACGCGGAGGGGCCGGCTGGTGGTACTGGCCGGCCCCTCCGCCGTCGGGAAGTCGACCGTGGTGGCGCGGGTTCGAGCCGCGCTCCCGGACCTGTTCTTCAGCGTGTCCGCCACCACGCGCGCACCCCGGCCCGGCGAGGTCGACGGGCGGGACTATCGCTTCGTCGCGCCCGAGGAGTTCGATCGCATGATCGCGGCCGGTGACCTGCTCGAGTGGGCGGAGATCCACCGCGGCCTGCACCGCAGCGGCACCCCGGCGGAACCCGTGCGCCGCGCTCTCGCGGCCGGTGCGCCCGTGCTGCTCGAGGTCGACCTGCAGGGCGCCCGCGCCGTGCGGGCCGCCGCGCCCGAGGCGCAGCTCGTCTTCCTCGCCCCGCCGTCCTGGGACGACCTGGTGACCCGGTTGACCGGTCGCGGCACCGAACCACCGGACGTCGTCGCCCGGCGGTTGGAGACCGCGCGGGAGGAACTGGACGCGCAGGGCGAGTTCGACACGGTCGTGGTGAACGACGATGTCGAGCGAGCGAGTGCCCAGTTGGTATCCTTGTTGGTCGACGGCGACCCGGTGGGCCACGGTGCCCCCGGTGACGGCCGTCCCTAGTCGGAGCATCCGCTCCGGCCACAGCGTTCGAAAAGCATTCAGGAGCACTTCGTGAGTAGTCCCGTAGCAGGCGTGTCGCGTTCCGAGATCGCCGCGTACGACACCCCCTTGGGCATCACCAACCCGCCCATCGACGAGTTGCTCGACCGCACGTCGTCGAAGTACGCGCTGGTCATCTACGCCGCCAAGCGCGCCCGGCAGATCAACGACTACTACAACCAGCTCGGCGACGGCATCCTCGAGTACGTCGGCCCGCTGGTGGAGCCGGGTCTGCAGGAGAAGCCGCTGTCCATCGCGCTGCGCGAGATCCACGCCGACCTGCTCGAGCACGTCGAAGGCGAGTGAGTCCGCTGTCCTCGCAGCGCCGACGCATCGTCGTCGGTGTCGGCGGCGGAATCGCCGCCTACAAGGCCTGCGGAGTGATCCGTCACTTCACCGAGGCCGGGGACGACGTCCGCGTCGTCCCCACCGAGTCCGCCTTGCAGTTCGTGGGGCGTGCCACGTTCGAGGCCCTGTCCGGCAACCCGGTGCACACGGGCGTCTTCGCCGACGTGCCGGAGGTGCCGCACGTGCGCCTCGGCCAGGAGGCCGACCTGGTGGTGGTCGCCCCGGCGACGGCCGACCTGCTGGCCCGCGTCGCCGCGGGCCGGGCGGACGACCTGCTGACCGCCACGCTGCTCACCGCCCGGTGCCCGGTGGTGTTCGCCCCCGCGATGCACACGGAGATGTGGGAGCACCCCGCGACGGTCGAGAACGTCGCCACCCTCCGGCGTCGCGGCGTCACGGTGATCGAGCCCGCGTCGGGCCGCCTGACCGGCAAGGACACCGGCCCGGGCCGGCTGCCCGAGCCCGACGAGATCGCCGCGATCGCCGAACTCCTCGCCGAGCGCGGTGACGCCCTGCCCCGCTCCCTCGACGGTCGCCGGCTGGTGATCTCGGCGGGCGGAACCCGGGAGCCTCTCGACCCGGTGCGGTTCCTCGGCAACCGCAGTTCCGGCAAGCAGGGATACGCGCTGGCGCGGGTGGCCGCGCAGCGCGGCGCCGAGGTCACGCTGATCTCCGGCTACACGGCCGACCTCGCGCCGCCGTCGGCGGTGTCCGTGGTGTCGGTCCGGACGGCGCAGGAGATGCAGAGCGCCGTGCGCGAGGCCGCGGCGCGGGCCGACGCCGTCGTGATGGCCGCGGCCGTCGCCGACTTCCGTCCCGCGACCGTCGCGACCAGCAAGATCAAGAAGGGCGCGGACGAGCCGGACACCGTTCCGCTGACCCGCAACGACGACATCCTGGCCGGCCTCGTCGCCGCCCGCGCCGAGGGCGACCTGCCCGCCGACCTGGTGATCGTCGGCTTCGCCGCCGAGACGGGCGACGAGAACGGCGACGTCCTCACGCACGCACGCGCCAAACTCGAGCGCAAGAAGTGCGACCTGCTGGTGGTCAACGCGGTCGGCGAGGGCAAGGCCTTCGAGATGGACGTCAACGACGGGTGGATCCTGTCGGCCGACGGGTCCGAGACCGCCCTCGAACACGGGTCGAAGGCGCTGATGGCCTCGCGCGTCCTCGACGCGGTGACCCCGCTGCTCACCCCGACGATCGGTCGGCCCGCCGCCGACGGGGAGTGTACGAACACCGGCTCCTCGCACTGAGTTCGTCGCGAGCGGTCGGTGGCACCGACGCAGTTGCGCTGTCCCCATCGATCCGGGGTACCCGGACGGTGATTGCCCTGTCCGTGTACGAGAGGAAACATCTGTGAGCACGTCCGCCCGTCGGCTCTTCACCAGCGAATCGGTCACCGAGGGTCACCCCGACAAGATCTGCGACGCCATCAGCGACTCGATTCTCGACGCACTGCTCACCGAGGACCCCCGGGCGCGGGTCGCGGTGGAGACGCTGGTGACCACCGGTCAGGTGCACGTCGCCGGTGAGGTCAACACCACCGCCTACGCCGACATCCCGCACATCGTGCGCGAGAAGGTGCTCGAGATCGGCTACGACTCGTCGGCCAAGGGCTTCGACGGCAACTCCTGCGGCGTGAACGTCGCCATCGGCGCACAGTCGCCGGAGATCGCACAGGGCGTCGACAACGCCTACGAGTCGCGCGTCGAGGGCCTCACGGACGACGAGATCGACCGTCAGGGAGCCGGGGACCAGGGCCTGATGTTCGGCTACGCCATCAAGGACACGCCCGAGATGATGCCGCTGCCGATCGCGTTGGCGCACCGGCTCTCGCGTCGCCTCACCGAGGTGCGCAAGACCGAGGTGCTGCCGTACCTGCGCCCGGACGGCAAGACGCAGGTCACCATCGAGTACGACGGCGCGCGACCCGTCCGGCTCGACACCGTCGTGGTCTCGACGCAGCACGCGGCGGACATCGACCTCGAGAACATGCTCACCCCCGACATCCGGACCCACGTGCTCGACGCCGTGGTCGCCGATCTCGGTCACGACACGCTCGACACGTCGTCGGTGCGCCTGCTGGTCAACCCCACCGGCAAGTTCGTCCTCGGCGGTCCGATGGGCGACGCCGGACTGACCGGCCGCAAGATCATCGTCGACACCTACGGCGGCTGGGCCCGGCACGGCGGCGGCGCCTTCTCCGGCAAGGACCCGTCGAAGGTGGACCGCAGCGCCGCGTACGCCATGCGGTGGGTGGCCAAGAACGTCGTCGCCGCCGATCTGGCCGAGCGGGTCGAGGTGCAGGTCGCCTACGCCATCGGCAAGGCGGCGCCGGTCGGACTGTTCGTCGAGACGTTCGGCTCGGAGAACGTCGACCCCGCGAAGATCCAGTCGGCCATCACCGAGGTGTTCGATCTGCGCCCCGGCGCGATCATCCGGGATCTCGACCTGCTGCGCCCGATCTACGCGCCCACGGCGGCCTACGGCCACTTCGGTCGCACCGACATCGACCTGCCCTGGGAGAACACCGACCGCGCCGAGAAGCTGCGGTCGGCCGCGGGGCTCTGACCGGCACCCCGCGACCGGCGGAGCGCGCACCGATCGCGCGCGTGGTCCCGCTGCTCGCCCTCGCTCACCTCGACCGGGACTTCGACTATCTGGTCCCGGTCGAGTGGGACGAGGCCGCGCAACCGGGCGTGCGCGTACGCGTGCGCTTCGCCGGTCGTCTGGTCGACGGGTTCCTGATCGAGCGTCGTGCCACGACCGACCACCCCGGCAAGCTGGGCTTCCTGGACAAGGTGGTCTCACCCGAGGTGGTGCTGACCCCGGAGGTCGCCGACCTGGTCACCGCGGTGGCGGCGCGGTACGCCGGCACGCGTTCCGACGTGCTGCGGTTGGCCGTGCCGCCGCGGCACGCCCGCGTGGAAGCGCAGGCCCGGACGTCGGGGGCCCCGCCCGCACCGACGGTGACGAGCGACGGCTGGGCTCGCTACCGCTTCGGGAGCGAGTTCCTCGTCGCCCTGACCGAGGGGCGCGCGCCCCGCGCGGTGTGGCAGGCGCTGCCGGGGGAGGACTGGCCCGCGCGACTCGCCGACCTCGCCGCCGCGACGGTCGCTGCCGGTCGCGGCGTGATGATCGTCGTTCCGGACCAACGCGATCTCGACCGCGTCGAGGCCGCCTGTCACGACGTTCTCGATCCGGCCGTGGTGTCGGTGCTGTCCGCCGGCCTCGGTCCCGCCGAGCGGTACCGGCGGTGGCTCGCCGTCGCCCGCGGCGCCGCTCGGGTGGTGGTGGGCACCCGCAGCGCGGCGTTCGCGCCGGTGCACGACCTCGCGCTGACCGTGGTGTGGGACGACGGCGACGAGTCGTTGACCGAACCCCGCGCGCCCTACCCGCACGCCCGTGACGTCGCGCTCCTGCGCGCCCATCGCACCGGGACCGCCGCGGTGGTCGGCGGGTTCGCGCGCACGGCCGAGGCGCAGGCCCTGGTCGAATCCGGGTGGGCGCGGGACCTGCTCGCCGCGCGCGACACCGTGCGCGCGGCGGCGCCGCGCATCACCGCCCTCGCCGACAGCGAGCACGCTCTGGTGCGCGACCCGGCCGCCCGCGCCGCCCGCATCCCGGCCGTCGCGTTCGCCGCCGCTCGTACCGCCCTCGCGGCCGGCCGACCCGTCCTGGTGCAGGTCCCGCGTCGCGGGTACGTCCCGTCGCTGGCCTGCGGCAAGTGCCGGACCCCGGCGCGGTGTCGGCGGTGCCACGGCCCGTTGGCGCTGCCGTCCGCACCCGGCGCCGACGGCGTCGGCAGTCCCACCTGTCGGTGGTGCGGCACCGCGGACGCGGCGTACTCGTGCCCGACGTGCGGGTCGCGGGCGTTGCGCGCCACGGTGATCGGGGCGGGCCGTACCGCCGAGGAACTCGGACGTGCGTTCAGCGGCGTCACCGTCCGGCAGTCCGGGGGCAGCTCCGTGTTGGCGTCGGTGCCCGCCGGTCCGTCCCTGGTGGTCGCGACCGTCGGTGCCGAACCCGTCGTGCCCGGAGGCTACGGCGCCGCCCTGCTGCTCGACGGCTGGGCGATGCTCGGCCGCGCCGACCTGCGCGCCGCGGAACAGACGCTGCGGCGGTGGATGGCCGTGGCGGCGAGCGTGATTCCCGCCTCCGACGGCGGCGAGGTGGTGGTGGTCGCCGAGGCCGATCTCCCCGTGGTGCAGGCGCTGATCCGGTGGGACCCGGCCGGTCACGCCGCCGCCGAACTGGCCGAACGCGCCGAGGTCGGCTTCCCGCCGGCCGTGCACATGGCGGCGGTGGACGGTGCCCCCGACGCCGTCCGGGCGCTGCTCGACGCCGCGCGGCTGCCCGCGGAGACCGTCACGCTCGGCCCCGTCGACCTTCCGGCGGGGGAGCGTCCGCCCGTCGGGTCCGACGCGGCCGACGAGGCCACCGGGCCGATCGAACGCGTTCTGCTGCGCGTACCGCGACGGTCGGGATCGGCCCTCGCGCGCGCTCTCGCCGACGCCCGTGCCGTCGTCGGGGCGAAGAAGTCGGCGACGTCGGCGCTGCGCGTGCAGGTCGACCCGCTCCGCATAGGCTGACCCGCGTGCGTCTCGTCTTCGCCGGTACTCCCGAACCCGCTCTTCCGTCCCTGCGACGTCTGATCGCCTCGTCGCGGCACGAGGTCGTGGGCGTCCTCACTCGCCCCGACACGGTCGCCGGTCGAGGCCGCCGCGCGGTCCGGTCGCCCGTCGCGCAGCTCGCCGACGAGCACGGCATCCCGGTACTCCAACCGGCCCGGCCCGGCGATCCGGACGCCGTGCGCACCCTGACCGAGTGGGCGCCGGACTGCTGTCCGGTCGTCGCGTACGGAGCGCTCCTGCGCCCGCCGCTCCTGGACCTTCCCCGGCACGGCTGGGTCAACCTGCACTTCTCGCTGCTGCCCGCGTGGCGGGGCGCCGCTCCCGTGCAGGCCGCGCTCGCCGCCGGCGACGAGGTCACCGGAGCCAGCACCTTCCGCATCGAGGAGGGACTCGACACCGGCCCGTTGTTCGGGGTGGTCACCGAGACCGTCCGCTCCGACGACACCGCGGGCGACCTGCTCGCCCGGCTCGCCGAGAGCGGCGCGGGGCTGCTGGAGGCGACCATGGACGGGCTCGAGGAGGGTGCGCTCACCGCGGTGCCGCAGTCGACCGACGGCGTCTCCGTCGCCCCCAAGGTCACCGTGGACGCCGCCCGCGTGGACTTCACACTCCCGGCCGTGGCCGTCGATCGGCACGTGCGCAGTGTCACACCGGCTCCGGGAGCATGGACCGAAGTGAACGGCCTGCGCGTCAAACTCGGGCCGGTGACGGTCACCGACGAGACGCTGCCCGCAGGGGTCGTCGAGGTGCGCAAGCGCGCCGTGCTGGTGGGAACAGCCACCACCGCGGTGGAGTTGAGCCGAGTGCAACCGCCGGGGAAGAAACCGATGGCGGCGACCGACTGGGCACGAGGGGCCCGCGACATCGACGGAACGGTGATCCGATGAGCGAGGAACGGCCGGGCAAGCGCCGCGGCGCCCGCACTCCCCGCGCCGGCGGCCCCGCTCGCGGCACCACGCGGCCCCGGCAGGCGACTCGCCCGAATCCCGCGGAGGCCGGGCTCGACCCGGCGCGTGTCGCGGCGCGGGACGTCCTGCGTGCGGTGCGTGAGCGCGATGCCTACGCCAACTTGGTGCTGCCCGCGATGCTGCGGGATCGGCGGTTGGGTGAGCGCGACGCGGCGCTGGCCACCGAACTCGCCTACGGCGCGTCCCGCGCGCGCGGACTGCTCGACGCGGTGATCGCCCACGCGGCGTCGCGGCCCGTCGAGGAGATCGACGGCCCGTTGCTCGACGTCCTCCGGCTCGGCGCCTACCAGTTGCTGCGCACCCGCATCGCCCCGCACGCGGCCGTCGCGACGTCCGTGGACATGGTGCGGGCCGAAGCAGGCCCCGGGAAGTCCGGCTTCGTCAACGCCGTGCTGCGGCGGGTGTCCGAACGGACCGAGAACGACTGGGTGGCCGCACTGGCGCCGTCCGTCGAGCGGGATCCCGTGGGCCACGCGGCCTTCCGCCACGCCCATCCCCGGTGGATCGCGCAGGCCTTCCACGACGCGCTCGGCGCGGACGCAGGCGAACTCGACGACCTGCTCGCCGCCGACGACGCCCGTCCGGCCGTGCACCTGGTCGCGCGGCCGGGGGAGATCTCCGCCGAGGAACTGGCGCTGGTCACCGGGGGAGAGGTCGGCCCGTGGTCGCCGTACGCCGTGCACCTCGACGGCGGCGATCCCGGTCGACTGGACGCCGTGCGCGACGGCCTCGCCGGCGTCCAGGACGAAGGCAGCCAGCTCGTCGCCCGCGCTCTGGTCGAGGCCCCCCTCGAGGGCCCCGACGGTGGCCGGTGGCTCGACCTGTGCGCCGGCCCGGGCGGCAAGGCCGCGTTGCTCGGTGCGTTGGCCGCGGTGGACGGAGCGACCGTCGACGCGGTGGAGCCCTCCGAGCACCGCGCCGACCTCGTACGGTCGTCCACCCGCGACCTTCCCGTCACGGTGCACACCGTGGACGGCCGCAGCAGCGGACTCGCACCGGGGTACGACCGCGTCCTGGTCGACGCGCCGTGCACCGGACTGGGTGCGCTGCGTCGGCGCCCCGAAGCGCGATGGCGCCGGCAGCCGGACGACGTGGCCGCCCTGGTCTCCCTCCAGCGTGAACTGCTCGCCGCGGCCGTCCGGCTCGTCCGGCCGGGCGGCGTCGTCGTCTACGCCACGTGTTCCCCGCACCTGTCCGAGACCGTCGGGGTGGTCGGTGACGCCGTTCGTCGGCACGGACTGATCGGCCTCGACACCGGTGACGCCGTGCCCGGCGTTCCGCGCTCGGCGCGGCCGACTCCGGGCCGCGACGGGAACGCCGGGACGCACGTGCAGCTCTGGCCGCATCGCCACGGCACCGACGCGATGTTCCTCGCCGCCCTGCGACGACCCGGCGGGGCCGGATGAGCACGCGCGGGGCGGTGGCCGTGCTCGCCGGTCTGGCGCTGGTGGGGGCCGGCTGCGCCGCCGGGACGACGCCGAGCGAACACCGGATCGCGGCGGACGCGACCACCCCGGTCGTCGCCCACGCCGCGACCGCACCCCGGGCCGCACCCGAGCGGGTGGCGGTCATCGGCGACTCCTTCTCCGCGGGCTCGGCCAACGACGTGGTGTGGCCGGACGTGCTCGCCGACGAGCACGGTTTCGAGCTGGTCAACGTCAGCCTCGGCGGCGCCGGGTACGTCGCGGGCGCGGACGCGCTGGGCACCTTCGGCGATCAGGTCGACGACGCGATCGCCGCGGACCCGGACGTGATCCTCGTGGTGGGCAGCGAGAACGACGTCGACGCGGATCCGACCGAGGTGGTCGACGCGGCGACCGAGGTGTTCACGCGCCTGCACGTCGGCGCACCCGGGGCGATCGTGGTGGCGGTCGGCCCGATCTGGAGCGGCGACGTCGTCGTCCCCGCGGAACTGCGTGACGTCGACGCCGCGGTGGAGGCCGCCGCGCTCGCCGCGGACGTGGACTACGTCGACACCCTCGACGCCGCATGGCTGGCCGACCCGGCGATCATCCAGGACGACGGCGATCACCCCACCGACGCGGGTCAGCTCCTGCTCGCCGAGGCGATCGACGACGCCGTGTCCACCGTGGAACCGGGACTGCTGGGGTGACGGGGGCCCGGTTAGGCTCCTCACCCGTGGCTCCTACCGATACCTCCCCGACTCCGCGGCACCCGATGATCGCCCCGTCGATCCTCTCGGCCGACTTCGCGCGACTGGCCGACGAGGCCGCGGCCGTCGCGGGCAGCGACTGGCTGCACGTCGACGTCATGGATGCCCACTTCGTGCCCAACCTGACGCTCGGCCTGCCGGTGGTGTCCAGCCTGCTGAAGGCCACGGACATCCCGCTCGACTGCCACCTGATGATCGAGGATCCGGCGCGCTGGGCGCCGCCGTACGCCGAGGCGGGCGCGTACAACGTCACCTTCCACGCCGAGGCGACCGACGATCCGTCCGCGGTGGCCCGCGACATCCGCGCGGCCGGCGCGAAGGCCGGGCTGTCGATCAAGCCGAACACCCCGATCGAGCCGTACCTCGAGATCCTCCGGGACTTCGACACCCTGCTGGTGATGAGTGTCGAGCCGGGATTCGGCGGCCAGAGCTTCATGCCCGAGGTCCTGGACAAGGCCCGCACCGTGCGCCGACTGGTCGACGCCGGTGAGTTGCGTCTGGTCGTGGAGATCGACGGCGGCATCAACGAGGACACGATCGCGCAGGCCGCCGAGGCCGGCATCGACTGCTTCGTCGCCGGCTCGGCCGTCTACAACACCGACGATCCGGGGCGCGCCGTGAGCGCTCTGCGCGCCGCCGCGGCGTCGGCGTCACCGCACCTGACCGCCTGATGGTCCCGCTGCCGTCGGCGGTCGTCGACGAGGCGATGCGGACCGCCGTCGCCGTCAGCGAGTCGGCGCGCGGGATCAGCACCCCGAATCCGCCCGTGGGCGCGGTGATCCTGGACGCCGAGCACCGCGTCGTGGGCACCGGCGCCACCGCGGCCCCGGGCGGTCCGCACGCGGAGGTCGTCGCCCTGCGCGAGGCAGGCGCGGCCGCGGCCGGGGGCACGGCCGTGGTGACCCTCGAGCCGTGCGACCACACCGGACGGACCGGCCCGTGCACGCAGGCGCTGCTCGCGGCCGGTGTGGCGCGCGTCGTCCACGCCCTCGCCGACCCGACGCCCACCGCGGCCGGCGGCGCCGAGACGCTGACCCGCGCGGGCGTCGTCGTCGAGTCCGGGCGTCTCGCCGACGAGGTCGCCCGCGGCCCGCTGCGGTTCTGGCTGCACCGGCAGCGCACCGGCCGACCGCACGTCACGCTGAAGCTCGCGTCGACGCTCGACGGACGGATCGCCGCACCGGACGGCACCAGCCGCTGGATCACCGGACCCGCCGCGCGCGCCGCGGTGCACGCCGAGCGCGCCCGCCTCGACGCGATCGTGGTGGGGACCGGAACCGTCCTCGCCGACGATCCCGCGCTGACCGCGCGCGCCGACGACGGCACGCTCGCCGTGCGTCAGCCGTTGCGGGTGGTGGTCGGCCGCCGGAAGCTGCCCGCCGGCCTGCGCGTCCTCGACGACACGGCGCCCACCCGCGTCGTGCGCGAACACGATCCGCAGGCGGTGCTCGCGGCCCTGGACGACCTGAACGACGTGCTGGTGGAGGGCGGCGCCACGCTGGCGGGGGCCTTCCTGGGCGCCGACCTGGTGGATCGGCTCGTCCTGTACCTCGCCCCGACCGTGCTCGGCGCGGGGCGGTCCGCCGTGGAGTCGACGTCGGTGGGAACACTGGCCGACGCCCGCGGGTTCCGCCGAGAGAGCGTCACCGCGTTGGGCGACGACCTTCGCCTCGACTTCGTCCCCGTCGCAGTCCCCTCCCACCCGGCCGCAGCCCCCTCCCACCCGGCCGCCCGAACCCAGCAGGAGCAGACATGTTCACCGGAATAGTCGAAGAACTCGGCACCGTCACCGGCAAGGAGGACCTCGCGGACGCCGCGCGGTTCACCGTCGAGGGCGCCGTGGTCACCTCGGACGCCTCGCACGGGGACTCCATCGCGGTCAACGGGGTGTGCCTGACCGTCGTCGAGGTCCGGGAGGGGGCGTTCACCGCCGACGTGATGCAGGAGACGCTGTCGCGATCCTCCCTCGGGTCGCTCCGCGTCGGCAGTCGGGTCAACCTCGAGCGGGCCGCGTCGCTGGGCTCCCGCCTCGGCGGGCACCTCGTCCAGGGGCACGTCGACGGCATCGGCACCGTGATCTCGCGCACCCCGTCGGAGAACTGGACGGTGGTCCGCGTCGCCCTGCCGCGCGAGGTCGCCCGGTACGTGGTCCACAAGGGGTCCATCACCGTCGACGGTGTCTCGCTGACCGTGTCCGCCCTCGGCGGCACCGGCGACGACCAGTGGTTCGAGATCTCCCTGATCCCGACGACGCTCGGTCTGACGACGCTCGGCACCGCCGAGCCGGGGACCACCGTCAACCTCGAGGTGGACGTGATCGCCAAGTACGTCGAGCGGCTGCACAGCGCCGACTGAACACCGACAGACCACCGACCGAGCGCCGGGCCGACCGGGCCCGGACCGTAGGCTGGTAGGAACCGACCCCGCCCGCACCGCCGCGGGCGGCCTGACGTGGGGAGCGCGACGCGTGACCAGGTTCGACACCATCGAGCGAGCAATCGCGGACATCGCGGCCGGCAAGGCCGTCGTCGTCGTCGACGACGAGGACCGCGAGAACGAGGGCGATCTCATCTTCGCCGCCGAGAAGGCCACCCCGGAGCTGGTGGCGTTCATGGTCCGCTACACCTCGGGTTACCTCTGTGTTCCGCTGTCGGGTGAGGACTGCGACCGCCTCGGTCTGCCGCCGATGTACGCGACCAACCAGGACAAGCACGGCACCGCCTACACCGTCACGGTCGACGCCCGCGAGGGCATCGGTACCGGCATCTCGGCGTCGGACCGCGCCGCGACCATGCGCCTGCTGGCCGACCCGACCACCGGCGCGCACGACTTCACCCGTCCCGGTCACGTCGTGCCGCTGCGCGCGAAGGAGGGCGGCGTCCTGCGCCGCCCCGGACACACCGAGGCCGCGGTGGACCTCGCGCGCATGGCCGATCTGCGTCCCGCCGGCGTCATCTGCGAGATCGTCAGCCAGAAGGACGAGGGCGCGATGGCCCAGACCGACGAGCTGAGGGTCTTCGCCGACGACCACGATCTCGCGCTCATCTCGATCGCCGACCTCATCGCGTGGCGACGCAAGCACGAGAAGCACGTGGTCCGCGTCGCGGAGGCGCGCATCCCGACCACCCACGGCGAGTTCCGCGCCGTCGGCTACCAGAGCGTCTACGAGGACGTCGAGCACGTCGCCCTCGTCCGCGGGGACATCGCGGGACCCGACGGCGACGGCAGCGACGTGCTCGTCCGCGTGCACTCCGAGTGCCTGACCGGTGACGTGTTCGGCTCGCTGCGCTGCGACTGCGGTCCCCAGCTGGACGCGGCACTCGACATGGTCGCGCGCGAGGGCCGAGGTGTGGTGCTGTACATGCGCGGACACGAGGGCCGCGGCATCGGTCTGCTGCACAAGCTGCAGGCGTACCAGTTGCAGGACGCCGGATCGGACACCGTCGACGCCAACCTCGCGCTGGGGCTGCCGGCCGACGCGCGGGACTACGGCATCGGCGCGCAGATCCTGGTGGACCTCGGCATCTCGTCCATGCGGCTGCTGACCAACAACCCGGCCAAGCGCGTCGGGCTCGACGGCTACGGGCTGCAGATCACCGAGCGGGTGCCGATGCCGCTGCGCGCGAACAAGGAGAACCTGACCTACCTGCGGACCAAGCGGGATCGCATGGGCCACGACCTGGTCGGTCTCGACGCCTTCGACACCCCCACCATCACCCCCGACGCAGGAGGCCTGTGACATGAGCGGCGCCGGTGAGCCCGTACTGCAGCTGTCCGGAGCGGAACGACTGCGGGTCGCGGTCGTCGCGGGGCAGTGGCACGAGAAGGTCAGCACCGCGCTGATCGAGGGGGCGATGCGCAAGGCGGAGGAGGTCGGCCTGACCGACGTCACCCTGGTGCGCGTCGCCGGCGCGATCGAGATTCCCGTGGTGGCGCAGCAGCTGGCGCGCACGCACGACGCCGTCGTCGCCCTCGGCGTGGTGATCCGCGGCGGCACACCGCATTTCGAGTACGTCTGCGACGCCGTGACCGCCGGTCTCACCCGCGTGTCCCTCGACGAGTCGACGCCCGTCACCAACGGCGTGCTCACCGTGAACGACGAGCAGCAGGCCCTCGACCGCGCCGGGCTGCCCGGGTCCAAGGAGGACAAGGGGGCCCAGGCCGTCGCCGCGGCGGTGGACACCGCGCTGACCCTGGCCGCCCTGCGAGGGGAACCCACATGAGCGAGAACACGGACACGAACCGGACGACGCGGACGACGAGCGACGAGGGCTGGGAGCTCGAGGCACGCCCCCGCAAGAGCGCCCGCTACGCCATCGCCGTCGCGGCCCTGCTGGTCGCCGTCCACACGGTGCTCGGCATCCTGCTGCGCACCGGCAACACCGGCGTCTACTTCCAGCGCGTCGACCAGTTCGCCATGATCGCCATCGGGTGCGCCATGGGCGCGGGCGTCCTGCTGCTCACCCGGCCCCGCATCCGGGTGGGTGCGCAGGGGGTTCTGGTCCGCAACCTGCTGACCGAGAAGCTCGTGCCGTGGGACCTGGTCCAGGGACTGTCCTTCTCGCCGGGCGCGTCCTGGGCACGCATCGAACTGCCCGACGACGAGTACGTCCCCGTCATGGCCATCCAGGCCAACGACCGCGAGTACGCCGTCCACGCCGCCCGCACCTTCCGGGCGCTCGAGGCGAAGTACGCCGACCCGGCGCGCTAACCGCCGGCGACGCTGCCCTCCCGCCGGGGATCCGCCCCGCCCGACCAGGTGGAATCGACGCGCACCAGCGCACTCGACCCGCTGGTCTGATCGGCCACCGACACCTGGTGCCCGCGCTCGCGCAGCCCCTGCACCAGCGGATCGTTCGCCCCGTCGTCGGCCGTGTCGATCGCCGGGTGCTCGCCGCCGACGTTCGTGGTGGGGGAGTTGGACGCACCCACGTTCACCATCGCGACGGCCTGCTGCGGGTCGAGACCCCAGTCGAGCATCGCCACGAGGTTCTTCACCACGTACTGGATGATCGCCGATCCGCCCGGCGAGCCGGTGACCAGACGGACGTCGCCGCGCCCGCCGGACTCGTCCCGATCGAACACGACGGTCGGCGCCATCGAACTGCGCGGCCGTTTGCCCGGCTCGACCCGGTTGGCGACGGGCCCGTCCGGCCCGTCGGGAGCGGCCGAGAAGTCGGTCAGCTGGTTGTTGAGCAGGAACCCCTCCGTCATGTGGAACGACCCGAACGCCGACTCCACGGTCGTCGTCATCGACGCCACGTCTCCGTCCCGATCCGCGACGACGATGTGCGACGTACCCGACTCGGTCCCGCGGTAGCTGCTCATCGACACCGGCCCGAAGTCGCCCGCACGCGCGGTGCCCATGCTCCGATCGGGGTCGATGGTGTCGGCGCGCGAGCGCAGGTAGTCCGGATCGAGCAGGGCGTCCGGCGACCCGCCGGGCAGCGGGATGTAGTCGGGGTCGGCCACGTACTTGTCCCGGTCCGCGTAGGCGAGCCGCTCGGCCTCGGCGATCAGGTGGGCGGCCCGCGGATCGGGAACGCCGCCGTCGACGTCGGTGCGCTGGGGCGGGTACTGCGCCAGGTCGAACGCCGACAGGATGCCGAGGGTCTGCGCGACGGCGATGCCGCCGGACGACGGTCCCGGCATGCCGCAGACCTCGACGTCGCGGTAGGGGCCGCAGACCGGATCGCGGTCGATCACGCGGTAGCCCGCGAGATCGTCGGTGGTCAGCCGGCCCGGGGTGCGTCCCCCGGTGGTGTCGGCGACGGCGTCGACGATCGACTGCGCGATGGGCCCGGTGTAGAACGCGTCGGCGCCCTCGGTGGCGATCGCGCCGAGCGTCTTCGCCATCGCCGGGTTGGTGAGCACCGTTCCGGCGGCCTTCGGTGATCCGTCCGGCTCGAGGAAGTACGCGGCCGAGGCCGGGTCGAGCGCGAGTTGCGGCGCGGAGCCCGCGATCGACGACGCCATGCGCGGACCGATGGGGAACCCGTCGTCGGCCAGGCGCACCGCGGGATCGAACAGGGTGCGCCACTCGGTGCGTCCGTGGTCGGCGTGGACCCGGTCGAGCAGCCGCACCGCACCCGGCACGCCGACGGCGCGCCCGCTGGACCGCGCGTCGGGCAGGGGACCGGTGAGATCGGCCGGGCGGTCGGTCGGGGGGATGTCGTCGACGTACCGGAGGTAGTCGCCGGTCGCCGAGGCCGGCGCCGTCTCCCGCCCGTCGTAGGCCTGCAGGTCGCCGGTCTCGCCGTCGAGATACATCAGGAACGCGCCCCCGCCGATCCCGGAACTCTGCGGCTCGACCAGACCGAGCACCGTCTGCGCGGTCACCAGGGCGTCGGCCGCGGTGCCGCCGTCGCGCAGCACCGCGCAGGCCGCCTCGGTGGCGAGCGGGTTGGCGGTGGCGACCGAGTACTCGGGCGTCGTGACCGCGGTCATGCCGGTCCGGTACCCGGTGCCGATCTCGGGGGCGCCGTCCGCTCCCGTCCCCGGCGCACCGGAGACGGGTGTGCCCCCGCCCGCCGCGGCGCACGCCTCGGTGCCGTCGGACGGCGCGTCCGACGACGAGCCGGTGCTGCATCCCGTCATCGCGAGTGCCGCGACGGCGGTCACCACCAGAACGCGTCGAACGGGGTGGCGGTCTGCACGGTCGGCGGGCGTCATGGGTCCCATCACACCCTGCGCGGCCGTTCTCCGGTGCGATTCGGACAACTCGTCGGGTCGACGATCGGGTCACCCGACGTCGCGGGGACGTGTCGCACCCGGCGACTACCGTGGAGGCCGTGCCCGACCCCGCTACATACCGTCCGGCCACCGGGACCATCCCGGTCGAGCCCGGCGTCTACAAGTTCCGCGACCCGCACGGACGAGTGATCTACGTCGGCAAGGCCAAGAGCCTGCGCAGCCGACTCAACTCCTACTTCGCCGACATCGCGGGGCTGCATCCGCGCACCCGTCAGATGGTCACCACGGCCGCCTCCGTGGAGTGGACGGTGGTCACCACCGAGGTCGAGGCCCTGCAGCTCGAGTACAACTGGATCAAGGAGTTCGACCCCCGCTTCAACGTCCGCTACCGGGACGACAAGAGCTACCCGATGCTCGCGGTCACCATGAACGAGGAGTATCCGCGTCTCTTCGTCTACCGCGGTCCGCGGCGCAAGGGGGTGCGGTACTTCGGCCCGTACGCCCACGCCTGGGCCATTCGCGAGACCCTCGACCTGCTGCTGCGCGTGTTCCCCGCCCGGACGTGCTCGGCCGGGGTGTTCAAGCGGCACGGCCAGATCGGGCGTCCGTGCCTGCTGGGGTACATCGACAAGTGCTCCGCGCCGTGCGTCGACCGCGTGTCCGCCGCGCAGCACCGGCGTACGGTGGAGGACTTCTGCGACTTCCTGTCGGGCAAGACCGACAGGCTCGTGCGCGAGCTCGAGAACCGCATGCAGACCGCGTCCGAGGATCTCGATTTCGAGACCGCCGCCCGCCTGCGGGACGACATCGGGGCGCTCAGGCGCGCGCTGGAGAAACAGGCCGTGGTGCTCGGCGACGGCACGGACGCCGACCTCGTGGCGTTCGCCGGCGACGACCTCGAAGCGGCCGTGCAGGTGTTCCACGTCCGCGGCGGCCGCGTGCGGGGGCAGCGCGGCTGGGTGGTGGAGAAGGCCGGCGAGGTGGTCGAGAGCGGCCTCGGCGCGGACGCCGGGCCCGGGTCCGCCACGGAACCCGGCGGCGACGCGGCGCTGGTCTCGCAGTTCCTGACCCAGTTCTACGGCGAGCAGGCCGCGCTGTCCGCCACCACCGACGAGGGCGCGGCCACCGCCGTGCCCCGCGAGGTCCTGGTGCCCGTGCTGCCGCCGGACGCCGAGGAGATCACCGCCTGGCTGTCGGAGCTGCGCGGATCGTCGGTCAAACTGCGGGTGCCGCAGCGCGGCGACAAGAAGGCCCTCGCCGAGACCGTGGCGCGCAACGCGAAGGAGGCCCTGCAGCAGCACAAGCTCAAGCGCGCGGGGGACTTCACCTCGCGCTCCGCCGCGCTGCAAGGCATCCAGGAGGCCCTCGATCTCGACACCGCCCCGCTGCGGATCGAGTGCATCGACATCTCGCACGTCCAGGGCACCGACGTGGTCGCCTCGCTGGTCGTCTTCGAGGACGGGTTGCCCCGCAAGAGCGACTACCGGCACTACGCCATCAAGGAAGCAGCGGGCGACGGTCGCTCCGACGACGTCGCCAGCATCGCCGAGGTCACCCGGCGGCGGTTCCTGCGGCACGGCAAGGACTCCGGGGGAGACCTGGCCCCCGAGGCCGCGTTGGATCCGCAGACGGGTCGCCCGCGGCGGTTCGCGTACCCGCCCAACCTGTTCGTCGTCGACGGCGGTGCGCCGCAGGTGGCCGCGGCCGCCGCGGTGCTGGACGATCTGGGCGTCACCGACGTCGCCGTGGTCGGGCTGGCCAAGCGCCTCGAGGAGGTGTGGGTGCCGGGCGAGATCGATCCGGTGATCCTCCCGCGCACCAGCGAGTCGCTGTTCCTCCTGCAGCGCGTCCGGGACGAGGCCCACCGCTTCGCCATCACCTTCCACCGCAGCAAGCGCAGCAAGCGCATGACGGCGTCCGCGCTCGACTCGGTCCGCGGGCTGGGTGAGGCGCGTCGGAACGCCCTGGTCTCGCACTTCGGTTCGGTGGCCAAACTCAAACAGGCGACGGTGTCCGAGATCGTCGAGGTCCCCGGTATCGGCGAGACCACGGCGCGTGCCGTGCTCGACGCGCTGGGGGTCGAGGCGCCCGACTCGTCCGATCCGACGGCCTCCGACGTCGCGGTCGCACCGGACGAGCCGGTGCGCGATGATGGGGCCGACGACGAGGCCGGCGTCGACCGTTCCGCTCCGGAGCCGGCGAGCGCGGTCTCGGGAACAGGATCAGCGGGCGAGTGAACGCACCAAGAACTGCTATGGGGGCCGACCCGGCCGGCAACATCGGGGCCGACCCGGCCGGTGACATCGAGGTCGCCCTGGTCACCGGTCTCTCCGGGGCCGGGCTGGGCACGGCGGCCAAGGTTCTCGAGGACCTCGGGTGGTACGTGGCGGACAACATGCCGCCCGAGCTCATCACCCGCATGATCGAGATCGGCCGGTCCGCGCAGCCGCGGATCGATCGCCTCGCACTCGTGGTCGACGTCCGCAGCCGCCTGTTCAACGGCGACGTCCCGAGTCTGCTCGGCGAGCTCGCCGCCGCGGACGTCCGCCCGCGGGTCCTGTTCCTCGACGCGTCGGACGACGTCCTGATCCGCCGCTTCGAGTCGGTGCGGCGGAGCCATCCGCTCCAGAACTACGGCGCCGACGGCACGCTCAGCGAGGGCATCACGCGCGAGCGGGCGCGGTTGGCCCCGGTGAAGGAACGGGCGCACCTGGTCATCGACACCAGCGTGTTGTCGGTGCACGGCCTGCGGGAGCGGATCGCCGCAGCGTTCGGGGACGAGACCGCCGGGACGGTGGCCGTCACGGTCGAGTCGTTCGGGTTCAAGTACGGGCTTCCGCTGGACGCGGACGTGCTGTGCGACATGCGGTTCCTGCCCAACCCGCACTGGGTGCCGGACCTGCGGGCACGCACCGGGCAGGACCCGGAGGTGGCCGAGTACGTGCTGACCCAGCCGGGTGCGGACGAGTACCTCGACCTCTACCACCGACTGCTGGTGCTGACGCTGGCCGGCTACCGCCGCGAGGGCAAGCGGTACATGACGGTGGGGGTCGGGTGCACGGGCGGCAAGCATCGCAGCGTCGCGGTGACCGAGGCCCTCGCGCAGCGTCTGCAGAGCGACGCACACACGACGGTGCGTGTGGTGCACCGCGATCTGGGTCGCGAGTGAGCTCGGCGAACGTCGTCGCGCTGGGCGGCGGCCACGGGTTGTACGCGACGCTCTCGGCCGTTCGGCGGTTCTCCACCGACGTCACGGCCGTGGTCACCGTCGCCGACGACGGCGGATCGTCGGGCCGGTTGCGGGCCGAGCTCGGCATGATCCCGCCGGGCGATCTGCGGATGGCCCTGGCGGCCCTGGCGGGCGAGGACCCGCGGAGTCGGCTCTGGGCCGACGTCCTGCAGCACCGGTTCGGCGGCAACGGCGCCCTCGCGGGCCACAGCGTCGGCAACCTGGTGCTGGCCGGCCTGACCGAGGTGATGGGCGATCCGGTCCTGGCCCTGGACGAGCTCGGGCGCGTGCTGGACGTCGCGGGGCGGGTGCTGCCGATGTCCCCGGTGGCCCTCGAGATCGAGGCGGACGTGTCCGGCCTGGAGGACGACCCTCGGGTCAGTCGGGTCATCCGCGGTCAGGTCGCCGTGGCCACGACGCCGGGCAAGGTGCGCCGAGTGCGCCTGCGGCCGACGGATCCACCGGCGACGGAGGCCTCGGTGCGGGCGATCGAGCGCGCGGATCTGGTCATCCTCGGCCCCGGGTCCTGGTTCTCGAGCGTGCTGCCGCACGTGCTGGTGCCGGACCTCGCGGCCGCGCTCGCGGCGACGTCCGCCCGGAAGGTGCTGGTGCTCAACCTGGGGCCGGAGCCGGGGGAGACGGCAGGATTCTCGGCGGAACGCCATCTGCACGTACTGTCCCAACACGCGCCCGGTTTACGGGTGCACCACGTGGTGGTCGACTCCGCGTCGGTCCCGCCGGGGTCCGAACGCGAGCACCTCGCCCGCGCGGCCGCCCTGTTCGGCGCGGACGTCGTCTACGCGGACGTGGCGTCGGATGCGGTCCGCACCCACGATCCCGCCGCACTCGCGCGCGTTCTCGCCGCGCTGGCCGGCGGTACCGACAGCAGTGACAGGAAGGACACCTCGTCGTGGCCATGACAGCCGACGTCAAGGACGAACTGAGCAGACTGACCGAGTCGAAGGCGTCGTCTCGCAAGGCCGAGGTCTCCGCTCTGCTCCGCTTCGCGGGCGGGTTGCACATCGTGGCCGGTCGCGTCGTGGTGGAGGCCGAGGTGGACCAGCTCTCCATCGCTCGCCGGCTGCGCCGGGAGATCTTCGACCTCTTCGGCTACGGCGCGGACGTGCACGTGGTGGGGGCGGGGGGTCTGCGCAAGAGCACGCGCTGGGTGGTCCGCGTGGCCAAGGACGGCGAGGCGCTCGCCCGCCAGACGGGCCTGCTGGACCTGCGGGGTCGCCCCGTGCGCGGTCTGCCCGCGCAGGTGGTGGGCGGCACCGTCGCCGACGCCGGCGCGGCCTGGCGCGGCGCGTTCCTCGCCCACGGGTCGCTCACCGAGCCCGGCCGATCGTCCGCCCTCGAGGTCAGCTGCCCCGGGCCGGAGGCCGCGCTCGCGCTGGTCGGCGCCGCCCGTCGGCTCGGGGTCGCCGCGAAGGCGCGCGAGGTCCGCGGGGCCGACCGGGTGGTGGTGCGCGACGGCGAGGCCATCGGCGCGCTGCTGACCCACATGGGCGCGCAGGACACCCGCCTGACGTGGGAGGAGCGGCGGATGCGCCGCGAGGTGCGGGCCACGGCGAACCGCCTCGCCAACTTCGACGACGCGAACCTCCGCCGGTCCGCCCGCGCCGCGGTGGCGGCCGCCGCCCGCGTCGAGCGGGCGCTCGCCATCCTCGGCGACGACGTCCCGGATCACCTCGCGGCCGCCGGTCATCTCCGGGTCCAGCACCGCCAGGCCTCGCTCGAGGAGTTGGGGCAGCTCGCGGACCCGCCCATGACCAAGGACGCGGTGGCGGGCCGCATCCGCCGCCTGCTGTCCATGGCGGACCGCAAGGCCAAGGACACCGGGGTCCCGGACACCGAGTCCGCGGTCACGGCGGAACTGCTCGACGAGGCCTGAGGGCACCCGTCGAGAGCACGGCCCCCGGGCACTAGGCTGACCGGTACCGACGCGGTCGGATCGACGTGTCCGTAACAGCACCCTCGGGTGCAGACGCAGCTGCGGCAACACGGTCCGCAGCCAGAAGCAAAAGGAGCGAACAGTGACGGTTCGGGTAGGCGTGAACGGCTTCGGTCGTATCGGACGCAACTTCTTCCGGGCGGTCGATGCGCAGAAGGCGCTCGGCACCACCGACATCGAGATCGTTGCCGTCAACGACCTCACCGACAACGCGACGCTCGCTCACCTGCTCAAGTACGACTCCATCCTGGGCCGCCTGCCCTACGACGTCTCGCTCGAGGGCGACGACACCATCGTCGTCGGCGACCGGAAGATCAAGGCCCTCTCGCTGCGCGAGGGACCCTCCGCGCTGCCGTGGGGCGACCTCGGCGTCGACGTGGTCGTCGAGTCCACCGGCATCTTCACCGACGCCGCCAAGGCCAAGGGCCACCTGGACGCCGGTGCCAAGAAGGTCATCATCTCCGCGCCCGCCAAGGGCGAGGACATCACCATCGTCATGGGCGTCAACGACGACAAGTACGACGGCAGCCAGAACATCATCTCCAACGCCTCGTGCACCACCAACTGCCTCGGCCCCATCGCGAAGGTGCTCGACGACGAGTTCGGCATCGTCAAGGGCCTGATGACCACCGTGCACGCCTACACCCAGGACCAGAACCTCCAGGACGGCCCGCACTCCGACCTGCGCCGCGCCCGCGCCGCCGCGCTCAACGTGGTGCCCACCGGCACCGGCGCCGCCAAGGCCATCGGCCTGGTGCTCCCGCAGCTGCTCGGCAAGCTCGACGGCTACGCCCTGCGCGTGCCGATCCCCACGGGTTCGGTCACCGACCTCACCGCCAACGTGCGCAAGAGCGCCTCGGTCGACGAGATCAACGCCGCCATGAAGGCCGCCGCCGAGGGCCCGCTGAAGGGCATCCTCAAGTACACCGACGCACCGATCGTCTCCTCGGACATCGTCACCGACCCGGCGTCGTCGATCTTCGACTCGGGCCTGACCAAGGTCATCGAGGACCAGGTCAAGATCGTCTCCTGGTACGACAACGAGTGGGGCTACTCCAACCGCCTCGTGGACCTGCTCGGCCTCGTCGGCAAGTCCCTCTGACGCGATGGCGGTCCAGACACTGCAGGACCTGATCGACGCGGGCGTCTCCGGACGCGGCGTGCTGGTGCGCGCGGACTTCAACGTCCCGCTCGACGGCGGCGAGATCACCGACGCCGGCCGGATCGAGGCGTCCCTGCCCACCCTGAACACCTTGCTCGAGGCGGGCGCGAAGCTCGTCGTGGTGGCCCACCTGGGTCGCCCGGAGGGTGCGCCGGACGCGAAGTACTCCCTCGCTCCGGTGGCCGCGAAGCTCGGTGAGCTGCTCGGTCGGCACGTCCAGCTGGCCGGCGACGTCGTCGGGCAGGACGCCGAGGCTCGCGCCGAGGGTCTCACCGACGGCGACGTGCTGCTGCTCGAGAACGTGCGGTTCGACCCGCGCGAGACCAGCAAGAACGACGACGAGCGCCTGGCGCTGGCGAAGGAGTTGGCCACGCTGGCCGGCGACGACGCGGCCTTCGTGTCCGACGGGTTCGGCGTGGTCCACCGCAAGCAGGCGTCGGTGTACGACGTCGCGACGCTGCTCCCGCACTACGCGGGCACGCTCGTCGCCACCGAGGTGGACGTGCTGACCCGGCTGACCGAGACCCCCGAGCGGCCGTACGCGGTGGTGCTCGGCGGATCCAAGGTCTCCGACAAGATCGGGGTCATCGAGGCGCTCGCACCCAAGGTGGACACCCTGGTCATCGGCGGCGGCATGGCGTTCACGTTCCTCGCCGCCCAGGGATACTCGGTCGGCTCGTCGCTGCTGCAGGAGGATCGGATCGACACCTGCAAGGACCTGCTCGAGCGGTTCGGCGACGTGATCCACCTGCCCACCGACGTCGTGGTCGCGGATTCGTTCTCCGCCGACGCGGAGTCCGAGGTCGTGAAGGCCTCGGAGATCCCGGACGGGTGGATGGGTCTGGACGTGGGTCCGGATTCGGTGGATCGCTTCGACGCGGTGCTCGGTAACGCGAAGACGATCTTCTGGAACGGTCCCGCCGGCGTCTTCGAGTTCGAGAAGTTCTCGTCGGGCACCGCGGGAATCGCGAAGTCGATCATCGCGGCCACCGCCAAGGGCGCGTTCAGCGTCGTCGGCGGCGGCGATTCCGCGGCGGCCGTGCGCACGCTGGGCCTGCCCGAGGACGGGTTCTCGCACATCTCCACCGGCGGCGGCGCGTCGCTGGAATACCTGGAGGGCAAGACTCTGCCGGGGCTGAACGTTCTGGAGGGTGACGCATGAGCAGGACTCCGTTCATCGCGGGCAACTGGAAGATGAACCTCAACCACCTCGAGGCCATCGCTCTGGTGCAGAAGATCGCCTTCTCGCTGCCCGCGAAGTACTTCGAGAAGGTCGACGTCGCGGTCATCCCGCCGTTCACCGACATCCGCAGCGTGCAGACGCTGGTCGAGGGCGACAAGCTCCTGCTCACCTACGGTGCGCAGGACCTCTCGCCGCACGATCAGGGCGCGTACACCGGCGACATCAGCGGTGCGTTCCTGGCCAAGCTGGGCTGCACGTACGTCGTGGTGGGCCACTCCGAGCGTCGCGCCGGCCACGGCGAGGACGACGCGACGGTGCTGGCCAAGACCACGGCCGCGCTGAAGCACGGGCTCACGCCGATCGTCTGCATCGGCGAGGGCCTCGACGTGCGCGAGGCGGGCGAGCACGTCGCCCACAACCTCGAGCAGCTGCGCGGATCGCTCGCGGGGTTGTCGGCCGAACAGATCGCGAAGGTCGTCGTGGCGTACGAGCCGGTCTGGGCCATCGGGACCGGCAAGGTCGCGAGTGCCGCCGACGCCCAGGAGGTCTGCGCCGCGGTGCGGACCGAACTGGCGTCGTTGGCCTCCGTGGACACGGCCGCCGCGGTGCGCATTCTCTACGGCGGCTCCGTCAGCTCGAAGAACGTCGGGGAGATCGTCGGGCAGACCGACGTCGACGGCGCCCTCGTCGGCGGCGCGTCGTTGAAGGCCGACGAGTTCGCGACACTGTGTGCGATCGCCGCGGGTGGACCGCTGCCCTGACCGCACGACCTCTGATCGGACGCTGATCGGGAAAGGGCACGTCGGACGACGTGCCCTTTCTCGTCGGCGGGCGACCGGCCTGTAGAATCGTCGATCATGCGCACGTTCCTGGACATCCTGCTGGTGGTCACCAGCATCGCTCTGCTCGTCTTCGTCCTGCTGCACCGCGGCAAGGGCGGCGGCCTGTCGAGCCTGTTCGGCGGCGGCGTGCAGTCCTCCCTGTCGGGATCGTCGGTCGTCGAGAAGAACCTCGACCGCGTCACGGTCTTCACCGGCATCGTCTGGCTCATCTGCATCCTCGGCATCGGCCTGGAGATCAAGTTCGCCTGATTCCGGCGCCGGTCGGACTGTGATCGGCAGCACTACCCCGCGTCCGATGGATGCCGGGCGCGGCGACGATACTGTCACCCATGACCACCGTCGATCCGGGACTGCCGGCCACCGAACCGCTACGCGAGGACATCCGCCTGCTGGGCGGCATCCTCGGCGACATCGTGCGCGACCACGAGGGTCCGGAGATGTTCGACCTCGTCGAGCGCGCGCGGGTGGAATCGTTTCGCGTCCGTCGCTCCGAGATCGACCGCGGCGAACTCTCCGAGCTGTTCGACGGCATCGACGTCGCGCGTGCCATCCCGGTCATCCGCGCCTTCAGCCACTTCTCGCTGCTGGCCAACCTCGCCGAGGACATCCATCGCGAACGCCGACGCATGGTGCACGTCCGGGCCGGTGAGCCGCCGCAGGACAGCAGTCTCGCCGCGACCTACGCCAAGCTCGACGCCGCCGACCTCGATGCCGACACCGTGGCGGATCTGCTGCGCGACGCCCTGGTCTCCCCGGTCATCACCGCGCACCCCACCGAGACGCGCCGCCGCAGCATCTTCGAGACCCAGTCCCGCATCACGGAGTTGATGCGGTTCCGCGAGCGGACCGAGCTCGATCCGGCCGAGGCGCGGGAGACCGAGACCGGGATCCACCGGCAGATCCTCACGCTGTGGCAGACAGCGTTGATCCGGTTGTCCCGCTTGCGGATCCAGGACGAGATCGAGGTGGGACTGCGGTACTACGACATGTCGCTCTTCGACGTCGTTCCCGCCATCGACGCCCGGGTGCGCGAGGAGCTGCGACGGCGCTGGCCCGAGGCGAACCTGGTGCCGCGGCCGGTGCTGCGACCCGGGTCCTGGATCGGCGGTGACCGCGACGGCAACCCGAACGTCACCGCCGACGTCGTGCGGACCGCGACGGGACGCGCGGCGGCCGTCGCGTTCGACAAGTACCTCTGCCACCTCGCCGACCTGGAACGGGAGCTGTCCATGTCGGCCCGCCTCGTCCAGGTCGACGACGCGCTGGCGCGTCTCGCCGACGCCTCGGGCGACGAGTCGGCCTACCGCGCGGACGAGCCGTTCCGCCGCGCGATCCGCGGACTGCGTCGTCGGCTGACGGCCACCGCCGCGCGAGCACTGGACACCCTGCCGAGTGGCGCGCTGACCGTCGAGCAGGTCGGGGACGCGGAGCCGTACGCCCGGCCGGCGGAGTTCCTCGCCGACCTCGACGTGCTCGATCACGCGCTGCGCGCCATCGGCGACGACAGCATCGCCGACGATCGCCTCGCCACCCTGCGGCGAGCGGTCGACACGTTCGGGTTCCACCTCTCGGGCCTGGACCTGCGGCAGAACTCCGAGGTCCACGAGTCGGTGATCGCCGAACTTCTCGCGTGGGCGGGTGTCCACGCCGACTACGCGTCGCTGAACGAGGACGAGCGGGTGGCCGTCCTGTCGGCCGAACTCGAGACGCGGCGTCCACTGGCCGGGCCGCGCGCGGAGTTCGGCGAGCAGACCGCGAAGGAACTGGCCATCGTCACCGCGGCGGCGGAGGCCGTGCGACGGCACGGCGACGAGGCGGTGCCGAACTACATCATCAGCATGTGCACGTCGGTCAGCGACATGCTCGAGGCCGCCGTCCTGCTCAAGGAGGCGGGCATCCTCGACCCCGGCGCACCGGGGGAGGGTCCGACCTCCCCGGTGGGCGTCGTGCCGCTGTTCGAGACCATCGACGATCTGCGGCAGGGCGCCGCGACGCTCACCGCCACGCTGGCGGTGCCGGTCTACCGGGCGCTGGTCGAGGGTCGCGGGATGCACCAGGAGGTCATGCTGGGCTACTCGGACTCCAACAAGGACGGCGGCTACCTCACCGCGAACTGGGCCCTCTACCGCGCCGAACTCGACCTGATCGACGCCGCCCGCGACACCGGCATCCGGTTGCGCCTCTTCCACGGCCGCGGCGGCACCGTCGGCCGCGGCGGCGGTCCCAGCTACGACGCGATCCTCGCGCAACCGCACGGCGCCGTGACCGGCTCGCTCCGGCTCACCGAGCAAGGCGAGGTCATCGCGGCGAAGTACGCCGAGCCGAAGTCCGCGCAGCGCAACCTCGAGACGCTGCTCGCGGCGACGCTCGAGAGCACGTTGCTCGACGTCGAGGGCCTCGGGGACGACGCGGAGGCCGCCTACGCCGTCCTGGACGACCTCGCGGACCGGGCGCGCGCGGCGTACGGCGCTCTGGTGCACGAGACGCCGGGCTTCGTCGACTACTTCCGCCTGTCGACACCGGTGGCCGAGATCGGCGAGCTCAACATCGGCTCCCGGCCGGCGTCGCGCAAGCCCACCAACTCGGTGTACGACCTCCGCGCGATTCCGTGGGTGATGTCCTGGAGTCAGTCGCGGGTCATGCTGCCGGGCTGGTACGGCGTGGGGTCGGCGTTCGAGGAGTGGGTCGGCGACGACGAGGACCGCTTGCGGACCCTCACCGATCTCTACCGCCGCTGGCCGTTCTTCCGCACGGTCCTGTCGAACATGGCGCAGGTGATGGCCAAGTCCGACCTCGGCCTCGCCGCGCGCTACAGCGAACTGGTGCCGGACGAGGAGCTGCGCCGCACGGTCTTCGGCATGATCTCCGACGAGCACGCGCGGACCGTGTCCTGGTACCTGAAGATCACCGGCCACGACGGCCTGCTCGACGACAATCCGGCGCTCGCGCGCTCGGTGTTCAACCGCTTCCCGTACCTCGAGCCGCTCAACCACCTCCAGGTGGAGCTGCTGCGCCAGTTGCGAGCGGGCGACGACCGGGAGCAGGTGAAGCGGGGCATCCTGCTGACCATGAACGGATTGGCCACCGCGTTGCGCAACAGCGGCTAGGGGGAGTGCGGGGACGGGGGAACCGGACGGTGCCCGGCGACGTCGAATCGGGTAGGTCGCCGGCCCGGCGACTCCGTCCACCGAGCATTTCGTCCACAGAGCGAGGCCCGCATGTCCGGATCGATCGAGAACCGTTGCGCCGCAGCATGGTCCGCCTGGCGACGCGGCGTTCCACGACGGGCCGGCGGCGGACCCGCGGGGCTCACGTGCCGTCGGGATCACCCCGGTGGAGCCGACGACGCGCGTCGCCGCGGAGATCCGAACACCGCCGGTCGGTGACCGTCAGAGCCGGGACGCGGACCCGTCGTCGAGGAACCACACGGTGGACTCGAGGCCCGCGGCTCCGGCGGCGGGATGCTCGGTCGGGTCGGCTCCGCCGACACAGGCGGCGACCGCCTCCGCCTTGCCCTCGCCGGACACCAGCAGGAACACGTGCCGGGCGCGACGCACCGCGGGGAGCGTGAGGGTGATGCGCTCCGGCGGCGGCTTGGGCGAGTCGGTGACGGCGAGGACCAGTCGCTCGGTCTCCCGCACGGCGTCGGAACGAGCGAACAGCGAGTTGATGTGCGAGTCGGGACCCATCCCCAGCAGATGGACGTCGAAGGTCGGCTCACCGGACGGGCCGGCGAACGCGGCGATCGCCTGGTGGTACGCCACGGCGGCGGCCTGGATGTCGCCGGGGGGAACGTCGGAGGACGCCATCACGTGGACGCGCGCGGGGTCGAGGTCGACGTGGTCGAGCAGGGCCTCGCGCGCCTGCACGTGGTTGCGCTCCGGGTCGCCCTCCGGGAGGAACCGCTCGTCGCCGTAGAAGACGTCGACGGCGGACCAGTCGACGTCGCCGCCGAGATCGCGCACCGCCGCGAGGGTGGCGACGCCCGTGCCCCCGCCGGTGAGGATCAGCGAGGCGGATCCGCGAGCGCGCTGCGCCTCCACGGTTCGGGCCACGATGCGCTCGGCGGCCGCGCGGGCCAACGCCTGCTGGTCGGCGGAGCGGACGATCTCACTCATACGTCACCTTCCCGAGGGCGGCGAGCGCCTCCTCGTAGATCTCGTCGCGGTCGAGTCGGCGCAGTTCCTCGGCCAGGCAGTCGCGGGTCTCTCGCCGCGCGAGCGAGACGAGGGTGTCCGGCTGCCCCGTGCGGGTGAGCGTCGCGGTGGTACCCGTCTGAGGTCGGGAGAGGGAGACCACTCCGCCGCCGACCAGCCGCATCTCGACGGTCAACGGTCCGACGCGTCGCGTGACCGGCACGGACAATCGGCCCGCCAGCCATCCGGCGAGGATGTCGAGTGCGGGCTCCTCCCACAGCCCCGACACCAGGACGGACTCGACCGGCTCGTCGACCTGGTCGAGCGCGGTGGTGAGCAGCGCGCGCCAGTAGGTGATGCGCGACCACGCCAGGTCGGTGTCCCCCTTGGTGTACGACGCGAGGCGGCCGGCGATGGCGGACCGCGGATCGGGCGCGTTGGTCGCGTCCGTGATCCGGCGGATCGCGAGCTTGCCCACCTTGTCCTTGCCCGGGACCGGGGGCGCCTCGTCGGGCCACCAGGCCACCACGGGGGTGTCGGGCAGCAGGAACGGTACGACGACGCTGTCCTCGTGGTCCGCGAGATCACCGTGCAGACGCAACACGACCACCTCGGACGCTCCGGCGTCGCCGCCGACGCGGATCTGGGCGTCGAGCCCGGGCGGCGCGTCACGGTCGTCGGGGGCGAGGACGATGACACGGCAGGGGTGCTCGCGACTGGCCTCGTTGGCGGCGGCGATCGCGTCCTCGGCGCCGGACACGCTCTTGGTGAGCACCACGAGGGTGAGTACCCGGCCGAGCGTGACGGCGCCGCCGGACTCCCGGAGCGCGACGAGCTTCTTGGACACGTCGGCCGTCGTGGTGGCGGGGAGGTCGACGATCACGGTCTTCTCCATTCACGTCCGGTGCGTTCCATCATCTCGTTGGCCGACTCCGGACCCCACGTTCCGGCCTCGTACGGGTCGGCGGTGCCGCCCGACGCCCAGAACTCCAGGATGGGATCGAGGATCTTCCAGGAGAGTTCGACTTCCTCGTTGACCGGGAACAGCGAGGGTTCCCCGAGCAACACGTCGAGGATGAGCCGCTCGTACGCCTCGGGGGAGGACTCGGTGAAGGCCTGCCCGTAGCTGAAGTCCATGCTTACGTCGCGCACCTGCATGGACGATCCCGGCACCTTGGAGCCGAACCGCATGGTCACGCCCTCGTCCGGCTGCACCCGGATGACCAGGGCGTTCTGACCGAGTTCCTCGGTCATGGTCGCGTCGAAGGGCAGGTGCGGGGCACGCTTGAACACCACGGCGATCTCGGTGACACGGCGTCCGAGGGACTTGCCGGTGCGCAGGTAGAACGGCACGCCGCTCCACCGGCGGGTGTCCACCTCGAGGGTGATCGCGGCGTAGGTCTCGGTGTTCGACTCGGCGTCGAACCCCTCCTCCTCCTTGAGGCCCTTCACCCGCTGACTGCCCTGCCAGCCCGCCGTGTACTGACCGCGCGCGGCGGTCTCGGCGAACGGCTCGGCCAGTTTGGTCGCCGAGAGCACCTTGATCTTCTCGGTCTGCAGCTCCGACGGGCGGAAGCTGACCGGCTCCTCCATGGCCGTGATGGCCAGCAGTTGGAGGAGGTGGTTCTGGATGACGTCGCGCGCCGCGCCGATGCCGTCGTAGTACCCCGCTCGACCGCCGAGGCCGATGTCCTCGGCCATCGTGATCTGCACGTGGTCGACGTAGTGCGCGTTCCAGATCGGGTCGAAGAGCTGGTTGGCGAAGCGCAGCGCCAGGATGTTCTGGACCGTCTCCTTGCCCAGGTAGTGGTCGATACGGAACACCGTGTCCTCCGGGAACACCCGGTTGACCACGGCGTTGAGATCCTTCGCGCTCTGCAGGTCGTGGCCGAACGGCTTCTCGATCACCACCCGGCGCCAGCTCTCGCCGTCACCGGTGGCCAGACCGGACGACGAGAGCTGCTCGCACACCGTCGGGAACGCACCCGGCGGAATGGACAGGTAGAACGCGTGATTGCCGCCGGTGCCGCGTTCGACGTCGAGCTGGGCGAGCGTGTCCTTCAATCGCTCGAACGCCCCGGCGTCGTCGAACGTGCCCTCGACGAAGCGCAGGCCTTCCGCCAAGCGCTCCCACACGTCCTCACGGAACGGCGTGCGGGAGTGTTCCCGGACGGCGTCGTGGACGATCGTGCCGAAGTCCTGGTCCGACCAGTCGCGTCGGGCGAAGCCGACCAGCGCGAACCCCGGGGGCAGCAGACCGCGGTTGGCCAGGTCGTAGACCGCCGGCATCAGCTTCTTGCGCGCGAGATCGCCGGTGACGCCGAAGATCACCAGGCTGCAGGGCCCGGCGATCCTCGGCAGACGCTTGTCGCGACCGTCCCGTAAGGGATTGCCCGACATCGGTCAGCTCGTGGCGGCGTCGAGTTGGCCGCGGGTGGCGTCCAGGAGCTCGCCCCACGCGGACTCGAACTTCTCGACGCCCTCGTTCTCGAGCACGAGGAAGACGTCGGTCAGGTCGATGCCGAGCGCCGCGAGTCGATCGAAGACGGCCTGCGAGTCCGGGCCGGTGCCGGTGACGGTGTCCCCGGTGATCTCGCCGTGATCGGCGACGGCGTCCATGGTCTTCTCCGGCATGGTGTTGACCGTGTTGGGCGCGACGAGCTCGGTGACGTACAGGGTGTCGGGCAACGACGGGTCCTTGACCCCCGTGGAGGCCCACAGCGGCCGCTGGGGCCGCGCGCCCTGGTCGAGCATGCTCTGGAAGCGCGCGCCGACCTCGAACACCTGCTGGTAGGCGCTGTAGGCGAGGCGCGCGTTGGCCAGCGCGGCCTTGCCCTTGAGCTCCGTCGCCTCCGGGGTGCCGATGGCGTCGAGGCGCTTGTCCACCTCGGTGTCGACGCGGGAGACGAAGAACGATGCCACCGAGTGGATCGAGTCGAGGTCGTGCCCGGCCGCCGCGGCGGCCTCGAGGCCCTCGAGGTAAGCGTTCATGACCGCCTCGTAACGCTCGACGGAGAAGATCAGCGTGACGTTGACGCTGATGCCCTCGCCGATCACCTTGGCGATGGCCGGGATTCCGGCCTCCGTGGCGGGGATCTTGATGAGCAGGTTCGGCCGGTCGACGATCTTCCACAGCTCGATCGCCTGCGCGACGGTCTTGTCGGTGTCGTGCGCGATGCGCGGGTCGACCTCGATGGAGACGCGGCCGTCCACACCCGCCGTCGCCTGGTACACCGGGGCGAAGACGTCGCACGCGTTGCGCACGTCGTCGGTGGTGACGGTGCGGATGACGGTGTCGACGTCGGCACCCTGCGCGGCGAGCTGGTTCACCTGCTCGTCGTAGGCGGTCCCGGCGCTCAGGGCGGCCTGGAAGATCGACGGGTTGGTGGTGACGCCCACCACCGACTTGGTGTCGATCAGCTCCTTCAGGTTGCCGGACTCGATGCGGGTGCGGGAGAGGTCGTCGAGCCAGACGGACACCCCGGCGGCCGAGAGCTGCTCGAGGTTCGTGTTCTGTGTCATGAGTTCTTATCCCTTCGTGGTGGCGATGGAACGCTGCGCGGCGGCCACCACGGCGTCGGCGGTGAAGCCGTACTCGCGGAACAGCGTGGCGGCGTCGGCGGATTCCCCGTAGTGCTCGAGGGAGATGATCTCGCCGTGCCCGCCGACGATGCGGTACCACGGCATGGCGATTCCGGCCTCGATCGAGACACGCGCCGTGACGGTGGGCGGCAGCACCTGGTCGCGGTAGTTCTGGTCCTGGCTGAAGAACCACTCGACACAGGGCATCGAGACGACCCGGGCCGCGATGCCCTGGGCCTCGAGGGTCTTCTGCGCCTCGACGGCGTACTGGACCTCGGATCCGGTGCCGATCAGCACGACGTCGGGAACGGCCTTCGAGGACTCGACGAGGACGTAACCGCCCTTGGAGACACCCTCGTAGTCGGTGCCCTCGAGCACCGGCACGCCCTGACGGGTGAGGGCGAGTCCGACCGGACCGCTGCTGGACGACCGTGCGAGCACGGCGCGCCAGGCGTGGGCGGTCTCGTTGGCGTCGGCGGGACGCACGACGGAGAGGTTGGGGATCGCCCGCAGCGCGGCCAGGTGCTCGACCGGCTGGTGCGTCGGTCCGTCCTCGCCGAGGCCCACCGAATCGTGGGTCCAGACGTAGATGGGATCGATGTCCATCAGCGAGGCGAGCCGCACCGCGGGGCGCATGTAGTCACTGAACTGCATGAACGTGCCGCCGTACGCCCGGGTCGGTCCGTGCATGACGATGCCGGACAGGATCGCGCCCATCGCGTGCTCACGGATGCCGAAGTGCAGGGTGCGGCCGTAGGGCTCGGCCTCCCAGTCGTCGGTGGAGATCGACGTGGGACCGAAGGACTTCGCGCCCTCGATGGTGGTGTTGTTGCTGCCCGCGAGGTCGGCCGAACCGCCCCACAGCTCGGGCAGGACGGGGCCGACGGCGCCGAGCACCTTGCCCGACGCCGCGCGGGTCGCGACGGCCTTGCTGCCGGGCTCCCAGGTGGGCAGGACGTCCGTCCAGCCCTCCGGGAGGGTGCCCTTGGTGAGCCGGTCGAGCAGGACGCGACGCTCGGGCTCGCGCTCGCTCCAGGCGTCGAAGTCCTTGCTCCACGCCTCGTGCGCCGCGCGGCCGCGCTGCAGCAGTCCGCGGGTGTGTGCGATGACCTCGTCGGAGACCTCGAAGGTCTTGTCGGGGTCGAAGTCGAGTGCCTTCTTCACCGCGGCGACCTCCTCGTCGCCGAGGGCGGCGCCGTGCACGGCACCGGTGTTCATCATGGTGGGTGCCGGGAAGCCGATGATGGTGCGCAGCACGATGATCGACGGCTTGTCGGTGACGGCCTTGGCGGTTTCGATCGCCTCTTCGATGGCGGTGACGTTCTCGCCGCCCTCGACCACCTGCACGTGCCAGCCGTAGGCCTCGTAGCGCGCGGCGGTGTCCTCGGACAGGGCGATGTCGGTGGAGTGCTCGATGGAGATCTTGTTGTCGTCGTAGAACAGGATCAGGTTGCCGAGCTGCTGGGTGCCGGCGAGCGACGACGCCTCGCTGGTGACGCCCTCCTCGATGTCACCGTCGGAGGCGATCACGTAGATGTAGTGATCGAACGGGCTCTCGCCCCACGCGGGCTCCGGGTCGAACAGGCCGCGCTCGCGACGGGACGCCATGGCCATGCCGACCGCCGAGGCGAGTCCCTGGCCGAGCGGCCCCGTGGTGATCTCGACACCCTTCGTGTGGCGGAACTCCGGGTGACCGGGGGTCTTCGACTTGAACGTTCGCAGGGCCTTCAGGTCCTCGAGTTCGAGACCGAAGCCGCCGAGGTAGAGCTGGATGTACAGCGTCAGGCTCGAGTGGCCGCAGGAGAGCACGAAGCGGTCGCGGCCGATCCAGGTGGTGTCGTCCGGATCGTGGCGCATGGTGCGCTGGAAGAGCGTGTAGGCCAGGGGAGCGAGGCTCATGGCGGTACCGGGGTGGCCGTTGCCCACCTTCTGGACGGCGTCGGCCGCGAGGACGCGCACGGTGTCCACGGCGCGAGTGTCCAGGTCGGTCCAGTCGCTGGGGTGATGCGCGCTGGTGAGAGCGGCGACGTCGTCTGTGATCGACACGAGCGAGGGTCTCCTGACACTGTCGGGGTGGGTGGCCGGTACAGCGGTGCGAGCGGTGATCGCTCACACGACGAGCCTAGTTCTTCGGGGTGGGCGGTGTCGTCGTGGTACCCGCCGATTGGGGCGATGACACCGGCGGCGTCTACCATCGCGTGTAGTAGTGCCACCGGATCCGGTGGTGACGCGCGCGTGGATGTGGTTGGGAGAATTCGAGTGGCGATGCGGCAGAGCCCGAGTGGACACGGGTTCGCCGACAGTCCGCAGGTGAGCTCCCGGCCGGCGCCGACGTCGCTGCCCGGTCGACTGCTCGCGCGGGCCGCGGCGTACCTCGCACTCACCAAGCCTCGGGTCATCGAACTTCTTCTGGTCGCGACCATTCCGACGATGCTGCTCGCGGACCGCGGCTCGGTGGATCTGCCCCTCCTCTTCGCCACGCTGTTCGGCGGCTGGATGGGCGCGGCCAGCGCCAACACGCTCAACTGCGTGGTCGACGCCGACATCGACAAGGTCATGAAGCGCACCGCCCGGCGTCCCCTCGCCCGTGCGGCGGTGCCCACCCGGCACGCGTTGATCTTCGGTGTCGTCCTCGGCGCGGCGTCGTTCCTCTGGCTCTGGTGGGCGGCCAACCTGCTGGCCGCTGCGCTGGTCGTCGCGACCATCCTGTTCTACGTCTTCGTCTACACCAAGGGCCTCAAGCGGCGGACCTCGCAGAACGTCGTCTGGGGCGGCGCGGCCGGGTGCATGCCGGCGCTGGTCGGCTGGGCCGCCGTCACCGGGACCGTCGGGTGGCAGGCCGTGGTGCTGTTCCTCGTGATCTTCTTCTGGACGCCGCCGCACACCTGGGCGCTCGCCATGCGCTACAAGGACGACTACGAGGCCGCGGGTGTGCCGATGCTGCCGGTGGTGGCGACCGAGCAGGTGGTCACCCGCCAGATCGTGATCTACACCTGGCTCACCGTCGTGGCCACCCTGGCCCTGGTGCCGGCCGCGGGCGTGATCTACGCGGCGATCGCCCTGGTGGCCGGGACGTGGTTCCTGGTCATGGCACACCAGCTGTACTCCGGGGTCCGCAAGGGTCGACCGGTCAAGCCGCTGCGCCTGTTCCTGCAGTCGAACAACTACCTCGCCGTCGTCTTCCTCGGACTCGCGGTGGACGCCGTCATCGGCGGCGCCACCGTGAGCGAGATGCTCGGCTTCTGACCCGTCACGGCTCGAGCACGATCGAGCCCGTGGTCCGACGTCCCTCCAGGTCCTCGTGGGCCCGACGTGCGTCCGCCAGGGGGTACCGACGCCCGACGGTCACCGTCAGCGTCCCGTCGGCCACGGCCGCCATCACCGCACCCGCTCGCCACTCGAGCTCGGCCCGGTCCCGGACGTGGTGCACCAGGGTGGGGCGGGTCAGGAACAACGATCCACTGCGGTTGAGCAGCTGCGGGTCCACCGGTGGGACCGGGCCGCTCGCCGCACCGAACAGAGCCACCGTGCCGCGGATCCGCGTGCTCGCGACGCTGGCGTCGAACGTGGTGCGGCCGACGCCGTCGTAGGTGGCCGCCACCCCCTCGCCGTCGGTGATCTCGCGCACCCGCGCCGCGATGTCGTCCTCGTAGCGCAGCACGTGCGCCGCACCCGCTCCGCGGCTGAGGTCGGCCTTCTCGTCGGTCGAGACCGTCGTGATCGCCGTGGCCCCCTTCGCGACGACGAGTTGGGTGAGGATCAGCCCGACGCCGCCCGCGCCGGCGTGGATCAGGACCGTGTCACCCGATTGGACGGGGTAGGTGGATTCGACGAGGTAGTGGGCGGTCATGCCCTGCAGCAGCACCGATGCGGCCACCGGTGCGTCGACGCCGTCCGGGACGCGAACGGCGACGGCCGCGGGCACGACGGCGAGCTCGGCGTAGCTGCCGGGTGCCGACGCCCAGGCCACCCGATCGCCGACCGAGAAGTCCCCGCCGACCTGCTCGCCCACCGCCTCGACGACGCCGGTGCCCTCGTCGCCCGGCACGTAGGGCAGCTCACGGGGGTACGTCCCGGTGCGGAAGTAGGTGTCGATGTAGTTGATGCCGGCGGCCTCGACGCGGACGAGGAGGTCCTGCGCGCCGGGACGGGGGTCGGGGACGTCGGTGAGGTCGAGGACGTCGGGTTCACCGGTTCGGGTCACGAGGATGGCGCGCATGTCCGCAGTCTGTCATCGGCGCGGGCGATCGCGCCGGATCCGGCGGAGGTTACCCGCCGGTAGCGTCGGTCCGCGTCGCGCGCTCGCCATCGGCTATCGTCGCTGTCATGACCACCGAGAGCCTCGAGAACGCACCGAAGGGCCAGTCGCCGCAGGGCACCGAGACCGCCGCTCCGCCGTCTCGTCTGCGCTCGTCGATCTCGTCCTTCGTCGACGCCCACGGTGGGTCGGCCACCGCGGTTCTGCAGCCCCTCGGCCGGGCGGGTGTGCGCGTCACCCTCGTCGGCGCGGACGGCATCCTCGGTGACCGCGTCGCGCCGGACCTCCGGACGGCGCACGCGGTGGTGGACAGCCTGGACTCGGTGACGGTGGGCGAGTGGGACCGCGACCTCAGTTCGGTCGTGACACCGCGCAAGGGCCACTTCGCGCAGATGGCCGGGTGGGTGGCCCGTCAGACGCGGTTCCCGAAGGCACGCAACGGGCTCTGAGCCTCGGCGCCGGGTGCCTCCTCGCGCTCCCGGCAGGCGGCCCACACGGCGGCGGTGGCCGCGGTGCACAGCGCCGCACCGGCGACGTGCACGGCCACCAGGGCCGCGGGCACGTCGGTGAAGTACTGGACGATGCCCACCGTCGACTGGGCGAGAACCAGCGCCAACAGGACGTGCAGCCGTCGTTTGAGGGTGGTGGCGCCCGCGCGGCCGACGGCGTAGACCCCGAACGTCAGTCCGACCAGCAGGGCCAGATAGCCGACCAGCAGCTCAGCATGCAGGTGGACCAGGGTGACGATCTCCACCTCGAGCCGGGCGACGTCCGCATCACCGGCGTGCGGGCCGGCGCCGGTGACCATGGTGCCGGCGACCAGCACGCCCGCGAGAACGACGGCGGACAGTGCCGTGAGCCACCGCAGCGGTGCGGGGACGGCGGCGATGGACATCGCGTCGTCCCGCTCCCCGATCTTGTGGAACAGCAGGGTCGCGAGCCACACCATCAGCATCGAGATCACCAGGTGGATCGCCACGGTCCACCACAGCAGACCGGTGAGCACGGTGATGCCGCCGACGCCCGCCTGCAGCACCGTGCCGGCCGGCATGAGCCACGCGTAGACGACGACTTCGCGACGTCGGCGTGCGCGGGTCACGGCCAGGACGATCGCGGCGGCGGTGAGGACCACGAGGAACGTGAGCATGCGGTTGCCGAACTCGACCGCCTGGTGGATCACCGGCACCTCGGAGATCCCGACGGGCGTGAAACTGCCGGGGAAGCACTGCGGCCAGGTGGGGCACCCGAGGCCGGAGCCCGTCACGCGCACGACGGCGCCGGTGACGGAGATGCCGCCCTGCGTCAGGATCACCAGGAAGGCGATGATGCGCTGCACACGCACCGACGGGAGGGGCAGCCGGTCGACGAGGGAGAGATAGGCGCGGCGCACGGCATCGATGGTAGTCGCCCGACTCCTACGCCCTGTAGTGGAGGAGCCGCCGGACGGGCGGCGCGGACGTCAGGTGAACGAGAACTTCCGCGTGGCCAAGACGCCGCAGACCGCGGCCCAGACCAGCAGGACGACGATGCCCACCGTGTCGACCCGGCCGACGACGGCCTGCTCGAGGGTCTCGGCCATCGCACCGCTGGGGATGCAGCGGGCCAGCGTACGCACGATGCCGGGCAGAGCGTCGTCGGCGAAGACGATGCTCCCGACGCCGAGCATGACGAACCACGCGATGTTGGCCAGGGCGAGCACGATCTCCGCGCGTAGGGTGCCGCCGAGCAGGAGACCCATCGTGGCGAACGTCACCGTGCCCAGGGCGATCACCAGCGCCCCCACGCCGAGTCCGAGCAGCGTCGGGCGCCATCCCAGCGCCGCACCGATGACGCCGAGCACGGCCGACTGCAGAACCACGACCACACCGACCGCCAGCGACTTGCCGGCGATGATGCCCCAGGACGGCAGGGCGGTGGCCCCCAGGCGTTTCAGCGCGCCGTACCGGCGGTCGAACCCGACGGCGATGGCCTGGCCGGTGAACGCCGTCGACATCACGGCCACCGTCATGACCGCCGGCACCACGGTGTCCACCCGCACTCCGCCGAGGTCGCCGAACGGCAGCAGCGTCAGCCCCACCAGCAGGGTGACGGGGATGAACATCGTCAGCAGCAACTGCTCGCCGTTGCGCAGCAGGAGGACGAGCTCGAGCCGGGTCTGCGCGAGCAGCATCGCCGCACGCGGCGCCGGGCGCGGATCGGGCGTGAAGGTGCCGGGGGCGAAGCGCTCGGGCCGGTCGGAGGACCCCGTGGGGCCCGACATCGTGGTCACGTGTCCGCCTTCAACTTCGCAATTCCCGTCCGGTGAGGTCGAGGAACACGTCCTCGAGGCTCCGTTGCTCCACCCGCAGGTCCGTCGCCAGGACGTTGATGCGGGCGCACCAGGACGTCACGGTGGCGATCACCTGCGGGTCGATGGTCCCTTCCAGGAGGTAGGAACCGGGTGCGGTCTCCTGCGGGTCGAAGCCCTCGGGAAGGACCGTCTGCAGCAGCGTCAGATCGAGCCCGGGCGGCGCCGTGAACCGGAGTTGGCCCTCCGCGCCGCGCCGCGTCAGCTCGGCCGGGGTGCCCGACGCCACGACTCGGCCGTGATCGACGATCACCAGGTCGTCCGCGAGGGTCTCGGCCTCGTCCATGAGGTGCGTCGTGAGCAGGACCGACACCCCGTCCCGTCGCAACGCGCGCACCAGGTCCCAGACGAGCAACCGGGCCTGCGCGTCGAGGCCGGCGGTCGGCTCGTCCAGGAAGACCAGTTCCGGTCGCCCCACCAGGGCGCAGGCGAGGGACAGACGTTGCTGCTGTCCGCCCGAGAGCCGGCGGTACGGCGTGCGTACCTGGTCGGACAGCCCGAGCTGCCCCAGCAGCCAGGCGGGGTCGAGCGGGTCCGCGGCGTACGCCGCGACCAGGTCGAGCATCTCGCCGGCACGGGACCCCGGGTAGGCACCGCCGCCCTGCAGCATGACGCCGATGCGCCCGCGGACCTCGTCCGACGCCCGAGCGGGGTCGAGTCCGAGCACGCGGACCGTTCCGGCGTCCGGGGCGAGAAAGCCCTCGCACATCTCGACGGTGGTGGTCTTGCCGGCGCCGTTGGGGCCGAGGAGCGCGAGAACGCGGCCGCGCTCCAGCGTGAAGTCGAGACCGTCGACGGCGGTGGTGGTACCGAACCGCTTGACGACGCCGGACACCTGCACCGCGGGCGTCGCGGCGGACGAGGTCGGTCGATCGGTCACGAGGGTCCAGCGTAGGCGTCGTGCGGAGGTGCATCGCCCGCCGCCCCGGCAGCACCCCGTGGGGCCGTTCCCGTCTCGCTGCGCGCCCGCCAGGGCAGCGACGTCCGCGTCGCCGCGTACACCACCCCCAGGGTGACCACCGTGGCCAGCGCGGCCTGCACGATCACGAACGGCTGCACCTCGCCGCCGGTGGGCATGACGATGAGCGAGACGAACGCGGAGAACGCGATCACCGGGATGCGGAACGACGGGCGGGTCGCCCACGCGGCGAGCGGCGTCACCGCCCACAGCAGATACCACGGCTGGACCACCGGGAACAGCAGGACCAGCGCCCCGATGGAGACACCGAGACCGCCGATGGGATGCAGTCGCCCGAGCAGCGTGGCGACGAGCATGCGGACGATCACGGCCGCGGCGACGAGCGAGGCGATGGGGCGGGTGAGGGACAACACCGCCGTGGTGTGGTCACCGATGCCGAGCAGCACGCCGGCCCCGCCCGTGGCGAGTCCGAGCAGGGTGGGCAGCGACATCCAGCTGCGCACGGCATTGGCGGTGCCCAGGGTGCCCAGCCACCCGAACCCCAGTCCGCTGACCAGGCTGACGCCGACGACGACCACGACGGTGACGGCGCCGAGCACGGCGGCGGCGATCGCGACGTCGCGCAGCCGGCCACCCCGGCGTCGGGCGAGCGCCATGCCGACGAACCCGAGCGCGATGACGGACGGGATCTTCACCGTGGCGGACAGCGCGATCACCGCGGCCCCCGCCAGCAGCAGCGTGCGGCCGGCCCGCCGTCGGGTCGGGGTGTCGAGCGCGTCGATCCCGCGGAAGCACAGTTCGAGACCGGCGAGCATCAGACCGAGCATGAGCGCCTCGTTGTGGATGCCCGCGACCAGGTGGAAGAGCAGCAACGGGTTGGCGGCGCCGAGCCAGAGCGCCGCGACCGACGACACCCCGCACCGGGCGGCGAGCCGGGGGAGAGCCCACACGATCAGCGCGACGCCCACCAGCGCCACGGCGCGGTGCAGGAAGATGCCGGCGAGGATGTCGTCGCCGGTCAGCGCGGTGATGCCGCGTCCGATCCAGAGGAAGAAGGGACCGTAGGGCGCCGGGGTGTCCCGCCAGATGTTGGGGACGGTGCGCGTGAGCACGTGGTCGACACCCAGCGCGGCCTGCGGGCCGATGGCGTAGGGATCGAGCCCGCGGGCGGTGATCTCGCTCTGCGCGAGGTAGGAGTAGACGTCCTTGCTGAACATCGGGGGAGCGACGCACAGCGGCAGGATCCACAGCGCGAGCGTGCGGTCCAGCTGGGACCGGGACAGCCGCCGCGGCGAGGTGCCGCGGCCGAACGATCCGATGGCCAGACGCCCCAGGAGCAGCCAGGCGACGACCACGACGACCGTGCCGATCATGGTGACGGTCAGCGCGGCCGGCAGGGCACGAGCGAACAGGCCGAGCACACGCACGCCCTGCACCGGGTTCTGCAGCACCGGTTGCGCGCCCGCCCCGAGTGCGCCGAGCGCCATCATCCCGGCCCCGACGGCCCCGAACCGGCGGATGCGGGTGAGGTCCTTCACCTCGGACTCGGTCAGGCCGGGGCGCTCGGGTTCGTGGTCGTGCAGATAGGCGACGCGACCCGTGCGAGGAGTGGCGTCGATGCCGAGCGCCCGCCGCGTCAGGAGCCGGGCACGATCGACGGCACGGCGCGAGCGGGAGTCGGCGTCCTGTGCAACCACAGGATCGGAGCGTAGGCGACCGCACCCGCCGCCGGGCCGACCGCGTCGATCCACCCTCGCGCGTCGGCCGTTCACCCAGGGTGCCCTTGCTGGAACCGCGTCCCCAATTCCGTCACACTGGTGTTGTGAAAACGACCGAAGACCGACCCGGAGGCGCCGACCCGGCCCTCGACGGCGGCGTGTCGGCGGACGGCAGCACCCGGTCCGCGGTGGTCGAACTGCTCCTCGAGGAGGGGCCGATCAGCGCCTCCGACGTGGCATCGCGGCTGGGTATCAGCGCCGCGGGCGTCCGTCGTCACCTCGATGCCCTGCTGGAATCCGGGGCCGCGCAGGTGTCCTCGGCCGTCGGCCCCCGCAGTCGCGGACGCGGTCGCCCGGCCAAGATGTTCGCGCTCACCTCGCACGGCCGGTCCCGCCTGGGGCACGCCTACGACGACCTGGCCGGCGCCGCGATGCGGGAACTGCGCGCCATCGGCGGCGACGACGCCGTGCGGACCTTCGCGACACGCCGCATCCGAACCATCGTGCGCGACGTCACACCGGCCGACGGCACGGACGTCTCGACCGCCGAGACCGCCGAGGAGATCGCCCGCGCCCTGAGCGCGGCCGGCTTCGCGGCCTCGACCCGGCCCGTCGGGACCGGCGTGCAGATCTGCCAGCATCACTGCCCGGTCTCGCACGTCGCGGAGGAGTTCCCCGAACTCTGCGCGGCCGAGCGCGAGGCGTTCGCCGAGCTGCTGGGCACGCACGTCCAGCGCCTCGCGACCATCGCCAACGGCGACTGTGCCTGCACCACGCACGTGCCGCTCGGCACACCGACTCTCGGCGACCACGGCAATAAGTCCGAGCCCGAGCGCGTTGCACCCGATACCGACCTCGCACCAGCCCAGCCCAGCACCACCCGTGATCGTCTCCGGAAGGAGCCCGCATGACCGTCACACCCGACCAGGTGACCCCCACTCCCGCCCCGCTCACACAGGACGAGACCATCGCGTCCCTGGGCAACTACGGGTACGGCTGGGCCGACTCCGACGTCGCCGGAGCCGCCGCGAAGCGTGGGCTCAGCGAGGCCGTGGTGCGCGACATCTCCGCCAAGAAGAGCGAGTCCGAGTGGATGCTCGAGGCGCGCCTCAAGGCGCTGCGCATCTTCGACCGCAAGCCCATGCCGAACTGGGGCTCCGACCTCGACGGCATCGACTTCGACAACATCAAGTACTTCGTGCGCTCGTCCGAGAAGCAGGCGGCCACGTGGGACGACCTGCCCGAGGACATCAAGAACACCTACGACAAGCTCGGCATCCCCGAGGCGGAGAAGCAGCGTCTGGTCTCCGGTGTCGCAGCGCAGTACGAGTCCGAGGTCGTCTACCACTCGATCCGCGCGGACCTCGAGGAGCAGGGCGTCATCTTCCTCGACACCGACACCGGCCTGCGCGAGCACCCGGAACTGTTCCAGGAGTACTTCGGCTCGGTCATCCCCGCCGGCGACAACAAGTTCTCCGCGCTGAACACCGCGGTGTGGTCGGGCGGCTCGTTCATCTACGTCCCGCCGGGCGTCCACGTCGACATCCCGCTGCAGGCGTACTTCCGCATCAACACCGAGAACATGGGCCAGTTCGAGCGGACGCTCATCATCGTCGACGAGGGCGCCTACGTGCACTACGTCGAGGGTTGCACCGCGCCGATCTACAAGTCCGACTCGCTGCACTCGGCCGTCGTCGAGATCATCGTGAAGAAGGGTGGTCGCTGCCGCTACACGACCATCCAGAACTGGTCGAACAACGTCTACAACCTGGTCACCAAGCGCGCCAAGGCCGAGGCCGGCGCCACCATGGAATGGATCGACGGCAACATCGGCTCCAAGGTCACCATGAAGTACCCGGCCGTGTGGATGACCGGTGAGCACGCCAAGGGCGAGGTGCTCTCGGTCGCGTTCGCCGGCGAGGGCCAGCACCAGGACACCGGCTCGAAGATGCTCCACCTGGCGCCGAACACGTCGTCGAACATCGTGAGCAAGTCCGTCGCCCGCGGCGGTGGCCGCGCGTCGTACCGCGGACTGATCCAGATCAACAAGGGCGCCCACGGGTCGAAGTCGACCGTCAAGTGCGACGCGCTGCTCGTCGACCAGATCAGCCGCAGCGACACCTACCCCTACGTCGACATCCGCGAGGACGACGTGACCATGGGCCACGAGGCCACGGTGTCGAAGGTGAGCGACGACCAGCTCTTCTACCTCATGAGCCGCGGTCTGACCGAGGACGAGGCCATGGCGATGGTGGTGCGCGGCTTCGTCGAGCCCATCGCCAAGGAACTCCCCATGGAGTACGCCCTCGAGCTCAACCGCCTGATCGAACTGCAGATGGAGGGATCGGTCGGATGACCGTGCCGAACACCGAGAACAAGCGCGCCATCGTCGCCACCAAGGGCGCGCAGTTCTCGTCGTACGACGTCGACGCGTTCGAGGTGCCGTCGGGTCGCGACGAGATCTGGCGCTTCACCCCGCTTCGGCGCCTGCGCGGCCTGCACGACGGCTCCGCTGTGGCGACCGGCTCGGCCACGGTCGGCGTGTCCGACGCTCCCGAATCCGTGCGCGTCGAGACCGTCGGTCGCGACGACGCCCGCCTCGGGACGGCCGGCGTGCCCACCGATCGGGTCGCGGCCCAGGCCTACACCTCGTTCACCGAGGCCACCGTCGTCACCGTGGCGTCCGAGGCCGAACTCGACCATCCGCTGACGGTCACCGTCGAGGGGCCGGGAGTCGACGCGGTCGCGTTCGGCCACGTCCAGATCCGGGTCGAGGCCTTCGCCAAGGCCACCGTCGTGCTCGAGCAGCGCGGCAGCGGAACGTACGCGGAGAACGTCGAGTTCGTGGTCGCGGACGGTGCGCAGCTCACCGTCGTCGCTCTGCAGGAGTGGAACGACGACGCCGTCCACGTCGCGTCGCACCACGTGAAGGTCGGCCGCGACGCCACCCTGCGCTACTTCTCGGTCAGCCTGGGCGGGGACCTCGTGCGGCTCACGCCGGTGGTCGAGTTCGACGGCCCCGGCGGCGACGCCGAGCTGCTCGGCCTGTACTTCGCCGACGACGGCCAGCACCTCGAGCAGCGGCTCCTCGTGCACCACAGCGCGCCGCACTGCCGCTCCAACGTGGTCTACAAGGGTGCGTTGCAGGGCGATCCGACGTCGGCCAAGCCGGACACGCACACCGTGTGGATCGGTGACGTCGTCATCGGCGCGGCCGCCGAGGGCACCGACACCTTCGAACTCAACCGCAACCTGATCCTCACCGACGGGGCGCGGGCGGATTCCGTCCCCAACCTCGAGATCGAGACCGGCGAGATCGCCGGCGCCGGCCACGCCAGTGCCACCGGCCGGTTCGACGACGAGCAGCTGTTCTACCTCCGCGCTCGCGGCATCCCCGAGGACCAGGCGCGCAAGCTCGTGGTCCGCGGGTTCTTCCACGAGATCATCGCCCGCATCCCGGTGGAGTCCGTGCGCACCCGGTTGTCCGACGCCGTCGAGGCCGAGCTCGCCGTCACCGGCGTCTGACCCCGGCCGCTCGCCCCCGCATTCACCCATTCGTAGACGAAGGAACCACATGTCCACCCTCGAAATCCGCGACCTGCACGTCGACGTCGCCACCACCGACGACGCGGCTGCGCCGATCGAGATCCTCAAGGGCGTGAACCTCACGGTCTCGTCCGGCGAGACGCACGCCATCATGGGCCCCAACGGCTCCGGCAAGTCGACGCTGTCCTACGCGATCGCCGGGCACCCCAAATACAAGGTGACCTCCGGGTCCATCACGCTCGACGGCGAGGACGTCCTCGAGATGTCGGTCGACGAGCGCGCTCGCGCGGGCCTGTTCCTGGCGATGCAGTACCCCGTCGAGGTGCCGGGTGTGTCGATGTCGAACTTCCTGCGCACCGCCGCCACCGCGGTGCGCGGCGAGACACCGAAGCTGCGCCACTGGGTCAAGGAGGCCAAGGAGGCGATGACCGAGCTGGACATCGATCCGGCCTTCGCCGAGCGCAGCGTCAACGAGGGTTTCTCCGGCGGTGAGAAGAAGCGCCACGAGATCCTCCAGCTCGGCCTGCTCGCCCCGAAGATCGCCATCCTCGACGAGACCGACTCGGGTCTCGACGTCGACGCGCTGCGCGTGGTGTCCGAGGGCGTGAACCGGTACAAGGAGCGTCAGAACGGCGGCATCCTGCTCATCACGCACTACACGCGCATCCTGCGCTACATCACCCCGGAGTTCGTGCACGTCTTCGCGGGCGGCCGCATCGTCGAGTCGGGTGGGGCGGAACTCGCCGACGAGCTCGAGACCAACGGGTACGAGCGCTTCACGAAGTCCGCCGCGGGCGCATGACCGCATCGGTCGCCCTCGACGTCGCTCGCGTGCGGGCGGACTTCCCGATCCTCGCGCGGACGGTCCGGGACGGCAAACCCCTGGTCTACCTCGACTCCGGAGCGACGTCCCAGCGGCCGACCCAGGTGCTCGACGCCGAACGGCACTTCCTGACCACGTGCAACGCCGCCGTCCACCGCGGCGCGCACCAGCTGGCGGAGGAGGCCACGGACGCCTACGAGGGCGCCCGCGCGGCCATCGCCGCCTTCGTCGGGGCGGACGCGGACGAGGTGGTGTTCACCAAGAACGCCACCGAGGCGCTGAACCTGGTCACCCACGTGCTGGGCGACGACCGGTTCGACCGTGCGCTCCGGCCGGGCGACGAGATCGTGATCACCGAGCTCGAGCATCACGCCAACCTCGTCCCGTGGCAGGAACTCGCCCGTCGAACCGGGGCCGTTCTGCGGTGGTACGGCGTGACCGACGACGGTCGCATCGACCTCGACTCGCTCGAGCTGACCGACCGCACGCGCGTCGTCGCGTTCACCCACCAGTCCAACGTCACGGGTGCCGTTGCCCCCGTCGCGGAGCTGGTGCGCCGCGCGCGCGCCGTCGACGCGCTGGTGGTCCTCGACGCGTGCCAGTCGGTGCCGCACATGCCGTTCGACTTCCGGGCCCTGGACGTCGACTACGCCGCGTTCTCCGGTCACAAGATGCTGGGCCCGTCGGGCGTCGGTGTTCTGGTGGCTCGCCGCGCTCTGCTGGCGGCCATGCCGCCGTTCGTCACCGGCGGCTCGATGATCGAGACCGTGACCATGGAGGCGACCACGTACGCGGCGCCCCCGCAACGGTTCGAGGCCGGGGTGCCGATGACCTCGCAGGTGGTCGGACTCGGTGCCGCGGTCGACTATCTGACGGCGCTCGGAATGGACGCCGTCGCCGCGCACGAGCACGACCTGACCGCCGCCACGCTGTCGATGCTGGCGGGGATCGACGGGGTCCGCGTGATCGGGCCCACCGACACGACCGACCGCGGCGGCGCCGTGTCGTTCGTCGTGGACGGTGTGCACGCGCACGACCTCGGTCAGATCCTCGACGACGAGGGCGTCGCCGTGCGGGTCGGGCATCACTGCGCGTGGCCGTTGCACCGCCGGTTCGGCGTGGCCGCCACGGCGCGCGCGTCGTTCGCGGTCTACAACACCCTCGCCGAGGTCGACGCCCTCGGCGCGGCGATCGTGCGCGCGCAGCAGTTCTTCGGGGTGCGGCCGTGAGAATGGACGCGATGTACCAGGAGGTCATCCTGGACCACTACAAGCACCCCCACGGTCGTGGACTGCGCGACCCGTTCGACGCCGAGGTCCACCACGTCAACCCCACCTGCGGCGACGAGGTCACCCTGCGCGTGCACGTGGTCGACGGCACGGTGACCGACGTGTCCTACGACGGTCAGGGCTGTTCGATCAGCCAGGCCGCGACCTCGGTGCTCACCGACCAGGTCACCGGCTCGTCGGTGACCGACGCCCTGCGGACGGTCGACGCGTTCGCCGAGATGATCGGCAGCCGCGGGAACGTCGAGGGCGACGAGGACGTCATCGGTGACGGTGTCGCCTTCGCCGGCGTCGCGCAGTACCCCGCCCGCGTCAAGTGCGCGCTGCTCGGCTGGATGGCGTTCAAGGACGCCGTGGCCCGGTCCGTCACCAGCGCGTCCGATCCCGTTTCCACCCTGCCGCACCCCACCGGAGGACAGTCATGACCGACACCAACGAAGCCCCCGCCGGCCCCGACAGCGCAGCGACGCCCGAGACCCCCGAGAACGCCGCGCTGATCGCCGACCTCGAGGAGGCCATGCGCGACGTGGTCGATCCCGAGCTCGGCATCAACGTCGTCGACCTCGGCCTGGTCTACGGCATCGCGATCGACGACGACGCCGTGGTCACCCTCGACATGACCCTGACGTCGGCGGCGTGCCCGCTGACCGACGTCATCGAGGACCAGAGCCGCAACGCCCTGGTGCGCAGCGGTCTGGCCGACGATCTCAAGATCAACTGGGTCTGGATGCCGCCGTGGGGTCCGGACAAGATCACCGACGACGGCCGCGAGCAGCTCCGCGCTCTCGGCTTCACGGTGTGAGAACGCGCTCGTAGATGCGATAGGTACGGGTCGGGTCCACCGGGTAGGACGCCAGCACGGACCGGAACCACCCGCCGTCCGTCTGGACCGGCGCGGCCTCGATCGAGTGGTAGCCGCGGTCGTGGATGCGTGCGAAGAGCTCGAAGATCAGCAGGGCGGACACCCCGCGGTCCGGGCACGCCGGGTCGACGAACATCATGTCCAGGCGCACGTGGGTGCGGCGGCGGGCACCGCCCGGGCCACGCCACCGCAGCAGGGTGTGGAGGTCGCGCACCAGGCCGAACCGGGAGCGGACGGCGCCGAGCGCGGCGCGGTTGACGTCCGGGATGCCCATCACGAAGCCGACCAGCTGCCCGTCGAGTTCCGCGAAGAGCACGATCTCCGGGTCCAGGACGGGGCGCATCGTGTCGGCCAGGGCGCGCATCTCGTCGGCGTCCACGGGGGTGAACCCCCAGAAGCCGGCGAACGCGGTGTTGTAGAGCACCCGGACGCGCTCGATGTCCTCGTCGAATCGAGCCGGATCCATCGGCCGGACGATCACCGAGGACCGCGCCTTCCACCGCTTGCCCATCTCGTACTTGCGCGCGAAGCGCGGCGTCTGCACCAGGGTGTGCGGATCCTCGCTGAAGAAGCTGTGGAAGTCCTTCACCCCGACCAGCCCCCACGACTCGAGGTGCTCGGCGTAGTACGCGGGGTTGTGCGGCATGCCGACCAGCGGCGGGATGTCGTTGCCGTGCACCAGCGTTCCCGCACTCCACAACAGTGACGGGCTCATCGGACCGGCCACCGTGGTGAGGCCTCGCGCGCGCCCCCAGTCGGCGACCGCGTCCAGCAGCGCGTGCGTGACGGCCGCGTCGTCCACCGCCTCGAGGTAGCCGAAGAACACCGTTGACGCCGCGTAGCGCCGGTCGAACACGTGGTCGTGGATCGCCGCCACGCGGCCGACGGGCCGACCGTCCCGGTAGGCCAGGAACGCCCGGGTGGTGATGCGGCTCCGGGTGCCCGCGGACGGGGAGACCAGAACGTCGCCGACGTCGGCGGCGTCACCGGGAATCCAGTTCGGGTCGTCGCGGTAGACGAGGAACGGGACCCGCCGGAAGCGGGCCCAGTCGCGGCGCGTCCGCACCGGACGGACCTCGACGTCGGAGCGTCGTGCGGTGGCGATCGTCATGTCGGTCTCCTCGACGGGATGGGGGTGGATGCGGCGACCGTCCGTGCGAGAACCGACTCCCCGGCCCAGACGTACTGCCCCGGTCGGACGTCCACGGACGCCACGAGGGCGTCCGGGAGGAACACGTCGCACTGGGATCCGAAGCGGATGAGCCCGTACTGCTCCCCGCGTGCCAGTTGGTCGCCGGGGCAGGTGTGCGCGACGATCCGGTCCACCCACAGATCGGCGATCTGGGTGACGTAGACGGTCGCGCCCCCGGCGTGGCGCAGACCGATGGTCAGGCGCTCGTTGGTCAGCAGGTACTCGCACTCCCGGTCGTACGGGCGTTGTCGCAGAACGAGATTGGCGGTCATGCGGGCCATGGACCGGTTGAACGGGGCCGCGCCGCGGTGTTCGCGCAGCGTGACGGTCCCGGCGATCGGCGCCCGGTTCCGGTGCACCGAGTGCTCGGTCATGTAGGTGCCCACCAGCCATCCCGACACCCCCGCGCCCGCCGGTCCGACGCCCGCGTACTCGGTCAGCGTGATCGACCGCCGCTTCTTGATCGCGACGGGCACCTGCCCGGCCTCGACCCGTTTGACGTAGGTGACGTACCCGTCGGCGGCGGCCACGACGGTGTCCTCCTCGTCCGGCGGGACGCGCGGCGGATCGCGCAGGAACGCCGCGCTGCGCCAGTAGGAGTACCCGCCGACGACGGTGGCGGCCACCGCCGCGACCGCGGCGCGCCGCCGCGTCACGACGACGCGCCGTGGTCGAGCCGTTCCGCCAGGCGGACGAGGTGGTCGTAGCACCGGGTGCCGAGCACGCGGTCGACCAGGACCGCGGGACCGCCGAGGGCGAGCACCGCCACGTAGTACACGAGCCCGAGGACGAACTGCAGCAGGTCACCGGTCCAGGTGCGGACGGCGTACCCGAGCCCGGGTTCGAGGAACACCGGTTGCGGCGGCACCCGCGGCGGGGGCGTCACGCCGAGACGAGACCGGTCCGTCGCCCGGTGACGTCGCGGAACTCGATGTGCGCGAGGTAGCGGTCGAACAGGGCGGTGTGGTCCCACCACGAGGTGTCCGTCCCGGCCGGCAGCACCGACGGCGCGTTGGACCGGCGGATGAGGTCGTTGACGTCCGAGCCGAGCAGGGTCGCGGTGCGGGCGGGCGGGATGTACCGGTTCACCCGACGCACGAACTCGTCGAACGGCACCAGCTCGAGCCCGAGGGCGTCGGCGAGCACGCTGTTGGTGTACGGCTCGGGGTTCGACGGCACCAGGTAGGGGAGCGGGGCGTCGGCGAGGGCGTTGCCGGCGAGCACCTGCGTCAGGACGTCCACCGGGGCGTAGTTCATGCCGGGTCCGTCCCACAGCGCCCCGACGCTGTTGCCGAGTTCGATGGCGCGCCAGAAGCTGTACACCCGGCCGGGGTCCTTGCCGACGGTCGTGGAGCCGAGCACGTAGGGGGATTCGCACAGCGTCACCGACGCGAGACCGTCCGCGTGCAGCCACCGCAGCAGCCGCCCGTTGATCCACTTCATCTGGCAGTAGCCGGAGTACCACCAGGAATCGGGCCGCCGGAAGTCCTCGGGGTTGCAGTACAGGAACGCGCCGATCGAGCCCATGTAGCTCAGATGCTTGCGCCGCGACTCGAGCGTGAACTGGACGACGCGGAGCAGGGACTCGAACCAGTCGCGGCGCAGATCGAGGTAGCTCGCGTCGTAGTCCGTGCTGCTCGCGGAGTTGAAGACCTGGTCGACGGTGTCGCGAAGGTGGGTGTAGGTGGCCTCGTCGAGTCCGAACCGGGTGCGGGTGGGCACGGCCTCGACGACGACGATCTTGGACCGGTCGATGTCGGTGATCTCGTACCGCGCGACGGTTTCCTCGAAGCGATCGGCCGCCGGCACGTCGGTGGTTCCGCGGACGCCCGCGTAGACGGTGGTGATCTCGGGGCGCACGGACAACTGCGCCACCAGATGGGCGCCGACGAATCCGTTGGCGCCGAACACCAGGGCCACCTCGTGGCCGGGCGCGGGCAGTGCGGACACCGCCTCGGCCGTCGCGGGGTCGAGCACGGGCCGCAGCAACGACGCGTCTCCCGCGCTGAGGGCGGCGATGTCCGCGTACTTACGCGGGAACAGCAACGACGGCGCGTCCGCCGTCAGGGCCACGACCGGACGCACGAGATGGGCGTCGTCTGCGACGGTGGTGAACTCGTGCTCGAACATGTGTGTCTCTCCCCGACTGGTTCCCCCGACAGCCGGCACGGCCGACGTCGACCACGTGTGGACCCCGTGGCACGTGAGGAACTCTAGGGACGGGTTCTTGGTGAGATAACACGTTCGGCGTTGTGAGGCTTACGGATACGGCACCGGCGGGTTGTGTCCGTGTCACGCGCCCTTGCGCTCGCTGTGGTCGTCCGCACCACCGGACGTGCTCTTCTTCGCGGCAGTCTTCTTGGCCGGTCCCTTCTTCGCCGCGGTCTTCTTGGCCGGTGCTTTCTTCTCCGGTGCCTTCTTGGCCGCGGTCTTCTTCGCCGGTGCCTTCTTCGCGTCCTTCTCACCGTCGCCGTCGCCGTCGTCGTCGGTCGACCCCGACGCCCGGCCGCGGCCGGATCGACCGGCCGCCTCGACGCTGCGCTGCAGGGCCGCGACCAGATCGACCACCTCGGCGTCCTCGCCGGTGTCGTCGTCCTCCCGCTCGGCGTGGACGACCTTCTCGCCGCCGTTCTCGATGGCCTCCTCGAGCACCTTCCGCAGTTCGACCTGGTACTCGTCGGTGTACTCGGACGGGTCGAAGTCGCCGGACATGCTCTCGACCAGAGCGCCGGCCATCTTCAGCTCCTGGGGCCGCGGCGCACTCACGCCGTCGAGCGAGCCGAACTCCGCGGCACGAACCTCGTCCGGCCAGAGCAGGGTCTGGATCATGAGGACGTCGTCGTGGACCCGCAGGGCGGCCAGTCGAGTCTTCTGGCGAAGGGTGAAGTGCACCAACGCCGTTCGGTCGGTCTCGGTGAGGGTGTCCCGCAGCAGGACGTAGGCCTTGGGGGACGTCGAGTCGGGCTCGAGGTAGTAGCTCTTGTCGTAGAGGATCGGGTCGATCTGCTCCGTCGGTACGAACTCGAGCACCGGAATCTCGTGCTTCTCGGCCGCCGGCAGCGACGAGAAGTCCTCGTCGGTGAGGATCACGCGGTCGCCGTCGGGCGACTCGTACGCCTTGTCGATGTCGGCGTACTGCACGGACTCACCGCAGACGGAGCACTTGCGGTCGTACTTGATGCGACCGCCGTCCTTGCCGTGGACCTGGTGGAACTTGATGTCGTGGTCCTCGGTGGCGGTGTACACCTTGACCGGCACGTTCACCAGCCCGAAGGCGATGGCACCTTTCCAGATCGATCGCATGGGTCAATCTTGGGCCACCGGCCGTCACGGCGCCACCACCCGTCACGGCAACCACGGAACCGACACCCGCGCGCGCCGGCCGACGGTCCGCACGATGGCGCGGCGGTGACGCGCCCCGGCGCCCCGGAACAGCTCGCCCATGGCCCGCGCGGTGCCGGGGAGATCGTCGTCGCCGGAGAGGTAGGCACGCTGCGCGGCGACGGGCAGCGAGAAGAAGCGGTCGAAGAAGTCCGCGAGATCCTCGTGCGGGAGACCGAGGAGGACCTGCCCGCCGAGCCGTCGCAACGACGCCACGGCGGCGCCGGCGCGCGAGGTCACCGGCGTGCCGGCGACGACGTGACCGGCGATGGCGTCGGCCCGACGCAGCGACGACGCCACGCTGTATCCGGTGGCGGGGTGCAGCGCGGCGCTGCGGGCGCCCGTCACCTCCACCCCGGCGGGCAGTCCCGACGGTGGTGCCATGGCGAACCGCACGCGTTCGACGTCCTCGTCGCCGGTGAGCGTCACGCCGCGGTTCCGCAGGCGACGCTGCAATCGCGCGGCCAGGTCGGCCTGGTCGGGTCCGGGCTCCCCGACCAGCGACGTCTCCTCGAGCAGCACCCGATCGTCGTCCAGGTGCACTCCGTAGAGGAACGTGGGGTGATCGCGGGGGTCGGTGCCGTTGTCGCGCCGCCAGTCCATGACGAGGGTGTCGGCGCCGTCGAGCGCGGCACTCGCGACCTCCGGCCGCACGATCACCCCGTGCGCCCGCTGTTCGGGCACGCCCGGCCCGACGGCCGAGCCGCGGGCGTCGACGATCACCGGCGCCCCGACGCGACCGCCGCTGCGCAGTGTCACCCCGTGGGCGTCGACGGCGACGGCGACGTCCCGCACCACCGAGACGTCGTCGAGGGTCAGCGCCCGCTGCACGGCCTCGGTGTCGAGCACGGTGTAGGCGCGGGCCACGTGGTGGCGCCGGGCCCCGACGACGGTGGCGGACGCCGTCGTCGTCGCGCGGACGTCGGCCGGGAGCCAGCCGGGCAGCTCGTCGTCCCACATCGCGTACGTCTGCGTCCACCGTCGGTCGGGCCGGGGATCGACCAGCACGACGGCGGCGCCCGCCACCGCGATGCGGTGCGCGGCGGCCCGTCCGGCCGGTCCCGCACCGATCACCACGGCGTCGGGTGAGGGGAACACGGTCAGAGCGACCCGGTGGCCAGCAGTCCGCCGTCGACGCGCACGGTCTCGCCGGTGATCCACGACGCGGCGTCGGAGGCGAGGAATCCGACGAGAGCCGCGACGTCCTCGGGCGTGCCCAGCCGCTTCATCGGGTAGCCCTGCGACGCCGCGTCCTCGCCGCCGGCGACCAGGGCCTCCGCGAACTTGGTCTTGACCACGCCGGGGGCGACGGCGTTGACGCGGATGCGCGGTCCGAGCTGCCAGGCGAGTTCTTCGGTCAGGCGGATCAGGGCGGCCTTCGAAGCGCCGTAGGCGGCGATGACGCCGGTCGACCGGAGCCCGGCGACGCTGGCGAGGTTGACGATCGCGCCGCCGTGCTCGCCCATCCAGGCGTGGTAGGCGCGCTGCGTGTAGCCGAGGGTGGCGACGACGTTGACGTCGAAGATCTTCTTCACTCCGCCGAGGTCGGCGTCCATGAGCGAGCCGTAGACGGGATTGATACCGGTGTTGTTGATCAGGATGTCGAGCGATCCGAGTTCCGCGACGGTCCGCTCGACGGTGGCCTGCCGGGACTCCTCGTCGCCGGCGTTGCCGGCGACGGGCAGCACGACGGCGCCGGGCACCGCGGCACGCAACTCGTCGGCGGCGGCGTCCAGCTGGTCCTCCTTGCGCGCGGTGATGGTCACCGCGGCGCCGCGGGCGAGCAGATCGGCCGCGACGGCCTTGCCGATGCCGCGACTCGCTCCGGTGACCAGGGCGACGCGGCCCTGCAGATCCGTGTGGGTGCTCATGCGCCCGACGTTAGCGGAGTCACTCTCGGGCGGAGAATTCACTGGCGCACGGCGGATAGAATGAGGGTTTGCCGACGGCCGCCGTGCCTCGGCACCCGCATCGCCGACCGTGAGGAGTCAGTACCGTGATCACCGCCACCGACCTGGAGGTTCGTGCCGGTGTGCGTACCCTTCTCTCTTCTCCCGGACCCGCTCTGCGCATTCAGGCGGGGGACCGCATCGGTCTGGTGGGCCGCAACGGCGCCGGCAAGACGACGACGCTGCGCATCCTGGCGGGGGAGGGCGAGCCGTACGCCGGATCCGTCACCCGCACCGGCGAGCTGGGCTACCTGCCGCAGGACCCGAAGGAGGGTGACCTCGACGTCCTGGCCAAGGACCGGGTGCTCTCCGCGCGGGGCCTGGACTCCCTGCTGCGCAAGATGGAGAAGCAGCAGGCGCTGATGGCCGAGGTCGCCGACGACGACCGCCTGGACAAGGCCGTGCGCAAGTACGGCGAGCTCGAGGAGCGATTCGCCTCGCTCGGCGGTTACGAGGCCGAGAGCGAGGCCGCCCGCATCTCCAACAGCCTGGGCCTGCCGGATCGCATTCTCGCCCAGCCGCTGCGCACGCTCTCCGGTGGTCAGCGTCGTCGCGTCGAGCTCGCGCGCATCCTCTTCGCCGCGTCCGACGGCAGTGGCGGGCGGTCCGGCACGACTCTGCTGCTCGACGAGCCGACCAACCACCTCGACGCCGACTCCATCACCTGGCTCCGCGGCTTCCTCCAGAACCACGAAGGCGGCCTGGTCGTCATCAGTCACGACGTGGAGTTGCTCGCCGACGTGGTGAACCGCGTGTGGTTCCTCGACGCCGTCCGGGGCGAGGCCGACGTCTACAACATGGGGTGGAAGAAGTACCTCGACGCCCGCGCCACCGACGAGCAACGGCGACGCCGCGAGCGCGCCAACGCCGAGAAGAAGGCATCGGCGCTGCGGGCGCAGGCGGCCAAGATGGGCGCGAAGGCCACCAAGGCCGTCGCCGCGCAGAACATGGTCAAGCGCGCCGACAAGCTCATCGCGAACCTCGACGAGGAACGTGTGTCGGATCGCGTGGCGCACATCCGCTTCCCCGAGCCGGCGCCCTGCGGCAAGACGCCGCTGATGGCGTCGAACCTCACCAAGGTCTACGGCTCGCTCGAGATCTTCACCGGGGTGGACCTGGCCATCGACCGGGGATCGCGCGTGGTGGTGCTCGGCCTCAACGGTGCGGGCAAGACCACGCTGCTGCGGATCCTGGCGGGGACGGAGAAGTCCGATTCCGGCGGTCTCGAGCCGGGACACGGTCTGCGCATCGGGTACTTCGCGCAGGAGCACGACACGCTCGACGACATGGCCTCGGTGTGGGAGAACGTGCGCCACGCCGCGCCGGACACCCCCGAGCAGGAACTCCGGTCGCTGCTCGGTGCGTTCATGTTCACCGGGCCGCAGCTCGAGCAGCCGGCCGGCACGCTGTCCGGCGGTGAGAAGACCCGCCTCGCGCTCGCGGGCCTGGTGTCGTCGGCGGCCAACGTACTGCTCCTCGACGAGCCGACCAACAACCTCGATCCCATCTCGCGCGAGCAGGTCCTCGAGGCGCTGCGCAGCTACAAGGGCGCCGTGGTGCTGGTGACGCACGATCCCGGCGCGGCCGAGGCGCTCTCACCCGAGCGCGTGATCCTGCTGCCCGACGGCACCGAGGACCACTGGTCGCAGGACTACCTGGACCTCATCACACTGGCCTGACGGTCAGCACGCCGTTCTCGTCGGTCACCTCGACCGTGCGCCCGACAGACGGAAGCGCATCGGGCCACGCGTCGTCCGCCGTCGTGCGTCCGGCGACACGGCGCCCGTCGGGGGTCTCGGCGATCACCAGGGTGGCGTCGGGCGTCCCCGCGCGGCCGAACGTGGTGGCGGCGGCGAGCACCGTGGCGGGGCCACGGTGATCGGTGACGACGTCCGTGGACGCCGGGGCGACGGTGACGACGTCGCCGTCGCCGACGCGTCCGTCGGGGTGCGGTTCCGCGCCCAGCAGGACGGCGTGCTGGTGCGTCAGGTAGCCGCCGTTGGCGTGGACCAGAGCCGGACCGCCGCTGCGGTCGCGGCGGAGTCGACGCGTGGCCTCGGCGATGCCGTGCAGGCTGTAGCTCGACAGCGGGCCCCCGAAGAACGAGTGGCCGCCCAGCAGGGTGGGGAGCACATCGTCGGCGCCGCCGACCGACTGCAGTTGTGCCAGCAGCAGTTTCGGGACGATCGGGAAGCAACTGTAGGCGTCGACCAGGGCGGGTGGGCCCGCGACACCGAGCCGGTCGATCACCGACGCGAGGGCGGGGGAGTGCTGGAAGCTGCTGCGCAGCACCACATCCGGGGTGTCGGAGGCGCCCGCACCGCCCCACACGTGGACGACGCGATCCTCGGGGACGCCCGCGTCGCGCGCGGTCTGCAGCGAGCACACCACCACGGCCGCGGCCTGGTCGACGAAGGGCATGGCGTTCATCGACAGCGGGTAGGCGTCGGAGACGGCCCGGTTGTCCGGTGTCACGGACGCGATCCGATCGGCGGTGCGGACACCGGGGTTCCAGGCGACGGGGTGTTCCGCGGCGACGCCCGAGAATCGCGCGTACAGGTCCGCCGACTCCGCCCGAGCGCGATCGGCGGTGAGCCCGAGCGCGTGGGCCCGGGCGTTCTCGAACAACGGGTAGATCTGCACCGGCGCGAGGATGCCGGCGCGTTGCATGGCGGCGCTGCCGAGATCCTCCGGGTCGAAGGCGGGCGGTCCGCCGGGCTCGGCGGTCCATCCGGCCTCCACCGGGTCCCGGCCCGCCTTGCCGAGCGCACGCAGCGACGCCTGCGCCTCGCCGCCGACCACCAGGGCGACGTCGTCCGTCCCGTCGGCGATGCCGTCGGCGACGGCGTTCAGCAACGCCACCGGCCAGTGCCCGCCGACCGTCGTCGTGGACGACGTCCGCAGAGTCCAGCCGTGGCGACGGGCGAGGAGGCCGGGAAGATCGTCGTACCGCCAGCTGGTGGTCCGCACCGCGTCCACCCGCGTCACGGCCTGCGCGAGGCGGCCGGACCCGGTGTCGCTCAGCGCGCGACGGACGGCGTCGTCGACGAGGTCCAGCGGTTCCGCGGGGGTCGGCGCCGTGGTCGCCGACCCGCTCGCGAGGTCGGCGACCCCCACGATCACGGGCAGTCGTCGTGAATCGGTGCCGGTCATGCGCGCTCCCGTCGAACGGATTCCTCGACGAGGTCGAGGACGGCGGACAGGTCGTCGGTGTCCTGTCCCGAGGCCAGCCGGGTCACGAGCCCGTCCATGACCAGGTCGAGAAAGCCCAGCAGCACCGTGGTGGGCACGTCGTCACGCAGTCGGCCCGCGGATCGCTGACGCTCGAGGCGGGACAGCACGGCGCCCCGCAGTTCCACCGAGCGCTCGGTCCAGCCGGCCCGGAACTCGGCGTCGGTCTTGAGTCGGCGGGCGATCTCGAGGCGCGTGCCCAGCCAGTCGAAGTCCTGGGGCGCGGCCAGCATGTCGCGCATGACCTGTACCAGACCCTGCTCGGCGGCGACGTCGGCCATGCGATGGGCGTCGTCGCGGGCCAGCGCGAGGAAGAGTCCGTCCTTGTCGCGGAAGTGATGGAAGATCGCACCGCGGCTCAGCCCCGTGGCCTCCTCGAGCCGCCGGACGGTGGCGCCCTCGTAGCCGTACGCGGCGAAGCAGCGCCGGGCACCGTCGAGGATCTGACCTCGGCGGGCGGCGAGGTGATCCTCGCTGACCTTCGGCACGTCCGTCTCCTGTTCGTCGCACGGGGAGCCGGGCCACCATCGCAGAACGCGCACGACCGGCGAGCGATCGTGCGCGTTCCGCGTGGGGTGTCCGGCGAACGGGTCGGCTGAATCAGCCGATCATGTTGCGCAGCACGTACTGCAGGATGCCGCCGTTGCGGTAGTACTCCGCCTCACCGGGGGTGTCGATGCGGACCACGGCGTCGAACTCGATCTTCTCGCCGTTCTCCTTGGTCGCGGTGACGTGCATCGTCTTCGGCGTGCGGCCCTCGTTCAGCTCCGTGATGCCGGAGATGTCGAAGGTCTCGGTGCCGTCGAGCTTCAGCGACGACGCCGACTCGCCTTCGGGGAACTGCAGCGGCACGACGCCCATTCCGATGAGGTTGGAGCGGTGGATGCGCTCGAACGACTCGGTGATGACCGCCTTCACGCCCAGCAGGCGCGTGCCCTTGGCCGCCCAGTCGCGCGACGAGCCGGAGCCGTACTCCTTGCCGCCCAGCACGACCAGCGGGATGCCGGCCTCCTGGTAGTTCTGCGACGCGTCGTAGATGAAGGCCTGCGGGCCACCGTCCTGCGTGAAGTCGCGGGTGTAGCCGCCCGAGACGTCGTCGAGGAGCTGGTTGCGCAGACGGATGTTCGCGAACGTGCCGCGGATCATCACCTCGTGGTTGCCACGTCGCGAACCGAAGGAGTTGTAGTCCTTGCGCTCCACGCCGTGCTCGTCGAGGTACTGCGCCGCCGGCGTTCCCGGCTTGATGGAACCGGCCGGCGAGATGTGGTCGGTCGTGACCGAGTCACCCAGCAGCGCCAGCACGCGAGCACCGGTGATGTCGGAGACGGGCTCCGGATCCTTCGGCATGCCGTCGAAGTACGGAGGCTTCCGCACGTAGGTCGACTCGCTGTCCCACTCGAACGTCTTGCCGTCCGGGGTGGGCAGTCCGCGCCAGCGTTCGTCGCCCTTGAAGACGTCGGCGTAGCCCTTGGTGTACATCTCCTTCGAGATCGACGAGTCGATCGTGTCCTGGATCTCCTTGGGGGAGGGCCAGATGTCCTTCAGGAAGACGTCGTTGCCCTCGGAGTCCTGACCGAGCGCGTCGTGCTCGAAGTCGAAGTCCATGGTGCCGGCCAGTGCGTACGCGATCACCAGCGGCGGCGAGGCCAGGTAGTTCATCTTCACGTCGGGGGAGATGCGTCCCTCGAAGTTGCGGTTGCCCGAGAGCACCGCGGTGACCGTGAGGTCGTTGTCCTGGATGGCCTCGGAGATCTTCGGGTCCAGCGGGCCCGAGTTGCCGATGCAGGTGGCGCAGCCGTAACCCACGAGGTAGAAGCCGAGCTTCTCGAGGAACGGCCACAGGCCGGCCTTGTCGTAGTAGTCGGTGACCACCTGCGAGCCCGGCGCCATCGAGGTCTTGACCCACGGCTTGCTGGTCAGACCCTTGTCGACGGCGTTCTTGGCCAGCAGGGCCGCGCCGAGCATGACCGACGGGTTCGACGTGTTGGTGCAGGACGTGATCGACGCGATCGCGACGGCACCGTGGTCGAGGACGAACGAGCCCTGCTCGTCGGACTGGACCCGCACCGGGTTGGTGGGGCGTCCCTCGGCGTTGGTCGCGGCGGAGTGCAGCGGCTCGGCGTCGTCGTCCGCGAACGTCAGCGTCGCGGGATCGGACCCCGGGAACGTGCTGTCGAGCGCGTCGTCGAGCTTCGACGGGGTCGCGTCGACGTCCTCGCCACCCACGTAGTTGTGGATGTCCTTGCGGAACGCGGTCTTGCTGTCCGAGAGCAGGATTCGGTCCTGCGGGCGCTTCGGGCCGGCGATGGAGGGGACCACGTCGCCGAGGTCGAGCTCGAGGTACTCGGAGTACGCCGGCTCCTTCTCGGGGTCGTGCCACATGCCCTGCTCCTTGGCGTACGCCTCGACCAGAGCCAGCTGCTCCTCGGAGCGGCCGGTCAGGCGCAGGTAGGACACCGTCTCGTCGTCGATCGGGAAGATCGCGGCGGTCGAGCCGAACTCGGGGCTCATGTTGCCCAGCGTCGCGCGGTTGGCCAGCGGGACCTCGGCGACACCCTTGCCGTAGAACTCGACGAACTTTCCGACGACGCCGTGCTGACGCAGCATGTCGGTGACCGTGAGGACGACGTCGGTGGCGGTCACGCCCGGCTTGATCTCACCGGTGAGCTTGAAGCCGACGACGCGGGGGATGAGCATGGAGACCGGCTGGCCGAGCATGGCCGCCTCGGCCTCGATGCCGCCGACGCCCCAGCCGAGCACGCCGAGGCCGTTGACCATGGTGGTGTGCGAGTCGGTGCCGACGCAGGTGTCGGGGTAGGCCTGACCGTTGCGGACCATGACGGTGCGCGCGAGGTGCTCGATGTTGACCTGGTGCACGATGCCGGTGCCGGGCGGGACGACCTTGAAGTCGTCGAACGCGCCCTGGCCCCAGCGCAGGAACTGGTAGCGCTCGCCGTTGCGCTGGTACTCGATGTCGACGTTGCGCTCGAAGGCGTCCGCGCGGCCGAAGACGTCGATGATGACGGAGTGGTCGATGACCATCTCGGCGGGAGCGAGGGGGTTGACCTTCTCCGGGTCACCGCCGAGGGCGGTGACGGCCTCGCGCATGGTGGCGAGGTCGACGATGCAGGGCACGCCGGTGAAGTCCTGCATGATCACGCGGGCCGGCGTGAACTGGATCTCGATGGACGGATCGGCGGACGCGTCCCAGTTCGCGATCGCGTCGATGTGATCCTTGGTGATGTTGGCGCCGTCCTCGGTACGCAACAGGTTCTCGGCGAGAACCTTCAGTGCGTAGGGCAGCTTCTCGGTGCCGGGGACGGCGTTCAGACGGAAGATCTCGTAGGAGTTCTCTCCGACCTCCAGCGTTCCCTTCGCGCCGAACGAATCGATACTTGCGCTCACGTCAGCTCCAGTCGTCTTCTCTTCGCTACCGCCGACGGGGCTGTGTCGACGGTCTACGAGAGGAAGCGGGTCACCCTCGATCGGGTCGGATCGGGCTGGATCCGGCGCCGCTGCTCTCTCGGTTCGATCCTAACAGTACGCTTGTCCTGTAAAAAAGGCGCGGACCGACACGGATCGGCGCGCCGGGGACCGGCGTACAGCGCTCATCGTTCTCCACCGGACACACGGGTGCAACGGGCGGGGTCGGAGAGCCGACCGTGCCGTAGGGTTCGGCGCGATGTCGCTCTCACACGCCGTTCCGGTTCACGCCGCGCCCGCGGCGGCGGAGATCCCGCCGTTCGTGGACGTTCCGTCGACCCTGGCCGACGTCACCGCCGACGGCGTCGCGGCCCCGTCGGAGCTGGTGCCCGGCCTCGAGGCCGTGGTCGCCCGCGCGCGCGACGAGGGTGTCGACCTGCACATCGTCGTCCTGGACCAGCCGGCACGACTCGACTCGCACCTGCGTGACCTGGCCACCGAGGTGGGTGCCGCGGACGGTGGCACCGTGCTGGTGCTCGGGCCCGGCCAGGTGGGGTCCTTCAGCGACAGCATCGACCGCGTGACCCTCGAGGCGGGCCAGGACAGCGCCTACACCGCGGATCCGGTGGTGTCGGCCGACCAGTTCCTCGACGTCGTGACCGCACCGGGGCCGTCGTGGACGGGACTGACGCTGGCCCTGGTCGCCGTGGTCGCGCTCGTGCTGGGTGGCACCTGGTGGGCGAACGTGCGTCGCGGACGGGACGCTGCCGAGTTGGTCTCGACGCCGCCACCGACACCGGAATCGGGAGATGTCACGACGCGGAAGCCGGTCCGGCCCTCGGAGTAGGGACATCTCCCGCATCAATTTGTTCTGTCCATTTCCGGACAACCCCCTGATCAGCGCATATGCCGTTCTGGAACGACATCTGTGTCATTTGTGACTGGAGTTCCCTCAGCGGTCAGAGTGTCGTACGGTTCTCATGGCACTGCTTGGGGAAGAAGTGTCGCAGAGTGATGTTCGTGGTTGCCGAGTCGTGCGTGTCGGGCGCGAAGGCCGGTTCTCGTGTACTTGCCGCTGCGTCGTGCCTTCCCTCGGTGCGGTCTCACCGGCCGCAGGGGGTGCCACGGACTCGGTGGGGACACGAGGGAGACACAGGTGAGTCGAACCGGCTTGATGGGTCGGCGGACGGCCGCGGGCGGAACCCGGCGTCGGTCGATCGGTGTCGCGGCGCTGCTGCTGACACTCGCGGTGGCGACGTCCGCCGCCCCGCCGCTCGCGTCGGCCGTCCCGCCGCCGCCCCCCAACCCGTCGGACGCCGACATCGCCGGAGCGCAGGCCCGCGTCGGCGACGGTGTCGCGCGAGTGAGCGAACTCATCGACCGGGTCGCGGCTGCCAACCAGCAGCTCGCCGCCCTCGACGACGCCGTCGCGGTCAAGCGCGAGGACGTCAACAAGGCGCTCGTCGATCTGCAGAACGCCCGGTCCGCCGCGGACGCTGCGGCGGCCGCGGTCGCCCTCGCCCAGCGTGCGCTCCAGGACGCGGGCCAGGTCATCTCCGACGCGCAGCGCAAGTTCGACAGCGCGGCCGTCGGCGACTACATCCGCGGGACGGGTTCCGCCGGCGCCTCGTCGCTCCTGAACGCGAACGGACCACAGGAAGTTCTCGACCGCGCCCAGCTGCTTCGGATGCTGTCCGCCAAGCAGAACGCGGTGCTCGACGGGCTGCAGCGCGCTCGGACCGAGCAGGCCAACCGTGACTCGGCCGCCCGCGCCAGCAAGCTCGAGGCCGACCGGGCATCCGCCGCCGCCGACGCCAAGAAGAACGAGGCCGAGCAGGCGATCGCCGCCGCCGTGGCGGCCCAGCAGGACCAGGAGGCCCGCAAGGCCGCGGTCGAGGCGAACCGCGACGCCGCGGCCGCCGAGCTCGACCAGGCCCGCGCCGGCGCGGCCGGACTCGAGGGGCAGCGGGACGAGTACACCAGGTGGGACGCCCAGCGGCAGGCCGAGGAGGCCGCGGCCGCCGAAGCCGCTCGCCAGGCCGAACAAGCCGCCGCAGCCGCTGCGGCACGCGTGGCTGCCGATCAGGCGTCCGCCGACCGCGCCGCCGCTGCTGCCGCCGCGACCCCCGACCACACCGACCTGGTCGGCGCCACCCGTCCGGGGACGTCGTCGGGTGCCGGGACGTCGTCGGGTACCGGGACGTCGTCGGGTACCGGGACGTCGTCGGGTACCGGGACGTCGTCGGGTACGGGAACCGCCACGCCGAGCAAACCGACCACCCCGAGCAAGCCGAGCGTCGGCAAGCCCGCCGTGACCGGCAGCGCGGCGATCGAGTCGGTGATCGACCGCGGAATGTCGGTGCTCGGAACGCCGTACTCCTGGGGTGGGGGCAACGAGAACGGGCCCACGAAGGGCATTCGCGACGGCGGTGTCGCCGACAGTTACGGCGACTACAACAAGGTGGGCTTCGACTGCTCGGGCCTGATGATGTACGCGTTCGGTGGGCTCGGCATCTCTCTTCCGCACTACACCGGGTACCAGTACACGGCGGGCAAGCAGGTGCCGTCGTCCCAGATGAAGCGTGGCGACATGCTGTTCTGGGGTCCGGGTGCGTCGCAGCACGTGGCCCTGTACCTCGGCGACGGCACGATGCTCGAGGCGCCGCAGTCCGGTGACGTGGTGAAGGTGTCCCCGGTGCGGTGGAGCGGCATGACGCCGTACGCCGTGCGCATGATCGACTGATCGACCCCCTGCCCGTCAGAACGGGGGTGGTTCGTGGTCCGCCGCCTCGGCCGGGGTTGCGGGGAGTCCGAGGTTGCGGAGGCGGTTGCGGTTCCGCTCTTGTCGGCGGCGGGCGTGTTTCTGCTCGGTGCGGGGCGCGGGTCGGCGACGTTCGGTGAGACCGGGTGGTCGCGGCGGCGGTGGGTCGCCGAAGACGATGCAGTCGAGGCCGGGGTGGGTGTCGTGCCCGGTGAACGCCGGACCCAGCACCGTCCGTCCTTCGGGGATGGTGATGGTGCGGATCAGTCGGCTCGGGTCGGTGGGGTAGGGGTACTGGTCGTCGACGAAGTCCCCGAACGTTTTCAGTAGGTGGTGGAAGCGGCATTTGGCGCCGAGTCCGGTCGCGTCGGTGCGCCCACCCTGGTCGGGGTGGGTGTGGTCGTATTCGGTGATGTGGTCGAGGTCGGCGTCCCAGGCGGGTCTGTTGCAGCCGGGCCAGGTGCAGAACTGATCTCTCGCCCGCACGTAGGCATCGAGTGCCGCGGAGGGGCGGTACGGGTTCGACGGTTGCGTCGCCGGGAGTGGGGTGTCGGTGCCGTCCCCGAGTGGTCGGATGACGGTGCGGGGGTCGGTGGCGAGGCCCCGGACGTGGGCGCCGGAGATGATGCCGATGCCGGAGAGGAAGCCGACGCCGTCGACGGTGTCGAGACCGACGGGCTCCTCGCATCCGTGCGGGTCCTCCGCAACAGAATCCGACGCAACGGTATCCGGCGCGGACGGCTCCGGAATTACCGACTCGGCCGAGCCCGAACCTGCGTCGGCGTCGGGCAGAGGAGACGCAGAGGTGGGCTCGGTGTTCGGTCGCGGCAGGTGCTGTGGCGACCTGCAGACCCTCTCGTTCTCGGGTGCGGGGACGGGGCCGGTGAGGGTGGTGGTGTCGGTGACCAGGTGAATCACGATCCGCGGCGCGGTCGCTGCGAACGTGCCGACGTCGACGCTCTTGTAGCGGCAGTCGGTGATCGGGCGGTCGCAGTCGCACCCGAACTCGGTTCGGGTGACCAACGCGTAGTGCGCATCGGAGGCCCGCGCGGCCGTGGAGCGGGTGTCCTTCGGGCACACCTGCGACGCCAGGCGCTGCACCGCGGCGGCGGCGAGGGCGGTGTCTTCGGCGGACCGGGTGTCCGTCGTCGTGGCCATCCCGTCCCGCCCGGTCTCGACGGAGAAGTTGCGTTTCCGCTGCAGCCTGGCGCGGTGTTCGCGGACGGCGTCGGGGTTGCGGCGGTGCACCATTGTGTCGACCATCGTCTCCACCCGCTTCGTGGACCAGGTTCCGGGTTTGCGGAGGGCGGCGGCGATGTCGGCGTCGACGAGGGCGGCGTAGCACTGCCCCTCGATCAACTCCGTCCGGGAGACGATGGTGCGGATGTGGTGCGGGGTGACCACCCCGTCCCGCAAACATTGCGCCACCGTCGGGAGTCGATCCCGCAGCGCGACGGCATCGGTGAGCAGAGTGGACGCAGCCCACTGGGTGATCGACAGGGTGGTGGCGATCGAGGCGGCGCAGCGAGTGAACGCATCGAACTCCCGGCGGTCCTCGTCCTCGAACGGCACCACCGACTCCGTGTGCATCACCGCGGCGAGCTGGTACTTCAACCACTCCAAATAGGACACCCCGGCCGTCGCGTGCACCAATGCGTCCAACGCTTCGGCAGCAGGTAGGTCGGTCGTGGCAGGCAAGCCGAGCGCGGCGTGGTCCAGCGCAGCCCACGGCGTCACCGCGGACCGTGTCCCCACCTGCACTGCAGCCATGTTGTCGACCCCCCAGTCGCTCGTATGTTCGAGTGTACCGCCACCCACCGACACGGTCCATGACATGCACGCACGAACCGTCGGCGATCACGACCAGACCCCCGCGAACCACCGCTCGTCACTGCTCCCGGTCGGCAGTCGGTGGCACCTGCCATAGTGGACGAGGTCAGTAGTGCACACAGGGCATCCGGCGCGCGCGGAGCCTCGGGCAGAAAGCGGTGGTGTCGAAGGTGACCTCACGAGAGACGAACACGACCGACATGGCGCGGGACGTGCAGACGCTCGAGAAGGCCGTCTACGAGGTCAAGCGGGTCATCGTGGGTCAGGACCGGCTGGTCGAGCGCATTCTCGTCGGTCTGCTCGCTCGCGGCCACGTGTTGCTCGAAGGTGTTCCGGGCGTGGCCAAGACGCTGGCGGTGGAAACTTTCGCGACGGTGGTCGGCGGTACCTTCTCGCGCGTGCAGTTCACACCGGACCTGGTTCCCACCGACCTGATCGGCACGCGGATCTACCGGCAGGGCAAGGAGGAGTTCGACACCGAGCTGGGCCCGGTGGTCGCGAACTTCGTGCTGGCCGACGAGATCAACCGTGCCCCTGCCAAGGTGCAGTCGGCGCTGCTCGAGGTGATGGCCGAGCGGCACGTGTCCATCGGCGGGCGTACGTACCCCATGCCGGATCCGTTCCTGGTGATGGCCACGCAGAACCCCATCGAGAACGAGGGCGTGTACCCGCTGCCCGAGGCGCAACGCGACCGGTTCCTGTTCAAGATCGTCGTGGACTACCCGTCGGTCGAGGAAGAGCGCGAGATCGTCTACCGCATGGGGGTCGCGCCGCCCACCCCGCAGCAGGTCCTCGACCCGAATGAACTGGTTCGGCTGCAGAAGGTCGCGGCCTCGGTGTTCGTCCACCACGCTCTGGTCGACTACGTCGTCCGGGTCATCGCGGCGACCCGCAATCCGCGCGACGTCGGTCTGGACGACGTGGCGTCCTGGATCGCATACGGCGCCTCGCCGCGCGCGACGTTGGGCATCATCGCGGCCTCCCGAGCCCTGGCCCTGGTGCGCGGACGGGACTACGTGGTGCCGCAGGACGTCCTCGACGTCATTCCCGACGTGCTGCGCCACCGACTCGTGCTGTCCTACGACGCCCTGGCCGACGAGGTCTCCGCGGAGCAGGTCATCACCCGTGTTCTCCAGACGGTGGGGCTGCCGCAGGTCGGCGTCCAGGCCGTGCCCCAGCAGTCCCGGCCGCCCCAGCAGGGCCCCGCACCCCAGCAGGGCCCCGCACCCCAGCACGGCCCCGCACCCCAGCAAGGCCCGGCACCCCAGCAAGGCCCGGCACCCCAGCAGGCTCCCGCGGCCGACTCGTCGCGGTGACGGAGAGTCGGCACGGTCGGCCGCCGTCGTTCGCGTCGGGGTCGCTCGAGGATCCCCGGTTGACGTCGGCGCTGCGCACGCTCGAGCTGACGGTTCGCCGTCGGCTCGACGGTGTGCTGCACGGTGATCATCTGGGCCTGATCCCCGGGCCGGGGTCCGAGCCGGGCGACGCCCGCGAGTACCAGCCGGGAGACGACGTCCGGCAGATGGACTGGTCCGTCACGGCCCGCACCACGCAGCCGCACGTGCGGCAGTCGGTGGCCGATCGCGAGCTCGAGACGTGGCTGGCGATCGACCTCTCGGCCAGCCTCGACTTCGGCACCGCGGGCTGCGAGAAGCGCGACCTCGTGGTCGCCGCCTCGGCGGCGATCGCGCACCTGACCAGCGGGGGAGGCAACCGCCTGGGCGCGGTGATCTCCACCGGCGACCGTGTCGTCCGGGTCCCGGCGCGAGGTGGCCGCGCCCACGTGCAGTCGTTGCTGAAGACCGTGGCCACCACACCGCACGCGGCCGACGGCACCCGCGGCGATCTGGCCGGGGTGGTGGACTCGCTCCGCCGACCCGAGCGTCGCCGAGGTCTGGCCGTCGTGGTCAGCGACTTCCTCGGGTCGACCGAGTGGGAACGTCCGCTGCGCGCGATCGCAGCGCGTCACGACGTGCTCGCGGTGGAGGTGCTCGACCCGCGCGACCTCGAGCTACCGGACGTCGGCGACGTCGTGCTGCACGATCCGGAGACGGGCCGGACCCGAGAGTTCTCGGTCACCCCGCAACTGCGGGCCGATTTCGCTCGCGCCGCCGACGATCACCGGCGTCGGGTCGAGAAGATCCTGCGCGGGTGCAACGCGCCGCGGCTGACGCTCCGGACGGACGGTGACTGGATCGCCGACGTCGTGCGGTTCGTCTCCCGTCGTCGGTACGGCGCCGCGGTGGGAGCGAGCACGCGATGAGCCTGTCCGGATTCTCCGCGCCTTGGTGGCTGCTGTTCCTGCTGGTGGTCGTCGGCCTCGTCGTGGCCTACGTGTGGGCGCAGCGCCGCCGCGTCCGCAACACGCTGCGCTTCACCAACATGGAACTGCTCGAGCGGGTCGCCCCGGCCAGGCCGGGTCGGCTGCGGCACCTCCCCACGGCGCTCGTCCTCGTCGGGTTGCTCTTCCTCGGCGTCGCCCTCGCCGGTCCGACGTCCGATCAGCGGGTACCGCGAAACCGCGCCACCGTGATGCTCGTGGTCGACGTGTCGCTGTCGATGGAGGCCACCGACGTCGAGCCGACTCGACTGGCCGCCGCGCAGGAGGCGGGCAAGCAGTTCGCCGACGGTCTCACCCCCGGCATCAACCTCGGACTGGTCGCGTTCGCCGGCACGGCGTCGGTCCTCGTGTCGCCGACCGTGGACCGCGACGCGACCAAGTCGGCCATCGACCGTTTGCAACTGGCCGAGCGCACGGCCACCGGTGAGGCGATTTTCACCGCCATGCAGTCCATCGACACCCTGGGTGCGGTGCTCGGCGGATCCGACGCGGCACCGCCGGCGCGCATCGTGTTGCTGTCCGACGGCAAGCAGACGGTGCCCGACGATCCCGACGATCCGCGGGGTGGCTACACCGCCGCCCGTGAGGCCGAGACCAAGGGCATCCCGATCTCGACGATCTCCTTCGGCACCAGTTACGGCACCGTCGACATCACCGACGAGCAGGGGGACACGCAGCGCGTGGCGGTGCCGGTCGACGATCCGTCGCTGGAGGAGATCGCGAATCTCTCCGGCGGCAGCTTCTTCACCGCATCGAGCCTCGAGGAGTTGACCGAGGTCTACGACACGCTCGAGGAGCAGATCGGGTTCGAGACCACGCGGGGCGACGCGAGTCGGCCTTGGCTCATCGCCGGAGTCCTGTTCGTCACGGCAGGATTCGTCACAGCATTGTCGCTGCGCCAGCGGGTGCCCTGACGCACGTCGGTAGAGTACCGGCGGGCCGCCCCGGCCCCCGATCCTCGCGCCCAGCGGCCGGTCGGTCCCCGAGAGAGAGTCGAGAGTTCATGACGTCCGCACCCGAGTCCTTCGTCGCCCGGTCCGTTCTGGTCACGGGAGGCAACCGGGGAATCGGTCTCGCCGTGGCGCGTCGACTCGCGGCGGACGGGCACAAGGTCGCCGTGACCCACCGCAGCTCGGGTGCCCCGGACGGCCTGTTCGGTGTGCAGTGCGACGTCACCGACTCCGGGTCGGTCGACGCCGCGTTCACCGAGGTCGAGAAGCACCAGGGCCCGGTCGAGGTGCTGGTGGCCAACGCCGGCATCACCGACGACACGCTGCTCATGCGCATGAGCGAGGAGCAGTTCACCTCCGTCATCGACGCCAACCTCACCGGCGCGTTCCGCGTGGCCAAGCGCGCCAGCCGCTCGATGCTGCGCGCCCGCTTCGGCCGCTTCGTCTTCCTCGGCTCGGTCGTCGGCATGGCCGGTGGTCCCGGACAGATCAACTACGCGTCGTCGAAGGCCGGCGTGATCGGGATGGCGCGGTCGCTGACCCGCGAACTCGGGTCCCGGTCGATCACCGCCAACGTCGTCGCCCCCGGGTTCATCGACACCGACATGACCGCCGCGATGGACCAGAAGTACCGGGACATGGCGCTGCAGGCCATTCCGTTGCAGCGCGCCGGTACTCCCGAGGACGTGGCCGCCGTGGTCAGCTTCCTGGCCTCCGAGGATTCCGCCTACGTTTCCGGCGCGGTCATCCCGGTCGACGGCGGCATCGGCATGGGCCACTGACCTCCCCTTCTTCTCTCGTCGACGAAAGGCTCGAAATCCCCATGGGCGGATTGCTCGAAGGCAAGACCATTCTCATCACCGGCATCATCACGGACGCGTCCATCGCGTTCCACGCCGCCAAGATGGCGCAGGAGCAGGGCGCGACGGTGATCATCACCGGGTTCGACCGCCTGCGCCTGATCGACCGCATCGCGCAGCGGCTGCCGCAGCCGGTCCCGCCGGCCATCGAACTGGACGCGACCAACGAGGATCACCTCGCGGCCCTGGCCGACAAGGTGCGCGAGGTCGCCCCGAACGGTCTCGACGGCGTTCTGCACTCCATCGCGTTCGCCCCGCGCACGCTCATGGGACCGGACGCCAAGCCGTTCCTCGAGGGCCCCGGTCCGGACGCGGCCGCGGCGTTCCAGATCTCGGCGTGGAGCTACGCGTCGGTCGCTCGCGCCGTGCTGCCGGTCATGAACGAGGGCGGCTCCATCGTCGGCATGGACTTCGATCCGCGCACGGCCATGCCGTACTACAACTGGATGGGCGTGGCCAAGGCCGCGCTGGAGTCGGTCAACCGGTACGTCGCCCGTGAGGTGGGAGCCGCCAAGAAGGTCCGCTCCAACCTCGTGGCGGCGGGCCCGATCAAGACCCTCGCGGCCAAGGCCATCGCCGGTACCGCCACCGGCGACGCGGCGAAGATGAACCAGCTCAACGAGTACTGGGACGGCGCGGCCCCCATCGGCTGGGACGTCGACGATCCGACCGCGGTGGCCAAGTCCATCTGCGCACTCCTGTCGGACTGGCTCCCGGCCACCACCGGATCCATCGTCTACGTCGACGGCGGCGCGAGCCACAACACCTGGCTGCCCGAGAATCTCTGATCCGCCGGGCCGGGCCGGGTAGCTCCGCCCGGCCGGGCAGAATGGAGCCATGAACTACGACGCGCTGTTGTTGCTGTCCTTCGGCGGCCCGGAAGGCCCGGACGACGTGCGCCCGTTCCTCGAGAACGTCACGCGTGGTCGGGGCATCCCGCCGGAGCGGCTCGACGCGGTGGCCGAGCATTACCTGCACTTCGGGGGAGTCTCGCCGATCAACCGGTTGAACCGCGAGATCATCGCCGCGGTCGAGGCGGAGTTCGCGCTCACCGGCGTCGATCTGCCGGTGTACTTCGGCAACCGGAACTGGCATCCGATGGTGGAGGACACCGTCGCGAGCATGCGTGACGACGGCATCCGGAACGCGCTCGTGTTCCCGACGTCCGCGTGGGGTGGGTACTCCGGCTGCCGCCAGTATCACGAGGACATCGCGCGGGCCCGTGCCGCGGTGGGCGACGGTGCGCCGCAGCTGACGAAGCTGCGCCAGTACTACGACCATCCGTTGCTGGTGGAGTCCTTCGCCGACGCGATCACCGCTGCGCTGCACCGACTTCCGGCGGACCAGCGTGCGGGTGCCCGCGTGGTGTTCACCGCCCACTCGGTGCCGGTCTCGGCGGACGCGGCCGCGGGACCGCCGTCGGCGGGCGGGAATCTCTACAGTCGGCAGGTCGCCGAGGCGGCGCGCCTGTGCGCGGCCGCCGCCGGCGTCGCCCGACACGATCTGGTGTGGCAGTCCCGGTCGGGGCCGCCGCAGATCCCGTGGCTCGAGCCCGACATCTGCGACCACCTCGAGACGCTGGCGTCCGAGGGTGTCGGCGCAGTGGTCATCTGTCCCGTCGGCTTCGTCTCGGATCACCTCGAGGTGGTGTGGGACCTGGACACCGAGGCGGTCGAGAAGGCCGACGAACTCGGCATCACCCTGGAACGCGCCGGAACGCCGGGCGACGACCCGCGTTTCGCCACCCTGGTGCGCACCCTGGTGCAGGAGCGCACGTCCGGGCTGGCCCCGGCGCGGCTGGGGTCCGAGCCCGCCTTCGGAACCACCGTCGACGGATCGCCCTGCAACCCGGGGTGCTGCGAGCCGCCGGTGCGGCGGCGACCCGCCTGACCGTCACGGATGCAGGAAGCGGTCCACCGCGTCGGTGACGGCGACGCGGCGGGCCGTGCGGACCGCGGTGCGCAGTGAACGCACGGTGGTCTCCCGCGCCTCGGCGCCGGTGCTGGTGGGCGCCTCCGACGGCGCGGCGACGTCCGCGGCGTCGAGAATGGCGTCCACTCGGTCCGCGGTGTCCAGGACACGCGTGATGCGTTCGGAGAGACGGGGATACGGGTGCGACTGCGCCGCTGCGAGTCGCTGCTCGATGATCACGCGGGGATCACCCGCCCGCCGGGTGACCACCGCCGGTGCGGAGCCGAGAACGTCCGCCGCGTCCCGCACCACCTCGCGCATCGAGTACTCGACCTCGCCCAGCGCGGTGTCCCGGCGCGGGTGCGGCAGCACGATGCGAAAGACCGTCCAGCGCAGGACGTCCGGCCCCTCGACCGTGGGCACCAGGCCGACACCGGCGGCGCCGGGCACGCCCACCATCACACCCTCGCCGGCGGCCAGCGCGGCGGCGGCGAACGTGCTGCCGACCGGCAGCCCGGCAACGTCGCCCGCGACCGGCAGGACCAACTCCACGGTGGCCGAGGCCTCGTCGGCGGGGGCCGCGGTACGGAGAACCGACAGCAACGTGGCCGATCCGACGTCCTGCGGCGTCGGCCACGGCAGGTCCAGATCCTCCGCCACGGCCGGGTCGGCGGCGACCACCAACGTCAGCGGCGCCCACCGACCGAGCGCGTCGAGCACGTCGTCGGGTGCCGCGGCGCCGCCGAGCCAGGCGCCGGACCAGATCGCGAGTGTTGCGGAGGCTGAGGACACGGGAGAGAAGTCTAGGTGGGGGCACCGACACGGACGGCGTGGCGAGCGTGTTCCCGCGGCGACTCGGACTAGCGTGGATCGGCCCGACCGGGGCGGACACCGAGACGGACGAAGGCAGGACTCGATGGCGAGCCAGGGATACGGGGACATCTTCGCGGGCCATGCGCGACGACGACGCCCGGCGGTACCGACCGTCGCCGCCGAGCGCGACCTGGTGGTCGAGGACGCCGCGACCGGATTCTGCGGCGCCGTGGTGGGATTCGATCGGACGTACGACGGGGACTTCGTTCGCCTCGAGGACGGACGGGGGCGCACGCGCCTGTTCGCGATGCGGGAGGCGGCGTTCCTCGTGGACGGCTCACCCGTCACGCTGACGCGGCCCGCACCGAAGGCCGCCGCACCGCGACGGTCGGCGTCCGGCTCGACCCGGGTCGAGAACGCCCGCGCCTCGGTCGCTCTGCCGAGTCGAATCTGGGTGGAGGGTATCCACGACGCCGCGATCGTCGAGCGGGTCTGGGGTCACGACCTGCGCGTCGAGGGCGTCGTCGTCGAGTACCTCGAGGGTCTGGACAACCTGGCGGATCGGTTGCAGCAGTTCGACCCCGGCCCGACGCGCAAGGTCGGGGTCCTGGTCGACCACCTCGTGGCGGGGACCAAGGAGGAGCACCTCACGCGGTCGTTGGGGCCGTACGTGGAGGTCACCGGTCATCCGTACATCGACGTGTGGCAGGCGGTGAAGCCGTCGGCCGTCGGGATCTCGGCGTGGCCCGTGATCCCGCGCGGAACCGACTGGAAGACCGGCGTCTGCGACGAACTGGGCTGGGGGACACCGCGAGACGGCTGGCGCCGGGTGTACGACGCGGTGTCGTCGTTCCGGGATCTCGAAGCGCCGTTGATCGGTGCGGTGGAGCGCCTGATCGATTTCGTCACCGCGCCCGCCTGACACGCTTCCCGACGCACGCCTGTCCGATTCGCCCGGTTCGGGGACAGGTCGGTAACGATCGGTCGTCCAGCCCGGCGTGCACACCACGCGGTCGGATGTCGTGGTTAGGGTGGAGTCGTGGTTGCACTTCTGTGGCTCCTGGGTGCGGTGATCCTCGCCGCGGGTGAGGCGCTGTCCGGTGACTTCTTCCTGTCGATGTTGGCCGGGGGCGCGCTCGGCACCGCCGGCGTGTCCGCGCTGACCGACTTTCCGGTGTGGGGGGACGCGCTCGTCTTCGCGGCACTGTCGGCCGCGCTGATCCTCGGCGTCCGGCCGGCCCTGACGCGGCGGTTCTCGACTCCGCCGCCGACGCCCACGGGCGTCGCGGCCCTCACCGGTCGGACCGCCCGGGTTCTCGACCCGGTCGACGAGGTCTCCGGGACGGTGAGTCTGGACGGTGACGTGTGGACGGCGCGCCCGCTCGATCCCACGGAGGTGTACGCGGCCGGAACGACCGTCACCGTGATGAAGATCGACGGCGCCACGGCCGTCGTGTGGAAAGGACCCTAGATGGCTGAATACACCGCTCTGATCGCGCTGGTCGTCGTCGTCCTGTTCGTGGCCCTCGTCATGGCCAAGTCGGTCACCCTGGTGCCGCAGGCGGAGGCCGCGGTCATCGAGCGTCTCGGTCGGTACGCCAAGACCGTGTCCGGGCAGCTCACGTTCCTCGTGCCGTTCGTCGACCGCGTGCGGGCCAAGGTGGACCTGCGCGAGCGGGTGGTCTCCTTCCCGCCGCAGCCGGTGATCACCCAGGACAACCTGACCGTGTCGATCGACACCGTCGTCTACTTCCAGGTGACCAACCCGCAGGCGGCGGTCTACGAGATCAACAACTACATCGTGGGCGTGGAGCAGTTGACCACCACGACGCTGCGCAACGTCGTCGGCGGCATGACGCTCGAGGAGACGCTGACCTCCCGTGACTCCATCAACGGGCAGCTGCGCGGCGTGTTGGACGAGGCCACGGGCCGATGGGGTCTGCGCGTCGCCCGCGTCGAGCTCAAGAGCATCGATCCGCCGCCGTCCATCCAGGAGTCGATGGAGAAGCAGATGAAGGCGGACCGCGAGAAGCGGGCCACCATCCTCACGGCCGAGGGCAACCGCGAGTCGTCCATCAAGACGGCCGAGGGTGCCAAGCAGAGTCAGATCCTCTCGGCCGAGGGTGCCAAGCAGGCCGCGATCCTCGAGGCCGAGGGCGAGCGGCAGTCCCGCATCCTGCGCGCGCAGGGTGAGCGCGCCGCGAAGTACCTGCAGGCCCAGGGTGAGGCGAAGGCGATCGAGAAGGTCTTCGAGGCCATCAAGGCCGGCAAGCCGACCCCGGAGTTGCTCGCGTACCAGTACCTGCAGACCCTGCCGAAGATGGCCCAGGGCGACGCGAACAAGATGTGGGTGGTCCCGTCCGACTTCGGCGACGCGTTGAAGGGCTTCGCCAAGCAGCTCGGCGCGCCGGGGGAGGACGGAGTGTTCCGGTTCGAGCCCAGCGCACACGACGACGTCCGCAGCAAGCCCGAGGACGATTCGGACGAGGTCGCCGAGTGGTTCACCACCAAGACCGACCCGGCCATCGCCCAGGCCGTCGCGGCCGCGGAGGCAGTGGCGCGCAAGCCCGTCGACACCTCGCTCGCCGCGGCGGCGCGCGATCAGCGGGCGTCGGAACTCGAGCAGCCGGATACCAAGCAGCTCGACGGCTGAGCGCCCGGCCGGGGGTCATCGGAGCAGTGCGACTCCGACACCCCCGGCCGCGGCCGCCCAGAGAACGCTGGTGAACGTGCCGATGATGAAGTACTCCGACGACTGCGCGCGCCGCAGTTCCGGATAGCGGGCGAGCCCCTTCACCGCGAGGACGACGGCGATGCCCTCGGGCCACCCGGCCAGAATCGAGGCGACGACGGCGGTGCGCTCGAGCGCGCCGATCACCAGTCCGCCGCGCAGCACCGTGTCCGGGTCGTCGGCTGTGTCGGCCGTGTCGTTCATGTCGGCCGTGTCGTTCCCGTGCGCCGGATGGCGCGGCGCGAGGCGGAACACCGCGGGCACCAGCGACGTGCCGCCGACCACCGCGACGGCGCCGCACAGCACCACCGACACCACGGCGGCGACGCCGGTGACCGGGGTCGAGCGGGCCACCGCCGCCACCCCGGCGACGGCCAGGGCGACGGCGGCGACCGCGGAGGGCAACCACCGGGGCGACCGCTGCGCCGGGATCACCGACCCCACGAGCGCGACGATCAGGGCCACCACGACGATCACGATCATCCGACGACCTCCATCATCCGACGACTTCCTGCGCGCGCCGATCGGCGTCACCGAGCATCCGCGCGACGACGGGTCGCGCGGCCCGTTCGAGCTGCCAGCCCGCCACCGCGAGCCGTTGCGACACGGCCTGCGGCGTGATGGACAACGCCTCCGCGACGGCGGACTGCGACCCGAGGCGTCGGAGCGCGGCGACGGCGGCCCGGCCCTGCTCGGTGCGCCGGGTGACGAGCACGGCGAGCAGCGCGGTCACCGCGTCGGCGTCGGCCGCCGCGTCGGCGTCGACCCCGCGCACGGCGATCCGGGCCGGCGCACTCTTGGCGTCGTCGACGGCGTCGCGCGCCGCCTCGAACGCGAGACCGCGGCCGGCGCGGGTGGACTCGGGGAGCGGCATCTCGACCGGGCCCACGCCGATGCCGACGCTCCAGTGGCCGTCGTCGATCAGGGTGAGGGCCACGTCGAGGACGACGTCGGCCCGGTCGGAGACGGCCTGGATCTCGTCGCCGGCCGTTCGCTCGAAGGGACGGAGCAGCGGAGCGAAGTCGGGGTGCCGCACGATGTCGTTGACGCGATCGACGTCGCGTCTGCTTCCGCGTTGATCGACCGTCATGACGAACATCCGTCAACCCTAGAGACTTGAAACAGTGCGATCAAGCCTGCAGCATTGACGAGCGCGTACCGGAACCAAGGCTGCACCCTTGATCGGACCGGATCAAGGCTCCAAGCTGGACGGAACGGCGTCGTCGGACGCACCGGCATCCGCCAACGGGAGCCGGGCGTCCACCACCAGACCCGCCGCACCCACCGCGATGCACACCGCCGAGACGGTGAGCAGCAGCGGGTCGGCGTGCCCGGCGAGGGCATTGCCCAGCAGAACCACCCCGACCGTTCCGGGAATCACGCCGACCAGCGTCGCCAGCGCGAACGGGGTCAGGGCCACCGAGGACACCGCTGCGGAGTAGTTGACCACCGAGAACGGCACGGGTGCGATGAGCCTCAGGCTGCCCACCGCCAACCATCCGCGGCGTTCGAGGCGCGCGTCGACCGCGCGCGCCAGGGGGTGTCGGATGCGCCGGGCCACTGCGTCGCGCCCGACGGCACGCACCAGCACGAACGCCAGCACGGCGCTGACCGTGGTCGCACCGACCGCCACCGCGAGCCCGGTGACGGGTCCGAACAGCACGCCGGCCGAGACGGTGAACAGCGTCCGAGGGACGGGAAGAACCGTCATCAGGGCGTGGGCGACGAAGAACGCCACGACGAAACTCGGCCCGATCGCGACGGCCCACTCGCGCAGACGCTCGACGGAGGGCAGCGGGATCAGGGCGGCGACGACCACCAGCGCGACTATCGCGAGCAGCACCGCCGCGGCGCGGACCACCCTGGTCGAGTTCACGTGGACCGAGCGTAATCGGCCCCGACGCCACCGCGCCTCCGGTGGCTCGGCAAAGCTCGGAGGACCGATGCTCGGACGACCAAGCGTTGTGAACTTTGTCTCAGGTCCGACCGTCGCAGGACACACTCCGCTGTCGTGGGGTGCGGTTAACATCACAACCGTTCCCGCTGTCGAGACCGTCGCGGGCGGATCAGCCGGAGCCCGGCGCGAGCGCGTTCGAGAGGCAGTCATGGTGGCAACCGAGGGTGGCGTCCCGTCGCCGGCGCAGTCGCACGACACCGACGCGGTGGGAGCCGAGGTGCCGGTGCGCAGCGCCGAGGACGGCTTCGCGGCCTGGCGTGAGGCCGTCGCGGGCGTCCTGGCCAAGAGCCGGCGGACGGATCGGTCCGCCCTGCCCGACCGTCCCGAGTCCCTGCTCGAGACCACGACGTACGACGGCGTGACCATCGCTCCGCTCTACGGTCCCCTCGACGAGACGGCGGAACCGCCTCTCCCCGGCCACTTTCCGTACGTCCGCGGCGGGGACCCGCATCGCGACGTCCACGTGGGGTGGCGCGTCGCGGGGCGCTTCGGTCGCGACGGCCACGATGCCGAGACCGTCAACGGCCGCATGCTCGACGGGCTGCAGAACGGGGTCAGCGCGCTCTGGCTGTCCACCGCCGGCATCGGAGCCGACGGTCTGGCCACGGCCCTGACCGGGGTGCTGCTCGACCTCGCCCCCCTCACCCTCGACGCCGGGGCGGACCTGCCCGCGGTCGCCGACGCGCTGTTCGACGTCCTGCCGCCCGAGACGCAGGTCGGTGTGGCGCTGGGCGCCGCCCCGCTGACCGACGTCGTCGCGGGCGTCCCCGCGGTCTCCCTCGAGGACACGGTCGCGCTCGCACGCCGGGCCACCGAGGACGGTCGCGGGGTCCGGGCGATCACCGTCGACGGCACCGTGTTCCACGACGCGGGTGCGGCGGACGGTCAGGAGATCGGCCTCGCCGTCGCCGCGGGCCTCGAGTACGTGCGAGCGCTGGTGGCCGCCGGATCCACCGCGGCGGAGGCACTGTCGCAGCTCGAGTTCCGCTTCGCGGCCACGGATCAGCAGTTCGAGACCATCGCGAAGTTCCGTGCGGCCCGGCGCGTGTGGGCTCGAGTGGCCGAGGTCCTCGGCGCACCCGACCGGGGTGCGGCGCCGCAGCACGCGGTCACGTCCGCCGCGATGATGACGCAGCGCGATCCCTGGGTGAACATGCTGCGCACCACGCTCGCGGTGTTCGGCGCGGGCGTGGGTGGGGCCGACGCGGTCACGGTGCTGCCGTTCGACGTCGCCCTGCCCGGCGGCGCACCCGACGTCAGCGAGACCTTCGCCGCGCGCATCGCCCGCAACACCCAGTTGCTGCTGCTCGAGGAGTCGCACCTCGGCCGCGTCCTCGATCCCGCGGGCGGGTCCTGGTACGTCGAGTCGCTCACCGACGCCACCGCCGACGCCGCGTGGACCGTCTTCCAGTCCGTCGAACGCGCGGGGGGATACCGCGCCGCCCTCGACAGCGGGGAGATCACCCGCACGGTGGCCGAGACACGAGCTGCCCGCGAGCGGGACATCGCGCACCGACGCACGTCGGTCACCGGCGTCAACGAGTTCCCGAACCTGCAGGAGCCCCCGGTGACGCCCGGGGACGGCACGGTCGACGGCCGACCCGTGGCCCGCTACGCCGCCGCGTTCGAGGCCCTGCGCGACCGCAGCGACACCGTCACGGCCGAGCGCGGGAGCCGCCCCGTCGTGCTCCTCGCGCCGCTGGGCTCGGTCGCCGAGCACAACGCACGCACCACCTTCGCCGCCAACCTCATGGCGTCCGGCGGTATCGAGGCGGTGAACCCCGGGGCAGACGCCGATCTCTCGGCCGTCGCCGCGGAGACCGGGTCGCCCGTCGCCGTCCTGTGCGGCACCGACGCGCGGTACGCCGAGGAGGGACCGGCCGCCGTGCGCGCCCTCCGGAACGCCGGGGTGGCCACGGTCCTCGTCGCCGGGAAGGTCTCGACTTTCCCGAACAACGCGGAGAACGCCGACAACCCGGAGAACGCGGACGACGTCCCGGACGGCAGCCTCACCCTGTCGATCGACGCGGTGGCCGAACTGACTCGCATCCTCGACCTGCTCACGGGCGACCACGCCACCTCGGAGGGACAGCACGCATGACCGAGACGCCGAACACCGAGCTGCCGAACACCGAGCTGCCGAACTTCGGGACCATTCCGCTGGTCGACCCCGCCGCGTCCGACACTCCCGACACCGACACCGACACCGCCGCCGCCGACACCGATGCCGCTGCCCACATCGCCGCCGGCGCCGAGGCCAACGGGTACACCACCGACCAGGTCACCTGGTCCACCCCCGAGGGCATCGACGTGCGGCCGGTCTACACCCGGGCGGACCGCTCGGAGGCCGCCGAGCAGGGCTACCCGCTGGACTCCTATCCCGGCGCCGCGCCCTTCCTGCGTGGGCCGTACCCCACGATGTACGTCAACCAGCCGTGGACCATCCGCCAGTACGCCGGCTTCTCCACGGCGTCGGAGTCCAACGCCTTCTACCGGCGCAATCTCGCCGCCGGTCAGAAGGGTCTGTCGGTGGCGTTCGACCTCGCGACGCATCGCGGCTACGACAGCGACCACCCGCGTGTGCAGGGCGACGTCGGCATGGCGGGCGTCGCGATCGACTCCATCTACGACATGCGGCAGCTCTTCGACGGCATCGACCTCGGGTCGGTGTCGGTCTCGATGACCATGAACGGTGCCGTGCTGCCGATTCTCGCGCTCTACGTCGTGGCGGCGGAGGAACAGGGCGTGGGGCCGGAGAAGCTCGCCGGCACCATTCAGAACGACATCCTCAAAGAGTTCATGGTGCGCAACACCTACATCTATCCGCCCGAGCCGTCCATGCGGATCATCTCGGACATCTTCGAGTACACCTCGACGCACATGCCGAAGTTCAACTCGATCTCCATCTCCGGCTATCACATCCAGGAGGCCGGGGCGACGGCCGACCTCGAGCTCGCCTACACCCTCGCGGACGGCGTCGAGTACATCCGTGCCGGGCTCGCGGCGGGCATGGACATCGACACCTTCGCGCCGCGGTTGTCGTTCTTCTGGGCGATCGGGATGAACTTCTTCATGGAGGTGGCCAAGCTGCGCGCCGGCCGTCTGCTGTGGGCGGAGTTGGTGCAGCAGTTCCAGCCGTCGAGCCCGAAATCGCTGTCCCTGCGCACGCATTCGCAGACCTCGGGGTGGTCGCTCACCGCGCAGGACGTGTTCAACAACGTCGCCCGCACGTGCGTCGAGGCCATGGCCGCCACCCAGGGCCACACCCAGTCGCTGCACACCAACGCGCTCGACGAGGCCCTGGCGCTGCCGACGGACTTCTCCGCCCGCATCGCGCGCAACACCCAGTTGCTCCTCCAGCAGGAGTCCGGGACCACCCGGCCCATCGATCCGTGGGGCGGGTCGTACTACGTCGAGTGGCTCACCCATCAGCTCGCCGATCGGGCCCGGGCGCACATCGCCGAGGTCGAGGCCGCGGGCGGCATGGCGAAGGCCATCGGCGAGGGCATCCCCAAGCTCCGCATCGAGGAGGCGGCCGCGCGCACGCAGGCGCGGATCGACTCCGGTCGCCAGCCGCTGGTGGGCGTCAACAAGTACGTGCCCGACGAGCCCGATTCCATCGAGGTGCTCAAGGTCGAGAACTCCCGCGTCCGGTCCGAGCAGCTCGAGAAGCTCGACCGACTCCGGGCGGAACGCGACCAGGACCGCGTCGACGCCGCGCTCGCGGCGCTCACGGCCGGGGCCGAGTCCCGCGAGGGCGGGATGGAGACCAACCTCCTCGCGCTCGCCGTCGACGCCGCGCGGGCGATGGCCACGGTCGGCGAGATCTCCGACGCCCTCGAGAAGGTCTACGGTCGGCACCGTGCGGAGATCCGCACGATCAGCGGTGTCTACCGCGACGAGGCGGGGAAAGCGAGCAACATGGTGCGCGCAGGAGAACTCGTCGACGCCTTCGCCGAGGCCGAGGGACGACGTCCCCGCATCCTCGTGGCGAAAATGGGTCAGGACGGCCACGACCGCGGCCAGAAAGTGATCGCCACGGCGTTCGCGGACATCGGATTCGACGTCGACGTGGGCCCGCTGTTCCAGACGCCCGACGAGGTGGCGCGTCAGGCCGCCGACAACGACGTGCACGTCATCGGCGTGTCCTCGTTGGCGGCCGGTCACCTCACGCTGGTGCCCGCGTTGCGCGAGGCCCTGGCCGAGGTCGGACGTCCCGACATCATGGTCGTGGTGGGCGGCGTCATCCCGCCCGGCGACTTCGACGCGCTGCGCGAGGCGGGCGCCGCGGCGATCTTCCCGCCCGGCACCGTCATCGCGGACGCCGCGGTCGATCTGGTGCAGGCGCTCGCCGAGTCGCTCGGCCACGGAGCGAACGCCTGACCATGGCCGATCGACCCACCGTCGCCCGGCCCGTCGTCGACGTCGACGCCCTCGCGGACTCCGTGCGCGCGGGGGAGCGCGCGGGGCTCGCGCGCGCCATCACGCTCGTCGAGTCGACGCGCGACGACCACCGGGACCGGGCGCAACAGTTGCTCCAGCGACTTCTCCCGCACGCCGGCGGCGCCCACCGCGTGGGCATCACCGGCGTTCCGGGCGTGGGGAAGTCGACGTTCATCGACGCCCTCGGGATGTACCTGATCGGGCAGGGCCACCGGGTAGCGGTGCTCGCGGTCGACCCGTCGTCGTCGCGCACGGGCGGATCCATCCTCGGGGACAAGACGCGGATGGCCCGACTCACGGTGTCCGATCGTGCGTACATCCGGCCGTCACCGACGTCGGGCACGCTCGGCGGTGTCGCCAAGGCCACCCGCGAGACCATCGTGCTGCTCGAGGCCGCCGGCTACGACGTCGTCCTCGTCGAGACCGTCGGCGTCGGTCAGTCCGAGATCACCGTCGCCGGCATGGTCGACTGCTTCTGCTTCCTCACCCTCGCCCGCACCGGCGATCAACTGCAGGGCATCAAGAAGGGCGTGCTCGAGCTCGCCGACCTGGTGGCGGTGAACAAGGCCGACGGCAACCACATTCGGGACGCGAAGAGCGCCGCCCGTGAGCTGGCAGGTGCGCTGCGGTTGATCCACCCGCACGACGCGGTGTGGGTGCCGCCGGTGCTCACCACCAGCGCCATCGAGGAGACGGGCCTGGACGAGTTCTGGGCGACCGTCCTGCGTCACCGCGAGACCCTCACCGCCGCAGGGCAGTTCGAGGAGAAGCGGCGAACGCAGACCGTGCGGTGGGTGTGGACCATGGTCCAGGACCAGGTGATGCGACGGCTCGAGACCGATCCGGACGTGCGGACCGTGCGGGGTGACGTCGAGCGCCGCGTGGCCGACGGCTCACTCACCGCGGCGCTGGCGGCGCAGGAGATTCTGGCGGCCTACGACCGTCCCAGCGACATCTGAGCACGTCGCGCTGCGAACGCGCCGACCCTCGCCACGAGGTCGTCGAAGAAGGCCTCGGGGTCGGTGGCCACGGCGATGGCCGCGTTGGGTTCTCGCCCCCAGTGACCGCGTCGATCGGCCACCGTGGTTCCGCGGGTGAGGGTTCCGGCGAGTTCGACGTCGACCGTGGCCGTGCGGTACTCGGCGATCTCCGGACGCAGCGCGACCGCCGCGGCGAAGGGATCGTGCATGTGCGCGAGGTATCCCTCGCCCTGCGCCTCGTGGAACTCGAAGTAGAACCGGATGGCGTCGGCGAGGTGCCGCACGATCGGCACGTCGGGTCCGCCGGCCGCCGCGATCAGTCGGTCCAGGTAGTGCGGGTGCATCTCGATCGTCTCGGTGAGGTTCAGGCCGCAGACGATCGGCTCGCGTCCCGCCGGCGCCGCGGAGAAGGCGTCGAACACCTCCTTGGCGGCCTCCGGGTCGACCGCGACGTTCCACTCCGATGTCGGGGTCGTGTTGCCCGGGTGGTCGAACGATCCGCCCATGATCACCAGCCGCCGCAGCAGGGTCGGCAGGGTCGGCTCGAGGCGGAGCGCGAGGGCGAGGTTGGTCAGCGGACCGGTGACCAGGCCCGTCAGCTCGCCGGGGTGAGCGCGCGCCAGCTCCACCCAGGCGGTGGCCGCCGACCGCGCGGACAGCGACCGGGTGCTCGGCGGCAGGTCCGCGTAGCCGACGCCGAGAGGGCCGTGGGTGTCCTCGGTGGTCATGAGCGGAGCGACCAGCGGACCGTCCGCGCCGACGCAGACCTCGACGTCGTGGAGTCCGCAGAGATCGAGCCAGGACGCCGTGTTGCGCGTGACCTGCGCCGTCGGCACGTTGCCCGCCGTGCAGCACACGGCGACGATCTCGGCGGCCGGGTCGGCGGCGAGCAGGACCAGGGCGAGGGAATCGTCGATACCGGTGTCGACGTCGACGATCAGACGGGTGGTCACACGGTCTCCGGGGTGGGGTAGCGGGGCTCGTCCGAGCCCCATGGACGGGCGGGCCACGGGTAGTCGTCGTACTCCGCCAGGGCGGGTCGTGCGGTGCGGACGGACCCGTGCGTCACGGTGTGCGTCTCGGGGATCGGAGTGCGCTCGCCGCCGTCCGCCGAGCGCGGCAGGGCGAGCAGGTGTGCCGCCGTCCGGGCCAACGACGCCGTGACGGTGCGTCCGATCCCGCTCTGCGCCCGCAGGGCCAGCGCGTCCACGATCCCGGCCGCGAGGAGAGACCCGGTGGCGTGGTCGAGCGCCTGCACCGGCAACGCTCCGGGTCTGTCGTCCCTGCCGCACAGCACGGCGATTCCGTACGCGGCCTGCACCAGGCTGTCGAACCCCCGTCGACCCGCGAACGGGCCGCGCGTCCCCCACGCCGACACGGACGCGACCACGGCGCCGCCGGGCCGAACGGACTCGACGACGGACATCACCGTCGAACCCGGTCGGTACCCGCAGACCACCACGTCGGCGGTGGTCGCGAGGGCGGCGAGGCGATCGCGCTGGTCGGGATCCTCGACGTCGAGGAGAGTCGACGCCTTGCCCGCGCCGGTGTCGAGGTGCTGCGTCTCGATCTCGGGCAACCGCGGCGAATCGACGCGCAGCACCGCGGCGCCGAGCAGAGCCAGCGCGCGAGTGGCCACCGGCCCCGCGAGGACCCGGGTGAGGTCGAGGACGCGCATGCCCGCCAGAGGACGGCGGGCGTCGGTGGGCGCCTCGGGCAGCGACGACGTCCCGTCCGGGCGTACCGACGTCGTCACCAGGGGGCCGGTGGCGGCGAACCGACCCGCCGGCTCGTCGTCCCACGCCGACGGCGTCCGCACCGCGACCACCAGTGCACCCGCGGCGGCCGCCGCGGTCTCGATCTCCCGCGCCGACACGGTCGCGAGGGCGGCGGCGACGGCGGCCGGATCGTCGGGCACACCGAGCAGCGCACACAGCCGGTCCCGGTGGTGGGGGTAGTTCGCGTGCGTCCGCACCCACCCGTCCGCGGTCGGCCAGAAGCCGGACAGCGGCGCGAATCCCGGTGCGGCACTACCGTTCACGCGCAGCAGATCCCCGCCGCCGAACGACGACGCCACCCGGTCACCGTCGATCGACCACGGCTGCGGGTCGAGCTCCACGGCGCGGCGGTAGCGATCGACCGCGGAGCACAGCGCCGCCACGCTGCCCGTCGCGAGGGCGGGCACCGGCAGCGGGCCGGCCAGGACACCGGGCGACGGCGGCACGACCGCGATGTCCTGCACTCGCTCGTGGCCGTGGTCCGCCTCGTACTGCGTGAGGGTGTCGCGCACGCTCAGACCTTGCGGGCCGAGATCTCCATCCCGGCGGCGCGCAGGCGCGTGATCAGTGCGGTGCCGATACCGGACGCCGGGGTGAGCACACCGCCTCCGAGGGAGGGCAGCTCGTCGCGGTTCTTCACCAGGGCCAGCGCGGACTCGCCGAGCATCATTGCCGTGGCGGCGTAGCCGGGGTCGCCCTTCGCCTTCACCCGCGAGACGTAGTGCTCGCCGCTGGTGGTGGTCGTGTAGATGTCGACGACGAAATGACCCTTCTGCCGGGTCTTCTCGCTGGGGCCGCTGCCCGGAGCGGGCAGCACCTTGTCCAGCAGGAACCGCGTCGGCTTGAACGCCAGCCCGGCCACGAACGCGCCCAGCCCGGCGAGGACACCCGCCGCGAGGACGGGGGACGCGGGGGAGGAGCCCACGCTCATGACCTCGTTGTACTTGAAGGTCTTGCCGTAGGGGTAGCCGAGGATGGCGTTGGTGCGCCGCACCACGCGCGTGTTGTACGACGCCATGACGAACGGTGCCTTCCATCCCTTCAGCGAGGGGTGGATGGACGAGCCCTTGAGCACCGGAGCGTCGTTCTGGCGACCGAAGTCCGGCTCGACCGAACGATCGGGGCTGAGGGAGTACGGGCTCGCGGCGAGCTTGGCGGCGGCCCGGTCCTTGGTGATCTCGTCGATCTGACCACGCAGCGAGTCGATGGTGCCGCCGCTGACGCCGCCGCTCATCGACGTCACCACGAGGGTGGTGTCGGTGAGGTCGCCGGCGCCGTCCTCGGTGACCTTGCGGTGCAGTTCGAAGACCCCGATGTCGGACGGCACCGAGTCGAAGCCGCAGGAATGGACGATGCGTGCGCCGGTGCGTACGGCGGTCTCGTGGTTCTCGTCGGCGCTCGCGCGGGCGAAGAGCACCTCGCCGGTGAGGTCGACGTAGTCGGTGCCCGACTCGGCGCACACGCGGGCGAGGACGCGCCCGTACTTGGCGTACGGACCGACCGTGGTGAGGACGACGGAGGTGCGCTGCGCGAGCGCGGTCAGCGCGGCCTCGTCGTCGGCGTCGGCGACGACGAGGGGCCAGTCCGCCGCCCGCGCCGGAAGTCCCCGACGGGTCGATTCCAGCTTCTCCCGGCTGCGGCCCGCCAGCGCGACGGTGGTGCCGTCGGGGGCGTGCCGGGCGAGGTACTCGGCGGTCAGTGCTCCGACGAATCCCGTTGCGCCGTAGACGACGATCTCGAACTCGCGGGCGGTGGACTCACGCGTGGAATCGGCCATTCCCCGACACTACTAGCGCGCTCACCACGACCACGTGTGGACCGGCTCGCCGTCGTGCATGCGGTCGAGGTAGTCCGAGAGCATGCCCGCGAGAGCGCGATCGCGGTCGTCCCCCGCCCGCTCCCGGGCGGCCAGCGCCGAGCGTTGCCACACGGCGCCGTTCTGGCGTCGCAGACACCGCCCCTCGATCACCCGCAGGTAGCGATCGCGGACCTCGGGGTCGACGCCGAATGCGTCCAGGCCGGCCTCGGCCATCGGCAGCAGGCGCCGGAGCACGAGCTCCTGCGGTGACACCCATCCCACCTCCGGCCAGTACAGGCGCGCGTCGATGCCGCTGCGCGCGGCCGAGTGCAGGTTGTCCTGCGCCGCGTCGAAGGACATCTGACTCCACACCGGGCGGTCGGCGTCGACCAGGGAGCGCAGGGCGCCGTAGTAGAACGCGGCGTCGGCCATCACGTCGATCACCGACGGTCCGGCGGGCAGCACCCGGTTCTCGAGGCGCAGGTGGTGCTCGCCGTTCGAGGTGTCGTAGATGGGCCGGTTCCAGCGGTAGACCGTGCCGTTGTGCATCTTGAGCTCGGTCAGCTCGGGGGTTCGACCGGCCGCGAGCTCGGCCATCGGGTCCTGATCGGACACCACCGGCAGCAGCGCGGGGAAGTACCGCGAGTTCTCCTCGAACAGGTCGAAGATCGACGTGATCCAGCGTTCGCCGAACCACACCCGCGGCCGCACCCCCTGGTTCTTGAGCTCCTGGGGGCGGGTGTCGGTGGCCTGTTCGAACAGCGGGATCCGGGTCTCGTGCCACAGCGCGCGTCCCGCGAGGAACGGCGAGTTCGCCGCCAGGGCCACCTGCACCCCGGCCAGGGCCTGCGCGGCGTTCCAGTGGGCCGAGAACTCGTCCGGCGAGACCTGCAGGTGGAGCTGCACGGAGGTGCACGCCGCCTCCGGCAGGATCGTGTCGACGATGCGATGCAGCGACTCCGCCTCCCGGCTGCCCGGCAGCGGCACCCCGGTGACGTTCAGTTCGATGTCCTCGCCGCGGGCGGCGAAGATCTGCCGGTTCAGCAGGTCGTAGCGCGGATTCTCCGACAGCCAGCGCGCCGCGAAGTGCTCCTCGCGCAGGGTCGGCAGCATGCCGATCATCGCCAGCGCCGACCCCGTGCCCTTCGCTCGCTCGTCGGCGTGATCGAGCGACGCGCGCAGCTCGGTCTCGAGGGTGCGCATGCGCTCGCCGGCCAGCGGGGCGGGAGCGACGTTGATCTCGATGTTGAAGCGGCCCAGTTCGGTCTGGAAGTCCGGGTCGGCGATCGCCTCGAGGACCGCGGTGTTGGCCATGGCCGGATCCATCGCGTCGTCGACGAGGTTGAGTTCGATCTCCATGCCGATGCGCGGCTCGTCGACCGCGAAGGAGTCGTCGGCCAACATGGACGCGAGCGCGTCGAGGCACTGCTGGACCTTGCGCCGGAAGTCCTGTCGGTCCTGGCGGCTGAACGTGCGCTGCTCGACCTCGTCACCCATGGGGGACATCTCATCACGCAGCGGCAGGGCCGACGAAAGACAGGGGCCGACGAGAGACAGGGGCGGGAACGCGACGAAGGCCCCGGATCCGGAGATCCAGGGCCTTCGTGATGCTCTTCGACGTGTCCGAGGGGGGACTTGAACCCCCACGTCCGTTAATAGGACACTAGCACCTCAAGCTAGCGCGTCTGCCATTCCGCCACTCGGACCTGCTCGCACCCGAACTCGCGGTGCGCAGATGAATGTAGTCGATGCGCCGCGTCCCACCAAAACGGCACGTCACGCGGCGCCTACCCACCGCGCCCACCCACTACCCACCCGCACCGTCGATGGTAGGAACGAACCCGTGTCCAGCAGCGAGCAGAGCCCCGAGACCAGCCCCCAGAACACCGCGTCCGGCACCGCCGCCGGCACCGTCGCGGTCGAGGAGGTGGTGGACCTGGTGGCGTCGTTGATCCGCTTCGACACCACCAACACCGGCGACCCGGCGACGACCGTGGGGGAGCGCGAGTGCGCCGAGTGGGTGGCGCGGCAGCTCGAGGAGGTCGGGTACGAGACCGAGTACGTCGAGTCCGGAGCGCCCGGCCGCGGCAACGTGTTCGCCCGCCTGCCCGGGGCGGACCGCTCGCGCGGCGCACTGCTGGTGCACGGTCATCTCGACGTGGTGCCGGCCGAGCCCGCCGACTGGAGCGTGCACCCCTTCTCCGGTGCGGTCGAGGACGGCTACCTGTGGGGTCGCGGCGCCGTGGACATGAAGGACATGGTCGGCATGGCACTGGCCCTCGCCCGGCAGTTCCGCTCGCAGGGCACCGTGCCACCGCGCGATCTGGTCTTCGCGTTCCTGGCCGACGAGGAGGCCGGCGGCACGTGGGGCTCGCACTGGCTGGTCGAGCATCGACCGGATCTGTTCGAGGGCATCAGCGAGGCCGTCGGCGAGGTGGGCGGCTTCTCCCTGACCGTCGCCCGGCCGGACGGCGAGGAGCGTCGGCTCTACCTGGTGGAGACGGCGGAGAAGGGCCTGGCCTGGATGCGTCTGACCGCGAAGGCACGCGCCGGTCACGGGTCCTTCCTGCACGACGACAACGCCGTCACCTACCTCGCCGAGGCCGTTGCGGCCCTGGGCAAGCACCAGTTCCCGCTGGTGATGACCGAGTCGGTCACCGAGTTCCTCGCCGCCGTGTCGGCCGAGACCGGTCTGCAGTTCGACCCGTCGTCGCCGGACATCGACGGCACCCTGGCCAAGCTCGGGAGCATCGCGCGCATCGTCGGGGCGACGCTGCGGGACACCGCGAACCCGACCATGCTCGACGCCGGCTACAAGGCCAACGTCATTCCCCAGACGGCCACGGCCACCGTCGACTGCCGCGTGCTGCCCGGCCGCAAGGAGGCCTTCGAGCGCGAGGTCGACGAGTTGATCGGACCGCACGTGGAACGGTCCTGGATCGCCGACCTCGAGCCGTACGAGACCACCTTCGACGGGCATCTGGTCGACGCGATGAACGACGCCATCCTCGCGTTCGACGAGAACGGGCGGACCGTGCCGTACATGCTGTCGGGCGGAACGGACGCGAAGGCGTTCGCCAAGTTGGGAATTCGGTGCTTCGGCTTCGCGCCGCTCAAGCTGCCTCCGGAGCTGGACTTCGCAGCCCTGTTCCACGGAGTCGACGAACGGGTACCCGTCGACGCGTTGGTGTTCGGCACCCGCGTGTTCGAGCACTTCCTGCTGCACAGCTGACCCGGACCTCGGGTCGGCCACACCGACGTTCGAGAGGAATCGCCCATGTCACGGGACCCCTACGCCGACCTGCCGACGCTGCCCACGTTCGAGCTGACGTCGTCGGACATCACCGACGGCGAACCGCTGCACGAGGATCAGGTCAGCGGCATCATGGGCGCCGGCGGACACGACAATTCGCCGCAGCTGTCGTGGTCGGGCTTCCCCGCCGAGACCAAGAGTTTCGCCGTCACGGTCTACGACCCCGACGCCCCGACGGGCTCCGGCTTCTGGCACTGGGCCGTGGCGAACATCCCGGTCACGACGACCACACTGGTCTCGGCGGCAGGCGACGACTCCTCGACGGGTCTGCCGAACGAGGCGATCACGCTCAAGGGCGACGCGGGACTCGCGCGCTACATCGGCGCCGCTCCGCCGCAGGGGCACGGCGTGCACCACTACTACGTGGCCGTGCACGCGGTCGACGTCGAGCGGCTCGAGATCGACGAGACGGCCACCCCGGCCTACCTCGGCTTCACCCTCTTCTCTCACGCCATCGCCCGCGCCGTGATCCACGGGACCTACGAGCAGTAGGACGAGTACCGACGCGGTCGGCAGCGTCTGGCGTGCCGGGTCACGCCAGGTCGCTGCCGACCGCGTCGGACACCCGGTCGTAGCCCGCGGCGCGGGCCCGCTCGGCCAGCCCGGTCGCGAGGCGCCGAGCCCAGAACGGTCCGCCGTAGACGAATCCGGTGTAGCCCTGCACCAGCGTCGCCCCGGCGCGGATGCGGGCCCAGGCGTCGTCGGGCGTCTCGATCCCGCCCGCGGCGATCAACGTGACCCGATCGCCGACGCGGGCGCGCAGCCGTCGCAGCACGGCGAGCGAGCGGTCCGCCACGTACGGGCCGGACACCCCGCCCGCTCCGAGCTCGGCGGCTCCCGGGGTGCGCAGGCCGTCCCGCGCGATGGTGGTGTTGGTCGCGACGATGCCCGCCGCGCCGAGCTCGACCGCGAGGTCGGCGACCGCGTCGACGTCCTCGTCGGACAGGTCCGGCGCGATCTTCACCAGGACCGGCACCGACACGGCCGCGACGACGGCCCCGAGCAGCGGCCGCAGCGACTCCACGGCCTGCAGGTCGCGCAGGCCCGGAGTGTTCGGCGAACTGACGTTGACGACGACGAAGTCGGCCAGGGGACCGAGCAGCCGTGCGCTGGTGGTGTAGTCGACGGCCGCGTCCGCCGCGGGCGTCACCTTGGTCTTGCCGATGTTGGCGCCGATCGGCAGGTCACCGCGGCGACGACGCAGCCGATCCGCCACCGCACCGGCGCCCTCGTTGTTGAATCCCATGCGGTTGAGCAGCCCGCGATCGTCCGGGAGCCGGAACAGGCGCGGCGGCGGGTTGCCCGGCTGCGGCTGCGCCGTCACCGTCCCGATCTCGGCGAAACCGAAGCCCAGCGGTCCCCAGGCGTCGACGCCCTCGCCGTTCTTGTCGAACCCGGCCGCGAGTCCCACCGGGGTGGGGAAGTGCACGCCGAACGCCTCGGTGTGCAGGACCGGGTCGCGCACCACCAGCACCCGCGCCACCAGGGCGCGGAGCGGGGCGAACCGGGTGACCAGCCGCATCGCGGCGAACGCGACGTGGTGGATCCGCTCCGGCGGAACGAGGAACATCAGGCGCAGCAGAATCCGGTAGGGACTCACGTCGGTACGGTCTCCGTCTCTCTGGTCACAGTTCCGGTTGCGGAACGTGCTCGGCGGTCTTGCGGCGCTTGAGCAGCACGCGCCGGCTGCCGTCGGTGTACAGGCGGACACGGGAGAGTTCCCACCCGCCGAACTCGGCCGAGATCGCCAGCCGCATCGATGCGGTCACCCGCGTGACGTCGGGCGGCAGCTTGATCGGCACGTACTCCCAGTCCTCGGACTGGATCTGCCAGCTCGCGGGAACGGCTCGGTTCGGCATGGGCATCGCGACTTTCGGTCGGGGTCACTCGCGGGTCGGTATCACCTGCACACCGGCACCGTCGTTCGAGCCTACGAACAATCGTCCGGAACGCGAATCGACCGCGAGGGAATCGGGTTGCGTCACGGTGGGGAACCGCGCCGTCTCCACCGGAATTCCGCTCGAGACGTCGAACCCGAGCACCTCGTTGGTGGCCGTTGTCGTGACCCACACGGTGCCGGCGTCGTCGCACGCCACGGCGAACGGCGACCCCGCCACCGGATAGCGCTGGCGCATGATCAGGTCGTCGCCCGTGAAGATCATCAGCTCGTCGTCGGCGGTGTCGGAGACCACGATCGCCCCGGTGGCGCAGCCCACCGTGCGCGTCGCGCCGTCACCCGCCCGCAGTGCTTCCCCGAGCCGGTCGGCGGCGACGTTCACCGTGGTCACGGACGTCTGCCGGGTGTCCAGGGCCACCAGATCGTCCCCGGCGGGGACCAGTCCGTCGACCGACGCGAGGCCGCCGATCGACGACGTCACCGCTCCGTCCGCGTCGAGGACGGACACCAGACCCGTCGCGGACCCCACCGCGTACCCGTCGCCGAACACGGTGGCCGAGATCGCGCCGCCGTCGACCGGGAGTGCGGTGGCGGCACCCGACTCGGCGTCGACCCGCACGAGCCCGTCCGCCGTGGTGACCAGGATCTCTCCGGCGCGGCCGGGATGGACCGACGTGCCCGGCGACGGCAACTCGACCGCGCGCGGGGTGCCCGCGACCGCACCGTCGGTCGATCCGTCGGCGAGCAGCAGCCCGCCGTCGGTCAGCACGGCCACCACCGAGGTCTGCGGATCGACGGCCAGCGAGCGCACCGTCGTCGGCCCGCCGAGACCGGCGGGGGCGACGGTGCCGGCGGGCGTCGTCGCCTGCTCGGGCGAGGCGGCGGCCGTCTCCGGCTCGCGCGTGTTGGTGGGGGTCGACTCCGTCGTCTCCCCGCCGCACGCCGCGATCAGCAAAGCGATCGCGGCCGTGCCGATCACCCCGGCGGACCGGACGACGCGGCGCTGCGCCTTCGTCGTCGCAGGTCGGCGGTCTCGTCTCGTGCTGTCGTCGTTCACCATCGACTCCATCCGATCACGTTGCCCGCCGTGCGCGCCGGGCGGGGACGCGACAGCCGCACCGACGATGGGTACGGTCCGAAGTGTCCGTTACCGCTGGTTCCACGGGAGTGATCGACGTGCACCGTCCGACCCCGCCGGACTCGACCGGCTCCGGCTTCTCCGTCGAGGACGTCACCGCCGGCGCGCACGCGCACGGATTCGGGACGGCCGCCGACGGGCGTGCGTTCGCGTTCCGGGTGCGGGGGAAGACCCTGCGCGTGAAGGTCTACCGCCTCGGGGCCACCCCGACCGTTCCGGACGACGTCGACGTCGACGCGATCGCGGAGGCCGACGTGACCGACCTCGATCTCACCGACGAGCGGTCCGTGGTTGCCGCCGTGCGTGATGCCGTGGCGACGCTGCGCGCTCCCGACGATCCGACGCCGTCCGACACCACGCTGGTCCGGGCTTTGCTGGGCCGGCTGGGTGGGCTCGACCCCCGCGGCGGGTCGGCCTAGCGCCACGGCGAGCTCACGTCGTCCAACGCGGCCGCGATCGCGGCGGGCAGGTCGACCTCCTCGGCCGCGAGCACTCCGGTGAGTTGGCCGATGTCGCGGGTGCCCACCACCGTCGACGCCACCGACGGGCGGTCGCGCGCCCAGGCCAGCGCCACCGCGAGAGGTGAGGTTCCCAGTCCGTCCGCGGCGGTGAGCACCGCTTCGACCACTTTGCCGCCGCCGTCGCCGAGGAACGGGGCGATGCCCGCGGAGCGCAGCGGGTCGGCCCCGCGCGCGTCGGCCGGCACCCCGTCGCGGTACTTGCCGGTGAGTACGCCGCCGCCCAGCGCGGACACCGCCAGGACACCGACCCCGTGCCACGTCGCGGCCGGGACCAACTCGTCCTCGATTCCGCGTGCGAGCAGCGAGTACTCGGCCTGCGCCGCCACCACGGGGACTCGGGACGCCAGCGCCGCCACCTGCCAGCCGCGGTAGCCGCGCACGCCGACGTAGCGGACCCGGCCCGACGACACGGCGGCCTCGAGGGTCGAGGCGATCTCGTCGAGCGGCGTCCGGGTGTCCCACGCACCGACACTCCACAGATCCAGGTGGTCGGTGCCGAGGTCGCGCAACGTGCGGTCGAGACCGTTGAGGAGTGACCGCCGCGAGCAGTCGACCGTCCAGTGTCCGGCGGCGTCGGCGGGGGAGACACCCGAATCGACGCTGAGCACCAGATCGGCCCGCGGGACGACGTCGTCGAGAATCTCCGCGAGCACCCGCACGGCCCGGCCGTCGCCGTACGTGTCCGACGTGTCGACGAGCGTGCCGCCCGCCTCGACGAAGGCGGTGATCTGGGCCGCGGCGTCGTCGCCGTCCACCCCGCGCCCCCACTCGCCCGTCCCGAGTCCCAGGCGGGAGACGCGAAGTCCGCTGGTGCCGACGGTTCTGTGCTTCATGGTGGTGATCTGCTCGCTTCGTTGCCGGACGGCGGGTGACCCCGTGATCGAGGGACGACCCTAGTACGGTCGGCGATCGTGACGTCGACCGTGATCGCCGAATCCATGTCCTGGCTGCAGGCCCTCGTGCTCGGGGCCGTCCAGGGACTGACGGAGTTCCTGCCCATCTCCTCCTCGGGACACCTGCGCATCGTGTCGGAGGTGTTCTTCGGGGACGACGCCGGCGCGTCGTTCACCGCCGTCACCCAGCTCGGCACCGAGGCGGCCGTGCTGCTCTACTTCGCCAAGGACATCGTCCGCATCGTGCGGGCGTGGTTCCGCGGGCTGACCGACCGGTCCCATCGCGGCGATCTCGACTACCGCATGGGGTGGTACGTCATCTTCGCCACGATCCCGATCGGCGTCATCGGCTTCGTCTTCAAGGACGCCATCCGCACCGGCGCCCGCAACCTCTGGCTCGTGGCCACGATGCTGATCGTCTTCGCGCTGGTCATCGCGATCGCCGAGAAGGTCGGGTCGCAACGTCGTCCGATCGAGAAGCTCACCACCCGTGACGGCCTCGTCATGGGTCTCGCCCAGTGCCTGGCGTTGATCCCCGGTGTCTCGCGGTCCGGCGCCACCAGCAGTGCCGGCCTCTTCCTGGGGCTGACGCGACCCGCCGCCGTCCGCTTCTCCTTCCTGCTCGCGATCCCCGCGGTCACCGCGTCGGGCCTGTTCTCCCTGCCCGACGCGTTCTCCCCGTCCGGGGAGGGCCTGCAGGCGTCCGGGGCGCAGCTGCTGGTGGCCACGCTCGTGGCGTTCGGGCTGGGGTACGCGTCGATCGCGTGGCTGCTGCGGTTCGTGGAGAACCACTCGCTCAACTGGTTCGTCGGCTACCGCATCGTGCTCGGTCTTCTCGTGATGGCCCTGCTCGCCACGGGGACCGTCGCGGCGACCTGACGGGCGATCCCTAGGCTGGTCCCATGACGGTCATCCTGCTGCGGCACGGACGTTCGACGTCCAACACCGCCGGTACGCTCGCCGGCCGGTCCGAGGGCGTCGAACTCGACGAGCTCGGACGGGGGCAGGCCGAGAAGGTCGTCGACCGGCTCGACGGTCTCCCGCTCGGCGCGATCGTGCGGTCACCGCTGCTGCGGTGCGAGCAGACCGTGGCGCCGCTCGCCGCCGCCCGCGGCCTCGATCCCGTGGTGGAGCCCCGGTTGCTCGAGGTCGACTACGGCGACTGGACGGGCCGCGCCATCAAGGACCTGACCGGCGAGAAGCTGTGGAAGGTCGTGCAGCAGCACCCGTCCGCGGCCGTGTTCCCCGGCGGCGAGGGGCTCGCGGACGTCCAGGCCCGCGCCGTGCGCGCCGTCCGGGACCACGACGAGCGCCTGGCCGCCGAGGCGGGACACGACGTGCTCTGGGTCGCCTGCACGCACGGCGACGTCATCAAGGCCGTGCTCGCCGACGCCCTGGGCTCGCATCTCGACCAGTTCCAGCGCATCGTGGTGGACCCGTCGTCGATCTCCGTCGTCCGGTACACCGAGACGCGGGCGTTCGTCCATCGCGTCGGTGACCTCGGCGGCGACCTGAGCCAGTTCCTCCCACCGCCGCCGAAGCCCGAGGGCTCGGCCGACGGTGCCGGTGACGAAGCCGGTGACGATTCGGACGCCGTGATCGGCGGGTCGACGGGCCGCTGACCACCGTCCCTGGACAGCACGCGGATAATGACGATGGAGGTCGCCAGACCACCATCACCGCCGGAGGTGACCCCGCACGGGGCCCGGCGCGGATACGGAAGGTGAAAGTATGTCCCGCGCGATTCACGTCTTCCGCACTCCCGATCGGTTCGTCGCCGGCACGGTCGGCGAACCCGGCGATCGGTCGTTCTTCCTGCAGGCCGTGCACGAGGCCCGCGTCGTGTCGGTGGCGCTCGAGAAGCAGCAGGTGCAGGTGCTCGCGGACCGGGTCGGTCTGCTGCTCGACGAGGTGGCCCGACGCTTCGGTGCCGAGGTGCCGCCGTCGGACACCGACCCCTCCGACATCGACCCGCTGGTCACCCCGGTCGACGCCGAGTTCCGCGTCGGCACCATGGGCCTCGGCTGGGACGCCGACGCCGGGGCGGTCGTGGTGGAACTGCTCGCCATCACCGAGACCGAGATCGACGAGTCGGTGGTCCTCGACGACACCGACGAGGGCCCGGACGCGGTGCGCGTCTTCCTCAGCCCGGAACAGGCGCGGGAGTTCGCGGCGCGCAGCGAGCGCGTGATCGCCGCCGGGCGCCCGCCGTGCCCACTGTGTGGCGAACCGCTGACCTCGGGCGGCCACATGTGCGTGCGGACCAACGGCTACCGGCGCGGACCCGTCTCCGGGTCCGCCGTCACCGACTTCGGGGACGACTCCTGACCGCCCCCGACGATCTCGACCTGCTGCGCAGCGCCGAGCTGACCATCGTCGGCCGCGTCGTGCAGGCCTCCAACGCCACGCTCGTCTGCGAGATCGAGCGCCCCGACACGCCGCTGCGCTGCGTCTACAAGCCGGTGCGCGGCGAGCAACCGCTCTGGGACTTCCCGGACGGCACGCTCGCCGGCCGGGAGGTGGCGTCGTACCTGGTGTCGGACGCCCTGGGATGGGACGTGGTGCCCGCGACCGTGCTGCGTGACGGGCCCGTCGGGCCGGGCATGGTGCAGCGGTGGATCGACACCGTCGAGCGGCATCCCGAGTCCGGGGACGGCATCGACCTGGTGGACATCTGCCGCCCCGACCTGGTGCCGGAGGGTTACCTGCCGGTCCTGCGCGGCCACGACGAGACGGGCGAGGAGATCGTGCTCGTCCACGCCGACGATCCGCGTCTGCACCGCATGGCCGTCCTCGACGTCGTCCTCAACAACGCCGACCGCAAGGGCGGGCACGTCCTCGAGGGACTCGACGGCGCGGTCCACGGCGTCGATCACGGACTCGCGATGCACCGGGAGAACAAGCTGCGGACGGTCCTCTGGGGGTGGGCCGGCGACCCGATCGGCCCGGACCTCGTCGCCGATCTGGACCGGGTGTCCGGTGCGCTCCGCGGTGCGCTCGGGGACGACCTCGCCCCGCTGATCACCGACGCCGAGATCGACGCCCTGCACCGTCGCCTCCGCTCGCTGGTCGAGCGGCCCGTGATGCCGTCGCCCTCGTCGTCCCGGCCGCTGCCGTGGCCCGCCTTCTGAGCCTGGCGAACGGTCGGCCGACGGTCACCGGATAGGCTGGGCGCCATGCAGTCCTGGCCCGATGTCGCTGTCCCCACGGTTCCCGGCGAAGGCCCGGCTCTGCGCTTGTACGACACCGCGGACCGCGCCGTGCGGCCCGTCGCACCGGGTTCGACGGCCACCATGTACGTCTGCGGCATCACCCCGTACGACGCGACGCACCTCGGCCACGCCGCCACCTACCTCACCTTCGACCTGGTGCAGCGCGTGTGGCGCGACGCCGGCCACGACGTGCACTACGTGCAGAACGTCACCGACGTCGACGACCCGCTCTTCGAACGCGCCGCCCGCGACGGCGAGGACTGGCAGTCCCTCGGGCAGCGCGAGACCGACCTGTTCCGCTCGGACATGACGGCCCTGCGCGTGCTGCCGCCCCGCGACTACATCGGCGCCGTCGAATCGGTCGCCGAGGTGGTCGAGTTGGTGGAGAAGCTGCTCGCCTCCGGTGCGGCCTACACCGTCGACGACGCCGAGTACCCCGACGTGTACTTCCGCGCCGACGCCACCGAGCAGTTCGGGTACGAGTCCGGGTACGACCGCGACACCATGGCCCGCTTCTTCGCCGAGCGCGGAGGCGATCCCGATCGCGCCGGCAAGCGGGATCCCCTGGACGCCCTGATCTGGAAGGCGGCCCGGCCGGGCGAGCCGTCGTGGCCGTCGCCCATGGGACCCGGCCGTCCGGGCTGGCACATCGAGTGTGCGGCCATCGCGCTGAACCGGATCGGCTCCGGGTTCGACGTGCAGGGCGGCGGCAGCGATCTCATCTTCCCGCACCACGAGTTCTCGGCCGCCCACGCCGAATCCCTCACCGGCGCCGACCGTTTCGCGCGCCACTACGTGCACACCGGCATGATCGGGCTCGACGGGGAGAAGATGTCGAAGTCCCTCGGCAACCTGGTGCTGGTGTCGAAGCTGACGGCCGCCGGCGTGGACCCCGGCGCCATCCGTCTCGGCCTCTACGCCGGCCACTATCGGCAGGATCGCTCCTGGGACGACGCCACGCTCGTGACCGCGCAGCGGCGGCTCGAGGCGTGGACGGCCGCGGTGGCACTGTCCTCCGCGCAGTCCGCGGAGGACACCGTCGCTCGGGTCCGCCAGCACCTCGCCGACGACCTCGACACCCCCAAGGCCCTCGACGCCCTCGACGCCTGGGCCCGCGACGCCGTCACCATCGGCGGGTCCGACACCGCGGCGCCGGGTCTGGTCGCCGCCGCCGTCGACGCGCTGCTGGGTGTGCGGCTGCGCTGAGCACAGCGTGCGGCTCGGACTCCGTGAACGCGGTGTCCCGCCGCAATCGCGGCCGAGGCGCACACCCCGCTCGGTCCACAACCCGTGCTCGATCCCCGGGTCGAATCAGGCTGCGCCGCCACGCCACCTCGCGGTCGGCCTCGGTGATCACCCTGACCGGCATGCACCTCTGGACACGAGCACAGCTTCGCGCGTCGATGTCCGACGCGACCATCTCTCGCCGCTTCATCCGTGTCCTGCCCGGCGTCTACGGTGACGGCGATCCCGGGTTCGTCGATCGCTGTCGCGCCGTCGGACTGTGGCGCCCCGATGCCGTGCTGGCCCGCAGGACGGCCGGTCACCTGTACGGGTGGCTATCGGAGCCCGAGTTGGTCGACGTGATCGTGTCGCGGCGAACTCGCACGCCGCCCTGGCTGCGCGCCCGGGAGGGGTCGGCGCGGTCGGCGTTTCTGTCGGACTTCAGGGTCACCACCCCGGCCCACACGGTGGTGGACTGCGCCGCGGACCTGGACGACGGTGCCGCCGGAAAGCTCGTCGACGAGTGTATCGCCGCCGGCCTGACCGTGAGCGCGATCAGGGCGGAACTACGTCGCGGCGTCCGCCACAGCGCGCGTGTGCGTCGGCTGGTCGACACGGCCGCACGCAACTTCGCCTCGGAACCCGAACGGCTCCTGATCCGCGCCCTTGCGGGCCGCGGATACCGACTCGAGGCGAACGCTCGGGTGGGGCGCTTCGTGGTGGATCTACTCGACCGGCGCGCACGCGTGATCGTGGAAGTCGACGGTCTCGAATTCCACAGTGCGCAGGACGTCTTCCGCCGCGATCGGGTCCGGCAGAACGCGCTCCTGCTCTCCGGCTTTCTGGTCCTTCGCTACGCCGCGTACGACGTCTTACGGAACCCGGACGCCGTGGCGGCGGAGATCATCGACGTCGTGCGACGCCGACGCAGGTCGCTCGCGTGAGCAGGGCGTGCGGCTCGAACGGGAAGTCGGCGGTTTCCCGCTCGAGAAGCCGTCGAGGCGCACACCGTGCTCGGCCCTACACCTCCGCGAAGTCGAGTCCCCCCGACACCGGGGTGGGCACCCGCCGCCGCTGGGGGGAACCGAGGGCGGCGGCGAGGTCGGACCCGTCGTGTTCGGCGAGGAGCTCGCCGTCGTCCCAGACCAGCAGGGCGGCGCTCACGGTGTTCTCGGCGGTGGAGTGGGCCAGGTCGTAGTGCGCACACCCGGGGACTCCGGCGTAGGTGATCCAGAGGTCGTAGCCCGTCATGAACAGGTCCAGGTCGAATTGCACACTGAGGCCGAGCAATTCGCGGCGGCCGTTGTCGTCCACACCGGCGAACGCCTCGTCCAGCGCGAGCAGCCGGGGTGAGTGCGGATCGGCGGAGGACAGCATCACGTGCGCCGCGGCGAAGAGCGGAAGGTGCAGCGACACCGACTGTTCACCGCCGGAGAGCGCGCTGTGCCGTGCGACGGTGAGTCGATCCTCGGATCCGTCCGCGCCCAGGAGAGTGAAGGCGAATACCCGCCACTGCCGGTAGTCGAGTGCCTCCGTGAGGATCTCGGGGTACGAGCGCTCGGGGTGCGCCGCTCGCGCGGAGCGGATGCGCGCCGCGAAGTACGCCCGGATCCGGGCGAGGTCCTCGGGCGCCAGGCCGGCGCTGTCGCGTTCGAGCAGTTTCGACACCGCCCGCCCCTCCTCGTCGAGGGTGTCCGCAAGAACCCAGTGGACCCCGATGGTGGAGCCGGACGACATCCGTCGCTCCTTCATCTCCGCGCCCATCCGCGCGATGAGCGCCCGCGCGTCGACCGTGCGGTCGTGGATCTGCTGAGCCAGACCAGTGAGCAGAGCGTCCTCGAGGATGCGGCGTTCGGCGTCGGTGAGCAGCGACTCCTGGTCACGCCGAGCCTCGGCGACGCGGGCCGCGAAGTCCGCCACCGTGGATCGGCCGCGCTCGTCCTGGACACGCACCACCGTCACCCCGTCGACGGCGTCCCACTCGAGCCGGAAGTCCTGGCCCGACGACGCCAGTCCGGCGTCGAAGTCCTGCAACGCGGCGGTGAGTGCGCCGCGGGTGGTCTTGCGCGCGGAGTCGGTGGCCTTGACGTCGGCGGTGGCGGCGACGAGGGCGTCCAGCAGAGCGCGGACCTCGGGCGGCAGCACGTCCGGGACGTCGTCGGGGTGGGTGGCGGCCTCCATGCGGTAGAGCACCTGGTCGGGGGTGGACCACGCGGACTCACTGGTGGGCCAGGAACACGCCGGGGCCCCGAGCACGGCGAGCAGATCCCGCTCGGCGTACGGGGCGAGACGCCGTGCGTCGCCCAGGGTTTCGGTGATGGCCGCGGTCAGTTCCGCGGACGCCGCCCGCAGTGCGCCGTCGGCCGCGCCCGTGTCCTCGCCCGCCGCCGTCGCGGCCTTGCGGGCGGCGGTCTGCTCCTTCTTGCACTCCTCGATGCGGCGACGGACCACGGCCAGCTCGGCCTCGATCTGGTCCGCGTCGGCTCCGAGCGACTCGCGCAGCACCTCGAGCTTGGCGGACTGCTGCTCGTACCCGGTTTCGGCGATCGCGGCTTCCTCGGCGTACTCCTCGGCGTTCCCGACGGCCTCCTCGAGCCGCGCGGCCGCCTCGCGTTCGCGTTCCGCGGCGCGCTCGACGTCGCCGCGGTGGCGAAGCAGCGCGTGCCCGGTGTTCTCGAAGTGCCGGATCGCGGCGGCGAGGGCGTCGAGTTCGCGGCCGAGGTGGGGCGCCCGGTGCGTCACCGCCGCGGTCCGCAGAGCCTTCTCGGCGGCCGACTGCGCGGCCACCGCCGCGTCGAGATCGCGCTCGGCCGCCTCGGCAGCGGCCGTCCTGGATCGCAGAGCGCCCGCGGCTTCGACGGTGCTGCGCAGCGCGGCCGTCACCGCCGTCGTGCCGGGTAGCCGGTCGACCGAGCGGTGCACGGCGTCGAGCCGGACCCGCGCGTCGGTTCCGGCGCGCTCGGCGGCCTCGATGACGGAACGGATCTCGCCGATCTCGGCGTCGAGTTCGGCCGCGCGGGCAGCCCGGCGCCGCGCCCGCGCCGTGGCGCCGATGTACTCCGCCGCCGACTTGGTGTGGGACCCGAGCAGGACGCCGAGCGCGAACGTGCCGTCGGCGCTCACGCGGACGGATCCGTCGCCGCCGAGCGCCACCGACGTCAACACCCGCCGCACGGCCTCGGCCGACACGGCCGGGTGATCCTCGACGACCAGCACGTCCGCGAGCGACGGGCCGTCCACCGGGTCGAGCGCGGTCAGTGCCGTATCGCCGACGACGTCCACGGCACCGTCCTCGGCTACCAGCGCGTCCAGAACGCCGGCGGCCTCGAGCGCGGCCTCGATCCCGGCCGCGACCGCGTCGTCGACGCCGTCGGCGAACCGCACGAGCTGCCAGAGCGGGGTTCCGCTCGCCCGCGGGCCGCGCGTGTGGGGGACTGGCGGGGCGTCGTCGTGTTCCGCGGCGACACGGGCGCGGTCGGCCTCGACCTCCGCGAGACGACGACGCGCGTCGGCCGCGTCGCGCGCCGCGTCGCGGTCGGCCGCCCGCAGCGCGTCGGTGAGGTCGCGGGTGCGCTCACGCAGGGCGTCGCGGAGCGAGGGGGCGTCGTCGTCGCCGGTCGCGTCGAGAGCGTCGGCGAGGACCTCGGGCACGCCGGGGTCGTCGACGACGCGCGAGGCCTCGGTCCACCAGGAGCGCAACTCGCCGGCGCATCGTGCGCGCGCCGCGGCGACCGTGGCCTCAGCGTCGCGGACGGCCGCCAGCGCGCGATCACGGTCGTCCCGTCCGCGCTCGACCGCCCGTTCCGCCCGTGTCCGTTCGGCCGTCGCCCGGTCGACCTGCAGCACGGCGGCCCGCACCGCCCGGACGTCGGCGTCGCGTTCCTCCGCGTGACCGCGGACGGCGGCGGTGATGCGGTCCACCCGCGCATCGGCGGGCAGAGCCGTCCAGGCGATGCCGGCGTCCTCCGCCGCGGCGGTCAGCTCGTCCTCCGCCCGCGCGATCACCGCGGCCACCTCGCGGGCGCGCTCGGCCGCGGCCTCGGCGTCCCGGCGACGACCGTCGACGGCCTCCTGCGCCCGGACCGCCTTCTCGGCCTGCTGCTGGGTGGAGATCTCGAGCCGACGGACGGCGTCGGCGAGGTCGTCGAGTTGCTGCTTGCCCTCGTAGGCGGAGGATCGCTGCAGGGTCTGCTGGTCGGTCAGAGCACGGTCGAGGGCGCGGTCGGCTTCGTCGAACCGGCGCTCGGCGGCCTCTCGCTCGGCCCGGCGCCGCTCCTGCAGGGCTCGCGCGGCGAAGAGTGCGGTGACGGCGTGGTCGACGGCGTCCAGGCGGCGCTGCACCTGGTCGACGTCGGTGCGCGCCTGCACGGACAGGTAGCGGCCGTACACCCCGAGGAACGACGCCGCGGCGCGGTCCGCCTCGGCGATGCCCTCGAGCGCCCGGCCGACCTCCTCCATGTCGCTGAACGAGCGGGCGGCATCGAGGACGAGGTGCTCGTCGAGGGGGCGCAAGCCGTCAGACAGGGCGCGCGACAGGCCCTTGGGATCGAGGTTCTTCGCGAGCTGCGGACGGCGCAACGTCAGGATCAGGGTGATGAGCTGGTCGTACCGCTCCGCGCCGAGACCGAACATCCGCGCGTCGATCGCGGCGCGGTAGTCGATCGGCCGATCCACGATGGCGTCGGTACCGATCTGCTCGGCCAGTTGCTTCTTGGTGAGCGGCCGATCGTCGTCCCCGAGAAGCGAGAAGTCGACGCCCACCCGGCCGTCGACGACGAAGTACCACCGGGTGACCCTGTCGACCGACCGCGTGGCGCGCATGCCGATGCCGACGGTGACGCACTCGGGGTCGTCGGCGCGGCCGCGGCCGAATTCCATCCACACGTAGCTGTGGGCCGAATCCTGGCCCCGGTACAGCAGATTCGACTTCATGGTGCGTTCCTCGCCCGCGAAGGGGTTGAGGCGACGCGGTTCGATGCGGCCGTCGAGAACGAAGGGGTAGAGCACCTCGAGGGCCTTGGTCTTGCCCGACCCGTTGGGCCCGCGCAGCACCAGCCGTCCGTCGGCGAAGGAGAACTCCTGGTCCCGGTAGTCCCACAGGTTGACGATGCCCGCGCGCGTGGGGCGGAAGCGGGTGCTGCGTGTCACGAGAGATCCTCCGTGCGTGCGGATGCGAACAGGTCGGTGGCGGCCGGGTGCTCGCGCACCGTCACCACCACGCCGCGGTACCGCGCCAGCGCGGGCAGCGCGGCGACGCCGCCGTCGACCGGCGCGACGAGAGCGAGTCGGGCGAGCAGCGCGAGTGCCTCGCGCCGCAACCCGGCCGCGTCCGCGGTCCACTGGGCGGCGAACGTGCGTCCGTAGGTGCGGACGAGGGTGTCGACGGTCGCGTCGAGCCACGCATCGGAGACCACCGGGTGCAGCGTCGGTGCGGCGGGCTCGTCGTCCGGGTCGACCTCCGGATCGGGCTCGTCGACGAGCGTCTCGAAGACGCCGCCGGCGGGGACGGCCGTGTCCAGGGCCGCGACCAGGTCCGCGGTGCGGTCGAGGGTCACCGCGACGCGGGGCAGCGGCTCGCCGTCGGGGTCGAGCACCCGGTCCGCGATCTCCCCGGCCAGGAGCAACGCGACCTGCGCGACCGTCCCGGTGGACGGGAAGCGCACGTCGGACAGCCGCCCCGACGTGTCGATGAGCGCGACACCCTCGGCGCGGCGTTCCGCGGTCAGACCGGTGAGCAGCGCCACGTCCGCGATCGACCGAGCGTCGGGCAGGTTCTCCTCGACCGACGCGCCGTACACGACGGGGCGTTCCACCAGGGCGCGCCGCGCGCGCCGGGCGCGGTCGGCCGCGTCGCGCGGCGGGTCGGCGAGCAGGCCCGCCGCGCCGCCGAGGTGTTGGATCGGCCGCGCGGGTCGGAACAGCGCGGCGACGATCCCGGGGTCGATGTCGTACAGCGCCTCCCCGGCGTCGGGGTCGCGGGCCCAGCCGCCGGCGTCACCGTCGGCGATGGTGATGGCGCCGCGGGTGGCCAGCCAGGAGACCGCGTCGACGAAGGCGTCCCGGTCGGCCGCGCGGTCGGTGTCGAGGTCGATGCCGACCACGCGGCGCGCCTCGGCGGCGACCGCGTCGGCGAGCTCGGACAGGGTCACCTGATCGCCCGCGCGACCGAGCGCGGCGAGGACCAGGGCCGTCAACGCGTAACGACGACGGTCGAAGACCCGGTCGGCGGCCGTGCGGGCGGGGCGGGTGGCGTCCAGCCGGTCGACCACCGGATGCACGCGCGCCGTGGTCTCGGTGACCTCGAGCCGGTACCCGAACGCGTCGAGCAGGTCCTCGCGCAGTTCGGTGGCCCACCGCCGCACCAGGGGCAAGGCGACGCGGTCGGGGTAGGTCCGGGTGATCAGGTGGTGGGACAGCACCGTCCGGACGGCACGCTGGTAGTTGTCCAGGGCGAGATCGGGAACGGAATGCACCCTCATCGGGCACCTCCGCGCTCGCGCCGGGCGACGGTGACGGCCAGTTTGTCGAGGTGGAGCACCCCCCGATGGGTGCGCACCACCGTCGACCGCTCGTGCGGGGCGAGGGTGAGGAACGTCGCGCCCTCGGTCCCCGTGGTGGCGGCGATACGCCCCGACACGGGAACGCGGGCGCCCAGGGCCGCGTCGAGCAGGGACAGCAGGACGTCCGTCTCCTCCGGACCGAGCACCCGGCCGTCGACACCGGCACCCAGTGCGGCCGCGGCCTCGGACCGGCGGCGCTGCGCGTCGAGTTGGCGGTCGCGCAGCCGCCGCAGTCCGGCGTCGTTGCGGTGCACACGCGCCGGCGCCCCGGCCGCGGGGGCTCGTCCGGTCTCGGCGAGGGTTCGCGCGATCTCGACCGGCGGGGCGTCCCACCAGGAGCGGTGGTCGGGGATCACCTCGGCGTCGGGGTGCGCCATCGACAGGTGGCGCGGCCGACCGAGCCCGAACGTGGCGTCGAACAGCGCGTGCGCCGCGTCCTCGGTCGGCGCGGCGGCGAACCACCCGGCGAGATGGCGCAACTGCGACTCACGGCTGACGCCGGTCCGGCGGCTCTCGGTGACGCGCCGCAGCAGCGACAGCACGGCCGCGATGGCGATCGTCGTGCCCTCGCGCAGTCGGTCGACCTCCGCCGTGCCGTCCTCGGCGGAGAACCAGTGCACCAGACCGGCCCAGCGCGCCGCCCGGTCCGCGCGGCGGTCGTCGCGGGAGAGGAACACCCGCTCGTCGCTGTCCGCGGCGCGGTCGAGCATCGCCTCCGTGCCGGACTCCTCGACGGCGGTGATGGCGGCCGCGAGCTTCGGTGCGTACCGGGCGAGGTCGGAGGAGAACTCGCGCATGTGGGCGAGGAGAGCGTCCTTGTGCGCGAGGAAGGACGCCGGCGTGGCGTCCGTGGTGCGCACCAGGTCGCCGAGGGAGAGGTAGAAGTGCGCCGCGCGCGTGGCCATGTCGTCGAGCGCGGACTCGAGGCGACGCAACGTGCGGTGCACCCGGTCGGCGTCCCCCGCCCGGTTCGCCGCCGCCAGACCCGCGAGGTCGGCGAGCAGGTCGGGCAGTGCGAGCCGGGACAACGCGGCGTCGTCGACCCGCGCGGCGACGACGTCCTCCACCGCGCGATAGGCGTGGTAGCCGACCTGGCCGAACTGATAGACGTAGTGCCGATTGCGGTACTCCGCGAGGGTGGCGGCGCGGGAGCCGTCGTAGCTGCGTTCGAGGACGCCCCAGGCGTGGAGTTGCTCGAGCAGGGGGCCGATATCGGCGGCGACCAACGCCGCGTCCGGCTCGGTGCGCGCCAGGATGCCCGCGACGTCCCCGGCGTGCAGGAGCACCACGTATCCCGACCGGGCGTGGTCGAACGCGCGGAGAACCCGCAGGTAGTCCAGCCGTTTCTCGGCCGTGGCGAACGACAGCAGCCGCAGTCGGTCGTCCAGTGCGGTCGAATCGGTCACCGAAACAGGGTAGGGGGCGCCCTCGTCGGACCCCGCGGGGGTGGCGGGGCTCACCGCCGGGTCCCGCGCAGCACGAGCAGGGGCGCGGCGATGCCCAGCAGCAGCGCCGGGACGACGAACGCCACGTGCGGATGCACCGCGTAGAGAGGCGTCAGCGCCAGCGGGGCGGCGGCCGCGCCGAAGAATCGGAACGACTGCACCACGGACACCGCACCGCCCCGATTGGCGCCGGCCGAGCCCAGCACCGCGGTGTTGACCCCGACCAGGATCATCTGGGAGGCGACGCCGGCCGCGGCCCACACCAGCGCCACCACCAGCAGTACGTCGACGGTGCCGGCGACGAGCACTGCCGCCGCGCCCACCGGGGCGGCGAGGACGATGGTCCGGCGGGCACCCCACCGGTCGATCAGCCCGCCCGCGCGCCGCGCCGTGAGGATGCCGGCGACACCGAAGACCGTCAGCAGCAGTCCGCGCTGCGCGGCGGTGAGCCCGAAGGTGTCCTCGCCGCGGAAGGCGACGAGGAAGCTCAGGCCGCCGAGGGCGCCCCAGCCCAGGAAGGCCACCGTGGCCACCCGCAGGACCGGCAGGGTCAGCGCGTCGCGCAGCCGTCCGGCCGGCTCCCCCCGCTCGGCGGCGCGGTCGTCGTCGACCTCGCCGGGCAGTCCGGCGGCGCCGAGCGCCACCGACACCACCGCGAGGACGACGAAGGACAGCCGCCAGTCGAGTTCGGCGGACAGCCCGCCCACCAGGGGTGCGCTGGTCTGACCGGCCGCCTGGCAGGCGCCGAACGTGCCGAGGACGCGCCCGAGGCGCTCGCGCGGGGTGACCGCGGCCAGGGCCGCCAAGAGCAGGGGAGTGGTGAACGAGTTGGCGACGCCCTGCACCGCGCGAGCGCCGAGCAGCAGGCCCAGCGTGGGCGCGAGTGCGCAGGCCAGCGAGGACACCGCGTAGAGCGCGTACGCCCAGCGCACCGTCCGCACCCGACCCCACCGCGCGCCGAGCGTCCCCGAGACGAGCATGACCGCCGCGAACGGCAGCAGATACGCGGTGAGCGACGACGACGCGGTGCCCGTCGACACGCCGAGGTCACCGCCGATCTCCGGCAGCATCGAGGCCACGACACCGCCGCCGAACGGCCCGAGGAACCCGCCCGCGTACAGCGCGGCGACCCGCAGCGACGCCCGACGGCCCTCGCTCACCACCGGCGCGGCCGGTGAGCGGGGCTCACGCGCCGAACCGGCCCGGACCGCGTCGGCGCAGGTACCGCTCGAACTCCGCCGCGAGCGCGTCGCCGTCGACCTTCGCGACCGCCTCGTTCATGTCGACCTCGGCGTCGCCGCGCTCCTCGAGCGAGCGGACGTACTCGGCGATCTCCTCGTCGTCCTCGGTCATCTCGGTGACCTGCTGTTCCCAGTCCTCCGCCTGCGTCGGGAGCTCGCCCAGCGGGACCTCGATGTCGAGGACGTCCTCGACGCGCTGGAGCAGCGCCACCGTCGCCTTGGGGTTCGGCGGCTGCGAGACGTAGTGCGGCACCGCCGCCCACAGCGACACCGCCGGGACACCGGCACGGACGCACTGATCCTGCAGCACGCCGGTGATGCCCGTCGGGCCCTCGTACCGCGTCTGTTCGAGGTTGAACTGCTCGGCGGCGTCGGTGCTGTAGGCCGTGCCGGTCACCGGAACGGGGCGCGTGTGGGGCGTGTCGGCCAGCAGCGCGCCCAGGATGACGACGGTCCGCACCCCGAGTTCCTCGACGAAGTCGAGCAGGTCGTCGCAGAAGCTGCGCCACCGCATGTTCGGCTCGATTCCGCGCAGCAACACCACGTCGCGGTCGCTGCCGGGCGGCGAGCACAGCGACAGCCGGGTCGAGGGCCACTCGATCTCCCGCGTGACGCCGTCGACCTGGCGCACCGTCGGCCGGTTCACCTGGTAGTCGTAGTAGTCCTCGGAATCGAGCTCGGCCAGGGGCGTCGCGTCCCAGATCAGTTCGAGATGTTCGACGGCTCCGCTGGCCGCGTCACCCGCGTCGTTCCACCCCTCGAACGCCGCGACCATGACGGGGTCGCGCAGCGTCGGCACGGCCCGGTCGTCACCGTCGTCCGTCTCGCGGTCGCCCGAGGGCTCGAATGGCTCGATCACCCACCCAGCCTACGACCCCCCTCTCCCGCGCCGATGTGTCGTGGTCGCCCACTAGGCTTGAGGCATGCCTGCCGACTTCCGCTCACGCCTGCTCGATGCGCTGAACCAGCGCGTTGTCATCGGCGACGGGGCCATGGGCACCATGCTGCAGGCGGCGGATCTCACGCTGGACGACTTCCGCGGGCTAGAGGGCTGCAACGAGATCCTCAACGACACGCGTCCCGACGTGCTTCGCGCGATCCACCGCGAGTACTTCGAGGCCGGTGCGGACGCGGTGGAGACCAACACCTTCGGGTGCAACCTGCCCAACCTCGCCGACTACGACATCGCGGACCGGATTCGCGAGCTCTCCTACAAGGGGACGGCTCTCGCCCGCGAGGTCGCGGACGAGATGGGGCCCGGCCGCGACGGCATGGGCCGGTTCGTCCTCGGCTCGCTCGGGCCGGGCACCAAGCTCCCGACGCTGGGGCACGCGCCGTTCCGGGCGCTGCGGGACGCGTACGCCGAGGCCGCGCTGGGCATGATCGACGGCGGCGCCGACGCCGTGCTGATCGAGACCTGCCAGGACCTGCTGCAGGTCAAAGCGGCGATCCTCGGGTCGCAGGCCGCCATGGAACAGCTGGGCGTGCGGATCCCGATCATCACCCACGTCACGGTCGAGACCACCGGCACCATGCTCCTCGGCAGTGAGATCGGCGCCGCGCTGACGGCCATCGAGCCGCTCGGGGTCGACATGATCGGGCTGAACTGCGCCACCGGCCCGGCGGAGATGAGCGAGCATCTGCGCCACCTGAGCAAGCACGCCACGGTGCCGGTGTCGGTCATGCCGAACGCCGGTCTGCCGCAGCTCGGGCCGAACGGCGCGGAGTACCCCCTGGCGCCCGACGAGCTGGCCGAGGCCCTGCGCGGGTTCGTCACCGACTACGGCCTGGCGCTGGTGGGTGGCTGCTGCGGCACCACCCCGGAGCACATCCGCCAGGTCGCCGACGCGGTGCACGAGGTCCCGCGCGGCACCCGCACTCCGGCGCCGGAGAACGGCGTGTCGTCCCTCTACGCGGCGGTGCCGTTCGATCAGGACTCCTCGGTGCTCATGATCGGTGAGCGCACCAACACCAACGGCTCCAAGGCGTTCCGCGAGGCGATGATCGCCGAGGACTACCAGAAGTGCATCGACATCGCGAAGGATCAGACCCGCGACGGCGCCCACATGCTCGATCTCAACGTCGACTACGTGGGCCGCGACGGCGCGGCGGACATGGCGGCACTCGCGTCCCGGTTCGCCACGTCCTCGACGCTGCCGATCATGCTCGACTCCACCGAGCCGGCGGTGCTCGAGGCCGGTCTCGAACACCTGGGCGGCCGCTGCGCGGTCAACTCGGTGAACTACGAGGACGGTGACGGGCCGGGTTCGCGCTTCGAGCGCATCATGCAGCTGGTCACCCGTCACGGCGCCGCCGTGGTCGCCCTCACGATCGACGAGGAGGGCCAGGCGCGGACCGCGGAGTGGAAGGTGCGCATCGCGGAACGCCTGATCACCGACATCACCGAGAACTGGGGTGTGCCGAAGTCCGACATCATCATCGACGCGCTGACCTTCCCCATCTCGACCGGGCAGGAGGAGGTGCGCCGGGACGGCATCGAGACGATCGAGGCCATTCGCACGCTGCACGAGCGGCATCCCGAGCTGCACTTCACGCTGGGCATCTCCAACATCTCGTTCGGCTTGAATCCGGCTGCGCGACAGGTCCTCAACTCGGTGTTCCTCCACGAGTGCACCGAGGCCGGCCTCGACACCGCCATCGTCCACGCGTCGAAGATCCTGCCGATGGCGCGGATTCCGGAGGAGCAGCGTCAGGTGGCGCTCGATCTCGTCTACGACCGTCGGCGGGACGGGTACGACCCCCTGCAGGCGCTCATGGCGCTCTTCGAGGGTGTCTCCGCCGCGTCGGCGCGCGAATCGCGGGCGCAGGAACTCGCCGGTCTGCCGCTGTTCGAGCGGCTCGAGCGGCGCATCGTCGACGGGGAGCGCGCCGGTCTGGGCGACGACCTCGACGAGGCGATGCAGACCACGCCGCCGCTGGCCATCATCAACGAGACCCTGCTGTCCGGCATGAAGACGGTCGGCGAGCTCTTCGGCTCGGGTCAGATGCAGCTGCCGTTCGTGCTGCAGTCCGCCGAGGTGATGAAAGCCGCTGTCGCACACCTCGAGCCGCACATGGAGGCGAGCGACGAGGACGGCAAGGGTCGCATCGTCCTGGCCACCGTCAAGGGCGACGTGCACGACATCGGCAAGAACCTCGTCGACATCATCCTCAGCAACAACGGCTACGAGGTGGTCAACCTCGGCATCAAGCAGCCCATCCAGGCCATCCTCGACGCCGCGGTGGACAAGCGGGCCGACGTCATCGGCATGTCCGGACTGCTGGTGAAGTCCACCGTGGTGATGAAGGAGAATCTCCTCGAGCTGAACGCCAAGGGTGTCGCGGAGCAGTTCCCCGTGCTGCTCGGCGGCGCGGCGCTCACCCGCAGCTACGTCGAGAACGACCTCGCCGAGGTCTACGAGGGCGAGGTCTCCTACGCCCGCGACGCGTTCGAGGGGCTGCGCCTCATGGACAGCATCATGAACACCAAGCGCGGTGTCGCTCCCGCCCCCGACAGCCCGGAGGCACTCGCCGCGGCGGCCAAGGTGGCCGAGCGCAAGGAACGCCACGAGCGCTCGCGCCGGATCGCCGAGAAGCGCAAGGCCGCCGAGGTCGCGGTGGAGATCCCGGCGCGGTCGGACGTCGCGGTGGAGAAGGAACTGCCGACGCCGCCGTTCTGGGGCAGCCGCATCGTCAAGGGCATCGCCCTGGCCGAGTACTCGGGACTGCTGGACGAGCGCGCCCTGTTCCTCGGCCAGTGGGGGCTGCGCGGCGCGCGCGCCGGCGACGGCCCGACCTACGAGGACCTGGTGGAGACCGAGGGTCGGCCGCGGCTGCGGTACTGGCTCGACCGGCTCAGCACCGACGGCATTCTCGCCCACGCCGCCCTGGTCTACGGGTACTTCCCGGCGGTCTCCGAGGGCGACGATCTGGTGGTGCTCGAGTCCCCGGAACCCGATGCGCCGGAACGGGTTCGGTTCACCTTCCCGCGCCAGGACCGCGGGCGGTTCCTGTGCATCGCGGACTTCGTCCGATCGCGGGAGCTCGCGCGCGAGACCGGGGTGGTCGACGTCCTGCCGATGAACCTGGTGACCATGGGCCAGCCCATCGCGGACTTCGCCAACGAGCTCTTCGCGGCCGACGCCTACCGCGACTACCTCGAGGTGCACGGTATCGGCGTCCAGCTGACCGAGGCGCTGGCGGAGTACTGGCACCGCCGCGTCCGCGAGGAGCTCGTGCTCCCGAGCGGCCGCTCGCTGGTCGACCAGGATCCCGACGAGGTCGAGGGCTACTTCAAGCTGGAGTACCGCGGCGCGCGGTACTCCTTCGGCTACGGTGCCTGCCCCGACCTCGAGGACCGCATCAAGCTCGTCTCGCTGCTCGAGCCGCAGCGCATCGGCGTCGACCTGTCGGAGGAGCTGCAGCTGCACCCGGAGCAGTCGACCGACGCGTTCGTGCTCCACCACCCGGAGGCCAAGTACTTCAATGTGTGAGACCTTCGATGTCTGAACTCCAGGCCGTCCTGTTCGACATGGACGGCACGTTGCTCGACTCGGAGCGGCTGTGGGACGTCGCCGTCTACGAGCTCTCCGCGCGGCTCGGCCGCGAGCTGACACCCGAGGTCCGGGAGTCGACGCTGGGCAACTCCATGCAGGGAGCGCTCGCCAAGGTGTTCGCGCACGTGAGGCGGGAGGCGACGGCGGAGAACCTCGCCGAGGCCGCGGAGTGGCTGAACGGTCGCGTGCGCGTGCTGTTCGCCGACGGTCTGCCCTGGCTTCCCGGGGCCGCGGAGACCCTGGACGCGGTGAAGGCCGCCGGTCTGGGCTGCGCGCTGGTCACCAACACCGAGCGGGCGTTGACCGAGGTCGCGCTGGAGACGCTGGGCCGGCACCGCTTCGACGCCACGGTCTGCGGCGACGAGGTCGCGTCGGCCAAGCCGGCGCCCGACCCCTACCTGCGGGCGGCCCACCTGCTCGGGGTCGACCCGGCGTCCTGCGTCGCCGTCGAGGACTCGCCCACGGGAACGCAGGCCGCGAGCACCGCCGGGTGCGCGGTGCTCGTCGTGGGCAGCGAGGTCCCGGTGCCCGCGGGACCGGGCCGGACGTTCCGCGACGGGCTCGTGGGGGTCACCGTCGACGAGCTCCGGGACGTCGCGACGCGGCGACCCTGACCGCTGCACGTCGCGTCGCTGCGGCGTGGAACAATCAGGCCCCGTGAAGAACTTCGAATCCCTGTTCGCCGAGCTCACCGACCGTGCCGCCACTCGTCCCGAGGGGTCGGGCACGGTGGCCGCGTTGGACGCGGGTGTGCATGCGCAGGGCAAGAAGGTTCTGGAGGAGGCCGGCGAGGTCTGGATCGCCGCGGAACACGAGTCCGACGAGGCCCTGGCCGAGGAGATCTCGCAGCTTCTCTACTGGGTGCAGGTGCTCATGGTGGGCCGGAACATCTCGCTCGAGGACGTCTACCGACATCTGTGACGCCCGCCGTCGCCCCTCCTTCTCACCGACTCCCGAAAGCCGAACCATGTTGCGTGTCGCCGTTCCCAACAAGGGCGCCCTGTCCGAACTCGCCGCGGAGATCCTCACCGAGGCCGGATACCGCCGCCGTACCGATTCCCGTGATCTCACGGTGCTCGACCCCGCCAACAACGTCGAGTTCTTCTTCCTCCGCCCCAAGGACATCGCCATCTACGTCGGGTCGGGGGAGTTGGACCTCGGCATCACCGGCCGTGACCTCGCACTCGACTCCGGTGCGCCGGTGGCCGAGCGCCTGGCGCTGGGCTTCGGCTCCAGCACGTTCCGCTACGCCGCCCCCGCCGGCCGCGAGTGGTCCCCGGAGGATCTCGCCGGGCTCCGCATCGCCACGTCGTACCCCAACCTGGTGCGCGCCGACCTCGCCCGACGCGGCCTCGAGGCCACCGTCATCCGCCTCGACGGCGCGGTGGAGATCTCCATCCAGCTCGGCGTGGCCGACGCCATCGCCGACGTCGTCGGCTCCGGACGCACCCTGCGCCAACACGATCTGGTGGCGTTCGGCGAATCGTTGTGCGACTCCGAGGGTGTGCTCATCGAGCGCGAGGGGTCCGATGCCGACGACCGTGCCCGCAACCAGCTGATCGCCCGCGTCCAGGGCGTGGTGTTCGCCCAGCAGTACCTGATGCTGGACTACGACTGCCCGCGCACGCTGCTCGACCAGGCGGTCGAGATCACGCCGGGGCTCGAGTCGCCCACGCTGTCGCCGCTGGCCGACGAGGCCTGGGTGGCCATCCGGGCCATGGTGCCGCGCAAGGGCCACAACGCGGTGATGGACCGTCTGGCCGACCTGGGCGCGAAAGCGATTCTGGCGTCGGACATCCGGTCCTGCCGGGCGTTCTAACCCCGCGCGCGGACCTCGAGCGTCTGGAAGGACCGCCCGACGGGACCGTGCTCGTCGTGCAGGACGGCCGAGCACAGCCCCACGCCGTCGTCGCTCAGCGCGGTGCTCGCCTGCACCCCGACCCACTCGCCGCGCGGCACGCGCACGATCTCGACCGTCAGGTCGGTGTTGAGGAACGTGTGACGGGTGGGATCGATGCGCGCGGCGACGCCGTTGGCGATGTCCGCGACCGCGAACAGTCGCACGATCGGTGACGTCGACTCACCCTGCACCACAGGGTGTTTCGGCCGAGCCCACACCGACCCGGGACCGTTCTCGCCGGCGGACTCGCCGCCGCGGAAGTCGAGGCTGTCGAGGAACCCGCCGTGCCAGTGCTCGGGGAACACCCAGCGGGACTCGCTCTCGTGCGGACCGGGACGTAGCGGAGCGTCGACGTCGTGGGCGATGTCGGCCGTGTCGGACGTCGCGATGCGCCATCCGGTGGCGCGTGCGACCGTGCGGGGGCGGCCGCCGGGGCCGTCGGCGACCAGTTCCGCGGACAGCATGGACACGCGGCGACCGGGCCGCTCCACCCGGGCGCGCACGTCGAGCTCGCCCACCGGGATCGGTCCCAGGATCTCCATGGTGACCCGGGCGAGTCGGCTGCCCTCCTGCGGCGCGCACTGCTCGAGCGCGCGGGCGAGCAGTGCGGACGGGGGAGCGCCGTGCTGCATGGTCTCCGCCCACACGCTGGTGGTGAACGCGGTCGCCCGGACGCTCTCGACGCCCTCCCGCCGCGCCGCGATCGGCACGAAGAGGGCGGTCACGACGTCGCCTCCGCGCCGGGCCACCCCGGGTACTCGGGTGGGGTGCCCCCGAAGGACGGGCACAGCGCCTGGTAGTCGCACCACGAACACAACCGGCTCTTTCGCGGCCGGAAATCGCCGGTCTCCCCGGCGGTGCGGATGGCCGCCCAGATGGCCGTCAACGTCCGCTCGAACCGGACGAGCTCGTCGGCGTCGGGCGTGTAGGTGAGCTCCTGACCGTCCGCGAGGAAGATCAACTTGAGCTGCGCCGGCACCACCCCGCGGGTGCGCAGCAGCACGAGGGCGTAGAACTTCATCTGAAACAGGGACTTCGGCTCGGCCAGCTCGCGCGGGGCGCGGCCCGTCTTGTAGTCGACCACCCGCACGGCACCGCTGGGCGCGACGTCGATGCGGTCGACGATGCCGCGCAGCACCACACCGTCGGCCAGCTCGGTCTCGACCGACTGCTCGCAGGACTCCGGCTCGAAGCGGGTGGGATCCTCCAGCGCGTAGTACCCGGCCACCAGGGCCTGCGCCTCCGCCAGGAACTTCTCGACCTCGTGCTCGGCCACCACGTCACCGGCGAACTCGCGCTCGGCCTTCACCTCGTCCCACGACTGGTCGATCAACGCGACCGCGCGCTCCGTCACCCGATCCGCCGCCGGTAACCCGAAGAGGTTCTCGAGCACGCGGTGGACGAGCGTGCCGCGCAGTTGCGCCTTGGACGGGGGCGCCGGGATGCGATCGATGGCACGGAACCGGTAGAGCAGCGGACACTGCTTGTAATCGGCGGCGCGGGACGGCGACAGCGCCGGACGGCGCCGCACCCGGGGCTCGGTGGAGATGCTCACGGCTCACGACACTAAGCCCGACCACCGACAAGCTCGGGCACCTGCCCTACAGTTCTCGGGGCGCGTCGCGCGTCCCGAGACCCCCGTTCGAGAGGAACCCCCCACCGTGGAGCCCACCGGCACCGAGTCCGCACCGAGACGGAGCGGACCCTTCCGGGTAGGCGACCGGGTCCAGCTCACCGACGCGAAGGGCCGCCACTACACGGTGGTGCTCGAGGAGGGCAAGGAGTTCCACACCCACCGCGGCGGTATTCGGCACCAGGATCTGCTCGGCGCCGACGAGGGGTCGGTGGTCACGTCCACCAACGGCACCCCCTACCTCGCCCTGCGCCCGCTGCTCGTGGACTATGTGCTCTCCATGCCCCGCGGCGCGCAGGTCATCTACCCCAAGGACGCCGCGCAGATCGTCCACGAGGGCGACGTCTTCCCCGGCGCCCGGGTCCTCGAGGCCGGTGCCGGATCCGGCGCTCTGACGTGCTCGCTGCTGCGGGCGGTGGGGGAGTCGGGGCAGGTCGTGTCGTACGAGGTGCGCGACGACCACGCCGAGCACGCCGTCCGCAACGTCGAGACCTTCTTCGGGACGCGTCCGCCCAACTGGGATCTGGTGATCGACGACGTCGCGGCGTTCGACGTCGCACGGCACGGCGGTCTCGTGGACCGCGTGGTCCTCGACATGCTCGCGCCCTGGGACGCCCTGCCGGCGGTGTCGAACGCCATCGTCCCCGGCGGCGTCCTGATCGTGTACGTCGCCACCACGACGCAGCTGTCGAAGGTCGTCGAGGCGTTGCGCGCGCAGGAGTGCTGGACCGAGCCGCGCTCCTGGGAGTCGATGGTGCGCGGCTGGCACGTCGTGGAACTGTCCGTCCGCCCGGAACATCGCATGCAGGGCCACACCGCGTTCCTCGTCTCGGCCCGCCGCCTCGCCGAGGGCACGGTGACCCCGAAACCGCAACGCCGCGCGGGCAAGACGGGCAACACGCCCAGCTGACCGACGCGGCGACTCCCGGCCGCTGACCTCGACGTCCCGCACGTATCCGTATCTGGCGGTAGCGTTGATCGATACGTTTCGGGAGGAGTCCTGCATGAGCCCTACTGATCACTCGGACCAATCCGCACTGGCGGCGGAACTCGAGTCGCTGCGCGCGGAAGCCGCTGCCCTTCGTCGTCAGCTCGCGGCATCGCGTGGGGGCACGCTGCCGTCCGCCGAGGTGCGGGACCTCGAGAACAAGATCGAGACGCTGTCGGTGCGTAACGGCAAGCTGCTCGAGACGCTCAAGGAAGCGCGTCAGCAACTGATCGCCCTGCGCGAGGAGGTCGATCGACTCGGCGCCCCGCCCAGCGGCTACGGCGTTCTGGTCCACGTGTTCGACGACGGCAACGTCGACGTCTTCACCTCGGGCCGCAAGATGCGGCTCTCGTGCTCGCCCAACATCGACGTCGAGGCGCTGCGCCCCGGCCAGACGGTGCGGCTGAACGAGGCCCTCACCATCGTCGAGGCGTGCGAATTCGAGCGCGTCGGGGAGATCTCGGCGCTGCGGGAGGTGCTCGACGACGGCCGGCGCGCCCTGGTGGTCGGCCACGCCGACGAGGAGCGCGTCGTGTGGCTCGCGACGCCGCTGCAGGAGATGGCCGACGACGAGTCGCCGGAGGATCCGGACGGGCCGTCGCGGCGGCTGCGCCCCGGCGATTCCCTACTGGTCGACACCAAGGCCGGCTACGCCTTCGAGCGCATCCCGAAGGCCGAGGTCGAGGACCTGGTCCTCGAGGAGGTGCCGGACGTCGGCTACGAGGACATCGGCGGCTTGGGCCGGCAGATCGAGCAGATCCGCGACGCGGTGGAGCTGCCCTTCCTGCACAAGGACCTCTTCCGCGAGTACTCGCTGCGTCCGCCCAAGGGTGTGCTGCTCTACGGTCCGCCGGGCTGCGGAAAGACGTTGATCGCCAAGGCCGTCGCCAATTCGCTGGCCAAGAAGATCGCGGAGGCCAAGGGCGAGGACGCCCGCGAGGCCAAGTCGTTCTTCCTCAACATCAAGGGCCCGGAGCTGCTCAACAAGTTCGTCGGCGAGACCGAGCGCCACATCCGGCTCATCTTCCAGCGGGCGCGCGAGAAGGCGTCCGAGGGTACGCCGGTGATCGTGTTCTTCGACGAGATGGACTCCATCTTCCGCACCCGCGGGTCGGGCGTGTCGTCCGACGTCGAGACCACGGTGGTGCCGCAGCTGCTCGCCGAGATCGACGGCGTGGAGGGCCTCGAGAACGTCATCGTCATCGGTGCCTCCAACCGCGAGGACATGATCGACCCGGCCATCCTGCGGCCCGGCCGCCTGGACGTGAAGATCAAGATCGAGCGCCCCGACGCCGAGTCGGCGCTGGACATCTTCTCGAAGTACCTCGACGAGTCGCTGCCCGTCGCGGCGGACGATCTCGCCGAGTTCGGCGGCGATCGCGCTGCCTGCATCCGGGCGATGATCGAGCGGGTCGTCGAGCGCATGTACGCCGAGAGCGACGACAACCGCTTCCTCGAGGTCACCTACGCCAACGGTGACAAGGAAGTGCTGTACTTCAAGGACTTCAACTCGGGCGCGATGATCCAGAACATCGTCGACCGGGCCAAGAAGTACGCGATCAAGTCGGTGCTCGACACCGGTACCAAGGGCCTGAGTGTCCAACATCTCTTCGACTCGATCGTCGACGAGTTCGCGGAGAACGAGGACCTGCCCAACACCACCAACCCGGACGACTGGGCGCGCATCTCCGGCAAGAAGGGCGAGCGCATCGTCTACATCCGCACCCTGGTCACCGGCAAGAACGCGAGCACGAGCCGGTCCATCGACACGGAGTCGAACACCGGCCAGTACCTCTGACCGGACACCGGTCCGACCGGCCGAGCCCCCGCGAGCACCCGCTCGCGGGGGCTCGTCCGCGCTCCTGGCCTAGGCTCGAATCATGGAGCGCATCATCGGTGTCGAGGTCGAGTACGGAATCTCCTCACCCACCGAGCCGACCGCCAACCCGATCCTCACGTCCACGCAGGCGGTGCTGGCCTACGCCGCGGCGGCCGGCGTGCCCCGCGCCAAGCGGACCCGGTGGGACTACGAGGTGGAATCGCCCCTGCGCGACGCCCGCGGGTTCGATCTCGGTCGCTTCAGCGGGCCGGCCCCGGTGATCGACGCCGACGAAGTCGGTGCGGCCAACATGATCCTCACCAACGGCGCCCGGCTCTACGTCGACCACGCGCATCCGGAGTACTCCGCTCCGGAGGTCCGCGACCCGCTCGACGCGGTGATCTGGGACAAGGCGGGCGAGCGCGTCATGGAGGCCGCCGCCCGGCACGCGTCGTCGGTGCCCGGAGCACCCCGCCTGCAGCTGTACAAGAACAACGTCGACGGCAAGGGCGCCTCCTACGGCACCCACGAGAACTACCTCATGTCCCGCGAGACGCCGTTCTCGGCCATCGTGGCGGGGCTGTCGCCGTTCTTCGCCTCGCGTCAGGTGTTCACCGGATCCGGCCGAGTGGGCCTCGGACAGTCCGGTGACGAGCCGGGGTTCCAGCTCTCGCAACGCGCGGACTACATCGAGGTCGAGGTCGGGCTCGAGACGACGCTCAAGCGCGGCATCATCAACACTCGCGACGAGCCGCACGCGGACGCCGACAAGTACCGCCGCCTGCACGTCATCATCGGCGACGCGAACCTCGCCGAGATGGCCACCTACCTCAAGGTCGGGACGACCGCACTGGTCCTCGACGTCATCGAGGCGGGGGTCGACCTGACGGATCTGCAGCTCGCCCGGCCCGTCACGGCCGTCCACCGCATCAGCCACGACCCGACCCTGCGCACCACGGTGGCATTGGCCGACGGCCGCGAACTCACGGCGTTGGCCCTGCAGCGCATCTACCTCGAGCGCGTCTCGCGCCACCTCGACAGCCGCGGCGAGCGGGATCCGCGCGCGGACGACGTCGTCGAGAAGTGGGCGATGATCCTCGACAAGCTCGAGCGCGACCCGATGGAGTGCGCGACCCTGCTCGACTGGCCGGCGAAACTGCGTCTGCTCGAGGGGTTCCGCACGCGCGAGGGTCTCGGCTGGTCGGCACCCCGCCTGCACCTGGTCGACCTGCAGTACTCGGACGTCCGGCTCGACAAGGGCCTGTACAACCGCCTCGTCGCCCGCGGGTCGATGGAGCGCCTGGTCACCGAGCAGCAGGTCATGGACGCCGTCTCCACGCCGCCGTCGGACACCCGGGCCTACTTCCGCGGGGAGTGCCTGAGGCGCTTCGGCTCCGACATCGCCGCCGCCAGCTGGGACTCCGTCATCTTCGATCTGGGCGGCGACTCTCTCGTGCGCATTCCCACCCTCGAGCCGCTGCGGGGGAGCAAGGCGCACGTCGGCGCGCTGCTCGACTCCGTCGATTCCGCCGCGGAACTGGTCGACCAACTCACCGGCTGACCCCGTACGACCGCGCGTTGCCACCCCCGCCCGCGACGCGCTCGGTAGGCTCGAAGATCCACGCGACGAACCGGTGGTACGACGAGGAGGCCCGCAATGGCACAAGAGCAGACCACACGCTCCGGCGGTGGCGACGACGACGAGGGTGCGGCCGAGGGCGCGTCGGGCCAGGAGCGACGGGAGAAGCTGGCCGAGGAGACCGACGATCTCCTCGACGAGATCGACGACGTGCTGGAAGAGAACGCCGAGGACTTCGTCCGCGCCTACGTCCAGAAGGGTGGCCAGTGACGGAACCCGAACGCCGCAACACGGGCGACACGCTCGCCTACGGTTCCCCGTTCTCGTCCTTCACCGACCATCTCCGCGCCTACGCGCCGCACCTGTTGCCGGAGAACCGGTTTCGATCGGATCTCGCCGGCGCCGCAGCGTTCTCCGAGGAGGCTGCCATGAGCGACATCGCGCCTCACGGCACGACGATCGTGGCGATCACCTTCGACGGTGGCGTCGTTCTGGCCGGTGACCGGCGCGCGACGCAGGGCAACCTGATCGCCAGCCGCGACGTCGAGAAGGTCTACGTCACCGACGACTACTCGGCCGCCGGTATCGCGGGGACGGCCGGCATGGCCATCGAGCTCGTGCGGCTGTTCGCCGTCGAACTCGAGCACTACGAGAAGATCGAGGGCGTTCCGCTCACGTTCAACGGCAAGGCCAACAAGTTGTCGTCGATGGTGCGGGCCAACCTTGGTGCCGCCATGCAGGGTCTGGCCGTGGTCCCCCTGCTCGTCGGGTACGACCTCGACGCCGCCGACGCCCGTCGAGCGGGGCGCATCGTGTCCTACGACGTGGTGGGCGGCCGCTACGAGGAACGCTCCGGCTACCACGCGGTGGGGTCGGGTTCGCTGTTCGCCAAGTCGGCGATGAAGAAGCTCTACCGCGACGGGCTCACCGAGGACGAGGCCCTCCGGGTCGCCGTCGAGGCGCTCTACGACGCCGCCGACGACGATTCCGCCACGGGCGGACCGGATCTGGTGCGCGGCATCCTGCCCACGGCCGTGGCCATCGGGGCAGGCGGCGCCGCGTTCGTCGAATCCGCGCGCACCGAGGCCCTCGCGCGCGCGATCGTGCAGGACCGCACGGAAGGGGGCGAGCGTCGATGACCATGCCGTACTACGCGTCGGCCGAGCAGATCATGCGCGATCGCTCGGAGTTGGCGCGCAAGGGAATCGCCCGCGGACGCAGTGTGGTCGTCCTGACCTACGCGGACGGGGTGCTGTTCGTGGCGGAGAACAGATCCTCCGCCCTGCACAAGGTGAGCGAGCTCTACGACCGCCTGGGCTTCGCCGCCGTCGGCAAGTACAACGAGTTCGAGAACCTGCGGCGGGCGGGGATCGTGCACGCCGACACCAAGGGCTACACCTACGACCGCGCGGACGTCACCGGCCGATCGCTGGCCAAGGCGTACGCGCAGACACTGGGCACCATCTTCACCGAGCAGCTCAAGCCGTACGAGGTCGAGATCTGCGTGGCCGAGGTCCCGCGGGTGGGCGAATCCGGTGCGCCGCAGCTCTACCGGATCACCTACGACGGCTCGATCGTCGACGAGCGGGACTTCGTGGTGATGGGCGGCACCACCGAGCCGATCACCGCGGCCCTGCGCGAGGCCTACCGCGCCGATCTCGATCTGGCGTCCGCCGTCGGCATCGCGATCACGGCGCTGCAGGACGGGACGTCGACCCCGACCAACGGCGGAGGCGAGCCGGCGGAGCGCCGGGTCCTCGAGGTCTCGAGCCTGGAAGTGGCCGTGCTGGAACGCCATCGGCCGCGGCGAGCGTTCCGCCGCATCGGGGGAGCGGCGCTCGAGGCCCTGTTGCCGTCGTCGGGTAGCGGGCCGAGCAGCGCGCCGGATGCCGGAACCGATCAGCCGACGCCGCCCGGTCCGTAGACGGTGAGCAGCGAGGGTCGGGCGAGAAAGTCGAAAGCCCGGCCCTCGCCGGCGATCTCGCCGTCCACGGCCACGGACACGGGCGGGCCGTCGTGCCGGACGGACAGCGACGTCACGTGTTCCTGCCGGTAGGTCGGTGAGGACCCGAGCGTTCCGGTGAGTGCGGCGGCGGCGAGTCGGGTGCGGGAGAAGCGCAGGCGCGCACGCAGATAGCGCACGTCCAGGATCCCGCCGGCGATCGACGGGCGGGACATCGGCACCTGATCGGTCGGCGCGTAACTTCCGTTGCCCACGAACAACATCCAGACCGGATCGACGCGGTCGCCGACGACGGCGTGCAGCGGTCTGGCCACGGCCAGCACCGCCACCATGGCGGCCGCGGCGGCGGGCCACTTGCCCACGCGGTCGGTCCACCGGTCCCGCAGTCGCACCGTGTCCGGATAGCCGCCGATGCTCGCGGTGTTGACGAAGAGCGTCGGTTCGCCCCCGTCGATGCTCACGCTGCCCAGGTCGACGCGCGCGGCGTGGCCCCGTTCGACCGCGGCGGCCGTCGTCGTCACGCGGGTCAGCCCGATGTCGCGGGCGAAGTGGTTGAGGGTGCCGCCGGCGAACACGGCGAGCGGGAGGTCCGTCCGCACCGCCGCCGCGACCGCCGCCGCCACCGTGCCGTCGCCACCGCACACCCCGAGCGCGTGGACCGACTCGTCGATCTCGGCTCGGAGCCGCGTCGCGAAGTCCTCGCCGTCGTTCGGTCGGACGAATCGCGCGTCGGGAAGAGCTTCGGCCACTGCGGCGACGACGTCCGAATTGTGCGTTCCAGCAGCCGGATTGACGAGAACGAGCAGTCCGCGCCCGCGGTGCAGGGCCGGCGCTTCACCGCGGCTGCCCAGGCGGGCGGGCGTGGTCGACCGGACGGCCCACCAGCGGCGGGTCCCGAGCGCGACGCCCGCCCCGATGCCGGCGCCGACGACGACGTCCGAGGGCCAGTGCACCCCCACGTGGACCCGCGAGTACGCGACGGCGGCGGCGAGGGGAGCGACGAGCATCCCGGCGACGGGCGATTCGAGCGCGACCCCCGTCGCGAACGCCGCGGCGGACGCGGCGTGTCCGGACGGGAACGACGACGAGACCGGCCGCACGCCGAGTCGTCGCAGGGCCGGAACGGCGACGGCCGGGGGACGATCGCGGGGGAGGAGCGGTTTCAGCACGCCGTTGGCGACCGAACTCGCGCCCGCCACGGCGAGGAGTCCGCGCACCGCACCGCGACGACGCGGGCCGCCGGCGGCGGCCAGCGCACCCGCCACGAGCACCCACAGCACGCTGTGGTTCGCGAGGCCCGTCAGGCCGCGCAGGATCGGGTCGGCGGGTCCGGGGCGCGCCGCGAAGCTCGACCGGACCAGCGCCAGATCGACGGCTCGGGTCCGGTTGCGAAGCGATCGTGCGCTCATCGCTGCCACCCTACGGTCCGGCCGTGGTTGTACTGTCGAAGTGTGGAGCGACGAATCATGGGGATCGAGACGGAGTTCGGTGTCACGTGCACGTTCCACGGGCATCGTCGGCTCAGCCCGGACGAGGTGGCGCGGTACCTCTTCCGTCGCGTGGTGTCCTGGGGACGCAGTTCCAACGTGTTCCTGCGCAACGGCGCCCGGCTCTACCTCGACGTCGGGTCGCACCCCGAGTACGCGACCGCGGAATGCGACTCGCTCGAGCAGCTGGTCACGCACGACCGCGCGGGAGAGCGGGTGCTCGAGGACCTGCTGGTCGACGCCGAGCAGCGCCTGTCCGAGGAGGGCATCGGCGGCGACATCTACCTGTTCAAGAACAACACCGACTCGGCCGGCAACTCCTACGGGTGCCACGAGAACTACCTCGTGGTGCGCGCGGGCGAGTTCTCCCGCATTTCCGACGTGTTGCTGCCGTTCCTGGTCACCCGGCAGTTGATCTGCGGCGCCGGCAAGGTGCTGCAGACGCCCAAGGCGGCCGCGTTCTGCCTCTCGCAGCGCGCCGAGCACATCTGGGAGGGCGTCTCCTCGGCCACCACCCGGTCGCGGCCCATCATCAACACCCGCGACGAGCCGCACGCGGACGCCGAGAAGTATCGCCGGCTCCACGTCATCGTGGGCGACTCCAACATGGCCGAACCCACCACGATGCTCAAGGTCGGCAGCGCGGCCCTGGTGCTCGAGATGATCGAGGCGGGCGTCTCCTTCCGAGACTTCGCTCTGGACAACCCCATTCGCGCGATCCGCGAGGTCTCCCACGATCCCACCGGTCGACGTCCGGTGCGGTTGGCCGGCGGTCGCCAGGCCAGCGCGCTCGAGGTGCAGCGCGAGTACCACGCGCGGGCCGTCGAGCACCTGCGCAACCGGGCGCCCGACGTGCGCATGGAGCAGGTCGTCGACCTGTGGGGCCGCACGCTCGACGCGGTGGAGGCGCAGGACTTCGCCAAGGTCGACACCGAGATCGACTGGGTCATCAAGCGCAAGCTCTTCGAGCGGTACCAGGACCGGTACTCGATGGACCTGTCGGACCCGAAGATCGCGCAGCTCGATCTGGCGTACCACGACATCAAGCGGGGTCGCGGCGTCTTCGACGTCCTCCAGCGCAAGGGCCTGGTCACCCGGATCACGGAGGACGCCGCCATCGACGAGGCGGTGAACACGCCCCCGCAGACCACGCGCGCGAAGCTCCGCGGCGAGTTCATCGCCGCCGCGCAGAACGCGGGCCGCGACTTCACGGTGGACTGGGTCCACCTCAAGCTCAACGATCAGGCCCAGCGGACCGTCCTGTGCAAGGACCCGTTCCGGTCGGTGGACGAGCGGGTCGAACGGTTGATCGCGTCGATGTGACCCGATCCCCGGGTCGGCGTTGCGGCGACCGGTGGTGGGCACCGGACCCACTAGTCTGAACGCGTGGCAGTGTCCAAAGTCGAGCGGCTCATGAACCTGGTGATCTGCTTGCTCTCCACCCGGCAGTTCCTCACGGCCGAGCGCATCCGTGCCTCCGTCGCGGGATACGAGGATTCGGTGAGCGACGAGGCGTTCGGGCGCATGTTCGAGCGCGACAAGAACGAGCTGCGTGACCTCGGTGTGCCGTTGGAGACGGGCCAGCTCTCCCGGTTCTCCACCACCGAGGGGTATCGGATCAACCGGGACCGCTACGAGCTCCCCGACATCGATCTCGCTCGCGACGAGGCGGCGGCCGTGGCCGTGGCCGTGCAGCTGTGGGAATCGCCGGAGCTGACCTCGGCCGCGCAGAGTGCGATGCTCAAGCTCCGCGCCGCCGGGGTGCAGGTCGACCCCGAGCATTCGCCCGCGGCCGTGACGTCCATTCCGGCGCGCAGCCGCGGGTCGGAACCCGCCCTGGGCAAGCTCCTGTCCGCGATCGACGCCGGCAAGTCGGTGCGGTTCACCCACCGGGCGTCGCCGACGGCGGAGTTCCGCACCCGCACGGTCGAGCCGTGGGCCGTGGTGACGCACTCGGGTCGTTGGTACCTGGTCGGCCACGACGTCGACCGGGGCGACGTGCGGACGTTCCGACTCTCCCGCATCGGGGACGACGTCGAGGCGTTCGGCCGCGCCGGCTCGGTACGAAAGCCCGACGGCGTGGACCCGGCGGCCGTCGTCGCCCGCGCGGCGGGAACCGGGGACGTCGCCGGAACGGCCCGAGTGTGGGTCCGGGACGGCCGCGCGGAGGAGATCCGGCGCCTGGGGACGGCCGCGGAGACGCGGACCGTGGCCGGCGTGACGGGCACGGTGGTCGAACTGTCGGTGCGGTCGTGGGAGTGGGTCGCCCGCGTGGTCGCCGGGCACGGCGCGGACGCGATCGTGCTGGCCCCGGACGACTTGCGCGAGCAGGTGATTCGCATCCTCACCGTGGTGGCCGATCGCGACGGAGTCGGTGGAGTCAGTGGAGTCGGTGGAACCGCGGACCGCGACGGTGCGGTGATCTCGTCGTGAGCGCCCGCCTGTCGTCCCGCCTCGCGCGGCTGCTGAACCTGGTGCCGTACTTCATCGCGAACCCCGGTATCAGTGCCGCCGACGCGGCCGCCGAGCTGGGGGTGACCACCCGGCAGCTCATGGAGGACCTGAACCAGCTCTGGCTGTGCGGGCTACCCGGATACGGTCCGGGCGATCTCATCGACCTCTCCTTCTCGGAGGAGAGCATCCAGGTGACCTTCTCCGCCGGGATCGACCGGCCGTTGCGGCTGACCTCGACCGAGGCGACGACGCTGTCGATCGCCCTGCGGTCGCTGGTCGAGATGCCGGGAATGGTCGACCCCACCGCCGCGCACCGCGCCATCGCCAAGATCGAACAGGCGGCGGGCGTCGCCGCGCCGACGTCCGGGCCCGCCCGCGACGACGCCCCGGAGGAGAGCCCGGCCGTCGCCACCGTGCGCGGGGCCCTGGCCCGCGGCCGCGCCCTCGACCTGACGTACTACTCCGCGTCGCGCGACGTGGTGTCCGAGCGCACCGTGGACCCGGTGCGCATCGTGCTGGTCGACGATCACAGCTATCTGCAGGCGTGGTGTCGGGTGGCCGAGGGCGTCCGGCTGTTCCGCCTCGATCGCATCGACGCGGCCACCGAGCGCGCGGACCCGTCGTCCCCGCCCCGGACGGCGGTCGCCGAGGACGAGGCCCTCGATCTCTTCCACGACGACCCGTCGCTCCCGGTCGCCCGGTTGCTGGTGCGGCCCGACCACGTCTGGATCCTCGACTACTACCCGATGGACCGCGTGCTCGACCACGCCGACGGGTCGGTGGAGGTCACCATGCGATTCGCCACGCTGGACTGGATGTCCCGGCTGGCGATCGGTCTGGGATCCGGGGTGTCGGTGCTCGGTCCGGACGACCTGGTGCGGGCCGTCACCGCACGATCGCGGGCGGCGTTGGCGGCCTATCGAGCGGCGGGCGGCGAGACGCAGGAGTCGCTCGGTGAACAGTGAGCGACACCTTCGTTCCGCGCCCGATCGCGGCCGCTGACGCGGAGTCCGGTCCGGTAGCATCGGCCTCACCGATACTGGGAGGTTTCAACATGGGTGCCCTACAGCCCTGGCACTGGATCGTGCTGATCATCGTGATCGTGCTGCTCTTCGGATCCAAGAAGTTGCCCGAGGCAGCGCGTGGACTCGGTCGCTCGATGCGCATCTTCAAGAGCGAGGTCCAGGAGATGCAGAACGACGGCAAGAAGGGCGAGGCACCGGCCCCGCAGGCCCCCGCGCAGCAGCCGCCGGCTCAGTTGCCGCCCTCCGCCGCGCAGGTCGATCCCACTCCCGTCGCCCCGTCGTCCGACGTGCGTGACGAGCACCCGCGTTCCGCCTGATCGTTCCTCTCCTGGTCCGCTGCCGTCACCGCACCGCGGTCACGGCAGCGGACGCGTCGACCCGGAAGACTTGATTCGTGCGCATACCGTTCGACCCGCGACAGCGACGACGTCGCGTCAACCCCGACGGCACCATGTCGCTGGTCGAGCATCTGTACGAATTGCGGACGCGTCTGCTGTGGTCGATGCTCGCCGTCCTCCTCACCACCGTGGTCGGCTTCTTCTGGTACTCCCACTCGCTGTTCGGCATCGAGTCCCTCGGTGACCTGCTCCGCGGTCCCTACTGCTCGCTCCCGCCGGAGAGTCGCGCCGATCTGAGTGCCGACAACGCGTGTCGCCTGCTGGCCACCGGACCGTTCGAGCAGTTCATGCTCCGGTTCAAGGTCGCCATCACCGCCGGCGTGGTCCTGGCCTGTCCCGCGTGGCTGTACCAGATCTGGGCGTTCATCACCCCCGGTCTGTACAAGCACGAGCGTCGCTACGCCGTCGCCTTCGTCACCGCCGCGGCCGTGCTGTTCGTCGCCGGCGCCGTCCTCGCGTACGTCGTGGTGGCCAAGGCGCTGCACTTCCTGCTCACCATCGGTGACAACGTCCAGATCACCGCGTTGAGCGGCGCCGAGTACTTCGGCTTCGTCATCAACCTGCTCGTCATCTTCGGCGTCAGCTTCGAGATCCCCCTGCTCATCGTCGCGCTCAACGCGGTGGGAGTACTGCGCTACGAGAAGCTGCGGAACTGGCGGCGCGGGCTGATCTTCGCCATGTTCGCGTTCGCCGCGGTGGTCACGCCGGGCGGCGATCCCTTCTCCATGACCGCGCTGGCGTTGGCGCTGTGCGTCCTGGTCGAGTTGGCCATCCAGGTGGCGCGCCTCAACGACAGGCGACGCGCCCGCCGTGAGACCGAGCAGTGGGGCGACCTCTCCGACGACGAGGCGTCGCCGCTCGATGCAGCCCCGACGCCCGTCTCGCAGCCCACCTCGGTCCGACTCGACGAGCGGGCGGACTACTCCGACACGGTCTGACGCCACGGTCGACGGCTACTGTGGATTTCGTGTCCACCGAGAGCGACCGCGTCACCGTCGCGGCAGACCTGGACGGGCCCCGGCTGACGGAGTTCACGTCGCTGTTGCCGTTCCCCCTCGATCCGTTCCAACTTCGCGCGTGCCGTGCCCTCGAGGACGGCCACGGCGTCCTCGTCTGCGCGCCGACGGGCGCGGGCAAGACCGTCGTCGGTGAGTTCGCCGTCCATCTGGCCCTGTCGACGGGAGCCAAGTGCTTCTACACGACACCCATCAAGGCGCTGAGCAATCAGAAGTTCGCCGAGCTGACCGCGCGGTACGGCCGGGGCCACGTCGGGCTGCTCACCGGCGATCAGAGCATCAACTCCGACGCGCCGATCGTGGTGATGACCACCGAGGTGCTCCGCAACATGCTGTACGCGGAATCGCCTGCGCTGCGCGGACTCTCGCACGTGGTGATGGACGAGGTGCACTACCTGGCGGACCGGTTCCGCGGCGCGGTGTGGGAGGAGGTCATCCTGCACCTGCCGGAGGACGTGCGACTGGTCAGCCTGTCCGCGACCGTGAGCAACGCCGAGGAGTTCGGCGCGTGGATGGAGACCGTACGCGGTGACACCGCCGTCGTGGTCGACGAGACGCGCCCGGTCCCGCTCTGGCAGCACATTCTGGTGGGCCGGCGCCTGTTCGATCTGTTCGACGTCGACGCCAATGCCGGCTCCGCCGGCCCGGTGATCGACAAGACACTGGTGCGGTACGTCAAGGAGCGGGTCAACGCCGAGCGCATGGGTGCCTGGGAGGCGCCCCGGGGACGCGGCCGATCCGGGCGGGGCGGCGGCGGTCGACCCGGGCGACCGGAGAGTCGGCCCATCCCGCGGCCGGAGGTGATCAAGCTCCTTGACGAGGAAGGCCTGCTCCCGGCGATCACGTTCGTCTTCAGCCGCGCCGGCTGCGACAGCGCGGTCGATCAGTGCCTGCGGTCGGGTCTGCGGTTGACCACCGAGGAGCAGGCGGTGCAGATCGGCGAGGTGATCGAACGTCACACCGCGGAGATCCCCCGCGGCGACCTCGAGGTGCTCGGGTTCTGGGAGTGGCGCGACGCGCTCGAACGGGGCCTCGCCGCCCACCACGCCGGGATGTTGCCGGTCTTCCGGCACACCGTCGAGGAGCTCTTCGTCCGCGGTCTCGTGCGGGCGGTGTTCGCCACGGAGACGCTGGCGCTCGGGATCAACATGCCCGCGCGCACCGTCGTCCTGGAGCGGTTGGTCAAGTTCAACGGCGAGACCCACGCCAACCTGTCGCCGGGGGAGTACACCCAGTTGACCGGGCGTGCCGGCCGACGCGGCATCGACGTCGAAGGACACGCCGTCGTGCTGTGGCAGTCCGGCGTGGAGCCCACCGAGGTGGCCGGACTGGCGACCACGCGCACGTTCCCGCTGCGCAGCTCGTTCCGCCCGTCGTACAACATGGCGATCAACCTGGTCGAGCGCATGGGGGTCGACGCGTCGCGGGCACTGCTGGAGCGGTCGTTCGCCCAGTACCAGGCCGACGCGTCGGTGGTCGGGCTGGTGCGCGGCATCGAACGCGGCGCAGCCACCCGCAACGAGTTGCTGACCAAGCTGGGCGGCGCCGATTCCCCCTACGTCGAGTACACCGAGCTGCGGGCCCGGCTCAAGGAACGCGAACGGGAGCTCGAGCGACAGGGGCGGACGGACCGGCGGAACGACGCCGTCACCTCACTCGTGGGGTTGCGGCGCGGCGACGTGATCTCCATTCCGTCCGGCCGGCGGTCGGGGCTCGCCGTGGTCCTCGAGACCGACACGAACTCCGTCGACCCGCGTCCGCTGGTGCTGACCGAGGACAAGTGGGCGGGACGAGTGTCGTCGGCCGACTTCCCGACGCCCGTCTCCGCCCTCGGGTCGATGCGGCTGCCGCGCCACGTCGATCACCGCACGGCCCGCACGCGGCGCGACCTGGCGTCGGCTCTGCGCAGTACCGGCATCACACCGCCGGGGCGTGGGCGTCGGGTGCGGTCGTCGGCGGCGGACGACCGCGAGCTGTCCACCCTGCGGCGGGCCGTGCGGTCGCACCCGTGCCACACGTGGCCCGACCGCGAACACCTGGCCCGGCTCGCCGAGAAGTACAGCCGCGTCGAACGCGAGACCGACGCCATGCGGCAGAAGGTCGCCGCCACCACCAACTCGTTGGCGCGAACGTTCGACCGCATCCTCGCCCTACTGTCCGAACGGGGCTACGTCGAGCACGCCGAGGGCGAGGTCCGCGTCACCGAGCGTGGAACGAAGCTCACCCGGCTCTACTCGGAATCGGACCTACTGGTGGCCGAGTGCCTGGCCGAGGGCGTGTGGCGCGGACTCGGGCCCGCCGAGCTGGCGTCGGTGGTGTCCGCGGTGGTCTTCGAGTCGCGGCAGGAGGGGGAGAGCATGGCGCAGGGCCCCACCGGCAACGTCCGTCATGCGCTGGCCCGAACGCTGTCGACGTGGCACGACCTGCGCGCCGACGAGATCCGGCTCAAACTCCCGCCCACTCGGGAGCCCGACACCGGGTTCATGATCGCCATGTACAAGTGGGCGCGGAAGGAATCCCTCGAGGACGTCCTGTTCGCAGCGGGACAGCACGGCCGCGCCCTGTCCGGCGGTGACTTCGTCCGGTGGTGTCGCCAGGTCATCGACCTCCTCGACCAGATCCGCACGGCGGCACCCGACACCGACGTTTCCGGCGCGGCGAGCAAGGCGATCTCGGCGATCCGGCGCGGCGTCGTCGCCGTCGACGCCGCGTGACCGGGTACGGTGCGACCGGAACAGCCGACGCGGTGCATGCGCGATGCGCGTCGGCACGACGCACGCTGACTCGACCGACGCAGTGGAGGCGACCATGACCGGCCCGTACGACAAGAACGATCCGTCGCAGCAGAGCGACGGCGGGTCGACCGGCGGCTCGGACCCGTCCACCCGGTCGTTCGAGGGCCAGTACCCGCCGCCCGGACAGAGCCCGTACCAGCAGGGGTACGGCCAGCAGCCCCAGTACGGTCAGCCCCAGTACGGTCAGCCTCGATACGGACAACAGCAGTACGGCCAGCCCCAGTACGGGCAGCCGGGCTACGGTCAGCAGCCCCAGTACGGGCAGCCGGGCTACGGTCAGCAGCCCCAGTACGGGCAGCCGGGCTACGGTCAGCAGCAGTACGGACAGCAGGCGTACGGCGAGGCCCCGGCGTACGACCAGCAGCCCTACGGTCAGCACCAGCCCTACGGCGGCCAGGGGTGGCAGAACCCGCAGCAGTCGTCCTCGTCGTCGAAGAAGGTGCTGCTGATCGTCGGCGGTGTGATCATCGCGCTGATCGCCGCGATCGTGGTGGTCGGTTCGCTGGTGCTCGGTTCGAACACCTTCGACAACGCCGCTGTTCAGGACGGTGTCGCGAAGATCGTCACCGAGAGCTACGGCGCCATCGACGTGTCCGACGTGTCGTGCCCCTCCGGTCAGAAGGCGGAGACGGGCACGCAGTTCACGTGCACCCTCACCACCGACGGTGTGCCTGGATCCGTGACGGTCACCGTCAAGGACGACGACGGTACGTACGAGGTCGGCCGCCCCCGCTGACAGGCCCGACCGACCCCCGTCCGTCAGAACGGGGGCGGTTCGTGGTCCGCCGCCTCGGCCGGGGTTGCGGGGAGTCCGAGGTTGCGGAGGCGGTTGCGGTTTCGCTCTTGTCGTCGGCGGGCGTGTTTCTGCTCGGTGCGGGGCGCGGGCCGTCGGCGTTCGGTGAGACCCGGTGGTCGAGGTGCGGGTGGGTCGCCGAAGACGATCATGTCGAGGCCGGGGTGGGTGTCGTGGCCGGTGAACGCCGGCCCCAGCACGGTGCGTCCTTCGGGGATGGTGATGGTGCGGATCAGCCGACTCGGGTCGGTGGGGTCGGGGTACTGGTCGTCGACGAAGTCCCCGAACGTTTTCAGTAGGTGGTGGAAGCGGCATTTGGCGCCCAACCCGGTGGCCGATGTCTGGCCGCCCCGGTCGGGGTGGGTGTGGTCGTATTCGGTGATGTGGTCGAGGTCGGCGTCCCAGGCGGGTCTGTTGCAGCCGGGCCAGGTGCAGAACTGATCCCTCGCCCGCACATAGGCATCGAGGGCGGCGGAGGGTCGGTACGGGTTCGACGGTTGCGTCGCCGGGAGTGGGGTGTCGGTGCCGTCACCGAGCGGGCGGATCACCGAGCGGGGATCGGTGGCGAGGCCGCGGACGTGGGCGCCGGAGATGATGCCGATACCGGCGAGGAAGCCGACGCCGTCGACGGTGTCGAGACCGACAGGCTCCTCGCAACCCGGGGAACTGCGTTCCTCGGCGTCGGTGCCGGTGGTTTCGGCCGCGTCGCCCTCGGTGCCAGTGGTGTCAGTGGCGGCGGTGTCGGTGTCGGCGGTCTCGGTGTCGAGCACCTCACCGGTCGCATCGGCGTCGGCGGTGATATCGGCTCGACACTCTGATTCCGGTTCCGCCGCAGGCTGTTCGACCGCCGCCGACTCGGTGGAAGTCGGGCCCGCGGCGGAGTCAGCACGGACCTCGGCGTCGCCGTTGAGCCCATCCGGTGAGACCCGTCGATCGGCAACAGATTCCGTGGCCACCGACTCGGTCGAGCACGCACTCGCGGTGGGTTCGGTCGAAGCGTCGGTGTCGGCGTCGGTGTCGGCCTCTGGCCGCGGCGTCGGGGAGGTGTCCGCGTTCGATCGCGGCAGGTGCTGCGGCGACCTGCACACCCTCTCGTTCTCGGGTGCGGGGACGGGGCCGGTGAGGGTGGTGGTGTCGGTGACCACGTGGATCACGATCCGCGGCGCGGTCGCTGCGAACGCGCTGACGTCGACATTCTTGTAGCGGCAGTCGGTGATCGGGCGGTCGCAGTCGCACCCGAACTCGGTCTGAGTGACCAACGCGTAGTGCGCATCGGAGGCCCGCGCCGCCGTCGACCGGGTGTCCTTCGGGCACACCTGCCCTGCCAACCGCTGCACCGCGGCGGCGGCGAGGGCGGTGTCTTCGGCGGACCGGGTGTCCGTCACCGACGCCATCCCGTCCCGCCCGGTCTCCACGGAAAAGCTGCGCTTCCGCTGCACCCTGGCGCGGAGTTCACGGACGGCGTCCGGGTTACGGCGGTGCACCATTGTGTCGACCATCGTCTCCACCCGCTTCTTAGACCAGGTTCCGGGTCTACGCAACGCGGCGGCGATGTCGGCGTCGACGAGGGCGGCGTAGCACTGCCCCTCGATCAACTCCGTCCGGGAGACGATGGTGCGAATGTGGTGCGGGGTGACCACCCCGTCCCGCAGGCACACCGCGACCTTCGGGAGCCGATCCCGCAGCGCGACCGCATCGGTCAGCAGAGTGGACGCAGCCCACTGAGTGATCGACAGGGTGGTGGCGATCGAGGCGGCGCAGCGAGTGAACGCATCGAACTCCCGGCAGTCCTCGTCCTCGAACGGCATCACCAACTCCGTGTGCATGACGGCGGCGAGCTGGTACTTGAACCACTCCAGGTAGGACACCCCGGCCGTCGCGTGCACCAACGCGTCCAACGCCTCCGCAGCAGGTAGGTCGGTGGTGGCAGGCAAGCCGAGCGCTGCGTGGTCCAGCGCAGCCCACGGCACCGCACCGTCGGCACCTGCCCCCACCTGCGTCGTGACCATGTTGTCGACCCCCCAGTCGCTCGTATGTTCGAGTGTACCGGCACCCACCGACACAGTCGATGACACGCACGCACGAACTCGCGCGGGGCGAAGCCTGGCCGACCTACCGACCGCGGGCCATGGCCTTCCGTAACCGCTCCGCGGAATTCTCCAGGCCCAACTCGGCGGCGAGGGCGTCCAGACGCTCGGGGTCGACGGGCTCGGTGGGGAGGTCGTCGGACGTGGACCACAGGATCTCCGCGTCGGTCACCACCCGCACCACGGGGAGGGCCGCGTCGATGTACTCCCGCGCCGCCGCGAGTTTGGCGCGCATGCCGGCCGCGAGGTCCGTGTCGCCCGAGTCGGCGGCGGCCAGCAGGGCCTCGAGCGATCCCCACCGCGTGATGAGCGACGACGCCGTCTTCTCGCCCACGCCCTTGACCCCGGGGAGACCGTCCGACGAATCTCCGCGCAGCAGAGCGAGTTCCGCATAGGCCGGCCCGGGGCGATCGGTGGGCACACCGTACTTCTCGGCGACCTCGGCGGGCCCGAAGAGCTCCGCCTTGGCCAGTCCACGCCCGGCATAGAGAACGCGGACCGGAACGGGCTCGTCCGCCACCACCTGCAGCAGGTCGCGGTCACCGCTGACGACCACGACGCGGTCGTGACGCTCGGTGGCGGCGAGGGTGCCCAGGACATCGTCGGCCTCGAGTCCCTCCGCGCCCGCGGTCGCGATGCCCGCCGCCGCCATGAACTCCAGAATAAGGTTCACCTGCGGCCCCAGGGCATCGGGAGCTTCCTCCGCGTCGGGTCCCGCGGCCGACTCCTCGAGCACCCGGTGGGCCTTGTACGACGGGACGAGGTCGACCCGGAACGTCGGTCGCCAGTCGAGGTCGAGGCACACCGCGAGTCGCGTGGGCTGCGTCCGGGTGATCAGGGAGGCGACCATGTCGACGAACCCGCGGACCGCGTTCACCGGGCGTCCGTCCGGCGCGGTGATGGACTCGGGAAGCGCGTGGAACGCACGGAACCACAGGCTCGCCGCGTCGAGCAGCAGGACGGTGCCGGGAGCGGAATCGTCGGTCATGGTGGCTCATCCTGCCGTATCGGGCCGTCCGCGCATCGGCGGACGGCCCGCCTCGATAGCCTGGCGGCATGACGCGTTTTCCTGCCGAGGTGTACCGAGATCGACTGAGCCGAGCGGCGGAGCTGATGCGCACCGCCGGCGTGGGTGCGCTGCTGGTGACGCCGGGTCCGGACCTTGCCTACCTCCTCGGATCCCGCGCCGAGTCGTTCGAACGGCTCACCTGCCTGGTGGTCCTCGCGGACGCCGAGCCGTTCGTCGTGGTCCCGCGCATCGAGCTGGCGGCTCTCCAGGACTCGGCCGCGGCGGACCTCGGGCTCGAGTTGCGCGACTGGGTGGACGGGCAGAACCCGCACCGCATGGTGACCGACGCGGTGCCGCCGCAGGCCCCGGTGGCCGTGGCCGACGCGATGCCCGCCCTGCACCTGGTTCCGATCGCCGACGCGCTCGGGTCCGTGCCCGCGCTCGCGACGCCGGTGCTCCGCGAACTGCGCATGGTCAAGGACGCCGCGGAGATCGACGCGCTGCGCCAGGCGGGGTCCGCGATCGACCGGGTCCACGCCCGCATGGCCGAACTCCTGGTGGTCGGGCGCACGGAAGCCGAGGTGGCGCAGGCGATCTCGGACGCCATCGTCGAGGAGGGACACACCGAGGCGGCGTTCGTCATCGTCGGTTCCGGACCGCACGGAGCCGACCCGCACCACGAGGTGTCCGACCGCGTCGTCGAGACGGGCGACGTCGTCGTCATCGACATCGGCGGGCCCGTCGAGCCCGGCTACTACTCCGATTCCACGCGCACCTACGTCATGGGGGAGCCCGACGCCGACGTCGCGGCCCGGGTCGCCGTGCTCGAGCGGGCCCAGCAGGCGGCAGTCGACGCGGTGCGTCCGGGCGTGACCGCCGAGGCCGTCGATGCCGCCGCCCGCGACGTGCTGGCCGAGGCCGGTCTCGCCGACGTGTTCCTGCACCGCACCGGCCACGGCATCGGGCTGTCGGTGCACGAGGAGCCGTACATCGTGGGCGGCAACGACATTCCGCTCACCGAGGGCATGGCGTTCAGCATCGAACCGGGCATCTACTTCCGCGGCGAGTGGGGCGCCCGCATCGAGGACATCGTGGTGGTGACGGCCGACGGGTGCGAGTCCGTCAACACCCGCCCGCACGGCCTGACCGTCCTCGCCGGCCGATGACGCTCGACCACCTCGCGACGATCGCGCGCGAGGGCGATCGCCTGGCCGCCATGCCGGCCGACGCCCTGTTCGCGCCCGTCCCGACCGTGCCGGGGTGGACGCTCGAGCACGTCGTCCGTCACACCGGCAAGGTGCACCGGTGGGTCACCGGCGTGCTGCGGGCGGGGCCGGGTGCCGACGTCACGCGCATCGCGAAGGAGGACACCGCGTCGCTGCCCAAGGGCGCCGCCGCACTGGAGGCCTACCGGGACTCGCTGCACGCGCTGCTCGACGTCCTGCGCGCGACGGACCCCGACACGCCGACGGAGACGTTCGTCGGGCTGCGCACGGCCGCGTTCTGGACGCGGCGGACGGCCCACGAGGTGAGCGTGCACCGCATCGACGCCGCCGACGCCGTCCACGCCGCGGGTGGTCCTGATCCCGAACCCCTGGATGCGGTCTCGGCGGCCGACGGGATCGCCGAACTCACCGAGCTGCAGTACGTCCACCGGCTGCCGGGGGACCGCCTCGCCCCGGGCACCCACGGGTCGACGGTGCATCTGCACGGCACCGACGACGCTGCAGCGGAATGGCTTCTGACGCTCGGTCCCGAGGGGGTCACCGCCCGACCGGGCCACGAGAAGGCCACCGTCGCGCTCCGCGGCCCCACCCCCGACCTCTACCTCGTGCTGTGGCGGCGCCGCCCGCTGGACCTGCTGACCGTGTTCGGCGACCGGACGGTGGCCGAGGCGTTGCTCGAGGCGTCCCGCTTCTAGAGATCGCGCAGGGACGCCGAGCCGAGCACCCGCGACACCGCGATCTCGACGACGACGCGCTGCGGATTCTCCCGCGGCGGCTTGTACCTGGCGGCGTACCGGTTCTCGGCGTCCCGCACGCTATCCGCGTCCCGCACCACCCGCGACGGGCCCTCGAGGGTCAGCCAGCGAGCGCCGTCCACCTGGGTGACCGCGGCGTACCCGCCCCGCTCGGCGTTGCGCACCTTCTGCGACCCCTCCCGGGTGATGATTCGGGCGGTCCCCGCTTCCGCGTCCCACGTGAAGCCGACGGCGACGACGTGCGGCGTCCCGTCCGGACGCAGGGTCGCGAGCGTCGCCAAGTGGCGTTCGGTGAGGAACGCGACGGCGTCGGCGTTCAGGGACGAAGCGTCGCTGGGCATGCCGATCACGGTACCGGGGGGCGGCGGCGACCCGTCGGTGGAGGACGGCGAGACCCATGGAGGACACTGGGGCGGTGACAGATCCCGGAACCGTGGTGTTGTTCGGCGGCCGCAGCGACATCGGCGTCGAGTTGGCCGCCCGGATCACACCGGGCCGACGGGTGGTGCTCGCCGCCCGGCGCAGTCACGACCTGGCGGCATCCGTCGCCCGCATGGAGTCCGCCGGGGCCGCGGCGGTGGGCACGATCGAGTTCGACGCCGACGACCTCGCGTCCCACGCCGACGTCCTCGCCCGCGTCGAGTCCGAGCACGGGCCGATCGGCACCGTGGTGGTCGCCTTCGGCATCCTCGGCGACCAGGGGCGGGCCGAGACCGACGCCGCACACGCGGCGGCGATCGTGCACACCGACTACACCGCGCACGTCCACCTCCTGACGCTCGTCGCGGACCTGTTGCGCCGACGGGGATCCGGCGAGATCGTCGTCTTCTCCTCGGTGGCGGGGGTGCGGGTTCGTCGCGCCAACTACGTCTACGGCTCGGCCAAGGCGGGTCTCGACGGGTTCGCCTCGGGTCTGCAGGATGCGCTGCACGGCAGCGGAGTTCGGCTGGTGCTGGCGCGGCCGGGGTTCGTGATCGGGTCGATGACCGAGGGCATGTCGCCCGCGCCGATGTCGAGCACGCCGGAGCAGGTGGCCGACGCCGTCGCGGCGGCCCTGCGCACCGGACGCGACACCGTGTGGATTCCCGGGCGCCTGCGTCCGGTCTTCGCGGTGATGCGCCTGCTGCCGCGCGCGGTGTGGCGCCGGATGCCGCGATGACGGTGATCGACGTGGTCGGGATCGGTGCCGACGGGTGGGACGGCCTCGCACCGGCGTCGCGCGACGCGGTGTCCGCGGCCGAGGTGCTGTTCGGTTCGTCCCGTCAGCTCGATTCGGTGCCCGGGAAAGCCTCGGGCGCGCACCGTGTTCCGTGGCCGACGCCCCTGCTTCCGGCGCTGCGATCGACCCTCGACGAGCATGCCGACCGGCGACGGTGCGTCCTCGCCAGCGGCGATCCGATGTTCCACGGGATCGGCGCGACGCTGGCGCGTGTCCTCGGCGCCGACGCCCTCCGCGTGTTCCCGCACCCCAGCTCGGTCTCGCTCACCTGCGCGCGGGTCGGATGGTCGATTCCGGACGTCGAGGTGGTGTCTCTCGTCGCGCGCGACGTCGCCACCGTGCTGCCCGCGCTGCATCCGTCCGCGCGGCTCGTGCTGCTCTCCGAGGACGACGCCACCCCGGACGCGGTGGCTACCCTGTTGCGGGAGAACGGGTTCGGCGACTCCCGGCTGACCGTGCTCGAATGCCTCGGGGGGAGCACCGAGCGGGTTCGCAGCGCGACGGCGCAGGACTGGCGGGCCGACGACGTCGACCCGCTCCACACGATCGCCGTCGAGGTGCGGGGTGACGGTCCGCGGCGCACTCGGAACCCCGGGCTTCCCGACGACGCGTACGCCGGCGACGGCCAGCTGACCAAGCGGGAGGTGCGCGCCGCGACCCTCGCCGCCCTCGATCCGGCACCGGGAGAACGGCTCTGGGACGTGGGCGGCGGTTCCGGCAGTATCGCGATCGAGTGGATGCGGACCCACCCGCGGTGCCGAGCCGACACCTTCGAGCGTGTCCCGGAGCGGGCCCTGACCATCGCCGCGAACGCCCGCGCCCTGGGTGTCCCCGGACTCACGATCCACGGCCCCGCGCCGGCCGCCTTCACGGAGGCCCCGACACCCGACGCCGTCTTCGTCGGCGGCGGGGCAACCGCTCCCGGCATGCTCGACGCCTGCTGGGCGGCACTGGGTCCCGGCGGACGCATCGTCGTCAACGCCGTCACCGCGGAGACCGAGGCCGTGGTCTTCCGCTGGTTCACGGAGAAGGGTGGCACGTTGCGTCGCATCCAGATCCAGCGCGCCGAACCGGTGGGCGGCTTCACCGGGTGGCGCCCGCAGATGCCGGTGACACAGTGGTCCGCGGTGAAGGGACAGCGCGCATGACCGTGTACTTCGTGGGCGCCGGACCCGGCGCCGCGGACCTCGTCACCGTGCGCGGTGCCCGCATCGTCGCCGCGAGTCCGGTCTGTCTCTACGCGGGATCGCTGGTGCCGCAGGAACTTCTGACCAGCTGCCCACCCGACGCGCGGGTGATCGACTCCTCCCGGATGACCCTCGACGCCATCGTCGCCGAGATGGTCGACGCCACCGCCCGCGGCGAGGACGTCGCCCGTCTGCACTCGGGCGACCCGTCGCTCTACAGCGCGGTCGCCGAGCAGTCCCGACGGCTCGACGCTGCCGGCGTCGACCACGAGATCGTCCCCGGCGTCCCGGCGTTCGCGGCCGCGGCAGCCGCGCTGAAGCGGGAACTGACCGTGCCGGAGGTGTCGCAGACCGTCGTCCTCACCCGCATCTCGACCCTGTCGACAGCCATGCCCGACGGCGAGGATCTCGCGACGCTGGCCCGCAGCCGAGCGACGATGGTGATCCACCTCGGCGCCCGGCAGATCGAGCCCATCGCCGTGGAGTTGGCGCAGCACTACGGTGCGGACTGCCCGGTGGCCGTCGTGGCGTTCGCGAGCCGGGACGACGAGACGATCGTGCGGGGCACCCTCGCCGACATCGCCGCCGCGACGGTCGCGGCGGGCATCGTCCGCACCGCCGTCATCGTGGTCGGCCGCGTCCTCGCCGCCCGCGGTTTCCCGGACAGCTTCCTGTACTCCAGCGCACGACGCGCACTCGATCACTAGCGGCCGCCCTCGTCGGGCTCCTCGTTAAGGTCGAGGCATGCACGTTCTCCTGCTCGGTGGCACGTCCGAAGCCCGCCAACTCGCCGCCGCCCTGAACGGCCGTCGGGGCATCGAGGTGACGTCGTCCCTCGCCGGCCGCGTCGCCGACCCCGCCCTGCCGGTGGGGCAGGTCCGCAGCGGCGGCTTCGGGGGCGTCGACGGGCTGCGCACCTGGCTGCGCGAGCACGAGGTGACGCACCTGGTGGACGCGACCCACCCGTACGCGGAGACCATGACGCGCCACGCGGTGCAGGCCGCCGCCGAGGAGTCCGTTCCGCTGATGGTGCTGCATCGGGCGCCGTGGACCCCGCTGCACGAGGACCGATGGATCGACGCGCCGTCGATGGCCGACGCCGCCGCCGTGATAGCGGACCACCCCGAGTGGGCTCGGGTCCTGCTCACGATCGGGCGGCAGGGCGTCCACCACTTCGCGGACCTGGACGACCGCGAGTTCACGGTGCGGTGCATCGATCCGCCCGAGGATCCGATGCCGCCGCGGACCACGGTGCTGGCCGAGCGCGGGCCGTTCGACCTCGACTCCGAACGAGAGTTGTTCGCGCGCATTGACGCCGACGTCCTGGTGACCAAGAACAGCGGCGGCAAACTCACCTCGGCGAAGCTGCGCGTGGCGCGTGAGCGCGGTCTACCCGTCGTGATGGTGCAGCGGCCCCCGCTCCCGGACGGCACGCCGTTCGTCTCGACGGTCGCGGAGTGCGAGCGGTGGGTGCTGACGACGCAGCCGGTCAGGTCCGCGCGGACTCCGTCGAGTACCGACGAGACGTGAACACCCGGGGCGTCGGCCCCGAACGGTCCACCGCCGTCGTCGACGCACCGACGATGAGCAGGCACCGCATGTCGATGGTGTCCGGGTCGAGGTCGGCCAGGTCGACCACGGTGACCGTCTCCTCGGGGCCCGACACGTCACGGCCGACGATCACCGGCGTCGCAGGATCCCGGTACTCGAGCGCGAGCTCCTTGAGCGTGACGACCTGTCGGCGTCGTGTCCGCGAGGCGGGGTTGTAGATCGCGACCGCCATGTCCGCGGCCATCACCGCTCGCAGACGGTGCTCGACGACGTCCCACGGCTTGAGCCGGTCGGACAGCGAGATGACGGCGTAGTCGTGCCCCAGCGGCGCACCGACCCGGCTGGCGACGGCGTTGGCCGCCGTCACCCCGGGACACACCCGGACGGGGACGTGTTGCCATCGCGGCTCGGCCGCCACCTCGAGCACGGCGGCGGCCATCGCGAAGACGCCGGGGTCACCCGACGACACGACCACCACGCGCGCCCCGCGGGCCGCCAGGTCGAGTGCCATCTCGGCACGCTCGGACTCGACCCGGTTGTCGCTGGCGTGCCGACGCTGTCCCGGCCGCGCGGGTACCCGGTCGATGTAGGTGGTGTACCCGACGAGATCCGTGGCCCGCGCGAGCTCCTCCCGCACCTCCGGCGTCGTCCAACGGGCATCGCCCGGGCCCAGGCCGACGACGACCACCTCGCCCGCGGCGGGCGCCTCGGTCGCCGCGTACGACGGGCTGGGGACCACGGCGATGGAGAAGTACGGCACGGCCGTCTCGTCGACGTCGGCGAGGGACCCGACCCGCTCGCCGTCGGTGCTGGCGCGCTCGACGTACCGCGCCTCGTCCAGTCGTCCCGCATCCGAGAGTGCCTGGCGCACAGCGGGAAAGGTGCGGCCCAGCTTGAGGATCGCCGCCGAGTCCGTCTCCCGGAGACGACGGGTGAGCTCCGGTACCGGCAGCGTCCCCGGCAGCACGGTGAGCACCTCCTCGCCCTCGACCAGGGGCTCGCCGAGCGCGGCGGAGGCGGCGCTGACGCTGGTGACCCCGGGCACGATCTCGGTCTCGAAGCGGTCCGCCAGGCGCACGTGCATGTGCTGGTACGAGCTGTAGAACAGCGGGTCGCCGGCGGCCAGGAGCGCCACGGACCGACCCGCCGCGAGGTGCACCGCGAGACGCTCCGCGGCCTCGGTGTAGAAGTCGGCGATGGCGCCGTCGTACCCCAGCGGATGGTCGGTGGTGCCGGTGGTGACCGGGTAGACCAGGTGCTCCTCGATCTGATCGCCGCGCAGGTACGGCTCCGCCGTGCGCCGAGCGATGCTGCTGCCACGGGCGCTGTGGAACGCGACCACGTCCGCCTCGGCGATCACGCGGGCGCCCTTCACCGTGACCAGCTCCGGATCACCCGGCCCGATCCCGACGCCCCACAGCTTGCCGGTCACTCCCGCTCCGTCGCCAGCGCGTTGACGGCCGCCGCCGTGATGGCACTGCCGCCGCGGCGGCCGAGCACCACCAGGTGATCGAGACCGAGCGACGACGCCACCAGGTCGTCCTTCGACTCCGCCGCGCCGATGAATCCGACCGGGCCGCCCACGACGGCCGCCGGACGCGGCGCGCCCGCCTCGAGCAACTCGAGCAACCGGAACAGCGCGGTGGGCGCGTTCCCGATCGCCACGACCGCACCGTCCAGCCGGTCGACCCAGAGATCCACCGCCGCAGCGGTTCTGGTGGTGTCCAGGGCTCGGGCCATGTCCGGCACGCGCGGGTCGTTCAGCGTGCAGATCACCTCGTTGTCCGCCGGCAGCCGTCGCCGCGTGACACCCGCGGCCACCATCGTCGCGTCGCACAGCACCGGCGCCCCCGCGCGCAACGCGGCGCGGCCCTTCGCCACGACGTCGGGCGTCGACGCGATCGACTGCGCCAGATCCACCTCACCGCAGGCGTGGATCATCCGCACCACGACCTGCGCGACATCCGCCGGAAAGGCCAACAGGTCCGCCTCCGCGCGGATGGTCGCGAACGAGCGCCGATAGATCTCGTCGCCGTCGCGCACGTAGTCGTACATGGGAACCCACGATAGGGAGACGGGTCGTTAACAGTGACGACGACCCCGACGATGTGACGGTCACCACCCCGTCGACGAATCCCGGGAGCGACCATGACCCACACCGCCCGCCGTGCCACCCTCGCCCTGCTCACCGTCGGCGCCGCCGCCGGAGCGCTCCTCGCCCCCGGCGTCGCCGCCGCCGCGCCGCTGCGGGGGCCGGATCTGCAGGTGGTGCGCTCGAGTGTCTGCACCGCCACCGTCACCAACCGCGGCGACGTGACCGCGACGGGTGTGCGGCTGCAGTATTTCGGCACGATCTTCAGCAATGTTTCGGCCCCGGACCTCGCCCCCGGCGCGTCGATCCCGTACACGTACATCGACTGCAATTTCGCGCCGCAACTTCCCGTCTTCGTGTTCGCCTATGCCGGCAACGGCGAGACGAATCCCTTCGACAACCTCGCGCAGGTGAACCCCTGACCGGGGCCTAGGTACGGCGATAGCCCTCGCCCGTCGCCACGACGTCGGTGACCTCGCCGACGGGTCGGCCGCAGCGACGCTCGCACCCCACCCAGTGCTCGCGGCCCGTGCCGATCTCGTCGGCGGCCACCGCCGCGTCGAGGTCGGCGCGGACGTCCGCGCGGGACTTGGCGCAGCCGGGGGAGCCGACGCACGAGCTCACCCGCGCCCAGGGCGACTCCGCGTCGAAGATCAGGCCCATCGGGGCGAGGACCCGCACCACCTGCTCGGCCGCCCACTCGTCGAGGTCCACCAGGATCAGCGAGCGCCACGGCGTGACGATCACGTCGCGCTCGACGGCGGCGAGGAACTCCGCGGTCCGCGCCGGCAGGACGCCGTGCGCGACGGTCGCGCCCAGCGCCACCGTCGCGTCGCGCTGGACGAACCAGCCGAGGGGCGCCGTGTCGGCGGGAGCGACGGTCAGAGGCGCCGCGGTGGCCGTCACGGCCAACCCGGCCAGCACGTCCGCCGCGCCGCCGGGGAGCTCGGCGATGCGCCAGTGACCGTCCCGCGCCGCGCGGAACGCCCGCGCCGCCGCCACCATCAGGTCCACCGCGTCCGCACGCGCGACCCGCACGCCGGTGTCCTGCCCGGCGAGGATCAGCGCGAATTCGCCGTCACCCACCGCGTGAACCCCGATGTCGGCACCGAGACCGGACACGTCGCCCCGGCCGTCGTCGAGCGCGAACAGGATGCGCCCGGGCAGGTCGGCGAGCTCGGCGTCGGCGAGCAGCGCGTCGTCGAGATCGCCGACGAGGTCCCGTACGTCCGCGTCCCCGTCGACCCGGCCCGACAGGGGAGAGGCCAGGATGTTGCGGACCCGCTCGTGCGTCTCCGACGGCAGCAGCCCGGCTGCGGCGAGGCGCCGCGCGAGCTCGTCGGGATCCGACACCGCCCGCAGTTGCACGTTGCCCCGTGAGGTGAGCACCAGGTCACCGTCGCCGAGCTCGGTCGCCGCGCCCGCCAGCACGCCCAGCTGGGCCGAGGTGATCCGGCCGCCCGGCAGACGCACTCGGGCCAGGGCCCCGTCCGCCGCGAGGTGGACCTGCAACGCGCCGGGGCAGGCGTCGGGACGGGTGCGGTCGGGCGAGCTCACCGGTCCAGATTACGGACGGGCCCGATCTCGCCGTACGATCACGCCAGGAGCAGCGGGGAAGCCGGTGGGAATCCGGCGCGGTCGCGCCACCGTGACCGGGCGGTACTCGCCCGGAAGTCGGACCTCGGGCTGCTCGCCGACACACTCTGCCGATGGGGCGCGAACACCCCGAGGAAGGCACCACCGCATGATTCTGCTGCTCTCGACCTCCGACACCGACCTGCTCAGCGCCCGTGCGAGCGGTGCGGAGTTCCGGTGGGCCAACCCGTCGCGCGTCCTGGTCGACGAGCTCCCCACCCTGCTCGAGGGCATCGACCTCGTCGTCGTCCGCATCCTCGGCGGCCGCCGCATGTGGGAGGCGGGCATCGACGCCGTCCTCGCGTCGGGCCTGCCGGTGGTGATGCTCGGCGGCGAACAGGCCCCGGACGCGGAACTGATGGAGCTGTCCACCGTGCCCGCCGGCGTCGCCGCGCAGGCGCACCAGTACCTCGCCGAGGGCGGCGCCGAGAACCTCCGCCAGCTCGCCTTCTTCCTCTCGGATACCGTGCTGCTCACCGGACACGGCTTCGCCGAGCCCGCGCACCTGCCGACGTGGGGCCATCTCGATCGACCCGACGGCGCCGCCACCGGGCCCACCGTCGCCGTCCTCTACTACCGCGCCCAGCACCTCGCCGGGAACGTCGGCTACGTCCACGCGCTGTGCGACGCCATCACCGCGCACGGCGCCCGGCCCCTGCCGATCTACTGCGCGTCGCTGCGCAACGCCGACGCCGACCTGCTCGCGACGCTGCGACGGGCCGACTCGATGGTGGTCACGGTGCTCGCCGCCGGCGGGACCAAGCCCGCCGGTGCGTCCGCGGGTGGCGACGACGAGGCGTGGGACGTGGCCGAGCTGGCCGCCCTCGACGTCCCGATCCTGCAGGGTCTGTGCCTGACCAGCCCGCGCGCGACGTGGGAGGCGAACGACGACGGCCTCTCGCCGCTCGACGTCGCCACCCAGGTCGCCGTGCCCGAGTTCGACGGGCGCATCATCACGGTCCCGTTCTCGTTCAAGGAGTTCGACGACGACGGCCTGAGCACCTATGTCCCGGACCACGAGCGCTGTGCGCGCGTCGCGGGCATCGCCGTGCGGCACGCGCGGCTGCGTCACATCCCGGCGGCGGACAAGCGCGTCGTCCTCATGCTGTCGGCCTACCCGACCAAGCACGCCCGCATCGGCAACGCCGTCGGGCTCGACACCCCGGCCTCGGCGATCCGCATGCTGACCCTGATGCGCGAGCACGGGTACGACGTGGGCCCCGAAACCGGCGACGACGCCGTCCCGGGACTCGCCGCCCGCGACGGCGACGCCCTGATCCACGCCCTCATCGCCGCGGGTGGGCAGGACGCCGACTGGCTGACCGCCGAGCAGCTCGAGGGCAACCCGATTCGCATCTCGGCTGCGCGCTACCGACGGTGGTTCGCAACGTTGCCGGACGACCTCCGCGAGGGCGTCGTCGAGCACTGGGGCGAGGCGCCCGGCTCGCTCTACGTCGATCGCAGCGCCGACCGGGACGGTGAGATCGTCATCGCCGCACTGCAATTCGGCAACGTGGTCCTCATGGTGCAGCCGCCGCGCGGGTTCGGCGAGAACCCCGTCGCGATCTACCACGATCCCGATCTGCCCCCGAGCCACCACTACCTCGCCGCCTACCGGTGGCTGGCCGCCCCGGTCGAGGACGGCGGGTTCGGTGCCGACGCGGTGGTGCACCTGGGCAAGCACGGCAACCTCGAGTGGCTGCCGGGCAAGACGCTGGGCATGTCCGCCTCGTGCGGAACCGACGCCGCGCTGGGCGATCTGCCGCTGATCTACCCGTTCCTGGTCAACGACCCCGGCGAGGGGACGCAGGCCAAGCGCCGGGCCCACGCGACGCTGGTCGACCACCTCATCCCCCCGATGGCCCGAGCGGAGAGCTACGGGGACATCACCCGGCTCGAGCAGTTGCTCGACGAGCACTCGAACATCTCCACCCTCGACCCCGCGAAGCTCCCCGCCATCCGTCAGCAGATCTGGACGCTGATGACGGCGGCGCAGATGCACAAGGACCTCGGCCTCGAGGAGCGGCCCGACGAGGAGGTCTTCGACGACATGCTCCTGCACGTCGACGGCTGGCTCTGCGAGATCAAGGACGTGCAGATCCGCGACGGCCTGCACGTGCTCGGCGAGGCCCCCCACGGCGAGGCCGAGGTGGACCTGGTGCTCGCGATGCTCCGGGCCCGGCAGATGTGGGGCGGCGAGCGCACCGTGCCCGGACTGCGGGAAGCGTTGGGGCTCAGCGAGGACGGCGACGAGGCCCGTTCCTCCGTCGACGCGATCGAGGAGCAGGCGCGCGGCCTGGTCGCCGCCCTGGCCCGCGCGGACTGGGCCGAGAGCGCGGTCGACGACATCGCGGCCGGCCTGCCGGACACCGTCGCGGACATCCTGCGCTTCGCCGCCGTCGAGGTGGTGCCGCGCCTGCGCGCGACCGACCAGGAGGTCGAGCGCGTCCTGCACGCCCTGAACGGCGGGTTCGTGCCCGCCGGCCCCAGCGGCTCACCCCTGCGCGGGCTGATCAACGTGCTGCCGACCGGGCGCAACTTCTACTCGGTGGACCCGAAGGCCGTGCCGTCCCGCCTGGCGTGGGAGACGGGCCAGGCGATGGCGGAATCCCTGGTCGCGCGGTACCTCGCCGACCACGGCGAGTACCCGTCGTCGGTCGGGTTGTCGGTGTGGGGGACCAGCGCGATGCGCACCTCCGGTGACGACGTCGCCGAGGTGTTCGCCCTGCTCGGTGTCGCACCGGTGTGGGACGAGGCGTCGCGCCGCGTCACCCGCCTCGAGGCGATTCCGCTCGCCGAGCTGGGCCGGCCGCGCATCGACGTCACCGTGCGCATCAGCGGGTTCTTCCGCGACGCCTTCCCGCACGTGCTCGCCCTGCTCGACGACGCGGTCCGGCTGGTCGCGGCGCTGGACGAGCCGGCCGAGCAGAACTACGTCCGCGCCCACATGCAGGCGGACCTCGCCGAGCACGGCGACGAGCGTCGGGCCACCACCCGCATCTTCGGGTCCAAGCCGGGGACCTACGGCGCGGGACTGCTGCAGCTGATCGACAGCAAGAGCTGGCGCAGCGACGACGACCTCGCGCAGGTCTACACGACGTGGGGCGGCTTCGCGTACGGGCGCGGCCTGGACGGTGTGCCGGCGGCGGACGACATGCGCGCGTCGTACCGCCGGATCGCGGTGGCGGCCAAGAACACCGACACCCGCGAGCACGACATCGCCGACTCGGACGACTACTTCCAGTACCACGGCGGCATGGTGGCCACGGTGCGGGCGCTGACCGGAACGTCGCCCGAGGCGTACATCGGCGACAGCACCCGCCCCGAGTCCGTGCGTACCCGCACGCTGCACGAGGAGACCTCGCGCGTGTTCCGCGCCCGCGTGGTCAACCCACGGTGGATGGAGGCCATGCGGCGCCACGGGTACAAGGGCGCGTTCGAGATGGCCGCCACGGTCGACTACCTGTTCGGGTACGACGCCACCACGGGCGTCGTGCAGGACTGGATGTACGAGAAGCTCACCGAGAACTACGTGCTCGACGAGACCAATCGCAAGTTCATGGAGACGTCCAATCCGTGGGCGCTGCACGGCATCTCGGAACGCCTGCTCGAGGCCGTCGAACGCGGCATGTGGGCGGAGCCGGATCCGGCGATGCTCGCCGATCTGCGCGCGGCCTACCTCGAGACCGAGGGCGAGCTCGAGGGCAGCTGAGCGCCTAGTCTGGTGCGCATGACGAACCCCTTCGGCGAGGTCGGTACCGCGAAGTACGTCCTGTTGACCACGTTCACCAAGGACGGCACCCCGAAGCCGACGCCCATCTGGGCGGCCCTCGACGGCGAGCAGCTGCTCATGTGGACGCAGCGGGAGTCGTGGAAGGTCAAGCGGATTCGCACCACCCCGCGCGTCACCGTGGCCACGTGCGACCGCAGCGGCAACAACGCCGGCCCCGCGCTCGAGGCCACCGCGGAGGTGCTCGACGACGCCGGGACCGAACGCACGCGGAAGGCCATCGCCGCCAAGTACGGCCTGGTGGGCAAGATCGGCGTCACGTTCTCGGCGCTGGTCAAGGGCAAATCGAGCACCGTCGGACTGGCCGTCCGCCGCGCCTGAGCGGTCAGCGCGCCGCGCTGATGCCCCCTAACGCGCCGCGCTGACCGACGACATGTGGAAGTCCGGCACGCGCAGCGGCGGCATCGCCGCGCGGGTGAACCAGTCCGACCACTCCCGCGGCAGCGTGGGGACGGTCGCGCCGGCCTCGGTCGACCGACGGAGCAGATCCAACGGGCTCTCGTTGAAGCGGAAGTTGTTGACCTCCGCGGTGATCCGGCCGTCCTCGACGAGGTAGACCCCGTCGCGCGTCAGTCCGGTGAGCAGCATGGTCGTCGGATCGACCTCGCGGATGTACCAGAGCGTCGTCAACACCAGGCCACGCTCGGTCCGGGCCACCATCTCGTCGAGGGTGCTGCCGGTGCCGCCGGTCATCACGAGGTTGTCGCCCGGCACCGTCGGACGGGTGCCGAACTCGGCGGCCGCACTGCGCGGGTAGGCCAGCGCGGAGATCACCCCGTCGTCGATCCACTCGACGCGCTCGGCGTCGGCGCCGTTGTCGAACACCGACACCGAATCCGACGACGCCTCGGCGACCACGAACGGTGCGTACTCGAGGCCCGGTTCCGCCGGGTCCGAGTACAGCGTGAGACCGAGGGTGCCGAGCCGCTCGCCGACGCGGGTGCCGCCGCCGGGCGCGGAGAGGGCCGTACGACCCTCGTGCGCTCCGCGTCCGTCCATCGACCACATGAGGTCGATCATGAGATCCGCGACGGCCGACGGCGGAAGGATGGTCTCGTAGCGGCCCGCCGGCAGCTCGACCCGCCGGGCGGACCAGTCGAGGCGTCGGGACAGCTCGGCCAGCATCCCGTCGACGTCGAGTCCGACGAAATCCCGCGTGTGCGTGCCCACCCAGGCGCTGGCACCGTCCAGCAGACCGCCGCGCTTGCCGTTGATCTCGAACGACCCCGTGGGCTCGACCGTCCGCCGGCGCACGCCGGTCGAGGTGCCGAGCCACAGGGTGCGCACGGTGTGCCGGGCGAAGCCGTAGAGCGCGTCGGCGCCGTCGAAGCCCCGAGCGAGGCCGGGCACGATCGACTCGAACACCTCGATGCCGCTGCGGGCGGCCACGTCGCCCCAGCCGGCCTCCGGCTCATCGCCCGCGATCAGCGGCAACGCGTCCGACGCCGGGGGAGCGGTGCGGGCGGCGTCCTCCGCCGCGCGCACCACGGCGACGACGTCGTCCGGATCGGCGCTCGTGGACGACACCGTCCCCACCCGCGCCGTGTCGCCGTCGCGGACGATGGACACCACGGTCCACGCCCGGCTGTCGGCGATGCCGTTGGTGGTCATGGAATTGCCCGCCCACCGCAACGACGCCGCGGAGACGTCGGCGACGAGCACGACGGTGTCGCTCACGGTCGCCGCGAGCAACGCGCGCTCGACCAGGTCGTGCCCGGCGAGAACCACGGGTGCGCTCATCGGCCACCCTCCGTTCTGGTGTTGAGGACGTTCACGCCGCGGAACAGCGCGGCCGGGCACCCGTGGGACACGGCCGCCACCTGACCGGGCTGCGCCTTGCCGCAGTTGAAGGCGCCGCCGAGGCGCCACGTCGACGGCCCGCCGACCGCCTCCATCGAGCCCCAGAAATCCGTCGTCGTCGCCTGGTAGGCCAGATCACGCACCTGACCCGCCAACCGCCCGTTCTCGATGCGGAAGAACCGCTGGCCCGTGAACTGGAAGTTGTAGCGCTGCATGTCGATCGACCACGACTTGTCCCCGACGACGTACACGCCGTGCTCGACGTCGGCGATGAGGTCGTCGACGGTCCGGTCGACCGCCGGGTCGGGCTGCAACGACACGTTGGCCATCCGCTGGATCGGCACGTGCTGCGCCGAGTCGGCGTAGGAGCACCCGTTGGACCGGTCCAGACCCAGGCGGTGGGCGAACACGCGGTCCAGTTGGTAGCCCACCAGCACCCCGTCCCGCACCAGATCCCACGACTGCGCGGCCACGCCGTCGTCGTCCCAGCCGACCGTGGCCAGGCCGTGCGGCTCGGTGCGGTCGGCGGTGACGTGCATGACCGGACTGCCGTACTGCAGCGTGCCGAGACGATCGGGCGTCGCGAAGGAGGTGCCCGCGTACGCGGCCTCGTAGCCGATGGCGCGGTCGTACTCCGTGGCGTGGCCGATCGACTCGTGGATGGTCAACCACAGATTGGTCGGGTCGATCACCAGATCCGTCGGACCCGGCTCGACGCCCGGCGCGGCGACCTTCTCGCGCAACCAGTCCGGAATCCGCGCGAGCTCGTCGTCCCAGTCCCACAGGCCGTCCGGTCCGGCACCGTCGCCCACCAGGTACTCCCAGCCCCGGCCCGTCGGGGGAGCGAGCGTGCGCATCGAGTCGAACCCGGCGTCCCCGCCGACCGATACCGCCTCGAGCTGGGGGTGCAGCCGGACGCGCTGCTGGGTGATGCGGGAGCCGGCCAGGTCGGCGTAGAACGTCTGCTCCTTGACCTGCTGCACCGAGGCGGTCACGTGATCGACCCCGTCCGCCGCGGACAGGCGGGCGGACCAGTCGGCCAGCAGGTCGGTCTTCTCCGCCGTGGGCACCGCGAACGGGTCGATCGCGTAGTCGCTCACCCGGACGACGTTCTCGTACACCGGCTCCGGGGCGAGGACCACGGGATCGCGGTTCAGCTCGCGCAGGGCCAACGCCACGCGCACCGCCGCGCTCGCCACCGCGACGGCGTCGTCGACCCGCAGTCCGGCACCGGACGCGAACCCCCAGGTGCCGTCGACGATCACCCGCACGGCCAGCCCCACCTCGCCGCCGTCCACCGCGGACTGCACCGCACCGTCCCGCAGGTGTAGGGACTGCGTGAGCACCCGGTGGACCCGCAGATCGGCGTGCGTGGCGCCCGCGGCGCGCGCCGCGGTGAGGGCCCCGTCCGCGAGCGCGTGCAGGGGGAGAGCCAGGAAATCGGCGTCGACGTCTCTCACCGACGTCACGCTAGCCGAATTGTTGCCAGCCGAGCCGGATCACGAGGGCCACGACCACGACCAACAGCACGACGCGCACGAAGCCGGCGCCGCGCGCGAGCGCCATCCGCGACCCCACGACCGACCCGACGACGTTCGCCACCGCCATCGCGAACCCCAACGCCCACAACACGTCGACCGTCAGCGAGAAGAACGCCAGCGCGCCCAGGTTCGACCCCAGGTTGATCACCTTCGCCATCGCCGCGCTGCGCACGAACTCCGTGCCGAGCAGCGTGGCGAACGCGATGATGAGGAAGGTGCCGGTGCCCGGTCCGAGAATGCCGTCGTAGAACCCGATCGCCACCGCCGCCGTGATCACCACCAGCACCACGCGGCGACGGGTCGGCGGCTCGCCGATCACCACCCCCACCGTCGGACGCGCCGTCACCAGGATCGCCACGGCGACGAGCACGACCAGCACGATGGGGACGAAGAGGTCCTTGTCGATCAGGCCGACCACCGCGGCCCCGCACGCCGACCCGGCCGCGGCGAGCACGCCTGCCGGCGCCATCAGCCGCCACTGCAGGGGCACCCGGCGCGCGAACGTCACCACCGCCGCCGACGTGCCCGCCACCGCCGCGAGCTTGTTGGTCGCCAAGATGGTCTGCTGCGTGGTCGCGGCCGGGGTCACCAGGAGCAGCGCGGGCAGCAGGATCAGCCCGCCACCGCCCACCACGGCGTCCACCCAGCCGGCGGCGAGTGCGGCCGCGAGCAGAACCGACCAGTCACCGACTCCCATGGCGGCCATTCGATCACAGCTAGAGTTCGACCCCGATGCGCCCGCTCACCACCTGGTTCCGAACCCACCCGTTCGCGGCGGACGGCCTGCTCGCCGCCGCGCTCTTCGTGCTGGAACTCACCGGACTGGCCGGCGTCGGTGAACCGGCGGTCACCGTCGCCCTCGCACTGGCGCTGGCGACCGCTCTCGCCTGGCGACGCCGCGCTCCGCTGGTGAGCGCCTGGGCGGTCTACGCGCTGCTCGTGCTCGGCATCGTCGCCGACCGCATCGTGCGGTTCTCCGACGCGCCGCCGCCGGGCCAGCTCTTCGCGGTGGTGATGCTCTACACGCTCGTGCTCTACCGGGACCGGCGCCTCGCGGCGCTGTACGCGGGCGCGCTCCTCGTGGCGGAACTCGCCTCGCGCGTCGTCCTCGGGACGGACTTCGTCTTCATCGCGTTCTTCCTGCTGCTCTACGTGCTCGCCTGGATCACCGCCGCCTATCTCGGCGCGCGACGCGCCTACATCGCGGAGGTCAGCGCCCGGCTCGCGGTGGCCGAGGCCGACCGGGACCGGCGCGCCGTCGAGGCCGTCTCGGCGGAGCGCACCCGCATCGCACGTGAGCTCCACGACGTCGTCGCCCACGCCGTCAGCGTCATGATCGTCCAGGCGGACGGGGCCGGCTACGCCCTCCGCGCGGATCCGGATCGCGCCGAGGCCGCGCTGCGCAACATCTCCACGACGGGCCGCGCGGCCCTCGCCGAACTGCGCCGCACCGTCGCCCTCCTGCGCACCGACGACGCCACCACCGCACATCCCGAGTACGGCACGGCCGCCCTCGCCCGCGTCGTCGAGATGATGCGGGCAGCGGGACTGACCGTCTCGATGGAGATGAGCGGCGACCTCGACGCCGTGCCCCCGTCGATCTCCCTCGGTGTGCACCGCATCGTGCAGGAATCGCTCACCAACGCCCTCCGGCACGGCGGGGACCGACCGCGGGCGACCGTCGTCGTCACCCGCGACACCGACGCGGTGTCGGTGACCGTGACCAACACCCCCCGGCGGCCGGGGTCGACGCCGCCGCCGGACGCCGCCGACCCCGGTGCGGCGCTGCCGGGCGCTCTGCTCAGCGGAACCGGATCGGGCTTCGGGGTGATCGGGATGCGGGAACGGGTCGCCGTCCTCGGCGGCGACCTGCACGCGGGCGACGCCCCCGACGGCGGGTGGGAGGTCCGTGCGGTGATCCCGCTCGACCCCGCCGAGCAGACCGCACAGTAGTTTCTCCGCCATGACCGTCTCGGTGCTCGTGGTCGACGATCAGGAACTGATGCGCATGGGCCTGTCGATGGTGCTCGGCGCGCAGGACGACCTCGAGGTCGTGGGGGAGGCCGCCGACGGCGCCTCGGCGCTGGCCGCCGTCGACCGCCTCCGACCGGACGTCGTCCTGATGGACGTGCGCATGCCGGGTATCGACGGCGTCACCGCCACCGCCCGCATCACCGCGGACTTCCCGGACGTGCGGGTGGTCGTGATGACGACGTTCGACCTCGACGAACACGCCCTCGGCGCCCTGCGCGCAGGGGCCAGCGGCTTCCTGCTCAAGGACACCCCGCCGGAGGACCTGGTGTCCGCCATCCGCAGCGTGGCGGTCGGCGACGCCGTCGTCTCGCCGCGCGTGACCCGACGACTGCTGACCAATCTCATCGCCGAACCGCCGGCCGACCCGCAGCCGAGTCCCGAGATCGACGCGCTCACCGACCGCGAGCGGGAGGTGCTGCTGCTCATCGCGGCGGGGAAGTCCAACGCGGAGATCGCGGCCGAGCTGGTGCTGTCGGAGGCGACGGTGAAGACCCATGTCGGCCGCGTCCTGGCCAAGCTCGGTCTGCGCGACCGGGTGCAGGCCGTCGTCCTGGCCTACGAGCGGGGCCTGGTGCGGCCGGGTTCGTGACTCGGGAGAAAAACGTGCCCGTCGATCGTTGACCGGGCATGGTCGCATTTCTTCTCTACCTCGTGGTCGAGGTCGCCGCCCTGGTCTGGCTGGCGTCCACCGTCGGTTTCCTCTGGACCGTGGCGGTGGTGCTCGGCCTGTCCGCGCTCGGACTGATCGCGATGCGGTCCCAGGGTCGACGCGTCCTCGGGGAGCTGCGCGCGGCGAACACCTCGCGTCGTCGCGGACCGGCCGACGCGGCGGCGTCGGCCGGCGCGGTGACCGACGGCGCTCTCGTCGCGTTCGGGTCGATCCTGCTGTTGATCCCCGGGCTGGTCTCCTCGATCCTCGGCCTGTTGCTGATGATCCCCGTCACGCGCGCGGTCCTGCGTCCCCTCGTGGCCCGCGCCGCGGCGCGCCGGGTGGAGGCCGCCGTGGCGTCCGGCCGGCTGGTGACCACACGCAGCCGCTTCCGGAACGGTCACGTCGTGATCGACGGCGACGTGGTGGCCGAGCCGACCGATCCCCGGCCGCGGGCGACCCCGCAGGTCATCGAAGGCCCTGTCATCGAAGGCACTGTGATCGAGGGCACCCCCCGGCCCGACGGGCGGTGACCCGCGGGCGGGCGTCGCGCGCCGACGGGCAGACTGAGCCCGTGAGCACGCAACTCCTCGTCGGCGGACGGATCTACAGCCCGACCAACCCGGACGCGACGGCGATGGCCGTCACCGACGGCACCGTGTCCTGGATCGGGGAGGACCGACCCGGACGCGCCCTGCATCCCGACGCCGAGATCGTCGACCTCGGCGGGGCGTTCGTCGCCCCGGCCTTCGTCGACACGCACGTGCACACCACGGCCACCGGCCTCGCCCTGATCGGCCTCGACCTCGGCGCCGCCGAGTCGCTCACCGCCTGCCTCGACCGGGTGCGCCGCTACGCCGCCGAGCACCCCGACACCGTGGTGTGGGGACAGAACTGGGACGAGACCACCTGGCCCGAGCAGCGGCCGCCGACCACCGCCGAGCTCGAGGAGGCCGCGCCGGGGCGCGCGGTGTACCTGACCCGCATCGACGCCCACTCGGCCGTCTGCTCCGAGGCGTTGCGCCGCGCGGCCGGAGTCCCCGCCGAGTCCGATACGCCCGTCGTCGCCGACGCCCACCATGCCGTCCGGCGGGCGGCCCGCGCGTTGCTCACCGCCGACGACCGGCACCGCGCCCGCGTCGCCGCGCTCGATCTCGCCGCCTCCCGCGGCGTGGCCGCGGTGCACGAGTGCGCCGGCCCGGACATCTCCGGTCTCGCCGACCTGGGGGAGCTGCTCACGGTCGAGCACGGCGTCGAGGTGCGCGCCTATTGGGGTGAGGCGGTCACGACCGCCGACGACGCCCGCGACCTGCTCGCCGCCACCGGAGCCCACGCCCTCGGCGGCGACCTCTTCGTCGACGGGTCGATCGGCTCGCACACCGCGTGGCTGCACGACCCCTACTCCGACGCGACGACCAGCGGTCTGGCCTACCTGGACCCGGACGCGATCGCTGCCCACCTCGCCGCCTGCACCACCGCGGACATCCAGGCCGGCTTCCACGTGATCGGCGACGCCGCCACCGGTGCCGTCGTCGAGGCGATCGAGCGCGTCGCCACCGACCTCGGCGGTCCCGCCGTCGCCGGTCGCGGCCACCGTCTCGAGCACCTCGAGATGGTCACGGCCGAGCAGGCCGCCGTCCTCGGCGCGCGCGGCGTCATCGCCAGCGTGCAGCCGGTGTTCGACGCGTACTGGGGCGGCGAGCACGGCATGTACGCCACCCGACTCGGCGCCGAGCGCGCCCGCGCGCTCAACCCTCTGTCCCTCCTGGCGTCGTCGGGCGTGTCGCTCGCGCTCGGCTCGGACTCGCCGGTCACCCCGCTCGACCCGTGGGCCGGTGTCCGCGCCGCGGTCCACCACCGCACGGCGGGCAGTGCCATCTCCCCGCGCGCGGCCTTCGCGGCCGCGACCCGCGGCGCCTGGCGAGCCGGCGGCGTGCGCGACGGGGTGGCGGGCACGCTGGTGGCCGGTGCCCCGGCGAGCTACGCCGTGTGGGACGTCGACGAGCTGGTGGTCAGCGCGCCGAAGGACTCGGTGCAGCGGTGGTCCACCGACCCGCGCTCGCGCGTGCCCGCGCTGCCCCGACTCGACGACGACGCCCGCGCCCCGCGCTGCCTGCGCACGGTCCACCGCGGAGTCACGGTGTTCGGCTCGTGATTCTCCTCGGGCGGACCCTGGCGTCCGCCGTGGCCGGTCTGCTGCTGTTCCTGTCCTTCCCCCCTCGCACCCTGTGGTTCCTCGCGCCGGTGGCGATCGCGCTGGTGGTCCTCGCCCTCACGGCGCCCGGCCGCGACGGGCGGACCCCGCGGCTGCGTACGGGTGCGCTGCTCGGCGCCGTGTTCGGGCTCGGGTTCTTCCTTCCGCTGCTGCCGTGGATCGGGGTCTACGTCGGACCGCTGCCGTGGATCGCCCTCTCGGTCGCCGAGTCGGTGTTCCTCGCCCTGTTCGGCGTGCTCGCGGTCCTGACGTCCCGGTTGCCGCTCGCGCCGCTGTGGATCGCCGCCACCTGGTCCGCGACGGAATGGGTGCGCAGCACCGTGCCGTTCGGCGGCTTCCCGTGGGGCCGGCTCGCGTTCGGACAGTCGGAGTCGGTGCTGCTGCCGATCGCCTCGCTGGGCGGCGCCCCGCTGCTCTCCTTCGCGGTGGCGCTGATCGGCACCGCGCTCGCCGCCGCCGTGGCGGCGGTCCTCGGGGGCGCCGGTCGGCGCACGGTCGCCGCGGCCCTGATCGTGGCGGTCGCGATCCCCGTGGGCGGCGCCGCGCTGCGGACGACGCTCGCCGGCCCGACGGACGGTGACCGTACCGTCGTCGTCGCCGCGATCCAGGGCAGCGTGCCCCGGCTGGGGCTGGACTTCAACGCGCAACGACGGCAGGTGCTCGACAACCACGTCCAGGAGACCCTGCGCCTGGCCGACGAGGTCGACGCCGGGCGCAGTCCGCGCCCCGACGTGGTCGTGTGGCCGGAGAACGCCTCCGACGTGGATCCGACGCGCGACCGGACGGCCGCGGACGCGATCTCCGCCGCGTCGATCCGCATCGGCGCACCCATCCTGGTGGGGGCCGTGCTGGCCAACGCCGACGGCACCAGCACCAACTCGGTGCTCGTGTGGGACGGTGCGGCCGGGCCGGGGGAGCGGCACGACAAGAAGATCGTCCAACCCTTCGGCGAATACCTGCCGTACCGGAGCTTCTTCCGGCTGTTCTCCTCCTACGCCGACTCGGCGGGCAACTTCGTCCCCGGCTCCGGCGACGGCGTGGTGCTTACCCCCGAGTCCGCAGAGTCCGCAGAGTCCGCCGGGTCCGATGCGGTGGCGCTCGCCGTCGGCGTGGCCACCTGCTACGAGGTGGCGTTCGATCGCGCCCCGGCCGAGGCGGTGACGGCCGGGGCGCAGATCCTCGCGGTGCCGACCAACAACGCGACGTTCGGCGACACCGAGATGACCTACCAGCAGCTGGCGATGTCGCGGGTGCGGGCCGTCGAGCATTCGCGGAGCGTCGTGGTCGCCGCGACCAGCGGGGTCAGCGCGATCATCGCGCCGGACGGGTCGGTGACGTCGCGAACCGCACTGTTCGACGCCGACCACCTGGTGGCGACCGTCGGGGTGCGCTCCACGGTCTCGCCGGCGACGGTCTGGGGCGCCCGGATCGAGGCGGCGCTGGTGGCGCTCGGCGCGGCGGCCGCGCTGGTCGGCGGCGTCGCCGCGGTCCGTCGGCGCCGTGCCGGCGAGCCGGACCGTCGGGACCCTGTCCGAACAAAAACGACGGGTACCGAGGAGTCGGCCGAGAACGCGGGTTCATGTAACAATTCACCGGTCGAACCCGACACCAATAGTGAGACATCACCAATCCACCCGGCCGGCAGAGGCGAATAACAGACCAAGAGTCCTGCAACCGCCGACCCGGGAGACCCTACATCCGACATCGATAGAACCCCTTTTCCCATCACGGCACCACGTACGGAGCGACCACGGTCGGGGACACCGAGTCACACGTACGAGGCGGACCGCGCGCTGCGGTCGTCCTCAGCGGAGCCTGTGCGCTCCTCGGTGAGATGTGTGCGTCGCTCGTCGCCCTCGACGAGCGAACGGAGCACCTTCGATGACGTCGACCACGACGTTCGAGCCCACCGGCAACACCCGCGATCGCCGATTCGGGGCGTTTCCGCTCAGCCCGGCGCAGACCGGGTTGTGGTACGCGCAGAAGTTGGCACCCGAGGTCCCGCTGACCGTGGCCCAGTACGTCGACGTGGCCGGTCCGTTGGACGCGGACCTCGTCGGCGAGGTGGCCGCCACCGTCGGCGCGGAGCTGCAGTCCGGGTGCATTCGCGTGGTCGAGGTCGACGGCCGACCCCACCAGGTGGTGGACACCGAGTCGGTGCACACGCGTCGCCTCGACCTTCGCGGTGAGGCCGACCCGGTGGCCGCGGCGCACCGCTGGATGCGGCAGGAGATGCACACCCCCGTCGACGTCGAACGCGACGCACTGACGGTCAACGTGCTCCTGCGCGTCGGCGACGAGCGATGGTTCTGGTACACCCGTATGCACCATCTCGCCGGCGACGGCTTCGGTGCCGTGACCGCCCTGCGCCGGGTGGCCGAGCTGTACACCGCCCGCGCGCACGGAACGGACGTCGCGCCGCACCGTGCGCACGACCTGGCCGAGCTCTACCGGGCGGAGGAGACCTACCGGCAGTCGCCGCGCTTCGCGACCGACCGCGAGTACTGGGCGGCCAAGACGGCCGGACTGCCGGAGCGCTTCTCGCTGGTTCCGCGGTCCGCCCCGGCGGCCGCCACCCGTCGCCGCGTGGACGGCATCGCCCCGACTTCCGTCACCGAGGCCATCGCCGCGGTCGCCGCCCGCGTCGACGGCACCGAGGCCGCCGTGCTGGTCGCCGCCATCGCCGCGTACCTGCACCGCGTGACCGGCTCCGTCGAGGTGGTCCTCAGTCTGCCCGTGTCGGTACGCACCACCGCCGCCCTCCGCCGCTCCGGAGGCATGTTCTCCAACGTGGTGCCGCTGCGGCTGCGCGTCGAGCCGCACACCACGCTGGACGAACTGATCGCCGCCGTCACCCTCGAGATCACCGGCGCACTCCGACACCAGAAGTACCGCCACGAGGACATCCGCCGCGACCACGGCAGCGGCACCGACCAGCGCGGGTTCTTCGGCCCGATGGTCAACATCATGCTGTTCGACTGGAGCGTGCGGCTCGGCGACCTGACCGGACGGCTGCACAACCTCTCCAGCGGACCCGTCGAGGACCTCGCCTTCACCATCTACAACAGCAGCACCCCCGGCGCGGGACTCAACATCGACCTCGAGGCCAACCCCGCCCTCTACGACGACGACGTCCTGGGCGCCCACCACCGGCGGTTCCTCGCCTTCCTCGGGGCGCTGCTGACCCGGCCCGAGGACGCGCCCGTCACCGACGCCCCCGTGTTCCTGCCGGACGAACTCGAGACCGTCGTCGAGACGTTCAACGACACCGCGACGGACGTCGCACCCGACACCCTGTGGGACGCCGTCGCCCGCCGGGTCGCGGCGACGCCGGACGCACCCGCCCTGACGTTCGGAACCACCACCCTCACCTACGCCGAGACCGCGGACCGCGCCGGCCGGGTGGCCGCCGCGCTGCGGCGACGGGGTGTCGTGCCGGGGGACCTCGTCGCCCTGTCGATGCCGCGGTCGCTCGAGCTGGTGCTCGGGATGTACGGCATCCTGCACGCGGGCGCCGCCTACCTCCCGCTCGATCCGGAGCAGCCCGCCGAGCGCATCGCCGCCGTCCTCGACACCGCCCGTCCGCGATGCGTGCTCACCCGCGACGACGTCGTCGCGGCCGTCGCCGACGCCGGCGATCCGGTCGCGCCCGTCCCGACGCACCCCGACGATCTCGCCTACGTGCTGTTCACCTCGGGATCCACCGGGGAGCCCAAGGGCGTCGCGGTCACCCACCGCGCCATCACCAACCGCCTCGAGTGGATGCAGCACGAGTACCCCCTCGCCGCCGACGACGTCGTCCTGCAGAAGACGCCGGCGACGTTCGACGTGTCGGTGTGGGAGTTCTTCTGGCCCCTGCGCGTCGGGGCGCGGCTGGTGATCGCCGAACCCGGGGTCCATCGAGAGCCGCGTCGGCTGCTCGCCGCGATGACCGACGCCGCCGTCACCACCGTGCACTTCGTACCGTCGATGCTGGCCGCCTTCGTGACCGAGATGCGCGACTCGCGCGTCACCCCCACCCACCTGCGCCGCGTCTTCAGCAGCGGCGAGGCCCTCCCGGCGGACACGGCCGCGGCGTTCACCGACCTCACGGCCGTCCCGCTGCACAATCTGTACGGCCCCACCGAGGCGGCCGTGGACGTCACGTACCGCCGATTCCGGGCCGGCGACGTCGGCACCGTGCCCATCGGACGGCCGGTGTGGAACACCCGCGTCCACGTCCTGGACGCCCGGCTGCGGCCGGTGCCGGTGGGCGTCGCGGGAGAGCTCTACCTCGCCGGGGTCCAGTTGGCCCGCGGCTACCTGGGGCGGCCGGATCTCACGGCCGACCGCTTCGTCGCCGACCCGATCGCCCGAGACGGCACCCGCCTGTACCGCACGGGCGATCTGGCGCGATGGCGCGGCGACGGTGACCTCGACTACCTCGGACGCACCGATTTCCAGGTGAAGGTCCGCGGGCTGCGCATCGAACTCGGCGACGTCGAGGCCGCTCTGCTGGCCCATCCGGGAGTCGACCACGCGGTGGCGGTGGCCCACACCGACGGCCGGGGCGAGACCCGGTTGGTCGGCTACGTCGCCGGTCCGCACGCCGACTCGATCGCACCGGACGACGTCCGCACCACCGCGGCGGCGCGGGTGCCGGCGTACATGGTGCCCGACGTCGTGACCGTCCTGCCCGCGCTGCCCCTCGGCAGCAGCGGCAAGGTGGACCGGCGGGCACTGCCGGAGCCGACGCCCCCCTCGATCGCCGACGACGTCGCCCCGCGCACCGATCTGGAACGCCGCATCGCCGCCGTGCTGGCCGACGTCCTCGAGATCCCGGCGCCCGGCGTGCACACCAGCTTCTTCGACCTCGGCGGCACCTCGCTGTCGGCGACCCGCGTGGTCGCCCGCCTGTCGACCGAGCTCGACCGCCACGTGGGACTCGACGACCTCTTCACGGCCCCGACCGTGGCGCGGTTGGCCGACCGCCTGTCCGCCGTCGACGCCCCCGCCGACCGGCCGCCGCTGGTGCCCGTCGAGCGACCGGACCTCGTGCCGCTCTCGCCGGCCCAGCAGCGCCTGTGGTTCCTGAACCGGCTCGATCCCGCCTCGCCGGTCTACAACATGCCGCTCACGCTGGAGATGACGGGAACGCTCGATCGCGCCGCGTTGCGTGACGCCCTCGCCGACGTCGTCGCCCGGCACGAGTCCCTGCGCACCGTCTTCCCCGACGGCCCCCACGGACCGCACCAGGTGATCGAGGACCCCCGCCCGCAGGACCTCGAGCCGATCGAGGTGACGGAGTCCGCGTTGCGCGAGCACCTCGCCGTGCTCGTCGGGCAGGGCTTCGACGTGCGACGCGACCACCCCATCCGGGCGCGCCTGTACCGCGTGGACGTCGACCGGCACGTGCTGGCGGTGGTCCTGCACCACATCGTCGCCGACGGGTGGTCCTTCGGGCCGCTAGCGACCGACGTCGCCCGCGCGTACGCGGCCCGCGCCGCCGGCCGCGCCCCCGAGTTCGCGCCGTTGCCGGTGCAGTACGCGGACGCCGTCCTGTGGCAGCGCGCCGTGCTGGGTGACCCGAGCGACCCCGACAGCCTGCTCGCCGCGCAGACCGCGTTCTGGACCGAGCGGCTCGCCGGGCTCCCGGAGGTGCTCGATCTTCCGACCGACCGGCCGCGTCGGGCCGACCCCGGCGTCGCCGGCGCCGTGCACACCTTCACCGTCGACGCCGACCTGCGCGCGGCCGTCACCGCGCTGGCCTCCGCGCACTCGGCCAGCGCGTTCATGGTGGTCCACGCCGCCCTGTCCACGCTGCTCGGACGCCTCGCCGACACCGACGACGTCGCCGTGGGCACCCCGGTGGCCGGACGCGGCGACCGGGCGCTGGACGGGGTGGTCGGCATGTTCGTCAACACCCTCGTCCTGCGGTCCGCGCCGACGCCCGATCGACCGTTCGTCGAGCTCCTGCGCTCCGTGCGGGACGACGACCTCGAGGCCTTCGCCCGCGCGGACGTGCCGTTCGACACCGTCGTCGACGCCGTGGCCGCCGACCGCACGTCGGCGCACCACCCGCTGTTCCAGGTCATGCTCTCGTTCGACAACCTCGCGCCGGCCACGGTCACCCTGCCCGGGCTGACGGTCACCGCGAGCGACGTCGACACCGGTACCGCCAAGTTCGACCTCACCGTCGAGATCGTGGACCGGCCCGGCGGCGGCTACGACGCCCGCCTCGGATACGCCACCGAGCTGTTCGACGCCGCGACCGCGGCCGACCTCGCCGCGCGGTTCGTCGCCGTGCTGCGACAGGTCACCGCCGACCCCGAGGTGCGGGTCGGCGACGTCGATCTCACCCTCGCCACCGATCCCGCGCCGGCGACCGACCCCGTCCTCGTGGGCCCGCCGGGCGGCGCGCCCACCACGCTGCCGGACCTGCTGCGCGCCACCGCGGCGCGGTTCCCGGACCGCGACGCCGTCGTCGACGCCGACCGCACGCTCACCTACCGCGAGCTGGACGATCGGTCGGACCGCCTGGCCGCGGCCCTGGTGGACCTCGGCGTCGGACCCGAGGTCCGGGTGCCCGTCTGCGTGGGAAGATCCGCGGCGTCGCTGATCGCCCTGTGGGCCGTCGCCAAGTCCGGCGGCGCCTACACCCCGCTCGACCCGAAGTACCCGGCCGACCGCCTCGCCTCGATGGTCGCCGACACCGGCGCCGCCGTCGGGCTCGCCGGCGACGAACGCACGATGCTTCCGGATGGGGTGCGGTGGCTCGACCCGCGTGTCGATCGTGCGCCCGTCAGGGACGCCCGAACCGCCGAGCACATGCCGTCGCCGCACCCCGACCAGGCCGCGTACCTGATCTTCACCTCGGGCTCCACGGGGCGCCCCAAGGCCGTCGTGGTCTCCCACCGCGGCATCGCCGACCTCGCGGCCGACACCGCGGCCGCCGCGCGTCTCGACGAGACCGTCCGCGCGCTGCACTTCGCGTCCCCGTCCTTCGACGTCTCGCTCATGGAGCTGCTCATGGCGTTCGCCGTCGGCGGCGCCGTGGTGCCGGTTCCCCTCGACGTCTACGGCGGCCGCGAACTCGCGGCGCTGCTGCGCGACCGCCGGGTCACGCACGCCGTGGTCACCCCCGCCGCGCTCGAGACCGTCGACCCCACCACCGTGCCCGACCTGCGGGTCGCGGCCGTCGGCGGCGACGTCTGCACACCCGCGCTGGTCGAGCGGTGGGCGCCCGGCCGCACCATGCTCAACGTCTACGGCCCCACCGAGGCCACCGTCGTCGTCACCCGCACCGCGCCGATGACGCCGGGGGAACCGGTCACCATCGGCCGCGCCCGCGCGGGCGTCGTGACGCGGGTGCTGGACCGCCGGCTCCGCCCGGTCGCCCCCGGCGTGCGCGGCGAGCTGTACCTGTGTGGGCCCAGCCTGGCCCGCGGATACCAGGGCCGCCCCGGTCTCACCGCGGAACGCTTCGTGGCCGACCCCGACGGGCCGCCCGGATCGCGGATGTACCGCACCGGTGACGTCGTCGCGCTGCGGACGAACACCGGCCTCACCGCCGACCCGGACAGCCGGGCCATCCACTTCCTGGGCCGCGCGGACCACCAGGTGAAGGTGCGTGGCCACCGCGTCGAGCTCGCCGAGGTCGACGCGGTGCTGCAGACCCACCCGGCGGTCACCTGGTCGGTCACGCTGCTGGTCGACGCCGACCGCCGGGACGTCGCCCGGCTCGTCACCTACGCCGTGACGGACGCGCCGGACCACGACGCGCTGACGGCCGACCTCCTCGACATCGCGCGCCGCGCCCTGCCGGACTACATGGTCCCGGCCTCGATCGTGCGGTTGGACGCGTTGCCGCTGACGCCGTCGGGCAAGCTCGACCGCCGGGCGCTGCCCGTGCCGGCCCCGCCGGAGAGCGACGTCCCGCACGAGCCACCGGCCACCGAGACCGAACGGATCGTCGCGGCGGCCGTCGCCGACGCCGTCGGGCTCGATCGGGTGGGTCGGCACGACCACTTCTTCCACGTGGGTGGCAACTCCCTCACCGCGACGCGGGTGGCGGGGGCGCTGTCCGACGCTCTGGGCCGGGACGTCGCGGTGCGCACGGTGTTCGAGGACCCGACCGTCGCGGCGCTGGCGGCGCGCCTGGACTCCGCCGCGGGCCCTGCGCGGCTGCCCCTGGTCGCCGTGCCGATCGACGAGCGCCCGGACCGGGTGCCGCTGTCCCCGGCACAGCAGCGGCTGTGGTTCCTGAACCGGCTGGACCCCGAGTCCGACGCGTACACCATCGCGCTGTCGGTCACCGTCGACGGACCGTTGGATCGGGACGCGCTGCGGCACGCGATGCTGGACGTGCTGGACCGACACGAAGCCCTGCGCACCGTCTATCCGGCGACCGACGACGGGCCGCACCAGGTGGTCCGCGCCGTCACCGATCCGCTCGAGGTGCGCGACGTCGACGCGGACTCCGTCCAGGACGCCCTGCTCGAGCTCGCGCATCGCGGTACCGACCTGACCACGACGACACCCGTGCGCGCCGTGCTGCTGCGCGTGTCCGACACCCACCACGTCCTCGGGGTGGCCGTCCACCACATCGCGGCCGACGGCTGGTCCATGCGGCCGCTGACCCGCGACCTCGTCGCCGCCTACGCCGCCCGGACCGACGGCCTCGCTCCGGACCTGCCGCCGCTGCCCGTGCAGTACACCGACGTCACCCTGTGGCAGCGTCGCGTGCTGGGCGACGAGGCCGACCCCACCTCCCGCGCCGCCGCCGACCTGGCGTTCTGGACCGAGACCCTGCGCGGCGCACCCGACGAGTGCACGGTGCCGGGGGACCGACCGCGCCCGGCCCTGCCCGGTCTGCGCGCCGGGACCCGCGAGTTCGCGGTGCCCACGGAGACGATGGCGGGTCTCACCGACGTCGCCGCTCGGCGCGGCGCCACGCGGTTCATGGCCCTGCACGCCGTGCTCGCGTCGGTCCTGGGCCGCCTGGCCGACACCACCGACGTCGTCGTCGGCACCCCGGTCGCCGGGCGCCACGATCCGGCGATGCACGAGCTGGTCGGGATGTTCGTCGGCACCGTCGCCCTGCGCACCGCGATCGACCCGGCGGACAGCTTCCTCCGCACGGTGGACCGCGTCCGCGAGACCGACCTCGACGCCCTCGCCCACACCGAGCTGCCGTTCGAGCGGGTCGTCGACGCCGTGGCGCCGTCGCGCGCCGCGGGTCGTCATCCGCTCGTGCAGGTGGTCCTCACCGTCGACGAGCCGGTCGACACCACCGTCTCGGCCGCGGGTCTGACCTGGTCGGCCGCGCCGATCGAGCTGGACCGCAACAAGTTCGACCTCGACGTGGCCGTGCTCGGCACGCCCCGGGGGTGGACTCTGCGGATCACGTACAGCCGCGATCTGTACGACGCCGCCACGATCGACCGACTCGGTGAGCGACTGCTCGCCGTCGCCGACGCCGCGGCGGCCGATCCGGATCGCCCCCTCGGCGACGCACCCCTGCTCGCCGCCGAGGAACGGGCCCGGCTCGCCGAGGACGCGGGGTCCGCGGACGAGGTGGCCCCGCCGGCGCTGCTGCCCGACCTCTGGGCCACGGCGGTGCGCCGCGGACGTGACCGGCTCGCCGCCATCGGTACCGCGGGGGAGCAGGTCACCTACGACGAGCTGGATCGGCGGGCCGACCGTCTGGCGCGGCACCTGTTCGCCTGCGGAGCCGGCCCCGAGGACGTGGTGGCCGTCGCGCTGCCACGGTCGCTCGCGGCGGTCACGGCCGTGCTCGCGGTCGCGAAGACCGGCGCGGCGTGGGTGCCGGTGGACCCGCGCTATCCCGCGGACCGCGTTCGGCACATGCTCACCGACTCCGGTGCGCGGCTGGGCATCACGACGACCGAGCACCGACCGGACGCCGACGTCGCGGACGTGACCTGGGTCGACGCCGAGGACGTCCCGGTCGACGCGATCGACCGCCCCGTCACCGACGCCGACCGTCGGACTCCGCTGCGAGCGGACCACGTGGCGTACGTGATCTACACCTCCGGATCGACGGGCGTGCCCAAGGGCGTGTCCGTCACCCACTCGGGGCTGTCGGCCTTCGCCGACGCCGAGCGGGCCCGCTTCGCCGTGGACGACGACGCGCGCGTCCTGCACGTGGCGTCGCCGAGCTTCGACGCGTCCGTGCTGGAGTTGCTCATGGCGGTGGGATCGGCGGCGACGCTGGTGATCGCGCCGCCGGACGTGTTCGGTGGACGCGAGTTGGCCCGGCTGCTGCGCCGCGAACGCGTGAGCCACGCCTTCGTCACCCCGGCCGCGCTCGCCACGGTCGACCCCGCCGACGGGGACGGACTCCCCGATCTGCGGACCGTCGTCGTCGGCGGCGAGGCAGTGGGCGCCGACCTGGTCCGACGCTGGGCGCCCGGTCGGTCGATGGTCAACGGGTACGGACCGACGGAGACGACCGTCGTCGCGACCACCGACGTGGTGCGGGCGGAGTCCCTCGTCACCGTCGGCACCCCGATTCCGGGCACGCGGGCCGCCGTGCTCGACGGCCGCCTGCACCCCGTCCCGCGCGGCACGACCGGTGAGCTGTACCTCGCCGGCCGCGGGGTCGCCCGCGGCTACCTGCGCCGAGCCGGGCTGACCGCGGGACGCTTCGTGGCGGACCCGACGCGCACGGGGGAGCGGATGTACCGCACCGGCGACCTGGTCCGATGGACCGCCGACGGCCGGCTCGAGTACGTCGGCCGCACCGACACGCAGGTCAAGCTGCGCGGCTTCCGTATCGAGCCCGGCGAGATCGACGCCGTCCTCACCGCACGCGACGACGTCTCCTTCGCCCACACGGCCGTCCACGTGGACGAGTCGGGCACGCCCGCGCTGGCCTCGTGGGTGGTCCCCACCGCGGGGGCGAGCGTGGACACCGACGCGGTCCTCGCCGACCTCGCCCGCACCCTGCCGGCCCACCTCGTCCCGGCCACCGTGACCGTCATGGACGCCGTACCGCTCACTCCGGTGGGCAAGCTCGACGCCCGCGCCCTCCCGGCGCCGGTCCGCACGGCCCACCCGCACCGCCCCGTCGAACTCCCCGCGACGCCGGGGGAGCAGCTGGTCGCCGACGTCCTGGCCGGCGTGCTCGGCGACGGCATCGGCCCGATCGGGCGGGACGACGACTTCTTCGCACTCGGCGGCAACTCGCTGCTGGCGACGCAGGTGGTCGCGCGCCTCGGCACGCGAACGGGGACCACTGTTCCCGTCCGCGTGCTGTTCGAGCACCCGACGGTGCGGGCGCTGGCGACCCGTGTCGCGACCCTCGCCGCGGACGACACCCCCGCACTCGGCAGCATCCCCCGGCCGGACCGGCTGCCGCTGAGCGCATCCCAGGCCCGGCAGTGGTTCCTCAACCGGGTCGACCCCACCTCGCCGCTCTACAACGTGCCCGTCGTCGTGCGCCTGACCGGTGCGCTCGACGTCGACGCGCTGCGCGCCGCGCTGACCGACGTCACCGCACGGCACGAGGTCCTGCGGACCGTCTACCCGGACTCGGCGTCCGGGCCGCACCAGGTGGTCCTGCCGGTCGAGCGCGCCGAGGTTCCCCTGACCACGATCGACGTGACCGAGAACCGGGTGCGCAGCGCCGCGCTCGCCGCGGCCGGAACGGGCTTCGACGTCACCGTCGACGCGCCGCTGCGCGCCACCCTCCTCCGTCTCGACCCCGCCGCCCACGTGCTGGTGCTGGTGCTGCACCACATCGCCGCCGACGGCTGGTCGCTCGGGCCGCTGGCCGCCGACCTGGCCGCGGCGTACGACGCCCGCACCGCGGGTCACCCGCCCGAGTGGACCCCGCTGCCGATCCAGTACGTGGACCACACCCTCTGGACCGACGCCCGGCTCGGCGACGAGAGCGATCCGACGTCGCTCCTCGCCACCCAACTGGCCTGGTGGACCGAGACCCTCGACGGCGCTCCGGACACCCTCGGAATTCCCACGGACCGACCGCGCCCCGCCACGCCGTCGTACCGCGGCGGCACGGTGGTCGCCCGGGTCGACGACGATCTCCACCGTCGGCTGCACGCGGCGGCCGCGGCGGAGGGCGCCACCCTGTTCATGGCGGTGCACGCGGCCCTCGCCGTCACTCTCGGTCGCCTCGACGGTCGCTACGACACGGTGGTCGGCACGGCCCTCGCCGGCCGCGGCCACGAGGCGCTCGATCGGCTCGTCGGCATGTTCGTCGGCACCCTCCCTCTGCGAACCCGGATCGATCCGCGCTCGTCGATGCAGGAGGCGCTGCGCGCGGTCCGCGCCGTGGACGTCGAGGCGTTCGCCCGCCCCGACGTGCCGTTCGAGCGGCTGGTGGAAGCGGTCGCGCCGACCCGGTCCGCCGCGCGTCACCCGATCTTCCAGGTGATGCTCACCGTGCGGGACGACGTTCCCGGACGCGCCCGCATGGGCACCGGTGCGGCGGCCGTGGAGGCCGAGGTGGCCGATCTCGACGTCGCGGTGGCCAAGTTCGACCTGCAACTGACGGTCACCGAACATCGGGCCGAGGACGGCACACCGGCCGGACTGACGATGGCCCTGGACCACGCCGTCGACCTGTTCGACGAGACCACCGCCCGGACGCTGCTCACCCGCCTCGACGCGGTCCTGCGCACCCTCGCGACCCGACCGACCACCGCGGTCGGTGCGATCGACCTCCTCACCCCCGAGGAGCGCGGCGCGTTGGTCCCCGTCGGAGGGCCTCGCCCCGACGCGCCCCGGACCCTGGCCGCGGTCCTCGACGACGCCGTCCGGCGTTCACCCGACGGTGTGGCCGCGGAGCATCTCGGACGGTCGATCACCTATCGCGAGCTCGACGACCTCACCGACCGGTGGGCTCGTCTGCTCGTCGCGCGCGGCGCCCGCCCGGACACCCTCGTGGCCGTGGGTGTCCCGCGCTCGCTCGACTCTCTGGTGGCCGTGCTCGCGGTGGCGCGGTCGGGCGCGGGCTTCCTGCCGATCGACCCGGCGTACCCGGCCGACCGCATCCGGCACATGCTCACCGACGCCCGTCCGACTCTCGGCCTGACCACGGCCGAGCATCGCGCGGCGGTGACGGTGAGCGGCACCGACACCGAGTGGCTGACGCTCGACGACGCCACCCTCGCAGCGGGTCCGGTCGCCCCCGGTCTGCTTCCCCGGGCCGGCGCGAGCCACCCGGCCTACGTCATCTACACCTCGGGCTCGACCGGAACCCCCAAGGGCGTGGTGGTCACGCACGCCGGCGTCTCGAACTTCGCCGCCGAACTCGCCGACCGCCTCGAGGTGACCGGCAGCTCGCGGGTGCTGCACTTCGCCTCGATCAGCTTCGACGCCGCCGTGCTCGATCTGCTCTTCGCGCTCGGCGCCGGCGCGACGCTGGTGATCGCACCGACGACGATCGTCGGAGGACGAGAACTCGCCGAGTTCCTCGGGCGGGAACGGGTGACCCACGCCTTCGTCACCCCCGCCGCGCTCACGACGGCCGATCCGGCCGCCGCGACCGACCTCACCCATCTGGTGGTGGGCGGTGACGCCTGCTCCCCGGACCTCGTGGCGCGCTGGGCACCGGGACGGAAGTTCCACAACGCCTACGGACCCACCGAGACCACCGTCGTCACGGTCATGACGGACCCGCTCGAGGCGGGTGCCCCGATCACGATCGGCTCACCCGTGCGCGGCGTCGCCGCCGTCGTGTTGGACCGACAGTTCGAACCGGTGCCGTACGGCGTGGTGGGCGAACTGCACCTCACCGGAGATGCGCTGGCCCGCGGCTACCTCGGCCGGAGCGGACTCACGGCGTCGCGCTTCGTCGCCGCGCCGCACGGCAAGCCGGGGGAGCGGATGTACCGCACGGGCGACCTCGTGCGGTGGCGCCGCGGCGACTCCGGACCGGTCCTGACCTACGTGGGCCGGTCTGATCACCAGGTGAAGGTCCGCGGCTTCCGGGTCGAGCTCGGCGAGATCGACGCCGCCCTCGAGACGCACGACGACGTCGAGTTCGCCGTGACCCTCGGCGTGTCCGACGACGACGGGGCCACCGTAGGACCGACCTCGCTCGCGTCGTACGTCCTGGTGCGGTCGGGCGCCGCCACGGACGGCCCGGCGCTGCGACGCTTCCTGTCCCAGCGCATGCCGTCCTACCTGGTGCCGACCTCGGTGACGCTGCTGGACTCGGTCCCCCTGACGCCCACCGGCAAACTCGACCGGCGGGCCCTGCCCGCCCCGGCGCCGCTCGCCGAGCACACGTACCGCGCCCCGACCACCGAGACGGAGGCCCTGATCTGCACGGTGTTCGCCGAGGTGCTCGCCGTCGATCGGGTGGGGCTCGACGACGACTTCTTCGCGATCGGCGGCACGTCGCTGGTGGGTGTGCGCGCCGTGGCCGACCTCGGGGCCCGGCTCGGCCGTACCGTTCCGGTGAGCCTGCTGTTCGGCGCCTCGACCCCGGCGGAGCTCGCGATCGCCCTCGACGCCCCGACCGCCGGGACCGACGATCCGCTGGCGCCGGTGGTGACCCTGCGGGCCGGCTCGACGTCCGAGCCCCCGCTGGTGTGCGTCCACCCCGCCTTCGGTCTGGCGTGGTCCTACCACGGACTCGCCCGTCGACTCGGGGGCGACCGCACCGTGCTGGGTCTGCAGACGCCGACGCTGACCGGCGACCGTCCGGAGTTCGCCTCGATCGAGGAGATGGCGAGCGACTACGTCGACCGTTTGGTCGCCGTGCAGCCGGACGGGCCGTACCACCTGCTCGGGTGGTCCCTCGGCGGACTGATCGCGCACGCGATGACCGCCGAACTCGAGCGGCGCGGCAACCGGGTGGCGACCCTGGCGATGCTGGACAGCTACACGCTCACGGCCGAGTACCTCGACCGGGTGCCCACGCTGCGCGACCTGATCGAGGAGGTCACGGGCACCCCGCTACCGGAGGGTCTAGACCCGACCCCCGGGGACGCGGCCGACCTGGCCCGGGCGGCGGGCGACGGGGCCGCGGCGCTGACCGCCGACGTCGTCGAGCGCTTGTATCGCGGCTACGTGCACGGAACGACGCTCGCGCACCGGTACCGGCCGGTTCCGGTCGACGCCGACGTGCTGTTCTTCTCGGCCACCGCCGACGAGGTCAACGCGCACGACACGCGTCGCCGCGCCGCCGCCTGGACGCCGTTCGTGCGGGGGACGGTGCGCGATCACGCCGTACCGTACGCGCACGCGCACCTCACCGCGGATCGGGCGCTCGACGTGGTCGTACCGGTGCTCGACGAACACCTCGGGCCCCGACACCGCTAAGGTGTCGGGGCCCGAGGGGGGTCGCTGTGTCCTAGACGCCGGCTCCGCGTCGTTTGGCCTTGAGCAGGTCCAGCCGCTCCTTGAGCAGCTCGTCCAGCTCCTCGACGGACCGACGCTCGAGCAGCATGTCCCAGTGGGTACGCGGGGGCTTGACCTTCTTGGCCTCCGGCGCGGTGCCCTCGATGAGGGTGCCCTCCATGCCGTTACGGCACAGCCAGGTGCCGGGGAGCTCGGCATCGTCCGCGAAGGGGACGTCGAAGATCTCGCCGTTGTCGGTCTTGTATCGAGCCATGCGCCGAGGCGCGAGGTCGTGGTCGCGATCGGTCTCGTAGCTCACCGCTCCGAGTCGGCTACCTCGAAGTACACGGTCTGCCATGGGGAGTCCTCTCTGTCGGTGCCTCGGGTTCAACGCGTCGAGCGCCGGAAACGTTCCCGCACGAACGCACCATCCTACCCCCGGTATCGTCGACGACCGTGATCGGCAGACGGCGACCGGCGACGTGCGCATGGTGTGGGCGCCCGGTCGAGGAGTCCGCGACCGGGCGGCGGCGGCGCTACTGCCGACAGTCCTGCCGCCAGCGCGCCTACGAGCAGCGCACTGCGGCGCGTGGCACACCGGTGCCCGACGACGCCGTCCTGTTGACCGCCGCCGAGGCCGAGGCCCTGGCCGACCGCGCGTTCGGGGTGCGCTGCGCCGCCGAGGACGTCGCCACGGCCGTGGCGGAGGGTGCCGACGCCGAGGAACTCGCCGCGCTGTCGGCGCACCTGGTGGAGATGGCCCGCGACGCCGAGCGGCTCCGCTGACCCGTCGTCAGAGTGGGCCCAGGTCCGACGGGTGGTACCCGACGGGATAACCCGGGTAGGTGCGATTGCGCGGGTCCCGCGCGATCCGCGAGGTCCGCCGGGGCGGGAGATGCCGCACCGCCCGCGCCCGTGCTCGCAGGCCCGCCTCGGCGACCCGGCGCGCACCCGGCGCCGCGGCGGGGAACCCGAACGCGCGGCGCATGTCGTCGTCGATCATCGCGTGGACCACACCGCGGATCGCCGGACGCGACACCGCCGGATACCAGGAGGCGAGCAGCTCACGGGTGTAGGTCCCGATGCGGCGGTTGTCGGGCGCGAAGCCGAACCGGTCGTGCTCGTACTCCATCCGGAACGCGTGGAACTCGGCCACGGACTCGGGGACGTCGGCGATCCCCATCCGGGACCCGACGGCGCGGTAGAACTCCACCGCGGCCCGTCGCTCGTGGGGATGGAGTCGGCGCCAGCCGTAGCGGTCGATCCAGTCGAGGGGGTCGAAGGCGAAGGTCGACAGGACGTAGAGCATGTCGTCGCGGTCGATGTCGTACCGCGCGTGCAGGCGGTTGACCGTCCGCAGCGACGCTCGGCCCCGCTCGGAGTCGTACCCGTGCCCGACCAGTTCGGACATGAGCAGCGACGTGTCGTCGTACCGCTTCTGCGGACGCTTCTCGAACTCGCCGGTGCGCGCGAGCAGAGCCGAGATGCTCGGAACGCAGTAGGTGCGGAACAGCGCGAACTCGAGCGAGCGCTGGTAGTCCCAGGGGAACTCGTACCCGGCGGTGATGCGGTGGATCGCCTGCGCGTCGGCCACGGGATCGAGCCGCTCGATCGTCTCGAGCCAGCCGTACCGCCCGCGGCCGCGCTGCGGAAGCGTCGTGCTCACCGCCGGCGCCGACCGTGGATCTTGGTGAGCAGGAAACGGGCGATCGCGACGTCGCGCCGCCTGCGCGTCATGGTGACCAGGTTGAGCGGCGGCGCGAATCGCTGCGTCGTGACCGACTTGACGCGCGAGAACTCCCGCAGCCCGTCCGCGCCGTGGATGCGCCCGAAGCCGGAGTCGCCGACCCCGCCGAACGGGAGGGCACCGATGGCGGCGAACCCGAGCACCGAGTTGATGCTCACCACGCCCACCCGGAGGCGGTCCGCGGCGCGTCGCCCGGCCGCGGCGGATCCGGTGAACACCGACGCGCCGAGGCCGTACTTCGAGGTGTTCGCCCGGTCGATCGCCTCGTCGAGGTCGCGGACGCGGTTGACCACGACGGTCGGGCCGAACGTCTCCTCGACCTGCGCTTCGCTGTCCTCGGGGACGTCGAGCAGCACCACCGGGTCGACGTACGGCGGACGGACCGACTCGGGACCGCCGACGACGGCCCGGCCACCGCGCGCGAGCGCGTCCTCGACCTGCGACCGCACCACGTCGACCTGACGGGGGAGGGTCATCCGGCCGTACTGCGCGTCGGCGGCGTCGCCGACCCGCAGGTCGGTCACGCGCGCGACGAGCTTGTCGACGAACCGGTCGGCGAGTGCGTCCACCACGTAGACGCGTTCCACCCCCGCGCACGTCTGACCGGCGTTGCCCATGGCTCCGAAGGCGGCGAACTCGGACGCGGCGTCGAGGTCGGCGCCCTCGTCGACGATCAGCGCGTCCTTACCGCCGCCCTCGACCACGATGGGGGTCAACGTCTCGGCGCACGTGGCCATGACCTTCTTGGCGGTGGCCGTCGAGCCGGTGAACGCCACCTTGTCGACGCCCGCGCGGGCGAGGTGCGCGCCGACCGCTCCGTCGCCGACGACGGTCTGCAGGACCGAGTGCGGGGCCGACAACGAGTCCCACGTGTCGGCCAGCCACGTGCCCGTTCGCGGGGTCAGTTCGCTCGGCTTGAAGACGACGGCGTTACCCGCGGCCATCGAGTAGGCGATGGACCCCATCGGGGTGTAGACGGGGTAGTTCCACGGTCCGATGACGCCGACCACACCCATCGGCTCGTAGCGCACCGACGCCGCCTGATTGGCGCTGACCAGACCGGGCAGGACCGACCGTTCCCGGAGTACCCGGCGAGCGTTCTTCGCCGCCCACGTCAGATGCTCGACGGCCAGCATCACCTCGAGCAGGGCGTCGTCGGCCGGCTTGCCCGTCTCCTCGCGGACGACGTCGACCAACGACGCCGAGTTCCGGGCGACGACGGACTTGAACTCGAGCAACCAGTTCTTGCGGTCGTCGTGGCTCAGTCCGCCCCACCACCGCGCGGCGTGACGGGCCCGCCGGACCGCGTCCTCGACTCGGTCCCGATCGGTGGGAATGGACGTCTCGTCGATGGTCATGCATGCCGACACTAGGCGCGCCCGCGGGGCCGGGCAATGACCGATCCGTCCGATCCGGGTGACCGTCAGAGACCCGAGCACCCGCTCACGGGAACGTCGGCGAACCGGTCCATCATGTAGCGCGCCGCCGCGCCCCCGTAGCCGTCGATCAGCTGCGGCCCGAAGTGATTCGGCAGCACCGCGCCGGGGAGGATCGGCGGGAGTTCGTCGGTCAGGAACGTCACCGCGCCGCCGCGACCGCACCAGTCCTCGGCGAGCCGACGCGCCTGGCCGTAGGGCACGGTGTCGTCGTTCCGTCCGCTGGTGACGAAGACCGGCGCCGAGGGACGAAGGCTGCCGATGCGCTGCTGCGCCAGGATCGGGCCTGCCTCCGGAATGGTGCCGAGGTTCTCGAGCAGCGGCCGGCCGTCCCGGGTCAGGGACTCGGTGCGCAGGAACGGGTGCCGCAGGATCGTGTCGGCGATGCACTCCGTCGACACCTCGGCGAGCAGGCGCTTGCCGGTCTCGGTGGTGCGCTCGTCGACCCGGGCCTGCAGCTCGGGGTGACGCTCGACGAAACCGTTGAGTGCGTAGCCGATCACGCCGCCGATGAGCGTGCCGTCGACGGTCCCGAGCACCTCGAGCAGATCGGCGGTGGGGGCACCGGCCCACGTTCCCTTGACGTTCAGCTCCGGTGCGTACTGCGCGGCCAGTTCCGCGGCGGCCGCGGTGGCGCCGCCACCCTGCGAGTAGCCCCAGAATCCGACGGGCGCCGCGGGGTCGCCCGCGAGGGAGTTGGCGGCCCGGGCCGCGTCCAGCACGGCGTGCGCCTGCTCGAGCCGGTTGACGTAGGTGTGCAGGCCCGGCGTACCGAGACCGATGTAGTCCGTGACGAAGACCCGTGCCCCCATCGCCCGCCAGAGAGTGGACGACACCAGCTCCTGGTTGGCGGACAGCGACGGCGGGGACAGGGCCGCGTTCAGTCCGGTCGAGAACGCGCGGGACGGTGCGCACTGATCGCCCTGCCCGATGGTGCCCGGGGCCACCACGATCGTCGGGCGGGGCCCGGCACCGGTCCACGGACCGCCCGCGTCGAGGTACGTGCCGGTCACGGCGACGGGATCGCCCGCCTCGGTCCGCGAGGTGTACATGACGCGGGTGCCGGTGACCGGGTAGGCATCGCCGGGCGCTGGGGCCGCGAGATAGACCGGCATCGGCTCGGTCCGCACGACGGCGCCGGGCGTGGTGTCGAACTGCGCCGGGGGAGTGTAGAAGTCCGGCGCGGCGGCCGCGGTGGGGGCGGCGAGCACCGGCAGCGTGGCCGCGATCAGGGCGACGGCGATCGCGCCGACCGTTCCTCGGATCGAACGTGTCATGGTGACCTCTCGTGTCAGACGACGGTGCCGACGTCGCGGGCGGTGATGGAGTCCATGGCGCGCTCCGCCACGGCGGCGATGGTCATGGACGGGTTGCAGGCGGCGCAGTTGCCGGGAATCAGCGCGCCGTCCAGAACGTAGAGGCCGCGCTGGCCGAGCACGCGCCCGTCGAGGTCGCACACGGCGTTCATCGACGCGCCGCCCAGGGGATGCCAGGTGGACGGGAACGCGGCGTTGGTGTCGATCAGCACGCTCCCCGGCCCGGCGATCGCCTGCACGCGGGGGCCGATGGTGGAGGTCTGGATCGCGGCGTCGCCCTCGTACGGCCACCGCAGGATCGCGTCGTCCTTCGCGGCGTCGTAGACGAAGTGGCCCCGGGCGTCGCTGACCCCGTAGCCGACCAGCACTGTCGTGTGCTCGTTGATCCCGAGTTGCGGCATGGACGCCTGAATGACCGTCGACGCCGTGCGGGGATTCGACCAGTCGAGGCTGCCGTAGACCACCGGCCCACCCTGGACCGGTCCGAAATCGTGCTCGGCGGTGGACCAGGCGTAGATGCGGTCGGCGTTCGACCCCCAACCCCGGCCGAGCGCGTCGGGCAGATCGGGGATGCGCCCGGCCGCCGCGGCGCGCATCAGCAGGCGGGTGGTGTTCATGGTGCCGGCCGCCATGACCAGCGTGCCCGCGGTGAGGATCAGGTTCTCCAGGACGGTGCCGCGCTCGTCGATGCGCTCGACGTACACCGTCCACCGGCCGTCGGCGGCGCGCTCGACGTCGGTGACGTGATGCAGGCTGCGGACGTCGACCAACCCCGTGGCCTCCGCGGCGGCGAGGTAGGTGACGTCCACGGAGTGCTTGCCACCGTTGTTGACGCCCATCGCCCCGTCGCCGTTGGTGTAGGACGGGCGCATCTTGCCGGCGAGCTCGTCGAGGGCGAACTGCCAGTCGATCGGCATCGGGATCTTCGACACCGGTTGCCCGGCCCGGCGGGCGTTGGCGGCGAACGCCCGCGGAGCGGCGTAGGTCGGGGACTCGATCAGCGCGTCCGGCGCCACCTCGAGGCCGAGCATGCGCGCCACCCGTGGGTAGTGGACGCGGTTCATCAGATCCCAGTCCAGCTCCTCGGGGAACTGGGTGAGGAAGACGTCCTTCGCCGGTTGGAGCGTCATGCCCTGGTACACGAGCGAGCCGCCGCCGACCCCGGCCGGGCAGAGCACGGTCATGTTCTCTCCGGGGACCGCCTCGACGAGGCCGGCGTACCGACCGACGTCGAGGGGGCGGCCGAAGAGGTTGGCGCCCGAGCCGTACCAGAGGAGCCGCTCGTCGGGGGCCGTCGCGGACGGGAACGTCGTCGAGTTCGGACCGCTGGGCCAGCGCCGACCGCGTTCGAGGACCGTCACCGGCACGCCTGCTTCGGCGAACCGCAGCGAGGCGACGCCGCCGCCGAATCCGGACCCGATCACGAGGACTCGATGGTCCTCGCGCGTGAGGGCGACTCGCCGCGGGCCGGCCGTTCCGCGGGGCGACGCGCTCGCGGTCGTCCCTACCACCGTGCCGGCCACGGCCGCCCCGAGGGCGCCCACCGCCCCCGTCACGAACGCACGTCTGGTCACCGTCATCGTCGGAATTCCCCCCCTGGTGTCACCGGCGGTGACCAGTTAGACACTTTCAGCCGGAAGTGTCAAGCGTCACGGGGGTCCGGATCTGCCCGCATCGACCGGGGAAGGGTGCGACGCAGGAACGTGCGCAAGGCGTCGTCGTCCCGCGTCCGAGCGTCGTCGAAGATCACCACCGACAGCCCCAGTCGTACCACCAGCAGTGCGATGTCGGCGAGGGCCTCGTCGTCGATCGCCGGGTCGATCTCGCGGAGCGGGGCGAGCAGCGGGAGGAGCACGGGGAAGGCCTCGTCCACGACAGCGTCGCCCAGAATGGGATTCGCCGAATCGAGCCGGAGCAGGGTCGCGAGCACCGGATGATCGCGCACCGCTCGGCGGCCCGTGACCAGCAGATCGATCACGAAGTCCCGCGGCGAGACGGCCGAGGCCCCGCCCGCCCGCAACCGCCCGAACACCTCGAGCGCCAGTTCCTCGAGAGACTGCGACACCATCTCCTCGCGTGACCCGAAGTGCGCGTAGACGGTCTGGCGAGAGACCCCGGCCACCTGCGCCACGGCGGCGATGGTCACGGCCTCGAACCCTCCGCGCTCGATGACCTCCCACGTCGCCCGCACCACCCGGTCACGGGCGCTCACGCGGCCACCCGACGGTGCGCGCGGAGGGCGAGCGCACCCGCGACGGCGACGAGCGCGGCCACCACCGCGGCGAAGACGATGCCTGCCGTCGTCACGCCCACCGCGCGCGTCAGCATGCCCTCGGCGACGACGGGGACGCTGATGGCGACGTAGGTGACGACGAAGTACGCCGAGGTCGTCGATGCCTTGAGGTCCGGCGGTGCTCCCGTGGCGATGCCCGCCAGTCCGCGTGCGAAGGCGATGCCCTGGCCCGCGCCGCCGGTCAGACCGGCCGCGGCGAGCACCGGCCACCATCCGGTCAGCAGGGCTGCGACCAGCAGGACCATGCCCGCGAGCATCGCCCCCACGGCACCCGCGTCGGCGCCCCGCTCGGACAGTCGACGGCCGAGGAGTTGGCCGACCAGCGACCCGCCCATGACCGTCACCACGAGTCCGGACTGGCCGAGCACGGACTCGACGCCGGCCACCTGCGCGGCGATCGTCGGAGCGAGGGCCGTGAACAGTCCCATCACCGCGAATCCCGCGAAGCCGAGGATCGCGGCGCGCACGAAGAAGTCACGCACGGTCTCGGGGACCGCGGGGGAGAGGGGGCGGAGTGGGCCGGGGCGTCGCGGCCGGGTCTCCGGCACCACCGCGACGATCAGGGCCGCGACGACGACGAGGATCAGGTGCACCGCGTACGTCGTCCGCAGCGGATGCGGCGCCAGCGTCACCAGCACCGCCGCGAGCACGGGCCCGGTGCCCAGACCGCCGATGGTCGCCAGACTGGCCAGCAGCGGTGCGCGCGCGGACCACCGTCCCTGCGCCATCTCGATGGTCGCCACCGACGCGGTGCCGACGAACACCCCCGCCGACAGGCCGGAGATCACGCGAGCGATCAACAGCACGGCCGTGTCGTCGGCGAGGAGGAACACCGCATCGCTCACCGCGGCGAACGCCAGACCGAGGCCCAGCACCGGGCGGCGTCCGAGCACGTCGGACCAGGTGCCGAAGGCGACGAGCGCAGCGATCACGCCCACCGCGTAGACGGCGTAGACGACGGTGACGGTGAGGACCGAGAATCCGAACTCGCGTTCGTAGTGGGTGTACAGCGCGGTGGGCATGGTGGTGCCCACCATGACCGTCAGCAGCACCACCGCGAGACCCAGCGTCTGCGGCGCGCGCCCCGCCGTCGTCACGCGAACGTCCGACGCACGACGACGCGCGGGAACCCGCCGGCCACGGCGTCGGTGGTGGCGACCATCTCGAATCCGGCGGCCTCGAACACCGACCGCACGCCGACGAACGCCATCGTGAGGTCGACCTTCTCGCCCCGATTGTCGACGGGATAGGCCTCGACGGCCGGGGCGCCGTTCGTCCGCGCGTACTCGGCGGCGCCGCCGACCAGCGCGTGCGACACACCCTGCCCACGGTGTCCGGGGCGCACCCTGACGCAGATGATCGACCACACCGGAAGGTCGTCCACCGGAAGAATCTTGCGCGAGCGGGCCACCGGGAGCTCGGCACGCGGCGCGACCGCGGCCCACCCGACCACCTCGTCGCCGACGTAGGCGAGGACACCCGGCGCGACGTCCCGGCGGCACAGCTCGAGCATCGCGTCCCGCCGCTCGGTGCCCTGCAGCTCGCGGTGGACCTTCGCCGGCAACCGGTGACTGAGACACCAGCAGACGTTCGCGCCCGGGTTCTTCGGCCCGACCATGACCGCGACGTCGTCGAACCGCGCGGCAGTCGCGGGCAGAATTCGTACCTCGCTCGTCATGACCCGCCTTCCGCGGACACTCCGGCCCGCACGTATCCGGCGCCGACGCGACCGACGGCAACACCGTGAAACAGTATGCTGGCCAACACCGTCAGAGCCATGACGTACAGAACGAAGAAGGCGTCGTCCAGGTCGGCCATCTCGTTCCAGGCGAGCAGTCCGAAGACGATGGACGCCGAGCCGCGGGGGCCGAGCATCGCCACGGCGCTCCGATCTCGCCGGGCGAAGTCGCTGCCGAGCAGGGCCAGCCGGGTCGGCAGGATGCGCACCACCGTGAGCGCCGCCGCGACGAACACCACGATCTCCCAGCCGGGCAGCCCGACCCCGATCAGATACGACACCGTGGCACCGAAGACGAACCACATGGCGGTACTGCTGAGCACCGCCAGGTCCTCGACCATCGCCAGTTCCGTGGTGTCCACGGTTCGTCCGGCCGTGCGAGACGCGTGGAACACGATGCCGGCGACGAACGCGGCCACGAACCCGTTGCCGGACAACACCGTGGCGCCGGTGTAGGACAGGAACACCAGCAGCACGACGGCGAGACGAACGCCGCGCGGGTCGGCGAGGCCGCGATCGACGACGAATCGGATGGCGCGCGCCCCGCCGTAGCCGACGACGGCGCCGACCCCGCCCGCCACCACCGAGGCCTGGATCCCGTGCAGCACGGCCTCGGCGGTGCTCTCGTGCGGGCCGTCGTCGTCGATCAGCGCCAGCGCGATCACGAAGATCGGCGCGACGATGCCGTCGTTGTATCCGCTCTCGACGTTGAGCAACCGCCGGACGCGGAGCGGAATTCGGTGGTCGCGCAGCAGAGTCGAGGCGGGGGAGAGGTCGGTGGGGACCACCACGCAGGCGATCACCGCCAGCACCGCCAGCGGCAGATCCGTGAACAGCACGGCGCCCAGACCGAGGGCGAGCGCCATCGAACCGGGCAGGGCCAGGGCGAGGAGCCGCACCGAAGCGGACCGCTCGCCGCCGAAGAGTCCGCCGCGGACCTCGGTGGCGTCGACGAACAGCAACAGCGCCAGGACCAGCTCGACCACCTTCTCCGTGGCCGGAGCGTCGATCAGTTCGGTCAGGTCCACGCCCGTCAGCGGGGCGACGATCATGCCGGCGACGACCACGATCAGCGGCGCGGAGATCCGACGCGCGGCGAGACTGCGTGAGACGAGAAGACAGGCCAGTCCGACACACAGTCCGACCACCACGAACGGCCCCACCGCGTCACCTCCCGAGTCTCGGTGCAGATCACGATGGCATGAGTGGTCTCGCGGTGCGAGGTTCGCCGATCGCCCACGAGGGGCATGATGACGCCATGCGGCCACCGGGGAACGATGCACTGACCGATTTCGACCGAATCGAGTTCACGGCGCACGGCCGATCGGCGCCGGTGTACCGGCTCGGGACCGGCCCCGCCGTCGTCGTGATGTCCGAGATGCCCGGCATCACCCCGCGGGTGGCGGATTTCGCCCGCGCGGTGGCCGCCCTCGGCTGTACCGCGGTGGTGCCGCACCTGTTCGGGCGGGACGGTCACGATCCCCGAGCGAGTCGCGTGCCGGCAGCCGGCTTCGCTGCCTCCGCCGTGCGGGCAATGGTCCCCGCCTGCATCAGCAGTGAGTTCACCGTGCTCGCGACGGGTAGGTCGTCGCCGATCGTGACCTGGCTGCGCGCACTGGCCGCCAAGGAGCACGAGCGCTGCGGCGGACCGGGTGTCGGCGCGATCGGCATGTGCTTCACCGGTGGGTTCGCGTTGGCCATGGCCGCCGACGATCGTCTGATCGCGCCCGTGCTGTCCCAGCCGTCGCTGCCGTTCGCGGTCACGCCGAGCCGGATCCGGTCCATCGACGTGGACACGGACGACCTGCGGACCGTCGAGAGCCGCTGCGCCCGCGGCGACCTCCGCGTCCTCGGTCTGCGCTTCCAGGGCGATCGGATGAGCCCGTCGGGACGCTTCGCGTGGCTGAAGGAGAGACTCGGGGACGCGTTCACGGCCCTCGAGCTACCCGACGCGGCGGCGAACCCCGACGCTCCCGGTCCGCCGCACTCGGTACTGACCGAGGGCCTGATCGACCGCCCCGGTGAGCCGACCCGAGAGGCGCTCGACCAGGTCCTGGCCTTCTTCCGTGAGCGACTGCTCCCCGGCTGACCCGGGTCACGGCTCGATCACCACTCGCCCGATCAGCGCGCCGTCCATCCGGAACCGGTAGTGCAGGTCGACGACTCCGCCGGGGAAGTCACCCTCCAGGTGCTGACGGACCTCCACGCCGGTGTCGGTCGCGGTCGCGCCGGTGAACTCGGCGGTGTAGGTGAACGGGCTGCCACTGACGGCCTCGGCCATCCAGGTCTCGATCGCAGCACGGTGACCCCCGCCGCATCCGTGTCGGTCCGGCACGATCCCGCGCTGACGGTGTGGGCCGTGACCGACACCATCGACCTCGCGGACATCGACACGTGGTTCGCGGCGGCCCTGACCACGCAGCTCGCGGCGGTCGGCCCTGGACCCTCCGCGATCGCCCCCGGCGGCCTCTACGACCGCGACCTGTTTCTCGAATCGCGTGGTGCGGCAACGCTGTTCGTTCCCGCGCCCGAGCAGGTCGACCCACCGGCCGACGTCCGCGCCGCGGTTCTGCCCGACGCCGACCACGCCGTGCTCACCCACGTCGGCGGGTGTCACGCGAGAGCGAGGAACAGCTTCTCCAACTCGGCTTCCGTCATGGGCTCCTTGTCCGTGCCCTCTCCGGTCAGGCATTCGCGGAGCCCGGTGGCGACGATCTTGAACCCGGCCTTGTCGAGAGCACGCGACACCGCCGCCAGTTGAGTGACGACGTCCTTGCAGTCACGGCCGTTCTCGATCATCGAAATGACGCCCGCGAGTTGGCCGTTGGCGCGGCGAAGCCGGTTCAGAATGAGTGCGATGCTGTCCTCGTCGCCGATCATGGCGTGCTCCTGTTCGAGAGTTCTCCTGGTACGCATCGTACCCCAGGGGGCATCAGGCGAGCCCGTCTCCGGTGCCACCGAGGGCGGCGATCGCTGCGCGCAGCCTCTCGCCGGCGTCGCGGGCGACGTCGGCGAGAGCCGGTTCTCCGGTGGCCTGGACCATGACGTCGGGATTCATGGCGTCGACGACGATCGCGCCGTCGCGGTCGGGGTCTTCACGGACGACGACGTTGCAGGGCAACAGCAGTCCGATGGTCCGCATGATGCCGACGGCGCGGTGGGCCAGCGGCGGGTTGCAGGCGCCGAGGATCAGGTAGCGCTCCATGTCCTCGCCGAGCTTGGCCTTCAGGGTGGCCTGCATGTCGATCTCGGTGAGGACCCCGAAGCCCTGGTCGGCGAGGGCGTCGCGGGTGCGCTGGACGACGGTGTCGAAGTCGGTGCCGGTCAGTGTGGTGGAGAGAGCGATGCTCATGGTGTGTTCCTTCCGTGTGGGTGGTGCTGACGTCAGTGAGAGAAGCCGATGGACGGGAGGACCTTGCGGAGCCAGGCCGGTGACCACCAGGCGGCGCGTCCGGTCACCCGCAGCAGGACCGGCAGCAGGATCAGTCGGATGAGCACGGCGTCGAGGAGCACGGCCACGCCCAGGATGATGCCCATCTCCTTCGGCGGGAGCGGGTCGGCGAGGGCGAAGGTGAAGAACACGGCGACCATGACCGCGGCGGCGGCAAAAATGACGCGCCCGGAGTGGGCGAGACCGTCGATCATCGCGGTCGCGGCGTCACCGGTGCGTTCGTGGTGTTCCTTGGCGGTGGCGAGGAGGAAGACGGTGTAGTCCATGGCGATGGCGAAGATCATCGCGAAGAAGAACACCGGGCCCCACCCGTTCAGGAATCCCTGCGGGGTGAAACCGAGCAGCGAGGCGCCGTGGCCGTCCTGGAAGATCAGCTTCGCGACGCCGAACGCGGCGGCGGTGGAGAGCAGGCTGACAGCGGCGCCGAGGAATGCGATCAGCGGAGCCTGCAGTGCGACGAGGAGCAGCACGAATCCGAGGACCAGGATGATCGCGATCACCAGCGGCAGGTAGTCGTTCAGGGCCTGCTGCAGGTCCAGGTTCTCCGCCGGGGCTCCGCCGAGCAGGGCCGGCTCGGGGAGCTCGCTCCGGAGGTCGGCGAGGATCGTGCCCATCGACGCATCCGACGGGTCGACCGTCGGGATTGCCTGCAGCAGTGCGTAACCGGAGCCGTCGGCGGCGGGTTGCGGCGGGGTGACCATGGCGATGCCGGGCACCTGCGACGCCGCGGCGGCGGTGTCGGCGGCATCGGATTCGGGCACCACGATCTGCAGGGCGCCGGGGGCACCGTCGCCGAACTGCTCCTGCACCAAGGCGTAGCCCTGGCGGACGGGCGCGTCGTCGGGGACGACGGAGATCGAAGGCATGGCGACCTTCAGGCCGAGAACCGGGAGGGCCAGGGCGACGAGGACACCGATCGAGGCGAGCGCGAACGGCCACGGATGCCGGTGCAGGAGCGCACCCCATCGGGCGAAGACGGGGGAGCGGTGCTGCTGGCGCGTGGCGTAGGGGAGTGCGGCCGCGTTCACCTTCGGTCCGAGCGCGCCCAGGGCGGCGGGCAGCAGAGTGAGGGTGGCGAGCAGGACGAAGGTGACGGCGAGCATGATGCCGACGGCCATGGTTCGCACGGCGGGGGCGGGGACGATCAACACGGCGGAGAGGCTCACCAGCACGGTGATTCCCGACAGGACAACGGCCTTGCCGGCGGTGTCCATGGTCTCGGCGACGGCGGCGCGGGGATCGTTCGAGCGGAGGGCGTCGCGGAAGCGGGCGACGACGAACAGGGCGTAGTCGATGCCGAGGGCGAGGGCGAACATCATGGCGAAGTTCATGGCCCACACCGAGATCGGGGTGACCTCGTTGAGCAGTACCAGCCCGCCGGCGGACGCGACAAGGCCGGCGATGGTGAGCAGCAGCGGCAGTCCGGCCGCGACGAGCGAGCCGAACGCGAGGACCATGATGACGAGCGTGACGGGCCAGGAGATCAATTCGGCCTGGATCATCGCGTCGTGGTTGGCCTTGTTGAAGTCCGACCACAGCGCCGACGCGCCCGTGGGGTAGACCTCGACACCGTCACCGGACAACGCGGTGAGCTGTTCCTTGACGCTGTCGACGGCGGTGACCATCTCGTCGGTGGTGCCCGCGGCGCCGGCGATCAGGATGCCGGTGCGTCCGTCGGGGCTGATCGTCGTCCCCGGCTGCGGGGGCACGATCTCACTGAAGCGGTTGTCCGAGGACAGGATTCGGGTGGCGTCGGCCAGCGCCGCGGTTGCGGCAGGGTCCGTCAGGGATCCGGCGTCGTTGTGGACGACCACCTGCACCGCCGCCGAGGAATTGCCGCCGAAGTGTTCCTCGGCGAGTTCGCGGACCTGCACCGATTCCGACCCGTTGGCCTGCCAACCGGCGCCGGCGAGTGACGAGAACACCGACGGCGCGGCGGATCCGAGGGCGATCAGCACGATCAGCCAGGCGCCGAACACGCAGCGACGGCGGGTGACCATGACGGCGCCCCATCTGCCGAGGCGACCGGGTGATGTCTCCGGGTTGTGACCGGGCCGGGACTCGGCGACGGTGTCGGACTGGGACACGGGTAACTCCTGTGCGGGTAGTGGAATCGAGAGGGTCGCAACGGGACCGCTGACCGCGGCGTCAGCGGCGGAACAGCGAGCGCAGACCGCCGGACGCGCGGGGTGTCGCGGAGCGGTCGCACGTGCATCGACGGGACGTCGGCGCGGACGCCATCACGCTGTCGACGTGACGGCCGCATCCCGACCACGTCGTCTTGCCGCACGTGGAACACGGAACGGGACTGCACATGGCGAACTCCTGGGATGTCGGGGCGGGATACGAGCCAGAGTGACATATACGTCCGGGGGTATGCAAGTACCGGTGGGGGTATCTGTCACCACGTCGCCCGCGAAGCACTGGCCGATTGCGGACCGTGCTCACGCCGTGATTCACACGACGGGGGACCTTGACGAGATCCTGACGCCGATGGGAAGAAAAACAACGACACGGGCCATTCCGAGTCCCGCCTCTGATTCCTACGGTCGACACATGCCACAGCGACAGGAACTGCCCACCCGCTTCGACCACGCGCCCACGGGATCGGGAGCACTGCTCCTCGTCGCCCTCGTGGTGTTCGCCATCGGCTTGTCACTGCCGATGCGCGCATGGATCCTCTGACGGTTGTCAGGCCGACGTCAGCGGCGGGCCCTCACTCCGCAGCGTGACAGACGGCTTCGACGTTGTTGCCGTCCGGGTCCCGCAGGAACACGCCGTAATACGCTGCGTGGTACTGCGGCCACACCCGCGGTGCATGCAGAATCTCCACGCCCCGTGCGACAGCGCGTCGGTACACCTCGTCGACAGCGTGGCGAGTGGGCGCGGTGAACGCGAGGTGGATCGGTCGAGTGCCGTGATCAACGAGCGGGTTCACCCAGAATCGGGGAAAGTCGTCGACCCCGGCGATACCCACGAACGGACCGTCGTCTCCGCCGTACCGCAAGACTTCGTGAAGTCCGAGGGACTGGAAGACGTCGACGTAGAACGCCACGGCCGCATCGATGTCGGCCGCCTGGATCGACACATGATCGAGCATGCGCGAAATCGTAGTGCTCGATGGTCCGGCAATCCTCAGGACTACTGTGGTCGCCGACGAAAATGCCGCCGCTGTGCTTCCCACGACCACGTCGAAAGTCGACGCGTCGAAGGCGTCGGACACGGTCGTGGCAGGTTGAGACGTGTTCCCGCATTCAGCCTCAACTCGTCCCAGGTTCAGTGCCGATAATTTATATTATGACATAAGCGCAGTTTAACCACTAGATTTCGGATGCATGGCCAGCTGGTGTGGGCGTGGTTGACCACCCACTGGTTCCTCCCGGACGACGACACCCGCAACGCGGCGCTGCGTCGGCACCACCTGTCCGTGCCCCGCTCGGTGGCCCTGACCGCGCGCTGGTCGACCCTCTAGCCGCCGGTACACGAGTCGCCTCACGTGAAGTCGCCGAAACCCCAATCCGGAGCCGAGCCGCAACGAGTAGTTCCCGAGGTCGGCGCTCGTTCGAACTCTAGCGCCCCAATCGCCGCAACGCCCCCAACTTCGGCAGCGGAACGAAGAATCTGCGCGTCCGATAGGCCCCCAAAACAAACAAACCGGTCTATCCTGTGTCGTGTACCACTGGGCGTCTGCTCAGGAACGCATCCAGCAGTTGAGAGAGGAACACCATGAAGGCCAAGAAGCCCTACACGTCACCCAAGTTGCGCAAGGTCGGAACTTTCCGCGCGGACACCGGCTACGCCCGTCGCCGGTTCCCCGAACCGCTTCTCAACATCTCCCTCGGCTGAACAACGGGTCGAATGACGCGAGCGTTTGAGTGCCCCTTCCTCGTCTTACCGGACGAGGAAGGGGCACTCCCTGATGAATACCGTCGCCGATACAGTCTGAGCGACTCGATCGACTACCCCTCCGGTCGACCATGGATAGTGGGTCGCTGGCATCCGAACCTTTGTGTCCGCGCCGGTACCGGGCGCGCGGCGATAGCTGTCCTCGGAACGACCGATGTGACGGCCACAGACCTCGAGCATGAAATCCGCTCCGGGCGATTAAGCGCGGAGCACCTACAGCGGAGCCGCCGCGGCCAATTCGTTGTGGTCACGTGGCAGGAGCTCGTCGGCACCACGACTGCCGGCCCAGCTTCCGGAATGACGGCGATCTATCACACGCGTCTCACCGATAGCAGGGAACACCTGATTTCGAGTAGCGCCAGACTCCTTGCAGGTGCCGTCGACGCCGCACCCGACGCCGAGGCCCTTGCCCTACAATTACTGGACTTCATGCCGCACCCGGTCAATCACACGGCCATGTGGTCCGGAGTCGAATGCGTTGAGCCAGGGAACATTCTGACGAAAGGGAGCCGAGGTAACTACTCCACCCGACGATGGTGGCATCCTCCATCCCCCACCCGAACTTTGCATGACGCTCGAGAAGACGTCCGCCGGGAGTTGATCGCGGCGGTCGAGCTCCGCACCGGCATGGGCCCGAACTTCGCAGCTGACCTCTCCGGAGGTTTGGATTCCACTCCCATATGCCATCTAGCCGGCCGCAGCGGCCGGCAATTCGTCGCTCGCACGGTTGCTAGCCGCGACGCGGCAGACCAGGATATGGAATGGGCTGCGAAGGCGGCGTCATCCATCCCCGGCTTGGTGCACCTCAAAATTCCGGCCGAGAACGTCCCCCTCTACTACTCGGAACTCGACGCCCCGGTCGCTCCCACCGACGAACCGGCGACGACATTACTAGAGGCCGGTCGACAGTTCGTAGGCCTGAAAGAAGTGTCTTCCAATGCGGAGACGCTGCTCACTGGCGTCGGCGGCGATCACCTCTTCACCCCACCGTTTGCGCTGCTGCGAACCGCACTGCAGACCCAACCTGCCCCTGCGCTCAAGCGAATCAGACAAGCCAGCCTCCAGAACGGGTGGCGCCTGCGTGACGTACTGGCCAGCGCACGCCCGATTGATTACCCGACGTGGATCGACAGGTGCAAGAACACCCTCGACCGCAGGCCCTCGCTCGGCGCACACGCCTTGGATTGGGATAGCCCCCCACATCTCCCTGCATGGGCGACATCGAATGCGCGGGATGCCGTTATAAGCGCACTCGAAGCGGCCTCTCGGCATGCCACCCCACTGTCCCAAGACCGCGGACAACACGCAGACCAGTACATGATTCATCACGGAACCCGAATCGCGAGAGTACTCAACGAAGGAGCCTTTTTTCACCACGCCATTCGGTTCGAGCACCCCTACTTCGACGATCGACTCATCGAGAGTTGCATGCAGATTCGACCCCTCGAACGTTCTGATCCATGGAACTTCAAACCCGTCATCAAGAGTGCAATGCAGGGAATTATCCACCCTGCCATGCAGCTACGCCAAGACAAAGGAGCGGGCAGCGTCGACAAGTACGCAGGACTTGCGAACAATAGACAGCGAATCAGCGATCAGATCGAAAACTCTCTTCTAGCCGAAATGGGACTGATCGACGTATCAAGATTAAAGTCCGAGATCGACGGGGCACCGCAGATCGCCGTGCTGACCGAACAACTCGACGCAACCCTTGCAACAGAGAAATGGTTGAGAACAGCATTATGAAGCGCTCGCTCCGACGGCCGAAGCACGATCCGTTCCGTCTCGATCCCTCGTCTCACGTGGAGATATCCAAAGGCGTGTCCCAGACCCGAACCGAGGATGGCATGGTCCTGCTTGATGGACGAACCGGCAAGTACTGGACACTCGACCAGGTTGGGACCGACATGCTCGAAAGCTTCGAATCCAACGCCTCCACCGCGGAAACTATTGCAGTCATCACAGCCAAGTACGAAGTATCGACCACAACTGTCGAGAGCGACGTGAAAGCACTCCTGCGCGACCTGGCCGCAGAAGGAATGGTTCGCATCAAATGAGCTTCCAGACCACTTTCGAGCGGCCACACAATAGCGTGTCACTCCCCATGCGCGCCTTAGCAACCATATGCATAACAACGGCGCGTCTTTTGGTACGACTCCAGGTGACCGCTTTAGTGCGAGTCCTCACGCTCGTGAGCCGAAACGCGCGGCCAGCGACCCACTGGCAGGCTGAGCGATCCCGAGACGCCGTGATTGTCTCAAGCATCTACTGCGCGGATCAAAACGGTTGTCTCCTCAGGTCGACCTCTGCGGCCCTACTCTGCTTGGTCAGATATCAGCGGTGGCCGGCATGGCTTGTCGGGGTCCAGGAGCGTGCACCGTTTGCCGCACATGCATGGATCGAAGCCGACGCGACTCCAGTCGGTGAAGCAAAACTGATCTCTCAGTTCCGCCCCCTGATCGAGGTCTCAGCTGGACCGTAAGCGCCTGCGCGTAGACCGCGCCCGCAACTGGAGTGGTTGACCGAGCGCGCCGGGTGAGCACCAACCCTGTGCGATGCCGCTTGCTGGCGCCATCCAGATGCATAGCGGCCATACGTGTACGCACAGACGGATGCAACACTCAGTAGTCATCACGATCAACACCGTTCGCCAATCCTGGGAGAACAGCATGCCGCCCACTCCGCGCAAACCACCGGCCGGCCACTCACGACCTGCTGGGGTTCCGCGCCGCGCCAGAAAAGTGGCTGGTCGGACTTCCACGGACTTGCCTTCACGGCCCCAACGCGCCGAGGCGCAGACCGAACCGTCCGGGGAGAAAGAGGAAGTGGCCGGCGCTCCACTCCACGAGACCGCAGAAGAGTCGGAGTCCAGTTCTTCCCGATCTGAGCCACGCGGTCGTCGAACAGATTTCAAACAGTTCCGGCAATCGAAGGTGCTGATGCTGTTGTCGGGTCTCACCGTCGTCTTCGCGATCTTCGCTGTAGTGGCGTTCTTTCAACCCGGCGTTAACAAGGTCGACAACACAGCATGGGTCGATACCGATGGCACTGCTGAAGTCACCGCGGCCGCGCGGGATGCTCTTGAGACTGTGTTCAGTTACAAGTTCGATACCATCGACGAGGACCAGGCCGCTGCTCGAGCCGTGCTGACTGATGAACGCCGCGCGGAATACGATTCGACCGCAGAACAAACGAAGCAGAGCGTCCTGCAGACAACGACGATAGCGACATCGACTGTCACTGACATAGGCGTGACTGTTTTGAACAATGACCGGGCCGAGCTTGTGGCGAGTTTGGACGTCTCCGCCAGCCAGGATTCGGTCGACCGCGGAACAGTGCAGACCCCGGCCGTGGTCACGATGGAACGTGTCGACGGCAAGTGGTTGATCGCAGCAATCGATAATCGGTAGAACCGTCGAGTCCACTCGACCAACCACGGGGACTGTGTTGTCCCACGTGCGAGCCGAACGAGGCATCGTGCACAGACATGAGTCCGGGCGCTGAGTTACGGGGTTCAGACCGACTATCCGACCGCGGCGCCACAGCTCGAGTCACCTGCAAGTTCTCGCTGACCATTGGCGGGAACGCGGGCCCCGCCAGGTGAACACCGATACCGAGTTCGAATCTACGCGCAAGGACGGAACAATTGCTACGACGGGGACTGGCAACTCCTGGCCGAATCATCGAGTTGCTGGTTGTTCCTGGGCTGGTCGCTCTAGGCATTGTGTTGCTGCTGCGCCAGAGGGTTCCGCGATTTGCAGTCTTCGGTTGGGCACTACTCGCTGGAACGGTCTTGGCTTTTCCAGTCTTCGTGCTCGTGGTTGCGGGCGTGTACCCACAGAAATAGGTTGATCCCGCGGGGCGCCCTATCCCGCAGTGCTCGCCCAAGTTCGATACCGAGATCGGTCACTGGCTCTTCGACGCCGGTGACCGATCTCGTCGGTCCACCATCCGATCAGCGGACCGCGTCACGCCTTGACAGCGGCGTACTATTTCCTGTGGCCGTCGGAACCCTGCGTGCCCCGTTCGAGCAGTCATTGGAGGGCAGCGAAGTGGTTGGTACTGGGCCTGCGGTGAAACCGGGACCTCGCGGAAGGTCTCGTTGGTCGGGCCCCGCCCTCACCGCCTCAACTGGGGTTTTCGCAGCTTGTCTCGCTTGTTCGTTTATTGACTGGTGGCCGGGTGTCGGGCACCAGGTCGACTCATTCGGGAATGGCGCGGTTGCCTTATTCTCCGGCTTGATACTCATGGGACTCGGGTGTCTCTGGGTGTTCAAGGTTGTAAAAGATTTGCGGTCGAAGCAACTGACGTGGTGGCTCTTAGGGCCACCGGCCTTCGTGGCAATTTTTTTTCTTATACTACTGATATTCCCCCGAGAGTCGTTCGCGGACACTCGTGAGCAGTTCGACTCAATCGTTGCGGCCGCTCCGACCACTGCCGGTACAATAGAGGGAACAATTCAGCTAGGTCCCTTCAGCATCAGTCGGGTAGTACGCACGGTAGATGGATCGGTTTACTTCTACAATGCGGATCGGACATTGTTGTCTGCATCTGGGGGGTGGGTGTTCGCCCCGAACGGTCGGCCGGAGAAGCCTGAGGGCTACGCCATGTTCGAGACGGAATACATCGACGGGGGTTGGTTCGAGTTCAGGGCTCGACTGCAGTGAGCCGTTACCGCCATACCTGAGGTCACGCCGGAACCGCCTTGGCCGCCGGCCAGATGGGGTGGACGCTCCGCCGCGCCGCCGCCTACATCAGGCACACAGCAATCTTGCCCGACCGAAGAATCTCGCCATGCCAATTGGCGTTCCGTCAGGTAAAGGCTACGGCCTTGCGACATGGAGCCCGCCACGACGAGCTGCGGGACCAGACATTCACTGTCAGTTCTGCTCGGTGGCGGCGCGCCACAGGTCGATGATGTCCGCGCGCAGAGGCGACGGCCCCCTCGATCGGACGGTACGTCCGCTGTCGATTCGCTCTGTCAGCTCTCGTAGGCGTTCGGCGCCGTTCGCGTTCCAGTCGTGAGAAAGGGCCCAGACGTACACCTCGTCTGCAGGCAACGGGTAGCCGGCCGCGTGGAGCGTCTTCAGTACTGCAACGGCGTCGCGGTGGTCGAGAGTCCCGGCCAGATTGTTCGCGTGGTTGACCATAGCGCTCAGGGCCGTCAAACCCTGAACTACAACGGGATCCAACACTTGACTGGCGTCCCTCGTGCCGTCGTCACGGGCTCCGTCGAGACGGACAGGACGAGCTACGAGCACCCATGTCGATACCTCGTCGGCGTTCCACGGGATGACGCACAGTGCGCGGGTACGAGCATCGTCGGCTATCGCGGCGAGCTTCTCGCGGGTCGGCCACGCGGCGAGCACGGGTCCGCCGTTCCAACCGTCGATGCGACCGCGTGATCCTGCGACGACCACCCCGGGACGCAAAGCAAGGCGGGCGAGGACACCACTACGGGGCAGACTCGACTTCAGCGGGAGGAAGAGCAGCACGGTGCCGCCGATATCGCGGTGCGTCCGGACGATCCACTGCACGGCCTCGCGCTGGGCGCCGTCCGGGTCGCCCGCGCCGTCACGGGTCACAGCAGTCGGGTAGGTGCGCTGCATGGAAGCCTTTCTGCCGCAGAAACCCTCGGCTAGGACCAGCCCGGCCGCTGTTTGCGCCAGGGAACCCGACCTCAGAACGCTACAGTCGGCGCACCCTGACCGCATTGTTCATACCGGCAACCTGCATCTTGCCCGCAACGATGGCCGCTTCAGGTCGGTATGCGTAGCGGTATTCATAGTGGTACTCGTCCTGGCGCCACACCGATCCGTCACTCAACTGCACGATGGTGTCTCCAGACCACCCGGACCACTCACCGTCGACACGTAGTGTCATTGCTCGACTAACTTCCGCTCGCGAACTTCTATTCGATGTAGGCGCCGGTGGTGGGGGAGTAGTAGACGGTGCCGCCGAGGAAGGCTTGGCGGGTGCCGATACCGTCGCCGGCGGGTGCTTCGGAGCTCTTGGGGTAGGACAGGGTGCTGCTGGGTCCGCCGAGGGACTTGTAGAGGTCGAGAATTGCACCGCACACCGGGTACGGGGTGGGCCAGTAGGACTGGCATGTCGCCGCGGCGGTGGCCTGCGGGGCGGTGGGTGCGGGCTGGGCCATGGCCTGTCCGGCGCCGGTGAGGGCGAGGGCGGCGCCGAGGACGCTGGCGGTGGCGAGGCGGACGCGGAGTCCGGTGCTGCGGCGGGCCGGGGTGTGTGTGGTGGTCACGTGGAGGGCTCCTTTGCGGGGGAGTGCGGTGAGCTCACGGGTGCGCCGACACCGACCACCCTCTCGGTTATTTGATCGCCGACGAGGGCGGACTTCCGGACGGCGTCGGCCGTCTCGCACGGTTCCAGAACGGGTCGATCTACTGGTCACCGGCAACGGGTGCATGGCCCGTGTACGGAACCGGTGACATCAATACTGGCCGGATCATGGGCAAGTGGGCCGCGACCGGATATGAACGCGGCAGTCTCGGCTATCCGATCGAAGACGAGAAGCCGGGTATCGATCCCGGGAGTCTGCAGCAGACCTTCCAACGGGGCACCATCGGGTGGCCGATCACGTTCGCAGACAGTCCAGCCAACAGCAATATCGGCACGGATTGGGACGAACCATCCGCCGCCGAGGTCGAGGCAAATTGTCCCACCTGCGGAGACGACGAACGAATCGATATCGAGGGTCTCGCCTACCTCACCGTTCCACAACCTGCCCCCACGAGCTCCGTGCCAGACGGAACCGGCGGAACCCTGAATCGGACCGCCGAGGCCCCCGCCGACAGTGCCCCTATTGCCGAGCCGGCCCCTGACGCCCTCATCTCGTGTGATCAATTGGTACCGGACCTGACCGCAGGGCCGGACGAACTCGTTCTCTGCAGTCCGACACCCGAGATGCTGAAAGAGCAGGGACTACTTGATGAGGGCGGTAGCGCGCAACGCGTGGCTGAGCCGGAGACATCTCTTTCCCGTCAAGAATGCCGATCCTTGCCGCAACGGCAATGGGGAGCCGACCGCGGCTACGCGTGCATGTGGCGCGAGGATTGGACCTTCATCTACAACCGTAATTCTTCTACCCCCACTCCTGGCGCTACACCGGTCGGGCGCTTCAACTACATCCAGGAACACGAACTGACGACCCAGTGGAACAATTCGGCGTGGACCGGCAAGTCTGCGATTCACTTCTTCACTGGAGGCGTCAACGGCATTGCCACAGAGGCGCTGATGTCGGTCTCACCCACATGTAGTAGTTCGGGAACCGGATGCCCCGTTACCGGCTCGGGATTGTCGAACGTGCCTGTTGCGTTCAATACCGACCTCGAGACGACGTTCACCGTCTCGAACGGGTCACTCGCTGCGGGAGCTCAGGTCACCAACAACACGACCTCGAAGTGGGTCTTCACCCACCCACAGACGAACCCCCTGAAGTGGAACGCCCCGGAGGCACGCTTTCCGCAGGTGCGGTGTGACCGCGCCGCGTCGTTGACCGGGCAAGGATGCGTCATTCCTGCAGCCGAGCCCATCTTCGACATCAGTTCACGGGAGGTCCTGTCCCACTCGGAACACATCCAACGCGCACAGTTGACCGGACTCCCCGGCGCAGTGGGCGGGGTACCTCTTCGACGGCTCGTTGACCCGACCGCGATCCAGGCGAACCGCAACTCGTCGTGCAACCGGATTCCCGGCCCGCGCGACCCCGACACGGACTGCGACGAGTACCCGTTTGCCTCCACATACGACGGAGGTTTTTCGGCCGGAACAGTCGCCCGCACCTACGATGATTGCAACGTCGGCGCGGGTCTTCAAGGTGGCGGAGGTATCGCAGTCCTCGACCCGGACGATCTCGCCGATGAAGGGCCCGGCATCAGCATGTGCTTCATCGACCGAGGGGACAACCGGAGTGGCGGTGGTTACCTGAGTTGGTTCTTCCGCAAGCAACGACTGCTGGATGCCGAGACGTTCTACGTCAACTAGCGGGCTACACAGCTGATGGGGGAGTCGATCGACTCCCCCATCGGTGGGGCACGGTGATAGTCATTCGGGAAGGTCAGGAATGGACAGCAGAGCAGGGCTGGTTTTCGTCGATCACGATCAGTTCGCGATCGGTCGTGCGGATGCCGACACCATGAATGTTGCAGTCAAAGGAACCCTTCTCGAAGCGGGGTCCGGATTCGTCGGGGTCTACACAGGCGTTTCCTACGGGCCTGCTCGCGTCATTGTCGACGTCCTGGACGCCGCTCCCGACGTGTCTGAGCTCGAATCCTGGGAAGTGGTCGAAGAAACCGTGCTCACCAGCGCCGAACCGCTAGTTGTGATGTCATTGAACGGCTCGATCGTCGATGACATCGGCTCGATCCCCTCCGGGACTTACACCGTTCGTTGTCACGCCGTCGGCCGCGACACGCATACCGGTCTGGAAGTCACCGATGCGACCGAAACTTACTACTTCCAACTGTGGCCTTCGGCGTATCCAAACGAGCTGACGGTTCGCACGCTGCGGAAGATCGATCGCGCGTGGAGCCGTGAGGAGGACACCTCTCACGAGCCGACTCGTGTGGTCCCCGAGCCCGACTTCAATTATGTCTACGTCAGAGCAACGGACGGCGAAGTCCGACGGGTGGATCGACACAGTGTCGAAGCCGACAGCGCTCGGGAATGGAGAAGGGAACACGGTGGACGCCCGTTGTCCGCCGATCTCAAGGCGACAACCTACGCGAGATTCGTCGCTTCGCTGGACAGAGACTTACTCGACCGGATCGCTGCAAGCGACGGAGACACTCAACTCCGCTTCGCACGCTGGTGTGCCCAGCGTGCATTCGAGAAAGCAGACATGATTCATGTTCCATGGCTCCAAGAGTTGGTGGAGAAGTTGAACAACGGAACATTGGACAGAAAAGATCTTCACGACGCCAAACAACGCATGGACGATGACAACGCCATAACACTGCGGTTGGTGACCGGCCTTCCAGGTGAACCGGAAACCGTCCAGCAGCATCAAGCGTTACTTGCACTTGAAGTTATTATGCTGGAGGATTTCAGTCCGCTGAAAATCGCAGTATGGTCGTACCGACATGCATCGCAAACGTTCGGAATGGAATACCCGGATCTGATACGCGCCGCCAACCTTGCGTTCCCTCCAGACTAGAATCGGAGGCGTCGAATAACCCGTTCCAGTCAGCGTCTCTAGCGATCCGGGGTATGTGAAACGGTGCGAGCGGTTCGCGTACGCAGCTACGTCCACCCGCAGACGCCCGGCGCCCGCTCGGATGACTCCGGTCGGCAGGACGCTGCATCCACTCACGGGGCTGTTGACGGCTGCCTTCGGGTCCGTGTCGCCAGAACGGCCGCCACCAAGGACGCGGCCACCGCGGCGGCGATCGCAGTCGCGGTCGCGGGGACCACACTGCCGGGCGCCGGGATCTCGATCGGCTGATCGTTCGGCACCCATCCGAACACACCGCTCGGACGCTTACCCAATGCCGAGAAGCCGAACACCGCACATATGACGGGAAGCAAAACCCCCAGGGCAAGCACTGACGGGTCGGACACCAGCGACGACGCGTAGGAATACGCCGCTGCCGTAGGCAGGACAGCCGCGTAAGCGACCGTGGAGGCGGCGTTGTCCCACATCAACCCTGATGCGCATACGACCGCCAATACGCAGCACCCCACCACGGTCGACGGGACGCGCCGCGCAAGAAGGAAACCTACAGCGATTCCTACCAAGGCGAGTGGCGCCAACCACCACCCGCTCCAGGTCATGCCGTTGATGGTCGTGGCCGCCACGGCCAGACCAGCGCACACGAAACCACCGTCCCGTCCGCACCGCACCGCAACCACCCCCACCACGGCCACGGTCACCGCGACTGCGGTCACCCACTGAACCGTCGACGACGCACTGTCACCGAACGAGACGTACACCGCCCACGTCACCACCGCAGCGATCGCCACCATGGTCGATCCGGACCCACCGGCCGCCATCGGCGCCGTTGACCCGGTTGTCGTCGCTACGGCGCACACGACCAACGCGAGGACGAGCACAAGGACCACGATCGGCACCAGCGTGGTCGCGTAGCTACCACCGAGGCTGATCGACCAGTCTCGCGGGGATCCGAAGCGTGCGTCCAAGTCCCGTCGGACGGGATACGCGCAGGCTGCGCCGACGATCACAGCCACCGCTACGGCTCGATCGGACCGGGCCGTCGACACGGCGAAACCCAGGAGCAGTCCGGCTGCGAGCCCGGTCGTCGTGGGCGCCAGCCCGGTCGGCACATCGACCACCGACGGTGCTCCGAGAATGAAAAGTCCGGCGCCCGCACCCAAGGCCGGCGCGAGCCGGTACTTCCCACCGACCCACAAAGCGACCACGACAACGACCAATGCGATCCCGACTGCCCACGACGAGTTCAAGAACCGGTCGGACCAGTTGTTTCCGAAGACGTACGGCGACCGGGTATCGGTCTCAGCTTGATACAAGTCGATCGGCCGGGCATTGGACAACGCCCACACCGCGACGAGAGCTGCGCCGCCGGCCGCGCCGAGACTGGACAAAACAGCAGGCGATAATCGCACGCGACGACCTTACGGGAGGAAGAGGGCAACGAGTGGGTGCGCCCGCGGAGCAGTCATTCGCTCCTGACGATTGGCTCGGGTCGTAGTGGCGCTTTCGTCCACATGCCCTTCGGGGCCGGCTCCTCGCCCGTGCGAGTCAGGACGATCGAGCCCGCACTGACTTCACCTACCGCCATGTCGCCACTGACACGGTGCTGGATCCCTTCGATCTCCACGACAACTGTCAGCAGTCCGATCCTCTGGATGACCTCTCCCCGCCGCAGTTCCCAGACATCCGACTCGGCGAGCATCATCATTTCCCGCCGCACATCATCGGGATCCGGCGTGATGATCACGACGTGATCTCCGTCGATCACCTGGAGCCGGTAGCTGCCACTGCGTCCAGCAGTACCTTCGCGGTAGCGGACGGTGTATCCGAGTGGGGCTGCAAGGTCGTCGAGTTCGCGTGCTGTGGACATCCCTGACATGGTCGCTCCTAGCTACTAACAGGTCGGTCGATTATCGAACGGTTTCATAGCTCCGCAGCCCTATCGTTCCGTCGCAGTACAACGCGAGGCACCCGTGTCGGATAGGTTGCCTGTAACTCACGGCGTCGCGCCGCGACCGCATCCAGGGCAACTGTCATGGGAGTCGGTTGCAACTCGGTTACGTCATCCCAGGCGTCCCGCCCATCAATCGTCTGCGACAACGTCTCGTGCATGAGGGCAAGCATGGGTTCGTCGCGGGACCACGCTCGCCGGCAATTGGCGTCGTGCCGCTCGCGATGTACAGCGCCGTCGAACACTCTTCCTTGCACATTGTCCGCACACAACAAAGTAAGCACATGGGGTCGTCGCGAGCAGTCAATCTGCCGACCGCTACGTGGCCACGAGAGCGTCAACTGCCTTCTGCACTGCCCTCCGCTGCGGCTGCTCCGGCCACTTTTTTCGCGGCATCGGCCATCGAGATGTCGCCGATCGTCAGACCGGACCGCGCGGCCAGGAGTGGGCTGATATCCCGGAGTGCGTCGAAGGTGGTGTCGTGGGCTATCGGAATGACCCTGTCGGTCGCAAGCAGCGCTGACAACTCTTTCCCGGCGATACCGCTTGTCGACTTGAGACCCTCGAGAAGGGCCGGCGTCACCAACACGATACCGATTCTTGAGTTGGCCAGCCCCCTGTCGATCTCTTGGAGCAGCGACTTCCCGAGACCGACGTCGTACTCGCTGAACCAGACTGTGGCTCCGTTCGTTATGAGCAGATCGCACAGTTCCTTTGCTGCATGCTCGCGGTCGTCCCACGCATGACACAGGAAAAGGTCACGCCGCTCGGGATGGGTCCGAGCGATCATCTCCGCCTTCTGCGCGAGGGGTTCGATCGTGCGCCATTCAATCGCGCTGTAGGACACCGACCCGCCCCCTCTCAGACGGCGGGAATTAGCTCTCGAGGACGACCCACCCCCGGATGAGCTACCACCGCTCGTCGAGCTGACGCTGCTCGAGTAACGCGGGGTGGGGGCGTAGGACGGGGAGTAGGAGTAGGACCGCCGCGACCCGCCTCTGCACGTCGGGCAGTTCGCTTCGGCTGCCGCCGAACGGTGGCCATAGACAGGTGCAGTGCAACCAGACATATCGGAAGTCTACGAGAACCCACCGACACGACCTTCGATTCTGGTTGTTCAGAAGACGTCGAGTGCATCTCTGATCACCGCCGGGGAGCTCGAGACTCGACCGAGCTGAGCGCGCCTCTGGGATCCGAAGTCCTTGACACGACGCGACACGGGTCGCCGGTCGCACTCGATCGGCGCGTCGTAATCAGAAAACTTGTGGAACTGCCCGCCCTTGGAGGCGGTGGCGGTTCACCGCCATCCGGCGAGACTGAATGGTTTGTTTTGAGCGATTTGCGAGTTTGGTCCATTTGCACTTCGTGCGACATGCCCCCAGGATGCGAGTGACGACCGGCAATCGGACCGGTCGTATTCCTCTCCGAGAGAGCAGCATCCATGACGACCCTTGCTCGGCCGCCACGGCGGAAACCGATGTTCTCCTCGACCCCGCGGGCGGTACTGACCGCCGGCATGATCGCAGTCCTGATGGCCACCGGCGGGGGGCTGGTGGCCACAGCGCAACCGTCCACTACCCCGGCCGCACCGACCAGCTCCGCGCCCCCTGCGTTGCAGCAGCAAGCCCCCGCACCGGCCGATCCGTGCGCCACCACCACGGCACCGACCACCACGACCACGACAGTGGCCCCGTCGACAACCACACCGGCGACGCCGACCTCGTGCACGGAAGCGCCGACGCTTGCCCCGTCCACCTCGCAGGCACCCACCACAGCGTCCGAGGCACCGAGTGCCGCTGACACACCGGCACCGGCACCGTCGAGCACGACGCCGGCCACCACCAGCCTGACCCCCAGCACGGAGGCCACCGCGCCGACACCTACCGGTGAGCGGATCCCGTACACCGGGTTGCCGACGGAGAACCCGAACAGCACCCTGGTCCCCGGCAAGATGCGCTCGGACCGTGAGGAGTGGCCCGAGGGCTACACGAAGGAACAGGCCGACGAGGCCGAGATCGGCGAAGCCCGACTGCTCGCCAAGCAGCGCACCTCCCGTGCCGCTGTGACCTGCCAGAGGTACTGGCCCGCCCCCCACGACGTGTGCGGCGCCATCCGCGACAAATACAACTCCCTCGGCGGCACCTTCAGCTTCCTGCTGCTCCCCACCAGCGGAAACATCATCAACCCCGGCAACACCGGCGAACGAGTCACCTTCATGAACGGGCCGATCTACTGGTCCGCCGCCGGCGGAGCACACCCCGTCGTCAACAGCTTCCTCAACCGCTGGGGCATCCTCGGCTACGAAGGCAGCTACCTCAAGTACCCCACCACCGACGAGATCGTCCTCCCCGACGGCGGCCGCCGCCAGGAGTTCCAGGACGGCGCCATCTACGTCGCCTTCCAGAACGCCATCGGCTCCGCCATCCAGAACGGACCACTCCGCGACAAGTACAACAGCGTCGGCGGACTCACCCCCGGCAGCAGCTTCCTCGGCTACCTGACCGGAGACCACATCCGCACCCTTCCCGACGGCCTGGGACAGATGGCCCGCTTTCAGAACGGAGTTATCTACTGGCACCCGGTCCACGGCGCGCACTCTATAACGGGACTTCAGCTTGCAATGTGGCAATTCCGGGGGTACGAAAACGGCCACTACGGATACCCTCAAGACGACGGACAGATTATCGACGGGAAACCGACACAGCTATTCCACAAACAGCAAATGATGATCTTTGAGACCTTCGAGGTCGACGCCGCAGGCGGGAATGGCGGTGGTCCTGTACCGGGAACGACTCGAACGTCCTTTACTTTTCAGCAAGGCGGCACTACATCCCGTAGCGCCTTCGATCCCCTTATGCGGGTCGATGGCCAAGTAAACTTCTGGGCCGACGGCAACCCATTTGCTTGGGGCATCAAGTACACCGAGGAGACATATCAACACGGAATAGCTGGCGGAGCAACTCCGACAACTTGCGATGGCGAACTCTATCGAGACGGGGTTAAAACCGGCACAGTTTATCATAAAAAGTCAGAACTTGGCGCACTTGACTACCCTTTCCATAGCCACGTCGATAACAACCCCAAGAATGACAAGTGGAATCGACTCAAGCTAATGTGCTGGTGGTACCGGACATCCCACCAAACCGTCGAGACGATTACTTACCTCGATTTCAGGCTGCTATCGCAGGACTATCCAACACCGCAGGGGAGAATTGCAGAACGCAGTGAGTAATCGTTTCTCGGACACAGGGAGTGAGGAATGCCGTTGGCGAATAGAGATACTCTTCGAACCACCTGCAGGCCTTGCTTCAGCCGTCACGGCAGCTCTGATTCGAGTCTCCAATGACACCTACGTATCGGCAGGATTCGATCAATTCGACCCTGGCAAATGGACCGTCGAAACGACAGTTGTCTACGAAGGGAAGCTTGGTCTACTTCTGACACTTCACAGACAAGCCGTACCTCTGCATGTGTTCTCAGCAACATGGGACAATGATGTGGAAGATCTCACTCGACAGATTGCGGATAAACTGCAAGATGCCGATGAGTGGCTTCAATGGCCATCAGCGAACGGGTCCATACTGACCGCGCGCCTCAACAACGGGTTGGCCGTGTGGGAACAGAGGGGCGTCGTCATTTCGAGGATAGGTGACCTGCGCACGCGCATCTGACCTGCTGGACACATCGGCAGCAGTTGCGACTGCCAAAACGCCGCGACCCTCGGGGATTACAAGCCCCGGGGGTCGCGAGCTGGCGAACTACAATCAGCCACACATGCAACCAGAGAAGATCGGCGTCGACGCATAGCTGAGCGACGTCCGGTGGCAGCGAGCTTAGCCTGCCTGCGCACCTTACGGTCCGCGAGTGTTCCCAGCTACCGACATCGAGAATTATTACCGATAATCTACATTATGTCAGTTCGGATCGACCCACCGGCCTACGCCCGCTCCACCACCGACACGACGACGGCACTCACCTCGTCGTAGGCCTCCTGCACCGTGAGCGCGCCATCGGCCGCCGCGGCGGAGACGGCGTCCGCGGCGCCCAGTAGGCCGACCATCGCCGGCGTCGACACGACGCCGTTCCGCGTATGCGGCGCCAGGATCCGTCGACACTGATCCGCGTACGCCTGGTCCGCCCGTCGTTTGTAGTCCGCCAGCTCGGTCGACCCCTCCAGCGCGGCGGCCACCCCGGCGAGTTCGCGTCCACGGCGCACCACGCAGTCCACGTACGAGACCGCGATGGCTCGCGCGGTGTCGACCACCCCGCCGCTGCCGACCTCCGCCACCGCCGCGTCCAGTGCAGCGGACTGCTCCGCGTCGTACTCCTCGAACATGGCGACGACCAATCCGGCGCGCGTCGAAAAGTGGTCGTAGACAACGGGTTTCGTAATTCCAGCGACCTCCGCGAGACGTCCGAGGGTCAGGGCGTCCGCACCGTCCTCCCGCACCACGCTCCAGGCGAGATCGAGCAATTGGCGCCGCCGGTCCGCTCTGGTCATACGCTGCCGCACCACCCGACACTCCCCTTCGTCGCGCGCTATCTACCAACAGTAATTTACGCGTGGTAGCTTCCAAGAGAAACCTACCATCGGTACATAGCCGGAAGGGGCCTTCCCGTGCGCACTCTCGTCGTCGTCGACCATCCCGACACCACCTCGCTGACCCACCACGTCGCCCGTCGTCTCGCGGACGACATCGCCCACCGAGGCGACGACGTGGCGATCGCTGACCTCCACGCCGAGGGCTTCGACCCGCGGTTCACCCTGGCGGACCGACAGCGGTACAGCGCCGGCGGCCCGCTTCCCTGCGATGTCGCGGCCGAGCAGCGCCGACTGGACGACGTCGACCACCTCGTCCTGGTGTTCCCCGTGTACTGGTGGTCGGTGCCCGCGACCCTGAAGGGGTGGATCGACCGGGTCTTCGTGCGCGGGTGGGCGTTCGACGACACGGCCGTTCCCGTGGAGCGCAAGCTCGGGCACCTCACCGTCCACCTGGTGGCCGTCGCCGGCGAGGACGCGGCGGGATTCGCGAAACGGGGTTACGACACTGCGATGGCAACGCAACTCGAGACCGGAGTGATCGGATACTGCGGCGCACGTCTCGGCGCGCGGGTGACGCTCCACTCCTCGGAAACCACGTCGCCGGACGCGCTCGCACGCGCCGTCGACGACGCGGTCACGTCGGTCACCGCGGCGCAGGTCGCCGCCCCCGTGCGAACGTGTGTTCGATTTCTGTCGGTGGGTCGGTCTACTCTGTCGTCGGTGTCGGGGGACACCTGATCGGCGAGACCGTGACGGGGGGTGAGGGCGATGACCGTGATCGACGACGTCCTCGCGTCCCAGCGGGCCGCGCACGCCGCGTACGCGGCCACCGTGCGCGGCGCCGTCTCGTACGTCACCGACGGTCCGTCGGGCCATCACGACGCCGACGCCATGGAGCGTGCCCTCGTCTCCGAGGTGGCCGCACGGCTCACGGTCAGCCGCCGCACCGTGCTGGACTGGATCGGAACCTACTGCGCGGCACCGGCTGCGGTGCGGGATGCGTTCCACTCGGGACTGCTGCCGTGGGCGGCGTTCCGGTCACTGTGCCGCGCACTCGCGGGCACGACGCATCGTGACGAGCGGCTGGTCGGTCGCCTGATCGATGCCGCGTGCGGCGCCACTCCGGGGTCCGTGCCCGCCGCCATCGACGGCGTTCTCGCGGAGTACGACGCCACCTGGCACCGGAAGGCCCGCGAAGCAGCGACCGCCCAGCGTGGGATGACGGTGCGTCGGCTCCCCCGCGGCCAGGCCGAACTCCGCCTGCGAGGGCCGGCCGAGACGATCGCGGCCATGAGTCGGCGCGTGACCGACGCCGCACGACGGCTCTGCGGCACCGACTCGAGGCTTCTCCCCGCGCGACTGTTCGACGCCGCGCACGCCGTGATCACACGCGGCGCTCTGTCCTGCACCTGCCCCGACCCGGTCTGCCCGCACCGTGACGTCGACACGACCACACTGCCGATCCCCCGCGCCTGCATCGTGATCGACGCCGCCACCGCGGCCGGCCTGTCCGGCGAGCCCGGTCACCTGCTCGGCTGGGGGCCGGTTCCGGCCGACACCGCACGCCACCTGGCGGCGGACGCGACGTGGCAGGCCGTCATCACCGAGGCGACCTCGAGCCCGCCGGCCCGCACCGATCGGGACCCCCAGCAGGCGGACCCTCCACTGCCGGTGGCGAATGCTCATCGCCGCGGGCGGCCCCGTCGGCTGTCGGGATGGGTGCCCGATGTCGGATCGACCGAGCGATCGACGGCCTGGGCCGCCATGCGCCTCGCGCTCGAGCTCCTGCGTGCGCATCCCGAGCAGGAGGATCGATTCCGATTGCCCCCGCCGAATCGGATCGCGACTCCCCCGCCACCGTCGGCGCTCGTCTACGCGCCGAGCGCTGCCCTCCGCACCGTCGTCGAGGCGCGATACGCCACCTGTGTCGCGCCGGGATGCCGCGTGCCCAGTTCCGACTGCGACCTCGACCACGTCGAGCCGTTCGACCACGACGAGCCGCTCCTCGGCGGCTGGACCGAGCTGACCAACCTCGAACCGCTGTGCCGCACCCACCACAACGACAAGACGGCCGGCCTGTGGAGCTACCGCATGCTCGACCACGGCATCGTCGTGATCCGAGATCCTCACGGGCACACGTACTTCACCGCGCCCGACAGGCTCGACCGTTGAGCGGGATTAGTTGTACTGCCCGGGGACGTTGGTCAATCGGCTGATGGGCGTTGCTCTGCCGATGGCGGAGTGCTGCCGGTGGTGATTGTAGGTGTGGAGCCAACCGGGTAGGGCTGCGCGGCGTGCACGCTCGGAGGAGTAGTGGCGGGCGAATGCCCACTCACCTGCGAGGGTGCGGTGAAAGCGTTCGATCTTGCCGTTGGTCTGCGGTCGGTAGGGGCGGGTGCGTTTGTGGCTGACGCGCAGGTCGGCGCAGGCGTCTCGCCAGGCGTGGGATCGGTAGCAGCCGCCGTTGTCGGACAGGACGCGTTCGACGACGACCCCGCGGTCGGCGAACCAGCCGACCGCCCGGCGCAGCACGGCGACGGCGGTGGCTGCGGTCTCGTCGTCGTGGATTTCGGCGTAGGCCACGCGGGAGTGGTCGTCGACGACGGTGTGCACGTAGGCGTGACCGAGCAGGACGTCGCGGTGTTTGCTGCGGGCGGTGCCGGGTGTGGCCCGGCGGTTGATGTTCCCCGCGGCGCGGCCGACGAATCGCCAGCCGCCGCCGACGGGGATGTTGCCGAGTTTCTTGACGTCGACGTGGATCAGCGAGCCGGGGTGGTCGTGTTCGTAGCGACGGATCTGTTCCCCGCTGCGAATGTCGATGTGCGAGAGTCGATTAAGTCGACATCGCACCAGAACGGCGTGCACGGTGGAGGCGGGTAGCGAGAGGGTCGAGGCGATCGCCGACGGGGAGAGTCGACGCCGCCACCGCAGCTCGACGATGCGGCGCACCACGGCGGTCGGGGTGCGGTTCGGGCTGCGATGGGGCCGGCTGGATCGGTCGGTCATCCCGGCCTCGCCCATGGCCGCGTAGCGGGTGGCCCACCGCTTGGCGGTGGGCCAGGACACGTGGAAATGCTCGGCGGCTCGGACGATCGGCCACCCCTCGTCGACGATGCGACGCGCGAGCAGCAATCGGCCCCGAGGGGTCAGTACGGCGTTAGCGTGGACCACGAAGGTCTCCTGTCGTTGGGAGTGTGTGTTTCAGCAGCTCCACTCCACGACAGGAGACCTTCGCTCATCAACGACCGCTACAGCGTGTCGTCACACCTTCTCGACCAACCTCCCCAGGCAGTACAACTAGAAGGACCCGCCGCCGAGGATGTGCACCAGACCCAGCACCAGGAAGCTGGCCACGTACAGCGGTCCGCGAATCGGATCTCCGGCGGATGCACCCTCGCGCAGCCATTCGACGATGTCGGTCACCATCACGTCCTCCTGTGCTCGTCGGTGTTGTGGAAGACAGGATACGAAGCGAACCGACCGGGTGTCATCCTGCCGCGTCGGCGGGATCTCCGAAGCGAATGTCGAAGGGCCGCTGCGTCACCGGCATCTCGTGCAACCGGACGTACTCCTCGGCGATGACGTCCGGGTCGTAGTAGGTGCCGGGCGCCACCGGGCCGCACACCGTGACCGTCGAGCACCCGATTCCCCGCGGCGCCCACTCGGTCGCCAGGAGTTCCACCAGCGCCCGCAGTCCCGCCTTGCCCAGCGACAGCGTGGTCAGCGTCGGCAGCGGCGTCGGCATGCCCGCGGTGGCCAGGAACGATCCGCCGCCGTGATCCGCCATCCGCGGCAGCAGGAACGCCGCCGCCGTCACCGCCCCACCGACGTTGACGGCGTACGTGTCCGCCACCGTGCGCGCATCGAGATCGGTCACGCGGTCGGTGCGGATGACTCCGGCGTTGTAGACCACCACCTCGGGCACCCCGAGGCTGTCCACCAGATCGCCCAGCGCTGCACGAAGCCCCGCCTCGTCGGCGACGTCCGCGAGAACCCCGGCCTTCGGGGTGTCGAGGTCGGCCAGCACCCCGTCCACCGTGGTGCGCGAGCGCGCCACGACGCCCACCGGCCGTCCGGTGGCGGCGAACCGCCTCGCCACCGCCCGACCGATTCCCGGACCCGCCCCGATCACGACCACCGCACCCATGCCGCCTCCTACCCCGCTCCCGGCGACGCTCGTCGCCGCCCCGGTCCGGCATACCCCGTCTGTACCGTGGGCGACCGTGACTCTCTCCCGTACCACCGTGATCCTGGCCGCTTGCGCCACCGCCTCGCTCGCCCTGGCGGGGTGCAGCAGCAGCGACACCGCCGCGCCGACCGACACCACCTCGGCAGCGGCCGCGGCGACCACCGGCGCAAGCACCGGCACCGCCGACTCCCCCCGCACGACGTGCCCCACCGCGGAGCCCGCGGACGACGCGGCGGCGGACTGGACGCTCGACGGAGACACCGGCTCGATCGCCGTGGTCGGGCCGACGGCCGACACCGCTCCGCGCGTCGACGTGCAGGGACCGTTCTCGGTGGCCGAGACCCGCGTGCAGACCCTGACCGCCGGCGACGGTCCGGTCGTCGGTGACTCCGCTCGGGTGTCGGTCTGCTACCAGGGCGTCAACGGCCGCGACGGGTCGGTGTTCGACAGTGCCTTCGAGCGCGGCGCGCCGGTCGCGTTCCCGCTCGCGAACGTGGTCCCCGGCTTCCAGAAGGCGATCGCCGGTCAGACGGTCGGGTCGACGGTGGCCGTCGCCGTGACGTCGGCGGACGGGTACCCCAGCGGTCAGCCGCGTGCCGGTATCGAGCCCGGCGACAGCCTCGTCTTCACCATCGACATCCTGGACGCCACCGCCTGATGTCGCCGGTTTCTCGACTCGACGGGTCTTAGGTTAGCCTCTGCTCGGTCGCGCACCAGCGCGATGCGGTCGTCGACAGCACGGCGACCGATCACCGTGGAGAAGGATCCCTCGACTCGTGCGTGCTCGTCGTCTCGGCCTGGTGGCCGTCGCAACCCTGACCTTCGGCACCCTCGTCGCCTGCGGCGCGTCGGAGGAGGTGACGGAATCCACCGCGGCCACCACCGACGGCGGCACCGTCTACCCGCTGACTCTCGACAACTGCGGCGAGACGGTGACCGTCGACGCCCCGCCCTCGCGCGTGGTCTCGCTGGACCAGGACTCGACCGAGATCCTCCTCTCGCTCGGCCTGCAGGACCGCATGGTGGGCACGGCGTCGTGGACCGACCCCGTGCGCGCAAATCTCGCCGAGGCCAACGCCGCGGTGCCGCGCCTGGCCGACAACGCCCCCACCTACGAGGTGGTGCTCGACACCGAGCCCGACTTCGTCACGGCGTCCTTCGGTCGGCACTACAAGCAGGGCGGCGTCGCCGAGCGCGCACGCTTCACCGAGGTCGGCGCCCCGGCCTACCTGTCCCCCACCGACTGCGACAACGGACGCAGCGTCAACGGCGGCAACGCCCGCACCACGCCGCTGACCATGGATTCGCTGTACCAGGAGATCACCGAACTGGCGGCGATCTTCGACGTGAACGAGCGCGGTGCGGCCCTGGTCGACGAGCTGAAGTCGCGCGTCGCCGCCGCCACCGAGGGAGTCGAGAGCGGCGAGACGACGGCCGCGTTCTGGTTCGCCGACACCACCAGCCCGTACATCGCCGGCGGCTACGGCGCCCCGAACCTGCTCGCGACGTCGCTCGGGATCGGGAACGCCGGCGCCGACATCCAGGACGACTGGGCGGCTCTGGGATGGGAGAGCGTGGTGGACCGGGACCCGTCGATCCTGGTGCTCGGTGACCTGACCCGCGACCGCTTCCCCGGCGATCGCCTGGCCGACAAGATCGCCTTCCTCGAGTCGGACCCGGTCACCAGCACCATGACGGCCGTCCGCGAGAAGCGCTACCTCACGTTGCACGGCGCCGAGATGAATCCGTCCATCCAGCTGGTCGACGGCCTCGAGAAGATGTCCGCCGGTCTGCGCGAGCTGGGCCCGTCGTCCTGAGCGCGCCCGCCACGGACCGGCCGACGCCGATCACGCCGTCGGCGCCTCCGTCGCGCCGCCTGCGGTGGACGCTGCTGGCCGTCGGAACGCTGGCCCTCGGTGTGTTCTCGGTTCTCGTCGCCATCACCCTGGGCCCGGCGAACATCTCGCTGGTCAACGTCCGCGACGTCCTCCTCAATCACCTCGGGATCACCGACGTGACGGTGAAGGCGAGCAAGGACGCCATCGTCTGGGAGGAACGCCTCCCCCGCGCCCTCGTCGCCGCGGCCACCGGTGTCGGCCTCGGGATCTGCGGGGCGGTGATGCAGTCGCTGCTGCGCAACCCGCTGGCCGACCCGTTCGTCCTCGGCATCTCCTCCGGCGCGTCCACGGGCGCCGTCGTGGTGGGCGTCCTCGGCGTCGGCGGCGCCTCGCTGGGTCTGTCCGGCGGCGCGTTCGTCGGCGCGCTGGTCGCGTTCGCGCTGGTGTTGTTCCTGGCGCGGATGTCCGGCGGCGGCACCGACCGCGTGATTCTCGCCGGAGTCGCGGCGACGCAACTGTTCTCGGCCCTCACGTCCTTCGTCATCTTCGCGTTCGCGGACTCGGACGAGACCCGTGGCGTCATGTTCTGGCTGCTGGGGTCCTTCGAGGGGGTGCGATGGAACGACGTCGCCCTCTGCGCCGCCGTCGCCGCCCTCGCCGCGATCCTGTGCTGCTACTACGCCTTCGTGCTCGACGCGTTCTCGTTCGGTAGCTCGGTCGCGTCGTCGCTGGGCGTCGACGTCCGTCGGGTTCGCCTGGCGTTGCTCGTCGGCACCGCGCTGGTCACCGCGGCACTCGTCAGCGTCGCCGGCGCGATCGGCTTCGTCGGGCTCGTGCTCCCCCACGCCGCGCGGTTGCTCGTGGGGCCGAATCACGCCCGCCTCGTTCCGGCGACGGCACTGATCGGTGCGATCTTCATGGTGTGGGTCGACGCCGTCTCCCGCGTGGCCTTCGCCCCCACTCCGTTGCCGGTCGGCGTCGGCACCGCGCTCGTCGGCGTCCCGGCGTTCATCGCGATCATGGCGAGAGGACGACGCGCATGACGTTGCGAGCATCGGCGGTCACCTGGGACCGCGGCGGCGCCCTCGTGGTCGACGGGGTGACGATCGATCCGCGACCCGGCGAGATGCTGGGCCTCCTCGGCCCCAACGGGTCCGGGAAATCGTCGTTGCTCACCCTGATGGCCGGGGCCGCCGCCCCGACGTCGGGACGGATCGACCTCGACGGTGCCGACCTCACGACTTTGCGCCGCAAGCACATCGCCCGCGCAGTCGCCGTCGTGGACCAACACGCGCACACCGACGTCGACGTCACGGTGCGGGACGTGGTCCGGCTGGGTCGGATTCCCCACCGCGGCGCGTTCGGGCCGTCGGCCGACGACGAGTCCGCGGTCGCGGCCGCTCTGGACCAGACGGGCCTGACCGACAAGGCCGGATGCCTGTGGCGGCGCCTGTCCGGCGGCGAACGCCAACGTGCGCACATCGCCCGCGCCCTGGCGCAGCAGCCGCGCGAGCTGCTGCTCGACGAGCCCACCAACCACCTCGACATCCACCACCAGCTCGAGATCCTGGCGCTGATCGCCCGCCTGCCGATCACGAGCGTGGTCGCTCTGCACGACCTGAATCTGGCCGCGCTGTTCTGCGATCGGATCGTGGTGATGCAGGACGGGCGGGTGGTCGCCGCGGGCACGCCGTCCGACGTGCTCACCGAGGACCTCGTGGCCCGCGTCTACGGAGTGCGGGCCGTCGTCACCCGGGAGAGCACCGGTCGCGTCCACATCCGCTTCGAGCCGGGGGCTCCTACTCCCCCGTCGGACGCACCGCCAGCTCCACCAGCTCGGCCTCGCGAGGTGTCGTCAGCGCTGTGACGATCAGGTGCGCGACGGTCACCGGCGACATGCCGTGTGCGGCGACGTCGGCGCGGAACCGGTCGGCGTCGGATCCGGTGGCGGCGTCGGCGATCGGCGTGGCGACGTAGCCGGGTGCGACCGTGGTGACGCGGACCGGATGCTCGGCGAGTTCCAGCCGTAACCCCTCGGCGATGGCGTGCGCTGCGAACTTCGTTCCGCTGTAGACCCCCATCGTGTCCCGCGGCACCCGTCGTCCCGACAACGAGGACAGCACGACGACGTCACCCGCGCCCGAGGCGATCAGATGCGGGACCGTCGCGCGCAGGGTGTGGAGCAGGCCGATCACGTTGACCTGGACCAGGTTCGCCATGTCCGCCGGGTCGTCGGTGGCGACGTGGATCGGGCGGGCGACACCGGCGGAGGCGACGACGCCGTCGAGTCCGCCCAGCTCGTCGGCCGCACGATCGACCGCGGCGATCAACGCGGCCGCGTCCGTGACGTCGGCCGGGACGGCGAGGCCGCCGATCTCCTCGGCCAGCGCGGTGAGCTCCGCGTCGCGACGGGCGATCAGGGCGACGCGGGCACCGGCGGACGCGGCGAGACGCGCTGTGGCCGCGCCGATTCCGCTGCTCGCGCCGGTGATCAGGAGGCGTCGTCGGGTCAGCGTGCCGGTCACGATCGGAGCGTCTCGGGCGGGCCGGACACGGCGTGGATCAGCGTCATGGTGGCCAGTATGAGCCAGACCGGATCGGTACGGACCGGGACGGACGGGCCCACGGCACCTCTTTCTTGAACCATTCCAGTTTGGGAGGCATACTGGTCCGCGTGACCACGACGACGTACACGGAGATGCTGCGCGGTGCGGCCCTTCGCGTCACCCGGCCCCGCCTCGCGGTGCTGGGAGCGGTTCACGACCACCCGCACGCCGACACCGAGACCGTGTTCGGGGCCGTCCGGGCCACCCTGCCCGGCGTCTCCCGGCAGGCCGTCTACGACGTCTTGCACGCTCTGACCGACAACGGTCTCCTTCGTCGGATCCAGCCGTCCGGTTCCGTCGCGCGGTACGAGACGCGAACCGGCGACAACCACCACCACGTCGTGTGCCGCGTCTGCGGCGCGATCGCCGACGTGGACTGCGCGGTGGGATCGGCCCCCTGCCTCACCCCGGCCTCCTCGCACGGGTTCACCGTCGACGAGGCCGAGGTCGTGTACTGGGGTCGGTGCGAAACATGTTCCGCTCAGCGTCATTCCGTGACACACACCAGTGAACAGCCCACACTCCGGAGGGGAATTTCGTGACCGAAGATCACGTCACTCGCGAAAAAGAGATGAACGAGCATCAGCCTCAGGACGGGGGCGCCGCCGAGGGCGGTAAGTGTCCGGTGATGCACGACCGGATGCCCACCCCGGTCGAGGGTGGCGGCAACCGTGAGTGGTGGCCGAAGTCCCTCAACCTCAAGATCCTCAAGAAGAACCCGGCCGTGGGCGACCCCATGGGCGACGACTTCGACTACAAGGCCGAGTTCGAGTCCCTCGACCTGAACGCGGTCAAGGAGGACATCCGGGCGCTGATGACGCAGTCGCAGCCCTGGTGGCCCGCCGATTTCGGGCACTACGGCCCCTTCTTCATCCGCATGGCGTGGCACGCCGCGGGCACCTACCGCAAGCAGGACGGACGCGGCGGCGCCGGCTCCGGCATGCAGCGCTTCGCTCCCCTCAACAGCTGGCCGGACAACGCCAGCCTCGACAAGGCACGCCGGCTGATCTGGCCGGTCAAGCAGAAGTACGGCCGCAAGCTGTCCTGGGCCGACCTGATCGTGCTCACCGGCAACGTCGCCATCGAGGACATGGGTCTGCCGACCTACGGCTTCGCCGGCGGCCGCGTCGACTCGTGGGAGCCCGAGGAGGACGTGTACTGGGGCCCCGAGCAGACCTGGCTGGGCGACGAGCGGTACGACGGCGACCGCACGAGCCTCGAGAACCCTCTCGCCGCGGTCCAGATGGGTCTGATCTACGTCAACCCCGAGGGCCCCAACGGTGAGCCCAACCCGCAGCAGTCGGCTCTCGACATCCGCGAGACCTTCGGCCGCATGGCGATGAACGACGTCGAGACCGCCGCCCTGGCCGTCGGCGGCCACACCTTCGGCAAGGTGCACGGCGCCGCCGATCCCGACAAGTACGTCGGTGCGGAGCCCGAGGGTGCCCCCATCGAGCAGATGGGTCTGGGCTGGAAGAACAGCTACGGCACCGGCCACGGCGCCGACGCCATCACCAGCGGCCTCGAGGGCACCTGGACCCCGACACCCACGAAGTGGGACAACACCTTCCTCGAGACGCTGTACGGCTACGAGTGGGAGGTCCACAAGGGACCGGGCGGCGCATGGCAGTGGCGTCCGAAGGACGGCGCCGGAGCCGACCTGGTTCCCGACCCGGCGGACCCGACCAAGCGCCACCAGCCGATGATGCTGACCTCCGACCTCGCGATGCGCGTCGATCCGATCTACGAGAAGATCACGCGCCGCTGGCTCGAGCACCCGGAGGAGCTGGCCGAGGAATTCCAGAAGGCCTGGTTCAAGCTCACCCACCGCGACATGGGACCGGTCTCGCGCTACCTCGGACCCGAGGTGCCGTCGGAGACCCTGCTCTGGCAGGACCCGATCCCGGCCGTCGATCACGAGCTGATCGGTGAGGCGGAGATCGCCGAGCTGAAGTCGACGATCCTGAATTCGGAGCTCACCCCGACGCAGCTGATCAAGGCGGCCTGGGCCGCGGCGTCGTCGTTCCGCGGGTCGGACAAGCGCGGCGGCGCCAACGGCGGTCGCCTGCGTCTGCAGCCGCAGATCGGCTGGGAGGTCAACGAGCCGGACGAGATCGCACAGGTCGTCCGCGTGCTCGAGGGCATCCAGGAATCGTTCTCGGGCACCGTGTCGTTCGCCGATCTCGTGGTGCTCGGTGGCGTCGCCGCCGTCGAGCAGGCCGCGAAGGAGGCGGGCGTCCCCGTCACCGTGCCGTTCACGCCGGGCCGCATGGACGCCACGCAGGAGAACACGGACGTCGACTCGTTCTCGGACCTCGAGCCGAAGGCGGACGGGTTCCGGAACTTCCTCGGCAAGGGTCAGCGTCTCCCCGCGGAGTACTCGCTGGTCGACCGCGCCAACCTGCTCACGCTCAGCGCTCCGGAGCTGACGGTGCTGGTCGGTGGCCTGCGTGTCCTGGGCGCGAACCACGGCGGCTCCACCCACGGTGTGTTGACGAACTCGGTGGGCACGCTCACCAACGACTTCTTCGTCAACTTGCTCGACATGGGCACCGAGTGGGTCCCGACCGCCGAGGAGGGCATCTACGAGGGCAAGGACGCGGCGACGGGCGAGGTCCGCTGGACCGGCACGCGCAACGACCTGGTGTTCGGCTCGAACTCCGAGCTGCGCGCTCTCGCCGAGGTCTACGCCTGCGACGACGCCAAGGAGAAGTTCGTCCGTGACTTCGTCGCGGCCTGGGACAAGGTCATGATGCTCGATCGCTTCGAGCTCTCCTGATCCGTCCGGATCGCGGTCACGCGACCGACAACGGCGCCCCCGTACTCACCGAGTGCGGGGGCGCCGCCGTGTGTGCGAACGAATGGGCCGGCGCAGCACCGCGCGCACGAGGGTCGACGCCATCGAGCCGTACCCCGCGACGCTCCGCCGCTGCGTCGCGATCGAGAAGACCGTCGTCGTGATCCCCGGCGCGGGCGGTCGACCGGCGACGCGGTCCGCGAGCCAGGCGAGAGACAGCGGCACCGACAACGGCAGCAACGTGATGTGCTCGCTGGTGCGGTCACGCAGGTACTCCACCGACGCGCCCGCGTCGCGATACCGCTGCACCTGTCCGTCCACGTCGTCGACCGCGATGATCTGGTCGTGCGTCGCCTGCACCACGAGCATCGGGAAGTCGGGAGCTGTGCTGCCCGGTCGGATCTCGTCGAAGATCGCCACCATCTCCGGCAGGGCGACCAGCTCGGTGAGCGGCAGCGTGGTGTGGCGCTCGAAGTCGTAGCCGCGCAGCCGGACGATGGCGGCCATCGTGGTCATCCGCTCGACCGAGGTCAGGATCTCGAGTCCTTCCGCGGTCACGTACCGGCGCAACAGCCGGTCGAACTCCGGGTAGGTGCGGCGGAGGCCGGCCACGACCAGGATCGGGAGGGCGGCGTAGGGAGTCCCGTTGAGCCGGAGGAACGCCGACGCCGGGTCACCCACCGGTGAGCCGAGCACCGCCCCGACGACGCGGAGTTCGGGCGCGTGCTCCGCGACGCCCTCCGCAGCCCAGGACGACGCCAGTCCCCCGCCCGAGTACCCCCACAGCGCCACCGGGGTGTCGGCCGGCGAGGCCGCGCGCTCGAAGGACAGGGTCGCCCGGACGGCGTCCAGCGTGCAGTACCCGGGTTCGGACGGCGCGCCCCAGTGACCCTCCGCCCCCTCGTGATCGGGGATGGTGACGGTCCATCCCAGGCGCACGGCGTGCAAGGCCAGCAGGAACTCGAACTGCGGCACCGTCCCGCGCGCATGCGAGTGCCACCGCAGCGCGTAGGACGGGAAGGAGCGACCGGACACCGCGTCGATGGCGCACTGGTACGACAGCAGGGGCCGTCCGCCGGCGCTGCCCCGGCCCGAATCGGCCGGGAGGAGCACCGTGGTGACACTCGTGTGCGGACGGTTCTCCAGATCACGGGTCCGGAACAGCAATTGCCACGCGTCGATGCGCTGCCGCAGCCGCCCGAAGAGCGCCAGACGCACCGGCCGCGTGCGCAGCACGGTTCCGCACGCCACGGTCTCCCAGCCGTCCGGCGCGGTGTAGAACGGGTCCCGCTCCGGCGGCGTCACCGGACCTTCCGACCATTCCTCCGCCACCCACGGTTCCGCGGTGGCGTCCTCCGGCTCGACCGGTCGCGGTGCAGTCATGGGGACTGTCTACCCCGGGATGTCGATTCAGCCTTCGACGGTGCCCACGACGGTCGCGGGATCGTCGTCCGTCGCGCGCGCCAGCGGCGGCACCAGAGCGTCGACCGCGTACGGCAGCGACAGCGGCGAGGCGAACCCGAGCGCGGCCGGCACGTCGGTCCCGAACTTCCCGGTGTACACGGTGCGGTCCTCTGCAACGACCGGCAGGCTCTGCAGCAGAGCGTCGTTCGCGACGTCCTCGCGGTCGACCCCGAGGAGGACCAGGGTGTCCTGGTTCAGCAGGTCGTAGCGCTCCGCGCTCACCGTGCCCGTGGTCTCCGGCGTGACGAAGCCGAGATCGGTGAAGAAGCGGTTGCGGGGATCCCCGGCCTCGAGGATGTAGAAGGTGCCGTCGAGGTACAGCGCCACGGCGGCGGTGCGGCCGGCGAACGACGGGTTCTCGGTGGTGGCCGTGGCGAACGACTGCTCGACCTCGTCGCGCACCGCGTCCGCCTCGGCCGTGCGCCCGAGCGCCGTGCCGTAGGCCGCGAGCTGATCGCGCCACCCCGGCGTCTCCGCGCCGTCCGCCCCGGGGATGTCTCCGACCGTGGTGGCGATGCGGCCGAGCTGCTCGTACTGCGACGGTTCGAGGTAGGCGTAGGTGGCCATGACGAGATCCGGCGACGCGGCCGCCACGCCCTCGAGGTCCAGTGTGTCGCTCCCGACCTCGGGAATGTCGGTGCCCGCCAGCTGATCCTGCGCCCAGGGGCGGGTGCGGTACTCGTACCCGGTGAACCCGCGGGTGGCCACCGGCGTCACCCCGAGGGCGAGCGCGAAGTCCTGATCGTTGTACCCGGCGGTGACCACGCGCTCCGGCGCCGACTCGACCGTGACCGTCCCGAACTTGTCGGTGATCTGCGCAGGAAACGCGCCGTCGGACGACGCCGCCGGGGCGCCGTCGTCGCCCTGGCTGCACGCAGCGGTGCCGAGCAACAGAACCGCGGCGGCGGCGGAGAGGGCGACGGTGTGGCGCATGGGGGGCCTTTCGACAGGAACGACGGTATCGAGGTAAGGCTAACCTCATGCCCCCGACGCGTCGGTGTCGGTCCCTATCCGATCTCGAGTTCGGTGGCCAACCGCCGCCAGTCGTCGATCGGCGGCACGGCCATCGACTCCCCCAACACTTGCACCAGGACGGTCGTCGCCCCCGCGTCGAGGTGCTCGCGCACCCGGCGCACGGTGGCCTCGAGCCCGCGGGTGACCATGGCGTCGGCCAGGCGGTCGCTGCCCCCGCGCACGAAGTCCTCCTCACCGAAACCCAGTCGCGCCCAGTTGTTCCTATAGTTCGGCAGCCCGGTGTAGATGTTCAGATGCGCGTGCGCGCGCTCGCTCCAGACGCTCTCGTCGGCGTCCGCCGCCGGGTCCACCACGGCAGCCTGCTCGACGATCAACCGCGGCCGATCCGCGTGCCCGGCGTCCAGGATCTCGCGCGCCGTCGCCGTGTGCTCGGGCGTCACGAGGTACGGGTGCGCGCCGGCGGTCCGGTCGCGCGAGAGTTCGAGCATCTTCGGGCCGAGCGCCGCCAGGACCCGCGGGGCGTTCGTCTCCTCCCCCGCCACGGCGGCCGGCGCCGCATCGAGCGCGTCCAGGTAGTCCCGCATCGCCGCGACGGGCTTGCCGTACTGGTGGCCGCGCATCCGTTCGACCAGCGGCGCGTGCGAGACGCCGAGCCCGAGGACGAACCGACCGCCCGACGTCGCGTGCAGGGTGCGGGACGCCGACGCGGTGGCCACGGCGTCCCGCGCGTAGATGCTGGCGATCCCGGTCCCCACCTCGAGTCGCTCGGTCGCCGACAGGTAGAGCTGGGCCGCGGTGAGCGCCTCGCGCCCGTAGGCCTCGCCGAACCACAGGGACTGCCATCCCTGCGCCTCGATCTCGCGCGCCGTGTCCTGCGCCTGTCGTGCCGGGACGCCGTCGAGCGTGCCGGTCCAGAGTCCGATGGTGGGGCGATGGTCCGGTGTCGTCATGGACGTCAGTGTGCCCCGCCGCGCTCGAGGACAACCCGGAGGCGATCGAGCGTCGCCTCGATGTTGGCGGTGTTGCCCGCACGCCGGTCCCGCACGCCGGTCGCGAGGCCGCCGAGCCCGACGAACCACGACGGCCGCCGGTCCCACATCCGCTCGGTGACCAGAGTGCCGCCGTCGGACGCGGCCTCGACGTCGTAGCGCCAGTGCGCGATCGGCACGACGCCGCGGGGGCCGTAGTCCACGTCGAAGGCGAAGGCCCGCCCCGGGGTCGCCTCGGTGACGGTGCAGCGGGTCGACCACCGGCGCAGTCCGTTGCGGTTGCGCCCGCGGAAGACGGCGCCGGGGCTCGCCTCGGTCCCGGCGACCCACTCCATCGACTCGGCCTCGACGGCGACGGACGCCAGTCCCGCCAGGTCGGTGACCAGCGCGTACACCGCGTCGGGGTCGACCCGCACGGTGGTCGATCCGGAGGCGAGCGCGGGGCCGGCGGGTGACGTCATGACCGGAGCGTAGGCGGTTGTCGCCCAGAGTCAAGAACGCGACCGAGCCGTCCGGCAGTCTCGGGTGTCGCACCGTGTCGTCGTCGATCGTCAGGAGAGCTCGTGCCGAAGTTGCCCCCGTTCCGTTTCCCCGGCTCCGTCGCGCTGGTCACCGGCGCCGCCAGCGGCATGGGTGAGCAGATGGCCTACGAGTTGGCCCGTCGCGGAACGGATCTGGTGATCCTCGATCGCGACGGCGAGCGTCTCGCCGACGTCGAGAAGGCGCTGCGCGCACAGTCGCCCGGGCGGTCCGTCGACGCGGTCGTGGCCGACCTGTCCGATCTCGATTCCCTCGGCGTGGTGCTCGACGACGTCCTCGAGCGCCACCCCCGCATCGATCTGCTGATCAACAACGCCGGCATCGCGTTCGGCGGCTCGTTCGAGCAACTCAGCGCCAAGGACTTCGACGCCGTGATGACCATCAACTTCACGGCACCCGTGGACATCACCCGACGCCTGCTGCCCACCCTGCGACGGTCCCACGGCGCGCACATCGTGAACATCTCGTCGCTCTTCGGCATCGTGGCCCCGCCCGGACAGTCGGCCTACTCCTCGAGCAAGTTCGCGATCCGCGGGTTCACCGAGAGCCTCCGTCACGAGCTGGCCGGGCACATCGGCGTCACGTCCGTCCACCCCGGCGGCATCAAGACGCGCATCGCCGAGACCGCCGGCAGCGCGGCCGGCGCCACCGAGAAGGAGATCGCCGACGGCAAGGCCACCTTCGCGCGACTCCTGACCTACCCCGCCGACAAGGCGGCCCTGCGCATCCTCGACGGCGTCGAGAAGCGCAAGGGGCGCGTGCTCATCGCGGCCAGCGCGTTCAGCGTGGACGCCCTCGCCCGGCTGTTCCCGGCGTCGTACTACGCGGTCATGCGCCGCGGCATGTGAGTCAGGAGAGGTCGAGAGCGGCGACCAGGTCGGCTTCCACCCGCGCCTTCTCCACGCCCAGCGACGCGAGCAGACCGTCGCCGTTCTCGTTCTCCAGGAGCGCGAGCAGGATGTGCTCGGTGCCCACGTAGTCGTGTCCGAGCCGCAGCGCTTCGCGGAAGGTGAGTTCCAGAGCCTTCTTGGCCGCGGCGTCGAAGGGGATCAACGGCCCGCGGTCCGCGTCGCGATCCACGGTCGGCTCGGCCGCCGCGAGGGCGGCGTCGCGGATCGCGTCCGCCGACTGCCCCCCGCCACACAGGAACCGGTAGCCCAGTGAGTCCGGTTCCGCGAGCAGCCCGAGCACGAGGTGCGCCGGCGAGATCTCGGTCGATCCGAGCCGGTGCGCCTCGTTCTGCGACACGACCACCACGTTGCGCGCCCGCGGCGTGAAGCGGCCGAAGCCCTGGCTCGCGTCCATCGGCTTCTCGTCCGGCGCCTTCGGGACGAACTTCTTCTGCGCGGCCTGCTTGGTCACGCCCATGCTCCTGCCGATGTCCGCCCACGAGGCGCCGGACCGTCGTGCCTGGTCGACGAAGTGACCGATCAGGTGATCGGCCACCTCGCCGAGGTGGTCCGCCAGCACCATGGCGTTGCTCAGTCGGTCGAGCGTGTCGGGGTGGGTCGACGTGATCGCCCGGATCAGATCGTCGAGGCGTACGTCGGTGACCGGAGTCGGAGTCGTCATGCGTCAACGATAAGTTGACGACTCGCTACCGTCAACTACTGGTTGACGCTCCCACGCGCTCGCGACGCGGCGTTCCCTTCAGCGTCCTGCTCAGATCTCCCCGCAATGTGGTGAGGCTGTCGAGCACGTAGTTCTGCCGCACCTGCCACGGACCGCGATCGCCCTGACGCGGGAACGCGTCGATCGAGCGCTGGACGTAGCCGGACTGCAGGTCGAGCAAAGGCCGCTCCTCGAGTGGGCCGTCCGGGGTGGGCACCACGGCGCCGAACCCGCGCTTGTCCATGAAGTCGAGCACCCGGCACACCAACCGGTGGGTGATGTCGGCGCGCAGCGTCCACGACGCGTTGGTGTAGCCGATGCAGATCGCGAAGTTCGGCACTCCCGTCATCATCGCGCCCTGCCAGACGAACTGCTCGGACAGCGTCACCGGCACGTCGTCGACGCGCAGTTCGATGCCGCCGAACGCCAGGAGCTGCAGGCCCGTCGCGGTGATCACGATGTCCGCCGGCAGCGTCGTTCCCGACACCAGCCGAATGCCGTCGGCCTCGACCCGCTCGATGCGGTCGGTGACCACCGACGCCTTCCCCTTCTTCATCGCCCGGAACAGATCGGCGTCGGGCACCGCGCACAGGCGCTGATCCCAGGGGTTGTAGTCGGGGGTGAAGTGCTCGGCGACCAGCGTCTCGTCCTTCAGGATCCGGGTCGAGAGGTTGGTCAGCAGCTTCCTCGCCGCCTGCGGGCGACGGCGGCAGAACTGGTAGAACGCCGTCGAGAAGGCGATGTTCTTGAGGCGAATGACGGTGTGCGCCAACTGAGCCGGCAAATACTTGCGCAGCGTGTCGGCGCGCTTGTCCCGGCCGGGGACGGCGCTGATCCACGTGGGGCTGCGCTGAAGCATGGTGACGTGCTCGGCGTCGGGGGCCATGGACGGCACCAGGGTCACCGCGGTGGCACCGCTGCCGATGACCACCACCCGCTTGCCCGTCCAGTCGAGGTCCTCCGGCCAGAACTGTGGATGCACCACGTCTCCGGCGAAGGTGTCCAGCCCCGGGATGTCGGGGTCGTAGCCCTTGTCGTAGTCGTAGTACCCGGCGCAGCTGTAGAGGAATGTGCAGGTCAGCGTGTCCGACCGGGTGGTGCCCTGCTCGTCGGTGATCTCGAGGTCGAGGGTCCACCGCGAGTCCGCCGTGGAGAAGTTCGCGCCGACCACCTTGGTGCCGAAGCGGATGTGCCGGTCGATGCCGAACTCGCGGGCGGTCTCGTGGATGTAGTCGAGGATCGACGCGCCGTCCGCGATGGACTTCGCGTCACGCCAGGGCTTGAACTGGTACCCGAGGGTGTACATGTCGGAGTCCGACCGCACCCCGGGGTAACGGAAGAGATCCCAGGTGCCGCCGATGGCGTGGCGGGCCTCGAGGATCGCGAAGGACTTCTCCGGATGCTCGGTGGACAGCCGATATCCTGCGCCGACGCCGGACAGTCCGGCCCCGACGACGACGACATCGAGGTGGCGGGCGAGATCGCGCTCGGTGGAGGTCATGCCGTCCAGTGTTCCGGCCGGCCGCCGCCGACGCTTGACTTCGGACGACAACTCCTTGACTCTGTGCGACATGCCCGCCATCAGATCGGCCGGACTGCGCGGATTCCGGGCCGCGGTCGCGGAACTGGGCGGCGACGCCGAGGACTTCGCCCGCACGGCCGGCCTGCCGGTGGCCGCGCTGGACGCCGACGATCTGCTGGTCGAGGACGTCGCCATGGCGGCCACGCTGGAGGTGGCGGCCGAGGCGCTCGACTGCCCCGACCTCGGGCTGCGGATCGCCCGCCGACAGGACCTCGGCATGCTGGGGCCGCTCGCCCTGGCCATCCAGAACTCGTCGACCGTCGGCGAGGCGCTCGAGTGCACCGAGCGGTACCTCTTCGTCCACGCCCAGTCGCTCTCGCTCGCCGTGGAGGACGATCCCTACGGCGCGCCGGGCGTGGTGGCCCTGCGCTACGGCACCCGGCCGGGCGTGATCGCCCCCATCCAGGGAACCGACCTCGGCCTGGGCTTCCTGCACCGGGCCACGATCGCTCTGGTCGGCGGACCGTACGGGCTGCGGTCGGTGGAACTGCCCTACGACCCGCCCGCACCCGTGGCCGTGTACGAGCGCTTCTTCGGCGTGGCCGTCCGACCCGGGCGCGCCGCGGCCATGCTCCGGGTTCCGGCCACGCTGGCCGCCCGGCCCCTCCACGGCGGGGACGACGCGCTGCGGCGCCTGGCGCTGGCGTTTCTCGCCCAGTCCGGGCCGGGCGCGGGACCCGAGGTGTCACCGCGGGTGCGCGCCATCGTCGCGCAGTCCCTCGGCACGGGCGTGCCGACGGTGTCGGGCGCCGCGCATCTGCTGTCGATGCATCCGCGGACTCTGCAACGGCGCCTGGCCGCGGAGGACACCTCCTTCGGCGCGATCCTGGACGACGCCCGACGCGACGAGGCCCGCCGCTACCTCACCACCACCGACCTGCCGATGACCCAGATCGCCGCCGCCGTGGGGCTGGCCGAGCAGTCGACCTTCACGCGCGCCTGTCGGCGCTGGTGGGGTCGGACGCCGACGGACGTGCGACGGCGCGGTGCGCCCTGATGTGGACGGCGCGGTGCGTTGTAGCTGGTTCAGCCGAACTCGGTCGACGGCACGTCGGTCTCGTCGTCGGTGATCGCGGCGACGATGCGGTCGGCCACGACGTCGGGATCGAGACCCTCCGGCATCCGCGGCGCCTCACCCGCCACCGGCCGGGTCGCCAGGCCCGTCTCGGTGTGCGGAGGCCGGACGTCGACGATACGGATCTTGCGGCGTCGGGCCTCGGGCCGCGCCGCGGCGAGGAACGCGCCGATGCCGGCCTTGGACGCGCTGTAGGCGGCCATGCCGCCCACCGGCTTCTCGGCCACGACGGCACCGAGGTTGACCACCACACCACCCTGTTCCACCGTGCCCAGCGCGGCCCGGACCAGCCGCAGCGGACCGAGGAGGTTGACCAGGAGCAGGTCGTCCACCGTGTCGTCGTCGACCTCGGCGGCGGGACCGAACGCGACCACGCCGGACGCGATGACCACCCCGTCGAGGTGTCCGCCGTGCTCGGCGGCCTCGGCCACCCACCGGGCCGGCACGGTCGGATCGATCAGGTCGCCGGTGAGCACGCGGGCGTCGTCGCCGCCCACCTCGGCGAGTCGGTCGGCGTCCCGGCCCGCGAGGGACACGGACGCGCCCGCCGCGATCAGCCGACGGGCGATGCGCGATCCGAGTGCACCGGACGCACCCACCACCAGGAAGTGCTTGCCGTTCGGGTCCATGTCAGTTCCCCATCTCGGCGAGCGGCGTGACGGCGGCGGCCGTCGCGGCACGGGCCCACCCGGCGGGGTCGTCGCCGTGCGGGTTCAGACAGACCGTGTCGATTCCCATCGCGGCGTAGGTCTCCATCTCCCGCAGGAATCCGTCCCGGTCGGCGACGGGGTCGAGCGAGGAGATGATGGTCTTCTCGATCTCGGCGGGATCGCGTCCCTCCCGCTCGCAGTGCCCGCGCAGCACCTCGAGCTTGTGGGCCACGGTCTCGGTGTCGGCAGCGAACAGGTTGCACAGCGAGGCGTACCGCGCCACGAACGCAAGCGTCTTCTTCTCCCCGGACCCGCCGACCATGATCGGCGGTGCCGGCGACTGCAACGGTCGGGGTTCGCAGATGGTCTCCTCGAGCGTGTAGTGGGCGCCGCGGTAGGGCCCGTCGTCGTCGCTCCACATCTGCCGCACGATCTGCAGGGTCTCCTCGAGCCGCTCGAACCGCTCCTTCATCGGCGGGAACGGCACGCCGAGGCCCTTGTGCTCGCGCTCGTACCAGGCGGCGCCGATGCCGAGCATCGCGCGACCGCCCGAGAGCACGTCGAGCGTGGTGACGGTCTTCGCGAGCAACCCGGGGTGCCGGTAGGTCACCCCCGTCACCAGCAGCCCGAGCCGGATCGACTCGGTCCGGCCGGCCAGGAACCCCAGACCGGTGTAGCCCTCGAGCATCGGGTCCTGCGCCGTGGCCAGGTTCTCCATCTGGAACCAGTGGTCCATCAGCGTGAACAGCGTGCACCCGCCGTCCTCGGCGGCGCGGGCGGTGTCCGACAGCAGCGTCGCCGTCGCGGCCGCCCCGCCCGGATAGCTGAAGTACGGGTAGTGGACGGCCAACTGCACGGCGGATCCTCTCGTCGGGGGCTCTCGGTCGGGGGCCTCTGCAGAGTGTTTCGGTCACACCGGAGCGTACGGACGAGTCGGAACGGGAACAGTCCCCTCGACAGCAACGTTCGTCGGAGTGCGGGCTCGCGCGAAGCGTGTCGGGCCGGAAGACTAGCGTTGGGCCGTACACCGGAACTTTTTCTAGGAGCGAAACACATGAGCGTCGAGACGAACGAGAAGAAGCGCCACCACGTCGTCGTCATCGGTTCCGGCTTCGGTGGCCTGTTCGGAACGCAGGCACTCAAGCGGGCCGACGTCGACATCACGCTCATCGCCCGCACCACGCACCACCTGTTCCAGCCGTTGCTGTACCAGGTCGCCACCGGCATCCTCTCCGTCGGCGAGATCGCCCCGGCCACCCGCGTCATCCTGCGCAAGCAGAAGAACGCCGAGGTGCTGATGGGCGACGTCGAGAAGATCGACCTGGCGAACAAGACGGTCACCTCGCGACTGCTCGAGCGGGAGACGGTCACGCACTTCGACAGCCTGATCGTCGCCGCCGGTGCGCAGCAGTCCTACTTCGGCAACGATCACTTCGCCGAGTTCGCCCCCGGCATGAAGACCATCGACGACGCCCTCGAGCTGCGCGGGCGCATCCTCGGCGCGTTCGAGCAGGCGGAGCTGTCCAGCGACCCCGCCGAGCGGGAGCGCCTCATGACCTTCGTCGTCGTCGGCGCCGGGCCCACCGGCGTGGAGCTGGCCGGGCAGATCTCCGAGCTCGCCACCCGCACGCTCGACGGCGCGTTCCGCAACATCGACGCCCGTGACGCCAAGGTGGTCCTGCTCGACGCCGCGCCCGCCGTGCTGCCCCCGATGGGCAAGAAGCTGGGCGAGAAGGCCGCCAAGCGGCTGCGCAAGCTCGGCGTCGACATCCAGCTCAACGCCATGGTGACCGGTGTGGACAACGACGGCATCACCGTCAAGGACAAGGACGGCACCGAGCGCCGGATCGAGTCGCAGTGCAAGGTGTGGTCGGCCGGCGTGCAGGCGAGCCCGCTGGGCAAGCAGCTCGCCGACCAGTCCGACGGCACCGAGGTGGACCGCGCGGGCCGCGTCGTGGTCGAGCCCGATCTGACCGTCAAGGGCCACCCGTCGGTCTTCGTCGTCGGCGACATGATGTCCGTGCCGGACGTCCCCGGCATGGCGCAGGGCGCCATCCAGGGCGCGCGCTACGCGGCGAAGGCGATCAAGGCGGGCCTCGACGGGCAGGAGCCGAGCCAGCGCAAGCCGTTCTCCTACTTCGACAAGGGCTCGATGGCCACCGTGTCGCGCTTCAGCGCGGTGTGCAAGGTGGGCAAGCTGGAGTTCGGCGGGTTCGTCGCGTGGGTCGCGTGGCTCGGACTGCACCTGTTCTACCAGGTGGGATACCGCAACCGCCTGACGACCGTGATCTCGTGGTTCGTGACGTTCCTCGGCCGCGGCCGCGCGCAGATGGCCTCGACGGAGCAGCAGGTGTTCGCGCGCCTCGCCATCGAGCAGCTCAACACGTTGGAGAAGGAGAACCGCATCGACGACGCGGCACTTCCCACCCGCACCATCGAGTCGAACACCGCGGCCGGACAGCGCGACGAGCACGCCGAGGCCGATTCCGAGGGCCGACGCAAGCAGGTCGACAGCACCGAGAAGCGCGCGGCGTCGGGCGCCTCCCCGGCCCGCACCGAACGCGCGGGCTGACCGGGGGACGCGTGCGTCAGCGCCCGATGGCGCCGGTGTCGGTGATGTTCTGCAACCGGACCTGCCCTCGGGCGATGGCGCGGTTCTGCTCGTCGGTGATGGTGACCAGCCAGAGCTGCTGAGTGCGGCCACGGTGGATGGGCAGGGCTTCCCCGGTCAGCACGCCCTCGCGCGCGGCGCGCAGAAAATCGGTGGAGTTGGCCACGCCCACCACGTGGCCACCGTCGAACCACAGCCCGGCGCCCGTGCTGGCCAGGGACTCCACGACGGCACAGTGCACGCCGCCGTGCACGATGCCGAAGGGCTGGAGCAGTTCCGGACGCACCTCGTAGGTGGCGGTCACCCGGTCCGGCCCGAGGTCCACGAACGTCAGGCCGAGAAGTTTGCCGAAGCCGGTGTCGAGCAGGGCGGCCATCTCGGGGTCCACGGTTGCGGGGCGGGGCGTCTCGGGGGTCGTCTCGGGGGTGGTCATGGCCCCAGTGAATCAAAGGCCGTGCCCGTGCCGGCGGCCGAGGTGGAACGAGATCGGTGGGCGCCGCGAACGACCGGCGTTCGCGGCGCCCACCGGGGCACGGATCGGGTGTCACTGCAGCCCTCAGGACATCCGCACGATCCGACGCGGCCAGGGACGACTGTATAGGACAGGCTTCCCTAAGTCATGCGGTTCGTCGTGGCGCGTACGGGGAGACCGATGTCGGTGAACGCGTCGAGCAACGCCTGCCCGCGCTGCCACCCCACCTCGCTGTCGACGGCCCCCAGGTAGGGAACCCGCGCCGAGGCCCCCAGCACCGAGTTGCCGACGATGCGCGCGATCGCGGCGTCGTCCACCGGTCCGAGTTCGGCGAGCCCTCGTGCCACGACGTGCAGCGACAGCGACGCGCGATGCGCCGTCCATGCGGCCAGGGACCGTTCGCACGGCACCGACACCACACCGCGCACCGGCGGGCGACCGCTTGCGTCGCGCAGGGTGACGTCCCGGACACCGACCCAGTCGATCCCGACGTCACTGTCGAGGTGGATCCACACGTTCTCCGGTCCGGGATCCCACACCTGCCCGACCCCGACGAAGGCCGCCGCCACACGACCGACCACGCAGTGGACCAGATCGGTGGCCACCCGGATCGACGCACGCGCCGGGTCCGACCGGTCGGCCGCCGCCCGCGCCTGCAACGCGGCGAAGCGGCCCGACGAACCGCCGGAGGCGAGCGCCCACCAGCGGCGTCGGGACTGCACGGCCATGTTCGCCACCGCGTACACCCGCGGCGCGTCGGGGTCGAGATCGCGCAGACGCGACATGGCGCGGTCGAACTCGGTCGCCACTCCGACGTCGTCGAGGACGGTCATCGCTTACCTCCTGCTCAAGAATTGAGGTAAGCCTAACCTGACGCCGGGAGACGGCGGCGTGGCGTCCGTCACGCACCCGTGACGCTCGGCCCGGTCGGGTCGCGGGACTATGGTTAGGCTTGCGTAACCATCCGGGTGCGCCCGACCGACCACACGACCGACCGGCGAGGAGGCGACGTGTCCGAGAGCACCGTCCCGTCCCCCACCGCGCCGCCGGCGGATCGGGACTACGCCTCCCTGGACCGGCGGCCACCCGCCGTCGCGTCCCGCGTCGTCGCCCACACGGTCGACGTCGCGCTTCCCGCCCTCCCCCTGCTGATCGGCGTCGTCGTCGTCCTCTCCCTGGCCGACGCCAACGGCGGCGGAGAGATCGACAGGGCCGTGTTCGGCGCCCTGGCGCTCGCGTCCGCCCTCGGCGTGGCGTTCTGGAACCGCGGCCTGCGCGACGGGCGGGCGGGACAGAGCGTCGGCAAGACCATGGCGGGGTTGGTGCTGCGCGACCGAGACCACCACGGCGCCATCGGGATTCGCGCAGCCGTCACCGGCGGACGGACCGCCGAGGTGGTGCGGGTGGACGTCGCGGCGGCAGACGGCTTCGCCCCGATTCCCGCCGACACGTCGTCGGCCGCGACCCGACGCCGCCGCACCGGCGGACTGATCGTCCTCGCCGTCGCCCTGGTTCTGGTGATCGCCATGTCGATCGCCGTCGGGGCCCGGCCGCTGACCTTCGCGGAGATCGCCCACGCGCTGCTGTCCTCCACCGGCACGGACACCGACGTGATCGTCCGGTCCCTGCGCCTGCCCCGAACCGCGCTGGGATTCCTCGTCGGCGTCGCCCTCGGGGTCGCCGGCGCCCTCATCCAGGGCCACACCCGCAATCCCCTCGCCGACGCCGGACTCCTCGGCTTGAACGCCGGCGCCGCCTTCTTCGTCGTCATGGCGATCTACCTGTTCGGCATCGCCTCTCCCGGCGGCTACCTGTGGTTCGCCTTCGCCGGCGCGGCCGTCGCCAGCGTCGTGGTGTTCGGCAGCGCGTCGATCGGCGGCGGACGGGCCAACCCCCTGTCCCTCGCCCTGGCCGGCGCCGCCGTCGCATTCTTCCTCCAGGCACTCACCAACGCCGTCGTCCTGCTCGACCAGGCCACGCTGGACAGCTACCGCTTCTGGATCGTCGGGTCCGTCTCCGGACGCGGCATCGACATCTTCTGGACGGTCCTGCCCTTCGTTCTCGCCGGCCTCGTCGTCGCCGCGGCCGGGTCGCCCGCGTTGAACACCATCGGCCTCGGCGACGACGTCGCCCGGTCGCTCGGGACCAACATCGCCCTGACGCGCACGGCGGGCATCGTCGCCATCACCCTGCTCACCGGCGCCGCGACGGCCGCCTGCGGACCCATCGCCTTCGTCGGTCTGGTCGTGCCGCACATCGCCCGGTCCATCGTGGGACCGGACTACCGCTGGATCGTCCCGTTCTCGGGCGCACTCGGCGGACTGCTCCTGCTGATCGCCGACGTGATCGGCCGCGTCGTCGTGCGGCCGGGCGAGTTGCAGGTCGGCATCGTCCTCGCGCTGGTCGGCGGGCCGTTCTTCATCGCCCTCGTCCGCCGCCGCAAGCTGGTCGCGCTGTGATCGCCCCGCCCGGCGTCGCGGGTCGTCCGGCCTTCCGCGTCGGTCGGTTCTCCACGGTGCGCCGCCCCACCCGTGTGGCGATCACGCTCGCCGTCACCGCGGTGCTGTTCCTCGTGTTCTGCCTGAACATCGGCCGCGGGGACTACCCGCTGTCGATTCCCGACGTCGTGAACGTGCTGTTCGGCGGCGGGTCGCGCATCGAGCGCTTCGTCGTCACCGAACTCCGCCTGCCCCGCGCGCTGACGGGCGTCCTGGTCGGAGCGGCGCTCGCAATCGCGGGAGCCGTCACGCAGTCGATCACCCGCAACGCCCTCGCGAGCCCCGACATCCTGGGGATCACCTCGGGGGCCAGCGTGGCGGCGGTGGCGCTGATCGTGCTCGGCGGAAGCGGAACGGCCGTCGGCCTGCTCGCGACCCTGGGCACCTCGACCGCCGCGCTGGTCGGCGGATTCCTCACCGCCGCCCTGATCTACCTCTTCGCCTGGCGCGGCGGGGTGGAGGGGATGCGGCTGGTGCTGATCGGCATCGCGATCAACGCCATGAACATCGCGCTCATCGGCTGGTTGTTGGTCAGCGCCACCATCACCGACGTCACCCGCGCCCAGCTCTGGCTGACCGGCACCCTGGCCGGCGCCACCTGGACGCAGGTCTGGCCGGTGTTCGCCGCGGTCCTCGTCCTCGGCACCGCGACCCTGGCGCTGTCCTTCCGCCTCAACGCCATGCGCCTCGGCGGCGACACCGCCCGCGCACTGGGTGTGAACGTGCAGCGGTCGCAGGCGGCGCTGCTCGTCGTGGCCGTCGCGCTGGCCGCGGTGGCCACCTCCGTCGCCGGCCCCATCGGCTTCGTCGCCCTCGCCGCGCCGCAGATCGCGCTGCGGCTCACGCGCTCGCCGGAACCGCCGATCGTCGCGTCGGCCGTCGTCGGTGCCGTGGTGGTGGTGGGCTCGGACCTCGTCGCGCGCACCGTCCTGCCGATCGAACTGCCCGTCGGCATCGTCACCTCCGCACTGGGCGGCCCCTTCCTGCTGTACCTGATGATCAAGGCCAATCGAAAGGCGTCGGTATGAGCGCTCCCCACCTCGCGCGCACGGCCCCCGGGCACCCCGCCGACGAGCACCGACTCGCGGCCGACGGCATCTCCGTCGGGTACGGCGATCGCGTCGTCATCGACGGACTCGACCTCGCCGTGCACACGGGAGTCGTCACCACCGTCATCGGACCGAACGGCTGCGGCAAGTCGACTCTGCTGCGCGCGCTCGGGCGACTGCTGACCCCGCGGTCCGGACAGGTGACGCTGGACGGCAAGGCGATCGACAGCATGAAGACCCGCGACGTCGCCCGCACCCTCGGCGTCCTCCCGCAGTCCCCGATCGCCCCGGAGGGCCTGACGGTCGCCGATCTCGTCGCCCGTGGGCGCCACCCGCACCAGTCCTGGATCCGGCAGTGGTCCCGCGACGACGAGGCCGAGGTCGCCCGCGCCCTCGAGCTCACCGGCATCGCGGAACTCGCCGAGCGGCCGGTCGACCAACTCTCCGGCGGTCAACGGCAGCGGGCCTGGATCTCGATGGCCCTGGCGCAGGGCACCGACGTTCTCCTGCTCGACGAGCCCACCACCTACCTGGACCTCGCACACTCCATCGAGGTGCTCGATCTGGTGGACCGCATGCACGACGAGATGGGCCGCACCGTGGTGATGGTGCTGCACGATCTCAACCTCGCCATCCGGTACAGCGACCGCCTCGTGGTGATGCACGAGGGCTCGATCGTCGCCTCCGGCACTCCCACCGAGGTGATCTCCGAGCAGCTGCTGCTCGAGGTGTTCGGGCTGGCCGCGGCCGTCATCGACGATCCGGTGTCCGACCGCCCGCTGGTGGTGCCGATCGGCACGCGCCACGTGCACGACCGGCGCCCCGGCCGGGAGCAGCCGACGCGCTAGCGGTCCAGCATGGTGCGCACGAGCCGCACGCTCTGCGCGATGGACACGTCGGGCAGGTAGGCCCGACCGATGGCGTTGCCGATGCTCGGCAGCGCCGCGGGATCCGGGAACGTCATGTACATCGGCTCGTAGACCGGCTGGAACTTCGACTTGAACGCGAGCAGCGAGCGGAACCCGTAGACCGGTTCGAGGGTGCGGCCCACGACGTCGAGCAAGCGGTCGAGCACGGTGGACAGCGTGGTGGTCTGCGGGCTGTCCTCCGCGGGGTCGCCGACTTTCGCCAGCGGTGCACCCGAGAGGCTGAGGAACTGCGCACCCTCCTCCTGCAGCGACAGCGCGGCGGAGGCGATGAGGAACTCCATCGCGGGCCGGAATCCCTCCGTGCGACGCCGCATGAAGTCGAGCGTCCACCCCACCACGACGCCGTCGCGGTACACCGGCATCCACGAGGTCACGCCGTGGACGGTGCGGTGCTCGTCGATCGCGACGAGGCAGCGCACGGCCGGGTCGTCCACCTCGTCGAGGCCACCGAGAGTGAAGCCCATCTCCGGCATGCCCTTGTCCGCGACCCACTCCTCCGAGATGGCGGTGATCTGGTCGGTCACCGCCAGCGGCGCGGTGGGGAACGAGATCCACTCGGCCGCCACGCCGGCCTTCTTGGCGCGGTTGACCGCCGTGCGCACGTCCTGGAACTTCTTGCCGGTGAACGCGAGGTCCTTCAGGGGCAGCACGGTCTCCTCCCCGACCTGGATGCTCTCCCATCCGAGGTCCGAGGTGATCGACGCGGCGTCGGGAGTCACCGAGTAGAAGCACGGTGACCAGCCGTTGGCGGCGGCGTACTCGGCGAAACCGACGATCGCGGCGCGGCGGCCGGCCGGGGGGCCGACCGGATCGCCCGTGGTGAGGGCGATTCCCGAGATGACCCGGAACGCGACGTAACTGCGGCCGTCGTCGGCGAACCAGTAGCGGTTGCCGCGCCAGGTGGTCATCCAGGACAGCGCGCTGCCGCTCGACGCGGTCAGCAGCTCGCGCGCACGCTCGGCCGCCTCGGAGTCGACGCCGTAGGAGATGCGGAAGAAGGACGCGGCGGTCACCGCGATCAGCACCACCCAGAAGACGATGCCCGTCCACTCGTAGAGAAGTGTGGCGGGTCCGCTGTTCGGGAGGAAGGGCGGGTCGAACCACTGCAGCAGCACCGGGGGCACCAGCCGCTGCGGGTAGTCGAGCAGCAGCGTGGTCGGCGCCGGATCGCCGTCGAAGCTGCGTCGGATTCCCGTGCCCACCAGCACGTAGAGCACGCCCAGCGCGATCGCCGTGCCGCCGACCGTCGTCCACAGCCTGCGGTAGGTGCCGCGCGGCGCGGCCACGTCGAAACGTCGGCGGGTGACGACGAGCAGAACGAGCACCAGCACGGGGACCACGAACGGCACCACCGACCGGTAGAACGTCGGCTCGGCCGTGCCGTAGAAGATCGTGTCGGTGTCGTCGACGTAGCGGATGAGGACGTTGGCGGCCGCGAGCACCACGAGCGCCGCCTGCGCGACGACGGCGGCGATCCAGGCGAACCGGCGGCCGCGGCGCAGACCGTCGGCCAGCACCAGGAGGTAGATCGACGGGAGCACGCTGGCGACCACCGGCCCCAGCCCGCCGAGTCGCAGGTCGAGCAGACCGCGACGGCACTCGGCCGACGCCGAGTCCGCGCCGCACACCAGGTCGACCTCGTCGACCGTCCACGGCTGGCTGCGGAACAGTTCTCGGAGCACCGCGAGGGGTCCGACCGCGTGCGGGGAGAACGCCGCGATCATCGGACCGAGCGCGCTCGCCGCGACCACGAGTGCGACCAGCACCCGCTCCTCGCGCCGCGTCCCGGCCAGTCGCGATCCGCGCGGGGAGCGCCCCACCAGGACCGGTCCCACCGCCGCACCGACGACGACGGTCGCCAGCGCCATGACGTCGCCGAGGTGCCCGCCGAACAGGGCGAGCACGGCGGTGAACGCCAGCAGACCGACCCGGATGCGTCGACGCCACAGCGTCGTCGCCGAGGCGCTGGCCGCCATGAGCGTGCCGAGGATCCACGCGAACGGCCCGGAGAAGACGCCGAGGTGCAGTTGGAAGCCCCAGGCCTCGTCGAGCACGCGGGCCGCCGCCGCGAATCCGAGGGCCACCAGCGAGCCGCCCACCTGGGTCAGCAGCGCCACCAGCGCGAATCTGCGGGACCCGAGCCGTCGTTCGGTCGGGGCCGCGATCGCGAGCAGCAACACGGTCGAGGCGAGGGCCGCGAGCCACCCCACGACCACGAGGCCGGACGTCAGCGGCGTCCACAGGCGCAGGTTCTCGATCGGCACGATGCCCAGCGCCAGGTGGTGGTCGACGAAGCTGCGCACGCTGCGGGTGGTGAGCATGCCGACCACGAAGACGCCCCACATGATCGCGAGGACACCCAGCGTCACGGGGGCACGCCGGGCACCGTCGCGGATCGTCGGGATCGCACGTCCGACCTGTCGGGCCACCGCGACCCGGGCGCGGCGCCGCGTCGAGGGCGGGGTGTCGGCCGGGGCGTCGACCTTCTCGGTGTCGTTCACGAGGTGATTCCTGTTCTCGTTCCCAGCCAGCCGATCTCGCGTCGGAGGCCTTCGGACCACGTCTGGTAACTGTGCCCGCCGGGCACCTCGAGGTACTGCACGTCCATGCCGGCCGCCCGGGCGGCGGCGACCAACTGCGCGGCGTAGCCCTTGTACTCGGGATCGTCCGCACCGACGACGAACACGCCGGCCGACCCGTCGTACCGCTTCGTGGCCAGGAGGTTCATCGGGTTGACGGCCTCGAACGCGGCCTCGCTCCCGCCGAACGCCGCGTCGAGCGTGCGTCGGCGGTCCCCCAGCGTCGGTTCGAGCTGGCCGGACAGGACGAGGAACGTGGGATACACCTGCGGGAAGTTGGTGGCCATCTGCAAAGCGCACGTGCCGCCGTAGGACAGACCGCCCACGGCCCACGCCGAGGGGTCCGGGTCGATCTGCAGCGTGCCGCGCACCCAGGCCGGGACGTCCGTCGACAGGTAGGTGGCGACGTTGCCGAGCGGCGAGTCGACGCAGAGGGGGTTCGCGACCGCACTGCCGGTGGCGTCGGCGACCACCACGACGGGCGCCAGACCACCGTGATCGGCCGCGTAGGCGTCCATCGTCTGCACCAGGCGTCCACCGGTCAACCAGTCGTCCGGCGCACCCGGCTGGCCGGCCATGAGCACGAGGACGGGCAGCAGGGGTCGGCGCGGCGCGAAGTACGCCGGGGGAAGGTAGACCTGCGCGTTGCGCGCCGCGAACCCCGACACCGTGCCGGGAATCGGCGTGTCGAGAATGCGGCCGCCCGACGGCAGGTCCGCGGGAGGCGTCCAGACGGACTCGAGGGACGACCCGGTGATCGGGTCGGCGGTCCGGTTCGTCGCCTCGTCCAGGCCGACCTTCTCGGCGGCGTCGAGGCCCAGCGCGCTGCCGACGGTGGGGTACGCGGCGAACACGAGATTGACCTGCAGGGCGGCGGTCGCGACCACGGCGACGGTGGCGAGCAGGGCGAGGACCGTCGTCCACCAGCGGCGCGCGGCGACGACGCGCGGGACCACCAGCAGCAATCCGAGCAGACCCACCCCGATCCAGACGTAGACGGACGTCTGGATCGGATCGGGAAATCCGCGCCAGATCTTCTCGACCACGACCCAGCCCACGACGGTGAGCACGACGGCGGCGATCAAACAGATCGGCACCGACCGCAGGAGATGTCCACGACGTCGCGACAGCACCAGAACCGCGAGGCCGACGGCCCCCGCGAACGTGACGACGGTGGGAAGCGGTCCACTGACCAGCGAGGTGTCGACGAGGGCCACGGCGTCACAGTAGCGCCGCCGCGCACGAGCGCGGCGGGTCCGCGCTCACGGGCCGCGACGCGCCCTACTACGACCCGTAATACGCACCCGTGTCGGAGAAGCACTAGCATGTGCGGAATGGCAGGCCTGGGCGATCTCGAACGTGCGGTGATGGAACATCTCTGGGCCAGCGACTCCCCGCAGACCGTGCGGCAGGTCCACGAGGCGCTCGCCGCCCAACGGGAACTGGCGTACACCACGGTGATGACGGTGTTGCAGCGGCTGGCCAAGAAGAAGCTGGTGACCCAGCGCCGGGACGACCGCGCGCACCGGTACGCCCCCGTCCACGGACGCGAGGAACTGGTCGCGAGCCTCATGGTGGACGCGCTGGACCAGGCCGACCGGTCCGGCGGCCGCGCCGCCGCGCTGGTCCACTTCGTGGGCCGCGTGGGGGCCGACGAGGCCGCAGCTCTGCGCAAGGCTCTGGCAGCATTGGAGGAGCAGGACCCCGAGCCCCGCTCCGACTGACCGAACCCGAGGACATGAACGCACCGACCGCGCTCGTTTTCGCCGCCCTGGCGTTGCTGCTGGCGGGGCCGATCCCGGCGATGCTCGCCCGCGCGACGTGGCCGCATCGGACGCCGCGGGCCGCCCTGGTGCTGTGGCAGGCGATCGCCCTCGCCGCCGTCCTCTCCGCCTTCTCCTCCGGTCTCGCCATTGCGAGCCAGCTGCTGGTGCCGGGCCCGGACGGGCGCCCCACCACGGCCCCCACCGCCGAGATCGCCGCCCTCGGGCTGCCGCTCTGGATCGTCTACGTCACGGTCTTCGTCGTCACCCTCGTCATCGGGGCACGCCTGCTCTGGGCGACGTCGCTGGTCGCGGTGAAGACCCGTCGACGACGCGCTCGTCACCGCACGCTGGTCGACATCCTCGACCGCGGGTCCGACACGCCCTCCCGGCACGGCACCGACGTCCGGGTGCTCGACTCCGCCGACCCGATCGCCTACTGCCTACCCGGCCTGCGCCAGCGAGTGGTGCTCAGCGAAGGCACCCTCACCAACCTCGACGACGCCGAGCTCGCCGCTATCCTCACCCACGAACGGTCGCACCTGCGGGCGCGGCACGATCTGGTGCTCGAGGCGTTCATGGCGGTCAACCAGGCTTTCCCCCGCGTCGTGCGCAGCCGGTCGGCGTTGGGGTCGGTCCAGCTGCTGGTCGAGCTGCTCGCCGACGACAGCGCCGTCCGCGCCACCGGGCCCAAGCCGTTGGCGCGTGCGCTCGTCGCGTGCGCCGGGTCCGCGGCGCCCCGCGGCGCCCTGGCCGCCGGCGGGCCCAGCACGCTGGTCCGCGTTCAGCGCCTCGCCCGGCCGGGTACCGATCACCGCGTGGCCGCCCTCGCCTACCTCGCCGCCGCCGTCATCCTGGTGGTGCCGACCATCTACGTGGCCGTGCCGTGGCTGACCGAACTGCGTCGACTCGTCGGGCATCCCTGACCACGAGGCTCCCCCCGGCACGGTTGCGCTGCTCACACCGGTCGTCCGCGACGGTCGTCGTCGCGTAGGGTGGTCGATGGTTCGTCAGTCGAACCATCAGATATTCGATACGGCACGTTCTTTTCTTCACCGCCCCCGTGATGCGCAGGCGCATACGGTCCACGCGGTGTTTCGAGACACCTTCTTTCGTTGTTCGGCGGGTCTTCCCCGCGCATCGAGCCAGGTGATGTGTGCCCTGGCTCGTCCTCGTCGCGCGGCACCCTCGGTGCCGTCGACCTCGGCGCGCCCGCAACCCGAGAGGTCCCCCGCGTTGACCGACGCCACACCGTTGTCCCCCGCCGCTGATGCGGCCGTTACTGCCACCTTCGCCGAGCTCGGCCTCCCCGCCCCCGTGGTGACGGCCCTCGCGTCGAAGGGCATCACCGTTCCCTCCCCCATCCAGTCGATGGCCATCGGCGACGCGCTCGCCGGGCGAAACGTGCTCGGCCGCGCCCAGACCGGGTCCGGCAAGACGCTGGCCTTCGGCCTGCCGATGCTCGCGCGCCTCGCGGCGTCGGGCGAGAAGCCGGCGGCGAAGCGCCCCCGCGCCCTGGTGCTGGTCCCCACCCGCGAACTCGCGTTCCAGGTGGTCGATTCGCTGCAGACCTACGCCGCTCCCCTCGGCCTGTCGGTGCGCCCGGCGGTCGGCGGCACCCCCTTCGGCCGGCAGGCCGATCAGCTGCGCCGCGGCGTCGACGTGCTCGTCGCGACGCCGGGACGCCTGGGCGATCACCTGCGTCAGGGCACCTGCCTGCTCGACGACGTGCGCATCACGGCTCTCGACGAGGCCGACCAGATGGCCGACATGGGCTTCCTCCCCGAGGTCCGCGAGGTCCTCGGTCTCACCCCCGCGGACGGACAGCGCATGCTGTTCTCAGCGACCCTCGACCGTGAGGTCCAGTCGCTGGTCCGCCGGTTCCTGCCCGATCACGTCCAGCACTCGACCGGCGACAGCAAGGCCGCCGTCGAGTCGATGGAGCACTACATCCTCAACGTGGGTCGCGGTCAGAAGGACCTCGTCCTGTCGGAGATCGCGGCACGTCAGGGTGGGCGCACCATCATGTTCGCGCGCACGAAGCTCGGCTGCGAGGGCATCACCGACCGGCTGCGCGCCGTCGGCATCCACGCCGAGTCGCTGCACGGCGGCAAGGCGCAGAACCAGCGCACCCGCGTGCTCGATCGGTTCAAGAACGGCCGCACCCCGGTGCTCGTCGCCACCGACGTCGCCGCCCGCGGCATCCACGTCGACGGCATCGACCTCGTCGTCCACGTCGACCCCCCGGCCGACCACAAGGACTACATGCACCGCGCCGGTCGCACGGCGCGCGCCGGCGCCGCGGGCACCGTCGTCGCCATCGCCCTGCCGAACCAGCGTCGCACCATGGGACGCCTGACGGGCATGGCCGGCGTGAAGGTCACCGAGGTCGACGTCTCCCCCGGGTCCGCCCGGCTCGGCGCCATCACCGGCGCGCAGAAGCCGTCGGGCGAGCCCGTCCGCGAGGCACCCCGCCGCGAGCGTCCCACCGGCGCCCCGCGTCGTGGCGGCAGCGAGGGCGGCGGCTACCGCGGACGCAGCAGCGAGGGTGGCTACCTTGGACGCAGCAGCGAGGGTGGCTACCGCGGCCAGGGCGCACCCCGTCGCGACGCCGCACCGCGTCGTGAGGGCGCACCGCGTCGTGAGGGCGCACCGCGCCGCGACGCCGGTACCCACGGCGGCGGCTTCCGCAGCCGCGCGTCGCACGCCTCCACCGACTAGCCACCGGCACACAGGGCCCCCGTCCGGCCCCGGACTTTTCAGCCGGGGCCGGGCGGGGAAAACTGGGCCCATGACCTCCCCTCGCGACACTTCCGACGGATCCACTCCCCTCGCCCCGATCGGCGTCACCGGCCTCGCCGTCATGGGTTCCAACCTGGCGCGCAACTTCGCGCGACGCGGCCACGTCGTCGCCGTGCACAACCGCAGCAGCGCCAAGACCACGGCGTTGATCGAGAACCACGGCAGCGAGGGCACGTTCGTCCCGTCGGAGTCCATCGAGGACTTCGTCGCCAGCCTCGAGAAGCCGCGCCGCGTGGTGATCATGGTGAAGGCCGGCGATCCCACCGACGCGGTGATCGAGGAACTCGCGGCGGTGATGGAGGAGGGCGACATCATCATCGACGGCGGCAACGCGCTGTACACGGACACGATCCGTCGTGAAGCGGACCTGAAGGAGCGCGGTCTGCTCTTCGTCGGTGCCGGGATCTCCGGCGGCGAGGAGGGCGCCCTGAACGGGCCGTCGATCATGCCCGGCGGACCGGCGAAATCGTACGAATCCGTCGGACCCCTGCTCGAGTCCATCGCCGCGCAGGTCGACGGCACCCCCTGCTGCACCCACATCGGACCGGACGGCTCCGGCCACTTCGTGAAGATGGTGCACAACGGTATCGAGTACGCCGACATGCAGCTCATCGGCGAGGCCTACCACCTGCTGCGCGACGCGCTCGGCAAGGATCCCGACGCGATCGCCGACGTCTTCCGCACCTGGAACGAGGGCGACCTCGAGAGCTACCTCGTCGAGATCACCGCGGAGGTGCTCTCCCACAAGGACGCCAGGACCGGCACGCCGCTGGTCGACGTGATCGTCGACGCGGCGGAACAGAAGGGCACCGGCCGCTGGACGGTCAAGTCCGCGCTCGATCTCGGCGTTCCCGTCACCGGCATCGCCGAAGCGGTCTTCGCGCGGGCACTGTCCGGCGCGCGGGGTCAGCGCGCCGCGGCTCGCGGGCTGGCCTCCGGCAGCCTCGCCGACAAGCCGCAGGACGTCGACGCGTTCGTCGAGGACATTCGGTCCGCGCTCTACGCCTCCAAGGTGATCGCCTACGCCCAGGGCTTCGATCAGATCGCGGCCGGCAGCGCCGAGTACGACTGGAACCTCCACCCCGGCGACCTGGCCACCATCTGGCGCGGTGGCTGCATCATCCGCGCCCGGTTCCTGAACCGCATCAAGGACGCTTACGACGAGAACCCCGAGCTGCCCAGCCTGATCCTGGCGCCGTACTTCCGCGAGGCCGTGGAGAACGCGGTCGACAGCTGGCGGCGGGTGGTGTCCACCGCGACGCTGCTCGGCATTCCGGTGCCGGGCTTCGCCTCCGCCCTGTCCTACTACGACGGACTGCGCGCCGAACGTCTCCCCGCCGCCCTGACGCAGGGCCTGCGCGACTTCTTCGGAGCGCACACCTACGAGCGGGTCGACGCCGAGGGCAAGTTCCACACGCTGTGGAGCGAGGACAGGTCCGAAGTCCAGGCGTGACGCCGTGACCTCGTCCAGCTCGTCCGCGTCGTGGTGGGCCGCGATCGTCCTCGCACTGATCGCCGCCGCCCTCTTCGCGTGTGCGGCCGTGGCCCAGCAGTCCGCCGCCGCGGCCGCGCCCGAGGGTGCGCTCGTGCGCGGCGTTCTGACCAGTGGGCGATGGTGGGCCGGGGTCGGGGGCGACCTGGGCGGCTATCTCGTCCAGGTCGCCGCCCTCGCGGTCGGATCGGTGGCGGTGGTGCAACCGGTGCTGGTCAGCATGCTGCTGTTCGCGCTCCCCCTGTCCGCGCGGTTCTCCGGGCTGCGCATGCGTCCGTCGACCTGGCTCGCCGCGTTCGGACTGACGGCCGCGCTGGTGGTCTTCGTCGCGGTCGGCGAACCGACGGAGGGCGACGCCGACGCGCCGTGGTCGGCGTGGGCGTGGCCGTTGGCCGCCGTCGTCGCAATCGCCCTCGTCGCGGCCGCCGTGGGTGTCCGCGCGGGCGGCCGGGCGTCGCGGGCCGCGTTGTCGTTCGGCATCGCCGGTGGGCTGCTGCTGTTCGGCGTCGCGGTCGCGTTCACCAAGTACGTCACCGATCTCGTGGAACGGGGACTGCTGGTCGCGGCGACGTCCTGGCAGACCTACGCCCTCGTCGCCGCCGGGGTGGCCGGGTTCTCCCTCCAGCAGCGGGCGTTCCAGGCGGGCCCGCTCGCGGCGTCGTTGCCCGCCGTGACCATCGGCGAGCCGCTCGCCGCGGTGGTGCTGGGCGTGCTGGTGCTGCAGGAACGCATCGAGGTCGGCGGGGGCCGCGGTGTCGTCGTCGCCGCTTCGATCGCGGTCATGGTCGTCACCACCGTCCTACTGAGCCGGGTGCAGGCCGGTGTGGGGAGCGCCGGGACCGCTCGGTCCGGGCCACTGCCGTCGTCGCAGTAGGATCGCGTTCCGTGCAGTTCCTCCACGATCGTCGCCCGCCGTACGACCTCACCTACGACGACGTCTTCCTCGTCCCCAATCGGACCGACGTCACGTCCCGCTTCGACGTCGACCTCGCCACCACGGACGGAACCGGCACCACCGTGCCCGTCGTGGTCGCCAACATGACCGCCGTCGCCGGCAAGCGGATGGCCGAGACGGTCGCACGCCGCGGCGGCATCGTCGTCGTACCACAGGACGTGCCCACCGAGGCCGTCGCGGAGACCGTCGCCTTCGTCAAGAGTCGCCACCTCGTCGCCGACACCCCCGTCACGCTCAGCCCGGACGCGTCGGTGTCCGATGCCCTGGCGCTCATGCCGAAGCGAGCGCACGGCGTCGTCGTCGTGGTCGAGGCCGGACGCGCCGTCGGTGTCGTCACCGAGGCCGCGTGCACCGACGTCGACCGATTCGCCCGCCTCGGGACGGTCATGGAGAGCACGGTCGTCACGGCGCCCGTGGACACCGATCCGCGGGCGGTCTTCGACCTGCTCGAGGCCCGGCACGAGAACCTCGCCGTCCTCGAGACGAGCGACGGCTCGCTGGCCGGTGTGCTCACCCGCACCGGCGCGCTGCGCAGCGCCATCTACCGACCCGCCGTCGACACGCAGGGCCGCCTGCGCATCGCGGCCGCCGTGGGCATCAACGGCGACGTCGCCGCCAAGGCGAAGGATCTGGTGGACGCCGGCGCCGACCTGCTGGTGCTGGACACCGCGCACGGCCACCAGCACAAGATGCTCGACGCTCTCGCCACCGTCGCCGCACTCGGGCTCGGCGTCCCGCTCGCCGCCGGCAACGTGGTCTCGGCGTCGGGCACCCGCGATCTGATCGAGGCGGGCGCCGACATCGTCAAGGTGGGCGTCGGGCCGGGTGCGATGTGCACCACCCGCATGATGACCGGCGTCGGTCGACCGCAGTTCTCCGCCGTCGAGGAATGCGCCGCCGCCGCGCGCGCACTGGGCAAGCACGTCTGGGCCGACGGCGGCGTGCGGCACCCGCGCGACGTCGCTCTCGCGCTCGCGGCCGGCGCGTCCAACGTGATGATCGGATCCTGGTTCGCCGGCACCCACGAGTCTCCCGGCGACCTCCGTGTCGACGCCGCCGGCGTGGCGTACAAGGAGAGCTTCGGCATGGCGTCCAAGCGGGCCGTCGCGGCTCGGACCGCCGCCGACAGTGCCTTCGATCGCGCGCGCAAGGGACTGTTCGAGGAGGGCATCTCGAGTTCTCGGATGCGGCTCGACCCGGAGCGCCCCGGTGTCGAGGACCTGCTCGACCACATCTGCGCCGGGGTCCGCAGTACCTGCACCTACGCGGGTGCGCGGTCGCTGGAGGAGCTGCACGCCAAGGCGGTGTTGGGAATCCAGTCCGCCGCCGGGTTCGCCGAGGGTCGGCCGCTGCCCACGGGGTGGTGACCCCCTCGGTGGCCGTCGAGTCGACCGGCGCGGTTGACCACCGGCACGGCCGGGTATCGCACCCCGCACGAACCACACCACGCGGACTCCGTTCCGCGCGGACCGCTCGATCGAGGAGGACATCGGTGCCCGTGGCACCCAGCGACACGTCGGAGGGATCCACAGCCGAGCCGGGTCTTCCCGGCTCGTCCCACGCCGCGGCGGTGCCGCGGTGACCGTGCTCGTTCCCGTCCTGTCCCTTCTGGGCTTCGTCGCGTTGACCGCCGGCACCGCCCTGTTCGTGGCGGCGGAGTTCTCGCTCACCGCGCTCGAGCGCAGCACCGTCGAGGCGGCCGCTCGGGACGGTGACACGCGCTCGCGCCGGGTGCTCGGGGCGCACAAGACGCTCTCCCATCAACTCTCGGGGGCCCAGCTCGGCATCACCATCACCACGCTGATCACCGGCTACATCGCCGAACCGGTGCTCGCGCGGTTCATCTCCCCCGTCGCCGGCGCTCTGGGCGCGTCCGATTCCGTGGCCACCGCGGTGTCCCTGGTGCTCGCGCTGGTCCTCGCGACCTCGCTGTCGATGGTGTTCGGGGAACTCGTGCCGAAGAACCTGGCCATCGCCGATCCGATGGGGGTGGCCCGCGTGGCGGCCGGCCCCCAGGCGGCGTTCTCGTCGGTCTTCCGGTGGGCCATCGACGGCCTCAACGGGACCGCCAACTGGCTGGTACGCCGACTCGGGATCGAACCCGCCGAGGAACTCCGCTCGGCGCGCTCCCCGCAGGAACTCGGATCGTTGGTCCGCTCGTCCGCCGAGCACGGGTCGCTCGACGCCCGTACCGCCCGATTGGTCGACCGGTCCCTGCAGTTCGGGGACCGGAGCGCCGACGAGCTGATGACGCCGCGCGTGAAGATCGAGACCCTGTCGGCCCAGGACACGGTCGCCCACCTCATCGACACCGCGGCCCGCACCGGCTTCTCCCGGTTCCCCGTGGTGGCGTCGGGCGATCTCGACGACACGCTCGGCGTCGTCCACATCAAGCACGCGTTCACCGTGCCCGCCGAGGAGCGCGCCACCACCCCCGTGCGGCGACTGGCCCAGAAGGTGCCGACCGTGCCGGCCAGCCTCGACGGCGACGCGGTGATGGACCGGGTCCGAGCCGACGGCATGCAGGTCGCGCTGGTGGTCGACGAGTACGGCGGCACCGCGGGCATCGTCACCATGGAGGACCTCATCGAGGAGATCGTCGGCGACGTCCGCGACGAGCACGACACGCCCGAGGTCGACGTCCAGCGGGTCGGCGACGGATGGCTGTGCTCGGGTCTGCTGCGCATCGACGAGGTCGGCGAACACACCGGCTACGCCGCCCCGAGCGGGGACTACGAGACCCTCGGCGGGCTGGTCCTGACCCGGTTCGCCCGCATCCCCGACGCCGGGGACCGCGTGGTGCTGCCGACGGCGACCGGCGAATCCGACGACGACGCCCACGGCGGATGGATCGCCCGGGTGGAGGCGATGGACGGTCGACGGATCGACCGCATCCTGCTGCGTCCCGCCGATCCCGAGGAGATGAGCCGCACGCGCGGTGCAGAAACCGAGGACCGTCGTGGGTGATCTCGCCGCGGTCGGCCTCGCCGTCGTCCTGTTGCTGCTCAACGCGTTCTTCGTCGGCGCGGAGTTCTCGCTGATCTCCGCGCGACGCGACCGCCTCGACAGCCTCGTCGCCCAGGGCAAGACCAGGGCGTCCGTCGTGATCGAGGCCGGTCAGAACCTCTCGCTGATGCTCGCGGCCGCCCAGCTCGGCATCACCATCTGTTCGATCCTGCTCGGCCGGGTGGCGGAGCCGGCGGTCGCGCACCTCATCGAACGGCCCTTCGAGTGGGCGGGCCTGCCGGAGCAGTTGCTGCACCCGATCGGCTTCACCCTGGCCCTGATGATCGTGGTGGTCCTGCACATCCTGATCGGCGAGATGGTGCCGAAGAACATCGCCATCGCCGGGCCCGAGTCGACCGCGATGCTGCTGGTGCCGATGCACCTGCGGTGGCTGGCCGTCGCCAAGCCGTTGATCGCGTTCTACAACCTCTGCGCCAACCTGACGCTGCGCGCCCTGCGGGTCGAACCCCGCGACGAGCTCGAGTCGTCGGTGTCCGCGGACCAGCTCTCCGACATGATCGGCGAATCCCGGTCGGAGGGCCTGATCGACGAGGAGGAGCACCGCCGGCTCACGCAGGCGCTCGAGACGTCGGGGCGGACCGTCCGCGAGGTGCTCATCCCGCTGGACAAGGCTCGGACGGTGCGCACCGGACCCGACGGGCCCACTCTGGGCGCGATCGAGGAGGCGGTGCGGGAGACCGGTTTCTCCCGCTACCCGGTGCGCGACGACGCCGACGGCCTCATCGGCTATCTGCATCTGAAAGACGTCCTCGACCTCATGGCCGACCCGGACGCGGACGCCGATACGGTCATCCCGCGTTCCGACGTGCGGATGCTGCCCGTGGTGGACGGCCGGACGCCGCTGGACGAGGCGTTGGCGCGGCTGCGCAGCCGTCGCAGCCACCTCGCGGCGGTGGCGGAACCGGGGCGGGGCACCATCGGCATCGTCGCGCTCGAGGACCTGGTCGAGGAGTTCGTGGGGACGGTGCGCGACGGCACCCACCGCGTCGAGGACGTCGTGCCGGGTCCGGACGAGCCGAGATGATCGTGCTCGATCCCGCCGACCTGGCCGCGCGCCGGGCGGCACACGAGCAGCGCGTGCACGACGCCGTCGGCGACTACCTGGAGCGTCGGGCGAGCGGGGCGGCCCATCCGGTGATCGACTTCCTCTTCACCTACTACAGCCTGAAACCGGGGCACCTGCGGCGGTGGCATCCCGGCCACGGCGTCGCCCTCGTCGGCGAGGGCGCGGCGGCCTACCGCGACCGCACCGGCTACACGTCGGTCACCGTGGACGGCGCTCTCGCGACGACGGTGTCCGACGAGTTCCTGGCCAAGCGCCTCGCGGCGGTCGAGTTCGTGCACACCCTGCTGACCCGCACCGCGGCACGGCCGGCGCGGCTCGGCTGCTTCGGGTTGCACGAGTGGGCCATGGTCTACCGGGGCGGCGACGACGCCCTGCGCCACGACGTCCCGCTGCGACTCGGGCACGAGGGGACCGACCGGGTGGTCGAGGAGATGCCGCTGCGGTGCACGCACTACGACGCGTTCCGCTTCTTCACCCCCGACGCGGTGCCGCGCAACGACACCGCGCTCTCCCCCGACCACCGGCTGCGCACCGAACAACCCGGTTGCCTGCACGCCGCGATGGACCTCTACAAGTGGGTGGCCAAGCTGGGTCCGCTGCTGCCGTCCGATCTGCTGCTGGACTGCTTCGACCTGGCGCGCACCGCGCGCGAGATCGACATGCGGGCCAGCCCGTACGACCTGCGGGGGTACGGCTACGCCCCGATCGCCGTCGAGACGCCGGCCGGCCGCGCCGAGTACGTCCGGGCGCAGCAGGACGTCGCGGAGCGAGCGACCGGATTGCGCGCGCGCGTCGTCGAGGGGTGTCGGTCGCTCCTGGTGCACTCCGGTCGCACTACCAGTGGGTAACATCGTCCACGGCGCGGCAACGGTGCCGCGGCCGACGAGAAGTCGAGTGAGGGGCTACAGATGACGGAACGCGTCCAGGTCGGAAGTCTGCAGGTTGCCGCTGTGCTGCACGAGTTCGTGGAGAAGCAGGCTCTGCCGGGTACCGGTGTGCAGGCGGACGCGTTCTGGTCCGGGGTGCAGTCGCTGCTGACCGATCTCGCCCCGAAGAACCGTGCTCTGCTCGCGACGCGCGACGAGATCCAGGGCAAGCTCGACGCCTGGCATTCCGAGCACCCGGGCGCCGACTACGACAAGGCCGAGTACAAGGCGTTCCTGCAGGAGATCGGGTACCTCGAGGAGCAGCCGGCTCCGTTCTCGATCACCACCTCCGGGGTGGACCGGGAGATCACCTCCACCGCCGGTCCGCAGTTGGTGGTGCCGGTGCTCAACGCCCGCTTCGCGATCAACGCCTCCAACGCCCGCTGGGGTTCGCTCTACGACGCCCTGTACGGCACCGACGCCATCCCCGAGGACGGCGGCGCGGAGAAGGGCACCTCCTACAACCGGGTCCGCGGCGACAAGGTCATCGCCTACGCGCGGGCGTTCCTCGACGAGGCCGTGCCGCTGGCGTCGGGCTCGCACGCCGACGCCACCTCCTACGTCGTCGACGGCTCCGCCCTGTCGGTGACCCTCGCCTCGGGTGAGACCACCGGACTGGCCGATCCGTCGCTGCTGGTCGGCTACACCGGCGAGCCGTCGGCGCCGACGGGCATCCTGTTCCGTCACCACGGGCTGCACCTGGAACTGCAGATCGACGCCACCAGCCCCATCGGCAGCACCGACGCCGCCGGGGTGAAGGACGTGCTGGTCGAGTCGGCCGTCACCACGATCATGGACCTCGAGGACTCCGTCGCCGCCGTCGACGCCGAGGACAAGGTCCTCGGCTACGGCAACTGGCTGGGCCTGATGCGCGGCGACCTCGCCGAGGAGGTCACCAAGAACGGCAAGACCTTCACCCGCACCATGAACCCCGACCGCGTCTACACCGCCCTCGACGGCTCCGAGCTGGTGCTGCACGGCCGCTCGCTGCTGTTCGTGCGCAACGTCGGGCACCTGATGACCACCGACGCGATCCTCGACGCCGACGGCAACGAGGTCCCCGAGGGCATCCTCGACGCGATCATGACCTCGCTGTGCGGCATGCACAGCCTCACCGGTGAGGTGGAGCTGACCAACAGTCGCACCGGCTCGCTCTACATCGTCAAGCCGAAGATGCACGGCCCCGCCGAGGTCGCGTTCACCGACGAGCTGTTCGCCCGCGTGGAGGACCTGCTGGGTCTGTCCCGCAACACCCTCAAGGTCGGCATCATGGACGAGGAGCGGCGCACCACCGTCAACCTCGCCGCCGCCATCGCCGCGGCGAAGGAGCGGGTGGTGTTCATCAACACCGGCTTCCTCGACCGCACCGGCGACGAGATCCACACCTCCATGGAGGCCGGACCGGTGGTCCGCAAGGCCGAGATGAAGAAGCAGACGTGGATCGCCGCCTACGAGGACTGGAACGTCGACACCGGCCTGGCCGCCGGACTGGAAGGCAAGGCGCAGATCGGCAAGGGCATGTGGGCGATGCCGGACCTGATGGCCGACATGCTCGAGCAGAAGATCGGCCACCCGAAGGCCGGCGCCAACACCGCCTGGGTGCCCTCCCCGACGGCGGCGACCCTGCACGCGCTGCACTACCACCAGGTGGACGTGTTCGCCCGCCAGGAGGAGATCGCGCAGTCCACGCGGGCCACCGTCGATCAGATCCTCGAGATCCCGCTGGCCACGGACACCTCGTGGAGCGCGGAGGACAAGCAGCGCGAACTCGACAACAACTGCCAGTCGATCCTCGGCTACGTCGTGCGCTGGATCGACCACGGTGTGGGCTGCTCGAAGGTGCCCGACATCGACGACGTCGCTCTTATGGAAGACCGTGCCACGCTGCGCATCTCGAGTCAGTTGCTGGCCAACTGGGTGCGTCACGGTGTCGTCTCCGAGGACGACGTGCTGGCCTCCCTGCACCGCATGGCGCCGGTGGTCGACCGACAGAACGCCGGCGACCCCAGCTACCGGCCGCTCGCCGAGAACTCCGAGACCAACATCGCGTTCAACGCGGCGAAGGACCTCATCCTCCTCGGCACCGAGCAGCCCAACGGCTACACCGAGCCGATCCTGCACGCACGCCGGCGCGAGTACAAGGCCGCCAACGCGCGATGACCACCCGTGGGTAACCACCGCCGCGGCCACGCCGATCGCCGCCGACGCGGCGTCTCGCGCGGTCTGATCACCACGGTCGTCGTCATCGCCGTGCTCGCGGCCGCGGTGGTCGGGTGGTTCGCGGTGCGCGACCGAGCCGACGAGGAAGCCGCGCAGGCGGCTCGGGCGTGCGTCGAGGGCCCGGCGACCCTCGCCGTCACGGCGGACCCGGACGTCGCGGGCGTGCTGCGCACGCTCGCCGACGACTGGACCGCGACGTCACCGGTGGTCCGCGACCGGTGCATCACCGTCGAGGTGACCGCCGTCCCGACGGCGGTGGCCGGCGAGGCCCTGGCCGCGCCGACCTACGACGCCGCCGCGGCAGGACCGGAGCCCGCTCTGTGGGTGCCGGCCGACTCCGCGTCCGCTTCCGCCGCGGTCGCCGCTCGGGGCACGGATCAGACTCCGCGCTCGGTGGTCACCTCACCGGTCGTGCTCGGCACGGCACCCGCTCTCGCGGAGGCCCTCGCCGGGTCCGGGTGGACGGACCTGCCGGCACTCGCGTCGGCGGGCTCGGATGCGCTCCGCGCGGTCGGCGCCGAGACCCTGCGTCTCGCTCTGCCGCCCGGTCCGAGCACCGCGGCCGCCCTCGTCGCCGTGGCCGGCGATCCCGCCACCGCGACCGGCCCCCTGACCGTCGAGCGGGCGACCTCGACCGACGCCGTCTCGGCGGTGTCGCGGACCGCGCTGGCCGCGGCGGCGCTCGACGGGCAGGGCGGGCAGGACGCGAGCCCCGACACGGCGCTCGACGCCCTCGTCGCGGCACCGGATCCGATCGCGGCACTCGTGCACGCGGTGCCGGTGACCGAGCAGAGCCTGGCCACCCGGATTCGCGAGGGGCAGCAACTGGCGGCGTTCCGACCCGCCGGGCCGACACCCATCGCGGACCACCCGGGGCTCGTCCTGTCGACGGCCGACGAGACCGGCCGTGCCGCGGCTGCGGAGTTCCTCGACGTGGTGCGGTCCCCGGCGGGTCGCGAGGCGTTCCTCGCCGCAGGTTTCCGCGTGCCCGGCGGGTCCGCCGACGGGTCCGCGGACGCCGCTCCCGACCCGATCGCCGGACTCGACTTCCCCCCGGTCGACACGGTCGCCCCGGTTCCGACGCCCGACGCGCGGGCCGCGGTGCTCGGCACCGCCGCGGCGCCGAGTCGACCGGCCTCCACCACCGTGCTGCTCGACGTCTCCGGGTCGATGGAGTCGATCGACGGCGGGGCCACCCGGCTCGACAACGTCCGTGCGGCCCTCGACGAGACCCTGAGCGCGCTGTCCGGCGACGGTCGTGTCGGCCTGTGGGTCTACAGCCGCGGCCTCGACGGGCCGCGCCCGTACCGAGTGCTCGCCCCCCTGGGCCCGGCGACGGAGAGCGCACGGAGCGGCACCGCGGGACTGGCATCGATCACCCCGCAGACCGCCACGTCGACGTACGCCTCCGTGCTCGCGGCCTACCGCTCGGCCGTGGAGAACTGGACCCCCGACGGCCCCCAGTCCGTCCTGCTCGTGACCGACGGACCCAACGACGACACGTCGATCTCGTCGTCGTCGTTCCTGCAGTCCCTGGCCGACGCCGCCGACCCGGCGCGGCCGGTCCGCCTCGACATCGTCTCGCTGGCGGACAATTCCGATATCGACACCCTGCGGACCGCCGCAGGGCAGACAGGTGGAGACGTGATCGTCACAGCATCGTCCGACCCCGGCCTGGCCGGCACCCTCGCGCGACTGACCTCCGCCCGGTGATGCGCATGGCGGTGTTCGCCGTCGTCCTCGGACTCGTGACGTTCTGGCTGCACCGACGCCTCGTCGTCGCGAGCGACCTGCGCCGCGGCACCGGGCGTGTGGTCGATGCGGTGCTCGTGCTGTTCTGGGCCGCGGCCGTCGTCGGCATCGGCTCCGGTGAGGTTCTCGACCCCGCGTGGGCCCGCTACGTCGCCTACCCGGGTCTGAGCTGGCTGGCCGTCCTGCTCTACCTCGTGCTCGGCTCCGTCCTGATCGCCCTGCTCGCGGGGCTGATGCGGCTCGGCGCCGCCGCCGCGCGTCGGGACGGGACCGACGCCCGCCGCACCACGGTGCGCCGGGCCAACACCGTGCTCGTGCTGGGCACGGTCGCGGCGGTGGGCTACGGCGTGGTGGACGCGGCCTCGCCCGAGGTCACCCGCACCGAGGTGGGCCTGCCCGGCCTGCCCGCGTCGTTCGACGGCATGCGGGTGGCCGTGGTGTCGGACCTGCACGTCGGGCCCGCGCGGGGCGACCGCTTCGTCGCCGGCGTGGTCGACGAGATCATGGCGCAATCGCCGGATCTGATTCTGGTGGCGGGCGACCTGATCGACGGCACCACCGAGCTGGTCGGGCCTGCGCTGGCACCCCTGAGTGGCCTCGAGGCTCCGCTGGGCGTGTTCGTCACCAGCGGCAACCACGAGTTCTACGCGGGCGACGGCGGACAGTGGCTGGATCTGTTCGACTCCCTCGGACCCACCGTGCTCCGCAACGAGTCGGTGCAACTCCGTCGCGGGTCCGACACGATCGACCTGGTGGGCATCGAGGACCTCACCGCCCCGGAGCCGTACCAGCCGGATCTGCCCGCGGCGCTGAGCGGCACCGACCGGGACGACTTCCAGCTGCTCGTCGCGCATCAGCCGAAGCAGGCGCTCGAGGCGTCGGACCTCGGCGTCGACCTGCAGGTCTCGGGCCACACGCACGGCGGGCAGATCTGGCCGATCCCCTACCTGGTGCCGCTGCAGCAGCCCACCGTGCAGGGCCTCGACACAATCGGGAACACCACGATCTACACCACCCGCGGCGCCGGCGCCTGGGGCCCGCCCGTGCGGATCGGCGCGCCGCCCGAGATCACGATGCTCGAACTCCGGACGGCGGCCTGATCCGACGCGGCTACTCCGCGAACGCCTCGAGCGGCGGGCACGAGCACACCAGGTTGCGGTCGCCGTGCGCCCCGTCGATGCGGCGCACGGCCGGCCACACCTTGGGCCGTCGGAGTCCGGCGGGGTAGACGGCCTCCTCACGGGTGTACGGGTGGGTCCACTCGGTCACCAGGCAGTGCGCCGTGTGCGGGGCGCCCCGCAGCGGGTTGTCCTCGACCGGCCATTCGCCGGACGCGACCCGATCGATCTCGCCGCGAATGGCGATCATGGCGTCGACGAACGCGTCGATCTCCTCGAGGTTCTCGCTCTCGGTCGGCTCGACCATGAGCGTGCCGGCCACCGGGAAACTCATCGTCGGGGCGTGGAAGCCGTAGTCGGCCAACCGCTTCGCGACGTCGTCGACCGTCACGCCGGTGCGCGCGGTGATGGGTCGCAGATCCAGGATGCACTCGTGGGCGACCATCGACTTGTCGCCGGTGTAGAGCACCGGGAAGTACTCGTCGAGCCGGCGGGCGATGTAGTTGGCCGACGCGATGGCCGTGAGCGTCGCACGACGCAGCCCGGTGGCCCCCATCATGCGGATGTAGGCCCACGTGATCGGCAGGATGGACGCGCTGCCGTAGGGCGCGGCCGACACGGCGCCGGTCTCGCCGAGCCCGTCGACGTGCGGGTGGCCGGGCAGGAACCGGGCGAGGTGCGAGCGCACCCCGATCGGGCCGACCCCCGGTCCGCCGCCGCCGTGGGGGATGCAGAAGGTCTTGTGCAGGTTCAGGTGGCTGACGTCGCCGCCGAAGCGTCCGGGCCGGGCCACGCCGACGAGGGCGTTGAGGTTGGCACCGTCCACGTAGACCTGGCCGCCGGCGTCGTGCACCGCGGCGCAGATGTCGGCGATCTCGTGCTCGTAGACCCCGTGGGTGGACGGGTAGGTGATCATGATGGCCGCGAGCGTGTCGGCGTGCTCGGCCACCTTGGTCCGCAGATCGTCGACGTCGACGTCGCCGTTGGGGCGGCAGGCGACGACGACGACCTTCATGCCGGCCATCACCGCGGACGCCGCGTTGGTGCCGTGCGCGCTGGACGGGATCAGGCAGATCGTGCGCCCCTCGTCACCGCGGTCGAGGTGGTAGTTCCGGATCGCGAGCAGACCCGCGTACTCCCCCTGGCTGCCGGCGTTGGGCTGCAGCGAGACGGCGTCGTAGCCCGTCACGGCCACCAGCCATTCCTCGAGGTCCCGCACCACGCGCAGCAGGCCGGGGGCGTCCTCGGCCGGCGCGAACGGGTGCACCTGCGAGAACCCGGGCCAGGTGATCGGCTCCATCTCGGCGGTGGCGTTGAGCTTCATCGTGCAGGATCCCAGCGGGATCATGCTGCGGTCGAGCGCGATGTCCTTGTCCGACAGCGAGCGCAGGTAGCGCAGCATCGCCGTCTCGGTGCGGTAGCAGACGAACGCCGGGTGCGTCAGGAACTCGGTGCGGCGCGCGAGCGCGTCGGGAATCGCCGGTTCCGACGGCTCGACCGCCTCGGCGGGTGCCCCGAAGGCGCGGAGGACGGCGGCGACGTGCTCGTCCGTCGACGCTTCGTCGGTCGCGATGCCGACGTGGTCGTCGTCGACGTGCCGCAGATTGATGCCGGCGTCACGCTTGGCGGCGGCCACCACCTCGGCAGCGCGTCCGGGGACGCGGGCGAGCACGGTGTCGAAGAACGACGCGTGAACCACGTCGACGTTCGCAGCGCGCAGTCCGGCGGCGAGCGAGGCGGCGTGTCCGGCGACGCGGCGCGCGATGGCGGTCAGGCCGTCGGCACCGTGGTAGCTCGCGTACATCGCGGCGACCACGGCGAGAAGGACCTGCGCCGTGCAGATGTTGCTGGTGGCCTTCTCGCGGCGGATGTGCTGCTCGCGGGTCTGCAGCGCGAGTCGGTAGGCGACGGAGCCGTCGGCGTCCTTGGAGACACCGACCAGGCGTCCGGGCAGCTGCCGGGCGTGCGACGCCCGCACGGCGAGGTACCCGGCGTGCGGTCCGCCGAAGCCCATCGGCACGCCGAAGCGCTGGGTGGTGCCGAAGCACGCATCCGCGCCCTGCTCCCCCGCCGGGGTGATCAGCGTGGCGGCGAGCAGGTCGACGCCGACCGCGACCAGTGCGCCGCGCTCGTGCGCGGCCGCGCACAGGTCGGTGACGTCGAGCAGCCGGCCCGACGCGCCGGGTGACTGGGTGATCACGCCGAAGCAGTCGCCCTCTGGCAGTCCGTCGGCCAGATCGGCGGCGACGACCTCGATGCCGAGCGGCTCGGCGCGCGTGTCGATCACGGCGCGCGTCTGGGGAAAGAGGTCGGTGTCGACGATCACCCGCGCGGACCTCGACTTGCCGGCGCGTCGCAGCAGTGTCATCGCCTCGGCGGCGGCGGTGCCCTCGTCGAGCATCGAGGAGTTGGCGATCTCCATGCCGGTGAGGTCGGCGACCATCGTCTGGAAGTTGAGCAGGGCTTCGAGGCGGCCCTGGCTGATCTCGGGCTGGTACGGGGTGTAGGCGGTGTACCAGGCCGGGTTCTCGAGGATGTTGCGGACGAGCACCGGGGGCGTGAGCGTCGCGCTGTAGCCGGTGCCGATCATGGACACGGCGACGGTGTTCGAGGCGGCGAGTGCGGCCAGTTCGGCCAGGGCCTCCTGCTCGGACACGGGCTCGGGCAGTGCCTCGAGCCCGTCCGCGACGCCGTTCGGGGCGTGGTCGAGGATGTCGGCGGGCACCGCGGCGGCGGCGAGTGCCTCGAGGCTGTCGACGCCGATCACGTCGAGCAGACGCGCGGTCTGCTCGGCATCGGGCCCGATGTGGCGGTCGACGAAGGTACGTGCGGTCACGGAATACTCCCGAGGGGCTCGCGGTGAGGTGCACGTCCTCCGCGCAGGGAAGGACGCCCCTCCCCCTCTGTCCTGTGCCCGTGACCACGGGCGCCTGAGAGATTCGGCGCGGGTGCGCCTTTCCCCGTGGGCGGGTGGGCTGTTCCACCGCTTTCCAGAGGCGTCGGAGCCCGCACGGTCCGGGGGCCTGAGAGATTGACGGAGAGGTGCTGCTCCTTCGGCGCTCGACTCGGCCACCGTGATCCGGTGTGCCGTGTCGAAGCTCTCCCGTGCGGCGTCGACGCACGGCCGAGTATAGGCCGGGTTCAGCCGGTCTTGCGGTTGGCGCGGTTCTTGCGGCGCGACGCGAGTTCGTCCTCGGGCGTCGGCTGCGCCTCGCCGCCGTCGGCCCGCTCCGCCGGGAAGTCTGCGATGGTGCCGGTCAGCTCGCGCATGGCGCCGCTGACGGCGATGCCGAACACGCCCTGTCCGCCCTGGAGCAGGTCCACCACTTCCTCGGCGGACGTGCACTCGTACACGGTGGTCCCGTCCGAGAACAGCGTGATGCGGGCCAGATCGGCGACACCGCGGCGACGGAGGTGATCCACGGCGACGCGGATGTTCTGCAGCGAGATGCCGGTGTCGAGCAACCGCTTGACGATCTTCAGGACCAGGATGTCCTTGAAGGAGTAGAGACGCTGGCTACCCGATCCGGCGGCGCCGCGGATGGAGGGAACCACCAGGCCGGTGCGGGCCCAGTAGTCGAGCTGGCGATAGGTGATGCCGGCGATCTGGCACGCGCTGGGAACTCGGTAGCCGACCAACTCGTCCGGCACGGAATCGTCGGGGAAGAGGCCGGGCTGCACCTCGTCCGCACCGACCGCACTGTCCGCACCGTGGACGGACTGCGGAGTCTGCTGCGGCTCCTGCGGCTGATCTGCCACGTTGTTCTCTCCCTCTCGGATGTGTCACTCGCGGTGAAACCGGCGATGAACTCCGTGACATCCGACAACTCGACCTCGTGGTCGAGACTACGCCTGTCGCGCCGACGGCACGTCCTTCATCGACCCGAACGCTAGAGATCGCCGGGAGGCTGCACAACGCGCCACGCGGAGAGTCTGAACCTCAAGTCGAGGGTGAGACTGGATCGTTACCCGTCCGTGGCCTTGAAGTCGTCCGGCGAGATGGTGTCGAGGAACTCCTTGAACTTCTCCACCTCGTCCTCCTTCTCGTCCGGCATGACCAGGCCGGCCTCGGCGAGCACGGACTCCTCCGCGTGGATGGGCACCCCGGCCCGCAACGCGATGGCGACGGAATCGGACGGGCGCGCGGACACGCGGACGTTCTGGTCGAACACGAGGTCCGCGTAGAACGTCCCGTCCTGCAGGTCCACGATCCGCACCTCGCGCAGCGTGCGACCGAGGGCGGTGACGATGTCCCCGATCAGATCGTGCGTGAGCGGCCGCGGGGGCTGCACCCCCTGCTGTTCCAACGCGATGGCCGTGGCCTCGGTCTGCCCGATCCAGATGGGCAGGTACCGCTCGCCGTCCTCCTCACGCAGGAGGAGAACCGGCTGGTTCTGGGGCTGCTCGACCCGAATTCCGATGACGCGCATCTCACTCATCGCGTTTGCCTCCCACCTGCTCGACACACCCGTTCGAGTGTAGTGACGCCCACCGACGTCCGTCGCGGCTCGGTGGGTACCGACGGACGTCAGTCCAGGACGCCGCGCACGGCGGCCTTGACCAGAGACGTGTGCAGGGTCAGCGACAACGCGGCCAACTCCCGCACCAGTTCCTCCGCACGGTCGCGCGCTCCGGCGTCCCGGCCGAGGGCCACCGGCCCGGCGACCTGCGCCAGCAGCGTGGCTTCGCGGTCGGCCGCGAGCTTGAACGCCCGCAGGTGCCGCACCTCGAGCCCGTACTGCGCCATGGCGGCCGCGGTGCGCACCAGCACCACCGCGTCCTCGTCGTAGAAACCGGCCGGACCCGGGGTCAGCAGACCCGCCTTCTGCAGGTCGAGCAGGAACGGCTCGTCGACCCCGGCGCGCTCGAGCAGGTCGGCGCGGCTCATGCGGACCCGGCGCTCGCCGAGGAACTCCGACGGGGACACCGCCGACACGGCCGACACGGTCGGCGCCAGCGCGAGAGCCCGCGGTCCGCGACGGGGCCCGCGGGTCGCCGACCCGTCGACCGGGTTCACGGTCGCACCCTCGTCGAGCGCGTCGAGCTGTTCCTTGATGACCTTGAGGGGGAGGTAGTGATCCCGCTGGGCGGTGAGCACGTACTTCAACCGCTCGCAGTCCTGGATCGAGAAACGGCGGTACCCCGACGCCGTCCGTTCCGGGGAGATCAGTCCCTCGGCCTCGAGGAACCTGATCTTCGAAATGGTGACGTCGGGGAAGTCCGGGCGGAGTCGATCGAGAACGGTCCCGATCGACATGCCGCCGCTGGAGGACTGCTGCCCGACTGCGGTCATCGACTGCCCGCGGACGCCTCGCCGGCCGCGCCGCTCGCCTGACCCCTCGGCCCGGTCAGGAACACGAGGCGGAACTTGCCGATCTGCACCTCGTCGCCGTTCGCGAGCACCGCGGAGTCGACCGGCTCACGGTTGACGTAGGTGCCGTTGAGGCTGCCGACGTCGACCACCTGGAAGTTGTCGTCGTCCTGACGGAACTCCGCGTGACGACGGCTGACGGTCACATCGTCGAGGAAGATGTCGCTGTCGGGATGGCGGCCGGCCGAGGTGGTCGGCTGGTCGAGCAGGAAGCGCGATCCGGCGTTGGGTCCGCGCTTGACGACGAGGAGGGCCGATCCGACGGGCAGCCCCTCCACGCCCGACACGGGGGCTTCGGACGACGTCCCCTGCGCGGCAGCGGAATCCATCTCGTTCAGGAAATCCGCGCGGAAGACCGACGTGGTCTCCGCGGGGGCCTCTCCGTACACGCCGTCGTTGCCGTTGTCGCTCACGTTTCTCCTCCTCGGTCCGGTCGGTCGGGACTGGGCCGACCGGCTCGGCACATTTCAGGTGGTGCTTCTGTCCGGCGGACTGCCGGGTGCTGCTGTCGGACACTCGGCCGTGGGGGCCCGCTCCCGACGGTCGCACGGCGACGTGTCGCCCGCGACCGACGTGAGGACTTTACCGACCGTACCTTGCGGACCGGGCCCCACGGGCACGCTTGCCCACCGGGTGGCGTCGGCCGTTATCCGGATGTGATGGACGCGTAGGCCTCGGCGTCCAGCATCCCCTCGAGCGCGTCGTCGAGGTCGGACTCCGACGCCACGGTCAGGTCCACCAGCCACCCGGCACCGTAGGGGTCGGAGTTGACCAGCTCGGGGTCACCGTCGAGGTCGCCGTTGACGGCGGCGACGGTGCCGCTGAGGGGTGCGTAGATGTCGGACACGCTCTTGGTGGACTCGACCTCGCCGAGGGACTCCCCCGACGTCACCGTGTCGCTCTCCGCGGGCAACTGCACGAACACCACGTCGCCGAGCTGCGACTGGGCGTAGTCGGTGACGCCGATGCGGACGGTGGTCGGTCCGGTGCGCTGCACCCATTCGTGTTCGGCCGTGTACCGCAGTTCGGCGGGAATGTCGGTCTGGCTCACGTGGTCTCGGTCCTTTCGGTCACCGTGCGGCGAGCGTGCGTCCCGGACGGGTCACCGCTGCCGCGCCGAGCGTAGGGGCGCACCCGACGGACCCGCAAGCACGGGTCGATCAGCGGGCCTCGCGGACGGGCAGGCGACGAACCGGGCCCAGCGCCAGACGCAGATACAGCGCCCCCGTCCACACGTACAACCCCGTGCCCCACACGAGCAGGGCGGCGGCGACCGGACGCAGGGCGTCGGTGACCGTCGTGTCCAGATGCGCGGCGAGCAGGAGCGGAAGGGCGACCATGACCACGAACGTCGCGGCCTTGCCCAGGTAGATCACCTCGGGCGGGCCGAGGCCTCGGCGCCGGTACAGCAGCAGGGCGGCCGCCAGGACGGCGTCGCGGCCCACCAGGACCACCGCGACCCACCACGGCACGATGCCCGCGATCGCGAATCCGGCCAGGGTCGCCACCACGTAGAGGCGGTCGACGAAGGGATCGAGCAGCGCGCCCAGCGCGGAGGACTGATCGAGGATCCGCGCGAGTTTGCCGTCGAGGAAGTCGGTGGCCCCACTCACCAGCAGGAGGACGAGGGCCCATCCGTAGGCGCGCTCGGCGAGCAGCAGCCACAGGAACACGGGCACACCGACCAGCCGAATCACGCTGAGCGCGTTGGGAACCGTGACGATGCGGTCCGCCAACACGGCCGCGATCGTGCCGGTGGGCCCCTCGGGCTCGGCGGGCTCGGCGGGCTCGGGTGCCGTCATCGCCCGAGCATGGCACACCCCCGTCAGCGCCAGGCGAACACGGGTTGCTCGAAGTCGGCGACGCGCGTGGCGCGCCCGTGCAGGACCACCTCGCGGAACTGGTGGACGACGGCACCGGTCGGGGCGTGGATGCGCGTGGTGCGGAAGGGCCACTGCACCACCGGGCGGGGCGATTCGGGGATCGCGACGAACTGCGCGTCGACGTCGATCTCGGCCGCGCTGACGCGGTAGATCACCTCCACCTCGTCGGGGTTGGGGCGCAGCGGCCCGTCCGCATCCGCGATCCAGACGACGAACGGGGTGATGACGTAGCCCGATCGCGTGGCGTAGTCGTCGAGCCGGCCGAGAAGGCACTCGGGTCCGACCCGGATCCCGACTTCCTCGTCGAGTTCGCGGAGCACCGCCTCCGCCGCGCTCTCCCCGTCGTCGAGGCGGCCCCCGGGCAACGCGAACTGGCCGGGGTGGGCGCGCATCCGGGTGGGTCGCCGGGTGAGGACGAGTTCCCGCGCGCCCGGCGCGCCCGCCACCGCCAGGGCGACCGCGGCGCGCCGATGCCCCCCGGTCGTCAGCGGACGCGCGTCGAACGCCGCGAGACGGGCGACGATCGCGTCGCGTTCGAGTCGGGTGTCGGGCACCGGTCCGTCGGTCACCCGGTCATTCGATCACGGGGTGGGTCGGTCACGGGGTGGGTCGATCACTGGGTTATCCGGAACGGTCGCACGCCCGGTGCGGAGGACTGCGGCAGGAGCCGGGCGCGGTCGTCGGGCAGCACGAGTTCGACGACGGCCGCGGGGTCGATGCGGTAGGGCTGCGTCAGCACCACCCCCGCGAACGCCTTGCGCAGACGCGACATCTCGGCCCGCACGGTGATGGCCCGACCGTGGTCCCCGAACAGGTCCGCCGCGAGCTCTGCGGCGGTGCGGCCGTCGCGGTGGACGGCGAGCAGGAACAGGATCTCCGCGTGCCGCGGCGTCGCCTCGTGACTCCACCGCCCGAACCGGCTCTGCACCTCCACCAGCGTGCGCGCGGTGTCGGAGACGTCGATCCGCAGAGTGGTCGGCACGCTCTCGCCTCCCACCACGGTGTCGGCGGGATCCGCCGGGCGCACCATCCATCCACCGGGCAGCGGCTCGACGTCGCACACGCCGAGGGACGGCACCCAGAGCTGCCCCGCGGCGACGTCGGTCGGCAGCATCACCCGGGAGCGCACCGGCACCGACGCGACGGCGGCGACCCACCCGTGTCCGTCGACGGCCAGCGCCGGTCGGTCGCACCGCGCGAGCATGGGCGCGGCCACCGACCGCAGGGTGTCGAGGGAGAGCCGGTGCTTCTCCCGCAGCTGCGCTTCCGCCAGGCGCGACACGGCGTCGATCAACGCCAGGGTGGTCGGGTGTACCGACGACGCCGGACCGCTGACGTCGACCAGCCCGATCACCCGGCCGGTGCGGGGATCCTGGATGGGCGAGCTGGCGCAGGTCCACGCGTGGTGGGACCGGACGTAGTGCTCGGCCGAGAAGATCTGCACGGCCGAGCGCGACACCAACGCCGTCCCGATCGCGTTGGTCCCGACGCTGTCCTCGGCCCAGTCCGCGCCCTCGACGAAGCCGAGGCGGTCGGCCCGGTCCAGCACCGCGGGCGCACCGCTGCGCCAGAGGACCCGGCCCCTACTGTCGGCCACCACCAACAGGTTCTCGGAGTCCTGCAGGACGGACCGCAGACTCCCCGTGAGGTCGGGCAGGATCTCCTCGAGGCCCGATTCCCGGCGCAGTCGCTCGAGCTCGCCGGCTCCGAGCGCGTCCGCCGGCCCGGCGTGGTCGGGGTCCACGCCGAGACCCTGCACCCGCCGCCACGAGTCGCCGATGACCTCGCGGGGCCGCGCCGGGGCGCGGCGACCCGACATCGTGGCGTCGTAGACCTCGGTGAGCAGACGCGCGTAGAGGCGCGGATCCTCGCCGGCGGAGACAGCGGGTTCGGGGTCGGCGGTCGGAGACATCGTCATCTATTGTGCTCCGTATCACACGGCGCGGCCACCTCGGGGTGGGTCACCGATAGACCAGCCCGCCGTCGATCAGACCCGACTGGCCCGTCATGTACGCGGCATCGGGGCCCGCGAGGAACGAGACGTACCCGGCGACGTCCTCGGGCGTTTCCGCGCGGCCGAGCGCGATACCGCCGACGAACTTCTCGTAGGTCGCGCCCCTCGGTGCGCCGGTCAGGTCGGCGAACCGCTGGTCGATCTCCACCCACATGTCGGTGCCGACGACGCCGGGGCAGTAGGCGTTGACGGTGATGCCCGCGGAGGCGTACTCCTTCGCCGCGGCCTGCGTGAGCCCGCGCACCGCGAACTTCGTGGCGCTGTAGACGCCGAGCATCTCGAACCCGTCGTGTCCCGCGATCGACGAGGCGTTGACGATCCGGCCCCGCACCCCCCGGGCGAGGAAGGACGCCGCGGCCGCCTGGATTCCCCACAGCACACCGTCCACGTTGACCCGCCAGATGCGGGCGACCTGGTCCTCGGTCGTCTCGGACAGCGGGCCGACCAGGGCGATGCCCGCATTGTTGACCATGACGTCGAGGCCGCCGAGTTCGGCGACGGTGCGATCGACCGCGTCGTGCACCTGTCCGCGATCCCCGACGTCCGCCGTCACGGTGACGGCCCGGCGGCCGAGGGCACGCACCTCGGCGGCCACCGCGTCCAGCGTGTCCGCGTGGACGTCGAGCACCGCCACGTCGGCGCCGTCGCGGGCCAGCCGCAGGGCGATGGCCCGTCCGATGCCGCGGCCCGCGCCGGTGACCAGGGCGACCTGTCCGTCGATGCTCATGTGTTCTCCTTCGTTCGGGGGTGGGGTCGGGTGTGCTCAGCGGGTGGGGTCGACGAGCACCTTGGTCTTGCGACCGGCGTGCAGGGCGTCGAAACCCTCGGTCACGACGTCCTCGAGCGCGATGTGCTCGACCCATCCCGTGGTGTCGTAGGTCCCGGCGTCCATGAGGGCGATCACCGCCTCGTAGTCGGCCGCGGTGTAGCAGAGGGACCCCTGGATCCGGGACTCGTTCATGACCAGGTTCAGCAGCGGGGTCTCGAGGGGCGTCTCGTAGATGGCGACGCTGACCATCGGTCGGCGCGAGCCGACACACGCCAGGGCGGTCTCGACCGCGGGGCGCACCCCCGCGGCGTCGTACACCGCGTCGGCGCCGCGGCCGTCCGTGGTGTCCGCGACGAAGGCCGGGACGTCGACGTCGGTGGGGTCGAGAGTCCGCGCACCCAGGGCGGCGACGGCGGCGCGCCGGTCCGCGGACGGCTCGACCACGTACACGTTCTCGAGGCCCTTGCCCCGCAGCGCGAACCAGAGTCCGATCCCGATCGGCCCGGCCCCGAACACCAGGGCCGTGCCGTCGGCGGGCGGCTCGCCGAGCGTGGCCGCGTGATAGGCGACGGACATCGGCTCGACCAGAGCGCCGAGTTCGAGCGACACCGAGTCCGGCAGGCGGTGGAGCATGTGCACCGGCACCACCGTGCGCTCGGCCATTCCGCCGTCGGACATCAACCCGTGGAACCCGATCCGCTGGCACACGTTGTAGTTGCCGGCGCGGCAGGGCGGGCAGTGTCCGCAGCGGTGGATCGGCTCGACCGCCACCCGGTCCCCCACCGCCCACCCGTCCACGCCGGACCCGACGGCGGCGACGGTTCCCGAGAACTCGTGGCCCATCGTCAGCGGCGCCTGCCGGCCCGTCAGCGGGTGCGGCGAGGTGGGCACGAAGATCGGGCCGGCGTAGTACTCGTGGAGATCCGTTCCGCAGATGCCGTTGAACGCGACGTCGACGGCCACCTCCCCCGGTCCCGGCTCGGGAGTGGCCACGTCCTCGATCTCGACCCGGTGGGGTCCGTGGTAGACGGCTGCGCGCATCGTGGGGTCCGTTCGGTCGGGGGTCGGTGTCGGCTTCTGAGTCGGTGTCGGCTTCTGGGTCGGTACGAGCCCCGATGCTGCTGTGGCGCAGGCCACTCGCAGAAGAGTTGCACGCGGTTGCATAGGCTTCGGCCGTGGCCGACGACCTCCCGCTCCCCCTGGCCGGCATCCGCGTTCTCGAGCTGGGGAACTACATCGCCGCGCCGACCGCCGCCCGGCTGCTGGCCGATTTCGGCGCCGAGGTGATCAAGGTCGAGCGGCCGCACACGGGCGACGAACTGCGGAACTGGCGGCTGTACGCCGGGACCACCTCGATGCTGTTCCGCACCCTCAACCGCGGCAAGAAGTCGGTGGTGATCAACCTGCGGACCGACGCGGGACGCCGCGACGTCCTCGACCTCGTCGCGGTGTGCGACGTGGTGCTCGAGAACTTCCGCCCCGGCACCCTCGAGCGGTGGGGGCTCGGCCCGGAGGAGATGAACGCGGTCAACCCCGAGGTCGTCCTCGCCCGCATCTCCGCGTTCGGCCAGACCGGCCCCCTGGCGTCGCGGCCGGGCTTCGCGGCCGTCGCCGAAGCCCACGGCGGACTGCGCGAGCTGGTGGGCGACCCCGACCGCCCGCCGTCGCGCACCGGGGTGTCGATCGGCGATTCCATCGCCGGTCTGTACGCCGCGTTCGGTGCGGTGACCGCGTTGCTGCAGCGCGAGCGCACGCGCCCGGGTGCGGTGCCGCTCCGGGCGCGCAGCATCGACGTCGCGCTGAACGAGGCCGTGCTGTCAATGATGGAGTCGTTGATTCCCGACTACCTCGCGTACGGCGTCGAACGTCGTCGCACCGGTGGGCGGACCGAGGGCATCGCCCCGTCCAACGCCTACGTCTGCGCCGACGGCCTGTCCGTCGTCGTCGCCGGGAACAGCGACGCCATCTTCGGTCGCTACATGCGCCTGATCGGGCGCACCGATCTCGCCGACGACGCGAACCTGGCCACCAACGCGGGTCGATGGGCGCGACGGGACGAGATCGACGACGCCATCGGAGCGTGGGCGGCCGAGCGCACCCGCGACGAGGCGCTACGCCTGCTCGACGAGGCCGAGGTGCCGGCCGGCCCCATCCACACCGCGCGCGACATCTGCGCGGACGAGCAGTACGCGGCCCGCCACATGATTCAGCACTTCGAGGTGGACACCGGCGCGCCGGAACCGGCGACGGTCGGCTTCCCCGGCATCGTTCCCGTCCTCGGCGAGCGCTCGCTGCCCGTCCGGTCGATCGGACCGGACCTCGGCGCTCACACCGACGAGGTCTACCGCGACCTGCTCGGTCGCCCCGCCCCCACCCCCGATCGGAACGGACAGCCATGACCGACCACCGCATCCTCGTCACCTCCGAGATCCCCGAGCCCGGCCCGACGATCCTGCGGGAGTACGGCAACGTCACCTTCTGCGACGAGCCGATCGACGCCGACGCGCTGCGCACCGCCGTCACCGACGGCAGTCACGGCGTGGTGCTCGCGCAGCTGCGCGACCGCTTCGACGCCGACCTGCTGAGCCGGGCCACCCTCGCCGGCATCTCGAACTACGCGGTGGGCTTCGACAACATCGACGTCGACGCGGCGCAGCGCCACGGCATCGTCGTCGGCAACACCCCGGGCGTGCTCACCGACTCCACCGCCGACATCGCGGTCCTGCTCATGCTGGCGACGGCGCGACGCGCGGTCGAGGCCGATCGAGTGGTGCGCACCGGCGGGTTCCAGGGCTGGCAGCCGAATCTGATGCTGGGCACCGACGTCTCGGGACGGACGCTGGGGCTCGCCGGTTTCGGTCGCATCGCCAAGGCCACCGCCCGGCGCGCGCTCGGGTTCGGCATGACCGTCCTGTTCTGCCCGCGTCCGCCGTCGGATCGCGACGTCGCCGACCACGAGCTGGGCGACCTCGTCGGCCGGGTCACGCACGTCGACTGGCCGACCCTCGTGCGGGAGAGCGACTTCCTCTCGCTGCACGTGCCCCTCACCGACGACACCCGCCACCTCGTCGACGCGGACGTCCTCGCCGCGATGCGCGACGACGCGATCCTGATCAACACCGCTCGCGGACCCGTCGTCGACGAGACGGCGCTGGTCGAGGCGTTGCGCGACGGCGTGATCGCCGCGGCGGGACTGGACGTCTTCGAACGCGAACCGGAGCTCGCGCCGGGACTGGCGGATCTGCCGAACACGGTGCTGCTCCCCCACGTCGGCAGCGCGACGGTGTCGGTGCGATCGGAGATGGCGCGGCTGTCGGCGCTGAACGCCGTCGCCATCGCCCGCGGTGAGGAGCCGCCGCACCGCGTGGTCTAGCGCTGCAACCCCGTGCAACTCTCGCGGCGGAGTGCCGTCGGAGCGTGTGCTGTGCATCACAGCGTCCGTGTGACGCTCGACACGCACCGATCTTCGAACGGGAGAGCAGTACCCATGACTCAGACTCTCGAACCGCCCACCACCACCGACCGGTCGCCGCAGCAGCGGGTCGACGCCTGGCTGGCGGATTTCGACCGCGCCCTGGCCGCCCGCGACGTCGAGGGCGTCGCGGCCCTGTTCGCCACGACCAGCTTCTGGCGCGACCTGGTGACGTTCACCTGGAACATCAAGACCGTCGAAGGCCGCGAGCAGATCGCCGACATGCTCGGGGCTCGCCTCGACGACGTCGACCCGCGCGGGTTCCACACCACCGAGACCCCGGACGAGGCCGACGGCGTGTACTCCGCCTGGATCGCGTTCGAGACGGCCACGGCCCGCGGGTCGGGCCACCTGCGTCTGCGGGAGAACGCCGACGGTGACCTCGAGGCGTGGACGCTGCTGACGACGATGCAGGAACTCAAGGGTCACGAGGAGCCCCGCGGACACCGTCGTCCGATGGGCGCCGTGCACGGGTCGAACAAGGAGACCAAGACCTGGGCGGAACGACGCGAGCTCGAGGAGAAGGAACTCGGCTACTCCGTGCAGCCGTACGTGCTGATCGTCGGTGGCGGTCAGGGCGGTATCGCCCTCGGCGCGCGGCTGCGCCAGATGGGCGTGCCGGCCATCGTCGTCGACCGGAACGACCGGCCCGGCGACCAGTGGCGCGGCCGCTACAAGTCGCTGTGCCTGCACGATCCGGTCTGGTACGACCACCTCCCCTACCTGCCCTTCCCGGACAACTGGCCCGTCTTCGCCCCGAAGGACAAGATCGGCGACTGGCTGGAGATGTACACCAAGGTGATGGAGGTCCCCTACTGGACCAGGACCACCGCCGAGTCCGCCACCTTCGACGAGGAGACGAAGCAGTGGACCGTCGTCGTCGATCGGGACGGCGAGAAGGTGACGCTCACCCCGAAGCACCTCGTCATGGCGACGGGGATGTCGGGGAAGGCGAACATCCCGAACTTCCCCGGTATGGACGTCTTCCGCGGCGAGCAGCACCACTCGTCGCAGCACCCCGGGCCCGACGCCTACGTCGGCAAGAAGGTCGTGGTGGTCGGCTCCAACAACTCGGCCCACGACATCTGCAAGGCCCTGTACGAGACGGGTGCCGACGTCACCATGCTGCAGCGCTCGTCCACGCACATCGTCAAGTCCGACTCGCTGTGCGAGATCGCGCTGGGCGACCTCTACTCCGAGCGGGCCGTGCAGAGCGGAACCACTACGCAGAAGGCCGATCTCACGTTCGCCTCACTGCCGTACCGGATCATGCACGAGTTCCAGATCCCCGTGTACCAGCAGATCGCGGAGAAGGACAAGGACTTCTACGACCGCCTCGCCGCCGCCGGCTTCCAGCAGGACTTCGGTGACGACGGCTCGGGGCTGTTCATGAAGTACCTCCGCCGCGGATCCGGTTACTACATCGACGTCGGCGCCTCCGAGCTCGTCGCCGACGGGTCCATCAAGCTCGTGAACGGCCAGGTCGACCACCTGACCGAGACCGCCGTGGTGCTCGCGGACGGCACCGAGCTCGAGGCCGATCTGGTGGTCTACGCCACCGGCTACGGCTCGATGAACGGCTGGGTCGCCGATCTGGTCGACCAGGAGACCGCCGACAAGGTGGGCAAGGTGTGGGGCCTCGGCTCGGACACCACCAAGGACCCCGGTCCCTGGGAGGGCGAGCAGCGCAACATGTGGAAGCCGACCCAGCAGGAGAACCTCTGGTTCCACGGCGGCAACCTGCACCAGTCGCGCCACTACTCGCTGTACCTCGGGCTCCAGCTCAAGGCGCGGTACGAGGGCATCGACACCCCCGTCTACGGGCTGCAGGAAGTGCACCACCTGAGCTAGGCGGGATCGCGTCCCTCCGGCACGGTGACGAGCCGCACCGACCGCTCGATGTCCTCGCGGTCGGGCTCGAGCCACGGCGGCAGCTTCAGCGCGCGGCCGAGCTCGAGCAGCGGCTCGTCCACGTCGAATCCCGGTGTGTCCGTGGCCACTTCGAGCAGAACACCACCGGGTTCCCGGAAGTAGATCGACGTGAAGTACTGCCGGTCGAGAATTTTCGTGACGTGGTGGCCGCGATCGACCAGGTACTCGCGCCACAGTTCCTGGGTGGCGTGATCGGGCACCCGGAACGCGATGTGGTGCACGGTGCCCCCGGCCACCACCCCCGGCTCGCCGCGGGAGTCGGCGACCACGTCGACGAGGTGGCCGGGGCCGCCGGGGCCGGCCCGCAGTCGGGTGCGATCCGGCAGTTCGGACTCGACCCGCATGCCGAGGTCCTCGACGAGCGTCGCGACGGTGCGCTCGCCGTCCCCGACCGTCAGCACCGAGGAGTGCTGACCGCGGATCGCGTGCTCCCCCGGCACCGAGGCGGAATCCCACGGATTCCGCGGATCGACCACGCTCGACGCGACCAGTTCGAGCCGCAACCCGTCCGGATCGCGGAGCTCGAGACGCTCCTCGTCCGAGGTGCCGGTGATGGCCGCGTCCACGCCGAGCGCGGTGAGATGGTCGCGCCACCATCCGAGCGAGGCCTGCGGAATCGAGAACGCCGTGGCGGTCGACTGGCCCACACCGATTCGCCCCGTCGGCACCTTCTGCCACGGGAAGAACGTCATCAGCGTGCCGGGCGTCCCGGACGAGTCGCCGTAATAGAGGTGGTAGGTGGACGGATCGTCGAAGTTCACCGTCCGCTTCACCAGGCGCAGTCCCAGGACCGTGACGTAGAAGTCGACGTTGGTCTGCGGATCGTCGGCGATGGCGGTGACGTGGTGCAGCCCCTCGGTGCGCGGCATCATGCGTCGAGCGTAGGCCGCGTCGCTACTGCCCGAGCCAGAGACGCTTGCGGCAGACGGTCAGCATGGCGTCGGCCACGGCGGGATCGACGCGCACCGCCTTGCTCTCGAGGAGATCCTTGGCGCGCGTGAAGAACTGGGTGGTCGACAGACCGAACTCGACCAGGATGTCCTCGGACCGCCCGCCACCGTAGGCGTACCAGCGCTGCAGGAATCCGATCACGGCGTGGTCGTCCGGCGCCGGGAGGGTCTCGGCCGCCGGTGTCGCCCCGAGCGTCGTGGAAGAAGATGCTGCTCGGGATGCGACAGGGAAAGGTGTACTCGTCACGGATGGAGTATTCACCATCGCTCCGACAGTCCGATGGCGGTTCCGTGAACACCGTGCGCGCGTCGGAACGCGGCGGCCGTTGTTAGTGTCGGCGAATGGAACAGACGTATCCCTTCGCCGGTCACAGCCCCTCCGTCGCCGAGGATGCGTGGCTCGCTCCGGGTGCCGCCGTGATCGGCCGCGCCACTCTCGCGGCCCGCACGGCCGTGTGGTTCAACGCCGTCGTGCGCGCCGACGCGGAGGCCATCTCCATCGACGAGGAGAGCAACATCCAGGACGGGTGCGCCCTGCACGCGGACCCCGGCGCGCCGTTGACCGTCGGCAAGCGGGTGAGCGTCGGGCACAACGCCGTGCTGCACGGCTGCACCGTCGAGGACGACGTGCTGATCGGCATGGGCTCCACCGTGATGAACCGCGCCCGCATCGGTACCGGCTCCATCGTCGCGGCCGGCGCCCTGGTCACCGAGGGCACGCAGATTCCGCCGAACTCGTTGGTGGCCGGTGTGCCCGGCAAGGTGCGGCGGGAGACCACCGAGCAGGAGCGCGAGGCCATCGGCTTCAACGCCGCCGGCTACGTCGCGCTGATGGAGCAGTACCGGGGCTGACCTCTCGGACAGGCCCTCGAGAAGGACACCGAGAAGGACACCGAGAACGAGAAAAGCGGCTCCGGACGTGATGTCCGGAGCCGCTTCTCGCGTCGGGCTGACAGGATTTGAACCTGCGACCACTTGACCCCCAGTCAAGTGCGCTACCAAGCTGCGCCACAGCCCGCGGTCCACACGAAGCGGACCGTGCATCCCCTCTCGGGAACGGTGAAACACTACCTCAGGCGCGGCGCCGGAAGCCAATCGCCTCGCGGCCTCCGGTCACCCCGCCCGGGTAGCTACTTCCGACGCTCGCGCTTCTCCCGGATGCGGACGGAGATGCGCACGGGGCTGCCGTCGAAGTTGAACTCCTCGCGCAACCGACGCTCGAGGAACCGGCGGTAGCCGGCCTCGAGGAAGCCCGTGGTGAACAGCACGAAGGTCGGGGGGCGCGTCCCGGCCTGCGTCGCGAACATCACCCGCGGCAGACGCCCGCCACGCATGGGCGGCGGGGTCGCGGCGACGACGTCCTTCAGCCAGGAGTTCAGACGGCCGGTGGGAATGCGCTTGTCCCACGAGTCCAACGCCGTCTCGAGCGCGGGCACCAACTTCTGCACGGCGCGACCGGTGCGCGCCGAGACGTTGACGCGCGACGCCCACGGCACACGCGCGAGGTCGCGATCGATCTCCCGCTCGAGCTGGTGGCGCCGGTCCTCGTCGACCAGGTCCCACTTGTTGAAGGCGATGACCAGGGCGCGACCGGCCTCGGCGACCATCGACAGCACCCGCAGGTCCTGTTCGGAGATGACCTCGGAGGCGTCGATCAGCAGGATCGCGACCTCGGCAGCGTCGATGGCGCCGCGGGTGCGGAGCGAGGCGTAGAACTCGGCGCCGCTGGCGTGGGTGACGCGCTTGCGCAGCCCGGCGGTGTCGACGAACCGCCACACCTTGCCGCCCAGCTCGACCAGCGAGTCCACCGGGTCGACGGTGGTGCCGGCGACGTCGTGGACGACGGACCGCTCGTCCCCGGTCAGCTTGTTCAGCAGGGACGACTTGCCGACGTTCGGCTTGCCCACCAACGCCACTCGGCGCGGCCCGGCGACGCCGGTACCCTCGCGCGGGGTCTCCGGGAGCACCTCGAGCACGTCATCGAGCAGGTCGCCGGTGCCGCGGCCGTGCGTGGCGCTGACCGTGCGCGGCTCGCCGAGCCCGAGCGACCACAACGCCGCCGCCTCGGACTCCACCCGCTCGTCGTCGACCTTGTTGGCCACCAGGATCACCGGGGTCTTGGACCGACGCAGCACGCGGGCCACCGCCTCGTCGGTGGCAGTGGCACCGACGACGGCATCGACCACCAACAGGATGGCGTCCGCGGTCTGCATGGCCTGCTCGGCCTGCCGGGCGACGGACTGCTGCATGCCCTTCGCGTCGGGCTCCCAGCCGCCGGTGTCCTGCACCATGAACCGTCGGCCGGACCAGTTGGCCTCGTACGAGACGCGGTCGCGGGTGACGCCGGGGACGTCCTCCACCACCGCTTCACGACGGCCGATGATGCGGTTGACGAGGGTCGACTTGCCCACGTTCGGCCGTCCGACGACGGCGAGGGTGGGGACGGCGACCTCGGGCTCGTCGCCCTCGGGAGCGTCGAGATCGAGCTCGTCCCAGTCGGTTTCGTCGGTCCAGACGCCGTCGGAGGCGAAGACCTCGGTGACATCGGTGAGATCGTGGTCGCTCATGATCGAGCTCCTTGCAGGTCGTGGACCAGCCGCAGCAACGCGTCGATGACGCCGTCCTTGGTCAGGTCGCTCGTGTCGACGGTGACGGCGTCGTCCGCGGGACGCAGCGGCGACAGGGCGCGCGTGGAGTCCGCGAGGTCACGACGCTGGACGTCGGCGAGCACGCCGGCGTAGTCGTCGCCGCGGCCGTCGGCCACGTTCTGGTCGTTGCGTCGCGCGGCGCGAGTCTCCGCGGACGCGGTCAGGTAGATCTTGAGGTCGGCGTCGGGCAGGACGACGGTGCCGATGTCCCGTCCTTCGACGACGACGCGGTCGCTGCGCATCGCGATGTCGCGCTGCATCGCCACGAGCTTCTCGCGCACGGCCGGGACGGCGGACACGGCGGAGACCGCCGCGGTCACCTCGGCGCCGCGGATGGGCCCGGTGACGTCCTCCCCCGCGACCTCCACCCGCTCGGCGGTCGGGTCGGTCCCGATCTCGAGCGGCAGCGACGCGACGGCCGCGGTCACGGCGTCGACGTCGGTGGTGTCGACGCTCTGCGAGAGCACCCACACGGTCGCCGCGCGGTACATCGCGCCGGTGTCGAGGTACGACGCGCCCAGGCGCGACGCGAGCAGCCGCGACACCGACGACTTGCCGGTGCCCGACGGGCCGTCCATCGCGACGATCAGACGCTCGCCTCCACCGGCGCTCACAGCCCCACCGCCCCGTAGAGGCTGCCGACCTCGCCACGGCCGAGGACGCGCAGCGTGCCCGGCCGCTGATCGCCCAGGGCGACGGCGCCGATGTCGGTGCGGACCAGGCGCCGCACGGGGAAACCGACCGCGTCGAACAGACGGCGCACGATGTGCTTGCGGCCCTCGTGCAGCACCACCTTGACCAGCGTGCGGCCCTCGTTGACGTCGAGGATGGTGAAGGCGTCGACCTTGGCGGGGCCGTCCTCGAGCTCGACCCCGGCGCGCAGCTGCTTGCCGATGCTGCGCTCCATCACCCCGTGAACGGTGGCGAGGTAGGTCTTCGACACCTCGAACGACGGGTGCATGAGTCGGTGGGCGAGATCGCCGTCGTTGGTCAGCAGGATAAGGCCCTCGGTGTCGGCGTCGAGGCGGCCGACGTGGAACAGACGCTGTCCGGCCTGAACGCGCTCGGAGACGATGTCGCCGATGCAGGGACGGCCGAGGTCGTCGGACATCGTGGACTGCCAGCCGCGCGGCTTGTTCAGCGCGATGTGCACCAGGTCGGCCTTGACCACCACGCGGATGCCGTCGACGCGCACCACGGCGCTGCCCGGGTCGACCCGCACGCCCTGCTCGGTGACGATGCGGCCGTCGACCTCGACGCGGCCCTGCTCGATGAGTTCCTCGGCCGCGCGGCGGGAGGCGACGCCGGCCTGCGCGAGCACCTTCTGCAACCGCACGCCGTCCTCGGGTGCGACGTGCGGACGACGCGAGGTGTCGGTGTTCTGGTGCCGTGCGGGCTTGGCGTTGGAAATCGTCGGCGTCGCCGGGGTGGCCTTCTCGGGCTTCGGCTTGCGCGCGCCGGCCTTCGGCTTGCGGGGGTACTTCGCCCCGGTGGTGCGCGTCTCGGTCCGGCGCGTGTACGCCGCGGCGGCCACCTTCTTGTTGGGGCGCTTCTTCTTGCGTTCGGTCGTGGTGTCGGGGTTCGCGTCGGGATGGTCGTCCCGGTCCGGTGTGCCGTCACGGCGAGCGGAGTCAGTCACTGCGTCTACCTATTCGTCTGTCTCGGTTCCGAACTCGGTCGTCGGGTTCGGCTCGGCCTCGGCTCGGCGCTGTGCGCGCAGAACCCGAGGGTCGGTGTCCATGCTGTCATTGATGTCGTCGATCATGTCGACGCCGGGCAGCAGCGGTGCCAGTTCGGGAAGATCGCCCAGCGACGACAACCCCAACCGTTCGAGGAACATGTCCGTGGTGACGTACTGCGTCCCACCGGAGTCGGGATCGGGTCCCGCCTCGGCGATCAGTCCGCGGGCCAGCAGGGTCCGCATCACACCGTCCACGTTCACCCCACGCACTGCACCGACCCGTGCGCGGGTAACCGGTTGACGATAGGCGATGACGGCGAGCGTTTCCAACGCCGCGCGCGTGAGCTTGGACCGGGCGCCGTCGAGCAGGAGCCTCTCGACGTACGGCGCGTACTCCGTGCGGGTGTAGAACCGCCACCCGTCGCCGACGAACCGCAGGTCGATGCCGCTCCCCCGCGCCGTGAAGTCCGCGGCGATCCGGGTGAGCAACGCCTCGATGCGCGCTCGGTCACACCCCGTCGCGGAGACCAGCTGATCGACCGTCGCGGGACTGTCCACGACCAGCAGGATCGACTCCAGCGCGCCGCGCAGCTCGACGTCGGTGAGCGTCTCGTCCGGCTGCGGCTCGTCGGTCGAGTCGTGCTCCGGCTCGGTCATCCGTAGTCCTCCATGCGGGTGGTGTCGAGATCGTCGTCGTCGCCGGTCCACCGCACCTGCAGCGCACCCAACGCCTCGGGCTGGTCGAAGGTGACCGCCTTCTCCCGGTACAGCTCGAGCAGCGCCAGGAAGCGGACGACGATCTCGACGGGCGCGGTGCAGTCGGCCACCAGGTCGGCGAACTCGGTCCAGGCGCCTTCGCCCCGCTCCCGCAGCATCGCGAGCACGGTCGCGGCGTGCTCGGCCACCGAGACGGGCGCCTCGTGCAGGTGGCCGAGCCCGACGGTGGGGATCTCCCGGGGCCGGAACGCCGTGGCCGCGATCTCCGCGAACCGCGCCGGGTCCACCCCGAGCAACACCTCCGGCAGCAGGCCGTCGAACTGCTCCTCGAGCGACACCGACCGCGGATAGCGGCGCAGCGCCGCGCTCTCGAGTTCGCCGAACAGCTGGGCCACCTGCTTGTACGCGCGATACTGCAGCAACCGAGCGAACAGCAGGTCCCGCACCTCGAGCAGCGCGAGGTCCTCGGCGTCGTCGACGTCTCCCGCCGGGAGCAACCGGGCCGCCTTGAGATCCAGCAGAGTCGCCGCGACCACCAGGAATTCGGTGGTCTGGTCGAGTTCCATCGCCGCGCCGAGTTCCCGTGTGTACGCGATGAATTCGTCGGTGACCCGGTGCAGCGCCACCTCGGTGACGTCGAGGCGGTGCTGCCCGATCAGCGTCAGCAGCAGGTCGAACGGGCCCTCGAAGTTGTCCAGCCGGACCTCGAAGCGCTGCCGCGACGACCGTGCAGTGTCGGGCTCAGCAGGCTCGACGGGGGGCGCCGTCACCCGCGCGGCGAGGTGTCTCGGTGGATGACTTCGCGGGCCAGGGACCGGTACGCCTCCGCGCCCGACGATTTGGGCGCCCAGGTGGTGATCGGCTCACCGGCCACCGACGTCTCCGGGAAGCGGACGGTGCGGGTGATGACGGTGTCGAAGACCACGTCGCCGAACACCTCGACGACTCGGTTCATGACCTCGCGCGAATGCAGCGTGCGCGCGTCGAACATGGTCACCACGATGCCCTCGAGCGTCAGCCGCGGATTGAGTCGGTCACGCACCTTGTCCACGGTGTCGTTGAGCAGCGCGAGACCGCGCAGGCTGAAGTACTCGCACTCCATCGGGATCAGCACCGAGTCGGCGCACGCGAGCGCGTTGACGGTCAGCAGGCCGAGCGACGGCTGGCAGTCGATGAGGACGTAGTCGTAGCGGTCCAGCACGGGATGCAGGACCCGGCCGAGCGTCTGCTCACGACCGACCTCGGTGACCAGCTGGATCTCCGCGGCGGACAGGTCGATGTTGCTGGGCAGCAGGTCCATGCCGTCGACGCGCGTCCGCATGAGGACGTCGTCGATCGACACGCGCGGCTCGACCAGCAGGTTGTGCACGGTGAGTTCGAGTTCGTGGTGCGGCACGCCGAGGCCCGCGGACAGCGCGCCCTGCGGGTCGAGGTCGACCAACAGGACCCGACGGCCGAACTCCGCCAACGACGCCCCGAGGTTGATGGTCGACGTGGTCTTGCCGACGCCGCCCTTCTGGTTGCACATGGCGATGACCGTGGCGGGGCCGTGAGAGGTGAGCGGGGCCGGTTCGGGGATCGCGCGCGGGACGCGGCCGGTGGGGCCGAGTTCGGTCGCGGGACCCGAGTGGGCGGGCTCCGGCTCCGGGGCGCGCGTCCGGAACAACGCGCCGTCGTCGTGTGCCGTGGACACCCGCGCATCTCCCCTCGCCTCGTACGGACCGGTCACACCGGAACGCTACCGCGTGGACCGAGCGGCGCCGACGCGGACACGCTACCGAGCGCGGGGATGGGCCTCGGCCCACACTTCCCGCAGGGTCGTCACCGTCACCAGGGTGTAGATCTGCGTCGTGGTCACCGAGGCGTGACCGAGCAGTTCCTGCACCACGCGCACGTCCGCGCCGCCGTCGAGCAGGTGGGTCGCGAAGGAATGGCGCAGGGTGTGGGGGGACACGCGCGAGCCGATGCCGGCGCGCTCGGCCGCGGTCTGGAGCACCTGCCACGCACTCTGCCGGGACAGCCGTCCGCCGCGCGCGTTGAGCAGCAGCGCCGGAGTACTGCGGGAGACCAGCGAGGGCCGCCCGCGCACCAGGTACGCGTCGACGGCCGCCATCGCCGGTCGGCCGACCGGCACCACCCGTTCCTTGCCGCCCTTGCCGCGCAGGATCACCGACCGCGACTCGGTGTCGATGTCGTCGACGTCCAGGCCCACCGCCTCGGAGATGCGGGCGCCGGTGGAGTAGAGCAGTTCGAGCAGTGCGCGGTCGCGCAGGCCGCGGGGGGTGTCGGCCGACTCCCCGGCGGCCGCGTCGAGCAGGGCGAACACCTCGTCCACGGGCAGCGATTTCGGCAGCCGACGGCCGGGTGCGGGCGGCTTGACCCCGGCGGCGACGTCCGTCTCGACGGTGCCCTCGGTCAGGGCGAACCGGTGGACGCCGCGGACGGCGATCACCGCGCGGGCGGCCGAACTGGATGCGAGCGGCGGGTAGTCCCCCGTGCCGGTGCGCAGGGCCTCGACGAAGTCGCCGACGTCGTGTCGGGTGACGTCGGACAGGCGCGTCCGCCCCCGCTGCGCGAGGAAGTCGGCGTAGCGCACCAGATCTCGCCGATAGGACGTCACGGTGTTGCGCGCCGCGCCCCGCTCGACCGTCAGGTGGTCGAGGTAGGCCTCGATCACCTCGGTGGGACCGTCAGCCGCCATGCGCGCGGCGCTGCTCGAACGCCGTGGGCCGATCACGCCACGGCGCATCGGCCGGCCGCATCGGCACGGACCGCGAGCGCACCGCCGCGACGGCGAGGATGCCGGCCACCGCGGACGCGTTGACGATCTCGCCGGACAGCACGCGGGCGAGGGCGTCCTCGACGGGTAGGCGCACCAGCTCGATGTCCGCTTCCTCGTCGTGCGCCTCGGGTCGATCGACCTCCGACAGACCCTCGGCGAGGAAGATGCGGACGGTCTCGTCGGTGAAGCCGGGCGACGCCGCGACGTCCACCAGCACCGAGAACGACGTGGCCGCCAGCCCGGTCTCCTCGGTCAGCTCGCGCCCGACCGCGTCGACCGGGTCCTCTCCGGGCTGGTCGAGCAATCCCGCCGGCAGCTCGAGCAGCCGGCGACCGAGCGGATGCCGGTACTGCTCGATCAGGACGATGCGGTCCTCGTCGTCGATCGCCACCACGGCGACGGCGCCGTGGTGCTCGATCACCTCGCGTTCGGCCGTCCGGCCGCCCGGCATCGCGACACGGTCCCGGCGCAGGGCGAGGATCGCCCCCTCGTACTCGAGCTCGCTGCCGAGCACCTCGAAGTCGTGTCGCTCCGCCATGTCGCCTCAGGCCTTCTCGGTCGAGTCGGCGGTCGCGGTGGGCTCTGCGGCCTCGACGGGCGTCGCGGGCTCGGCCTGCGCCGCGTCACCGTGCACGTCGACGGGCAGGCGCTCCTCCGACTTGTAGGCCAGTGCGGCGGCGATCAGCCCGGCGAACAGCGGGTGCGGACGGGTCGGCCGGCTCTTGAGCTCCGGGTGCGCCTGCGTGCCGACGAAGAACGGGTGCGTCTTCTTCGGCAGCTCGACGAACTCCACGAGGTGCCCGTCGGGCGAGGTGCCGCTGAACCGCAGGCCGGACGCCGCGATGCGATCGCGGTAGCTGTTGTTGACCTCGTAGCGGTGACGGTGACGCTCGGACACCGACTCGCTGCCGTAGGTCTGCGCCACGACGGAGCCCTTGGCCAGGGTCGCGGGGTACGCACCCAGTCGCATGGTGCCGCCGAGGTCGGCCTCGCCGGCCACGGCCTGTTCCTGGTCGGCCATCGTCGAGATGACCGGCTGCGTCGTCTCCGGCTCGAACTCCGCGGAATTGGCGTCGTCGAGTCCCACGGAGCGGGCCGCCTCGATGACCATGCACTGCAGGCCCAGGCAGAGCCCGAGCGTCGGGATCCGGTGCGTGCGGGCGTGGGTGATCGCGCCGAGCTTGCCCTCGATGCCGCGGATGCCGAAGCCGCCGGGGATGACCACGGCGTCGATGTCGGCGAGGGCGAGGCGGGCGCCGGCCGCGGTGTCGCAGTCGTCGGACTGCACCCACACCAGCTCGACCTTGGCGCGGTTGGCGAAGCCGCCGGCGCGCAGCGCCTCGGTCACCGACAGGTAGGCGTCCGGCAGGTCGACGTACTTGCCGACGAGGGCGACGCGCACGGTCTCGCGCGGCGAGTGCACCCGCTCGAGCAACGTGCCCCACACCGACCAGTCGACGTCGCGGAACGGCAGGCCGAGCTTGCGGACGACGTAGGCGTCGAGGCCCTCGCCGTGCAGCACCTTGGGGATGTCGTAGATGGACGGGGCGTCGGGCGTGGAGATGCAGCCGTCGACGTCGACGTCGCACATGAGCGCGATCTTGCGCTTGAGGCCGTCCGGCACGTCGCGGTCGGACCGCAGGATCAGCGCATCGGGCTGGATGCCGATGCTGCGGAGCGCGGCCACCGAGTGCTGCGTGGGCTTGGTCTTGAGCTCACCGGACGGCGCGAGGAACGGCACCAGCGAGACGTGCAGGAAGAACACGTTCTCCCGGCCGACGTCGTGGCGGACCTGACGGGCGGCCTCGAGGAACGGCTGGGACTCGATGTCGCCGACCGTGCCACCGATCTCGGTGATGACGACGTCCGGCGCCTGGCCCTGGAGGTCCGGGCCGCGCATCGCGAGGATGCGCGCCTTGATCTCGTCGGTGATGTGCGGAATGACCTGGACGGTGTCGCCCAGGTACTCGCCGCGCCGCTCCTTGGCGATCACGGTCGAGTAGACCTGTCCGGTGGTGACGTTCGCGTACCCGGAGAGGTCGCGGTCGAGGAAGCGCTCGTAGTGCCCGACGTCCAGATCGGTCTCGGCGCCGTCCTCGGTGACGAAGACCTCACCGTGCTGGAACGGGTTCATCGTTCCGGGGTCGACGTTGAGGTAGGGGTCGAGCTTCTGCATGGTGACGCGCAGGCCACGTGCGGTGAGCAGCTGGCCCAGGCTCGAGGCCGTGAGACCTTTGCCGAGCGACGACGCGACGCCGCCGCTGACGAAAATGTGCTTGATGTCGGCCCGCGTGTGAATGCGTGACTGCAAAGAAACTCCCGTGACGGTGCGACTCGACGCCGAAGCCGAATCGGTTCACGATTCGACAGGTCGAGTGGTTCGGAACCCGGCCGACCCACGGGACTTCACGGTAACACCTTCGGACCCGTCCGGGTGTCACCCACGGCGCGTGTCTACCGCGTCGGCGCCCCGACGGTCACTGCCGTGGCACCGGGACCGGTACCGAAGCGCCCGGATCCACCGCCGAGCTGATCCTGCAGCGCGAGCACGGTCGTGATGCGCCCGGACACCCGATCGACGTCGTCGACGGTGCTCGTTCCCGCGGCGAGAGCGGAATCGGATCGCACGACGGCGATGGGACCGCTGCCGGTGGCCGCGTCCGGTCGGCCCGCGAGGACGACGCCGGCCCCCCGGCCGTCGAGCGCGCCCGCGAACCGCGCGACGATCGCGCCGCGATTGCCGTCCGCCCCCGGGTCCTGCGCCGCTCCGGTCACGATCACCGCGAGCTGCCCGGGCGCCACCGCGCCGTCGTCGTACGTCAGGAATCCGCCGCCCCGCAGCGTGTCGAGGGCGAGGGCGAGTTCGTCCGGTGTGCTCCGGGGTTGCGCCGACGCCGGATCGAGCAGCAGCACGGTGCCCAGCAGGTCGCCGGCGAGGCTGCCCTGGTCGACCGCGCCCGTGCGCAGCTGCGCGCCGGCCGGGACGACGTTGGTCAGTCGGGTCCGGAGATCGTCGCCGCTCGCTGCGGAGACGAAGGCCTCGGTCAGTCCGACGCGACCGCTGACCCGGCCGCTTGCGTCGCCGATGAGGCGAGTGACGCCCTCGACGTCGGCGGGGTCGGCGTCGGGGGTCGTCACGACGACCACCGAGCGGTCCGTGAGAGCGCCGGCGACGACGCGCGGCGCCACGGCGTCGTCGAACCCGTCGGCGGCGTTGAGGCGCTCACCGAGGGCGTTGTTGGCCTGGTCCAGATCGTCGACGCGGGTCTGCAGATCGTCGCGGTCGTCGCGCAGGCCGGACAGGACGCGGCCGGACAGCAGCCCGGATCCGAGCACCACGCCGACGGCCAGCGCCAGGAAGACCGCGATGAGAGAGACGGTGTGCTGGCGGAGCGAGATCACCGAAGCAGCCCCTGAACCCACAGCGCGAAGGAGTTCCAGGTGTCGATCGCCCAGTCGAGGGTGGCGCCGCTGCCGTTGGTGACGACCAGCGCGACGATGACGGCGACCAGAGCCGCGAGGACGAGCAGGGCGACGGCGGCACCCGAGACACGGCTGCGGTAGAGCGTCGCCATCGCCTTGGCGTCGACGAGCTTGGGCCCGACCTTGAGGCGGGTCATGAAGGTCGACGGGGTGCTCGCGCGCTTGCCGGCGTCGAAGAACTCGTCGAGCGAGGCCGAGCACCCGACGGTGACGATGAGCGAGGCGCCGTGATGGTCGGCCAGCAGCAGGGCGAGGTCGGACGCCGTGCCGGTCGCGGGGAACGTCATCGCCCCGATCCCGAGGTCCTGGATCCGCTCGAGACCCGAGGCGTGGCCGTCGGAGTCGGCGGGCAGGACCACCTCGGCGCCGGACTTGAGGGTCCGGCTGCTGACGTCGTCGGGATCACCCACGATGAGGTCGGGGCGGTACCCCGCGTCGGCGAGGGTGTCCGCGCCGGCACCGACGCCGATGAGGATCGGCGAGTACTCCTTGACGAACGGGCGCAGCGCCTTGAGGTCGGCGACGTGATCGGGACCCTCGGCCACCACCACCACGTGACGACCCTGCATGTCGACGTCCACGTCCGGCACGCCGACGCCGTCGATCAGCAACGGCGATTCGGTCCGGATGAACTCGATGGTGTTGCCCGAGAACGCTTCCAGATGATCGATGAGACCGGACTTGGCCTCGATCATGCGGTCGGACACGTCGGCTTCGGTCTGCTCGGTGCCCTCGACGAGCACCCGCTCCCCCGCGTAGACGGTGCCCTCGTGCAGGCGCACCTTCGCGCCGTCCTTGATCTTCTTGAAGACCTCGGGCCCGGCCTCGTCGATCAGCAGGACGCCGCCCGCCACCAGGACCTCGGGTCCCAGGTTGGGGTAGCGACCGGAGATGGACGCCGACGCGTTCACGACGGCGGTGACCCCGGCCTGGACCAGCTGGTCGGCCGTGAGGCGGTCGAGGTCGAGTTCGTCGAGAACGACGACGTCCCCGGGACCGACACGGCGCAGCAACTTGGCCGTGGAGCGGTCGACGCGGGCGATTCCCGTGACTCCGGGAAGCGAGTCGGTGCTACGCGAGAGCAGAGCCGGCATCTTCATGGGTTCGATGATGGAGAACGACGGCGCGCGGATGAGGGAGGCGCGCCGTATCAACTACCACATCGTTCACACGAGTCACACCGGCGGGTGATCCCCACCCATGACACGTCACGACGTCAGGACGCCGCGGCGCGCCGTTCCGCGGTGGCCGTGTCGAGCAGTTCCTCCGCGTGCGCCCGGCCGGTCTCGGTGTCGTCCAACCCCGCCAACATGCGCGCCAACTCCACCACGCGATCGGACTCGCTCAGCGTCCGCACCCCGCTGCCCGGCCCGCCCTTGCGGCTGTCGGTCTTGTTCACCACCAGATGCGTGTCGGCGAACGCCGCCACCTGCGGCAGGTGGGTCACCACGATCACCTGGTGGGTCCGGGCCAGACGGGCCAGCCGCTTGCCGATCTCCACGGCCGCGCGGCCGCCGACACCCGCGTCGACCTCGTCGAACACCATGGTCGACCCGGCGTCCGACTGCGCGAGGACCACCTCGAGGGCGAGCATCACGCGAGACAGTTCGCCGCCCGATGCGCTCTTGGTCAGCGGTAGCGACTGCGCCCCGCTGTGCGCCGCGAGCCGGAACTCCACGTCGTCGACACCCGACGACCCGGCGTGCAGAGTGGTGTCCCCCACCTCGAGCGCGACGCGGTCGTCCGGCGACGCCGGGCGCGGTCGCACCTCGACCTCGAGCTTGGCCTTGCCCATCGCGAGTCCGGCCAGCTCCGCACTGACGGCCTTGGCCAATCGGCCGGCTGCCTTGGTGCGTGCCGCGGACAGTGTGGCGGCCACCGCCGCGGTCGCCGCCGCGCCCGTCCGCACCCGGTCCGCGAGCGCCGCGAGTGCGTCGGCCGACACGTCGAGGCCGGTCAGCCGCTCCCGGGCGTCCGCCGCCCACGCGAGCACTCCGTCGACGTCCGCGGCGTACTTGCGGGTGAGGTTCTTCAGTTCGGCCTGGCGCGAGAGCAGGGTGTCCAGTGACTCCGGGTCTGCCGGCAGGTCGTCGAGGTACGCCGTGAGTTCGGCCCCGACGTCCGTGACCACGGCGATCGCTTCGGCCACCCGCGGCGCCAGCGCTCGCAGCGTCTGGTCGTCGGCCGACTCGATGCGATCGCGGGCCGACCCGAGCAGCGCCATGACGGACGCGTCGTCCGGGTCGTCGCCGCCCGTGAGCGCGGCACGGGCGCCCGCCGCCGCGTCGCGCAGGCTGTCGAGATCGCCCAGCCGACGCACGGTGGCCGAGATCGTCGCGTCCTCGCCGGGCTCGGGTGCGACGGCGTCGATCTCCTGCAACGCGAACGTCAGCTGATCCGCCTCCCGAGCCATCTCGCGGGCTCGCTCGGTGCGATCGCGCAGCTCGCCGACGGCGGCGAGCCAGTCGCGCCGCCGAGTGCGGTACTCGGCGAGCAGGGCCGTGACCGCGTCGCCGGCGAACCGGTCCAGAGCCGCGCGCTGCTGGTCGCTGCGCTGCAGGCGCAACTGGTCGTTCTGCCCGTGGACGGTGAGCAGCGACCCCGTGAATTCCGACAGCACGCCGGCCGGGACGCTGCGGCCGCCGAGGTGGGCGCGCGAGCGACCGTCCGTCGACACCGAGCGGACGGCGATGATGCTGTCGTCGTCGTCCCGCCGCGCACCGGTGGATTCGAGCAGGGCCTCGACCTCGGTGCGCGCGGGGTCGCCGACGGTGTCGGTGGTGAACCGGCCCTCGACCACGGCGCGGTCCGCACCCACGCGCACGCGACCGGCGTCGGCGCGCGCACCGGAGAGCAGGTGGAGTCCGGTGACCACCATCGTCTTCCCCGCGCCCGTCTCTCCGGTGAGGACCGTCAGGCCCGTCGAGAACGTCGCGGTGGCCTCGGCGATGGCGCCCAGCCCGTCGATTCTGATTTCGGACAGCACGCGGCTACGTCACCCTCCCCCGCCAGCCGGTGACCGGCAGCGCGAACTTGTGGACCAGTCGATCGGCGAACGGCGCGGAGTCCAGCCGCACCCATTTGATGGGCTCGGACCCGCGGACCACCTCCACGCGCGCACCGGGCGGGAGCGTCATGGTGCGGCGGCCGTCGCAGAACACCAGCGCCTCCCGGCCACCGTCGAAGATCTCGACGGCGATGTGCGACTCGGGGCTGGTGACCAGCGGGCGGGCGAACAGGGCGTGCGCGTTGCTCGGAATCACGAGGATGGCGTCCAGCTCGGGCCACACGACCGGTCCGCCCGCGGAGAAGGCGTACGCCGTCGATCCCGTGGGGGTGGCGAGGAGAACGCCGTCGCACCCGAAGGCGGACACCGGCCGGTCGTCGACCTCGAGCACCACCTCGAGCACCCCGAGGCGGGACGCGTTCTCGATGCTGGCCTCGTTCAACGCCCAGCCGCGCTCGACGACCCGACCGTCGACCAGCACCGAGATGTCCAGCGTCATGCGCGGCTCGATGCGGTAGGTGCGGCGCACGACGATGTCGAGCGTCTCCTCCAGCGCGTCCGCCTCGGCCTCGGCGAGGAAGCCGATGCGTCCCAGGTTGATGCCGAGCACCGGAATGGACGCCCCGCGCGCCAGTTCCGCCGCCCGCAGGAACGTGCCGTCCCCGCCCAGGACGAGCACCAACTCGCACCCGACGGCGGCGGCCGGACCGAACTCCACCACGGCCACGTCGGCGTGCGGTTCGGACAGCGCGTCCACGCCCGAGGTGGACTCGAGCCGGGACGTGTCGTGCTCGTCGACCAGCACCCGCAGGCCGATGCCGTGCTCGTGGAAGACCTTGGCCGCGCGGCGGGCCGTCTGTTCGATGTCGGGGCGCCCGGGGTGGGCGACCAGCAACACCGTGCGCTCCGGGACGGTCTCGGAGCCCGGCAGAACGCTCATTGGGGCCCCTTCGCAACAGCCGCCGCGACCAGGTCCTCGACCGTCGGCTCGGGCTCGCGGGCGGGATCCGCGTCCGGCTCGACGCCCGCGGCGGTCAACCAGAGGAAGTACTCGACGTTCCCGGACGGGCCCGGCAGTGGGCTGGGGGCCACTCCGCGTGTGCGCAGACCCGCCGCCTCGGCGGCCCGCGCCACGTCGACCACGGCCGCGGCCCGCATCGCGGGATCGCGGACGACGCCGCCGGCACCCACGCGGTCCTTGCCGACCTCGAATTGCGGCTTCACCATGGGCACGATGCTGCCACCCGGTGCCAACGACGCGACGAAGGCAGGGAGCACCAGTGACAACGAGATGAACGACAGATCGGCCACGATCAGGTCGACGGGCCCGCCGATGCTCTCCGCATCGACGGTGCGGACGTTGGTCCGGTCGTGCACGATCACGCGGTCGTCGCTGCGCAGCCGCCAGACGAGCTGGCCGTAGCCCACGTCGACGGCCACCACCTCCCGCGCCCCCTTCGACAGGAGCACGTCGGTGAAACCGCCGGTCGACGCCCCCGCATCGAGGCATCGTGCCCCGGTGACGGTCAGGCCCCGTGGTTCGAACTCGGCGAGAGCGCCGAGCAGCTTGTGCGCGCCCCGCGACGCCCAGGAGACCTCGTCCGCGACCTCGACGACCCGCAGCGCGGTTCCCGGCTCGACGGCCGTGGCCGGCTTGGTGGCCACGGACCCCGCGATCAGCACTCGCCCCTCCGAGATCAACTCCGAGGCATGCTCCCGCGATCGGGCCAGACCCCGGCGAACCAGTTCCGCATCGACCCGCGCACGACGGGCCATCAGGACTTGTCCACCGAGCTCAGTGCATCGACGAGGACGTCGTGCGCCCGGCCGAGGATCTGGGCGCGCCGGGTGAGGGAGACCAGGCCGTGGACGTCCGCGGTCCCGGCGCCGGTGGGCACCTGTGCCGCACGGTCGGCCTCGGCGAGCAACTCCCCCACGGCGGCACGAATCGCTTCTGGATCCGGCGCAGCCTCGTCCGCACCACCGCGCGAGGAGGGCAGGTGGTGACCGGGGAGGGGAACGGACGACGTCATCGCCGACCACGCTAGCGGATGGGTCCGACAGGCTCGGCGGCGTGGTGCGACGGTCAGGATCGGCCGTACCACTCCTCGACGACGGCACGTGCGGCGTCGTCGACGCCCTCGATCGTCTCGACTCCGTCCATCGCCCACACCGCGGGCAGAATCGACCGCAGGGCGTCGGCCCACGTCGGTTCGACACCCGACTCCGCGGCGCGGTCACTGCCGGAGGCCAGGCGCACGACGGTCCCGTCGCGGTCGACCGACCACCGATCCGTGGCGGCGATCAGCGACGCCGACTCGTCCTCGAGCAGGACGGCGAGCGAGGACGCGAGATGCGTGGGGCGCTGGGCGGGCTCGGCCCACAGCACGTCGTCGACGGTGCTCACCCCCGTCAGCACGAGCAACGAAGGGATACCGACGGTGTTGGCCCCGGCGATGTCGGTGTCGAGGCGGTCCCCCACCACGAGCGGGGACGACGCGCCGGACCGCGTGAGCGAGTCCGTCATCAACGGCGCCTCCGGCTTGCCCGCGACCCGCGGGGTCGCGCCCGTGGCCGCGGCGACGGCCGCGACCATCGCACCGTTACCCGGTCCCAATCCCCGCGGCGTCGGGAGGCTGGTGTCGGCGTTGGCGGCGACCCAGACCGCTCCGGCGCGGACCGCGTACGTCGCCTCGGCGATGTCCGCCCACGCGGTCGTCGGCGAATGTCCCTGTACTACGGCGTCCGGCGTCGGCTCGGCCGACCGGGTCGTCCGCAGTCCCGCCGCCTCCACCTCGGCGGCGAGGGCGTCGGTTCCGACGATCAGCACCGTCGACCCCGCCGGCACCAGGTCGGCCAGCAACCTGGCTGCGGCCTGGGAGGACGTCACCACGGTCTCGTCGGGAGCGTGGAACCCCAGATCCCGGAGGTGCTCGGCCACGGCCGCCGGCGTCCGACTCGCGTTGTTGGTGACGTACCAGAGCGAGGACGAGCAGTCACGGAGCACGTCCACGGCACCCTCGACGGGATCGGGCCCGCGGTAGAGCGTGCCGTCGAGATCGAGCAGCAGTGCGTCGTGACGATCCGTCAGTCGGGTCACGGGCCGGTCAGCTCGTCGACCCGGTCCTCGGCGTCGGTCTCGCCCTCGGTGTCGGCCGCCGCGGCCCGCAGGAACCACTGCAGTCCGTCCTCGGCTCGGCCGGCGGCGACCAGTGCATCCGCGTACGCGTAGTAGTAGCGCGCGGCCGCCGACCCGGTGCGGTCGCCGTCGAGGTCCGCCGTCTGCAGCGTCACCACGGCCTGGTCGTACTGACCCATGTCCATTCGGGCACCGGCCACGACGATCCGCAGTTCGGCCGCGTCCTCCCCCGTCAGCAACCGAGCCTCGTCGCTCCGACCGAGTTCGATCGCCCGCTCGGGTCGACCGAGTCCGCGTTCGCAGTCCGCCATCACCGAGAGCAGTCCGGGTCCGCCCGCCATGCGTCGCGCGGCGCGCAGCTCGGACAGTGCTTCCGCCCATTCACCGGCGTGGTAGGCGGCGATGCCGGCGGTCTCTCGCACGACGGCGATCCGGCCGGCACGGCCCCGCGCAGCCCGAGCATGGGCGAGTGCGGCAGCGGGATCGTCCGCGATCAGCCGGCTGGTCATCACGAGGTGACGTGCGACGGTCTCCGCGTTCGACTTGTCCAGGCTGAGAAGGTCGCGACGGACCGCGCCCTCGAGATCCTTGGGCTCGACGTCGTCGGGCAGGTCGGGCTCGGGTGCGCGCGCCGGGCGGGAGTCCGCGCCGCGGCCCTGGCCGGCGCGCGGGCCGGACGCACCCTCGCCGCCACGACGGCGGTGGTCGTTCTGGGGCCGGCCGCCACGGTCCGGCCGCCCCGCGGAGGTGCCACCCTGCAGGGGTCCGCCCGCGCGGCGGTCGGTGTGTCGACGCCGGTCCTGGCTGCCCGCATCGTCACCGCGGCGGGGAGCACCCTGGTGACCGCCGCGGCGGTCGCGCGAGGCACCCGACCGGTCGTCGCGTCGCGGGCGATCGTCGCGTCCGCGTGCGTCGTCGGCCGGGCCGTCCGGAGTGGGAATGTCGGACACGGGCGAGCCTTTCGTCGGTCGGCACTGCTGGGTGCAAAATGCTGAAGAAACACGAAAGGGGACCCACGTGAATGGGTCCCCTTTCGGAAAATAATGTTCGGCGGTGTCCTACTCTCCCACACCCTGTCGGGTGCAGTACCATCGGCGCTGGAGGGCTTAGCTTCCGGGTTCGGAATGGGTCCGGGCGTTTCCCGCTCCGCTATGGCCGCCGTAACTCTGTGAAACTGTCACACGTGTGGAGACACGGTGTGTTGTTTCAGATACTGCACAGTGGACGCGTAGCTTCTTCGTGGTAAGTCCTCGGCCTATTAGTACCAGTCACCTGCACCCATTGCTGGGCTTCCAGTTCTGGCCTATCAACCCGGTGGTCTGC